>JAKIWE010000005.1 GCA_022750195.1 Thermoplasmata archaeon | reverse complement strand
GCGCGGTGGCGGTGGGACTGGTGCTGTTCACGGTGACGCGGAAGCCACCGGCGCGCAAGCGGACCGTCAAGGTCCCCCCGACGAAGTAGTGAACGGTCGAGCTGAGTTCAACCCGTCCCCCAGGAACGAGCGGGCCGGCCTACCGGGCCGAGCCCGCGACCCGGTCGGGGTTGCGAGAGAAGCCTCAAGGCTAAAGGCCGCGCTATAGTGGCACCGCCACATGGGGTGCACTTGCCGCAACCCGGCGCGATGTCCGATCTGCAACACGCAGGTGCGGGTCCCGCTCTCCTACCTGGAAGGCTCCTCGGGTGGGGCGGTTCTGGTCGACCGTTTCGCCCGCCGGGACTCCTCCGCCGCGCGGGAAGGGCTGCGGCGTCTCATCACCGGCTCCTGCGCGTGCCCAAGCTGCGGCCACACGATCCACCATAACCATCAGAGGGCCTGCGTCGCCGAGGCGCTGAGCCAGGCCGGCGTTCCCTCGACCGAGCGGGAGGCCATCCTCGCGAAGATCTCGTTCCCGGAAGGTTGAGCCGGTCGGACCGGGGTCGACGATGCCGGCGAAGGAGGAGTTCGTTGTCACGCCCTACCAGGTGAAGGGCAAGATCGACTACGCCCGTCTCCGCGAGCTGTTCGGCACGGAGGAGATCACCCCCGCACTCCTCACCGAGCTCCGACGACTCGCCGGTGGCGAGCTCCATCCGCTCCTCGCGCGCGGGGTCTACTACTCCCACCGGGACGTGGCCGCACTCCTCCGCCAGTACGAGGGCGGCCACCCGTTCTTCCTTTACTCGGGCCGGGGCCCGTCCGGGCCGCTCCACACCTCCCACCTCCTGCAGTTCGAGTTCTGCCAGTGGCTGCAGGCGAAGTTCCACGCGCCGATGTATATCCAGATCACCGACGACGAGAAGTTCTGGGTCCGGGCCGGCCTCACGCGGGCGGAGACCGAGCGCTACGGTCTCGAGAACCTGGTCGATATCCTCGCGGTCGGCTTCGACCCGAAGAGGACGCACGTCTTCTTCGACACCCGGTCGATCGCCGCCCTGTACCCGATCGCGGTCGACGTGGCGAAGCGGGTCAACTACTCGACAGTGAAGGCCGTCTTCGGCTTCACCCCCAGCACGAACATCGGGCTCCTGTTCTACACCGCGCTTCAGACTGCCCCGTGTTTCTACCCGAGCTGGGCCGGGGGCGCCCCCGTTCCGTGCCTCATCCCCTGCGGCATCGACCAGGACCCGCACTTCCGGGTCACCCGGGACATCGCCGAGACGCTCGGGTACCCGAAGCCGGCCCTTCTCCACAGCCAGATGATGCCGGGCCTTCTCGGGGAGCGCGTGATGTCGACGACCGGGGACGTCGCCGACAACGCGTTGTTCCTCGACGACCCCCCCAAGGAGGTCGACCGGAAGCTCCGGAAGGCGTTCACCGGTGGGCGCGCGACCGTCGAAGAGCAGCGGAGGCTCGGAGCTACGCCGGAGATCTGTTCGGTGTATGCGATGTGGCGGACCCGGTTCGCCGAGACCGACGAGAAGTTCGCCCAGATCGACCGGGACTGTCGTTCCGGCGCTCTTCTCTGCGGGGACTGCAAGGGGGAGTTGATCGGCCGAGTCCAAGGCTTCCTGGAACAGCACCGGGCGAAGCGCGAGAAGGTGCGGGAGTACGCTACGTCGCTCATCGTCGAGCGGCCACCCCCCGGGGCGAAGGCCCCGGAGCCCCGCGGGGGTTAGGCGATCTCCGGGCGGTCGAACCGCTCGGGCGGGCCGGGATCGCGGCGGCGCGGCGGTTGGGGCCCGACCGGGCCCTCCTCGTCGCCGTCGTCCTCGGACGGTTCCTCCGTGAGCTCTTCGCCCGACGCAGCGGTGACGAGGCGGAGCATCGGCTGGAACAGCGAGGTGGAGGCACGTTTCGGGTCGAGGGTGTAGGCGCGGTCGTAGGCGGCGATCGCCTCCTCCTCCTCCCCGAGGCTGAGCAGTTGGAGCGCGAGGTCGAGCCAGCTCTGGGCCTCCCGGGTGCCCTCCCGCTCACCCACCTCGCTCAGGTGGGTGTCGGCTGCGTCCTTCCGGATCGGCTCCTCGACCGGCTGCTCGCCCGTCTCGCGCGAGAGGACGAGGGCCCTCTCGAACGCCGCCGTGGCCGACGACTCCTCGCCGCTTTCGGCGAGGGCCACCCCGAGACGGTGCCAGGCGACGAGGTCGTCCGGATCAAGGGCGACGGCGTGGCGGTAGGCGGTCGCCGCATCGCCCCACTCCCCCCGGAGCGATCGCGCGACGCCCAAGTGGAACCAGGCCTCCGCGTTCTGAGGTCCGAGGCCCACGGCGCGCGAGAGCGCCCCCTCCGCTTCGGCGGCCTGGCCGAGGTGGGCGTGGGCCGTACCGAGGAACGCCCAGGCGCGGGCGTTGTGCGGCTCCTCGCGCACGATCTCCTTGAAGACCTTGAGGGCGTGGTCGTACTCGCCCTTGAGGATGTAGTGGACCCCGATGTCGAACTGCTGGCTCACGAAAGGCCCGGCCCCGCACCCGGCAGAACGTCCGAGCCGCCCCGGGAGGAAAAGCCTACCGTTCGACCGGACACGCCTGCGCCGGGCGTGCGTGGGCCGGCGTCGCACCCTTCGCTAGGGAGTTATATAGCGCGTCCCGGATGCGAAGTCGAAGGAATCCGATACCTCGACCCGCCCACCAACGTGTGCGTCAATCCCCGGTTTTTGGCGTGTGCTTAGGAGAAGCAGGCCGAGCGGCTCGGGTTCGTTCAACAAACCCAACGCGAAAGCGAACAAGAGGAAAGGACCATGGACAAGCCGATGACCAAAGTGCGCGACCTAACGCCGAGCTCGAAACAAGTCAACGTCCACGCGAAGGTAATCAACGTGGGCGACGCCAAGGAGGTAATGGGCAAGTACGGAGACCCTCGCAAGGTCGCTGAAGCTGTCATCGGCGACGACAGCGCCGTGATCACCCTCTCCCTGTGGAACGAACAGATCGGGTCGATCGCCAAAGACGACCTGATCATCGTCGACAACGGCTACGTCTCCCTCGTTCGGGGGCACATGCGCCTGAACGTCGGGCGGTACGGTAACCTCACGAAGACCACCGAGCCGATCAACGAGGTCAACCAGACCCTCGACATGAGCCAACAGGAGTTCGAGTCGGAGCGCCGTTCCTTCGGTGGCGGATACCGCGACCGGGGTGGCGGAGGCTACGGCGGCGGCCAGCGTAACTACGGTGGCGGCGGTGGCGGCGGCGGCGGTGGCGGCGGTGGCCGCGAGCGCTCCGACAGCTACAAGCGCTACTGAGCCGGACGATCGAGCGGCCCCGCTCCGGTCTTCAAACCGGGGACCGGGCGGGGCCGCGAACCCTTTCCCAAACCGCTTCCGAGCGCCCTCGAGGGCTCCGTCTAAATACCGCTCCAACGTTGACGCCGACGGCCATGGCGGATCAGAAAGGACGCGAGCTGGCGATCTACATCCAGAGCAAGAAGGTCATCACGAGCTTCTACCGGCCGCCCACCAGCCAGGTCGCGGGACCGACCGGGGCGGGGATCGGGACCGACTTCCGGGCGTCGACCGCCTCGGGCGACGACCGGGCGGGGGCGGGCGAGGAGGAGTTCTTCCTCTCCGACGACCAGGCCCGTGCGTTGGCCCTCGCCGAGGAAGTGGCCGCGCAGCGGGGCTTCACGCTCAAGGTCAACGACGTCGGCAAGGCGGGGCTCGTCGAGCGGCTCTGGACCGAACACCTTCGGGGTGTCCAGAAGTTCCCCGTGCTGGTAGGCTGGGGCGGCGTCCGCATCGAGGGCCCGGAAGCGTTCACGAGCGATGCCCTGGCGGAGGTGATGCCGACCGAGCTTCGGCGCCTCCGGGCGTTCACCTACCTCAAAGTACGGGGCGGAGACCTCGACCGGATCCGCGAGTCCCTCCTACTCTTCCCGGAGGTCCGCGAGCTCCACCTCCTCGTCGGAGATTGGGACGTCTTCGCGGTGCTCGAGTTCGACCCGGCGAACAAGAAGCGACAGATCCTTGATTTCGTGACCGAACGGATCCGCGGGATCCCCGACGTGATCGATACGAGCACCCTGGTGCCCGAATTCTCGGTCAGCAAGCTTCCGACCAGCCCGCCGGCGCCCGTCAAGTCGTAGAGAGCCGCAGGCTCAGGACTTCCGCGGCGCCCCGCAGGACGGGCACCGCACCGTGGAGCTTGGGAAGAGCGTGCCACAGTATCGACACCCCGCCGCGCCAGAGGACGAGGAGCGACGTCCCGACCCCGAGTCCGGATGGCTCTCCTCTCGGAGATCCGAGATCCGTTGCCGCCTCACTTCCACGATGGTGCTGCGGATACTGTGCGCTAGGTCCCCCGCGCTCTCATCGCCCGGCACGATGGCGCGAAACTCGTGATCGTTGACGCGCAAATGGACCTCGACGCCGTGCGGAATCGCGGTCACCCTACGGAGCTGCTCGAGCGGGAGTTCGAACCCTTCGGTGACCTCAGAATGACGGCGCCCGGCGGACCGGAGGAAGAGGAATCGTTGATCCGTCAGGACCAGGTAGCCGGCGGAAAGTTGTCCTTCGGTAGTGGCAGAAACCGGACCCCAGAACTGAAGATGGTGCTCCTCCGGACGGGGGAGCGTCACGTGGACGATCCAATCGGGAACGGGATGCACGTCGACCCGAGCCCGAATGGCGGTTAAGGCCCGTCGGGAACGTTCAGGCTTTGCGCGAGGCCCCGCAGCCGGGACACTTGAGGTCCGTGAGCTCGAAGAGGGTGCCGCAGTAGCGACAAGGCACCTTCACCACCTCCCGCACGATCTCGCGCGTGTGAATCGGAGCGGGCGCGACCGGACCCGTCGGCGGCGGTGGGGGCGGCCGCGTCTCGCCGAGACGTCGTTGCCGAGTCTGTACGATGGTGCTGCGCAACTCTACGGCGAGATGCTCGGCGGCGAGGCCCGGGGCCGTGGACCCCTCAAAATAAAGGTGGTTGACGGTCAATCCGACCGAGCTAGGGCCGTGACGGGCCACCACGTTCGTAACGTTCAACCAAGGGATCCCGAACTGGACGGCGAGATTCTCGAATCTCGGTCCAAAGGCTCGGACGAACAGGAGGCGGTAGTTGGTCAGTACGATGTATCCGTCGACCGTTCCTGAAGGCAAAGAAATGCGGAAGGGCCCCCAATAGTCGAGATGGGTCTCTCCGTACTCCGGTGGGGTGGCAGCCACCAGCACCGGCACGACCGGGCGCATCGTTGGGTGGGAGTCCGCGTCGCGTTAAGAATCTAGGGGGAGATCGCGACGGATGCCCCGTTCCGGGGCAGATCGGCGGGAGCCCACGCCCCCCCGGTGTCCTAGCCGTTACCGGGCGGGCCGGTCGTGGGAGGATCGGACGGAGTGGCGGGTGCAGCCGCCGCCTGGAGCTCGTAGACGCGTTTTTGGCGGGTCTGGATGATCGTCTGCTGGAGTTCCTGCGCCATCATCCCCGGGTGGACACCGGGGGGCACGATCCCGTGGAACACGACGTTGTTGACGTTCAGGTAGACCTCTTCGGCGGTCCACTGGGTGGTCACCGACACGACGGTCGGGAGCGGAAGGACGAACTGGACGGCCACGAACGACGGCCCCTCCCCTTCCGCCCGTACGAAGGCGAACCGACGGTTCGTGAGGTACAGGAAGCCGCTCAGCTCGTACTCGTTGAAGTACGTCACCATCGGACCCCAGAAGTCCAACGGAACCTCCCCCGGTTCGGGGATGAGGGTGTTCGCCAGCCAGATCGGGACCGGGCGCATGCACAGGCTACCGGGCCCGGTCATAATGAACATGTGCCCGTACTCCAACGGGTTCGTCTCGGCCGGGGTTCCCACCGTCGGAAGGGTTAACGCAGCACGGCCGGTCGCGGTGCCGTGCCCGACTCGTGGCTCAGCGATATTGGGATCCGGGTCACGAATCTCGAACGGTCGTTGGCCTTCTATCGGAGGATCCTCGACCTGGTCGAGCTGGCGCGGAGGGCGGACGAGGATTCGGCGTATGTCCTGCTCAAGGACCCACGCTCGGGCCAACGGCTGGAGCTCAACTGGTACGCGGAAACGAATCCGTTCTACGCGCCCTACGTCGGTGGGGAGGGCCTAGACCACATCGAGGTCCGGGTCCGGAACCTGCCCGAAATGCTCGAACGACTTCGCACCGGCGGCATCGTCCCGGTCAACCGAACGATGTGGGTGAACCGACCTGTGGTCGAGAAGCTACGGGCCGACCCGAAGATGGCGGCGATGATGGAGAGCGAGGTGTGGACCACCTCGACCGGACACCGCATCGCCTACGTGGCCGATCCCGACGGGAATCTCGTCTGTCTCTACGACCACCCCGAGGAATCGTGGGACGGGCCGATCCCCGAGCATTACTGAAGCGTAGGGGCGCGAGGGGTGCCGAGCGCAGCGGGGGGGAGGGTCACTCCGCGCGCCGGACGTTCCGAGGGGCCCCCGGCTCGCTCAACGGACGGGAACGGCGACGCGCCGAGACGAGGGGCAGACTGGAGACCGGGCCCGGCGTCTGACGAAGGCCGTCGTCCGAACCGTACAAGGCTTCGACCGTGAGGGGATGCTCTCGTACCCACGCCAGGCCTTCCACGTAGGCGTCGAACGCCTCAACGCTGGTGAACAGCGGGACGCCCAGCTCGACCGCCCGACGCCGGAGGATGTACTCGTCCTCGATCATCCGTTCGATCTTCTCCTGGGTCAGGGACGACGGGACCGCGAGCATCAGGTCGATCGTGCCGTTGCTCAGCTCCGTGAGAACGTTCGGCTGCCGGTCCGGCTCGCTCACTTTGTGGAGCACGCCGACGCGTTTGAGCCCGCGGCCGGTGAGGAACGCCGCGGTATCCTCCGTCGCTCGGAGTCCGTAGCCCAGCGCCGCGAGCCGCTGGGCCGTGGGCAGGAGCTGCTCCTTGAGCTCCAGACCGCCGACCGAGACGAAGGCGGTCCCGTGCGGTCGCGCGAGGCGGACCCCAGTCGCCACGAGCGCCTTGACGAGGGCGTCCGCGAAGGTCGGGCCGAAGCAGGCGACCTCCCCGGTCGATTGCATCTCAACGCCGAGCAGGGGGTCGGAGCCCGTGAGCTGCAAGAAGGAGAACTGGGGCACCTTCACGCCCCAACGCCCCGGCGGTAGCGGCGCCACGCCGTCCATGCGCAGAGGCTTGCCGAGGATCGCCCGAGCCGCTTCGCGGAGCAGCGGGACGCCGGTCGCCTTGGTGAGGAACGGAAGGGAGCGGCTCGCCCGTAGATTCAGTTCGATGATCTGGTACGCCCCGTCCTTCACCAGGAACTGGATGTTGAACGGGCCGTGAATGGCGAGCGCGCGGGCGAGGCGTCGCGCGACGTCGACGAGCGAATCCTGGACCTCCTTCGAGGTGTGCCGCGGGGGCAGGCAGAAGATCGCGTCCCCGGAGTGAACGCCCGCGCGCTCGACGTGCTCGAGGATGCCACCGACCAGCAGCTGCTCGCCGTCGCTCACGGCGTCAAGCTCCACCTCGGCGGCGTCCTCGACGAATTTCGTGATCACGACCGGGTGCTCGGGCGACAGCCGGGTGGCGCGGGTGAGGAACTCGGCGAGGTCGTTGCGCCCGGGGATGACCCGCATCGCCTGACCGCTCAGGACGTACGAGGGCCGCACGAGGACCGGGTAGCCGACCTCGTCGGCGAACTCCTGGGCCGACTCCTGGGTCGTGAACGCCCGCCAGGCGGGCTGGGGGATCCGAAGGTCCTCCAGCAACCGTGCGAATCGCGCACGGTCCTCCGCGGCGTCGATCGACGCCGGGGCGGTGCCGAGCACCGGAATGTTCAGCATCGCGAGCAGGGGGGTCAGATTCTGGGCCACCTGGCTGCCCACGCAGGTGACGATCCCGGCGAACCGGTCCAGCTCGACCAGATCGCGCACGCGCTCGAGGGTGATCTCCTCGAAGTACAGCCGGTCCGAACGGTCGTAGTCGGTCGAGACCGTCTCCGGGTTGCAGTTGAGGACCGCCACCGACGGGACCCCCTCCGCCTTGAGCCCGTCCACCAGGTTCATCGTCGACCAGTCGAACTCGACGCTCGAGCCGATCCGGTAGGGGCCGGCGCCGAGCACGAGGACACTTCCTTCGGGCCCGGGGCTCACGTCGTCCGCGTCGGCCCGGTAGGTGAGGTACAGGTAGTTGGTCGACGACGGCCACTCGCCGGCGAGAGTGTCGATCATCCGGATGTGCGGGCGCACCCCGGCGGCGATGCGCGCGGAACGGACCATCTCCTCGTCCTGACGAGCCGCCCGGGCGATCGCCCGGTCGGAGAGCCCGAGCTCCTTGGCTTCCCGGAGCAGGCGGACGGGCAGTTCGCGGACCCCTCGGTGGCCGCGGAGCCGAGTGTCGACCTGTTCGACCTGGCGGAGCGACTCGATGAACCACGGGTCGATGAACGCCGCCTCCGCGATGGTCGTGGTGGGGACCCCGGCGCGCAGCGCCTCCAGCACGACCTTGAGCACGTCCGGCGTGGGAGCCCCCAGGTCCCGGACGATCTCCTCCACCGGGCGGCAGCTCTCCGGCGGCGCGAGCTCCGCCCTGGGGTCGCCCATCCGGACGGCTTTGAGCAAGGCCTCGGGGAACGAGGCCCCCACGCCCATGGTCTCGCCGACCGATTTCATGGACGGGCCAAGACGCCGATCGGCACGCGCGAACTTGGCCAGGTCCCACCGAGGCAGTTTCACGACGACGTAGTCGAGCGCCGGCTCGAAGCAGGCGGTCGTGACTCCGGTGACCCGGTTCTTCAGTTCCGGGAGCGAGTAGCCGAGCGCGAGCTTCGCGGCGACGTACGCGAGCGGGTAGCCGGTCGCCTTGCTCGCGAGCGCGCTGGACCGGGAGAGGCGGGCGTTGATCTCGATGGCGAAGTACTCCTCGCTGGCCGGGTCGAGGGCGAACTGGATGTTGCACTCACCGACGATCCCGCACTCCGCGACGGCGCGTAGCGCGGCCTGTCGGAGCAGCTGGTACTCGGCGTCGGAGAGGGTCTGGGACGGGGCGATGACGATGTTATCGCCGGTATGCACGCGCATCCCGAGGACGTTTTCCATGTTGCAGACGGTGATCGCGTTCCCCCGGCGGTCGCGGACGACCTCGTACTCGATCTGCTTGAACGATCCCACGTACCGCTCGAGCAGCACCTGATGGACCGGGCTCGCCCGAAGTCCTCGCTCGACGACCTCCGTGAGCTCTTCGGGAGTCCGCGCGACACCCCCGCCCTTCCCGCCCAGCGTGTAGGCCACGCGGAGCATCATCGGAAAGCCGAGCTCCCGCGCGACCTCCCGGGCCTCCTCGACGGAATAGACGGCCCGGCTCGGGAGCGTCGGAACCCTCGCCCGCCGCATCACCTCCACGAACTTCGCCCGGTCCTCCGTGGCACGGATGCCGGCGAGCGGGGTCCCTAGGACCTTGACCGAGTGTCGGCGCAGCGCGCCTCGGTCGGCGAGCTGGATCCCGCAGTTGAGGGCCGTCTGGCCCCCGAAGCTCAGTAGGATGCCGTCCGGTCGCTCGGCGGCAAGGATCGGTTCGACAAATTCGGGGGTCAGCGGCTGGAAGTAGACCCGGCCCAACCGGGGTGGGTCGGTCTGCAGGGTCGCGATGTTCGGGTTGACGACGACGCCGAAGATCCCCTCCTCCTCGAGCGCCTTCAAGCACTGGCTGCCGGAGTAATCGAACTCGCCGGCCTCGCCGATCTTCAGCGCGCCCGAGCCGAGGACGATGACCTTCGCGAACTTCTCGGGGCTCACGAGGCGCTCCGGCGTACCTTTTCGGCGAACCGGTCGAACACGAACCCTGCCTCCTGGGGACCGGGGTGGCCTTCCGGATGGCCTTGGAGCGCGAGGAGCCGGCCGTGACCGTCCCGCATTCCTTCGAGGGTGCCGTCGTCGGGGTTCGTCGCCCACGCTTTGAGGCCGGTCCCCGCGAGCGTTGACGGGTCGACCGCGTAGCCGTGGTTCTCGCTGACGATGAGCGCGGAACCGTCGGGGAAGCAGACGGTCTTGTTCTGCCCTCGGTGACCGAACTTGAGCTTGAAGGTCGTCGCGCCCCGGCTCAGTGCGAGAAGCTGGTGGCCGAGGCAGATCCCGAGCGTGGGGAGGGATCGGGTCGAGGGTCGTCGGAGTTCGTCGATCGTCAGCGACAGGGTGGCGGGATCCCCGGGACCGTTCCCCACCAGCAGACCCCGCACCCGACGACCGTCGAGCTGCTCGGGGACGGTCGCATCGAAGGGGAGACGCGCAACGGCGAGCTGGCGGTCGAGCAGGTTACGGACGATGCTCGCTTTCACGCCGCAATCCAGAACGGCGACCAGGGGCCAACCCCGTTCCCCCAGCACCACCGGCGACGCCGGCGAGACTTCCTCCACCAGGGGCTCGGCGTCGTACCGCGGCGCGTCACGTAGTTGGCGGGCGTACTGCTCGTTGGAGCGCAGAGGCTCCTCGCCTTCCTGGACGTCGATGATCCCGCGAAGCACGCCGGCGCTCCGCAGATGTTGGGTGAGCCGTCGGGTGTCGACACCGGCCACGCCGGGGACGCCCTCCTCTTCGAGCCAGGACTCCAGACGCCGTTGCTGCGCCCAGTGGCTCGGGTCGGTGAGGCCCCGGACGATGAGGCCCCGGACCTGAACGTGGGGGGATTCCAGGTGCAACGGGAGCCCCCACCGGTCACGGGCCCCCGGGTCCGGTACCCCGTAGTTCCCGAGCAGGGGGTAGGTGAACGTCAGGATCTGGCCCCGGTACGACGGGTCCGTGAGGGATTCGGGATAGCCGACCATCCCGGTCGTGAAGACGACCTCGCCCACGAGGCGGGTCCGCGCACCGAACCCAACGCCCTCGAAACGCGTGCCGTCCTCGAGGAACAACGTCCCCCGGAGCGCGGGACGCTCACGGCTAGAATCGGCCGACGCGATAACCCAAAGTCAACGACGAGGGGAGCGGAGGATAAGGGTTGCGTTGGCGCGCCGACGACCGGCCCGGCGCGTGTCGGCCGAACGACGCGGGGGGCGGGTCCGAGCCGTCAAATCCTCATCGGGCGCTCCCGTGCGGATGCCCGGCTTCGTCCGACTCCGGGAGTCGTACGACATCGTGGTGATCGGGGGCGGCCACGCGGGGCTGCAGGCGGGGTTGAAGACGGCGCTCCTCCACCATACCGGGGCCGTCATCGACCGGGGGCCCAAGTTCGGCCGTTCCTACTACGCGCCGCGGATGGACAACATCCCCGGTTTCCCCGAAGGGATCTCCGGCCACAAGCTGCTGGACCGACAGATCGAGGCGATCCGCAAGGTCGCCGACCGGGTAGACTACGTCACCCCGGCCCGCGCGACCGCCGTGCGTCGCGTCGACGCCGGATATCGAGTCGACTTCGGCTGGCTCGGCCAGGAGCGCTCCACCGCCGCTCGGGCCGTCGTGATGGCGATGGGTGTGGTCGACCGGATGCCGTCGATCGCCGGCAAGATCGAGCCGATCTTCCCCTGGGCCAACTTCGCCATCGTCGACTTCTGCATCCTGTGCGACGGCCACGAACTGCCGGGCAAGACCGTCGCGGTGCTCGGCCATGACGAGTTCGCGGCGCGCACGGCCCTCGACCTGCTCCACTTCGCTCCGAAGTCGGTCGAGATCCTGACCCACGGGGAGCCGTTCCTCGCCGACGTGGCGCCTGCGACGCGGGTCGAGCTGTACCGTCTCCTCGAGGAAGCGAAGATCCCCCACTTCGAAGGGGCGATCGCCGGCTACGACGGGATCCGGGAGAAGGTCTTCGACGTGAAGTTCGAGGACGGCACGACGCGACGGTACGACCGGGGTTTCTCCGGGTTGGGCTGGTACGACATGCACGGGCAGATCCCTCGGTCGCTGGGCTGCGCGTTCGACGTCGAAGGGTATGTACAGGTCGACAACGACGGCCGCGCGCTCAACGATGCCGGCGCGCCGATCCCCGGGCTCTACTGCGTCGGGGACCTGAAAAGCGGTTGGAACCAGATCCCGGAGGCGTGGGCGAGCGCCGAGCGGGCCGTCATTCACGCGTACGCGGAGTACCTGTAGGCGGGGGGAGCCTCACGCGCGCGTGGTCGCCGCGCGCGGAGGGGCCAGCACGCGAAGGAACTGCCCAAGCTCGCCCAGGTCCTTGGCCACGGCGGATGCCCCGGCTGCCCGGAAACGGTCGACCGTCATCGGGTCCGGACCGGGGGTCTCGCCGAGGATGCCGTAGAACCGGACCCTCGCGCCCACCGCGCATTCAGCGTCGAACCGGTGGTCGCCGACGAACAGGGCCCGACCCGGCGCCACGTCCATGTCGTGCAACAACAGCAGCAGGGCGTCGGGGGACGGTTTCGCTGGGCCGGGTGCACTTCGGGTCCTCAAGTTCGGGAAGTAGGGGAGAAGGCCGGTCTTCTGCAAGGCCGCGCGACTGAACTTCTCGCTGCTCCTCGTGAGGAGCCCAATGCGAAAGCCTCGGGCCTCCAACGCGGCGAGGAGCTCCGCGGCCCCCGCCCGTGCGTGGGTCTTCGGCAGCGCCTCCATCTCGATCTCGTCCAACGCGCGGTGCACGTCGGCCTGGAACCGGTGCTCCATGGTCTCCGGAGCCCCGGTCCGACGCATCTCTTCGAGCGCCGACTGCACCAGATGGGCGGTCAGCTCCTGGACGCTCAGGTGGCCGGGAGTGACCCCGTAGAGCTCGGCGAGGCGGACGACCTCGTGGCGCATCCGCGGGAAATCCTGGTCACTGATGACGAGAGTACCGTCGAGGTCGAAGACGATGCCGAGCAGCGGTTCGAGGTACAACGGAGATTCTGCACCGAGGGCGGCCATGGAGCGCGCTCCTTCCCCGGCACGACGGTCGGAACGGGAGGTAAGCGTTTGCCTGCAGGTGAAGGCGGGTCAACCGCGCTCCGGCAAGTGGTAGGCGAGTCCGTACCAGCTGGCCCGGTTCCGGTCGAACGTGATGCCGCACTGGTAGCAGAAGAACATCCGGACGGGTGGCTCGCTCGGCTCCCCCTCCATACGCCCGCCGCATCCGGGGCAGGCGACGGTCTCCGTGAGCTCGGGCAACCCGTACCAGGCCGCGCGCCGCTCATCGTACACGACCCCGTCGGTGGCGCAGACATGGATCGGGTACGGGACCGTCGGCGCGGTCGGGCCCCGCATCCTCCGGCCGCACGACGGGCAGTACACCAACGCCGAGATGCTCGCCGCCCGCGATGAAGCTGCGCTTCGAGGTCAGGCCGCCGCCGTGGGCTTGACCAGGGTGACGATCGATTCCCGCAGGCGGAAGCTGCGGCGCTGGCCCGAGCGTCGGGTCCGGGCGACCTCTACGCTCGCGACCTCGAACCCGAGCTCTGCGCCCTGGCGCGCGACCAACAGATCGCCGGGGATGTACGTCCCCGCGAGCAACGAGTCTCCGATCACGAGGACGAACTTTCCACCGGGGGCCAGCGCACGGTAGACCCCCGCGAGCACCGGACGCAGGTCCGCGAAGTACCGGTTGACGATCCCATGGACGTCCTGCCGTCGGTACGATCCTTTGGTCCGTACGTTCCGCTCGATGGAAGTGAGGATCTCCTTCAGCCACGGGTCGCTGCTCGGATCGACCTGAAGGTACCGGGCCGCTTCGTCGCGGCGCAGGTTGTCGCAGGAGACCTGAGCCGTCCGAAGCCGGCTCAGGTCGGCGTAGCTCGACGCGTACCCGAGCCACGCCAGGTCCAGTTTGTAGTTCATCACGTAGTCCATCCCGTTGACGTACGGCGGGCTCGTGATCGCGAGGTCGACCGACCCTTTTGGCAGCTCGAGACCTCGCGCATCCCCCTCGACCACCGTGGCGGCCGGCCCCCATGACCCGCGGTCCCTCCGGAGGGCGCGAAGGTCGGTCGCCATCTCCGCCGCGGCCGTCGCAAAGCTCGGAAACACTTCCCGCCTGGGCTTCTCGGTCGGCCCGTAGCCGAGGCACGGCGAGCGGCGGAGCCGGCTCACGGGGATGAGGATTCGGCCGAAGGTCAGCCGAAGCGCCTCCGCGAGCGACGCATCCCCGCTCGGGAGGGCGTCGCGCAAACGCAGCAGGTCGGCGAGCACGTCGGGAAGAAAGTGTTGCGCCGTCTCGCGCAGGAACGGGAGGCGGCCGGGCTTCCGAGCTCGGGCCCGCCGTTCGACGGATCGGGCCTCGGCTTCGAAGCGGGTCGGGTCGAGCTCGAACCGGGTCTTGACGCGGGCCGCGAGCGCGGACGGTGGAAGCAGCTCGTAGCCGATCGCCCGGCAGCCCGCCCTCCGTACTTCCACGAGGGTCGTGCCGCTGCCGCAGAACGGATCGAGGACCGTCCGCCCGTCCGGCTGCTCCGCGCGCCGTAGGAGGTCGGCGACGAACTCGGCCGAGTACCCCTGAACGTACGGCCACCACCGATGGACCGGCAGCTCTTCGTTCGCCCGGAAGGTGATCGGCCCCCGGTAGGTACCCAGCCCGACACCGCCCTCGGCGTGGAACCTCTCGGCGTACGACGCTGGATCGGCGAAATCCTCGCGTTCGGAGAGTTCGCTGAAGTCTCGCAGGACCCACAGGCCGCGGCCCAGCCGGAGGACCTCGCCTCGCTCTTCGAGGGCGGTCAGGGCCGCGGCGACGGGAGGAACGTTCGCGCCCATCCGGCCCGCGATCTGGCGGACGGTCGAACCGATCGCCCCGGTCTCGACGAGGGCTTGGCGCAGGGCTTTGGGGTCTAGGGATGCCCCGGGGCCTGAGGGTGCCCGGTCCACCACCGGGCGTAGCGGGGAGGGTATTGAAGGGTCCGACGTTCGAGCCCAGCCCCGCTCGAGGCGAGGCGGGAGAAGTTCACGTGAACTCTTCGCGCTCGAAGAGGAACAGCCCCAACAGGGACGTGATGACGAAGTAGAGGAGCAGGATCGCGATCCCCTCGGGCAGCGTCGCGGTGTACACCGTCATGGACGAGCCGTCGAACCCGCGGACCGTCATCAGGTGCGCCGGGAAGGGGTAAACAAAGACATTGGCAAGGATGCTGCCCGCGTAGGAGATCAGGAACCACGGTTCGATCTTCACGAGCACGACGACCAGCTCCTGAAGGATCGTGAACCCGAAGAGGAAGAGGACGGCGACGACGAGCGTGGCGTAGGGCCTGGTCTTGAACAGCGAACTGAACAGGAAGGTCGTGCCGAGCAGGGCCAGCAAGTAGACGATCGCGAGGAGGAAGGAGGCCCCCAGCTCCCACGGGAAGGCACTGACGCTGAAGTAGTAGAGGCCGTTCGCGAGCAGGATCGCGAGGAAGAAGATCACCGCGGTCAGGGAGGCCGCGAACGCGGCGAAGAACTTCCCCACATAGATCGTGGACCGGCGGATGGGGATCCCCATGAGAAAGTAGCCGGTCTTCGACTGGAACTCGCCGGCGATCGCGTCGCCCCCGAAGATGACGCCGGCCACGACGATGAGGAAGGAAACGCCGTTCCCCCAGCCAGCGCCGTAGAACGTCAGCGGGTCCGAGATGAACGAGGCCGGCCGGAAGTAGCCGATCACCAGCGAGTAGATCACGCCGACGGCCGCGACGATGGCCATCATCAGGAAGTACCGTCGCGAGCGCAGGTAGTTGCGCAGCTGGTACCGAGCGAGCTTCACGGATTGGTCGAGGGACCGACCCACCTCGGGCGGTGGGGCCATGGGCGGCTCGGCGGGCGGGGTCGCCATCGGCTCAGTCCCCCTTGGCGATCTGGCTCAGGTAGACCTCTTCCAGCGCGCTCTTCGACTCCTGGAAGCTCAGCATCCCGACACGGCGCTGGGCGAGCTCCTCGACGAGGCGCGCTTGGGTCTCCGCGCCGCCGGTGAAGGTGAGACGGAGCCGCTGGGGGTCGAGGCGCTCGACCTTGGTCACGCCGGAGACGGTGTAGAGCGCGGCGTCGAGCTCCGGGGGGAGCGGGCGTGCAAACGCGGCGTCCGCGGAGGCGGTACCCTGGGCGAAGCGAGCGGTCACGTTCGAGAGGGTGTCGTAGAACAGCAGCTTCCCCCGGTCGATCAGCGCGACCTCGTCACAGACGTCGGTCACTTCGCTCAGGATGTGGCTGCTCATCAGAATGAGGCGACTGCGGCGCTTCAGTCCCCGCACGATCCCGCGGACCTCGGCCATGCCCCGGGGGTCGAGGCCGGTCGACGGTTCATCGAGAATGACGATCTGCGGGTCGTGGACCAGGGCGGCCGCGATATTGACGCGCTGTTTCATTCCTTTCGAGAACTTTCCGAACTTCGCGTCGGCCCACTCGCTCATCTTGACCTCCGCGAGCGCGTCGTCGATCCGCGTCGACCACTCGGAGCGCGGCAGGCCTCGGAGGTCGGCGACCATCTGGAGCGCCTCCCGGGGCGAGAGGGCCGGATAGATCTCCGGCGACTCGATGAGCACCCCGGCGTAGGCGAGGGCCCGCTTCCGGTTCTTCTGGACAGACTCGCCGTTGAGGAACGCCTCGCCCCGCGTCGGGAAGATCATGTCGCTGAGCATCTTCAGCGTCGTCGTCTTCCCTGCGCCGTTGGGGCCGAGGAAGCCGACGCACTTGGCCCCCTCCACCTTGAGGGTCAGGTTGTTGACCGCCGTGAACGAGCCGAAGCTCTTGGTCAGCTCGCGGGTCTCGATGGACGGTTGGGTCATGGATGGCAGGGGCCGCTCTCTCCCGGGATTATTTAGCGCTGAGTCCCAGGGGGGAATCGTCGCGCGGACGGCGCTCGTCGTCCGCACGAGCCGTCCCGCTAGCTGCCGGTCGTGGCCCGGGACTTCAGCACCTCGTCGGCCGCCCGGCGGCCGGTCTCGATCGCTCCGTGAACGGTCGCCGGCTCCCCGGCGAAATGGGTCGCTTCTCCCGCGAAGAACAGTCGATCTCCTTCGGCGGCCGCCAGGGCCCGGCGGTGGGAGGGGTGGCTCCCGGGCGCGGGAAACGAGTAGGCGCCGAGCGCGAACGGGTCGGTCACCCAACGAGAGATCGCGTACCCGTCGCAGGTGCCGATCGACGCGGTGTCCCCGATCGTAGCGCGAAGCTCCTCGAGCGTCGCGTCGACCAGCTCTCGGTCGCTCAACGCCGCCCGTCGCGTCGCTTCGCGACCGGCGGTGAAGGCGACGAGCACCTCGTCCGTGCCGGCGCTCTCGAAGCTCGGGCGCAGGAACGAACTCGCCGAACCGCCCCACAGGAGGATGAATCGCCCCAGGCGGCGTCGGAGGGTCGAGCCTCGGAGCCGCAGTGCGACCGAGACGGCGCGACTCAGGCCGAGCGTACGGATGGCGGAGCGTTTCGCCTCGGAGAGTTCCGGGTCAAAGACGATCGAGCCTGCGCGCAGCACCCCGAGGGGTACCGTGATGACCACCCGACGCGCGGTCCGCGACACGGCTTCGCCGGACGTTCGGTCCCGGCCCTCTACGGTGGCCAACGCACCGCTCCACCGGATCCGCTCGACCCGGACGCCCAGTCGAACTCGCTCGCCGAGAAACCGGGCCTTACGACGCGCGAGCTCCGAGTAGCCCTCCCGGACGCGGAAGTTCCGGAATCCGAACGGCTCGGTGCTCTGCGCGGCCTCCTCGCGGGCGGCGAGCACGCCGATCTCCTCGGCGTCCGTCGCCCAGGTGTGGACGTGGATCAACTCGAAGACAAGACGGCCTGCCGGACGAAACCGTCCCCGGTCGAGGAACTCGGCGAACGTAATCTCGGGGCCGGCGTACCGATCGAGCGCCCGCGGGATTCCTCGAAGTCCCTGAAGGAAGGCGGTCGGTCCGAACGGTCCCGGTCGAGGGACCGGGAATCGGAGGGTAGAGCTGACCGCCCCACGGCAGACGAATCGGGCGCCCTGGGTCGTAGGGTACGGTTCGACCGTGAGGCCGGCCTCGGCGGCCCAGCGGTGCGTAACGACATGGCGACCGTGGATCATCAGGGCGCCGAGCTCGGCGGCGGTCCCGGGGAGTAGGGCGGTGTCCGTCCACATCCGACCACCGACCCGGTCGCGAGCTTCCAGCACGGCCACGTCGAGGCCGGCCTGGTGAAGTCGCTCAGCGCAGGCGAGACCAGGGGGACCGGCGCCGACCACGACCACGTCCCTCACCGTGGCGCCCACCGCGACGTTCCCTGCCCCGAGGGACGGATATCGCTGCGAGGACTTGGGTGTACCGAGCGGGTCTACTCGGTGCGCGAGCGCTCGTCGTCGGTCCCGGAGGGAGCTTCCGGTTCCGCCCGCCGTCGTCGACCCAGGACAAATCCCAGGGCTAAGCCGCTGAGGGCCGCCGCGATGACGCCCCCGCCGAAGATTGCCCACGGAAACTCCGGGCTCGCCGAACTGTTCACGGTGGACGGAAGCGCCGGTGTTGGAGTGAAATCCACCGCGATCGAGAGCGGTCCCCCGGCGACGACCGCCTGGGTGGGAACGTGGGCGAGGGTATACCCCTCCACGTTCGGGACGGCGAAGGTGTAGCTCCCGTTGGTCGCGTTCTGCTCGATCCAGGAGTTGGTCGTGTTGCTCTGAACGCCCGCGAGGTCGATCCCCCACCGCGTCCCGGCCGTGAGCCCCGACTCGACGACGAGTACGTTGTAGACGGCGGGAGGGGGGGGAGGGGCGGGCGCGAAACACACTGTGACGGGGGCTCCGGTCACGTTGAACGCTCCGTCCAAGGGAGTGAGCGGCGTCTCGGTCGGAGGCGTTACGACGAAGGTGTAGCTCCCGTTGGGTTCCTGCAACGCGATCCGTGGGGAAGTGCCGGAGAAGTTCGCCCCGTTTACTTCCACGGACCAGTCGAAGCTGAAGACCGTGAAACCGCCGCAGTCGATCTGGAAGAACACCGGGTACGTGAGAGCGATGAAACGGAGGTAGATCGTGATAGCGCCACCTGCCACCCTGAACGACCCGAACGAGGGGGTGGCGACGAAACCGGTCGGGGGGCGAACGAGGAAGGGGTAGGTCCCGTTCGCTACGAACAGGGCGACCGTCGCGTTTCCCTCGGCGAACGCCGTGCCGTTGACCACCACCGACCACGGAGGGTCCGAGAGCGGGAGCCCGAGTCCGAAGAACTTCACCGACCAGAACTCGTCCGAAGGCAGCCAGGTGGTAGCGGTCGTCGCTCGGCCGGCGCCGTGCAGGTTCCAGGGAAGGACGGTTACGTTGTAGACTCCGCCCACTTCGAGCCCGGACCAAGTGAATCGTCGAGTGTTGGCTGGAAGATTGTAGACCGAAGGGGGACCGCGGCCCGAGACGCTCACCCAGACGGTCCAGTTGACGACGCGGGCGGCGTCCGGAAGGCTCCAGTTGGCCTCCACGGTCCCCGAAGCCAGCGTCCTGGCGGTCACGTTGGGGGCTGACGGCCCCACGGTTTCGGCGATCGAATCCCCGCGAGGGAAGGGGAAGGTCGGGAGCCCAAGCTGCCAGGACCAGTACACGGTCCCGGCGACCGTTCCGGGAGTGGTCCCTCGAAGCGGGCACACGTCGTTCGAACTCTGCAGAGCGCAGTTGACGGAGTACCCCGTCAGAAAGTACGACCCGTTGTAGAAGAGGTTGGACGGCGCCGGACCGTTGCCGGCGGGGATCGACTCGTTGAACTGATTGAAGCCCAACAAGTTCGGTTCGGTGACGTTGGTGTCGTAGTACGCCCCCGAGAACGGGTCCACGAGGACCGAGTTGTTGTAGAACAGACCGTTGACGTACGACTGGACGACCGGCGCTCCGGTGGTCACCGAAGGCCGATGTTCGTCCGCGAGCGGGTCCTGCAGCGCACTGTTGTTCGGCCAAGCGCCGGTGGGCGTCCCATCGTACGTGCGGAGCTCGCTCCCTAGCACGCCGTTGGTGAGGGCGTAGACCGCCGTGACCCCCTGGAATCCCCGCAGGTATCCGTAGCCGAAGGCGATCTCGTTCGCGGAGAGGTTGAGCGCGATGCCGTCCACGTAGTTCGACGTGATGCCGACGCCGGTGGTCGCCGTGGCGACGGTCCGTACGGTCGTCCCGGGGGCCGGGCCTTCCAGCCGGAGCTGCGCCACCTGGTCGCCGGAGCTTCCCCCGGCCTCCACGTCGATGTAGGAGTTGAGCTGGGGGACCCAGTAGTTGTTGTTCGCCTCGAAGAACGGGAGCGTGCCGAGGACCCATTCCGTCCCGTTCCAGAAGTTCCAGGCGTGGAGGACGCCGTTCATGTCCACGACGACCGCAAGGGAGGTGTTCCCGCCCTCGCCGATCAGGTCGACGCCGCCGTTGATGCTGAGCCCCGTATCGGTCACCCCCGAAAACGTGTGGCGGAAGGCCCGATGCGTGGTGGTGTTCAGGGCGGCGACCTCGATCGACGACGAGCTGGTGCAGGAACTCGGGCAGCCGACCTCGTAGAGATAGGTCCCGTCCTCGGTGAGGAATCCCGCGTTCTCGAGGTCGCCGGCGTAGTTGGCGACGTTTCCGTAGAGCGGGGTCCAGCCCCCCAGGTCGTCGACCGTACGGTTCGGCAACGAATAGAAGACCCACCGGTCGGTGGCGTTGACGTAGAAGACCCCGTCCTGGGTGTAGGCGACGATGGGGACCTGCGTGGCCCCGTTCGCGTTGTCGATGTACGTCGTGAGATTGTTCCATGCAGGGAGGACGACGGTGAGGTTCCCGTAGCCGATCAGGCGGTAGACGACGAGCGAGACGACCTTGTCCGCCGTGAGGTCGACGTAGGTCGCATCCCCGCCGACGGCGACCGTGGGCCCGCCCGGGAGCGTTACGTTCGACGGCTTGGAGTAGAGCCAGTACGGTCCGGCGGGCAGCGTGAACTGGAAGCTCCCGGCCGTCGTGCCCGACGCCGTGACGGTTTGAGCCGCCACGGGACAACCGGCCGCCGTCGGGAACTCACCGCCGCACCGTTCGTCCGACGCGTCCATCGTCGCCGCGACCACGGCGATCCCCGGGAGAGGGAGGTCAGCGGTCAAATCGGTCAGACCAGTGTGCGCGAGGACCACCGCCCCGGAGAGCGAGTAGCTCGTTACGGTCGGATGGGCCGCCGCCGCAGGCGGCCTCACTGGGGGCGGGGCCGAGCTCGACCCGTGAAGCGAGCTACCGCTTGGATCGGAGAGCAGGACGAAGAGAACGAGGACCGGCCCTCCGAGCCGCAGCCACGCCCAGGGGCCCTGACCCCGGACCCGCCGGACGGCGTCCATCCGCCCACCCCTTAGCGAGGGAGTGGAAGGAACTCGCGGAGGCGAGCTTACGCCCGACAGAGCCTAACCTGGAGGAGGAGCGCCCGCGGGGGTGGTCAGGCGCTGCCGGAAGCTCAGGGTGAGCCCATCGGGGTCGTGGGCCACCGCGAGACGGATCCGTTGGAAACGGTCCTCGGGGGGAAGGTCGAACTCGACACCTTTCGCCCGCAGCTCTCGGTAGGTCCGGTCGACATCGGTGACGTTGAACCCCAGGGAGCACTGACCCGCCGTACGCTCCCCGTCGGAGGATGCCTCGCTCGTCTTGGGGGGGGTCCCCCCGCCATGAAGGGCAAGGCGGGTCGTGCCCGCATCGAACTCGCTCCACCCGTCGCTCCGAGAGAGAAGACGTAATCCGATCTTGTTCTCGTAGAAGTCCACCGATCGATCCATGTCGGAGACGAGCACCATCAGGTAGTCCACCGGCATCATCTCAGGTCCCTCCCGCGCTAGCGGCGCGCCCCGAACGGCCCGGGGATAGATGGGGGTTGCGACGCGCGACGCCCCGAAGCCGAACGACCGCGGCTCACCCGGGGTGCGCTAGCGCTTACCACCCCCCTCCGGTCGACCGGCCGTGCAGTCGAACCTCCGACTCCTCGCCGTCGGGGTCGCCATCCGGATGTTCGGCAACGCGCTCTTCTTCCCGTTCCTCGCGCTGTTCCTTCACGGCGTCCTGAACGTCGGCTACCTCGAGCTCGGCGTCATCATCTTCGGTGTCGGCCTCGCCCAGCTGCCGTTCTCCATCCTCGGCGGGTTGGCCACGGACCGGGTCGGACGCCGACCGCTCATCCTGATCGGGCTGGCCAGCGAGGCGGTCGCGACGCTCGGCCTCGCCTACGCCTTCGCGCTCCACTCCCTCCCGGGCGCGATTGCGGCGGCGATCGTGGGCGGGGGCATCGCGACGGCCGCGGGGCCGGCGTTCTCCGCGTACATCGCCGACTTTGCCCACGGCCCGGAACGGACCCGTGGATTCACCTGGTACCGCATCGGTTTCAACGCCGGCTACTCGGCCGGGGTCACGGCCGGCGGGCTTCTCATCCCGGTCCTCAACTTTCCCCTCGCCGTCGCGGTCGGGGCCGGCGTGATCGGGGCCGGCGCGTTCCTCCTCTTCCTCCGGCTCGATCCCTCGCCGTTCGACCGCGCTCTCCCGGCGCGCCGGTCGTCGTCGAGCCAGGTCGAACAGCCCTCGCCGGACGGCCGCTCCGGCGGGCTGGCCCAGAGTCTGCGAACGTTGGCTCGGGACAGGGTCGCGCTGCTGGTGGCCCTCGCCTTCGCCCTGGTCGCCTTCGTGGTCGGGCAGTGGGCGATCATCTTCCCGCTGTTCGTCCGGAACGTCCTGGGAGTACCGTTGAACCTGTTAGGGGTCGGCCTCGCGTTGAACGGCCTCGTCGTCGTCTTCGGCCAGAGCTTCACGACCGAGCACGTGCTCGGGCGGCGGCATACGACGCTCGGGATCGTCGGCACGCTGCTCTACGTCGTCTCGTTCCTCGGACTCGGCGTCGCCGGGCTCTTCGGGTTCTTTCCGGTGGTCATCTTCTTCCTCGCTGTCCTGGTCCTGACCTTTGGAGAGAACCTGGTCACGATCCCTCAAACGACCCTGCCGTCCAATCTCGCCCCTTCCGGGGAGGTCGGGTCGTACAACGGAGCGTTCCAGACGATCGCCTCCGCTGGGTTCCTCATCGCCGTTGTGGTCGGAGGTGCGGTGCTGGCGTTCACCGCGAACCCGGTCCTGATCTGGGTCATCCTCGTCGCGCCAGCGCTCCCGGCGGTGCTGCTCCTCCGTCTCGCTGCCCGACGGATGAGGCCGGAGGTCGACCGGGCCTAGACCTCCCCCCCCGGGAGCTCGCGTTCTCACGCCGGCCCGCCCGGACGCGGCGACTGCATCGCGTGCGAGGGTCCGGAACCATTAAACCCCGTTCCTGAGGTCACGCTCCGATGGCCGTCGAACAGAGCATCGTCATCAACGCGCCTCCCGAGAAGGTCTTCGCCGTGCTCGCCGACCCGGGCCAGGCGCAGCTGTGGATGCCGGCGATCAAGAAGATCGAGCAGGTCTCCCCAGGACCGTTCGGAGCCGGGACGAACTGGAAGGAGACCCGCGAGATCGGCGGGCGGATGATGGAGTCGACCATCCGCGTCGCCGGGTTCCAGCCCCCCTCGAGCCTCAAGCTCGAGGTCCTCGGTAAGGGGATCACCGGCCATCTCGAGTTCGCCCTAGGACCCCAGGGCCACGCGACGAACGTGCGGTATCAAGGCGAGATGCGGGGGCACGGATTCATGGCCCTCTTCAACGGCCGGATCCAGAAGATGATGGCCGAGGGGGCCCCCGAGCTGATCGGCTCCCTCAAGCGGTACGTCGAATCGAAGCCGTAGGAAGTTCACGCCCCCCCCGGGCGAGCTGAGGTCGGCGGGCGGTCCGCCCCTGGGACCGTCCGTCCGAGCGAGCCGGCACGGCGGCCCAGAGCCCCGTCGCCGGACCTAGTTCGGGTCCCCCGGACGCCGTCCTGGGGGGCCCGTTTCACGGAGTCTGGCGTCGGTTCTTGAGGGGGCCGCGCGTGCGACCCCACCGAGGCCGACTCCATGGCGAAGAAAGTGAAACCGATCCCGAAAGGCTACCACGCGCTGACCCCGTCCCTCGTCGTCAACGGGGCGACCGACGCCTTGAGCTGGTACAAGAAGGTCTTCGGCGGCAAGGTCGGGGTGAACCTGCCGGCCCCGGACGGAAAGTCGGTCGTCCACGCCGAGATCACGATCGGCGACTCGATCTTCTTTGTCAGCGACGAGGACCCGAACCTAGGCGCCCGAAGCCCGAGGACGCTCGGGGGGACCGCCGGGGGCATCCACGTCTACACCGCCAACGCCGACGCCACGTTCAAGAAGGCGATCGCGGCGGGGGCCAAATCGACGATGCCGCCGACCGACATGTTCTGGGGGGACCGGTACGCGCAGTTCACCGACCCGTTCGGCCACAGCTGGGCCGTGGCGACCCACCAGGAGGACGTGCCGCCCCGCGAGATGGCGAAGCGAGCCGAGGCGTGGGCCGCCCAGATGGTAGGCGGCCCCCAGGCCCCCTAAACCCGGGGTAGGCGACCGCCGTACCGCCCGGGCAGGCGCTCGTTCCCGCTTCCGGCCCGGCGGGTCGCCGGATTGAAACGCTTCGACGCCTGAGGGACCGACGATCCACATGCAGGCGAAGGCTCAGCGAACCTCGTGGCCCGGACCGGAGTACGTCGTACGCCAACAGTTCCACGCACCTCTCCGGTACGTGTTCGACTGGTGCACCGACTTTTCCACCGGGGACCCCGCGCTCGAGAAGGAGGCGTATGAGCGCCGGGTCGTCAGCCGAGGACCACGGCACGTCGTCTACGAAGATCTCCGACCGACGCCGGAAGGTTGGACGTGGTCCCGTCAGGAGGTGTGGCTTCGCCCGCCTCACCATTGGCACATGGAGGGCGCCGGGAACCGTCGCCACGTCGTCGCCGATTACGTTCTTCGACAGCTCTCCCCTGAGCTCGTCGAGCTCGAGCTCCGTTATCGCCGTCGACCCGCCCTGCTGAAGTTCACCAAACTGCCGAAGCGCCGCACCGACCGCGAAAACAAGGTCGGCTGGCGGAATTTCGCCCTCGCGCTCGAGCGGGACTACCGAAACTCTCGGAAGGCGGGTCGCCGGCGCGGCGCCTAGCGCCGGAGGGCCCTGCGGACGAGCGGCCGCCTATCCCATTTATTTCCCGGCCCGGAATCCCCTTCGATGGCCGAACCCCCTCGCCGCCGTCTGCGCCGAAAGGGCGTCGTCGTCCGTTCCGGGACCTTCCCATGAGCGAGCGTGGGACCTACGTGGCGGTCGAAGGGATCGACGGCACCGGCAAGACCGTCCTTGCGACGCGGCTCGTGCCGCCCTTACTGGCCCGCGGCCACTCCGTCTCGAGTTTCCACGAGCCGACCGATCGATTCCTCCGGGAGCAGTTCCAACGCCTCACCAAGGTCGATGCCTTGGGGGCGGCCCTCTGCTTCACGGTCGACCGAGCGTTGCTGCGCCCCGAGATCGAGCGGGCGCTCGAGCAGGGCGACGTGGTCGTGCAGGACCGATCGTTCTACTCCACCCTCGCCTACCAGTACCCGGGCTTGAGCGGCGAGGCGTATCGCGAGTTCGAGCGGATCGAGCGGGAGCTCGCGCTCGAACCCGACCTCGTGCTCTACCTGGACGCCCCGGTCGACCTTGCGATGCGGCGGGTGGAGGGAGGCGGCGAGCGGTCGGCGACGGAGGACGAGCCGTACCTGACCCGCGTCAAGCGGCGGTTCGAGCAGATGTTCCAGCCCCCGAAGTGGGTCCGGATCAACGCGACGGGCAACCCGGAGCGAACGCTCGAGCAGGCGATCAACGCCCTGATGGCGGCGGGACTCTGACCGAGCACGGGCCGTCCAGGCCCCTCGGTCGCTCGGGCGAGGAAACAGGGTACCCGTTTTACGGACATTGGGTGTGCGCCGCCGGCCAACCTCGGTTGGCGGTCTGAGCGTCTATGGGGATACCGGCGGCCACGATCCAGCGTCTCATCGACGAGAACCAGGACCACGACTGCGGCGACATGGCCGGAGCCTGTGTCCGGATCGTCGCGATCGCGGACCTTCCCTCCCGCTTCGGTGAGTTCCAGGTCGTCGCCTTCCAGAGCCCGAACGACTCGAAGGAGCACGCGGCGCTGGTCCACGGGGACGTCACGGGCAAGTCGAACGTTCCGGTCCGGCTCCACTCCGAGTGCCTCACGGGGGACGCCTTCGGCTCGCTCCGGTGCGACTGCCGTGACCAGCTCGAGCTCGCGCTCAAGGAGATCGCCGAGGGAGAGAACGGTCTGGTCCTCTACCTGCGCCAGGAAGGACGCGGGATCGGCTTCTCGAACAAGATCAAGGCCTACCAGCTCCAGGAGATCGGCTTCGACACCATCCAGGCGAACGAGCTGCTGGGATTCCGGGGCGACGAACGCGACTACGAGGTCGCCGCCCACATGCTCCACTCGCTGGACGTGAGGTCGATCCGCCTGATGTCGAACAACCCGAACAAGATCGCCGACCTGCAGAGCCACGGGATCCAGGTCGACGGACGGATCCCGCTCGTCATCCCGCCCAATCCGTACAACCGGCGGTACCTCGAGACCAAGCGTCTGAAAGCGGGACACCTGCTCGGCGAGGAGCCGGCGCTCGAGGTCCCGGAACAGATGGACAGCGCGCGGACGACCGACTCACCGTAGGTCAGGCTCGCGCGTCGGTCCGCTTCGGCCCCGCTACAGGGGAGAGAACGGGCGCGCGGGCTGTGTGAAATCGAACGCTTCGCTGAGGTCGTTCGCCGCCGCATCGCGCGTGCTCAACGGGGCGATCCCGAACCGGTTCTCGACGAACCGTAGGATCGAGGTGTGGTCGTTCACGACGTGGTCGACGAGTCCGGGGCGCGCGAACGGAGAGACGATCAGGCAGGGGACCCGGAAACCGTAGCCCATCGCATCAACCTGGGGCGGAGCGACGTGGTCGTACCAGCCTCCGAAGTCGTCCCAGGTCACGAAGATCGCGGCGGAGGGCCACAGCGGGCTCGCTCCCACCGGATTGATGATGTCGTCGACGACAGAGTTCTGGCCCTTCTGGATGTCCTGGGGCGGATGCTCCGTCCCGCCCGGGGCACCGATCACCCAGGCGACCTGCGGGAGCGTCCCGGCGGCGAGGTCCTTCGCGAACGTCGCACCGGTCGCGAAGTTCATCCGGAATCCCGGGCTCTGCTGGACGTAGGCGAACCGTTCGTACCAGGTTGTGAACCCGTAGACCTTCCAACTGACGCTGAGTCGGTCGAGGGCCTGGAACACCGGGGGAAAATTGAGTGTCGTTGGCACTCGATCGTCCTGGAGTCCTCCCGCCTGCCCCGCGACGAGGTAGAGATGGTTCGGGGCGCTTTCGGTCATCGCGGAGGTGAAGTACCGGTCGCACAGCACGTACCGATCGCCCGCGGACCAGTACCGGGGCAGGTCGCTCCGGTCGTAGAAGCTCATCGTGTTCGGGGTCCCTTCGGAGTAGACGAACGCGTCCATTCGACCCCCGTCGAAGTCGGCGTGAGCCGAGCTCCAGTTGTGGTTCATGTCGGCCGGGGTCCGGCTGGTGGCGTGGAACGGCCGGGTGCACGGCCCGCCGCTCGCGGCGTTCGGCAGGCAGAGGTCCTTGCCGAGCGTCCCGTCGGCGTTCGGGTAGGAGCCGAAGTAGTTGTCGAATGTGTGGTTCTCTTGGAGAACGACCACGAGGTGCTGAAGGGGGGAGGAGGGCGCGGCCGTCACGAGCCCCTCCGGTCCCGGGCGAACTGCTCCCACTCGCGTCGGAGGAGGGCGAACTGGACGTCGTCGAGCCACCGGTGGTCCTTGTAGAACGCTTCGCGCGCTAGGCCCTCCCGCCGGAATCCCACGCGGCGCAGCAACGCTTGGGAACGCCGATTGGGCGAGAAGGCGTAGGCGACCACCCGGTGCGTGGCCGGTCGACGGAACGCGGCGCGAAGGATCGTGCGCACGGCCTCCGTGGCGTACCCTTCCCCCCGATGCCCCCGTCCCAGCCAGTAGCCGAGGAGGAGCGTAGAGGGGTCGTGACCTTCCGGCCACACAGACACCCCGCCCAGCACCCGCGCGTCGCGGGAGCGGACGATCAACAGCGAGAGCCGGTCGCCCCTTCGTGCCGCCCCCTGCGCCCGGCGGACCCACTCGCGGCCGTCCCGAGGGCGGTACGGGTACGGCATGTGGGCGAGGTTCCGGGCGATTCCCGGGTCCTGGAGTTCGTCCACCAGGGCGGGGACATCGCGCAGAGAAGGGGACCGAAGCAGGAGGCGGGCGCTCGCCAGTGGTAACCGGGTCCGGGCGAAGGTGCCGGCCCTCATTCCGGCCCGTCCACGGCGGTGGCCGCCTTCACGGTTCGCCCCGCCCAGCGTCCCAGCACATGAACGGGAAGGATTTTGACCCATGAGGAAACTGTTCGTGGTCGGAGGGCCATGCCCGCCGAGACCATTCCATCAACAGGGCACCTCGGGTACCGGCCACGGGCGCGGCAGGCCGGACGACGATGGTAGAGGAGGACCCCTCCGCGGCGGCCGCCGCCGCGGTGATGGAAAGCCAGAAGGAACGCAAAGGGCTCCACCGAATCGCCGTCGGGGCCGGGCTCGGGATCGCGGGGGGGCTCCTGGCGCTGGTGCTCCCGATCTCCTTCCTCCTCCTCGCGGAGTACAATCCGGGCGGATTCTTCACCTACGGGACGCTGATGGTGCAGGCGATCGCCTTCCTTGTCTTCGCCGGCGCGGTGCTGTTCCTGTTCTCGCTGCTCTCGTACCGACTCGGCTTCGGGGCGCTGCGGAAGGTCGATTCCCGTTTCTCGACTGCGGCTGCGCTGTGCATCCTGGGCTCCCTGGGCTTCCTGCTGCTGATCGTCGCCGCGGGACTCCTCTTCGGGTCGGGGAACTCCCTCGTGAGCTGCGTCCAAGGCCGGCCGACCCACCTGCTCACCTGTCTCCGTTCCGGCCAGCCCCTCGGGGCCTACACCGGTCTGGCGGGGTTCTGGCTTGGCTGGCTCGGGGGCGTCGGACTGGTCCTCGGGCTTTCACGGACGGGGGGGCGCTATCACCACAGCTCGTTCTACGCGGGCGCTGCGCTCTACGCCCTGCTCCTGCTGGCCCTCGTTGGACCGTTCATCGCCCTGCTCACGCCGATTCCCGATGTTCAGTACCTCCTGTTCGTCACGCCGTTCTTCACGCTGTTCGCCCCGGCGTTCGTCTTCGCCGGCAGCCGTTCGGCGATGCCCCTGACGCCGGTGCCCACGCGGTCGTGAAAACGAGGCGCGACGGTTCGAACGGTTCGGTCGTTCGCGCCGTCGCGTTAGGGGACCCCGCGTCAGTGGGCCCCAGGGTCGGGACCTACCTCGGTGCGTAGGTCGCGGGCCAACGCCTCGCCCCGGCTCGTGAGGGTGTAGACCTTCAGCCGCCGCGGCTGGCCGGAAACATGGCGGAGCTCTACGCGTAAGATCTGAGCCGCCATGAGCCGGGTGAGCACGTTCGTCAGCGCGTTCTGGCGAACCCCGAGAGCGCTCGCCATCCCGGCTTGGGTGTAGCCTACCGTGGCCACGTCGTCGTCGTGGAGGGCTCCCTGGCGCGCCAGATGGAGGACGATCCGTTGGGAGACCCGCAGGCCCTCGACCGGCGGTCGGACGACCAACTGCGACGAAGGTCGACCGCTCTCCGTCCCGATGGGCCTGTCGGAAGGTGGCGGGGTCCGAGGGAGGACGGAGGGCCCGGGTTCGAGGAGGGTCATCGCCCCCGGCCTCGCGCCATCGTCCGCCGGAGGCGGGACCGGCTCCCCCTCAAGGGTGCGCTCCGCGCGGTCGAGCTCCAGTCGCTGACGGGTCGACCGGCGCCGCAGTCCCCATTGCACGGCGAACGCGGCGACGATCCCCACCGCGAAGCTGAGAGCGACCCACCCCGCCAGGACGGAGGTCGGTAGCCCCGAGCGGGGGGTCGGTGCATCCGTGGGAACCGGACTCACCCGGATCGATACTACACTTCGCTCTCCGCCTCCACCGCTATCGTTCACGGTGAAGGTGGCGACGAAGGCGCCGGCCCGCTCGTACGTGTAGCTGATCGCGAGGCCGGCGCCGACGCCCCCGTCGCCGAAATCCCAACGTAGCGTGAGGTAGGTACCGGTACCCCCGGTGACCGTCGCGTCGAATTGGACCGTCAACGGCAACGTCCCGCTCGTAGAGCTGGCGGCGATCGACGCCGCCAATTTCGGCGCGGAGACGTTCACCGCGATCTGACGCGACGCTACGTTGCTCTCCTCGTGCACGACGACGGTCGCGAGGAACCGCCCCGGCTCGGTGTAGACGTGGGTCGGGGACCCATCGCTCGAGTTCGTCCCGTTGAGGTAGGTCCCGTCCCCGAAGCTCCAGTTGAACGAAGAAGGCGTTCCGGAGAGGACTGTGATGGCGAAGGAGACGGGGAGCGGTGCGAGCCCGTTCGACGGGGTGGCGGAGAGCGAGATACCGAAGGAGGTCGACCCGCGGACCATCGTCGGAGAGCCTCCAGCCAGGAGCACGAGAGAGACGAGCACCAGGATCAGGCGACGTACAGCGGGTCCGCACAGAGGGGCGCGGTGACAGGCTCGGGCCCACGGCGGGGGGCCTGCGGAACCTCGGGGGCTCCCGGCAGCGGCGACCCGGTTCAACCGGCGGGCGGCCGCAGTGGTCCCTCCATGGTGAGGGCGAGCGTCTCGCCCTCCGCGCGCTCCAGGCGTTGATGAAGTCGGCGGTACCCGACGGCGGAGACCGCCAGTCCGGCCCCGAGGCCCCCGGCGGCGACGACCGCGAGCAACACGCTCACCGGAAGGCCCGAGAGGGCCGTCCCGAGTCCCCCGGCCGGGCTCGACACCAGCGGCAGGGCGCAGCCCCTCGTTCCGTTGTCGGTCACGACGATGTCGTGCGGGGCGACCCGGATCAGAGCGTGGCCGGCCGAGTCGGTCACGCGGAGCACCGGCCAGAAGTGACCGGACTCGTAGAGGTGCGAGACCACGCCCCCCGACAGTGATGAGCCTACGGAACCGTCGCCGAAGAACCACTGGATCGTATAGGGGGAGGTGCCTCCCGTGACGCTCACGTTCAGGCCCACGGCGAGCGGCTCCGGGCCCGCGGTGGTGTTGAGCGAGATGCGCGCCGTCAGCGGTCCCCCTCCGCCGACGACGATGCCGACCGTCGCCAGCGTGCTGTTGAAGCTCGCGTCGACCGCGCGGACGAGGACGGTGACGGTCCCCGTGACGTTCTCGGTGAGATGGAAGGTGACCGGCGATCCGGCGCTGACGTTGACGGCGAGCCTGGTGAAGTTGCAGGAGCCGTTTCCGATGTACGTGCAGTAGGAGAGCTGGTAGGGCGCCGTTCCGCCGGTGACGTTCGCCACGACCGTCACGTTCAACGGAGCGCTACCGGAGGTCGGGGTCGCGTGGAGTCCGATCTGCAACGACCCGTTCCCCGACCCGGCCCCGGTGCCGTTCGTCACCGTGATCGTCGTGTTCCCGACGAGGGAGGCGTTCGCTAGGACCCCGCTCACGTTCACCACCGCCCGGTAGGTCCCGGCCGCGCCGTAGACGTGGGTGATCGGCGTGCCGGTCCCGTTGCCGCCGTCCCCGAACTGCCAGCGGTACCCGGTCGGGGTCGCGTTCCCGCTGACGTTGGCCCAGAGGGTGACCGTGAGGGGCGCTCGGCCGGAGTGCGTGGAGGCCGCGACGGTAAGTTGCGGCGTGCCGTTCCCGCGAGTGACCAGGACCCCGAAGCCTTGCGAGACACGGTGGCCGGCAGAGTCGTTCACCGAGATCGACGGATAGTAGGCACCGACGGAGGTGTAGTTGTGCTGCACCGAATCGATCTGGGGGGAGCCGGGGATCGTCCGGAGCCCCGAGTAGGTCCCGTCACCGAAGTTCCAATGCACCTGGTACGGCGCCGCCCCCCCGCTCGGGGCGGCGGTAAACGTGACCGGGAGCGGAGCGCCCCCGGAGGCGGGCGTCACCGTGGCGTTCGCCTGAAGCCCCGACCCGTTCCCCGAGCCGTGGCTCGAGCCGTTCGTCACGACGACCGTCGTGTTGGCGCCCACGACCCGTCCCGCGACGAGCCCGCTCACCTGCACGCCGACCCCGAAGGAGCCGGCCGCCGTGTAGAGGTGGTTGACGGGATTGCCCGACCCCGTCCCGCCGTCTCCAAAGGTCCAGTTGTAGCCCGTCGGCGTCCCGTTGCCGGAGACCCGGGCGGTCAGCGTGACGTTCAACGGGCTCGAGCCCGTGGACGGAGTAGCCAGGATCGTCACCCGGCCCGAGCCGTTCCCGCCCGTCGAACCGCTCGTTACGGTGAGCGAGAGAGTCGTACTGTTCGAGCCCCCGACGGAGTCGTTCACCCAGAGGTACGGAGTGAAGTTTCCTGGCGAGGCGTAGGTGTGGTTGACCTGGTTCGCCGTCCCGTTACCGGAATTGTTGAGGACGAGGGGGGAACTGCCGTCGCCAAAGTTGAAGCCGACGCGGTACGGGGCCGTCCCTCCGAACGGAACGGCCGAGAAGGCGACCGTCAGCGGGGCTACGCCCGAAGTCGGAGTGGCGGAGGCGCTCAACGTGAGGACCGACGAGTTCCCGGCCGGACGGACCGAGGGCGGGGGAGCAGCTCCCGCCCCTGCGTGGAGGAGCGTGCCCCCTACGAAGGCGAAGCTCGATGCGAGGAGGAACACCAACGCGGGGATCGCGAGGCGCCGGGCGACGCGGTCGATCGTTCGACGCGGTTCGATTGCCAACGAGGGGCGGTGGGCCGTCATCACGGATACTGGGGGGATTCCGTCGTTCAAGAACCTTGGATGCCGATACGCGGCCGATACGCCCGAGGGGAGAGTAAGCGTGGAGTATCGGGCCGCGGGCCACGAACGACGTGCGGAACGCCCGTGGGCTAGGACGTCGTCGAACGGAGGGTCGATCAGCTGCGTTCGGGGGGCGCGGCGCTCTCCCCGGACCGCGTGTCGGCCATCCCGGACCAGCCGGCCCGCACGATGTACGGTGAGAGGAACGCCGTGACGATCGTCATCGCTCCGACCATCGGCAGAACGAACGAGCTCGTCAGCCCCACGTCGGCGCCCCCCTTGGCGACGACGAGGGCGAGCTCGCCCCCCGATGCGGACAGGCTGAACGCCGCGCGCCGGGCGGTCGGCGTCGCGATGTGCTGGGTCCGGGCCGCGAGGTAGACGAGGACGTACTTCGCGAGGTACGCCGTCGCCAGCAGAAGCGCGATCGGGACAACGTAGCCCGGCAGTAGTCCGATGTTCATGAGCGCCCCCATCGAGACGAAGAAGATCGCCCCGAAGAGGCTCTTGAACGGGGTGATGAGCGCATTGGCCCGGGGCTGGCTCTTCGACTCGGCGACGAGAACGCCGGCGAGGAAGGCCCCGGTGGCGACCGAGATGCCGAGCAGGCTCGAAACGATCGAAAGGCCGAAGGCGACGCCGAGGATGGCGAGGACGATCAGGTCGGGTCGGTCCGTCCGGGCGACGGCGTCGACGAGTCGGGGAATGGTGCGGGAGCCGAGGAGGATGGTGCCGAGGATGAAGACGACGACCGCGAGGAGCGAGAGGGCCACGCCGACCAACGCCACCGAGCCGGAGATCGAGAGGGACTGGAGGGCGGCGAGGGCGGAGACGACGACCACGTCCTCGACGACCGTGATCCCGAGCACGAGCTTCGTATCCTCGTTCTTGAGCACGCGGAGCTCTTCGAGGATCCGGGAGAGGATCACTGTGCTCGTCACGGAGATCGCCAGGCCGAGGAACAGCGCATCGAACCGGGAGAACCCGAGGCCGAGGGCTACCAGTGTACCGAGGAGCAACGTGCCCAGCGCCTCGGTGAGCGCAATGACGATCGCCGGGCGCCCGACGGCGCGGAGCTTGGCGATCGGAAAGTCTAGCCCGATCGCGAACAGCAGAAAGACGATCCCGATCTCGGCGAACAGGTTGAGGATCCCCGGCTGGGCGAGGAAGCTGAACGGGGGTGTGTACGGCCCGATGATGATCCCGGCGATGATGTAGCCGATGACGAGGGGCTGGTGGAGCAGGTGGGAGAGGAGCGCCATCCCCAGCGCAACGACCAGGACGATCGCCAGGTCCTGGATGACCTGGACCTCTTCGAGAGCCATCTCCGAGGTACGATAGGGCGTTCCGGCATATGGTTCACGCGTCCGGAACCGCCGTGTCGAGGGTGGACGGAGTTCGGTCTCGGACGGACCGGTAGGAAAAGGGGGAAGAGGTTGGCGACGGCGCTAGCCCGGCGCGGGTCGTCCGCTTACGCGGGGACCGGGTGGGCCCGTGGGAGCTCTAGCCCGGTCAGCATGTAGAGCAGGCCCCCGACGAGCGCGAGGAAGACCCCGACCAAGGCCAGGACACTCCCATCGACGCCCAACGCGGCCCAGCTCACCACCGACACCACGACCAGGACGACGCCGGCCGTGAACGGGCGGGCACTCCAGCGACGGTACCCTAGGTAGGCGAACAGCCCGGTCACGCCCGCGAGGACGAGGAACACGAAGGCCCCTCCCCACGCGTCGACCGCGCTGGCCCCATGGCCCAATGCTGCGTCGACGAACCCGCCGACGAAGCGGACCAAGGCGCTGATCGCCACCAGCACCGCGCCGGCGATTCCAAACCCGAATCCCAGCGTTCGTTCGGTCAGACTTCTCCCGCTGTCGCTCACTTCTTTCTCACCTCTCCAAAAACCGGGACCGTGTGACCGGGGAGCTGTTGGCCCCGGCTTCGCGGCCCTTCGGTGCTCGAGCATCCGCTGGAGCCGATATAATGGATTTTGTCCGATCGGTTACGACCTATCGGAACACCCTCCCCGCGCTGCCCTCCTGCTTCGGTAGAAGGGCGTGGGCGGCCCTCCGTACGACTCGGAGTCGAAAGGGCGGGGTTCGCCCTTAAGGGCGGAGCGCGCGGTCGGGTCTTCGATGAGCCGACCCGTCGCCCGGGAGCCGGATTGGGGTTCGTGGCTCCGAAGCTGGGATGAGCAGCAGGAGAGCTTCAACCCGTCGCGCGAACGTCGCTTCGAAGCGATGCTCGACGTGCTGGCCGCCACGCAACCATCGTCCATGCGGGTGCTGGACCTGGGGTGTGGACCGGGCTCCCTGACCGCACGCCTTCTGGACCGGTTCCCGAAGGCGCGGTCGACCGCGGTGGATTTCGACCCCGTGATCCTCCGCGTGGGGCAGGGGGCCCTCCGGCGGCTAGCGACCCGGATCACCTGGGTCGAGGCCGACATCGGGAGCGAGGGTTGGCCCCGGGGGTGGCCCACCCACAGGTTTCACGCCGCGATCAGCACGACGGCGCTGCACTGGTTAGGCCCGGATCAGCTGCGGCGTCTGCACCGAACGGTCGCCGGTCTCCTCCGACCCGGGGGCGTTTTTCTGAACGGGGATTACCTTCCGTGGGCCCGTCGCGACGCGGGGCTCGGGAAGATCGCCGAAGCGGTGCGGAAGTCGAAGTACGGCTCCCTGGGCAGTGAATGGACCGGGTGGAACCGCTGGTGGAAGCGACTCGCTAGGGAGCCCACGCTCCGCCCGCTCCTGCAAGAACGAGAGGCGCGGTTCGCCCACACCCGCAAAAGCTCGCGTCACCTCTCCGTGGAGTTCCACCTTCGTTCCCTGCGCCGAGCGGGATTCCGGGACGTCGGGGTCGTCTGGCAGGAGATGGAGAACCGGGTGGTGCTGGCCCGCGCAGGGTCAGGGCGCCCGTGAACCGGACGTCCGCCGACACCGTACTCCTAGTCTTGTTGGGCGGTGCGTGGGGCTCGGCGTTCGTCGCGATCCGAGCCGGCATCGAGGCTGGCGCTTCGCCGTTCGCCTTCGCCGCTGCGCGGTACCTGCTGGCCGCCGCGGCCTTCTTCGCCCTCGCTCTCGCCTCGCGCGAGCCGCGACCGTCACGGCGGTCCCTCGGAATCTCGGCGGCGCTGGGGGGCTTCCTGATCATCGGAGGATACGCGCTCTTCCTCTACTGGGGGGAAGGCCAGGTCGGCGCGGGCTTCGCGGCCGTGCTCATCGCCATGGCCCCGATCGCCAGCGCGGTGCTGGCCCGCCAGCTCCTCCCGGGCGAGAGGTTCGGCACGCTCGGCGCGGTGGGGATCGCGGTCGGGTTCGTGGGGGTCGTGGTGATGTTCCTCCCCGAGCTCGGGCACGGGCCCGGCGGCCCGCTCGCCGGTGCCCTCGCCGTGCTGGTCGCGGCGTTCTGCGCAGCGGTGGGGACGGTCGTCCTACGCAAGGTCCATCCCGCTCCCCAGGGCCAGTGGGGCATCGGAGTGCAGTTCGCTGCCTCTACGGCGTTTCTCGCGGTGGCGGCCGCCGTAAGTCCGGGGGAGCGGTCGCTTCCCCTGACCACGACGGTCCTAGGGGCGCTCGCCTACCTCGTGGTGGTCTCTTCGATCGTGGGGTACCTGATCTACTTCGCCCTCCACCACCGGGTCGGCCCCGCGCGGGCGAACCTCGTCGCCTACATCGGTCCGATCGTCGGGGTCGGTCTCGGTGCCCTGTTGCTCGGCGAGTCCGTGGGCGGGGCGGAGCTCGCCGGATTCGCCCTGATCGTCGTCGGGATCGCGGCGCTCCAGGTCGAGCGATATCGGAGCAGCCGGCCCGCTCCTGACGCTCCGAGGGGAACGACGCCCACTCCGTGATTCGGCCCGCAGCGCGGCCCTGAACTCGGGCGGGCAGGGGAGACTCGGGGCCGGCCAGCGTTAAGAACTTCGAATCTCGATCTCGGGGCCTCGCTCGCATCTCGGCGCACCGGTCTCCTCGCCGATCGAGTGAGGGCGTGCGTCCGGAGCCCGTCTGGGCGCACATCGCCCAGGGTGATATCCGTCGGGAGCAGACGTAATACGCGGCGTTCGGCCGCGGGCGCCGGGACGTCGACAAGTACCGCCATGCCGCTCTGCTCGATGCGCCACACACTCCCTCCGGAGGTCCGATGATCGACCCCGTCGTCGTCTTTCTGCTGTTCGTACTTCTGGTGGTCGGCGTCATCTCCCTCGCGCTGGCCCTCCGCAACCGGCTCCCGTTCCGGATCGCGATGCGGAACGTTCGACGGGGACGCGCCCGGACGGTCCTCCTTCTCCTCGGTCTTCTGGTCGGCACCACGATCATCTCCGGCAGCCTCACGGTGGGCGACACGGTCACTCAGCTGAGCGTCCACTACACCTACCTGGGCGATGGGCTCGTCGACGAATCGATCGCCGGTCCCTCGGCGACCGGCGGCCACCTCTACTTCGCCTACGCGACCTACACCCAGCTCGCGGCGAGCACCTCGAGCGACACCTCCATCGCCGGCGTCACGCCGATGGTCCAAGACCTTACGCAGGCCTACGACCGAACCACCGGCATCCCGCAGACCAGCCTCAACCTGGTCGGAGCGAACGGGAACCAGAGCGCGGCGCTCGGTTCGTTCGTCAGCACCTCCGGGACGACCCTGGCCGGGCCCACCCCCGGCAATGTGCTCCTCGACCAGCTCGCCGCCGCGTCCATGAACGCCAGCGCGGGGGACACCCTGCTTCTCTTCGGGCCCCAGACGCTGACGGTGACGGTCCAGGCCATCGTACAGGAGAACCTGCGCGGGGCGTACCTGACGGCCGGCGTCAGCGGGGGGGACGTCTTCACCGACCTCGCCACCGCGCAGGCGCTGGAGAACCAGAGCGGTCGCATCAATTTCATCGCGGTGACCAACGCCGGTTCGCAGCACGCCGGGGTCGCGCTTTCCGATGGGGTGAGCCGAACGCTCAACGCAAGCCTCGCGGCAATCCCCGGGGCGTCGAACCTCAAGGTGACGGAGACGCTGAAGAACGACGTCGCCAACGCCCAGACCTCGGCCAGCAGCACGTCGACGATCTTCCTCGTCCTGGGCCTGTTCTCGATCGTCGCCGGGGCGATGCTGATCATCGGCATCTTCGTCATGCTGGCGGAAGAGCGCAAGGGCGAGATGGGGATGCTGCGGGCGATCGGCCTGCGGCGCGGCCAGCTCGTGCTGACCTACTACTTCGAGGGACTCGCATACTCGCTGGGGAGCGCCGCGGCGGGCACCGCGCTCGGGGTCGCCGCGGGCTATCTCCTGGTCTACGCGTTCGCCCAATTCATCGCGACCGGCGGGCTCACCGCTACCGCAATCCTGGACTCGTTCACCGTCACCAACACCAGCCTGGTGGAGAGCTACGTCCTAGGGTTCCTGCTCACGCTCATCACCGTCGTCGTCGCGAGCCGTCGTGCCTCCCGTCTCAACATCGTGCGGGCGATCCGCGACATCCCCGAGCCGCGCCCCGCGCTCCGGCTCTACACGTATCTCGCCTACCTTGGGATCGTCGCGGTCGCGCTCGGCGGGCTCCTCTTCGCGACCACCTACCGCGGCAGCTCGGACCTCTCCGAACCGATCCTCGGCGGTTCGATGGTGATCATCGGCCTGGGCTTGATCGCTTCGCGCCTCCTCCCGAACCGGGTCGCGTTCACGGCCGTCGGCGTGGGCGTCCTCGCGTGGGCCGGCGCCGAGCCGCTCCACGCCTACCTGCTGGGCAACGAGCACGGAGGCGGGATCTTCATCGTCTTCGTCGAAGGGATCCTGATGGTCTTCGGCGCACTGCTGATCTACATCTTCAACTCGAACGTCCTCGTCGGCGCGCTCACCCGGCTCGCCAGCGGACGAAAGGGTGCGAGCCCCGTCGTCCGGATCGGGCTCTCCTACCCCAGCCGCCAGTCGACCCGGACGGCGATCAACCTCACGATCTTCGCCCTCGTGGTGTTCACGATGGTGGCGATCGCCACCTTCGGGGCGACCATCAACGCCAACCTCAACAACGTCACCGAGACCCAGTCGGGCGGCTACAATTTCTTCGGATTCTCCTCGCTCCCCATCCCGGACCTCCCGGGCCAGATCGCGAACAACTCGACCCTGGCCCCGGCGTTCAGCGCGGTCGTGCCGTTGGTCAGCGGGGCCGTCACCGTGAACCTCTCCGGGTGGACGGGGAACCCGTACATCGATAGCGTCTACTCCGCCCCGGCGAACGCGTCGCCCTCGTCGAGCTTCTACACGACGAACCAGTTCCCGTTCTCGCAGACCTTGCACGGGATGACGGCGAGCGAGGTGATGCACGCCCTCGCCACCGACCCGACGGTCGCGATCGTCGACCAGAACTACGCCCCGACCGCGAACAACCTCGGCGGGGGACCGACCGCTCCCCATCCTACGGTGACGATCGGTGAATCGATCGGCATCGGCCAGCCCGGCGTGGCCGGGAGCAAGCCGGTCACCGTGATCGGCGTGATGAAACAGTCGATCTTCACCGGCATCTGGGTGAACCCGGCCTTCGCGGCGTCGCTCGGCTACACGAACGACACGGCGTACTTCCTGACGGTCCACCCGGGCGTTTCGACGAGCACGACGGCCCAGCACCTGAAGAAAGCGTTCTTCCGCTACGGACTCGTCCTCTTCGACATCGGCGCCCTCCTCGCCGTCTCGATCGATACGGAGGAGGGGTTCATCGGCCTCCTCGAGATCTTCGTCGGGCTGGGCCTCGCGGTCGGCATCGCCGCGATGGGGATCTTGGCGCTGCGCGCGGTGGTCGAGCGCCGGCGGGAGATCGGGATGCTACGGGCCGCTGGTTTCACGCAGGCGATGGTGCTGAAGGCCTTCGTCCTCGAGTACTCGTTCGTCACCCTCCTGGGCCTCGCCATCGGCACGACCCTGGGGCTGTTGATCGTCTACGATCTCTCCATCTCGCCGAGCGCCGCGGCTTCGGGGGTCTCCACCTTTTTCGTCCCGTGGACCAACGTCCTTCTGGTCATCGTGATCGCCTACGCTCTGGCTATCGCCGCGATCGCCGGACCTTCGATCCGGGCGTCCCGCACGCCCCCCGCCGACGCGGTTCGGGCCACGGAATAGAGCTCGGGCACCGACCGCCCTACCTCGCCGGGTCGCTCCTCACGACGCCGCTTAATCGGAGCGAGCGCTGCTCGGCTCGTACCGATGAGCCCAGGCGCGGGGCCGATGAGCGGCAAGGTATGCGTCGTGACCGGGGCGACCTCCGGTCTCGGCGAAGCCACCGCGCGCGCCCTCGCCGCGCAGGGCGCCCGCGTAGCCGTGGTCGGCCGCACGTTTCCGAGCGCCTCGGAAGCCGTGACCCGGCTGCGGGGAGCGGTGCCGGAGGGAGAGTTCACCGCCTTCGGGGCCGACCTCCTGGAGATGGGAGAACTCCGGTCGTTGGCGAGTTCGCTCGCCGACCGGCTCGACCGCGTCGACGTGCTCGTGAACAACGCGGGAGCCGTGTTTCACCGGCGCGGGATGACCCGAGACGGGCACGAACGGACCTTCGCCCTCAACGTTCTGGCGCCCTTCCGTCTCACCCACTTGCTCGCCCCCCAGCTCCGGGCCGCCACGCCGGCGCGGGTCGTGAACGTCGCGTCGGCCGCTCACGTAGGTGAATCGCTGGTGTTGGACGATCTCGAAAGTACCCGGTCGTACCGCGGGTTCCGAGCGTACGGCCGCTCGAAGCTCGCGCTCATCCTCCTGACCCATGAGTTCGCCCGGCGATGGGCCGGCTCCGGGGTCACGGTCAACGCCCTGCATCCCGGATTCGTCGCGACCCGGTTCGGGCAGAACAACGGTGGCAGCTTCGCCCTGATGGTCCGGTTCGTCTCGTTCCTGGCGGCGATCCCGGTCGCGAAAGGGGTCGCCACCCAGCTCTACCTCGCGACCTCTCCGGAGGTTCGCGACGTGAGCGGCGAGTACTTCCAGAGATCTCGACCAGCAAGGTCCTCCCCCGCCTCGTACGACCCGACCTCCGCCGCCCGTTTGTGGGAGCTGTGCGCCGCGGCGAGCCCCGGTCTAACGTAGGCGTTCGTCAGGGCTCGACGCTCCTTGGGACCGGATAGCGGCCCGGGCCGACAATAATTAGCCCCGTTCGGCCTTTCTGCACCCAGAGGTATGGGCCTGCCGAGTGAGTTGGAGGGGTACGGGCGGGCCCCCTTCGAGCCCTCCGCCGTTGTCGCTCGCGGCGCCGTCGCGACCGTTCCCGCCTCAGGACGGACCGCCTACCCCCCGTTGACACAGTTCGGGGTGATCGGGAACCTCCACACGGCCGCGCTGATCTCGCGCTGGGGATCGATCGACTGGGCGTGCTTTCCGCGATTCGCCTCGCCCAGCGTCTTCGCTCGTTTGCTCGACGACCGCGTCGGGGGGTTCCACGAGCTGACTCCCCTCGAGCCGGCGCTCTCTTCGCAGGCCTACCTCCGCGCGACGAACGTGTTGACCACCCGGTTCGACCTGCCGGGGGGACGGTCCCTCGAGCTCACGGACTTCATGCCGGTCGTTCCCACCGGCGACGAGGAGGGCCTGCCGATGATCATCCGCCGGGTCCGGGCGACGGGCGGCCCGGTCCGCGTGCGGTTGCGTTGCCACCCGCGATTCGCCTATGCCCAGCTCCCCGGACGTTGGCGGAGCGTAGCGGGGGGCCACCAGGCGCGCGCCGGGAGGATGGCGCTCTCGGTCCTTCACCCTTGGAACGGGGGGGTCGTGGACGGACAGATGCGGGCGGAGGGCGTGGTGCGACCGGGAGCCGGCGGTCACGTCGAGATCATTTGGGGCTCGACGCGGCCGACCGACGCCAGCGCGGAGGACCTTTTCGCCCGCACGGTGAAGTTCTGGCGGAGCTGGTCGAACGCGGACCGGTCCACGTTCGGTGGCCTCCCACGCGTATGGTCCGACCTGGTCCTCCGGTCGGAGCTGGCCCTCAAGCTCCTCTCCCACGAGGATACCGGTGCGTTCGTCGCGGCGCCGACCACTTCCCTACCGGAGTGGCCCGGCGGACGTCGGAACTGGGATTACCGGTACACCTGGATCCGTGATGCGGCGTTCGCCGCGCAGACGCTCCTCCTCCTCGACCACGTCGACGAGGCGAAGGGGTTCCTCCGCTGGGTCGTCGGACGCCTGCGGGCCGATCCCGCCTCCGAGCGGCTCCGCGTGGTCTACGGGAGCCATGGAGAGGTCGACCTCACGGAGCGGTCGCTGCCCCACCTCGCCGGGTATGCGGACTCCCGGCCCGTGCGCGTCGGGAACGCCGCCGTCCGACAGTACCAGCTCGACATCTTCGGCGAGCTTCTGGACGCAGCGGCGACGCTCAGCGCGATCGACCTCGACTTCGTGCGGAGCCTGTGGACGGAGATCGCGGGGGTGGTGGAGTCCGTCGGCCGCCACTGGCGGGCGGCAGACCACGGCATCTGGGAGATCCGCTCGCCGCCGCGGCAGTACACGCACTCGAAGACGATGGCCTGGGTGGCCCTCGACCGGGGGGTGCGGATCGCACGACGGCTCCGTGTCGACGACGAGCGCGTTGTCGGATGGGCCGAGGCGGCCGACCGCGTCCGGACGACGATCCTCGAACGAGGCTACCACCCGGACCTCCGAGCGTTCACCCAGACCCTCGACGGCACCGGCCTCGACGCGGCCGAGCTGCGGATCCCGATGGTCGGGCTCCTGCCGTACTCCGACCCTCGCGTTCGCTCGACCGTCCGACGGATCCGACGGGAGCTCAGCTTCGGCCCGTACGTGTTCCGGTACCGGACCGAAGACGGGATCGCCGGCGCCGAGGGCGCGTTCCTCCCGTGCAGCTTCTGGCTCGTCGAGTCGCTCGCCCAGATGGGCGAGCGCGCGGAGGCTGAGCGTCGTCTCCGTGAGCTCACCGAGGTAGGCGGCCCCCTCGGGCTCTTCGCGGAGGCGTGCGACCCTCGCACGGGCCAACCGCTGGGGAACTACCCGCAGGCCCTCAGTCACATCGCGCTGATGCGGGCCATCCGCATCGTACACGGAAGGAACGGGGCGAAGGCGCTCCGAGGCGACGCCCGAACCGCGGTGCGTCAGCGATCCAAAGTACCCTCGGCGCCGAGGCGCAAACGTCGGCGCACCGCCTCGTCTTGAGCTCCGGGCGGTGGGTTCGAGGGGGCGGGCGACGACGGAGCGTCAACGGAGCGTGAGTCGTAGCGGTGGATCGTCCCGGCGGCGGGTCAGGCGCCGCGGCCGGTGCCGGTGACCGCGCCCTCGCCCCCGAAGCCGGGGGACCCCTCCCCCGGGGAACCGGAGAGGTGGGAAGCGGTCACGTGCGACGCGTGGTACACCCTGTTCGGGCTTCCTCGCGAGACGCGCGCGACCTACGCTCGCCGCCATCGAACGATCTGGCGCCATGCCCTCCTCGACGCCGGCCTCGACCCCGGAACCTCGGACCGCTGGGTCGATGCCCTCTACGACCACCTCCGCACCCTCGAGTTTGCCGGCCGGACACCCCCGATCGGCGAGCAGGTGGTCTGGCTCGCTACCGCGACGGGCCTGCCGATCGCAGCCGGCGGGGTCCGTCGAGAGCTCGACCGGTTGTTGGTCGAATCCCCCGTGCGGGTGGCTCCGGGGGTTCACGACGGACTGGCGGCGCTGAAGTCGACCGGTCTGCGGCTCGGCATCGTCTCGAACGTCGTCTTCGAATCGGACAGCGGCGTCCGGGCCGTCCTCCGACGGCTGGACCTGGACCGGTACTTCGACGCTCGGACCTTCTCGTCCGGCCGTCCGTGGGGTAAACCGAGGCCGGAGCTATTCTGGGCGTGCCTGGCCCGGCTTCACCGGCCGCCGACCGCTGCGGTGCATATCGGAGACGGGCCCTACGATGTCCTCGGCGCGTTCCGGGCCGGGCTTACCCCGATACAATACCGTGGCATGGACCCGCCCCGGAGCTCCTACCGGCTCTCTTCACGGTTCTCACGAGGCCTGCCCCCGCACCGGTCCACACGGAGCTGGAGGGCGTTCGTTCGGCTCGTCGAGCGTCAACGGGCGCAGACCCCCCGGGTCCGCGCTGCTCACCCCTGACCCAGAGGCGCCCGACCGGTTCCGCTCCCGCCGGGGTCGACCGAAACTCTGGGGAAGAACTCATCCCGCTCCGGGAAGGTGAGGTTCGGCGGCCCCACCGAGCCGGCGACCATCGAAGGAGCCACCGGGCGTTCATGTCCGAAGCAACGGCGCCGAACGGGTACTTCTCGGCCGAATCGTTCCGTTTCCTTCGAGAGCTGGCGAAGAACAACCGGCGGGAGTGGTTCCTCGAGAACAAAGCGCGGTACGAGTCGTTCGTGCGCGACCCGAGCCTCCGGTTCGTCCGGGACGCCGGTCCGCGCCTTCAGAAGATCAGCCGCCAGCTGGTCGCCGACCCTCGTCCGGTGGGAGGCTCTCTCACCCGGATCTACCGTGACCTGCGTTTCGCCAAGGACAAGAGCCCGTACAAGACCAACGTGGGGATCCGCTTCTTCCACCGGCAGGCGGCCGAGAGCGACGAGAGCCTACCCGGATTCTACCTTCACATCTCGCCCGGAGAGAGCTTCGTGGCGTCCGGCATGTGGCGGCCGGAGTCGAAGCGCCTCGCCAAGATTCGGGCCGCGATCGTCCAGGATCCGGCCGGGTGGCAGCGCGTCCTGAAGGGTGGTATCGAGCTCGGCGGGGAGAGCCTCCAGCGGGCGCCCCCGGGGTTCGACCCTGAGCACCGGTTCGTCGCGGACCTGAAGCGGAAGGACTTCATCGCCTCGAAGGAGCTCGCGGACGCCAAGGTCGCCGCCCCGGCATTTCTGGGGACGTTCGTGAGCACGTGCCAGGCCCTGGACCCCTTGAACGAATTCCTGGCCGAGGCGGCCGGGATTCCCTGGTAGGTTGCCCGCGGGGGCGAAAGGCTCGTCCCGTAAGGGGCGGCCTAGCGGCGTTTCGAATTTCGGCGGAGGAAGCCACGGAGCTTCCGGTTCAACAGCTGTTCCCAGCCCGCGGCGAACTCCTTGCGCTCGCTCTTGCCCACGTCCCCTACCGCCGAGTGCGTGAGTTTCAGGATGGTCGCCGACCGGCCCTTGGGCCGGAGCTCGTAGCAGACGCGCCCCTCGACCGCGCCGCTCATCCCGAAGCGCCCGGTCAGCTCGAGGCAGCGATCCGGCTCGACCCCGGTGACCGTGGCCCAGATCCAACTGCTCCCTTTCGCGGCGGTCTCCAAGAAGTGGCCGCCTGGGACCGGGTCAAGATTCAGGCTGCTCGAGTGCGACAGCATCCGGTGCGGGTCCGTCCACCAGGCTCCGACCTCGGTCGTCAGCGCCCGGAACACGCGGTGCGTTGCCACCTGGTACGTGTACTCGAACTCAAGATGGAGGCTGCGCGCACGTGTGACTGCGGCCATTTTGTTTCACCCACGCGGGACCCGCGAGGGGGTATTACGTGGGTTGCCGGGTTCGGGCGGATGCGGGGCTCGCTCGGTCCGGGCAAGCATGGGCGTTCCGCATCTGCTCCGAGCTCACGGAACTGAGTCCGCGACCGGGGCACCGGCGGTTAAGTAGCACGGGTGATACGGTCTAGCAAGGGCGACGAATGAGGGCCGGTCTCGTGGTGGTAGGGGTGATCCTCGTCGTGCTCGGGGCCGTGCTGTTGTTCGTCCCGCTCCTGCCGATGCAATCGCAGACGGTGACGTCGAGCAACCCGGACGCCTTCAACATCACGACCGCCTTCTCTCCCACCGGCAACGTCCAGCTCTCCCTCACGTGGACGTCCTCCACCTCGGTCGAATTCCTCGTCCTTACGTGCACGGGGATCAATCTGAACGGCCACAACTTTTCGAGCATCTGCCAAGGCCACTCGATCATCGGGTTCGAGAACGGGACGAGCGGGTCGTTCAGCTTTGCCACCAAGGTCGGGTCGACCGTGCTGGCGGGGATCGTCTCCCCCGGCTCCTCCTCGGCGACGGTCAACGTCTCCGGTAGCTCACCGCTCCTCGCGACGCTCTTCCTCGTCTTGGGCCTCATCCTGTTGATCGTGGGCCTGATCCTGAGGAAGAAAGTCAAAGCGGCCAAGTCCCATGCGCCCGTGGAGGAAGTTGCTTCGGGGACAGGATCCGACGACGCCGGGCCCTCGCCCTCTTAACCCCCTACCGTCCGAGCGAAGTCCAGGGCCATCGCCCGGAGCGTGGAGCGGACCCGTGGGTAGAGGCATCGATCGGTTCCGAATCCCCCCCGGCGCTAGGCTCCGTCCGCAGGCGTGGGACGGGGACGACACCTCCGGGTTCCGAGGCGGGAAGAGCGCTGCGGTTCGGGAGCTCGAGAAGCTCCGGAGTCGTCTCGAAAGTCTCCAGGAGCTCCTCTACGCGGAGCACCGACACCGCCTCCTGGTCGTGCTCCAAGCGATGGACTCCGCCGGCAAGGACGGCACGATCCGACGCGTCTTCCAGGGGGTCAACCCGCAGGGCGTCCGCGTCGCCTCGTTCAAGGTCCCTTCGGTCGAGGAGCTCGCCCACGACTTCCTCTGGCGGGTACATCGGGAGGTCCCGGCGACCGGGGAGATCACGATCTTCAATCGGAGCCACTACGAGGACGTCCTCGTCGCTCGGGTCCACCACCTCGTTCCAAAGCCGGTTTGGGAGCGACGGTACCGGGAGATCAACGACTTCGAACGATCCCTGAGCGAGGAAGGCACGTCGATCCTCAAGTTCTACCTCCACATCGACAAGGACGAGCAGAAGCGGCGGCTGGAAGAGCGGCTCGAGGACCCGACCAAGCATTGGAAGTTCAGTCTCTCCGACCCACGCGAGCGTCGGTACTGGGGGGCGTACATGCGCGCGTACGCCGAAGCGCTCGGAAGGACCAGCACCGACTGGGCGCCCTGGTACTTCGTCCCGTCGAACCGGAAATGGTTCCGTGACCTCGTCGTCTGCCGAGTGATCGTCCACGCCCTCGAGGCGATGCACTCGAAGTACCCGCCGCTCCCGCGGGCGCTCCGGTCTTTGCGGATCACGTGAACCGAGACACCCGACCGCCGGCCCTTTGGCCCAGCGATCGCCCCCATCGACTCCCACTTGAGTCGCACGTGCGGCACCAGGACGAACCTCCCTGAGCCGCGCAAGGCACGTCCGAGCCGTGCGGTGATCGCCCCGCCCCGGGGATGAACACCGGCGTCCTTCCGCCCAACCCTAATCCACCGGCCAGCATCCCCGAAATGTGCCGGACCCTCCGCCTTCCCTGTCGTCCGAGGACCGGCGATGGCTCCACGACAAGCTCGAGCGGCTCGCGGCAGAGGAGAATCAGCTCGCCGCCGGCCGGACGACCTACTACGCCGCCATCGGGACGGTGCTGATCACCGCGCTGATCGTCGCGGTGGCCGACCTGCTCAGCCAGCCCCGGATCCTCGTGGTCATCGTGACGTTCCTCTCCGCGCTCGGGATCCTCATCTCCTTCGTCTGGACCGGCCTCCTCCGACGGACGAACGACGCGAAGAACCTATGGAGCGAGGCGGCGGCGCGGCTCGAGCGGGAACAGCCTCCGATCGAAGGCGAGTGGATGGTTCCCGTCACCCTGCGCACGGATGCGAGCCTCCCCCTCAACCTGCTGCGCCCGTTCGCCGCCCATCAGGCTCGCTTCTCGAGCTCGCGGCGCGTCGCCTGGACCGATCGGATGAATCCCGATACGCTGACCGAGGTGTTGCCGTTCACCTTCCTCGCCCTGTGGACGGGCGTGCTCGTCGGCGCCTGGATCTGGTTCCTGCTCGTCTATTTCTGACGGCGGCCGGCCCAGGATGCCGGACCGGCCGGTGAAGGTCGAGGGCCCGGGAGCCCCGGCTCCCGTCAGAGTCCGAACTTTGCGGGGAGCCGGCCCCGTTTGATCGCTGTTAGCAGAGCCTTGTGGTCCCGGGCGACCTGGACCGCGTAGGTCTCGGCGAACCGGGTCACCGCCTCGTCGAACGCGTCGCTGTCGCCCAAGTAGCCGCTGATCTGGGCTGGGTCGCCGGTGCGAGCGTGCGCCCGAGCGAGCGCCGTACCGCAGAGCCCGGCGTGGCCTGCGAGCGCTTTGGTGCCGAGGGCGTCGAACTCGAAGGCGAACGTCATGTCGCGAAGCTGACGGACGTAGAAGTCCTTCGACCGGAGACGGCTCCAGCCGAGGAAGATGTCGCTTGCCTCCTGGACGAGATGCTGCCCGACCACGACCCGCTGGGCGTGGTTCTCGTAGGGGCTCGGACCGAGGTACGGCTCCAGGGCGGAGGCGCTCGCCTGCTTGAGCTGGAGGAAGAGAGGGTCCTGAAGGTCGGAGTCCGCCAGGAGCAGAAGGACCGAGCAGGCGGTCCCGACGCTCCCGACCCCGACGACCTTCTGGGCCACGTCGACGACGTGGTAGCGCTCGAGGAGCATCCGACGTTCGTCGGGCAGGCTGGCGAGGTAGCGGGCGAACGACGAACGGGACTCCAGGCCGGCCTCTGGGTCTTTGTAGTGCACAAGGAGCGGCGGGGCATCGCGGATGCGGTAGCCGCCGCGCACGGCCCTCACCAACTTAGGGAAGGCGTGAAAGCCGGACCGACCGTGGGCGCGAATCGCCGAACGGTCGATCAGGCGGCGGCTCTGCTGGGACAGGGAGAGGCCGCTGGTGACAGGGTCGATGTGCGAGTACCATACGTCGAGGTACCGCATGGAAGCGAACCGGGCCATCGCCCGGCGGTACGCTCGGGCCGCGGTGCGGGAGGCCCTGCGACACAGCGCACGCGGCAGTCCGTTCTCGCGTCCCGCCACGACGAAGCTGGTGGCGAGTCGCTTGAGGTCCCACTCCCAAGGTCCGGGCAACGTCTCGTCGAAATCGTTGACGTCAAAGACCGGCTCCCGTTCCGGTGTCGCGAACATACCGAAGTTCGCGAGGTGGGCGTCCCCCGCGAGTTGGACCGAAAGGCCGGTCGAGCGCGTCGAGCTGAGGTCGTAGGCCATGAGATTCGCGGAGCCGCGCAGGAACGTGAAGGGGGAACGCGCCATCCGACCGTAGCGGATCGGGAGCAGGTCCGGTATTCGCCCGCGGTCCGCCTCCTCGAGCAGCCGAACGGGATCTGGTCGGTCCTTCGCGGGCGACCAAGTCGCTTGACCTGAGCGACGGACCCGCAGGCGGAGGGACTTCCCGCGCGCGGTTCGTTCGGACCTAGTGGCCAACCGTCGCATTGCGGACCCCCACAACCGGGGGAGCTCATGCACTATTCCACGCGCCCGGATCACCCGCGGACTTCTCACAACGGAGGGGAAGAGCGCTCGTCAAAGCTCGGGGAACCCTCCACCCGCCCAATAGGTCCCGGCGGAGGGAACGAGATCCAGGGCGCTAGCTGCGCTCCTTCTTGGAGGCCGAGGTGATCTCGTGGGCGGCGCGGATCGCCGTCGCCCACCAGTTCACGCGCTGCACGACCAGCGCCCCTATCCACGTAAGTTCGGCCCCGGTCACGCTCACGAACGACACGCCGATCGAGACGATGAACACCAGCGGGGTCAACACGATCCGCCGCCCCAACCACCGCACGTCGTCGACGGGGATGGTGCGCCGGATCAAGCGGTGGCGCCAGCTCGCGTAGTACCAGATCAGCGCCATCGTGAATCCGGTGGCCGCTTGGATGACGGCGAAGAGGATCACCGCGTCCTGGGTGTCGGTGTAGTCGATGTACACCTTCAGCGCGAACGGCATCACGGCGATCTCGAGGAGAAGGGCCAGGTTCAGCCCGATCAGGAACTCGTCGTACCGGACGATGTAGCGGAAGAGCCGATGGTGGGTGAGCCACCAGACGGCGATCATCACAAACACGAAGACGTAGCCAATGAACGTTCCGTAGTCCTGGCCGAGAAGGTACCCGAGTCGTCCCGACACTTGGGACGGAGACTCCCCGGGGGCCACCGTGATCATGGGAACGGCCAAGGAGAGGACGATCAGCGTCAGCGAGAACGCGAAGACGCCGTCAGTGAGCGCCAGAATCCGGCCCATGTCCTCTCCGGGAGACTGGCGCCCCGGGAGGAGTCGTGTGGGAGGCTCACCAGCTGGAGCGAGTTCGTCGCCCTCGCGCAGGTCCGTCACGAGCGGTAGGCCAAGACCCCGAGGACGTAAGAACGGTTACGCCGAGTCGCAGGGCAGAAGTCCGCCGCTACGGTAGGGGACGCGTCGTTCAGGGGCGACGGACCGGTCGGTGGTGCCCGTGCTCGTGGCCATTGCCGAGGGTGGCCCCGAGGGCGTCTTCGACGCACCGAGTTCCGGCTTTCACCGCGTGGCGAACCGATTCGGGCGACGGGAGGGTCACGGCGTTGCGGAGTTGGCCGGCCCCGGTCCCGCGGGCCGGCCGCATCGCAACGGCCGCCTGCCCCTCCATCGAACGGTCAATATCCTCCCTTTGACGTCGATCTTGCATGGCTCCCGAGGAACCCGCCCGAGCGTCGACCTCGACGAACGAATCACCCTGGACGCCTCCGGTTTCCGGAAGCGCGGCCGCCTCGCGTGTCGGGCGTCTCGCGGTGGTGTTGAGCGCCCTCGCTCTTGTTCTAGCGGGCGGCGCGTTGGGGTTCAGCCTCCTTGGGCACGCCGGGCCGTCTGGCGCCACGGGAGCTACCGGGGCATCGGGCCCGGCCGGCGGTCAGGGTCCCTCGGGCTCCCAAGGAGCGCCCGGCCCCCACGGGGCGAACGGAAGCCAGGGTCTCCCCGGGTCCAGCGGCCCTCAGGGGCTGCCCGGTCCCGCCGGTCCCGGCGCGATCATCGTCACCGGTTCTCCGCCGTATGGGGAGTTCACGACCCCTAGCTGTGCTCGATACACCGGCGCGACCGTGAACTTCACGGTGAGTCGCCCCGGCACGATCGTAGTCACCGCAATCGTGGGGGTGGAGGACGTCAAGACCGCCAACGGGACCTACAACTATTCCGGCACGGTCCTCACGCTCTCGAACTCGACGTCCGACTGTTCCACCCTGGTCCAAGTGGCCGTCGAAAACGGCCCGATTCCCAACGGGGACTACTACACCACCGTGACCCTGGTCAGGAGCTGGGACGTGACGGCGGCGGGCACGTACAGTTTCGGCGTAAACGGGTACAACGAGAATCCGACGTCGGGCTACACGGCCTTCAGCGGGGCTTCGGTCGTCGGGGTGTACTACCCCTCCTAGGAGTTCCGCCGATACGCGCTCGACGTTCTCCTCGCAGGCCCGTGGGCCGAGCGAGCGGTCCGACCATAGGGGGTCGTCTCGGGTCGTCGTCTCCCGTTGAGGCACCTGCCATCGGAAACGGACCCAGCAGCCAGCCCCGCTCCACGGCATTGGAACCCCCGACCCTTATGCCGCCGGGCACACTCGCGCGCGCCCGTGGCGACGAGCCTCGGGTTCGAGAGGGTTCCGGACAAGGTTCAGGCGGGGACGTCGCTCAGCGGGATCCTCGTGGTCGCGAACGATCACCCGATTCCGATGTCGAAGCTGAGCCTCGTTCTCCGAGGAGGCGAGGAAGTGATCGTTGCCGGAGCGAAGGGAGGCAACGTTCCGTGGAGATCGGATTCTCTGGAGACTCCCTACCGATTCTTCGCGTTGGGAACCCTGGCGTCCGAACAAGTGCTCGATCCCGGAACGCACCGGATCCCCTTCGCGTTTTCCATCCCACCGGGGCTTTCTCCGACGTTACAGACCACACCGAGAGGGGTCGACCGCGGATATTGGGGCTCGTCCGACGAGCAGGGAGTCTTTGTGGAGTACTCGCTGGACGCGCGCGTCGAGGTTCCGCTTGGGCGAGATATCCACGAACGCGTCGGGATTGTGGTGACGCGTTCCATCCCGATTCTTGGAGTATTCCTGAGCGCGACGAACCTTTCCCCGGCCAAGGAGCTCGATCTCGGCCTCTCATTGGACACTAGCGAGGTCACACCGGGTTCGACGGTTCGTGGGACCTGGCGAATCCTCAATCCGAAAGGTAAGGCGCTCATCGTGTCGCGAACGGGTGTCGGTCGCCGAATCGATATCCGACACGACCCGGATCGCCCATGGACGGGGCGCTACCGGGTCGTGCCCGACTACTCCGTCGACATTGATGTGACAGCTCTTCGGGACCCTGCCGAAGGGAGCTTTGAAATTGAAATTCCCCCGGAAGCGGGCAACTTCCCTTCGCAAGCGGGAGGGCTGTATCGTGCCCAGTGGGTCGCCTACCTGTCGGTCGAGACCTCGGGGGACAAGACCTGGTGGGGGGCGCCAAGCCATTGGCTCGATGTTCCGCTTCAGCCGGCTCCGCCCGAATCATCTCCACTTCAATCCGAGGGTTGACTCGAGAGCACGCCGGGAACGTGGGAGAAGCGTCTCGAGCGCTGCCGAAGGCCCGTCCGGCGTGCAAGTAGATCGAAGGAACTGACCGCGGGACTCCTGGTTGGATCGGACGAAATCGATCCGCGCCGAGGCCGGCTCCCGGACGGCGGCGGAGGGGGTAGTGCAATTTTCGGCGAATCGGTACTGCCCCTGGGGTTTACTGGGCCGGGACGGATTCGAACCGTCGACCTCCGCGTTGTAAGCGCGACGTCATCACCGCTAGACCACCGGCCCCGCCGATGGGACTCCTACGCGGTCATGTCCCTGTCGGCTGGCGAGCGGTCGGGGGTGGGCACGGTGACGGACGGTCACCGCGAGCCCTCGGTCGAGCTCGAGCATCAGAGTTCCGGGAAGTTTGGCCTCCCCGACTCCGACCAGCGCGCCGCCCCGAGTCAGACGTACCGCATCGCCCACGCGGATCGAGGCGGAAGCGTTCGCTACCCCAGGGACGAAGAGGTCGCCTACGAGTTCCAGGTCCGGGACGACTTCCACATCGCACTCGGTCGTACCGGTGAGGCGTTCGGCCCCGGCGACGGTAAGCTGAAAGATTCCGCGCTCCTCTCGCCACGTCGCTAGGTCGGTTCCGTGGGGGTCGACGAGCCGTTGAAACCAGGGGCGACCCATCAGGCGCAACGGCGGCGCGAAGAGTTGTCGCGCAGCGATCGACCCGAACTGGAACGACGCCAAGGCTTCGAGCTCCTCGCGCACCATTCCGAGCCGGCCCCCTTGGACTCGGGCGGTTCCCTCCAGCGCCCGGTCGACCGCCTCGCGTAACCGTGCGATGGCCTCGGGGTGGGTCGTCCGGCCGTCGACGAGCGTCCAGCGGGCCGGCACCGGGGGTGAGAGGGCCGGACCTAGGAAGTCGTACTCCTCGGGGTCGAGGTGGGCGACGACCTGCTCGTAGGCACCGTGGTCGAGCAGGTGCCGCAGGGCGGCGAGGACGGCGCGCCGTTCGTCCTCCTCCCACACTCCTGTCACCGGAATGTCGTAGTGCCGCGCCGGGTAGACGTCCTCGAGCTCTCGGGGCACGAGTCCCAGCGGCGACGTGACGGAGACGACATGGAGGCGGTCGGCTCCCGGATGATCCTGCCATGCGCGCGCGAAGGCGCGATGGCTGCGGGAGTTGCGGTACGGTTTGGTCTTGGAGCAGGGCACCAACAGGAGCACGCGTTTCGAAGGGGGGGGTCGATACCGAGCGAGGAAGCGCGCCCGGAACCGGACCACCTCCGGCCGGCGCCTCGACTCGCGGAGCACGTAGGTCGTCGTACCCGAACCCACGACGGGCGTTCGCTGTTCGAGCGAGGCGCCCAAGCGACCGTCGGCGTACCGCAGGAGCTCTGCAAGCAGAGGCTCCGAGGTCTGCCGGCTCTCCGCCAGCTCGCGGAGGCGACCTACCCGCGCCGCATCGCGAACGAACTCGGCTTCTCGTTGGAGGAGGAGGCGGGCGTGGAGAACCCGGCCGGCAGCTCCCCCCACCCGGCAGCCGTCGCATCCGCAGGTCCACGGCACTTTCGGATCCGCTGCGTCGACGATTCCGAGGGTGGGGTCGAGCACGGACCCGGCCACCGCCCGCAGCACCGCCTCGGTCGCATCGACGAGGTCGATCCCGAGGTAGGCGAGGAGTGCCAATCGGTGGGGAAGCCCGACGCGGGGAACCCACAGCAGCGGCCGCGCTCCCAGCCGGCGTCGAATCTCCTCGAGGGCGGCGACGAACGGCTCGCCCTCGGAGAGCAGGTGACGACCGTTGGCGAGTACGATGACCTCGGGCCGGGCCGCCACCATCGAGGTCCAGTCGTTCTCTGGAGGAGGGTAGAGCAGACTCCAGACCCGCTCGGCGACGGGCCGCGCCTCGCCCGAGCCGCTGACCTCGGGCGCCAGGACCGGAAACTTCAGCGTGAGATCGTGTCGACCGTCGGTGAGTCGAAGCGGGCGCCATTGGCCGTCGGAGCCCGGGTCGATAGAGGAAGCCAAAGTCGGTCCGGCCGACCCAGGAAGCTCTGACTGCCCACCCGGCACGTCGAGCACCCACGGGATCGGGATTCGGAACGGACCGAAGTCCGCGTACCCGGGAAGGGCCAGCCCCTGGAGGCCTAGCACCTCACGCGTCACGGGCGTCTCCTCGACGAGGGACCCGCGACGGAGACGCGGGCGGCACGACGAACCAGGGTGGGCGGACGATCAGCTCTTCCCGGCAGCGCGCTTGGCGCGACCTCGAGCCGAGGCGGCCGATGACGGGAAGAACGCCTCCCACGCGGCGACCAGTTGCTCTCGTCGATCGGCGCCGGCCTCCGTCCGTCCCCGTTTCCCAAACATCGGGTCGTGGGTGTCGCGGACCGCGCGAAGGAAGTCCCCAGGATTCTCGCTCGCTTTCTCGAACCCATAAAGGATGAGCTGACGAAGGAAGCTGGAGCGCCCCCGCCATCCAATTCGACGACGAACGAGAGGATTGAGATGGCGTTTCGCCATGCGCCAGACCTCGTTAGTGGTACGGTAGTCGCGCGCAGAGAGGCCGATCATGACCTGCGGCATGGCCCACGCGAGGAGAGGGGGGCGAGATAACGTTTGGCGAGCCAATACGATACCTAAGGTCCCGTGAACGCTCCGTGCCGAGGCCCGGGTATGCTTCAATTCATCTAGTATCTATAGAGGGATGGAGACGAAGAGCGCGGCCGCGACACCAACGAGGAACAGGGCTCCCCCCAGGAAATGCAGCCGAAACGGCCGTCGTGTCTCCGACGGGCGCAGGGCAACGCCGACATCGATGACGGCCGCCACGGCGGCCATACCGGCGAGGGCGACGAAGTAGACCGGGGCCACCTGGAGGAGTCTCCCCACGACGGCGAGCAGGAGAACGCCCGCGGCGTGAAGGAACGGGAGGAGGAGGAGGGAGCGGCGCACACCGAGGCGAGCCGGTAGCGAGCGAAGGTTCGCCTCCCGGTCCGCCTCTATGTCCCCCAGGCTATGGATCGTCTCGAAGGCGGTCCCCCACGCCAAGAGCGCAAGGGTCGCCGCCACCGCTGCCCATGGGAGAGTGCCGGTGACGGCGATGAACACGGCCGCGGGCGTGATCCCCTCGACGAACCCTAGGTAGGCGGTCGTGAGGGCGGTGTACCGCTTGCTGTAGCTGTAGAGGAAGATCGCTCCCAGGGCCACCGGACTCAGGATCAGCGCGAGGGGATTCAACAGCCCCGCCGCGACGATCACGACGGCGGAGCTCGCGGCGGTCAGTCCCAAGGCGAACCTGGGCGACAGGCGCCCGGTCACCAGGGCCCGGTGCTGGGTCCGAGGGTTGCGCGCGTCGAACCGGCGGTCGGCCCAGCGGTTGAAGCTGTGCCCGGCGTTGCGCGCGGCGACGAAGGCGACGACCACGAGGAGAAAGGTCGGGAGCGTGGGCAGCCCCCGCGCGGCCAGCAACAGAAACCCCAGCGCGAACGGGAGATTTAGCCCGAGGTTCTGGATCTCGAGGAACTTGCCGAGCTCGCGGAGGCCGATCGATCGCCCGGGCGTCGGCCCGCTCACGCCGCGGGTCCGGACGGAAGCAGCCGTCGTAGGGCCGGATCGCTGCGCAGGAGCGCGTCGATCTTCGTGACGATGGATGCGTCCATGCGGATCTCCTCGGGCCAGGCCCGGGGGAAACCGTCCTCCGGGCGTTTCTTCGTCGCGTCGATGCCCACCTTCGCCCCGAGATTGGGCACGGGGTTCGAGATCGACAGTTGGTCGACAGGTCCCTGGACGATCTCGAGGTCCCGGCCGGGGTCGGCCTGGAGCCCGACCCGATAGAGCACCTCGCCCATGTCGTGGACGTTCACGTCCGCGTCGACGACGACGATGTACCGAAGGAACATGATCTGACCGAGCCCCCAGAGCGCGTGCATCACCTTCCGCGGGTGGTCGGGGTAACGCTTCCGGACCGCGAACACTCCGACATTGATGAACAGCCCCTCCATGGGCAGGTTCATGTCGACGATCTCGGGGAGGACGAGGCGGATGACGGGGAGGAAGACGCGTTCGACCGCCTTGCCGATCACCGCGTCCTCGGTCGGCGGTTTCCCCGTGACCGTGCCGAGGTACACCGGTCGCTCCCGATGGGTCACGTGCGTGACGTGGAACACGGGGAACGGCTCGGGAGCCGAGTAGTAGCCGGTGTGGTCGCCGAACGGCCCTTCCACGTGACGCTCGGAAGGGTCAACGTACCCTTCGAGGACGATCTCGGCGTTCGCCGGAACCTCCAGGTCCACGGTACGCGCGGGGACGACCTCGAGCGACTCCCCGCGCAGGAACCCGGCGAAGACGTAGTTCGAAAGTCCTTCCGGGACCGGGGCGAGCCCCGCGAAGATCGTCGCCGGGTCCATCCCGAGGACGGCGGCGACCGGCATCCGTTCGCCGCGCGCGACCCACTTCCGGTAGTTGCTCGCGCCGACCCGGTGGACCTGAAAGTGCATCCCGAGCGTGTCGCGCCCGTACTGCTGGAGTCGGTAGATCCCGGTATGCGGTTCCCCCGTCTCCGGGTCCTTCGTTACCACGACGGGGAAGGTCACGGTCCTTCCTCCGTCGCCGGGCCAGCAGCGCAGGATCGGCAGGCTATCGAGATCGACCTGGTCGCTCTCGACCTCCTGGCACGGTCCGGTTTTGAGCCGCTTAGGCGCGAGCGAGCGGAGGACGTCGAGGGTGGCCAGGGTGCCGCTCAGGTCGCGAATCGCCCCCATGAGCCCGGCGGGCGGACGAAGGTGCGTGAGCTGGCTGACCTTCTCCTGGGCCTCCTCAATCGTCCTGACCCCGAGCGCCTTCGCGATGCGACGGGGGGAGCCGAGCACGTTCATCGCGACCGGCATCGAGGCTCCCGCGACGTTCTCGAAGAGGAGCGCCGGGCCGTCGCGCGCGATCGCCCGTTGGGTGATCTCGGTGATCTCGAGGTCCCGACTCACCGGAGCCCGGACCCGGAGCAGGTCGCCGTCGTTCTCGAGGGCCGAAAGGAACTCGCCCAGCGAGCGGAAGGTCATCGGCGCCGCCGAGCCGCGTTCGCTATTTAACTCGGGACGGGCGAAGGACGCAGGTTCATATCGGAACCCTGTGTCGTGGCCCCGCGCGCGCCATGCAGACCGTCACGCTCGAGTTCCGCACCGCCGACCTAGAGCTCCTCGGGCTCGTCCCCTCGGGGTTCTTCGAGAAGTACGAGGAGGTCGAGCTGCTCGAGACCCTCCGCCTCGAGCGGGGCTGGAGGCTCCAGCTGCTGCGCCTGCGTCGCCGGGGGAGCCTTCGTCGCGCGTCGGACCTGGAGCGAGAGTCCCGGCGGATCCGTCGAGCCTACGGGCTCCAGAGCTTCGAGCTCGTCGAGCTCCGCCCCCGCACCCGCGACTATGTGCTCCTCGTTCGCCAGCGGAACACGCCGATGCTCCGGCGGCTCCTCGCTCTGGCGGGGGGACACGTCAACCCGACCGCGCCGTTCCTCCTCACCCCGGAGAGGGTCGTCGCGTCGTTTCACGGCGAAGAACCTTCGTTACGACGGGTGCTGAGTAAGCTCCAACACGAGGGTCTACCGTTCGAGGTGGTCCGCTCCTCCCCCCGGCCCTCGCTCCGTCCGCGGGAGGCCCCCTCGCTCACCCCGCGCCAGCAACACCTACTCGTCCGGGCCTGGACCCTCGGGTACTACGCGGTACCGAGGAAGATCACCCTCACGCGGCTGGCGCGACTCGTCGGAGTGAGTCCGCCGGCCGCGGGCAAGCTGCTCCGACGAGCCGAGGGGCACTTGGTGGCGCAGTTCCTCGCGGCGACGGTGCCGTCACGGCCGTTCGCTTCTTGAACTAGGGACACTCCGCCGGCAGCCACGATTCTCACGTTATGAGCCGAGGCGATGTGGCCGCCGCGCATGGCCCCCTCGCGCCGTCTGGTCGTAACGGTCGAGCCGGTGGACGGAGCGCGTTCGCCTCCGATCCCGACGCGGGCGACCACCCTCGCCGCGGGCTTCGACCTCCACGCGGCCGCGACGGTTCGACTGCGGCCCGGCGTCGTGACCCTCGTTCCTACCGGCTGGAAGATGCGAGCGCCCGTGGGGTACTTTGTCGAAGTTCGCCCTCGCAGCGGACTCGCGAGCCGGGGTGTGCTCCTGGCGAATGGGCCAGGGACGATCGACCGAGATTACGCGGGGGAGGTGAAGGTGCCCCTAACCTTTCTCGGACGCGGGAGCTACCTGATCCACGCCGGCGATCGGATCGCCCAGGTCCGACTGGCGGCGGATACCCCGGTCACGTTCCGGACCGGTCTCGTGGCGGCTCTTCCGGGCCGTCGCGGCGGATTCGGGAGCACGGGTCGCTAGCGCGTCGGCGCGTCGCGTCGAGCGGTTGTTAGACGCCGAACTCGCTCAGCGAGGTTTGCACAGCACGGGCCGAGGGCTCGGACGGCAGCCTACCCGCAAGGGCTTCGCGTTGTACCCGGTCGAGGAGGTCGAGCATCCGCTTCTCGCGGGAGCGCGCCGACCGCAGCACTCCGACGTCCCGGGTCCCTGCCGCCACCAGGACTATGGCGCGTCCGGCCCGCACGCGACCGGTTCGCCCACGGCGCTGAATGGTCCGGATGGCGTCCGGTACCGGTTCGTAGAACACCACGAGGTCGGTGGAGGGGACGTCGAGGCCCTCCTCAGCGACCGAGGTGGCGACGAGGCAGTTGATCGCCCCGGAGCGGAATCGGTCGAGCAGTTCGACCTGCTCGTGCTGTCGGAGACCGACATCGGTGCCGCGCGAGGCCTGCCCGACGAACCGGGCCGCACGGACGGCTGGGTCGCCGAGCCCCGATAGCGCCGTGACGAGCGTCTCGGCCGTCTGCCGGTACTGGGCGAAGACGAGCACCCGAGAGGTGGGCGCCTTGCGGAGCTCCTCGCTCACGATCGCGACGGTCTTCGCCAACTTTGGATGCTCCAGGTCGAGCGAAGCCAGTTGGCCCTGCACGGCCTGAATATCAGGGTCGGCGAGAAAGGTACGCTGCGACGGGGTGATCCGTCCCTTCTTCGCGACCGTCTGTTGGCCGAGGAACTTCCGCAAGGCTTCGACGCCCTGCGATTCGGCGAGCTCGAGGGCGTGCAGGGCCTTCATCGCGACCGCATGCGCGGTGATCGCGCCCCAGATCTGAGGCGGGGCGTTCTGGCCCTGGCGTCGGCTCACTTCGACCTCTCGGTGGAGCCGCTCGCCGATCACGAGGAGGTCACGACGGTTCGCCTCACCTTCCGGGAGGAGACCGTACTTCTGCAGGATCTCGGCCTGGCGGCGAACCGCCGCCCGAATGTGGATCGCCAGCCGTTGCACCTCGACCGGCACCTGCACCTCGACGATCTCCACCCCGATGCCGTGGGCGTACGGTTGGACGTCCCCGTCGAACGCCGTACGGTACTCGAACCGCTCGATCCCGAGGTTCGTCCAGACCGCTCGAACCCGTTCGATCGCCGAGCCCGGCGAGGCCGTCATGGCGAGCACTCGGGCGTGGGCGGTCCGCTGGTTCTCCCGGCCCAGCTTCACGTACGGGTAATCCCCGACGGCCCGGTGCGCCTCATCGAAGATGATGAGCGCGAACGGGTCCAGGCTCAGCGCGCCCTCCGCGAGGTCGTTGGCGATCACCTGGGGCGTCGCGACGACGAACTGGGGCGGACGCAGCAGCTCGACACGGCGGTCCGGCGAGATCGTCCCGGTCAGGACCAACGGGGTCGGGCCGAGGAGCGTCGCCTCGGCGCTCCGGGCATGCTGCACGACGAGCGGGCGGGTGGGAGCGAGGAAGAGGATCGACCGGTGCGGCTGCCGGCCGAGCAGCTCGGCCGCGACCCGGAGTGCGATGGCGGTCTTGCCGAGGCCGGTCGGGAGCACCACGAGCGTGTTGTGCTCGACGGCGACCGCCGCGATGTTCTGCTGATAGAGCCGCTCTTCGAGGCTCCCGGGCCGGATCCACGGGTGCTCGACCGAGCTCACAACGCTCCGTAGGCCGTCACCATGCGCGACTTTATTAGGCGCCCACCTCGCCCGCACTGTGCTCCCGCTGGCGATCGTCCTCCTCCTGGTCGGCTTGGGCCTCTTCGTCCTGCTCTTCCAGGGGGTCCCGTTGTACTTCGCCGCCGGCATGCCCCTCCTCGGGCCGGGGTCGGCGGGGCTCCCGCGCACGCGGGAGCGCCTCGCCGTGGTCGTCGCCGCCCGGAACGAGGAGCTCGACCTACCCCGATGTCTCGATGACCTTCATGCCCAGAAGAACATCGACCTCGACCTCGTCGTGGTCGACGGCGGTTCGTCGGACGGTACGCGGGAGGTCGTCGCAGCGCGCAGCGCGTTCGTCCGTCTCGTGCCCGAGCCTCCCCTCCCGGCGGGCTGGGTGGGGAAGAGCTGGGCGCTCGACACCGGCGCCCGAGCGACCCGGGGGGAGTGGATCCTGTTCACCGACGCGGACATGCGCTTCCATGCCGACGCGGTCGCGAGCGCACTGGCGTGGGGCGAGAAGGAGGGTGCGGACCTCGTCACGCTCGCCCCTCCGGTCGAGATGCACGGGTTCTGGGAGAACGTCGTGCTGCCGTTCTACGCCCAGATGGTGCTAACGTACTTCCGGGTCCCACGCGTGAATCGGGACAACTCCCGGTCCGCGATGGCCAACGGACAGTTCCTCCTCGTCCGACGCGCGTCCTACGAGGCGGTCGGGGGCCACACAGCGACCCGGTCGTTCATCCTGGAGGACGTTGGTCTGGCCCGCGCCTTCCGAGATGCGGGGCTACGCCTGCGGGTCGCATGGGCCCCCGAGCTGCTCACGACCCGCATGTACCGCACGAACGCCGAGATGTACGAGGGCCTGCTCAAGCTCGTCCATGGGTTGCGGTTCTCGGCCTGGCGTCAGTCAGCGTTCCTCGTGGGCCTCGTCGGCGGGTTCCTGCTCCCGCTCGCCCTCCTCCCGGTCGGCCTTCTCACAGGGACCTCGGTCCTGACGGTCTTCGGCGCGGTGCTCGTTGCCGCGCTGTTCGGCAAGCACGTTGGGTTCACTCGGGCGGTCCGGGGTCGAGCGGTCTACGGGCTACTGTACCCGGTCGCGGTCGGCTACTACCTGGTGCTGGTGACCGCCTCCCTCGTTCGGGGGATCCGTCGACGGCCTATCGCTTGGAAGGGACGAACCTACCCGTACCAGCACTAAGCGCCACCGGCCACGGAACGGTTATGGGTCGCGCGTCGCTCGTCAGCGTCGAACATCCATGAGTGCGGGATCGACCCCTTCGGAGTACGGGCTCTTCATCGGCGGCGCCAGCCTCCCCGCCAGCCGCGGCGAGCGGGCGCCGGTCCTCGATCCGGCGACGAACCGCCCGATCGCCACTGCCCCGGTCGGTCGGGCCGACGACGCGCGGCACGCCATGGAGGTCGCCGAGAGCGCGTTCCGGAACTCCGGTTGGGCAGAGGACGACGGCGGTCGACGGGCGCGCGCGCTTTACCGGCTCGCCCGCCTGCTGGAGGAGCGCGCAGAATCGTTCGCGGTCCTCGAAACGACGAACATGGGCAAGACGATCCGGGAGTCGAAGGGCGACATCGGATACGTCGTCCGGACCCTCGACTACGTCGCGGGATTGGCCGACAAGATCGAGGGCGAGACGATCCCGGTGCCGGGGGCCCGCCTCGATTACACCCTACGCGAGCCGCTCGGGGTCACGGTCCATATCGCTCCCTGGAACTATCCGTTGCTGCTCGCGATCCGGTCGGTCGCGCCGGCGCTCGCCGCGGGCAACGCGGTCGTATTGAAGCCCGCGAGCCTCACGCCGTTGACCGCGCTCAGTTTCGCGGCGTTGGCGAAGGAGGCCGGCGTCCCGGACGGGATCTTCAACGTTGTCGTCGGGCCGGGGGGCGAGGTGGGCGAGACGCTCGTGACCGACCCCCGGTGCCGCTCGGTCTCGTTCACCGGCAGCAGCGAGGTCGGCCAGCGCATCGCGGAGCTCGCGGCCCGTCGGGTGATCCCGATGACCTTGGAGCTGGGCGGAAAGAGCCCCGTGGTGGTCCTACCGGACGCCGACCTCGACCGGGCGGCGAAAGGGATCGGCTTCGGCATCTTCGGCAACGCCGGTCAGATGTGCTGGGCGGGCTCGCGCCTGATCGTCCCCGACGCGCTCCACGACGAGCTGGTCGCGAAGGTCTCCAAGATCGCCAACGGGTTGAAGCTCGGGCCGGGGAGCGAGAGCACGAGCGAGATGGGACCCGTCGTCTCGGCCGACCAGCTCGACCGGGTCGTCGGATTCGTGGAGGAGGCGCGCTCGGCCGGCTCGACCGTCGTCGCGGGAGGGGACCGGGCCAAGGAGCCGCCGCTCGATGCCGGCAACTTCGTCCGACCGACGATCGTGACCGGCGTGTCCCCGGAGCAGCGCGTGGTGCGGGAGGAGGTGTTCGGACCGGTCCTCTCGGTCCTTCGGTACGGTCAGGTGGACGAGGCGGTCCGCCTCGCGAACGATACGCGCTACGGCCTCTTCGCCGCCCTCTGGACGCGCGACTTGAGCCAGGCGCACACCCTCGCCCGTCAGCTCGAGGCCGGCATGGTCTCGATCAACGAACCGCCCACGACCTTCCCCCAGTCGCCGTTCGGGGGCTACAAGGAGAGCGGGATCGGCTTCGAACAGGGTCGGCGCGTGGTCGAGTCGTACACGCGGCGCAAGAACGTCATCGTGAACCTCGGCTCGGCGAAGGCGAAGAAGTAGCCGGCGCGGGCCGACCGTCGGGGCTCTCCCCCGCGATCGGGACCGAGCGGAAACGGGCGAACAGCGCAAGGTCGTAGGCGATCTTCACGACGCCCCCGAGGACGAACGGCGCGGCGAGGTAGCCGGCGCCCTCCAGCGCGGCGGCCGGGAACGGCCCGACGCTCTGCGCGATGCTCCGGGCCCCGTTGAGCGTGGAGGAGACCGGGGCCCGCTCCCGTCGCGCGACCAGCCCCATCGTGAAGGCCTGGCGAGTGGGGACGTCGATCTGAGAGAGGGAGGATCGGGCGACGAGCACACCGACCGCCGACAGGAACGTCGGCATGAACGGCATCGCGACGAGAAGGACGTTCGAGACCAAATGCGGCACGACCATCGTCCGTAGGAGCCCGTACCGCGCGCCCAGGGCGATCGCGACGAGGGAGCTCGCGCCCGCGAGCAGCCCGGTGAGGAACAGGATGACCCCCACCGATGCGGCGTTCTGGTGCCACGCGAGGACGAAGTACGCCGCCACGATCGGGTTGATGATCAGGCCCCCGGCGAACGCGTCGGTCCCGAACAGGGCCGTGAGGTCCCGGACGTACCGACGGCTCGTCGGCGAGATCTCGGCCCCTGCCTCGATGGCGTGCCGCGGCATCCCCTCCTCGATCGCCGGCGAGACGGTGGCGTACGCCACCCAGGTCGAGCCCGCCAGCGCGAGGTAGATGATCAGGATCCACGGATGAGGGGCGGGGGGTAGGAACGGAAGCGCGCGGGGGGCGAGGGCGTTAGGGACCGACAGCAGCAGCGCGCCTCCGGCGCTCGCGAAGTACCCGAGCAACGTGTACCGGGCGAACCCGGTGAGACGGTCACGCCGGCGCAACGTGGACGGAAGGACGGCCTGGTCGAGGCTGGCGAGCGGCCCGTTGTCGGCACTCGCGGCCGCGACGCCGCCCAGCAGAACGGCGGCGACGACGACGATCGGGCTGGACGCCAGGAACAGCAACGCGGCCGAGAGGGTGAAGAGCCCGGCGAACAGTCCGAACGAGCGACGGACCCCGAGCCGACGGACGACCGGAGTCACCCCGACAAGGCTCGCAACCCCGGCGCCGACGACGGTGAGGCCCGTGATCACGAGGCTGCTGAGGGTCGAGTAGCCGAGGTCCTCGTTCAGGTAGAGGACCAACGCCGCGCTCAGGAGACCGTAGGCGACGGAACGAACCGACTTGGCGAGGTAGATCTTCCGGCGGTCCTCGCGGTGGACCGAAGCCACGTCGCTCTCCGTCTCCTGCGCGCCCTGCATCGGTCGGGGAGGCACGAGGGGCGCAGCCCTATTTGGAGGGGGGTCGCGGGAACGCGGGAGCGGCCGGCGGTTCGTACGAAGGTGGGAAAGCACCTCCGCCGGCTCGGAGGACGCTGTGGGGGAACCGCGGGGCGAGTGGCGGACGTGCGTCACCTGCGGCGACGCCTTCCTCCCCGAGGACCACGCGTGCCCCACCTGCGGGGACGCCCGTGCCGTCACCCCCATGGGCCTTCCCTCGATGCCCCGGCGGGAGCGCTACCGGTTCCGGCTCCTCCGGTCGTTTCGCATGGTGATCATCGTCGCCGCGATCGTCGGGGTAAGTTACGTGCTCGTCACGGCGATCTGGAGCGGACCTCCGACCTACGCCGACCCACTGACGACGAAGGCCTCCTACGCGATCCCGGCCGGCACCTTCGCCTACCTCTCCGGGGCGGTGACCGGCGAGGACTACATCGTCGGCAACTACAGCGTCGTGAGCCCGAGCTCCGACGCGGTCGGTTTCGCGGTTTACAACACCACCGAGTTCATCCACTTCGTCCACGGGACAGCGGCGACCGCCGAGTGGCAAGTGACCCCGGTCAACGCCGGTCGGATCGTCTGGGCCGCGCCGTACACGGACACCTTCTATCTGGTCTGGCAAAGCCCCTACGCGGCGGGGAGCCACGTCGATCTCACGATCTACGCGACGACGAATTACATGTCGAACGTCGTCCTCGGCTAGGTTCGGACGTCGGCGTCAACCGGACCGATTCGCGGCTCCCCGGCGAACGGGCCAAGAGCAACGGCCGTTAGGCGCCCGCGTCGGCCGGTGGGGCGTCTTCCGGTGGGAGCTCGTGGCGACGGAGGAGCTCGGGCGGGATCGCGTCGACGAGGAAGACGGTCTTGCCGGCCTGCATGATCACGATGCCCAGTTCCCGGGCCTTGCGCGTGTCGACGGCCAAGATGATCGGGTTGCGCGTTCGGACCGATCCGGCGGCTTTCGCGTCCGCGGCGGTCCGCGAGAGGTGGACCTTCTTCCGGTCCGAAGGTTTGAGGCCGACCTCGAGGACGATGGCGGCCTCCTCGACCGTGACCGGGTAGAACAACGCTTCGGGGATGTTCTCGGTGGGGAGGTCGAGGTTCACGTCGACCGTGTGGCCGTAGGTGGCACGTACTCGGTCGTCCCGGACCTCGTACCGGCCTTTCGCGTCGCTCTCGGCGATCGCGACCATGTGGTGGACCCGGAGCCAATGGTAGCCGCGGTGTTGGGTACTGATCGCCTGGACCAGCTTGGGGAGCTCGATCCAGCCCCGCTCGTCGACCGTGAGTCCGTACTTCTCGGGGAAGTGACGGAGGATGCCCGTCATCACTCGGCCGAGGTGGTCGAGCTCCCGGTCGTTCATCAGGAACCGACCCTGGGCCCCGCAGACCGGGCAGGACTCCGCCCGGAAGTACCCGTGCTGGGTGCATTCCTTCAGCATCGGTCCGCCCGGCCAACTAGGAGCGGATCTTCTCGGCCTTCTTGTCGAAGGTGGCGAGCGCGTCCGAGTAGACGTCGGAGAGGTCCTTCAGGACCCGCTTGAGCACCTGCTGCGGCTTCTCGCCCTTGGTCTTCAGGTAGAGCGTCGGCCGGTCCAAGAGCGGGTGGCCCAGGTAGTACCGGGCCTCGACGACCTTCTCCTCGGCCTGCAGCATCTCTACGAGCGGGATGAGGAGCGTCTCCTCGCCCCGTGGGAGCTCGAGCCGGAGCACATCGTGCTCCTTCTCCACCACGCGAATCTCCATCGGAACGGCCGCCCACTTCGGTTCGGTTCTTAAGCGTGGCGATGGAACGACCGTCAGCCGGCGCCGCCGACAGCAGGGCTATAACCCGCGGACCGTCGCACGGTCGGTCCGACCGATGCGCGTCCTGGTGGTGGGCGGGGGGGCCCGCGAGCACGCCCTCGGCTGGGCGTTGAACCGCTCCGGCGCCGAGGTCGTCGTCGCCTCGCCGAACGTCAATCCCGGTCTCGAGCGACTGGCCAAGGCCACGGCGCGGGTGGACATCACCCTCCCCGGCCCGATCGTCGACCTCGCCCGGCGCGAACGGGTCCAGCTCGCGGTCATCGGTCCCGAGGCGCCCCTTGCGAGCGGCGTCACCGACGCGCTGTGGAAGGCGGAGATCCCGGTCGCCGGCCCGACCAAGGCCGCGGCCCGGATCGAGTCGTCGAAGAGCTTCTGCCGGCAGCTGCTCGCCAAGCACCGGATCGAGGCGCAGCCGAAGTTCGACACGATCGCGAACGTTGACGAGGTCGAGTCCCGCGTCAAGGCGTTCGGCGAACCGTTCGTCGTCAAGCCCGCCGGTCTCACCGGAGGAAAAGGGGTCTGGGTGCAGGGCGCGGACTTCCAGACCGCGGAGGAGGGGGCCGCCTACGCGCGCAAGCTTCTCGCCAGCGGCGCCGAGGGCGTCGTGCTCGAGGAGAAGCTCGAGGGCGAGGAGTTCAGCCAGATGGCGCTCGTCACCGACTCCGGGGTCTACCCGCTGCCCGCCGTCCAGGATTTCAAGCGGGCGCTCGAGGGGGACCTCGGCGGGAACACCGGAGGCTTGGGATCGTACTCGCAGCGGGACCACCTGTTGCCGTTCCTGACCCCGACCCTTCGGGAGCAGGCCCTCGACGTGGTGCGGAAGTCGGCCTACGCGCTCAAGGAGGAGGGCTCGCCGTTCCGCGGCGTCCTCTACGGCGGCTTCATCCTCACGGCCCAGGGACCGAAGTTGCTCGAGTTCAACGCCCGGTTCGGCGACCCGGAGGCCCTGAACGTCCTCACCCTGTACGAGGAGGGCGACTTCGACGAGCTCCTGATGGGCCTGGCGACGGGCCGCCTCGACACGACGCTCCTCGGCTTCCGCCTCCGCGCCACGGTCGTGAAGTACGTGGTGCCGCCCGGGTACGGAGCCGCGCCCCGGAGCGGCGGGGTGATCAACCTGGACGAGCCGTCGATCGAGGAGGCGGGAGTTCGGGTCTTCTTCGGCGCCGTCGAGGCGGCCGGCGCGGGCCAGGTGACCCTCTCGACGTCTCGGGGCGTGGCCCTGGTCGGCGAAGCGAGCGCGATCCACGAGGCGAGCCGGCGCGTCGACGAGGCGCTGGCGTTCGTCAAGGGCGACTACTACGTCCGCCGGGACATCGGCACCAAGGCCGACCTTGCGAAGCGCACGGAGCACGTTCGCCGACTCCTCGTCCCGGGCGCGAAACCCTCGCCCCTGCCGCTGAGCGTCGCGCCGCCCGACGCCCCGCCCTCGAGCGCCGGCACCGCCGAGCAGGTGCTCGCCCCGTAACCCACGATCGACCCTCCTCCTCAATATCCGTTCCCGGTTCCTGAGTTTCTCGAATGTTCTGTCCGAAGTGCCACCGGCTCATGCGGCCGGACAAAGCGAAGGGCGTCTGGGTCTGTTCGTCGTGCGGGACGAAGGTCCCGATCGGCCGGGCCGTCGAGGTCGGGAAGTCGAACGCCACGGGGCGGACGATGGCGGTCGTCGAGGAGGGGAAGGGCCCGACGTTGCCGACGGCGGCCGAGACCTGCCCGAAGTGCGGCAACGACCTCGCCTACTGGGTCTTGCGGCAGACGCGCGGCGCGGACGAGCCGGAGACCCGGATCTTCGAGTGTACGAAGTGCGGGCACAAATGGCGGGAGTACCAGTAGCCGAGGCCCCCCGGGCCCTGGTGCGGGATCTCTCCGCCCCGGAAGCGGTCGGCCGCCGGGTGCGGCTCCGCGGGTGGGTCAAGAGGACCCGGTCGTCGGGCGGGATCCTGTTCACGCTCCTGCGGGACCGGACCGGCAGCGTCCAGCTGACCGCGAAGCGCGACCAGCTCGGGGATGCGGCGTTCACCGAGGCCGAGCACGTGCAGGTCGAGGGCGTCATCGAGGTGACCGGCACCGTCGCGGAGGACCGGCGCGCCCCGGGCGGCCGCGAGCTGCGGGCGGAGTCGATCCGGGTGATCGACGCCGGTCAACCGTTCCCGATCTTCGCCGACCAGACCGAGGAGTACCGGCTGGACCAGCGCCACCTGGTCGTCCGCTCCGAGGAGTTCGCGGCGGTCTTCCGGATCAAGGCCGAGGTCCTGCGCACGCTGCGCGCGTTCCTCGAAGAGGAAGAAGTGCTCGAGATGACGCCGCCGATCATCACCGGCAACCCCGCCGAGGGCGGCGCGGAGGCGTTCACCTTCGACTACTTCGGCCGGACCGGCTACCTCGCCCAGACCGCGCAGCTCTACCTGGAGGCGCTCCTCGCGCCCCACGAACGGGTCTACGCGATCACGCCGTCCTTCCGCGCGGAGAAGTCCCGTACCCCTCGCCACTTGACCGAGTACACGCACCTCGAGGTCGAGCTCGCCTGGACCGGCCTCGACGAGCTGTTGGCGTTCATCGAGCGGATGTTCGTCCGCGTCACCCACGACCTCGCCGACCGCCGACCGATCGAACTTCGCGTCGTCGGGCGGGACCCCGCCGAGCTCAAAGCGATCCAGGCGCCGTTCCGCCGGGTCCGGTACGGCGAGGCGATCGAGACGCTGAAGCGGCAGGGGTTCCCCGTCGACTGGGGGAGCGACCTCGCTACCGCGGAAGAGCGCGCGCTGACCCTCGAGTCGGCGCAGCCGCTGTTCGTCACCCACTTTCCCGCCGAGCTCAAGGCGTTCTACATGCTTCGCAGCCCGGACGACCCGCGCACGGTGGAGGCCGCGGACCTGCTCGGACCCGAAGGGTTCGGGGAGATCGTCGGGGCGAGCGCGCGCGAGACCGACCTCGCCCGATTGGCGGAGCGGATCCGCGCGATCGGCGCCGACCCGGAGTCGTACACGTGGTACCTCGACCTCCGCCGGCACGGCAACGTCCCGCACGCGGGGTTCGGCCTCGGCATCGAGCGGATCGTCCGGTGGATCACCCGTCGCGAGCACATCCGCGACACGACGCCGTTCCCGCGCACGCCGAGCCGGCACACGCCGTAACCGTCCGACGTCCGGAACAGGGACAAGATTCATCTTCGACCGAACGCATGCGTCGCTGACCCGAACCGGTCGAGGCCTCACGCGTGGCACAGAGCAGCACAGGCCGGCGCGAGGAGAGGCCTGCCTCCCCCCCGGCGAAAAGTGGGGGGACGCTGTCGCCCCTCGTCGTGGAGCGCATCGCGCACGCTGACATCCCGGACGTCTGCGCGCTGTACAAGCATGTCTGGGACGCCTTCGAGCCGCCTCTTCCTGCCGCGCTGCTGAAGAGTTGGCAGCCGACGCCGCTCGAGTTCACGACCTGGATGGAAGGCGTGACCTACTTCGCGGCCCGACGGGACGGCCGCGTCGTCGGCTCGGTCGGATGTGCGATCTCGGACGGTAGCTGCCGCATCGTCCACCTCGCGGTGGCGCCGGAGGGGCGTCGCCAGGGGGTCGGCGCCTCGCTCGTGAGCGCCGCGACGGAGTGGGCCCGCCACAGCAGCTGCAACTCGCTCTGGGTCGACGCCCTCGAGCGGTTCAAGGCCGCCCATGCTATGTTCCGTCAGCTCGGCTTCGCCGAAGTCGGTGTCCTCCACCGGCACCGGTGGAACGAGGACGTCAGGCTGTTCGAGAAGCTCCTGTAGGCCCGACCCCGGGCGCGTTCGCCCGGCGCGATCGGGCCGAGGGAGTTCCGTGGACCTGGGCGAGCAGGCGCAACCGGCGTAACGACTCCTCCGCGCGCCCCCGGGCGAACTCCCGTGCGGCGCGGCCGAGCTCCGTCGCTTCGAGCTGCACCGGGAGACCGTCGCCCCGCTCGCGGAGCAGGAACTCGCCGTACTGGGTCACGTACGCCGGCAGCTGATCCTTGAGCCGGTTGACCGCCTGCGTCCGCAGCGAGCGAAGCCGCTGCTTGAGCGGTGCGAGCCGACCACCGCGCAGTTCGCGTTCGAGTTCGTTCGCGACCTGGCTGGGAGGCTCCGGCGGCGCCATCCCGAGCGCCTCCATGTCCCTCATGAGCGAGACGAGTCGCTCGAGCTCCTCCCGCGCCTGGTCGAGGTGGCGCTCCTTGAGCGTGACCACGCGGTCGACCTGCTGGTAGGTCGCCAACGCCTGGGCGATGTCGCCGGTCCGGGCCGAGTGGAGCAGGTCGTCCATCTGGTCTCGCTCGAGCCGTCCGTCGACGCTGTACGCCTCGAGCCGAGAGAGCCGGGTCTTGGTCTTCCGGTCCCACTCCTCGAGCGCGGTGACGACCCGCTTTTGCGCCAGTCGCTCGACCCCGCGCACCACCTCGATCCAACCGTCCTGTCCCGGGGTCTCACGCGCGAGCTCCTCGGCCCAGCTGGGGAGCGACGGCAGCGTGACCCCCAGCGCCGCGGAACCGTCGTTCCAGAGCTGAAGCGTCGCCAGTCGTCGCGTGAGCTCGGCCGCGGAGGTGGGACTCGAGGCGGGCGCGGGTGGATCGGCACCGGAGCGGGCGCCCGACGCATCGCCTTTCTCCGACGGGGCTAGCGCGGAGGCGCCGCAGGCCGGGCAGCTCGACGCCCCTTCCGGAAGGCTAGCGCCACAAACCTCGCACTGGCGACCCGACTCGTCCGCCACGGTTCCCTAAAAGGTCGGTATGCAGGGGGTGAGATTTGAACTCACGAACTCCTACGAGACCAGGACCTCAACCTGGCGCCTTTGACCAAGCTGGGCCACCCCTGCAGGACCCGCGGTCGTATTGGTTGACCCCAATAACTCTTTGCTAGAATGGGAGCCACCGCCGACGATAAGGCCCCCGGCCGCCAAAAGGACTATTACGGCCCCCCCCTCGGTCGGCCGATGGCGGCCGAGGCGCCCCGGGCCCCCGGCACCAGCGTGGTCACGGTGTTCATCGGCACGAAGCCGACGATGAGCTACGTGTTCCAGGTCGTCGCCCAGCTCAACAGCGGCGCGGGGGCGGTCGTGGTGAAGGCCCGGGGGAACGTCATCTCCCACGCGGTCGACGTCGTCGAGGTGGTCCGCCACCGGTTTCTGCAGGGGCAGGTCGACGTCGGTCCGATCACGATCGACACCGAGCGCCTCGTGAACCGCGAGAAGCGGGAGGCGAACGTCTCGTCGATCGCGATCACGTTGCGGCGGAAGGGGCCGCTGCCGCAGCGACCACCGCCGGCGGCGGCGCCGACCCCGCCGGGCGCCTCCTGACGACCCACGTGCCGGCGAAGTAGTCGCCGAGCCGCTGGGACTCGTTCGAGAGCATCATCGTAAAGCCGCTCACGAGCGCGGGCAGCCCCACGCCAACCGCGACCACCGCACCCGCCACGAACGGACCGACGCTGACGAGCCCGACGAGGTTGCCGGCGACGTCGAGATCCTCGGAAATCAGAGCCGCCAGGGCTCCACCGAGTCCGACGGCGGTGAGCGGGATCATCTTCGGCGTGTTCCGGATAATGGAGGCGAGGATCGACGGCCGTCCGAGGCGCCGATTCGTCACCTCCAGTCGGCAGAGCCACTTCCCTAGGGTAGTGCCCGCCAGCCATTCGCTGAGCACGAAGTAGAGGAACGCGTAGGTCGCAAACCCGCTGGTCACCAGGAAGAAGCCGGGGCTGGTGAGCAGGCTCGGGTCGGTGGGGGAGGTGCGTAGGGCGTAGAGGATCCAGCCCGCGGCTCCCGGGATCGACAGGAACAGCAGGTCGAAGAAGAACGCTCGGCTACGCCGGAGGAACCCGGCGAATCGGGGCCGCCCGAGCACCGTCGAAAGATGGACGAGGAACCGAGCCGTCATCCAAGCGCGGTGGGCCATCACCGGGTCGGCGGGCGGCGCGTGGGCGAGGGCTTCGAGGTTCGCCTGGTCGGCGACCACCCAGGGGGGAACCGCGAGCCCGGCCCACGGGTTGGCGCCCGGGGGGAGAGAGCCGAGACTTGCGAGGCGCCGCAACTGCATCACCGCGTCATGCGCCGCGGTCGCCGAGTAGAGGATCCCTTCGACTGGCCGGCCGAGCCGGTTGAACCCTTGAGCGCGCCGTAGACCGGCGAGGGGCGTCGGTCCAGGGTCCGGGGGGCGGTCGACGACGTCGGACGGCGCGCGTTCCAGACGATAGACGCCGAACGCCGCGACCAACGCCAGCAGTCCGGAGAGGTAGACCAGGTCCAGCAACCCGGCCCCACCGATGGAGAAGATCACCCCGTGCGCCAACGCATAGAGAGGCGGCTGGCGCAGCAGGTCCGCGCCGAGCATCGTGCCGAACGTCGTCGTCGCGTAGGCCACCGGCAAGGCCACCTCGCGGCTCCATCCGAGCGACGGCCAACGGGGCACCACGAGGGCGGCGACGACGCCCACGGCGAGCGGCGTGACCAGGAAGTACGGGAACGCCGAATTGATCCCGCCCGGCGAAGAGATCGTCGTGACGAAGGTTCCGACGATTCCACCCGTCGTCAGCAGCACGAGGAGCGTGACCCGCTGCCACGAGACCCTCGCGGGCCCCGGGTCGCCCCCGCCCCCGGAGTACGAGAGGACGGTCGCGACGGCCGCGGTCGCGATCACGGTCGCCACGAGCAGGGCGTACCCGTAGATCGAGCTTTGATCGGTCAGGACCACAGCGACCGTGTCCACAACGCAGACCGAGGCGAGCACGACCAGGAATCTCGCGAGCGTGGAGACCGGGCGAGGAAGCTCACGGCCCAGCAGCCACACGGAGAGTACGAGGGGGATCAACGCGCCGCCGACGTTCACCGCGAGAAGGTCGCCCTGGTAGGCGAAGATCGGCACGTTCCCGAGCGCCCAGCCCGCGAGGCCTACCGGTAGGAGGAGCCAGAATACGACGCGCGTGAACCCCAGCCGTCGGGAGACCTGGGGATCCTCCCAGATGAAGAGGTAGAGGAACAGCCACAGGAGGGCCGGGAGCAGCAGGGTCACCGACCCCTCGACGATGTCGCTGGCGAGCTGCCCGAGCGCGACCACGGCCCTCCCTGACGTCCCGAGGACCGGCCCATGACCAAAACGTTTAGCTCGCGGACGAGTTCGAGAGCTCCGATGGCCGGGACGCGTCAGGAGAAGGACTCGCTCGGCACGCTCGACGTGCCGGCCGAAGCGTACTACGGCATCCAGAGCCTCCGGGCGAAGCAGAACTTCCCGGTGAGCGGACTTCGGCCCTCCCGGTACCTGATCCGGTCGTACGGGTGGCTGAAGGCCGCCTGCGCGCGCGCGAACGTCGACCTGAAAGGGATCGACGAGCGCCGCGGGGAGGCGATCCGTTCAGCCGCCGGTGAACTCGCCGACGGTCGATTCGACGCCGAGATCGTGGTCGATGTCTTCCAAGCGGGGGCCGGCACCTCCTTGCACATGAACGTGAACGAGGTACTCGCCAACCGGGCGCTCGAGCTCCTCGGTCGAGCTCGCGGCGACTACGGGGAGCTGAACCCCAACGACCTGCCGAACCGTGGCCAGTCGACAAACGACACCTTCCCGTCCGCAACCCAGGTGGCGGTCCTGCTCGTGCTCTGCGACCTTCGAACCGCGATCCAACAGCTCGCGTCGAGCTTCCGGGCCAAAGGGACCGAGTTCGCGAAGTTGCCGAAAGCCGGGCGCACCCACCTCAAGGACGCGATGCCGGTGACCCTGGGCCAGGAGTTCACCGCGTACGCCTCGATCCTCGACCACCAGCTCGAGGCGCTCCCGTCGGTCGAGGGGGCGCTCGCGGAGTTGCCGCTCGGGGGCAGCGCGGTCGGGACCGGGATCAACTCGGTCCCGGGATTCCGCGCGCTCGCCGTCCGGTACTACGCCGAGCTGTCGGGACTCCCGCTCCGCGTCGCCCGGGACCCGTTCGAGACGATGCAGAGCCGCTGGCCGCTCGCGCTCGCTTCCAGCTGGCTGCGCAACCTGGCCTCCGAGCTCGTTCGGATCGCGAACGACCTCCGCCTGCTCTCCAGCGGGCCGGCGACCGGGTTCGACGAGATCCGCCTCCCGGAGATCCAGCCCGGCTCGTCGATCATGCCGGCGAAGGTCAATCCCTCCGCCGCGGAATGCCTCGACATGATCGCCTTTCACGTGGTCGGCGCCGACCTCGCCACCACGCTCTCGGTCCAGGGGGGCCAGCTCGAGATCAACGTCATGATGCCGCTCGCCGCCCACGAGGTGATCTTCTCGGCGACGATCCTGAAGAACTACCTGCCGGTCTTCGCTCGCACCTGCGTCGACGGCATCGCCGCGAACGGCCCGACGATGGAGCAGTACCTGCTCGGCTCGACCGCGCTCGCGACGGTCCTGACGCCGAAGCTCGGGTACCTCAAGGTGGCCGAGCTGATCCACGAATCGGAGAAGACCGGCGTGGCCGTCACCGAGCTGCTGGTGCGCCACGGGCTCATGACGGCTCAGGAAGTCGAGGCGACGCTCGGTCCGGCGTCGCTCCTCGCCCTGACCGAGCCGGTGCGCTGATCGGCCTGGACCCGGGCCGCGATCGAGGGACGATGACCGCGCAGGGACCGATGACGACCATCGAAGAGGTCGCGGCGTCGCTGGGGAGCGAGATCACCCAGGAGTACCGTCGCGCCGTCGAGGTCCTCGGGAAGGTCGGGCTCACCGTCTACGAGGCACGGGCCTACATCGCCCTCGTCGCCCGTGGAGTCGGAGACCCGGCGGCGCTCGCTCACACGGCCGGCATCCCTCGCACCTCCGCGTACAAGGTCCTCGAGTCGCTCGCGCGCAAGGGCTACGCGACGCCGACCGGCAGCAAGCCGATCCTGTTCCGGCCCAAGCCTCCGCTCGAGGTCGCTGAGACGCTGAAGTCGGCGATCCAGGAGGTCTTCGACAAGCTCGAGACGCTGCACCTGATCGTCGGGGAGCACGGCCAGCCGCAGCTTGTCTACCTGATCAGCGGTCGGGAGAAAGTGATGGCGAAGATCGGCGAACTGATCGACCAATCGACGAAGACCCTCATCCTCACGACGCCTCAGGCCGCCGACGTGCGTGACGACCTCGGACGGAAGCTGACCTCCGCGGCGAAGCGCGGGGTGAAGGTCACGTTCGTCACGGCGCCGCTCCAGCGCGTCCCCGAAGGCGTCGAGCTCGTCCCGCGGAAGAACATCCTCGCGACCGAGGTGCTGGCCGATGGGGCCCACGCCCTCCTCGCCGCGCCGGGGCTCGACGCGTGCGGCTTTACGGACAATCCGATCCTCACCGCGCACCTCCAGCAGTTCCTCGACGTGCTGCTCGAGAAAGGTCCCGAGCCGGCCGCGTAGGACGCGGGTCCCCAGTCCTCCACCGATGGTCGACGGCCCAGCCCACCGCGTTCGGGCCCGCGTCGAGCGCTCCGCCGGACCTACCGTTGCGAGGGCGCTCCCGGTGGGCTATCACCACCTCGGTCGGGTGGTGGTCTTGCGCCTGCCGGAGGAGCTTCGGAAGCATTTCCGCACGATCGGGGCGGCGTGGCTCGACGAGCCCGGCGTCGGCGCCGTCCTGAGGCGAGCCGGCCCCGTCACCGGGGATTGGCGTCTCCCCGACGCGGAGCTCTTGGCGGGGGAGGACTGCGAGACGGAGGTCGTCGAGTTCGGGATCCGGTATCGGTTCGACGCGTCGCGGATCACCTTCGCTCGAGGGAATCGTTCCGAGCGACACCGGGCCGGGCTGGTCACCCGTCCGGGGGAGACCGTCGTCGACCTGTTCGCCGGGATCGGCTACTTCACGCTCCCCGCGGCCGTCCTAGGGAAGGCGGCCCGGGTCCTGGCCTGCGAGCAGAATCCCGAGTCCCTCCGCTATCTCCGTACCAACGTGGAACGGAACCATGTCCGCGAAAAGGTCGACATTGTACCCGGAGACAACCGCGACGCCGTGCTGCCCCGGGGTGCCGCCGATCGTGTCTTCGTGGGGCTGCTCCCTAGCTCCCTCGCCTGGGTGCCCATGGCGCTCCGCCTCCTCCGGCCCGAGGGCGGCACCCTCCACGTCCATGCGTTGCTAGGGACCCGGGAGGGGCCGGGCTCCGCCGCCGGGGACGTGACGACCGCGATCCAGGGTGCCGGGTACCGAACGGAGTCCGTCACGGTCCGTCCGGTCAAGTCGTACGGTCCCGGCCGCCTGCACGTGGTCGTCGACGCGCACGCGCGAGCCGGCTAGGACGCGACGACCGGTCGAGCACGCAGCGTGGCCATCGCTGCGGGGAACGCCGCGGCGAACCGTTCGACCTCGGCCGGAGGATTCGAGAACGAGGCCCGGACGAACCGGCTCCCGAACTTCGGGGAGAGGTAGTTGCCGGCGCGGACGAAGACACCGTGTTGGAGCAACAGCTCCTTCTGCAGCGCCTCGGGGGGGACCTCGGTCTTGGCGAGGTCGATCGCGAACATGTTCGCCTGGGACGGGTAGAGCGGGAGGAAGGCCCCGGGCACCTCCTCGACGGCGCCCTTGATGATCGCCTGGTTCGCCCGCGTGGTCGTCTTGATCCGAGGGAACCACTCGGCCTTGGTGCTGAGGGCTGCCTTCGCCGCGACCTGGGCGAGGATGTTCACGCCGAGGTCGTTCGTGTTGTACGGGAGCACTTTGCGGACGAGCTCCGCCGGCCCGACGAGCCCGCCAATCCTCAAGCCAGCGAGGCCGCAGTTCTTGGACGCGGACCAGACGGTGAGCGTGGAGTCGGGAGCGAACGGGGCCGCCAGGGTGTGCCCGTCCGCGAAATCCCGGTAGGTCACGTCGTTGAGGAGCAAGAGGTGGTGGTCTTTGGCGATCTCCGCGATCGCCCGGACCTCCTCGGCCGGGTACCCGGAGCCCAGCGGGTTGAGCGGGTCGATGAGCAGGATCATCCGCGTCTTCGGCGTGATCGATTCCTGCACCCGGTCGGGCGTGAGACGGTACGGCGGCTGGTAGATGTCGAGGTTCCGGGTCCGGGCGCCCGCCAGCTCCACGAACTTGTGGATGATGAGGTAGCTCGGGTCCGAGGCGAGCACCTCGTCGCCGGGGCCGAGCAGGGCCCGCTCGAGCATGTACAGAGCTTCAGTACCACCAGCGGAGACCGTGACCGTCCACTCCTCGGGGAGGCCGAAGTCGCGGAGGACGAGGGCCTTGAGCTCCGGGTCTCCCGGCCCGTAGGGGTAGCCTTCGTACCGGCGGTCGCGGATCGCCCCGTAGACGGCGTCCGCGATGACCGTCGGCGGAACGAGGTGGTTGGTGTTCTGGCTCATCCAGACGACCTCGTGCCGGTGCTCGTGGGCGTAGCGGAACGCGTCGAAGGGTGCGCCGGCCATCGGTACTAGGCGGCGGGGAACCTCGAGGGGCTTAATCCCTTCCGGGGCCGCCGTCCGCCTCGGCGAGGTACGCGGTGACGATCCCGAGCGACAGGGGATCCGCCAGGGACCGGCCGAAGCCGGAGCTGCGCAGCAGCTCGAGCATCGCCGCGCGATCCGGCAAGCTCCGAAGGGACTCCGGCAGGTAGCGGTACGGACCGGCGCTGTGGACCGCCGCCCCGAGCCAGGGGACCACCCGGTCGAAGTACGCGTGGAACGTCGACCGGAACCTCGGTGATTCGGGTTCGGTGATCTCGAGCGTGAGCAGGGTTCCTCCCGGTGCGAGCACGCGGCGGAGCTCACGGAAGGCCAGGCCCAGATCGACGAGGTTCCGGACCACGAACGCGGACATCACGACGTCGAAGCTTCCGGACCGGAACGGCAGATGCATCGCGCTCCCCCGGCCGAACTCCAGACGACGACCGAACCGCCCGCGGTCGGAGCGATGGGCCGCCCGCTCGACCATCGCGCCCGTGAAATCGACGCCGACCACCTCGGAGCCCGGGAACTGGCGGGCGGCGAGGGAGGTCAACTCACCGGGGCCGCAGCCGATGTCCAGGACCCGTCGGACGGCACGACGGGCGCGGAACCGGTCGAGCGCCCATAGGGCCCGGGGACGCCAGAGGTAGTCCTGGCCGAAGGAGACGACGTGGTCGAACCAGTCGTACCGATGAGCGATGTGGGTGAACATCGCCCGGACATCGTGCTCGAAGGACGGCCGCGACCGATCCGGGTACGGGGAGCCGTCCGACGCCGTGCGGTCGGCGCGCACCGTCCTCGATGCGGACACGGCCGGCGAACGACCGACGGACCTTAACCCCGGCCGGCGTCGGCGGCGGCGGTCCGGGCGACGAGCGACTCCAGGGTCTGGGAGAGGTCCGGCCGGAGGGCGAGGATCCGCTCGCGCTGCTCGCCCGTGAGGATGGTTCGGGCGCCGGTAGGGTCGCCGCGCCGCTCGGAAAGGAGCGCCAGCCGCAGCTGCATCTCGGCGACCTGCGGCTCGAGCCCGAAGGAGCGGGCCTGCTCGAGCGCTTCGCGGAACAGTCCTTCGGCGTTGACGAACTGGCGTTCGCCCTCCGCGATCATGCCCCGGATCATCGTCGTCTGCTGGGTCGCGAGCCGGTCCCCGAGGGGGTCGAGCAGCCCGTGGGCCCGGTCGATCGCCTGCTTGGCCCCCAGGTAGTCCCGCGCATCCGAGCGGATCTGGGCCAGGTTGAGCAGACAGTAGCCGAGCCAGATGCGGGAGCGCGACTTCTCCGCGGCCTCGACCGCCTGGGTGATGTCCCGCAGGGCGCTCTCCAGCTGCCCGGCGGCGTAGTGGAGGAGGCCCCGGTTCATCAGGACCCGGGCGTGGGCGCTGTAGTCCTGGTGCTTGGCAAAGACCCGGTCGGCTTCGTCGTACAGCGTCATCGCCTCCCCCTGCTGCGCGGGGGAGGTCACGGTGTTCGCTAGGTCGACGAGCGCGTGGCCCAGCTCCAAGGGGGTACCGACCTCACGCGCGAGGGCCACCTCGGCCCGGTGGTGGACCTCCGCGCCCGCGAGATCCCCCTGGCGCCAGATCGCGACCCCGAGGATCCGGTGCGCCGCCATGAGGCCGCGCTTGTGGCCGAGCCCCTCGAGCAGGGCGAAGGCCTCGGTCGCCAGGGTCCGGGCCTCGGCGTAGTGGGTGAGGTCCGATTTCGTTTGGGCGAGCCCGAGCATCGCGAGCGCGACATCGACCGGCCGGTCGCGCGCGGCGCCGAGGTTTCGGACCGTCTCCTCGAGGAGCGTTTCGGAGCGCCGGAGGTCGCCCACCTCGTTGAGGTAGCGACCCAGCTCGATCCCCATGCGGAGCTCGTGGGGGGCGTCGCGAGGGTCGAGCCGGGACGCGGCCTCCATCGCCCGCTCGAGGAAGACGATCGCCGTGTCGTAGGCGTACGCGTGCCCGGCGAGGTCCGCGGCCCGATGGTTGTACTCGACGCTCTGGGCGTCCGCCTGCCCGAGATAGTAGTGCCGCGCGAGCGCGAACACCTCGCTGGGAGCGTTCGCTCCCTGCGTCTCGAGCGCCGCGGCGACCCGCCGGTGGAGGATCCGCCGTCGGGTGTCGGTGAGCTCGGAGTAGACGTCGGCGCGCACCCGCTCGCTCGCGAACTCGTAGACCTCGCCGCCCTTCTCCCGAAGGAGCCCTAGCCGCACGAGCCGGTCGAGGCTCTCGCTCAACCGCTCCTCTTCGCCCCCCGCGGCGCGGGCGAGGACCGCGAATTCGAACTCTTTGCCGAGCACGGAACCGTAGATCAGGAGGCGCCGGTCCCCCTCCGGAAGCTGCTGGACCTGCTCGCGGACGAACTCCTCGAACCCGTGCTCGCCCGTGACCGCCGACGCGGTGGCCAGTCCGAGGGAGGCCCGGACCAAGTGCGAAATGAACTGCGGGTTGCCCTCGGTCTGGGTGAACCAGCGCAGGACGTCGTTCGGGTCGGCGTCCCGACCCCGCTGGAGCCATCGAACGTACTCCCGGACCTCCGGCTCGGTCAGGGGGCGCACCGTGAGCGCGGAGCGCGCGTGCTGGTCGAGCAGCGAACGGACCTTCTCCGTCGTCCGAGGCGGTGCCTCGTCGGCGGGGACCACGGTCGAAACGATCAGCAACGGATGGGCGCCGAGCTGGGCGACGAGCTCGTCGAGGAACTCCAGCGACGAGTCGTCCGCGAAGTGGAGATCGTCGATCGCCACCACCATCACGGTACGGAGGGCCCGCTCGACGAACAGGTCGGTGATCCTCCCGTAAAGGGCGCTGCGTCGAGCGTCGGTGCGCTCCCCGGGCGTCGCGACCAGGGCCGTCAACAGTCGATCGAGCTCCGCTCCGTCGGCCGGGGCCGGGCCGCCGCCCGCGTCGTCGCCTGCCGGACCGCCCTCGAGGTCGTACGGCGCCAGGAAGATAGGGAGGTTGGCGTCCGGACTCGCCGCGGATCGCCCGGTGTCGATACGGGGCACGGAACGGAGCAGGTCCCTCAGCAGGCTGAACGGCTCGGGAAGGTCGGACGGCAACGCACGTCCGCGCACGACCTCGAACCCGAGGTCCTCGGCCCGCTGGACGGCGGCGTCGAGGAGGGTCGACTTGCCGACGCCGGACCGACCGACGATGAGGAGAAACTCGCCTTCGAGCTCGGGGGCCCGCTCGACCCGGCGAAACAGCCGCTCGACGGTCTCTCGTCGGCCGATCACCGGGACCGGCGACGATGGGTCACTGCGCGGGGGGCGGCTCTCAGCGGTCACGGCTGCTCGGGAGGGGCGGTTCGGTCGCCGGGGCGGTCAGGCTCGTCAACGACTCGGCCAACTGGGCCTCGAGCTGACGGCGAAGGTCGGTCAGGGCCGGGGCGCGCGAGGGCCGCAGCCGGACGAGACCACCGTGCTCGGCCGTGTCGAGCTCGGTCCGGGCTCGAGGGAGGTCCCGGAGCTTGTAGTACAGGCGCGCGAGGGCGAAGTGGCTGTCGGCGACCTCGGGAGCGATATCGAGCTGCTCGGCCCGCTGGAGGGCCTCCCGGTACCCGCCCTCGGCCTGCTCCCAGTCGCCCCGCCGCTCGGCAATGTGCCCGCGGTTGTAGGCGACCTGCTGCAACCCGATAGGGTCCTCGACCCGTTCGAGCAATCGAAGGGCCTGCTGATTGTCGCGCTCGGCCTCGTCGATCTGGCCGATGGCGAGCCGCATCTCTACGCCGGAGAACAGCGTCCAGGCGGTCCACCGCATGTCCCGGCTGCGCTCGGCGTACTGCCGGGCCTTCTCGAGATGCTCGAGACCGGCCTGAGGCATTGCCTCCCCGACCATTGCCCCGAGGTTGTGGTACGCCCGGGCGAGCTCGAGCCAGTCCTCGACCGCCTCGAGATGACGGATCGCCTGACCGTACCACGCCGCGGCATCCTCGGCCATCCGGGGGCCGAGGGCCGCGAAGGCGTTGCCGATGTCGGTGCAGAGGCGTCCCAAGGTCCTCTCATCGGCCTGGTTCTGGAGGTGCTCGAGCGCGACCAGACCCTCCTCGAGGGCCTGCTGGTACTCCCCTTGTTCGAAATGAATACGTCCGAGGATCCGGCGGACCGCTGCGACGCCGGCGAGGTCCCCCTGCTGCTCGAACATCCGCTGCGCTTCCCCCGCGAGACGGCGGGCGTCCGCGACCTGGAGGTGTTCGCGGGCGATCTCGGCCCGGGCCAGAAGGAAGCGGGCCCGTCGCCGAACATCGTCCGGGGCGCACTGGTCCAAGCCGTCCAAGTACAGTCGGTCCGCCCGCTGGTCGTCCCCCATCTCGTAGTAGAGGTCCCCCAGCTCCTGGTCGAGGTCGGCGAGCTCCTCCCCCCGGTCGCCGGGGAAACCGGTGAGGTCGATCCGGACCCGTTCGAGGTGCAGGGCGGTCGTCTCAGGGTCCTGGCCCCCGCGCGCGATCGTGGCGCCCTGTCGGTTGAACGCGTAGGACTTCTCCGCGACCTTGCCCAGGAAGTAGTGTCGGCCGAGCTCGGTGACCACCTCCGCCGCCGGTCGCGGGTGCATCGACTCGAGCGCCTCCGCCACTTTCCGGTGCAGCACTCGGAGCCGGCTCGCCGTGAGGGATTGGTACATCCGGACCCGAAACTCCTCGCTGACGAAGGCGAACCGGTCGCCTCCGACTCGCTCGCGAAGTACGCGCTCGTGAACGAGGTGTTCCAGGCGTTCGGAGAGCGCCTCCTCGTCGACCCCGGTGGCGCGGACGAGCAGGTCAAAATCGAACTCCCGACCGATCGCACTCGCGTACGCGAGGATCCGGTCGTCCTCCGGAGTAAGCGTCGGGAGGGGCCCGGCAGCTGCCGCCCGGTCGCGAGGCGGGTCGCCCGCCACCGTCGCCATGGACCGGTGGAAAGACTGCGGGTCGCACGGTTAAAGGCTCCGACGACCGGAAGAACTTGCCGGACTCGACGGTCCGACGCACAACCGGAATCGGCGGAAACCTGGGGCGGACGGTACGCCGGTGAACCCTAGTACGCCGGTCGAATCGGCGGCCGAATGCCGGACGCGCCCCCGCCTGCCCGCAGTCGATCGGCAGGAAGGGCGAACGTCATCGCCTCGCTGGCGGCGTTCGTGATCGGCGCCTTGCTCTTGGTGGGCGGCGCGGCCACGGGGTACGCCGAGCACTGCACGCCCCCCAGCTGCTCGGGAACGGAGAACTGCACCACCTCAGCGGAGTGTCTCAACGGGCCGACGCCCATCGGCTTCGCAGCCGAGATCGCGGGACTGGTGGCCATGGGGGTTAGCGTTCTCCTCGCCGCTGTGCTGGCGCGCGCCCGGCGGCGGGCCCCTTCGATCTGACGAGGCGACCGCCTCGAGGGGAACACGCCGTCCGCCCGAGGGCCGGAACGGAGGCCGAACTGTTATGAGGAGCCGGTGGTCGAATTCGGTCGATGGCGGAGGAGAAGGCGACCCCCGACCTGCCGGTCCGCCGGCCCTGGTCGCTCCTTCGTCGGATCGAGTTCTTCGGATTCGCAGCCCTGGTCATCGTCGGCGTGGTCTTCTATCTCTGGTGGGGGTTCACTTTCGGGGTCTGGATCGACAACGGCGTCTACGCCGTGGTCATCGTCTTCGAGCTGTTCGGGCTCGCCGGCATGTGGCTCGTGTTGCCGAACCCGCCGGTGGTCGCCGCACCGCCGACCTAGGCGCGGTGCCACCGCCCGACCGAGGGCCTAGAGCGGTCGGCCGGCTAGGGCCCATTGGACAGGTTTCTCGGAGGCGCAGGCGATACATCGCCCCGGGGGAGGGAGCCTGAGCGGGAGGGGGAGCTCCGGTACACCGAGGAGCGCCCCGTCGATCGCCTCCTCGACGCGATGCCCGCACGCCTCGTCGCCGCACCAGGCGACGACCCGGACGTGGGTCGACGACTTCAGCTCGTCCAGCGAGCTGGCGATCTCGAAGGCGGCGCGGAACCGTTCCGTGGCGCGTGCGCGCAGCTCGTCGTCGTAGGCCGCGAGCCGGGCGAGTACGGTCGCCTCGAACTGGTCGGCCCCGACCGTGCTTCGCTCGCCGAGCCGGTTGACGCAGGTCGCCTCGCCTTTGGCGGCCTCGCGGGGCCCGACCTCCAGACGCAGCGGAACGCCGGCGCCCTCCCAGTGGTAGTACTTCGCCCCCGGACGGTCCGGCCCGTCGTCCAAGTGGACGCGGAGGCCCCGCGCCGTGAGCCGCTCCGCGATCGTGCGGGCGGCGTCGATCGGGGGCGCGGCCGATTTGCCGCCCGCGATCGGGATCACGACGACCTGGTACGGCGCGATCGCCGAAGGGAAGACCACCCCCTTGTCGTCCCCGTGGACGGCGACGATCGCCCCGATCAGCCGTTCCGAGAGGCCAAAGGTCGTCTGGTGGACGAGCTTCGTGGAGCCGTCGGAGGCCTCGTACTTGATCCCGTACGGGCCGGAGAAGTTCTCCCGGTAGTGGTGCGCGGTCCCGATCTGCAGCGTGCGTGCCTCCCCGACGGGGATGTCGAAGGCGACGCTGTAGTGGGCGCCCGGGAACTTGTCCCACTCCGGCCGGCGTACCGCCGCGAAGGGGAGAGCGAAGTCGTGGGCCATGACCCCGAACGCCGCCACGTTCGACCGGACCCGCTCGGCGGCGGCGGCCTCGTCGACCTGGCAGCTGTGTTCCTCGAGGAAATGGATCTCGCGCACCCGGATGAACGGCCGGGTCGTCTTCGTCTCGTAGCGAAAGATGTTGACGATCTGGTAGACGTTGAGCGGAAGGTCGCGGTGGGAACGAACCCACAGCGCGAAGACCGGATACATCGCCGTCTCGCTCGTCGGACGGAGAACGAGCTCGACATCGAGCGGGGTCGCCCCGCCCCGGGTCACCCAGTAGACCTGCGCGTCGAACCCCTTGATGTGCTCCTTCTCCTTCTGGAACTCGGTATTCGGGATCAAGGCGGGGAACTCGACGGGCTGCGAACCGGTCCCTTCGATGGCCCGGATCATGACCGCGTCCAGGTTGCGGCGAGCGAGGAACCCGTATGGGGTCCAGACGTTCATCCCCTTGACCGGGTACCGCTTGTCGGTGAGGTTCGCGGCGTCGACCGCCGCGAGGTACCAGTCGATGAACCCCTTCGCTTTCGGGGGAAGCTCGGCCATCGTCCGGCGGTCAGGGCGGGCTGCGGACTATAACCCTGCGCTCGGAGGGCGCCGGGCGGGCGCGCCCGTTCCCGGTCGGGTCGTGCGCCACGCAAGGCGTTAAGCTTCGACGTCCCCATGATAGCCCGCCATGCGGCTCGTGGTCTGCGTTGACCGCGACGACGACCTGGGCCGGAAGGCTGGGGTCACCGGCCCGGTCGTCGGACGGGCTGCGGTCCTGGCGGCCGCGCTGGCGCTCGGGACGGCCGACCCGGAGGACTCCGACACGAACGCGATGCTCGCCGGGGTGCGCCTGTATGACGAGCTCAAGAAGGTGGGCGACGAGTGCGAGCTGGTCGTCCTCACGGGCTCCCCGAAGGTCGGCGTGCTCTCCGACCGTCGCGTCGGCGAGCAGTTCGACCGGGTCCTCCGGGAGATCCCGGCGACCTCGGCTCACCTCATCAGCGACGGGGCGGAGGATGAGTATCTCTTTCCGATCCTGGCCTCACGCGTCAAGATCGACGGGGTCCACCGGGTGTACATCCGGCAGAGCGCGAGCCTGGAATCGACCTACTACACGATCGTCCGGGCCCTCAAGGACCCCAAGCTGCGCGCGAAGACGGTGCTGCCGTTCGCCCTCGTGCTCCTGATCCTCGGGGTCGCGGCGGCCGCCGGGATCATCTGGCTCGGGGTGATCGGACTGTCGATCCTGCTGGGGATCTACCTGATCTTCTGGACGTTCGATATTGACGAGGCGGTCATCGATTCGATCCGGTCGGCGTCGACGGACATCCGTCAGGGTTCGGCGGCGTTCGGCTTTGGCCTGTTCGCCATCACGCTCGTAGGCGTCGGCTTCCTGTACGGCTACAACAGCTACGTCGGGAGCCCCAACCTCGAGCCGATCGCTCGCATCCTCCTCTTTCTTCGGGCCGGCCTCATCTGGTGGCTCTTCGGCGCTGGCATCTGGGAGAGTGGCCGGGCGATCCGCTGGTACCTCAGCCGGGGCCGGTTGCCCCGTTCCTACCCGATCGCGACCACCTCGATCGCGGGGATCGGCATCCTGAGCTACGGCCTGCTCTTCCTGGTGGGCTACCTCGAAGGGCTCTCCAGCTCGGTGCAGCTGCTGTTCATCATCGGAACGATCGTGCTCGGTCTCAGCATCGTGATAGGTGCGAACGTGCTCTACCAGTACCTTCGAGCGCGACGCCCCGTCGCCGACGTCGGTTCCGCGCCGGCCGGGTAGCGTTCCCCACGCGATCGAGGGTCAGGGACCGTCGCGACCGGCGCTCGCCGTGGAAGCGAGCGCAGCGACCGGGGCAGGCATCGTACGGGCCACGTGCTCCCTCGGCAGGTCGAGTCCGCATCGTTCGAGCAGTCGCTGGCGTACGGCGTCGACGTCGCGGGTCTCTTCGTACGCGCGCGCCACCAGTTGACGGACATCCTCCCAGTAGTTCCAGGGGAAGATGACCCACACCCACGACCCGCGGGGGATCTCCTCGGCGTAGTAGGTAGGGACGAACTTCGAGTGGCCGATGTGCAGGAACGCGGCGCTCTCGACCCGCGCGGGATGCCGGGCCGCGACGTGCTGGGTCGCCAGCTCGAGGCTCTCGCCCGTGTCGGTAATGTCGTCGACCAGGAGCACCGTCGCGCCGTCGATCGATCCGTGCAGGTCCTCGGTGATCTCGGCGGAGCCGCTGCGCGTGGCCGTGAGCCCCCAGTGCTGCGCCGTCACGGGCAGGAGCCGTTTGACGCCGAGGTGGTCCGCGAGCAGTCGGGCGGGGACCCAGCCACCGCGGGTCAGCCCGACGATGACCTCCGGGACCCGGTCGACCTCGCGGATACGCTCGGCGAGCCGGGCGCTCCACCGGTCCGCGTCCTCCCAGCTCGCGAGCCGGCAGCGGGGGAACTCGGGCATCGCGCGGGAAGAGGCGGTGCCGCGGCCTTCGGCCTACGGGAAGATGCCGCGGATCTTGATCGCGTCGACGACCCGCTGGATCGCCACGACGTACGCGGCCGTCCGGTTGTGGACCTTCCGCTCGGTCGCGACCCGGTGGACCTCACCGTAGGAGTGGACCATCACCCGCTCGAGCCGCTGGTTGACCTCGGCGAGCGGCCAGAAGAACCCCTGGATGTCCTGGGCCCATTCGAAGTAGCTCACCGTGACGCCGCCGGCGTTCGCGAGGATGTCGGGCAGGACGGTGATCTTCTTTTCGAACAGGACCTCGTCCGCTTCGGGGGTCGTCGGTCCGTTCGCGGCCTCGGCGACGATCTTTGCCTGGATCTTCGAGGCGTTCTTCGCCGTGATCTGGTTCTCGAGCGCCGCCGGGACGAGCACGTCGCACTTCAGCTCGAGGATCTCGGTGTTGGAGATCGGCTTCGCGCCCGGGAACCCGAGCACGGTGCCGGTCTTCGCCTTGTGCGCCTCGACCTTGTGCGGGTCGAGTCCGGCGGAGTTCGTGATGCCGCCGCGCGAGTCCGACAAGGCGATGATCTTCGCGCCCTGGTCATCGTGGAGCAGCTTCGCGGTGACGCTACCGGCGTTGCCGAACCCTTGGACCGCGACGCTCGCGCCCTTCATCGAGACGCCCGCGTGCGGCGCGGCCTCGCGGATGACGTAGGCGCAGCCGCGACCGGTCGCCTCTCCGCGCCCCTCGCTGCCGCCGAGAGAGATCGGCTTGCCCGTGACGACGCCCGGGACGCTGAACCCCTTCATCATCGAGTAGGTGTCCATGATCCACGACATCGTCTGGGAGTCGGTGTAGACGTCCGGCGCCGGGATGTCCATCTCCGGGCCGATCAGGGGTGCGATCTCGAGCGCGTAGCGACGGGTCAGCCGTTCGAGCTCGCCCTGGCTCATCTTCTTCGGGTCGCAGACGACCCCGCCCTTTCCGCCGCCGTACGGCAGGTTCACGACGGCGCACTTCCACGTCATCCACGCGGCGAGCGCCCGAACCTCGTCCAGGGTGACCTGGGGGTGGTAGCGGATCCCGCCCTTCGTCGGTCCTCGGGCCATGTTGTACTGGACCCGGTGGCCCTGGAAGACGCGGTACGAACCGTCGTCCATCCTCACCGGGAAATTGACCGTCAGCTCCCGCTTCGGGCTCTTCAGGATCTCGCGGGTGCCCCCGTTCAGCTTGAGGAGGTCGGCGACGATGTCGATCTGCTTTCGGGCGGTCTCGAACGGATTGATGGTGCTCGTATCCGCTGGCATCTACGACCCCAAGGGGCGCCGGCGAGATTGGCTAGGCTACTTCAAGCTACCCGGGCCGGGAGTGGCCCCGTGCGACGCCGAGGTACGGGCTACGGCTCGCGCCACCGTGCCAGGGTGACCGAGGCGAGGGCAAAGAGGACGGTGATCACCCCGAGCACGCCGAGCTCGACCAGGGGGTCTCCGAGATAGCCGGGGGTGATGGTCGTCGACCCTCCGAGCCCGACCGCCTTGTCGGCGAGCTGGGCCGGATAGGTCGACGGGGCCAGGAACGCGACCCACCGGTACGGGCCACTGATCACGCCGAGGGGGTAGAAGACCGGCGGAAGCACTGCGAGGGTCGAGAACGTCAGCGTGCCGATCGGCCAGATCTCCCGCAGCTGGCGGAAGAACGTGGAGATGAGGAACCCGAGGGTCGTCGCCATGAGCCAGGTGATCAGGGCGACCCCGAGCAGCGCGGCGAGGGTCACCGCGGCGAGCGGGTGCACGAGCTCGAGGATCCCCAGGAAGAGCCCGAGCGCCGGGATCGTGAAGGCGAGCTCGCTCAGCGCCATGCCGAGCACGTAGGCGATCGGGCGCACCGGGCTCGCCACGAAGATCGGCTGGAGCTGGCGCTCGAGGCGGAGGTAGGCGCAGTCGTTGAGCATCCCGTTACCGGTGAAGAGGGCGGTGAACAGCACCCCGCCGACCACGCCGTACGGGAACAGCGCTGGGGGGGCGATCACGTAGAGGAAGAACAGGAAGCTGAACGGCGTGAGGAACACCGCGGCGGTGAGCAGGGGCTGGCGGCCCAGCGGGATCAAGCCGTTGAAGTAACAGATCCTCCAGACCGCGTTGAGCTGCGAACGGAAGCTCATGCCTCGTCCTCCTCGATCCCGCGTCCGACGAGCTCGAGGAACGCTTCCTCGAGGGTCACCGGCCCGACGCTCACGGCGATCCCCCGGCCTAGGGCGCGGTCCGTGAATTCGGCCGCCGCTTTCCGGGTCGTGAGCAGGGTGGTCCGGTCCCGCTCCTTGAGCACGCGGCCGTACGGCGCGAGCTCGGACTCCTCGAAGCCGCCGGAGAATTGCAATCGGACCTCGCGGCCGACCTTCGCCTTCAGCTGCTCGGCGGCGCCACGGTAGAGGAGGTGACCGCCCTCGATCACTGCGAGCTCCTCGCTCAGCTGCTCGGCCTCGTCGAGATAGTGGGTCGTGAGGAGGACCGTCGAACCGGACCGGGTGGCGGTGCGGATCACCTCCCAGACCTGGCGTCGGGCGAACGGGTCCATCCCGAGCGTCGGCTCGTCGAGGAAGAGGAACGGCGCCTGGGTCGCCAAGATCATGGCGACGAGCGTCCGCTGCTGGACACCGCCGGAGAGCCGGAACGCCGGCTCGTCGGCGAACGGACGGAGGCCCATCGCGTGGATGATCGCATCGGAGCGCGCTACGGCGCTCTCTCGGGAGGCCCCCCGGGTCCGCAGGTACTCCTCCACGTGCTCGCGCGGGGTCAGGTGGAAGAACGGTCGGCCCTCCTGGGGCACGAGGGCGATGTGAGGACGCACGGCGCGCGGCGATTGAACGACATCCTCCCCGAACAGGCGCACGACGCCGGCGGTCGGTAGGAGCAAGGTCGCGGCGATCTTGATGAACGTCGTCTTGCCCGCCCCGTTCCGCCCGAGGAACGCGAAGAGCCGCCCCTTCTCGATGGAGAGCGACACGTCGTCGAGGGCGCGGACCACGCCCCGGCGACCCGTGTACGTCTTGGCGACGTGCTCCGCTTCGAGGACCGGCACGGCCGTCCCGGACGGGGCCTATTCAAAGCGGTGGCGGAACGTCAGAGGCGGCCCCGGCGAGGGGCTACCCTAGCGGTCGCCAGCCGGCTCGGGGGAGCGGTCGAAGCCGTCCTCCGATGTCCAGGCGAGCGCCGCGTCCCTTCGCCACGCGGCCGACGACCGTGAGCGGGCAACCGAACTGGGCGAGCCGACGGCGAGCCATCGACAGCTCCTTCGGAGCCAGCGCGGCGAGGAGCTCGTAGTCTCCGCCGTAGAACGCCGCCTCGAGTTCCGCCTTGGCTCCGCGGAGTCGACCGCGAAGTCGCGGGGTGATGGGGATCGCGGCCGCATCGATCGTCACTTGCACGTGGCTCGCTTCCGCCAGCAGGTGCGCCGCGTCCGCGAGCCCATCGGAGGTGTCGATCATGGCGTGGGCGAACCGGGCGAGCACCGGCCCCTCCCTCACGCGGGGATGCACGTCCACGAGCGTTCGGAGCTCCTCGTCCGTGAGGCGGCCGCGACGCAGCGGAAGCGCCGCCGCGCCTCCTCGGCCGACGGGGCCGGTCACGACCAGGAGATCCCCCGAACGGGCGCCGGAGCGAGGGGCGAGGTGCTCCCGGTCGCCGTGTCCGATGACGGTGACGACGACGGCCGGGGTTCGAGACGGTTTCGTGTCCCCCCCGACGACGTGCGCGCCCCACCGGGCTGCGGCCGCTTCGGCGCCTTCGACGACGGCGACCCCCCAGGCGAGAGGGGTGGCCGGTCGGATGAGGAGGTCCAGCAAGAGGGCGGTGGGTCTCCCCCCCTTGGCGGCGATGTCGCTCAGGTTGACGTTCGCGGCCGCTTCGCCCACCGCTCGGGGCGGCGTTTGTGGGAGGAAATGGGTCCCTTCGATCAGCGCATCGCTGGAGAGCAACAGCACCTTGTTGCCGGAGAGAGGGAGCGCGGCGGCATCGTCGCCCAACGGCAACGGACCCCGTCGGCCCGCCGGAAGATGTTGCTGAAGCCAGCGGTGGAAGGCGCGCTCGTTGAGACGGGCAGGGCGGGGCCGGCGCGGCGCGCTCACTTGTAGGGCACGAACTCCTTGCCGAGAAGCTCTCGACCGAGGATGATCCGCATGATGTTGAGACCGCCTTCGGCGCCGACGAGGTAGGACATGACGCCGCGGAACCCCAGTTCGAGACCCACGTCCTTCGTGTACCCGGCCGCCCCGAACCACATCATGACCCGCTTGACGCACTCGAAGGCGATCGGCGGCGCGGTGAGCTTCACCGAGGCGACGGCACGGACCATCTCCGAGCGCACGGTCGTGTCGCCCCCGAGGTACCGGTCCACGAGCCAGGCGGCGCGACGGCACTGCCACTTGACCGCCTCGACCTGCGTGAACAGATCGACGAGCTCGAACTGGATCCCCTCGAACTTCCCGAGGGGGCTGCCGAACGCCTTGCGCTCCCGGATGTAGTCGGTCCCGGTCGCTAGCGCCCGCTCGGCCGCTCCGACGCAGGCCGCCGACACGAACGTCCGAGCGACGTTGAACCCTTCCATCGCGACGTCGAAGCCGTGCCCCTCCGTCCCGATCAGGTATCGCTCAGGAACCCGGACATCGTCGTAGGTGATCGCCCCGGTCGAGATGCCCATGCGACCCATGTTCTCGAACTTCTGGGTCGAGACACCGGGGGAGTTCGTCGGGACGTAGAGAAAATTGAAGCCGTCGGCGGCGCGCGTGAGGGTCAGATGGCCACCGCCGAGTCGTTTTGCTTCCTCCACCCCGGAGAGGAACGATTTCTCCCCACGGATGACGAACTCGGATCCTTCCCGATGCGACCGGGTCCGCATGTTGGCGAGATCGCTGCCTCCGGACGGTTCGGTGGTCGCAATACCGAGGAACGCCTTCCCCGCGCAAACCGCCGGGAGGACCTCGCGCTTCGCTTCGGCCGTGCCGTGCTGGCTGAGCACCCATCCCCACCCCGCCTCGAGGAGGAAGAAGACGGCCGTGGCCATCGAGAAGTCCCCCCGACCGATCTCCTCGGCGGCGAGCTCCGTAAGGACGGCGGAGGCACCCAATCCACCGAACTCGGAAGGGACCGGCATGGCGAGCAGTCCGAGGTGGGCCATCTCCGCCAGGACCGTGTCCGGTATCCGGCCCTCGCGATCGATCGTCCTCTCGGCGGGGCGGAGGACCTTGTCCCCGAACTTGCGCACCGCCTCCTGGAACGCGGCCTCCTCGCCGCTGAGCTGGAACTCCATGGTGCGTGCGTCCTCACGGCGAGCGGCGCATAATGCCTCCGGGGCCGGAGCGCCGCCACGCCTTTTATCCCGCTCCGGCTCGACCGCGCCGGGACCGGTCGCGATGAAGGTACGGGTCGCTGTCAACGGCTACGGGACGATCGGCAAGCGGGTCGCCGACGCCGTCGCCCGTCAGCCCGACATGACGTTGGTCGGGGTGGCGAAGACCCGGCCGAGTTTCGACGCCCAACGGGCGATCGCGCACGGCTACCCGCTCTACGTGGCCGGCGGCGGGAGCCGCGACGCGTTCGAGGCGGCGGGCCTGCCGGTCGCGGGGACCGTCGAGGAGATGGTGCGCGCGTCGGATGTCGTGGTGGACGCGGCCCCGGACAAGGTCGGCAAGGAGAACGCGGGCCGGTACCAGGCGGCGGGCGTGCGGGCGATCTTCCAAGGCGGGGAAAAGGCCGAGGTCGCCGAGGTTTCGTTCAACGCGCTCGCGAACTACGCCCAAGCCCTCGGCAAACAGAGGGTGCGCGTGGTCTCGTGCAATACCACGGGGATCGCCCGCGCCGCCTCCGTGCTCACGAAAGGGTTTGGCGTGGACCGCTGGGACGTGACGCTGATCCGCCGCGCGGCGGACCCGTCGGAGACCCAGCGGGGGCCGATCAACGGCATCCTGCCGACCTTCACACTCCCCTCCCACCACGGGCCCGATGTCCGGACGATCTTCCCGGACCTGGCGATCACGACGACCGCGGTGGTCGTTCCGACCACGCTCATGCACGTGCATGTGAACCACGCGCGCCTGACCCGTCCGCCTTCCGACGCGGCCCCGGTGCTCGACGCCTTCCGCGGGACCCGACGCTTTCACATCTTCTCGCCCTGGGAGAAGGTCGACGGGACCCCGCAAGTGATGGAGTTCGCCCGGGATCGGGGGATCCCGGACATGATGGAGAACGTCCTGTGGGCCAACGGGCTCCGACTCGATGGCCCGGACCTCTACTTCTTCCAAGCGATCCACCAGGAGTCGATCGTCGTTCCCGAAAATATCGACGCGATCCGCGCGATGTTCAACCTGGCTCCCGACGCCGCCACTTCGATGGCGATCACGGACAAGACGCTCGGGCTGGGGCCGCCCAGCCGCTGAGCGGTCCGCCCGACCGCGCGCTGGCTACGACCGCGCGCGACGCCGAGGGGACGACGCCCGTCGCTTGCGTCGGGGAATCCGGACGTTCACGAACACACCACTCCCGAAACGGCGCTCATCGAACAGCGTCAGCGCGCGGGGCGTGAAGCCGAACGGTACGAGTCGGAAGGCCCCCTCGGCCGCCGAGGCTGATCGAACCCAGCCTCGAAAGCCGCGAAATCGACGCGCGTACACGCGCGCCGCACGCTTCGCCGCTTCGCCCGAGAGCTGTCGCGTCGTTCCGAACAGTTGGACCCCCCGATCGGGCCTCCCCCAGACCTGCCGCGAGTCGTAGATCGCTACGGCCGTCCGAGGGTTCCGTCGAACAAACCGCGCGTGGCGAGAGGTAGGGTAGGAAAAGAAGTAGAACGCGAGGTCCGCGCTTACCGCGAAGTAGGCGGTGTTGATGTGCGCTCCACCGTCAGGGGCCACCGAAGCGACGGCGCACAGTTTGGTCCCGGCAAGCAGGCTCGAGAGCCCACTCCGCACTCCGGGGGTCGCTAGCGTCCCACGAATCGTTCGGACGCTCACCGGGCCCCCGAAGGCGGAAGGGGTCCGGCCCTTAGACGGTTCCCCGGCCCGGTGGCGGCGCCCTCACGCCCTTCGCTGAACTCTCTGAGACCTCCGTCCTGCGGTGGCGTGGAGGTCGGCGACGAGGCAGGGCCCGTCGGACTTACAGGGGAGGACGTCGACGCAGTCCTAGGGCGAACGGGAGGGAGAAGACGCCGAACGCCACGACCTTCGTGATCGCGTTGAACGCGAAGGGGACGGTAGCGGCCCGAACGGGTGGGAGGGTAGGGTTGATGAACACCCAAGCAAAGAAGAGGGTGACCCACACGATCACGAGGAGCAGCCAGACCGCGTGGAACCGCCAGCTCCGGAACGAGGCGAGTCCGAAGAGGACGAATGTGAACATCGCCAGCTTGAGCAGGTAGAGCGTGTTCGGGAAGAATTCGTCGAACACGAGCTCGAAGAGGCCCACGGATCCGAACACGCATCCCAGCGAGTAGAACGCCCCGAGCCACCATCCAAAGCGCGTTCGCGCCATCCAGAGAAGCCCAAGGAACACCGCGACGGCGGTGACGTAGGTCACCGGGTACACGGCGCTCGAGTAGTCGAACGGCGAGTTCCACGTGCCGTTCCGAAGCATTTCGGCGAGGAACGAAGGGAAGACCGCAAACAGCGCGAGCAGAGGCAGAACGAGGTAGTGGTACGGGTTCATGAGGAACTTCCACCAACCCGCCGCCAGCCTGCCGATGAGCGGCTGCGCTGGGGAGGGGGTCACTGGGGTCGAAGCGGGATCGGCCGGGACGGGAGTACCGCGGTCGCTTGGTCGCCCTTCCGACATGGCTCCGGCTCGCTCGGACGAATCGCTCCCGGCCGCTCCTAGCGTCTCGCGCAATTATCTTATAGCAGACCCAGCTCGCGCGGCGCACATGTATTATCTGGACCTCCGACGCGACGTCGTCCGCATTCCCCCGGAACGACTCGGCCCCACCATCGAGACGGTGCTCACCGAGCTCGCGCAGCAGCAGTTCGAGGGCAAGCTCGTGGACGGCCAGAACCTGACGGTCATGATCAAGGACGTCACCCCCCTCGGCGAGGGGCACATCATTCACGGCGACGGCGGCGTGTACCAGGAGGTCGAGTACAAGGCGCTCCTGTTCCGACCGGAGATCCAGGAGGTCGTCGAGGGCGCGGTCGTCGAGGTCCGCAAGTTCGGCGCGTTCGTCCGGTTCGGGCCGCTCGATGGCCTGCTCCACGTCTCCCAGATCATGGACGACCGGGTGAACATCGACGAGCACAACCAGCGGCTCGTCGGGATCGAGACGAAGAAGGACCTCAAGGTCGGCTACAAGGTCCGCGCCCGAATCGTCTCGCTCTCGCTGTCGGAGATCTCGCCCCGCGACAGCCGGATCGGCCTCACGATGCGTCAACCTGGACTCGGCCGCCTGGAGTGGATCCAGGAGGCTCACAAGAAAGCCGACGACAAGTCCGGCAAGAAGCCGGTCAAGAAGGAGGCGCCCAAGGCCGCGGCCCCGAAGGCTGCGCCGGCGGCGACGAAGACCGCCTCATGATCAGTCTCAAGGCGTGCAAGACCTGCAACACGATCACCGAGGCGAACAAGTGCCCCCGGTGCAACGGGGAGGTCTCCCGCGAGTGGCAGGGATACCTGATCGTGATCGACCCCGAGAAGTCCGAGATCGCTCGGAAGATCGGAATCCACGCGAGCGGTCGGTACGCTCTCCGTGTCAAGTGAGCAGACCGCTTGGGTCGTCCCCGATTCCCAGCGCTCGCTGTTCTCGGCCCGGTACGGGCCCGTGTACTCCGGGGCCGAGGTGGGTCGGCGGATGAGCCGGCTGACCAGCTTCGCGACGTGCGGGGACAAGGTCACCGCCCAGGCGATCGAGGTCGGCCGTCTGCCCCTCGTCGGGGTGGTCGATTACAAGACCCAGCGGAACGACCCCGTCGATCCCGCGGTGTTCCGGCCCCTGGCGGCCCGACGGGTCACACGGGTGCGCAACCCCGCCGGCATGCTGACCGAGGGGCTTCGGCGCGCGGTGCGCGAGATGGTCCAGGCCGGTGGGGGCCTGGTCGTGGTCGACGGCGAAGAGGATCTGGCGGCCCTCGCCCTCGTAGAATCGATGCCGTCCGGGGCCACCGTTATATACGGTATCCCGGGTGCGGGGGCCTCCTTTGTGGCGGTCGACGCCGCCGCCCAGGCCAACGTACGCGAACTCATCGAGCGGATGGAACGTCGGAGGGTCGACCTTGGAAGTTGAGATCGTCGAGACCCGTCCGAACCCGTTGCTCAAGCGGACCGAGTACCGTTTTTCCGTGAGCCACGCCGAGGCGGCGACCCCGCAGCGCGACGCGTTGCGGAGCGAAGTCGCCAAGCTCGTCAAGGTCCCGAAGGACCGCGTCGTGATCGAGCGGGTCCGCGCTCGGTTCGGCATCGCGCGCAGCGAAGGGGTCGCGGCCGCGTACGAAACGACCGAGGCGCTCAAGGCCGTCGTGCGCTCGCACATCCTGATCCGCAACGGGCTGAAAGAAAAACCTGTCAAGGGCCCGGCCGCCCCCGCGGCCGAGGCGCCCGCTCCGGCCGCACCCCCCGCCGCCGCACCGCCAGCCGAATCGAAGGCGTGAGCGCATGGCGAAGGCGCGCGTCGGTCTCTACAGCGTAAAGGGCGACGCCCTCACACGCACCCACAAGTTCTGCCCCAAGTGCGGACCGGGTACGTTCCTCGCGGAGCACGACAACCGGCGCTCCTGCGGGAAGTGCGGTTACTCCGAAGTCCGGGCCTCGGAGCCGAAGGCCGCTGCGCCCGTCCCCGCGGCCAAACCGCCCGTCAAGGCGAAGGCACCGAAACCGCCGGCCCCTGCGGCGGCCGCCCAGGCCCCGAAGCCGCCCGCCCCTAAGCCGGGAACGAACTGAGGAACCGCCACCAGGCGGCTACCGATCCCTCGACCCCACGGCGGGCGTCGTCGCCGGCGGTCGGTGACCGTGCGAGCTCGCGTTGGAGGATCGACCGCTCCGCTTTCGCGTGCTCGACGTCGGCGAGCGTGTGGACCCGGAAGAACTCGTGGGCGCCCGCGTCGGTGAGCCCGTACTCCTCGCGGAGCCCGCGGGACTTCTCGGCCGCGACCTCCGGGAAGATCGATTCGTAAGCGTAGAGGGCCCCCAGCCCGCGGGCCGCCGACCCGCGAAGCGTGGACCGTTCGTACTCACGGAGCAGCCGGTCGGTGGCGGGTCCGATCGGGGCCCGCCGGATCACCTCGGCCCCGAGGCCGAGGCCCTTGGCGAACTGGAGCCAGAGCTCCGGGTGAGTAGGAGAGCGCCCCTCCTCGTCGACGAGGTTCTCCAGCAGGACCCGCCGGTCGCCCGGATTCGGCAGCCGCGCGTAGACGCCCCCGACGTACCGGGGGAAGTTCGACTCGAACTGGAAGTACTGTCCGGCGTACGAGCGCAGGGTGTCCATCGACACCCGGCCGTGCGACCACGCCTCGTAGAACGGGTGCTTCAGCAGGTGGCGGGACCGAATGATCGCGTCCAACTCACGGATCGACGTCATCGGCGGGGCGAGCGCGGTCGTGGAAATAAGTCCTCGGGCAACGCGGGTGCGTCCGGCGCAACGTGCGACCTCAACCGTTGGATGCCCCGAAGATCGTCGACCGAGCGCCGAAAAGACCATAGAGGCCCGCCGTTGGTCCCACGCCGTCTCGCGTGGGCCCGTAGTATAGCTTGGACATCACAGAGGCCTCCGGAGCCTCGAACCCGGGTTCGAATCCCGGCGGGCCCGCCCCCGTCTAGGTCGCGAGCAAGTTACGCCTAGGGCCGATTCACCATCGGACAATCGATGGTGGGGTCATTGTTCGGAACATGTATTTATATATTCATGATTCATGATGCCGAATCATGACAGTGGTGCAAACGCGGTTGCCCGAACTGGAGTACGACCTCCTCCGGAAGCGCGCCCGCTCGGAACATCGCCCTATCCAAGAAATCGTTCGAGAGGCGATCCGCGCCCACGTGCTCAATGACACGGTCGATTCGTCGGAGCCCATCTTTCGGGAGCTCGCCCACCAGAAGGGCCCTCGCGGCAAGGACCGGACGGCGGAGCACGTCGACGAACTTCTCTACCAGGCCCCATGATTTTCGTGGACACCTCAGCCTGGTTCGCCTTGCTCTACGAGAAGGCCCAGCAGAGGCCGGAAGCGACGTTGACGTTCGCTGAGATAGAGCGCGGCCGGTACGGCACTCCCGTAACCACCGACTACGTGCTCGACGAGACGTTCACCCTGCTCCGCCTGAAGGCGGGCATGACCCCGGTGGTTCGCCTGTCCACGCTGCTCCGGGCGAGTCCCTCGGTTCGCCGGGTCCGCGTCGGAGAAGCGACGTTCGAGGACAGCCTCAAGTTGATGCTCAGCCGCCCTGATCAGCGATGGAGCTTCACCGATTGCACGAGCTTCGTCATCATGCGTGAGACCCATATCCCACGGGCGTTCACGTGGGACCACAATTTTGCCGAGGCAGGGTTCGAGATCTTGCCATCGGCCTAAGCCCGGCCCGCGTGGGGTGGTTGGTCCGCTTCAGGAGATTCGGCCCGAGTCGACGAGAACTCGCAGAGAGTTCAGGGTGATCATTTCGTTGGGTCCGTCTCTTCCCCAGTCAACGACCTCCGTATTGGAGGCGTTCGGAGGACCACGGCGCCAGAAGCGTCCTTCCACGTGCCAGGTGCCGTCTTTCGCCCGCTTGGACTCCACGAGGTCGAGGGCCTCCCGGGCGCGCGGGTCGCCGAGTTTACCAGCCCTCTGAAGCACTCGGAGCGCCTGCAAGATGTCGTAGTGCCAGTAGACGGGGTAGTGGAGCTGCGTCCATCGGGGATTGATCACCCCTTCCCCGTGACACGAGCGGAACAGTCGGTGCTTGAGGAAGAGCTCGGCCGCCCGGTCGACCGCGACGCGGACGGCATCGTCGTTCGTGGCGCGGAAGTATTCGTTCAGCCCCCACAACGTTGCGAGGCTCTCGTAGAAGGAAGAGTGCCGCGCGTCTTCCGACGGGTCACAGTTCCACCCGCCGTCCGGCCACTGCCAGCGGACGAGCGAATGGGCCAGCTGTTGGACCCGCGAGTCGTCGCCCATCCCGAGCCGAGAGCATACACCTAGAGGGTTGCCGATCACGGAAGCGTGGAGCCTGAATCGGCCCTGGATCCGGTGGGGGTCGACCCGAGCCAGGGGGAGCCGGGAGAGCACATGCTTCGCCGCGCGCCGGGCCACTGAGTTCTTGGGTGGAACTCCCAGTTCGACCGAGGAGACGAGACGCCAGGTTGTCCCCGCCCATTTCTTGTACCAGTGTACCCCAAAGCCTCCGTCGGCTCGCTGGCCCTGGAGGAGGGCTTGAAGACGAGCTCCCCGAGAAATCTGCTTCTTCGCTGCGCGCACCTCCCCAGACCTCTCGGACTCCCCGAGAAGATCGGTGAGGGCAAAGTACCGCACCGATGGGTCCGTCGACTCGAGGAGCCAGCGGACTCCGGGGTCCGCTCTGTCCAACTCCGGGCCCCCTGCCGGCCATCGGGCCTTGCTACTTCTCGTTGCTCTCCGGACCACGCGGAGACAGGGTGCTTCCGAGCGGAACGGGAGGACTCGATTAGCTCGCGGGCCGAATCCCGGCGGGCCCGTTACCCACTCCTTGTAAGATCCACGGCCGATCAGGCTCAGGCTTCCCTTGCTGGCTGACAAGATCTCCCTCATCCTGATAGGACAGCCAGAGGCGCTCGGTGCACTCGATGGAGGTCACCACGAGATGAAGCCTCTCCAGGCCCCCTTCGCTTCGGGCATCAACCCTCTCGGTGTTGGCCGCCTCGCGAGGGGCGATCGAAACGGTTGTCGGAGCTGGGAGGCCATTCCGCCCGACCGCCGGGTCACTCTCACCGTGTGCGTTTCGGTCGAGAATCGGCACCTCTTTCTAGGTCGACCCCCTCCGAGCTCATCGAGGCGCGCCCGCGCCACGGGTCGACGGTAGGTGGAGTGGCGCCGAGACGGATCGTGAGGGTCGAGTTTTCGGACGTGGTGATCTGGCGAGGACGATGACCCTCCGGCCGGGCCGAGCGATCGGTCGCTTCCGCATCGCCCGAGGCCGAAATACCGCGATAGCCATCGTAGCGATCCTCCTCCTCTCCTCGCTCGCAGCGATCGGAGTTACCCATCTCAACCCGTCGGCCCCGAAGCATTCCGCCGTCGTGACCTTGGGTTCCCGTGTTCCCAACTTGACTCCGCGTCCGGCGACGACGAGCCCTATCGGAACTTTCCCCCCGTCGAGTCGTCCCACCCTTTCCGGATGCCCTTGGGTTCCGTCTCCCTACTGTCCTGGCCTCGGCTCTACGCCTCGACTTCCTCCTCACCCGTTGGCTTCAGGACCGTCCTCTTGGCTGAACCTCACCCCGATGCCATTTCCAGCGAGCTACCCGAGTCCGCGATACGCGAGCGGCCTAGCCTACGACCCGATCGACGGTCGGACGCTCCTCTTCGGGGGTGCGGCACCGACGTTCGGGGCGTTCCTAAACGATACGTGGGAGTTCGTTGCCGGCAACTGGACTCCCCTCCTCGCCTCGACCAGCTGCACCCACGCCACCTGCCCGCTCGCTCGTGCGTTCGCCGGGTTCGCCTACGACCTGAACGACCAGGAGGCCGTGTTGTTCGGCGGCATCGCCCTCGTGAACGCGGTCACGGTGCCTCTCAACGACACGTGGGTCTTCTCCCACGGCGCCTGGTCCAACATTACCTCAACCGCGGGACCCGCCCCCTCCCCCCGTTACGACCTCGCCATGACCTACGCTTCGAGCGAAGGGTACGTGCTCCTGTTCGGCGGGGTGGGCCCCTCGGGGTACCTCGGCGACACCTGGTCGTTTGCCCAGGGGAGGTGGGCCAACATCTCCTCCGCTCAGATCCTTCCGCCCGGAGCTCGCGGCGGCGCCGCCCTGGCGGACTCTCCGACGGGGTACACTCTCCTGTACGGCGGCCAGGACCCGACCGGAGTGATCGAGAACTCAGCCGGCTGCCCGTACATCATGTGGTGGTTCTCGAACGGCACCTGGACCTACGCGAAGACCGGGACCTGCGTCCCCGCGCCCCCCGGCGACCATCCCCTCACGAGCGCCATTGTCGGTGGCCAGCCGTGCGGTCGGTACGGGGCCGCCCTCGCCTGGAGCCCGAAGAATCAGCACTTCGTTCTCTACGGGGGCATCGGCACTCCCGACTGTTCGCCCGCCGGCACCCAGTCGACCTTGAACGATACCTACCTCTACCTGGGCGCCCCCGGGGGGTACTTCTCCTACTGGGCCTCCGACAATTCGTCCAATCCCCCGTCGGACCGCGCCTACATGGCGAGCACCTCGGACTACCGGGACGGCTTCGCGGTCATCTTCGGAGGCATCGCGGGCGGGTTCGCCGTCAACGAAACGTGGCGCTACTACGCGGTCGTCCAAGCCTCCCTGAAGGGACCGCTCGATCTCGCGAGCAGCACGACCGCTCTCACCTTCCCGATCTTCACGTTGAAGGCCTTCGGAGGATCCGGGGACCTCGACTACATCTTCAACTACACGGGCCTCAAGACCGGTCACCTCCTCACGGGCGCTCCGAACTGCACGACGTTCACGGACCAACAGGGAAGAGCGGTCCCCGTCACCGGGGTCGTGACGATCCGCTGCGCCCCGGACCCCGGCGCCTACAACGTCTACCAACTGAGCGCGACCGTCTGGGACGCTCAGGCCCCGAATCACCGGGCCTACGCGAACTGGACGTTCACCGCAGAGCCTCCCGAGGCGATCCGAGCCTACTCCCAGTTCTCCGGTGCGTTCTACTCCGGCGTCAACCTCGAGAACACGTTCTCCGTCTACGCGGAGATCAACAACGGACCGGTCAGCAGTGTGCTCGGGTCGCTCGACCCGTCCACCTCCCTCACGTTCGTTCAGTCGAGCTCCTCGCCGGAGTGGTGGAACGCGTCGTTCAACATGGGCGGCGCTCCCCTCGATGCGCAGCTTCAGGTGGTCGCGTCGACCTCCAACTGGGACGAGAACGCGAGCCTCTCCGTCGAGGAGGTCGAGCTCCCCGGATTCCTTCTCGCGTTCATTCAGAGCCCCGGCGTGGCGCAGTCGATCTCGACCTCCGGAACGGGTCCGTTCGCGACGAACTATACGCTGACGCAGACCGAAAGTATCAGTCTCACGAGCCTGTTCAATTTCACCCTCCCGTCGTCGGTTCCGTTCATCAACGGGGTGTACAACCTACTTCCTTCGATCCAGGTGACCCTCACCGAGTCGAACCTCGGTCAGGTCAACATGACCGGGCAGCTGACGACGTCCCTGCCCGCGATCGGGCTCGGCGCGTTCAGCCTCACGCTCTCCGGATCGCTGACGCTCGCGGGAACCCTCGCGGTCACCTCGACGAAGGGCGTCGAGTCGGTCAACTGGGTTACCGCCAGCATGACGGTCACCATCACGGGTGATTTCAAGGCGAATATCCCGATCTGGGGCTACACCTTCAGTATTCTCGGTAACAACATCACGATCGGGCTGAGCCTCTCCGTCGACGTGGCCCCGGCCATCGCCCTCTCGATGATCCTGGCGCCGGTCAACACCTCGAACACGAGCATCGCCAACGGCTTCGACTTCACGATCACCCAACTCATCGGAAGCCTGACCCTGCCCCTGACGATCGCACTCAACTTCGGCATCGCCATCGCGTCGGTCTCAGTGTCCGGCGGGGTGGCCGTCGCGGTCGTCTTCCAAGTCTCCCCGCCGCCGTTCAAGGCGACCGGGCTTTGGGTCAACGGAACCGCGTCGATCATGCTCCAATTCCTCTTCTGGAGCACCAGCTGGACCCTGTACTCCGGCACCTGGTATCACACCAATCCCAGCACGCAGACGCTGCGCCCCCAGGGTTCAGAACGGCCGATCTACAACAACGGGAGCGGGGCCGTCTGGCACCTCGACAACCGGACCTACAACTCCACCGGCTATGACCAGCTTGACTGGACACCGACCGAAAGCTCCGGGATCGCAGTCGGGGACATGTACCCTCACGCGGTTCCAACGGCGGCCAGCGCGTACAACGGCGCCTACCTGTTCTACTCGGACGACCGCGTCTCGCAACCCGTCACCTCCGGCCTCTCCTTCTCGGGACTCCACATCGATGCCTCGTCCAACACCGCCACCAGGGTCCCCACACCGTCCGACCCGGGCTTCCTCGTGACGGCGCCCGTAGCCTCCACGATGCCCGATGGCTCCCTGTACGTTCTCTGGGACGCCCTTCCTACCGCCCAGGCCGGGGGTGCGAGCCCTGCTTCCGTCTCTACGCTCGCGCTTCACGGTGCGTCCTACTCCCCGGCCAACGGCACGTGGGGCCCCGTCACCCAGTACACCACCTCCGGAGTGGCGGAGTCGTTTGCCACCGACACGTCGGCCTCCACGCCCATCGTGACGGTCCTGACGGCGCCCTCGATCTTCCCCGGAGATTCCACGTCCGAATCCCTTCAGACGTTCGATCTCCACACTCACAGCCGGGTCTCTACCGCTCCGGTCGCGGGGTACGAAAGCGTGGTGTCGGTCCGCGGCGGAAGCTCCAGTTCCCCAAGCTCGGCCGTGCTCCGGCTCGTTTCGGGCAACTACACGCTCGTCGGGCTCAGCGACGGGTCCATGGTGCCGATGGGATACTCTCCGCCCGCCAACGCAACGCTCGTCGAAGCGCGCCAGGTCCCCGGCTCCGAAACGGCCGTTCTGCTCCGCTACCGGGAGCCGACTTCGGGACTCGTCGTGCTGTACGACCGCGCTCGTTCCCAGGCCCTGGCCACGTTCTACGCCCCGGCCGATGTCTCGGACGCCGAGGCCCTTCTCGCCTCCGGGGTGTACCAAGTGTATGTCTCGAATACGACCGGCCTCGAAGGCTGGAACGTAACGGCTTCCGGTACAGCCCGACCCGAAGCGCCCGTGCTCGTTCAAGGCGTCCGCCTGTTCGGCCTCGCTCAGGTAGGAAGCTCGCTCTTGCTCTACGCCGTCGTCCCGGTGGCGCCGGGGTCGACGGACCGTTCGTTGTTCGTGGCCGAGGTAGGGGCCGACCTCGCCCCTATCGTCGTCGGGATGCCGAGCTCCAATCCGGGGGGCGGGGGAACCTCCCACCCGGCGTCCTCGGCACCGTTCAACGCGACGCTCTACCTCCTGGTTCCCTTGCTCGCGGCGACGGCCGTTCTTGCCTCGATCTACTTCTTGCGACGTCGAAGGACCCCCCCGACCCCTAACGTTCCCTCGTCGCCCGTGACGGCGCCCTCGCCCTCCAAGGAGTGAGCCGCGATGACCCCCGCCCATCTCACGCGATACGCCGTCCTCATCTTCGTAGCCGTGGTCCTGCTAGGATCTGCCGTCGGGAGCGGGTACCTCCGCGTTCCAGCACCCAGCTCCAGCCGAACCCTCTTGGTCGCGCCGCCGGCGCCGAACGCGCTGGTCCTCTCCCTACCGCGACTGACCGCTTGGACGCCGACCGTTGCTGCCCCTTCGCCCAGCTGGAAGAATCTCACGGCCCTCGTAGGCGCTCAGCCCCCTGCCGCTGCTTGGGGCTCGCTCGCATACGACCCGATCGTCTCGGCGTGGGTCTACTTCGGCGGCTGCGCTCTCACCGGGTGCCCCGAGGACCAGACCTGGCTCTTCTCGCACGGCGGGTGGCGCAACGTCACCGACCCCCACCTCGCTCCCCCCGCACGATACCTCGCGAGCATGGTCTTCGACCCTAACGCCGGGGGCGAGCTCCTGTTCGGGGGCCTCGGGCCGGGCAATGTGCCCCTCGGCGACACCTGGCTCTACCAGGGTGGCCGGTGGACGAACCTCACCTACCTCTCGACGCCTCCCTCGGCCCGGTGGAACGCGAACCTCGCCTTCGACCCGGACCCTGGGGTCAGCGCTTCGCTGCTGTTCGGCGGTTGTACGAGCAACCTCGTCACGAGCTGTCTCAACGACTCCTGGCTCTGGCAGCCCGGCGCGGGCTGGACCCCCCTAGGTTCGGCGTTCGCCCCTCCTGCCCGAGGCGGCGCGATGATGGTGTACGACCGCGCCGACGGCTACCTGCTCCTCTACGGGGGCACGGAAGCCTGCGGTTCCTCGACGTGTTACTACCAGGACACCTGGGAGTACTATTCCGGGGCCTGGTGGCCGGTCCACCGGATCGGCCCTGTTCCCGGCGCCCAGGAGGAGGGGGCGATGACCTACGACGCTGCTCGGGGAGCGGCCCTTCTGTTCGGGGGGCTGAATGCGACGGCGGGCACGGCGGTCGGTGAGACGTGGAGCTTCGCCCAAGGTCGTTGGACCCAGCTGACCGGGGGCACCGCACCGGCCGGACGGATCGGACCCGCACTTTCCCCTGACTCGGTGGGTGTCCCGCCCCTGCTCGTCGGGGGCCTCTCGGCCAGCTTCACCTTCTTCAACGACACCTGGACCTACGACGTCCCCCCCACCGTAGCGCTGAGCACCGATCGATCCTCCGTCGAAGCGGGCGCGCGCGTGACCTTCTCCGCCTCGGTCTCGGGCGGTTCGAGCCCCTTCTCAATCCAGGTCGACTACGGGGACGGCTCCGGCGCCTACGCGGCGGGGGCCGGACCGTCCTTCAACTTCTCCCCGTCGTTCGCGGCTCCCGGCGCGGTCACGGTGCGCGCCAACGTGACCGACTTTCTGGGCGAGACCGCCTCCGCCTCGACCCCGCTGAGGGTAACCTCGGGCCCCTCGTTGAGCGCCGCCGCCAGCGTGGCGGCGGGAGATAGCGGCGTTCCCGTCCGATTCACAAGCCTCCCCGGACCGAACTCGAGCTCTCTGTCCGGGTTCGATTGGACCTTCGGCGATGGCGGCAGTGGGCTGGGAGAGAACCTCACCCACACGTTCAGCGCCCCCGGAAGTTACGTGCTCAGCGTTCACGCGACCGACTCCGTAGGAGTAGTCGCCAGTGCGGGACTCCACTTCCTCGTCGTGGCCCCTCCCGCCTTCACGGTCTCCGCCGCGCCCTCGGCGCCGGTCGCGGGCGCGGTCGTGGCGCTGACGGCCGCTCTCTCGGGGGGCGTCTCGCCTTTTCAGTACGCCTGGGTGTTCGGAGACGGGGCGACCTCCGGTCTCCCAGCGCCCTCCCGCGCCTTCACCACGGCCGGAACCTATGCGGTCCAACTGTGGGTCAACGATTCCGCGGGTGCTTCTTCGCACGCATCGCTCGCGATCACCGTCTCACCTGCGCCCGGCCCGATCGGTCCGCATACCACCGCCTCAGGGCCCTCCGTGATCCCCACGTGGTACTGGTACGCTCTCGCCGGGATCGTCGGAGCGACGGTCCTCGGCGGAATCCTCCTGGCACGCCGACGATAGCCGAAGGTTGGGTGGGCCCATCCGACGGCACGAGACTGAGTCTCGACGGACCCTAGGGCTGCCGCACGGGAGATCCCGGATCGAGCTTAGACCGGTAGGTGCCGGCCGGAGTTCCTCCCCGGAACGAACCAGAGGCGGATCGTCGCCGCGCCGCCTACATCGGGACGACGTTCTGCCAGACCATGAGGACGTTGCCTTCCGAATCCTTGAAGAAAGCGGAGGCGCCGAACGTCTCGAAGACGATCGGTCCGTCGATCTTCGCGTCCTTGCTCATCGCCTCGCCCTTCTCGAACTTGACGCCCTTCTTCTGAAGGCCGCGCACGAAGCCCTTGATGTTGTCGACCAGGAAGGTGTTGTAGGCGAGGGTCCGCTTCTCACGCTTCTCCGGGGCGATGAGCCACACCTCGTGCGTCCCCATGCGAAGGCCGGCCCACATGTCCCTCATCGGGCCTTGCCCCCGGTACTCGAGCTTGCCGGGGAGGACCTTGGTGTAGAACTTGATCGCCCGGTTCATGTTGCGGATCGGCATGAGCGAGATCAGGCGCGGTTTGGTTGCCATGTTTCCTACCTACTGACCTGCTCGACGGCTGCCCGGAGGAGGTCCTCCGCCCACTTCCCCCCGTCCTTAAAGCGCCTCCGGGAGAGGGGGATTCCACCGTCCCTCGTGTGCGTAGCGAAGTACGTCGCACGAAACGAGACCACCCTCCGCAACGAGGGTTGATATCCTCGGCTTCCGCCTCTCTGTTGACGGATGTCCGCCCGAGATCCCCCTCCGGAGCCGGAAGGAGGCGACGAGGAGTCGCGGGAGCGGCCGCCGGCGCAAGGCGCGCCGGAGATCCCGCGCGAACTTCGGCAGTTCCTCGCCCTCGCCGGCGGGCATGTCCTGATCATCCGCGGGCCCCCGGGTTCGGGGAAGTCGACGCTCGCCACGGAACTCATCGACCCGATCGACGGGCAGCGGGTCGTGGTGTCGACCAGCGACGCCGACCAGGTCCCTGCGACACCCGGTCCAAGCGATCGCCGACGCCGGCCACCGATCCTGCGGCTCTCGCAGTCCGAGAACGGACGGATCGATCATCACTCAAGGGACGACCGAGGTGGCCCGATGCTGGCGGCCGGGGCCGTGGACGATGCGTCGGAGCCGCTCCGGCCGCCCTGGGTCGACGAGCTCGTGGCCCGTATCGGGACGACCGACCGTGCGTACGTCGTCGTCGACCCGTGGATGCCGACCACCCCCCTGCCCACCGGGCGGTCTGCCGGAGGGGAGGGCGCCTCCCCGGTCGCCGACCGGGAGATCCAGGCGCTGCGCTCGGCCCTTCGAGGCACGCCGGTCCACCTCATCCTGGTCGGAGACACCGAGGTCCTGCACCAATCGGTCTCCACGGCGGACGCCATCGTCGAGACCGGCTTCGACGCGCTTCCGGGGGGGAGGATCCGGGTGCTCCAGCTCCAGAAGATGCGCGGCGTGACGATCGGCACGGCCGAGTATCCCTACAGCCTCGCCGACGGCCGGTTCCGGTGCGCGATCCCGCTGCCGTCCAATTTCCGTCCGCCGGTCGCTCCTCCGGACCCAGCCCCCGCGGAAAGGCCCGGGTACCTTTGGCCCGGGACGAACGCCTGGGCGCGGGTCTTCGGGTGGCTCCGGCTCGGTGCCATCTCCGGCTTGGAGCTCGGCGAGCTGGTCCCGGACGACGTGATCCCCGCGCTCGTCCTGCCGTTCGTGGCGCATACGCTTCGCACGGGCGGTCGCGTGCTCTGGGTCCCCCTTCCCAGCACGGTGCCGGAGAGGATGGTCGACACGCTCTCCGGATGGATGCCGGAGCAGACGGTGGCGACCGGATTGCGGGTCCTCAGCGCTGGCGGCGAGGAGTCCCATCCGCTGCTCAAATCGACGTTGCTCCCGCTCCGTGTCCCGGCCGCCCGAGCGGCCTCGGCCGAGGCGGGGACCGTGGCGAGGGTCGCGCCGAGCTTCACGGAGGGGCTAAAGTTCCTCAAGGAGACGGAGGCGGGCCACGCGGCCGTGTTCCTCCTGGCGTTCGATGGGTTGCGCGCGGTCGCTGCCTTGACCGGAGCCCAGTACGACCCCGCGACCTTTCCGGTTCTGGTCGCACGGTACGCCGAACTCCCTGGGTTCCACGGCCTGGGCATCTCTCGCGCCGGGGATCCGCTCTCCCAGGCGGCTCGGGGGATCGCCGACCTTCGGCTCCGGCTCGACGGCAAGCACGGTCGCGTGTTCGTCACCGGGCTCCGACCGGAGACCGCCCCGCACCTCTTGTCGTGGGAACCCGGAGATCCCCGCTACCGGTTAGACCCGATGATCTGAAGGACCGCCGTTCGCCGACGCGATCCCTCCGGTCCCCACGCGTGGTACCGGACCCCAGCGACGAACGGCCGGACCGCTCCGGCCGCGAGATCCACCGGGGTCAACGAAGCGCGGGGACTTCGCCGACGGAGGGGGATCCGCGAATCCGAGAATCAGAAGATTGGGGGCGCACGCTGGTTAGAGGTCGACCGCGTTTCGTGAGGAGGTTGGTTTTGGCTGTTCCCACTTACCAGCACCCAGCCGAAGATCCCGGCCGAGGGAGCTCAGTCGCTCGTCCGGGGGCGTGGGTTGTCCCGGAGGACCTCGTTCGAGCCCGACCACCGCGTCCCTCCATCCGCCGCCGGCGGACGCCTCGATTCGCAACACGCGGTCGAAGGCCTCGGCGAGGCTCCCCGGTGCGGTCCCGTGGAACGTCGCGACGAGGCTGATCCCTTCTCGGTGGAGCGCCTCATGGAGTTCGCGCCTGGCGACGGTGGCCGAGCGGAGCCGCTCTGGGAGAACGTGCAGGCCCGTGAGCAGGATCGCCAGATGGCCGCCGGCCGGGTCGAGCCCGCTCGCGAGCCGTTGCACGACGGGCGGGAAGTGAAGGAACCCGTCCAACCGTACTTGGAGGTCGCGCGAGAGCGTCCCCGAGCGGATCAACCGCTCGACCGAGCCCTCCAAACCGGCGGGCGTGCGAAGCCCCTCGACCCCGGCCACCTCAACCAGCGAGCTGGCGGCGAATTCCGCCAGTTTCGAACGGAGGGACGGATCTAGCTCCGACCGTGGGTCGGCGAACTCGGCCCACGCGAACGGGAGGCGGGCTCGCACGGCGATCCCGACCGCGACGACGGCGAGCGCGTCGTCCATGCTCCCGTGGATCAGGACCGATTGGTCCGGGCCGGGGAGCGGCGCCGGGTGGCTGCTCCGGTTGAGCGCCGTACGTGGGGTTCGGGGCACACTCCCTCGGAGGGGGGATCCTGGCAAGAGCCGGGCCCGAACACCTTCGGCCCTCCGAACGGGTTCGGGCCGCGCGGGTTCGCTCGAGCGCGGGTACGGGCGCTTCCGGTCCCGGCACCCCGCGGAGTCAGCGAGGTGCGAACGGGGCCCGGACGGCGGTCTCCAAGAGCTTCTGTTCGATGAGCGCGATCGACTCGGAGATCGACGACTTGCTCCGCTGGAGCTTCTTCGCCAAGTTGGTGAGCGTGATCCCGCGCGGGACGGCAAAGTAGCCGGCGGCCATCGCATCCCGCAGGAGCCTCTCCTGGGTCTCGGTCAGCTGCGGCAGATGGGTACGGAGCGGTCGGCGGCGGATCGAGACGATGGTCATCTCCGGGTCGGTCGAGCGAGAGTACTCGAGGACCTCCTGGAATTCGGAGGCGCGCGCGACGACCTCCCAGAGGATGTAGCCGGCCTGAATGCGAAGCGGGAATTGGATCGGCAAGTGGAGTCGTCGGTAGAGGCTCACAATCTGCGGATTCTGGTACGTGATCCGGTAGAGGCAGCCGCCGCCGACCTCCGCCAGGCTCTCCGCGCGGAGCACGTCCGGGTACTCCAGGATCTCCCGGGCCCAAGAGCCCGGAGGGGAGCCCTCGATCCAGTAGTCCGAGACCGACACATCGGGGACGACCTCGGTGCGGTTGAGCGCCTCCAGCCGGGTGTTCGGGTGGGTCCTGGAGAACGGACCGGTCCAGACGCCTTTCGGGATTCGAATCCGGAGGGTCGCGAGGACGATGCGGTCGTCCGGCGCCTTCCCTGCGTGGCGCCGAAGCTCCCGCAGGCGGCCTTGGTCGTCGGACACCGGGTGGCGCGTGACGGCGCGAGCGCCCGCTGCATGGGCGCCGGGACCGGTACCGACGCGAGGAGATCCTCGTCGGGACATACCCTCGGGTCGACGTCCCTCCGAGGCCCCGATTGAGATTCTCTCGGATATAGGCGACGGCGGGAGGGTCAATCCTCGACCCGCTCCCGGCTCGAGGGACGCCCGCGTCCGTCGCTCGGCGTCGCCGTCGTCCTACCGCGTTCTGGGGGCGCGAGGCGGTGCGGAATAATTTGGGACGACCTTCTTAACGCACGGGTGGGTCGTAGGGCCGGTGCAAGCCTCGTCCCGGCCGACCCCTTCCACCGGAATCCCTAGCGGGCGACCGCACCGAGGACCTCGCTGGATCGCCGTCCTCCTCGTTGCCGGGCTCGCCGGAACCAGCGCCTTCTCGTCCTCGAGTGGGAGCCACCTCCTCGCCTCGGGCGCTTCCACTCTCCCGGCACCCCCACTTCGGATCGCCCACCCCCTGCTGAAGACCGGGGAGTTGCAGCACGCTCTCCTCGACCTGGCCGCGGGGATCAACCGGCACACGCGTTCTCCCCTGACGGTCTGCGCGGCTCTCCGAATGCCCGTCCCGGGGCTCTGCGGAACGCCGCCGGACCCGGCCCGCCCGGCTCCTCTGGGCGGGGGCGCCGGCTGGGGCCTGACCGGCCCCAACCCCCCTCCCCAACAACCGAACGCCTTCGAGATCACGTACGACGCATGGGATAGCTACGTACTCCTCTTCGGGATGGTACCGGATTACAACGCGACCGGGGGTGTCTCGGACACCTGGGCGTACGCGTTCGGCAACTGGACGCCGATCGCGACGACCGGCGGTCCAGTCGCCTGTGCGGGCTCGAGCCTGGCGTACGACAGCGAGGACGGGTACGTCGTCTTCTTCGGAGGCCTGTACGTCGGCTACTCCTCCACCCCCTGCCCCTCCGCCGGCCAGACCTGGAGCTACCGCTCCGGGAGCTGGACGGAGCTCACCCCGACCACCTCGCCTCCGGCGAGCACCGGCGCGAGCTTCGCCGACGACACCGGCGACGGCTACCTGGTCCTCTTCGGGGGCGACACCGCGAGCTATCCCCGGGGGTCCAACGACACCTGGAAGTTCGTCGGAGGAAGCTGGACCGAGCTCACGCCGGTGACCGCTCCCTCCGCGCGTTCGCAGGCGGGCCTCGCCTACGATGCCTACGACGGCTACCTGCTCCTCTTCGGCGGGATGGCCACGTCCTACTACATCGCGCTCAACGACACCTGGAACTTCACGAAGGGCAACTGGACCCAGATGGCACCGGCGCACTCCCCCCCGGTGCCGCAACCGGACGCCTTCAGCTACGACGCGAACGATCAGGAGATCCTCTACACGACGGCCTACTCCTGGAACGCGACGACGCTCGAGACGCTGTGGGCGTTCAAGTCAGGCGACTGGAGCGCCGTGAGCTACACGAGCGGCCCTATCCAGCGGCTCGATGCCGCGACCGCCTACGACGCCGGGTCCGCCTACCTCGTTCTGTTCGGCGGGATCGGGGTCAGTCCGCTCGCGGACACCTGGTCGTTCAGCGGCGGCGGATGGACGAACCACTCGCCGCCGACGCCCCCTCCTCGCGCCAACGCCGCCACCGCCTACGACGCCGCGGACGGCTACGAAGTGATGTTCGGAGGCAGCACCTGCGCCACCCCCTCCAGCTCGACGTGCCCCGACCACGGAGACACGTGGGCCTACACCGGGCAGGGGGCGTGGATCAACCTCACGCCGAACCCGTCACCGCCGGCCCGGGAGCGCGCGGGGATGGTCTACGACGCGTCGGACGGCTACATCCTCCTGTTCGGCGGCGACGCCGCGGGCCAGGCACTCAACGACACGTGGAAGTTCCTAGCCGGGACCTGGACGCAGCTCGCCCCCAGCAAGGCCCCGTCGATCCGCACCGCCGGAACGATGGTCTTCGACGCGGCCGACGGCTACGTGCTGCTCTTCGGAGGAGATGCCGCTTTGACGTTCCCGTACGCCGGAGACTATCGGGACACCTGGAGTTTCGTGGGCGGTGTGTGGACGAACCGGACCGGGTCGATCACCGCGAGCCCTCCGGCGGAGGCGACGAACCGGATGGTCTACGATGCGGCGGATGGCTACGTGCTCCTCTTCGGCACCTTCGCCCGAACGACCTATAGCCTGTCCGCCTGGAGCCTCAGCCAGAACCAGACCTGGACGTACGCTGGCGGTACGTGGACGAATCGCACCGCCAGCGTCGGCCCCGCGCCGGCGGCACGCACCGACGCGGCGATGACCTACGACACCCGTAACCAGAGCGTCCTACTGTTCGGCGGCACGTCGACCCCGGGCGTTTGGTGGGGCGACACTTGGTCGTTCGCTCGAGGTAGCTGGTCCGTGCTCCCGACCACGCTGTCGCCGTACAACCGAAGCGGCGCCTCCTTCGAGTACGACCCGACGGTGGGCGCCGCGCTGTTGTTCGGAGGGACGAGCGGCTGGTACCCCAACAACTACCAGGACCCTAGCTGCGAGGTGTTCTTCAACGACCTCTGTCCAGATCTTTGGGCGTGGGGCGGTAGCTCCTCCTCCGTGGGACCTCTCACCATCTCGGGCTTCCACGCTACCGCGCCGATCCTCGACCTCGGGCTGACCGCACAGTTCTCCACGACGGTTCACGGGGGCGCCCCGCCGTACTCCTTCGCCTACGCCGGGCTGCCGTCCGGCTGCGCCTCCGCGAACCTCTCGATCCTCGACTGCGTCCCCTCCGTCACCGGGACCTTCGACGTCAACGTCTCGGTCCACGATTCGGGAACGAACTCGAGCTTTGGGGCCCTCGTCCTCGAGATCGTACCCGACCCAACGGTCCTCGCCTTCGCAGCGGCCCCGGCGACCGTCACCGTCGGGAACGCCACGACCTTCCTCGCCCAGCTCTCCGGCGGCGTCGCGCCGTTCGCGATCGGCTACACCGGCCTCCCTAGCTCGTGTGCGTCCGCCGCCAATGCGTCGGCCGCCAACCTGACCTTCCCCTGCTCGCCGCAGGCGGTGGGGACGTATTCGGTTCAGATCAACGTCCTCGACTCGGAGGGCCTTCGCGCCCAGGGGACGACGCAGCTCGTCGTCCGGGCGGCGGGCTCGCCGGGGCCGAACATCGCCGGCTTCGCCTCAGCACCGTCGACGATCGTGCTCGGCAACACCACCGCATTCACGGTCACCCCGGGGGTGAACGCGGGCGCGCTGAGCTTCCTCTACACGGGCCTTCCACCGGGCTGCGCCTCCAACGACACGGCGAGCCTCGCCTGCACCCCCACCGCCGCGGGCGCGTTCCAGGTGGAGGTCACGGCGACCGCGAGGAACGGTTCGAGCACGTTGGTGGCCACCAACTTGGCCGTGCAGCCGCTCGGCGGGGGGTTGGACCCTCTCGTCACCGCCTTCGGCGCCGCCCCCAACCCGGATTACACTGGGCAGACGACGGTGCTCTCCGTCGTCGCCAGCGGAGGCAGCGGGACCCTCGCCTACCGGTATGCCGGTTTGCCGTCAGGTTGCCCGGTCGCGAACCTTCCCCAGCTGGCCTGCGCCCCGTCGGCTTCCGGCAAGTTCCTCGTCGAGGCGATCGTCGAGGACGCGGCGGGCCATTCCACGGGGGTCCTCGCGCACCTGACGGTCCTGCTCTCCGCCAATGTGGTCCTTCCTTCGGTCACCGCGTTCTATCCCAGCCCGTCGAAGATCGCGTTGGGGGCCAGCACGCTCTTCCTAGTCACCGCGAGCGGCGGGACGGCCCCGCTACGGTACGACTACTCGACGCTGCCACCGGGATGCGTGTCGGCGAACACGCCGTCGCTGCCCTGCTCGCCCACCGAGACCGGACAGTTCCGTGTGGGCGTCAACGTCACCGACGCCTCCGGCTCGACCGTCAACGCCACCACCTTGCTCACGGTCGGACCGGCGAACGCGTCGAGCCCATCGCCGTCGGGGAGCGCCCTCGACCCCTACCTGCTGGTGGGCGCGGTCCTGCTCGCGGTGGCCGGCGCCGTGGCGCTGGTCGTTGCTTTGATCGTGCGCCGCGCTCAGCGTCCGAGCTCTCCGGACTCCAAGCCGCCGGAAGGCTAGTAACCCCGCGATGGGGCCGGGTCTCCGGCCGGCGCGATCGACGCGCGTCTATTCGAAGTGCCCGACCGACGCGGCGTTCTTGTTGATCCCTTCGCGGTCGAACTTCGAGGTGACGAGGCCGCTCTTCGCGGCGACCTTCATCGCGACGGGGCGGTTCTTGATCCCCACGCGCATGAAACCGGCGCCGAGGAACCCGGCGGCGACTCCCTGCAGCGAGACGTTGCCGACGCCGACGGTGTTGCCGATCCCGAGCTGGGTGAGCACCGGGACGGCGGTCGGGGCCGCCACCGGGATGCCCGGCGGGAGCGGCGGCGGAGGAGGCGGGGGCGCGGCGGGGCCGAGCGGCGGCGGCGTGAAGGCGACGGTCACCTGGCCGAGGGGGAAGGAGACCGTGATGACCGTGTTGTTCGTGTACGGGACGTAGTTCGCCCAGGTGAAGATCCCGCTGAAGGCGGTGCTGCCGCCCGAGGAGCACGCGGCGGTGATGCAGGAGTCGACCGGCACGGTGGTGTACGGTGGCCCGGTCGCGACGACGTTGAACGAGGCGGTCCATGCGTCCCCGACGTACATGATGTTGGAGGTCGCGTTGGTGCTCCAGTTCCAGCCGAGCACCTCACGGCCGCCGAGGTGGCTGATGGCCGGGACCAGTTGGCAGGTCTTCAGGATGACCCCGTTGCGGGTGCACGCCGAGGTCGGCTGCAGATTGTCCCCGCCGGCCACGATGATGTTGCCGAAGGAAACGAACTGGAACAACGGATGGTCGGTGCCCGCCGCGGTCTGGGTCTCGACGACCGGACCGAAACCGATCTGACGCAAAGCGAGAAAGAGCGTCGGGTTCTGCGTGTTCGGGTTCGTCGCGGGGCCGTGCTGGACGTACTGGAGCGTCCCGCTCTGACCGTCCGGACAGGTGAAGAACGCCGGGCCGTCCCAGGTGCCGCCGGTGGCAGCCGCGAGGTCGCAACCGGCGAGCATGATCTTCGCCGTGTTCGCCTGGACAATGACGCCGCCCGGTCCGCCGCCAGGGCGGCCGGTCGGCCAGTCCTTGGCGTACGGGTCGGTCATCGCGTCCCAGTAGTCGATCATGTCGACCGTGCACACGCCGCCGACCGACCCGGTGCACGCGGGGGCCGTGTGGGCGAGGGCCGCGATCGAGTGCGTGACGTTGCCGTCCTGGCTGTGGATCCATCCCTCGCAGTTCGGCGAGATCCCGTTCTCGAAGGCGTAGGACGGCTCGCAGGTCGGCGAGTAGCAGTTCGCCCCCATCGAGTAGTCGGAGGGGGTGACACAGTAGTTGACCTGGTAGGACGGGTCGCGCGGAGCGGTCGAGCCGAGCCAGACGATCACGTGGTGCGTGTCGTTCGTCCAGCCGAGGCCGCTGCCGATGATGGTGCCGTAGAGCGCGGTGATCACCGAGGAGTGGAGGAAATTGTCGGAGAAGTCCGAGTCGCTGTAGACCCAGCCGCCCGCCAGCGTGTGGGCCTGGAAGGTCGAGATCACCTGGCTGCCGAAATACTGCGACTGGACGAAGTTCTGGATGTCGACGTGGTACTCCTGCCCGTCGCCGTCGTCGAACTGGTCGAGCGTGGCGAAGTAGTCGACGAGCGCGAAGGAGACGTGCGAGTGGGGGTTCGCCGCGGCGATCGCGTTGCCGATCTGCTGGGCGTGGGCGATGAAGAACGGCACCCCGTTGGACTCCTCGCACGGCATGGCGCCGCCCTGGGCGCACGGGTTCTGCCCGTAGTCCAACGCCGACGGATCGTAGACCCCGTCGAACAGGGTCGTCTCGATCACGAAGGCGACCTGAACGTCCTTCCAGGAGGTGACGCCGTTACCGATCGCCTGCGCCGAGAGCATCACCCGCGCCTGGCCGACCCCAGCGGAGCAACCGTTCGACTGGAAGGCACAGATCGAGTGGGGCGCCACATCGACGCCCAGCGCAAGGGAGGAGGCGAGGGAGGAGGAGGGGGTGGTCACCGCCCCGACCGCGGAAAGCCCCGAGGAGGCGAGCGCGACCGTCCCCGCGTGGTGGGCGAGTCGGGGGGTCGGGCCGGAGCCTTGAACGGGGGCGACCATGAGGACGACCGAGAGGAGAGCGAGAGCGACGGTGGCATACAGCGGCGTGTGTGTGGGGACCCGGAAGTTCACGAGACTACTCCGTCGGTTTGGTGCGCCGTGTCACCCCATGGACCGCACGGGGGCTTAGGCCTTTGCCCGCTCCACCTGCCTTCCCGGAAAATCCCCGGGCCCCCCTTTCAGTAGGCGAGCCGACGCAGCGAACGCAGGTTCGACCCGACCAGGGAGGCCAGGAGCAGACCACCGGCGGCGATGGCGACCCAGACCCACAGCGGGGAGGAGTTCGCGAGCCCGCCCAAGGCTAGGCCGCCGAGCCCGGAGGCGACGCCCGAGAAGAGGTAGAGATTCGCCATCGTCCGGGCGAGCGCCTCGGGGGGGGTCGCTCCCTGGAGGTAGGCGTACTTGGTGAGCAGGTACCAGGCGCTCGCGATCCCGCCCAAGAACCAGACCGGGACGGCCAGCCATAGCGCGAGAACCGCGAAGTATCCGGCGATCAGGAGGGCTCCGGTCGCGGCGGTGGTCAGGAGCATCAAGGGGCCTACGAACCGGCGAGGATTCCAGCGCCCGAGGACGACTCCCCCCAGCAAACTGCCCGCCGTGAGCGCGACGAACAGCGAGCCGTAGCCGACGGCCGGGTTCGGGAACCGCGGGGCGAGCAGGACGGCCATCAGCGTCGGGGCCGCTGCGAAGAAGTCGCGCAGGACGCCGAAGGCGGCCAGATCCCGCAGGGGTCTTCCGACGGCACCCCGGAACCGCTGCCAGCCAACCCGGAAGCTCGAGGCGAGCGAGGCGGAGATGTCCCGACCGGGCGTGATCGAGAGGGGTAGGGAGCAGACGGTGGCGATCGCGAGCAGGGCCGCGTACAGGTACATCGTCGCGCCGGACTGGGCCGTCGCGAGGAGGAGCCCGCCTCCGGCGTACCCCAGGAGCTCGATCGCCCCGCCGGCGATACCCTGGAGCCCTTGGGAAGCGAACAGTGCCTCCGACGGCAACAGCCAGGCCGGGATGGCGTTGTTCGCCATCCAGGGAAGGTCCCACAGCACGGAGAGCGCCGTCACCAGGACGAGAAGGAGGGCCGGGGTCAGCCACCCGAAGCTGAAGGCGAGGCCGAGCGAGAGGGCGATCGCCGTCATGGCCGGGTACGAGGCGAGCAAGATCGTCCGCTTGTCTCGGGCCCGGTCGACGAGCGGGCCTAAGAGGAACGTCAACGAGTAGGCCAGGTACTCCACGAACAGCACGGCCCCGGGGAGGAGGAAGCCGCCGGTGAGCCGGTAGGCGAGGAACGGCATGGAGATCGCGTAGACCGCGTAGCCGACGTTCGAGGCGGTGCTCGAGAACAGGAACCAACGGAACCGGGGGTTTGCGAGCAGCCCTCGGTAGGTGACGATCGATGGGTCCTTCGGTCCGGGCTCCACGCGAGGTCGCTCCGCCGTCGATGAGCCCTTTCCACGGATGAAGCGCCGGGGGGGCGGGCGGTGGATCCCGACCGCTCTTCGGGCCGGGTCCCTGCGGAACGTGAATAATCCGGGTTTCCCTAGGCGAATCGTGCCCCGGGCGGTCCTCGCCGAATACACCACCCTCGCGCCGATCTACGACGAAGTGTACGCCTGGAAGGACTATGAGCGGGACGTCCGGGAGATTCGACGCATCGTCCGACGCTCGGGGCGACCGGGCTCTCGCACGCTTCTGGACGTCGGATGCGGCACCGGTCACCACCTCCGCCTACTCCGAGGAATGTTCCGGTGCACCGGGCTCGACCGAAGCCCTTCGATGCTGCGTATCGCGCGACGGCACGGGAGGGGGGTCCGCTGGGTCCGTGGCGACATGGAACGGTTCGAGCTGGGAGAGGAGTTCGACGTGGTGACCTGCCTGTTCGGTGCGATCGGCTACGTGCGAACGCTCCCCCGGCTGCGGAAGACGATACGAACGCTGGCTCGACACCTCCGAGCCGGTGGGGTGTTGATCGTCGATCCATGGCTCAGTCCGGAAGTCTTCCGCAGCGGGCACCTCGACCTGCTGGTCCACGATACCCCCCAGCTCAAGATCGCCCGCGTCGGGCTCGGACGCCGACGGGGTCGGACCTCGACGATCGATTTCGGCTATGCCGTAGGCCAGAAGGGAGGCCCGATCCGGGTCTTTCGCGAACGGCACACGCAGGGGCTGTTCTCGGTCCGTGAGCAGCTGGCGGCCATGGAGGCTGCCGGCCTAGCCGCCCGCTTCGAGCGAGGCGGATTCACCAAGCAGCGCGGCTTGTTCGTCGGAGTACGACGCTCGTCGCTTCCCTGAACGACGCACTCGCCCCGACAGGGGGGTCTCTCCCCTCCGGAACCCTCGTCTTCGGCGTGTACAGAGGTCGTACTAGGGCTCGATGTTTATAAGGGAAGTTAGCCCGATGGGAGGTAATGGGCGGTGTCCCGGGTCGGACTCTCCGGGCTCTCCCGCGGTCGCCCGGCCGAGGGGAGGGCCTACCCTACCCGGGACGCCGTCCATTTCCCAACCGGCTCGGGTGGGTCGCCTTCGTGGCCGGGCTGGCCGCCCTCCCCGCAATCTCCGTGGTTTCTGCCGTCACCACAGCCCCCAACCTCGGGACGGCCCACGGCGCCGGTGCTGAGCTGGCCGCCGCGGCCCGTTCGCTGCTCACCGGCGCTGGACCTGCGGGTGGACACCCGCTCGGATGCGCCCCGACCGCGGGCGGGCAAAGCCTGACCTGCGGGTCGCCCTCGCTTCGTGGCGCGCGAGCGGCGGCCAATACGTCCGGCCCGGTGTGGACCGATCTGACCGGCCATCTCAACTTGAGCCCATCCGCCCGCGAATCGGCCGTCATGGCCTACGATCCGACGCTGGGCAAGGTCGTCCTTTTCGGAGGACTGACCGACCACCGCGTCGCCCTCAGCGACACCTGGACGTACGTGAACAGGAGCTGGAGCCAGCTGCACGGCGCGAACGAGACCCCTGCGGCCCGGTGGGGGGCGGGGCTCGTCTACGACGACGAGCAGGTCCCCGGGTTGCTGCTCCTCGTCGGCGGCCGGAACGCGAGCACGTTCTTCAACGATACCTGGAGCTTCGGCGCCTCGGGCTGGCAGCGAATCTCTACGGCGATAGCCCCACCGGCCCGGGCGTTCGCCGCCCTGGCCTTCGACGAGATCGCGAAGGTGGCGGTCCTCTTCGGCGGAACGGCCCCGACCCCCAGCGCCCCTTCCGGGGCCCCGCTGTCCGACACCTGGGAGTACCACGCGGGTGGCTGGACGAACGTCACCCCCCTCGTCGCCGAGAGCCCAGCGCCGGGTCGGGGCGCCGGATTCGCTCAGGATGCGGGCGCGGGTGGGCTCTTGCTCTACGGGGGGAACGGAGCCGCTGCCTGCTCCCCCACCGCCGCGGCTTGGCGCTTCCACACCGACGGCTGGACGAACGTCACCTTGCAGCTCGGAGGCGCCTTCGCCCCTACGACCTACGGTGGGGTCTGGATCAACGACACCGCCGACCGGGAGTTCCTTGCCTTCGGAGGGGTGACGAGCCTGGGCGGAGCGTTCTGCCGGACGACGAACGAGACCTGGACCCTGCAGACCGGCAACTGGACGAACCTCACCGGTTCGCTCACCACCGCCCCCTCCCCCCGGTCGGCGGTCGCCGCTGCGTTCGACGGCGCGGACAATTACACGCTGCTGTTCGGCGGCAACCTCTCCGGCTCCGGGGTCGACAGCCCCCAGTCGTGGGCGTTCAGCGCAAGTCCGTTCAACTGGTCCGGCTCGCACGGCTCGTCGAACAACAGCACCGCCAAGCTCACCGCGCTCCTCCAGGCGACCCCCGCGGACGGCGTCGCGCCGCTGCCGGTCGCCTTCGCGGCCCGTGCGGCCGGTGGGCTCCCACCGTACCGGTACGACTACCTCTTTGGCGACGGCTCGGCGCCCACTTCCAGCGGCACGACCGCCGCACACACCTACGCGTCGATCGGCTCCTACGTCGCGACCGCGACGGTCACCGACAGCCTCGGGACCACGGTGCACGCCGTTCAGGTCATCGCGGTGCTCGCGCCGTGGCAGGTCGCCCACCAGTGGGTCGACCTCCAGAACAGCACCCCGGTAGCCCCGCAGATCCGCACCGGCGCGGCGATGACCTACGACCCGGCGCTGAACGCCGTCCTGCTGTTCGGCGGCTATTCGCCGAGTGTCGTCCCGTTCGGGGACACCTGGGAGTTCGCCCACGGCTCTTGGACGAACATCGGCTCGACCCTCGCCTCCGCCCCCCCGGCCCGGTGGGGCGCGTCGATCACCTTCGACGCCCGTGACCAGCAAGTCGTGCTGTTCGGGGGCCGGAACCTCACCACCCTGTTCAACGATACCTGGGCCTTCACCGCCTCCGGCTGGAGCCACCTCCTCTCCCGCGTCGCCCCCTCCCCGCGGGAGATGGCGCAGATGGCGTACGACAGCGTCGACCGGTACGTCCTCCTGTTCGGGGGGGAGAGCTTCAACGCGCCGGGCGGGATCGACCACCAGCTCAACGACAGCTGGATCTTCACCGCCGGGATCTGGGCGAACATCACCCGCTCGTTGAGCGGGAACCCGCCCGCGACGGTCGGCGGCGCCTTCGCCTTCGATACCCACGACGGCGAGCTCGTGCTCGTCGGCGGCCTCGCGCCGACCGGGACCGTCGGGCCGTGCGCGGCGACCGCGGCCGTGTGGAGCTACTCCCACGGGGTCTGGACGCAGCGGGCGAGCGCGGTGGCGCCCCCGGCGCGCTCGAGCTCCCAGCTCGTCGACGATCCGACCGACGGCGCCCTGCTCCTCTTCGGCGGGACGGTCGTGCGCGACGGCTCCTGCAGCGTGGACGCATCGACCTGGTCGTTCGTGAACAACTCGTGGACCGACCTCTCCCCGATCGTCACGGGACCGCCGCCCGCGCGCTGCTGCGGGTCGTTCGCCTTCGACGCGGTCGACGGCTACGCGGTCCTCTTCGGCGGCAACGCGAACGGCGTCTACGTCAACGACACCTGGAGCTACGGGGTCGCCCCGCTCGCGGCGACCGCGATCGCCACGCCGGTCCGCGGGGGCGTTCCCCTCGACGTCGCCTTTGCCGCCACCGCCTCCGGCGGTACCCCCGCCTACCAGTTCACCTGGAACTTCGGCGACGGCACCCTCGCCACGAGCGGCCCGGTCGCCAACCACACCTACCGCGCAAGCGGCGTCTTCACGGCGATCGTCACGGTGAAGGACGTCGCCGGTCGCTCGACCGCCCGCTCCCTCTCCATCAACGTGCTCTCGGCGTGGGCCGCCGGGCACCAGTGGATCGACATCGCCGGCTCGATCCTGAGCGCGCCGGCGCCGCGCTCCGCCCCGTCGGTCGTGTACGACCCCGCGGTCAACGCGGTCGTCCTTTTCGGCGGCTACTCTCCCTACAACTTCGCCTACGGTGACACCTGGGAGTTCTCGAACGGGGCGTGGACCGACGTCTCCTCGAAACTCTCCGGCGCACCGCCCGCGCGCTGGGGGGCCGGCCTTACCTTCGACACGCGCGATGGCTACGCGCTCCTGTTCGGGGGCCGCGACGTCAACGGGTTCTTCAACGACACGTGGAGATTCAACGGGGCCGGCTGGGCGCCGGTCCCCACGGGTGCGGCCCCGAGCCCCCGCGCTTTCGTTCAGATGGCGTACGACGACCAGGACCGGTATGTCCTGCTGTTCGGCGGGGGCGTGGGGGGTAGCGCTGTGGGCGGTCTCGCGGGGACCTCCGACACGTGGACGTACGCTGCCGGCACCTGGACGAACGTTTCCTCCCAAGTCCGCGGCGCGACGCCGGGACCGACGTTCGATGGCGCGATCGCCTTCGACCCGTTCGACGGCTACGTCGTCGTCGTCGGCGGCGGGGCGTCGAGCTGCGCACCGGGGGGCGGGGCCTACACCTACGCCGGCGGCCACTGGAGCTCGCTGGGGAGCACCTTCGGACCCACCGGGCGGACCGGCGGTGGCCTCACCTTCGACGGGGTGGACCAGGCGATGCTCGCCATCGGCGGCCGGACGGCGGCGCTCGGTTGCTCGGGCAGCAACGAGACGTGGCTGTACCGTAACGCGAGCTGGGAGAACTTAACCGGCGCGATCGGGCCGGCGCCGTCCCCTCGGTGGGACGCGGCGCTCGTCTTCGACGCCGCCGACAACGTCGTCCTCCTCTTCGGCGGGATCTCCAACGGCGTCTATCAGAACGACACCTGGGTCTACCCGGCCGCGGCCGTGAACGACTCCGGCCCCCCGACGTCGGGCTCGAACGGCCTCCGACCCCTCTCCGTCAGCGCCGGTGAGTCGGCCTCGAACGGCACCGCTCCGCTGGGCGTCACCTTCGGAGTGACCCCCACCGGGGGCCTCGCCCCGTACACGTTCCGCTGGTCGTTCGGCGACAAGGGCTCGATCGTGACCGGCACCCGCCTCGTCCACACCTACACCGTCGCGGGGACCTACACGGCCAGCGTCACCGCGATCGACGCGCACGGCAGCATCGTCACCCAGTCGCTGCCGCCGATCACCGTTCAGGCGGCGCCCTCGAACTCCGGCCCGCCGAGCCCCGACGGGCGGCTCCCCTTCACGCCCGGGTCCTCCACGACCGTCGCCTTCGCGATCGGCTTCGCGGCGGGGAACGCGGCTCTGATCTGGGTCGTTCTCAGCCACTACCGCCGACCGAAACGGCCCCGGACGGCTCCGGAGCCTTCCGATTCGCGAACTACCTAGCAGGGGGAACTTACAAGTGGGGATACACATTCGGCCTACACAGTGGCGAGCGTCGTTCCGGACCGCCGCATGCCATACCGCCGCGTGCGGGGGCGCTTCGCGGTGCTCCTCCTGGCCGGCCTCGTGGGGGCGGGACTGCTGATGATCCCCCACGCGAGCGCGGCCCCCTCGCCGAGCGACTTCGGCGTCGCGCTGACCGCCGATCAGCCGAACGGGACGGCCCCGCTCCTCGTCCAGTTCCACACGACCGTGACGGTCGGGGTCCCGACCTGGTACGCCTGGTCGTTCGGCGACCATAGCTACCTCAACGGCTCCGGCGCCTCCTCCGCCAACCCCTCCCACCGCTACCTAAGTTCTGGTGTGTTCAACGCGATGGTCACCGTCGCGGAAGGCCAGGTCCAGCACACCGCGACGCTCGGCATTGCCGTCCTTCCGGGTCCCCTCGAGCTGTCAATCTCGGTCACTCCGACCACCGGCGTCGTCCCGGTGAACGTGCAGTTCTCCGGCTACCCCTCGGGCGGCACCGGCACCTACCGGACCGTCGTCTGGACGTTCGGCGACGGAGGCAGCTCGGCGAGCCTCGTGGCTCACCATACCTACTTGCTCGCCGGCCATTTCCGAACGACGCTCAATGTCACCGACAGCTCCGGGATCGTCGCCTCGGACTCGGTCTGGGTCAACCTCTCTCTCCCCGCCACGGTGAGTTCGAGTCCGTCCAGCAGCCTGGGGAAGCAGGTGGTGGGCCTGCTCCCGCTCGCCCTCGCGGCGAGCGGCGCAAGCGGGCTCGTCGCGCTGTCGATCGCGGTACGCCCCGGCGTTCGACCTCGGCCGCGGCGGGCCGCCGACCCCCCCTACGGGGCCGAGACGGATTTCGCGGCCCTTCCGTCTTCGTTCGCCGCGGGCCCGGTGGAGGTCCTCCTGCCTCCCTCGCTCGGCGCTCGGGCCGCTGCGACCCCCACGACGACCGTGCTGCGAGAGCACACCACGGCGCCCGCCAGCGAGACCCGTCCTTTCCGGACCTTCGAGCCCGCCGGCCCCGGCCCGCGCTTGACCGCCGTCGTGCCGTACGATCCTTCTCGCCCGGTAGCGGTGGGAGAGAACGGCGGGCCGAGCAACGGCGACGAGCCGCGGCAGCTCTCGGCGCGGCTGGTGGTCTACCTGGCCGGTCTCGGAGCTCTACGCGCGGACGATATCCCGTCGATCGCTTGGACGCAGCTCGGGATGAGCGACCGGCTCCACGCCCGCCAGAACGTGATCAGCAACGTCCTACGTCGCCTGGTCGCGGCGGGTGTCGTCGAGGAGGAGCTCCGCCACGTGCAACGCCAACCGCGTCGGCTCAAGGTCTACCATTTGACGATCCGTGGCGAGGCGCTCGCCCGGGATCTCCGGCGGAACGGCAACGGGATCGAGCCGGTCCGGCACCACCCGCTGTAGGCCGCCGCCCGGGACCCGGGCTCGCCGAACATTCAAGTAACGAGCGCGCTCTCAGCCCGACCGGAACGCAATGCCGAACGCGAAGCCGCCGGTGCGGGTCGACGTCCCGACCCCCGACCCGACCCCGGAAGGGACCCAGCTCGTCGACCGGATCGCGAGCGAACTCGACCTGCTCGCACGCAACGTCGACATCCTCGAACGGCTCAGCGGCAGCCCTCCGATGGGCATCATCCGGCTCAGCGAGGCGCTCAAGCTTCCGATCCACAAGGTTCGCTACTCGCTCCACCTGCTCGAACGGGAGGGCGTGATCCAGCCGTCGGCCGACGGGGCGGTCGTGACCGACCGCGCGCGCGAGTTCTGGAACTCGCTCGATGTCTCGCTCGACCGGATGACCGGGCTCATCTCCCACCTCAAGGAACGGGCCGCGGAGTACCGAGCGCGCGCCGGGGCGCGGAAAGGCTATTAGCGCGGGTCCCGCTCGACGCCCTCGGTGCCGCCGTAGCTCAGTGGTAGAGCGATCGGCTGTTAACCGAAAGGTCAGCGGTTCGAACGAGCTCAAGACCCACCGTCTTATGCTCCGGAACCCCGCTCGGCGGCGCCTCCGATGCCGGTTCGAAGGGGACGGGCCCGTAGCTTAGCGGCCTAGAGCGACCGGCTCATAACCGGTCGGTCGTCGGTTCAAATCCGTCCGGGCCCATAACCACTTTCTTATAGAACCCAGCTCAAAACGGGCCCGGAATCGGGCGAAACATACCCGCCGTTCCCTCGCGATCAGGGCCAAGCCATCGCCCCTTGAAACGGCGCCGGGGGTGGCCGGTTGACGCCCCGCTACGCTGAGATCACCTTCGTTGTCGAACAGGAGAGCCCCGCCCCTACCCCGCCCGCACCGCGCTTGGTCTGCGCCCGCTGCCGCTCGGACGCCCGACACAACCTGATCCTCCGCATCTCATTCTGCCCGATCCATGGCTTCGCCGCTGGCCTGGTCGAGGTTCGAATCGCCCGGTACGCGCGCACACGGGGGTTCCCGGGGTAATTCTCGTGCAGCGGCCATCCTCTCCGTCAGTGAGGGCTCCCTCCGGGGCCATTCCGGGATCTCCTATCCTCTCTAACTCCCCCGAGTTCCGGGACATGAACTACGGTAGTTCCGGTACCGGAACTACCCCTGTTCCGGGCCCGGAACTCCCTCCCCCTCCCACCTCCCAGCGTCACCTCTGGCTCTCGGACCGGACCTGGGCCGAATTCCGTCGCGTCCAACGGATCGTCTCCCAGCGGGGCCTCGTGGGCTCGTCCGGTAGGGGGAGAGGCCGGGGCAGGTCCGGGGGACGGCCTCCGATCGCTGATGCGACGCTTCTGGAGCTCCTGGAAGCGTTTCGCTGGCGGCAGCGCGTGTGCGCGCGCGCTGCGTCTCCTCGCAAGGTCGACGACGCGGCCGTCCGGGCATTGCGGGTCTTCTACGCCCCCCACCCATTCGGCTGGCTCGCGCCGTTTCGAGCGGTCGACCGGATGGTCGTCCAGACCTTCCCCAGTTACCGCCCCCCTCGGCGGCTCCATGTCATCGCCGGATTCTGCGAGAACGGCCTGCTCCGCCCCACCTGGAGCGACGGAGAGGAGTGGATCATCGTCGATTCGGCCCCTCCGCCGATTCGAGTGCCCGACTACCACTACCTACGAGGCAACCTCGGGGCGCGGCCGCTCGACCAGGAGGCGACACTCGCCGGATGAGCGAGACCGTCGAGCTTCGGCTGCTCAGCCGGCGCGAGCTAGAGAACGTCGTCCTCCTCCTTCAAGGGTACGCGTCCCGACTCAACTCCGTCGTTGAGGAGTTCACCAAGCCGGAATGGCGCGTTCGCAGCGAGCTTGACCGCGTGCGGGAGGAGTTCGGCCCTCGAACCCAATTCGCTCGCGACGTCGCGGCTGAGAATCGGATCCGCCGTGCGAGGGCGGCCCGGAACGAGAGGTTCTGGCGGAATCTCGAGGAGACGACGTGATCCCGACCGACCTGACGCCCGCCATCCTCGAGGGGGAAGTCAGGGAGGTCCTCGGGCGCCTGCCCGACGAGTCGATCCATTGTGTGGTTACGTCACCCCCGTACTGGGGACTCAGGGACTATGGCCTTCGCCCGGTCCTTTGGGGAGGCAACCCGTCATGTCCCCACGAATGGGACCTCCCGATCCCCGGCGATTCGAAGGGAGGTACGGGGACCCCGAACGGCCGAAACTCCGTCGGGGCGGGTTATGCTCGGGCCGAGCGCAGGGGCCGGTTCTGTCGCTCTTGCGGCGCGTGGCTCGGGCAGCTCGGCCTCGAGCCGACGGCTGAACTCTTCGTCCAGCACGTCGCCGGGGTGTTCGACGAGGTCCGGCGGGTCATGCGATCCGACGGAACGCTGTGGCTGAACCTGGGAGATACGTTCCAGGGAGACAGCCCCGTCCGACGGTCATCCTCCGAGTCGTTCTCGGATCGTTGGGACCCGTCCCAGACTCGAGGTCGAGGCGGGCCGCGGCGAAGCGCCGCACGGAATGGAGACCTCAAACCCAAGGACCTCGCGGGAATCCCTTGGCGGGTCACTCTCGAACTCCAGCGTCGGGGGTGGTGGCTCCGGTCCGATTGCGTCTGGGCAAAGCCCAACCCAATGCCCGAGTCTGTCCGTGACCGACCGACCCGCTCCCACGAGTACGTGTTTCTCCTTACGAAGTCGAACCGGTACTTCTACGACGCCGATGGCGTCCGTCAGCCATATCGACCCGCGACTCGACTCCGCCTGTCCCAGGCGACGTTTGACAGCCAGGCCGGCGGGGCGAAGGACTACGGTAGTCGGTCGAATCGTTCCGCTCGACGAGCCCTCGTGAATCTCAAGGGCCGGATGATGGCCCCTCAGATCGAGGATGCCCCAGGGCGGTACTCCCCTCTGGGGGCCAATCTCCGCTCGGTCTGGTGGATCCCGACCCATGGGTATCCTGAGGCCCACTTCGCCACCTTCCCGGAGACCCTGGCGGAGACCTGCATCAGGGCCGGGACTACCGACCATGGAGCCTGCCGCAAGTGCGGGAGCCCCCTCCGGCGCGTGGTCGAGGCCGACTACAAGTTTCTGAGCAAGCCGTTGAACCCGGATCGGCCGCGTTCCGGGTTCGCGACGCCCAAGCCGAAGGGTCAGTCCGATTCGATCTCCGGCTCAAAGTCAACCAAGGACGGCGGCTGGGGTGAACTGCCCCGAGCAGTTCGGATCCCCCGAACGGTTGGCTGGAAGAGCTCCTGCTCGTGCAGGGGCGGCTGGACCCTCCCGAGCATCGTACTCGATCCATTCGCGGGGTCGGGGACCACCCTCGCAGTTGCCCGACGTTTGGGTCGCCGGTCGATCGGGATCGAACTCAAGCCGGAGTACGCCGACCTTGCTCGTCGTCGTACCTCCCCCTTCACCGTTGACGCGCCGAATCACGCGGCGGGGGCACTTGCGTGATCCCGCGGGATCCGACCCCGACCATCCTCGAGGGTGACGTCAGCGAGCTGCTTCGCAGCCTTCCATCGGACTCGATCCACTGCGTCGTAACGTCCCCTCCGTACTGGGGGCTCCGCGACTACGGCCTCCGCCCGATCCGCTGGGGCGGGAGGGCGCGGTGTGAACACGAGTGGGCACCGACTCGGATAGCGCGCGAACGTGGGGCGCATGGCGTCACCGGCGACGTCAGCCGGGGGAACGCGGTGCTCGCTCACGATCCCTCAGGGGGCGGGACGACGTGCCGGAAGTGCGGGGGATGGCTCGGCCAGCTCGGCCTGGAACCCACCCCCGAACGATTCGTGGAGCATCTGGCCGGGGTCTTCGACGAAGTCCGCCGCGTCTTGCGGCCCGACGGAACGCTGTGGCTGAACCTCGGCGACACCTACGCTACTCACCCTTCCGGGCTCACGGGCGAGAAGCGATGGAAGACTTCGACCCTCTCCGGCCGAGACCGCACGGGGGCCGAACAGGCCGGTCGGATGGACAAGCGGGCTCCCGGGCTCAAGCCGAAGGACCTAGTGGGGATTCCCTGGCGAGTCGCGTTCGAGCTGCAACGTCGTGGCTGGTGGCTCAGGTCCGACTGCGTCTGGGCGAAGCCGAATCCGATGCCGGAGGCGGTCCGGGATCGGCCGACCCGGGCCCACGACTCCGTCTTCCTCCTGACGAAGTCGAGGCGCTACTTCTACGACGCCTACGCCGTCCGTGAGCCCCTCCAGGAGAGCACTCTCCGAAGACTCAAGCACCATCTGCCGAACCCGGCCGACAATCGCGCCTCCCGCTCGAAGCATCCCGAGGGGGACTTCCGCCGGTTCCCCATGCTCCGGAATACGAGTCCCTCGGGTCGGAATCTCCGGACGGTCTGGTGGATCCCAACCCAGCCCTACCGCGGGGCCCACTTCGCGACGTTCCCGGAGAAACTCCCGGAGCTCTGCATCGCGGCGGGAACCTCAGAGCGCGGAGCCTGCGCGGGGTGCGGGATGCCCTGGACACGAGAGGTCCGCGCGATCGGCGGAGCTATCGGCCACGCACAACCGCTCGAAGCACCGCTGGTGTCGGGTCGCGCTCCCGTCGCGGACGCTCCGGGCTGGCACGACGGGAGCTACAGGAGAGTCGACCTCGGGTTTCGCAAGCGCTGCTCCTGCGGGACCGCCCGGACCGTCCCTTGTATTGTGCTCGACCCGTTCGCGGGAAGCGGAACCGTCCTGGCAGTGGCCCGACGTCTCGGTCGGAGATCCATCGGAATCGAACTCAACCCCGAGTACGTGACTCTCGCTCGCGGGCGCTCAGACGCGGACATCCCTGAGGCAGTCGGGGGAGAGGAAGTTTCGGCATGAGTCGGGTCGCCCTCTACGCCCGCGTCTCCACCAAGGAGCAGTCGACGGCGGCCCAGGTCGGTCAGCTCTCGGCTTACTGCCAAGCGAGAGGGTGGACGGAGATCTCGGTCTTTCGGGACGACGGGATCTCAGGCGTCCGGGACAACCGGCCGGAGCTCGATCGACTTCGGGAGCGGCTCGCCTCGGGCGAGTTTGATACGATCGTAGTCTCGAAGATGGACCGGCTCGGCCGCTCGTTGGGCATGATCCTTCGGTTCTGGGACGACGCGGAGGCGGCAGGAGCCCGCGTGATCGTGATCGACCAGGGAATCGACACCTCGACCCCGAGCGGTCGACTGCAGCGGAACATGCTGGCGGCTCTGGCCGAGTTCGAGCGTGAGCTGATTCTCGAACGGACGCAAGCCGGTATCGCCCGAGCCCGCGCCTTGGGCAAGAAGTTTGGAGCGCCGCGGAGGATCTCGGAGCCCGTCGCGAGGGAGGTGCGGGCCCGAAGAGCCCGCGGCGGGAGCTTTCGCCAAATCTCCCAGACCATGAACCTCAAACTGGGCGCCGTGCGGTCGGTTCTGAGACGTGATCGAACTCCGTCCCCCGAGTCCGCGGCTGCGCACTCGACAGAACCCGTGGGGATATGACCGAAGGGCTGGGTTCGGTCCCAGCATCGGGGTATCCGATGCTGCCTCCATGTGTTATCGGATGAGCCAGTTCTGTGCTAAATCCGAATCACGGTCGAAGGTGCCCGGAAGCCTGCGGGGGGGCTGCGCTTCTGGCTATCCTGAGGGCCAGCCTTCCGAAGGCGTGGGCCGATACGTGGCGATACTTCGACGACGTATCCGAGGGGCCGAGTAGGGAGGAGGCGAGGAGCCTGCTTCGCGAAGTACTCGGACTCGGCGAGGCCGAGCTCAGGTCGTCGGCGCCTCGATACGCGTACCGTGGGATTGCGGCATGGTAGCCCTAATCCACCCGTGGAGGTTCCCCGATACTAGCGTACCTCTACCCCGCGAGGACCCATGACCGTACGATGAAGATCCTTTCGGTTTCGGTAAGCAACTTCCTGACCTTTGGCGAGAAAGAGTCGAAGCTCTCAAGAGTCGGCGACCGGACCATTCTCGTCGGTCCCAACGGAGCCGGGAAGACGAACCTCTTCCGGGCTATCGAAACCGCCGTAATGGCGCTCGGCAGGCCGCGACCCGATCTCTCCGCCTACGTCCGCGAGGGAGAACCAGGCCGCCTTCTAAGGATCGAGCTTGAAATTGCATTCACGGAGGACGAGGCGACCCTCATCGGGACCATCCTTGCCTTCTGTGCCTCGACCAACATCGGGAATATTCAGAATCTCAAGGTCAACCAAAACGACCTTCCGGAACTCGTCCGGAACGTAATCTCCAAGCCGCCAGTCCTCTTCCGTGACGTCCTGCGACAGAGAGTCCGCCTGATCGTTACAGCGAGGGGCGGGGACCCGACTTCGACACGTTGCGAGCTCCGCTTTGGCCCCGATAGCTCCGGGCTCGTTCTAGTCGACTATGGATTGTTCTGGATAACCAATCCCCCTCTGGCCTCGTGGTCAAGCCAGAGCTTAATCGAACGAGTCGCCGTTACCCTCGATAAGGACAATCCCGGGACGATCTTCAATCCCCCCGGCTCTACCGCCACCCTGCCGCCCCCTGGCCCGGTCGGATTCGGATGGCTCCGAGAAGTCCTCAAGCCCGGACCGGACGGGCGTCCGGTCTCGCTTCAGCTCCAAGGGATATCTCTCGTCCAGCAGGTCCAGGGGGTCAGACCCGACGACGAAGACTACCTCCGGATGCGGAACGAGCTGTGGTTCCGGGGCTGGAGCCTCGGAGACATCGGCCCGATGGGCGCCTTCGGTTGCGTCATGGGGTCGGCGATCGCCCACCTCTCTGGGGCGCGCGAGCAGCCCGGCGAGCAACCGATTCGCCGAGCCCCGATGGTCAACCCTCAGGTTCCCCGGGTCACCGGCCGGGATTTGGCCATCGGGCTTTTCGAGCTGAAAAACAACCCGAGTCTCATTGGCCGCCTGCGATTCGAGCAGCTCCAATCCGAGTTCCACGACCTGACCGACCATACTGTTGACGTCGTGATTGTGGGCGAAGCCCCGAAGTCGCAGGAGGAACAGCCGTACCCACCTGCTCTTTACCCTCGCCTCGCGATGGGCAGTGGAAACTTCGAGTTCCCGGTGGAGGCCGAAGCCGCGGGAAACCTCGAGGTCCTCTTGGTCCTCTACGCGACGGTCGGAGTAACTGACTCCGTCGTACTTCTCGATGAACCCGCGCTCAACCTCCACCCGTCGAAGCAGCAGCGCCTCTACACGTTCATTCGGGACTACTCGAAGACCAATCACAACCAAGTCTTTATTGTGACCCACTCGACGACATTCGTAACACCGGACGATCTGGTGACAGCCGTGCGGGTGGAGCCCGGGTCCTCGGGGTCCCGCCTCCGCCAGATCCGATACCCCACCGCGGCGGCGCGGGCGAAGGCGAAGGGGACGGGGCTCTTCAACCACGAAGTTCTCAGCGCCCTCTTCGCAGAGCGAGCCCTCATCTACGAGGGTCACGACGAGGCTGCTGCCCTACCCGTTTGGTTCGAACGCTGTCCCCGAGGGGAACTGGTTGTCTCGGCGAACGTCGTCCACATCAATGCGAGGGGAATGACAAGTATCCCCGAGATCGTGAAGATGCTGCGAACGTGGGGAATCCCCTACCGAGCGATCGCGGATCGGAAGGCCCGAGATGTCCTCAAGCCGTTGGGCCCGCGGGCGATGACCTTCCGGTGGACCGATATGACCGGGCTCGTGAACTCCGCCTTGCCAGGGAAACTATCCCAACAGCAGAAGAAGCTCGGCACTCGGCAGAAGAGCCCCATCAACTTCTTTGCGATCGCGCACAGGGTGCCGCCTCCCGCGCCCGTTCTCGCGCTCTGGAAGAGGCTCTTGCCGTTTATCGAAGGGAAGAAGAACTAGGGACGAGCGCCGGGTCGCTCACCGAATCTCCGGCCAGCGATCCCCCATCTATCCCCGGAAAGATCGTCGGCTACGACGGTCGGCTCGGCGCGTCCTGCGATGGGCGAATCCGTACGGTTCCGAGCCTCTGGATCGCGGACTCCAACCGTTTGGCGAGGAGTTGGAAGTCCGGAAGGTCGACCCCTTCAGGGGTCAAAATCTCTGAGGATTCAGGATCAAGATCGACGTAAAGCCCTCGGAGCTTGATGCTCGCGAGTCCATCATACTCGGAGGTCGCCCAGTCGGTCATTTCCTCCACCAGTCCGACAAGCGAGTTTGCTCGACTCGATCCGAGTTCGGACTCGATTGCGGAGAGCAGGCCGCCTTCTGCGAGTTCCGTCCGAATCCGGTTCCCTAAAAGGCTCGAGCCTACCGTACGGCTCTCATCCCCTGAAAGGTGACGATGAAGGAAGTGCTCAAACGCGTCAAAGACCGCGCTTTCTAGGCCTTCATGAACGATTACCCCGACGGCCAAGTCGAACTTTCCCCCGTGATCGTCGACAAGCAGACGGCGGAGGCCCCCGTTCGCGTTCTCCAATCGCGTACGGAGATCAGCTTTTCCCTCGGCAATAACCTGAAAGAGGATTGACTTTCCGAGTTCTTCATGGGCAAGGGCCAGCAGCGAACAAGCCGTCGGCTGGAACTCTGCCCTCTCGTACAGGAGACGTCCGGCAGCGAGTAACCTTGACGCGTTGGTGAGCGCCGCCGCCGCCGCAGTGGCTGCCGCTGCCTCCGAGGTCGCTTGGGGCGCCACCGAGGATTCGCAACCTCCTGAGCGGATAGAAAGAAGTGCCCTCGCCCTTTGGGGTCTCCTGGTAAGCCCGACCCTCTCGGGATGGGCAGGTCTTGTAACGGGGCCTCCGTGATCCTGGCTCCGTGTAGCCCGCTCGGGGCTTGTTCGCCCCTGTTATGGAGTGAATCCACTCGGGGCAATCGACGCGCGACTGGATTCAAGTCGCCGGGCGACCTGAGCCTAAACCCACCCCTTAGGTCCCGGCCCTACGGTCTCTGTCGAGCGGGCGGGGGACGTTCCGGGGGTGGGACTTCGGTCACGGGTACTCATCCCTGGGAATTCTGACTTCAAAGGCAGCATTCGTGTGGCCGTCGACCTCGCGGGCCGGTCGATAACCGAACCGACGCCTTACCCTACCCGCCCGGAGTCCCGAGGATCGCGGGCTCCACCCCCGTTACCGGAGAGCTTTACAAGTCGCACTCCCTGAGCGTGTCTATGTCCCCCAGGAGGGCGAAGACGTCTAAGGAGCCTCGCGGAGCCCAGAAATGGATCCTCGCCGAGCTCCGCTCCCTTGGTCCGTCAGCCTCTCTCTCGACCTCGAAGATCGCGAAGAGGATCGCCAAATCGAGCGGGAAGAAGTTCCACCAGAACTCCATCTACCTTGCGCTGCGTCAGTTGGCGGGGCGAGGCGACATCAAGGCGACCCGGGTTGGGCTGGAAAAGACCTACCGAATCGGCAAGAACCCTGAGAGCACCTCCAAACAGACGCGGCCAGCGGGTGGAGCCGCCAGAGCCGAAGACTCTCGCCAGGGCGATGCCCCGATGGGGCCGACTCCGTCCGACCCCGGGGTTCTCGCGGCCATGCTTCCTCACAAACTTGCGCTGGGGGAGATTCTCGTGCTCAGCATCGGCAATGGGCAGGTGCTTACCGCCACGAACCTCCACGGACGCCTCGCGCTCGAGCGTCATCCCCTGCCTGAGTAGCGCGCCGACTCGACCGGCGCGCCTTGGACGGTTGCCAGAGTCAGTGGCACCGCAGAGCCACTGTTCCTCGTCAAGAGTGGCACCGGTGCCGCCCCAGGGCGCTTGAGCTGAGCTCAATCCTCCGGTGTTGATTCGAGACCTTTCCGTCGCAGCCTGACTACTCGTTCTCGGCCTACCCGAAGGTTTCGGGCGATCCATCGATCGGTTTTCCCCTGTCCGAGCGCTTCGCGAATCTCCTCCGGAGCTGTACGTCCGCGGGAGCGCTCGCGTTGCCCTAGCTCCTCCGCCTTCCGCAGAGCGAACTCGCGGGCCGTTCGGTCCGCCCGGGCCAGGTATTCGGTCCAAAGCACTGACCCCCGAGGGTCTTTCCAGCACAGCGGGTTCCAGTCCCGATCGAGGTAGAGGCCGCGCCGGTCGGTTCGACGGTACCGAGGCGAGAACTGACGGACATGCACCCAACCGATGCCGCGCACCCCCTCGTCGCCGCTCTCGACCGTAATCCGGTACTTCAGGATCGATTCGCGGAAAGCGACGTCCAGGAGCATGAGGTCCGGAATCGCCAGAACGGTCGTGATCCCAAGCTTGCGCCCGATCAGTGCAGCCTGGACTAGGGCAATCGCCTCCTCGCTCATGAATGCCCGGGAGAGGAGGCCTAGGGCAGACTCGTCGTAGACCGCGACTTCTCCACGGTGGAGGGTTCCGTAGAGTCGCAGCATCTCACGAGCGCTCAGAGCGACTTGACGCGACGAGAAGCCCGTGTCCATCCGTCGACCGATCTCCTGGGCAAGGGCGGACTTGCCCGATCCCCGCTCTCCGTCGATCACGATCATGACGTCCCAGTCTTCCTTGATTCTCCGGCGCCACTCAGCGATCCAGTGCCCCCAGACCGCCTCGGGTCGCACCGACCGGGTCTCGACGTGGCCGTAGAGATGGAACAGAAGGTTCCCAGTTCCGCTTTCCGGCGGGTGCGACTCGCCGCACCAGCAGCTTGACCCGGTCGAGAACCCCGCCGGTGGGTGTCCCGAGGGTGATGGATTGGCTTCTTTCGATCCCTTCACCAAACGCAACTCTGAGGGGCCCTCCGCGGAACGGCTCTTGTTCGAGGGTGGAGATCCCTGCGTCGAGGCGGCTCCCCCGAGTGGAGGACCGTCAGCCCGACGCCTCACGCGTCCGGACCTCCGTCTCCTCCGCCGATCGCCGAACAAACTCCCAGGTCGATGTCTCAACGCCGGCATTCAGGGCCAGGTTGATGAGGTCCTCCCGGAACCGTTCGTGCCAGGGCTCGGTGCCGGCCAGGACGCACGCCGACGCCGGATTGGAAAGAAGAACGCGCAGGAGATCCCGGAGCTCCGCCTCCTCAACGGACCTGGGCGCAGCGGCGAAGAGGCACGCCAGGTCAGCCCGGACCGCCGTCCGGATAGAGAACCGGGCCACCTCTCGCCCGTGCTCCCGGCTCTCCACTCCGAGTTCGTTGACGCTCCGCATGAACCGGGCGAGATTCGTGTTCCTGTACTGCTCGACGGCCGCCCGACGACCTAACCCACCCTCGAAGACGTCGGAAGCCGACGTCAACCCCGTCGAATGCTTGAGGGAGCGATCGAGCAGGTTGAGCCTCCCTTCGAGCTCCCTCAGGAGTTGGCCCTTCTCCGCCAGCTCCTTCCGGGCCGAGATCAGGGCGGCAAGAGCTTGCCGGAGGACCCGGGCCTCACGCTGCGGAGGTGTCTCGAGCTCCGGTTTCTCCCGAACCTTTCTCACGGTCCCTCCCATAGACGCGGACCAGCTCCGTCAGCTGCTCGCGATCGAGGCGGTGCCCCGTGCGCCAATAGGCACGCAGCGCGACCTCCAGCAATTCGGTTGACGCCTCCCGGGCGCGTCGGAGCTGCTCGCCGCGCAGTTCCGCGATGGTCAGCCGATCGACCTCATGGTCCAGGGCTTCCTGCTCGACGGAGCGGACCCCGGCAAGGAACTCCGCGACCTCTCGGATCGGCGGAAACGAGCCCTGTAGCGTTCCCGCCTCAAGGTGGGGATCCCAACGGCGCGTTGATCGAACCGGAGGCGGGAGATCGCTAGCGGGGCCCTTCGCGGCCTCCCCGATTGTCTCCTCGCGGAACCACCGCAGCCGGTGCCGTCTCCGGTTCAGACCTCGGCGAGCGTCGTACCAGAAGACGAGGTCGACGTCCGATGCGTACCAAGGGGGCAGCGGGCAAGTCGCGGGCAGCCCCGAGGGCTCGAGTTTGAGCGACATCCCGTCCGAACGCACGACCTCCATGCGCACCTCCGGGAGCGGGGCACCGAACAGCGTGTAGACCGCCTCACGCCACGTCTCCGGCGCGCACCGGAGTCCCTCCTTGGTTCGAACTACCGGGAGGACTGCCTTCGGGATCACGGCCTCGGTGGAGGAGCGAGCTCGGAACCCATTGAACTCGGCCCACTCGAACTCCTTCCAGAGTCGTGGGAGGTAGGGGAAGGCCGCCACACCGAGGAAGAATGGGTAGGCGAACGGTGTGAGCGAGCCCAGGAACTGGTTCGTCGGCACGTAGTCGGCAAAGAAGAACAGGAGGGGTAGGCCGACCCAACTCGCCGGCCACCAAACGGGGACCTTCGGTGGACGGTGGATCCGCCGGGCGAGCCCCCGAGCGACCGCGGCGAATCCTAGGAACACGGCGGCCGTCACGGCCGCCTCGAGCAGGAGTGCGGCGTCGAGCCCGTAGGCCGAATAGATGCCTGCCAGCGAGCTCCCGGTAGGGGTGAGGTGCATGAGCGACCAGGCGGCGTTGCCTACCGTAAGCTGCAGATGCCGCTCCGAGGAGGCAGTCGGAACCTGCACCGTGAGGATCGTGAGCTGTCCAGGAACGAGCGTCGCTGACTGGTTGGACCACTGGGCGTTGAGGCGCGCTGGAACCTCGACCGGGACCAGGGTGGTCGCGTTGCCCTGGGTCTGGTTGACGTATTGAGTGATCGTCCCCGGGTCGTACTGCTCAAGAGAGACCTGGAGCGGGACGGGGGCGCTCCCCGAGTAAAGGACGTAGACCTGGATCTCGGTGTCGTAGACGAGGTCACCGTCACCGAACACGCTCTTCCCCGCTGGAGAGCCGCCCTGCCCGTATGGGACGGCCCAGGCGCCGGGCAGGACCGCCTTTCCTCCGACGACTAGGTCAGCCCGGGCGGTGCCGCTACCCGCGAGGAGAACCGCGATGACAACCACCCCAAGGAGGAAGGCGGGGCTAGCGCCTCTCATGTCGCCCGTTTGCTCTCGCCATGCGGATGGGACCTTTGTCCGCGGCGGCAGGCCGCGTCACAGGGGCCCCGGTGATGCCCCCGGCTGTGGGATTGGGCATGGGCCCGCACCCGAGCCTGGTGGGGCCGCACGCGGTAGCGTCGGCCCCTGTCGGAGAAGGCGATGTGACCCTTGACGTGCTCGACCTTGATCCCGCTTGGCTCGTGCTCGGCCTGCTCCTCGGCGACCTTCTCGACAGTCGCCCCGTAGATGCGATCCGCTCGTTCCTTGGAGTAGCCCTCGGCCTCGTAGCGCCGCTCGAACTCCTGCTTCGAGGACTCTGAGTTCAGCTTCCGACGCCGAGGCATCTCGATCCCTCCTGAGGCGCCGCCTCAGGTTCTCCGGGCCCGGCTGTCCGAGACGAAGGTCTCGGCGAGACCCAGGAAGACGAGGATCAAGCCGATGATCGGCAGGGCGATCGCGGGCCCGGCGAAGATGCTCCCGTTCGCGACCAGAAGGTAGAGACCCGCGGCCAGAACTAGGAGGCCCATGATGAGAACCGCGGCGTGCGCCGCGCTCATTCCCATTCGGGAGCGGCGCAGGGCTCTTCGCCCTCTGCCGGCTCCCTCTCGATTGTTCCTCGCCAGCCATCGCCGTTCCTCAGTAGGCCCCGCGTTGCTTCCCGCCCGTGCGTCTCCGTTCATCGGTCCTCCTCCCTCGATTCCGAAGGAGCGTAACACGCAGGCCGGGGAGAAACTCCGGGAAGCCGGCTCACAATGGCCTCCCGAGAAGGAACGCGAGGATCAGCGACGCGATGATCGTGCTCGTCACGATCACCGTTCCCTCGATCACCAGGTCCCACCCCCGTTGCGAAAGACGGACTCGCCGACGTCTCGGCATCCGTCACCGCCCCCGACGGCGGGACGACGCCGAAAAGGCCCAGACGATGAGCGCGAGCAGGACCACCGCGAGGACGAGCCCTCCGAGCCAGGCCCACCCCTCCGCCACGAGAAATACGCCGAGGGTGGCGAGGACTACGAGGGTGCCGAACGCTCCGAGAGAAGACCGGTGCGAGGTGGTCCCCACCCGACGCCAGGATCCCCGGGCCTCGGCGACGAGAAGCAGCAGGATGAGCCCGACTGCGATGTAGACCGCGAACGGGGAGAGCGCTGCAAGAACCGTTCCGAGGTCCATTCATGCCGACCCCCCGCGCTTGTTCCGCCGTTCCGGCCACAGCCTCGAAACGATCCAGACGACTGCCAGCACGACTACGAGGACGAACAACACCTCGAAGACGAGGCTCACCGTACCGGCGCAGCCCGGCCCAAGGAGCGGGCCCAGGAGCGCGCAGAACGCACTGGCGATCAGCGAGAACGGGTTCGGAAGAGTGAAGGCAAACCCCGGCGGGGGGTTGAGGCCGCACTGCGGCTCGCACGTCCCGTTCTGCTCGACGATGGTCTGGTTGATCGACTGGACCGTAATCGTACAGTTCGCGGTCGGGACGCCTCCGACGATGCACGAGTACAGGAACACGGCGTCGCCGGCGGCCGGGGAAGCCAGGGGAACGGTTGCCTCCGCGACCCGGCCCGGCGGACCCTCGACGTGCCCCGCGGTTCCGGAGCACCCCGTCGAGCAGATGGGATTCGGGATCGAGACGTTCGTCCCGTTCCCGTGCAGGGTGAGCCAGACGCCCCTCTGGACGAGGAAGACCCCCAGCGGGTCGTTGGAGGGGATATTGAACGGCGCGCCGACCGGGAGCCGGACGGTCGCGAGAAGAGGGGTGACGAGCGCCTGGGATCGGGGATACGCCCAGGAGGAGACGTTCCCGTAGGTCTCACCCGGGTAGAGGGTCGCGTTCGGGACGTAGACAGCGAGGGTGACGTTGACGAAGAGGGGCCAGTAGCCATCGCTTCCGAGCTGGAAGGCGTGGTGGCCGAGGGTGCCGCAGAAGTTGGTCGCATTGAGCGTCGTGTTGTAGAAGGTGGCGAGGCCCGAGAGCCATCCGTAGAAGAGCGACTGGTACTCGGCAATGGTGAGGTTGCCGAGGTCCACGCCGGGCGGGAGGACCTCATTTGGGGTCGGGATGACGCAATTCGCCGGGATCTGGGTGGCGTCGGTGATCCCGAGAGCTCGGAGGAAAGCCCAGTAGGTCTGGGCCGCCTGTGCCGACTTGATCAGGAGGGCATTCGGGTAGCCGGGGCTCCAGGAAGAATTCGAGAAGAAGGTGACCGTCGCGGTCTGGTGGCCGTTCGCCCCGGCCGACGCCGCCGAGCCCTCGTGATAGTTTCCACTGGACACGTTGGCCGTCTCGACGACCCACTCGTTGAACTGACCTGAATTGGACGCCGTTTGGATGTCGGCCCCGCCGTAGATGAGCAGCTTCCAGACGAAGTTGCCGGTCGGCGTGACGTTGTAGACCCCGCTCGGACCAGCGAACTGGTCCGGGTTGGGCCAGCAGGTAGTGTTCCCGGCCGTACAGCGGGTGAGCGGGACGGCAGGCCCACCCCCAACGGGCCACGCGTTGACGGTGAAGGTGTTGCCATTGCAGGTTGTCGTGCAGGGTCCGCCGACGATGATCGCATCGTGGGCCAGGTAGACGTACTGCGGGTTCGCCGACCCTCCGATGATCTCGATGTCCGCGGCGGCCCAGCGAGGCACCGTGGTCGGGTCGTACGTGTCGAACGTACTCGAGAGGGTAATCAGCGAGATCGAGTGGGACGGGACGGAGTTGAACCGGCCGTTGGGTCCGAAGTTGGCCACGTACCAGCTCTGGAAGGACGCCATCGCGGAGGCGACGCTCTGAGCGGCGGCCCACTGGATGTCCATCGCCTGGGCCGCGGTGCCGGACTGGGCCTCGTCGAGCAGGACGTTGAAGGTGGAGTTCCCGAGCTGGAAGACGGCGGCCGAGTCGGCCCGGGAGTCGAAGTAGTTCTGGGTGAAGTTGAGCAGTTGGATCGCGTTCCCGAGGAACCCACCAGTGGTGTTGGCCGCGTTGCCGAGGACGGTGATCTCGGCGTGGAGCCAGTTGACCGCCTGGTCGTTGTTCGAGTCCTGGGCGCTCATCTGGGTCCCGAAGTAGAATCCCAGACCGGCCGCAAGTCCGACCACGACACAGCCGACCCCGGCCCCCACTGGGCCTCCGAGGGCGCCGAAGCCGATCCCAACGGCGCACCCTAGGAGGCCCGCGGTCACGGCGCAGTTGATGATGCAGTTGAGGGGCTGGATGCCTGCGGGGGCGAACTCCGGAATGATCGCGGCGATCCGGTGGGCGGCGCCCATCGGGAGGTCGGCGAGGTATGCGTTCTCGTTGGCATCGAGCAGGTCTTGGACGACATCCGCGGGAAGCGAGGCGGCGACCTGAGCGAGAGAGAGTCGCTGCTCGGGCGACCACGCAACGTTGCGCAGCGTCAAGTTGACGAGGCGGGAATGCGCCGGGTCGAGATTCGCCAAGGGGCCAAAGCTACCCAGCGCCGAGCCGCCGGGCACCGCAACGGCATTCCTTGCGGTCACGGCGGCTAGCAGGGGCGCCGCACCCAGGAGGAGTAGGCTGACCGCAAAGATCGCGCCGAGAGGGACTCGGGAGTTGCGCACGGTTCTGCCTCCGATCGAGGGGGCGGTTTACCTGCGGCGTCCCGAGCGCGCGGCGACGAAGACCACGATGCCTACGACCAGGAGGACCCACAGGTACCAGAACTGGACGAAGATCGTGTTCAGCCAGGCCCCGGCGGACACGAAGAAAGCGCCCGTCGGCGTGTTCGCCGAGACGTTACTTTCGGAGTAGATGACCGACCAGTTGGAGTAGGTGGCGCCCACCGGGGTGAGGCCCGTCGCGCCCCCGACCTCGAATGGATTCGTCGTCACGCTGGTTCCGCTCGAGGCCTGGCTCCAGAGCGAGAGCGTCCAGCGAGAGTAGGAACAAACCTGGCTGAACGAAGAGGCCGTGCAGGTCGCGTTGCCACTTACCGCGTTCGCGGTGACGTTGAAGGAGACGTTCGTCGGAGCCTTCAGCTGGGCGACGACCTTCGGGCCGATCACCAGAGAAAGATTCGTTGGATAGCCGAGAGAGCCCGTGTATCGGCCGAAGTACACGGAGAGCGTGGAGTTGATCCCGAGGACCTTCGATGTGAAGTCGTAGACCGAGTAGGTCCACATCGTGAAGTCGACCCAGTAGGCACTCCCGGCGCAGGCGTCGAACGAGAGCTTTGAGAGGCCCGCGACGGTTGTACCGCTGCCGTTGGCGGTCGAGACCTTCGCGTACCGGACGACGTGGAAGGTGTCGACGGTCGTCGTGGCGTTGACGACGGTGACCCATTCGCACCCGTGGAAGGTGGTTGCGGCGCCTGCGTTAAGGGGTAGGACCGTCAGGGTCGAAGAATTGTTGAGGGTGACGAACTCCTTGACGTAAATTCCCGACGACTGCGAGCGGTTCACGTAGAGCTGAGAGGCGCCAATCGCCGATGGGGAAACTTTGGCTGCCGCCAGGTGGTGGCCGCCGCTAGGGGTGGGCGCAGCAGCTCCTCCTGGCGGCAGGCCCGAGAGGATCAGTAGCGCTATGGCCGCGGTGACCGACGCGACTCCAGTGATCGACGTTGTCCAGCCCTTCGTCCCGTTCCGTGTCTTCATCGTTGGTTGGGGAGAGGCGGACGGACTCGCCGAAGTGGCCGCCCGCTTGACCCGATGGAATTCAGGCTAGCTCTGCTACTTGTGTCATTCGTCCACGACTGTAACAGTCGTAACGTTTTGTTGTCCGGTGAAATCCTGGGCCCCGTGGAGAGGCGGGAGTCGAGGATAGTCAATCGAAGGCTGAGTCGGATATCCGGGATTACGTTGACTTCGCACGGCCCAACCGAAGGCCCGGAGCTTTCATCCGATGAGAATCGATTCCCGAGCGGATGTCCCCCGAGCCTGCGCCGAGCTCTCAGGAGCTCGTGACCCCCTCCAGGTCGATTCCACTTGCTTTCCTCGTCGATGGCGACAACGCCTCCGCGGGCCTCGTCGGTGAGATGCTGGCGGAGGCAGCGAAATACGGGTCGGTCGAGATTCGACGGATCTACGGCGACTGGGCGTCGGGACAGCTATCTTCCTGGCGCCCGACGGTCCAGCAACATGCCCTCGTCCCGGTCCAGCAATTTACGGCGATTCCGGGCAAGAATGCCACTGATAGCGCCCTAATCATCGATGCCATGGATATCCTCCATAGCGGGCGGGTCAGAGGTTTCTGCATAGTGTCGTCCGACTCGGACTTTACGAGGCTGGCGACCCGTCTTCGCGAGTCGGGCATGCTGGTCGTCGGGATCGGGAGGGCCAAAACTCCGCCTGCGTTCAGGAACGCTTGCAACGTATTCGTAGCTACCGAGAACCTGATCGGGTCCGACGACGCGGTGCAGCAACCTTCGCGACCGCAGAAGCCTCCCGCGATCGCGGCTCCCAGCAGGCCCACCCCCGCAGACGCTAATGGAGGTCGGAGAGCAGCGACAGAGACCCTCGATCTCGTCGACAAGGCGTTCGATTCGGTCGTGGGGGAGGATGGTTACTGCCACCTGGCTGAGCTCGGAAAGGCCTTGCTCAAGCTCGACCCAGCCTTCGATCCTCGAACCTTCGGGAAGAGCAAACTGGGCGATTTGCTCGAGGCGATCCCGGGGAAGTATGAACTTCAACGCCCGCCGCTCAGGACGTCAGGGGCGGTACTCGTCAAGCGGCGACCCTCAGCGAGGTCGTAGTTGTGAAGCAGGCGGTCGAGACGCGGGGCTCAGGCCGACCCGGTCCCATGGTGCCATCGAGACCTCAGCGGGGGATGGGTCCTCGTGGAGGTGTTTCGCGAACCCCCCGGCCCGTTCTTACGGGCCGACCGCTAATCACCAGACCCGCGGGGTGAAGGTGATCCAGCATGAATCGTTTCGACAGAGAGTACTGGGACGGCGCGAGAGAGATGGCTCTGATGTTCCACGAGTCGATGAAGTCGAGGAAAGACGTGCCCGAGGACATCAAGAACCTCGCTGAGACAGCGCTCCGTGAGACTGGCGAGAGGAAAAATCGAGATTTCCGGGAAGCGATTGGCGTCCCTCCCCCTTCGAATCGGGGGGCGAGCTCCCCGAGATAGCCATCCCGAAATCAACAGAGGCTCCTGAAGTGACGCAAGCCGCGGGTTCGAGGCTTTTCAATATGTCTTTGAGACTACAGCATGCCGGTGTTGGCTCGTCCGACGAAGGATTCGAGATCCATGATTGCGACATCTTCGCAGTTGTTGAGGAACGGCTCGAGCCCGCCCTCGGTAAAGAACTTCCGCAGGTGCCAGCCGTTGCCTCCCAGCACAAGGAACGCTCGGCTGAAGCGACCTTCACTTTGACGAATCGCGTCAGCGAGACACATTACCTCGAACGGGACTTTCTGCTCCGCAGTGCCAGACGTCTGCTGCCACTTCAGCGAAACGAGAAGGCCGGGACCGCCGGGCTTATGGGCGACTAGATCAACGAAGTGGCGGCCCCCCCCGAGACGAGTACCGATTGGCGTTCTGGGCTTTTCCGGAGAGTAGCCCCCATGAGTGAGGGCGGGCAAAACCATCCTCTCTAGAACTTGACCTGTGGAAGTCGACCCAGGTGGGCTCATAACCTACACCCCACGGACTGCTAGCATCTCAGTCGCTTTGGTTCGGTCTCCAGTGCAGTTGATCATCCTTGGGGCCTTCAGCGTCGTGACTTTGAAGCCCCGTTCCAAGTAGAGATTCAATACACGCTCCGTACCCTGATTGGAAGCGACTACGGGACTCTCGAGTCCAGCCAGCCAATCTGCGAGACGTATCTGATCCTCCCAGCTAAACCCCTCCTTGGAGTAATGAGTGAACTCAACGTCGTACGGGGGATCCGCGTAGACGAAGTCCCCGCGACGAACCTTCAGTCTCTCGAAGTCTCCGGACTGGAACTTCCATGGCGTCAACACTGGCCGATAATCTTGGAAATCGGTAATGTAATTGATTCTCTTGTATCGCCCGAATGGCGTATTGAACCCGCCAGAGGAATTGAAGCGACAGAGCCCGTTGTAGCAGGTCCTGTTGAGGTAGTAGAACAGCTCAGCCGCCTCGCGGGATTCGCCTTGTCCCCCTCTAACTAGACTGTTGAACTGGTTCCGATTTCGGTCGAACGTTTCGCGGTTGTTGTTCAGAGGGATGGAAAGGGTCAGTCCGGTCTGAATCCAGCGGTAGAGGTTCACTGGGTGCGGATTGATGTCATTGAGCAACGCCTGTCTCGGCCGGAGTGCCAACGCTACAGAGAGACCTCCAACGAAGGGCTCGACCAATCGAGGTCGATTCAATCCGCTCCAAAGCGGCTCCAGATGAGGAATGAGCCAGCGCTTCCCGCCAGCCCACTTAAGTGGGGGGCGGAGGGGTAGTTGGGCCCAGCGCCTAGCCTGTCGATCGATTGTGACGACAGGGTGCTCGGGGGAGCCCCTTGCTGGAGCGTGGCGGAGCGCAGCTGCGACCACACGCGAATCAGTAGGGTCTGCCCTTCTTAGACTATCGGCGGGCACTCTCCGACGGGGGACGCATGTTCTCGGGCCCCCATCCGCTTTTCTGTCCTCCATCATGCGGGCTATCCGTTCCACGGTTCACCCTGACGGAACGAGTCTAGAACGGACTGACGCAAAGCACGATATTCGGCGGTTCCGAAGAAGGAGTGCGAAATCGTCTCCTCGTTCCTCCCCGTTCCTGACCTAGTAAGATTGGCCGAGCCTGATAGGACCGCGAGGGGTGTTAGGAGCAGCTTCTTGTGCATCGAGCCTTCAACGTGCTTCGTCACGACGTGGAGCTTCGGCCCTGCACTACGACGGAGCGACTGCAGAAATTCGGCGACCGGAAGCTCTACAGCTTGACCTCCGTCGACGCATAGATGCAGCTCAAACCCTTGCTTCGCCAACCACGCAAGAATGTCAGACAGCATCTCCAATTCGCTAAGCTGACCTGCCCGCTTCGAGGCAGCACGAACCGACTCAGTCATTCTGGGAGTCAGGCCGAGATCGTCGAAGTCGAAATCGCGGCAGTCATAGTACACCAGCCGAATCTCCTTGCGCTCGGGTGGGACTAGGTCTAGGCTGTTGAGGAACGACGTAACCAAGAGATCGAACCAAAGCAATCGCTTGAATCCAACTGATTCCACCGCAGGGGCGACACCCTGGACTGCGGTCGGATCGAGTCGCATGTCCAGGAAGTCGGAGTTTCGAATGAGCAGCGTCGTCACCGGTGCAGCAGCGCCGCGGTCCAGTGCAAATCCGATGGTCCAGGGGAGCTGAGCGGAGCGTATCGTCCGATCTGGGAGGTCTAGTCGTACACGATGCAGGGCACCGAACGCGGGCCAGCCCGTCCCCCCGGCGAGAGTTCTGAGGTCGAGAGCGACGTACTCAGACGTGTGTCCGACGCCGTGTTCGAACCAGGCGTCTAGAATCATCTTGTCAAGGTAGTTGCGTCCTGCCATCCCTCCCATTGCGACGTCGGTCCGCTCGACACACTCTGGACAGCCGGTCCAGCAGACTGTGGTGCCCCGAATGAAGTCATCTCGTGAGGGTCCTCCTGGGCGAAGGAAATCGTCGAGATGGCAAGCTGCGATCGGGAGCTTCCATCCGTCTTCCGGTCCCCTTATTCCCAGCGCGTCCCAGACGGGCCGAGACACGTCAAAGACCTCGTGGGCATCACCTGCCACGTCTTGCAGACCCTGAATGCCACTCGGGAGTTCGCCTGCCAGCAGCTGCGAGTGCATGGTCAGGGCTGAGAGATCCGAATGCATCTGGGGGCACTGGAGAAGTCCCTCTTCGAGATGAGAAAGGAAGTCCTCCGTGGGCAGGAGCCGCGATCCCGTGTCGAGTCCGTGTCGCAGAACGTGGGGGATGTGAAGGAATCGACGAGCCACATCCGAGCTCCCATTCCCAAACGGAGCCCTATCGTAGAAATAGACTCTCGAGGACGAGCCTGACCAAGCGTCGGGAGCGACAGCGTAGCCGACATCGTGGTCGGATGCCCCGCTGTACTCCTGAAGGGCCGAGTAACCGATCAACCCGAGCGTGTTCAGAATCGTTCTGCGGACCCAGACTGGAAGGGAGGTCGCGAATCGAGAGGCCGGGTCGGGGTCGGTCCGCAGCACTTCCGCCAGCGCGCGAATTACCATCGTGAGAGCCCCGGCCCTCTGGATCACGAATTGATCCTCCGTTTCGGGCGGAGGGCCTCCGAAGGCCTCTGGATCAAGGCTGACCCGGAAATTCTTTCGGCGGTAGTATTCAGTTGCCTGATCCATGAGAGAAGGGTCTGCTCCCATTTCAATCACAAGCCCGATCAGGCTATCGTGTCCGACCTCCGACCTGTCTGCGCTGAGGCGGCCCATAAGCAGCGCCACGACTTCGGTTGCGATGAACGGATTTGATAGGAGCGAGCCGCCCGCGGCACTAGGAATCTGCTCTAGGTACGCCTTGAACGCTTTCAGGAGCGATGGTTGCCAGATTGGTTCAGCTCTGAGGAGCGCCGATGAGACGGCCTCGACCACACTGCCGAGGGTCTCCGGGTTGAGCTCAATGGATAGACCTTCGGTCCGGATGGAGTCGCCGAACCCCACGTCAACGTCGAACTGGTCCTGGTACGACAGTGTCCAGCCCTCTCCACCTCCGCCGGAATAGGAGCGGGAGAGCGCGAAGACGTACTCCGTGACGGCGAGCTCGTCGTGCCAGAAGGCTCCGCTTAGGAGGTCGCCGAACAAGGGATGTCGCAGCCTAGAGAGGGCAACCGATCCGGAGACTTCTTGGTCCCCCTCGACCACCAATCGTCCGGTCTCAGGGCTCAACGGGAGTACCGACTCCGAGGTCTTGTGTTCGATATGGACCCATCGATTGGCGAAACTCTTCGGAACCTTAACCTGGGACGGAACGGAATCGGGGGTCGCCCGCAATGCTTCGTCTCCATCGAGAATCAGGCCGCGGGCGCGATCCATGATGGGGTACTTTCGGGACTCCACTCGGAGCGCAAGACTTGTTGGTCTGTAGACGTCTATCGAACGCTCAACCCCGGGGGGCGGAGGAAGACCAGCGATTACCCTCTGGAATCGACTCCCTGCCGCTTCGATGACGTTCAGACGGCCCACCAGCCTCCCGCCGGTCATGGGTGTCAAGGCGCCTGAGCGGACCTTGTAGCAGGCCTCGGGGAGTCGGTAGGTCCAGACCCCAGGTAAAGCGCTGAACAGGGCTTCGGAAACTGATATCGTCTCACGCAGCCCCCGCCCATCAACCACGACATCGACGCGGGGCTCGAAGGGGTTCGAAAACAGGGTTTCGGGCCGAACAAACCATGGCTTAAGTCGGATAGTTTCGAAAGCCCGGAGTGCCGGCATGAGCATGTAGAGGTACTTGCGGGTCGGGCGAGAGTCAGTCCGCTGTGCGAGTTCACGATACTGAGAATACAGGGCGTAGACGATTGGATGATGGCCCTTATCACAAAGTCCCTTGAGCTCGCGCTCCAGCCGAGGGAGTATCGTGCCGTGGAGCTCAACGAGATTCGCATCGCGAGCCGAGGGGTCAGCGCGCGACACCTCGTTGCCGAGGTCGCGGACTATTCCCGAAACCGCGCCCAGGTCCCAGCAACCGGTTCGATCCATGACGCCTAGACGTCTCAGCCCATCGATGCCCTCCGACCCGGGAGTCTGAATCCGCGCAGCGAGCGCCGTAGCGTCGGCCGCCGCCTTGGAGAAGGCACCCAGCTCGCGCCCATGGATTGCCCTGACGTCTCTGCCTCCTGGGCCCGATTCGGCGTTCAGGTAGGCAAAGATGTCAGCGACGGTTGGCGCCGGCGGTCCACCCGACACGGTGAGCGTCGATGACGAATCAGTCAGCAGCAGCCTGAGCTCACTCTCGACCTGACCCACCGCGGCCTCGAGTTCCGATGGGTCTACTCCGGGAATCCCGAGAGCGACGGACCTGAGGTGCCCAATAGTCCTAGCCCGGAAGGCCGGATTCTGGAGGTCATGCAGACACTCCCCGAGCATCAACGAGAACCGACTCTTCCCGTCAGGTTCAACCCGTCGGGGTATCGGCTCGGGAAGATTGCTTCGGAGGGCAAGCCAATCCCAGACCGCGCTGTAGAGCCCCGAATACAGGATAGCCTCGTTACGATCCTTAAGTGATATCGGGTCGAGCCGACCACGACTCACAAGCCGGGTGGGTTGGCGATAATAGTGAAGATCGATCGCGGTATCGTGGACGAAGGTCACGTTCATGACGTCCATCCCCGGTTCGCGGCCGACACGCCCTGCTTTCTGACGATAGGAGGCAATGTTTCGGATCGCTTTGGTCATGATACCCTCAGTCAACATCGGAAGGTCGACCCCGACTTCCAGGCTCGGAGAAGCAAGAACAATGTCGACCGACATCGGCTGATCGGACCGGACCCCATAGACCCGGTTGGCTGGAGCCCTGTAGACTATCTCTGCGAGGTCGTCGCCCGCGGCGTCGTCGGACGGCTCGCTCTTCGACGAGTATACGATTGACCGAACGACCTCGCGCCACTCGTAGTTGCTCGGGTGCTTCTCGGGAATCGGCTCGGGATCCAACGGGAGGGGTTGGTGCGGCTCGCCGTCGATTGCTGGCCCGGGTTCTCCCATTGGGAACCAAAGGCACGCCCCCGCCCGCAGGTATGGGCACCGATCCATGGTACCGATATCGACATTATCTTCAGCAAAGACCGGATTCTGCAGGTGAAAGATCCGAAGGGAGTCGTCCTTTCGGTGCGGGTGCCGATGTACCAGCTGGCTGAACTTTCCTACCTCGGTCTTCGAGACTGCACTGGCGATGACAAGGCGCTCACCATTCTGGCAGCGATTGCACCAGTCCTTGCCTCGTTCCTCGGGCAGGACGGGGTCGAGTGCCTCGCCAGCTCCCCCCTCGGCTTCGATGCGTCGTTGGAGAGGACGTTGAAACCGAAGCGCATAGGGCAGCTCGCGTTGTCGTTCGCTCCACATTGTGGTCATCTTCGGACTCGTAGGATGGCGGCGGAACTCAGAGTCCTCGGTTCGTTCGTTCTCGCGTAGGTCCGCGTTCCACCGGCCGAGCATATCGAGGTTGTCGGCGAAGGCGATTGACTTCTGGCGCACTTCGTCGCCACGCGCCCTCGTCCCGAGCGCATGGCGCCGCGAATGTACCAGCAGGCTCGTCGCGTTCACGAGCGCGCCTTGGGGTGAAATCAGCCCGCTCGAACGAAGGAATACGTGATGCGCGAGGCCGAGAGAATCAAGATCCGAGGTCGAGGGGGAGATTACCTCGACGTCTCGGTGGTTGAGGCCGAAGATTCTGGCTGCATGCTCGTCTGGACGGGCGACCGTCGCTGACGCTCCGATGAGGAGAAGGTTCCGGCCATCCGCCGTCTGGCGCAGCCGTCTGACCAACATCGCGATGTGACCCCCCGTGAGGCCCGCAGCGAGGTGGATTTCGTCAAGTATGATGCCCGCAAGCCACCGGTTGATGAATTTCGCGAACCTTGGATTCGATAGCCGACGGCGAAGCGTTTCGAAGGTAGTTATCACGATGCTGGGAAACGGCTCCCCTCCAGTGTAGTACTTCTCGATGCCCTCAGCAACCGTCAGTCCCTCCTCTCGGTAGCGACGCTCGTGTTCGAGGTGGACGTGGAGCGCGGGCATTCCGATCGCCTCCGCGTAATCGCCGAGCACTCGGGCTTGATCGAAGGCCAGCGCCTTCCTAGGGTAAACCAGAAGGTACGATCGCCTTGTCTCCCGACCCCCGAGCTGCCCCTCTAGGGCGGCGATGAGCGCACCTGTCCCGAATGCAAGGGTCTTTCCCGACCCGACTCCGGCTGTGAGGACGGTCGCCTTCTGAAGAGACCCGGGTCGTACATTGCGGCTCTCGAGCGAAGCTGCTATGGTATCAAGTTGAAACTGGGAAAACCCGGCCGCTTCTAATCCCCCAAGGCGTTCGGCGATTCCGTTGAGGACTCGTTCGATTGACTCATTGAGATTGGGGCTGGAGCCTCGATTATTCGCTTCTGAGGCAATTGCCTTGTTTAGCGCGGTCTTGACCTGGGCGAGAGAGAGGTTTCGACGGGGAACTTTCTTCTCTTCGACCAACCATCGAACCGTGTCAATGCCGGGGCGCCCTTTGTACCAATACTCGTATGAGTGGCCAAGAATCCTAATCGTCTCGGCCACCCGTGTGACGAATCTCTCGGGAGCTTCCTTCTCCCCAGGGACCCTCATCAGCTGACGTGTCTTCTCCAGGTACCCCATCAGATCATCGAGGTCTTGCCGTTCGGTGTCTGGAATCGCGAGAGCCGCCGAGAGCTCGGCCTTGCTCCAGAGCACTGTCCTTAGGTCCCGCTGCGATGAACTGGGACCGGCGACTCTAAGCGACTCGAACTCGTAGATTCGGTGCAGAAGAGGAATCCAGTTCGGAATCTTTTCCTTCGGGATAACCGTAAACCCCAGAGGGGGCCTGGGCTTAGGCACGGTAGTTGCCCTCCAGCCAGTCAGCTAGCATACTCAGGACTGCCTTGGCATGGTCGTCATGGAGTTCGATAGTCGACGGCCTCCACGCCGCCTTGCGCTTCGTCTGAGCAGGACCGCGATCCTCCTCTTCGTCACCCGGTCGGACGTACTCAAACACCTCCACACGCAGTCTGCTTGCCGCAGACTGTCCAGCCATTTCCCTGAGGTGGGCGGCACGTCTCACGTGACTTCCTTTGTTCGGCTCACCGCTAGTCACAAGGTCATCGATGTCCGGCAAACGGATGAGCCCTCGTTCGTACAAGGTCTGGTGGCTAGGGCACAAATAGAGGGCGTTCGCAAGCTGGTACGGACCGACGTCCCCCCGATAACGGCCACCCTTCATCGAGAGTATCCTCTTCACCGTTTCCGAGGTCGCCCCTGAGGCCACATCCATGGGGGTACTTCGCCCGCAAATCTGACACACCTCATACATCCGGTGAAGACTCGCTCGGGTCTCTGTGTATCCTTCTTCCCTCTCCTCCAAGAATCCGGCCGAAAGAGGAGGCATCGACGTGGCCCGAGGAGACAGACCTGCAATCAGGATGTGCCATTGGGTCGGATCGGTGATCAGAAGGACATCGAGGACGGAAGAAAGTCCCATGAGCTGGGCAGCGCCGGGTGGATTCCACGCGAACGGTGTGCGGCTCGCGCCGCCCGCTGTTCCGCGTTCGGCAGACTCTCCTCCTTCCAGAAACGGGGCCAATTCTGCTGATAGCGCCTGCCCTAGTGTTGGATCGCCAGAGACGATGAAAATCTCACCGGTCCCTTCCCTCGTCCTGATCGCGCACGGGGCGGTCGACTGACGGGTAATCGCTCCGAGAGTGAGTTCGATCGCAATCGAATCCGCTCGGAAGAGCCTGCCAGAACGTAGCCGATCGAGCGGAGCGGAATGGGATTTTGACCAGCTTGGGGAGAGCTCGGTCAGGGCGTCGGCAATCGCGGGGAGCCTTTCCCGAGCCTCGCTGTCCTCGTAGGATCGAACTGGTCGGAACCCCCGACGAACTATAGATGCCGCGAGGGATTTGCAGGGGGGTCTCTGCGCTAGCGCAAGCACCCTGACCCCGGAGTAGGGTGAGCCCTCAAATCGGTCAACAAGGAGGTTGACTTCAGGTGAGAAGAGCAACGCGTCGGGGGTGTCGCTGAGAAAGCAATTCGACAGGGGCACGAGCACAGCCCCGTCGGGGCCTCGTGCGAGCCAGACTGGCGCGTCACCGAACTGGAAGCTCGGTTCGATCTGTGCGACGTGCTGGAGTAGTCTAAGGACAGTTTCTTGGTCTTCGATGCCAAGAACCCGGCTCTCCAGCGCAACGCCGGAGAGGATCCCCGCGACCTCCTTTCCCCGCAATTGTCGCTCAGTACGCGCCCCGAGGCGACGGAGAGCTCTGTCGTGGAGCGCCTGACTGCTAATCGTGAAAACGAACGTCGGGCCGATCCAACCGGCCCTGCGGAATAGACGGGTTTCGGATTGCGGGTCAACGTCAATCACGAGCTGCGCGACTTTCGGAAGCTGATCGCCGAGGGGGTAAATCAGGGACTCGGGAGGGGGGACATCGAGCATTCCCTTCCAGCCTTCGGAAAGAAGGGCCTCCAGGCCATCCCACAGGAGGAGCAGCGAGGTGGACCTATTTCGGACAGCCTCACCCATACTAGCGGAATGGGAGACTATTGCTGAGACAAGTTCACCTGGTTCAGGTGCGATGCGCGCACCTGCTCTGGAAAGGTAGGTTCGGTAAGGCTCTGCAGCCAGAGGATCGATGACTGTGGCGACGCCATCAAGGGCCTGACGGAGCCTCGAATCATCGGACAGTATTACCTTATGACCCTCAATCCAGGCCCCCTTCCAAAAGAATAGTCCTCCGCGCAGATCGGTCTCAACATCTGTACGGGACAGGGACTCCATCCGGGACAGCAGACCAGGCGGTGGGACGAGCCCGTCCTTCGCGAGCTGTTGCACCAAGCGGAGCAGCTGTTCAAGATTGGGAGTTTCGGAGACGCCGAGACTCTGCAATCGTGCAATCCGCCTCGCTGGATCCAGATGCAAGAATGAGCTGCGGAAAGCCTCCGAGCAAGCATCGAGGTCGAATAGCAACGGAAAGGCCGGGCCGAGTACGGCCACGGTTTCGGGGATTGGGGGGAGAACCTCCTCGGTCGATACCAGTCGACCGTCCTTGGTTGGGACCCATCTGTATCGCCGCAGGTCATCGCCTAGGGCCGACGGGGCCTCCCGAGAGGTGCACAGAAATGCGAAGATGTCCGCCAACGCTCGACGATCCGGGTTACCGGCCCCGAGGGCGCGCCTTATCACTTCAACTACTTGTGAGGGCGTTGGACCAGCGGGTACCCCGATTCCCCTTAGGGTGGCCTCGGGCCAGTCGCTGAAGAATGAATGTAATTCTCGGTACCCGAACATCGCCAATTCGGGCGTTCGTGCCAGAGAGAACCTGGGCGGCGGCTCCCAACGACCCTCGGTGTCGAAGAGACATGGGGTGCTGGACCAGTCTTGTGGGCGGAGGCCCTGCTCGGTGCCCGGCCCTGCTGCATAGTACTCCCGTAATGCAGAGAGATAGGCCCTCTTCTGCGCGTCCAGGTCGGATCGCGCCTTCAGCCCGAGGAATACGCTTAGGTGAGCATCGTCGAATAGCGACTGCCCTCTCGGAGCGAGAAAGCATCTCACGAACGAGGTGGGGACCGGGCCGTCCTGCAGGCGGATCAGTCCGAGAGCCTCCGCAAGTTTCGACTCCTCCTCCTCGCTAATCCCCACGGTTTCGAGAAAACGAACCTTCTCCTTCAATGCGTCAGTCAGCCACGGCGGGCGGTCTTGCTGGCGTTGAAAGATGAACTCGCGCCGGTACTTCTCGACCCGTCCAATGAATACGCCAGGCGCCCTGTCCACTCGAACTTCTATGTTCGGAGCGGACAGATGGATCTTCCCTTGGTACCGGACCGGGATGAATTTCCATGAAACGTGAAGCTTCGTAAGCGTCAGCTCGCCGTCCTTAGCCAGTCGAGCCAATACGTGGGAAATCACTCCAAGCGCCGACTCGTCCGGCTCGAAATTTACGGACCCGCTCGTTGCCGAGATTCTGGAGATTATTTCGGGAATCCGGTCGGAGTGGGCGAGCCTTGAGGCCGCATCGACCTGAATCAGGTCTGGCTCAAAGTCGGGGTGTATCTTCATCTGCGGGGTCAACAGGGTATTCAGATCGCTGAATTCTTCGGGGATTGAGATATAGTCCCGGATAGGCCTAAGCAGTCCGTCCTTCCCGGGGACGACCGGTAGGCCCCTAAGTCGGGACGCAGCGTCAGACCTCAGCAGACAGAAACGAACCAGGGAGCTGACACCCACCTTACCGATCGCATGGCTTCCTTTCGGAGCGCGTTGGTAATACAAAGTGCCGCCGGACTGACGCAGAAAGGTCTCGAACAAGGCGACAAACGAGTCTGTAGTCAAGCGGCGGGAAAGTAGATTCGGCGCCAGAATTTGAAAGGAGGGGTGGGCTAGGAATTCGCGCGAGTACGCCGGTACACCGAGAAGCTTTAGCGCCTCCGATGCGCCATCATGGTCTGGGCCAAAGTCCGAGGTGTCGATTGCTGCCACCGGGGCATACCAGCGCCGTTCGCAAAGCAGAATCTCCTGCGCCTTCACGAGATTGATGATCTCTGCGTCGGCCTTGCTAGCCCAGGAGACGTCGACCTCCTTGGAACGCATCCATCGCCCGAGGGGGGCCATTGGCAACGAATCGAGGATGATCTGCTGTTGGACCTCGGGCGGGATGCTTGAATCCGCTTTGATTCGACGGACGAATTCCGGGAACACCTCCAGGAACAGTCTTCCGACGGTGAGAACAATCCTCCGATGCCACTCGCCGGCCAGGCCGTCGTAGGATGCGACGTCGATGTCCAACCGGCTCTCGTCTGGGAAGAACCGACCCGTGAACGAAAACCAGTTGCTCGATTGAGTGGGAAGGGGTAACGCGTTGTACAGGAGAGACCTCCCCTCCCCAGGGCTTTCCGTGCGACGGCGGAACATCGGCAGGAGAAGGTGCACATCGTTGCGTTTGAGCTCCCTTCGAAGGTCTTCCACGCTCGACGTGATGGCTGGGGCTCCGTCCTTCAGTCTCAACCCGATGAAGTCAGGTCGACCGGCTTCCCAGCCGACGGCCGACGATGAGACCAGGAAGCGGTGCGACGTGGCCTTACCCGCCCACTTCCAACCCTCTGTCTGGTACGACTGGCTGCCATCACGAGATGAAGCGTCGTTTCGATTGCGCCACGTGTACCAGGTATCGTCTCCTTGAAGATCGCCCAAGGTCACCGTGCCCACCTTGACGCCGTACTCTCCCTTCAGCCTGAAATCTCGCCTCACCTGAGCAGATTTGAACGGCCTCGATCCTGCCCATATCAACCGGACGGTCCGGAGATTCTGGCAACAGAGAACGACGTCGACGAGGTATTCGCATAAGTCATTGTATAGTCGCTCCCGTTCAGGCACAGAGTACGGTGGGAAGTCCGCAGTGCTTCCCAGCGACCCGCCGGTGCCGGCTGCCGTCGAATCGAAATCGGGCTCCCGCCAGGGAAGCCGGAACAACACTCCTCCACGGTCACTCTCTTCCCGCCACGCGTATGGTGACACGAGGCGGCCCTCCCCAGCGGTCTGAAGAGTTCGAGTCTTTCCTGCGGCCGGATCCATTCGTAGCGACCAGCCGTTCGAGTGAATCTCCGGGGCGTCGGTCAGGACGTACACTGTCTGGAATCCGGTACCGAACTGACCCGTTGTGTCTAACTCCGCCGCCTTATGCGGCTCCAGAATCCAGGTCACTCGTCGGAAGTCGCTCGACTCTCCGGCCCTTGGGCCGGTTGTGAATGCTCTGCCGTCGTTGGCCACGTAGAGGGCATCGCTCTCGAACCTCAGAACCAATATTGATGCGCCAGCATCGTCCGCATTCTGGACCAGCTCACGCAGGACCATCCGACCAGCGTTCTCGTAAAGGGTTCGATGGACGGCGATACGCCGTTTGATGAAGGCCAGAAGATCTAGTCGGATCGAGTCCGGAGCGTGGGACGCGCAAATCCAAGTGTCGGCGTGGCCCTCATCGACCTCGAACCCCACTTCGAACGGCTGCCTACAAAGTGAGCAGACAATCTCGCGGGTTTTCATGTAGCATCACCTATCCGAGGTAGACGAACAGTAATGGTTGAACTTCGAAGGCTCGCGACTCCTCTTCCTCTACATTCGCCTGCGGCTGGTGAATGTTGGGGTCGTACGCGCCTGAATCGGGACCGGATTGTCCCTGGAACTCGGCCCCAGCGAACCCGATCGCGACCGATCCATCTGGCTGATTCGGATTGGACTCAGGTCCGAACGTAGGCTGGCGAGGGGATCTCCACCGTTCCAATTCTGCCGAGGAGGCAGTGGTGACCGCCGCTTCCCGAGTCGAATCGAATTCGGCTTCCGTAACAGTCACCCCGCTGCGAAGGCATGTCAGGAGCACCTGGGCAGTACTCAATGCCGACTCTACGTGGACGGCGCCCGACGAGTCCACCACGAACCACTTGCACCCGCGCTCACGCATCCGCCTATCAGTCATGGAGAACTCGAGAAGTCCAGCTAGCGAAGCGTCGGGCACTGCGTCAAGCTGGCCGAAGGGGAGTCGCACCCGGCCCGGAGAGATAACCGGGTTCGGTCCGGAAGACTCCTGTCTTTCGACGGTATTGAGCGCAAGCTGAAGCAACGGGTGTCGGAGTGGAATACCTCCAGCACCCGGGGGGAGGCGGAAACGAGTTTTGCCGTCCCCATTTGAGAATCTACGGAGAGCCTCCAGAATTGGAGCCCTTTCCGACCTACCTGCCAGAATCGCGATTGCCTCTCTAACGGTGCTCGGGACCTCGCCTAAGTCCAGTGTGTGAGATTCCGGCTCCCAACTGATCTGTGCGGGGTCAAGGAATTCGGAGAAGAAACGGGACATGACAAGCCAGAGTAGGGTATCGCCTCCGCTTCCGCGCTCTCTGTGAACTCGCTGAATCTCGTCGTCGAGGGCGGTCTCCACTCCTTGAAATACTCCGTGATCGAGCAGCCGCTTTTCAGTCTCCTCCTCAGCAACTACGCGTGCGATCGGTGCTGCACTGATGTCTCCCGTTTGCTGGAGTTCAACCATCATCTTCGGATCGATTGGTCGCATTCGCCCGAGCGCCCTCTCGAATGAGCCCACTCTTTCATGGATCCGATGCAGGATTTGTGAGTCAAGCGAGTGCTGGACGACTATGTTGAGGACCCGAAGAATCCGGGACTTCTGGGAGACCCTATCCACTCGACCAATCCGTTGTTCGAGAACCTGGGGGTTGAATGGGAGGTCATAATTCACTACCGCGTCGGCCGCGTCTAGATCGAATCCCTCTCGTAGAAGGTCCGTCGTCAGCAAAACAGCGAAGCCGTCGTAGTCGCGGAAGCTCTGAAGTGTCTCCCCAAGCTCGTCATCATCACTGCCCGGCTGCGCTATGAAGAGACGAGAATTCGTGCCGATCCGCAACCTACTCGCCAGGTACGAGTGCGTCGGTATCCAGTGTGTGAAGACTAGGGCTTTTCTGGCTTCATGTTTGAATTGAAGATCCTGCAGACCGCGCCTAAGCGCTGCGTACTTCGAGTCCGTCGGCAGTGTTCGATGTAGATTGGCCAAGTGTGCGCAGCGACCTCTCGTTTCGGAAGATAGTACGGCGCCGTCAGTCGGGACTTGATCTTCGTCGAGCTCCTCAGTAGCCTCCCACCGGGCCACGCCACGCTCTCCGGAACTGAGGAGCCCAGCGATCGCTGGCAAGCTCGATGACAGCTGGGCGCGATGGACCAACGAGAATGCTTCCCGGAATAGCCCGTCAAGCGCGTCGTAAACTCCCTGTTCGGATACCTCCCAAGCCTGGCCGTCTTGGTGAACAATCGAGACACTGCTGTCCAACTTTACCGCCACCTCTGACACGTCGCGTCGCCGGTCCTCTCCGACCTCGGCCGACCGCGAACGTATGATGTGCCTGGAAAGCCGGGTCACGTTGGTAGCGGTCTGCGCCAGCCGATACCGAACTTCGTCGTGAGGGGCTGCGTCCAGTCGGTGAACTGACTCCAGAAGTCCCCTGAGACGAAGCGTCTCGTCAGGCCCTAGGATTACTCCGAGCCGAGCGACGCCCTCAGTCTCTCGAACTAATGCGGCCGCGTCGGTTTGGGTCCAGGTCGACTTCGATAGCAGTCGCGAGATTGAGTTCAGCCCCGCGGTGAGGGCTAGCTCGTGGCTAAACGCTTCTTCAGAGAACAGGCCCGGGGACACCACCTCGAAGACCCGCCCAAGATCCCTAATATCCAGTTGGACAGGGGTCGCTGATAGGGCGACGACGTTGGTCGAATGCTCCGAGAGCAGTCGTCCTAGGCTCCGCCGCATCGTCTCATGCTCCCGTCCAATCATTCCATGAACCTCATCGATGACCAGCAAGTCCAAGTGCGCCAGGGGGCGGGCAGAATCGACGTCGAGCTGGCGAGCTAGGTCAACCGAGGCGATCCACCGCCGAATGTTGCTGGACGGGCCTAGCGCGCGAGAGAGAGCATTACCAGACTCTAGAACTGCGAACCTCAAACCGAATCGTTGCCAGAGCTCTGAAGCCCACTTGGACTTGAGACGACTCGGGCATAGCACGCCAATCCTGTCGGCCAGCCCCCGGGCGACAGATTCAACGACGATGTAGCCGGCCTCGATTGTCTTCCCGAGGCCGGCCTCGTCTGCAATCAACAGCCGCCCTTTGGCATCACCAAAGAACTTGAGGAGTGGTCGGAATTGGTATGACTTGTAATCGGTCGCTGACTCGAACGCCGCGTCCACACCTCCGACCCAAGGACGCAGCAGGCCCCTTAGCGCCACCCGAACGACGCTCCCCTTAACTGAGTCTCGATCGGGAGCGCGCTCACGAAGGATGGAGAGAGGCACGCCGTGGAAGATCCGTCCAGTCAGCCTCGAACGACTCCAAACGGAAGCCAGGGGACTCCCGGGGGCTCTGACCAGTTCGAGAACTACCCCCCCGTATTCTCCAACTGGCCCTCCGCTGACCCTCGCGCCGGGAACGAGGCGACCTGCACCGGTTCCCGATACTTCGCGATCCAAGGACATGCCCGTCTCCTCGATTGGTGGGTACGGCCGACTACGAGGGCCACGCCTTCACAAGTGGCCGGCCCCCCCACGAGTCGATGGGCGTAGTCGACCACATCGCGGCTCGACTACCGATTGGACTTGACTACATTCCCTCATATGCGGTCCGTCTCTGAAAAGGGCGAGGTGACGCGCCTTCTCGCCGACCAAAGTCAGTGAGACTAGGAGAAGGAGCACCTGAAAGCAGAGTGTGTAGCCGAGTCTCCAATCGGCTCGGTCCTTCGTTCAGCCTCTCGCAGGCAAGGGAGAGCAAGATTGCTGCGCTCAGCAATCGGATCGAGACTTCGACTGGGAGGCCCCTCTTGCTCTCAAGGCCGTGAGCTACGCACTTCGAAGAGAGAGTCGGGCTGATGATGGGGTCAGGAACTAGCTGACTCCCCCATCGAGCGAGCGGAAGATGGCGGTCTACGCAGGCACGAATCTTTTCCAGAATGTCGTAGACTCGAATATCTGACGGGGTACCACCCGCCCAACCGAGCTGAAGCTCTACTCCGCTGGGGAATCCGTTTAGGCACCAGCGGAGGGTTGCGAGTTCTGCGAGTCTGAATTGCCGTATCGCGTCTCTGGGCAGGTTCGAGTGAGCGAGCGCATCTTCCAGACTCACGCTTTCCTTGAATGCCAACTCGTACGACTTGTACTCTTTTGCATAGCCGAGGTAGAGTCGCGATTTCCAGTTGACGCTGAGTCCTGGACTTGTCTGTCCGGTCGACCCGAGGTCCTCGAATTCATTGTCCAGCTCGACCCGTCGATCATGTTTCCACTCTGACAACTCGACTAGCCCGCGGAACCGACGACGAGGGGAATAGTGCTTCAGGGACCGTCGGACCGGGCCTAGAGGGGGGGGAATATCCCGGGAAGGTTCTACCCTGGGGTGCGCCGGAACTCGCCTTCCCTCGTGTCGGAGAATGGCGTGAGCTATAGTTCGAGCAACCGGCGGCGCCACCGCATTCCCAACCAGGGTATCCTTCTGGCTAAAGGACGACCCCCAGAATTGGTACGTGATCGGGAAGCCTTGTAGAGTGGCACACTCTCGGAGAGTCAGAGTTCGAAGGCTTTGCCGACTCCCGTGTACCCACGGTACGACGATTGTAGAACGAGACCCACGCGTCCGAGTCGCAGTGATGGTCCGAGATGGGCGGTCGAGTAGGTCAGGGAAGACCATTCGACCGTATACCGGGTGCGCCCGCTTCTGTTGCTCAGAGCGGCGCAACTCCTCCGGGCGAAGCCGCCATCTGGGGTCCTCGAAGTGATCTCGGAGGTCAGCCACAGGAATACGGACCTTTGGATAGAGGGGATCGGAGATTTCCCCGGTGACAGGCACAGGCCCGGTGGGGTCAGGGAGCTGTGCGAGCACCTGACCCATGGCGATTCCTCCACCAGTCGGCGTTTGATTCGGGTCCGGGCAGGGGAAGCTACCTGCAAAGAACCGCCGTCGATTCTGTGGCGTCCCGTAGAGCGCAGCATCGATTACCATTGTGTTCGGTATCGGAAAGCGGCCCCCGGGTACCTCCGCTACCCCGTCGAGGAGCACCTTCCTGAGTTCACGCTCTAGCCCAGGCACGTTCTCCATCACCCAGTATCGTGGGCGCAGCTTGCGAACCAATTGGAGGAATCTGACGACGAGCTTCATTCCCTCAGCTTTATCGCCGTTCCCACCACGATTCGCGGGAGAGAAGTGAACGCACGGCGGACTGCCGATGATTACATCGACCGCCTCCAATCCCTCACGCGCGGGGTCCAGGGACATGATATCCCCGCGCACGACGCGCGCAGTAGGGTGGTTGTGCTCGAAGGTCTCGCTTGCGGGCGCCCAGTTGTCCACAGCCCATCGAACGTCGAACCCAGCCTGCTCAAACCCCTCAGAGAACCCGCCTGCTCCGCAGAATAGGTCGCCAACCGTAAGTCGCTCGGAGGAAACACGAGGACGCATGGCTATGGGATGCTCCCCCCCGGTACTTCGCCTTTGGGATCGGTCAGGAGACGTTTTCGCTCCCGGAGTGCCTTCCCCACTCGCAGAGCACACGCCCGCGGATCCCGAAGAATCTCACACTCCCAAAGCGTGAGGACATTCCAACCAGCCGCGTTCAACTCTGCCTCCTTTCTCCTGTCTCTCTCGCGATTGAGCTCGAACTTCATCGCCCAATATGCCGTGTTGGATTTCGGAAGAGTCGCGCCTGTCCGAGAGCAGTCGTGTCGGTGCCAGAAGCACCCATTGCAGAAGATTGCCAAGCGCGCCCCGAGAAAGGCGAGGTCTGGTCGCCCCGGCAATGCGCGGACGTTTGTTCGGTAGCCCCGGTATCCCATCGCCCAGAGAGAGCCTCGCATGGCGACCTCTGGACCGGTCATACTCGGTCGATTTGCCTGCATCACTGCCGTGGCCGCCGCAGAGGAAGGGGGAGGCGGTCGGGGGACCCGAGGATAGCCGCCCCCTCGGGTCGCGATGTGCATAGGGGGCTGGCGTGGGCGCGATGGCCACCGAGGCTGCACTGTTGGGTCAACACCGTTCCCTTCACAAGGCTGCCGCCTCTAGGCGGGCGCCGAAGGCAGGGGAGCACTGGCAATGTGCCGACTCCTCCAAAGGAGAGGAGACAATCAGGTTGGTCGCCTACGTTCCGGAGAACTTCCTAAGGGGTGCTCCTTCTTCCACCGATCAATCTTTTCCAGAACGGCCTCCCTCACAAAGTCACCAATGCGGTTGAAGTGGTCGTCGCCATCGATGACTCGCACGAGGTCGTCGTAGTAACCCCGCTCGATTCGGCCGGCGACGGAGACCTTCGGGAGGACCTTCTTCCTCGGCTTCGGTAGGGGGGTCGGCGTCACAGATGTAACGCAAAAGCAGGAAAGCACTTATAGATTGTGCGCATTCGTATCTTTCGTTACGAATGCGCGCAAAGGGATTCGGAGAGACGGCATCCGCGATGGATCGCCGGATGGTCGGGCGGGTTCGACCGGGCCCGCCCCGAGGGCTCGTCCGCCTGCAGCCTGAGACCTGGACCCTTCTGGCATCTCTCCGCCGTCCCTTGGTGGACTCCGAGGGAAACCTCGTCGGGCTCGAGTCCTTCGATCGGCTTGTCCGAAGGATCCTTGCGGAACGAAAGAGCGCCCAGAAGCCAGCCGTTCTTCCGCGGGAGGCAACCCGGTGAGCGCCGCGACCTTGACCCAGGTCGCTGGTTTCGACTCGCCGCCGTGGGCTGGTGAGGATTCCTACGGTGAGGTCGAAACCTGCCCGTCCTGCGGTCACGTCGAATCGGTCCATCGACTTCTGTTGACCCCCTTCGTTTCCTTCGTCATTTGCCACGAGCCGACGGAGTCGGGGGAGTGCTTCCGCGTTCGACACGCCGAGGGCATACCGTTCGGCGCATGCAGGAGGGACCCGCCTTGAGCTCAGGAGAGGACCCTCGAAGCGACCCGCCTGAACTGGAGCCTGGTTGGTCGGTCTACCGTGGCCACGGGCAGTACCCATGCGCCGGGTGCGGCAACCTGGTACCCGAGTCGTTGACCGAACTGGTCTACGTTTACGATCGGCGGAATGGCCTCAGAGCAAGAAGGATGGAGTCCGATTGCTTCGAACGTGCCCGAGCCGAGGCATGGCCCCTACCGTCGACCTCCGTCGATTCAAAGGGGGACCCGCCCTCGAATTCGAGGGGGACACCGATCCGTCAGCATCCCAACATTGGCCCTCTCTCCCGTGAGGACCCTACGGAGGATCATGTAGCGATCCTTCGTTCGGCAGGACGCTTTCCCTCGGATGCGACGGCGAAGGAGATTGCGTTCGGGCTCGAAGTCGCTCGACGGATCGGGCTGGATCCCTGGCTCGGCCAAGTGAAGTTCCTACGGTTCGAGCCCACCGACAAGCTCCACGCCTTCGTCGGAATCGATGGGATGCGCGCGCTCGCCGAGCGGAGCGGAAAGTACGACGGGCGAGAAATCGAGGTTGAGCTGGTCAAGGGGCCGGAGGCTACCGAGAAGCCAGTCAGGGCCATCTGCAGGGTCTATCGGAAGGACTGGAGCCACCCGTTGGTCGAGGAAGTCCGATTCTCTGAGGCCGTCAGAAACCGCCGGGATGGACAGCCGACGAGGCCCTGGGTAGAGATGCCGATTACGATGCTTCGGAAGGCGGCGGAGGAACGTGCCCTGCGGGCCGCGTTCCCAGTCCAGCTGTCCGGCGTCTACGGTGAGGACGAAGCCCCCGGCGGGGTTTCGAGATGATCGCGGCCGTTCGCCCCCTGGGCACGGCTCGCTTGCTCTCGGAGCCTGGAGAGGCCGAAGCAGCCAGTCACACTCCGAGCCCAGACTATGTTCTCGCGCTCCCAGCGGACGAGCCGTACGCCTCCCCGGAAGACCTGTCTCAGGCCCTCGTCGATCTGCGCCCCCTGAAGAAGGTGGCACGGGGCCTTCCCGAGACCGATCCAGTCCGCCTGCTCATCGAGGGGGAGCCGGATCGTCTCCCGAAGGCGGTCTTGGCGGCGAAGGCGGACTCGTGGGTCCTCCTGCTCCTGCGGGGGGACTGAGGAGGACCCGATCCTGTCCGACGTTTCCCGCGAAGGTCCAGCCCGCGTCGAGGTAGCCGGGCAGCTCCGCCACGGTCACGAGAGCCTGTTTCTTGGACGGGGGCGAAACCCGCTTCAGGGTGAGCTCCCGGACCTGCGCGAGGTTCGCGAGGTCGACCGCTTCGAGCTCCTTGTCGGAGTAGCCGAGCGCCCCGAGAAGCGTCCGGGAGACCTCGCGTCGCACATCGCCCTCGGAGGGTGCGTCTCCGGTAAGGGTGGGCTCGCATCGTCGGAACGCCTCCCGCATTTCCTCGATAAGATCCCCGGGGAGGCGGTTCTTGTTGAGCGAGTAACGGGCAGTGATGTCGCCCTTGTGCCCGCCCCAGTGGACGACAAACCGATGAACCACCTTACCTTGGCCCTCGGCGACTCCCAGGCGAGTCTCGAAATAGACCCGGAGCACGTAGGGACGGTCCTGCATCCCGAGGGCCCGAAACGCGGCCCGGACGCCGTCGCCTACGTTGATCGCGCGGAGGAAGCGGTTCGCTCCTCGTCCCGGGCTCACCAGATCGGTCGCGCGAGTCAGCTTCTCGCCTCGAGCCAGTCGGTATCGCAGATAGTCCTCGATGGCTCGGCACGTCACGGACGGAGCGAAGGTCACGTAGGTGTGGCGCGCCTTCGAGATCCCCTCCCGAACGACGACAAGCGCGGGAGTCTTCGTGAATCGAGGACGATCTCCGGTAAGCTCGAGCTCCGGGAGGTCTCCGAGCGTCAACCCATCTTCGCCGAGGTAGTCCCCGACGACCTCCGGGCGAACCCCGCTGTACGCCATCAACGCGCAGATCACTCGGTTTCTTACCGGGGCGCGCGCGAGGACCGCCCGGACCTGCTCGGGCGTAGGGGCGACCTCATCCGCGAGCGTCGGGGTGGAGTCACGCCCGCGTACGTTGACCCCGTGAACCGAAGGGCGGCCCGCGTGTTTTCGCCAGGAGTTGACGGCCTTGACGGTGCTGTGGATGTAGGAGCCGGTGTGCTTCGCCTTCGACTCGGCCTCGACGAAGTCGAGGACCGCGTCGCGGAGCACCTTGTCGCCCATCTTTGCCAATGCCTCAGGGCTGGTCTCCATCGCCCGACAGAAGGCTGCGAGCCTCCGGGCGTACACGTCCGCGGTGGCTCGACTGCCCTGGGCGACGTTTCGATGCCAGCGGCGGCGGTCCTCGCCTTCCGCCAGGAAGGGGGCGAGGCGTGGGGTGCGATCAGGGGCCATGGAAGGGTCATGGGAGGCTGGGTTCTAATAGCTTATCATCTTAGACCCGTCCGGGCCCAACTCCAAAACTAGTTCGCTCATACTGAGACAACGCCGACGGCCCGAGATTCGCCGTTTGCTGTTCGAGCCGGTACCGGAGGGCGTGCTGAACTCCGATGACGAAGACCAGCTACCACGGTGGAAATTCGTCATCGAGCAGGTTGGGCTACCTCTGGAGACGTGCCGGAAGGTCGGACTCCCTCCGCACACCGAAACCTGTAAAGTGGAAACGGTTCGGTCGGGGTTTGGAGCACCACCGAGCCATCGGCCTCGTTACGGCGCGCAGGGCGCCCCTTCCGAGAGGCGGCAGGAGTATTTCCCCCAAGTACGCTCTCTCAGGCTGAGCCACGATGAGATCCGACCTTTCCCCGCCGTCCCATCCCCTCCCGCTTCCTGCTCCTGGTGGATCGTGGACCCCTGTCTCTCCGTTGTGGCCTCGCGGCCGTCCCAGGGGAGAGTTCAACCCGTGGTACCTAGCAATAGGGATCACTTTGGTCGTATTCGGGCTTCTGCTCTTTCAGATTGAGGTCGGGGCGGACAATTACTCGGCTCAAAGCGTCCAGTGGTGTGAGCAGGGGAATTTCGGCGCCCCTGGATCCTGCGTTGACGCCTACCCGACTGGAACTATGAACGCGATCCTCGACGCCCTGCTCATTGTGCTGCTGGGCGGAGCCGTCGTATTTCTTACAGCGAGCGTCGTGTCGACTCGCCAAACTTTCCATTGGCGAGGCGGAGTCCTGCTGGGAGCCATTTTTTCGGCCATCCTGTTCATTCTTTATCTCGCCCACGCTGCCCCATACCCATACCGCGGCGCTACCCCGGTGGGAACCGAACTTAGTGTGAACTTCCAGACCGTCGACTGCCATAATTCAAGCGCCCCCCCGCGGTGCGACTATGTGTTCGAAGTGAACGATACGCCCGGAAACCTCACGCCAAATGATCTCTGGATCGCTTTAGGGCATGGCCCCGAACCTGGTCAGAACGGGTCTGCTTCGTCGCTTGGAAAGTATGCCGTCCTCAACTCAACCGTGGCCGGATGCACGATCGCGGTTTGGACCTTCTCCGCGGAAGCCTGGAGTGCCCCGTCCTCAGGCGGCTGTCTCGGAATCGATTCCGCCAGCCCTTTGACGCACGGAGAGATGATCACGCTGGTACCGTCGCACCCAGGTCCTTCCCTTTCAGGGCAAGGATACGAACTCGTGTTCGTAGGGAATACGAATGCGATTGACGGTGAGGCAACCACATCGATCCCGTGAGGGGAGCGCGTAGAACGCAAGGTCCTGCAAGGGTCTCCCTCTGCATCCTCGGCTCGACTTTCACGATCACCGGCATTCACCCCGGTCGTCCGTAAGAGAGAATACATCGAGCCTTCACAACGCACCCTTTGGCGGACGGGTGTCAGCCGAGGGGCAGGCTCTCGATTTGACCGCCGGACAGCTCCTTAACCCAGGGGTGGGGTGCGGAAGCACATCTATGCCGACCGCTACCCCCGACCAGGACCGACTATTGCAAACCAGCCGAGCGTGGGCCAAAGTGCTCGGCTCTAGGAATGTCGAGAAGATCGTATCGTTCTGGTCCGAGGATGCCATCGTAATGCCGCCGGACCAGCCCGCTCTGGTCGGCAAGTCGGCGATCCGCCGGTACGTGACCCAGAGCCTGGCGACACCAGGTTTTTCGGTGACTTGGGACCCCGAACTCGCCGTTGTCAGCGAGGGCGGGGACCAAGGCTACTTGGTGGAAGCGAGCCGATTCACGTTCCCGGACACCGCCGGTGTCTTGGTCACTCGGTATGGCAAGACCGTGACGGTTTGGCGAAAAACTCCGGAAGGTGAGTGGCAGTGTGTGATCGACATCTGGAATGGGAATCCTTCCCAAGCTGTCCTCCCGCCCGGGTAGGGGGTTGACAGCCACCCTTGGAGAATGGGCTGGCCGAACCTGGTGAATTTGGAGTCACTGCGCTCCGCGGCGTCGGGCCTGATTCGCGAAGGTCATTACGGCCGCGGGCTAGCAGAATCGATGTCGGCGTCCGTAGGTCGCCCGGTCTCCGGCGAAGCATTCGCTCCTCCTACCGATCTCCTCATCGTGACCACACCGTTTGTGTCGGGCTACCGGGTCACCCGGGTCATCGGTGCGACGTTTGGACTGATCGTTCGTTCTCGAGGCCTCGGTCAGAACGTCTTCGCGTTCTTTCGGGCTTGGGGCGGCGGCGAGATCAAGGTGTACACCCAGCTGCTCGAGCAAGTTCGTCACCAAGCGATCGAGCGTCTCGCGGCCCACGCGAGGAGCCTTGGAGCCAATGCCGTCGTCGCCGTCGGCTTTGACACTTCGGAAATGGGCACCGCGATGACCGAGGTCCTGGCCTACGGAACCGCGGTCGTCGTGGAGCCGGATAATTCGCCTGCGCAGCCGGTCGCACTTCGTTGAACTTCCTATCGGCGGACGTATCGTCTGCCTCGCGATGGGGGAAGTTCAGCCGCCCCGGACAGGTCCGGGTGGACGGGCAATTTGAATCGGAGTCTACCTCGTTGAGATGGAGGAGCGGTTCCCTAGATTCTCCTCGAGACGAGTCGGCCCGAGCATACGTTCATAGACCCGCGAAGCTTCGGCAGCGGCGATGATGGTCCGGCGAGTGGGGTTTTTGGTGCTCGGATGCTGTGCGCTGATGCTGCTCACGGCGTTCGCTTCTGCAGCTCCCCAGGCGCCGGCCCGAGCCGCTTCCGCACACGCTACGACCCTTGCGAAGATTCAGTCGGGTAAGATCACCTCCTCCACGAGCGGCAACTGGGCCGGGTACGGCATTTCGGGAAAGAAGGGGAGCGTGACCGACGTCAAGGGAACCTGGGTCGTTCCGTCCATGAAAGGGCGTTGCCCAAGCACGGCCTCCTACTCGGTGGCGTTCTGGATCGGGATCGACGGCATGAACTCCTCGACCGTCGAGCAGACCGGCATGGACCTCGTCTGCTACCACGGCACCGTGTCGTACTATTCGTGGCGCGAGTTCTACCCCCTGCCGTTCATCACCCTCACGATCGTCGTCCATGCCGGTGACAAGATGTCGGCCGAGGTCTCCTACCAGGCGAGCACGAAGGTCTTCACGACCTCGTTGACCGATGTGACCACCGGCAAGACCTCGGCCCACTCCCGGACCTTTCCGAGCGCCGTCCGCAGCTCGGCCGAATGGATCGTCGAGGATGATTCCGGCGGTGGCGCGACGGGCGGGATCACGCCGTACGGGACCGTTACGTTCCGGAACGCCCACGCGACGATCTCCGGCACGACCGCGAGCATCAGCGGCTTCACCAAGGTCTTCGCGATCACCATGACCGACTCGCCGGGGACCGATGCCTCCCCCTCGGGCCTCTCGTTCGGTGGCACGACCTTCACGGTGACGTGGAAAAGCCGGTAGCGACACTCGGCCCAACAACCGGGTCAGCTGCCGGCCCGGCCGCCCGGGAACGTCCCGCTTCCCTGAACGACCCTGCGACCGAGGGTGAACCACACTCTTGGAGCGGAGGGGTTGGGAACCGAGCCGGCCCGCCGCCTTGAGGCGGGCGCGGCAAGATCGCCGTGCAATCTGCAAGGGGCGTGCTGCCCAGAGCGGCCCGAGCGGGGTATGGGCCGCGGACCGTTCGGTGGCCTTCGCTGCCTGCAGTCCTTAAAATCGCCGACGGTAACGCGAGATGATGTCGGGGGCCAATGCCCTCGCCGGACCGACGCTGCGTCCGGCGAGTTTGATGGGAACCACGATCCGCAGATCGGTGGCCCTGGGATGGCGGTACCTTGCCATCGGCACCGTGCTGGCCCTCTTCCTTTCCCTCGTGCTGGTTCTCGGGACCAAGAGCCCGACGGTCTTCGCGACCACCTTCCCACTGGAGATCCCACTGTTCGCGATCCTCGGCTCGTCCGGCGCACTCATCACTTTCGTCAGCGACCGGACGAAGGGGGTCTTCGAGTACCTCATCGCGTACGGAGTCCGCCCGCGGAGCCTGTTCGTGGACAGCCTCATCGCGACGGCCGCTCTCGCCGCGCTGATCCTCGGGCTCGCCCTCGGGGTGGGGCTGAGCATTGCGCTCTCTCACGGCATTACCTTGACGACCGACCTCTCGGAATCGCTGGCGTTCTACACGGTTCCGATGGGCTTCGCCGGGGCGCTGTTCACCTCGACGGTCGGAATGATCTGGTCGTCGGTCTCCACCCCGCGGACCGGGATCAACAGCCCCATCGGCATCGCGCCGATGGTCGGGATCACGCCGGGCATCCTCGTACTCATCGTCGCCGAGGCTCTCCCCCACGGCCAATTCTACTACTTCACGGCCGGAGCCGCCGGCGTGATCATCGCCGCGGTGGCCCTCCTGCTCGCGCTCTCCGCGCGACTGATGGGGCGCGACCGCTTCCTCTCCCCACTATGATCGGAGGACGTCGGTGAATTCAGGCGCACAGCCGGCATCTCCCTCCGGGGTCGAGGGTCGGTCGCGAGAACACCACCGCATCGAGCTTCACGGGGTGAGCGCCGGCTACCGCGGAAAGCCGGTACTTCGAGACATCACCTTCACCATCGAAGTCCCGGCCATCTACGTCGTCCTCGGGCCGAACGGAGCCGGCAAGACCACGCTGTTCCGGACCATCGGCGGTATCCTCATGCCCAGTGCCGGGACGATCGCCGTCGACGGGATCGACATCGCCCGGCACGAGGCCCGAACGCGCATGCAGTATCTCTCCCACATCGACGGGATGCCCGACGGTCTGCGGGTGGAGGAAGCGTTGCGGTTCTACGCCAAGGTACAAGGGGTCGGCCCGCCCGAGGTCGAGAGGGTCATCCGGCTTCTCGGCATCGAGGAGCTGCGGAGTCGGTTCTTCTCCGAGCTGAGCCAGGGGCAGAAGAAGCGAGTCTCGATAGCGCGGGTCTTCCTGCAGGAGCGTAGCATCTACCTGCTGGACGAGCCGACGAGCAACCTCGACCCGAAGCTGGCCCGAGAGATCCGGGACCTCGTTCTCGGGTTGAGCAAGGACGACCTGGTGCTCTACTCCTCGCACAATTTGTACGAGGCGCGAGAGATAGGAAAGTACGTCCTCGCGCTCAAGGACGGGCGGGTCGGCTACTTTGGACTCCTGAGCGAGCTGCGACCGACGAAGTACGTCATCGGCATCCGCGCCGAAGGGGCCGAAGCGTTCCTCCCGGCCTCCTCGAAGAAGGGCGAGTACTATCTCCAAGAGCTCGCCGGGCCCGAGGAGGTCCCGAAGATCGTGGCCGAGCTGGCCGCGAAGGGGGTCCGGATCCGCGAAGTGAAGGAGATGGAGAACCCCCTCGAAGACCTGTTCGTCTGAGCCACAGCCACGGCGGACGCCGTCGACACCCACGAGATCGGATTCCGACCGTCGTCCGCCGAGAGGAGATTTCCTCCTGAGACGATATCGTTGCAGAGCGATCGACGAGTACTGCGTGCGACCGGTCGGTCTCGAGGGACTCGCGGTCACCGTTATCCGAGCGTGTCCTTCGCCCTGGTCAGTGGCGGGCTCTCTGCCGGCGCCCAAGACGGAGGCCGACCTTCTCGTCCAACTGCCCCCGACGAACCAGCCGGGCGCCCTTCCCCGGGAGTTGCTCCCGCCCGGCGAGCATGTTCTGTTCGAGACCCGCCCGGGTTTCTTCGCCCTCTACTGGGGGCGCCTGATCGTCATCCTCCTTTTCCTCGCGCTGTTCTTCGGAGTGGCCGCGACCTCCGTGTCCGCGCTACCCGGGGGGGTCATTCTCGGCACCCCGTTCCTTCTCTGGCTCATCGTGCTCGTGGTCCAATGGCGACACCAGGTCTACGCGCTGACCGACCAGCGGGTCATTCGAGTCTCGGGCGTACGGGGCTCGCAGTTCCAGGACGCCTCCTACGTCCAGGTCCACAATCTCGCCACCGAGCCCGGGATCTCCGGAGGGCTCCGGTTCGACACCACGCCCCCGTCAGCCTATGGCGGTGGGGCGCACGCTGGGCGGCAACGTCCGCTGCGCTGGGACGGGATCGCCAAAGCGCCGCTCGTGTACGCCTTCGTCCAAGAGGCGTTCGCGTTCGGACTTCGGCGCCAGACCGAGGCCCTCGCCGCCCAGGCGGCGCTCGATAAGTTCACCGCCGCCTCGATCCGGTGCGAGTATTGTGGGGGGCCTATCGAGCTGGCGAGCCTGGACCCGCTCAATCCGAAGTGCCCGACGTGCTCCGCCCCGGTCCGACTCCCGTCGTAACGGTCGCGCCGTTGGTGCGATTCGGTCCCCGAGTCGATCGGGAGCCGACCGGACGCGGCTCGAACGTCTTTAGTCCTTGAACGGCTCACCCTCGAAGCTTGAGGGGCCCGCTCCCCGCCGTGCACGTCGCCGGGACCGGCACGGTCCGCTCGCGGGCGTACCGGTCGCCGATCGCGCTGGCGGCTTTCGGAGCGGCGATTGTCGTGCTCCTGGCCTTCGTCCCCACGGCGCACGGGGCGGGCGCGGCCCCTTCGGCGCCCTCGGCTCGAGCACTCAACGCTCCGTTGCACAACAACGGGGTGAGCCCTCGCCCGCTCGAGTCCGCGAGCGGTGCTTTCGACGCGCTGGACGGCTACGTCCTGATGTTCGGCGGGCGCGGCGTCTCGGGCGCGATGGACAGTTCGACGTGGGTCTTCCTCCGCGGGAACTGGAGCGAGCTCCCGGTCGGGAGTGGGGTCGCACCGCCCGCGCGGTACGAGGCGTCCATGGCGTACGACTCCGAGGACCACGAGGTCGTCCTCTTCGGCGGCTGCGCCGACTCGCCGTGCGACCGCGTCCTGAACGATACCTGGAGCTTCGCCGGAGACCGTTGGACGAACCTGACCTCCCTCGAACGGCACGCGCCGATCCCGCGGGCCCGGGCCATGCTGGTCGACGACACCGGGGTCGGGAGCCTCCTCCTGTTGGGGGGCATCTCGGCGAACACCGCGCAGTATCTCGGTGACTTTTGGAGCTTCCAGGGCGGCCAATGGACCCAGCTGCCCTCGCCCGGGCCGTCCGGGTCGATGCCCTCCGCGCGCGCGGGCTCGGCGATGGTGTTCGATACGGCGCAGAACGAGACCGTGGTCTTCGGCGGCGGCTCGGCGGCGGGAGTGTTGGGCGACACGTGGACCTACAAAGGCGGGAACTGGACCGACGTCACGAGCCGTCTCCTGGCGACGCCAGGGCCTCGGTGGATGGCGAGCGCCGCCTACGACTCCGAGCAGGGGATCCCGCTGGTGGTGAACGGCTACGACCACGGGACGTTCATCTCCGACGTCTGGGCGTTTGACGGGACCAGTTGGGCGCAGCTCCCCGACGGCAGCGGGCCGGACGCGAGCTTCGGGGGACTCCTGGTCGACGACCCGCTCGACGGATACCTGGTGTACTACTCCGGGGTCACGACCGGGTTCAGCCTGCTGACAGCGACCTTCCTCTACGAAGGAGGAAGTTGGACGCTGCTGATCAACCCGCCAGGCTCGAGCGCGTTCTCGTTGTTCGGCCTCCTGTTCCCCCTGTTTCTCCTGCCGCTCCTGTTCGGCATCATGTTCCCGATCTCCAACCGTGCGCAGCGCCGGCGTGAGCGGCTTCTCGCGACGGGGGTGAACGTCGCCCCGGGCGAGGTCGTCCGTTGGATCGAAACGCCGAACGTGCGGAGCCTCTACGGGGGACAGAGCTACGTGGTGCTCATCTTCCTGATTTTCCCGGTCATTTTCATCGTGCCTCTCACCGAAGGAGGCCTGAGCTTGATCGGCTTCCTGGTGTTGGCTGGACTGACGATCGGACTCTACGGGAGCATCGCCGTCGGCCTCTACCTGAGCATCGCTCGGACCATGACCCGGGCCATCGCCGTGGTCGACGGCGGCGTCATCGTCCGTCGTTCCCGGGGGGAGTTGCGAGTCGCCTGGGAGAATCTGCAGCCCAGCATGCTTCGACCGCGAAAGGGCCGGTACTGGTTCCAGTTCCTCTTCCCCGGCAAGGAGCAAGGACAGGGAGGGTTCGCGGTCACGGCCGAGCAGGCCCGGGCCATCCTCCTCGACCCCAGGGCACCCCCGTGGGTACTTCCACGGATCGTCGCCGAGGGTCTGAATGTCCCGGCGAGGGCCACCGTCGGTCCGACGGCGACCGCCCAGGTCGGCCCCGCCGCCTCCCCCCTTCGGTCCGCGCCGGCCTCCTCGCAAGCCCCGGCCTTTGGGGCGGCCACCGGCGCCGGGGTATCGGCCCCTCAACGACCGTCCGCTTCACCGGTCTATCCGACGTACGCACCGACGGCAGCTTCAGCGGCCCCTACCCCGACGTTGCGACCGGCCGTCCCACCACCACCCGCGCGTCCACCCCCGGGCATGGTCGCCTGCCGGAACTGTGGGCAGCTCAACCCGGCCGGCCGGGTCGCCTTCTGTCGCAGTTGTGGCCAGCGGCTGGGCTGACCCGATGGTCGGGCCCACCCCGGGCGGCGGCGCGACACGCCCTCGGAACGAGGGGGAGCTCGTCCACCGACGCCCCGACAGCCACCGTCACCAAGTCTTCCCTCGTCGGCTGCTCCTGCCCGGCGAGCGCGTGCTTTACGAGGGGCGCCCGGGCCTTGTGGCCTCGCGCGGCGGGCGTCTCATCGTCCTCGCCTTTCTCTTCGCACTCACGCTGGTCCTCGGGGCGGCCGCCTTAGCGTCGACCAGCTCGGGCACCGCCGTCGCGGGCGGCGTGCCGGCGATACTCCTTTCCACCGGGTTCTTCGGCCTTCTCTTCGGAGGACTTCTGGCCCTCGTCCTGATCTCTTGGCGGCACAACGCGTTTGCACTTACCCACCGACGCGTCGTTCTCGTTCGAGGATTCTCCGGTTCCCAGTTCCGCTTCGCTGAACTCTCCCAGATCCGACAGCTCTCCGCGAGCACGGAGGCCGTCGGTCCCATCGTTTTCGAGATCCAGCCTCTCCCCCTCGGGCCGGGCGTCGCGCCAGGGCCCACGACGACGCTCCGGTGGGACGCGGTCCAAGGGGCACCTGCGGTCCACGCGTTTCTGCAGTCGACCTTTGCGATCGCGCGAGCTCAGGACCATGCGTTGCTCTCGGCGCGGCACCGACGCGCGGCCGTACAGCGAGGACGGGTGATCTGTGCGTACTGCGGGAATCCCGTCCAGCTGGACGCGGTGGTCGGAGAAGCACCGAGGTGTCCCCGTTGCACGGCCCCCCTCTCCCAGGTTCGCTCGCCCGTTGCGGCTCTGAGCCCCGTCGCGGGGAAGGTGGACCCGGGTCCCCTGCTTCGTCCCATCGTCCACCTGGGGAGGAACGCGCTCGAGTGGTACCGCGCGACCGCCGTCGTCCTCGTGCTCTTGGCTGCTCTCTTCGCTCTCGAGGAATCGATCGCGTCAGGAGCGATTCCCGGCGTGTCGAGTTCGCCGGTGCTCGGCGCGGTGGGCGTCTCGATACCTCTGTTGGTGATCGTCGCCTACCTCCTCGGGGGCCAACAGCTCCGGCGGTGGGGAACCACGGTCCGGACCTTGAGCGGGGCGTTCGCTTGGGGCTCCGGCCCCTGGAGCGCCGTCCTCCGCCGGCTGCGTCGGAGATTTGCCGTCTCCGCGGTCGCCTTCGGCCTCTCGATCCTTTTCCTCGCTGCCGCCGTGGTCACCTTCCCTGAGGCGCTCTCGCAAGCGTCCTCCACTCAGACGGTACCCCCCCTGTTCGCCGTCGCCTTCGCCGTTGAGTTCGGGGGTTTCCTGGCCACGATCACGGCCTCCCAAACACTCCTGGTCGCGAGCTTTCCTGAGGTCGTGGCTGGCTCCGGCGACCGTCACATCGACCGGCTGCTGCGTCGGGGAAAGGCGGCCTCGCTCGCTGCGGTACTGGCAGAGTTACCTCCCGCTGGCGTCCTTCTCTACAACTTCGTCGTAACGCCCTTTGGGGTCCCGAGCGCGGCATGGTTCTGGGCGGCGGTGATCTCGCCGCTCGCTCTGTTTCTGGGATTGTCCTACACCGTCGCGGGGTTTGACCGTTGGATTGCGAGGGGAGACCAGCTCTGGAGCGGCACGCCCGCCGAGCTGCAACCTCTCTCGTTGACGGGAACGCCCGACGCTGGAGGGCCGGCCGCGTCCGTCGGCGCACTGGGGGTGCCGGGGGCGGCCGTCGGAATCGGATCTCGTGTTCAGCTGTTACCGCGCCGGCCCTGGGCCCTGTACGCGATCATCGTGGTCGTGGTTCTCTCGGTCAACGCCGTGGGGGTGGCCTGGGTCGCCGGAGACCTCCCGGGGCTCGCCTCCCCCCGGCCGACCTATCACCATCCGCCGATCGTACTCGCCAAGAGCGGTGCGGTCTGGGCGATTCCGGGGAACTACTACCAGTGGGAGGAGTTCCCGGTCAATCGATCGGCAACCTTGACCGGGACGTTCAACGCCACGCGATCCCTGGATCCCTACGTGATGGATTCCTTGGACTTCGTCCGACTGCAAACCTTCGGTCAGGTCTACTCGGACCGGTTCGGGATCCAGAACGTCAGCAACTGGACGTTCGACGTGAAGCTCACGTTCAACGACCGGTGGTACATCGTGCTCTGGAACCCGAACGCCACCCTCTCCGTCCAGGTGACCTGGGCGACCGATTGCGTCGTGGTCTTCTCGTCGTCCTAGATCAGGGCCCTCGCGCTCGGCCGAGCCACGGCCTGCCAGTTCGACCCACGGTCACGTGTCGGACGAAGAAGCGGGTGGGGAGCTCCGATGCGTTGAAATCCGCAGCGCCTACGTCCTGAGCGGTCTCCACCGTGTCTACCTCGGACTCCGCCTCTCCCGCCTTCCGGACCCTCGCCGAACTGGAACGGGCGGGTGCCGCCCGAGTGCCGAGCGCCGTTTGGGATTACATCCAGGGCGGCGCGGGCGAGGAACGGACCAGGGCAGCGAACCGGGAAGCGTTCCACAGGTGCGCCCTCCTGCCGAAGCTCCTTGCGGGCGTCGAGCGCATCGATCCAACGACCACCTTCCTCGGATCGAGCGTGGCCGTCCCGTTCTTCCTCGCACCGACCGCCTACCAGGGACAGGTCCACGCGGACGGGGAACCGGGAACCTTCGCCGCAGCTTCCGAGGCGGGGGTGCTCGCCGTTCTCAGCAGCCTGTCTAGCTTTTCCCTCGAAGCGACCGCGCAGGCCAGTGGGGAGAGCCCTCGATGGTTCCAACTTTACCTTCAACCGGAGTTCAGCCGGACGGTCGAGCTCGTCCAACGTGCCGAACGGGCAGGTTTCCGCGCCCTGGTGCTGACCGCCGACGTCCCACTCCTCGGGGTACGCGACCGGCAGGCGCAGGAGGGGTTTGGCATCGACGCCCCCGTGCCGCTCGGGAACGGTCCAGAGTTTGTCTCCCCGGCGCGCGGGCCGACCCGGGAAGGGACGAGTTACCGACTTAGGGCCGAGGCCGCGAGCGACTGGGGGGTCCTCGGGAAGTTGCGTTCGGTCACGCGATTGCCCCTCGTCGTCAAAGGGGTGCTTCGACGTGACGACGCTCGTCGGGCGGTCGACGGGGGCGCGCAGGGCATCATCGTCTCGAACCACGGCGGTCGCCAGCTCGACGGAGCGCCCGCCACGTTGGACGTGCTGCCCGGTATCGTCGAGGAGGTCGGGGGAAGAGCCGAGGTGTTCCTGGACGGGGGCGTCCGGAGGGCGACGGACGTCCTCATTGCGCTCGCGCTTGGGGCCCGTGGGGTCGGAATCGGCCGACCGGTACTTTGGGCGCTCGGAGCGGACGGCGGGGCCGGCGTCGCGCGGTACCTCCGACTGCTGACCGCGGAGCTCGTGAATTCGATGGCCCAGCTCGGGGTATCGACCCCGGCCGATCTTCGTCCGGATCTGGTTCGGGGTTAGCACTCGGAAGTCCCGCCGTCGCCCGGCCAGTGCGCGAAGTCTAGCCCGCCGTGAGCGCCACGCGGTGAAGCCGTTACTTCCGGTCGAGAACCGGCGCGTCTATCGCTGGAAGCTGCGGAACTCGGCCCCCGAGATGGGGAGGCTCAGCGGAACAGGTCGGCCGACCCCGAGTCGATCCTTCTGGATCACTTCGAAATGGAGCTTACGCCGGGTGAACAGGCCATACCACGGCGCAAGGGCGTCGGCGAGAGCTCCGGCAACGCCGTTCGCGATCACTCGAGCATAGCTCACCGATCGGCGCGGCACGTACTCGCGATGGAGCGTGTATCCTTCGTGGTATCCGGCCACCAGCGTCACCCACACGAACCCCGCGAGGCCTCCCGCATAGGGCAGCAGCGGAGTGAACCCGAAGATCCAGCTCGTGACGATCGCGAGGAGCGAGACGACCGCGCCCATCCAGACGGCCATGCTGTAGGCCATCACCAAGCGCCGACCGGGAGAGAACCGTTCGCGACGGAGCGCCCGGGACCATCCCTGGACCCACCGCCGCCGTTGGCGGAGTTGATCGCGAATGGTGAAGGCAGCCTTCTCGTAGGCGAATCCCTTGAGGATGTGGAAGATTGGTCCGTGCTGGCGTCGGACCGCGTTCTCGAACAGCAGGTCCTCGCTGAGCATGTTCGGGCCTACGTCCCAGCCGGTCTCGTCCTCGACGTCGCCCCGCACGATGAAGTGCGAGCCGTGGAAGCCGGACATCTTGTTCCGCGGGCTCGTGATCGTGTAGATCGTCCGCAGGTCGTCCTTCGACCGGCCGAACTCCTGGATCTGCGACGGACGGAAGTCGGCGTCCTGAGGGTAGAGGATGATCCCGAGCCCCAGTGACTTCTCCGCCGCGTGGGCCGTCACGAATTCGCCGATCCCGAGGACGGTGTCCTCGCCGACGGCGGTCTCATCGTCCTGATGGTAGATCCAGGTCTCTTCCCGCGTAAGCCCGAGCCTCCGGCGGTGTTCTACAGCGAACTGGAGCGCCCGCCCTTTCCGTGTGGTCCCACGGGGGGTGCGGTAGGCCGCCGGCACGATCACCAGCTCGACGCCATCGGCACGCAGGCGGTCGAACCGTGACTGATTGGCCAAGTACCCCAGCTCCTCGATCAGCGCGCTCGAGAGAGTGCGGTAGGGAAGCTCGGGGTGGTGCCGGGTCCAGTAGAGGACCGAGCCGACCGTGTTGAGGACGGTCTCGACGTTCACCCCGGTGCTCGTGACCTGGAAGATCACGGTGGGCAGGGTGGAAGGGGTAGGGGAGACGCTCTCGGAAGGCGTCAGGGCGAATCGCTCGACGCGGAACCAGACGAAGTAGACCAGAGCGACCCAGATCAACAGCGGGACGGGCAGAAGCCACACCAGCGTCAACCACTGCAGGTGGGCGGCAAGGAAGGAGGAGGGAACTCGAACATGGGAGAAGAGGAGCACGGCCGTGGCGGTTAGAGCGACCATCCAAGCGGCGTACTTCCACTTCAACCGGGCGAGCCGATCGATGGAGCGGTGGTACCGCTCGAGCGTGTAATCGCGATAGGTGCGCAGCGGGGGCGCGACCTCGTAGCCCGCCACTAGGCTCGGGCCTCCACGACGGGAACCGCGACTCGACCGTCTCTGGAAGGGGAGGGCGACCCCGAGCACGTCGCACGAGACCGACCGCCCCGTGCAGAATCTGCGTGTGCGTACGTGCGCACTGATACGCATAACTCCTCCTTTTGAACTTATCGGTGCCGTTCGGCGCAGTTTGAGCGGCGCTCCGAGCCTTCGGATCGGGTGGGCTGAGGCGATCCGACCGAGTCCGTCCTGCCGGCGTCGTGGGTCCATTCACCACCCGACGTGGCCTACCGGGCGCGCGTCGATGGGCCGTCGCGAGGGCGTCGGGCCAGCGATGATATAGAGCGAGCTCGCTGGCGACGCCCACCCCGTGGGGGAGAGCCCCGGATGGTCTACTCCTTCGACTTCCTTACAGCAACTCTCGTCGCAGTCCTCAGCGCGACAGGGCTGGTCCTCCTGCTCGTTCGAACGGACCGGACCCCGAGGCTGACCGCCCTGGCCCGGCGGGGGCTCCGGCGACTGACCGGTCGGGGCGACCTCGACGATCTCCGATGGTGGCACGTCGCGCTGCCCGTCGGCGCCGGTCTGATCGCGGTCATCGCCTACGACCTCGCGACCGGCCTCTTCGGCTGCCCGGCCCCGGGCCATCCGAGCGACATCGGTGGCTTCCTCGCCCAGGGCCGCGCCCTCTGGACCGGGGGTGACCCGTTCAACGTTCCGAGCTGCGGAGCGACCATCCAGGAGCCCGACGGGCTCGCCTCCGTCGTCATCAACGGCCTGGCAAGCTTCGGAGGTGTCGCCGGCATCGCGATCGTGTGGGCGGCCATCGCGCTCACGATCGTTCCTCTCACCTGGCGAGCGGCGGGCGGGGACCGGCAGTATCTCACGCTCGTGGTCGCGTCGAGCCCCCTCTACGCGCCGTTGGTCGCGGCGCAGATCGACGGGGCCAGCAACGCGCTCGTTCCCGTGACCATCCTGCTCACCATCGTCCTCGCCGTTCGGACCGAACTCGGAGCCGCAGGGATCGCCGGCTTTCTGGCGACGCAGCGGTTCCCCACGCTGTTCCCGATCCTCGGACTCTCCGGGTCGTTCCGTCGAAAGTTCGCTATCGCCACCACGGCGATCGCAATATTCGCCGCGGGTACCGGGATCTGCTACGCGATCTGGGGCTCCGAGTTCCTCGGGCCGGTCTTCCTCAGTCAGCTCGGGCGCCGATCGTTCTCGCTCAACTTCTGGGGGGTCCTCCTGCTCAACAACCTGCTGCCGGCGGGCGAAGCCCTCACGATCGGCCAGGCGGTGGTCACCCTCGCGCTCGTCGGGGTGGTGTTCTTCCGGGTTCGCTCGCCGCTCCGCGCCGCCGCCCTTACCGTCACTGGCGTGGCGCTCCTTTCGCAGTTCCTCTCGTTCAACATCCTGGTCTGGCTCCTACCGGTAGCCCTCGTAGGGGTCCGACCCCGGTGGTGGCTGTGGGGCATCGCGCTGGTCGGGTCGGTGAACTACTCCTTCGCCCTTTCGATCGGTGCGTGGGGTCTGGGGATCGTATGGCCGAGCGAGGTACTGGACGTGGTACTGACGCTCCTTCTCCTCGGGCTGTTCGTGGATCTTTGGAGGTCGCCGGACCGGCCCGGCGCGAGCGAGTCGGATAACCCGCCGCCGCAGACGGAGTCCGACTCGGGAAGGATTATCATGCGGCCCGGGGTTCCGCGGAGCGATGCCGCCTTCGCGTCATCGGCCCCCGCACCGGCCGGTGAACCGAACCCCAGGATCGCGCACTAGGCGGTCTTGTTTCGTCTACGATCGCAGGACTTCCCAAGAGTGAGGTTGGGGGAGCAGGCGATGCCGACCGGACCCGGCTCGAGGGAACCGCGACCGACCGTCTCGATCATCCTCGCCACGCTGAACGAGCGCGGCAACCTCCCGGAGCTTCTGGCGGGGATCCTCGCCCAGCCCCTTCCCCCGTTCGAGGTGATCGTCGTCGACGATGGGAGTACGGACGGCTCGCGCGAGTTCCTCACCGGGGCCCAACTTTCCGACCAGCGATTGCGCCTCATCTTCCATGACGGGAAGCAGACGACGCTCCGGGCCCAGTGCGTCGGGATCGAGGCGGCGCGCGGGGAGTTCGTGATCGTGATGGACGCCGACCTCCAGCACCCGCCGGAGAAGATCCCGGCGATGGTCGGAGAGCTGCAGCGAGGAGCCGGTGTGGTCGTGGCCAGCCGGTATGCTCCCGGCGGCGCGCCCGGTCCCCGGACCCTTGTGCGAACGGTCATCTCGCGAGGAGCGGAGTGGATCGCGAAGTTCGCCCTGACCGAGGCGCGCCGGGTGACCGATCCCGTCTCGGGCTTTTTCGGCTTTCGCCGGGAGGTGATGTGCGCGCTGAATCCGCTCTACCGCGGCTACAAGCTCCTCGTCTTCGTCCTGGTCATGAACCAGGGTCGACCGGTCGCGGAGGTCGGGTTCCGGTTCGAACCACGAACGCGGGGCACGAGCAAGGTCACGCAGACCCTGCGGTTCTTCCGGGTCTTCCTGATCGAGGTCGCCCTCGCGAAGCGGCTCGAACGGACGATCCGGGTCCACCCCGAGAGCATCGCCCGGTTGCCTCAGCCCCGCTCCACCGAGGCGGTGTAACCCGAGACCCAGCGGTCGTAGCCCTTCGGCGTCGCCTCACCTGAGGAGGACTCGCCGGCCACCCGCGACAACTATAACGGCGAACCCGTGATGGATTCTTGCGGGAACCGCCGAACGGGGTGCGTCGCTTGACCGCCGAACGGATCCTCATCGGACGCCGTGACCCGCCGAGGGCAGTTCGTTGCGACTCCTAATTACCGGAGCCTCGGGGTTCATCGGGCGGAACCTCACGGCGTGGGCCGTAACCAACGGGCACGAGGTCGTCGGTACCTACCTCGCCTCCCCCGAGCTCGCCGCCCGCGACCTGCCGAGTTCCGGGGTGACCTGGAGGCAGCTGGACATGCAGGACGGAAGCGGGGTAGCCAAGCTCGTCGAGGACGTGCGCCCGGAGGGCGTCTTCCATCTGGCGGGGCAGGCCTACGCCCAAAAAGCATGGGCCGACCCTATCGACACTTTCCGAACCAACGTCCTCGGTACGATCCACCTCTACGAGGCGTTGCGAAAATGGCCTCCCGTTCACGGGACGCTGCTCGCCGCTTCCGGGTCGGCGTACGGTGCGCCCGACCAGCTGCCCATCCGCGAAGATTTTCCCCTGAATCCTACCAATCCGTACGGCGTCTCGAAAGCCTGCCAGGAGATGCTCTCCTTCCAGTACTCGTCGAACTTCCGGCTACGGATCGTCAACGCTCGCCTGTTCGGGACCACGGGACCCGGCAAGAAGGGCGACGCCTTGAACGATTTCGCGCAACAGATCGCGACGATCGAGCGCACCGGACGGGCCGGGGAGCTCCGGGTCGGCAACCTATCCACCCGTCGTGAGATCTCCGATGTCCGCGATGTGCTCCGGGCGATGTGGACGATCTTCGGGGTTGGCGACCCGACGCAACCGGTGAACGTGGCTCGTGGAGAGAGCTACTCGATCCAGACCCTTGCCGATGAGCTCGTGAAGCTGGCTCGGGTCCCGGTGGAGATCGTGGTCGATCCGAAGTTGCTCCGCCCCACCGATGAGCCCGACAACCAGGCCGATATCACCCGACTACGGGCCCTCGGCTACCGGCCGTCGTACACGATCGAGCGGACCCTGAAGGACGCTCTCGAGTTCTGGCGTCAGGCTCCACCGAACGCTTAATCGCGCCCGGCGAACGCCGACCGACAGTATCGCTAGGTGGGAAAGAGAGGAACGGGTTGGTCCGGGGCGTTCAGCAGCAGCCGCCCCCGCCCGACCCGCAGCCACATCCGCTCCCGATGGGAGCGGAGGGAACGGGCTGGTTCGGCGGGGTGATCTTAAAGCCGGTCTGATCGAGGGCCTCGACGAAGTCGACCTTCGCTCCGTCGAGCGCCGCGACGCTCATCGCGTCCACGACGACCGAGAAGCCGTCGACCTTGACGACCTCATCGCCGTTGCGGGACCGGTCGAACGCCATCCCAAAGGAGGGACCGCTGCTCGCCTCGGCACCGCATCCGCAGCCGTCGCCGCAACCGCCGCCGCCCCCCCCTCCGCCCGATTGGACGAAAAGACGGACGACCGTTCCCGGCTTCTGGGCTTTGATGAGCTCCCGGACCTGCGCCTTTGCTGTTTCCGATACGTCCAACTGCAAACTCATGCCTGAGGCCCCTCCTGGACCAGCCTCGTCACGACGAGGGTGAGGGCGCTATTTAACGCACGCCCCGGACCCGCCGTGCCCGAGCCCGGCTTACGCCGAGAACGACTTCCCGCAGGAGCAGGTCTCTTTGGCGTTCGGGTTGTAGATCTTGAACCCCGACGCCTCGAGCCCGAGCAGGAAATCGACCTTGATGCCGTCGAGCAGCGGAGCGCTGGCCTTGTCGACCACGACGGTGAGCCCGCCGTCGCGGAACGCCACCTCGTCGCCGCTCTCGTACTTGTCGAACGTCATGCCGTAGGTGAGGCCGGAGCAGCCGCCGCCTTGAACGAAGAGCCGAAGCGCGCCGTCCGGCTTCCCCTCCTTCTCCATGATCTTGAGCACTTGGGCCCGGGCGGATGGGGTGACGTCGACTGCAATCATCGGCTTCGTCTCCGAGATAACATACCCGCACGTGAGTAAAAGGGTTACGTTACCTCGCCCCCACCAGCCCGCGGTCCACGACCCGGAGGGCCCGGCGCCATCGACTTCGCTTACCTCCTCGGCCCTGGCGGATGGGCCCACGCTGAACTCCGGAGGAGGTTTATGCCACATGCCACCGTCGCACGGATGATGTGCCGATTGTTCGGCCTGTTAGGGGGCAGTGCCACCCCGGCGGAACCGTGGCTTCTCGAAACGGACCGCTCTCTGCTTCGTCAGGCGAACTCCGCCCCCAAGCATCAGCAGGGGGACGGCTGGGGCATCGCCTGGTACAAGGGCACGAGAACTCCACGGATCGAGAAAGGGATCGGCCGCGCCGACGAGCCGTCCGACCGTCCTCAGTTCGAGGCCGCCGCCCGGGCGGCGCGAGGGCCGGTCGTAATCGCCCACCTTCGAAAGGCGAGCAATCCCATGCGCCTCCCGCACTCGCGGCTCATCGCGCTCGAGAACAGTCAGCCGTTCACCTACGGCGGGGCGCTCTTCGCCCACAACGGGGAGATCTCCTTCCCCCGGGCGACACGCCCCCGCTTGGGCAAGTACGAATCCAACGTGAAGGGGGTCAACGACAGCGAGGTTCTGTTCTGGCTCCTTGTCCAGAACCTGGACGCCGTCGGCGACCCGCTCGCGGCCTACGTGAGGACCGTCGAGGAGCTCGACGATGTGTGGAAGGGGGAAGGTCGGCCCGCGGTCGGGCCGTACTCCGGCCTCAACGTTCTGTTCAGCCGGGGCCCGAACGAGCTCTGGGGGTTCTGCCGGTACCGGGGGGAGCACGGCGGGAGATTCTTCGAGCCGAACCGGCCATACTACGAGATGGCCTACAAAGCCGACGCTCGGCAGATCATCATCGGAAGCGAGCCGTTTGATAGCGGTCCGGCCGGTTGGGAGTCGCTGCCGAACGGGACGTTCCTCCACGCCCGGATCGACCACGGCCTGGTCTCGGTGAAGACCGGGCCGATCCCCGCGACCTCGTCGTGGAGCGTCGGAGGCGGCCCCACCGCCTCTTTGCGGGCGCTCGCGAAGTAAATATCAGCGCGGCGGTAGAGGGCGCGGCGGGGGTACCATGGCCGCGGTCCGTTTGGATGGGATGCTGCGGGAGTTCGTCCCCCAGCTCAAGGTCACCACGCAGGCCTCGTCGGTCGAAGGGATGCTCGACGAGCTCGAGACCAAGTACCCCCGGTTGCGGTTGCGCCTTCGCGACGAGACCGGCACCGTCCGCCGATTCGTGCGGATCTTCGTCAACGGCGAGGAGATCTCCCACTTGGGCGGGCTCGCCACGCCGGTCGCCGGCGAGGACGAGATCGACATCTTACACTCCATTCAGGGAGGCTAACCATGGCGAGCACGAAGAACGTACGAGTGTACCTGGGGACGCGGAAGGGGACCTACGTGGCCGAGAGCGACAAGTCCCGGCGGAAATGGAAGGTCCGCGGACCGTACCAGCCGGGGGACGACGTCTACCACGTGACCCCAGACCCCCGAGCCCGCGGGCACGTCTACGCCGGCGTGAACAACGCCTTCTGGGGCCCGTCGATGTACCGGTCGACCAATCACGGAAAGACGTGGACCGAGATCGCCCCGCCGCTCCTCCCCCTTCAGAAGGGCCGAAAGCCCGCGTTGGGGCCCGAAGGTGTCCCTCAGCCGATCAAGGCGATCTGGCACATCGAGCCCGGACACGCCTCCGAACCGGACACCTTGTTCGTCGGGGTCGACCCGTACTCCCTCTACCGATCCGACGACCGTGGGTCGAGCTGGCAGCCGATGAACGGCATCAACGAGCACAGCTCGAAGGCGAACTGGAACCCGGGCAACGGAGGCCCCTGCCTCCACACTATCCTCCTGGACCCGACCGACCCGAAACGGATGTACGTCGGGATCTCCGCCGCCGGTATGTTCCGCAGCGACGACGGCGGCCGGTCGTTCCGGCCGGCGAACAAGGGCGTCCTGATCGACTTCCTCCCGGACCCGGTGCAGGAGGTCGGTCAGTGCGTGCACAAGGTCGTGCTCGACCCGGCGAACCCGGAGACATCGTACCGGCAGGACCACAGCGGCATCCACGTGAGCCACGACGGCATGCAGAGTTGGACGCGGGTCGGGAAGGCGCTCAAGAGCGACTTCGGATTCGTCGTCGCGACGGCCGCGAGCCGTCCGGGCCAGGCGTACTTCGTCCCTCTCGCCGGGGAGACGCGCACGAGCTGGGGCGGTGCGCTCGAAGTGTACCGGTGGGACGACAGATCCCGCAAGTTCTCCCCGCTCATCCGCGGACGGGTCGCCATCGGGGAGCTCGGGACCCACCGCGAGGGGCTCGCCGCCGACGCGCTCGACCCGCCGGGGATCTACGTCGGCACGTCGACCGGGCAGCTCGTCCTGTCACCGGACGAAGGTCGCTCCTGGAGCGTCGTCCCGCACGCCTTCCCCGGGATACACTCGGTCAGCGTTGACGCCTCGGACTTCGTGAGGTAGGCCGAAACCGCCGTCGACGCCCCGCGCCGAACCCCCGGGCGTCGACGGCTCCCCGCCGAGAGAGAGTCCGATGAAGACCGAGATGCTCTCCGGACCGGATATGGGCGGGGGTTTTCTCTACCAGCTCACGCGCGAGACAGAACGAGATCCGACCCGATTCGTCTTTCACGCACAGGACGGGGGGGCGGACGCCGGGGGCCCACCGGCCGGAACTCCCGAGCCGTTCGGGTACTTTCATCCGGCCCAGTCGTGCGATTTCGGCGGGCCGAGGTGCTGGCATCGAGAGTTCGAACTTCCCTCCTCCGATGCGGCGCGCGCCCGCGCCGGCTACAATCGGACCCGATTCGTGATGCAGGCGATGCTGGCGCAGCGTTACGCGAACGAGGAAGTGCCCGTCGAGGAGGCGCTCCGCGATCTGCTCGACCGAGTCGGCAGCTCCTCCGGCCCCGAGGAGCGGCCGTGGTGGGTAGGCGGCTCCACGTCACTCTGGTTGCGCGGATTGGGGCCTCGCCCCCACGACCTGGACCTTGGGGTGACGGACGCCGGGGCCGGGACTCTGGGGGCCGCGCTCGAGGAGTACCTGATCGAACCGTTGGGACCCGTCGTCGAGGCCGACGGCCGAACCCGGGTGGGTGCTCGCGCGTTCCTCGGCACGCATCGCCGAGGAGTGTGCGTCGAGTGGGCGGTGGCCGACACCCGGTCTCCCCCGGAGTTCCGAGCGCGGGTCGCGCGGCAGGCGGGTGAGTTCTCCTGGGAGGGTCGATCGGTACCGATCGCCCCCCTCGAACTGAGCCTCGCCGGGGCCGCCTCGAGAGGCGATGCTACCACGTGGGACGGTCTCTTCGCTCGGCTCGGTTCCGCGCGGTTGGACCCAGGGGTGCTCGAGCAGGGTCTCACCGAGGCGGGGGTAGTGGCGCAGCGGGCCGACCAGTTGAGGTCGCTCGCCGAACCGGCCTACCGGTAACCCGGCGAGCACGAGGCCCCGTGCCTTCCGCCCCTCCGACCAGCTATCTTCGAGGCGTCCGAACTACGGAGGCCCCCCGCGGGTGCCACGGCATCGAGGGGCGCGGGTCGACGTCGGGGTGCAGGGAAGTCGCGGCCGATTCGATAACCAGCTCTGCCGCTTCCACGCTCCCGCGTCGAGGACGGGTTCCTGTCCTGCGACTCCACGTCGTCCAGCTCTCGGCCTCGAGCGCGTGCGTGCCGCTCACGGTATGGACCGACCGCGTGAGGACGAGCAGCCGCCGTTCGAGAAGACGCAAGGCCGACGCGAACCCTTTCGACCCGTCGGCGAAATCAGGGGGAAGCTGACCGGACCGAACGACGCCCTCGTGGGCGACGTAGTCGAGCAACTGCGTCGTCGCCTCGCTCATCCCCCGGAGCTGCCACGCGGACCGGGACGTTCCAATGCGGAGCAGGGCGGGCCACAACCGGCGATCCACGAGCGTCTGCTTGCCGGCCCACAGCTTCAGCACGAGAATCTCCGGATCGTCGTCGATCAGGCCCCCCACCCGATAGATCAGCCTGCCCGACGGGTGGCCCCACCAGGAACCGGACACAGGACCCTCGGCGACGATCGACACCACCGAAGCGACCCGTGGGTCGGAGAACGGTAACAAACCGGAACGACGGAGCGCGCGGCGGATCCGGCCCAACTGGCGCCGAGCTTCGTGCTCCATCTCGCGGTCGCTTCCTCTCTCGCGCATCTTGACCCGGGAAGGCCGACGTCACGACGGCTCCTGGAGGCTACGGAGCGGTACCGTTCAATCTTGCGGCCGCCGAAGCGCTGCGGTCGAGGGGGGGTCACGTCGGAAAGGAACGCCGGAGCTTGGGCAAGTAACCCCGGAGCCAACGCAGGTCGCCCGACTCCGCGGCGTGAATGACGCCGTAGATCGGCCAGACCCGGCGGTAGAACGCCAATCGATCGAGGAACGTTCCGTCGTTCCGGGCCCGACGAGCGCGGATCCACTGGGCCATCCCCGACTCGCCCATGCCCCCCAGACCCGTTAGGTCGAACGCGGGATCGCCGAGGCACAGGTCCTCCCAGTCGATGACTCCGGTCGGTCGGGCGGTCCGCGGGTCCCAGAGGATGTGGTCAGGCCCGAGATCCCGGTGCGTGGCGACGGCCCGGAACCGCGAGCGACCGAGGAGCTCGTAGAACGCATCGAACGACCTGGAGACGGAGCGCGCGAGATACGAAGGCACGAGGGAGGCGCCGTGCCGAAGGAAGCGCCAGTGCGTTCGACGATACCGTTCGCCCCACGCCTCCGGGGAACAGGGTTCGGCCCCAAGACTCACCAACGACCGGGCGGGCACGGTGGCGAGTTCGCGGAGAAGACTCCCTACGAATTTCTCGAGTCGACGGCGAGCGGCCGCGTCGAGGGGGCCCGACTTGGAGAGCGGTCGCCCAGGGACTTTCGCGTACAGGAGGAAGGGCCAGCCGCGGGGGTGCCCGAGGGTCGCAACGCTCCGCGGCCGAGGGATCGGGATCGTGAGATGTCGACCGAGGAGTTCCAGGGCTCGGACCTCGAACCCCAGACCGCGGGCAACGGCAGACTGGCGAGGGAACCGGAACATCCACGCGCCGTCCGCCTCGAGGACGAGATTCGCCCATCCAGCATCGTGGACCCGAAACTGGCGGAGCCCGAGCTCCGGGAACGCGGCGCGAACTGCCCGCGTCAACTCCGCGACGGGCGGGAGGGAGGGCGTCGCGACCCAGGTCCCCCCTCCTCAGTAGAACCAGGTATCGGCTGGGCTCTCTGCGTCAAACAGGACGACCGCGTTGTCCGCGACGTCGTACGCCATGCCGAATCCCGCCTCGGCGGGCGGGGTGGTCTTCGGGGTGAGCTGGGCCCACGCCCCGTTGGCGAAACTCCAAGTCTCGCTGAGAACGCCCGACGAAGCATTGTTTCCACCAAAGAGGACGAGGTAGCCGTCGTAGGTATCGTCGACCAGCGCCCCGAGATTGACACCGGGCGGGCTGGCGGCGATCGTGAGGGTGCTCGTGAGATTGGTCCAGGTGCCGGCCGAGTAGGACCAGGTGTCGGGGAAAGTGTACCCCAGCCCGAGCAGATCGGAGAATCCGGAGAACAGCACCACATACCCGTCCCCCGAGTCGTAGCTCAGGGCCGCACCCGTGCGGGCGGAGGGTGAGGTCGAGGGGAAGAGTTCGGTCCATACTCCCGCCGAGAACATCCACGTGTCGCTGTAGGCGTTGAAGCAGTAGCCTGGACCGTAGCAGCCGCCGAACATGAGGACGTAGTCGTCCGCGAAATCGTAGCTCATGCTAGGGGAGGCGCGCGGGGCCGGGAGGAGGCTCGTGATCACGTGCGTCCAACTACCCCCGCTGAAGGTCCAGGTATCGTTGAGGAACGAGGTGCTGTTGGCACCGCCGAACAGTACGACGTAGCCGTCGGCCTGGTCGAAGGCGATCCCGGCCGAGGCCCTTGGGCTGGGTGCGGTGGACGGGTGGAGTGGCGACCAGGCCCCGTTCACGAACTTCCACGTGTCGTTGAGGAACGCAAAGGCGGTCAGGGACTCTCCGCCGAAGAGGAGGACGTAGCCATCCGCCTCGTCGTAGGTCATCGCGGGCTCGGAGCGCGCCGACGGCGCTCGTAGGGGCACATGCGTCCAGACTGCACCGTGGAAGGTCCACGTGTCGTTGTAAAAGGTTCCGGAGTAGGCGGCACCGCCGAACAGCACGACGTTCGTCGTCGTCGTTCCGTCGGCCATCACGAACTCGCCCCGGGTCGACGGGTGCGTCAGGGTGACCTTCTTGGTCCATGCACCGGCAGCGAACGTCCAGGTGTCGGAATTGTCGTGGGTACCGCTGGTGTAGCCCCCGAACAGCACGACGACGCCGTCCTTCGCACTGAACGCCATCGCCGCGTCGTCGCGGTTCGACGGAGAGGCGGTCGGGGTGAGCTTCGTCCACTTCCCCGCCGAGAAGTTCCACGTGTCACCGAGCAGGACGAAGGTGGCGTTGGCCCCGCCAAACAGAAGGGCGTAGCCGTCCTTGGCGTCGTACGCGAAGCTCGCGAACGCCCTCGCCGTAGGGGAGGGGGTCCCCGTCACGTTCGTCCACTGGCCCGTCTTGAACTCCCAGGTGGCCCCATGGATCCCGAACGCGTGGTCGAGCCCGCCGAAGAAGACGATGTGCGCGCCCTTCGCATCGTAGGTCATCGACGCGTAGCCCAACGGCCCAGGATTCAGGGTGGGGGTGAGCTTGGTCCACGTCCCCCCGGCGAACTTCCAGGTGTCCTTCAGTCCGACGCTCCCCGTGGTGAACCCACCGTAGAGGAGCACGTAGTTGTCGGCGCTGTCGAACGCCATCGACGCGCCGTACCGGACGCCCGGCGACGAGGTGGGGTGGAGCTGGGTCCAGACGCTCCCGGTGAACTCCCACGTGTCGGCGAGGATGTGCCCGGCCCGGTCCTGCCCCCCGAACAGGAGAACATAGTGATCGCGGGCGTCGTAGGTCATGCTGGTGATGTCCCGGGCGCTCGGGGGTAGCGGGCGGTACCAGCTGGGCGTCGGCGCGAGGATGCTGGGCGAAACGCTGGCCGCCGGGCCAGCCCCGTGAGCGAGCGAATTTGTGGCGGCCTGCAGCTCGGAGGAGGCGAGCGATCCCGCCGAGGAGAGCGACACGGTGGAGCCGCCGCCGGGCACGGCTCTCCCAGAGGTCCCGGCGATCGCCCCCGCAGGGACGAAACTGATCAACTCGATCGCGGTGATCCCGATCGCGATCGCCACGATCCACGCCGTGACTCTAGTCGGGTCCGAGGCTCCTTGAGTCGGACGCGTTCCCATCCACATGGCCATTTCCGGGAAAGCCTCGAAGGAGGTGGGGGATTATCAAACCCTACGTATAACCGGCCTGCTCACTCTTCCTCGTGGGTGGGGGGACGAACGGCCCCTGCCGTTCTTCGGCCTCGCATGGCCCTCGATGGCGGCCAACTGGCCCGCCGGATAGGACGGCGAGGCGGGGGGCCGGTCCATTGAGGATACGGGGCACGGCAGAGACCCCGCACCCCGCGGGAGAGCTCGAGGCTCGTGCCAGCCGCGCGGGCTCATTTGGGGTTCGGTAGGAGATGTGTCAGGGACCGTGGGTTGGCGGACGGCCGCCTTCGAGCCTCCGGTGGAAGCGTAGGTTGATAGCGGAAGGGACGCGACGGCCGAGCCATGGCCGACGGAGCTCCGGTTCCCGAGCACCTCACCCCCCACGACCTCGTCACGTACTTCCGGTGCCCGTTCGAGATGGAGCTGCTCCATGCCGAGCACCGGCACTTCGTGAGCGGAGTCCCGATCGTCCCGATGACCCCGGAGCACATCCGGCCGCTCCAGCACTCGCCGCTCCTCGGCCCGCCGACGGGCGGGGTCACCGTCGTCGACGGTCGGCTCGACCTCGACGAGAAGGACACGCTCGTGTACCTGGATGACGAGGAGGGACTCCCGATCCTCTTCCCCCCCGAACGAATCCGTCTCGACCCGCGGTTCACGACGCGGCCGCGCAACCTCGTCGACGCGACGCTCGGATTCGCCGGTCGGCCGGATTTCGTGGTCGAGCAGCACGATGGGACCTTGATCCCCATCGAGTACAAATCGACCCATTTGTTCGTTGGATTTCACGAGGTGCACGGCCGGAGCTTCGACGTCCTGCAGGCGGTCGCCGAATGCCGGCTCGTCGAGGCGGCGTTCGGGCGGCGCCCGCCCATGGGCCTCGTGTACTACGGCGACGCGGCCGGGGGAGGCCAGCACGAAGGATTCGTCCAGGTCCGCTACGGCGAATCGGAAGAGCACTGGCTCCGCTACGCGCTGGCCACGATCCGCTCGGACCGTGAGCGCGCCCCCGTCCCCTCCGACCGGACGTGTCCTCACTGTACCGCCAATCGAATGGGGCTCTGTTCCTACGCGGTGAGCCGGGCCGATCACCCGGAGCTCCGACCGTGGAGTTCCGGGCCGGTCGTCCCGGCGCAGTGAACTCGGCTCGAACCGCGGCGAGGCCGTGGCAAGGTGCGGCCGCAAGAACCCGCAGGTGCTAGCGCGGGCTCCGCTTACTAGAAATTAAATACCGGGCGCTGCTGGCAGGAAAGCCGCGACCCCCGGCGCAACCGAGGGCGCGAGCTATGCACCCGTAGAGGCCTGGGCCTCTCCGGGGAAGGGGGTGGAGGCACCCGCCACCTGGGCGGGAGGGCCGATGACCCCGATCACACGCGTTCTGGACGCTTGTCGAGTGCAATCAGTGTAGCTGACTCCTGTCAGCTGGGGAATGGCTGGGCTCGGGCGCCGATGAAGGTCGTGCCAAGCTGCGATAAGCGGTGGGTAGGCGCAAGGAAC
>JAKIWE010000019.1:2134-4029 GCA_022750195.1 Thermoplasmata archaeon | reverse complement strand
CTCCGAGGTTGTGCGGCGGCATGTTCGTCGCCATGCCGACGGCGATCCCGGCCGACCCGTTGATCAGAAGATTCGGGACCTTCGAGGGGAGGAGGAGCGGCTCCTTCAGCGAGCCGTCGAAGTTGTCGCCCCAGCTGACCGTCTCCTTCTCGAGGTCCTGGAGCATCTCCTCCGCGAGCTTGGAGAGCCGCGCCTCGGTGTACCGCATCGCGGCCGCAGTGTCGCCGTCGATCGAGCCGAAGTTCCCCTGCCCGTCGATGAGCGGGTAGCGGAGCGAGAACGTCTGGGCCATCCGGACGAGCGCGTCGTACACCGACAGGTCGCCGTGCGGGTGGTACTTGCCGAGGACATCTCCGACGGTGCGCGCCGATTTCCGGAACGCCTTGTCGTGGGTCGCCCCGGACTCCCACATCGACCAGAGGATGCGGCGGTGGACCGGTTTGAGTCCGTCCTGGCTGTAGGGGAGCGCCCGGCCGATGATGACGCTCATGGCGTAGTCGATGTACGAGCGGTGCATCTCCCGCTCCACGGGGTGGTCGTGGACCCGCTCGACCGGCGGGGCCACCGGGGGCGGGGCGCTCTCGGCGGGCGGGCTCATGCCGTCGCCTCCGCGCGGGGGAGTTGCTTCGCGATCAATTCGTTCGTGTGGGACAGGAATCGGTCCCGGGAATCGAGCGGGATCGTCGCGCCGCTCGCGACCTTGTGGCCGCCGCCTTCGCCGCCGACCGCCTCCGCGGCGTCCCGGAGGGCGATGGCGAGGTCGAGCCCCCGGCCGACGAGCCACGTGGTGCCGCGACCCGACACTTTCCAGACCGTCCCGCCGTTCGAGAAGACGAGGAGGGGGCGGGTCGGGTCGACGAGGTAGTTCATCGCGAGACCCGCCTGCGTACCCGCGTACGTCGTCTCGGAACTCTCGAACCACTGGAGCGCCTCGAGGGAGTTAACCCCACCGTCCTCGACGCGCCGCATGCCCCCCAGGATGGTGGAACGCCAGGCGGTTTCGGCGGTCTTGCCGGCGGCCCAGGCCGTGGAGTCTCCGAGGGCCAGAGCGACGCCGGTCCCGGGCGCGGAGGCGCGGCCCAGCGCGTTCTGCCAGTTGGAAAGCTCTTCCGCGTCGACCCCGAGCGAAGGAAGCAGGTACCGCTCGCGTCGAAGCGTCTCGCAGAATTCGGGACGGACCCCCTGTTGGACGAGTCGGGTGAGGAGCGCCTGATGGAGTGTCCGTTCTCCGGCCGGGTCGAGCGAATCGGTCGCGTGCTTCGAGTCGAGACCGATCCGTTCCAAGAATACCTTGACCGCGTCCGGTCGGCCCGAGAGCCCCTTCACGTACGGGTCGATCGAACGAACGACCGCCTCGCCGAGGGTCGGCCCGAACAGGGCGAGGCCGGGACGCTTCTGGACGAGCGAGCGTCGGACGGCCTCGTCGACGAGCGTCGCGTTGAGGCCGGAGAATCCGCCGACGTGCTGCCGGTCGGCGATGGCGCCGGAGAGACCCCAGGGGGCGTTGTCCCAGTTCACGGGGTCGATGAACACGGTGAACAGCCAACTGAGGGTGGCGCCGCACATCTCGCGCATTCCGTCGACGCCCCAGTCGACCGGGGTGACGAGCGCGACGTGGTCGGGGAGGGGCGGCGGATGGGGGGCCCCCTCGTACTGGTGGTGGTCGAGGATGATCACCGGGTGAGGGTGCGGGGGGTACAGGTCGAGCCAACTCGAGCCCGTGTCGACTACGATGGCCGGTCCCGTCGTCCCCGCGAGAAGGGCCCGCATCCGCTCGCGCTCGACGCCCTGGAGCGGGGTCGCGTACGGCGGGTAGCCGAGCCGCTCGAGCATCCGGAGAAGCGAGGAGGCGCTCGCAATCCCGTCGCCGTCGTAGTGGTAGATGACGCGCCAGC
>JAKIWE010000019.1:0-2034 GCA_022750195.1 Thermoplasmata archaeon | reverse complement strand
AGCGAGGAGGCGCTCGCAATCCCGTCGCCGTCGTAGTGGTAGATGACGCGCCAGCGTCCCGGGTGGGAGAGCAAGAGTTCGCGAGCCTTCGTGAACTCCCGGCCGTACGCCGGATTCGCGACGAAACCGTCGGGCCCCGAGGGCATCACTCCACCTGGAGCACCGCGGTGGCGGACGTGTACCGCCAGTCCTCCGGGAGAAGCTTGTGGCGCTTGTAGTAGAGCGCGAGGCGTCGGATCCGCGACTCCATCAAGTTGAGGCCGCGCCGGTTGGAAAGGTCCTTCTTGTTGGTCTTCAGGTGCCGCTGGAGGTGGACGACCCGCTTCAGCAATGCCTGGAGGTCGTCGGGAATGTCGGGCTTGACACCGGCGGCGGCAAGCAACGGGGTCATCCGCTGGCCAACGACGGACCGAACCGAAGGAACGCCATGGGAATCGCGCAGGATCGTGCCGACCTGGGCCGGGGAAACGCCGGTCTTGGCGAGCCGGACCGCCTCCTCGATCACCTCCGCTTTGTCGAGCGTGGCGAACTCGGGAGCCCGGACAGGGTAGGGCCGGTGCGACCCGGCGCGCCCCTTCCGTCCGGAGTGAATTCGGGACATCCGCGCGACCACCCGGGTGCCCTACTTAACGGTGACCGGAGCGCGGTCCGCGGTGCGTTCTGCGGGGGCGTTCTAGCCGATCCGGTCCGACGTTTGGATCGACGCCACGAGGAACTTCTTGCCCTCCGGAGTGATCTGGTACCGCTGGGCCACGGCGCGCTGCCGCTGCCACGAATAGTCGGGGACTCCGGCCGCGGCGACGAGCCCGTTGCGGAGCAGGAGACCGAGCGCGAGGCCGAGCTTCACCGAGCCGTTGTCGATCGCCCAGAAGTCGGAGAGGCGCCGCTCGATCTCCGGCAGTTCGAGCGCCTGGTCGCTCGTCGCCCCCTCGTGGACCGTCTCGGCCTGGTTGAGCTGCTTCAGGATGGCGAGCAGCGTGGCGTGGACCGGGTCGGCCTTGGTAGAAGAAGCAGCCATGGCGAGCGAAATTACGCTCGGAAGGGGTACTTAGACCCCTCGCCGATGTCTCCGAAGGCGTCGTCCGCGGGAAACGGCTCCGGCTACCGAATTCGCTCGGTCTCCTCGAGCTGGCGGACGAGGTAGGATTTCCCAAGGGTCGTGATGGTGTACCGGGTGCCGAGGGTCCGTTTTCGGTCCCAGGCGTACTGCGGGTCGTCCCGTTCGCGCACGAGCCCGTTCTCCAAGAGGAGGCGCAAGGCGGTCTCCGCCGTCTCCTCCTCGTCCCCCGGGTGCATGGTCCAAAACGTCCGCATGATCCGCTCGAGTTCGACGAGTTCCATTCCCTGGACCGGGGGGGCCCGCTCCTCTTCGGCCTGGTTCAGCCGCTTGAGGACTTCGAGCAGAGTCTCGTGAAACCGGTACGAGGCCTCCTCCGCGCTGAGGACTCGCATCCGGGGTGAGACATCCTCCTCGTCCAAAAGGGTGTGCTCGTCGCACCCGTCGGAGTATCGGCGGCCGGCCGGGACGTTTTATCCCTCGCCCTTCGTGAGAGAGTCGATGTCCTGCACTTGCCGGAATCCCGCCCGGTGCCCGGTGTGCAACACCCCCGTCCGGGTGCCGCTCTCCAACCTGGAGAGCGCCACCGGAGGGGCACTCATCGTCGACCGGTTCGCCCGCCGGGATTCGGCGACCAGCCGGGATGCATTGTACCGGCTGATGCAGGGCCATTGCCCGTGTCCGGGCTGCGGGAACACCATCTACTACAACCACGGACGCACGTGCGTCTCGAACGCGCTCGCCTCGGCGGGGGTTCCCTCGCAGGAGCGGGAAGCAATCCTCGCCAAGATCACGTTCCCCGAAGGGTAGGGAACCCACGTGCCGGCGAAGGACGAGTTCACCGTCACGCCGTACGAGGTCAAGGGCCGCATTGACTATGCAAGGCTCCGCGAACTGTTCGGGACCGAGGACCTGACCTCTGAGCTCCTCGACCGGCTCCGGACGGCGGCGGGCCGACCGCTCCCACCGAGCCTGGA
>JAKIWE010000008.1 GCA_022750195.1 Thermoplasmata archaeon | reverse complement strand
GCGTTTCGTCGACGGGTCGACCGAGGACCATCGGGTCCTCTTGGACGGCGGCGAGCCAGACCCAGAGGCGGTCGCGGTGGGTGGCGCACGACCGCTGTTCGCGTCCTCCGGTGGTCGAGGCGCGGAGGACCCACCCGACCCCAGCGCAGCCTCCGACCGCGTAGCCGACGAGGTCGCGGACGTGACACGCCACCGGAGCCGGCGGGCCCGAGCGCGGCGCCTTCGCTGGCCGAGGACGCCTTCGGGGAGCCGCCGAGGTCGGACGCCGGACACGGGTCGGTGGTCTACGCCGCTGGGGCGGCGTCAGAGGCCCCTCCCGTGGCCCCAGAGCCCTCGGAGCCATCGAGGGTGGTCGTAGCCCCGCCCGAGCCCTTCCGAGGCTTGGGCGACCCGCCACCGGTCCGCTGGGGCCCCTTCGAGGGCTTCCCAGCGGGGCGGGAGCGCCCCTTCCCGCCCTTTTCGGCCTTCGGGGCAGCCTTGGACCCCTTCGCGGGGCCCGGAGCGGCGGCAGGGCCGTCAGCGGCCTTCCCCGAGGGCTTCCCCCGAGCGGCCAGACGGCGGCGCTGGGCGGTCGCCAGTTCGAGCAGATGGGCGTCGATGGGGACGAGCCCGTGCTGCCCCTTGGCGACCGTCACGGTGCCGACGAGATGGGCCTTCCCGTTGGCGTCCGCGACCTTCTTGACCCCGGCGGTGCCGCAGAACACGAACGGCAGCGCGACGGAGGTCGACCGTCCCGTGCCGCCCTGTTTCTTGGGGCTCCCGACTTGGACGTAGACGCGCCGCGCGGGATGCGGCTCGCCCTTCGGACAGACGACGGCCATGCGAAGAACCTCCTTCGACCTCCGTCGGCTCTACCCGAAGGTCAGGAACGACATGGGTCGTCCCTGAACCATCTTCGTCGGGTTCTTCGGGTCGGGGCGCGGCCTCGACGGCCGGTTCCGGACGTGGACCGGCACGGGGACCATCTCCCCGTTGGCGAGGAACTTGTCGAAGGTTCCTCCGTTGAGCGCCGCCGTCAGGGCGCTCCCCGCCACGGTGTCGCTGCCCGTCAGGGCCGTCGCCATCGCCCCGTCGGGGAACTTGAGGTTCGCACCGACGTAGGCGTAGCTCTGGTTCTGGGGCGGCTTCGGCTCCGACTGCCCGGCCCAGACGTCGACGACCATCAGGCCGTCGATACCGCCCAAGTCGGACCAAGCGACGAGCGGATACTGCTCGCGCTGGGGGGCGGTCGAGGGCGCGGGGGTCGCGGCGGCGGGCGCGGCGGCCTCTCGACGGTATTTCGAGAGGTCGAGGGTCGCTGGCGTTGCCGGGGCGGACGGGCTTCCCGTCGGAGCCGGCTCGTTCGGCGGTGGCGTGGCGCTCTTGGTCCCGGTGCTTTTCGGCACGTTGGTCCCTCGACGTCACGACAGGGAGGCGACGAGATAAAGCCGTCGACCGAACCCCGACGCGTTTGTCCGACAAACGGGTCCGGTCGGTCCGACGAAAAGAGGGGGGTCGCCTTCTTAGGGCGGCGACCCCCGCCGGGAGCCCTCCCGGTGCCTCGCGTGTCTAACCCCGTCGGGGTTTAGACGTGCTGCGCCAGCCGGTCGACCGCGATACCGACTCCGAACAGGATGGCCCCGAACAGGAGGAACAGTTCCGCGTCGAGGGTCGTGAACGTGGCGACGGGCACGAACAACAGACCGATGGCGGCGCCGAACGCGAGGATACCGCCCGTGATGGCGAGGCCGAAGCCGACGGCCTGTCCCATCGAGGAGGCCGCGCGCCGGCTCCCGTGGAGCCTGCCCGTGGAGAGCAGGCTCATCGAGAGCGCGACGAACAGCGCGGCGGACGGGCGGTTCTTGGTCTTGAGCTTCCGCGACGGGAAGCCGAAGATGCGTTCCTTGAGCGACATTCTTTTTAGCGTCACCCCCGCATCGACGCTCCCTCCCCCGACGAGCGAGGGGTTCATAGCGGCTTGGACATACGGGTTCATCGGTATTTCCGTCGGCGCGTGGCGGCGAGGGCGAGCAGCGTGGCGAGCAGCAGGACGACGCCCACGACGACGAGTATCAGGGCGAGGCTCGTCGTGGGGAGCGCGAAGCCCCCGCCGCCGGGCGGCCCGACGAGGTCGAGGGTCACGTTCTTCCCTTCCGTCGACGGGGTATAGGTGGCGTTGACGAGGCCCGTCGTCGACGCGGTCGCGGTCACGGTCGACAGCAGCGTCCCGTTCCCCGCGTAAGCGAGGACCGAGTAGTTGACCGACGGCGTCAGGCCCGAGAACTGGGCGTAGACGGGCGGCGCCGAGGTCGCGTCGGCGTTGAATTGGACCCACGCGGGCTCGACGGACTCGTTGTAGGCGTGGCCCGAGAACGTCAGCTTCGGCTGCGGTCCCGCGACGAGCCCGTTCCCGTAGCCCACGACGAGGCTCCCGTTCGAGGTGTTGGCGTCGGGGGCCACGGCCCAGACCCAGATGGTCGGCGTGTTGAACGAGCCGCTGGGGTAGCCGTTCGCCACTGTGGCCGACGTGTTGAAAACGAACTGGCCTCCCGACGTGAACGCGAGCGAGGCGTTCTTGTCGATGGGGACCTCGTAGGTCGCGTTCGAGACGAGCGGCAGCGACGAGAGATACGTGTCGTGCGGCGTCGGCTTCGTCTGCTGGGTCGCCCACGGACCGACGGGGTTCACGAACGACTCCAACGGCGTCGGCCGCCAGTAGAACCGGTCCCCGAGGAGCGTCACGGCGGGCCGCGCGCCGCTGCCCTGAGCGCCCGAGTTCTCTCCGACGGGGACCGTCTCGTTGGAGAGGTTGAGGAACGTGTCGTGGCTGACGACGGCCGTCCCGCCGTCGACCTCGACGTCGGTGGCGTAAGGCGGAACGTAGTAGGTCCCGTTCGCGTAGGCGGTCGGCATATGGCTGTCCGTCGGCGAGTTCCGGAACACGTCATGGTCGACCCACGCGGCGGTCTTGTCGACGCCGAGTTGCAGGTCGCCGGCGGGGAACAGGCTGGCGACCCCGACGGGCGTCGCGCGGAACTCGGTATAGTTCACGCCGAGCGTCCCGATGGGCGTCGACTGGCGGTTGAAATTGGTATCGAACAGCCACTCGATACCGACGGGGCCGTAGAGGGTCCGCTGAAAGTCCCCGAACACGGTCGCGTTGAGCGTCGTCGCCCGGAAGCTGTCGTTGCCGAGCGTGACGTGTTCGAGGTAGCCCGACGGCACCTGTCCGAACAGCGAGAACCCCGCGTAGGCGTTGCCGACGTTGAGCCACGGCCAGAGGTCGTGGTTGAACGACCCGTTCCCTTGGTTCGTCGCCAGATACGAGTTCCCGTCGGTGTCGAAGGTCGTGTAATTGGCCCACGTCGTCCACGCCGAGTTCACGTTGAGCATCGAGGCGCGGGCCACGTTGGAGGAGAGGTTCTGGGCGACATGGAGCAGTTGCGTGGCCGAGTAGTTCGCGTCGACCCAGCAGTCGTAGAGCCAGAGGTGGGTCGAGAGCAGCGCGACGGTCCGGACAGGGACCGAGTTCGCCGTCAGGTCGAACTTGACCGACGAGAAATTGACCGTCGAGAACGACCATGAGGTATCCGTCGCCGTCGCCCGGTCGAACCAAGTCGCCCACGGGACGTTCAACGGGTCGTAAGCGTAGGCGAGGGTGTCGTTCCGCCACGTCGATTTTCCGACGAGCGAGATGGCGGTGTCGCCGACGGCCCACGGGAGGTAGCTCGTCGTGCCGACGTAGCTGGCGTTGACGAACGAGGCGGCGAACCGGTTGGCCGTCAGGACCGTCAGGTTCAATGCGTCGTGGCCGAGGACGAGCGCCTTTCCGCTGCCGCCGCCCGCCAGCGTCACGTTGACGAGGTTCGAGTAGTTGAGATACGTCCCCTGCGCCCCGCTCTGGCCGTCGGAGCCTGCGGAGCCGAGCGACAGCGACGTCGAGTTCACGACGGAGGAGTTCGAGAACGAGCCCGACAGGAACGCGTTGCCGCCGCCGACCCAGACGTTCGTCAGCAGGCACCAACGGCAGGCGACGAACGAGAGCAGCGGGCCGTTGGGATTCTGTCCGCTCGGCGCGTCGCCGTAGACGGCGGCGTTGACCCCCGAGAACGTCCCGACGGGCAGCGTCACGTCGCCCGCCGCCGCGAACTGCGTCACGACGACGAGCGTCGAGTTGACGAGGTGGACCGGGACGACGTTCCCCTCGCTTTCCCACGACCAGTTGAGGACCAGTTGGCCGTTCCGGATGGTCAGGACGTCGTAGGCATGGCTTGACGAGAGGGCCGCCGAGAGGACGGTCGTTCCGCCCGTGACCGTCGTGTTGACGGCGATACCCCAGCGGCCGTTGCCGGGCAGCGTCGGCAGGGCCGAGCCGACGAGGACCCCGGTCGTCGTGCTGTCGCCGTTGAGAGGGTTGTTGGCCGTCGAGTGTCCTTGGGTCCCCGCGCCGGGCGTCGAGAACCCCCAGCCGCCGTTGGACATGAGGTAGTTGACGCCCGTCACGGCGGAGGCCCCGTCGCCGATGGTATCGCCGTTATACGAGAACGCCGAGTCAACGCCGGTGAACTCGACGGTGCCGTTGGGCAGCGAATAGGCCGTCCCGAGGATGGCGTTGCCGCTCGACGAGTTGAGGAGTTCGACGGTAAGCTGCGGCATGGACAGGGTGCCGAACGACCCTTGCGCTTGGAGGAACAGCGTGGCCCTCGACGCCGTCGGACCGTTGTTGACGGCGACGACCGAGAGCGCTGTTGGGATGAGATACCGCGTCAGGCTGACGTTGGCGCCGAGGTAGTATTCCTGCTCGAAGGAAATGAACGACGCGGCGGTCGTCGCGTTCGCCCAGAGGAGATACCATCCCTGCGGCGCCGTGAGGTTCGCCTTGCCCGTCGTTCCCGTCGTCGCACGGACCCACGTTCCGTAGGTGACGTTCTCCAACGCGACGGACTGATGGACCGCGTTGACCGACGACGAGGTCGTCCCGTTCAACAGGGTGAGGGCAAGGGTCCTCGGAAGCGCCGACGCGAACACGAACGGGTCGCTGACGTTCACGGGTCCGAGATGGCCCGTTGCTCCGACCGAGGCGGGCGCGCCCACGGCGGCCAGCGGTAGGACCGTGCCGACGTGGCCCTGCGGACCGGTCGAGGTCGGGACGGCGGGGGTGCCGTAGGCGAACGGGAAGGCGAACGGAGGCCCTTGGGCCTTCGCGGAGGGCAGGGACCCCAACAGGACCATCCCGGAGGCCAACAGCAGCGCCACCGTGGCGATAGCGGCCCATCGCTGGGGGGTCGGCGCCCGCATCAGAGCCACCCTGCCAGATGGGCCGCGATGAACCCGAGGAGCAGCGACGTGAGGATGGTTCCGACGAGCCAACTGACGACGCCCAGACTACGTGCGGTGTTCATGCTCCCTCCGTCCCCGTCGGCACTCCTCGTCGCACGTCCCGACATGGTGATACGGTGAGGAGTGCGGTTCGGGGTGATACCGGGGCGCTCCGCCGAGACGGGCGAGACCGCTCCGCGCCTCGGCCCGTTTCTGGGCGAAGAAGGCGTCGCGGCTGGCCCGTCGGCGGGCCTCAGTCGCCTGCGGCGACTCGGAGCCATAGCGGGCGGCGGCGATGCGCTCCTCGCGGCGCTCCTCGCGGACCCTTCGGCGTTCGCGGGGGTCCCATCGGCGCTCGTCGACGGGCATGGCTACCTCGACCGCTCCATGCGGCGTTGCCGCCGCTGCTCGCGGAGGACCGGGTCGTTCGAGGGGATGCGGTGGGCGTGGCCCACCTCGCCGCGTCGGCAGGCCGCGTCGCACGTCCCGATATGCTCCGACGGGTCGCTATGGGCGTGGATGGCGAACCGCACGGGAACGGTCTGTCCGGACTCGACGCGCTGCTGGCCCCGACCGATGACCTCGTAGGGGACCCGACGTTCTCGGGCCTCGTTCTCCATCGCGTATTGGTCGGCGCGGTATCGGCCCGCCTGCTCGACGGAGGAGCGGGCAGGGTTCTCGGCGTGGCGGTTCCCCTGCCGCACGGCGGCGCGGTAGTTCTCGACGGCCTGCCGCACGTCGCCGTTGGTCCGCGAGGAGCCTTTCGAGGAGTATTCGGCGTTGGCGACGGCACGGTTCACGTCGGCCGCTCGGCGGTTCAACGCGTGTTTGTCGGCGAGGGTCCATCGGTCGAGACGGCGGGGCTGCTCGTCGGCCATGAACTATCTCCTTTCGTCGAACGGCCTACCGCCGTTTAGGAGCGAGGACCCGCACGACGAGCGCGAGGACGACGACCACTATCACGACGACAATTACGAGGGCGATGGCCTCGGCGGCGAGGCAGCCCAGCGAGCCTGTTCCCGTGAACCCCGCGATGGCGGCGACGATTTGCCCGTATACGGGGATGGTCGACGTGCCGCAGACGTTCCCCGCCAGCAGGATACCTCCCGTCGGTCCGCAGTTCGCCGAGACGACGGCCCCGCAGCCCCAGTCGGTCACGATAGGCGTCACGATAGAGACGTTGAAATTGCACGACGTCACCGTGACGTAGACGGGCGCCAGACTGCTCGACGACGGAAGGGCCTGAAAGCAGACCGTCAGGTAGACGGCCCAGCCCTTGCCGAAGGCGGGGTCCTCATGCGTCGGGGCGAGCGAGCCGCCGACGAGCGTTGAGTTGCCCGCCAGCCAGCCCGTCACCGTCGGCAAGAAGCCCGTCGTGTTGCACCCGAACCGGGCGAACCCCGCCGGCGACAGGCAGGCCACGGGGCCGTTCCCCTCGATATTGATGCGTCCGTTGGAGCCGAGCGTCCGCGTGAACGGCACTATCCACGCCGACGACGGGTTGTTCTCGGGGAGCAGCCACGTCGAGTTGAGCGGCACCGTCACGGCGCTCAGGGCGGGCGCGAGGTAGATGAGCCCCGACTGGTTCCACGTCAGATGGTTCCCGAAGAACTGGGACGAGCCCGACGCGTTCGTCGTCGAGTTCGGGTTGAACAGCCAGCCCCAGCCGTAGACGCCGAACGGCATATTCAGCGTCCCGAGGTTGAGCGTTATCTTATGGCCGCAGAACCCGAAGCTGCCGAGGTTGGCCGACGGGATGGACGTATTGAACGACTGGCCGAGCCGCGCCAGCCACGCCTCGTAAAGTTGGAGCATCTGGGTCGCGTTCACCGTCGCAAGGACCGAGATGGGCGTGTTCGCTGCGAGCGCGAGGTTCGGCGTCGGAACGATACAGTTGGCGGGGACTTGGTTCACGTTCGTATAGCCGAGCCCTCGGAGGAACGACCAATACGTCCCGCCGATGGTCCCCGACACCGTCGCCAGATGATACAGGCTCGCCGCCATGAGGTCCTGCGGTCCCTGACCCTCGGGAGAACACGACCCGGCGGGGCCCGCGTTCCGAATGTCGAACAGCGTCGTCGCGCCCGCCGTGCCGACCTCGAAGCAGGTCGTCAACAGCGCCACGGTCCCCGACGAGTATTCGTCGTTCGAGGCGCCCGACGACGTCCACGTAAACTGGCCCGGGCTGCTGCCGCCCGCCTGAGAGGCCGCCGCCGCGTCGAGCGGGAAGCCGCCCGTCGCTATCACGTCGACCGTCGTTCCGACCGTCGGCGAACAGAGCCGCCATGCCCCGGTATAGCCCGTGAAATTGTAACTGGCGTAGTTGACCGCTCCCGACGAGTAGTTGAGCCACGTCCCGCCTGCCGACGGAGCGAACGTCGTGACGAACGCGGCGCCGCTCGTCGAGTCCGTCAGGAACGAGGTCCCGTCGTTGAGGTAGACGGTCGGACCGTTGCACGTCGTCCCGCCGCCCGTCGTCGCCGAGGCGACGAACGTAAAGCCCGCCTGATACGTCCCGAACGGGTAGGTCAACGTCCCGATGGCCGTCGGACAGACCTGCGTCCCGCCGTCGTCGGGGGCAAAGACGTTGATGAGGACGGCGGTGCCGGGCGTCTCGGCGGCGTTGCCGAGGACGCACGTCTGGCCGAGGCTGTCCGTCGAGCCCTCGTAGCTGTCGAAGTTGTTGACGAGGGTGGCGACGCCTTGGAGGAGTTCCTGTTGGTCGGCGCTGGCGACGTTGGCGAGTTGGGACGCCACGCCGCTTTGGACGAGGTCGAGCGGCACGTTGAACGTCCCGTTGGGTAGCTGGGACAGCGCCGCCGCCGACGCCTCATACTCGAACGCGTCGACGGAGGTGTTCATCGCCGAGAGGAGGGTCGCTATGGAGTCGGACTGTTGCGTGAACAGTTCGGCCGCCTGCGTCGCCAGCGCCTTGGCGAGATTGGCGGCGGCTGCCGCCGCGAGGCTGTCCTGCGCTCCCTGACTGCCGAGGAAGAAGCCGATGGCGGCGAGGACGCCCAGCGTGGCGATGGCGCCGACGCAAGCGAGCCCCAGCGACTCGACGCCGGCGATGAAACAGAACGCCGCCGCCGGGACCGCTCCGACGGAAACGAACTGCTCGGCGCACGTCAGGCACCCGAAGCTCGTCGAAAAGTTGGCGTTGATGGACGCGGCCTCCTTGGCCCAGAACGAGGGCGGCAGATGGCCCGCCAGTTGGTCGTAAGTCGTCGGGAACTGCCCACGGACGAACGCCTGCAACGTCGACGCCGTGAGGCCCAGATGCAACGCCGCCGACCGGTCGGACGCGGGCGCGGCCACCTTCCCCAAGCTGGGATGCGGGGCCTCGGCCGCCTTCGGAGCCAGCGGGCCGCTCCCCGTAGTCACCGACGGGACCTTCGATGGCGGCGAGGGCGCGACGTGCGACCCGCCGAACGCTGTTCCCGCGGCCGAGGTCCCGACGAGCAGAGCGATGGCGAACAGGGTGGTTCCGGCCATGAGGCGCACGGTCCACGCCTTCCCGACGTGGCGGTCCGACATTCGTCCGACAAACGGACGTCCGCAGGTCATAGAGCCGGCCTACGAAGGTTCTTGAACCCCCCGGTGGTCGGTCCGGTCCTATGCTTTCGGAGCATCGCCGCCTCGACGGGACCCAGTATCGCCGACCGCGCCGACCGTGGACCCCCGAGCCTCGACGCCGACGGGGCTGGCGGTGGTGGCTGGCTCTGTTCGCGGTCGTGGGGGCGTTCGTCACGGTGCCGCGCGGGGCGCTGGCCTACGGGCCGTCGCCGGTGTCGGGGTTCGCCACGGCGGGAGGGTTCGTCCTCGTCTCGGTCCAAGGGCTCTTGAACACGGTTCCCGTCGCGGCGGGCGACCTCGTTTTCGGCGATACGCTCTACCTACAGTTCGTCAATTTCGAGGACAATAGGACCATCGACGTCACGACGGCCCAGACGCAGACCGGTGTCGGGCCGAACGCCTCGGTCCTCTGGGGGAACGAGAGCTTCCCCGTCGAGGGACGGTTCGTGACGACCCTCACGTTCAACTTGCCGTCGACGGTCGAGGTGCGGTCGACGCGACTCTGCATGGACGGCGGCTGTATGACCTTCGAGCATCAGACCCCCAAGACGCTCATACCGTCGGGCGTCCTCAACGTCGGGGGCTTGGAGCTTGTCGCGTTCTCGCTCGTCTTGGAGTTCTTCGTCCTTATCATCCCGCTGCTCATCGTCGCCCGGGCGCTCTGCCGGAAGGCGCTTTGGACGCCGAAGGCGACGCTGTTGACGGTGCTGGCGCTGCCGCATATCATCGGCGGGCTGCTGCTCGCCACGCTCATCGACTACCCTCTCGTCGACGCGGTGTTCTCGGGCTCGGAGTTCCTGCTCTGGCCGCCGATGTTCGCCACGTTCGCGTTCTTTTGGTCGTTGCACCTGTTCAACGTCGCCGAGCCGGCGTTCGTGCTGCGCCCCGACCCGCAGGGCGGCCACCGCCTACGGTTCAACGCGTGGGCCATCTTCGTCGGCGACCTTTCCGACGGAACGAAGATACTCATCGGGACCCGGTGGCGCGACTGGCTGGCGCGGCTGTTCGGCCACGCCACGGTCCTCGTCCCCGCCAACGTCGACGGAACGAAGGAGGGCGGCGCCGCCGAGTCGAACCTGACATGGTTCACGATACATTCCCGCCGGTTCGACTGGCGACGGTTCCGGGCGACGCCCGGCCACGCCAGTCCCCTCGACGACTTTGTCGTCGCCGGCTCGCCCGTCGGCGAGACGGGCTCATGGTCCCGCTCGCTGCCCCGGCCCAAGTGGCTCTACTGGGTCGACTCCGACGCGTGGCTCGACACGGACCTGCCCTACCTGTCGTGGACGCGACCCGTCAAGGTCGACGCCGTGCTGGCCGCCGACGGTTCCGTCCGGAAGCCCGCCACGACGAAGAATAAGCTGTCGCTGCCGCACTACGTCGACCCGCCGGCGGGGAAGATGCGGCTCGCGTCCATCCACTACCTCGACGCCATCCTCGCCGCGCTGGGGTGGATTAAGGCCGAGCGCGCCTACCGTCGGATACGGGACCTGACGACGCAGGTGGCGGTGCTGCGGGCGACGCTGTTCGTCACGGCGCAAGACATGGCCGAGGAGGAACACGCCGAACTGCTGCGGATGCTCCAACGGGAGAGCCGGCCGCTCTCCGACGTCGAGGCCGAGGAGGAGACGCGGACCGAGGCGCCGACGACCGCGAAGGGAACGACGACCGCCGAGGAGGCGCAGGGTTCGGACCGCCCGGGCAAGGTGCCTCCGCGACGGGGCCGTCCGGAGGGGACGTGACCGATGCGGGCGGCGAACCCTACGACTCGTCGCTCGAAGCTCTCATCGACGCGGCGGTCACGCCGACCTACGGCGCCTTCGTCGGGCTCTACCGCGTCTGGCGGGCCCAGATGGACAAGCTGCCGCCGAGGCCCGAGCCCATGAGGTTCCTCGGGAACGTCCGGGTCGAGCGGGGCGACCGGGGCTGGGTCCCCGACCCCGGCTCGACGTGGGTCACGAACCTCGCCACCCATTTCCTCACGACGACCGACGACCCTCCTCCGCTCGACGAGCCGGTCGGACACGACGAACTGCTCCCGTGGGAGGTCGACCGACCATGAGCGGCCCCGGCGAGGTCGACGTTCTCGTCGACCTTATCGCCGACGGAGTGCGGGAGAAGATGCTCCGTCCCAAGTGCCTCGCCCGCTCGTCGTGGCTCGACGACACCTACCTCGACCTCGGCCGCCGTGTCCTCGACGAACTCCGCGAGACGGAAGCCGAACTCGGCGAACTCGTCGAGGTGGGCGACTGGTCGTTCGGTCTGCGGGCGCCGTGGGCGGTCCGCGTGTTCCGCGAGACGTGTGACGTCGTCGCCTTCGGCGCGATGCTCAAGGACAAGTCGACGGGACGCCGACCCGGCCAGCCCCGGGTGGTCGCATGAACGGTACGTTGGAGGCGACCGTCGTCGACGGCCGCGTCAAGACGCGCTGCCCCCGGTGCGCCGCCCCGCTCGCCGAGGCGGATTTCGAGCGCGACGAATGTCCGCTCTGCCTCGCTCCCGTCGGAGGTCGCCCATGAGCCCCCACCGTCCGACCGTGATATTCGACCCCGACGGGTTCGAGTATCGGGCATGGTTCAACGACGAGGGGCAACTGTTCGCCGAGCGTTTCCAACTGTCGATGGGGCTCCCGAAGGGCGGCGTCAAGTGGGTCAACTGGGCCGTCTGGCGGGCTCCGTCGGTGGTTCCGAACACGGGCGACCCGTTCCTCCTCTACCTCGACTCGGGGGCGCTCGCATGAGCCGAGGAGAGCGCGAGGCGTGGGACGAGCCGTGGCGGGACTTTGCCCGTCGGTTCACGCGCCGGGGGCGGGCCCACCTCTGGGTCAAGGGCCGTATCGTCGGGATGGTCGAGCGCCTTCGACGGGAACTGGCCGAGATGGAGATGGAGCGCCAGCGGGCGCTCGACCGCGACGACATTCTCGCCCGGTGCGACGCGTGGGACGCGGCGGAGTCCGACCGTATCCGACGGCAAACGCTGACGGACCTCCATGAGCGATACCCCGATTTGACCGTCGACCAACTGCGGGCGATGCTCGTCGAGTTCCGGACGCTGGCGAAGGACCTGCCGTGGGGCGACGACCTCCGACGGCTTCCGAAGGACGCTCCCGCTCCCGAAGGGAGGACGCCGTGACGAGCCTAAAGCCCACGGACGCCGACCGCGTTCTGAGGGACTGGCTCGGAGCGCCCCGCCGGGCCACGCACGGGGCGCCGCCAGCGCAACGCCAGCGGCCCGTCCCGCCCGTTTCGGCACCTCCCCCTGCCCCACGTCGCCCCCAGCCCGTAGGGCTCGCCAGCGTGGCCCGGGCGCACGCTGACGCGGTGGCCGCACGGCTGGCCCGGAGCGCCACCTACGGTCGGGCGCCCGGAACGCCGTGGCCGAAGCCGTCGGCCCCTGCCCTGACGACCGACGACGTTCCGTGGCTCGTCGTGTTCATGGTCGGCGCCAGCGCGGTGGGATGGCTGCTGGCCCGTCTGGCGCTCGACGTGCTGCGGTACTGGTCCCGTCACGGGGGACCGCACCTATGAGGATGAAAGACCCCGAGAAACGCCGACGGTTCATGGACAGCCATCCACCCGAGCGGTGGTCGGCGGGGATGCTCATCGACGAGGTCAAGCGGCTCCGCGCCGAGGGGACCGGGTCCGTCGACGACCGCGTCCGACAAGTGTCGGACAAATACGAACGCGCGCGAGGTGACGTGGAGAGGCTATCGAAGGAATTGGCCGCCGCCCGGGGGCTTCGACCGACGGGTATCGCAGGGGAGCGCGTCGCGGGCAAGCGGGCCCTGTCGGAGTTCCGCCAGACGTGGCGGGAGTTCACCGACGCCGTCGTGAACCTGCCGGAGATACGGGCGGCGTATGGGATGGACGGGGTGCGTCTCGTCGTCGCCACCGACCTCATCCCCGACCTCTACCTGCTCGGCCTGACGGCGCCGCGCGGGAGCATCGACGCGAGGGAGCGGGACCGGCTCCGTCGCATCCTCGACTCGCCCTCGCTCGTCGCCATCATGGCGCGGCCCGAGGCGTGGGCCGACCGGATGCGGACGCTGTTCCTGAGCCAAGCCGCGCGGAGCTTCTTCCGGGCGAGCGTCTGGGCGGTCTACGAACACGCCTCCGACGAGGGGCGCATCGACCGGTACGGGACGGTGGTCAAGTGACGCCCCGCCAGCGACGGTGGCTGTCGCTCGCCCTCTGGCCGCTGCCGAACCTGAAAGCGTGGGTCGCGTTCCTCGGCGGCTTCTTCGCCGGAGGAATGCTCGTCGCCGTGGCGCTGGCCGTCGGCTTCGTCGTCCTGACGTGCCGGCCATGAGCGGCGCATCGAGCCGTCCGCTCTACGTCCCGACGGCCGACGGACCGAGCCAGCGGCTTCGCGCCAGCCGCGCCGTCCTCTACGACGAACCGCTGCGGGCGACCGAGGGATGGTCCGTCGAACAGGCCGACGCGCTGATGACCTCCGAACTCCGGTCCCGCGTCCGTCGAGACAAGGACGCCGTCGTCCTCGTCTGGGGCGAGCCCGGCTCCGGCAAGTCGACGTTCGTCATGGACCGGGCGCGCAAGGTCGACGAGACGTTCACCCACGACACGCTCGCCGACCGGTGCGCCATGCTCGCCGAGGAGGTGCCGACCCTGTTCGAGACGACGCCCCGGTACGGGGCCGCGTGGATAGACGAGGCCGCCTCCTCGGGCCTGCTGTCGACGGAGCCTGCGTTCTCCGTCCGCCAGCGCAGTCTCGTCGAACTCATCAATATCATCCGCGCCAAGAACGTCGTCCTGTTCGTCGTGATACCGTCCCCCGACGACCTCGCCAAGAGCTTCCGGGTCCGGCGCGCCGACTACCGCGTAGAATGTCAGCCGCTCGTCGAGGGCCAGCCCGCGCTGGCCTACTGGGGACGGAAGGTTCCCCGTCGGCATTTCTTCATGGCCGACTCCAAGTGGCTCGGTTTCTCCGACGAGGAACACGGGGTCCCGCTGACGTGGCCCGATTACCGCACGTCGGCCGACCCCGAGGCCCGCGCCTGCTGGGACGCCTACTGGCCGCTCAAGGAGACGCATATGAACCGACGGGTCCGAGAGATGGCCGTCAGCCTGACGAAGCTGCGGAAGGACGGCGAGGACGACGAGTGACCTTCGCGCCACGCCTCTCCGGCCTTCGGGGCGCCGCCTCGCTCTGGGTCGGAGGGTATCACGCTCTCGCGTCGGTGGGCGTGTTCCTTCCGCTCGTCGCCGGGTGGACCGGCGTCGCGGTGTTCTTCGCCCTGAGCGCCTACCTGCTGCTCGGACGTCTCGACGCCAAGCCGCACGACCTCCGTCGGTATTTCGTCCGCCGGGTGGTCCGCATCTGGCCGCTCTACATGGCGACGTGCCTCCTCGTCTGGCTGACGGTCGACGGGTCGGTGCGGCACCTCGTCCTCAACCTCGCGTTCGTCGGTATCTGGGTCCCCAACGGACAGTTCACGACGGGGACGACGTGGGACCCATCGTTCGTCCTATGGACCCTACAGGTCGAGGAGGCCGCCTACCTCTGCCTGCCGTTCATCGCCCGTCTACCGCACGTCTGGCGCGTCCGGACGGGGCTGGCGCTGCTCGGAACGACCGCCGGGGTGTCCGTGGCCCTCCCGCTGCTCCCGATGGCCCTGACAGGCCCCAGCGGCGGTTACACGGCCCCTTGGCTCTGGGTCGGGTTCTACGGGGTCGGCCTGCTCGTCTACGAAGGCTGGCGGCCGTCGAACGCTCCGTTCGCTCTGGGCGTGTTCGTCGTGGGCGGGCTGGCGAGCGCGTCGCTCTGGGCGCCGTGGACGGTCGCCGTCGTCGCGGCCCTGCCGCTCGTCGGCTATCTGCTGGCCCATCCGCCCCGCCTCCTCGGCTCGCGGCCGATGGTCTACGTCGGCGAGACGAGCTATGGCCTCTACCTCGTCCACGCCCTCTGGGTCCAAGCCCTCGGACCGCTGGGGCTCCTCGGCGGGGAGGCGATGGCGTCCGGCATGGAGCTATCGACCCGTCGGAGGGAAATCCTGCGTCGTGTTTTTTCACGTCGGAGGAGTAGGTCGTAGATGGCGAGGGCGAAAGGGCGGCTGGCGGCGGCCGGATTCGAGCGCGTCGGACCGGAAAACCTGCGGCACTATCGGAACGTGCGGACCGGCGAGGAGGTCAGCTACCGTCGGGCCTTCCGCGAGGCCCGGGGGCAGAGCTTGGAGTCGGCGGTCCGCATCCACGGCAAGTTCACGTCGGAACTACGCCTCGCCGAACGGACCCGTTTCCTCGCCCGGGAAGGGCTGCTCGTCGAGGCGGGCGTCGCCAGCCGGAAGGACGAGCGGGAGATAGCCCGGTCGACGCTGCGGCAGTTGACGAAGGGCCACTATCAGACGACGGTCCAACGGAGCGGGAAGAAGCCCGAGCGGACGACGGCCTACGCCCGCGTCGTCCTGTCCCGTCTCGAAGAACGGCCGACGGTGCCGACGAAGGTCCCGCCGGGGACGCGCGGCGAGGACGTCGAGGCGGCCATCGAGGCCGAGCGCAAGCGCATCAATTCTCCGACGGGCGACAAGGCGAACCTGCTCATCGCCCTCGGCTTCCGAGACGCCGACGCCGACTACGACGTGGGCGAGACGCCGCCCCGGAGGCGGTGAGGATGGTCGACCGCTCCGTCGTTCAAAAGAACCTTGCCGGCGCCAAGGCCGAACCCGACGAGGTGCTGCCCGAGCCGCTGCCGCCCGGGGTCCCTCGACCGACGGGCCGTGCGTGGGCCGACGCCCATGCCTCGACCGTGCGGGATACCGTCGGGTGGATTTACCGACACGCGACGGACCTGCTCGACCAAATCGCCAAGCTGGGGCTCCTCACCGACCAAGAGGTCGTGCTGGCCCCGCAGGTCCAAGCCGCCGAGGCGCTGCGCCGTTGGTCCGACGACCTCGTCCATCAGGCAGGCGTATCGACCGGAGAGCTGCCCCGGTCGGCCCATGCGTTCGACCGTCGGGGCCCACGGCGGGCGCTCCGTCGATACGACGCCACGCGGTATCGGTAGGAGGGGTCGTGAAACCGTCGCTCCTACGGGTGTATCAACTGACGCCGAAACCCTGTCCCCATGAGGAGGTCGGCCGGCCGCATCCGACCTACGCCGACCTCGTCGAGTGCGTCCTCGCCAACGGCAGCCCGGGGTTCGACCTCAAGCGACGCGGTGCCTCCCCGAAACGCGTGACGACCCGACGGTCGAGGCTCCGCATCCGGGCGCGACTGCTCGACGCGTGGGGCGGCTACTGCGGGGCGAACGCGCCGCCCGGCGTCGGCTGCGGCGCCAACGGCCGGACGCCGTTGGAGATGGCGCACCTGCTCCCCGTCGGAACGACCGGCGGGGGCCGGGGCTGGGAACGACGCGTCCACGACTGGCGCAACTGGCCGTTCGCGTTCTGCCTGCTCTGCCGCCCCTGTCACGACGCGTTCGACCATCGGGAGGACCCGTGGGCGTAGAGCGGCGCGTCGGTTCGGCGTGTCCGCTCTGCCGGACCGTCCTGACGAACTCCGCCGAGCGGACCTACGGCCAGCGACGGGACGCCTACGGCCGGCACCTCGACATTCACGTCGAACTCGCCAACAAACCCCGACGGAAATCGCTGCTCGCCGACAAGATGGTCCGGACCGAGGTCGAGGTGGCGACGTGACCCACGCGGGCGGACGCCCGTCGAAAAGCGGGCTGCATGGGAAGGCCGCCCACTACGGCGGACCCAAGCCGCCGACCAAGTTCGAGCGGGGCCAGTTCGTCGCGTGGGACGGGGAGGGCGCCTGCCTCGACGGCTGCGCCCGGGAGGCCGAGGACTGCCCGCATCCGCAGGGCTACGTCTACCTCGCCAACAGCGAGAACGCCGCCCTCGACGCGCCCAACGGACTCGACACGCGGACGGCCCTCATGGCGCTCGTCGGCGAAGGTCGACGTCTGCCGGACGCCACGCACGTCGTCTTTGGCCTGAGCTACGACGCGAATCAGATGCTCCGCGACGTCTCGCGGCTCGACCTCCGCTCGCTATGGACGGGAGGCCGCATCCGCATCTACCGACGGTTCAAGGTCGCCTACCGTCCCCGGAAAATGCTCTGGGTCAAGGACCTCCAAACGGGCGCGTCGGTGACGCTCTGGGACGTGTTCGGCTTCTTTCAATCGTCGTTCATCAAGGCCGTCGAGGACAACCTCGGCAAGAAGGACCCCCGCCTGCCGCTCATCCGGGAGGGGAAGGCCCGACGGGGACGGTTCTCCGTCGACGACCTGCCGTTCATCCACCGATACACGGGCGCCGAACTCAGCGCCCTCGTCGACCTCTGCCGCCACCTGCGGGCGGCGTTCATCTCCGCGAACCTGACGCTCAAACGGTGGGACGGGGCGGGGGCCGCCGCAGCGGCGCTCCTCGAACGGGAAGGTATCAAGGCCCATATCGAGCAGCCGCCGAAGGAGGTCGGGCTGGCGTCCCAGTACGCCTACTCGGGAGGCCGCATCGAAACCCGACGGTATGGATACTACGAGGGGCCCGTCTACGTCGCCGACGTCCGGGCCGCCTACCCGTGGGGGATGCTGACGCTGCCGTCGCTCAAGCACGGACGCTGGCGCCACATCGGGCCCAAGCGCCTTCCGTCGCGTCCGTTCTCGATGGTCAAGGTCCGGTGGGACTTTGGGCGGCTGGGCGACACGTTCGACCTGCTGCCGTTCTCTTTCCGACGGCATACGGGCGCCATCTACTTTCCCCGTCGCGGGGAGAACTGGGCGTGGCTCCCCGAGGTCGAGGCGGCGCTGGCGTATCCGGAACTCAAGCGCAAGGTCGAACTCCTCGACGCGTTCGAGTTCGTTCCCGACGACGAGGACGAGCATCCGTTCGCCTTCATGGCCGACGTCTACCGGGACCGGCAACGGCTGCGGGACTCGAAGAACGCCGCCCAGTTGGCGCTCAAGCTGGCCCAGAACTCGTCCTACGGCAAGACGGCCCAGAAGGTCGGAGGCCGGAAGGACCGGCCGCCCCCGTATCACTCCCTCCTCTGGGCCGGCATGGTGACGGCGACGACGCGGGCCCGGCTGTTCCGTGCCGCCCTGACGGCGGGGCGGGGCTCCGTGACCATCGCCACCGATGGGCTGTTCTCGACCGAGCCGCTGCCGTTCGCGGCCTCCAAGGACCTCGGCGGCTGGGACCTGTCCGTCGGCGACAGGATGCTCATCGCCCAGAGCGGCGTGTATTGGATACGGTGGCCCCGCGAGGACGACGCGGGATGCGACGAGTGTCACGGTCCCGTCGAGCCCGGTCCGATGGACTCGGTCCGGTGCGTGGACCCGCTCTGCCGCGCCTCGAACCTGACGCACCATTTCCGGGGCTTCGACGAGGACAGCCTCGACCCCGACCGCATCCTCAACGCGTGGCGGCACCGGTGGACGACGGTGTCGGCCACGTCGACGCGGTTCGTCACGCTCGGCCGGGCGACGCTGACGGAGGGCCAGTTCAAGGACTGGCGCAAGTGGGTCCGCGAGGAACGGACCCTCGATATCCGGGCCTGCGGCAAGCGCATCGACCGGCCGACGGGCAGGATACGGTGGCCCGACCGAGGGCTGCTCGACACGGACCCCGCCGACCCGTTCGAGTCGGTGTCGACGCCGTATTCGCTCGACTGGACGACGGGGCTGGGGGACGAGGCGCTGATGGCGCAAGAGGAGGCGAGCCTGCGGTGAAATCCGTCGTGTCCGACAAAACCGCCAGTTCCGTCGGACAAATGCGGCTGAGTAACGCATCTCGCGGAATCGAACGGAAACGGCCCGCCAACGCGTTTTCGGGACCCGACGGGTATGCGGACATGGGGGACCGTCGGAAAATCGTTCCTGAGCGATTATATTTAAGTCGACGGTATATAACGTCTCACCGACGGAATATAAGTAGGGCTTCCGACGGGCGTCGGACGGCGTCCGCTCGACGGTGGGACGCTCGTCGGGGTATAAAGGAGTGCGGTCAAAGGTCCGACCTCCGTCGGACGCTGGGGGTCTGTTTGTCTGACAGTTAAAGCACGTCCGAGCGTGTTAATTCCGACCGACCATGCGACGGCGTCGCACGACCGCCAGTTCATCCCGCCCGACGGGTCAGAGATGCGCTGCGCCTGCGGCGGACGCTGGCCGCTGGGCCCCGGGGTCGACCCGTGGACCGACGGTATCCTCGTCGCGCTGGCCCACCATGAGCATCCCGAGGGCGACCCGCGTCGGACGCTCGTCCGGTCGAGGGCGGCCCGGAAGGGGGCCCGGACCCAGGCCGACTGGCGGGAACAGGACGCGCCCCGGACCCCCAACGCCTTCGTCGACGCTCATTCGGCGCCTATTCCGACGGCTCTCCTCGGTGGGTCGACGGAGGGGTTAAGTAGAGGTGGGCCCCTACGTCCGTCTGTCGGCAAACGTCGACGGGACCAAAAATGAGCGAACGGAACAGCGCCAACGTCGGAACCGCCCTCGCCGAACTCGTCAGCGCCCTGAGCGAACTCGTCGGGGAGGGCGCTTAGATGGCCCGCGCCGTCTGCCGGAAGGTCACGGCACGGAAGAACTCCCGCTGCTCCGTCGGCGGTGAGGCCATCCACGCCGGCGACCCCAAGTTCGTCGTCACGTCGTTCCGACGGCGAACCGATTTCTGCGTCCTCCATGAGCCGACCCCCGAGCAGGTGCGGGGCATGGCGCCCCAAAGCCGCGCCGACCGGGCCTCGACCGCCGCCGGGGAGTGGACCTCGACCGCCGAAGAACTGCGGTCCATCGCCGAGGACGCCCGGGAGGCCATCGGCGACGACAAGACCCCCGAGGACATGGTGACGGATTTCTCCGACCTCAAGGCCCGTGTCGAGGGCCTGAGCATCGACGAGTCCATCAAGGAGGAACTGGCCGACGAGATGCGGACGTGGGCCGACAACCTCGACAGCGGGAACCTCGGCCATACCTCCAAGCACGACGAGGTCGAACAGGCGGCCGACGAGGTCGAGGGTATCGACCTGCCGAGCCTGCCGTCGTTCCCCGAGCCCGCGACCAAGGAGTCGGTCGAGGGCTTCGCCGACGAGTGTGAGGAGTGCGCCGGGGAACTCGACGACGCAGCCTCGTCCCTCGAAGGCGTCGATTTCCCGACGGCGTTCTGAGGTGGGTTCATGAACCCAAGCATCGAAATCCGTCGAAGCCACGACGGCAAGACCGCCAACGTCCGCCTGCCCCCGGCCCACGGCTACGGCAACGACCGCCACGCGGTCTATACCGACGTGAACGCCTACGAGGCCCGCGCGGCTGCCGCGCTGTTCCTTGAGGCGGCCGAGCAGCTTGAGCCGACCACCGGGAACGCCCAAGGCCCGACGGCATGGTGCCTGCTCCATGCCCCCGTGCCCCGAGGCGACGCCGTGCCGTGGGACCAAAACGTCTCGACGGCTTGCGACATTCCCGAGTGCGGCAAGCGGGCCGCCTACCGCTCGCCGCAGCGACTCAGCCGCACCGGCAACGTCCGCCTCGATGCACTAACGGTCGTCAAGGTGTCGGCGTTCTGGGACGACGGGGCTGAGGTCGTAATGGCCGACGGAACGACGGTCGCTATGTCCGTCGACGTGGCGAGCCGCGTCGTCTCGGCCTGCCGAGCCTTCGGCCGCGCCATCCGAAAAGGGCGCGTTCCGTCGAGCGGGAGGGTCGAGGCATGAGCGACGTCCGGGTCGCCCTGCTCTCCGTCGATACGGCCCGTTTCAGCGTGGCCTCGCTCCGCCCTACGTTGGACGGGTTCAAAAGCCTCGTCGGAGGCTGGCTCGAAGCCGTCCGCCTGCCCGGCCACCCCGGGCTCTGGCTCTACGTCAACGAGGAGGGCCGCCTCATGGGCCTGCCGACCAACGCCGAGGCGTCCCGTCTGGCGGGCCAGCTTATCGTCGGGCCAGCCGTCGCCGTGCGGATGGACGACGAAGGGAACGAGGTCAGCCTGACCGACGACGACCTCAAGGTCTTGGGGGACGCATGAGCGGCGTCCGACCGACGACCCGACGGACGCTGACGTCGCTCCGCGACTACCTGCTCGTCCGCCAGTCCATCGAGCAGGCCAAGGGGAACGCCGCCGCTGGCCTCAAACGGTGGGTCGCCTCCATCGAGCAGGTCTTGGAGAGCCACGGGGGCGAGGCATGAGCCCGCCCCGCTGGGTCGTGACCGTCTGCCGACCCGTCGCCGACGCTCGATGGCTCGAACTCGGCCGATGGGACTACCGACGGTGGGACTCGGCCGTCGCTGCGGCGCGGCTGCTCGACAGCGGCACCCACCCGAACACGGTCGTCCGCCTGCTCGACCTCGCCGCTCAGACCTACGTCGCCCGGGCCGACTGGTTCATCCCTCATGCACTCTACGAGGCCCGCCTGAGCGCCGCCGGGGATGCGACCACCCGTCTGCGGGGCTCCCCGTGACGCTGGCGAAGGCCCGCCAACGCAACGCTGGCGGCCCCAGCGGCCATCGGACGGCGCCGGAGGGTCCGTAGGATGGCCCGCACGTCCCAAGAGGCGGACGACCCGCTGGCGGCACTCAGGGACGAGGGCCTGCCGTGGCTCCTCGCGGTCGCCGTGGCGTTCGCTCGGGGCGACCTGCCGGGCGACCGGTGCCCCGGATGCGCCGGTCCGCTCGTCGGCTACGACTATCACGACCCGTCCGTCCGAGCCTGCCCGGCGCTCGGCTGCCCGTTCCTGTCGACGACGGCGGGAGGGATAGCGGCATGAGCGTCGTCAAGATAGTCGTCTACGCGGCCTTCGGCTTCGGGACGGGAACGCTCGTCGTCCTGCTCTGCCGTTGGGTGCTGGGGGTCGGCCGATGAGCGGGCTCTGGGGGCTGCCCGTCGCCGAGGACGCGGGCCTGCCGGCCGACCCGTCTGCGGTCACGCACCCCACCCGTCCATGAAGCTCGTCTCGTCGCTCGTCGAGACGGACCATATCGGACGGTCGTGCCTCGGCTGCCCGACGTGCCTTGACGTAAGCGACCGCGCCTAACCCCTTCCGCCCCCTCCGACGGTGGGCGCCCCGATTCGGGCGTCACCTCGGAGGGGGTCTATTTGTCAGACAAACAAGGGGCGGTCGTCCGACAGTTCTTCG
>JAKIWE010000018.1 GCA_022750195.1 Thermoplasmata archaeon | reverse complement strand
GGCGTCCTCCTCGAGGAGAAGGTCGAGGGCGAGGAGTTCAGCCTGATGGCGTTCGTGACGGATTCCGGGATCTACCCCCTCCCCCTCGTCCACGATTACAAGCGGGCCCTCGACAACGACGTGGGAAACAACACCGGCGGGATGGGGTCGTTCAGCCAGCGGGACCACCTGCTGCCCTTCGTCGCGCAGGCGATGCGCGACCGGGCTCTCGAGGTGCTTCGGAAAACCGTCGAAGCGCTCCGCCAGGACGGGATTCCGTACCGGGGGGTCCTCTACGGCGGGTTCATGATGACGGCCGCCGGCCCGGTCTTGATCGAATTCAATGCGCGATTCGGCGACCCCGAGGCGCTCAACGTCCTTTCGCTCTACCAGGACGGCGATTTCGACCGTTTGCTCTACGGAGTCGCGACCGGACGGGTCGACCCGACCCTGATGACGTTCCGCCTCCGCGCCACGGTGGCCAAGTACGTCGTGGCCCCCGGCTACCCCGAGGCCCCCAAGGCCGGGGCGGAGGTCACGGTCGACCTTCCCGCCGTCGAGGCCGACGGGGTCCACATCTACTTCGGGGACGTCGAATCGAAGCTCCCCGGAAAGTACGTGCTGGGGAGTTCCCGCGGGTTCGCCCTGGTCGGGGAGTCGAGCGCGATCTGGGAAGCGACGAAGCGGGTCGAGGCCTCGCTCGGGCGTGTCAAGGGGTACTACTTCGCCCGCCACGACATCGGAACGCGAGCGGACGTGACGAAGCGCACGGAGCACGTCCGGGGCCTGTTCGTCCCCGGTGCGAAGGCCTCCCCCCTCCCGCTCTCGGTCGCCGCGCCCGGCGCTCCCCCGTCGAGCGCCGCCGACGAAAGCCAAGTCATTTCGAGCTGACCTCCACTCCCCTAACGTCAAATAGCGCGCCCCAATTTTGGGGCGAAAATGTTCTGTCCCAAGTGCAAACGTCTGATGCGCCCCGACAAGGCCGCTGGAGTCTGGCGGTGCGGAGCGTGTGGGACCAAGGTGCCGCTCGGCGCGGCGAAAGAGGTCGGCAAGCAGGAAGCGACCGGCCGTCCGATGACGGTCATCGAGACGAAGACGGTGACGTTGCCGACGGCCGAAGAAGAGTGCCCGAAGTGCGGCAACAGCAAGGCGTACTGGGTGCTCCGTCAGACCCGCGGCGCGGACGAGCCGGAGACGCGGATCTTCGAGTGCACCAAGTGCGGCCACAAATGGCGGGAGTACCAGTAAGCGACCGTCCCCGCTTCGACACCGTGCGCTCCATCTTCGAGGACGGGGCCGTGGGTCGAACGGTCCGGTTGCGGGGCTGGGTCCTCCGGGGCCGCTCCTCCGGCGGACTCCTGTTCCTCGTCGTGCGCGACCGGACCGGCTCCGTCCAGGTCACGGCGAAGCGCGACGTGCTCGGGACGGAACCGTTCGAGCGGGCCGCGCAGCTCCAGCTCGAAGGGGCGCTCCAACTCGAAGGGACCGTCGCGACGGACCCGCGGGCCCCCGGCGGCCGGGAGGTCCGCCCAACCTCGATTACGGTCATCGACGTGGGCGCTCCGTATCCGATCTTCCACGACCAGACGGAAGAGTTCCGGCTCGACAAGCGTCACCTCGTGATCCGCTCGCAGGACCACGTCGCGACGTTTCGGGTCAAGGCCGAGTTGCTCGCGGCGTTCCGGCGATTCCTCGCAGCGGAGGACGTGCTCGAGACTACCCCGCCGATCCTGACCGGCATTCCGGCGGAGGGCGGGGCGGAGGCGTTCCAGTTCGACTACTTTGGACGTCCTGGCTACCTTTCGCAAACGGCGCAGCTCTACCTCGAAGCGCTCCTCGTCCCGAACGAGCGGGTCTACGCGCTGACGCCGTCGTTCCGGGCCGAAAAGTCCCGGACACCGCGCCACCTCACCGAGTACCTCCACCTCGAGGTCGAGCTCGCCTGGTGCGACCTCGACCAGCTGATGGACTTCATGGAGCGGATGCTCATCGCGGCCGTCACCGACGTCGCGAAGGCCTGCCCGAAGGAGCTGAAGCAGCTCGGCAGGGCGCCGGACGAGCTCGAGCGGCTCGCGGTCCCCTTCTCCCGGATCACCTACCAAGAGGCGCTCGACCGTCTGAAGGCGAAGGGGTTCGACCTCGCCTGGGGCGCCGACCTCCGCACCGCCGAGGAGGCCGCCCTCACGATGGAGGAGCGGGCGCCGATCTTCATCACGCACTTTCCGAAGGAACTCAAGGCGTTCTACATGCTCCAGACGCCCACCGACGCCCGGACCGTCGAGGCGGCCGACCTCCTCGCGCCCGAGGGGTACGGCGAGATCATCGGGGCGAGCTGCCGCGAGACCGACCTCGCACGGCTCACGGAGCGCCTCGTCTCGACCGGGATCGACGTGGCGGAGTACGAGTGGTACCTCGACCTCCGACGGCACGGGAGCGTCCCGCACGCGGGCCTCGGACTCGGCGTCGAGCGGGTGTTGCGTTGGATGCTCCGCCGCGAGCACATTCGGGAAACGACGCCGTTCCCCCGAACGCCGTCCCGCCACACGCCGTGAGCCGCCCGGACGAATTCGCGGCCACGCGAAGGGGCAAGATTCAAGTGGAGAGGCGCGCATGAACGCCAATCCCGAATCCTCGGGGTAACGCGAGTGGCGGCGCAGGGGAATTCCGACCGGGGCGAGCCCCGCGGCGCATCATCGACGGCGAAGGCCGCCGGCACGAAGCCACTGGTGTCCGTCGAGCGCCTGGCACACCAGGACATCCCGGAGATCTGCGCGCTCTACAAGCGGGTCTGGGAGACGTTCCGACCGGAGCTCCCGGCCGAACTCGTGAAGTCGTGGACCCCGACGCCGCTCGAATTCACGAGTTGGATGGAGGGCGTGACGTACTTCGCCGCCCGTCGCGAGGGGCGGATGATCGGCGCCGTCGGCTGCGAATTCAGCGACGGGTCGTGCCGGATCGTCCACCTGGTGGTCGACCCGGAACACCGTCGGCAGGAGGTCGGCACCGCGCTCGCCGCCGCCGCGGTCGAATGGGCCCGGCACAACAACTCCAACTCCGTCTGGGTCGACGCGCTCGCCCGATTCACCGCCGCCGCCGAGATGTTCAAGCGGCTCGGCTTCGCCGAGGCCGGCGTCCTCCACCGCCATCGGTGGACCGAGGACGTCAGGCTGTTCGAGAAACTCCTGTAGCGCCGGCGGCGCCGACCCCGCCCTCGTTCGGACCGCCCGGTCCGATCGAGTGCACTTGCGCGAGGATCCGCAGTCGGCGGAGCGCTTCCTCGGGGTGGCCGTCGGCGAACGCCTTCGCGCCGCGGGCGAGCTCGGCGGCCTCGACCTCGACGCCGACTCCTTCCGCGCGCTCGCGAACGAGGTACTCGCCGTATCGGCTCACGTACGCCGGTACCGCCTGCTTGAGCCGGTTGGTTGCCTGCTGTCGGAGGGCCCGCAGCTGCTGTTTCAGGGGGGCGAGCCGGCCGCTGCGAAGTTCCCGCTCGAGGTCGTCGGCGATCTCGCCCGACTCGACCGGAGGGTCGAGACCGAGGGCTTCCATGTCCCGGAAGAGCGAAACGAGCCGTTCGAGCTCCTCCCGGGCCTGGTCGAGGTGCCGCTCTTTGAGGGCGACCACCCGGTCGACCTGCTGGTAAGTTGTGAGCGCCTGGGAGATCTCCCCGGTCCGGGCGGCGTGGAGGACATCGTCCATCTGATCGCGCTCGAGCCGTCCGTCGACGGAATACGCTTCGAGGCGGGCGAGTCGACTCTTGGTCTGACGCTCCCACTGCTCGAGCGCGGTGACCACGGTCCGTTGGGCGAGCCGCTCAACGCCCCGGACGACCTCGAGCCACCCATCGGGATCCGGGCCGGAACGGGCGGCGGCCTCGGCCCACGGCGGAAGCTGGGCGATCCGGACCCCGAGAGGGCCGGCCTGGTCCTGCCACTGGCGAAGCCGAGCCTGTCGGCGACCCATCTCGCTGACCGGAGCGGTCGGCTCTGGCGTGCTCTCCGCTTCGGGAGCGGCGTCCGCGGGCTCCCGCACGGGGTCGATGGCCGCGCCGCAGACTGGGCAACTGTCCAATCCGGAATCGAGCGTACTCCCACATTGGGAGCACGGCGCCCGCTCAGCCGCCACCGATCGCTCCGGGGGGCCGTATGCAGGGGGTGAGATTTGAACTCACGAACTCCTACGAGACCAGGACCTCAACCTGGCGCCTTTGACCAAGCTGGGCCACCCCTGCGCGACCGCGGCTGGCGACGGCTCCTCGCGCATAACCTTTGCTCGGAGACCGGCGGGTCGGCTGGTTCCTCCATCGAACGAAGGGCTCCGAAGCGAGAAAAAGGCTTGTAATGCCCCCCGCATCGGCCGCCGATGCCCGAACCGGTTCGCCCCGAGCCCATCGCGGACCGGGCGACCGTCTACATCGGCCCGAAACCGGTGATGAGCTACGTGTTCCAAGTCGTCGCCGAGCTGAACTCCGGAGCGGGGCCGGTCGTGGTGAAGGCCCGAGGGAACGCGATCGCGAAGGCGGTCGACGTCGCCGAGGTCGTCCGACGGCGGCTCCTCACCGGTCAGGTCGAGGTCGGCCCCGTGACGATCGACACCGAACGGCTCGTCAACCGGGACGGCCGCGAGGCGAACGTCTCGTCGATCTCGATCCGGCTCACCCGGATTGGGGAACC
>JAKIWE010000052.1 GCA_022750195.1 Thermoplasmata archaeon | reverse complement strand
GGCGCAGATCCCCGACCCTCACACCGAGCCTGACGGTCAGCAACACCATCGCGTAATCGCGTTTCCCGATCGCGGACTGCCGATCGATCTGCTCCAACACCAAACGGACCTCACCCGCCGTCCACGGGTGCGGGACCGACTGGCCGCGTCGCGGATAGCGCTGCGGCGGGAGCCGTCGGGCCAGGTCCTCCCGGATCTGCCCGACCTCGTGCAGGTGGCCCAGGAAGTCAGCCAACGCCGTACGCAGCAACCCGGTCGTCTTCGGGGCGTACCCCCGCCGATGACGCCGGGCCCAGAACCCGGCCAAGTCCCGGGCCTGCGCCTGCTCGAGGGTTTCCCGACCGACCTCCTCCAGGTAGGCGAGGAACTGGTCCGCGGCGCGCTGCTTCGTCACGACGGTGGCTTCGGCGTTCCCCCGCCGCCGGCACACCGCGAGGTACTCGTCCCTGGCCGCCCGGAAACGCGCTGGACAGCGCTCCACCGGCGGCGTTGTCGGCTGCCCCACCTCAGGAAAACCCCCAGCCAAGGTCTCCATCAGCAGGAGCAACGGCCGGCGTGCGAGCTGAGCCCGTCGGGCACTGGTCGGCTCGCGCAGACCCGCGAGCCTTGACCCGGACCGCTCGGCGATGAAATCGAGGCAGTCCACCTCGGTCGGGACCGCCCGGCCACGAGCCTCGAGGAACCCGGCGAACGCATTGAACTCCGCCTCGTGGCGCTTGATCGTCGCCCTCGACCGACCCGCCGCCTTCAACGCGACGATCACCCGCCCCGACGCGTCGCGAACCGCTGTTGCCTGCATGAGAATCGACCTCCCCGATCGCTGTGAACAGAGAGGCGATTCTTCGCCGCACCCACGGCCTCAGCAGGCGGCCCCCGCCCGGAAGGGGCAAGGAATCCCGCATCAAGGAGGAGGCGCGAATCTGATCGGACCCGTCGACCAGACCGACCAGCACGCTCCCCCGGATTATGTGGCCGGAACCGGGCTCAGCGACAGGCCCAGCA
>JAKIWE010000004.1 GCA_022750195.1 Thermoplasmata archaeon | reverse complement strand
GAACCCGGGTAGGTAGCTTGGGAAGCTACCGTCCTAACCACTAGACCACAACCGCGCACTCCTTCCGAAGAGGGAGCCCGTATCACCTTTGTGCGGCCGACGAGGCGGCCCTAGAGCAGAAGGCCGACGGATTCGCCCGGTATCGTGGGGGCGGCGGCGAGGAGGTCCCGATTGCTGACGAGCCGCTCGGCACCGCGCGAGAGGAAGCCGGCCTTTTCGAGCAGGCGCCGGGCCCTCGGGACGTCGTCGCAGGAGAAGGCGACCAGGCTCTGGGCGCCCTCCCGGGCGACGAGGATCGCCGCGCTCTGGATGTTGATCTTCACTTTCGCGAGAAGGTCCAGCACGTGGAGGAAGCTTCCGCTCCGGTCCTCGAGATGCACCGCGATGAGCTCGTGGCTCTCGACGAGATAGTCGGCCGCCTTGAGCAGACGGACCGCTCGGTCGGGGTCGTCGACGACCACCCGCACGCGCCCGCGGACGCCGCTCGAATCGACCGAGATCGCGGCCAGGTTGATCCTCTCCCTCGCCAGGATCTTCGCGACGCCGGCCAGCGTCCCGGGACGGTTCGGGAGTCGAAGTGCGAGCTCGCGCAGCATCCGATCGCTTCCTTCCGGTCTACGGGACGGGGCGGCAAAAGGCTAGCGCGGGGCCGGTAGGTGCCCGTCGGAGCCGGGGAGCGCCGTTCGGCGGCGGCTGCGCCCTCCGGCCGTTATTCGTCGCCGTATCGGCGAGTGCAGCGACGCACGTATTTATACCGGGACGCGGCTAAAATTCGTTACCTTGACCGGCCGCGGTCGGGGTTCGGTCGGCATGGGGGGGTTTCATGGACGGAACGACGGCCTGCGGTATCGCCGGGCCCGTCGCCTGCGCTCGAACGACCGTGGGATCGTCTCGGTCGTCGGCACCCTGCTCGCGCTCCTGGTCTTCTTCGCGCTATTCGGGATCTTCCTCACGCAGTACCTGCCGCTCTGGATGACCGAGAACGAGACCGCCTTCACCGCCCAGGCCCAGCAGTCGGCGGCCGAGCTCAAGTCGAACATCGACTTCCAGGTCGCCGCGCGCTCGCCCCCGGTCCTGGCGACCCCGTTCGTCATGAACTCCCAGGGGGTCCCCGTCCTCGCGCAGCCGACGAGCGCGATCCTGAGCTTCGTCCCCCACTTGCCCGGCGTATTCGCGAACGTCTCGACCTCCGTCGGACCGGGGAACGGAGGGCCGTTCCACCAGAACTTCTCGCTCGGGACCCTGCAGGTCTCCCTGCCGAACCGGTACTTCAATCCGCAGACCTTCGAGGTCGAGAACGACGCCGTGATCCAGAGCCAGATCGAGACGAACCAGATCCTGCTCTACCCTCCCTCCCTGCAGGTCTCGGTCGTCGGGAACAACACGAACCTGACGCTCGTGATGGTGCAGTTCTACGGCAACGCGACCCAGGCGGTCGCCTCCGGCAGCGAGGAGGTGTTCACCCACTTCCTCTCCGAGCAGAACTACACCGTCGGGGGCACCGGCCCGACCTTCTCGGTGACCTTCGCGATCGGCACCCACTACCGGTGTTCGTGGGCGACGTTCCTCCAAAAGGCGCTCCCGAAGGGCGGCCTCAAGCTCAACACCGGCTACACCATCGCCCCGGTGCTCGCCAACTACTGCGGCGTGACCAACGGAGCCGCCCAGGACCTCGTCGTCACCTTCCCGCACGTCAACACGCTCACGCTCGTCGTCGCCGCCATCGGGGTCGTGGTCGGGGTGGGCGTCGAATGACGGCGAACGGGGGGGCATGAGCGCGGCGACCTTCCGGGTGAAGATCCCGAAGGCGACGAGCGCGCCGCGCAACCCGCTCGCGCCCGCGCCAGTGGCGCTCGCGACCGAGCCGGACGCAGAGCTTCCCGGGACGTTCATCACGGTCATCCCGCCGCTGACCGACGCCGATGCCGCGGAGATCGAAGTGACCCCGGTGAACCCGCCGTACTCCTACGCCCGGGTCAGCTACAACGACCGCACGAAGGAGTACCTCTACGAGGTGATCGAGCCGCAGCTCTCGCGGCACGAGCGCGAGCTCGTCCAGCACCTCAAATCGACGCTGACGAAGATCATGGGCGCGGAGGTCGCGAACCTCACCTCCTCCGACAAGCTGACCTACATCCGGGGCGAGGTCGAAGAGTACTTGCGCACCCGCCAGATCACGCTGAGCCCGCTCTCCACCGAGCGGATCGTCTACTACATCCAGCGCGACTTCGTCGGCTACGGCCCGGTCGACGCCCTGATCCGGGACCCCCGGGTCGAGGACATCTCCTGCGACGGCGTCAACGTGCCGCTGTTCGTCTTCCACGGCACCTTCGAGTCGATCAAGACGAACGTCATCTTCGAGGACGAGGACCCGCTCAACTCGTTCATCGTCGGCCTCGGCCAGCGTTGCCAGAAGGCCGTGAGCGTCTCGAACCCGATCCTAGACGGCACGACGCCCGAAGGCCACCGGGTCCAGGCGACGTACGCGCGGGAGATCACGACCCGCGGGGCCTCCTTCACGATCCGTCGGTTCAAGGAGCGGCCGTTCACCCCCGTCGACCTGGTGCTCGCCGGGAGCGCCAACGAGGAGATGATCGCCTACTTCTGGCTCGCCGCCGAGCAGGGCGAATCGCTGATCATCTGCGGTGGGCCGGCCGCCGGCAAGACGAGCACGCTCAACGCGATCGCGCTGTTCATCCCCCCGACCTCGAAAATCGTCTCGATCGAGGACACGCGGGAGGTGAACCTTCCCCACGAGAACTGGATCCCGGGCGCGACCCGCAGCGGCACCGGCGACCGGGGCCCGGACGGCAAGGCGGCAGGGGAGGTCGACATGTTCGACCTGGTCCGCGCGGCCCTGCGGCAGCGTCCGAACTACATCATCGTCGGGGAGGTCCGCGGCAAGGAGACCTACACGATGTTCCAGGCGATGGCCACGGGGCACACGACCTACTCGACGATGCACGCCGACAGCGTGAAATCGATGGTCAACCGCCTCGAGAACCCGCCGATCAACACGCCGCGCATCCTCCTCTCCGCGCTCAACAACGTGATCATCCAGATCCAGGCCCGCACCGAGAAGGGCGTCGTCCGGCGGCTCAAGCAGGTGCTCGAGATCGTCGGCTTTGAGCCCGAGACGAACGAGCTGATCACCAACACCGTCTACGAATGGGACCCAGGGAGCGACAAGTTCGTGTTCAAGGGTCACTCCTTCCTGTTTGACAAGATCATGGAGATCCGGAACTTCACCCACGAGGAGATGGAGGAGGAGTTCCAGCGCCGGGTGGGCGTCATCCGCTACCTGGTCTCGCACAAGACCAACGACCACCGCCAGCTCTGGCGGTTCGTCAGCGGCTACTACAAGGACCCGAAGGAGGTGATGGCGCGCGTGGAGGCCGGCCTGCCCCCGCCGGCCGCCGACTGATGGCGACGGTGAGCGCTCGCGCCGCCCTGGACGCGGAGGCCGCCGCCGGCGTCACGGCCCGGACCGTCCGCGTCAAGCGCGGAGCCCAGCCGACCCACTCGACCTTGACCCCGCTCCAGCAGTGGGCCTGGCGGACGTTCAAGGCCCGCGTCACCGCGGCGCCGGTCGACCCGGTCCTGGAGGAGAACCTCCTCAAGGCGCACATGCGCATCCGGGCCGACGAGTACATCGCCTACTGCCTCGGCGTGAGCCTGATCGCGACGATCGGACTCGCGGTCGTCGGGGTGGTGCTCCTCGTCGTCCTGGCGCTCAACGGCGCGGCGCTCATCGGCGCCGGGCTGGTCGTCGTGATGCCGGTCCTCGGCTACTTCGGCACCAACATCGTGCTGCGCGGCGCGCCGGGCTCCAAGGCGAAGTCCCGCGGCAAGGAGATCGACCGGAGGATCAGCCCGGCGATGAGCTTCGTGAGCGCGATGGCGTCGGCCGATGTGAACATCGACCAGATCTTCAAGGAGCTCGGCCGCCAGCCGATCTACGGCGCGGTCGCGGACGAGGCCGCGTGGATCACCCGCGACACCGAGCTGCTCGGGGTCGACATCCTCACGGCGATCAAGGACGGTGCGGGGCGCACGCCGTCCAAGCGGTTCCAGGACTTCCTACAAGGCGTGGTCACGACCGCGACCTCCGGCGGCCAGCTCAAGCCGTACTTCCTCGCGAAGGCGGAGCAGTACGAGCGGGAGAACAAGCTCGACCAGCTCAAGCGCGTCGAGACGATGGGCCTGCTCGCCGAGACGTTCGTCACCGTCGTCGTAGCGTTCCCCCTGTTCCTGGTGATCATCATCGCCATCTTCGCGATCATCGGAGGCGGCGGGGCGCTGATGATCGAGGTGCTGTGGGGGATCGTCGCCGCGATGATCCCGCTCTCCCAGTTCGCCTTCATCTTCGTCATGTACAGCTTGGCGCAGGAGGCCTAAGGTGGCGACGGCGACGGCCCAATCCGCTCGGGCGCGGCAGCTCGTGCCGAAGCTCGCCGAACCGGTCGCGAAGAAGACCCTCCCCCGGGAAACGGTCGTCCTGATCGCCGGCAGCGTCGTCGGCGTCGTGCTATTCCTCGTGGGGTTCCTCAACGCCGCTGGCGTGCTCTACACGCCCGTCAAGCCCGGCGAGGACTCGGGCCTCAACCCGGCGCTCGACTTCGGGGTGATCGGTCTGCTCGCCATCATGGGCCCGTACGGCTTCCTGATGGCGGCCAAGCTCCGCCGCATCTCGAAGATCGAGGAACGGCTCCCCGACTTCCTGCGGGATGTCGCCGAGGCCGGCCGCTTCGGCATGACCCTCCCGGACGCCATCGTCGTCGCGAGCCGGGGCCGTTACGGGCTGCTCACCGACGAGATCAAGCACATGGCGAGCCAGCTCGAGTGGGGCGTGCCCGTGGCCACCGCCCTCCGGCTCTTCGAGGAGCGGATCAAGACCCCGCTGACGAGCCGCGTCGTCTCGATCATCACCCGCGCCAACTCCGCCGGCGGCAACGTCGCGGACGTGCTCACCATGGTCGCTCGGGACACGCGCGAGATCCAGTTGAGCGGCGAGCAGCGCCGGATCACGATGCTCACCTACGTGACGGTCATCTGGATCGCGTTCTTCGTCTTCCTCGTCACAATCTACATCATGGCCGCGGTGTTCCTGCCGCAGATGGTCCTCGCCGGCAGGGGGATCTCGCAGGGGAGCCTCTCCAGCGCGGGCGCCGTCACGCTTTCGTTCGGCTACGTGCCGATCCTCTTCGTCGCTTTCCTGGTCGCCGTGATCGTCCACGCGGTGGGCGACGGCATCATGGCCGGCGTCCTGATGAACGGACGGATCAGCGAAGGGCTGCAGCACGCGACGCTCCTGCTCATCATCGGCTGGGCGATGATGCGGTTCGTGGTGCCGACGATCTCGTTGTCGTAGGGGAAGGAGGGGGAAGGATGGCGCAGGCGCAACGGCGGGCGATCGTCGCCGACGACGAGGTCGACCTCCACCCGCACCGCAAGCCCCGCAAATCGTCGTACTCGCCGCTCCTTCGGCTCGGCGCCGTCATGCGCAAGGGCTCCGCCGACCCGAGGGCCGTCAAGCTCGCGAAGCTCGGCGTCTCCGGACAGGGTAGCTCGGAAGCCGTCACGCCGATCGCGCCGCTCGACGACCCGGACCTCAAAGAGCTCGAGCTCGACCCGATCCGAGAGTCGTTCTCCTTCGTGCGGATCACCTACCACAACGTCCGTAACGAGCACCTCTACGAGGTGCTCGAACCTCCGCTGGCGCCGATCGAGCGGGAGCTGCGCGACCGGCTCAAGGTCGTGCTCGTCGACAAGTTCCAGCCGCTCGCGGAGATGGACCCGGAGACCCGGCGCCGCGAGCTGCGGCGGATGGTCGACGACGAGTTCAAGGAGCTCGAGATCTCCCCGAGCCCGACCACGAAAGGACGGATCGTCTACTACCTCGAGCGGGATTTCATCGGCTACGGGATCGTCGACGTCCCGATGACCGACAGCGAGGTCGAGGACATCTCCTGTGACGGGGTCGGCATCCCGCTGTACATCTACCACCGGAAGTACGGGTCGATCCGGTCGAACCTCAAGTTCACGAGCAACGAGGAGCTCGACGACTACGTCGTCTGGCTCGCCCAGCGCTCGGGCAAGCACATCTCCGTCGCGAACCCGATGCTCGACGCGACGGTCCCGGACGGCTCCCGTCTGCAGGCGACGCTCGGCATGCACGTGACGAAGCGCGGCAGCTCCTTCACCATCCGGCGGTTCCGCGACAACCCGTTCACGCCGGTCGACCTGCTCAAGTTCAAGACGATGAGCGCCGAGATGATGGCGTACCTCTGGATCGCCATCGAGCACGGCCAGTCGATGATGGTCTGCGGCGGCACGGCGAGCGGCAAGACCACGACGCTCAACGCGACGCTGCTGTTCATCCCGCCCCAGATGAAGATCGTCTCGATCGAGGACACGCGGGAGCTAAACCTCCCCCACGAGAACTGGGTCCCGTCGTTGACGCGCGCCGGCTTCGGCGCGAAGAACGTCGTCAGCGGCAAGGCGCCCGGCGAGATCGACATGTTCGACCTGCTCGCCGCCGCGCTCCGCCAACGTCCCCAGTACCTGATGGTCGGGGAAGTGCGAGGCGCCGAGGCGTTCATCGTCTTCCAGGCGATGGCCACCGGGAAGACCTGCTACACGACCTTCCACGCCGAGAGCGTGAGCGCGATGGTCCACCGGATGGAGAACCCGCCGATCTCCCTCCCGCGCTCGCTGGTGAGCGCGCTCAACCTGGTCCTGCTCCAGCGCCAGGTGAAGGTCGGCACGAAGATGACGCGTCGCGTCCAGTCGCTCACCGAGATCGTCGGCCTCGACCCCGAGACGAACGAGCTGATCACCAACAGCGTCTACTCGTGGAACCCGGCCGACGACACCTTCCTGTTCAGCGGCCACTCCTACGTCTACGAGCGCGTGGCGATCATGAAGAATTGGACGATGAAGGAGATGGAGCGCGAGGTCCGCAACCGGGTCGAAGTGCTCGAGTACCTCCGCACGAAGGAGGCCCAATCGACCCGCCAGCACCCGTTCACGCACCGCGACGTCGGCCAGCTCGTCGCCTTCTACTACAAGGAGCCGGACAAGGCGCTCGCCGAAGCCCGGGCCGAGATGGAGCGGATGAAGATGCCCCGCGCCCCGGCCTAGCCAGACCGCTTAATCTCGCGCCCCCGTTCGCGCCTTCGTGTCGGCGAGGGGCCCTCGGAACCCGGCCCCCGGTTCTCCGTACGCGAACCTCAACTCTCCCTCGGGCTCCCCGATCCTCCTCTGGCACGAGGACTCCCTCGCCGGGACGCGCCTCCGCCTCCGGCCGAAGTCGGTCGACGTCGTGGTCACCTCTCCCCCCTACAACCTCGGAGTGCGGTACGGCGCCTACCGCGACGACCGACCGTTCGAGGAGTACCTGGCCTGGATCGGGCGGCTGCGCGACGCCGTCGACCTCGCGCTGGCTCCCCAGGGCTCGTTCTTCCTGAACGTCGGGGGTCCTCCCCGCGACCCGGGCCGCCCTTGGCGCGTGGCCCAGGAGGTCGGCGAACGGTTCGTGCTGCAGAACGTGATCCACTGGGTGAAGTCGATCGCTCTTCCCCAGAGCGCGCTCGGTCGTTCGAGCGGCGTCACGCGCGACCTCGCGGTCGGTCACTACAAGCCCGTCAATTCACCCCGGTACCTGCACGGGGCTCACGAGTACATCTTCCACTTCACCCGGCACGGCGACGTCGCACTCGACCGGCTGGCCATCGGCGTGCCGTACCAGGACACCTCGAACGTAACGCGCTGGAGGGGCGCCGGGCGGGGCGTCCGTTGTCGCGGGAACACCTGGTTCCTCCCCTACCCCACGATCCGCTATCGGCGAACCGACCGACCTCACCCGGCGAGCTTTCCCCCCGAGCTCCCGGAGCGGTGTGTCCGGTTGCACGGCCTATCCCGCGTCCGCCTCGTACTGGACCCCTTCGTCGGTATCGGGCCCTCGGCCGAGGCGGCGCTCCGCCTCGGCGTGCCGTTCGTCGGCTTCGACGTGGACGAGGCCTACCTCGCGGAGGCCCGACGCCGCCTCCACTCCCTGGGGGCTGTGCCCGCGGCACCTCCGGTTCGACCGCGCCGCTCGCGACGCGCTTCTCCGGCGAGAGGGTTAAGTCCCGGGCCGTAGCATCCCTCCTCGGAAACCCGAGTCCGCCCGGCTCCGGGAAGCCAGCGAAACGAATGAGCCCAGGTCGCGCGCGGAATACCGAGGCCATGGACCGTGAGCTCCTCGCGTTCCTCGAAGCTCAGATCGTCCCGGCGCTCGCCCGAGATCGACGCACGCGACTCCTGGGAGCGGTGCAGCGGGCGATCCGCTCCCACGACCCCGAGCGCTTGGGCGCGCTGCCGGAGCGGTTGCGCCGCGAGCTGTTGGGTACGGTCGAGACCCGTCTCAACGGCCGGCACGGTGCCCCCTCGCCGGGAGTCGTCGTCCGGCTGGTGACCGCTCTCTCCGCCCTTCCTAGCCCCGACGCCGGGTTGGGCCACCTGCTGGCCACACCGGCACGCTGACCGGTTACGCACGTTCAAGCGCGGCGGTCAAGCAGTGTGCCCCGCCGAAAGCGCCGGTCAGGTTTTCGAGCTGTACCTGAACGGACTGGAGCCCGACGGCCTTCGCGTCGGCGTTGTTCGGGAAGAACGCCCCCTCCGCACGTAACCGTCCGAGGTCCTGGACCGCTCGTAAGTACAGTCGGTGGTACCGCGCCGGCTGTCGCTCGGCGACCGAGCGAAGGTGCGCGAGCACGCGCTCGGCGTTCCGCGCGACGTCCGGCACGACGATCGTCCGGTCTCGGATGGTAAGGAAATTGGTCGCGTAGCAGAGCTGTTCGAGCGTGGAGATGCCGATCACACGGAAGCCGTGGGCCTTCTCGAGGTAGGGGAGGAGCCGGGTCTCGTGCGAGCGGTGGTAGGCGCCGGCGTCCCGCAGGTAGACCTCGACGCGGGCGCTCTCGAGCATCTCGCGGTACCCTACGGCGATCCCGTCGCCGGGGAAGTTGAGGTAGGTGTCGAGATGCATGTTCACCATCGGGTCGGGGGTAGGGACCAGCGGGTGGCGGGGCTGATGGACCACCGCGACCTCGGGAACCCCCACGCCGCGTTCGAGGAGCTCCTTGACACCGGTCGGGCTGGTCCGGTCCCCGGTCCCGACGAGGGCGAAATCTCCCGCCGGGAGGTAGTCGCCCCCCTCGAACGTGCCGTGCCGGATCTCGGTCACCGGCGGGTCGCCCGTCGCCCGCCAGGCGAAGCTGGTGATCTCCGTCTCGCGACGTCGCTGGGGCTTGGCGAGTCGCCCGAGCACGATGCCGCGGTCGGTGACGGCCTGCTGGTCGCGCAGGAAGAACAGGTTCGTGAGGGGCATCCGGAGCGTCGTGAACGACGAGACCGAGCGCGCGCCGTGCCCGCGCTCGAAGCGAAGCGAAGGTGCGACGATCAACGTTTGGATCAGTTGCTCGCCATCGAGCAGTCGCACCGTACTTTGGAACTCGCGCCGGGCGCGGCCGGCGCCGGGTCCGGTGAATCGGACGGTCTCGACCACCCGGTCGACGAGCTCCTGGGCGACCTCCCGGTGGCGGCCGGCCGCCTGGAGGAGCATCTGGTCGAGGTTCTGGACCTGCACGCCGAAGCCGGAGCGGAGCGTTTCGACGAGCTCGTCGTGCTCGCGACGCGCACGGCTCAGGGAAAAGACGCGTTCGTAGAGGCTGGAGTACGGCTCGAGGAGACCGAAGAACGCTTCCATGCCCGGCGGCCGCACCACGACGCGGCGCAACGGGTGCCACTCAGCGAGCGCGCGTGCGGTCAACGGCGCGACCGAACCTGGACGGTCGAGCGAAGCGGCCCTCGGAAGGGATAAGCGTGACCGCCGACCCCCGCCGCCCGAGGCATCGGCAGCGAACCGAACGATGGCGGGAAACTCGAGCGGGGACCGCGGGGCGGTACGGGTCAACCGGAAGCACTGGGAGAAACAGGCCGCCGGCTACGAGCGGCACGTCGGATGGTTCCTCTCCGGCCCGAAGGCGATGGCCTGGGGCCTATGGCGCGTCCCGGAATCGAAGCTCCACTTTCTCGGTCCCGTCCGGGGCCGGGACGTGCTGGAGATCGGGTGCGGCGCCGCTCGGTGGCTGGTCGGACTCCGGTCCCTGGGAGCGCGACCGGTGGGTCTCGATCTCTCCCGACGACGCCTCGAGCAGGCCCGGAGCGAGATGGAGCGGGCCCACCTCACCTTTCCCCTGATCGAGGCCGACGCGGGCCGACTACCGATCGCCGCGGGGAGCTTTGACCTCGCCTTCTGTGATTGGGGAGCGCTGACGTTCGCCGATCCCCGGGTGACGATCCCCGAGGCCGCTCGGGTGCTGCGCCCCGGCGGGCGACTCGTGTTTGCCACCTCGAGCCCGTGGCGCGTGGTCGCCCACGATTTCCCACGCGACCGGATCACGCGCACCCTCCGTCGGGACTACTTCGGCCTCCACCGAGTCGACTACAAGACCGAGGTCAACTTCGTCCTGCCCTACGGTGAGTGGATCCGTCTCTTCCGCGACAATGGCCTCACCGTGGACCGCCTCCACGAGGTACAGGCGCGCCCGGGAGCGCCGAGCCCCTATCTGTCGAAAGCCGAACGGGCGTGGGGGCGCCGTTGGCCCCTGGAGTGCATCTGGCAGCTCACGAAGCTCCCCACCGCGGAGGCTCCGAGGCGGAAGCGCCGCGCCGCCCGACCCCGTCGAGGGTAGACGAGGACGAGGGCCTACGCCTCGCTCGAGTCCGAGTCGGACGGGTGGCGCCACTCGCGCATCGGCGTGCGCTTCATGCCGGCGGCGCGGGCCAAGGCGTTCTTCGTTCCCTCGCCGGCCTTCTGGCGGGCCGCGGAGAGGGCATCGGCGGTCGCCCCGGCGAGCCGGGCGGTCCCGCTCCCGATGGCGACCCCCGCGGTCTTGAGACCGCCGGCGACGCGCCCGGGCAGCTCGACCATGCCGTTGTCGAGCGCCTTGCCGAGGCGGGTCAGGTCGTCCTCGATGTCCATCGCGAGGTACTTCGCGCCCTTGCCGGTCGCGACGCTGAAGTGGGAGATCTTCGTCTCGACGCTCTTGAGCTCCTTCTCGACTCCGACTTCCATGTCGCGTCCGAGCCCCCGGGCCCCCCGACGCAGCTCGGCGAGATGCTCGCGCATCCGCGTCTCCTCGTACCTGGCGGTCATGGTCCGCCGGATGATTCGGCGGTACGTCGTAGATTAAAGTATGGCCCGACTGGCGGCGCCGGTCTCAGCCGCCCATCCGGCGGTCGACCTTGCGGCGGCGGCCGCGCGGCCCCCGGGCCGCCGGCGCGACGGTCGCGGTCGGCGTCGCGGGCGCGGTCACGGGCCGGCGGGTCGACTCCGTCCCGCGCGCCCAACGTACGAGCAGCTCGACCCCCAGGCGAGCCGGTTCGGTGACGACGAGCTCGCCGCCGAGCGTCTGGGTGATCCGGCGGGCCGCCAGCTCATACTCGGGGTGCTCGGACTTCAGGAGGATCATCGAGAACTTGACGCCCGGGACGGTGGCGAGCTCCGTGGCCCGTTGGAGCGCCCGATCCATCGCGGTGTCGAGGTTGCCGCTCCGCACCCGGCCGTCGGCGCCCGTATACGCCTCGGGGAGGCCGTCGGTCACCAGGTAGACCTCCTTGCGGGTCGCCCGCGACGCCCGAAGGAGGAGGTGGGCGGTGTGCAGCGCCTCCGCGGTATTGGTGAAGGCGCCCGGCGGGCACTCCCAGAGCTCGAGGAGGTCGAGGACCCGCACGTCGTTGTCGAAGGCGACGACGTCGATGATCGCATCGGGGTGCCGCTTGCGCACGGCGATGTAGAGGGCTAGCAGCGCTTTCTTCGCGGCGGGGAGCTTTTCGCCTTCGGCCATGCTCCCGGACTTGTCGAACGCGAGGACGACGTGGACCCGCTCGCTCGTGATCTCGCGGTAGATGTAGCTCGTCCGTTCGTCGAGGTGTCGAGAGCCTTCCATCCGGGCGGCGAGCAGGGAGGAGGGCAGGTCGAGGTGGGCGACCTCCTCCGACTGACGGATCCTCGCCTTTTCGTAGACGCCGGTCGAGGCCGGACCCTGGTAGGAGAGACGGACGTCCCCCGGCAAGGTCCGGCTCTCCTCCTCGAGGACGAGCCGCGCGAACCGCTCCACGAGGCCGTAGGTCACTTGCAATCGGCCTTCGCGTTCGGCGACGAGCCCTCGCTCGGTCAGCTCCCGCTTCAGTCGCTGCTCCTCGGCCGCTTTGAGCCGCTGCTCCGACTCCTTCTGGGCCCGCTCCCGAGCCGCTTGACGCTCGGCCTCCAGAGCCCGCTGCTGCGCGTCGGCCCCGCGGCGCTTCTCCTCGGCCTCGCGGCGGAGATCCCGCTCCTTCGCCTGTAAGGAGCGACGAACGTTCGTCTCCAGCTCCTCGATCTGGCCGGAGGAGAGGCGTGCCAGCGCGTCTCCGATCTCGGAGGCCCCGAGCGAGCGCGTGCCGACGCCCACCGCGGCGAAGGTGACCGGGCGGCCCTCCGGTCGGGTCGGGGCGGCCTTCCGCCGGCCGAACAGCCGAGCGAACCAGCCTGCGATCCTCGCAAAGAAGGCTCGGAGCCGGGCCAAGACCCCCGGCCGAGGAGGGGGCCGGTTCCAGGAGGCGTCCGAGGCGCCGAGCGCGGCCTGGACCTCCTCGAGCAGACCGATGTCGGCGAACCGGTTGGTCCGGAGCTCTCGGGCGGCGCGCAGCCGGGCCTCGAGGGCGGCGACCTCGGCGGCGATCGCGGCTTGCTCGTCGCGCCCGACGGCGGCCAGTTCGTCGAACCGTCGGTCGAACTCACCCTGCACCCGGCTCACGTCCCGGGCGATCTGCCGGCGCAGTTGCTCGCGAAGGACCGCGAGCCGCCGCTTGAGCTCCTCGTCGTGACCGGCCGTCTCGGCGAGCAGCCGCCGAGCGCCGTCCATCCCCTCTTCGGCGAGGCTGCGGACGAGCCGAGCCCGGTCGACGCGGTCGAGCAGATCGTCGCTGGTGACGTCGTCGTCGAACTGGGTGCAGTCCGGCAGCTCGAGCGTGAGCTCAGCCGAGGGGGGCGTCGTCGTCGGCCTCCGCCCCCGAGCAGGTGAACAAGGAGTACCGCTCCAGCAGCTGGAAGACGGCCGCGGCCGCGTCGACCGCGCGCACCGGGCTCTTCGGGTGCTCGCGCTCCGCGACGTAGGTCACGAACGGGCGGAACTTCGGGAACAGGCTCGCCCCTTGTGCTACCTGGTCCTTGAGCGCGGCGTCGGAGGCGAGGCGCCGGCCCTCGGCGACGGCCGCTTCTCCCTCGGCCTTGCTCTCCTTGAGGACATCATGGTAGAACCGGCACCAGTACACGCCGGCGCTCCGTTTCAGGGCGGGCTCGAGGTTCCGGTCGATGAACTCGCGCACGCGGGTCTCGTTCTGGTCGAAGGAGTCGCCGCTCCTCGCCCGGATCCGGCCGCGCATGGCGTGGAGCAGCCCGGCCTTGAGGTCGTCCGGGGTCGGCAGCTCGTGACCGGCGAGGATCGCGATCGCCTCCGTGCGTTGGCCGACATCGATCAGCGTTCGGTTCGAACCTACCTCGCCGACGTCCGGATTGTCCCCGGAGTTGCGCAGGCGCCACGCCTCGATGAGACGGACCCCGGAGTCGACGAGGATCTCCGGGAGGAACGCAAAACTGTCCTCGGCGCGGGCGATCTCCGCGATCCGGCGGTTCGCGGCGTGCAGGGCGTTGTAGGTGATGTGGACGCTCGTGAGCCGGTCGGAGAGCGGGTCGTTGATGTTGTCCAGGTCGGAGAGGTTCGACGTACAGACCGCCACGAAGTTTCCCGGGAAGCTCTCGCGGGACTTCGACGGCGTCACCGTCCCTTCCTGAAGGGCCTGGAGGAGCACGTTCTGCGTCCCGAGAGGCAGCTTGCCGATCTCGTCGACGAGCAGGAGACCCCGGTTCGCCTGCAGGAGCTTCCCCGGCTCGAGGACCAGCGGGCTCATCGGGTCGCCGATCTCCTCGAGCTTGCGTAGGTTGATGTTCCCCGTCAGGTGATCCGGGAACACCTCGGAGCTACCCTGGAGCCGGGCGAAGCCGAAACCTTCCCGCAACCGGACGAACTCGGCAGGTACGTCCCGTGGATTGACCCGGGCCGGGTCGAACCGGGCCACTTCGCCGTCGGCCGCGAACCGCCGTTGGCAGATCGGGCACGGCGGGGCGGACTTGGCGGCCACGGGGTCGCACACGGAGAGCGGGTGGTCCAGGACCGGGCAGCCGGCGACGACCCAGGCCCCTTTCGGGAACAGCTCCCAGAGGTCCTTGGCGAGGTTGGTCTTGCCCGCCCCCGACGGCCCAAAGAAAAGGACGTGCGCGCCGGACACCAGAGCGGCGACGACGTCCTCGTAGGTGCTCTGAGGGAGGACGGTCCTTGGGAACAGGGCGCCGACCGCCGCTTCGCGGCTCAACCCCTTGCCCCGGAGACCCTCCAGAAGACGAAGGATCTCGGCCCGGAACCGGTCGCTCGGACTGTCCAACTTGGCGCCGCTCGCCTTCAGGTCCGCGGCGGTGGTTCGCGTGCCGATCGGCGGGAGCGGCGTGGAGGGAACCGTCGACGCGGCGTCGGCCACGGCGCGCGGAGTTCCGTTCGCCCTATGTAGTTTGCCGAGAGAGCGGGCGAGAACTTCCGGCTCCGGTTCGCCCTTCCCGCCGAGGGTACGGCTGGGCTGAACCGCGCCGATTCGGGGGAGGAAGCCGGGAGCCCTCAGCCGGCGTTATTATGTAGGGGACGCCGGTCGGCGCCCCCACGCGATGGCCGAGAAGGAGTCCACGGCGAAGAAGGCCACGATCGCCCGGACGGTCAAGGACAAGTGGCGGTCCAAGCACTGGTTCAAGGTCCGGGCACCGGGGCTCTTCCAGCACGTCGAACTCGGCGAAACGATGGCCTCCGAGCCGGAACAGGTCGTCGGTCGCACGCTCGAGACGACCCTCCAGGAGCTGAGCGGGGGCGCGGACATCGGCAAAGCGCACATCAAGCTCCGATTCCAGATCGAACGGGTGAACGCGGAGAACATCGCCGAGACCCGGTTCATCGGCCACGAGCTGACGAGCGACTATGTCCGTCGCCTCGCCCGCCGGAAGCGCTCGAAGATCGACACCTCCCTCGCCGTCACGACCAAGGACGGCGTCTCCATCATTCTCAAACCGGTGGCCGTCGGGGAGCAACGGCTCCAGACCCACCTGCGGACGGTCGTCCGTCACAAGCTCCGGTCGCTCCTCATCGAGGAGGCGCAAGTCCGGACCGCGCCGGAGTTCGTCCGCGAGATGCTGCAGGGCGACCTCGGCAAGCTCCTCGCGCATGGCCTCAAGACGCTCTATCCTCTCAAGAAGATCGAGATCCGGAGCTCGATCGTCGGCGGCCCGATCGCCGACGAGGTCGCGCCCGCCGAGGTGGAGGCGCCCCCGACGGCCTCCGTCGACGCGGAGCCGTCGGTCTCCCCTACAGAATCCGGGGAACTCTCGGGCGCGCAGGTCTAAAGAGGCCGAGCCCGTCCGGCGAACCGCCCGCGTCGGGGTGGCTCAGCCTGGTAGAGCACGGGACTCATAGAGCGGGCGCCGTACGCGCGTCCGCTGGAGAGATCCTGGGGCCGGGGGTTCAAATCCCCCCCCCGACACCTGAACTTTCTTGCGCATCCTAGCTCCGAATTCGCGAACTTGTTCGACCCTCAATCAGAGGGCGGCTAGGGACCAGGGGATCGGTTCGGGCGGGCCGGAGGCATGAATCGACACGGGAACCAGATCTCAGTGGGAACCTCAGCGTCACGGCGGCGACGTCGCGGTTCGATCGACCCTTGGATTCGGCCCGGAAGCCTATATATCTGTAGGAATACATATGTCTCTGATAAGAGACATGAGATTCCACGCCGCCTTGACTCCGATCCTAGGTAGCCCGACCAAACTGGGCCTACTCCGGACGATGTTTGCCTCCCCCCATCGACACTGGACGGGGCGGGAGCTCGCGCGGACAGCTCGCGTCTCGGCCGCCCAAGCGGCACGTGACCTAGGCGAACTCGCGGACACCTCGCTTGTAAGTCGCGAAGTGATCGGAAGATCCTATTCTTGGCAGTTGAACCCTGTGCACGTCTTGACGCCGGTCGTCAGCGAGCTCTTTCGTAGGGAGGCGGGACTTCGGTCCGAGATGCTTCGCGTCGTAGCGGAGGGACTTCGAGCCACCGGGGTCGACCGAGCTCGAGTATTCGGTTCCATTCCACGGGGCGAGGAGCGGGCCGATAGTGATGTGGACCTCTTCCTCCAGATTCGGACATCCGGCGAGAGGGAGAGGGCTGAGGAGGCGGTGAACAAGGTTCGAACCCAAGTCTGGGAACGGTTTGGGAATCCAGTCTCTCCCTTCATTTTCACCCGAGCCCAGGTCGCCCGCCCACGCAATCCCGCCCTCCTGAAGGCCATCGAGCTGGAAGGGTTGGACGTCACGGGTCGGGCCTGACCATGGCTCGGACTGAGGTAGTTCCGAAGTCGCGTTACGTCGTCTACTTCGAGCGAGCTCGCGAGTTCGAGACCCAGATGAATCGGGCCTCGGCCGAAGGGGCGTGGAACTCGGTGGGCCTTCTCGGGGTGCACTGCGTGATCTCCGGTTGCGACGCCCTTACGGTGCAGCGTTCCGGTCAACGGTGGAGCGGTCAGGAGCACGCGGGCGTCATAGGCATGGTGAGCTCCCTCCGCCTTCCCGACGCCGACCGGGCCGTGCGGCAGATCTCTCGGGTCCTCGAAGCGAAAAATCGGGTCGAGTATGAGTCCCGTGAATTCACGGAGAAGGAAGCCGAGGAGGTTCGAGAAAGCGTCTCTAGGGTGCACCACTGGGTCACCTCGCTGTTACGAAAATGAATCCCGCTCAGGTAATCGGTTGGACGAGGGAAGATCGTCGACGGAAAAGGCGAGCCACCAGGATCGCGGGTGGTTCGCCCGAGTTGGGGATCTGAACGTTCTTGGGATGCACCCCCGGCCCTGAGACCTCCGTAGAGGGGAAGGTGGCCGACGCGGTCCCTTCGCGATACAGGCCGCATGGGCAAACGCCCGAGGTACCCACTCGCTCCGAGGGCCGAATCGGGCCGCTTCGATGTTCACGCCCCGCGTCGCCGAGATTTCGCCTTCTCCAGGGTATACTCGAAGAAGAGCGCTCCGGGCGCCGGGTGGGGCCAGTAGGACGGGATGGGGACGAACCCCATCTCTTGGTAGAACTCGATGGCGGCAGTCATCGTCGGGAGCGTGTCGACCCGCACGCGCTCGTACCCGAGCTGCCACGCCCGGTCGAGAAGCGCCTGCGTCAAGCGGGGCCCGAACACCGGCCCCCGATGGTCGGCCCGAACGTAGATCCGCTTGATCTCCCCGATCTTCGGCTCGAGCTCCCGCAGGGCGCCGCACGCGACCAGCTGTTGTTGAGCGACCGCCAGAATGATCTCTCCTCGAGGGGGACCGTAGACGCCCGGCAGCTCCGCGATCTGCGTGTCGATCAGCGCGAGCCCGCGCTGCCCCCTCGCCTTGGCCGAGGCCGTCGTGCCCTGGTGCTCGGCGAGCCATTGTCGGTAGTCTTGGAAGAGGCGGCGAACGGCGGCGAGGTCCTTCGTCCATTTCACTCTGCGAAGTTTGGTGCCCGGAAGGCTCTGTTGGTTCGTTCTCCGTGCGGTCCTCATCGCGCCTCCGATCCATCTACCCAGAAGGAACGGACCAGATGAGGGGTGAGCCCTGGGTGCCCTGACCAGTCCCTCGCCGACGAGCCCTTCGGCCGGCTCGACCCCCTCGAGAAGGAACCGGACCGCGTGGTCACCGATGCCGTAGTCGAAGTTCGGGCGCGCCAATGTCCCCGGCTCCAGCGTGCCCGCGATGAGAGGCGAAGTAGATCAGCGCCGCAACCGAGGGATACTCCCGTACAACGCCATCGAGGTTCCCGCCCCCGGTCAGGTTCGTCCCGGCCGCCCCTAGGAGGCTCCGGCTGTCGGGCGGAGCGGAACGTCAGGAAGGCCCCCCGTCGTGGCGTCGTACCGAGGGCCAAGGTTCAAGACGGGAGGCCGAGTCGCTTCGCCCGGCAGCGTGCCCCCGTCCCACGAGCCGCTCGTAGGAACGTTGGGGTCGTTGACCTAGAGGGGGTCGGTCGGTGTCGTTGAGGTGTCGGGGCCTCTCCCCGTCGGTATGGCTACCGATGACGATGGTCCTCGTCACGGTGCTATCGGGCACTCTGCCCTCCGCCGCCGGATCACCCACCCCGCCGGAGCCTCCGGGCATGCGGGCGGCGTTCGGCCCCGGTGGCGCGGCGCTCCTCCCGACCCCGTCCGCCACGACCAACGTCAGCCTCGTGGTGGGGCGGTCCTCGGTGAACCTCTCTGGCCAGTTCTGGGGGACTACCGTGAACAACGAGGTCCGGATGTTCTCCGGCGAGACGGACGCCGTGAACGCCACGCCGGCCCGGGTCCTCGTCTGGCCGGGGGCGATGGCGGGGGAGGACTACGACCCGCTCACGAACACCCACTACAACACCTACAACGGGACTCCCACCCGCGCCCTCACGAACGAGAGCCAGTTCGTCCAGATGTGCCGGGCGACCCACTGCACGGCGGTCGTCCAGGTCCCCGCGGAGATCGATGACACGAAGATCGCCGCGGAGATCGTGAACTACACCGAGGTCAATCTGAGTTTCCGACCCGCCTACTGGATGATCGGCAACGAGCCGGAGCTCTGGTCGCACTGGCAGGTGGCGTGGAAGAACTGGGCGACCACCTCCACGAACGGACCGGACCCTACCCAGTTCGGCAACGAGGTCGTCGCGTACGTGAAGGCGATCCGGGCCGTCGACAACACGACGCCGATCCTGGGGCTGCCCGCGTCGGGCTGCACCTGCGGGTACTACACCTTCGATCAGTGGATTGCCGGCGTGCTCGCGGTCACGGGCTCGAAGATCCAGGCCGTGGCGTTCCACGAGTATCCCGCCGGATGGCTCGGTACCGGCGATGGGAGCCTCCACGATTTCTACGGCACCATTCAGAGCGATGCGGGCATCCCGATCCGTATGGTCGCCGCGCGCGCGGCCGTCCAGTCGGCCTGCCCTGGCTGCAACGTTTCGGTCTGGATCAGCGAGCTCGGCGCGGCGCTCAGCTGGTCGTACTACGGGCAGTACTCCTTCGGCCTCTCCGGCGCCCTCAGCCTCGCGTCTCAGATCACTCAGGCCATGGACGACAACCTGTCGAACATCGACCTGTTCGCCACCGAGCTCGCGACCAGCAACTCCTGGTTTGGGGTCTCGGGCTTACCGCGACCGGATTACGCCCTCTACACGCAGATCTTCGACCACCTCGGGACCCAGGCGTTCCCGGTGAACATCACCGGGCTCGGCAAGACCCTCTACGGGATCGATACCGTCGCTCCGAGCGACCAGGGACGCCGCGACCTGCTCGTCGTCAACGACAACATCACGCACGCGATCTCCTTCACGCCGAAGTTTGCCGAGGGACCGGTCAATGCTCCCGCCGAAGCGTGGAGCTGGAACGGTTCCATCCACGTCACGGGCTCGAACTTCACCACCTGGGTCGAACCGTTCACCCCGAACCCGGTCCCGGCCGAGTTCCCGGGCGGGCTGCCGACCTCCTACACCCTTCCCCCGCAGAGCCTCGTCCTCTTCGAATCGTACCCGTCCGGCGCTACGTACGTCCGGGTCGCCGAGCAGGGTGTGCCGTCGCCGACCCCGTGGTACGCGACCGTCGGCCCGAGGTTCTACACCACCTCGGCCAACAACCTCTCCCTCCTCCTCCCGGCGAACTCCTACCCGGTGTCCTCCGTCGGGGTCCCGCTTCCAGTCGGCGGCAAGGAACGGTACCCGTCCGAGCGTCTCGGTGCGTTCGTCCCCTCCCCCCTTGAGGTCGGCGGAGCGTACACGAACGCCACGATCAATTTCACGCCCCAGTGGCGCGTGAACGTCACCGCATCTCCTTCCGAAGGCGGCACGGTCAGCCCGGAGGTCGGGTGGTGGAACGCAAGCCAGCCGCTGAACCTGACGGTCGTCGCCCCGTCCACCGGCTTCGCCTTCGCCGGATGGAGCGGGTGGGGGCCGGGGAACGTGAGCAGCGGCAATCGGTCGATCACGGTCGTGCCGGGCGGGCGCCTGGTCGAGAAGGCAAGGTTCGTACCCGGCGATCAGGTCGTCCTCGCCCAGACCGGACTTCCCGCAGGGACTCCCTGGTCGGTGACGGTCCGAGGGTTCACCACCAATACGAGCGGCAACGCGCTCAGCGTCTATGAGCCGCTCGGGAGGTACGGCTTCGAGGTCGCGCCGATACCGGGCTACCGGATCATCCCGTCTGACGGAGCGTTCACCGTCAGCAGTTCCTGGACCCTCGTGCACCTCCGGTTCGTCCCCATCACGCCGCCGGGCCTCGAATTCCCCGTGACGTTCCGTGCCTTGGGGCTGCCCCCCTCGGACAGAGTGGTGATCACCGTTCGGGGCGTCAGTCAAACCTTGGGTGGGTTCGCCCCGGGCTTTGAGCTCATCAACGGGAGTTACGCGTACACCGTCGGCTATGTGGCCGGCTACCACGCCGCGGCGCCCGCGAAGCTGTTCAACGTGACCGGCGGGCCGCTCGCCATCGTCGTGCCGTTCGTCCGAACGATGTACCACGTCACCTGGATGGCGAACGGTACGCGGGCGGGGCTCAACTGGACCGTGACGCTCAACGGGACGCCGATGGCCGCGACCTCGGCATGGGTCTCGACGATCGTTCCGAACGGCACCTACGCCTACACGGTCAGCCTCCCCGCGAACTTCAGTGCGAGCCCGAGGACCGGGAGCTTCCAGGTCGGCGGCTTTGGCGTCACCTTCCCCCTGAACATCACGCTCCTTCGCTACCGCGCCTGGTTCGAGGCGACGGGGCCCGCGGCCGCCTCCGCCTGGTCGGTTCGCTTCGGGAACCTGACCGCGGCCGCCTCGGCGGCCCAATCGTCGTTCCTCGCGCCGAACGGTAGCTACACGTTCGACATCCATCCCCCGGCAGGGTACTACGCGGTCCCGTCGCACGGGAATCTCACCGTGGCCGGTCCGACCGCCCCGACCGTGCTCCGATTCGAACCGATCACGAACCGGCCGTCGGCCGCTCTGGTCGCGGCGCTGAGCTCCGGCGCGCTCTGGACGGCGTTGTGGATCGGCGGCTCGGTCGTCGTGAGCTACGCGGCGTTCCGCTCCCTCCGGCGTCGGCCCGGTTGACGCTTCGGGGGGCGGGGCGCCGGTGCGCTCCGAGCGCGGCGCTCATCGGGGAGCCGTGAGGCCACCCCATGTTCCTGAGCGGCTTCGTGGACCTGCTTCGATCGCTGGGGATCCCCCTCGGCGGCGTGCTCATCGGGGTGACCCTCGGCGGGGGCCTGTTCGCGACCGTCGAGTGGCTGCGCCACCGACCGGCGCGACCGGTGGCGGGCACGGTCCGTATCCAGGTGGTCCGTGACGCGCCCTCCGAGACGCCGGCCGGGCCTCGACCGGTCGATCGTCGGCCCGTAAGGTCGGTCACGGTCGCGACCGCGGAGGGGACCCGTACCGTCCTTCTGCGCGGGGCCGGCGTCGCGCCGAACGCCCCGCTGCCCCGGGCGCTGGAGTTCCTGTTCGTGCTCGCCGTCTCCTTCACCGTCCTCTCGGCGCTCGAGCTCGCGTTCTTCTCGGCCCTCTTCCTCCCCTACGGCCAGCTCGTCGCGTACGCAGGGGCCGCGATCTTCTGGCCGAACACCTGGCCCGGCGTCTACGCGGTCAACTCGCTCTCGAAGCTCGTCCCGGATTACATCTTCCCGATGTACCTCGCGGCGATGGCGGCGTTCGCCATCGCCGGCGGACTGATCTACCGACGGCCGGCCCTGCCGGCGAACCGGCGCGCCTGGGCGCTCGGGTTGATCCTGCTGTACCTCGGCGTGGAGGTCGTCCTCGACGCCCTGTTCTTTACCGTGCCGGGCCAGAGCGTCCGGGACCTGGCGATCGTGGTCCGCACGATCACCGGGGGATTGTTCCTGGCCGGCATCGTCCTCTGCACGCTCGTCCTCCCCACGCCCCTGAGCGTGAAGGCGCGGTTCCGCCGGGACCGGGCGGCGCTCGCGCAGTTCTTCGGCACCGGGGTCGTCGCCATCGCGGCTGCCGCCCTCACGCTCCGCCTCGTCGACCTATGGCTCGGGAGCGAGTCGCTCCTCCTGCCGTTCACCCTCCTCCTGCTCCTGCCGCTGGTGACGCTGGAGGCGTTCATCGCCCTGAACCGGCCGCTCTACTTTCGCCAGCTCCGCCGTCGACCGCTGCCCCCGCTTTCGCGGTACCACCCGCCGGTCTCCATCCTCATGCCGGCGTACAACGAGGAACGGTGGATCGTCGAGGCGATCCGCCACGCCGATATCGCCGCCGGCCGCTACCCGGGCCCGGTCGAGATCATCGTCGGGAACGACGGCTCGACCGACCGAACCTCCGAGCTCGCACGACAGGCGATCGGGCGTCTCGAGCACGCGCGCGGCATGGTCGTCGACCTGCCGCACGCCGGCAAGTCGAACGGGCTGAACGGCGCGCTCGCTCTCGCCACCGGCGAGATCGTCATTCGGCTCGACGCCGACACCTTCGTGTCCGACCGGCTCGGCTTCGCCGCGATCATCCCGCACTTCGCCGACCCGCAGGTCGGCGGGGTGCAGGGTTCGATCCACCCCCGACAACGGACCGGATGGACCCGGAAACTTCGGGCGCTCGAGATCGCGTGGGGGCACTATTTCCAGCGCCCGGCGGTGATGGGGGTCCGCTCCGGCGAGGTGATCGACGGCCTCTTCTCCGCGTTCCGGCGCAAGGACCTGGTCGCCCTCGGCGGATGGGTCCCCTGGAACGGCGAGGACACCGAGCTCTCGATGCGGATCCAGCGGCTCGGCTACCGGGTCCGCATGGAGTTCGGGGCGCGGGCGTACGAGGACGTGCCGGAGAACTACGCGGCGCTCCGCCGGCAGCGGGTCCGGTGGGCGCGGGGGATGCTCATGGCGAACGGACAGCACTACCCGTCGATCGTGGGCCCGGCCCCTGAGTTTGCCGGTCTCGGCGTCCTGTTCTGGTTCCTGACGTTCGCGCGGTCGGGGGTGCGGAGCCTGGTGTACGTCTTCCTGGCCTTGCTCCTGGTGATCCTCGGTGTCCACGCTCTCGTCGACGTGGCGTACCTGCTCCTCCTCGCGCTCGCGATCCGCGCCGCTCCCCTCGCCTACTTCCTCGCGAAGATGGACCGGTGGGACATGCTCGTGTGGATCCCGTTCTTCCCGATCGCCAGCGTCCTCAAGCAGTCGTTCCGGTTCGAGGCGTTCGGGCTGATGGGGCCCGAGGCGAAGCACGAGTACATCTGAACGCCCTCCCGAACGAGAGGGCCGTCGGCTGCACGGCCCCGGGGGTTCCGGCGGGGCGGACTACTCTTTCTTCTCCCCGTCCTTGTGCTTGAATCCCTTCTTCGCGCCGGCGCCGATCTCCTGGACGCCGGTCATCAGCCCGCGGCCGAGGCGGCCGGCCACGACGCCGGTCTCCTTCGCCACGTGCAGGGTCTCCTCCGCCGCTCGGTGCCCGAGACCGACCTCGCGGCCGCACGCGGTGCACGCCTTCGCACCCTCGAGCAGATCGGCGCCGCACCCTTCGCACTTCATCGGCCCCTCGGGAGTATGGGACGGGGGACCCCCCGATAGCCCTTGGCGAAAGCCGTTACAATGGTGAGCGCGGTGTCCCGGCCCGTGCCCGAGGACCCCGGGAGGCCCCCGACGGGAGGCTCCCCCCTCCCGGGCGCCGCTCGACGGCTCGTCGTCCTCCCCCTCGCCAACATCAGCGCGGGCTCGCGCGACGACTACTTCGTGGACGGGCTCACGGAGGAGCTCATTTCCGCGCTCTCGAAGATCCCAGGGTTGAGCGTGATCGCCCGCACGTCGGCGATGCACTACAAGGGCACCGACAAGACGATCCGCCAAGTGGCGCAGGAGCTGGACGTACGTGCCGCCGTCGAGGGTAGCGTTCGCCGATCCGGTCGCCAGCTTCGGATTGCCGTCCGGCTCATCGACGCGACGAGCGAGGAGGAGCTCTGGTCCGAGAGCTACGACCGAACGCTCGAGGATGTGTTCGCGATCCAACGGGAGATCGCGCGCAGGATAGGGCGCGCGCTCAAGCTCCGGCTGGCCCGCCGTGACGAGGCGGAGATCGCACGCGCGCCCGCGTCGGTCGCGAACGCCCACGACCTCTACCTGCAGGGGCGGTACGCGTGGAACCTGCGCACCGAGGAGGGGCTCCGTCGCGCGATCGTGCTCTTCCACGAGGCCCTGGAGCGGGATCGGACCTTCGCGCTCGCCTGGTGCGGGATCGCGGACGCCTGGTCCCAGCTGGGCTGGCTCGAGTTCTCCGCGCCGAGCGACGCGTTCCCGAAGGCCCGGGAAGCTGCCGAACGGGCCCTCGCCCTCGACGACCGCCTGGCGGACGCCCACTCCTCGCTCGGCTTCGTCCGCTTTCTCTACGAACGCGACTGGGCGGGAGCGGAGAAGGAGCTCAAGCGGGGCATCGCGCTCAACCCGGGCTACCCGGCCGGCCACCAGTTCTTCGCGGACTACCTGAAAGCCGTCGGACGGTTCGACGAAGCGCTCGCGGAGATGCGCCGTGCCCTCGAGCTCGACCCTTTGTCGATGTCGGTCAACACCGGGTTCGGTCACGTCCTCTATCTGGCGCGAGACTTCGACGGCGCGATCGAGCAGTACGGCCGGGCGCTCCGGATCGACCCGACCTTCGGGCCCGCGCACCTCTGGTTCGGCCGCCCGTATCTCCAGAAGGGGATGTACGACGAGGCAATCGCCGAGATCCAGCAGGCCGTCGCCTCCTCGGGGGGGAGCACGATCTCGCTGGCCGTGCTCGCCCACGCGCTGGCGTCCGCGGGCCGGTCCACGGAGGCGAAGAGCATCCTGGCCGACCTTCTCGAACGGTCCCGCGCCCGCTACCTCCCGTCGTACTGGATCGCGCTCATCTTCACCGGGCTCGGCGACGTCGACCAGGCGATGGCGTGGCTGGAGAGGGCCTACGAGGAGCGGTCGAGCTGGCTCGTCTGGATCAACGTCGAGCCGCGGTTCGACCGGCTTCGACCCGACCCGCGTTTCGGCTCTCTTCTCCAGCGGATGCGCCTCGGAGCAGGCGGCCGCGTGGAGCCCTCCGGGACCGGCCCCGAACGGCGCCTGGCCGCCATCATGTTCACCGACATCGTCGGGTTTACGAAGCTCACCCAACAGGACGAGGCCAGTGCCCTCCGTCTCCTGGAGGAACACCGCGCACTCCTCCGCCCTCTGTTCTCGGCGCGCGGTGGGCGGGAGGTCAAGACGATCGGGGACGGCTTCTTGGTCGAGTTCCCAAGCGCGGTCGAATCCGTCCGCTGCGCTGTCGAGATCCAGAGCGCGGTCGCGCACCGCAACGCTTCCCGGCGGCCGAGGGAGCGCTTCCGCCTGCGCGTCGGCGTCCACGTCGGGGACGTCGTCCGGGAGGGGGACGATCTGGTGGGCGACGGAGTGAACCTCGCGTCGAGGATCGAACCCCTCGCGGAGCCCGGAGGCATCTGCATCACCGGCCCCGTGTGGGATCAGGTACGGAACAAGGTCGACGTGACCATCGAGCGTCTCCCGTCCGTCTCGCTAAAGAACGTCTCCACACCGGTCGAGGTCTACAAGGTCCGATGAGGGGGGAGCTCCCCCCGGGACCGAGCACTCCGCCCGCGTCGGGTCCTGCCGCGTGCGACGCTGGCCGCCCTTCGTTTCGCGCTCACCGGCGTTCACCGGCGACCGGAGCGAGGTCATCGTGTTGGGTCAGGCCTTATTCCTGTCGGGGCGGTGGCGAGAGTGCGTCGAACCATGCCGACCTCGGCGACCGTGGACTACGCGTTCGAACCCCTCGCGGACGGCGTGGTGGCGGGAATCGCTCGCCGGGACGGTTTCGGAACGTGCAATACAGGCCTCATCGACCTGGGCGGGAACGCGCTGGCGTTCGATACCGGATCGACCGGTCGGGCGGCCGAGGAGCTTCGGTCGGAATCGGCCCGGCGGTTCGGACGCCCCCCAGCGTTCGCCGCCAACAGCCACTGGCACTTTGACCACTCCCTCGGCAATCGCCGTTTCCAGGGACTCCCGATCTTCGGCACCCGGAGGACCCGCGAGATCCTCTTGGAGCTCCACGACGAGCTCATGGTCGAACTGACCCGCGCGAACCTGGAGAAAGGCGTGCGGGAGCTGGAGGGACGGCGCGGTCCGAACCTATCGGCCGACGCCCTCGAGGACGTCGAGTTCATGCTGCAGTACCAGCGGGCCCTGCTGTCGGAGGTGGAGGAGGTCGTCCTGACCCCCCCAGACCGGACGTTCGAGACCCGGCTGGCCCTTCCGGGCACGCGCGGGGCCGAGCTGCTCAGCTTCGGCCGCGGGCACACCGAGGCCGACGCCGTGCTGTTCCTGCGGCGGGAAAAGTTGCTGTTCGCCGGGGACCTCGCCGTCCACGGACTTCAGCCGAGCCTCGGTTCGGGCGACCCTCCCCACTGGCTCGTCGTCCTCGACGACCTCGAGCGTCTGGGAGCGGAACGGGTCGTTCCGGGGCACGGAGCGGTGATGACGGCCGACGGGATCGACGAGACGCGGCGGTACCTCTCGGCGATCGTGAAAGCCGCCGAGGCGTCCGCCGGAGCCCCTCTGCCGCCCGAACTTCGCCGCTGGGAGGGGTCGCCGACCTTGGAGGAGAACCTCACCGCCGCGCGAAAGGTCCTCGCGGCTCGCGCACGATCTGCGGACGGGCCGGTCCGTCGCTGATCAGCGATCGCCCGGGTCCGCGGCGTCGCCGTCGGTTCGGGACGGGCGTGGGGGCGAGCTACCCGCCGGGCGCACCAGCGCCTGGATCGCCGCGACGGCTTCCGGGTTGGCGAGCGTCGTAATGTCCCCGACGTCGAGCGAGTTCGAGATCGCTCCGAGGACCCGGCGCATGATCTTCCCGGAGCGGGTCTTTGGCATGTCGGCGACCACGCGGACGGCGCTCGGGCGCGCGATCTTGCCGATCTGCTCCTCCACGGCCCGGGCCACGGCGGACGCGACCTGGCCGGGGTCGCTAGCCCCCGGCTTGAGCGAAATGTAGATCTCCGGTCGACGGCCCCGCAGTTCGTCGTGTACCGGAACCACGGCCGCCTCGGCGACCTCCCGGACCGTCAAGCAGGCCGACTCGATCTCCTTGGTCCCCAGACGGTGGCCCGCCACGTTGATGACGTCGTCGACGCGCCCGAGGATGCGGAAGTAGCCGTCCGACGACTCCGTGGCGCCGTCCCCGGCGAAGTACGGCCAGTCTTGCCAGTCCCGGCTCGTCGGGTCTCGGTTGAACCGTCGGAAGTACGTCGCCACGAACCGCTCCGGGTCGCCCCAGATGGTCTGGAAGATCCCGGGCCACGGGTTGCGGATGCACAGGTTCCCGGCCCGGCCGGTCCCCGGAGGGACCTCCGCGCCGTGGTCGTCGAGGATCACCGGGTGGACGCCGAGGGCGCCAGGACCCGCGCTTCCCGGCTTCATCGGGTCGACGCCGGGGATCGTGCTGCAGAGGACGCCGCCGGTCTCCGTCTGCCACCAGGTGTCGACGACCGCGGCCCGTCCGCCTCCGACGACCTCGAAGTACCACCGCCAGACGTCCGGCTCGATCGGCTCGCCCACGGTCGTCAGGTGCTTGAAGCGGAGGTCGAACCGGCGCGGGCCTTCTGGGTCGGCCTTCCGGAGAAGTCGGATCGTGGTGGGAGAGGTGTGGAGGATCGTCACGCCGAGCCGCTCGGCGATCCTCCAGATCCGGGCCGGGTCGGGGAACGTCGGAAGCCCCTCGTAGAGGACCGAGGTCGTCGCCAGGGCGAGCGGCCCGTAGACGATGTAGGTGTGGCCCGTGATCCACCCGATGTCGGCGAGACACCAGTAGACGTCCTCCGGGTGAAGGTCCTGGTAGATCCGCGAGGTCCCCACCGCGTACGCGAGGTAGCCGCCGGTGCCGTGTTGGCATCCTTTCGGGCGACCGGTCGTGCCGCTCGTGTACATCAGGAAGAGCGGCGCCTCCGACTCCATCGGCACCGGCGGGACCTCCGCCCCCCGGAACCGGGGCAGCTCCGTCACAACATCGAGGTCCCGGCCCTCGACCCAGGGCGCGGAGGTCGAACGCTCCTCCGGTCGGCGTCGCCAGACCAGGACGTGGTCAACCCTCTGGCCCTCCCGGGCCGCGGCCGCGACGGCGAGGTCGGCGTTGGCTTTGTGGTCGAGGAGCTTGCCGCCGCGATAGTAGCCGTCGATCGTCACGAGCACTCGACTCCCTGAGTCGGCGATCCGGACCCCGCACGCCTCCCCGCTGAAACCGCCGAACACGACGGAGTGGATCGCGCCGAGACGGGCGCAGGCGAGCATCGTGACCGGCAGCTCCGGGACCATCGGCAGGTGGACCGTCACCCGGTCTCCCGCCCGGACCCCGGCCCGGTCCCGAAGGAGGGCCGCGAACTCGTTCACCCGCTCGTACAGCTCACGGTAGGTGACGGCGAGGACCGGCTCGGCCTCCGGTTCGGGGACCCAGAGGAACGCCGGCTTCGCCGCGTGGTGGGGCAGGTGGCGATCGAGGCAGTTGAACGAGGCGTTGAGCCGTCCCCCGACGAACCACCGGTAGAACGGCGCGCGCTCGGTATCGAGGGTCGTGTGCCACCTCCGCTCCCAGCTCAGCAGCTCGGCGTACTCCCGAAAGCAGTCGGGGAACCGATCCAGCGTGAACCGAGAGCGGATCGACCCGTCCGCAACGTTCGCCTGAGAGACGAACTTCGCGGGAGGAGGGAGGTGCTCCTCCTCCTTCCAGTGGACCGCGATCTGGGCTTCGCTGACGTCGACACCGGAGTTTGGGGCGGCCCCCTCCGGGTCCGGCAACTACGGACCGCTCCCGCCCCGACGCGCCACGGTCACGCGACTCCGGCCGAGGGCGGGGCGACCGTCGCCGGCGGAGTCCGGCTCGCCACCCACGCCGCGAGTCCCCCGGCGGCCGCCGTATCGGCGAGGAGCAGGTCGAACGGGTCGTAGAAGTCGGCGCGGATCTTGATCGCCCCGATGACGATCAACAGCAACCCGCCGACGACGAGGGCGAGCTTCGGCAGGCGCGCGAGGAGCTGCGGTGCCACGGCCTGGCCGAGGAAGACCAGCCCGGCGATCACGGCGGCGGCCGCCACGATATCGTCCCCGGGGTCGCGGTAATCCGTGATGAACTTGATCGCACCGAGCGCGAGGGCGTTGAGGCCGAAGGCCCACCCGAAGCCGCGCGCGCGCCCCAACAGGAACCCGGCGGCGATCGCGAGCGGGAGCTCGACCGCGAAGAGGTCGGTGAGCTCGGGCGTGATACCGGGGGAGAGAAGGAACTCGGACACGGCGCCAATCTCCTGCGCCCTGCGTCGACGGGCGGCGACTCACCCCGCCGCGAGCAGGCCGTCGAGGAGCCCGACCGGGGGCGAGCCGAAGGAGAGGAGCCGGTCGTGGAACCGGAGGAGCGAACCGTCGAACTTCGAGGCGAGGTACTTCGTCCGCGCCTCCAGGATCGCGAGTTTGCCGAGGGTGTAGCAGAAGTACTCGGGGTTGAAGGTGCCCCGGATCGCCTCACGCTCGGCCGGCAGCCGCTCGAGGTGCCCTTCGCGCATGAACAGCTGCGTCGCGGACTCCAGGTCCATCCCCTCGGTATGCAGGCCGATCGAGGCGACCAACCGGCAGTTGCGGAGCAGGGCGTCGTGCAGCTGCGCGGCCTCGGCTTCGACGGAGCGGTGCCGAAGGTCCTGCTCGATCGTGAGCTGTTCGCAGTAGTGCGCCCACCCCTCGGTGAACGCGGCCGAGAGGAACACCTTGCGAACGAGCCTATTGGCCGCCCGCCGGTGATGGAGGAACTGCAGGTAGTGGCCGGGGAACACCTCGTGGGCCGTGATGTTGAGCAGCATCGCGTCGTTGAAGACGCGCAGCCATTCCTCCTGTCGCTCCGGTGTCCACGCCGGGTCGACCGGCGTGATGTAGTAGACGCCGACGTCGCCGGAGACGTCGAACGGCCCGGGCGGGTTCATGCTCGCGGTCGACAGGGACCGCCCGTAGGTGGGGGTCTCCTCCACCCGGCACAGGGCGGGCCCGGGGATCGTCGCGAGGTGATGGTCCGCCGTGAACTTCCGCATCTCCTCGACCATCTCGCCCGCGGTCGCGAGGAGCCGGTCGGCGGTCGGGTGCCGGGGGTACAGGTCGTCCAAGAGCGCTGCGGGGGAGGTCGGGGGTCGGCGGCCCCGGGCCAGCTCCTCGAGCCGTGCCTGGTTCCCCTCGAGGTCGGCGCGACCGGCCCGGAGGATCTCGTCGACCGGGGTCCGGATCCCCTCGCGCACCCAGAGCAACCGTCGGTACCGTTCGGGGCCGAGGGCGAAATCGTCGACGGACCGAGGCAGGAGGTCGCTCTTCAACCAACCGAGGAACTCCCGAACCGATCCCTCGGCGACCCCACGGACCTCGGCGAGACGTGAGACGAGCTCCGCTCCCCCCGAACGTGCGTAGCTCTCCGCCTCCTGGAAATGGGTCGGGAGCCCACTGCCGATCGCGAGCGATAGCTCGACGAACGGTTTGGGCAGCTGGGTCCCTAGCCGGCGTCGCCCCTGCTCGAGAAGTCGCGGGACCCCTTCGAGCGTGCGCACCATGGCGGCGACCCTCTGGCCGAGCGGGGCATACTCCCGCACCATGTACGACGTGAGGGAGAGCGCGCCGAGGTACGACATCGGGTTCCGCTCGAGCTCCCTCGATTCGAGGAGGTCGAACCGGGGGCTCTCCAAGAGCAGCTCGAGCAGCAGGTGATCGAACCCCCGGTCCGGTTGGGCCGGGTCGGCCGGGACGGCCCTCACCTGTTCTAGGAGGTGCTCCGCCTCGGCGGTCCACCGCTCGGTGAACGCCTCGCTGAGGTCGGGCAGAAGTCCGTCGTACTGGTGCAGGCCGAGGAAGACGGCGTAGCCGGGCTGGAGTCGGAAGACGTGGTCGACGATCGAGCGCTCCAGCTCCCCCGCTTCGCCCGAGCCAGCCGAGGCGGCGGTGCCGGTCGTCTCCATCGGTCCGTTTCACCTCTGGGTCGCTTTGACCCGAGCACCAGCTATAACCCTGAGCTTCCGGCAGTCGACGGAGCGCGAGCCCGTTGAGGGAGACAGGTCGTCGGGTCTCAATCGCGCCAGATCATCCGGCACTGCGGGCAAAACGATCCTTCCATGACCGTGCCGCACAAGAAGCAGTGGACCGAGGGCGTGCGAGGGACGGACGGCGGCGGAGCCGCCCGAGCGTCCGCCACGGGTAGCGGTGGCGGGCGGGCCGGACCGGCCGAAGGCCGAGGGGCGGGCGGCGCAGCGATCTCCGGGAGCGGCGCCGGGATTGGCATAGGAGGTGGGGACGGAGGAGCGACGGGGGCGACCACGGGCTCCTCGACGGGGCTCGGCGGCGACGTCACGCTCTCCTCGACGGGCACGGGCTCCTCCGTCACCTCCTCCGACGCCTCGTCGACCTCCTCGGGGGCGAGCTCTTCGGACTCCTCCGGTTCCTCGTCCGCGGGCTCCTCGCTCTTCTCCCGACGGAACCGACGGAAGAATCCGCCCATCGTCCGCTACAAGCAGGTCGACAGGCTATAAACTGACGGCCGGATGGCGCCCACGTGCCGACGCTGCCGTCCGTGCGGCTGCGCGAGCTCGGGCTGGAGCTCCCCGAACCGGCGGCCCCGGCCGGATCGTACTCTCCCGCGGTGGTCGACGGCAAGCACGTCTGGCTCTCCGGTCAGATCGTGACCCACGAAGGGAAAGCTCGGCCGAGCGGAAAGGTCGACCGGGACGTCGACCTCGCTGGGGCGAAGTCGGTCGCCGCCCAAGCGACCCTCCAGGGCCTTGCCGCGATCGCGCGGGTCGCCGGGGGCCTCGACCGGATCGAACGGATCCTCAGGGTCACGGTCTTCGTCGCCTCCTCCGAGGGGTTCACGCGCCAGCACGAGGTCGGGAACGGCTCCACCGAGCTGCTCATCGCCCTGTTCGGGGAGAACGGGCGGCCGTCCCGCGTCTCGGTCGGGGTGGTGGCCCTCCCGCTCGACGCGCCGGTGGAGATCGACCTCCTCGCGCAGGTCGCGTGAGCCTCGGCCGTGGAACCCACGGCGTGGCCCGGCGTCTTTCGCCTCGGCCGTGACCTGTACACGGTGAACGCGACGCCGGGTCACCGGGTCTACGGCGAGGAGCTCCGCCTTGAGCGGACGACCGAGTACCGACGCTGGGACCCGTTCCGTTCGAAGCTCTCGGCCCTCCTCGCCAAGGCTCCGCGCCAGCTCGACCTAGGGCCGCCGTCCCGGCTGCTGTACCTCGGAGGCGCCCACGGGACGACCGTGAGCCATCTCGCAGACCTGTACCCCTCCGCGCAGCTGTTCGTCGTGGAGAAGAGCGCCTCGGCCTTCCCGACGCTGCTCGAGGTCGCCCGCGCGCGCTCGAATCTGCTTCCGATCCTCGCCGACGCCCAGCTCCCCGAGCGGTACGTCGCGGACGTTGGGCCGGTTGACCTGCTCTACCAGGACGTCGCGCAGCGGACCCAGGCCCGGATCTTCGTCGAGAACGCTTCGGTGCTCCTCAAGCCCGGCGGGCGGGGCCTCCTGATGCTCAAGGTCCGGTCGGTCTCCCAAGCCGCTCCGGCCCGTCGGGTCCTCCTCGACGCGTGCCGGGAGCTGGAGGCCGGCGGGCTGCGTGTCGTGGAGACCGTCGACCTGGCCCCGTTCGCGCGGGACCACCACGCCGTGATCCTTCGGGCCTAGCGGCCAGCTTCCACCGTTCACCCGCACGACCGTCGGCAAGTACCGGACCCGTGGTCCCCGGCTCCGGTGGTTGCTGTGCGGAACTGCTCGACCCGCGAAGGATCTCGGAAGCGCCTGCGCCTCGCCCTTCTCGCCGTCGCCTTCGGCGGACTGCTCGTCGCCCTCCTCCCTCCCGGCCCCGCCACCGCGGCGACGCTCCCCCCGATGACGGAGCGGACGGCGTCGGTCCCGGCCCTGGCGCCGGAGCCGACGCTTTCGGTCTCCCCCGGAACCTGGACGATGGCTGCCGCGAGCCGCGCGGTGTTCTCGGTGGCGGTCGGGAACCTCCCCGCCGGATGCACGGTCGAAGAGCTCGCGGTCTCGTGGTCGCTGCCCGGGATCTCGGCGGAGGACGGATTCCTCAACGCCAGCAGCGGCCCGACGGTCGAGCTGATCACCTACGCGGGTCCCGGCGGTCCGGCGACGATCGCCGCGACGGCCAACGGGGTCGTGGGGTGCGGTGGCCAGAGCTACGGCATCGCCCCCAACGGTCTCGGAGAGCTCACGATCCTTCCCAGCCTGTCAGCGGGCACCCCCACCTGCTGGCCCGACCCCGCGACGGTCGGCGCCCTCGTCACGCTCGAGGAGACGGTCTCCGGAGGACTCGCGCCCTTCTCGGTCACGCTCGATTTCGGCGACGGGACTTCCGGTTCCACCACGCTGGCGGAGCCAGGCCCGCTCGTCGTCACCCACCGGTTCCCGGCCGGCCGGTACACGCCAAGCTGGGCCGTGACCGACGCCCTCGGGGACGAGCGGTCCGTCGCTCCGATGAGCCCGCTCGTGGTGAGTGACGCCCTCGCGGTCGCCATCGACCCGCCGGTTCGGGCCGTCGACGTCGGCGTCGGCACCACGTTCCACGTGAGCATCTCAGGAGGAGAGGCGCCGTACTTCGTCAGCTGGACGAGCTCGATCGGGCTAACGGGGATCGGGCCGAACTGGACCGTCACGCCGCAGCTGCCGGGAAACGTCGACATCCGCGTCGTGGTGACGGACCTCGGCGGCACGAGCGTCGGCTCGGATGCTACGCTCGCGGTCGCGGGGCCCCTGCGCCTGGTCCTCGGAACCGGCTCGCCGGTCGGAGATGTGGGGCGGGCGGTGCCGTTCGTCGTGAACCTCACCGGGGCGGTGCCTCCGTTCTCCGTCGGGTGGGCTCCGGTCGGAGGGGGGGAGAACCGGAGCGCCGAGCTCCCGGCGGACGGCTGGTACCTCGAGGCGGTCACGACGGGCTTGGCGGGCACGCTGTGGGTGACCGTCACGGCCGAGGACGCTCTCGGAGTTCGGCTCGCCGCGACGGCTCCGGTCGCCGCGATCTACCCGCCGCCGTCGATCACGCTGACGAGCGGAGCGTTGCTCTCGGAACCCGGAGAACGGTTCGGCGTGGGCGGTGAGCTGATCGGTGGCTCCCCGCCGGTCAGCTGGAGCTTGACCGCCTCGCTGCCGGTGAACTCGACGGGGCCGTCGACCGGCGTCCTCAACGGCTCCGGGGCGTTCGGCTGGGAGGCGACCGCCCTCGCCGGTGGCAACCTCACCTTCCTCGCGACGGCGAGGGACGCGGCCGGGGTGTGGGCCTCGGCGAACCTTACGGTCCGCGTGCTCCCCCCGCTCCTGCTCTCGCTGCTGCCGCCCTCCGGCCTGGTCGTCGGGACGCCGGCGGTGCTTTCGGCTGAGTTCGGCGGGGGCGACCCACCGTATGCCTATGCGCTCACTTCGACCGACGGCGAGCGCCTCGTCGGCAACCTCTCGACCGCCGGCCCCGTCCAGCTCGGGCTTACTCCCCGCTCGGCCGGCTACGTCGAGCTCCGACTTCTGGTGACCGACCTGCTCGGGGGTCGCGGCGAGTCGGTTCTCACCGTCGTCGCGACCGTCGGTCCCACCGTCCCGGCTCCGACGGCGCCGGGGCCGTCCTCCCCCTCGCCCCCCGCGGTTTCGGACCCCACCTGGCTGGTCGGTCTCCTCGGAGCCGGGGGCGTCGCCGCCGCCATCCTGCTGCCACGTCGCCGGCGCCGCACCCGACGCCGCGAAGGCCCGGGGAGCCCGGCGGAGGCGATGCACGCCGTACGTCGCTACCTGCAGGAGTCTGAGGGCCTCGACCGGGCCACGCTCTACTTCCTGGCGGAGGACGACGGCCTCTCCGAAACGCAGGTCGACGACGCGCTCCGCCGATGGCAACGGTCGCACCGGGTTCGGACCGAGCCAGGCCCGGACGAGGAGCCGCTCTTCTTCTGGGACGAGGGAGGGCCTTCGGGATCGGCGCTGGGAGGTGCCTCCGAGCCGGAGGGCTCACCGGCATGACGGCCTCCCGTGGACCAGGGACCGGAGCGACCGCGCTGCTGTCGGTCGCCCTCCTGCTAGCGGCGGCCGCCCCGCTCACCGACCTGCCTTCGACCTCTCTCCCCCTCCACCTTCCCGCCGCGACGGCGAACGATTCGGTCGTGAGCAACTTCTCCGCCGCCGTCGGCCGCCTGGTGACGCTGGTGGGCGCCGCCGGTGGGGGGCTCCTCGCCCTCGTCTGGACCCGGGTCGCGCTGAGCTGGTTCTCGAACGACCTCAGCAAGAAGGTGCAAGCGAAGGACCGAGCGCGCGACGCCCTCGTGGGGACCTTGCTGTTCGTCGCAGCTCTGAGCGGCCTCCTCTTCGCGCTCGCCAAGTGGGTCGTCGGCGGCTGAGCCGACCGGGAGCCGCGGGATGGTCGACCTCAACCAGGTGATCCAGTCGATCCTCTTCGGGATCTTCGTCGGACTCACCGGGCTCCTCGCCGCGGTCCTCGGTCCCACCTACGACAACCTCCTCGTCCCCGAGCTCGCTCCCGCGGCGCTGTACCCGACGCTCGCTCCGACCGGCGGCGGTTCCGGCGCTTTCCTCGCCGTCGCCGGCGCTTTCAGCAGCTTCCTCGTCGTGCACGTGGTCGACCCCGCGCTGGCGCTGGTCGCGGTCGGCGTGGGCGTGCTCTACCTTGCCCGCGCCGCCTCGCCCCGCCTCGCCGAGCGGACGCATGCCCTGCTCCCCCGGCTCGTGGTCGCCGCGGTCCTCGCGAACTTCACGCTCCCCGTCGCCGGCGCTCTCTTCGGTCTCGCGGGAGGCCTCTACCCGGTGATCGAGGGGTTCGACCAGGGCGCGTGGCAGCACTGGGGGAACCTCGGCGGGTACGGCGAGATCGGCTTCTCGTGGGACAACGGCGTGCTCGCCTTCGTCGTCACGTTCCTGCTGTTCTCGCTCGTGATGATCCTCGCGGCGGCCGTTGCGCTGCGCGACGCGATGCTCGCGGTGCTCCTCGTCCTCCTGCCGGTGGCGACCCTGCTCTGGCCGATCCCGACCTTCGCCCCGCTGGCCCGGCGCGCCTGGCTGTTGTTCATCGAGCTCAGCTTCCTTCCGTGCGTCGTCGTCGTCCCGCTCGAGCTCGCCGTCGGCTCGCCGAGCGTCCTCCTGCTGCTCGGGTACCTCACCGTCGCCGTCTCCGCCCCCTCCCTCATCAGCCTCGCCGGGGCCCAGCTGCGCGAGGCCGGGTTCGCCGGCGGCGGGTCGGTGGTCGTCGGCGGGATCCAGCGCGGCCTGCTCCTCGCGTCCGCGGGAGGAGGCGGGTACCTTCGGCCGGTCGCGGCCGGCGGTCGGGCCGGCGGGGGCGGAGCGACCGCCAGCTCGTTGGCCCGGACCGCGACGAGCACCGCGCTCCCCGCGACGATCCCGGCGCTGAGCTCGGAGGCGATCGGATGGGGCGCCCATCACCTGTTCCGCCACGTCCCCCGCCTCGTCCACGCCGTGCGCAGTCGCGACCGATTCCCGCCCGTCCGCAGCGGGGGAGGCGTGGCCTCGCGCGCGGCCACCGACCCATGACCGACCCTACGGCTCCGCCGGTGCTCCGGCTCCAGGCCGCCGTGCCCCGTTCTCCCTCGCTCGGACCGTTCCCCTCCGGCCGCGACGCCCTCAAGTTCCTCGCCTACGCGGCGGCTGGAGCGGTCGTCGCGGGCTTTGTCAGCCCCTGGTTGTGGCTGCCGTTCCTCGCCGTGGGCTTCGTCGTGGGGGTCCGTCCCACCGACGGCCCTCCCTTCGATCGTCGCCTCGCCGACTACCTGGGGTGGACCTGGCGTCGACGGGGTGGCGCCGGCGGTAGGCCCCGGGCTCGCCATCGTCCGTCGATCGCGAGCGGTCGGGCCCTCGCCGCCGTCCCCGGGGGCGTCCTGGTCGGCATGCTTCGCGCCGAGGGGATCCCGGTCGCCTTCCTCCCGCCCGCGAACGCCCGCGAGCTGTTCACGGCCTATCGGCAGCTCCTCGGCTCCCTCGACGGCGGCGTTGCCCTGCTGGTGCGCGGCCTCCCGCTGGGGACCCGGCCGTTCGTACCCCTCCCTGTCACTCTCGGCTCCGACGAACAACGGGCCCGCGACGGCTACGTCGAGATGGTCCGACTGCTCGGCCGCCACCGCCGACGTCGCGACGTCCTGCTGGCGGTCGGCGGACCCTCGGGCTCCCCGAGCGCCTCGCTCCAGCTCGAGCGACGCCTGCGCGACCTTCACGAGCGGCTCGACGCCCTTGGGGTCGGCTCGGAGCGGCTCCGTGGGCCGGCGCTGACGGAGGGCCTCGTCGCGTTCGGATGGGGCCCGGGGAGGAGCTCGTGACCGCCGCCGCGGCCCCTCCCGTCCCGGCCGACCTCCTCACCACGATCGCCCGTTTCACGGTCCTAGCTGGGGCCCTCTCGGTCGTCGTGCCGTACTTCGTCGGGCTCACGGCGACGCTCGGGGCACTCGCGTTCGTCGCCTGGGCCGTGGTCCGACGGTCGGCCCCGTCGGCTTCGAAGGGCTGGCCCGACTGGATGATCGGCGGCACCGCGGCTGCGGTCGGCTGGTCGGTGGCGCTCGGCGTGCCGGGTACCTGGTTCGCCGTGCGCGGGCCGATCTTGGCGGGGATGACGGTCGTGCTCTGGAACCTCGCACGACGCGCCCGTGCTCGGGGGTCGAGGCGGTGACGGAGCGTCCGGGAGGGCTCCGCGCGCCCCCCATCGAGACGGTCTCCTGGATCCGCCGACGGTTCGGCGTCGACGCCCCGCTGCTGGTCTCGGCGCTGCCGTCGGAGGTGCCGTTCGGGTTCGTCGGTCGGCTCGTGCCGACCTCCAGCGCCGGCGAGCTCCGCCTCCAGCTCCACCGGTTCGCCTCCACCGAGGCGCTCGAGCTCCTGCACGCCGCGGACGTCGGGGCCGAGGCCGAGCTCGAGAGCGGGGGGACCGTCCGGGGCGGGCGCCCGGCACGCCTCCGGGTCGAGGCCGCGGCCGCAGCGGAGCTTGCCGAACGCGTCGCGGCTCGGGAGCAGGACCTCTGGCGGGTCGGGCTCTCGCTCCACGGAGTCGACCGCCGCCCGGTCGTCGCCGAGAGGATCCGTCGCGACCTCGAGCGGCGCGCCGCCGCGTTGGGACTACGGACCCGCTCGCCCGCGTTCGATACGGTCCGGGTGGTGGCTCCTCCCGAGTTCCCTCCGGGCGACGGCCGACCCGCCGGGTACTGGCACCTCCTCTCAACCGAGGGGGCGGCGGCGTTCTTCCCGTTCGTCGACGAATCGATCGCCGAGCCGGGCGGCATCCTGGTCGGCCTGCTGCTCGACGACGCGGCGCCGGTGATCGTGAACCGGTGGCTCCACGGGAGCTACTCCTGGGGGGTCTTCGGGACCACCGGCTCCGGCAAGACGTTCGCGGCCGCGCTCTGGGCGCTGCGGAGCCGCTGGATGACCCACGGTGTCTCGCTCACCTTCATCGACCCCCTGGGCGAGTTCACGCGCCTAGCGCCGGCGCTCGGCGGAGCGGTCGTGACCCTGGGACCCGAGGGTGAGGCCCGCGTGAACCCGCTCGACCCGGCGACCACCGGCGGCGATCGGCGGGCGAAGGCGGCGAACGTCGTCGCCATGGTCCGCGCGCTGTTCCCGACCCTTTCCGATGAGGAGTCCGCGTTGCTCGAGAGCGCGGTCGATACCCTGTACCGGAGCTCCCTGGACCGGGCCCCGACCTTCTCGGATCTCGCCGCGGTGCTCCCGTCCGGGGAGGGCGCAGCGGCTCGCCGCCTCCACCAGTTCCTGGAGCTGTTCCTCCACGGCCCGCTGCTGCACCTTGACGGACCGACGACGGTCGACCTCTCGGCCGACCCGCTCGTGATCAACCTCGCCGGCGCGGACCCCTCCCACCTCCCGTTCCACCTCGCCTACCTTCTCGAGGCGGTGTACGGACGCCTGCGGGCCGCCCCCGGCCCGACGCTCGTCGTGGTCGACGAAGCGCACCTCCTCACCCGTCACCCGGCGACCATCGAGTTCCTGGACCGGATCGTGCGGCATGTGCGGCATTACGACGCGGGTCTGCTGCTGCTCAGCCAGAACCCCGACGACTTCCTCACGACCGACAGCGGGCGGTCGTTGTTGCGGAATCTCTCCGCGACCCTCCTCCTCCGGCTCCCGGAGGTCTCCGAACCGACCCGGGAGTTCTTCCAGCTCACGGCGGTCGAGTCCGACTGGCTCCCGCGAGCCCGCCTGCCGGCGGAGGCGGGGTACGCGGAGGGGTTGCTCCGGCTCGGCCCGTCACATCTCCCCCTGGCGGTCGTCGCGGCCACGCCCGAGTTCGACTTCTTGACCCGCGCCCTCCGACTCCCCTCGGCGCTCCCTACGGCCGCGGGCTCAACGGTCCGAACCGGCTAGCGCAGGGGGCTCCGCAACGGGCTGCCTCGGCGGTGAACTACGCCTCCAACGGCACGTTTATCTGAGCCGAAATGGGCTTCGCTGGTCGTGAGCTCGGAGCCCCAAGCGACGGCCGACGGCCCGGTACGCCGGCGGGACTCCTGGAGCCTCAAGACCATCGTCGAGGAGGTCGCCGGCCGACCGATCTCCGAGCTTCAGGACCCCTCGCGCCCGATGCATCCGTACTTGAAGATCAAGCTCAACTCCTCGGCGCCGGCCCCTCGTTCGATCAGCGTCTACCCGCGTGTTGAGACGCCCGGAGGCGGCCCCGAGGAGCTCGACGACCCCGTCGCCCGGGTGTATCCGCCGCTCGTAGGCGCGACCGGTCGGGCCCTGCACGGCGAGGAGAACGCCCATCACGCCGAGACGCTCGCGAGCGTCCACCCGCCTCACGAAGCCCCCGTACCGGGGGTCGTTCACCATCCGCCCGGTCCGTCGCGGCGGCCGGAGCGGATCTACCTCCACTACCTGCTCCTGCACCTCGATCGGCTCACCGACCCCGCGCTCAGCTACCTCCACCACGCCGTGCGGGAGGAGATCGAGCACCGCGAACTTGCCCGGCGGACCGCCGAGGTTCCGGCGCCGCCCACGACCGCGCCCGCTCCCTGAGCCGCTCGACGAGCACGGGATCCCGCTCGACGCCGAGCGCACGCCGGCCGAGCCCGGAGGCGGCCCACAACGTGGTGCCGGTGCCGGCGAACGGGTCGAGCACCGTGTCACCTAGGACCGAGAACATCCGGACCAGACGCTCGGGGATGGCCGGGGGGAAGGCCGCGGTACGTCGACCGTCCTCGTCCTGACGCGCCCCGCGAACGTCGCCCCACACCTGCGAGAACCACCGGTCCCGTTCCGCGCGGGTGTACCGGCTCGCCGACCGTCGGTGATCGCCCCGCGGGAACGCCCGGAGCGGCCCTTTTCGGAACAGGAGAACGAACTCGCAATCGACGGTCACGTAGGCGTTCGGCGGTAGGAAGCCGGAGCCGAGAAAGGCGTTCGGCCGATTGGTCGGCTTCTTCCACAACAGGTAGGGGAGCGATCGGAAGCCGGAGCCCTCGCACTCCAACACCACCCGGGCGTGGTTGGGCCAGAGCCGGAACTCTCCGTCCAGAGAACGGAGCGCGTCGCCAATGTTGATCGCGAGAAGGCCCCCAGGGACCAGCACGCGGTGGCAGGCGCGCCAGGCGTCGCCCAGCACCCGGTGCATCCCATCGAAGTCGACGGCGCCCAGCTCCCGGAACAGCGCATCCCACCGGGCGATCATCGGGTAGGGAGGGCTCGTGACGACGAGCTCGACCGAGGCGTCGCCGACCCCCCGGAGCTCCCGAGCGTCGCCGGCGATGATGGTGACCTCGCCCCGTTCCATCGCTCCGACGGGGCTCCGGCGCGAGCCAGCGCGCGGGCGGTTATAGGCCCGGGCGGCGTGGCCGCCCGATGCGCCTCGAACGGCCGGTCCTGCAGGTAGCCCTCGACTTCGAGAACCTCTCGCGGGCGCTCGGCGCCGCGCGCGAGGCGGTCGACGGCGGCGCGGACTGGGTGGAGGCCGGTACGCCCCTCATCAAGAGCGAGGGGCTCGAAGCCGTCCGCGAGCTGAAGCGCGCCTTTCCGCAGCAGCGGATCGTCGCCGACATGAAGATCATGGACACCGGCGCCTTCGAGGTCGAGATCGCCGCGAAGGCCGGGGCGGACCTGGTCACCGTGCTCGGAGCGAGCGACGACGACACGATCGCCGAGGCCGTGCGCGCCGGCGAGAAGTACGGCGCGGAGGTCGTCGTCGACCTGCTCAACGTCACCGACCCTCTCGCCCGCGCCCGTCGGGCCTACGAGCTCGGAGCCGGGGCGGTCTGCCTGCACATCGGCATCGACATGCAGATGCAGGGCAAGACCCCGTTCGCGGCGCTCGAGAGCTTCGCGCGCGACGCGCCGTTGCCGGTCGCCGTCGCCGGGGGCCTCAACAGCGAGACCGTGGCCAGCGCCGCGCGGGCGGGCGCACGGATCCTCATCGTCGGCGGCGCCATCACGAAGTCGCCGGATATCAAGGGAGCCACGGGGCGGATCGTGACGGCGATCCGGGAGCTGAAGGAGATGCCCACCGAGCTGTTCCGCCGGTACGGCACGCCCGAGATCCGGGCCGCCTTCGCGAAGGTCTCGACGCCCAACCTCAGCGACGCGATGCAGCGGCAAGGGGCGATGCGCGGCATCCTGCCGCGCCTCAAGGACCCGACCGTGAAGATCGCCGGGCCGGCCGTCACCGTGGTCACGCTCGATGGCGATTGGGCGAAGCCGGTCGAGGCGATCGACCGCGCCGGCGAGGGGGATGTCATCGTCGTCGACGCCGGCGGGGGCCACACGGCCATCTGGGGGGAGCTCGCCTCGTGGAGCGCGCACGGGCGCAAGGTCCAGGGCGTGGTGATCGACGGGGCGGCGCGGGATATCGACGCCATCCTCGACCTCGGATTCCCAGTGTTCAGCCGGAGCCTCGCCCCGAACGCCGGTGAGCCGAAGGGGCACGGGGAGATCGGCGTCGAGGTGGTGGTCGGCCATCAGAAAGTGCGTCCGGGCGATTGGATCGTCGGCGACGCGAGCGGGGTCGTGGTCGTGCCCCGCGAGCGGGCCGCCGAGATCGCGAACCGCGCCTTAGACGTCCTCGAGCACGAGAACCGGGTCCGCGAGGAGATCCAGCGCGGTTCGACCCTCAGCGCCGTCCAGAAGCTGGAGCGCTGGGAGCGGGTCGGCTGAGCGCGCTCTCGGCCGCGGCACCTGGACCGTCCCCGGGGGGGGTTCGGCTACCCGCCGGATCGGGAGGTGGCGATCGCGTCGGGCCATCGGTAGAAGTAGACGTCGGCCGCGCGGTCGTACTGCGTCGGTGTCCACCCGATGATCGGATGACATCGGCTCACCACGCGGGTGCCCGGTCGTAGTTCGTTCTCGAATTTCTGGCGAAGTCGCGCCATCGCACCGGGCCAGAGGAAGGCCGTCACGACGCTCGCGGGCCGGAGGTCGAGTGCGTACATGTTGGCCCGACGTAGCTCGATCCGCTCCGCGCCCGGGCCGACGGCCCGGCGCAGCCGCAGGATGAGGACGCGCAGCGGCTCGATCTCGACCGCGACCACTTTCGCCCCGTACTCACGCGCGGCGGGGAAGACGACCGCCCCGACGCCGGCTCCCAACTCGTACAGCGTGTCGGAGGGGCGGATGTCCGCGAGCCGGAACATCGCCTCGACGCTGCGTCGGGGCGCGCCCTGGTACCCGGCCCCGAAGAGGAACGAGACGAGCCAGAAGTACGCGACCGCCCCCGCGAACACGAAGAGGACGGCGCCGCCGATGAAGTACGGGCTGAGAAAGATATTGCCCAGTCCGTTCCCCTCCCCGGAGGCTCCGGCGGACCGCTCGACCCGGCCGAGGCTTAAGGGCCATCGGGTCGGGCGGAGCTGCACGGGCGGACCGGAGGAGCTTCTCGGCGTCCTCTTGCGCCGCGGCGGGAGCCGAGTTCCGGCCTCCGAGCCCGGCGCGATAAGGATCGTAGGCCCGCTCGACCCAACCCCTTATACCCGGGGCTTCGCCCAGTCCGGGGGGGGACCGCCCGGCCGTGCTGAGCGATCAAACCGAGTTCATCGTCTCCCTGGTCGTGTTGCTCGGGACCTCCCTGCTCGCGGGTGAGATCGCGCTCCGGCTCGGGCAAGCGGCCCTCGTCGGTCAGCTGCTCGCGGGGATCCTCCTGGGGCCGTACCTGCTCGGTCCGTTCTACGGGCTCACCGTCGCTACCGGGGTGAGCGCGTCGCTCACCGCCGTCCAGTTTCTCGCCACGTTCTTCCTCCTGTTCCTGGCCGGGATGGAGATGGGCCCCGACGACATCTACGGAATGAAGCTCGGCACGTTCCTCACCGGACTCGCCGTTTTTCTCGTCCCGTTCGGCGCTACGTTGGTCGTTGGGTTCTTCGTCCTCCCGGGCACCTCGCTCCTCCTCCTCCTCTTCGTCGCGGCCACCCTCTCCGTGACGGCGCTTCCGATCCTGGCGGTGATGCTCGGCGAGTTTGGCCTCGTCGGGCGGCCGCTGGGGAGGTTGGCGATGACCGTGGCCCTCGTCAATGAGCTGGCCGCGGTCACGGTCTTCGCCCTCCTTCTGCAGGTGTACAAGGCGGGTGGGCATCCGACCGGACCGTCGCTCGCCATCGCGATCGGCAGCATTACCCTCTTCCTGGCGGTCGTGCTGATCGCCCACCAGGTCCTCGCCATCCTTCAGAGCCGTGCGGGATGGAATGCGTTCACGCTGAAGGTCGGGACGACCCTCCGATCGCGGCAGGCGGGATTTGCGATCCTCATGGTGCTCGCGATGGGGGCCGCGCTGTTCTCCCAGGCGCTCGGACTGACGTTCCTGATCGGGGCTTTCTACGCGGGTATCTTGGTCACCCCCGCAAGCGTGGGCGAGGCATCGTACAAGTCCGTACGTTCGATCCTGGCCGTGGTCTGTTGGGGCTTCTTCATCCCCCTCTTCCTCGCCATCACCGGCCTGCAGGTCGATCTCACCGTGTTCCTCTCGATCGCCGGACTCTCCACCCTCCTCGCCTTGTTCGCGGTGGCCGCCTTGGCCAAGGTCGGAGCCGGCGCCTCCGCCACCTTGGTCCAGGGATGGTCGGCCCCCGACGCCCTCGCCTTCGGGTTCATGGTCAACAGCCGTGGGGCGGTCGGGATCGCGATGGCCGTCATCCTCCTGGGGGCGGGGGTCTTCAGCAGCCAGCTGTTCACGGTCGTCGTTGCCGTGGGCATTGCCACGACGATCCTCGCACCCCTCGGGGCCGTGTTGTCGTGGAGGTTGACGCGCCGAAGTCGGGAGGAGATGCTCCTGAGGATGCCGCAGCTCGCCCGCCGACCGGGGGCATCGGCGCCCCTGGCCGGACCTTTGATCGACGAACCTTGAGGTCAGCCGCTGAGGCCGCTCGGGGGCCGACCGACCGGAAAGGCCAGCGACCCGATCGTTTCAGGGAAAGGTTTAGAGGCGGCGCGCCGCGACCGGTCTACGCTCCCGTAGTCTAGTCCGGTCAAGGATTCGGGGCCTTCGACCCCGTAACGCGGGTTCGAATCCCGCCGGGAGCAAATTTCACTCTCGGGGTGAATGCCCCATGATTAACGAGGAGGCAGCCCAAATATGGATCGCTACCCGAGGCCGAACCCTGGCCTGGGCGGGATGCCGGGCACACAGATTCCATCGTGTGGGCGGGGGACTGGCATCATATACCCTGTTTACGTTTAAACGTGCATGTCCGTCCGCACGCTCACGGTGACCGAGGAGGCCTACCGACAACTGCGCTCGCACAAGGGCGCCTCCGAGAGTTTCTCCGACGTCGTCCTCCGGCTAACGCGAACGCGGCCACTTTCAGACTTCGCCGGGATTCTTTCCCATGACACGGCCGGGGCGCTCCGCAAGGCCGTCGAAGAGGACCGACGGCGCCGTCGCCGTCTGGAGAACGAGGATGCTCCTTGACACGAACTTCCTGATCGACCTACTCGATGGCCGACCTGAAGCGGTGGATCTCGCTGCGGAGATCGATCGGGAGGGGAGCCGACCGCGGCTGCCAGCCCCGGCCTTGTTTGAACTTTGGCGAGGAGCGGCTCGAGCGGTACGGAGGGAGAACGAACGAACTCGGATCGAAGAACTCGTTGCTGCCTTCGAGGCGGTCGAGTTCGACAGCGCTGACGCGCGTTCGGCGGGCTTCTTGCAGGCCGAGTTGGCGCGCAGCGGGAAGATCCTGGGGACGGTGGATGTCCAACTCGCCGGAATGGCGCTCGCTCGTGCCGAGGCACTGGTCACCGGGGACCGAGCACTGGCCCAGGTCGGCCACAAGGTCCCGATCCGCCTCTACCGTCGAGTCTAGGACTCTTACGCCGTCCGGGAGAGAGCGGTTTCCGCGGTCGAGTTGGTCTCACATGGCCGGTAGCCGTCAGGACTGACGAATCGCTCCAGCCCAGTGGTTACGATCCAACCTGGGTTCGAATCCCGCCGGGAGCCCCTCTTCCTCGATCGGCGTCGACTTCGCGGAGTACGGCCGAGTTCGGGCTTCGCGAGGCCCTGACCACGGAAGTGTCCAAGATTTAGCCAAATGGCTAAATAATGTCGCGTCATCAGTTAGCCGGATGGCTAAGCGAAATGCGGTCGACCTCGATGCTGTCTTCGCAGCCCTCGCTCATCCGATCCGGCGCGGGATCCTCGAACGGCTAGCTGGGGGTTCGCGGACCGTGAACGAGCTGGCGGCGCCGTACCAGGTGCGGCTGCCGACGATCTCTCGTCACCTGAGCGTTCTCGAGGCAGCCGGTCTGGTTCACGTCGACCGCGAGGGGCGGGCGCGCCGGCGGCGCCTTGACGCCGCCCCCCTGAGTCTTGCGTTCGGCTGGCTGACGCGCTATCGCGTGCTTTGGGAGGACCGGCTCGATCGGTTCGGCTCGCTCGTGGAGGTCCAGGGGGCAACGCTCCCCACACGGAACCGTAGGAGGAAGACGAAACGATGAGCGAACAAGAGGAGGCGACGACGGACGACCGAATGGCCCGCGGCACCGTGGCGCTCGAGGGCGATCGCGAGATGGTCGCCGAACGAGAGTTCAACGCGCCCCGTCGGCGCGTCTTCGACGCCTTCCACGACCCGGCCCTCCTCCCACGCTGGTGGGGACCGGCCGGACTCACGACGACGGTGGAGCGGTACGAGACCCGGCCGGGGGGACGCTGGCGGATCGTCCAGCGAGCGCCCGACGGCACGGTCTATGCCTTCCGGGGCGAGTTCCGGGAGATCGACGCGCCGTTCCGCGTCGTCAGTACGTTCGAGTACGAGGGTGCTCCGGGACAGGTCCTCGAGCAGACCTTCACGTTCGAGGAACGGGGCGATCTAACCCTCGTGCGGGTTCGGGTACGTTTCCCCAGCGAAGCGGCGCGCCGGGCGATGGTGGCTTCGGGCATGGAATCCGGGATGCGCGAGGGGTGGGCACGGTTCGACGAGCTCCTCACGCCGGAGGGTGAACGATGACACGGTCCCGGGGGACGAGGGGCCCGCATGTTCGGGTGGAGAGCCTCACCCCGTTCCTATGGTTCACTGACCAGGCCGAGGCGGCGTCCAAGCTCTACGTCGCCACTTTCGCGAACTCACGGATCACGGCCGTCCGACGCGTCGGACCGGGAGGCGAGGCGATGGTGGTCGAGTTCGAGCTCGACGGTCTCCCCTTCGTCGCCCTCAACGGCGGTCCGACCTACCGTCTGACCCCCGCCTTTTCCGTCTTTGTGAGCTGCGCCACGCAACGAGAGGTCGACGTACTCTGGTCCCGCCTGGTCCGGGGCGGCCGGCCGAGCCGGTGCGGCTGGCTGGTCGATCGGTTCGGGCTTAGCTGGCAGATCATCCCGAAGCGACTCCCGGAGCTGCTCAGCGACGAAGACCCCGAGCGCGCGCGTCGCGCGATGGCGGCCATGATGAAAATGCAGAAGATCGTCATCCGGACGCTAGAGCGAGCGGTCGACGGTTGATCCGGCGGGGCGAGGACGCGGTCTACATTCTCCTCGAGTTCCTTCGGTACGGACTCCGCCATTATGCGGCTCCTTTGCACACAACGGAGAAGATTGCGCCGGCGGCCCCCCTCGTGGGCGGTCGAGCATTCCAGGGCACCGGGTCGGTCCCGTTGAGAGGAGTGGGTAGCCCCACGTCTCGGCCTTCGGCGGCTCCCTCTCGAACCGCGACCGCTAGACCGCGTAACGAACGGCGGGGTTATCGACGTACTCGAGGACCTTCGGCTCGCCGTGCTGCAGGGTGAGATCGCGGCACCTCGTCAACAACTCTTGGCGACGGGCCTCGGGGACAGGAGGCACCGGCCACCGGGTGACCTCCACGGGTCGAGCGTGCCGGTCGAAGCAGACGAGTTCGCCCTGGCATTCCGGGAAGGCGAGCTGGAACAGCTCGAGCTGGAGGAGGACGTCCGGACGGGGGGGTACCGCGCGGTAGCTCTTCATCTCGTAGAATCGTCGACCTCCGTCCCAGTAGTCCGGTTGGGCGTAGACCCCGGCCTTCTCGTCGATAAGGATGAGCCGGCTCTTCGGACGGGCCCGGCCGAGGAGGTCGCTCTGCCGGAACGCGACGATCACGCCTCGGATCGAGGCGTCGATCTCGGCCCGGGCCGCGGGCTCCAGGAGCAGCTCGGCGTCGCGCAGATGCTCCTCGAGGATCTCTTGACCGCGTCGTTCCACGTTCGCGATCGACGGTCGCCGGCCGGTCCGCGCCTCGTAGCTCATCGCCGAGAGGGCGCCGTCGATCGCGGAGCCGACCGCCATCCCGACCTCGTCTTGGACCGAGACCACTCGGGGATGGATCAGTTCGATGATCTCGTGCGTGGCGAGCGTCCGGATGGTGGTCATTCGGAGGGTTTCCTTTCGACGAAGTTCCGTCCACCTTCGGGCGCCGGAGACCTATCGGCCCCTGGACCGGTGTCGTACCGGAAGGGCGCCGTCGGCTCAGGTTTATCCTTTCCTCCCGCTACTCCCGACTCCGAGACCATGGCCGGTTCCGCCCGTCCCGACCTCGTGACCATGCTCGGCTCGGTCCCCCTCTTCTCGAGCTTGACGACCCGCCAGAGGAAGGCGATCGCCGACTCGGGCAAGGAACGGAGCTATGCCGCCGGCGCGTCCATCGTCAAGCTAGGGGACAAGGGAGTCGGGTTCTACCTCGTCCTCGAGGGGAAGGCCGCCGTCCGGAAGGAGAACCGGTCGATCGCCTCGCTCGGCCCCGGTCAGTTCTTCGGCGAGATGGCGCTGTTCGACGAACAACCGCGAACGGCCGACGTGGTGGCGGAGGGTCCGACCCGGTGCCTGGTCCTCTCCTCCTGGGAGTTCTGGGGCGCCCTGTCGAAGGAGCCCGAGGTTCTCCGGTCCCTGATGCAGGAGATGGTCCGGCGCCTCCGCGCGCCCGTCCCCACGCTCACCGAGTGACGGGCGCCACGACCGGCGCTCCGAGCGTCAGGACGAGCTCGAACGCCTCCTGACCTTCCGGGTACTCTTTGGTCCGCACGACGGTGCGCTCTACCTGGATTCCCTCGTCCCGCAGCCCCTCGCGCTCGCGGAACAGCTCCTCGCCCAACGCGATGTTCACGAGCGCCTGATTCGCCGACGCCCCGGCGACCATCCTCGTGGCCCCGATGATCGGGCTCCCGATCAGGGTGAGCGTGTCGCCGACGATCGCGAGCTCGCACGGCCCCGCGTCGACCCCGAGCGAGAGCCCGACCCCGACCGGGAAGTTCCGTGAGTTACGCCGCAGCTTCGAGATCAGGTGGTCCGCGGCGGGCAGCACGTTCTGGCAGAACACCGCGACCCGGCGGGGGTCGAGCCGCTCTCCTTGCGGCGCGACCCAGAACACGATGAATCCGTCCCCGGTGAATTTGTCGAACCAGCCGTCGTTGGCCCCGACGAGGGTACGTACCGCCTCCGTGAAGCCGATGATGAACCGGGCGAAGAGCGACGGCTGCACGGCCTCCTTGAGGACGAGCGTTGACATGCGGAGGTCGCCCGCGACCACCGCCGCCTCGACGGTCGTCGATCCGTGAGAGGAGAGTTCGTCGAGGGTGCGTCCGCTGAGGAGCTGTTCCGCGTTCGGGGGACCGTGCCGGGCGAACAGCGCAGCGGTCCGGCTTCCCGTCGGGTGCCCAACCTCCGGCGATCCCATCTGCGCAGCTTGCTCCGGTGGACGCCGCGTCCTCCCGCGCGCCCTTCGGCTGGCGGACGCCGTTCGCCATCATAGGCGCGACGCACGAGCGGAGCGCTCGCGCCGGCTCTCCACGCCGCCTCTGAGAGCGAATCCGCCGGCGGGGGCCCCGGAGGCCTGGGTTCGGGCCGACGCGAACTGCTCCTGTCCCCTGAATCTCCGTGCCGGAACGGCGCCTTTAGGTTCGGCACGGGGGGGGAACGTTGACAGACATGGTTGACTATATTCTATTTAGTAAACGGTTAAGGCCTCATAGATTTACGGAACCCCCGGGCCGTTCTGTATGGAAGGGCGCAAGCTTCAGGTGGCGGGAGGCTCCACCTACCTCGTCTCCCTCCCCAAGCGCTGGGTACTCAACGCGGGCCTCAAAGCCGGCGATACACTGTTCCTCGAGACCGAGGTCGACGGTTCGGTATCGGTGCGACCCCATTCGAACGACAAACCCGTCGTCCGGCGGAAGGTCTTCGAAGAACGGGGCGTCGAAGCGCGGGAGCACCTCCTCCGGAAGCTGATCGGGGCGTACATCTCCGGCTACGGCCTCATCGAGGTCCGATTCTCCCCGGACCGGGGGGTGTTCGTTCGCCGCGTCGCTCGCGAATTCTGCCGTCTCGCGATCGGGCCGGAGGTCATCGAGGAAGGGCGGCACTCGCTCGTGATCCAGGACCTCTCCGACCCCTCCGAGCTGAGCTCCGAGAAGTGCCTGCGCCGCATGCATCTCATCGTGCGCGCCATGCTCGAAGACTCGATTCGAGCCCTGAAAACCTCCGGCGCGTCGCTGGCCCACGAGGTCGCGCAGCGCGACCAGGACGTCGACCGCCTCTACTGGATGGTCGCGAAGCAGTTCAACCTCGCTCACACCTCCCCCTCTCTGGTCGGCGATAGTCGCCTCGGCCTCGCCGCTCACAGCCACCGGCTCGTCGCGAAGCTGCTCGAGCGGATCGGCGACCACGCGGAACGGATCGCCGGCACCTTCGCGACGATCGGCGACGGCAAGACCCTCGACCCGAAGCTCTACAAGGAGCTCGAAGTGGCGTGCGCGTCGGCGATCGCGATCCTCGACAAAGCGTTCAGCACTCTTGTCGCCGGCGACATCGACGGCGCCAACGAGGCGATCGACGCTCGCGTGCAGCACCAGAAACTCATCGACGCCTTGGCCCACCGGGTGGCGAACAAGAAAGGTGAGGAGCTCCTCGCGCTCGGCATCGTCGTCGACAGCCTGGGTCGGACGGCGAGCTACGCCGCCGACATCGCCGAGCAGGCGATCAATCTCGCCGTCCTCTGGGAGCCGCCGACGACCGAAGCCGCGCACGCGTAGGGACACGTCACCCTCGGGCGACCCCCCTCACTCCGCCCCTCGAGGGGGTTACCCTCTTCCTTAAGGCCGTGCGACGCTGTAGCACTCTGGCGCCGGGACGCCTCCGTGAGCTCCATTTTTGACCTCCCGAAAGAGATCTACGAATTCCTCGCCAAGCCGATTCCTCAGTCGCTGCTCGTCCGCGGACCTCCGGGCGCCGGCAAAACGACCTTCGCCCTCGCGCTGTTGGAGAGCTACAAAGGGCCCCGCTTCTACCTATCGAGCCGTGTGCTCCGCCAGGAGCTGACGAACGAGTTCCCCTGGATGACGAACGGCCCGGGGATCCGGGTCATCGACGCCACCGACCGCCGCGACAATCTCCGCGAGGCCGCGCGATTGCAAAACCAGGCCCAGCAGCTCGTGATCGATGCCGACCGGGACCCGACGACCGAGGCGCTCTGGCTCCCCTCCCCGATCCAGGAGGTCTGGAGCCAGGTCACCCCCGACGTACCGGGCATCCTCGTCGTCGACTCCTGGGACGCGCTGGTCGAGCGGTACCTGGGGAGCCCGTCCATGGCCCCACCCTCGACCCCGGACCGTACCGAGCTCGAGCGGATGGTCCTCGATTTGATGTCCCGGGGTGCGCTGTTCCTCGTGCTGGTCCTCGAGCAGGATGCCCAGAGCCAGTTGGATTACCTCGTCAACGCGGTGGTCCATCTGGGCTGGGAGGTCCACGAGGGCCGGCCGGAGCGCTGGATCCACCTGCTCAAGCTTCGCGGCACCCGCATCGACAACGCCTCCTACCCCTACACTCTCGAGGGCGGTCGCTTCCAGTGCATCTCGCCGATCCCGATCCGGCTCGATACCTCGCTTCGCCCGCCGGAGCCGGACCCGTCCCGAAACGAAGGGGGCCTCTGGCCCGGCTCCGCCGAGTTCGCTCGCGCCTTCGGTCGTCTCCCGCTCGGTGGGCTGACGATCATCAAGAAGGAGCTCCAAGTGAGCGCCTCCGCCCCGCGGCTCTTGGTCCTGCCGATGATCGCCGAGGTCCTCCACGCCGGCGGACACGTGCTCCACGTCCTTCCGCCCAACATTTCGGCCGAGACGCTGTTCGCGAACTTCCTTCCGTTCCTGAGCCCCGAGCAGCTGCTTCGTCAGGTCCGTATCCAAACGACCACCGCTCCTCGGGACGTCCCGGAGAAGCTCGCCGGGGCCCTCCTACCGCCCCCGACGCCGGGGGAGGTGAACAGCAGCGGCTCCCGTATCCCGGGGGCGCTGGAGTTCCTCCGGACCCCGGCGGGCGGGAAAGGAAACCTGGCGATCGTCTGGGTCAGCGCTCTTCGTGCGATGAATACCACGAACGCCACGCTCTACACGGCCGAAAACCTGCCGTCGATCGTGTTGCAGGCCACGTCGGGGGCACCGGTGCACATCGTCTTCGTCAGCCCGATGGGCGATCCGCTCGTAGACCCTCTCAAGGCGATCGCCTCCATCCACCTCCAGATGAGGTCCCGGGTCGGACGGGTGTTCGTTCACGGGGAACAGCCGGTGACCCCCCAGTTCGTCCTCTCCGATGGAGATCAACGGGTCGCCTACCGGCTTGTGCGGATCGTCTAGGACCACCGTAGGCGCCACCTCTCCGGCCTTTCCACCGCCGTTTGGTAGGCCGGGATTCTACGAGGTGCCCGTCCCTCCCCGGGGGCGATCGACATGACCGAAAGCAACCACCCGAAGACGGACCACGTCGACCTCGTTTCGAAGGATCCGAAAGCGTAGGGCGAACGGTCGACCCCGCCTGACCCTACTGAGAGTCGGAGCCGAGGACCGTACCTGCGTCGGTGAGCCGCTTCGGAGGAGGGAGCCGGGCGGCTACGGGCGTCGCGATCGAGGCAGAAGGAGAACTGGTCGACGCGTCTCGGATCGCCGGACTTACGGCGGGCGCCGGGGCCGGGCGTACGGCGGGAGCCGGGCGGACCGCCTCGATGATGTCGACGTCGATCCGGTTCGCTCGGTGATCGATCCCGTACTGAACGGCCCGGTCGGCCAGGTCGAGCAGACGGCGCGGATTCCCAGCCACGGCGCTGTTCATCGCGGCCACGGACAGGCGGTCGAACGGATACAGGGGGTCGAGGTCCTCGACGAGCCGCTTCGCGAGGAGCTTCTTCGCGAGCAGCAACGCGGCTTCGTCGTTCGTCAGGCTCGGGAGCGCGATCAGGCGGTTGATGCGCGAGGCGAGCGCGGGGAACTCCTTCCCCATCCAGTTAAGGTAGCTCGGGTAGGCGCCGACCATCACCATCGCCCCGGGCTTGATCCCGTCGGCGATCTCCTGCAAGGTCTTGGTGAACAGATGGGCCTCCCCCGACTCGGCGAGGTTCTGGAGGTCGTTCAGCAGGAGGAGTGACGGCGCGGTGGCGTTGAGGGCCTTGGCGATGGCTTTCCCCGCCCGGACGGCGTCGTACTTCCGGTCCTTCATCTTCTGGAGCGCTCCGACTCCGCGGAGCCAGGCCGGCGTAGAGAACACTCCCGTGAGCTTCGCGGTCTTCGCGGCCAGTTGGAACTCAGCCGCCACCTGCCTGAGGACCCACGTCGCCTTCGCGGGGACGTCGAAATAGACGGTGAACGCCTTGCCTTGGCGGGCGAGGGCCGCCGCGTAGCGGAGGTGCTCGGTCTTGCCGGTCCCCATCGCCCCGACGACCGCCACGAGGGCCCGGTTCTCTTTGGCAAGCACCTCGTCGAGGACCGCCTTCATCTGGTCGTCGATCGGGAGGTGGACGTGGAAGATCTCGACATCGTCGAGGCTCTCGCTCGCGAGGTCTCGGAACGGGCTACCGGTGAGGCCGTACCGCTCGTAGGGGCTCTCGGTCACCGGAGATCTCCTGAACTAAAGGACCCGACGACGGAGGTCGATGGCGATGCGCCGGCCGTCGAATTCATAGTAGATGTTCCGGTCCACCCAGCGCCCGTTGGTCCACTTCGGGATACGGATGAACCGGACGATGCCCTCCGTAGCTTCCTTGCCGTGGAACTGGATAACCCCGTCGGCCAGGTGGCTCGTGACCGCTTCGGCGGACGGCGAGAACATCCCCCGGTCGGTCGAGAGGACCACCGTCGTCTTCCGGTCGCGCCCGAGGTCGCGGAGGCTCCGCAGGAGCGGCGCCAGCCGATCCCCAGGGAGCTCCAAGGTAAGGAACGAGAAGGAGTCGATGGCCAGCAAACCGCCCTGCTGTCCGTAGCCGTCCACGGCATGGATCGCATCCTGCTCGACGACGTTGAACTGTTCGGCGTATTCGGGGAGCTGGGTTCCCTCCGCGGTGAACAGTTCGTCCAACTCCCGGCGATCCCGGGAGATGACGAAGCTGACCGGCCAGCCGAGCCGTAAGGCGGTGCGGCCGAGCTGCCGGACGAAGAAGCCTTTCGCAGGGTCGGGTCCACTTTCGACCACCACGAGGCGGCCCTCGCCGACGTCAGGAATGATCGTGTCGAGGCCCGGAACCTCGACGGGGAGCCCCATGGGGTTGAGAGGAGTCGGCGTCCTTTAACCACATCATGAGTATAGTATGTCAAAGCCGTAGACCCCCGGATTCCTACTACTTCTATGGAGGGCTCGCCTATGACGGACGTAACTTTCGGCGGCCCATGCGCCGGTTCCGGGCGAGCGCGCGCGCCCTTTCCGAGATCGTGGGGACCCTGATGCTCGTCCTCATCGTGGTCGTGGCGGCGACGGCGTTCGCGGCGTTCGTCCAGGCCTACCAGAAGCAGGCCCAATCGGAGCAGGCGTTCTCGAACGAACAGCATCTGGAGTCGCTTCGCATCCTGAACGTCATCCCCACCGTCAACGCCACGAATCCGTCAGCGTGGGAGAGTCTCAACTTCACGCTAGCGAGCGAGTACATCAACTCCGCGACGATTACCTCGGTGGCGGTCAACTCCAACCCACTCGCGCAGTACCAGGTGCTCCGGGTCGATCCGAGCACCGGGCTCTACAGCCTGTCGTGGGTGCGCGGAAACGCCACGAGCGCCCAACTCATTCTCGCTCCGCGTGAGCAGGTCAACCTCATCGTCAATCTTTCGAAGTCCCCGACCACCGGCTCGTTCTACGGCCTAAACTTCACCCTGCCGACCACCTCGTACATCCAGTTGAGCCTGTTCACCGCCCTCCAGAACAAGTTCAACGGATTGTTCCTCCCCCCCACGGCCCTCGCCATCATCTCGACCATCGTCACGTTCTACAACGGAACCCTGCAAACGGTGCCCGTGCTGGACGGTTCCCACTCCTTCCAGACCGGAAACGCCTCCATCGTCGGATGGATGTGGAAAGTCTACGAGGGCTTCGCCCCGCACGCCCAGTTCGCCCCGACGGGCGAGCAGGTGGTCGCCCCCTCGTATTTCCCAGGCCCGCCCGGCTCGCACTACAATGTCACCCTCAATGTGACCAACAATGACGGGTTGACGAGTACGGCTTCGATCCCGTACATCTCTCCGTAGCGTCGTTGCTCCGTCGGTGTTGCGAACGCGCGAACTCGGGGGGGGCGTCCCGCGGGCGCGGCGGTGGCCGCTAGTGGATGAGAATCGGGAACAGCGCGAAGGCGACGGTGGTGGCGGCGACGAGCCCCAGAGAATGGATCAGCCCATCTCGAGCCCGGCCCTCCGTGAAGGCGCCGATGATGATGCCCGTTCCGAGGGAGTTGATGAGCATGAGGTCGAAGAACCTCTCCTTGAGGGTCGCGGGGTCGAGCCGGGCGTTCGCCTGCCCGCTCACGCCGGAGGTAAGGGGGGAGGCGGAACCGAACGCCGACCCTACGTTGAGCGTCCCGATACTGGGGGCGATGTACAGGAGGGCGAACAGGACGGCCATCAGCACGGCGAAGGCGATGTAGAGGACCACGACCGGAAGGTACAGCGCGCCCGCCCGCTCGGCCTCGATCTTGATGAAGTCGTCCATGTCCTTCGCGGCCCGATAGATGACGATCGACGTCTCGCCCCCGACGGTCGCGGCCTCGCCGATCAGGTTGGCGTAGCGGGAGATCAACGCGCTCTTCATCGGCTCGACCATCGCCTTCAGGACGTCCTCGAAGGGTCGCCCGACCTGGATGCCGTCGGCCGCGATGCGGAGCGGCTTACGCATGATGTTGGCCTGGGTCTTCGACAGCTCGACCATCGCTTTCGCTGGGTCCAGCCCTCCCCGCATGGCATCGGCCATCTCGAACAGGAACTGCGCGAACGCCCGCTCGTAGGCGCGCAGCTGCTGTCGCTCACGACGTGAATAGAACGCGAAGGCGGTCAGCGCGATGAAGATCCCCACGATGATGACGTAGTCGGGCGATCCCGGCGGCAAGAACGGCAAGTTGTACACGTAGAGCAGTCCGATGATGACGAAGAGGACGGCGATGGTGACCGGCACATACAGCACGACGTAAATCGTGCGGACCGGGTGGGTCGCGAAGTACTTCCGGAAGGTGAATCGTTTCGCCTGTTGGAGGTAGAAGATGTAGCCGCCGAAGCAGGAGGCGGCGACGCCGATGCCGAGCGCGACGTAGAGGATGATCTTCTCCGGGGCGATCTTGATCGGCGCGCTCGGACCGATGACGGCCGAGGTATTGACCGTGAAATTCCACTTCTCTTGGGCGGTGTTGCCGACCTTGTCAGCGGCCTTGACCGTGACGTTGTGCAACCCTTCCTTCAGCTTCAGAATCGAGGGGACGAGGAAGCTCACGCCGGTCGGTGTGGCCTTGAACCCGTCGAACGAGCTGTCGTCGAAACCATCGAGGAACAGGGTGACCTGGGTGGGGTCGACCTGGGAGGCACTGTCGGAGAAGCTCGCCGTGATGGTGGGGGTCTGGAGGTTGGTGACCGACCCCGGGAGCGGGTTGGTGGGCGTGATCGTCAGCGGCCCACTCGCGGTCGGGGTCAAGGGAACCGGGGCCGCGTGCGCCGAGCCGGCGCCGATCAACGCGCCGACGCCGACGACCAGCGCGAGGAGGACCAGCGTGAGCCCCGGTCGTCGCATACCGCTCACTTCGCCTCGGCTCGGGCGTAGGCCAGGGAGATCAGGATCGACGTCATCGCGACCGCCACCGGGACGACCCCGAAGGCGAGCAGCAAGAGGATCGCGTTCGAGTCGAGGCCGAACGTACGTTGGCCCAGCGTGTTCAGGAGGAAGGCCCCCACACCCCCCATGAGGACGCCCACGAGGACGAGGGTGACGTACATGTCGACGTAGGTCTGGAGCCGTTCGATGAACGATTTCTGGGCGATCCGCTTCAGGACGAGGACCTCCTCGGACTTCGTCCGCAGGTACTCGTCGAGGTTTCCGCCCTGGTGGATCATGTTGGCGAGGTCCCAGAACGCCTCGCGCAGCGCCAGCGACGGGGCCTCTTTCGCGGTCTCCGCCAAGGCCGAGATCAGGTCCTTCCCCTGGATGTCGGTCCGGTAGGCGACCTTCGCGAACTCCGAGGTCATCGCCGGGTCGTGCTTCCGCCGGGCCATCCGGCGGATGAGCTCGATAGGAGAGGTGCCGGTGCTCGCCAACACCGAGAGCTCGCTGAAGGTGAACGGCAGCTCCCGCTCGATCCGGTCCTTGCGGGTGTCGATTCGGGAGCTCAGTAAGAACCGGAAGCCCGCGACGACCGTTCCCCCCGTGAGCACGGTGAGCAGCCCGACGTAGGCGTACCAATCGGGGGAGTGGAGGAGGAACCGGAACAACACGAGAGCGACAACGAACGAGACGGCCATCGCGATCAGCGCGGTCACGATCGTGACCGCCCGGTGCATCCCGGGGGTCACGCTCATGCCGGCCTGCTTGAGCTGGTCCGCCAGCAGATCGGAGCTGGTGAGGTTGTCGAGGCGCTGGCCGATGAGACCGAAACAGAACGCGCGGTACCGCTTGACGAACGGCTCGCGGGGAGTGGGCGCCACCATGGGGGCCGGGACCCCTTCGGTCTTCCAGGCCTCGATCGGGGCCTTGGCTTTGCGGAACATCGGCCCTCAGCTGGCGACGAGGCCCTGGAGCTTGCGGACCGCTTCGGAGGGGTCGACGTAGTACGCCGCGATCGCGCGGCTGACGTCCTTGAAGTAGGTGATGTTCGCTCGGTTCATCATCTCGAGGTAGCTCTCCTTCCGCCGCAGCTCGCCGAAGAGCCAGTCGAGCGACTTACCGCGGACCTTCCCGATCTTCTCCAGCACGAAGCTGCGACCGAGGAAGGTGAACCGATCTTCCACCGGATCCCATCGGAACACCTCGTTCGTCAACAGCTCGTTCGTCTCCGGGTCGACCTCGAGGATCTCGGTGATGCTCGAGACCCGGCGGACACGGTTATTCTTGACGGAGACTTGGGCCGGGAAGGCCACCGAGTCTAGGGCCTGGAACAGTACCCGGGGGATGTTCATCGGCTCGTTCTCCACGCGGTGGAGGAGCTCTCCGATCGACCCGGCGTGGATCGTCGACATCGAGGCATGGCCGACCGAGATCGCCTGGAACAGGGTGAACGACTCGCTGCCCCGGACCTCCCCGACGATGACGTACTCCGGGCGCTGGCGGAGGGCGGCCACGAGCAGGTCGAAGAGGGTGACGCTGCCCACCGAACGGCCCGCGTTCCCGGAAATGCCCGAGACCCCTGAAGCGCCCGAGATCCCGCTCGCCATCCCGTACCCCGACCGCGCCACCGACTGGATCCAGTTCTGGTGGTCGATGTGGATCTCCGGGGTATCCTCGATCGAGACGATCTTGTCCTCCGGCCGGATGAACATGCTGATGGCGTTGAGGAGAGTCGTCTTCCCGCTCGCCGTCCCGCCGGAGATCAGGAGCGAACGGTGGTGCTCGATGAGCATCCAGAAGTAGGCCAGCTCCGTAGCCGAGAGCGAGCCAAAACGGAGGAGGTCGATCGGAGAGACCGGGTCCTGCGAGAACTTCCGGATACTGAAGGTCGAACCCTTGCGCGTGACCTCCGTCCCTAAGGTGAGGTTGATGCGGCTTCCGTCCCGCAGCGTGGCGTCCAGGATCGGCTGGTAGATCGAGATGTGCTTGCTCGCGAGCTGGGCCAGCCGGAAGACGTACTTGTTCAGTTCCAGCTCGTTGTCGAAGACGATGTTCGTTCGCACCGAGCCGAACACGCGGTGAAACACGAAGAGGGGCACCCCCGGCCCGAGACAGCTGACGTCCTCGAGGAACGGGTCGCGGAGGATCGCATCGGTCCGCCCTAGCCCGAGGAACTCCCGGTGCAGGTAGTAGAGAAGCACCGGGCGACGTTTCAGGGGGACCTCGATGTCGTACAGGTCAAGGACGGTGAGGAACCGCTGCCGAAGGTACTCCCGGAGGATGGGAGAGTTCTCGATGCTCTGAGTCCCTGCGAACGGGAGCTCCTCCTGGCCCATGATCGCCTCCATCCGTTTGCGGATCTCAACGATCTTCGCCTTCTCCTCGACGTGAAGGGTCGGCTCGAGTACCGTGTACTGGAACTCCCCGTCGTTCTCGCTGAAGGCGATGTGGACGAAGGCGTAGGGCGGATTCACCGGGTAGGTCAGGTTCACTTCTCGCCGGTCCCCGAGCAGTTGCCGGCGCATCTCGCCCAGTTCCGACTGGACGGCGACCTTCTCGGGGAGCAGGGACGGGTTGACGAATTTGGCGTCCAGGGCCAACGAACGCTGGAGCAGGGCGGCACGGGCGTTGGGGCTCACCTTCGCCAAGGCCCGCTGAGGTTTCGACTCCGCCGCGTTTCGGGGGGGCTTCTGCCGCGGGTCGGTCCGGCCCGGAGGGCGCGCGCCCGTCGAGCTCGCGCCGTCCGGAGGGGCCATCGGACTACGACCGCCCCTTCGAGAATAAGGGATTCACCCGGACTTTCCTTAGTTTACGTAGCCCACCATACGTCCGGTTTCTGGACGCACGGGAAATGAATCGGGAGGTTGAGGTCGACCTAAATCCCAACGGACGGCCCGGCACTAGGCCGGTGGCCTTGCTCGCTTTCCTCGCCTCATGAGGACGAGGGCGCCCGCTGCGAGGGCGATCACGACGACGCCGACCGACAACGGAAACACCCATGGGGCCGGTGGAGCGGGCCCGGTGCTAGTGGGCGGCGGGGGCACCGTGCCGGTTACGGTGAGCACGGTCACCGACGTCGACTGGATACCGAACCCATCGGCCACCAGCACGCGGAGGTGGTAGACCCCCGGCAGCGACGGGATGCATTGATTGGCGGAGATGTTGAACGAGGCACAACCTGGGGGGAGTCCGAGGAACGTGTAGCCAAGGACGCTCGACGACGTGGCGTTGATGTAGATCGTCGTAAGGTGGTACACGTCCACCGAGGAGGGCCAGGCGACGAACGACACGATGTGCGGGGGCCCCGTGAACCCCGACCACACCTGAAGGGGTCGCGTGGCGTTGGCGTGCGCGCCGGCGGAATCGTTGACGAAAACGGTGACGTTGAAGAATTGTACCTCGCCCGGAAGGCAGTAGAGGCTGGCCACGCTCTCGCTCGCACACGGGTGCGGGAGGCCGGTGTACCAGTACGTGTAGGGCGCAGACCCTCCGGTGACGGTCACGTTGAAATAGACTGGGTGACCGACGACGCCACGCGACGGCGCGGCCGTGTAGTTGGTGATGTTCAGACTCGCTGTTGTTGGGAGCGGCACGGACGGGAACCCGGCGACCGATGCGCTCGGGCTCGGTCCGGCTCGGTCGGTCGCGATAGTGGCAGGCACCCCCCCGGAAGCGCCTGTGCCGGCTAGGAGGAGGAACGCCGCGAGGAGTGGTAGTGCGGCGGCAGACAGGGCCTGATGGGCCGCCGTCGGCGCTCGGTCGCACACCCGCGTAGGGCCCTCTGGGTTGTTCTTAGGTGCTAACGAGCGTCGCGGGAGCGGCCCACCTTCACGAGGATTCTGGAGCATCCTGACGTCGCGTGGTACCAGGGGCGGCGGTATCTACCTGCGCCACGGAATCTTCGGCCCACTCCAGAGTGTACATACCTCTGGCCTCGGCCCGTTCGCTCGGGCGTCTTCGGTCTGCGATCCGCACGCCCCCCCAAGGTTCAGCGGCCGATCGTATCGTTGTCCGCCGGGGTCCACTCGAACGCGCCGGCCATCGGCGGGAACCACTGGGACGGGTCATCGTAGTTACCACAATCGTGGAGCGAGAACAACCACTCGATTGTCGTGAGCAGGTTGTACTCCGTCACGTTCGACGTGAAGTTTCCCTCGCCCTTCGTGTACGGGCTGATGAGGGCCGTGTAGACCTGGCCGCCATCGATCTTGACGTTCCCGTGCATCCCGCCGTAGTACCCCTGGAGATTGGCGGGCGGGCCCCCCGGCTCGCCCTCATCGTACGTGACGATGAAGAGGGTGCTCTTCGCCCAGCTGGTGTTGTTCAGGAGCGGTGGGAGGAAGTGGTGGAGCCAGCCGTCCGCCCACGCCGTGCTGGTATCGTGACCGTCGTCGAGCGTGTTCGGCACGACGAACGAGAAGTTGGGGATGCTCCCGTTCGCGACGTCCTGGTGCCAGGCGGAGAAGTTGAGGACGTGCGCGTCGCATCGGGCCTTGTTGTAAACGATGTCCCCAAAGTGCACGAACGGGTTGTGCCCCGAGTCGTAGACCCCGGTGTGGTTCTGCTGGATCTCGCACGGTTGGTTCATGGACTCGAAGAACCCCGCCCAGCTCAGCCCACGGGCGTCGAGCAGGTCCCCGAGGTTGTTCCCGAAGTTCTTCGGGCCCGTTCCCGGGATGACCGAGTTGTTGCCGATGTTGCACTGGCCCGCGGTCGTGCCCATCGTGATCGCGTAGTAGTTGGGTTCGGAAGGATGGCAGGCCCCGAAACTGTGGTTCGCGTAGGCGTAGGTCTTCGCGAGGTAGACCATGTACGGAGCCTGCGCGAGGACGTTGATCGCCGCCGCGTTCTCGAGCATGATTACGACGATATGATGGATCGGCGTGGCGAGGCAGAAGTACTCCCCGCACGTCGGACCGTTCACCGGTACCTGCTGAACGCTCGCCGTCGCCCGAGCCCGGTCGCTCAGGGCGAACCCCACCGGCACGATCATGAGGGCCGCCACGAGCAGCGCGAGAGTGACCATCCACGGGACCATCGATCTCCCCACGGGCATCGCCGGAGGAGGAAACCCACGTCAATGCGATAAGCCGACCCGACGGAATCTTCCCCTTTCAAAATGGATGCCCCAACCCGCACCTACTCGCCCGTACCAGCCCCCCCGCGAGGCCCGGGAATGAATGCGTCCTCCCCCGCGACGGAGGGGGCGACCCCCGGCACCCCCTCCGGGAGACGGCAGCACGCCGAATTCTTGGATACGCACCACTGCGTATTCGCTTTGTGACGTAGAGCTACATCGACATTCAACGTTCTCCACTTCCGAGGATTCAAGTAGTTGAACCGGGGCATACGCGCCCCTCCGGAGGGGACCCAACCGCAAATGAAGGACCAGTCCAGGCGTGGAGCGCGCTCGAAGCGTGGCGTGAGCCCGATCGTCGCCACCATCCTGCTCGTGGCGATGACCGTCGTCCTCGCGGCAGTCCTCTACGTGCTCGTCAGTGGCCTCACGAACGGGACCGCCCCGAAGACCCCTATCTCGACCGCCCTCGCGCTCGGCACGCCGATCAGCGTTAACCGGAGCGGAGGGAACTGGAACAACTTCTCCGTCGCGGCGGCCGGTCACGGCTTGCAGTGGGGCAACCTCGAGTTCCAACTGTTCGCCTCCAACGGAGCGGCGGTGGCCCTACCGAGCGGCTCCACGATCAGCGTGCTCAGCATCACGGGCGGTGTCATTGGTTCCTACGCGTACGGGTCGGCCTCCTGGTCCTTGGGATCCTCCCTCGCCGTCAACTCCCAACACACGCTCTCGATCTACTCGGCCGCGGTCGCGCTGCACGGCGACCGACTGGTCGTGTACGGGGTCGGATCGTTCCAAGGCTCGGTCGGGATGATCCTCCCCTAGTCGGGACGTCGACGGCGGTCCGACTGGGGGTCGAGGAAGTCGGCCCAGACCAGCTCCTGAAGGTCGGTACGGGTCCGGGCCCGGGACAGCTCCTTCTGCCAGCGGCGGCGCTGCGTCCGGGTCGGCCCTGGCGCCGCGTTGGTCCAGTTCTCGCCGTAGTCCACCGACCAAAGGACCAGCGGCTCCGGTTCGGCCAACGCGAACCCGCGGGGTGCACGACCCTCGATTGCCGCTCGAAGCCGGTCGATAGGGAGCTCCTCGTGCACGACCGCCCGCCCCGCGGTCACCATCTTGCGGACCATGCCCCAGACGAACGAGGGGGCCCATAGGTCGAGGAGCAACCCACCGCCGTGCTCCGTGACGTGGAACCGCTCGACGTCTCGCCAAACGGGCTTGCCGGGGTCCATCCGCCGCCCGAAGGACCGGACGTCCACCCTTCCCTCGAACTGGCTTGCCACCCGCCGCCAGCGACCGAGAGCCCCAGGGACGGGGGGCGTTTGGGTCTCAAAATAGCGGTACCAACGGCGCAGCGCGCGCCGGGGGGAGAAGCCGGTTCCGACCTCCCGGGCCGCAGTGAAGAAGATGTCCGGAGCGATCCCGTTGAGCGCCCGGAGGAGCGGAGGGCCGTGGAGCGAGCTCGTCAACGCGAGCGCATTGCCACGAGCGCTGACGCCGCGATCCGTGCGACTCGCCACGCGCAAACGGGCCACCTCCGCCGACGCGGCGATGCCCTGTCGGACGAGCCCGCGTTCGATCTCTCCCTCGACCGACCGGACGCCCGGCTGCCTCGCCCATCCCTGGAAGTCTCGCCCGTCGTAGCCCACTCGCACCAGCCACCGCGCCAACGAACTCGCCTCCCGGATCGTGCGGGCCGCCTCGAGCTGCGCGGCCTGACGGTGAACTCACTCAGCGGCTCGAGGGGCCCGCCGGGGCGGCGGTCGAGGGCTTCGCGGTGGCCCGGTCTAGGAGCTTGGCGAACGTCTCGAAATGGCGGAGGAACGGGTCGGCCCGACGGCGCTCTTCGAGCTCACCGAGAGCGATCGTGTACTGCGCCTTGGCCTTGGCGTCGCCCTCCTTCGCCCGGACCGCATAGACGCAGAGGAGTTGGTAGTGCGGAAGGACGATCGCTTCCGGGCGAGGGGTGCTCATGTCTCCCTTCCGCGGGCGGTACACCTTGTCGAGGGGGAGCGCCTCCGCGATCGCCCGGCGGTGGGAGAAGCCGAGGTATCGCCCCGGGCCTACCACCCTGGTCACGTCCCGCACGCTGCCGTTGAACGCGTTGGTGAGTCGGTCGCACTCGTGCCAGCACCAGAGGCCGAAGCCGAAGTCGCCTTCGAGGTACTCCTCCCATGCGCGCCCGTAGAGCTGCTGCTCCCTCGCTTCCTTGGTGATCTCCGGCGGGAGTTCGGCTCTCCAATCGGCGAGGAGCGCGTCGACCCGCATCGAGGGGGAGAACAGCTTCACAGGCGGCACGGCTGGAGGCTCCATGGCCGTCGGTGGGGGACTCCCAGAGAGGCTTAGCGCCTTCCCGCCCGAACGACCCAGTCCGGTCGTCGTTCGCCCACGCGGACGCCCCGGGACCACGTCGTGAACCCATCGCGACCGAGCCGCTCCACCGCGGAGGAGAGCTGCTTCGCGCGGACGACGACGAAATCGGCCGGCCCGTCAACCGCAAGGCCGTGCGGTCCGTGCTCATCGAGCGCTCGGGCCCCCCCCACGGTGTACATCGCCACGGCTTCTTCCGGCGTCAACCGCTCGGGATCCCTCCCTCCCGGCGCGCGGCGCCACGCTGCTCCGTCTACGGCCGACTTCATCCCCGACCAGGGATCGAAAGCGTCGAACGGCGCGTCGCTCGACCCCGCCAGCTTTGCCCCGCACGTCAGCAGGCTCCGCCATGCGTACGCCCACTGAGCCCGCTCGGCTCCCAACCGATCGGGGATCCAGCCGTCGGTCTCGGCGAAGTGGGGCTGGACCACGATCGTGCCTCGAAATGACGCGACCGCACGAAGGAGGGACGGAGGTACGAGCGAAGCGTGTTCCACGCGTGGAGCCGGGAGCTCCGACTCGTCCGCGAACACGCGAACGACGGTCGCAAGGGCTCGGTCGCCGATTGCGTGGAGAGCCAGAGATATCTTCGCCTCCGCGGCGGCGCGGGCGAGCTCGCGGAGCCTCGCCTCCGGCCAGACCGCTAGGCCGGAGGTCGACGGATCGTCGGCGTACGGTTCGTCGAGCCACGCCGTTCGCGCGCCGAACGACCCGTCCGTGATCGCCTTGAGCCCCCGAACGATCGACCGTGACTCTCCGTTGGGTCGGATCTTCGGTAGCGCGTGGCCGGGCCGCCACTGGTCCGCCCGAACATAGAGACGGAGTCGTAGCGGAAGCGTCGGACCCGTTGCTAGTTCGGCGACCGACGCGAGCTCCTCGAGCGGCGCGTTGACGCTCCCCACCATGGTCAGCCCCATCGACGCGGCCTCTTCGGTCACCGCGCGGAGGTCGTCGGCGCTCGGCGGGGGCGCGGAGTTCACGATCGGTTGAAGGAGTTCGAGCGCGCGCTCGTAGATCCGTCCGTCCGGGCTCCCGTCCTGCTCCTCGCCAAATCGTCCCCCCAGAACCGTGGGGGGTTTCGTCCCGGCACCTACGGAGTCGAGGGCGACGGAGTTCACCACCGCAGCGTGGCCGCACACCCGGTAGAGAACGACGGCTCTCGCAGTTCCGACCCGATCGAGCTCTCGACGTGTCGGGGCGCGTCCCTCGGCGAACTGGCGCTCGTCCCATCCACGGCCGACGATCGGTCCGGTGGGATGCTCCTCCCCCCAGCACTGCAATCGCCCCACGAGGTCGCCGAGGCTTCGAACGTCGCCGAGGGGCACGCCGCGCCTTGCGCGAACGATCTCGATGAGGTGGATATGCGGGTCGACGAGCCCGGGGATCACGAGCTGGCCGTGGAGACGATGGATGGGGCAACCGACGGGCCTCTGCCTCCGTACGTCGGCGTCCGTACCGATGGCGACGATCCGGCCATTCTCCACGAGGAACGCTTCCACGTAGTCGCGTCCGGTGAAGACCCGACCCTCGAGGAAGGCCCCGTCCGCGCTCACCGTGCGCCTCCGAGTCGACCCGGGCGACCGGCCGCCCGGCGCCCGTTCGGTGGAACAGTTAGACGTCGAGGTACCGGTAGAACTCGTACGGGTGCGGCCGGAGGTTCAGCTGGAGCTGTTCCTCGCGTTTGAGCTCCTGCCACGTGTCGAGGACCGTAGAGCCGAAGACCCCGTGGAGGAACGCGTTGTCGCTGGCCAGGCAGTCGAGCGCCTCCCCCAGCGAGCCCGGCAGCTCCCGGATCTCGAGCTCCTTGCGCTTCGCGGGGCTCAGCTTGTAGATGTCGGTGTCGACCGGCGCTGGGGGTTCGATCTTCTTGCGGATCCCGTCGAGCCCGGCGAGCGCGAGGGCGGCCTCGGTCAGGTAGATGTTCGCCGCCGAGTCCGGGGTCCGGTACTCGATCCGTTTGGCGGCGGGGCGTCCCTTGTGGTAGAACGGGATGCGGACGTTCGCCGAGCGGTTCGCCCGGCTCCAGGCGATAAACACGGGAGCCTCGTACCCCGGGACCAGCCTCCGGTACGAGTTCGTCGTTGGGTTCGTGAGAGCGCAGAGCGCCCGCGCATGAGCGAGGAGGCCCCCGACGTAGTACCGGCAGGTCTGGCTGACCTCGGCGTAGGCGTCGTTCGCATCGAAGAACGCGTTCGTTCCGCCGCTCCAAATCGACTGGTTCATGTGCATGCCGATGCCGTTGTCGCCGAACACCGGTTTCGGCATGAACGAGGCGATCTTGCCGGCACGCGCGGCGACGTTCTTGACGATGAAGTGGACGTCCTGGACGTGATCCGCCGCCGGGACGAGATCGTCGAAGCGGATGTTGATCTCCCCCTGCCCGGCCGTCGCGACCTCGTGGTGGTGGGCGTCCATGGTGATGTGGAAGCTGTCGGCGAGGATGTTGCACATCTCGCTACGGAGCCCTTCGAGGACGTCGCCCGGAGCAGTCCGGTGGTATCCTTCCTTGAACCGGATCGCCCCGTGCCCGTCCGGGGCCTGCCAAGGTGCCTCGGAGCTCTCGATCAGGTAGCCGGCCCCTCCCCAGGCGTCGCGGACGGCGTGCGTGGAGGGGATCAGCTTCACCGAGTCAAAGACGAAGAACTCGACCTCGGGACCCCAATAAGACCGGTCGTACCCCGCGTCCGCGAGCACTTGGACGGTCCTCCGCGCGATCCCTCGCGGGTCGTGGCCATACGGCTCCTTAGAGGCGCCGACGAGGATGTCGCAGATGAACCGGGCCGTGCCACCGTGCTCTGCGCCCCACGGAATGGTGCCGAAGGTGGCGGGATCCGGCTGTAGAATCATGTCGGACTCGTGGATCTCGCGGAAGCCGCGGACCGACGAGCCGTCGAGCTTCGGCACCCCGCTCTCGAACGAGTCGGCGTCGATGGTGTGCGACGGGACGTGGACGTGGTTGAAGCCCCCGAACAGGTCCGTGTAGAACAGCTCGACCCAACGCAACCGCTGCGCCCGAATCTGCTCGAGCGCTCGCTCCACCTCATCGACTCGACCGACGGGTACCCCGCCCCCTTGCCCTTCCTCCGCCAACGCCAACGCAATCCCCGCGGCTCCCGACCCGCTCCCGCTACATGAACTCTCGGACGTGAAGAATGGACAAACGACCATTATTACGACAAATCACTTTAAGTTCGTACATTGTATGGCGATTCAGTGGTTCGTATGTCCAGCCTCGATGATATGGACCGGTCGATACTGCAAGAGCTCAACATCGATGCACGCCGCAGCCACCGGGAGATCGCGCACCGGCTGCGCATCTCGCCGACCACCGTGAGCCACCGGCTCGCCCGGCTCGAGCGGGAGGGGGTCGTGCGGGGATACATCCCGGTCCTCGACGACGAGCTGGTCGGCTTCGAGCTCACGGCCACCATCGGCATCCGCATCTCCAAAGGGAAGCTCCGGGAGGTCGAAGAGAGGCTCGCGCGCGACCCCCGGGCATACGCCATCTACGATGTCACGGGGGACTTCGACGCGCTCCTCATCGGTCGGTTCCGGGACCGCCGCGACCTCGACCGCTTCATCAAGCACGCGCTTCAGGACCCGTACGTCGAGCGGACCTACACGCAGGTCGTCCTCAACCGGGTCAAGGAGGAGCGCCGGGTGCCGGTCGCCGCGCGGGGCGCCGAGCGACCGCCCGGCAACGGCTAAGAACACCCGGCCGCGTCTCGGCGGGGGTCAACCTCGATGGACTGGGGACTGCGCAATCGCCTGGCGAGGATGTTCCCGGAAGTCTCCGGGAACACGGTGATGCTCGCCGTCGACCACGGCTACTTCATGGGGCCGACCCGCCGCCTCGAGAACCCTCGGGCCACAATCACCCCCCTCGCTCCCTACGCCGACGCCCTCGCGGTCACCCGAGGTGTGCTCCGAACTTCTGTGGCCCCGGGGACAACGACCCCCATCGTGCTCAGGGTCTCCGGGGGCGCCACGATCCTGAAGGAGGACCTCTCTCACGAGACGATCACCACATCCATGGATGAGGCGCTGCGGCTCAACGCGAGCGCCGTGGCGCTCTCGATCTTCGTCGGGGCGGCCCACGAGCATGAGAGTCTGACGAACCTGGCCCAGCTCGTAGACGACGGCGAATCCGTAGGAATGCCGGTCATGGCGATCACTGCCGTCGGGAAGGAGCTCGAGAAGCGAGATGCCCGATATCTCGCCCTCGCCTGCCGCGTGGCCGCGGAGCTCGGCGCGCACCTCGTGAAGACCTACTACTGCGACGACTTTTCGAAAGTCGTGGAGGGGTGCCCGGTGCCTCTCGTCGTCGCGGGTGGACCCAAGCTCGACAGCGACCGCGCTGCACTCGAGCTCGCTCATGGGGCGATTGCCGAGGGCGCCCGGGGCGTCGATATGGGACGGAACATCTGGCAGTCGGACCATCCCGTTGCGATGCTCAAGTCGCTTCGGGCTATCGTTCACGACCGGGCCACGGTCGACGAAGCCTATCGGATCCTAGAACAGGAACGAGCCCGCGTTCCCCCCGTGGGGGATCGGCCGGTCGCGGCCTAGCTTGCCCTCTTGGCGCTGGTCGACGCGCTAGCTCGAACGCACCCGAAAAAAAAAGAAAGGAGGAAAGGGTTCGGTCTGTCCCCGCCTGTTCTCACAGGGGGGCACTACCGCTGCTGCTTCGACTTGCTACCCTACGGCAGCGGAGTGACCGGCACAACGCCGGCCATCCCCGACTGGAAGGGGCTGACCTCAGAGGCAGACAGCGCGCACGCCTGGTTCACCGCGGGGTCCATGACGAACTGCAGGAACCGGAGAACTTCGCCCGTCGGCACGTTCGTCTCGACGAGGATGAATGGGCGCCAGCCCACGTATCCGTTCGAGGCGCCAGCCGTTGTGAGGAAGTTCCCGAGGATACCCTGCGGGATCGTCTTGGCGACACTCGGGGTCACGGCGGTCGGCTGGCCCGGTCCCGCGAAGGGGATCGCGACCACGCCAGAGCCCGCCGTCAGGACGAGCCCGTCCGAAGCGAAGCCAATTGCGTTAGCGCCTGCTGCGACCCCAGTGATCACGCCAGGGTTGCCGTCGCCGGCCGAGTACCCGCTCGTCGAGACCGTGCAAGCGTTTAGCTGGCCCGTTCCCGTGCAGCCAGTAAACTGCAGGTAGCTCGCCGAGGACGTCGTGCCCAAGGCGGGGGTGGCACTCGCCGCACCGATCCCAAGGATCCGCGCGGTGAAGCTCTGCTCAGTCCCGCCCGGGTCAAGTCGGTGCCAAACAGCGATCGTGTTTGCCACCGAGGTGCTTCCGGTCGGGCTCGAGGCGCAGACAGTCCACTCACAAGCGCTCGATCCGGCCGCGGTTCCCGTGAAGTGCTCCGGCACACCCGGGCTGGGGATGGTTGCGTTGGTGCAGCCAGCCTGCTGGGGTACGCACGCGGGAATCGTGTTCCACGAGTAGACGCCACCGGTCCCCGAGGGGGCTGGAAGGACGTCGATCGGGCAGGTCGCGGTGGGGATTGGAACCGTACCGCACACGCCTGCGTCGGCGGCAGGGATGCCTACCGGGTAGGCGTAGGGTGTCCCGCTGCTGAACGCAACGCCCTGAGAGTAGCCCGAGTCACCGCTCCAAGCCGCAACGCCGCCACCGGCCGAGACGTAGATGGCGAGCACGTCGGTCTGGCTGATCGAATTGAGGGTGTGGGTGTTCGCCGTCGGCACGATCATGTCGACCGCGTCGTAAGCGACCGTCTCCTGGACGTTGGTGATGGGGCAGTTGTACTTCGATTCCAAGGTGGAGGGTGTCTGGACCGCCGAAGACGCGCCGATGTCCACCTGGCCAGCACAAACCGCCGCCATACCCGCGCCGGATCCGCCCTGGTTGTTGCTAATGATGACGTTCGAGTTGTTCTGCTCGAAGTACTTCACTGCAACTTGGTCAAACGGATAGACCGACGAGCTGCCGCCAATCGTCACGGTGTACTGCGCGGTGGGCGTCCCAATCCCACCAGTTACGTTGCCTTGCCACGCTACCAGCCAGAGGTACAGTGCCGCCGCCGCCGCGACCGCCACCAAGATCAAGATCAAGGTAGCTACGACGGGCGAAACTGCCCGCTGCTTGCGCTGGAGGTACGCCCGGCGCCGCAGGACTTTCTTTCGCATGTTCTCTCCCATTTTCGTTCTTCCCCTTTTCACGGTTTTTGTTCCGTTGTTGCCGCTCGGCACCTACCCGAAGGCCGGTCCCTCGCAGCGAGCGGCCCATCCCTTCGATGGGGGATAATTCGGCTGAAACGAGAAGCCGTAACGAGTGTGTAACTCCGTGGGAGGACGGCTGTGTCCCTATCGCTCAGGTGGCCTTCGTAAAGTACGGTATGACGCGGTTTCCTAGCCGACGGCTCAATCCTCCTCGAGGAGGGGCGTGACGCTTCGCAGCGAGCGCTCCGACGACGGATGACCGGCTGCGGCGGGGCGCCCCGGCGTGGCCGTTAGCGCACGGTACGACTCCCCCGCGCGACCCACTCCGAACCTTCGGGGTGGTTGCCCCGCCGCAGGAACGACGTCATCGAGCCAGGGGAAGAATCTAAGCGCGCACCGGTGGCGGTCGCCGAGTTGTTATAGGGGGTTTCGGGTAGGAACGTCCGCGCGGGGATTGCCAAGCCTGGCCAAAGGCGCCAGATTCAGGGTCTGGTCTCGTAGGAGTTCGTGGGTTCAAATCCCTCTCCCCGCACCTGAACTTTTCTGAAATGCCCTTTCCCAGCGGGCGAGCTTCGTGGAGGCGGTCGAGGCCGGGACGTCGAGCTCCGTGCCTGAGGCCCAAGGCGTTCTGGTTCATCCTAGCTGGAGTAGGTCAGGATATGTTGCCGGGTAAACTCGTCAGGAGGTCTTGACGACCAGCCATCTTCACTCGTCCTCACCACGTAGGGAGACCACCAGCTTCCAGCTGAACGCGAAACGCGGCAACCTGTCGGGACAAGTTTCCTCAGAACCGACCTACGGGGGGCTCACTGACCTTTCGGCGCCAACGCCCCCAGGTTTCCCGCTCTTGTGGACCGGCTGGCCGCGGAAGAGAAACACCAGTCCTTCCGAAACGGTTGGATGGGCAAATATACCATCCCGTATCGAAGTGTATGGTAGTCCGCCGATCATGGCGGTCTGCATCGCAGCCAGGAGCTCGCTGGCTTCCGCCCCCATCGCCATGAAGCCAAGGATGCGGTCGGAGTCCGCGGCGACGAGACCCTTCAGGAACCCGCGGGGAGCCGAGAGGGTGTGCGTCCTCAAGACGGCCGTCATCGGCAGTTGAAACACGCGGTAGTCCAGGCCTTGCGCCCGGGCGTCGGTTTCGCCGAGACCCACCCGGACGTATTCGGGGTCCGTGAAGAGACAAAACGGAATCAGCCGACTGCGCGTGGAGCGATGTTCGCCCGACAGGTTCCCGCTGACCACGCGAAAGTCGTCGAACGCGACATGCGTGAACTGAGGGCTCCCGGCGCATTCGCCCATGGCCCAGGTCTCGGGCGCCGTAGTCTCCAAACGGTCGTTGACCTGGATGAAACCGCGCCCATCAAGTTCGACCCCCGCCGTGTCTAACCCGATATTGAACGTGTTCGGAGTGCGGCCCATGGCGACCAGCAGGTCGCTGCCTTCGACGGTTCGCGCCGCTCCGTCGACGCCGAAGCGTACCGATACGCCCGAGCCCGACGTGCCCTGGACCCTCTCGAGCTGAGCGCCCAGGATCACTTCGATCCCGTCCTGCTGGAACATGCGCAGGAACTCCTCCCCAACCGAGGGATCCTCCCGAGCGAGCAGCCGGGGACTCCGTGCGATCACGGTGATCTGGGCGCCGAACCGTCGGAATGCGTGCGCAAGCTCCAGCGCGACGCTTCCCCCTCCCAGCACGAGCAAGTGTTCGGGTACTCGATCCAATTCGAGGGCCTGAACATGCGTCAGGGGGCGAGATTCGTTCAAGCCCGGCAGCTTCGGAATGGTCGCGTGGGTCCCGACGTCGATGAACACGCGGTCGCCCGACACCCGCAGGGTCCCCGTGGGGTTGAGTCGGACCTCCAGGGTCCGTGGTGCGACGAAGTGACCCTCGCCGAGGATCAGCTCGACTCCCGTATCCTTGAATCGCTGGAGATGGAAGGCGACCTCATCGTTCACCATCCTCCGCTTTCGCTCCCGGACCTCGGTCATGTTGACCGATACCGCCTGAGCATGGACGCCAAAGCGGGGCGAGTCGCGGGAGATTTCTGCGACCTTCGCACCGTGGATCTCGTTCTTGCTCGGGAGACAGGAGACGTTCGGACAAGAGCCACCGATATACTCGCGCTCCACGACCACCGTTCGACGGCCCGACTGCGCAAGGGTCCACGCGATGTACTTTCCGGCCTCGCCCGCGCCCAACACCAAGACTTCGACGTGCCGTTCCTCGACCACCCTCCCACCCTCCGATCAGGGAGGATTCACGCGGGGCGGTAAAGTCTCGTACGGGCGGCCTGGGCAACTCTCGTTGCCGATAGGCGTGTTTTCATCGGTACTCGACCGCCGCGTCTTTCTTTGGAACTTTTTTGCGCTGCGCTCTCCCCGCGACTTCCTTGGTGTGATCCAATCCTCCTCGATGCGGTCGAACGTCGACGCGATTGGTCGCCGGTTCGTGAAGTATGGGTCGATCATCGAATCCCCCCCAGAGTTCGGCGTCACCTGAGTTTGAGTTACTCCCCGAACTCGCTCAGCCCTCAGCGAGAAGGAGATCTCGAACGAGGACGCAACTGCCCTCGTCCTGGCAGGTTACGTTCGGGCGGGGTTAGGGCGTCGAGAGGGCAAGGGTAGGGACAAATTCTGACGTAAGGGTATGCCCCCCGGGCCGCTCGGCGGAGTCGTATGACGCGCTCCCGAACTCTTGCGATCGCGACCGCCGCCGCCCTGCTGATGGTGATTGTGCCGACGCTCGCCCAAGCCCACGCGACGGGGCCGAACCCCGCTCTGTCGTCGGGCTCGTCGCACGGTGCCCCGTTGAGCGCTGCCTTCACGATGACGAACAACGCCACCTCGAACGCCGTCGTCGCCTACCGGATCGGCGCCGGCGGGGCGCTCATCCCGGCCGGGTCGTTCGCGACGCACGGCAAGGGCACCGGCTCGAGCCTCGCCGACCAGGGCGCCCTCGCGCTCACCTCGAACCACAAGTGGCTGCTCGTGGTGGACGCCGGTAGCGACCAGATCTCGGTCTTTCGCGTGAACCACCCGTCCCCCGCCCACGACCTCCTCACGTTCTGGGACCGGGTCGGCTCCGGTGGAATCACGCCGGTGAGCCTCGCGATCCACGGTTCGCTCGTCTACGCGCTCAACGTCGGCAACACGACCACGGCTGGCGACATCGCGGGATTCTATCTCACCGGGACTGGACTTCTGCTGCCGCTTCCGGGATCGCACCGGGCGCTGAGCGCCGCCACCCCGACCGGCGCGGCCCAGATCTCCTTCAACCCCGCCGGCGACCTCCTAGCGGTCACGGAAAAGGCGACCAACCTGATCGACACCTTCGTCGTGGGCGACCGCGGCTACGCGCACGGTCCACTCGCGACCAGTTCGAACGGAACCACCCCCTACGGCTTTGCCTTCACGCCCAACGGCCATCTCGTGGTGAGCGATGCAGGACCCGGAGCGCTTTCCTCCTACGCGGTGACGACGGCCGGAGCCCTCAGCGTTGTGAGCGGGACTGCGCTCGACAACCAGAGCGCGCCCTGCTGGGTCGTGGTCGCCGACGACGGGCAGTACGCCTACACCACCAACGCCCACAGCGATTCGATCTCGATCTACCACGTCGCCCACAACGGCACCCTCCTGCTGACGGCGTCGGTCGGCGGCTCGACCGGGAAGGGCCCTACGGACCTGGCGTCCACCACCTCGAACGACCGCTACCTCCTCGTCTACGACTCCGGAGCCGGCGAGATCGACGAGTTCTCTCTTGGCACGGCGGGAGCGTTGTCGGAAGTCGCGAGCGTCTACGGTCTGCCGTCCACGGCGGAGGGACTCGTCGCGTTCTAGCGCGTCGACCCCAGGCGGGGCGCCGACCTCATATGGGGCGCCCCGCTCCAATCGGCGTCGGCATGAACCCCGCCTTCCGCTCCTTGATGTGGTACCTCCTTGTCGGGACCCGAGGCGGGCCCAACCGCCAACGGATTCTCGCCGAGCTTCACCGCTCCCCGGCGAACGCCCACCGATTGGCGTCGGCCCTTGCCCTGGATTACCGGACCGTCCGCCACCACCTCAAGCTCCTCGAAGAGAACGGCGTGGTCGCCCGCACGGTCCCGGGGGTCTACGCGCCGCCGTACGAGCTCTCCGCCTACCTCGCGGAGCACTACGAACTCGTCCTCGAGACGATCGTGGTCCCCGCGGCGAGACCCGGACGCCGAGCACCGGCACTCGGAGCGATGGCACGGCGACCCCAGGGAGCGATGTGACGAGCCTGCTCATGGACGCCAGCATCGTGCTGGGCGTCGTCAGTATTGCGCTCGCCCTCGGCCTCTTCGCGATGTACCGACGGCTGTACTCGCAGACTCGGAGCCCCTTCGGTCTCGCCCTGCTGGTGTTCGCCGGCGCGTTCGTCGCCCAGAGCGCGCTCACGGTCGCCTCCGACCTCTCGGCCATGCCGATCATCCCGGAGTCGTTCGTGCCGTTCCTCTTCGGGATCGGTCTTTGCGAGGCGACCGGCCTCGGCGCTATGGTGTGGACCGCTTCCCGGTAGACGCGATCCGGATCGGTGAGATCGTGACCAGCCCGGTGACGGTCCTCCTCGTTCGGCCCGTGTCCGTCAGCCTGACGGCGAACGTCTCCAGCGTGCCGGTGAACGGCTCCGTACGCCTCACCGCGGCGGTCTCCGGTGGCGCCGAGCCGCTGCGCGTCAGCTGGACGGGGCTCCCCACCGGCTGTTCGGCGAGCGGGGGCGGCTACCTCTACATGTGCGTGCCCTCTGCAGCGGGTACGTTCCACGTCACGGTCTGGGTGAACTACTCGACCGGCCACGGGCCTCCGCGTCGGTCGACCTGACCGTCACGCCGTCGCTTCCGCTGACACCGGCCGGCGGTACCGGAGGCGTTCCGTGGCTCGCCGTCGTGGTCATCGTCGGCGTGGTAGCCGTGGCCCTCGGCGCTACCGCGTGGTGGTGGCGACGGCGGGGCTCCGGTTCTTCGCCGGAACAGAGGCCCGACGTAGGCGGAACGACCGAGGAGTCCGGCCCCTCGCCGCCCTGATCGACCGAGTCCCTTCCCTCGCGGAACGGGGAAATACCCTCCCCGGCTGACGGCGTTGCTCCCGGCGAGCGCCGGGTCAGCGAGGAGAGTCCATGACGGTAGATTTTGAACTGCGACGTTCCCCGAAGATGCGTGTGGCGTCGATCGACTACAAGGGGCCTTGGCGGGAGAACCACCTCCAGCCCCAGTTCCGGGAGCTCGTGAAGTGGGCGAAGAAGAACAAGGTCCGGACCGGAGCCTGGATCTTCCGGGAACGCGGCGAGAAGCACCACCAGGCGTGCCTCGTGGTCAAAGGTTCTCCCCACTCCAAGGGCAAGGTCAAGATCCGGATGATCCCCGCCGGGTGGGTCGCGGCGGTGACGTTCGACCCGGAGGTCGTCTCCCCGCGGGTCGTCTACCACGGGCTGAGCGACTGGACGCGATGGCGGAAGAAGGACAAGACGATCAAGGGCGTCGGCACGACCCGCGAGGTCTACTCCGGCGACCCGTGGTCGGACAAGAAGGCGTGGTCCCGCGCAACCGTCGAGTTCGTCGTCCGCAAGTGATCCGTCGGTAACCACCCACGGTTCCACGCGCCGCAGGTCAGGGGGTCGACGGTGGCGGCGCGTCGGCGGCGAGCGAAGGCCACGCCCCGCCGGGCCCGCCCCGTGCCTTCCGCTAGCCCCGCCCCGTCGCTCCTGCCGCCGCGGGAGATCGCGCCCCGACTGACCGGCCCGTCGGGGATGCCGCTGATCGAGCCGCCTCACCTGCACGCGGTCTGTCGTGGATGCGGTCGGATCGTCGAGGTGGTCCCGATGCCGGACGACCTCCCCGCGCTGTTCGCCCTGACCGAACGACGTCCGTCGGGCTGGTCGTTCGACGCGATGACCGTCGCCTTTACCGGGCTCTGCGCCCGCTGCCGCCCGGGTTCATCGCCTTGAGACCCGCCGGCCGGGCACCGCTCCGGCCACGGAGCGGCGGACCATGATGGGGTTCGTCACTTCGCCCCGGCTGAGCTTCGGCCCCGGCGCGGTCGAGCTGTTGAGCGGCCTCGGCGCCCGCCGGGCGTTCGTCCTGGTCGACCCAACGCTGGCGAAGGGCCACCGGGAACGGCGGCTCGTCGAGCAGCTCGAGACCGGGGGTTCCACCGTCGGCACCTTCGCCGAGGTCGAAGTAGAACCGACCGTCGCGTCGGTCGAACGCGCTGCCCGCGCGCTCGTCGCCTTCACGCCGGACCTCGTCGTCGCGCTGGGCGGCGGGAGCACGATCGACACGGCGAAAGCGGCGTGGGTCGCCTACGAGCAACCGGAATTCCCTCTCGCCGAGCCGCCACCCCTCCTCGAGCTCAAGCTTCGCGTCAAGGCCCGGTTCGTAGCGGTCCCTACGACGAGCGGCTCCGGGAGCGACGCTTCCTGGCTCGCCCAGTACCGAACGGAGAACGGCCAGCTCGTGGAACTTGCCTCCCGGGACCTGGTCCCGGACTGGTCGCTGCTCGACGCCGCCTTCCCAGCCACACAATCCCGGGAGCTGACCGCCACGAGCGGGGCGGACGCGATCGCCCACGCCCTCGAGGCGTTCGTCTCGCCGTGGACGAACCCGTTCTCCGACGCGCTGGCCCGCGACGCCCTCGAACGGCTGCCACGGGATCTTCCCACCGTCGCCCGTCACGGCGACGACCTGGACGCGCGCCTCTCCGTCCATTTCGCCGCCACCCACGCCGGCCTCGCCGTTTCGAACGCCCAGGCCGGCCTCACCCACGCTTTGGCCCACGCGGTGGGGGCCGTCGCGCGGCGGCCTCACGGCCGGCTCGTCGCCGCCCTCCTCCCACGCGTGACCGAATTCAACTTCCCCGCTATCCGGGATCGGCTTGGCCAGCTCGGCGGGCCGCTGGGCCTGGGCGCCGGGCACGGGCGGACCACTCTGGCCGACCGCCTTCGGGAGCTCTGGGGGACCCTGGGGCTTCCTACGACGCTGCTCGAGGCGGGAGTGTCGAACGAACTTCTGACGGAGCACCTCGACCGTATCGTCGCGGAGACCCTCGCGGCCCCCGGGGCGCTCTCGAACCCCCGGGTCGCCTCGGCCGAGGAGGCGCGGGAGCTGCTCCTTCCAACGACCGACGCGGCGGCGTCGCTCCGCTAGCCCCGCCTCAGGTGCGCCGACGCGGCGGGTAGCGACTCCGGTCCGCGGAGCGGGTGGGCGCCGGTGCGTTCGGGTCCCGCTCGCCGGGGATCCCCGCCAGCGGGCCCGGCCGCCGCCGGGAAAACCGGCCGCCCGAGGAGCGGAGGATGAGATACGCGAGCGCCACGACGGCCACCGCGACTCCGACTCCGACCGCGACGAGGACCGTCCCGTCGTTCCCCCCGCCCCCCCCACCGGCAGGGGCGAGGAGCACGAACTTGGTGAGCGGACTCCCGTTCATCGTGATCACGACCGATCCGTTCTGAAAGCCGGGCGCGGAGGCGCTCACGGTGTAGGTGCCGTTCTCCATCGGCAGACGATACTGACCGAGGCCGTTGGTCGTGTTGTGCACGCCGCCCGGAAGGTAGGTCACCACCGCCCCGATGATCGGCGTGGAGGTCGCGGCGTCGAGCACGGAGCCGCTCAGCGTCCAGTTGAACGGGACGAGCCGGGCGTTCACGATCCGAGGCGCGACCAGGTTGAACGGTATCGACCGGGTCCGGTACTCCGCGTGCGTGTAGGTAAGCGTCTCGGGCCCGGACTGGATGGTGAGGTTGTAGCTACCGTTCGCCGCGCTGGTCGTGGACGGACCCGAACTCGCCCGAACGATCGCCCCGGGGACCGGGGAGTGCGTGAGCGAGTCGGAGACGGTCCCGTTGATGAGGTAGGCGGCGACCGGCGTGGCGAGGGCGGAGACATCTGCCCACACGTCGAACTCGGCCTCCGTGGGGCGAGCAGGGGCGGCGGCCGAGGCGGCCGTCGCACTGGGGGGAGGTGCGAGTGCGGCGAGGATCAGGCAGCCGGCGGCGACGCCGAGTACCCACTTCACGCGACTTTGGAGGTCGTTAGGGGGTCATGGAGGTTTGCCCCCGCGCACGCCTCGGACGCGTCCGAAGGGACCGTGGCACCCGGGATGATGCGCCTACGTCGTGGCGAGGGCCGGCGCCCGGCTCTCCCCGCGTCGCGCGGGGGCCGCTGGCTCCTTCGGCTCCCCGAGTTCGACCGCGTGGTTGATCGCGATCTCCGCGAGATCCGCCGCGTACAGCGCGCTGCGCTCCAGGCTCTCCAAGACGTAGGCGAGCCCCACGGCGACGCGCCCGCGCTTGGTCGCGAGCTCCTGAAGGATCTTTTCGCGCTGCCGGGCGAGCCGCTCCGCGGCGTCCACGACCTCGTTCGCCTCGTCGACCTTCTTGCCCTCGAGCGCCTCGAGCGCGGTCGTCAGCGACTGCGAGGCGCCGGTGGCGAGTCCCTCCAGTTCGGCCACGACCGACGGGGGGGGCTTCTCCTTGCCGAAGACGGCGACGGTGGAAGCGATGCGGACCGCGTGGTCCGCGATCCTCTCCATCACGCGCGAGGCGAGGAGGTAGGTTGCGCACTCAGGCAGCGTAAGGCCGAGCGAGGTGAGGGTGCGAGCATCGCGCAGCGCGGTTGTCACCTGCTTCTGGACGAACCAGTGAAGCCGGTCGACCTCCCAGTCGCGCTCCATCACGTCCTTGGCGATCCCCGCGTCCTGCGTCCGGAACGCGGCCATCGCGTCCGCCTGCATCGCGCGGACCATCTGGTGCATCCGTCGGATGACCTGGGGGATCGGGAGCGGGTTCGCCCCCACGACGTCCTGGAGGACGACGGCCTCACTGGTCTCTTCGAGAATCTCGGGACCGATCATCCGCTGTGCGAAGCCCCGCACGACGTTCCGGGTCCGGGCCTGCATTCGCCCGCTGGTTCGGATCTCGAGCAAGGGCGCGCCGGCAATGTACTCCGCGACGAGCCGCCGGAAAAGGTGGTCCTCGGACATGTCGTTGGAGACCAGGACGGTCCGCTTCGTCGCCTCCCCAGCGGGGCCGGAATCCGCGTACAGCAGGAGCGAGCCGTCCGGCCGCGGGACGAACATCAGTACGTCCCCGGCGCCGAGGTTGCGGCTCGTGACCCACGCCTTCGGAAGCGAGACGATGAACGTCGAACCCCCCGTTTTCTGGATGCGGCGCCCGTGGTACCCGCCTTGCGTCCTCATGGATAGAGGCCTCCCCACTTCTCAGCATACTATATAGGTGCGGTCAAACGGTCGTCCCTGCCCAAGTCCGTCACGGTTGGCACAGCCACAACGGCGCCGCGCCTCTCAAATACGCGGCGCTCCGCTCGTCACCGGCGTCGATGGGTTCCGTCACCTTCCGTGAATTCACCTTCGACGGAACGACCGTCCGCTCCCCTCCGGGTACCCCCGTCGCTCGGGCGCTCGTCCGTGGGCGCCTCCCGCTGCTGCAACGCTCGATCCGGTACCACCGCCCCCGGGCACCGTTCTGCGGCGTCGGCTCCTGCACCGGCTGCCTCGTCCGCGTGAACGGCGTTCCCAACGTCCGAGCCTGCCTCTACGAACCGGAGCCCGGGGACCGGGTCACGACCGAGAACGCTTGGCCTTCCCCCCGGTTCGACGTGCTCGGCGTGATCGACACGCTCTTCGCCCACGGTCTCGACACGCTCCACGGCTTCCGTCGCCCACGAGCCCTGACGCCGCTCTACCATCGCGTCGTCCGGCGTCTCGCCGGGTACGGGAAGCTCCCCCGGCCGACGCGTCCGATCCCCGAACCGCGCGGCGACCGGGTCGACGTCCCGGTCGCGGTCATCGGCGCGGGCCGGAGCGGGGGCGCCGTCGCCCAGCGACTCCGGGAGGCGGGCACGATCCCTCTAGTCTTCGACCGCGGGCCGCCCGGCCCATCGACCGATGGCCCCGGCGGTCGCCCTCGCACGATCGTCGCGTTCCTACCTCCCCCGGCGGGCGAAGGCGCCGGCCGGTTCCGGTTCCTCGCCGCGCAGACGGGGGGCCTGACCACGCTCGTCCGAGCGGAGAAGGTGGTCGTGGCCACCGGCGGATACGACGCGGGCCTTCTCTTCGCGGGCAACGACCGCCCCGGCGTGGTCACGGGAGATGGGGCGATCGCCCTTACGCCGCTCGACGGCTCTCCGCCGTTCCAGCGCGCCGTGCTGTTCGGAGGCGGCCCGCGCGCGGCGGAACTGCTGCACCGCTTCGGCGAGCAGGTCGAGGCCGTCGTCGCTCCCGGACCGATCGACGCCGCGGTCGCCGAGCGGGCGTCGGCCCTTGCGATCCCGCTCTACCCTCGCACCCTACTGCTCGCCGCACGCGGTCATCGACAGGTCCGGTCGGTGACTCTGGCCCCCCGAAGCCGGGGCTCAACGTTCTCGCTCGGCGCCGACGCAGTGCTCCTCGCCCACCGAAGGCTGCCGAACAACCCGTTGCTCTTCCAGGCGGGGGCCGCGATGCGATGGCGGTCATCCCCCGGCGCTTACTTTCCGCAGGTCGGACCGGGGGGAGCGACGTCGGTACCCGGCTTGTACGCGTGCGGGGAGGTCGCCGGCGCCTCGGATCCCGTGACCGACGCGGCCGCGGTCTCGCACCAGCTTCTCCTCGGGGGCGCCCCGTCGCCTCCGCCGACTCCGTCGGCCGCTTCGGACGGACCGCCGAACGAGCTCACGGGGTACTATCGCGAGTTGCTCGGCCGCCCCCGTGGGCGCGCGAAGGTCGTCGCCTGCGCCTGCGAGGACGTCCTCCTCGAGGAGGTCGAGGAGGCGTCGCGCCGCGGATTCCGGGGGATCGAGGTGGTCAAACGGTACACCAGCCTCGGCACCGGACTCTGTCAGGGACGGTACTGCCTCCCCGACGCGCTGCTCATCCTCGCCCAACTCGAGGGGCGCGCGCCCCCGGAGGTCGGGTACATCCGCCAGCGTCCTCCCGCGATCCCCCTCAGCCTTGGCGCGATCGCCGCGCTCCCCGACGACCCGGCCGAGGTGGAGACGTGAACACCCCGTCCCGCCGCGACTACCGCACGGTCATCGTCGGAGCGGGGATCGTCGGGCTCTTCACCGCCTACCACCTGCTTCGGGCCGGGGCGGGCCCGGTACTCGTCCTCGACCGGGGCTTTCTCTCGAGCGGCGCTTCCGGGAGGAACGGCGGGGGCGTTCGACAGCAGTGGGAGACCCGGGCGACCGTACGCCTGGCCCGCGAAAGCGTCGCGGCGTACCGCCGGTTCGGCAGCGAATTCGGCTACAACATCTGGTTCCGCCAAGGCGGCTATCTGTTCCTCGCGGGATCCGACAACGACCTCGCCCGCCTCCGCGCCGTCCACGCGGTCGTGCGCTCGGAAGGGCTCGACGCGCGGATGCTCGACCCCGCGGGCGTCGTCCAGGTCGCGCCGGAGCTCTCGACGGCCGGCGTGGTCGGGGGAGCGTTCCTCCGGAGCGACGGCACCCTGTACCCGTTCCCCGCGGTCTGGGGGGTCTACGAGGCGGTCCGCCGGCTCGGGGGCGAGGTCGTGCTGGGGCTCGAGGCTCGAGGGGTGCGCACCGACGGCCCCCGGGTCACCGGCGTGCTCACGGACGCGGGGGAGCTCACGACCTCGTGCGTGGTCAACGCCGCCGGGGGTTGGTCCGGAGAGTTCGCGGCCCGGGCCTCCCTGTCGTCGCCGAACGTCGCGAGCCGCCACGAGATCCTCGCGACCGAGCCGCTCAAGCCGTTCCTCGACCCGATGGTCGTCCGGCTCGGCGACGGCCTCTACTTCAGCCAAACGATGCGCGGGGAGATCGTCGGCGGGCTGACCTTGCACCACGCGCCCGGCACCCAGGCCGGCATGCCGACCTCGCTCGCCTTCCTTCGTGCGTTCGCGCGGGCGATGGTCGGGCTGGTCCCCGCGCTGGGTTCGCTGGGGGTCCTCCGCGCCTGGTCGGGCTTCTACGACGACACGCCGGACGGGCTCCCGGTGATCGGCGAGGACCCTCGCCTCGCCGGCTTCTTCCAGGCGAACGGTTTCGGCGGCCACGGGTTCATGCTCGCGCCCGCCACCACCTTACGCGTTGCACGGTCGGTCCTCGGCGAGCGCACCGACCTCGACCCGGCGTTGTTCTCCCCGGGGCGGTTCCTCACGCCGGGCGGACCCCGTCCGGCCGAGGGGCTCCAGCTGGGCTGAGCGCCGAGCGGGGCCAACCCTATCTCCCGTCGCGCCCCGGCCGGCTCGTGCCGGAGGCCGACGACCGTCTCGCCGGGTTCGTCGGCATGTTCGACGCCGCGTTCCGGGCCGCGGTCTCGGGGGCCGATGCGTACCGCGGTGTCCGCTCGGCGTTGCGGCGTCAGGGTCCGACGGTGCGCCTCGGCAACCGTTTCCTCCCGGTCGCCCAGTTCCGTGAGATCGCCTTCCTGGCCGTAGGCTCGGCCGCGACCTCCCTGGCGCTTGGAACGGTCGCCGCGCTCGACGAGCGCGTCACGCAAGGGTTCGTCGCCGGACCGGAGCCGTTGCCCCCGGAGGTGCCGTTCCGCTCCACTCGGGTCGTCGCGCGGCAGGCTTTCCGCGAGGCCGGCGACGGCGTCGCGGCGACCGCGCTCGAGATGGCCGGGGGTCTCGAGGCGTCCGACCTTCTCCTCGTGCTCCTCTCCTCCGGCGCGCTGCTGGCTCTCGCCGATCCTCTCGAAGGCGTCGGCGCCGCCGCCTGGGCGGACGGCCTGACCCACCTGCGCGCGAAAGGGGCGAGCGCCCACGAGCTCGCCCGCTTCGTCCGCGTCGTCGCCGGCGGCGCCGTCGGGGGCGCCCTCGCCGCCGCGACGCCAGCGACGGTCGTCACGCTCGTGGTGAGCCGCGGCGAACCGGCCTCGCTCGTCGCCGGCGGCCCGACGTGGCCAATCGCGCGAAGCGAGCGGGAGGAGGTCCGCGCCCTCGTCGCGCGATTGGGGGTGCAGGAGCTCTTCGGCCCTACGCTCGCACGACGCGTCGACCCGAGCGCCTCGGCGCTGGCCGGCCCGAGCCCGAACCGCCCGGTCATCGTCGCCGAACCGCCGGACGCGCTCCGGGAGGCGAGCCAAACGCTCGCCGAACGTCGCTGGATCCCGCGTCTCGCGGGCGTCCGGTTCGTCGGGAGCCCCGAGCAGATCGCATCGACCTTCGCCCAGCGCGTCGAAGAGGTCGCCAGCGCCGTCGGCGGCGCCGCCGCACCGCTCGCGAGCGAAGAGGCCGCCGCGGAGGCCGCGGACGAGGGGATCGGACTCCCGCCGGGGTGGGCGGCGTCGCTCAGCCGATTGGGCTCGAGCTTAGGCGGTCCCCGGGAGAGTCGAGGGGTCGCGGTGTTCGGCGCGAGTACCCTGGACGTCGTGGAGGGGATCGATCCCGCCGGGGCGGAGCGAAGCTTCCTCTCCGCCTCCGCCCAGGCGCTGCGGCACCGTCACGTCGCGCTCGGCGTCTTCCGAACCGCGGGCGGGGCACCGACCGACGCCAACGCCCCAGGAGGATTCGTGCGGGCGACCGACGCGGCCGCGGCCACGATCTCCGGCCGGTTCGCGATGCGGACCGGGATCACCGAGGTCGGCCACCTGCTCGTGGGGCTGGTGCCGCGACGCGCTTCGCCCCCGCCGTAGCGGGCCGTCAGCTCGGCGAATGGGGTTCGCCCGCCGAGAAGTGGCGCTTCATCGCCATGTACTCCTCGTAGGAGATCTGCCGGCGCGCGCGGACCGCCCCGGCCTGCTTGAGCGACTGGATCTGGTACAGCGCCAGCAGCTCCGGTACGGGCCGGGGCGTGCTGGGAGCACGGTCCCTCTCGAGCGGTGCCTCCGCGATCGACCGTCCTACCGGGGGGCTCGGAGGCACGACGCTGGCTGCGGTGGGGATCGCGAGGTACTGGCGGAGCCGCTCGTGCTCCGCGGTCGTGAGCTCTCCCTCCTCCCGGAGCAGCTCGACGAGCTCGACCTGACGCGGGTGGTACGCTTCCACGAGATCCTCCAGGCTCCGGTCCGCGCGGGTCGGAGCGCGTGCCCCGGGCAGCTTCTCGAGCGTGGCGTCCAGGAGGCGGCCGAGCTCGGCGACCCACTCGGAGAGCTGGGCGGGGTCGACGCCCCCGGCCGGAGCGTCGTGAGGAAGGCGTGCGACGAGGCGGACGCGACGGGGGCTCCCGCTCGAACCGTCGACCACCTCGCGCTCCACGCTGAGCTCGAGCTCGGAGGGGGGAAGCGTCACGGTTCCGAGGGAGACCGCGCGCAGGAAAACGTACACGCGCGCGGCGGAGGGTGGAGCCTCCCCTCGTGGTGTATCGCGGTTATCAAGTTCTCTTTATCAAGTTGATAACAGGACGCAAGCTATATCTCTCCTCCCCTCCGTGCGGCGACAGGTTTTCCATGGCCGGCCGTCGACCGACCGCTCGTGAGCTCGCCAGTCATCCGGCGAACGAGCCGTGCACCAGCCAGGGGCGCGGGCTCTGTCCCGTGATCGCCGCGGTCGGCGTGATCGGCACGGAGTGGCGCCTCGCGATCGTCCACCGGCTCCTCGAAGGCCCCCGCCGCTTCAGCGAGCTGCTGCGCTCCGACGCCCGGCTCAACGCCAAGACGCTGAGCGCGACCTTGAAGTTCCTCGAAGGGCAGGGCGTCGTCCAGCGGACCGTCGTCAGCACCCGGCCGTTCACCGTCGTGTACTCTCTCACGGAGATGGGACTGGGCCTCGCCCCCGCGGCTCGGGAGCTTCGCCTCTGGGGCGAGCGGTGGCTCCTTCCCCGGACCCGGGTCAGCCGCGCGAACGACCCGGCAGCGCGGACCCCGGCGATCCAGGGCGAGCTGCCCCGCATCGTCGTCGCCGAGGCCGCCGGTCACGCCGGGCGCTGACCGGAACGCTCGCCGCCGGACCGTTTCACGCCCTCCCCGTCCGGGGTTGAAATACCCCGGATCGGGTGGTTCCTCTGCAACCACCCTGGAAGGAACCGCCAACATCGCTCAAGGAGACGGCACCGCGTCTCGCGCGTGCGGCGGAACCTTCCTACCCGGTACTTTCGTATCTGGATCTCTTCGACCCGCGTACCGTGTGCGCTCCCGGCCTGCTTCGTTCACCGTTCAGCAGCAGCTCCAAGGCTTCCCTCTCCGGGCCGTTCGCTCGGCCGTGCAACATCGCCCGACGTCGACCCCTACCTTCGCACGGCGTGAGCTTCCGGCCCACCACCGTCGTCGGTCTGTCGTCGTCCGGCCCGAATCCCTCGAGCGCACGGCCCGTCGGCCCCGCGGAGTGACCCTTCGTGGCCCCGAACGGCCGAGCGCCCGCCCGACGCTCCCGTAACGCGACCGGTCGAGGCTAGGGGACGCCGCGACCGCCGTCGACTTCCCAGCGTACGCCCGGTCGGACCCGATCGGTCGAACGCGGAGCGATGGTCCGCGCGGGCGCGTCCGTTCCCGGCTCGATGAGCCGGAGCCCCCACCGCCGTTCGTCGTCCGGGGCTCCCGACGACGGCGCGCCGTCCGACGGTGGGGCAGCTAGGCGTCGGTCGGTGGCCCGTTCCGCGGGCTACCCGACCGGACGCGGATGTTGACCGGGCCTGGCTCGGGGCGACGTCGGCGCGCGGAGAGTTTTGTGACCGCGCAACTGCGACGAGCCGAACGGCTCGAAGAACCCGTTCCTGCCGAACGAACGACCCCGACGACGCCGTCGGGAGTCGACTGCCTGGGCCACGTCCGAGTACCGCTCACGGTCGCGCATCGACCGTGGGCGACCCTGCATCGGGGGCCGACCGGCGAAACGTACTGGACGCTCCGACTGTGGAGCACCGACCGCGCCGTCCCGACGCGGGTGACGACCGACGAACTGCGGGCGTACGCTCGCATCAACCGGCTCCGCTCGCTCGCCGACGCGATCGACGAGCTGCTCGCCCGCGCCGGCGGAGTCGATGCCGATCGCCGGTGAAGCGTCGCCGGATGGGCGTAGCCCGGCCGGCAGGATCACCGGTTCCGACCTGTACTCGCGGCGGCTGCGGAGCGTCGCCGAGGCGATCGCCGCCGACCCGTCCGCCCCGGGGGCGTTTGTAGAGCAAACCCTCGGGGCACCCGAAGCGGTGGTCCTCCTCCCCGGCGCGATCTCCGAGCCGGCCGACCACAGTTCCGGCCCAGCGCCGGCTCGGGGCATCGCCCGACGCGACGGTCTCCATTGGCGTTACCTTGCGATGGTCGCCTCGCCGACCTTCGACGCGGAGCTCCTGCTCCCACCGACCTCGGAGGAGACGGAACCGTGGGAGGACGGAGCCGGCCGCGGGCGGGCGGTGCTGCAGCTGCACTGGCTGCCAGGCCCGGGCGTCTCGGTCGCGGTCCGGACCCGACTCGCCCTGACCGGGGTTGACGAGGCGACGGCCGGGCGCATCCTTCGAGGCACGGGCGTGCGCCTCCGATGGGCGACGCGGCGTCGGTTCGCGGCGATCGCCCTCCCTTCCACAAGGGCTGTGAGTCGCGACTTCGCCACCGGCCGCTTGAGCGTCGGCCAGGCCGGCGCGGCCTTGCCGTTGGCCCCCGCGGTCGCCGTCCGGGCCGTCACGGTCTTCCGGCCGATCGGGGCGGCTGCGACCGGGGCCTTCCCCCACACGATCGTCCTGGGAGCTTCGGGGGTCGGCAAGACCAGCTACCTGGCGGAGCGGGCGAGCGAGGCGATCGCCGGCGGTCAGCAGGTCGTGGCGGTCGATGTGCACGGCGACCTCACGCCGGCGATCGCGGCGCGACTCGCCCCGGCGGCGCGGGCCCGGTGCCTCGCGCTCGACCCGACCGCGAGCCCGGAGCGCGCGATCGGCGTCCGCATCGTGACGGGGCGAGAACGGCCGGGCGCCGAGCGTGCGGCGGCCCACCTGGTCGCGGCCCTGCGACGACTTTCGGCGGAGAACGGGGAGACCTACTGGGGGTACCGGCTCGAGCGCCTCTTCGACGCGTTCGTCCGTATCGTCCAGGGCGAGGGGGGCGACCTCGTCGACCTCTACGCGCTCCTCACCGACGAGCGACGGCGTGACGCCGCGCGGCTGGCGACGCGCGACCCGGAGAGCGCCCGGTTCCTCGACGAGCTCGCGGTGCTGCTACGGCGCACGCCGGACCTGCTGTGGCCGGCCGCCTCCCGGCTCGCGAAGGTGGCGGCGACCGGGCCGCTCCGGGCGCTGCTGGCACCGGACGGCGGTGCGGTCGAGCTCGACGACGAGCTCGCGGCCGGGCGCTCGATCCTGGTGCGCGCCCCGATCGGCGAGCTCGGCCCGGAAGGGAGCAGCTTTGCCGCGACCCTGCTCGTCGGACGACTGTACCTCGCCCTGACCGCGCGCGCGGGCTCGACGGTTCCGGAACGGCCGACGCTCATCGTGCTCGACGAGGCCCACGCCGTCGCGGCCCGACTGCTCGTCGAGATCCTCGCCGAAGGGCGCAAGTTCGGGGTCGACGCGCTCCTCGCGACGCAGTACGCCGAGCGGCTCGCGCCGGAGCTGCGCGCTGCCGCCGTCGGGAGCGCGGGGCGTCATGTGGTCTTCCGCACTCCGCGCGGCGGGGCGATCCCGGCCGGCGCCTGGCTGGGGCTCGGGGCGGAGACCTCGACCGTGCTGCTCCCCCAGCTTCCGTTCGGTGAGGCGGTCGTCGCACGACCGGACGACCCTCTCGGGTTGCGCGTCGCGCGGCTGGTCGGCCCACCGGTCGAGGGACCCGGCCCCTGGACGGAGATGGTGAAGGCGACGGCGCTCGAGTTCGGCGCGGGTCAGCCCTCGGCGGGCGCGGCGCCGTTCCGGGAGGCCCGAGTCGAAACGTTGCTCCTGGCGCTCCTAGGAGCGAGAGAGCGGGGACCGGGCGCGATCACCCTGCGCTCCGTGATCGACCGGGTCGCTCGCGAGGAGGCGGAGCCCGTCGACCCGGCCGCATGGCTTCTGAGCGCCCGACTCGCCGGGCAGCGCGGCTGGATCGCGGGGGACGACGAGGACGTGGTGCTCACCGCGAGCGGGGCTCGGTTCCTGGGCGTGGGGGGAGCGACCGGGGCGACGAGCGAAACCGGGGAGCACCGCGCGCTCCTGATCGAGGTCTTCCGATTGTTCGCCCGACACGGCGAGCGGTTGGAGATCGTCCGACAGGGCCGGTTCGACCGCCGTCTGCCGGACGGCCGGTGCTGCGTGCTCGCCGAGGGAGGGCGGGCCCTGCCCCCTTCGCAGCTGGCCCGGTACCTCGACCTCCGGCGGAGGAGCTGGCTGTGGCGGTGCTTCGGCGGCCGGGACGTCCACGTCGAAGCGGAGGTCTCCGGCGCGCTCCGCGCCGACCGGATCCGTCGCGGCGTGGAGAAGGCCAGGGACGCGGCGGCGTTCGCCCTGTTCGTGGCCGCCGACCCCCGGCTCGCCCGGCGGATCCGCTCGGTGCTGCACGGGGAGCGGCTCGTCCCCGGGAAGGCCCAGGTCTGGACGCTCCGCGGCGCTCGGGCGGCTCGACCTATCCGGACGGAAGGGGCTTCGGACGAGAGCTGAAGAACGGACCGAGGGTCGGGTTCCAGGGCGCTTCGAGATGGTCCGGAGCTTCGTCGCCCTCGAGGTCCCCGCGGTCGCCGGCCTGATTCCGGCGTCGTCGCCCGAGGGGTCGGTGGCCCACCTGACCCTCCGTTTCCTCGGGGAGCTCGACGAGCCTACCGTGGCCGCCGTTCGCCGAGAGCTTGCAGCGGAGCTCCTCGGAGTGCCGCGCCTTTCCTTCCGGCTCGACGGCGTGGGGGCGTTCCCTTCTCCGGACCGGCCGCGCGTCGTTTTCGTCGATCTGAGCGAGGGCCGTGAGGCCGTCGTCGCGCTCGCGGCCCGCGTCGAAGTCGGCGTGCGGCGGGCGGGCGTGGCGCCGGAGTCCCGACCGTTCGTCCCCCACGTGACGGTCCTTCGTGTCCGGTCGCCGTCCCAGCGAGAGCGGGCCCGGGAGCTGCTCACCTTGCCTCCGTCCGGGCTCCCGCGGGAGGTCATCGCGGACGAGGTGCTCCTCGTCGGGAGCGAGCTGACCCCGCACGGCGCGATCCACACACCGCTCGCGCGGTTCCCGCTCCACCCGCCGCCGAGCGACGGGGGCTAGGTCGCCGGCGCGCCGTCCACGACCCACCGGCGCCACAGGTAGAGGGTCGCGTAGCTGCCCCACTCCGGATAGTAGGTCATCCCCCACCGCCGCGCGACCTTCTCCGGTCGCCCACGCGGCACCGCGCCGTAGGCGGCCAACGCCCCGCGCAGTCCGAGGTCCCCTGCGAGGAAGACGTCGCACCGCCCTGCGCCCCGGAGCAGCGCGTTCTCGGCGGTCCAGCGGCCGACCCCAGGCTCGCGGTCCAGCTGCTCGATCGCCTGCTCGACGGGGGCGCGGGCGAGCTGCTGGCTCGGGAACGCGCCCTCGGCCTCTCGGCGGGCGAGCCCAAGCAACGCACCGGATTTGGCCCGGCTCAGCCCGACGCGTCGCAGCCCGTCAAAGCCGAGTTCGTCGAGCTCCGTGGGGGTCGGGACCCGCGGCACCTCGACGCCGTCGACCTCGAGGACCGCACCGACGGCCTCGAAGAGGCGGCGCTGGATCGTGCGGGCCGCGGCGACCGAGAGCTGCTGGCCGATCACCGCGTGCACGAGAGCTTCGTACACCGTCGCATCACGTGGGAGACGAAGTCCTCGGAACCGGCGTGCGGTGCCCCGAAGGACGGGCTCGCGTTGCGTCAACCGGTAGAACGCTTCGATCGGATGGTCGAAGGAGAACAGTTCGCGTGCGGCCGCGCGCGCCGCCGGCGCCGAGGCGCCCCACGCCGTCACCGACCAGCGACCCGCACCCGGGGCGACTGCCAACACGAACGGCCTCTCGGTCGGGCCCCAGGCCCGAAACAGGCGGGGGCCGTCCGTCGGAAAGACGAGGGACCGGGAGGAGTACTCGAGCTGCGCCCGTTCTTGGGGAAAGGAGCTCAGCTTCGGCGGCGTCACCCAGGTCCGGGTCGGTCCCCCCCGGGGCGAGACCGGCACCTTCGTCCGTCGCGCGGCGTCCGTGCCCATGGCCGACCAGCACCCGGCCCCCATTTGAGGGGCGCCGGGGGGCACCGTTCAGGCGGCGGCGGGCGACCGAACGATTAAACGCAAGAACGGTGCTGCCCGGCCTCCCGTGCGGCCCATCGTTCGGCAGCTGGGAGGCGGTCGGTGACCGCCGGCGGCCCTCCCTTTCGTCAGCGCCGCAAGGCCGTTGGCGCGACGATCCTGCTCGCGTCGTGGGCTCTTGGCGCGCTCTTGATCCCGGCCGGCGCGCACGCCGCTCCCTCGCCGGGGGGCCCAGCGCCGTCCGTCTCCCTCGGAGGCGCCTGTCCCGGCGCGCTCGACGCCAAAGCGTACACGGGCGATCTCGGCCTCGTGGGAGGTCCCCTTTCGGCCTCAGCCGCGACCAACGCGTCGGTCAATGTCACCTACCACTACCTCCTCAACTACACGCCGAAGGTCGGCCCGAGCAGCTTCACCTGTCGGACCGGCACGACCACGACCCAGACCGGCACGAACGGCCGGTTCTCGCTGAACGCTAGCCTACCGGCCGACTCGTGCAGCTCGACCGACTGCTCCTACTATACCGGTCCGTACGGCTACCTCGCCTTCGGTACCCCTCCTAGCCCTCCCCCCGGGTACTTCCTCAAGGTCAACCAGTCGAACGGCCAGGTGTCGATGACCTGGGTCGACGCGCTGAGCGCGGTCACCCTGGTTCCCGGCGGACGGCTGACCGTCAGCACGGGCGCGCCGGCGAACGTGCGTGCCTTCCCGGTCGCCGCGGACGGATCGCGCTCGCCCGCGACGCTCCAGTTCGGCTGGCAGCTGCAAGGCGCCGGCTGGAGCTTCTCCGACACCCCGGGAGGGTCGAACGTGACGGTCCTGGCGGGTTCGGCCCCCGGGCCGGGAACCCTCGAGCTACGCCTGAACGGCTCGTGGGACGGCGCGGAGCTGAGCCTGGCCCCCGTCTCGCTCGGCCTCACCGCCGTGGCGACGTCGATCGACTCGGCCGGCCTCTCCCCGACGGCCCTCGACAGCGGCTGGCCTGCGACGGTCGTGCTGAACGGGAGCGGGTCGGGGGGGTACCTCTACACCGCCACGCTGACACCGGGACCCGGCACCGGCTCGGTGCCGCTCACGTGCACCACCAATTCCACGCCGGGAGGGACGGTCGCGGTCCTCTGCCACGGTATCGTCATCTTCACCGCGCCGGGCACGGCCCAGCCGACGGCGACGCTCCTGAACGGCTACTCGGCGGCCCAGTGGCACTTCCCGTCGGTCGCCATCGCTGCCCCGCTCGGACCGACGGTCGACCCCGATCCTGTCGGGGCGTACACGGGCTCGAGGGTGACCTACCATGTCGGGGTCGCCACCGGGACGGGAACGGCCCCGTTCTCGCCGGTGTGCCTCGTCGTCGGCGACGGCCGGGTCGCCTGCGACCGATCGCCGGGCACGGCGTGGACGTTCGTGCTGGCGGCGCCCCCGAAGGGGGTCTGGCTCGGCGACGCCAGCGTGAGGGACGCGGGCGGCGCCAACGTCTCGGCACCGGTGACGACGACCGTCGTCGACCGCCCGTCGCTCAGCGACCTGATCACCACGACGAACGACGTCACCGCGGGCGACCGGGTCGCCGTGCGTGCCGTCCTCGCCGGCGGGCTGTTCCCCGCGACGTACTGGTGGAACCTCTCGAGCCCCTCGAGCACGGTCGCCTCGGGGACCGTGAGCGCGGACGGCTTGCTCGCCGTGAACGTGACCCCGCTCCTCGCGGGCACCGTCGTCCTGACGCTGACGGTGCGCGACGGCTTGGGCACGACGGTCGCGAACGCGACCACCTTCGTCGTGGCCCCCGGGCCCGCGACGCGGCTTGTGGCGGAGGCCATCGCCGGCAACGCCACCTGGGCGGGCACGCCCGTGGCGATCACCCTGGCCGCCGACAACGTTCTCGGCGACCGCGTTCCGAGGTTCGCGGTCGCGGTGAACGTGACCGTCGCCGGGCCCTCCGGCGCGGAGGGGGCGGGCCTCGGTGTCAACGCCTCCGGCGGGACCGAGTTCCCGCTCGGGAACGGCGGCCTGCTCGCCCTTCCGGCTTCCGCGTGGAGACTGGGCGAGCTCAATCTCACCTTCACCGCGACGGTCGCCGGCCGGTGGGTCGTCGTCTTCACCACCGGGATCGGACCGTCCGGCAGCTCGACGACCGGTGGGCTGGTGGTCGAGGTCTCTCCCGACCTTGGACACCTCGCCCTCACCGAGCCCCGCGTGGCCGTCTCGGGCGCGCGCACGAACGCCACGTTGTACACCATCGGGGACCGGTTCGGCAACGCGCTCGACTCCGGGTACGTGTTCGTTCGCACGCAGTTCGGCGGGCAGCTCGCCACGCACAAGTCCTCGGTGCTCGTCGCCGACGGAGGCTCGACCGTCTGGGTCAACTACACCGCCCCCGGGGGCGTGGGGGGGACCGTCGTGGTGGAGAGCGCGCTCGGTTCGGCGCTGTTACCGACCATCTACGTCCCGTCCGGAGCGAGCCCACCGCTCACTCCGCTCGCGCTGGCCGGGATCGCGGGGCTCGGCGCGATCCTCGGAGGGACCGGGGTCGCCTCCCTGCTCTTGCGCCGCCGTCGTCCTCGGACGGAGGACGCGGAGGCCCTGGTTCCCGAGCACGAGCTCGAGCGGCTCGCCGTCGGACGGGCCCGAGTCCTCTCCGCGCTCGAGAACGGCGGAGCCCTGACGCTCGAAGAGCTCCGAGGGCGACTCGGATCGCTGCAGCCGACGGACGGGGAAGTGGCCGAATGGGTGGGTTCTCTCGTGACGGAGGGGAGCGTCACGACGCACCGCGGAGCCTCCGGTGGAACGGTGTTCGCGGTCGTCCCTTCGTCACCGGGGACGCCCCCGCGCGTCGAGCTGGACCCCGAAGCGCTCTCTCGGGCCCTGGCGGCGCGGGAGACCGACGCGACCCTGGAGTGACCGGCTACGGCTCGCGCCCGACGAGGTCGTAGAACCGGTAGGCCGCCTCGCCTTCGGCGAAGCAGTACTTCAGCGTCGTGAACGGCCGCTTGAGCTCCGCCACCTCCTCGGCGACCGTGGCGGGGGCGCGGCCCTTGTGGAGGAGCGCGTCGAACAGCTCGGCGATCCGCACCATCTCGGAGGGGCCCATGCCGACCCGCGTCACCTCCGGGGTCCCTAGGCGGACGCCCCCCGGGTGTTTGGAGCTGGTGTCGCCGGGCAGGAGGTTCTTGTTCGTGATGATCCCGGCCGCGCTCAGACGCCGCGACACCTGCTCCCCGCCCCCTTCCGCTGTCACGCGAACGGCGAGCGTGTGGGAGCGGGTGAAGCCGAGGTCGGGGGCCAGCACGTCGAAGCCCCGCTCGTGGAGCGCCTGGGCGAGGACGCGAGCGTTGTCGATCGTCGCCGAAGCGTACGCCGCCCCGAAGGCGAGGTGCTCGGCGAGGCTGACCGCGAGGGCCGCCATCGTGTGGAGGTGGTGGTTGCTGGTGACGCCCGGGAAGGCGGCGGAGCGCAGCCGCTTCTCCCGTTCCGCGTCGAGCCCCTCGCCGAGGAGGATCCCGTGCTGGGGCCCGGGGAGGGTCTTGTGCGTGGAGGCGGAGATGACCTGGCAGCCTTCGCGGAGCGGGTCCTGGAACTGGCCGCCGGCGATCAGACCAAGGACGTGGGCGGCGTCGTACCAGCCGACCGCCCCGACCTCCTCGAGCACCGGCGCGAGCTCCTTCACCGGCAGCGGGAAGAGGAACAGCGAGAGCCCGAAGAGACAGAGCTTCGGCCGGGCCTCCTTCAGGATCGCCCGGGTCTTCTCGACGTCGATCGTCATCCGCGCCGGGTCCCAGGCGTAGTAGACCGGCTTGACGGAGCGGAGGCCGAAGGCGCCGAACCCTGCGCTCGAGATGTGGGCGCCGTCGGCGAGCCGGCACGTGCCGACCGGGTCGCCGGGGTCGGCGAACGCCTTGAGGACCGCCAAGTTGGCGACCGTACCCGAGATCGGTCGCACGTCGGCGAATGACGCCCCGAACAGACGTCGGGCCAACTCGAGGCAGAGGTTCTCGACCTCGTCGACCTGCTCGTTCCCCTCGTAGTACCGGTCGCCCGGAACCCCCTCGGCATACCGGGAGTGGAAGTCGCTCACGAGGAGCTCCTTCGCGTACGGCGACAGCAGGTTCTCGCTGGCGATGAGCGGGATCGAGCGCTCGAACCGAGCGCTGTGGCGGCGCACGGCGTCGCGCACCGCGCGGACGGCGCCGGCCATCTCGCTGGGGGGAGCGGTTACGGGTGTGGGCGTACCCCCCCACCCCCCCGCTGCCAATGGAACTTCGACACCCTCGCCCCACCTGTCCCGTGCGACCCGTGAACGCGCCGGGACATGGAGGCGGCGGACAGCGGGCACCGAGATATAGGACACGCCGCTGAAGCGACGTAGCGACCGTGGACGCGCCGACGAAGGAGGAGGAGTGGCCCCACCGACGCCGGTTCGACGTCGAGTACCATCACCTCGACGTCCTCGGTCACCTCAACCACGCCGCTTACTTCCCGTTCATGGAAACGCTTCGTTGCGAGTACTACCTACCGCTCGTCGGAGGACCGGACCCGTCCCACCTCGACATCATCCTCGCCGAAGCCTCCTGCCGCTTCCTCGCTCCAGCCCGGTACGGTGACGTGCTCGTAGGTGAGGTCGCTCCCGTACGTCCCCTCGGCCGGACGAGCGTGACCCTGCTCTACCGGTTCCGTAACCCAGAACGAACGATCACCTACGCTCGTGGTCGCACCGTCGTGGTCTGTTACGACTACGATAAGGGCAAGAAGAAAGAGATCACGACGGTGCTTCGAGCGAAGTTAGAGAAGGACGCCGTCGCGCCAGAGCACGAAGCTCGGGCGTAGGGTCTCGCCGTTCCATCGGAAACGAAGGGGTGGGGGTGTCGGTCAAGAGTTTCGACTCCACGGTTCACCCTTCGCCCGAATCTTTGGGGCACGGGTCGCCCGCGCGCAGGCACCGTACCCGCGTGGTGATGGCTTACGCGACCGCAAGCGCCGTCGTCATCGCCCTTGTCGTGCCATTGCTCTTCCCCGGCGTGGGCTTCGGGCTCGTCACTCACGAGACCTGCGAGCTTGGCCCTGTCGAAGCGACCGGGGTCTTCTGGACGCCGATGATCCTCCTGAACTCCCCCTACCTGGGCTGGGCCTGGGCCAACTTGACGGAGTCTGGGTTCATCCTCGGGATCAACATCAGCGACGGAGGATCGGCGGGCGTTTTCGAGCTCGCCGAGTGGAACCTCTCGGGCACCCGGAACGTCTCTACCGTCGGTCCCGGCGTCAACCACCCTTGCGTTCAGCCGTTGCTGCCCACGGCCAGTCCGAGCCACGACGAGGGCGGGTACACGCTCGCCCACCCGCTGAACCGGTCGGACGCGAACGAGACCGCGAATTTTTCGATGGCCGATCCAGGGTCCCGAGCCGAGCACCCACCGCTCCTGCCGTCGGTTCGGTTCGGCAACGCCTTCGACCCCGCTTCCGTGCGGTTCAACGCATCGACCTGTGGGGGTGGCGCGGCCGCGTCCGATTCGTCCTCGACGGAGTACTCCTTCGAGATCCCGTTCACCTCGAACGGGCACACGCTCCTGGTACCCGCGCAGCTCCCAGCCCTCGTCAGGTACTCCTACCGCTTTCCCGCGAACGTGGGGGTGTGGCAGATCTCCAACCCGGACCCCGGAGTCACCGAGCTGTTCCACGGTGGTTGGGCCTTCAATTTCCGGACTTGCGCGATCTTCTAGTCCGGTAGTGCCTCGGAGGTTCCGGGACTCCGGACGTGGGTGCCCCGTCCTTTTTTTCACGGATCGCTCCTGTCTCCCTGGGATGACGACCGAGGCGAACAAGGCGCTCATTCGTCAACAGTTCGAACTTCTTGGCGCAGGCGACCTCCGCGGTGCGGCCGGCCTCTGGTCGGCCGCGGCGCTCAATCACGGTCGTCCCATCGACCCCGCCGGGATCGAGAAGGTCTACGCCAGCCTTCGAGCCGTCCAGGAGAGCCACACCTTGCACGAGATGGTCGCCGAGGGGGAGTGGGTCTCCGTACGGACGACCTGCCATGGCGTCCACGCCGCCGAGCCGGCGTTCGCAGTGAACAGCGGGATCTTCACGGGCCTCCCTCCGAGCGGTCGGTCGTACACCGTCCAGCATCTCCACCTTTTCCGCGTGGTCGATGGGAGAATCTTGGAGCACTGGGCGTGCCGCGACGACCTCGGCGCCGCGCGACAGATCGGGCTCGAACTCCGTCCCCAAAGCCGAGAGTCAGAGTCGCGAAGCTGACGGAGGAAAGCCGGGCGACAACGCCGGAAACCGCTGGGCGAGCGCGAGTTAGGGAAAGGCTCGTGCAGGATTGCGCGACCGATTGCGGGTGGTGACGGTTCCCGTGGCACGGTCGACGCTCGCCATCACCCCGACCGAGCGGCCGGCGAAGTTGACCTCGAGCGAGTACCAGTAGACGTCGAAGCGATCCGGCTGAGCCCGGATCAGTCCGAAGTGGTGGGTTTCCGCCAACATCCAGCTGGCCGCGAGCGCGGGAGCGTAGCTCCGCGCCAACGCCTCCGCCTCGCCGGCGACCGGGACCGCGGTCGAGGGCGGGAGGGGGAAATCGATCGAGCTCGGTGGAGTTCGGTACCCCAGCAGCAGGTGATACCGAGCGTGCCGGAATCGGACCCGCTCGCCGCTCCGTTCTTCGCCGAACAGAATGAACTCGAGCGGGTTCATCTGCGGGATCACCGCGGAGAATCCTTCGCGTCGTTGGACGATCCCGGCCCTCCAACGCCCTGCGATGCGGACGACGAAGTAGACGAGGATCGCCGCGAGCAGCACCCAGGTCGTCAGGACCCAGAGTTCGAGGGGCACCCGGCCCCGCTCGTAGAGCATCACCCCGTAGCCGACGACGGTGAACGCCATCGACCCGACGTTGACGATCCGATCCACATCGAAGTGGTACTCGCGCAGCGAGAACGGAGCGAAGATCGGGACCGACCAGTGGTCGAGGGAGTCCAGGAAGACGTGCGAGAGGCCGCCGACCTCGAGCGCGACGAAGAACGTGAGGGGCGAGCCGACCGCGAAATCGGGGCCTAACCCCCACGCCATCGCTCGGGGCACGAGAACGCAGCCGACCGCCGCGATGGCCGTGACGCCGACGAGGGAATGGGAGAGGCCACGGTGACGCAAGAGCGGGAAGCGCCGTGCCAGAGGGAACATGGCCACGTCCGCGTCGGGGAGCGCCCCGGCGATCGCCGCAGCTACGACGAACTGCATCTGGCCCGGTCCCCAAAGGCCGAATCCGAGCAGGTATCCTAGCAGAAGGTGGCTGAACGGGTCCATCGGTCGGAGACGAAGCGGGCGGCCGCCCCTTAAATCTCCGCACTCAGCCCGTTAGTTGAACGCGCCTCGGGGGGAGTCGGCTACAGTGCCTCAGCGCCCCCCGGGGCAGCGGGTGAAACCGAGCTCGAAATCGACCCATCCCGCGGGCGCGAATCGAGTAGGGCTCAGCACCCCGTCGATCCGACGAGCGGGGTGCTAGGCCAGCGGAATGGCCGCCCGGGGGAACCGGTCGTGACTCCCGGCCGCTTCTCCGCCCCGTAGCCCCACCAGCGTCGACGGGTCACGGTAAGGCTGCTCCCGTCAGGACCTGACCCGGTGCCCGTGATGGATACCCGCTAGGGCGCCCCTCCGGGCGCTCGTCGCGGGGCCCGCGGCCCGATGGAACAGAGCTTCGACGAAGATCCTTGGGACGAAAGGTCCGCCCGAACGTCGCTCCTGCCTGTCACCCCCGCTAAGGACGGTTTCGGTGTAAAAGGGGACGCCCAACCCCCCGGTCTAGCCTAGCGACGAACCACAGCGCGGGCGCTCAAAAGGGCTCGCCCTCGCGCACGCACGGGAGACCAGCTCAAGACGAGTGGGACCTTTCCGGCGGCGGGAAGGCGTCGGATGCCTCGGCCGGGGGTCGGAGTGGGCGGCCGGCGGTCCCGATGGGTCGCCTTGGGACTGCTCGCGGTCCTCGCGCTGCTCTCCGTCGCGCTCGTGCCCCCCGGGCCGACGCCCGGAGCGCCGCTCACGCTCTCGACGCGTCCGGTAGTTGCCGGGCCGATCGACTGGACGACGTTCCACGGCGGTCAGAACCGAAGTGGCTTCGTCCCAACGAACGGCCCCGCCCAGGGCAGCACGGCGTTCATCACCTGCCAAGGGGCGGGCGGCAACGCGAGCCCGATCCGGGTCGGTCCGGTCGCGAACGCGACGCGCGTCTTCGTCGCCGACGCCCTGGGGCACGTCTACGCCTACAATACGACCGCCGTGCTGGAGTGGACGACGGCCGGCCCTACCGACCCGACCACCGCCGACCTGCTCGCCCCGTTCCTCATCCTCGGCGGGGGCGACGGCACCGTCACCGCGTACGCCGCCGACAGCGGGACGGTCGTCTGGAACGTGAACCTCGGCGGGCGGATCGTGCAAGGGATCGCCGACGACGGCGCCCGCGTGTATGTCGGCACGACGACGGGGACGCTCGCCGCCATCGACGTCGCGACCGGCCATGTCGATTGGCGGCTCGCGCTGGGCAACGGGGTCGCGGGGGCGCCCGCCCTCGAGGGGAACGAGCTGTTCGTCGCGACCGGGAACGGCACCGTGCTCGCGCTGAGCTTGGACGGTGCCCTCCTCTGGTCCCACTCGGTCGGGGCTCCGGTGGACAGCGCCCCCGCCGTGTCGTACGGGGCGGTCATCCTCGGCGACCGCAGCGCGAACATCACGGCGCTCTCGACCGGGAACGGTTCGGAGCTCTGGCAGTTCCCCGGCTACGCGGCGCTCCACGGGGATGTGATCGAGTCGACGCCGGCGGTCGGCGACGGCGGGGTGTTCGTCGTCACGGACCTCGGTCGCGTGCTGGCCCTCTCCGCCAGGAACGGCAGCCTGCTCTGGGCGCACCTGCTCGGCTACACCGGCTACCCGGTTCTCTCGAGCCCCGCGCTCGGTTTCAACGCGGTCTACTTGGTCGACGCAAACGAGTTCCTCGACGCCTACACGCCCGGGACCGGCCAGCTGCTCTGGAGCTCGAACCTGTTCAGCTCAGCGGTCTACTCGTCCCCCGCGCTCGAGCGGGGGCTTCTCTACGTCGGGAACGAGGTCGGCTGCCTGACCGGCTTCGGGCGCCCCGGCGTCACGGGCCCCGTCGAGCCGGTCACCGGAATCGTCACCGACCGGAACGGCACCGCGATCGCCGGCGCGCAGGTCGGCGCCGGGGTCGCCGCCACGACGACCGACCGGCAGGGCCGCTACCTGCTCAACCTCTCGAACGGGACCTACGACCTCACCGCCGGGGGCGCGGGGTACCCGCCCGTGACCAAGACCGTCGTCGTCGCCGGTCCGCTGGCGGGCGTCGACTTCGTTCTCCGGCCTCCGGCCTTCTACCGGATCTCCGGCTCGGTGGTCGATTCCCGTTCCGGCCATCCCCTCGTCGGGGTCGTGGTCATCATCGAGGGGGAGTACGGGTACGTCGCATCGAACACGACCGGCCGCCTCGGGCTGTTCGTCCTCGCCGCGCCGAACGGTTCGAACTTCCTCAGCGTCGATCCCCCGCAAGGGTACGTCGGGCTCGCGACCCACGTCGACGTCTCGGGAGGACCGGTCAGCGCGATCGCCCTTCAGCTCGACTCGAATGCCCCCGCGTTCGGCGACCCGACCTCCGGTCGCGTCGCGATCCTCCTCCCGCTGGCCGGCCTCGCGTTGGGAGCGGTCGGCTACTACGTGGTCGACTCCCAGCGGCGCCGCAGGGCCGAAGGACTCCCTCCCGCGATCCTGACGCCGATCGCGCGGTTCGTCCTCATGCGAACCGCGCTCCTCCCGGTCCAGGTCGTCGGCGCGCTGCTCATCCTCTATGTCTTCGGGACCTACCTCACCAGCGAGGCGTACGGCTTCTCACCGTCGGCGCTGTTCACGAGCCCTGGGCCCGCCGCCTGCCTCGCACGGACCGCCTGGTCGAACCCGGTCTGTGCCGTGACGGCCTTCGGTGAAGGGTTCGGCTCGTTCATCTGGAACCTGTTCACGCTCAACTGGGGGCTCGCAAGGTTTGGCCACCTCTCGCTGCCGGCAACGCAGTTCCTCGCGTGGTGGGCGCCGGACTCGATCGAGCTCGCGGTCGTGGCGCTCGGCCTCTCCGCGGCGATCGCCTACGTCGTCGGGCTGCTCGCCGGCTGGCGACGGGAGTCGGCGTTCGATTTCGGCGCGAGGACGGGCTCGATCATCGGTCTCTTGATCCCGACGTTCCTCGTCCTTCTGCTCTTCGACGAGACGGTCTCCACACCGGTCCTCCACGCGCTCGGCGATTCGCCGTTCGGCATCCTTCCCTCCCAGTTCTGGTTCGCCTCGCACGGGGGCCCGCCGGGGTGGATCGGACAGGGGAACAACACCGAGCCGACCGGCTTCCCGCTTCTCGACGGTCTGCTTCACGGCGCGTGGACCTTCGAGCTGATCGTGCTCACGAAGACCCTCCTGCAGGCCGCGGTGATCGCCCTCGTCTACGTCGCGATCTTCCTTCGGTACGCCCGCCACGCCGTCGCCTCCGCCGTCCGCGAGCCGTTCGTGGTCGCGGCCCGGGCGCGGGGCCTCGACGAGCCGACGCTGCTCTGGCACCACACCGCCCGTCGCGTGCTGCCGCTGTTCGTGCTGATCTTCGGGATCACGCTCCCGGTGTACATCGGCACCCAGGCGCTGGTCGAAGCGCTGTCGAACGACACCGGGATCGGGACGTTGCTCCTGGGCGAGATCACCCAGGTCGGGCTCACGGGGTTCGGGATCTCCACCGGCGGGACCGGTCCGCCCGTGGGGAACTTCTACCAGGTGACGGTGTTCATGCTGGTCATCCTGATCCTCGTCGGCAACCTTGCGGCCGATGTACTCGCGCGGTACCTCGACCCGCGCCTCGTCGCGCCGAACCGATGAGCGGGCCCGCTCCGCCGGCGGCATCGGAATCGCCGGAGCTCGACGAGTTCGACGCCGCCGTCGCCCGCGGCCTTGCCGCGGGTCGAGGGGTGCGCTGGAGCCGCATTGCGCGCCAGCCTTCCTTGCTCGCGGGCGCGGGGATCCTGCTGGTGTTCGGCGGCATCGCGGTCTACGCGCTGCTTCGCTACGGGTCGTCGATCGCGATCGTACCGTCGAGCATCGCCCTCGCCCAGTCGCTCAACCCCCCCGGACCGTCGCCGCGCCACCCGCTCGGAGTGATCAACGGCATCGGCATCGACCTCGCGAGCTCGCTCGTCCGCGCCACCCCGTTCGACCTCGCGCTGATCGGCGGGATCATCCTGCTCGCCCTTAGCGCCGGGGTCCTGCTCGGAGCGTACGGCGGCTTCCACGGCGGGGGCGTCGACTGGCTGATCACCTCGGCGGGCGACGTGGTCGTCGGGGTCCCGCCGTTCTTCCTCGTCCTGGTGCTGTGGATCGGCCTCCACCTCCTCGTCAACATTTCGCAGTACCTCCTCCTCTTCGGGCTCTGCTTCGCTGCCGTCCTCTGGCCGTACTACGCCCGGCCGGTACGGGCCCGCGCCCAACAGGTCGCGCGCGAGGCGTATGTCGAGGCCTCCCGCGCCTCTGGCGCGCCGGACCGGCGACTGGTGCTCCACCACATCATACCCAACAGCTTCTACCCGGTGCTCGCCCAGGTCCCGATCGACGTTTACAACGTCTTCTTCGTCCTCACCGTCTTCGAGTTCATCGGCTGCTTCGGCAACGGCCAGGCCGGCCTGTTCGCCACGCTCACCCCGTTCCCGACGGCGATCTTCCCGGAGTGGGGGTACCTGCTGGGCGCCGGCGCCTGCTACGGCTACAACCTGCTCTCGCCGTTCGCGAGCTGGTGGATGTTCACGTTCCCGGCGGCCGTCATCGTCGTCTTCGGCATCGGCGTCATGCTGCTGTGCGACGGGGGCGAGAAGTACCTCGAGGTCAAACGCTCCGGCTAGCCCGGTGGGGGCGTGGGCGCCGGCTCACCGGATGTGGTCGAGCGAGAACGAGCCGAGGCTGAACGACTTCTTGCTGAAGGTGTAGCCGACCCAGGCGCGGCTCTGCACCTCGCTGATCCCGCGCACCGAGAGGAACGTCTTGAGCTGGTCGACCTTCAGGTTCACCGAGCCGTCCATCATGTGCTCCAGCGACTGCAGGTCGTTCTCCGAGTGCATGCCGGTCTCCAGGATGAAGTAGCTCGCGGCGCCGTCGAGCTTCCGGCGGCCGGCGAACGGCTGGAGGAAGCGGAAGACGCCCGCGGCGTCGAGGTAGGCGGTCACCGTCGAGACCGACTCGAAGGCGAGCCGGTAGGTCGGCGCCTTCTCCTTGAGCTCCTGGGAGAACTGGTTCACCGCCTGGACGAGCTGGTCGGCGAGGCCCTTGTCGGTCGGAGACAGCAACCGGACCGACGGGTCGGCCTGGGTGACGCCGAGCGCGCGGGAGTACAGGTCAACGTACCGCACGACCCCTTTCGCCTCGAACTCCGGGTAGCTCGGCAGGACGGCCGTCATCTCTTCGCGGATCTGCGTGTAGGCCCGGTCGGAACAGACCCAGATCGCCGCCGAGCCCTGTCGGAGCCCCTCGGCGATGAACAACCGGGTGAGGACATCCTTGCCGGTGTGGGCCGGGCCGTTCACCAGGACCTGCGCGGCCGGCGGCAGGCCCCCGAACAGGAGGTCGTCGAGGCGGCGGACGCCGGTACGAACGCGCGTGGTCCGCGCTTCGCCGACGGCGGTCGCGTGGATGTCCTCCGCCTCGACGGCGGCGGCCTTGCGCGTGAGCACCTCGAGCTCCTCCATCTTCTGCGTGAGCAGGCTCTCGCGGGCGCGCAGGTCCTCCTCCTTCCGGTTCACCTCGGTCTTCAGGTCCTCGAGCTCGCGCTCGCGCGCGGCGTTCACGACCCCACCGCCGGGCGCCTCGACGGTCGCCTGCTCCTGGCGACGCGCCTCGATCTCGAGCGCCCCGCGCGTCGCGGTCAAGCGGGTCTCCCACGAGGCGAGCTCCTTTTCCTTGAAGGCGAGCGGCGCCTTCTTCCGTTCGAGCTCCTCGGCGGCGATCCGGATCTCCTCGAACTTCGTCCGAAGCTCGTTCTCCCGGAGCGCGAGCTCGCGCTCCCGAGCGTCGGCCTCCTTCAGACGGCGGCTCGCATCGCTCGACCCTCGCTCGTCGAGCGGCGTTGAGGCGCGCTGCTGGGTGAGCTGGGCCTCGACCCGCAGGTTGCGGATCTCCCCTTCCAGTTGGACGATGCGACGGCGCATCTCCGTCTCCCGCTCGATGAACGCGTGCTCCCGGGAGGTGTACTCCTCACGAAGTTGGCGTTCGACCTCGCGGACGGCGGCCAGGTTCGCCGGCCCTCCCTCGGGGGAGGGAGCGGACGGTCCGGTCGGGGCGCCGTCGGCGCCCGCGGCCGCGCCGTCGTCGGTCGCGACGATGCCGGCGCTCAGGAGCTTGAGCCTAAGCTCCGCGATCTCGGCGTCCTTCGCCTGGATCGCCTGCTCCCGGGCCTTCGCTTCCCGGCTGCGAACGTACTTGATGACCGCGACCGAGCCGCGCTTGACGTGCTCGAGCTCCTCCTCGTGCTGCTTGCGCTTGCTCCGCTCCTCGAACAGTTGGCGGTGCAGCTCCTGGACGTCCGAGAGCAGCGAGCGAGGGTCGAACTGATCGGATTTCACCCGGTCGAGCAGGTCGGTGAGCCAACGGACGACCGTCGCCTCCCGCTCGGAAACGTTGGAGGGGGCTCGGGGACCGGTGCGTTGGAGGGTCGGGAGGGCGTCGTCGGTCGGGGGCGCTTCCGCGGGTTCGGGCCGTGGGGGGCGGGTCGGCGCGGGGACCGGCGGCGGGACCGCGGTCTCGCTCGACTGGATCCACGCCTCCATCGCCCGGTCGTCGCCGTCGACCCACTTTTTCAGCACCTCGGTCGAGCCGCCTTTCGGGGAGGAGGCCGGCCGACGGCGGGGACGGTCGGCGCGACGTTGGTTCTCCATGAACCGCTCGACGCTCTTCTTGCCGTCGACGGCCGGCCGCGTCCCCTTGGATGGGGGCGTTGAGCTCTCGAGCGGCGGCGGGTCCGTGCTCGACGCCTCGGCGTGGGCACGGAGGCGGGAGAGGTCGGTCGCGTCGACGCCGAGGCGCTCGAGCTCCTCGTCCCGGAGCAGGCGAATCGACTCGGCGCTCGTGTGGCCCGCGGCGACCAGGGCCCGGGCCGTCGACCCGCTCACGGCGAGCTCGCGCATCAGCCGCCCGACGTCCCCGTCGGGGGAGGCGTCGTGGGGCGAGCCCGTTGCGAGGTCGGCCGGCTCACTCATGGACCAGGATGGTGAACTAGGCCCACCCTCGCCCTTAAAATATATGGAGGTGGCGGCGGCTCCCTACGAGCTCGTACCGAGGCGCGTCCGGGCGACGGCGCGCCCGAACGACTCCTCCCACCAACGGACGTACTGACGGCGGCCCGCGTCGCGCTCGCGCAGCGCTTCCCGGGCGAGGACCGTGGCGAGCGGGGCCCAGAACGGCCACTGTTCGCGCGTCCCCCGCGGCACGGTCAGGTACGCCGGGGGGCTTGGGAATCGGTTGCCGCACCGGGCGAGGGCGAACAGGTCGCACGCCCGCTCCCCGTTGGGGCAGGGGCCGCGGGGCCGCTGGATGAGGTGGGTCAATTCGTGGGCGATCACGCCCGAAAGCTCGCGGGACCGGAGGATCCTCCGGTGGAAGGCGATCTTGGGGGTCGCCTCCTCCGGGAACGCCACCCCGACCGTCCGGGACCGGCCGTCGTAGATGTCGACGCGGATGCGCCGGCCGTCGAGCTCGTGGAACTCGTGGGCCACCTCGGCGACCCGACCCAGGACGGCGGCGCGCCCGGGGTCGCTCGCGAGCCGTCGGCCGGGGATGAGGGAGACCGCCACGCGACGGTTCGACCGACCGCCCGATAAATAGGCGGGCGGTTGCAGTGGACGCCATGGACGCGGAGGCGCGGGCCGCCGTGGTCCGACGCAACACCGCGGAGGTCCTCACCCCTGAGGAGTTGCTCGCTCTGTTCGCCCGTGAGGCGCACCCGAAAGCGTACATCGGGTTCGAGCCTTCCGGTCGACTCCACTTGGGCCACCTCGTCACGGCGCGCAAGATCCGCGACCTGCAGGAGGCCGGCTGCGAAGTGACGGTGTTCCTCGCCGACTGGCATGCCTGGATCAACGACAAGCTCGGGGGATCGCTCGAACGGATCGAGGCCGCGGGCCGGTACATGGCGCACGGATTCGAGGCGCTCGGCGTCGACCCGGCGAAGGTCCGATACCGGTTCGCCCACGAGCTCACCGGTCGCGCGGAGTACTGGGCCCGGGTCGTACGGGTCGCGAAGGCCACGACCCTCGCGCGCACGAAGCGGGCGATGACGATCCTCGGCCGGAGCGAAGAGGAGGGGCAGCTCGACACGGCGAAGCTGCTCTACCCGTCGATGCAGGCGGCGGACGTCTTCGAGCTCCCGGTCGACCTCGCCTACGCCGGACTCGACCAGCGGCGAGCCTACGTGCTCGCGCGCGAGGTCGCCCAGCACTACGGCTGGCCGGTCCCGGTGGCGGTGCATACTCCGTTGATCTCCTCGCTCAAAGGCTCCGGCCGGATGGAGATCGACGACCCGGTCGCCCGCAAGATGAGCAAGTCGGACCCGACCGGTTCGATCACGATCCCGTGCGAACGCTCTGCGATCCGGAGCCGGATCAACGAGGCGTACTGCCCGGCGCGCGGCGTCGAGGCGAACCCGGTCGTCGAGCTGGTGCGGTACGTGGTGTTTCCCTGGACGGGGAGCCTCGAGGTCGAACGCCCGGCAAAGTTCGGCGGCCCCGTGCGGTACGACACCGAAGCGGCGTTCCTGAGCGACTGGGAAGGCGGGAAGCTCCACCCGCAGGACCTCAAGGGGGCCGTCGCGACGAGCCTCGGCACGATCCTCGAACCGGCCCTACGGTACTTCGAGAGCCACCCGGACGCGCTGCCGGCCGACCTCTAGGTAGCCTCGATAGGACCGGCCCCCGGGGCGGGGGGAAAGGGTTCGCTCTCGCTCTGGCAGAACGGGTCGGCGCGGATCACGGCCTCCGGACCGCGGCAGCGACCGCAGGGACCGCCGAGTTGACCGAGTGGCCGGAGCCCGGGAAGTGGAACATCCCGGTCATCGGCGGGAAGGCGGTGACCGTGTCGTTGGTCCCAAGGGAGCCGACGCCCAGCAGCCACTCCGTGGTCGTCAGCACGTTGTAGTGCGAGACCGGCGCCGCGTACGCCCCACGGTGGAGGGTGTAGGGGCTGACGAACACCGTGAAGATGTTCCCGCCGCCAAGCGTCACGTTCCCGACGGTGTACCCCTCGTTCGTCGCGCCCTCGTCCCACGTCACGATGAACAGCGTGCTCGCGGCGAACGGCTTCGACAGGAGCGGCTGCAGCCAGCCCGAGAGCCAGGCGTCCGCGTACGACGTGCTCGTGTCGTGGCCGTCGTTGATCATGTTCGGCGTGATGAACGCGTAGTTCGGGATGTTCCCGGACGCGACGTCCGCGTTCCACGAGCTGAAGTTCAGCACGTGGTGGTCGCACCGGCTCGTGTTGTTGACGATGTCCTGGTAGAACACGAACGGATTGTGCTTGACCATGTACGGGTAGGCGTCCGTCGCGTCGCACGGGTGCGGCATCGACTGGGCGAACTCGCCCCAGCTCAGGCCCCGCAGCTCGAGCAGGTCGGCGATGCTCGCGTTCGGCAGCACGGCGTAGGCGTCCGTCCCCGACCGGCCGAACACGCTGCCGCCCGTGAGGGCGAGGTAGTTCGGCTCGGAGGGATGCGTGACGGCGTACCCTTCGGCCGCGTAAGCGTAGCTGTTGGCCAGGGCGACTTCGTACGGTCCCTGGTTCCACACGGAGGCACCCTCTTCGTTCTCGAGGACGACCGTGACGACGTGGCGGATCGGGGTCGGGAACCATTTCGTTGGGGGTCCGGCCGGCGGAGCTGCGAGGAGTCCGCTGCGCGCCGGGCCCCCGTTCGTTCCGGCGGCGGCTACGAGGCCTGCCACTAGCAGGACCCCGAGCGCGGCGATGGTCAGCCCTACGGCGAGCGCTTTCGGTTTCTTGGTTTCGCTCACGAGGCTCTCACCTCGCGACTACGCAGAATTTTTACAATTTAAATAGCTAGTCAGTGATACTATATATTTATAAGAAAACACCGACCGTTCTACGATCGGGCGAGACGCTAGGCCGCGGTGCTCGACTCGGGCGTGGTCGGCTTGCGCCGCCCGGTGAACAGTCCGACCAGCAGGAGCACGAGGCCTCCGGCGATGAGACCGAGACCCGGGGCGCCCCCCTCCCAGGGTAACGCGTAGTCGACCGACACCGTGGTGGCGTTCTCCGACCCGTTCGGGACGACGAGGTAGGAGAGCCCTTTCTGACCGGTGAAGGAGATCGTGCCGGTGGTACCGGTCCCGTTGACGATCGGTGTCGGCTGGACGGCTATCGTGGCGTTGCAGCTCGGGTCGCTCCCGCACCGGAAGACGTTCACAGTGACCGACGACGGCGACGACCAGCTCACGTGGAACGGGATCGAGGTGGTGAACACCGCGTAGGAGCCGGCGACGGTGATCGATTCACCGAAGCCGACCGGCACGACCCGCGCACCGACCGGCTGGCCGGGGACCGGGAAGTAGAGGAGAAGAAGCCCGACAGCGATCAGTGCCGCGCCGAGGCCCAGGAGCAGCGGCCGCCAACGGGCCATGGGCTCTCAGGCGCCGGGCGATACTTAGGCGCTCTGGGGCGGCGACCAACGATGATATCCCCTAAGCCCTTCGGAGGCGCCAGCGATCCCGACCTGCATGCAGCGACCGGGCAGCGGAGGACGGATCCGGGACTCCGAGGTGACCCGTGCCCTTCGTCGATAGGGGAAAGGTCAGGATCAACTACGAGGTGGAGGGTGACGGCCCGGCCGTCGTGCTCCACACCGGGAACGGCGGCGACCTTCGGATCTGGCGGGAGGCTGGGTACCTCTCTGGCCTCACCGGGTTCCGTGTGATCCTGATCGATCAGCGAGGCCGCGGCCGGAGCGGACGCCCCGGCGACCTCGCCGACCATCGGATGGAGAGCTACGCGGAGGACGTGGCGGCGGTGCTTGATGACGCGGAGGTCGAGAACGCAGCGTTCTGGGGGTATTCGAACGGCGTCCTGATCGGCGTCGCCTTCGGGGCCGCCTATCCCGACCGTCTCCAGGGGCTGGTCGGGACCGGTGGTCTCCGACCGATCAACCGCGACGAACTGACCTGGCCCGTGGATTCCGCTGCAGAGGTCGCGCGGATCGCGGGCAACGGTGGGGTCGTGCCGGAGATGGAGGGGTGCATGAAGGAGGAGAACGACCGGTTCCCCCCGGCCATCGAGCAGAACGTCCGGGAGGGCGACCCGCGCATGATGGCACTGTCGGTCGTCGCCTGGCGCTCCTGGCACGGACCGCGGAGCGCGTTCGGGACCTTCCCGGCGCCGCTCCTGATGATCGCGGGCGAAAGGGAGGATTTGGACCGCTACACCGAGAAATCCGTGGCGGAATTCCCGGACGGTCGTATCGTCCGGATACCGGGCGTGGGCCATCTCGGGAGCTTCTACCGAAGCGATCTTGCCCTGCCGATCGCACTTCCTTTCCTGCACCGGGCCTTGACGACCTCAGGATGAAGGCGGCGCGGTACGTCACGGGGCTCCGAGAGCCAGACTGGGAGGCGGTCTCCATATCGGTCCTCCGAGGCCTGCCCGCCTCTGGGGATGACCCCTAGGGGGCTTCCGATTCGGTGAACGTCTACCGACTCACCGCGCTACTGATCCTTCCGTTCTATGTCGTCGTGGCGTTCTTCGAGGTCCAGACCCTAGGCCACCCGCGGTTCTGGCTGTTCTGGCTCCTCGGGGGGATTCTGCTCCTCGCTGGCGCATGGCTTGCGGGGATCGCTTGGCGCGAGGAGAAGGACGAGGAGGTCAGCGCTCCGGAGCTCGTACGAGAGTTGGCGCCCGCCACGGAGCGGCCGGTGGGTCCCGGCTGGCCCACCGGCCCCGAAACCTTCTGCGCGCGTTGCGGCGGCGCTGTCCCGGTGGGCGCCACCACGTGCGAGCACTGCGGCGCGACCCTCCCTAATTCGCCCGGGGTCGTACCGGCCCATTGAGTCGGCCCTAGGTCGGCATCCAAACTGCGGCACGAAGCCTATTCCCCATGCGCCCCGTGTGCCGTGCCGTGCCCGATCCGTCCTCCACGGGTGGGACGAGCACTCCGGCAGGACCGGGGCTCCCGAGCAAGTGTCCGAGTTGCGGAGGAGCGGTAGCGAGGGGGTTCGTGGGGACGAACGGACGGGTCTTCTGGTCGGACAAGCAGCACGTCCTCGGGGTGGTCGGCGATGAGGTCCTGATCTCCCGTGCCATCGTGCGTACCAGCTACTTGCCCGGGATTCTCTGCCGGGACTGTGGGTTTGTGGGTTTCCTGCACGGAAGCGGGGACGCGGACGACGCGGAGGCGATCGTGGACGATGCGATGGGTGCTCCCGAGGACCCTCTGCGGCCTGCGGAGGACTGAATCGGGCGACCGGAACCGGGCGCCGGGGTCAACTAACGGTTAAATAGCGAACGAACTACCGCGGCCTACCCGTGAGCCGAGGACCCCGCGAACGCGGGGTTCCGCTGACGCGAGGTACGGTCGATGGCGCGCCCAATCTACGTGCGGTTTGAGACACCTAGCGAACTCGCCGACAAGGCCCTGCAACTGATCCAGGTCGCCAGCGAGACCGGCAAGGTCCGCGTGGGCACGAACGAGGTCACGAAGTCGAGCGAACGCGCCGAGGCGAAGCTCGTTGTGATGGCCGAGGACGTCGACCCGGTCGAGATCCTCGTCCACATCCCGATGCTCTGCGAGGAGAAGCGGATCCCGTACGTCTACGTCCCGAAGAAGCAGCGGCTCGGCCAGTCGGCCGGCCTATCGAAGTCGGCGGCGAGCGTCGCGATCGTCGAGGCCGGAGAAGGCAAGGCGCTGCTCGAAGAGCTCGCCGCGTCGTTCGCCAACCTCAAGAAGTAAGGCCCGAAGGTCCAACGGGCGGTCGCGTCGATGGCGGAGGAGAAGGGCTCGCCCGCGGAGGTCGTCGAACTGATCGGTCGCACCGGCATGGCCGGGGAGGCGACCCAGGTGAAGGTCCGCGTGCTCGCGGGCCGAGACCGCGGGAAGATCATCACCCGCAACGTCGCCGGGCCGATCCGACTGGGCGATGTGCTCGTCCTGCGCGAGACCGCCCGCGAGGCGCGGAAGCTCTCCGTCCGGTAGTGGGGCAGGGATCGGCGAATGGTCGTCAAGCGACAGTGCTCGTTCTGCGCGAACGAGATCGAACCGGGGACCGGCACGCTGTTCGTCAAGCGCGACGGGACCGTCTTCAGCTTCTGCTCCTCCTCCTGCCGCAAGCAGCAGCTCCATCTCGGCCGCGTCGGGCACCGCCTGAAGTGGACCCGCGCCCACGCGCTCAAGATCGAGAGCGAGCAACGGAGCGCTCCGGCCCGCGCCCGCGCGAAAGGACCGGCCCCGTCCGCTCCGGCGCCCCCGGCCAAGCCTTCGAAGCCTGACGAGCCCGCGGCCGCGAAAGCCCCGGAGGCATCCGCGTCCACCGAGGCACCCAAGCCGGCCCGAACACCGAAAGCGAAGACTCCCAACTCCCCCATGCCCGCGAGTACCGCACCCGAGGCGGCGGCCGAGAAGGAGAAGCCTGCGAAGGCTCCGCGTGCCCGAAAGCCGAAAGCTGCGGCCGACACCGCCGAGAAGAGCTCCGAATCCTGAGTTCGCCGGCCGGCGACGGCCGTCAGCTTCCACTCGAGCGTTGAGGTTCTAACCCCGGGGCTACCCTCGGCCGTCGGTGCCGCGCGCGGGGGGAGCGACCGGAGAGTCGCGCTGGCTCTCGGCCTCCGAGGTCGGCGACTACGCCTACTGCCCACGGTCGTTCTGGTACCGCCGCCACCCACCGGCGGGCGGCCCTTCCGCCGCGAGCCGGCGCTCCTCGGCCGCGGGTGAGCGGTTCCACGCCGCCTACCTCTCCTCGGAACAGCTCCGTTCGCACCACCGAGGCACCTGGAGGACCGTGCTCGTGATCGCGGTCGTGGTCGCGCTCGCCTGCCTCGTGGGGGCGATCCTGAGTTGATCGACCTCCGCCTGCTCCTTGGGCTCCTCGCCCTGGTGGCGGTCGTCGTAGCGGGAGTCGCGGCCCGTGCCTGGTGGCGTGCGCGTGGACCGGCCGGTGGTACTGTCGTCGCCGTAGACACCGTTCGAACGGATGCCCCGATGCGTTCCGAGACGTGGGGTCTCGTCGGCCGACCCGACGAACTTCTACGCCTCTCCGACGGCCGGCTCGTGCCCGTGGAGGTGAAGAGCCGGTCGTTCCCCCGGAGGGGCGTTCCGGAGTCCCACCGTTTGCAGGTGTACGCCTACCTCGCCCTGCTGGAGGATCGGTCGACGGCTCCGCCGCCGTTCGGCCTGCTTCGGTACGGGGATGGCACCGAGGCACGACTTCCCTGGGACGAGTCGGCGCGCACGGAACTTGCCCGCACGCTCGCCGAGGCGCGTCGGCCGTACGACGGCCGCGCCCGCCCGGGGCCGGGTCGCTGCCCGAGGTGCCCGTGGTTCGACGCGTGCGACGCCCGTTGGACGGGGTGATCGCGTTACCGAGCCGCCGACCAGAATACGTCGGTTCGATAGGCGAGGTCGATCGTGGTCTCCCCTCGCGTGACCGGGTCCTCGTCGAGGATGGCGTGCAGCTCGCGGACGAACGACTCCTTGCGAGCCGGAGGGAGGTTCGCGACGAAGCTGACCGAGACGAAGCGAGCGACCACGGAGTCCCGGTCGAGCTGCTGCTGGAAGTGGAAGGTGCGCTCTTCGAGCGGAGTGAAGCGCGGATTCTCCGTGAAGGCCGCTCGCCACGCCTTGAGCCGGGTACGTGGAACGCCGGGGTCCACCGCGTCAAGGAGCTTGCCGACCCTGGCGACCCACGGCACCGATTCGTCCCGCAGGTTCCAGATCAGCCCGAGAGCGCCGCCTGGCCTCAGCACGCGACGGATCTCGGGCAACGCCTGGGCCGCGTCGAACCAGTGGAACGCCTGACCGACCACGACCGCGTCGACGCTCGCCTCCGGCAGCGGGATCGCCTCGGCCGTCCCGTCCAGCAGGCGCACGTGCGGGTGCGCCCGCACAAAGACCCGACGCATCCCGGCCATCGGCTCGACGGCGACGAGGTCGAACCCGAACGGGAGGAGCGCCCGCGTGAGCTTGCCCGTCCCGGCCGCGAGGTCGAGCACCGGGCTCCCAGGAGCGACCCGGAGGCCCGCGATCAGGGCGGCGACCGCGTCCGCAGGATACTCCGGTCGCCCCTTTTCGTACTCCTCGGCGACGGCGTCGAAGCCGAGGACCTGCTCGTGGACCCTCGGCGTCCCCACGCGTGCCGCGAAACCGTCCGGTGCTTGACCGTGTCGGACGCCGACGGGACTCCGAGTGGCCGGCCAAAGGTTTTGGCCCGGAGTCGCGTCGGCGCGCCGATGGGCGAGGGGACCGTCGAGCGGACCTTAGTACTGGTGAAGCCGGACGGAGTCAAGCGCGGGCTCGCCGGGGAGATCCTCGGTCGCCTCGAGCGCAAGGGACTGAAGATCGTGGCCGCGCGCCTCGTGATGGTCACGCCCGAACTCGCGGCCCGGCACTACGCCGAGCACCAGGCCAAGCCGTTCTACGCGGGGCTCGTCGAGCACATCACGAGCGGACCGGTGCTGGCCCTCGCGGTCGAGGGCCGGAGCGCCATCTCGGTCGTGCGCCTGCTGACCGGTGCGACCAACCCGCAGACCGCGGCGCCGGGGACGGTCCGGGGGGACCTCGCGATCGCCGTGACGCCGAACCTGATCCACGCTTCCGACGCGGTCGCTTCCGCCGAGAAGGAGCTCGCGTTGTTCTTCCGGGAGAACGACTACCACGCCTACCCCCGCGTCGACCAACCGTACCTCTGAGCGGCATGGAGGCAGGGCTCGAGGCAGCGGCCCGGGAGCTCGCCCGCGGCGCGCTCGTCGTCTACCCGACCGACACCCTCTATGGGCTCGGAGCGCGGGCGACCTCCGAGGCCGCGGTCGCCCGGCTCCTGATCGCTAAGGGACGACCGTCCGACCAGCCGATCTCGATCGCCGTCTCGTCGACGGAGGAGATCGAACCGTGGGCCGACCTCACGTCCGGCGCCCGGCGATGGGTTCGCCGACTCCTGCCCGGTCCGGTCACGGTCCTGCTCCCCGTCTCGGCCGCCGCGCGGCGAAAGCTGGCGAGCCCGATCCTCGGGTCGGCCGGAACGGTGGGGATCCGAGTGCCGGACCATCCGGTCGCCCGAGCCCTGGCGCTGCGCGTCGGTCCGATCACGTGTACGTCGGCGAACCGACACGGCGAGCCGGCGAGCCGGTCGCTCGCGGCGGCGCGACGCACCTTCGGCCGGGCCGTCGCGCGGTACGTAGCGGGAGGGCCGGCTCCGACCGGGAGCCCGTCGATCCTGGTCGACCTCACGGGCGCCTCCCCCTCGGTCGTTCCCCGGGCGTCGGCGCGGTGATCGCGTGACGGTCCCGGCGAACGAGCTGCCGCGGTGGCGTCGGGCGGCGCGGATCGCCGCGGAGGCCCGGGAGCTGGGCGTCTCGCTGGCGACCCCGGGCCGTTCACGCAGGGAGGTCGCGGAGGAGATCGAGGGGTACATCCGGCGACATGGGGCAGAGCCGGCGTTCCCGGCCAACCTCTCGCGCAACGAGGAGGCGGCCCACTACACCCCCTCCCCCGACGACGAGGCGAAGCTCGAAGCGGGCGATCTCCTCAAGGTGGACGTCGGCGCCCACCTGGACGGCGCCGTCGCGGACACCGCCGCCACGGTCGAGGTCGGCGGCGGTCGTCGACACGAGAACCTGATGCGGGCGGCCCGGGAGGGTGTGGAGGCCGGGATCGCTCACGTGAGGGCCGGCGTCGCGGTCAACGAGCTTTCCCTCGCGATCGAGGCGGCGATCGGGCGACGGGGTCTCAAGCCGATCCGTGACCTGACCGGCCATACCATCGAGACCTACGTCCTGCACGCGGGCAAGTCGATCCCGAACGCCTCGGGGCTCAGTGGGGAGCGCCTGGACGACGGAGAGATCGTAGCGATCGAACCGTTCGCGACGAACGGCGCCGGATCGATCGAGAACGGAGTCTTCGGCAACATCGTCCGGTTCCGGGCCGACCCGGGAACGGAGGACCCGTGGCTGCAGAGCGCGTTCGCGCGGTTCCGCACCTTGCCGTTCACGGCACGGTGGCTGGACGGGGACGCGGACAAGGAGCGCCTCCGCCGGGCGCGTCGGCATCTCCAGACGTACCCGGTGTTCGTTGAGCGGGGCCGGGGGCTCGTCGCGCAGGCCGAGCACACCGTGCTGGTCCGCCCCAACGGCGTCGAAGTACTCACCCGACTCGACTGACCCGCCCTCGGAGCGCCGGGCCCTGAAGCCCGGGAACCTTCAAAAAGGACGGTCGAGCTACGGCCGGAGAATGTCCGCGCCGCGAGAAGCGACGGGGGGAGGGTGGCCCCAAGCCCCGGGCGACCGCCTCGACCCGGCCCGCGCGCGGCTCGTCCTGCTCATCCTCTCGGGGGCGGCGCTCATGGTCACCTACGTCGAGACGATGGTCGTCCCGGCGCTCGTCCGCTTCCAGGTCTTCTTCGGGGGGCCGCCGATCTCCACGGTCGCGTGGATCCTCTCCGCGTACCTGCTGGTCGGCGTGGTGTCGACCCCGATCTTCGGCAAGCTCGGCGACCTGTACGGCAAGAAACGGATCCTCGTCGTCGTGATGAGCGTCTACGCGATCGCGGTGAGCGTCGCCGGCTTCACGCCGGACATCGCGAACGCCCTCGGAGTGAGCCGAGCGAACGCGATCTACCTGCTCATCGGGGTGCGAGGGGTCCAGGGGCTGGGGATGTCGATGTTCCCCCTCGCCTTCGCGATGGTCGGGGAGGAGTTCCCCCCGAACCGCGTCGGCGCGGCGCAGGGGATCATCTCGGCGATGTTCGCCGCGGGGGCGGCCATCGGGCTCGCCGGAGGTGCCTACCTGACGCAGGACTTCGGCTGGCAGTTCACCTACCACACGGTCATTCCGGTGGCCATCCTGATGGTCCTCCTCACGATCGTCTATCTCCGGGAATCCCGCGTGCGGCTCCGCGCCGCGCTGGACGTCCCGGGGGCGGCCTTCCTCGCCGGGGCGCTCGCGGCGACCCTCATCGGGCTCTCCGAGGGCGGGGTCTGGGGCTGGTCGAATCTATCGGGAGTGACCCTGGGCGGTGTCCCCTTTGGGGTCCCGCAGCTCTTCGTGCTAGCGCTCGTCTTCGCCGTGGTCTTCGCGCTTCGGGAGCGGCGGGCCCGGAGCCCCATCGTGGACTTCGCGCGCCTCAAGGAGCGGAACATCGTCATCTCGAACGTGGTCGGCGTCCTCGCCGGCACCGCGATGTTCCTCGTCTTCGTCGCCAACTCGATCCTGGTCCAGCTCCCTCAGGTGGGCCTGGGCCAGTCCGTGCTCACCTTCGGCCTGCTCTCGCTGCCGACCGCGCTCTCCATGATGGCGTTCGCCCCGCTCGTGGGCCGGTCGATCGGACGGTACGGGCCGAAGCCGATGATGCTCACCGGCTGCGCTCTCATCGTGCTCGGCGGGCTGCTCCTCACGGTCTTCAACCGGAGCACGCTCGAGATCCTCTTCGCGACGATCCCGGGCCTCGTCGGCGTCGTCACCTGCTTCATCTCGATGACCTACGTGATCGTCCTCTCCTCGCGACGCGAGGAGACCGGGATCCAGACGGGGATGAACGCCACCTTCCGGACGCTCGGTCAGAGTTTGGGCCCCGTCCTCGCGAGCGCGATCCTCTCCACGTCGACGACCATGATCGTGGTCGGGAGCGTCCTCGTGCCGGGCCACACCCCGGTCCCGATCGTCCGCACGGTCCCCGACCTGGCGGCCTTCCGGTACGTGTTCCTCGCCTCCGCGCTGCTCGGCGTCGTCGGCTTCCTCGTGAGCCTCCGACTGATCAATTTCCGGTTCCGGGCCGATGGCACGCGGGTCGTGGACGGCCCCCGGCCCGCGCACGACGCACACCCTACGCCCGCCGAGCCGACCCCCGGCTCGGCGTGAGGGTCACCGGACCGGCCCGCCGGTCCTACGACGACTTTTCGAAGCTAGCCCGCGCGAGCGCGGCGCCCTTCACCATGCTCTCGAGCTTCTGGTAGGCGATCGGGAGACGTCGGGTCCGCAGGCCGCAGTCCGGGTTCACCCAGATCCGGGCCGGGTCGCCGAGGATCTTAGCGGCCCGCTCGATCCGGTCGCGGACGAGCTCCGGCGACTCGACCTCGTCGCGGTGCACGTCGAGCACGCCGAGCCCGATCTCGCGGGTGTCGCCGTACTCGGCGAACATCTTGAGCACCTCGTAGCCGTCGCGCCCGTCGCCGTCGCGGTTGGCGAACTCCCACGCCCACTGGTGGACCCGCTTCGCCTCGAGCAACGCGGGGAACAGGCTCCGATAGTCGGAGAAGCAGATGTGCATGGAGAACTCCGCGTCCAGCCCCTCGGTCGCCGCGTTGAACCCCTCGGCGACCAGGTCGGCCTCGTCCGGATGGGTTCCGGCGGCCGGTTCGTCGATCTGAATGACCCGGCAGCCCCGCTCGATCAGCGCCTGGAGGGTCGGGCGGATCGCGTGCCGGGCGATCTCCACGACGAACTCCCGCTGCGCCTTTCGGCGGACGGCCCGGTTCTTCCAGCCGGTCTGCCGGCCGAGGTAGTACTCGTTGTACGACCAGTCGGCGAGCGTGTAGGGTCCGGTGATCGGTAGCTTCGGCTCCTTGACCGCGTGCGCCTTGACGAAGTCGAACTCGTCCAGGTGGTACGGCTGGTCGAGCTTCACCTCCCCGGTGGCGGCCGCCTTGAGGTAGTACTTGTTGTCGAAGGAGCGGACGTGGCCCAGGAACTGGAAGCCGCGCATCTGGCGGATCGGGTGCTCGTACATCTCGACGCGCCGCGCTTCGCCGTCGTAGACCCGGTCGAGTCCGGCCGTCTCGAAGAACCGCAGGCCGAACAGCGCGCCCAGGTCCTTCACGCTCCCCGCACCGACCTCGCGCGAGCGGCCGTGGAGGAGCGCTGCCGCCGACGCGTCGTTCGGGGGCGCGAAGGCGAGCCGGGCGTTCCACTTCTCGAACTCGTCGCGTGCGCCGGCGTCGAGGGGCTCGCCGCGCTGACCCAACAGTTGCCAGCGGGGCCGGGCGAGGCTCCCGATCTCCTGGGTGGGGAACAACGGCCGGCTCATCGGGCGGCCCCGGCGTTCACCGACTGGATCGCGGCCGGCAGGACGTGAAGCTTCCGGCGCGCCGGCTCCCACGGAAGGAGGTCGAGCGGCCCGCCCGGGCCGAGCCAGACGGAGGAGGGGTGCAGCTTCTCTTGGACCCGGCGGACGATCGCCGCGACCTCGGAAGAATCCTCCACGAGCGTGGTACGGGGGTCGAGGCATCCGAGGCCGATCCCTCGCCGCTCGATCGGCGTCGTGAGCGACGTGGCGTCGGTCTCGGCGAGGTCGATCCCGAGGACGCCGACCGGGAGGTGGGCGAGCAGCGGGAAGACCGGTGCCGCGTCCCCGAAGAAGGTCCAGAGGATGGTCGTCGCGCCTTCGCTCGCCTCCGCGATCGCGCGGTACGCCGCCGTGACCGCCTCCGCCCGCGGGCCGGTCGGCGGCGTGACGACAAGCAGCGGCTCCTGGAACTGGAAGACAGTGTAGCCGAGCCCGCGCAGCTCCTTCACCTCGGCGCCGAGGAGGCGCCCGAGCCGGTGGATCAGCGACTCGAGCGTCTCGCCCGAGCGGTTGTCGAGCAGACCCGCGAAGGTGTACGGGCCCGGGAGGATCACTTTCGCCTTCGCCGGGTCCGGCGTCCGCGCGGCGACCGGCAGGCGGGCGGCGAGCGCACCGGGGACGCGCTCGGGGGGAGCGTGCAGGATCGGCTGCCGGAAGAACGTGTTCGTCTCGAACCAGCGCGTCACCGGTCCGACCGTGAATCCCGCCCAGGTCTCGGCGATCGGCCGGAAGACGTCGGCCCAGCGCAGGTAGCCGCCGGTCACGGGGTCGAGGCCGAGGCGGCGCTCGATCTCGACGACCTCGCTCTCGGTCCGGACGAACAATTCGTCGACGGCGTCCGCGGTGGTCCGGCCTCGGTCCAGGTCGCGCGTCGCGGCGACGAGCGACTCGGGGCGGGGGAAAGGACCGGTCAAGCTTGCACGAAGGTTCATGGAGGGCGCCGCGAGCCGGGTCCGTGCTTTAACCGTGTCGCGGTCCGGGGTGAGAAAACCGGTTACGCGGCGAGCAATCGGGGCGTTACGCCTCGAGGTTCGTCCGGACGATCCGGTCGAACGCCTCCGGCTTCGGCGGCCACCCTTCGGTCATGTACTTCAGGAACGCCTCGCGCGAGCCCTGGTTGAGCGCCTCGTTCGTCGCCCGCTCGAAGCCGAGCGAGGAGGCGTACCGGTCGACGAGCGCGTGGTGCGGGCCGAAGTGGGCGGGTAACACCTCCGTCGCGTCGTCGAGCCTAAGGATCTTCTGCGTGAGGCTCTCGTACAGCAGCTCGGGGTCGCCGTCGCCCAGGTCGGTCCGTCCGCACGCGCCGATGAGGAGGGTGTCGCCGGTGAAGATCGACCGACCCAGTCGGAGCGTGAGATGGTCGCGCGTGTGCCCCGGCGTCTCGAGAGCGTGGATCGCCTCCGGCCCGACGTCGACCGTGTCGCCCTCGCGGAGCCGTTCGTGCGGGTACTGGGCCGGCGACCGGTGGCTCACGTAGATCGGGGCCCCCGTCGAGGCGTGGAGCGCGGCATGGCCGGCCAGGTGGTCGGCGTGGGTGTGGGTCTCGATGATCGCCCGGAGCTGCCAAGGGCCGTCGGCCAACGCGGCCTGGTACGGCGCGACGTCGACCCCGGGGTCGATGACGACCGCCTGCTGGGTCGCGACGTCGACCGCCATGTACGCGAGACAGCCGGAGTCGGCGCGGGGGAACTGACGGAGGAGAAGGCCCCCGGGCGAGAGGCCTGCGGTGTAGCGGGGGATCGACGGGTCGACGGTCCGGGCGTACTCGTCGAGACCGCCTTCGAGCGCCGCGCTGCGGGGGAACCCCTTGCGCTGAAGGTACTCGACCGCGCGGCGGGCCTGGGAACCGAACTGGTCGTAGACGATCACCTCACGGCCGGAGGGCAGCTCGCCGTACCGGTGGGGCAGCTCCGAGAGCGGGACGCTCCGGTCGTTCGGCAGGCGGGCGAGCGCCCGCTCGGCGGGCGGGCGGACATCGACGACGAGCGGCGGCTCCGGGGCAGCGAGCATCCGACCGAACTCGACGGGCGAGACCAAGGAGACCGCCCCGGCGCGCAGTGGGCGTGCGAACGGATGCGGAAGGCCCTCGGCCGCCGGCGACATGGCAAGTTCGTCGTGCGAGGGGCGTTGGGGGATAAGACCGTCCCGGCGGCCCGCCCCATCGTCAGTTGACGAAGGGACCATCGACCGGCCAAATGTATATTGGCGGAGGTCGGTCGTTCCCCGGTCGATGGTCCAAGCGTCCTCCCCGCCGGTCGACCCAGAGAAGCCGTCGCGTCGTCGACGCGCTCCGGTGGCCGAGTCGGCCGAGAGCGAGGCGGCCCAGACGGCCGCGCTGGGGGAGCGCTCGATCCGACTGGCCCGGTACTACCAGGGCAAGGTCGAGACCGTCCCGAAGGTACCGGTCCGCTCGCTGGAGGATTTCGCCCTGTGGTACACGCCGGGGATCGCCGCGGTCGCCCGGGCGATCGAAGCGGACCCGGACGAGTCGTTCGAGCTCACCGGTCGCTGGAACACCATCGGCATCGTCACCGACGGAAGCCGAGTCCTCGGGCTCGGGAACATCGGTCCCCGCGCGGCGCTGCCGGTCATGGAGGGGAAAGCGCTCCTCTTCCGGTACCTGGGCGGCGTGGACGCCGTGCCGATCCCGATCGACGTCGCCACGCCCGAGGCGTTCATCGAGACCGTGGAGCGATTGGCCCCCGCCTTCGGGGCGATGAACCTCGAGGATATCGCGTCGCCGAAGTGCTTCCGCATCCTCGAGGAGCTCGCGAAGAAGCTCCCGATCCCGGTGTGGCACGACGACCAGCTCGGGACCGCAGCCGCGAGCGTCGCCGGCTACCTCAACGCGCTGGAGCTCACCGGTCGCTCGGTCGGGTCGGTGCAGACCGTACTCCTCGGGGCCGGTGCTGCGAACCTCGCGACCGCGAGGCTCCTGCTCGCGCTCGGCCACGACCCGAAGCGGCTCACCCTGGTCGATCACAAGGGGGTCTTGCACGCCGAGAGGGAGGACGTCGATGAGCTGTCGATCCGCAACCGCTGGAAGTACCGACTCGCGCTCGCGACCGACGGAGGTGGCCGCACCGGCCAACTGCCGGAGGCCCTCGTCGGCGCCGATGCGCTGATCGCCGCCTCGACCCCGGACCCAAACACAATCCGACCCGACTGGATCGGTACGATGGCCCGGGACCCGATCGTCTTCGCGCTGGCGAACCCGGTGCCCGAGATCTGGCCAGCGACCGCCCTCGCGGCGGGCGCGGCGATCGTCGCGACCGGCCGCAGCGATTTCCCGAACCAGCTCAACAATTCGCTCGTCTTCCCTCCCGTCTTCCGCGGGATCCTCGACGCCCGCGCCCGTTCGATCCCGGAGGAGGTCGTCCTCGTCGCCGCGCGCGAGCTGGCGGCGCAGGCGAAGCGCGAAGGACTGACGGCGACCCACCTGCTTCCGACCATGGAGGAGAGCGAGGTGTTCCCTCACATCGCCGCTGCCGTCGCCGAGGCGACGGTGAAGCTCGGCCTGGCCCGGCACAAGCTCTCGCGCGACGAGTTCCTCGAGCGGGCCAAGGCGAGGATGCGCCGCCCGGTCGAGCTCGCCCACGCGCTCACGCGCGCGGGCCTCACGCTTCCGATGCCGGACGAGCCGCCGGCCCGGGGGAAACGGGGACGATGACCGCGAACAAGGAGCGCGCAGGGGAGACGATCCGGACCGCCGCCGAAGCGTCCGCGCCGGTGCACCTGCGCCGCGCGAGCGCGGCCGACGTGAAAGCCTTGGCAGCGCTGCTCGTCCGATTGAAGCGTCTCAACGAGGAGTTCGACCCGCTCCTGAAGGTCCGCGACGACGTCGAGGAGCGCGCGCGCGACATCCTGACGAGCGATCTCGCGAACCCGATGGCGATCGTGCTCGCCGCCGAGGGGGTCGGGCCGGAGCGAGGGAAGATCGTCGGGGTGGTGCGAGCGCAGGTACGCGAACGACCGTTCTACGCACCCAAGATGGAGGGGGTCATCCTCGACATCTACCTGCTCCCGCTCCACCGGCGCCACGGGGTCGGGGAGTATCTGCTCACCGAGACAACGCGCGCGCTCAAGGAGCAGGGAGCGGGGATCGTGACGGCGGAGTTCCCGACCCAGAACGAGATCGCGGCCCGGTTCTACGCGAAACGCGGATTCCGGCCGATCAGCGCGCTCCACGCCCGGTCGATCTAGTCCGTCCGGAACGGTCTGGGTCGCTCGGTCCGAGGCCGGGAGCCAAACCGGAATCCGGCCGCTTCGTCCCGAACCGCGCGCCGACTGTTCCGGCCCGGACGGTACATGTCCCGGGAGACGGACCGGGCGTTCCGGAAGGCGTTTCACCTCGAAAAAGGAGCGAGTCTAAGAGCCCCCCCGGGCATCTCTCGTCCATGTCCCGCCACGCCGCAGCGAACAACGGACACGCGAGGTGGAAGCCGGTCCCCGACTCCGACGACCGGTTCTCGACCGGAATCCCCGACTTCGACCGACTCCTGGGCGGCGGCTTCGGCCGCGGTTCGATGGCCCTGTTCCACACCGACCCGACGATCGAGCTCGCGGACCGCGAGCTGCTGTTCACGCCGCTCTTGCTCAACTTCCTCCACCACTCGAACGGGATCATGGCGGTCCTACCCTCCCGGGAATCGCCTCGGACGTTCCGTGCCCACCTATTGCCGTGGGTGGGCCGGCGCCGGTTCGACGGCCGGGTGCGGGTCATCGACTACGTAGGGGAGGACACCGACGCGCCGTACGTGGTCGACCTTCGCCTCAAAGCCGGCGTCGAGCCGAGTTCGAAGGCCTGGGTCGCTCACCGGGCCAAGCAGATGGAGAAGATGCAGGCGGCCGAGTCGGCGGTACGAGGAGCGCGGTCGAGGATGTTCGTCGAGCTCGTCGCGTTCGAGATCATGGAGATGCTGATGGGCGCCGAGAACGCCGCCCGTATGTTCTTCCGCGGGATCAAGGCCACCCGAGCGCGAGGCAATCTCTGCCTCGGGATCCTCCGGCCCGGACTCGGATGCGCCGAGGCCGTCCGTGGGATGGCCGACGTGGAGCTGGCCCTCCACCACGACGAGCTCGGCCTCACGGTCCGTGGGCTCCGACCCGTCTTCCCGAGCCACCTCGTCACGGTCGACCTCGCTCGCGGCGCCCCGCACATCGCGTTCGTCCCCACGCCCTGACACGCGACGCGGACTCTTGCTCCGGCCACCGCCGTAGGACCGCCGGGGTTCTGTGATACCGGGCAACCGTCGAGACCTCCCCGGCCGCGGAGAGCTAAAGGACGGGAGGGAAGCTCCCGCCGCCGGATGATCCCCGAGACCAAGTACGCGCGGAGCGATGGGGTTCACATCGCTTACCAGGTCTTCGGCCGCGGGCCCCGGAACCTGGTGTTCGTCCCGGGCTGGGCCTCCCACATCGAGTACGCCTGGGAGGAGCCGCTGTTCGTCCGGTTCCTGGAGCGCCTCGCCACCTTCGCCCGGGTGATCTGGTTCGACAAGCGTGGGACCGGTCTCTCCGACCGCGTCTCGGGCCTGCCGATCCTCGAGCAGCGGGTCGACGACCTCCGCGCCGTGATGAAGGCGGTCGGGGTCCGGCGGGCGTCGGTCTTTGGCACGAGCGAAGGCGGGTCGATGTGCGCCCTCTTCGCCGCCACCCGTCCGGAGCAGGTCGAGCGGCTGATCCTGTTCGGCGCCTTCGCCAAGCGGCTGAAGAGCCCGAACTATCCCTGGGGCCCGACGCGGGCCTCCCGCGAGCGGTGGATCCGTCAGCTCGAAGCGGGGTGGGGGAGCGATGTCGAGCTCGACACGCTCGCGCCGTCGATGGCGCGGGACCCTAGCTTCCGCATGTGGTTCGCCGCCTACGGGCGGCTCAGCGTGAGCCCGGCGGCCGCGGTCACCCTCGCACGGATGAACACCGACATCGACATCCGGGGCGTGCTCCCCTCCATCCACGTTCCCACGCTCGTGCTCCACCGCCGCAACGATCGCGATGTCCTCGTCGGCAACGGCCGGTATCTCGCCAAGCACATCCCGGGCGCGAAGTGGGTCGAGCTGCCGGGGAACGACCACGTCTGGTGGGTCGGGGACACCGGGAGCCTGCTCGACGAGGTCGAGGAGTTCCTGACCGGCACGCGCGCCGCCCGGACCCCGGAGCGGATGCTGACGACGCTGCTGTTCACCGACATCGTCGGCTCGACCCGCCGGGCGAGGTCGGTCGGGGACCGGGCTTGGTCCCATCTGCTCGCCCGGCACAACCGGCTCGTCCGGCGCGAGCTCGCGCGATTCAACGGACGCGAGGTGAAGTCGACCGGGGACGGTTTCCTGGCGATCTTCGACGGCCCCGCGAGGGCCGTCCGGTGCGCCGCAGCGATCCGCCAGTCGGTTCGCGAGCTCGGGATCTCGGTGCGCACGGGGGTCCATACGGGGGAGTGCGAGGTCTTGGGCGACGACATCGGGGGCCTCAGCGTTCACATCGCGGCACGCGTCGCCGGGGCCTCCGATGGCTCGAGCGTCCTGGTCACGAGCACCGTGAAGGACCTCGTCGCGGGCTCCGGTATCGACTTTGAGGACCGCGGGCTCCATCGCCTCAAGGGCCTCGACGAGCCCTGGCGCCTGTTCGCCGTGGCCTAGCGGAGTTTCGCCGGCGGCGACCGGCCACCTCGGGCCTTCGCCCCCGACCGAGGCTTCATTCCCCTCGAGGAACATGACGACTCGAGGCGACCGCCTGGACGATGGCCGAGTTCCCCGCGACGGTCACCGACGGCTCCGATTCGGTGCTCGTCTGGGGGGCGGACCGGACCGCGGCCGCGCTCTGCGCCTACGCCATCGCGCGCCGCTCGAAGGGGACGCTCGTCTGGCTGTTCATCCGGGACCCAATCACGACGGCCGATGCGAACGAGGCGGTCCTCGCCCAGTTCGTCCCTCCGGAGAGTCGGTACTCGACCGGTTCGCTCCGCGACCTGGGGCCCTCCAACCCCGAGGACAACCCCGCCCTCTGGCGCGTCATCCGCGCAGACGAACCGGCGGAGCAGGTCGCCAGCCTGCTCGACTTCCTTCGGCTGCCCCGAGCCCTCCATTCGATCACCTCCCGCCTGCCGACCCCTTCCACGCCGCTCGTCTTCTTCGCGACGAACGTCGACCGGATCGTGCACCTGTACCCCGAGGACGTCGAGCTCACGCGGCGATTCCATGAGGCCTCCAAGGCCCAGGGCGTCAAGCTCGTCGCCTCGTTCGCCGGTCCGGAGCGGAAGGACCGGTTCGCGTTCGGCAACGTCTTCCACCTGGTCCCCGGACCCCCGCAGGACTGGGGGGCCTGGAGCCTTGTCCACGAGGGTCCCAATCTCCCGGCGGGTGCGGCCGGCGAGCAACCGACTCCTCTCGAACAGGTGGACTCGATCCGCGTCCTCCTGACCGAGGCGGGGCTCCGCAAGCACGGGACAGATCCGCGGTAGCGGGGCGACCAGCGTGCCTGCGGTCGGGCGGGAGCGAGGCAGGCACCTCGCGCGGCGGAGAACGCCGCCCCCGCCCGACGTGCTCGCTATGTAGCCCCTCGCGCGTGGAACGCGAGCATGTCGACGACCGCACGGTCCGGCTCCCACGAGGCGACGGCGCCGAAGTACCTGCGCCGGGGCAAGGTGAAGGAGATCTACGAGATCTCCCCGACCGAGCTCGAGTTCCGGTTCACCGACGACATCTCGGTGTTCGACAAGCACATCCCGAACCCGATCCCCCACAAGGGCGAGACGCTCGCGGCGACCGCCAGCCACTGGTTCGCGCTCTGCGGTCGGCTCGGCATCCCGCACCACTTCCTCGGACGCTCCGGTCCGACCGCGATGCGCGTGCGGCGGGTGCAGGTCGTGCCGAAGCCGAAGACGCTCGGCCCCCACCCGAAGAACTACCTGATCCCGCTCGAGTTCATCGTCCGGTACTACGTCGCCGGCTCCCTCTGGGACCGGGTGAAGGCCGGCAAGGTGACGGCCGAGACCCTCGGCTACCCGCAAGGGAAGCCGGTCGCCTACGGCGAGAAGCTCCCGACCGCCCACTTCGAAGTGACCACCAAGCTCGAGCCGGTCGACCGGCTCCTGAGCTGGGAGGAGGCGTACGACCTCGCGGCGCTCGACCGGCGGCAGATGGACGCCATCCGGGAGGAGATCCTGAAGATCGACGGCGCCATGGAGCGGGAGATAGCCCCCCGCGGCCTCCTGCATGTCGACGGCAAGAAGGAGTTCGCGGTCGACGCGGCCGGGGCGACGATGGTCGTTGACACCTTCGGCACCGCCGACGAGGACCGGTTCTGGGACAAGGACGCGTTCTCCCGGGGACGCCAGGTGGAGTTCTCCAAGGAGTTCGTCCGGCAGCACTACCGGAGCACCGGCTACTTCGACCAGCTGATGAAGGCCCGCGAGGCGAACGCCGACGAGCCGCCGATCCCACCGTTGCCGCCGCTCCTGGTCGACGAGGTGAGCCGGCTGTACACGACGGTCTACCAACGGCTCACGGGCGAGCCGTTCGTCCCCGCGGCGACGCCGACGTAGGGCCTACCGGCCTCCGTCACCGTTCGCCGTTTCTCGACCTCTCCCGTACGCTTATCCGCCCGGGACGGCTCGAACGGAACGTGGCGCAGAAAGCGGCCGGCCGCGGCTCCGGCTCGGAGCCGGAAGAGGAGAGCCGGGAGGTCGCTCTCGAGGAGCTGAGCGGCGTCGGGAGCACGACGGCCGACAAGCTTCGGGAGGCCGGGTTCACCGACCTCATGGAGCTCGCTGTCGCCTCGCCCGGAGCGGTCGCCGAGGCCGCGGAGATCGGCACGGCCCTGGCCCAGAAGATCATCGGCGAGGCCCGGCGCCTCGCGGACGTCGGGAGCTTCGAGAGCGGTACCATCCTTCTGGAGCGGCGCAAGAAGCTCGGGCGGATCTCGACGAACGCGAAGTCGCTCGACGAGCTGCTCGGCGGCGGGATCGAGACGATGGCGATCACCGAGTTCGCCGGCGAGTTCGGCACGGGCAAGACCCAGGTCGCGCACCAGGCCGCGGTCGAGGTCCAGTTGCCGGCGAGCGAGGGAGGCCTCGAGGGCGAGGTCGTCTACATCGACACCGAGTCGACCTTCCGCCCCGAGCGGATCGTCGACATGGCGAAAGCCATCGGGCTCGACCCGGAGCTCGCGCTCACCCGCATCCACATCGCCCGCGCGTTCAACTCCAACCATCAGATGCTCCTCGTGGCCAAGGCGCAGGAGCTCGCCCGCGAGAAGCCGATCCGCCTCATCGTCGTCGACTCGCTCACGGCCCACTTCCGTTCGGAGTACGTCGGCCGTGCCGAGCTGGCCCCCCGGCAGCAGCAGCTCAACCGGCACCTCCACGAGCTCCTCAAGTTCGGGGACACCTACAACGCCGCGGTCATCGTCACGAACCAGGTCTCCTCCCGCCCGGACGTGCTGTTCGGAGACCCGACCCGTCCGATCGGCGGGAACATCGTTGCCCACGCGGCGACCTACCGGATCTACCTGCGGAAGTCGAAGCCGCCGAAGCGGATCGCTCGGCTGATCGATTCGCCGAACCTCCCCGAGGGCGAGGCGGTCTTCTCGCTCACCGGCGAGGGCGTTCGCGACTGACCGGCCCCGCAACCCGGCGGATGGCCGTCGCCTTGACGTAGAGCACGACCCGCCGCCCGCGGGCCAGCCGGAGCTCCCGGACGCTCTGGTTCGTCACCGCGGCGCGGAACCGGTGGCCCCGCACGGCGACCGTCACCTCCCGCGTGGAAGCCGCACGGCGCCGCAGGGCGAGCACCTGGCCGCTGAACCGGTTCCGCGCGCTCGACGCGAACGCTCGGGGGGCGAGCAACACCGCCTCCGGGTCCACCGCCACGGCGACCGGCTCGCCTTCGTGGGCGACAAACGCCACGTGAAGGACCAGCCCCTGCCCGAGCGCCACCGTCGGTTCGGGTCGCGCGTGGTAGGTGCCGTGGAGCGCGCCGCCTTCGGTCGGGCCCGCGCGCCCGTCGGAGGAGAGGAGAAAGGCGTCCGCGCCGCGTCGCAGAAGCCTCCGACCCCGGACGGTGAGGTGGCTGCCGCCGCCGTACCGCCCGCCGTGCTCGCTGGCCACGACCGGGCCCCCTGCCATCCGCGCGAGCCTCGCCAGCCGGTAGACCCCGCGATCGCGGGAGATACCGAGGCGGCGGCAGGCCGCGACGAGCGTCGGGGCGGTCGTCAGCGCCCTCAGGAGGGCGAGGTCGATCTCCGTCACGGGAGTCGCCCGCGCGGTCATCCGGAGCGGACCTCCGCCGCGAGGGGCCGAAGAGCCTCTTCGCTCAGCTCCACGCGGAGCCTCTCCCCCGGTCGCGGGCATCCACCGCCTCCCGGCGCCAGCCGATGACGGACGACCAGAAGCCATCCGTCGACGTCGATCCGCAGGTCGACGCCGTTCGGTCGTGGGGCGATGTGACGGAGCTCGCCGTCGAAGCCAGGCGTCGAGCGGTCGACCAGGCGGAGCGACTCCGCGGCGAGCGCGATCCCTTCCGGGCCCGAACGCTCCAAGAGCCAGTCGCGGAGCGGGGACGCGGCGCTCCCCTCGAGCGCCGCCCGGGGGATCACGTTCTCGTAGCCGATGAACCGCGCCAGGAACGCCGTGAGCGTCCCCTCCGCGAGCGCCGTCGTCGCACCCAAGAACACCGCCTGCCCGTCGTCGAGGAGCAGGAGGCGATCGGCGAGGGAGAAGGCGACCTCGGGGTCGTGCGTCACGACGAGCAGAGGGATCCGTTCCTTGCGCTGTACGCTGCCGAGCAGTTCCGCCAGCGCCGAGCGGGCCGACGCGTCGAGCGCCGAGAGCGGCTCGTCCCAGAGCAGGAGGGAGGGAGCAGCGGCCAGCGCCCGGGCGATGGCGACGCGTTGCCGCTCCCCGCCGCTCAGCTGGGCGGGGCGCCGATCGGCGAGCTCACGGAGGCCGAACCGGTCGAGGAGCAGCCGCAGCTCGGAGGCCGCCGGGGGGGACCTCTTGCGCTCGAGCGGGTAGCTGACATTGCCCGCCACGCTCCGGTGGGGGAACAGGGCGAGGCTCTGGGGAATGTACCCCAACCGCCGAGCCTCCGGGGGTCGGTGGGTCATCTCCTCACCGTCCCGTCGGAGGCTCCCGGCGGTCGGCGGTAGGAGGCCGGCGATCGTGCGCAGGAGCGTCGTCTTGCCGACGCCCGAGCGGCCGACGACCGCGACCGCCTCGCCGGCGTCGAGCCGCAGGTCGATAGGCCCGAGTCCGAATCCCGCGACGCGGCTGGCGAGCCCGTCGACCTCCCACTGCGTCAGGGGGGCACCTCGATCCGCCGCCAGGCCACCGCCCCGAGGCGCTCGAGCAGACGGACCCCCACGAAGATGGCGAAGCCGAGCAGGATGAACAGGCTCGCGGCTGGGGCCGCCCCCGGGAGCCCCCCAATAGTGTACAGATTGTACAAGTAGACCGACGCGGGGCTGGTGACCGGCCCGCCGAACGCCCCGACCGGGTAGACCGTGTAGGCCACGATGAGCAGACCGCCAACCTCGCTCACCGACCGGCCCCACGCGAGCACCCCACCGGTCACGATCCCGCGGGCGGCGATCGGAAGGGTCACCGTCCGGAACGCCGTCGCCGGAGAGGCCCCGAGGGTCCGCGACGCCTCGAGCAGGTCGGCGTCGACGCTCTGGAAGGCGAGCTGGCTCGCCGTGACGGCGTAGGAGGTGCTGACGTACGCCATCACCGCCACGACCGCGTAGACGGTGTTGAGGAACGGGATCCCGAGGCGACTCACCGCGCCTCCGAACAGGCTCTCCCGGTCGAAGAGGACGACCAGCGCGACGCCGACCAAGAGGTGGGGGATCAGGATGGGCAGTGTCACGAGCGCCTCGACGACCGCCTTTCCCCGGAAGTTCCGGCGGGCGAGCAGGTAGCCGGTGGGTACGCCCAGCAGCAGCGCGACCGCGACGGCAAGGCCGGAGGAGACGAGGGTGAACACCACCGCGTCGCGGAACCCCGCGTCGCGGGTGGCCCCTAGGAGGGCGGAGAGGGGAGCGTAGGTGAGCAGGGCCAGGATCGGGACGACGATCATCGCCCCCAGGGAGAGCGCGGCGACGACCGCCGCGGCCCGGCCGATCCGACTCCCGGCCGAGGCTCGCACGCGGCGTTCCAGGCGGCTGGCCATTATGGGCCGGCGAGCGCCGACGGGAGGGTCACCACTTCAGGGGCGATCCACGACGACTGGCCGGCGGCGTTGTCGACCCACGCCGGAGAGATCGCCACGAATCCGGCCTGGGTGACGAAGCGCCCGCCCTCGGCGGAGAGCAGCAGGTGGACGAACAGGGTGCCGATGGCAGCGTTCGGCGCGTTGCTCGGCACTGTCACCGCGAAGGCGACCGGCGCACCGTGGATGAGCTTCGTCCCGTTCGCGGTCAGGATGCTGGTCGACGCGGCGCCGTAGCTCCCCGACGTGCCGAGGGAGAGGTTGCCGAGACCGACGTGCGGGTCAAAGTCGACGAAGCTGAGGTGGTGGGAGAGCGCGTACGAACGGTAGATGATGAACGCCGCCACCTGGTGGGTGGTGAGCAACGTCGCGGCCTGCGTCTCCGGCTCGACGACCGTCGTGGTCGGGTTCGGCTCGGCGAGCTGGCCGACGGGCGTCGTGAAGAAGTGACCGTAGAGCGCGCCGAGCGAGCCCATCGACAGCCCCCCCTGCAACTCGAGGACGAAGATCTCGTTGTAGCCGTTCGGGTCGGTGGAAGCGTTCGCGATGGCGAGGCGGAAGCCGGAGGCCGTGATCTTCTCCGGCCAGTTCGTCGTGTTCACGCCGGTGAGGGCGGTACTCGTCGGGTCGTAAGCGAGCACCTCGGGGGTCGTCGCGAAGACGTACTCGCGCGCCGCATAGTTCGGTTCGAGCTGCGACGGGATCAGACGGTAGTCGGCGGCCGCCGCCACGTCGAAGGTGTTGTGGAGTTGGGTGATCGCCGCGAGGGCGGCGAGGCTCCCCTGGTACTGCTGGGAGGCGAGGGTGACGGTGATGCCGGGCGACTCGTTCGCGAGCTGGTTCGCCACCGCCGGGAACAGCGTGCCCAACGTACCGGCCGCGGTGATCGAGAGGGTCCCCGTAGGGGCCGACGGTGCGCCGGGGCTACTCGCCGTGGTCGGTCGAAGGAGATAGCCGGCCGTGAACCCTGCGGCCGCGGCGAGGACGGCGACGATGACGGCCACCAGGGCGAGCGAACGCTGCTGCATCGATGTGGGAAATCCCCACATCGCTTGTCGGATAAGGATTACGAGGCCGACCCGGAACGGCGCGACGACCTCGACCGTCGTGCGCGGGCGCGCCGGTGGGCGACCCCGACGATCGACTCCGGAGGCAACGCTCCGAACTGGCGGCTGTCGCGCCCGACCTCCGGACGATCGCTGAGCACGAAGACGTGGTCCGGGGGCACGAGGAGCTCCTCCAGGAACCGCTCCGGCCCCGTCGGGGGGCGCTCGAGCGGAGCCGCTCGGGCGGGGCGACGTTGCGCGTCGTGAGGGCCGACCAGCACTCGGTCCCCGCCGACCGCGAACACCCTCTTGATCAGCCACCGGTCGGAACTCTCCGGATCGTGAACGACCACCAGCGACCCGCGAGGCAGCGGTCCGGCCCCAGGACGGCGGGGCCGCACCCGGAGGATCTCGCCGTCCTTCAGGGACGGCTCCATGCTCCGGTCGGCGACCACGACCTCGAACTCCCCGCCGGCCTGTCGCGACCGGGTCCCCGCGCTCCTCCGTGCCGGCACCTTTATCCTGCCCTCACGGCTGGACGGGCCATGTCGCCCCGCCGATCTGCGTTGAGCTCCCACCTCGCGCCTGCCGACCGTTCCGGAGACCTGCGCCGGGTCTACGCGCACTGCGACATCCCCTGCGGCATTTATGACCCACACGAGGCCCAGATCGCGGCGTTGACGGTCGTCCGGATGATGCAGCTCATCGCTGAGCTCCCCAAGCCCGCCGCCGGCGCGAAGCCGGAGGAGGTCGAGGCCTTCCAATCGAAGCTCGCCCGGTACACATTGGTCAAGGAGCAGCACGCCGAGCGGGTCAAGTCCGAGCTTCGGGTGATCTGGGGCGATTACTTCACGCCGGACCACGCGAAGTCGATGCCGACGCTCCACGAGACGTTCTGGAAGGCGATGAAGAGCGCCTCAAAAGCGCGCCAGGGGACCAGCCTCGCCGACGCCCAGGAGCTCTCCTCCCAGGTCCAGCAGGTGGCCGAGATGTTCTGGAAGTCGAAGGGCGTGAAGACCGTCAAGCAGCCGTCGAACCAGAAGGTTGGCGGCGAGATGGTCTACCCGGCAGCGGCCTAGGCGGGAAGCGAACCGCCGACCTCTCCTCGTCGGACGCGCGGGGGGGCGGCCACGGTCCGGATGACCGAGAGCCTACCCGTCGATGGTCGGTCGCTCACCCTGGCCCCGTTCCTCGCCGTCGTCCGGGGCCGGTGCCCGGTCTCCCTCGACCCGGAGGCTAGGTCACGCATCGCGGAAGCCCGCCACGCCGTCGAGCGGGCGGTGGCCGCCGGTCGTCCGATCTACGGGGTGACCACGGGCTTCGGCAGCCTCTCGGACCGAACTATACCAGCCTCGGAGGCCCGTCCGCTCCAGCTCGCACTCGTGCGCAGCCACGCGAGCGGCACCGGACCCGCCCTGCCCACGGACGTCGTGCGGGGGATGCTCCTGCTACGGGCGAACTCCCTCGCCCGGGGATACTCCGGCGTACGACCCGAGGTCGTGGACCGGTTGCTCGAGGTGCTGAACGCACAACTGATCCCGTACGTCCCCGAACAAGGGTCGGTCGGAGCCTCGGGCGACCTCGCTCCCCTCGCCCATCTTGCGCTCGCGCTCGTGGGGGAAGGGGAGTTCGTCGACGCGACCGGCCGTCGCGAACCGGCGGCCAACGTCCTCCAGCGCCAGGGGATCGCGCCGCTCGAGCTGATGGAGAAGGAGGGCGTCGCGCTCGTCAACGGGACCGCGCTTATGGCGAGCTACCTCGCGCTCGCGGTCGCCGACGTTCGGGAGGCGCTCGCCGCGGCCGAAGTGGCGGCGGCGCTCTCCTTCGACGCGTTGCGCGGGGACCCTGCCGCGCTCGACGACCGCCTGGGGGAGCTGCGGAACTTCCCCGAGCAGCGGGCGGTGGCCGCGTCGCTCCGGGCCCTCCTCGGCGGGACCGGACTCTCGGTAGCGCGGACCGCGTACGCCGGCCAGGACCCTTACACCCTCCGGTGCCTTCCTCAGGTCTTCGCCGCCGTCGTGCTCGCGGCCGACTTCGCCGAGAAGGTCGTCGCCGCGGAACTAAACGCCGTCTCCGACAACCCGGTCGTCATGGGCGGCGACGAGTTCGTGAGCGGCGGCAACTTCCACGGGCAGAACCTCGCCCTGGCCCTCGACACCCTGGGTCTCGCCACCTCCTACCTCGCTGGATTCTCCGAGCGTCGGATCGCCCGCCTGATCAACCCTGCCCTGAACCGCGGCTTGCCGGCGTTCCTCACGCCGAGGCCTGGGCTCACCTCCGGGTTCATGATCCCGCAGTACCTCGCGGCGGCGCTCGTCAACGAGAACGTCTCCTTCGCCCACCCCGCGAGCGCGTTCAGCCTTCCGACCTCGGCCGATCAGGAGGACTTTGTGAGCATGGGGGCATGGTCGGGGGCGAAGCTCCGTCACCTGCTCACCAACACCCAGCGGGTCCTCGCCGTCGAATGGATCGTCGCGGCCCAGGCGCTCGAACTGCGACGTCCGGCGTCCGGTGGACGGGGCAGCGAAACCGCGTTGCGGGCCGTCCGCGAGTTGGTCGCTCCGTGGTCCGACGACCGCTCGCCGGCCCCCGATATCGCCCGGGTGACGGAGGCGATCGCCGACGGGTCGCTGGTCCGGCGCGTCCGGACGGAAGTTACGTTTTAGGACGACGGCGCCGACGGCGGCACCGGCGGGGTCGAGGGAGACGCGGCCGGGGCCGTGGGTCGGAGCGGTCCACTCGGGAGCTCCGGGCGGGGGAAGGTCACTTTCTGACCGCACGACGGACAGCTGTACTCCGCGAGGCCGTGGTGGCCCATCGGGGTACGACACTTCGGGCACGGGACCGGCCGCGCGGTAACCCACGCCGCGAACATCTCCTGCGCCTTGCGATCCCCTCCGGACGGTGGGAGGGCGGCGGCGGACGTGCTCGAGGGGGAAGGGGCCGGCGCCGAAGGGGCGGCCGGCGCGGACCGCTGAAGCGTGACGAGGCGGCCGCACTTGTTGCAGTAGCCGTGCGCGGTGGTGCCGGTCGGGGTGAGGCTCGCATGGCAGACCGGACAGCGGACGAGGCCCGAAAGCGATGGGGCCGGGGGGATGACCGACGGGGGCGGCGGCGGAGCTGGTCTCGGAGCGCTCCGCGGAACCGTGGGAAGCGGCGGTGGGGCGGAGGAGGAGCTTCGGGGGGCGGGAGGCGCGACCGCGGCGGCGATCTCGCGAGAGCGAGTGACCCATTCGACGGTCCGCTGCGCCGCGTTGTACCGCAACGGGGCCGCGCCGGAGGCGACGACCTCCTTCAGGCACCGTTCCGTCTTCCGCTCCGACCAGGAGAGGGCCGCCGAAAGACCGGCAAGGGACGTCGAACCTAGCGATTCCAGGGCGCTCAACAGATGGACCTCGTCCCGACGGGACGGCCCCCAAAGAGAGGACATCGCCGAACAGTGCCCGAATTTGACGGAAGAACTTATCGCCGCAACGGAAGCGAATGGGTTTCGGGAGCTCTCCTCCGAAGATCGCGCCCGGGAGTAGGCGCTGCGCACGCCGAGAAAATCACATCAAGAGTTCGGCGAACAGGGAAGGCACCGGTCGACGGGCTCCGAGCCTTGCGGACGTTGCCACCCTGAGCTCGTTCGACCGGTACCCGAGGCCAATATCTGTACAGCCGCGACAGTCTATATAGGTTCCGGGTGGGGTGGACGGTGAACGAAGCCCCCCGGGGAACGGCCTCTCGCAGCTCGTTCGGAGCCCGGAGCTTGCCCAAGATCGAGGGGCCGAGAACACCGCGTCGGGCCCGAAATGGGTCCACCCGAGTTACGGCAAGGTTCAAGAAGCAGTCCCACCCACATTCTGCGGAGAGGTGCGGCGGCACGCCGCTGCCCGAACGGACCCGGTGACCCCGGTTCCGCGTCCCTACCGGGTAGGGACGGCGGGTACGCGCGCCGTACGGAGCCTCTGGACGGCATGACGGACGTCATCGTCGCGGGCGGAAGCGAGGAGACTCGACTCCTACTTCGGGGTCTACTCCGACTCCACCATCACCGGATCGTCGGCGACCTCGCCTCCGGAGCGGCGGTCCTGTCCATCCCTCCCGGCGCCCAAGATCTCGTCGTCGTGGTCGATGCGGACCTGCAGGATCCGGACTGGGAGCGGGCGATCGTCCAGGCGCGCCAGCAGTGCGCGAATCTCAAGGTCGTCCTCCTCACCGGGACCCGCTCGGCCGAAGTGATCGCGAAGGCCCGCAACCTCGGTATCTCGGCCATCGTGCGCCGGCCGTTCGCTGTCCGAGAGCTGATCGAGGCGGTCGGCCCCGCCCCTCCGCCCGCCCCCCCTGAGACGCAGCCCCCTAGCTGAGTCCGGACCGATAGTCGGTAAGCCCGGGTCGCCTGCCCCGCGACGGTCATGGGGCGCGTCGCCGTTCCTCTCGAGTCCCTCTCCCGGTTGCTCCCAGGTCGGGTCCTGGTCGACCCCGCTCTCCGCGACCGGCTCGGGCGGGACGCGTCGTATCTTTCCGGCGGGGCGGCGGCCGTCGTGCGACCGCGGACCGTTCCGGACCTTGTCCGACTGATCCTATGGGCCCGACGGGAGAAGATCGGGCTGGTCGCCCGAGGGGGCGGAACCTCCCTGAACGGCGAATCCTCCGGCTCGCCCTCGACGGTTTCGGTCGATTTCGGGGGCTGGGATCGGATCCGAGCGGTCGATCCGTCGGCCCGCCGCGCCCGGCTGGAACCGGGGGTGGTGAATGCAGACCTCGATCGAGCCCTCGCCCACTTGGGCCTCTTCTTCCCTCCGAACCCGGGCTCTTGGCAGCAGTCCACCGTGGGCGGGAATGCAGCCACGAACGCATCGGGGCCCCGGAGCTTCCGGTACGGTCCCACCCGGCGGTGGATCGTCGGTGCCCGCGCGGTGCTCGGGACGGGGGAACTCCTGAGGCTCGGGACCGACGCCCTCAAGCGGAGCGCCGGACCCGATCTCCTCGGCGCCTTCGTCGGAAGCGAGGGCACCCTCGGCTGGTTCACGGAGCTGACGGTAGCGTTGGCGCCCCGTCCGGCGTCGCGCCGAGGATTGGTCGTTCCCCTGCCGGCCCGGGTCCGGCTTGGGCGTCTGGCGGTACGTCTTGCCGGCGCGAACGTTCCGGGGCTCTCCGCGGTCGAGTTCGCCGACCGGCCGTCTGCGCGGCTCCTCGGCTCCGCCCTCGGCACCGACCCAGGTCCGGGCGGGCTCCTCATGGCTGAGCTGGAAGCTTCCCACCGTTCCTCTCACGCGGAGGGGGCCCGCCGGCTCCTCCGTGCCTTGCGGGCCGAAGGCGTCGACCGGCGGCCGACCTGGGTAGCGGAGGCGGACGAGCTGTGGACCTTGAGGGGCCGGGCCGGGACCCAACTAGACGCGGAGATGGGTCGGCGAATCCGTGAGGACGTGGCGGTACCGCTCGCCCGCCTGGACGAACTGGTCGACACCCTCCGACGGATCGCACGTCGGTCCGGGGTCCCGTTCGCGGTGTACGGTCACCTTGGCGAGGGGAACGTGCACCCGAACTTCGGGATCGACCCTGCAAGTGCCGGCGGCCGCAGACTCCGAAGGGCTGTCCTCCTCGCGGCCCATCGCCTGGGGGGGACGGTCAGCGGGGAACACGGCATCGGCCTTGTGAAATCGTCGTGGCTCAACCGCGAGCTCGGCACCGTCGCTGTCGACCTGCTCCGGTCGTTCAAACGGAGGTGCGATCCCGACGGGATCTTGAACCCCGGAAAGCTCCTCCCTACGGGGTGAGGAGGCCGAGCACCTTGATCGTCGCCTTCGGTCTCGGCAGGCGGTCGAACTCGGGGGGCGTCATCCATCGAAGCAGGGCGTCCGGCCGCTCGGTGCGTGTCCGCCCCGCCGCCGTCCCTTGGAAGACGTGGAGCTCGACCGAGAAGTGGCTGTAGGCGTGCCTCACCACCCCAACGCGGGTGAGCTCTCGAGCGGTCAGACCGGCCTCCTCGCGGAGTTCCCGCCGTGCGGCCGCGGTCAGCGACTCCCCCCGGCGAGGCTTACCCCCGGGGAACTCCCAAAGGCCCCCCAGCAGCCCGGTGGGGGGCCTACGACGGACGAGCCACCTGCCGTTCCGCTCCACCACGACCACCGCGGCCACGACATGAGGGCGCCTGGGTCGGGCCTGTGCCGTCGGGACCGAAGCTGGGTTGGCGAGCTCGCGGAACGCGCGGCACTCCGTCCGTAGCGGGCATCGAGGGCAGTCGGGAGCGACCGGTCGGCAGACCGTTTCCCCGAGTTCCATGATACCCTCGTTGAACGCGCCGGCGCGCTCGGCGGGCAGGTACGCGGCGAGGGCGCGCTCGAGTCGACGGCGAACGACCGGGCGACGCAGGTCGCCCCGTTCGAGCGTCAGGCGAGCCGCGACGCGCAGGCCGTTCGCCTCGAGAGCGACGACCGGCGCATCGAACGCCAGGGTGGCGACGGCCGCCGCCGTGTAGGGACCGATGCCGGGGAGCCGGGACAGCGCCTCCGGCGTCTGGGGGAGCCGCCCCCCGTACTGCGCGACGACCGCTCGGGCCGCCTCGTGCAGCCGACGGGCCCGGCCGTAGTACCCCGCACCCTCCCAGAGCTTGAGGACCTCCTCGCGGTCGGCCCGGGCGAGCTCCTCGACCGTCGGGAACCGGTCGACGAACCGCTCGAAGTACGGGGCCGCCTGGGCGACGCGCGTCTGCTGCAGCAGGACCTCCGCGACCCACACCCGGTACGGGTCCCGGTTTCGCCGCCACGGCAGCGCCCGGCGGTGGCGATCGAACCAACGGAGGAGCCGCCGGGTCGCCGCCGGACGCTTCGCGCCCCGTGACATCGCTCCCGGACGGTTCGAGCCTATCCCCTTGCGCGAGAGGAACGCAGAGTTCAAATGCCCTACCGAGCTCGTTCACTGACGGCGGACGACGCATGGGGAACGAGACGCTGATCCTGGTGAACGACGAGACGTTCGACGAGGAGGTCATCCACTCGCCGTTGCCGGTCGTCGTGGACTTCTACGCCGACTGGTGCGGTCCCTGCCGCACCGTCGAGCCCGTGCTCAAGGACCTCTCCGTCAGCCTCGCGGGCCGGATCAAGTTCACGAAGGTCGATGTCGGCGAGGCCGACCGGGTCACGCGGTCGTACGGCATCCACTCGATCCCGACCTACCTGTTCGTCGCCGAGGGGCGGGAACGGGGCCGGGAGGTCGGACCGGTCAGCCCGAACGAGTTCCGCACGATCCTGCGGAAGTACTTCACCTTCGTTTGAACCGGGGCGTCGGTGGCCTTCGCGGCTAGTGGCGGAAGATCCGCCAACCCGTGAAGTACATCGCCATTTTCCACCGCTCCGCGGCGGCGATCACTTCCGTGTCGCGCAGGCTGCCCCCGGGCTGGAGGATCGCCGCGACCCCGGCCCTGCCGGCAGCCTCGATGCCGTCCGCGAACGGGAAGAACGCGTCGGAGGCGAGCACCGAGCCCTTGGCCCGGTCCCCCGCGACCTCGACCGCCAGCTCGACCGCCTTGACGCGCGTCGGCTGACCGGAGCCGATTCCCACCGTGACCGACCCCTGAGCGAGGACGATGCTGTTCGACCGGGCGTGGCGGGCGACGCGCCACGCGAAATCGAGCGCACACGCCTCGTGCGGTGTCGCGGTGCGCGAGGTGACGGGTCGGAACTCGGTCGGGAGGAGCTCCCGCTGGTCCGTCTCCTGGAGGAGCAGGTGGCCCAGGGTGCTGCGGAGCTCCCATCGGGGCACGGTGAGCTCCGGCGGCGGGGCCTCGACGAGCTTGAGCTTCGCCCGCTTCTCGAGGAGCGGGAAGACCTCGTCCTCGAACTTGGGGGCCGCGAGGCTGTCGACAAAGACCCCGTGCAGTACCGGAGGGACCTCAAGGCCGACCGGCCGGTTCACGGCGATCGCGCAGCCGTACCGCGCCACCGGGTCGGTCGCGATCGCCTGGGCGATGGCGTCGGCGATCGTCGCCCCGGAGGCGACCCCGCAGGGGGTCGCGTGCTTGACGACCGCGGCCGTCGGGGTGGGGAACTCCCCCACGATCCGGACGGCCGTGTCGAGGTCGATGAGGTTCGTGTAGGAGAGCGCCGCCCCCTTCCTCAGCTTGAGCGGCGTCGCGAGCAGCGGCGCGGCCTCGGGGGCGAGGAGCTGGTAGCCGGCCGCCGCCTGGTGGGGGTTCTCGCCGTACCGCAGCTCGAGGTTCGAACGGCGTAGGACGAGCAGCTCCGGGAACTTGGGGGAAGCCGGGTCCAACCCGACCGCGATCTCGGCGTCGTAGGCGGCGCATCGGGCGAAGGCGTCTTCGGCGAGGCGCGCGCGGAGCGTCGGCGAGACGGAGCCCCCCGTAGCGGCGAGCTCCTGGAGGAGGGGCGGGTAGTCGGACGGGTCGGAGACGACCGCGACCCAGGCGAAGTTCTTCGCGGCGGCGCGAGCGAGGGTCACCCCGCCCACATCGATCGCCTCGACGCGCTCGGCGAGGCTTGCTCCACGGCGGGCGGTCGCGACGAACGGGTAGAAGTTCACGACGACCACGTCGATGGGGGCCCATCCCTCCTGGGCGATCTCGCGGAGACCGTCGGGGGTCCTCGGGGCCAGGATCGGTCCCAGCACGGCCGGGTGGAGCGTCTTGACCCGGCCCCCGAGGGCGGCCGCGGTCGCCCCGATCTCTTCGACCGATTTCGAGGCGAGCCCGTGGTCCGCTAGGTGCTTGCGCGTGCCCGTCGTGGCGATCAGCTCGACCCCGTGCCGGTGAAGTCCGGCGGCAAGGTCGACCAGGCCGTCGGTGGAGAACACCGAGAGGAGCGCGCGCCGGATCCGGACCGCCGCGAGCGCGTCGGACGGCACAGCGTGTACCCGGACCTCGGAGCGAGGGAGCGAGATAAGTCTGTCGAGAAACCGACGCGCTTCAGTCGAGGGAGATCGCGATGGTGAGCGTGGTGATCGTGATCGCTTCGGCGACGATCGGGACGACCAGCCTCTCGTAGGTCGCCGGGGGCGGGTCAAGACAGGTGTACGGTTTCGGGATCGGCGCGATCGCTTGACAGCTCGTGCCCGAGGGCACCATGGGCGTCATCTTGGCGAAGAACGCGGTCCACGCTCCGGGGAACATGGTCGTCAGGTTGAGGAAGTAAGTCCCTCCGAGAGTCTGCGAGGCGTTCGTGCCCCCGACATTGACCGTGTGAGCGCTGATGAGGCTCGTGACGACCGCCGCGGTGGTCACTCCGCTCTCGGCGGTGAAATTGCCGATGAAGTTCATCAGCGTCACTGACGCGGCGATTCCGAGCGCAGTGCGCACGAAGGAGATGGCGGGTGGGTCGATCATCGTGCTCGCTCCGCCGACCTGCCCTTCGACGACCGCACCGTTGTCGAGGGCGACGACGACCCGGGGGAGGTAGATATTGTTGAGCGTGACCGCGACGCCGCCGAGGTTCTGCGTCGTGTAGGTCGACGTGTACGACCGCGTGAAGGCGCACTGGACGAAGCCGCTCTGGTTCGACCAGGAGATCGTCTCGTTGTTCCCGCCGCCGCCTGGGTAGGTCTGCTGGTGGATCGGGGTGACCCAGCCGACGAGGTTCCACCAGACCACGCTCATGGCGAGGTTGCTGCCCCCCGAGGAGAGCGCACCGACGTGGTCCGAGGCCGAAAGGTTCCCGCCGGGGCAGCTCTCGCCGACCTCGCCGACGAAGACGACCTGGACGGTCATGCCGCCGTGACTCGAATGCGAGCCGGACGGGTTGAAATTGAAGGTGTCGGACTCCCCGTAAAAGAAGAACTGGGCGACCGGGTGCGTCGTGTCGGAGCCGCCCTTGTTGTAGATCACGTTGTCGCGCGAGCCGTTGATGTTGAACAGCACGAAGCCGGTGTCCCCGCCGGTCCAGCCGATATTGATCGTGTCGTCGTTCCCGGAGATGTTGTACTCCATGCTGTTCGAGTTGCCGTTCACGGTGAGGGTGAAGGTCGTGTTGTTGGCGTTCGTCACGTTCCACGTGTCGATGTGACCGTTGCCCGCACAGTGGCCGCTGCCGCCGGTGAGGCACGAGCTACCGTTGTTCCAGCTAGGGGGGGCGGGGACGATCTCCGCGACCTGGTAGGTGGTCTGGATCCTCGAGGAGCCTCCGGCGAACGCCGCGGTCGAGGTGGCCCCGATACCGAACGGAGGACTCGCCTGCGAGCCGAGGGTAACCGGGGAGGCGAGACTCAGGCGAAGATGCGGGTTGTCCGCCTCGGCGAGGATCGTCGACTGAAGCCGCGAGACCTGGTTCTCGACGAGGAAGACGTGGCGGAGCTCGAGGTCGGCCATCAGCTCCGGCAGCGGATTCAGCACGAAGGTGGTGATGAACGTCACGACCAGCAGGAGCCCGAGCACCGTGGCGACGGCGCTGACCTGGCCCCGGCGAGCGCGGGCCCGCCGCTGGCGAATGGTACGAGGTTGGAGCACGAACGCCCACCCGTTCTGGGCGTAGTACAACGCCTCCCCCCGGTATTTATATCGTGGGTCGGCGGCCAGCTTGGTTTCAAGAGGCGCCCCGGAGCTCGAACATCGAGAGAGCGCGAAGGCTTCTGAACCCCCCCCGACCGCGAGCTACGGACGTGGGCACCCCGCGGGCCGTTCTGAGGCCCGGTCGGTGGGGTTGAGGACGCATAATGGGCCAGGTGTCAAGGTCCAGCCGGATTCGTCGTACGTCCCCTCCGCGGCGAAGGGGACCTCAAAGCCGTGCGGGCCGCCTGGAGCACCTGACTGGGGCGTAGCCCGTCGGTGTCGATCACGATCTCCGGCGACACAGGCTCAGGCTGCCAACCACGGTGGCTGGCCAACACGTATCGGGCCGTCAGGGTGGCCTTCCTTCGGACCGCGACCCTAGGGTCGACGGTCAGCCGGAGGAGAAGAACTCGGGGATCACGTCGAGAGCGACCAATCCCCCGGAGGAAGCGGTCGAGGTGCGCCCGCGAGATGTACCCGAACTCGATCAACAAGTTCCAACCGCGCTCCAGGACAATTCGGCCGTGTAACGCAAGGAGGTCGACCTCGAGCCCGAAATGCTCGGGATGCTTTCCGTGAGGGTCGCTCGGATGGAAGTCCAGGGCCTTGTCGGACTCTAGGATCCAGAAGTGGGTCTTCGGCCGACGGCCGAGCCCGCGTAGGAGGGTGGTCTTGCCCGATCCGATTGGGCCTCGGAGAAGGATGACCTTCCCGCGTCCCACGGTCATTCCTAGGCACAAAGGGCACGCGGCATCATCCTTGTTCCTCCGCCCGCGCGGGTGGAGGGAAGTCGGGCGGCGGGGACCACTCGGGAATCCCGGAGTGACTCGGTACGGGTCCATGCTCGAGCAGCGCGAGAAGTAGCGCTGAAGCGGCGGGCGAGGGCGTTGGGAAGGATTCCCGTCGGTGGGCAGCCGCGAGGAGGTCCAGGGGAAGAAGCTCCGGGCGGTCGGCGGCGGACTTCCCGATTGCCGGCGAGGTCGGGCGTTATCCGGAGCCGCGAACTGTCTCGCGCCGTTCCGTCGGACCGGACGGACGTCGAAGCCAGGCCTTCCCCTTGACCAAGGTGCCCCAGGTTCGCACGGTCACGATGCCGACCGGCGCACCTGCAGGGCCGGGGATCGGGGCGTTCCACGCCGACCGCGCCAGCGGGGCGGTCCGGTGGTCGACCTCGACGAGCGCTCGCCGTCCTTCCATGCGGATCAATCGAACGCGAGCGCCCGGGGCGGTCGAGGCGGCTAAACGGTCACCCAGCGCACGCTCGAGCCAGCGGGGCGAAACCAAAGAGGCTCCCGCCACCTCGATGCCGAGGTAGCGGGAGCGGTGGGTCAGGTTACCGGACGAGGTCGATGACTTCCTCGGACTCACCGGCGGCGTAGCCTCCCTTCTGTCCCAGAAGGTTCGTCGCCCGGACCCCGGTGATGATCAGCAGCACCTTGAGGGTGTTCTCCATCTCCGGGGAGTTCTCGACCGAGCAGCCCCAGATGATGCGGGCCCGCTTGGAGATCTTCCCGCCGACCAGCGCGGCGGCCTTCTCGGCCTCGCTGACGGTCATCGTCGGCCCGCCGATCACGCGGACGAGCGCACCGGTGGCGTCCTTGAGCTCGACGTTGCCGAGCAGGGGGGAGGTGAGCGCCTCGGTCACCGCTTCGGTGACCCGGTCGGTCGCGCTCTCGCTCTCGCCGAGCCCGATCAACGCGACGCCGCCGTCCTTCATGACGGTCATGATGTCGGCGTAGTCGAGGTTGACGAGGCCCGGACGGGTGACGATCTCCGTGATCCCCTTGATCCCGGTCATCAGCACCGCGTCGGCGAGCTTGAACGCGGCATCGAGCGGCATCCGGGGGACGAGCTCGAGGAGCTTGTCGTTCTGGATGACGATGGTCGTGTCGCAGACGCGCCGCAGCCGCTCGAGCCCATCGCGGGCCTGCTCCATGCGGACGGCGCCTTCGGCGGAGAACGGAAGGGTGACGACGCCCATCGTGAGCGCCCCGGCCTCCTTGGCGAGCCGCGCGACGAGGTGCGCGGAGCCGGTACCCGTGCCGCCGCCCATGCCCGCCGTGATGAAGACGATGTGGCCACCGTTGAGGAAGGCACGCAGCTCCTCCTCGTTCTCCCGGGCCGCCTCTTCGCCGATCTCCGGCCGGGCGCCCGCGCCGAGACCCTTGGTGGCGCGTCGGCCGATGAGGATCTTGCGCGGAGCGTGGATGGTCAGGAGGTGCTTCGCGTCGGTGTTGATGGCGCACATCTCCGCGCCCTGGATCCCTTCCTCGACGCACCGGTTGATGGTGTTGGAGCCGCCGCCGCCGCATCCGACGATGCGGATGTTGACCTTCAGCGTCTCGGCAAGCTTCGCCAACTCCTCGTCGTCGGCGTTCGCGTACGCCGGCGCGGTCGGCTTTTTCTCCTCGACCAGGGTTTGGCTCTCCTGGTGCTTGGCGATCGCTTCCTGGATGATTGATTTCATCGGTTCCTTCCTCACCCGTTTGTCAGACGAGCGTCATACGCTCTGCTCAAAGACTTTGGAACTCCGTACTTAAACGTGTTGTTGGACGGGGTGTTCCTCGCGTTTTCTCCTCGAACGGGAGCGCCACGCGAGGCCGCTCCCCGCGACCTGCGCTATCGCGATCCGGAAAAAGGTGACCGGGGTTGAACGATGGTCACCAGGTCCTTCGCTGCACCGCGAAGACGTTCGGTCGCGCCGACGAGATCCCGGATCGCGCCCACGGCGCCGTCAAGGTCCGGTGGATCGGCATACCAGCGCACGCGAAACTCCTGAAGGGCCTCGCGGACTGCCTCTACGTTCCGCTCACATTCGGAGGCGGCCAACCCGACCTTGTGGTCCTTGGGTAACAGGCGCGGCAGGACCCGGTCCGGGTCGATCCCGAGGAGACCCGACATCGGAGAATCTCTGCTCTCCACCGAAGCATAGATTCGTCGGTCGATGGGAAACGAGCTCGACGACCCAGTGGCACCCCGCAGCGAGCGGAGTCGACCGGTGGGAATCTAGGTGGTCACACGTGCTGGCGCTTCGCGTGCCGGAACCTCTACGCCCGTCAAGAATAACAGCGCCCCGCAAAGGATCATCGCACCGAGGAAGCCCATCTCCATTCCGAAGGAGAAGATGCTGTCCTGCGTGAAGGTGAAAGCGAACCCCTCCTGCAGCGCCACGATCACAGAAACGAGAGCCCCGAGCGACACGGCACGGAGTCGAGGCAACCGGGTTCGCCAACCGTACCGTGCCAGGAGCACGCCGCCCACGACCAGGAGGAACGCGCCCGCGATGTGGACCGTGAGGAGCGCGTTGAGGACGAAGACCCCTTCGAACGAGGAGGGTACCGGGAGCACCACGTACAGGTTGAGCGCGATCCCTGTCACGTTCTGGAGGACGAGGATCAGGAGTCCAACCCACGCGAACTGGCGCAGGGATTGAAGGTTGGCGGCGCGCCCCTCCGCGTCCTCCGGGGCCGACCCGACCAGTCCCCCCGGACTTGTTGCGCCCGCCGACATATCTGAAGGACCCCGGCCGCCTCGCCGGGCATTGGATTTCTCCTTTAAGGGTCACGACCGGTGATGGGAACGCACGGGACCCCGTTCCGCAAGGAGTAACGCCGGATTCGGGGGCCAGGGTCAGACCGCACGGACGAGAGAAGGGAGATGGTCCAGGCAGAAACGGGGGTGACCCCCACCGAACTCCAGTCAGGTCGCCGACTCGCCCGTGACCCGAACTTCCTCAAGCTCCTCGGGGCGACGCTCGCCTCGTACACGGGCGGCGCGGTGGCCCAGGTCTGCCTGCTCTGGTTGATCTTCAGCGCCACCGGCTCAGCGCTCGACGTGGGCTACTTCGGGGCGGCCGCGCTGGGCGCGGGAATACTCTTCAGCCTGGTCGGGGGGACCCTCGTCGATCGGTACGACCGGCGCCGCCTGATGAGCGGGGCCAACCTGGCAGCCGCCGGGACGGTCGGACTCCTCGTCGTCGTCCTTTGGACGCGGGGATTCAGTCTGCTCGCCGTGCTGGCCGCGACGTTCGTGGTGAGCGCGCTGCGAACGATCTTCGCGCCGGCGGAACAGGCGATCGTCCCCGCGGTGGTCGGTCCAGGATCGATCGCGTCGGCCAACGGGGTCCTCCACTCGGTCCAGTCGACGATGAGCCTGCTCGGTTCCTCCGTCGGAGGGGTCATGATCCTCACGGTCGGTCCGATCGTGGGTATCGGGGTCAACGCCGCCACCTTCCTCGTCGCGGGGCTGCTGATCGCCTCGCTCGTGGTCCCTACCGCGAGAGCCTCCGAGCGAGGGTCGTCGGGTCGAAGGGGCGCGTTCGTCGCCGACCTGCGCGAGGGCTTCGCGTGGCTGCGCCGCGCCCGCGGCCTTCTCGAACTGACCATCTCGGCCGGGTTCTTCAACTTCTTCGAGTCGCTCTTCTTCGCGTTCCTCGTCGTCTACGACGCGCTCGCGCTGCACGGGAGCGCGCTCGTCTTTGGAGGCCTCCTCGTGGCCCTGACCGCGGGCCAGGGACTAGGCGCGCTGACGGTCGGACGCACCCGAGCGGTCCGGTACGCGGGCCGTTTGTGGGTGCTGGGCGCCGGCTGCGCCGGTGGCGCGGGCCTCCTGACCCTCGCCGTCTTCCCGGTGATCCCGGTGGCCGTGCCGGTCGTCTTCCTGATGGGATACGCGGCCGGCGTCGCCGGGACGGTGTGGCTCACCGCGGCCCAACTCGTCGTGCCGACCGAGATGCAGGGCAGGTACTTCGGGATCGACTCGCTCGGCAGCTGGGCGATCATACCCCTAGCGCAGATCGGGGGAGGGCTGCTCGTGGTTCGGTACGGGATCCTGCCGACCTACCTCGTCGGCGGGATCCTCTGGACGGTCGCCGGAGCAGGGTTCCTGCTCCCACGGGCCCTCGCCCGCTTCGGCCATCCTCCTCGAGAGGAGGTCGCCACCGAGAAGGCGGAACTGGTGGTGCCGTAGTCCCCGCGCACAGGGGCCGGCACCCTTTAGCCCGGGCGGAGGCTTCTCGGCCCGATGCGTTCGGAACCGCGCCTCTACTACGGTCCTTGGAGCCACTACTGCGTGTCGGCCGACCGGATGCTCGCGTTCAAACGGGTCGCCGTCCACCGCGTCCTGGTACCGTACCACGACAAGCGCGAACTCCTCAAGGCCACCGGTCAGGACTACATTCCCGCATTGAGCTGGGACGACCGGGTCGTCCCTTGGGAGGAGATCCCGGATTTTCTCGAGGGGAAGGTGCCCGAGCCGACGCTGTACCCCGACGGACACCGCGGCGCAGCTCGTCTCCTCGAGGACTGGGGCCACCAGGTGCTCGAGGAGCGGGTGTGGCGCTACGTGGTGACCCGAGTGGGTCCGATGTTCCCGGACGAGCACGAACGGTGGGTCTTCGAGGAGATGCAAACCCGGTCCCGCGGGTCGTTCGCCGTCATGGATGCCCGACATGAGGAGTTCCGGCGTGACCTGTACGCGCATCTCTCCCTCATCGAGGAGACGCTCGCCTCGCGCGAGTGGCTCCTCGACCGACCTAGCTTGGCAGATTTCGGAGTGTTCGGTGGTTTGGCTCCACTGGTCCTCGTCGAGCAACGCCTACCGGGCGAGTTCCCGAACCTCGCCGCATGGTGGAAGCGCGTCGAACAGTTGCACGCTTGAGGCCCACGGAGGCAACGGCGGGCAGCGCGCCGACTCGCCGTACCGTCGCAGAGAGTTCGCGGTTCCGCCACTAGCTGTTATCGTCCGGGGCCGTTCCGGAGGCTGTTGGACGCGTACTCCCGCGCCATCGACACCGCCGTTCACGACGCCTACGCCGTCGCCACCGCGGCGCGCCGTGCCGGCTTCGACCCGACGCTCACCCCGGAGATCCCGCTCGCCGAGGACATGGCGATGCGCGTCGAGAAGCTCCTCGGCCACCTGCCGCTCCAGGGCGTGGCGCTCGAGATCCGCGAGCTGGCTGCACGCCTCCCGCGTGAGGAGGTCGCGGTCACGATGGCCCGACGGATCGTCCAGGACCCGGCCCGCGGGGCGACGCTGGAGGAGCGGCTCGACGCGGCCCTCCGCGTCGGCCTTGCGATCCTGACCGAAGGGATCCTCGTCGCCCCGCTCGAGGGACTGGCCGAGGTTCACCTCCGGGCCAACGGTGGCGGGGAGCCGTACCTAGAGTTGTACTACGCCGGACCGATCCGTGCGGCCGGCGGAACGGCGCAGGCACTGTCGGTCCTCCTCGCCGACATCGTCCGACGCGACGTCGGCCTCGGCGCGTTCCACGCTACCTCCGCGGAGGTCGAGCGGTACCAGGAGGAGATCCCGTTGTACAAGCACCTGCAGCACCTCCAGTACGTTCCGTCCGCCGCCGAGATCGCGACGATCGCCCGGAACGTTCCGGTGGCGATCTCCGGCGAATCGACGGAAGGCGACGAGGAGGTCTCTGCGTTCCGTGACCTCCCGCGCGTCGGTACCAACGGCGTCCGAGGGGGAGCCTGCCTCGTCATCGCCGAAGGCCTCTGCCAGAAGGCGGCGAAGCTCCGCAAGGTCGTGGAAAAGCTCGGCCTCTCCGGTTGGGAGTTCCTCGACGAGATCGGCCGGTCGACGACGGCCGAGGAGTCCCCGCACGACCCGAAGTACCTCGCCGAGGCGGTGGGCGGCCGGCCCGTCCTCGCCCATCCGAACCGAGCGGGGGGATTCCGCTTGACGTACGGCCGGGCCCGCACGGCCGGTCTGGCGGCGTACGCGGTGAACCCGGCGACGATGGTCGTGCTCCGTAAGTTCGTGGCGATCGGCACTCAGGTCAAGGTCGAGTACCCCGGCAAGGCGACCGCCATGGGCGTCTGCGACACGATCGAGGGACCGATCGTCGAGCTCGATGACGGTACTCTGCTGGCCGTCAACGATGCGGCGAGCGCGGAGGCGATCCTCCCACGCCTGGTGCGGATCGTCGACCTGGGCAGCCTCCTGGTTCCGTTCGGCGAGTTTCTCGAGAACAACCGTCCGCTCGTGCCGGGAGCGTACTCGGTCGACTGGCACGACGAGGAGCTGCGGGCCGCCGGAGCTCCTCCGGAGGAGATCGAACGCACCCCGTCGGTCGAGGAGGCGGTGACGATCGCGCACCGCTGGAAGGTGCCGTTGCATCCCGCCCACCTTCTGTTCTGGCACGACCTGAGCGCCGAGGAGGTCCGGGAGATCTCGCGCGCCGTCGAGAAGAACGGTCGGCTCCTCGAACGTCGCCTCCTGCTCCGCCCGAACGTGGTCGACCGCGAGAGCCTCGTGCGGCTCGGGTGGCTGCACCAACGGATGCCGGACGGCTGTCTACGCGGTGAGCCCGAAGCGTCGAGGGCGCTGCTCCTCGGACTCGGGCTCGAGCCGGACGACGACCGAATCCGGCGACGGATCGCGGTGCCTGCGGAGGGCGGTGATGTCCTCGCCTTGGCGAGCGAGCTCGCCGGCGTGGAGATCCGTGCGCGCGCCCCGTCGCGGGTAGGTGCCCGCGTGGGCCGGCCGGAGAAAGCTCGGCAGCGGACGATGAGCCCGAACGTGCACGTCCTGTTCCCGCTCGGAGAGGCCGGCGGCGCGCACCGCTCCGTCCCCGAGGCAGCCCGGCGGTCGATCGGGGGGGGCGTCTCGGTCCAGCTCGGAGTCCGGGAGTGCCCAGCCTGCCACAGCCAGACGGTCTGGCCGAAATGCGCCTGCGGGGGCCACACCGAGCCCACGGGCAAGGTCGTGACCGAGGCGCTACCGGTCGCCCCGCTCTGGGCGCAGGCCGTCGAACGGTTGCATCTGCGCCGGGCTCCGGAGGTCAAGGGCGTCAAGGGCCTCACCTCCCCCGGCAAGGTCCCCGAGCTCCTCGACAAAGGGGCGCTGCGCGCGGTCCACGGGGTCTCCGTCTACCAGGACGGCACGGCGCGGTTCGACCTGACCGACCTGCCACTGACCCATTTTCGCCCACGCGAGATCGGTCTTTCCGTCGAACGCGCCCATGGGCTCGGGTACACGACCGACTGGCTCGGGGCCCCGCTCGAGGAGGTCGAGCAGCTGGTCGAACTGTACCCGCAGGACCTCATCGTGGCGCGGGCCTGCGGGGAGTACCTACTCCGCCTCGGCAAATTCGTCGACGACGAGCTCGTGCGGATCTACCGTCTCGAGCCGTTCTACCGGGCTAGCCGACTCGACGACCTCACCGGGGCGCTCGTCGTCGCCCTCGCCCCCCACACCTCCGGGGGCGTGACGGGACGGATCATCGGGTTCACGGAGGCCGAAGCGTGCTTCGCCCATCCCGCGTTCCACGCGGCGAAACGCCGGAACTGCGACGGCGACGAAGACTCGGTCACCCTGCTGTTGGACGCGCTCATCAACTTCTCCCGGGCGTACCTGCCCTCGAGCCGGGGCGGGCTCATGGACAAGCCGCTGGTCCTGACGACGCGCCTCGACCTGGCCGAGGTCGACAAGGAGGCGCACAATGTCGACGTCGCCGTTCGCTACCCGCTCGCGTTCTACCGCGCCGCCGCCGAGGGTAGGCCACCGAAAGAGGTCGAGCCGCTGATCGCTACGCTCGGCCGGCGCCTGGACGACGCCGAACCGATGCGGCACCTCGGCTTTACGCACGACACGGCCGACATCGCCGGCGGCCCGGTCCTCTCGGCGTACCGGGAAGCGGGCTCGATGAACCGGATCGTCGAGCAGTCGATGACGCTCGCCGCCCAGATCCGTGCCGTGGACGTCGCGGACGCCGTTCGGCTGGTCCTGAACAGCCATTTCCTCCCCGACGTCATGGGGAACCTCAAGAGCTACGCCACGCAGAAGTTCCGGTGCAAGCGGTGCAACACCTCCTACCGTCGTCCGCCGCTGGCCGGACGGTGCACGGCCCGCGGAGCCGGTGGGGGGCTGTGCGAAGGGGAACTGCTCCCCACGGTCCACGAGGCGAACGTCCGCAAGTACATCGCGCTCTCCCAGCGGCTCGCGGCGATGGAAGGCGTGCCGCCGTACCTTCGGCAACGGATCGGGATCCTCGAGGCCTCCCTCGCGACGCTGTTCCCGGGCACGGCGTCGCAGACGACGCTCGACGGCTACCCCCCGGCAACTTCGCCGGGCACGAGCGGCCCTGACCCCGCGGCCTAAACGGGGAAATAGCGCGCCGCGGCTGGCCCTACTGCGGGCTTGTGGGGTAGTCTGGACTATCCTTTTGGCCTTCGAAGCCAAAGACCCGGGTTCGAATCCGTCGGCGGCGCCGGCGGCGGAACTCCCGGCAAGCCCGTTCCCGCGCGGGACTAGCGGAAGTACCCGGGAGCCCCCGGGTCGGTCCGTTTCTCCTCTTCGACCTTCGCCGCCTCGAGCACGTCGAGGGCGAGGAGCGCGTTGAGCGGGATCAGCCGGATCTTCCCTTTCTCGTCCTTCACGGTCCCGTCGAGCTCGACGGCGAGCGAGTTGTCCCCTCCGACGGAGACGAGCCCCCGGAAGACGCCGGTCGAGACCAGGGCGTCGTCGCGGGTCCCCGCGGAGCGGACCTTCACCTTCGAGCCGGCGGTGAGCACGATCGACGGCTTCTTCGCCGGCCCGCTCGGTTCGGCGCTCATCGGGCGAGCCCTCGTTCACGCGCGGCGCCTTTCGTCGTGCTGATCGGTTTCAATGCCGCCATCTCGTTCGCCTGGTGGATCAGTCCCTGGAGGTGGTCGACGGTCTCGCGGTACCGGCGGAGCGCGTTCTGCGCGTTCGCCTCGGTGAAGTCCCAGGCGCGCGCGAGGCTCCCGTACCGGAGGCGGTAGCCCTTCCGTCCCTTCCCATCCGCACTGCTTCCGACCTCCTCCAAAAGGTCGAGGGACTTGAGTTTGTTGATGTGGCGGTAGACGGTCGGCTTCGAGGTCTTGAGCACCGCCACGAGCTCTTCGACGTACCACGGCCGCGCCGGGTCGCGCAGCAGACACTCGCGGACGAGGCGGTAGGCGAGGCTTCGCTCGATAGGTCCCTCGCCCTGGCGGAGGTCGTCGGCGGTAGGTAGGTAGCCGATCAGCCGGAGGAACTCCTTGAGCACTTCGTCAAGGTCCCGGAGCGGCGTGAGCGGTGTACTGTAACGCACCGCGAGCTCGAACGGCATCGCGAACGGAGCCCCCAGTGGACCCGGGGAATTAAAGCGCCATGGTCGCGGCCTCCCCCGCGGCTAGCGATTTGAACCGAGAGCGCCTGCGCGGCCCGTGAGCTTCACGCTGGCGACGCCGGCGACCGTCGCCGAGGCGCTGCGTCTGCTCGCCGACCGTCCGGAGGAGACGGCCGTCCTCGCGGGCGGGACCGACCTTCTGATCGACCTCGAAGACGGGACCCACCGGCCGCGGCAGCTCCTCTCGCTCCGCCGTCTGCCGTGGCGCGCCCTCCGATGGAACGGTCCCAGCCTCACCATCGGCGCGCTCGCTCCGCTCGCCGAGATCGAGGCGGACCCACGCGTCCAGCGCCGCCTCCCGAGCCTCGCCCGGGCGATCCACGCCGTCGGGAGCGTTGCGCTCCGGCATCGCGCGACGCTCGGTGGTAACCTTGGGAGGGCCTCGCCGACCTCCGACCTCATCCCGCTGCTCCTCGTCTTGGACGCCACCCTCACGCTGGTCCGCACCGGGGGACGGCGCGAACTGCCGGTCGACGCCTTCGTGCGGGGGTCGCGGCGGACCGCGCTCGCCCCCGGCGAGCTGATCGAGTCGGTAACCCTCCCTTCGCCGCTCCCCTCCGAATACCTCTGGCAGCGGGTCCGGCTCGCGAACGACATCTCGCAGGTCGGCGTGGCCGTGGCCCGAGGGAGCTCCGCGCCCGAGTGGCGGATCGCCCTAAGCGGGGTGACCCCGCGTGCGGTCCGGCTCCCGACGGCCGAGAAGCTCCTCGGTCAGGGCTTGCCGGCGCCGCTCGCGTTGGAGCTCGCCGCTCAGGAAGCCGCGCGGCGGGCGCCGTTCGCCACCGACAAGCGCGCGAGCGAAGCGTACCGGCGCCGGCTCGTCCAGGTCCTCGTGAAACGGGCGGTCACGTCGCTGACCTCGTCCTTGCCGGCCGCACCCGGGACGGAGATCCACCGGGCCCGCCGCGTGGCGGCCGCCCGCCGACGACCTCCAGGGAAGGAGTCTCGATGAGTTCGCCGTCCGTCGACTTTACGCTCAACGGAAGCCGGGTGCGCCGGCGGGACATCCCCGACGACGAACTGTTGCTCGATACGCTCCGCTGGCGGCTCGGTGCCCGGGGCACCAAGGAAGGTTGCCGCACCGGCGACTGCGGAGCGTGCACCGTGCTCGTGGACGGCCGCACCGTCCTCGCGTGTCTGACCCTCACCCACGAGATCGCCCGGCAGAAGGTCGTCACGATCGAGGGGCTCTCCAAGGACCCGACCGGACGGAAGGTCCAGGCCGCGTTCCGGCGGGAGTCCGCCCTGCAGTGCGGGTACTGCACGCCCGGCTTTGTCGTGGCCGTCACCGGCGCGATCAAGTCGCGACCGAAGGCCGTCGACGAGGCGGCGCTGCTGGACGACCTCGGGGGGAACCTCTGCCGCTGCACCGGTTACAGTGCCATCCGACGGGCGGTTCATGCGCTCGTGACGGAGAAGCGATGACCCGGCGCGACGCCGACGCCAAGCTTCGGGGCACGACGGAGTTCGGCACCGACCTCGCCCGGCCTGGGATGCTTTGGGGAGCCCTCGTAGGTGCCCCGCTCGCGCACGGTCGCATACGCCGCGTCGACCTCGAACCGGCCCGGAAGCTCCCGGGGGTCGTGGCCGCCGTCGGAGCCGCGGAGCTTGCCGACCTCCTTCCGAAGCGCGCCGGGACCGCCGAACGCCCGGTGTTTCCCTCCTCGACCGTCGACTACCGCCATCAGCCAATCGCCGCCATCGCGGCCGGCACCCTCGCGCAGGCGCGGGCGGCCGCCCGCGCCGTGAGGGTCGAGGTCGACCCGCTTCCCGCCATCTCGGAGATCGAGGAGGTCTTTCCCGACTGGCCCGGCGAGGAGGGACCGCGCTCCCCCCACGTCGTCGCCCACGTCCGCGCCAAGCACGGGGACCTCGAGGCGGCGTTCGCCCACGCGGACGCCGTGCACCGCGAGATCTACCGGACGAACGGCATCCACCAGGCCGCGCTGGAGCCCCACGCCTGTCTGGCGGAGGTCACCGACGGCCTCTGGAAGGTGACGACCTCGACGCAATCGCCGTTCGGCGTTCGCGAGGATGCCGCGGAGATCCTGGGCCTCAAGGAGGAGCAGCTCGTCGTCGACGGGAGCTGGGTCGGCGGCGCCTTCGGCGGGAAGACCTCCGCGCTCCTCGAGCCGTACGCCCTCGTGCTCGCGAGGGCGAGTCGTCGTCCGGTGAAGCTCGCCCTCACCTTCCGCGAGGAGTTCCTCCTCGGACGTACGACGTTGCCCTCGATCGTCCGGTTCGAGACGGCGGTGCGAAGCGGCCGGATGACCGGTCGTCGCGTCCGCTTGCTGCTCGACGCGGGGGCCATGCTACCGGGCCGGGACTTCGCCACTGGTTACGCGATCGCCTTCCTGCTCGGGCCCTACGAGGTCCCGGCGCTCGAGATCGAGGGGTACGCGGTCCGCACCAACAAGCCCCCCTTCGGTCCCCACCGCGCCCCGTTCATGCCTCAGGCCGTCTTCATGGGAGAGTCGCACGTCGACGGGATCGCCCGGACGCTCGGCGTCGACCCGATCGACTTCCGCCTGGCTCACGTTTGGCGGGAAGGCTCAACGACGCATCTCGGACAGTCGGTGGGACCGTTCGGGGGGGCCGAGGCGCTCCGCCGGGCCGCGCTGCTCGTGGCGCGGTGGAGGAAGGAGCTCGACCCCCACCAGGGGATCGGGGTCGGAGTGGGGTACTGGTCGACGGGGACGAGCGCCGGCGGGGAAGCGATCCTGCGGGTCACCGCGGACGACGTATCGGTCCTGCAGGTCGAGCACGAGATCGGCAACGGGAGCGTCGTCGTCGGATTGGCCGAGGTCGCGGAGCGGTCCCTCGGCCTGCCGTCCGGCACCGTTCGGGTCCTCGCGGGGGACACCGCCTCGGCGCCGTACGACAGCGGGGTCTTCGGCAGCCGGACCGTTGCGGCGCTCGGGCGAGCGGTCGAGAAGGCCGCCCACCGTATCGGAACGACGCTCGGCGAGCGTCTGGGCGCGGCCGGCCCAGCCCGCCTCGAGCTCGAGCAGGGGAAGCTCGTGGCCGTGGCCGGCACGAAACGTCGTCCGGTCGGGGAGCTGCTCACCGTCAAGGAGCGGAACGGCGCCGGCCTGGTCGTCCGGGAACGTCACTACGGGAAGTCGGGCACCATTGCGGAGGAGCGCGTCGTGGACGGCACCTTCTACCCGTACACCGACTTCACGGCGACCGTCCACGTCGCCCAGGTCGACGTCGACCGTGAGACCGGCGCCGTGCGCGTGGTCCGGTCGGCCGCCCTGCCGGACGTCGGCTCCGTGCTCGACAGCGCGATGGTCCGGGGACAGGTCGAAGGCGGGGTGGTCATGGGCCTCGGCGCCGCGCTCACCGAAGAAATGCTCTGGGGCCCGGACGGTCATCTGCTCAACGCCGGACTGCTCGATTACCGGCTCCCGACCCTCGGGGACGTCCCGCCGATCGAGCTCGACGTTGTCGAGGGATTCCCGGGCGCCGGCCCGTTCGGAATGAAAGGGCTCGGGGAGCCGCCGATCATCCCGGTCGCGGCCGCCGTGGCGAACGCCGTCGCGGACGCGACCGGCGCCCGGGTCACCGAGCTGCCGTTGACGGCCGAGCGCGTGGCCCGAGCGCTTAAACTCCTCTAGCCTAGCCGACGCTCGCCGTGCCGATCCCGCGCTCCGAGATGCAGGCGCTCGCCCGAGCCCTCCCGCCGGACCCGGTGATCGCGGCGATCGGCTCCCACTCCGCGCTCGACATCGCCGACGGCGCCTCCCAGGAGGGGTTCCGGACGCTCGTCCTCGCCGAGCGCGGACGGGAGCGGACGTACGACCGGTACTTCCGGACCCGGCGCGACGCCGCCGGGGCGATCGTGCGGGGGTTCGTCGACGATGTCTGGACCTACCCCAGGTTCGCCGACGTCGCGGGGGCGGGCCCCCAGGAGCGGCTCCGGGCCGCCCACGCTCTCGTCGTCCCGAACCGGGCGCTCAGTTCCTACGTCGCGTTGGACGTGTTGGAGAACGACTTCCGGGTACCGATCGTCGGCTCTCGCACGCTGCTCAGGATCGAGGAGCGGACCGAGCGGGAGAACTACTACACGCTGCTCGAGGGCGCGGGCGTAGCGACCCCCCGCCGGATCCCGTCCCCGGAGTCGATCCGGGGGCTGGCCATCGTGAAACTTCCCCACGCGACCCGACGCCTCGAACGCGGGTTCTTCACGGTCGCCTCGCCGGAGGAGTTCCGCGCGAAGAGCGAGGCGCTGGTCCGCCAAGGGGTCGTCCGGACGGACGACCTCGCCGTCGCCCGGATCGAGGAGTACATCCTCGGGCCGGTGTTCAACTTCAACTTCTTCTACTCCCCGCTCGCGGCGGAGGACGATCGGCTCGAGCTCCTCGGGGTCGACGAACGTCGGGAGAGCTCGCTCGACGGGATCGCCCGCCTCCCGGCCGCCCAACAGCTGGAGATCGGCGAGGCGGCGCGGCTGCCTCGCTACACCGTGGTCGGCCACGGGACGCTCACCGTCCGCGAGTCGGTGCTCGAATCGGTCTTCGAGCTCGCCGAGCGGTTCGTCCGGGCGGCGGCGTCGCGCTATCCGCCCGGGATCCTCGGTCCGTTCACCTTGCAGACCTGCCTCGACGCGGACGGTGCGCCGGTGATCTTCGACGTCGCGGCACGGATCGGCGGAGGCACGAACGTTCACCTGGCGCTCGGCCATCCGTACGGCAACGCTCTGTGGCGGGGCCCCATGAGCACCGGCCGTCGCATCGCGGTCGAGATCCGGCGGGCGATCACGACCGGGCGGCTGGAGGAGATCGTCACGTGAGCGGCGCGGCAGCGACCCCGGTGGCCGCCCCTCCGGTCGAGCTCCTACGCACCCCCCTGTACCCGTTCCATCTGCGCCACGGCGGTCACATGGTTCCGTTCGCGGGCTGGGAGATGCCGCTCTACTACCGCAGCATCCTCGCCGAGCACGAGGCGGTACGAGACCACGTCGGTCTGTTCGACGTCTCGCACATGGGCATCGTCACGGTGGACGGGACGAGCGCGGCCTCCCTGCTCGCCCGGAGGACGACGATCGACGTCGCGAAGCTCGCCCCCGGCCAGTGCCGGTACGCCTTCTGGCTCGCCGAGGACGGCAAGATCGTCGACGACCTCTTGATCACGCGCCTGGACGACGGCTCGCTCCCGGAGCGACGGCACCTCGTCGTCCCGAACGCCGGTCGGACTTCGCGCTTTGTCGAGCTGCTGAAGCAGCACCGCCGCCCCGACACGACCGTGACCCGTCGCAACGGGGCCGTCGCCATCCTCGCCGTGCAAGGCCCCGGGTCGCGGACCCTGCTCGAGACCCTCTTCGGCTGGGACCTCGGCCCGCTGGCGTTCTACACCGGCCGTGGGTTCCCGCGGACGCCGTCGCCGTCGGCCAGGGCCGCGGGCGAGGTGGGAGCGGAACTGCCCGACGCGCTCGCGGGGTCGATCTGGGTGAGCCGGACCGGCTATACGGGCGAGCTCGGCTACGAACTGTTCGTCGCGGGCCCTTCCGCCGTCGAGCTGGCGGACCGGCTGACGGAGGCGGGCGCGACGCCCGTCGGACTCGGGGCGCGGGACACCTTGCGGCTGGAGAAGGGCTATCTCCTCTCCGGCCAGGATTTCTTCGAGGATCGCTCCCCGCTCGAGGCCGGGCAGGAGAGGTTCGTCGACTTCGACCACGTCTTCGTCGGGCGAGAAGCGCTGGAGAAGCAGCAGAAGGAGGGGCTTTCCCTCCAGCTGGTCGGACTCTCGGTCACGGACGAGGGGTTCGTGCCGCGGCACGGGACCCCGGTCCTACGCGACGGTCAACCGGTCGGCACGGTGACGAGCGGCGGCCTCTCGCCGACGCTCCACCGCGGGATCGCGCTCGCCTACCTCGCGCCGCCGCTCGCGGCCGTGGGAACGCGCGTGGAGCTCGAGGTCCGCGGCCGCCGGGCGACGGCCGAGGTGGTCGCGCTCCCGTTCTGGAAGCGCGCTCCGGCCCGACGCTGATATACGCCGAACCCCCCGTATCCGGCGGCATGGAGGGCGCGGCCCCGACGGACCGTCCGTTCGTCGGCCGGCTCGACCTCCTCGACCAGCTGCGCCGTCGGATCGACAGCGTTCGCAACGGCCAGGGGGGCCTGACCCTCCTCGAGGGCGAGGTCGGCACCGGCAAGACCACGCTCGCCCGGGTCCTGGTCGACGAGTGCCGCCTCCGCGGCCTGGACGTCCTCGTCGGTCGCAGCTCCCCCACGGACAATCCCCCCCCGTTCGACCTGGTCCGTCAGGCGTTGGGCGCCGAGGAGTCCGACCTGCTCCCCGGGAGCCCGGACCTGACGTCGGCCGGGCTCGTCTTCGCCCCCGTGGCGCCGACCGACGCGATGATGATCGGCTTCGCCCCCCGCGCCGACGACCCCCTGCCGGGCGAGAGCCGTCCGATCGAGGAGCGGATGCTGGAGACGCTCGGCGGCCCGCAAGAGAGTTCGGAGGGCGGACGACGGCGTCTGATCGGCAACTTCACCGAGGACCTGCTCTACCGCGCCCGTCGCCGTCCGACGGCGCTGATCCTCGAAGACCTTCACCGTGCCGACGAGGCGTCGATCGAGTTCCTGGATTTCCTCGCCCCGCAGGTCGGGCCGGCGACGCTCTGGGTCGTCGCGACGGTCCTCCCCCAGGCGAACCTCTCCGGCGCGCGGCGGGCGCTTCTCGAGCGGCTCGAGCGGGACGGGCACGCCGAGCGGGTCGTCGTCCGTCCGTTCACCCCGAACGAGGTCGCCGAGTTCGTCCGGGTCGTCCACCCCGGCCACACCTTCGAGAACGACGAGATCACCCGGTGGCACACCCAGACCGCGGGGAATCCGCTGTTCCTCGAGCAGATCCTACGGGCGGATCACGGTGGGGTCGTCGACCCGCGAAGGCCTCCGGAAACCGCCGAGCGGCTGCTCGCCGAACTCTCCCACGACGAGCAGCGCGTGGTCGGAGTTGCGTCGGTCGTGGGCCGGGAGATCGAGTTCCCGCTCCTCCTGAAGGCCAGCGGGGAGGAGGAGGAGCGGCTCACCGAGATCACCGACGCGCTCGTCCGGCGTGGGCTCCTGCGGGAGCGACCCGGGGAGCGTCTCGAGTTCGTCCGGGACGACTTCCGCGCGGAGGTCTACCAGTCGCTCACCGATACCCGGCGCCGACTGCTCCACCGGAAGGTCGGTGAGGCGATCGAGAGCGCCGCCCCGGCCAACGTGGGGACGATGTACGCGCTCGCTCGCCACTTCTACCTCGGACGGGTCGACGACAAGGCCGCGGGCTACAACCGGCTCGCCGCCGACTTCGCGATCCGGACCTACTCCCCCTCGGTCGCGGTCGAACACCTCGAGCACGCCCTGGAGGCGCACCGCCGCGCCTCGCCGCACGATGCGGCCGGCGAGCTCGAGATCGTGCTCCCGTTCGCCGTCCAGCTCGACCGGCTCGGCGAGCTCCACCGTGCCGAGAAGCTGCTCACCGCCGTGGTCGACGCGAAGAAGCCCGGCTCGGCCGTGCCGGCCTCTCAGCGCGCCCTCGCCAGCATCTACCTGGCCCGAAGTCTCGTGAACCAGGGGCGCCTCGACGACGCGGAGAAGCTCCTCGTGGCCGTCGACGAGGGCGACGCCGAGGCAGTGCCCGCGATGGCCCGCATCGCGGTGGCCCGCCTTCGGGGCGAGATCGAGTACTACCGGGGGCACTATCGGCCGTCGCTCGCCTTCCACGATCGGGCCCTCGAGCTCGCTCGGACGCTCAACGACCCGCGCGAGATCGCCCTCGAGGAGGTCCGGCGCGCGAACGTCCTGGGCATGATCCCGGACCGGGTGCAGGAGGCGATCGCGACCTACCGAGCCGCCACCGAGAAGCTCGTGGCCATGGGCGACAAGGCCGAGGCCGCCTACGCCGAGCTGTTCCTCGGCGTGGTGATGAGCCAGCACGGTCAAACGACGGAGGGCCTGAAGGTCCTCGCCCTCGCCGCCGAGCACGCCGAGGCAGCCCACGACCCGCGGCGGCTCGGCTGGGCTCTCTTCAACACCGCCGACCTGACCCGGGAGACCGGCGACCTGGAGGGCGCCGAGAAGGCGAACCAGCGATCGCGCGCGATCTTGGAGAGCGTCGGCGACCGGTTCGGACTGTGTCAGACCTACATCATCGCCGGCAAGATCCTGCTCGCACGGGGAGACCTGGCCCGGGCCGAGATCGAGCTGCTGGAGGCGTACCGCCTCGTGCGCGAGCTCAACGCCGGCGCGGACGAGCTCGAGGTCCTCCTCCGCCTCGCCGAGGTGGCCCACGCGAGCGGGGACCTCCCCGCCGCCCGCCGTCGCCGGGAAGAGCTCGGACGACGGGACCTCGTACGCCTGCGCCCCGACCTGGCGGAGGAGTACCGCCAGCTCACGGAACGGCTCGCGTGAGGGCCGCCGCCGCCGACCGGGCACCTCCCGCCGGTCTGGCCGCCTCGGTCCGCCGGGCTCTCCTCGAGGACCGGGTCCGTTCGGACCGGACGACCCACGCGCTCTTCCCTCGACCGAAGGCGGCGCATGGGGTGGTGACGGCGCAAGCGCCCGGAACCGTCGCGGGGCTGGCCGTCGCGCTCGCGGCGGCCCGAGCCCAAGGCCTCCGCGGCCGGACGCTGGTGTCCGACGGGGCCACGGTGCGGCCGGGACAGGGGGTGCTCGTGCTCGACGGCGACCTGCGACGGATGCTCGCGGTCGAGCGCACGGTCCTCAACTTTCTCATGCACCTCTCCGGGGTCGCGACCGCCACGGCGCGCGCGGTCCGTGCGGCCCGCCGCGGCCACCGGGGCCCTGAGGTCCTCGCTACGCGCAAGACGCTTCCGGGCCTCCGGGACCTCGAAAAATGGGCGGTCGTGCTCGGAGGGGGGAGGCCGCACCGCCGCGACCTCGCGACCGGCCTCCTCGTGAAGAACAATCACCTGGCCGCGATCTCGATCGAGGAGGCCGTGCGGCGGCTACGTCGGGCGGGCCGCGGACGCCTCCCGGTCGAAGTCGAGGTGCGGAGCTCGAAAGAGGCGCTGCGCGCGATACGTGCCGGGGCCGACGTGATCCTTCTCGACAACCGAACCCCGTGGTCCGCCCGGGGGATCGTGCACGCGGTCGAACGAGCGGGGTTGCGCGCCTCGGTCCGCATCGAGCTCTCCGGGGGGATCACCCCGGCGAACGTCGGCGCGTACCGGTCCGTGGGCGCCGACGCGGTCAGCCTGGGGGCGATCACCCACTCCGCGTCGGCGCTGCCGTTCCACCTGACGGTCACGCCGAGGCCCTCGCGGCGGTCCCGGTCGCCTTAAGAGCCGACTCGACGTTCAACGGACACCGGGTGAGCGATGTCGCTCGAGGCGGAGGTCCGCCATTGGAAGGAGGAGCGCGGAGCGCTACTCCTCGCCCACAACTACCAGCGGCCTGAAGTGCAGGACGTGGCCGACTTCGTCGGCGACTCGCTCTACCTCTCCCGCAAAGCGAAGGACACCGACGCGCCGGTGATCTGCTTCGCCGGGGTCCGCTTCATGGCCGAGACCGCGAAGATCCTCAACCCCGACAAGGTCGTCCTCCTCCCGGACCTCGCCGCCGGCTGCGGCCTCGCCGACTCGATCACGGCCGAGCAGCTCCGCACCTGGAAATCCGAGCACCCAGGAGCGGCGGTCGTAGCGTACATCAACACGTCGGCGGAGGTCAAGGCCGAGGCGGACTACTGTTGCACCAGCTCCAACGCCGCGAAGGTCGTGAGCTCGGTCCCCGCCGGGCAGGAGATCCTGTTCCTCCCCGACGTCTTCCTCGGTGAGCACGTGCGCAAGCAGACCGGTCGCAAGATGCACCTGTGGGTCGGCGACTGCCCGGTCCACGCCAAGCTGCGTCCCGAGCAGCTCGTCCAGGCCCGGGCCGAGCACCCCGGCGCGGAGGTGATCGCGCACCCGGAGTGCGGCTGCTCGACGGCGGCGCTCCCGCACGTCGACCGGATCCTCTCGACGGACGGGATGGTGCGCTTCGCCGAGGAGACGCGGGCCCCGGTGGTGTTGGTCGCGACCGAAGTCGGGATCCTTCACCGGATGCGCAAGCTCAACCCCACGACCCAGTTCCTGCCGCTGAGCGAAGGGGCCGTCTGCCCGTACATGAAGCAGATCGACCTCACCGATGTCCGCGACTCGCTCGCGCTCAACCAGTTCGTGATCGAGGTCCCAGCCCCGACGGCGGCGAAGGCGCGGCTCGCGCTCGAACGGATGGTCGCCGCGTAGAGCTACCGGCCTACGGGACGACCGGACCGAAGCCGCGGACGAGGTACTCGTAGGCGACGAGCAACAGCACGAAGCCGACGAGGAACACCGCCCCGATCGCGCTCCACGACGGCTTCGTGTTCAGGTAGAAGCTCGTCGAGAGAGGGTTGAGGCGGCTCGAGAGGAACGAGGCGCCGCTGCCGAGAAGCACGACGGCCAGGAGGAACGGGACGATCACCGTGTAGTGGCCGAGGACCGCCCCGAGCAGGAGAAGGACGAAGGCGACCGGCGCCGCAGCGTGCGAACGACGGCGTTCGCGCGGGGGCGTCGGGGGGCTCCGGAGCGGTTCCTCCCGCCGCACGGTCAAGGCGCGTCGTCGCAGGTAGAAGAAAACGAGGTTCCATGCGCAGGGATGCGGACCGCCCGTAAGGGGCGGAGAAAGGTAGATAGCTCGCCGCCGGCTCCCCGGCTCCCGGTCGGTCTTAGGAGAATGCAGTGGCCGCGACCGTGGGTAGCCGACGGCTGGGAACCGTGAGCGTCGCCCGCCGCCGCTTAGCGCCGGCCCGAGCGTGGGAACCGGCGGTCGCGATCGCCGCCGGGGCCGTGTTCGTCGCCGTGAGCCTCGTCGCGTTCCTCGGAGGACTCCTCGACCTGGGTGCCGCTACCTCGCTCTTCGCGGCCGTGCTTGTCGGCGCCGGCCTGGTGCTCCTCGTCGGAGGACTCTACGTATGGGCCGCCGTTCGCGGTCGGGCCCGCGCGAGGGTCGTCGCTCCGGCAACGCCCGTACGGAGGGCTGCCCCACCGAGGGCGCCGTCCCCGGCCCCGGACGATGACCTCGATGCCGCCAGCGGGTTCGTTGTCCCGATCGACCTCGACGACGAGGCCCCGTACCTGGCGCCCGAGCCCACCACCCTCCGGCCCTCGGCCGCGCGGGCGCGCGGCCCGGGCGCTGCGGCCGAGGCGGTCCGCCGCTCCGCAACGGCCGACGAGGCGTACCGTTCGGCCGTCAGCCCGATGTCCGGGTCGATCGCCTTCGCCCCGGTGATCCAGTCGAGTGTCCGTGCGCCCCCGGCTGGGGTCGACGCGGGTGCCGGGGTCTCCATGGCCCACCCCTCCCCCTCCACGTTGCAGGGGCTTCGGCGCAACGACCCGTTGGTGGACGACCCCCCTCTGACCGTCCCCTCGAGGCCTCCACGCCCCCCGATCTCCCCGGCCCGGTCGGGCGGCGCGGCCACGATCGCTCAGATCCCTCAGCCTCCGGACCGCCCGTCCGCGGTGGCGACCAGCTCCCGTCACTGCACGAGCTGTGACTCCACGATCCCCGGGGACCTCAACGTCCCCCTCTGCTGGGGATGCGGCCGGGTACTGTGCAGCTCGTGCTACTGGCGCAACGGCCCCGGGCCAGGGCTGCACCGCTGCCCCGAGTGCACGGCGCGGGCCTCCTCCCAGTCGACTCCTTCCACCACCTCCGTCCCGCTCGCCGGGGGAGCAAGGACGGGCTCGACGACCGCTGGGTCTACGTTCGGGCCGCCCAAGGGCGGGCGTTCGTCACCGTAGCGGCCGTTGTCCAACCGCGCCGAGCCAGACCGACCGCCAACCGGAGTCGATCCAGATCGTTTCCGTCGGGGCTGTCCGCGGACAACGCGATGGCGCCCCCGGCCTCGGCCAGCTGCCGTAGAAGGCTCGAGTCGACCCCATGCGACGGTGCCTCCGGGCCGACGACCAGCGAGCTCCCGTCGGGCAGAGGGTTCGGTGGTGGGAAGTGCGCCAACAAGGTGGGAGGCGAGGTGGCGCCCTTGGGGTGCCCTCCGCGCTTCGGGCGCTCGGCCTCGTGGGTAGGTCTCGTGGCGATAGCGTAGTCGAACGCCCCCGGGTCCAGCGCCGCGAGCTCGTCCGGCGTGCCTTCCGCCCCGAGGAGAACTCGGAGACGCGAAGAAGGGGTCGAGCGAACGATCTTCACGAGCTCATCGGAGCTCCCGGAGTCAGCCGGCACCGCGAACCCAAGGAACTCCAACCCGAGCGCCTCTCCCCCGGCCACTGCGGAGCGAACGGTCGTCGCGGTCGCGTCGGCGGCAAGATGGACGTGCAGGTCCCCTCGAACGTCGCTCAGTTCGACGAGCTTCGGCACCCGGTGGTGTTGGGCCGCCTCGATCTCCCCGTGGTCCTCCCGGATCTCCGGCGGGATCCACGGCAGTTCCAGGGTCGCGTACACCTCCTTCTCGGTGGCCCCCGCGATCCGCTCCTCGCCCCGGTAGACACCGTACTCGTTGATCCGGAGGTCTCGGGCCTTTGCGATCGAGCGGAGATGGACGTTGTGATCCTTCGAACCGGTGAAGTACTGGAGCGCCGCGCCGAACTCTTCGGGGGCGACCACGCGCAGGTCGACCTGGAGCCCGCTGTCGAGGACGATCGTGGATTTGGTGGGCCCGCGCATGAGCTGGCGCGCGAGTCCTGGTAGGGTGGTGAAGGCGTCGAAGACCTTCTCCGGTTCGCGGGAGGTCACGAGCACGTCGAGGTCGCCGACGGTCTCCCGGCAGCGACGGAAGCTCCCGGCGAGCTCGACGGCGTCGAGCGGGGCCCGGGCCCGGAGCGACGCGACGATCGACCGGGCGATCTGGTCGGCCTCGACCATCGACAGGCGACGGCCCGGGGTCGTCGCGGACGCGAGGGCCTGCCCGATCAGTTCGATCTTCCGAGGCCCGAAGCCCTTCACGCCGTTGAGACGGCCGGCGGCGAGCGCGTCGGCCAGCTCCTTCGGTCCCTCGACGCCGAGCTCGACCCAGAAACGCCGGGCGGTCTTCGGCCCGAGTCCGGGCAGTCGCGTGAGCTCGAGGAGGCCCGGAGGAAACTGGGCCTGGAGCTTCGCGAGGTAGGGGATCGATCCGGTCGCGAGGTACTCCCGGATCTTCTCCGCGAGCGCGTCGCCGATGCCGGGGATCGCGTCGATCTCCCCACGCTTCGCTAGCGCCCGCAGGTCTTCCGGGAGGCCTTCGAGCGAACGCGCCGCCCGACGGTACGCCTCCGGTTTGAACCGCTCGCCCGCGAGGTCGAGGAGGTCGGCGATCTCGCGGAATAGTTGGGCGACCTCCGAGTTCGTCCCCATCGCGCCGCCGCTAGCGCTCCCGCCGCTTAGGGCGTTCGGGCGGGCGAAACGGTAAGTCAATCGGCCCCCCTTCACGGCCGTGGGAGCCCATCGCCCCTCCGCGGAGTTCCCCGCCCATCTCGACGCGCTCTACCGGGGATTTCCCGTCGAGCGCTCGCTCGCGATGGACCCGCTCTCCTGCGTGCGCCCGTTCGCCGACGACCGTAGGGCGGCGGAGGTCGCGGGGATCCTGGCGGCGACGCTCGCCGTCGGGAACACACGGGCCATCCTCCGGTCCTTTGGCCTGCTCTCCGCCCGGCTCGACGGCGACTTCCCCGCGTTCGTCGAGGGCGCCGGGCGCCCGGAGTCGAACGGGCAACTGAAGGAGTTCCGCCATCGGTGGCTGCGCGGTGAACAGTTCGAGTACCTCGGCTACCGCCTCCACGAGCTCTATGCGAGCTACGGCTCGCTCGAGGAGCTCTTCCTCGAGGGGATGGCCGGCCCGGACGGATTCGCGGGAGGGATCGCAGCCCTGGCGGAGGGGCTCCGCGGTCCCGCGGGGGCGCCAGCCCCGACGCGGTACCGCTACCTCTTCCCCTCGCCGCTCCGGCCGTCGCGGAGCCCGTGCAAGCGGCTCGCGTTGTTCGCCCGGTGGATGGTCCGGCCCGAGTATCCGGACCTCGGACTGTGGAAGCGCGTCCCGGCCTCCGAGCTTCGGATCCCGCTCGACCACCACGTCTTCTGGATCGCCTACCACCTCGGGCTCACCGCCCGCCGGACGCCGAGCTGGGCGGCGGTCGAGGAGATCACCGCCGCGCTACGGGCCGTGGACCCGAACGACCCGGTGAAGTACGATTTCGTCCTGTGTCACACCGGCATTTCGGGGGACTGTCCGAAGCACCGCGACCTGGCGATCTGCGGACGGTGCGCCGTTCGCCCGGACTGCCGACTCTGGCGGGGGCGAAGGGCGTCGTGAAGGAAGCGGCGGCTCTCGGCATCGACCCCGGCCTCCTCGAACGGTTCCGTCGGGCCGGCGAGAAGGTCGCGTGGACCGACGCGGCGGCCTCCGCGAAGGCCCCAGCGCGCCGACCCTCGCGCTCACCGGGCGGCCCCCGCGTTCGGACGGCTCGATTGAGCGACGAGAGGGCAAGGGTCGAGTCCGAAGGGAGCGGGCGGCGCTTCCGCCTGGTCGCAGAGTCCGGGCCGGTGGGCGCGCTCGTGGTCGTGATCGAATGTACGACCCGGGGCGTGCCCGACCGCCTTACGCCGGTGCTCGCCGGCGAACGCCCCGACTTCCCGATGGGCGCGATCGAGGCCGAGTGGGGCGGCGAGGCGTCCGGCGGGCGCGCACTCAGCCTCTCCGATCTGGTCGGGCTAGCGCGGTACGCTCTCCCGTAGTCGACGCTGCTTGGCGGCGAACGGATCGACCGCTTAGGAACAGCCGCTGGTCGCCCCGCAGACCGTGCAGGCGTAGCAGGTCCCCGACCGGACCATGATCCCACCGCAGACGTGGCAGGACGGCGCGTCCTCCGAAACGCCCCGCGCGCCTTCGCCGAAGGCGTCGAGCGGGCGGGTCTCGAACTTCACCTGGCTCGCGGAGCCCTTGCTCGTCGGGGCGGAGGTGTGGCCGTTGCCGTTCCCCTCGGCGGCCGGGCCCTCGAGGCCGATCGAGCGGCGCTCGTCCTCGGTCAAGAACTCGACGGCGAGCCACCGGGCGACGTAGTCCGGGATCGACTTCGCGAACCGGATCTTCGGGTTGTTGGTCGCCCCCGCGGGCTCGAACCGCATGTGGGCCAGCTTCCGCACGAGGTCCTTGAGCGGCACCCCGTACTGGAGCGCCATCGACATCCCGATCCCGAGCGAATCCATCAGCCCGTTGACCGTCGACCCCTCCTTCGTCACCCGGAAGAACATCTCGCCGGGCCGGCCGTCCGGATAGAGGCCGACCGTCACGTAGCCGTCGTGCCCGCCGACCTGGAAGTGGTGGGTGATCGCCTTCCGCTCGTCCGGGAGCTTCTCGCGCTTCGGCGCCCGGCCGCCGCTCGCGGCGGCCGTGGCCTTCCCCGCACCGGTCTCGTACGGTTGGGAGGCCTTGCAGCCGTCCCGGTAGAGCGCGACCGATTTCACGCCGTACTTCCACGCCTCGAAGTAGATCTTCTCGATCTCCTCGACGGTCGCGTCGTTCGGCAGGTTGATCGTCTTCGACGCACCGCCGGAGAGGAACGGCTGCGTCGCGCCGAGCATCTTCAAGTGCCCCATCGGCGCGATCGTCCTCGAGCTGCCGCTCGGCGCGAGCGCGCAGTCGAAGACCGCGAGGTGCTCGGGCTTGAGGTCCGGCGCTCCCTCGATCGTTCCCTTCTCGACGATGTGCGCGCGAATGCGGGCGGTCGCCTCCGCGTCGTAGCCGAGCGCGGCGAGCGCCTCTTCGACGGTGTGGTTGATGAGGCGCATCGTCCCACCGCCGACCAGGTTCTTCGTCTTGACCAGCGAGAGCTCCGGTTCGAGACCCAGCGTGTCGCAGCCCATCAGGAGCCCGATGGTGCCGGTCGGCGCGATGACGGAGATCTGCGCGTTGCGGTACCCCCAGAGCTCGCCGGCGTGGACCGTGTCGTGCCACCGGTCGACCGCCGTCGTGAGCATCGCGGTGAGGCGAGGGTCGTTCGGGGGGATCACGGCCGCCGCGTCGCGGTGCTTGCCCATGACGCGGAGCATCGGCGAGCGGTTCCGGTCGAAGCCGGCGAACGGTCCCATCCGCCGGGCGATCTCGGCCGACATGTGGTACCCTTCCGCCGAGAGGATCGCGGTGACGGCGGCCGCGAGCGAGCGGCCGGCGTCGCTGTCGTAGGCGATGCCGTAGTGCATCAGCAACGAGCCCAGGTTCGCATAGCCGAGGCCGAGCGGACGGTAGTCGTGGGAGTTCTGGGCGATCGGCGCGGTCGGGTAGCTCGACGCGTCGACGAGGATCTCCATCGCGAAGATCATCGTGCGGACCGCCTCCCGGAACCGCGGGACGTCGAGCTGTCCGTCGTCGCCGAGGAACTTCAGCAGGTTGATCGACGCCAGGTTGCAGGCGGAGTCGTCCAGGAAGAGGTACTCGCTGCACGGGTTCGAGGCGTTGATGCGCCCGGTCGTCGGGCAGGTGTGCCAGTCGTTCGTGATGTCGTCGAACTGAACGCCGGGGTCGCCGCACCGCCACGCGGCGTGGGCGAGGCGGCGCCAGAGCTCGCGCGCCTTGACGGTCTGCGCGACGCTGTGGTCCGTCCGGTTGTACAGCGACCAGGCGCCGTCCTTCTCGACGGCCTCCATGAAGCTGTTCGGCACGCGGACGGAGTGGTTCGCGTTCTGGTAGGCGATCGACGCGTAGGCGCTGTCCGGGTCCGTCCCGTCGAAGTTCGGGGAGTACCCTTCCCGGATCAGGGCGTAGGCCTTGTCCTCCTCGCGGACCTTGCACTCGATGAAGTCGACGATGTCGGGGTGGTCCAGGTTCAGGATGACCATCTTCGCCGCGCGGCGGGTCGTCCCGCCGGATTTGATCACGCCGGCGAGCGCGTCGAACGCGCGCATGAACGAGACCGGGCCGCTGGCGATGCCGCCGCCGGAGAGCCGTTCGCGGCTGCCCCGCAGCGCCGAAAGGTTCGAGCCGGTCCCGCTGCCGCCCTTGAACAGCCGTCCCTCGCTGACCGCGAGGTTCAGGATCGACTCCATGTCGTCGCCGACGGCCTGGATGAAGCACGCCGAGCACTGCGGCGTCTCCCGGACGCCGACGTTGAACCAGACCGGGCTGTTGAACGCCGCCATCTGGTGGACCATCAGGTAGGCGAGGCTCTCTTCGAGCTGCGTCGACTCCTCGACCGTGTCGAGGTAGCCGAGCTCGAAGCCGCGCTGCGCGATCCAGTGGGTGACCCGGCGGATCATCCCCTCGACGGAGTTCTCCTTCCGGCCCTGGATCACTCGGAAGTACTTCGAGGCGGCGATGTTAATGGCGTTCTCCGACCAGTCGGCGGGCGCGCGGACGCCCTTGAGCTCGAAGATCGTCGCGCCTTCGGCGTTGCGGATGATCGAGTCGTGGTTCTTCCAGCCCACCGTGTCGAACGCCGTCTTCCCCCGCGGCACCAGCCGCGGGACGGGGATCGGCTCTCGACCGGTGCGCTCCTCGCTCCGCACCGGGCTCGGGCCCGTCGCGGGGATCGTTCGCTTGCGCGCTGCTGCCATGCTACCTCACTTCCAGATCGGATCGTCCCAAGGATCGAGCGCGTCGCCGCACATCCACCAGCCTACTAGGTCCCGCGGCGGCTTAAGGGCCCTTCAACGGGCGACGAAACAGCAAGGGTAGAGGCCCGTTTCGCGCTCGGAGTTCGCGCCCGAAAGAACGCCCGGCCCGCGCTCGAACACCGTGGATGAAACCTTCCGGGTGCCGCGTAAGAGCTCCCCTCTATAAGTTGGATGGGTCCGACAAGAGCCGGTTCGAGGTGAAATTCGCGTTAGCAGGGATTCTTGTCAGCATCACGCACCTCTCGTCGCTCGGAGGCCGACGTTGCGTTACGTCGGCGCGGGCGGGGGCAGCAACCGCATCGTACACGGCATCGTGACCCCGCAATCGCCGCAGAATAGGCCTTCGTCGCTCACCCAGAGGAACGCGCCGCACCGGTCGCACTTGCGCGGGTCGTCGTTGGCGAACCGGCATCCCATGCGACCGACCCCCAGCTCCCGCCGAACCGCTCCCGAGGGATAGCTCGAGCGCGTCTCCTGAACGCTGAAAAATGGAGAAGGAGGAAACGGTTGGAACTCCTCGAACTTCGAGGGGTTTCGCGGACGAAGTGGAGAGCGCCCTTCAGGCGTTCTTCATCTTCGCGCGGGCAATGTACCCCTTCTTGTCGAGGAAGTACATGAAGCCGTCCGCGCGGTTGACCTTCTCGGTCCCGACGCGACCCTTCTTTCCGCTCTTGTTCAGCTTGGTCGGCGTCTTCCACAGGTACCCGTCCTTCCCGAGGTAGTACAGGTAGCCCTTCTCGCGCGTGATCTGCTCCTTTCCGACTCGCTCCGCCATTTTGGGGGCCTCACCGGCGAGAAGGAAAGCCCTCCTATTTGAAGGTGAGGCTTCATTCACCTCGAAGGAACCGGTTTTCCCTGACGTAAAATCAGCGTCGGAACCGGGTCGATCCGGTAGCCGAGCTCCTCGACCGACGGGAGGTCGAACAGCGCCAGATCGGCCGGGCGGCCCACGGCGATCTGCCCGGCCCGCTCGTCCTCCCCGAGGGCGTGCGCGGCGTTCACCGTCGCTGCCGTGAGCGCCTCCGCCGGCGTGAGCCGGGCCCCGTAGACGGCGTGCGCCAGGACGACCGGCATCGCCTCGACCCAGGAGTTCGGAGAACAGTCGCTGCCGAGCGCGACGGCGACGCCCTCGTCGACCATCGCGCGGCCGAGCCCCGGTTTCGCGACCATCGAGGCGAACGGGGTCACCGGCAGCAGCACCGCCGTGACACCGGCGGCGGCGAGGGCGGCCCAGTCGCGCGGCCGTGACTCGAGGAGGTGGTCGGCCGAGGTCGCGCCGACCTCGGCGGCGAGCCGAGTGCCTCCGGAGAAGACGAACTCGTCGGCGTGGATCTTCGGCCGGAGCCCGAGCGCCGCCGCGGCGCGCAGGATCCGTCCGGCCTGCTCGACCGTGAAGAACCCCGGCTCGCAGAAGACATCGCAGAACCGGGCGAGTCCCTCGCTCGCCACGGCGGGGAGCATCGTTCGGACGACCAGCTCGACGTAGTCGTCGGCTCGGTCGGCGTACTCGGGCGGGACCGCATGCGCGCCGAGGAAGGTCGGCACCAGGTTAAGGCCCGAGCGGCGACGCAGGCGGGCGAGCAGGCGCAGCAGCCGTAGCTCGCCGTCGGCCGTCAGGGCGTAGCCGCTCTTCGTCTCTACCGTCGTCGAGCCGCCGGCGGCGAGCCCGCGGAGCCGCCGGGCGGTCTCCTCGAGGAGGAGGGCGTCGGAGGCTGCGCGCGTAGCGCGCACCGTCGCGAAGAGCCCGCCTCCGTGCCGGGCGATCTCCGCGTAGCTCGCCCCGCGGACCTTCTGGGTCGTCTCGCCGGGACGGCTGCCGGCGAACAGCACGTGCGTGTGGGCGTCGACGAACCCCGGCACGACGCTCCCGCCCTGCGCGTCCACGCGGCGCCCAGCGGAACGGAGTCGGACCTCACGGCGGAGCTCCCGTGAGGTGCCCACGAAGACGAACCGACCCCCGTCGGCGGCGAGCGCCGCCTCCGGGATGCGGCCGAGCTCGCTCATCGCCTCCTCAACGCGGGGCACGGGGCCGTCGGCGAGCGTGGCGAGGTCGGCGATCCCGTCGACGATGAGGTCGGCCCGGATCATGGCTGCTTGATCAGGTGGTCGAGGAGGTCCCGCGCGGCGAGCGCTCCGGGGAAGCGGCCTCGCGCTTCGACCTCGAGCGGTGCCGACTCCTTGTACCTCGAGGAGAAATGGGTGAGGAACAGCGTCGCGACCTCCGCGTCGCGCGCCAGCTCCGCGGCCTGACGGGCCGAGGAGTGGCCCCAGGCGTTCGCCTCGCTCTCGAGCTCCTGAGCGGTCGTCGCCTCGTGGATGAGCACCGTCGCCCGGTGCGCGAGCTTGCGGATCTCGTCCGTGGGCGAGGTGTCGCCGGAATAGACGACCGAGCGGCCGGCGCGAGGTCCCCCGAGGACGTCGTCGGGGCGGACGACGCGCTCGCCCACCGTGACCGACTCCCCCGCCTCGAGGCGCGAGAAGTCGCGCCCGTGGATACCGAGGGCGTGCGCCTTCACCTCGTCGAAACGGCCGCGTTTCGCCGGCTCATCGAGCCGGTAGGCGAGCGTCGGCACCGGGTGCTCGGCCTTTGCCGACCGGACCGTGAGGCCGTCGAGCTCGACGGTCGCACCGGCTTGGAGCGCGTGGACCTGAATGGGGAACCGCAGGGTGAAGTAGCCCAGCTTGAGGATCCGGTCGACCATCTCCGGCGTTTCGGGCGGTCCGTAGATGTCGAGCGGCTCGGTCCGATTGTTGAGCCCCATGCTCTGGATGAGGCCGGGGAGGCCCAGGAAGTGGTCCCCGTGGAAGTGGGTCAGGAAGACCCGGCGGACGCGCATGAACGAGACCGAGGAGTGGAACAGCTGGCGCTGGGTCCCCTCCCCGCAGTCGAGGAGGATCACCTCCCGGTCCGTGTCGAGCGCGATGGCGCTCGCCGACCGTTCCTTCGTCGGCCAGCTCCCCGCCGTCCCGAGGAAGGTGAGGCGCATCGGTCGCCGGGACGCCGAGCCCCGTATTACGCCGCCGCCGGCGGGATTGAGGGCTAGGCATAAGTGGGGCATTCGGCCTCCTCCGCACGCGGATGACGGACTGGGACGCCGTCGAGCGGTTGCGCTCGAAGGGCTGGGACTGGGACCGTATCGCGGGCGACCCCAAGGTCGACTTCCACGCGGAAGAGTCGGCGGGCGAGCCCGGCCGCGCGTTGCGCGCGCTGTACTACCAGCGGCGCTCCCGCCAACAGCGGCGCCCGTCCAAGGGCAGCAAGGCGGAGCGCGACGCGGATGCGAAGGACCCCTCGCGCCCCAAGTGGTCGCTCGCTCGGGTCGGCTACCTGCTCACCCCGCTCTTCGCCGTCTGGTTGCTCCTCGCCTACCTCTACCCGTCCCCCGTCGGCGTCTACGTCACGGCGTTCCCGACGTTGCTCTTCCTGTTCATCGTCGCCTTGGGCGTGCTCTGCTTCGGCCTGCTTCGTTCGGTCGACAAGTGGACCACGGTCTACCGGAACGCCGTCATCATGGGCGCCGTCGCCGGCCTGGCCCTCGCCGCGATCTTCGGACTCGCCTCGGTCGCCGCGGGGTGCCCGAGCCTGACGCCGAACGTCTCGGCCGAACCGAGCAACTGGGAGAAGGCCAACAACCCCGCGTGGACCTCGGGCGGAAGTCCGGTGTTCTTCTTCTACGGCTCGATCGCCTGCCCGTACTGCTCGGCCTCGAGCTGGTCGATGTACCTCGCGCTCCAGAAGTTCGGTTCGTTATCGGGCTACAGCTTCGGCTACTCCTCGCCGACTGACCAGGCGGGGCCGAACACGCCGGAGATCATCTTGGCGGGGACCAGCTACCAGAGCCAGTACATCGCGATGGACGTCGCGGAGGCGACCGACCCGACGACGATCACCTACCCGACGATCTCGAACTGCGTCGAGCAGGCGTACGTCAGCACCTACAGCGCCGGCATCCCGTTCAACGTCGTCAACGGGATCTACATCCATACCGGGACGATGGTCCAGCCGAGCGCGCTCCACGGCATGACGACCTCGCAGGTCCTCGGTCAGATCTCCAATCAGTCCGGCCCGGCGTGGGACGCGGTGAGCGGGCCGTCGTACGTGCTGGAGGCGTTCATGGTGAAAGCCTGTGGTTGTAGTCCGCCGAGTGGCGTAGCGACGGACCCTAACGTCACCACGATCCTCACGCAGATCCATTGACGTAGCATGCGCGCCGAGACGCTCCACCAGGTCATTCTGGCGGCCGTGCTCGCCGGTCTCGGTCTCTCCTTCTACGCGGGGTACGAGACGGTCGACGCCGCCGCGGCGAACAGCTGCACGTTCAGCGCGGTCTTCTCCTGCAGCAAGGTCCTCGCGAGCGGCAAGACCACGACGCTGGGGATTCAGGACTGGATCCTAGGAGCCGCCGGTTTCCTCGCCCTCTTGGCGGTCGATGTCCCCCTGTTCCGCTCGTGGGACCGGAGGCTGCTGACCGTGCTCCTTGGCCTGGCGGCCGTCGGGCTGCTGGTCTCCGTGTACCTCGCGAGCATCGAGGTGACCCAGATCGGTGCGCTTTGCCCGGTCTGTCTCTCGAGCTACGCCGCCGACGCGATCGTGCTGGTCTCCGCGTGGACGTTGTTCCGAGAGGGACGGGCCCGCGCGGCCCCGCCTGTCCCGCACCCGGAGTCGGCTACGGCGGATTCTTCGCCGTGAACGGGTGGGCGGCGGCACTCCTGCGCCGGGCGTCTTCGCCTTCCACCACGTCGTTCGCGTGGCGGATCTTACGGACGGAGGCCGCGAACGCATCCAGGTGGTCGCCCCGGATCCCCACCACGAGCTCCCCGTCCCCCATCTGCGTGTAGATGCGGCTGCCGATGCACCCGAGCGACATCGCGACCGGCGCGCCCTGGTTCAGGATCGGATTGATGGAGCACATCGGCCGGCCGTTCATCGGGACGTTCCCGCCCGCTGCCTCGATCGCCAGCATCGCAGAGCGGGCCTTCGCGAACAGCAGCACGGTCGTAGGGGGCACGTCGAGCGTCCCGAGCGGACCGTACGCGACGAACTTGGGCGCTTCGGTGTTGTGCGGGACCCACGCCTCCTCGCCAGGCTTGAGGTACCCTTCCTTCTGCATCGTGCCGATCGTGCCCATCAACCGGCCGCCCAGCTCGCCCTCCGGCTTCATGCCGAGGACGAACGCGCCGATCTCGCAGGCGTCGTGGGCCTTGACGCCGGCGTAGAACGGATGCGTCGCGCCTTCGGCGAAGAAGGTGCAGACCGAGGGGACCCCTCCGGGGTGCATGTCGACCCCTTTCGGGGGAGCTTCCAGGTAGGAGATCTGCACAGGCGGGTGGACCAGGTCGAGGTCGCGGGTGAGCTGCTCGGCAACCTGCTCGAGATGATGGGACACGGTGGGCCTCGGCCCGGTTAGGTTTCAAGCGCTAAAGATGGTTTCGCCTTGGAAACCACCCCGCCGGGCCGGGCCGTGTCGCTCGGTAGCAGGGACCCCGAACTCAGCATTAAATACGCACCCCGGGTCGGCGGGCCGAGGTTACACGGGCATGTCGGACCCGACACTGGCACTTGCCGCAGGGATTGCGATCGCCGGAGGTCTCATCGGCACCGGGATGGCCCAGTCCGGGATCGGTGCGGCGGGGATGGGCATCATCGCGGAGAAGCCGGAGAAGTTCGGCCAGTTCCTGTTCGTCTTCGTCATTCCCGAGACGCTCTGGATCATCGGCTTCGTGCTCGGGATCATCCTGATCCTGAACGTCCTCTAAGGACCCGGCACCGCCGCCATGGGCCTCGACAAGCTCCTCGACGAGATTCGTCAGCGCGGGGAGAGCCAGCTCGCGGAGATCGCGAAGGCGACGGCGGCGAGCCGCACCGCCCTGAACGAAGAGCGCGATCGACGCGTGGCCGCCATCGGCCAGGAGCTCCAGCGACTCGCCGACCGGGAGGCCGAGCGGGAGCGGGCGCAGCGGCTCGCGGGCGCGAAGGTGCGTGCCCGCAAGCAGGTGTACGAGGCGAAGGAGCAACGGGCCAACGCCGCCCTCGCGCGGAGCCGCGCCGAACTCACCGCCTTCACGAAAGGTCCCGAGTACGCCCAGGTCCTCCAACGGATGTACGCCTACGCGGTCGATCGTCTCGGCCCGAAGCTGAAGATCCGGGGACGCGCGGAGGACGCCACGGCCCTGAAGGCCCTCGCGGGGAAGGCGTTCGACGACGAACCCGCCCCGATCCTCGGGGGGCTGATCGCTCAGAGCCCGGACGGTGCCCGCCGGCTCAATCTCTCGTTCGACGAGCTCCTGCGTCTGAACGAAGACAAGATCCGCCAGATCGTCGACGCCTAGCGCGGACGAGGCACCGTGGCCGGCTCCCCCTATACGGCGGCCCTCGGGCGGCTCAAGGCGTCGTTCGTCAACTTTCTGCCGAAGGAGTTCTACGCCGGGATCGTCGGAGCGCGCGACCTCGCCGAGGTCACCAAGAGCCTGGAGGCGACCGCCTACGGGCCGGAGATCGTCCAGGCGGCCGCCAGCTACTCCGGCGCCACCCTGCTCGAGATCGCGATCAACCGCACGTTCGTTCGGCGCAACCGCCAGGCGCTCGAGGCGGCGCCGTTCGCCGGACGGCCCATCCTCCAGGCGTACCTGCGGCGCTGGGACATCCAGAACGTCGGGCTGATCCTCGCCTCGAAGGTCCAAGGTCGGCCGGTCAACGAGACCGAGCAGTTCCTGGTCTCGAGCCGCGACATGCCGGCCGGGCTCTTCGCCGGGGCGATGAGCCTCGATGACGTCCGCCAGATCCTCTCCCAACCGACGGTGGAGGCGGTGGCGAGCGCCCTCGTGCGGTTCGGCTACGGCGCGACGATCCTCCCGCTCGTCGACCAGTTCTCACGGACGAAGGACATCTTCCCCCTGCTCCACGCCCTCGAGCGCGAGTACTACCAGAAGCTGCTCGAGGCGACGCGGTACTTCCAGGGCGATGAGTGGACGGTCCGTCAGTTCATCCAGAGCGAGATCGACCTCCGGAACGTCCTGATCCTCCTCAAAGGGAAGGACGCGGAGCTCTCCGTCGACGACGTCCAGTCCCGGTTCCTCGACGGCGGGACGATCCCCACGTCCTCGGTGCCCGACCTGTTCGGAGCGGCGACCGTCCCGGAGCTGGTGCAAGCGCTCGAACCGAAGTTCCCGGCGATCGCCGAGGGGACGGTCGCCTACCGGGAGGAGAAGACCCTGACCGGTTTTGAGATCGCGCTCACCCGCGAACGGGCGGTCCGGGAGCTCAAGCGACTGCGCTCCTACCCGCTCTCCCTCGCGATCCTGTTCGGCTACCTGCTCCTCGCCGAGCTCGAGCGGGCCGACCTGCGCCGCATCGTCTACGGCAAGGTCTACGACCTTCCGGCGACGAAGATCGAGCCGTTGCTGGTCGTGCCCCGGCTCTGAGCGGCTAGGGCGGGGCGGTCGCCGGGGCCGGGGTCGCCGGCAACGTGTGGACCCGCCGAGAGGCGAGCGGCCGGAACGCCTTGCCGTTGCCGGTGTAGAACTTCGATAGGTGCTCGACGAAGATCAGCCGGGCGCCCTGGATGCCGGGTTCGAAGACGCCCAGGATGACGTTGAAGCTCTGGCCGACAACGATGAGCACGATCCCAAGGACGAGCCCGATGGCGGCGCCGACTCCGGGCACCGGAATGCCGCCCGCGATCCAGCCGGTGGCGATCGAGTTGATCAGGAGCGCCAGGACGACGCTCGCGAGCAGGATCCCGACGAGCCGGGTGTACGACAGGATGTGGCTCAGCACCTCGATGAGGGACATGAACCCCAGCTGGAACCCTTCGCCGAAGATCAGCAGCACGAACCCGCCGACGAGCCCGGCGAGGCTCACCGCGGCCGTCGGGTGGGCGCCGAAGTTGAAGATCGCCGTGCCCACGTGCAGGAACGTCAGCCCGAAGGCGGCGATCGAGAAGGCGAAGATGACCCCGCCGACCTTGCCGAGCGCGGCGCGGCGGTGGTGGTGGAAGTACTCCTTGAGCGCCCCGAGGACGAAGCCGAGCACGACCATCCCGAGCCCCAGGTACCCGGCGAGGTACAGCAGGCGGGGCACGGTCACCGAGAGGTTGTTCTTGTCGAACGGGGTGGGGACGCCCGGTAGGATCGCGAAGCCGAAGAACTGGTTCGTGCCGATGCCGATCCCGATGGCGAGCAGCGTGCCCGGGAGGAGGGCGAAGGCGAGCGAGCGCATCGCCGGCGGGCTCATGATCGTCTTGACCAGGTTCCGCCCGAACTTCGGCAGGTGCCGGGCGCCGGGAAAGCCGCGGATCATCCAGACACAGACCAGCAGGATGACGAGGCCGTACCCCCAGTCCCCGAGCATCAGGCCGAAGAACAGCGGGAAGGCGATCGCGAACACCCAGGTCGGGTCCCATTCGGTGGCTTGCGGCAGCGAGTAGAACCGCAGGAAGAACTCGTACCAACGGATGCCGGGCGGGTTGCTCATGATCGTCGGCGGCTCCTCGGTCGTGGGCACGGGGTAGAGCAGCACGCGGTGGTCGAGGGCGGCGTCGAGCGCCTGCTGGAGGGACGGGACCGACTTCGCGGCCACCCAGCCCTCGAGCGCGAAGACCTGGGCGCCGGCGCCGAACTTCGGCACGACCTCGAGCTTCCGGTTCTCGATCGAGAACGCCTCTTCGAGCGTCGCGACGGTGGGAGACCATTGCCGGCCGAGCGCGGCGAGCCGGTCACGGATCGCGGAGAGCTTGCCGTCCACCTCCGCGAGGTGCGCCTCGAGCTTCGGAACGGCCTCGGCGACCGTCCCGGTGAGGTTCGGGGCGGCGACGAGCTGGACCCCTCGCTGCTGGGCGAGGCGGCCGACCGCGTCGGCGCGCTCCCGGCGCACGGCGACGATGAAACGGACCTTGTCGTCCCCCCGGGCGTCGAGGAACATCGAGTCGGAGAGCCCCGCGATCTCCGGCCGCAACGTGGCGTACTGCTCCTCGGGAGCTTCGCCGAGGAAGGTCAGTACGCTCGCCGCGTGGAGGTCATCCAGGCGGCCGGTGAAGAAGGCGAACTTTCGGAGGAGCTCGAGGGTCTCCTTCGTCGACGCTCGGTCCGTGACGAGCTGGTCCTCCTCGCGCTTGAGGAACCCCACCTCGGGGTCGATCGTCACCTGCTTCGACGCCGCGACGAGCTCGTCCAGGTTCTTGAACCGTTGAGGCGCGGGGGGGAGGTCGACCTTGGGGAGCGCGTGCAGCAGGCCCCGGAACCGGACGAGCTGGTCCCCGACGACCCTCTGGGTCTCACTGCCGCGTTCGGCCGGGAGCTGCTCGAGGACCTCTTTGCGCACGGGCTCGACCTGCATGACGCCGAGGTCGTGCAGGAGGGTGACGACCCGGTCCCGGTCGTCCTTGAGCGCGACGACGCCGACCTTCGCCATCGGCGTGGGGCGGAGGAACGGCATGCGCGCTACGCACCCTTCTTGCCGCCGGGGCCCCGGAAGGGACCGAGCACCGCGTCGACGACCTTCGCGCCAAAGCCCGGCTCGCGCGACGGGTCGCTCGACGATAGGCCCGCCGCTTCCTTCTCGCCGTCGCGCACGACGCTCTCGGCTTCAACGTCCGCCTTGAACTTCGCCTCCTGGACCCGGTCGCTCCGCGCTTTCTCGGCGAGCTCCTTCGCCTTCGCGTACGCCGCGTCGGCGGCCGCCTTCAGCGCGGTGAGCTCCGCCTCCGCGTCGGCTTTCGCCTTCGCGAGCTTCTCGCTCCAGCTCGTCTCGGCGGCCTTGAGCTGACGCAGCGCGTCGATCGACGTATCCCCGGCGCCCGGCGCGCTCCCGCTCGCCTCGCTCATCGGCTTAGAGCCCTCCGACCGAATGGCTGAGGACGTAGAGCACGATGCCGATCACCGAGAGCCGCACCGCCCAGAGGACGAGCTGGACGGTCCGGAAGGGGTGGACCGTCGGGTTAGACGGCAGCACTGGCGCCCTCCTCCTCGGCCTGCATCTTCCGTTTGACGGTCTTCAGCATCGAGAACGCGTCGCGCTCCATCTCGTCGAATCGGAACTTGATGTACCGCACGACGTCCTGGAGCCGCGGGATGAGGACGTTCTCGATCGCGCTCGCCCGACGCTTGGTCTTCTCGATCTCCTTGAGGAGGCGGCGGAGGGCGTTCTCCTTCTCGGCGATCTGCAGGACGACCGCGTAGATCCCCTGGAAGTGACGGATCGCCTCGTGGACCGAGGTCGGCAGGTCGAGGAGCGCCGTCGCGCGGACCGGGGCGTAGGTCCCGGCGTCGACGCGGGGCGTCTTGACGCCCATCACGTTCTTCGTCGCGACGTTCACCGGCAGGATCGCCGGCAGCAGCATCGCGAGGTTCTCGAGACGGACCGGCCCCTCCATCGTCTCGGCCATCCGGATCGCCTCGTAACCGCGGGCGACCCGCTGCTTGAGGTCGCCCCGGAGCGCGAGCGCCTCCTTCGAGAGCGAGAAGAACTCGGCGATCAGCGCGGAGCGCTTGAGCTTGAGCAGGTTGAGCCCCCGCTTCGCCACGACGATCCGACGACGGGTGCGCAACAGCTCGAGGCGGGTCGGTCGGATCGTCTCGGCGGGCATGGCTGCTCGTGGAGGTTCTCCCTCACGCCGGCGGGGCGGCGGCGGCCGGCTTGTAGTACTGCTGGATGTACTCGGGCTTGATCCGCTTGAGCTCGCTCTCGGGGAGGTCGCTCAACAGACGCCAGCCGATCGTGAGCGACTCGACGATCGAACGGTCCTCGTCCGGGCGCTGGTTGAGGAACTCCCGCTCGAAACGGTCGGCGAACTTCAGGTAGGCCCGGTCGACGTCGCTCAGCGACTCCTCGCCCACGATCGCGGAGAGCGCCCGCTGGTCCTTGCCGATGGCGTAGCTCGCGAACAGCTGGTCGGCGACCCCGCGGTGGTCCTCGCGGGTGCGGCCCTTGCCGATCCCCTGGTTCATCAGGCGCGAGAGCGAGGGGAGCGGGTCGATCCCCGGGTAGACGCCCCGCCGTTGCAGCTCCCGGCTGACGAACATCTGGCCCTCGGTGATGTACCCCGTCAGGTCCGGGATCGGGTGCGTGACGTCGTCCGCCGGCATCGTGAGGATCGGGAACTGCGTGATGGAGCCCTTCCGGCCTTGGATCTTCCCCGCGCGCTCGTACAGCGTGGCCAGGTCGGTGTACAGGTACCCCGGGTAGCCGCGACGACCGGGAACCTCCTCCCGTGCGCTCGCGATCTCCCGCAGGGCCTCGCAGTAGCTGGTCATGTCCGTCAGCAGGACCAACACGTGAAGGTCCCGCTCGTAGGCGAGGTACTCGGCCGCGGTGAGCGCCATTCGCGGGGTGATGACCCGCTCCATCGACGGGTCGCTCGAGAGGTTCAGGAAGACGACGGTCCGCTCCAGCGCGCCCGTGGCCTCGAACTCCCGCAGGAAGTAGTTCGCCTCCTCGCTGGTGATCCCCATCGCGGCGAAGACGACGGCGAAGCTCTCGCTCGAGTCCCGAAGCTTCGCCTGCCGGACGATCTGGGCGGCCACCTGATTGTGAGGGAGCCCGGCCGCCGAGAAGATCGGGAGCTTCTGGCCCCGCACGAGGGTGTTCATCACGTCGATGCACGACAGGCCGGTCTGGATGAATTCGGACGGCTCCTCGCGCGAGTACGGGTTCATCGCATTCCCGACGATCTCGAGCTCGGTATCGCTGACGATCTTCGGGCCGCCGTCGCGCGGCTCCCCGAGGCCGTTGAAGACGCGGCCGAGCATCTCGTCGGAGACGGGCAACCGGGCGACGCGCCCGAGGAACTTGACGGAGGTGTCGGTGACGTTCATCCCCATCGTCGGTCCGAAGACCTGGACGATGGCGAGCCCTTTGCGCGAATCGAGCACTTGGCCCTGGCGACGCTCGCCGCTGGGGAGCTGGATCTCGACGATCTCACCGTAGGCGGCGTTGGCCACCTCGCGGACGAACAGCAGCGGCCCGGAGACCCGGTCGATGGTCCGGTAATCGATCGGAACGTTGGGCTCCGCTGCGGTCTTGGTCCCGCTCTTCGCCTGCGCCATGGTCAGCTCCCTCCCGCAGCGATCTGACCGACCGCCTGGGCGCTCTCCCCATCGAGCGCGTCGAAGGTCGCCGGGGCGTCCTTCTCGGGGATCGACTTCATGCGGGCCAGTCGAGTGCGGACGGCCAGCTTCGAGATCTGCGCCACCGTCCCGCCCCGTAGGATCGCCGCCTGTTCCTGGTCGCCGAAGGTGAGAATGGCGCGGAGCATGCGGTACTGCTTCTGGATCGACGAGTAGGTGTCGATGTCGTCGTACGCGCTCTGCTGGAGGTAATCCTCCCGGATCATCCGCGCGACATCCAAGATCGCCTTCTCCCGTTCCGGGAGCGCGTCGACGCCGACCAGTTGAACGATCTCTTGGAGCTCGGACTCTTTCTGCAGGAGTTCGAGCGCCTTCTGCCGGAGCGTGACCCAGTCCGGGGCGACGTTCGTCCGATAGTACGATTCGAGGTCGCCCGCGTAGAGCGAGTAACTCTGCAGCCAGTTGATCGACGGAAAGTGCCGCCGGGAGGCGAGGGAAGCGTCCAGCGCCCAAAAGACGCGTGCGACACGGAGGGTGTTCTGGCTGACCGGCTCGGAGGTGTCGCCGCCGGCGGGCGATACCGCCCCGACGATCGTGACGGACCCGTTTCGGACCTCGGGGGAGAGGGTGACGACGCGCCCCGCGCGTTCGTAGAACTCCGCGACGCGGCGGCCCAGATACGCGGGATAACCCTCTTCGCCGGGCATCTCCTCGAGGCGGCCGGAGATCTCGCGCATCGCCTCCGCCCAGCGAGAGGTGGAGTCGGCCATCAGCGCGACATCGTACCCCATGTCGCGGTAGTACTCGGCGAGCGTGATCCCGGTGTACACGCTCGCCTCGCGCGCGGCTACGGGCATGTTCGACGTGTTGGCGATCAGGATGGTCCGGTCCATGAGAGGTCGACCCGACTTCGGGTCGAGCAGCTTCGGGAAGGTGGCGAGCACCTCGGTCATCTCGTTGCCGCGTTCGCCGCAGCCAACGTAGACGACGACGTCCGAGTCGGCCCATTTCGCGAGCTGTTGCTGGGTCACGGTGTTGTGCAGCAGCATGCCGCCGTGGCCCCCGACGAAATTCGCACCGTACTCCGGAACGGAAACGTCGAAGACGTCGTACGGCCCGTCGGTCTCCTCGGTCACCTCGACGATCTCGTCGCAGTAGACCGAGTCGAGGAGCAGGGAGAGTCGGGCGGCGGCCGGTTCGACCTCCTCAAGGCTGGGGGCACCCATGGCGCGCGGGGCCCGCATGAACGCGAGGAAGGTTCCTGCGCCCATCCGTTCGTGGTTGCCGATGTAGTTGTGAATATCGACGCCCTCGGCCGCCAGGGTCGAATACCGGAAGTTGGCACGGTAGATTCGCTCGATGACTGAGGGCGAGAGCGGGACCACGTCGGTCGCTGTGTAGGTCGTCCTCTTCGACTCGACGTACGAACGAATCTGCGCGATCTTCGGGTGGTCGGAATCGATCACCACCTCGAGTCGCGAGAGATTGGAGACCCCCCGGACGTAGAGGCGGAAGTAGGGAGTCCCGTCGACCCAGCGCCGGGCCATCGTGGACGTGATGCCAAACCGGGCGAGCAGGTAGACCAACTCCGTTTGCAGTCGAGAGCTGGCCGTGCAGAACTCGACGTCCCCTCCGCCGATCCCTCCATCGCCGAGGTAGTAGCCCCGGAGGAAGGCGCCGAGCACCTGGGGCTTCGCGCCGAGAACGGCGGGAGGTACACGTTTCCCGTTGGCATTCCGGCCGGAACCCAGGGCGTCCAGCAGACGGACCAACGAGACGCTGTGCACCAGCACATTCGGGGTCTTCCTCGGCTGCCTCTCGACGTAGCCGTCGATCCCGAAGAGGGAGCTTGTCAGCGAAAGGAAACGCGAGAGGAGTCCCTCGTCGGAGTTGGTGAAGACGACGGTGCCGAGCCCTCGAATGTACCCCTCCGCGACGAACAGCCCGAGGAGTTCCGCGAGCTCCGGGGACATCCGCTCAGGAATCCGGATGGCCTTTCCTCGCCGGCGAAGCTTGGGGAGGGCGATATCCAGCTTCGGATTCTCCTGGGAGGGCGGGAGCCTCCGGACCGACGCGGCGTAGTCACCGGGTTCGAGCTCCTGGGCGGCCTTTTCCCGAAGCGCTCCTTGGGCATCGATCGTGAACAGGCGGTGGACCGGGGTCAAGCGCACGGTGCGACCGCTGCGGGTCCGTACGCGGATCAGACGGTCGCTCTTGCCCTTGAAAAAAGTCCGACTCTCGCTCTGGACCAGGCGGTCACCGACGAGGGAGTACAACTGGATCGGGGTGCGCAGTCGGTACCACTCGTCGGAGCCGTCGTCGGTCCGCTCCCCGTGTGCTTGGGCCCAGGCGTAGAGCTCCTCCATGGCCAGTACGCGCCCGTCGGCGAGAAGCACCGGAGTGTCGCCCGCGACGCACTTCCCGGAACCGAACGGGCCGGGGATGCAGGCCGTGCCTCCCTTGGCGACAGGGAAGAACGTGTCGATGACGCGCTGGCCGGTCAACAGCGGAAGGCTCGGTGGGAGTTTCTGCTTGACCGGTCGGGGCAGCCGGACAATCCACTTGTGGCTCAGTCCAACCGGCACCTTTCGGGACCCGGCGGTGATCGAGCCGATCCGGTCTCGGACGGTGTACGAGCCGCTCTTCAGTTCGGAGAGAGTCCCCTCGAGGCCCGGGGGTACCATCACCTTGTGCAGGATCAGGGGGGTCTCTTGGACGGTGCCTAGGATGGCGCCTCCGCTGACGTCGCTGCCCACCTTGGCAGTGGCGTCGAACTCCCAGACCTTCTTCTCGTCGAGCGCCGGCGCGACGAACCCTCGGGTGATGAAGTCCCCGAGATTCTCCTTGAGCACGTCGAGCGGACGCTGCACGCCGTCGTAGATCGACTTGAGGAGCCCGGGACCGAGTTCAACGCTCAGTGCCTGACCGGTGTTCTCGACAGGGTCGCCCGGCCGGATCCCGGTAGTATCCTCGTACACCTGGACGGTGGCCACGCTTCCGATGAGCCGGATGATCTCGCCGACGAGGCCCAGCTCGCCGACTCGGACCACGTCGAACATCTTGGCGCCCTCAAGGCCGTCGGCGAGAACGACCGGACCGGAGACCCGTGCAACGACGCCTGCCATCGATTGCCTCTCTACGTGGGGACCTGCAACGAGACGCCCAGGATGCGCTTCGCGAGCTGGTCGATGCTCTCGATCTCGTACTCGCCGGTGGGCGTCGGGACGAAGACGACGAGCGGTTTGAGGGACGCCTCGGCGTTGAGGCGCTGGGTTTCGGAGAGCTTCGCCTTGATCGACTCGCTCGCGATGAGGAGGCTGAACTCGCCCTTCGTCATCGCCTCTTGGAACTTCGCGGCGGCCGTCTCGGCCGTCACCTCGAGCACGTCGCTCATGCCGATCAGTTGGAAGCCGATGATCAGCTGGCGTTCGCCGAGAACGAGCGTCCGTCCCGGCGCGAGCGACCCGGAGGCGGACACGGCGCTGCCGGCGGGGTCAGGCGCTATTTAACGCCTGCCGCGTCCGGCGTGCGACGGGCTGGTACGGCGGCGATTTCGCCCGTTACTTGTACGTCGAGTTGTGGACGTGGCCCTCATCGTCGGTGATGAGGATGCACTCGCCCTCGCACTCGAACAGGCACGCTTCGCAGACGATGCATTCGGGGCCGTTGATCGCGACCGACTTCTCACCGCGGAACTGGAACTTGGCCGCGACGCCCGCGTCATCGACCACATTCGGAAACTGATCCCTCGGCTTGAGCTCGAAGACGTTCACGGGGCAGACGTCGCGGCAGTGGGCGCACCCCGTGCACTTTTCGAGGGCAATATCGACTTGGACCATCGGCGATTCCCTGCGGGGCGTTGCACCCGGGCTCCGTATTTAGGCTTTGGTCCGCGCGGCCCCTTGACTTGACCCGGCGCTGTTCTTCTCTGCGCCCGGGACGCCGATTTTGGAGCATTTCCTGTTCCCGGTCCCCTGCGGTCCATTGATAGTCCAAGTTCCGTTTCCCGGCGAACGTGGGCGCCGTCGTGCTCGGGACCAGCGGCTGGGACTACCCGGAGTGGGTGGGGCGGGTGTACCCCAAGCACGGAGTCCCGGACAAGCTCAGGTTCTACGCGGATCGGTTCCCGATCGTCGAGATCAACTCCACGTTCTACCGGCTCCCGCCCGTCTCGGTCGCGGAGTCGTGGGTCCGTCGCACCCCGCGCAAGTTCCTCTTCGCCGCGAAGTTCCCGCAGACGATCACGCACGAACGCCGTCTCGTGAACGCCGAGGAGGAGCTCGCCCGATTCCTCGCCGTGGTCCGCCCTCTCCAGGCCGCCGGTAAGTTCGCCGCCGCCCTCCTCCAGTTGCCCCCGTCGCTCCCCTTCGAGCCGGCGACCGTCCGGACCTTCTACGCGACCCTTCCCAAGGAGCTCCCGGTCGCCGTCGAGTTCCGAGAACGGTCGTGGCTCCAGAGCGCGTCGTTCGACCTGCTTCGTGAGTTTCATCTCGCGTACGTTGTCGTCGACGAGCCACTGCTCCCGATCCAGCTCGACGTCACCGCCCCGTTCAGCTACGTACGGTGGCACGGGCACGGTCCACGCCTCTGGTACGACTACACGTACCGGCCTGAGGAGCTGGCCGCCTGGGTGCCGAGGGTCCGCGAGCTGAGCGAAAAATCCCAGACCGTGTACGGCTTCTTCAACAACCATTTCCGGGGCGATGCCGCCGCGAACTGTTCGTCGCTCGCCGAGCAGCTCGGCGTCCCACCGCCCCCCTGGAGCTCGAGGCTGATCCCCTAGTCCCAACGATCGCGCGCGCGTCGAGATCTTGGTTCGTACGGCACGCGCTTAAGACGCACGGCCTCGAACGAGGGGGGTTCGGTTTCACGGCGCCGCCTCCTCGTTCCACGTGGGTCCGCCTACTGACCCTCTCACGGACCCGGGCCCTCGTCCGTTCGCCGCTCGGTCGCTCCCTGGCGATCTCGATCGCGGTGGGCTACGGCTTCATCGCCATGCTCACGGGCCTGATGCTGTCGTTCTTCGACACTCAACAGAACGGGGTCACCATCTACCTGCTCGGCCACGGCAGCCCTTGGTGGAACTATCCGGGCGTGCTCGTCATCGCGCCCGGGGGCGTGATCGGTCTACCGTTCCTGGCCACGATCACGATGGTCGTGGTCTCGGCCGGGGTCGGTCTCGGGATGACGGCCGGGGTCCGGTTCGCGGCCTTGCTCCTCAAAGAACGGAAGCGGCGCGGGGCCGGCGCGGGCGTCATTACGTCGCTCACCGGGCTCACCCCGGCGATGATCGCGCTGCTCACCCTCGGGGCGTGCTGCTCGACCACGGCCGCCGCGGCCGCCGGGATCGGTGCCGTGGCACAGGCGAGCGGGACGACCTACGCCCAGCTCGTAGCCAACGCGTGGTACCTCAACGTCTTCCAGGTGGGGGTGCTCGGAGTCGCCCTCGTCGCCCAGGAACAGTTGCTCACCATCTACGGGACTCTGCCCGGGGCGCCCCCGGCGGGGGGCGCAGCCGCAGAGACCGTGGACCCAGCCCCGCGTCGGACTGGCGTCCGGGTCGGGGCGGTGCGAGCGGTACTTCTCGCGACCGGCACGATCTGGGCGCTCTCCGCTCTCCTTGGAGGGAACGCTCCCTCACCGTCGGCGAGTTCCTCCGCTCACGAAGTCGCTCTCGGAGTAGGCCTGCTGCTCCAGAAAGTCGGTCCCGGGCTCGCGGCGATCGCCGTCGCCCTGGTGCCCGCGTCGTTGCTCCGCACCGCCGGTCCGGCGCGCCTACGGCCCCTCCTCCTGGTCGTCCGGGGCGGGCTCCTAGTGGGCGGCATCACGCTGGCCTTCGGCGTGCCACCCCCGCTGACCTCCTGGGGCTTCGCGGGCCTCGGCAACGAGCTCCTCGGGGCCGCCGGATACGGCGCGAGCGACGGCGGGGTACTGCCGCCCTCGATACCGCTCGGCGTCCTTGCGCTGAGCTGGCTCCTTTTCTACGTCCTGCTCGGCGGCCTGGCGATCGCCTTGGCGGTCCGCCCAGGATCGGTCGTCGGCCGGCTGGCCGGCGTCACCGCTCCCGGGCCCACGTCCCCTGCACCAACGTTGGAGCGGGGGAACGTGCTCCCCCACGCGAACGTCGCGCCGAACGGGGCCCTCGCGCTCATGGACGCGTCGTTGAGCGATCTCCGCGAGGTCCCTCGGTCCGAGTGACCCGGAGGGCGGATGATGATCGATTGGGGCCTCGGACTGCTCATCGTCCTCGCGGGGGCGATGGCCTCGATCACCGCCGTTCTGATCAAGTGGGCCGCCGAGGCGCGTCGCCGTACGGCCGCCAGCGTGGTCCTGTTCCTGCTGGCGATGATGACCGCGATGCTCGGGGGCGCGCTGGTCTACCTGGTGCGCCCCGGAACGACCGGCTTGGTCGACGGCCTCTGGCTGGCGAGCGCCGCGATGTCGGTCAGTGTCTTTCCGGTCTTCCGGGTCTTCCTGATCGACGCGCGGGAGCAGGCGCAGCGCGGCGAAGCGTACCGGCCGGCGCTCGTGGCCCGTCGAGGCGTGTTCGGTCTGGCGGTACTCGGATTCGTGGTCGTCAACGAGCTGCTGATGGGTTGGCTCTTCCAGTTGGCGACCGGCGTCCTCACCCCCAGCGCCGCCAGCTCGGCGGCGGCGCTGCTGGTGCTGGGCGTCAACTCCCCGTGGTTCCTCTTCCCGATGGCCCTCGAAATGGGCCTGACCGCCTACCTCCTGAGAGGAGCCCTCCCACGGCCGTTCGTCGGCCTTCTCCTCGCGCAGGCGGCGGTCATGTTCCTCTCGCCGCCAGCGTTCGCCTCCACGACTGGCGTGTCGCTGGTCGTCGGGCTCTCCGGTGCGGGGATGATCGGGGTCATCATCTTCGTCATGGAGTTCCTCTACCGCCATCGCCAGCTCGCGCCCGTCACCTCCGGCTACTTCCTCGGCCTGATGGCGATCTACGCCGTCATGATGGCCGGGCTCTACACCTGGCTCGTCTACGGCGACGGACTGCTGTTCGCGGCGTCGGTCCTGCTCGAGATGGCGCTGTTCTTCGACGCCGTCGTCCGCCCCGAACGATTTTCCGACGGCCCCGGGCTCCCCTGGCAGCTCCGGCCCGGCTGGACGTTCGGCGTGCTCGCGGCGATCTTCGTCGGCGAGCTGTTCATGGGGGCGGTCCTCGACCTCGCGATCGAGCCAACGGTGTACGGGGGCGCCTTCCCCTCGCTGCCGGTCGCCGGGGACGTTGGGACGATCGCGTACAACGCCCTGTACAACGGGTTCTGGTTCGTCGCCGCCGTCGCCGGCTCGACGTGGTTCCTCGCCATGATGGGGCTCGAGATGGGGACCCTCGTCGCCTTCAAGTTCCGCGAGACCCGGTCGCGAGAGAACAAGATCCGGATGGGCCTCATGATGGGGTCGTATGCGCTGTTCGCGACGTTCTTTCCGAGCGTCTACTACCCCGCGCTGTTCCCGAACGCACCGAGCGGCAGCTCGGTCCCGGTCCTCGGCTGGAGCATGGGCCTCGGCTCGGCCCCCATCGTGCCCAGCCTCTTCCTCGTGATCTTCCTGAGCTACGCGATCACCGGATCCCTCTCGGTCCTGTTCGGGAGGCGCGTGGTCTGCTCGGTGTTCTGCACGGCGCCGCTGATGTACCAGGGGACGACGATCGACGCGATGAGCTCGTTCAACCGCTCGTCGCCGGTGGCGCACAAGTACCTCGGCAGCCGGTTTTCCAAGCTGTACTCCGCGACCACGGGGGTCACCATGGCCTCCCTCGTCGCAGTCTCCTCCCTCTCCTTCCTCGACCAGTCCGGTCGGATCTCGGTGAGCTTCCTCGGCGCCGACCCGAGCGTCTTCTTCTTCGCGCTCTCCTTCGGCGTCCTCTGGTTCCTCCTCTTCGTCACGATCCCGTACACCGGGAACTTCAACTGCGTCACCATGGGCTGGTGTTACACCGGGACGATCGCGGCCGCGTTCGGCCGCCTCGGATTCTTCAAGCTCAAGGTCCGTGACCGGGCCGTCTGCCAGCGGTGCACGACGCTCGACTGCGCGAAGAAGTGCCCGGTCGGACTGGTCGACATGCCCGGCCATTTCCGCCAGTACGGCGAGTTCCGGAGCTCGAAGTGCTGCGGGGTCGGGAGCTGCGTCGACGCCTGCCCGTACGGCAACCTGTACATTCACGACGTGCGTCACTGGATCGCCCAACGATGGGCGAAGCGGAGGGAACCCCCGTTCGAACAACGACTGCCGATGCTCCGGGCGACCGCCCAACCCCTCGCCGGGCCGACCCCAACGGCGGCCGCTCCGCGACCGTAGCCCCCCCGCTCGTGCGAGCTTTCCCGAGTCGGGCCGCCCGTTCGGCGCCGGGTGCGCTAGTAGGCGAGGTGAAGGAGCCGACAGGTCCGGCACCGAAAGCCTTCCATGTACACCATGCCGAAGGAGTTCGGCTTGGCGATCTCCTCGCCGCCGAACGCGAGTCGGGTCCGTTCCAGGAACCACTTCGACCCCTCGACGAGACTTTCGGAGCCGAGGTAGCCGGGCGTCATCGGCTTCCCGCATTTCGGACAATCGGGCATGAGAGGAATCGGAGGACGGACCGTACGAGCGATTCCGGTGGCATAAAGGCTGGGCAGTTGCCCCGGCCGTCGAGGGGAAGCCCGTAGGGGCGCGCCGCATCTGCTCGTCGGGCTCGTACCGAGGCGACTTGAACCACCCGACCCCTCCGCACACCGTGGCGGGCGGCGGGTCGTTCGTGGCGTCGGACGCGCCCCTTCCGGGAGCACAGCTACCGTGGACGGCCTGCTAGGGCCTCCCCCCCTCGAGCTGCTGGCGTTCGCCCTGGTGGCGGCGGCGATGGTGGCGCTCGATGTCCTCGTCCTTCTCCTCGTCCTGCCTCGACCGGGGGGCCGGCCGACGCTCGGCCACGCCTTCCTCTCCGGCTACGTCCTGGTCGCCTCGTCGCTGTTCTGGCTCGGCCTCCCGTGGGCGGTCGTGGCCCCGAGTCTCTACTCGTGGATCCTCGTCACTCAGCTCATGATGATCCCGATGCCGGCCCCGTTCCTCTGGATGATCGCCGCGCTGTACCGGGCGGAGGAGAAGCGACTGCCCGAGGGAGGGGGGTACTGGCCGCTGCTGCTGGCGGGCGCCCTCGTAGCCAACGAGCTGTTCATGGCGATCGCGTACACGGTCATAGGCGGGGGCCCTGCGACGTCGTACGGCGCGCTCCTCGGCCATTCGGTCAACTCGCTCTGGTTCGTTGTGCCGATGATCGGCACGATGGCCGCCCTGCTCCTCTGGGTGCCCCTGAGCCGGTTCGAGCGACGGGCGTTGGGGGGCCTGACGGCGACGATGGCCGTGGCACCGTGGTTCGCCGTCTCGCCGATGCTCGCGGCGGTGGCGATGGGGGCCGTGATGGGCGTCGCCCTCGTCCTCCTGCTCGAGGGACTCGCGCGGAGTGGCGCCGGATCCGTCTCGGAGCTCCGTCTCGCGATCGGGATCGGGGCCGCGTTCCTCGCGATGGCCGTCGCCGGTGCCCTCTCGGTCCTGGAGCTGCCGGTCGCTCCGGACGCATTGCCCTTCGCGTCCACCACGCTGGCCGTGATGCTGGTGGAGGCCGTGTTCCTGCTCCGACGCGGGATGTCCGCGGCCGCTCGGTCGGGAGGCGCCGCTCCGGGGCGCGCGGTGGCGGAAACGGCCCGGGAGGAGCCGCGCCGACCCACAGCGGCGACCTAGATGCCGACACCTCCGACCGGCCACCCGGGGCCTAGGAGGGGTCGGAGGGGGGCGGCGGCGGGCCGGCGTCGGAGGCGAGGAACCCGGCGGTAGGGCCTCGCACGGGTCCGGTGGCGTCGAGGACACGGACCCGACGAAGCCCGAAGTAGGAGAGGACGGCCACGCCCGCGAACAGCGCGCTGAGGAGCACGTAGCTGCCGGTCTTCGAGAGCCACTTCAGCGACACCAGCACGACCGAAAACCCGTAGGAGACAAAGATCGCGTCGACCGTCATGACGAAGCGTCGGAAGAACTCCGGCGTGAGCGATCGGACGAGGAGGACGCCGACGGGAACCCCGACGAGCACCGGAATCGCGAGGTAGGGGAGGAGACCGAGGGAGGGGAGGGAGATCAACTTCGCCCCGAAGAGCTCGGTGAACGCTGCGTAGACCCCGAGGGTCATGCTCGACTCCGCGACCCGGATCTGGGCGATCGTCGCGCGGAACTCGTCCTTGGTCAGTCCCTGGTTCCGGAGGAAGAGGGCGAGAGGGGGCCCGGAGATCGTCGTCAGGGAGTACAGGAACCCGATCCCCGGCCCAATGGACGCCGACCCACGCACCTCGTTGCGGAAGGGGCGGGTGAAGCCGTAGATCTGGAGGGCGACGAGCGGGAGCAGCACCGCATAGACCACGACCTTCACGTCGTTCACGGCCAGATAGGTCAGTCCCACAGTGCCGAGCACGACCCCGGGGAACAGCGTGAACACCACGGGCCGCGCGCGAACCCAGGTCCGGCCGATGAACCGCCGCTCGCGCCACAGCAGCACTGAGTTCACGACGACCTCGACGACGACGAGAGCGGGGTTGAGGACCTTGTTCGAGTACCACAGGATCGCGATCGGTGTGATGGTCGACGAGAAGCCGTAGCCCACGGCGCCGTTGACGATCGCCGCGCAGAGCGCGACGAGAGCGAGCCAGATGCCGCTGAGCGGATCCATCGAGGTCACCCACTTCCGGTGAGGTCCGAGCGGCTCGATGGCGTCGGCTCGGGGGCATCGACCGCGGGGCCGAGGCCGGCCTCCTCGGTAGCGTCTGCTCTTCGGGCCCTCACGGAGCGGCCCGGGCCGCTTCGGCCTGATAAACCCTCGGTAGTGGCCCAATAATACTAGGCTTTATTCTCCGCCTCCCATGGGGCGTCATGCGCCGCGCCCCCACCGTCAAGCTCCATCGCAACGACCGATACCGGCTGCTTCGGATCGCCGAGGGTCGTACCGTCTCGCCTCGGGTCGCCCTCCGGGCCCGCATGGTCCTCCGTGCGGCTCGGGGGGCCACCAATCGCGAGATCGCCCGCGAGTTCGGGACGGTCCCGGCCACCGTGGCGCGGTGGCGGCAACGGTTCCTGGTTCACGGCGTCGCCGGGATCGCGAAGGATGCGCCCCGCCTGGGACGGCCCCCGACCATCCCCCCCAGCCAGGTCGAGGCCGCCGTCCGCGCAACGTTCGCCAGGGCGCCGACCGACGCGGTCCGCTGGTCCACGCGGAGCCTCGCCCGCGAGCTCGGGCTGAGCAAATCGACCGTGCAGCGCATCTGGAAGGCGCGCGGGATCGACCCCCGTCGACGTCCCCGCCCGGGACCCCCCGACCAGGGACTCGGGTTCGTGGGACGCGTCACCGACCTGGTCGGGGTCTACCTGAGCCTGTTCGAGCGGGTGGTCGCCTTCTCCGCGGACGAGCGTTTGACCTTCTCGGCGCTTCCGGCGCACTCCCGGCGGCGTCCACCCGCCGAACGACCGCCGGACCGGGCCGCGCAGCTCCTCGCGTTCCTGAAGGTGGCCGACCGCGAGACCCCGCACGCCCTCGACGTCCACCTCGTGATCGAGCGCCGGTCGACGCCGGTACCCGCGCCGGTCCAGCGCTGGCTGACCCTCCATCCGAGGTTTCACCTTCATGCCCTCCCGGCGGAGCACGGCGGCCACGACTTCTTCGACAACCTCATCGAGGGGTTCGCTCGGAGGCGGACGACCCCGAGCGGTCTCGCCAACCCCCACCGCCTCCAGAACGCCCTCCGGGAGCACTTCCGGGGGACACGGGGGTCTCCGCGACCGTTCGTCTGGACGGCCACCGCCGACGAGATCCGGGGCGTCCGTCCGCACCCATACGTATAGCACGGAACTTACGGGACAGCCCCCGTTCTAGCCCGGGGGCGAGGCCACCGCGGGTCGTCGCTCGCGAGCCCAGGGCCCGGTGGCACCGGAGCGGACCAGAGGGAGCTTCTCCCGTCCCAAGGGGGGCGGCCACCGACGGGCGAAGGGGGGGTGCGGCACCGCCGCTCCTTACCCACCCTTTTATGGAGGGTGACCGACCATTCTTTTAGGCAGCTTTCGAGCCGCCTCTCATGCCAGCGACCGTTCGTGCCTGCAGTGTTTGCGGTAACGAGGACGTCCGCCGGGTCAATCGGGTCATGACCGGAGGGGGCATGTCCGGCGCTACGTTCCTCGCGCTGCGCTGGGGCCAGATCTCCTCGGTCGGCCGCTTCGAGGCCCACGTCTGCCGGAAGTGCGGCCACACCGAGCTCTACCTGGCCGACACCGAGGCGCTCGAGAAGCTCCAGACCGAGTGAACCGGCGGCCGACGAGTTACGAACCTCCCGAACGAGCTCACGGTGCACCCACTCGCCGTGCCTCCTCCACGGTGCACGCACGGGTCGCCGCCGCTCCGCCGCCGGACGGAAACGCCGAGCCTTCGGCCCGTTTCCTACCCTCCGGTCACCGGCTTAAGCATCGTCCCCGCGCTCGAACGGCCGGGTGGTTCCCTTGTTCGCTCGGTCAGCCGGCGGCCTCGACGCCGTCGCGCCGTCGCTCCCGGACGTCGGCCCGACGCCGATCCCGACGCCGTTCCCGCGGCCGGCGCCCTCGTCGACCCCGGTCGTCCGCCGCTCGACGCCGCGCGCCGCCCGACCCTCGACCCGCCGTCTGCTCCCGGCCCACCCTCCGCTGTTCGACTGGCTCGAGCGGAGGTTCGCCCCGGGCGAGGCGACGCTCTGGGTCGGCGCGAGCTCCGCGCTCGAGCCGCTGCTCGAGCTGCTCTACGCGGGGAGCGCGCTCGCCGGCGGCCGGCTCTCCCTGATCGAAGGCGCGAACCGGTTCCATCCGTACCGGATCGCGGAAGCCGGCCGGGGCGTCGGGACCGACCCGGAGGCGGTCCTCGACCGGATCCGCCTCGCCCGGGCGTTCACCGCCTACCAGCTGGTCGCCCTCGTCGACGGCTGGGCGAAGGAGGTGCGGCGCGTCCCCGCCTCGCTGCTCATCGGCCACGACCTGCCGACGCTCTTCGATAACGCCGAGGAGCTCCCCGCCGAGGAGCGGACCCCGCTGCTCCGCCACGTCGCCGCGACGCTGCAGGAGCTGCTGCGCACCAGCCGGCGGCCGCTCCTGCTCACGCTCCCCCACGGCCTCGCCGGGTTCCCGGGGCTCGCCGACTGCGGGCCCCGGCTCTTCGACATGGTCCGCGTGGAGGCGAGCGACCGCGCGCTCGAGCTCACCGCGTTCCGCGACGGCGCCCGGCTCACCTTGGTCACCCGCGGGCCGCACCAGGTCGGGCTCGAGGCGTTCGCGCCGGCCGAACCGAAGGAGGTGATCGCGCCATGGGGCGCACCGCGCCGACCTACCGCCAGGCGCTCGAGGAGCGGCTGAAGCGCTGGGAGGCGTTCGGCCGGCTCCTCACGACGCCGGAGGAGCGCGCCGCCTTCGAGACGCTTCGGACCGGCGCCCGCCGGTACGTCGCGCAGGCGACGTACGTGGGGAGCCCGGACCTGCTCGAGTCGATCCTCCTCTCCGTCCTCCTCGACCTCGCCCGGCGGATGCCGAAGGGCGAGGCGAAAGGATCCGCCCTCGCCGCGGAGTGAGCGGGGGCTCCGGCGCCCCGACCGAGCGCGTGCCCGACGGCTGGCTGCTCGACATCGGCGAGAGCCGGGACGGCCGCTCCATCGTCCTCTGGCTCAAGGAGCGCACGAGCGGCCGGGTCACGCCGCGCCCGCTCGCCTACCGCCCCCCGTTCCTCGTCGACGGACCGAAGGCGCTCCTTCAGTCGGTGGCCGGGAAGCTCCGCGACGACCCCCGCGTCGAGTCGGCGGAGTGGTCGGTCGTCCGCCCGTCGCTCTTCGACCACCGGCGCCGGCGGCTGCTCGCCATCGTCCCGCGGCGCCTCTACGACCGGCGCCGGCTCGCGACGTGCGTCGACGCGATCGGCGCCTACCACCAGCTCACGCTCTACGACGTCGACCTGGGCGCGCCGCAGCTCTACTACCTGACGCACGAGCTCTATCCGTTCGCCCCGGTCAGCTGGGACGCCGAGCGCGTCACCGCGACCGCGCCGTCCGAGTCGCTCGAGCTCGCGCTCGCCCCGGCGCCGGTGACCGTCCGGCCGTTCGCGATCGAGCTCGAAGGGTACCGCCGCGACGGGATCGTCCCGGGGGAGCCGCCGGTCGCCTCGGTGCGGATCGGCGACGCGCTGCTCGAGGGCGCGGAGCGCGACCTGTTGCCCGAGGTCGTCCGGGAGCTCGCACGGCAGGAGCCGGACATCCTGCTCACCGACGGTGGCGACAGCTTCGACCTCCCGCGGCTCTACCGCCGGGCCGAGGCGAACGGGCTCTCGCCGGAGAGTTTCTTTCTGGGGCGAGAACCGGCGCGCTGGGCCCCCGCCCGGCAGGCCCGGTCGTTCGCGACGTACGGCCGGGTGCTGCACAGCGAGGCGAGCTTCCCGCTCCCCGGCCGCTTCCACCTCGACCGGGCGAACTCGTTCCTGTACGACGACGCGGCGATCGACGGGCTCGTCGACGCCGCGCGCCTGGCGTGCCTCTCGCTGCAGACCGTCGCCCGGCAGTCGCCGGGGACCTGCTTCACCGCGATGGAGATCGCGGAGGCGCTGAAGATGGGCGTCCACGTCCCGTGGAAGAAGAACCGGCCGGAGGAGTTCAAGACCGGGCGAACGCTCGTCGCCGCCGACCGCGGCGGTGTGATCTTCCTCCCGCCGGTCGGCGTCCACGATGCGGTCGACGAGTTCGACTTCGCGAGCCTCTACCCGCACCTCATGGTGCGGAACAACCTCTCGACGGAGACGCTCGAGTGCCGGTGCTGCCCGAAGAGCCGGCGACGCGCGCCGGGGCTCGGCTACCGCTCCTGCGAGAAACGCAAGGGGCTGATCCCCCGGACGCTGGAGCCGCTGCTCACCCGCCGGCTCGCCTACAAGGCGGCGATGAAGGACCCGCACCGGCCGCTCGCGGAGCGCCGACGGTTCACCGAGCGGGCGCGGATGCTCAAGTGGGTGCTGGTGACCGCCTTCGGCTACCAGGGGTACCGGAACGCCCGGTTCGGGCGGATCGAGTGCCACGAAGCGATCAACGCCTACGCCCGCGAGCTCATCGCGGCGCTGATCCCGAGGGCGGAGGCGGCCGGCTACACTGTCGTCCACGGCCTCGTCGACTCCCTCTGGCTGGTGCCGTCCCGGCCGGGCGTCTCGCCGGACGCCCCGGCGTTCGCCGCCGCGATGAGCAAGGAGTTCGACCTGCCGCTCGGCTACGAGGGGCGGTACCGCTGGATCGTCTTCCTGCCCGCGGTGACCCACGGGCTGGGCGTGCCGAACCGGTACTACGGTCGGTACGAGCACGGGGAGTTCAAGCTCCGCGGGATCGGCTCGCGGCGGCAGGACACGCCGACGTACGTCCGGCGGTTCGAGCAGGAGCTGTTGGAGGCGTTCGGCAAGGCGCGGAACTCGACCGAGCTCCGCGCGACGGTGCCGAAGGTGCTCGCCCGCGCCGACCTGTTCGCCTCGCGACTCGCGGACGGCGCGTGGCCGCGGGAGGAGCTCCTGATCACCCACCGGCTCGGGCAGGAGCCGGCGGCGTTCGTCACCTTCACCGACTCGGTCGCCGCGGTCCGCCAGCTCGCCCACCACGGCGTCGCGCGGGCGGCCGGCGAGGCGGTGCGGTACCTGATCGTCGACCGGCGCTCCCGCTCGGTGCACGACCGGGTCGTCGCGGCCGAGCGGCTCGCGGGCGACGAGCGGTACGACGTCGGCGCCTACCTCGAGCTCCTCGCCCGCTCGGCCGAGACGCTGCTCGCGCCGCTCGGCGTCACGCGGAGTGCCCTGCTCGAGCGGTGGGGGGGCGGCGCGGCCCCCCCGCGGCACCGGTACCGCTCCGTCGAGTCCCGGGCCCAGGCGCGGCTCCTCCCGGCCGCGACCCGGGGGGCGAGCGGTGCGGAAGGGGATTGACGTCCTCCAGGGGCCCGGCCCGTCGCGTCCGCTCCCAAAGCGCCATAGGTCGGAACGGCCGTCGCCGGGGGTCGTGAACGACGCCGGTCGCGCCCTGCTCACGCGCCGGCGCCAACGCTGGTGGACGATCCTGATCGTGGCGGGGGTGCTCAGCTTCGTCCTGTACGCGATGGGGGAGGCAGTTCCGGTCCGGACCGCGCTTTGCAATGCCCCCGCCTTCTGCAAGGTACCGGCGACGGATTGGGCCGCGCTGGGGATCGGGACCGCCGACATCGGCGCCATCGGCGCGGCGGTCGCGTTCTTCCAGGGCCGGGACCCAGCCTCACGCCCGTCCTCGGCGCCGAGGGTTTCCCGGGTAGCGAACGCCGAACCGGTACCCGCGTCAATGCCCGCCGGCGTTCTCTACGAAGTGCGGGCGCCCGCACCGCCGCGGGCCAGTGTCGCGGCCAACCCGCCGGCGACGGAGGGCGACTACCCGGTCTCGGCGCGGATCCTGGTCCATCTGTACCGTCGGGCATCCGCTTCGGGCGCTACCGTGAACGGCGGCGACTGCACGCAGGAAGGGATCGCCCGGGCGCTGGGCCGACCGCAGAGCGCCTTCGCCAAGGCCTTGCTCCGGTTGGAGTCGGCCGGCCTGGTGCAGGCGGAGCTTGGCCACGTGCCCGGGGGCCGGCGGCGGGTGAAGATCTATCGCCTCACGGTCAAGGGAGAGGGGGTGGCCCGCCGCTCGATGCCGCCGTCCCCGGGACGGTAGCTAGCCGCGCGAAGCCCCGCCCACAGCCCTCGGCGCATATGCCGCCATATCTGCGGCAAAGGCATTTTTCTACGGGAGTCGAGTTCGGCGCGTGAACCTGCTGGTAGGCCGAAATCGGAGAGATTCCTTAGGACCGAGGTACGCGCGTTGGGCCGGAGCTCCGGTGGTCGCGGTGGTCCTCGTGGCCCTGCTGGCCGCCCCGATGGCGCCCGTGGGATTCGCGGCGCACCCGACCCCGTCGACACCTAGGAGCCCGGTCGCAGCGGCCGGGGGAGCACCGGCCGGGACGGGGGCCGTCGCGCCACCTCCGCGCTCGGTCCTCGCCCCGCGCCCGAGCAGCAACGGTTCATCGACCGCGGTGATCGCGAACTGGACCGAACTGTTCTCCGGCGGCACCGGCGTCTCGCCGCCCCCGCGACAGTCCGGGGAAATGGTCTACGATCCCCTCGCCGGGGAGTACGTCCTGTTCGGGGGTGAGTCGGGTGGTCTCGCCCGAGGGGACACCTGGTTCTTCTCCGACGGGAACTGGTCGAAGTTGCCGTCCAACGCCATCGCCCCTGCCGCGCGGTGGTACTTCGGGATGACCTACGACGCCTACGATCAGTGCGTCGTCCTTTTCGGGGGGCGGAACGGGGCCACCGATTTCAACGACACCTGGACCTTCAACGGGACGAACTGGACGCTCGTCAACGCGAGCGGCGCGCCGCCCCCCCTGACGACGGGGCGGCTCGTGTACGACGCCGCGGACCAGTACGTCCTCCTGTTCGGCGGCGACAGCATCATGCCCGGGACCCCAGGGTACTACAACAGCACCTGGAGCTACCGCGCCGGAAACTGGACGAACCTCACCGCCAGCGTCACCAACTCCCCGGGAAACCCGAACGGGCTCACCTTCGCGACCTACGATACGACCGATGGGTTCGTCCTGTTCTACGGGGGGTCGGCGTCGGGCGGAGGCAACTGCACCGGGGCGGGCTACGAGGGGTCGACGTGGACCTACCGGCATGGCGCGTACACGAATTTGACGGGCAACCTCTCGGTCGCGCCGCCGGTCGGCGCCGGCTCGCGCATGATGGCCGATGCACCGTTCCTCGGGGGGGTGGTCCTCTACGGTGGCTGGGCGTCGGTCGGTTGCGGGTCGTTCGCGAACGACACGTGGGCGTTCACCGACGGTCGTTGGATCGACCTCAACTTGAGGCAGAACCCCGGCGGGATCTGGGACGCCGATTTCGCCGCCGACCCAGCGACCGGTTCCGCCCTCCTGTTCTCCGGCAACACGGTGCCGAACTCCTTTTCGCAGTCGACCGAGACGTGGAACCTCTCCGTCGCGTTCTCGGCGTTCGTTCACGGGTCTCCGCTCCGGGACATCGTCCCGTTCGACACGAACTTCAGTTCCCAGGTCTACGGGCACGGGCCGTTCACCTACGCCTGGGCGCTCGCCAACGGGACGTCGATCGGGACGGGCGCGAACGCGAGCTACGGCTTCACGGCGCCCGGAGTCTACACCGTGAACCTGACCACGACGGACGCCGCCGGCGACGTGCTCCACGACGGACTCTCGGTCGAGGCGTACGCGCCCCTCACGGCCGCGCCGCTCGCCGCGCCGTTCGCGGGGGATGCCCCGTTGACCGTCCACTTCACCGCCGGCGATCACGGCGGGCTCCCCCCGGTCCGTACCGTCTGGCGGTTCGGCGACGGGAGCTCGAACCTCTCCGCGGATACCAACCACACCTACCCCGTCCGGGGCAATTTCAGCTGGACGCTGAACGTCTCCGACAGTGACGGGCACGACCAGCTCTCGGCCGGGAACGTCACCGTCGCGTCGAGGTTCCTCGTGAGCGTCTTCACAGCGACCCCGCTGCGCGGGATCGTCCCGCTCCCGGTGGAGCTGAACCTCACGACCACGGGAGGGAGCGGACCGTACTCGATCGCCGTCGACTTCGCGGACGGAAGCTCACCCTACGTCGGTGGCTACCTCGGCGGTGCCGTCTCGGTGCCGCACACCTACACCGTCGCGGGGACCTACCATGGATTCGTCAACGTCACCGACGGCAACGGCGTGACCCGTTCCCAACCGTTCTTGATCGCGGTCGCCACGCCGTTGACCGCGCAGCTCGTCGCCACGCCGGCGCTCGGGGTCGCACCCCTGCAGGTCACCTTCGGTGCGGCCGCGCAGGGCGGGTTCGCGCCGTACACGTTCGACTGGAGCTTCGGTGACGGGGGCGCGACCGCGACCGGTGCCTCCCAGGTGTTCACCTTCTCCGCCCCCGGGACCTACCGTGTCAATCTGACGGTCAACGACTCGTCGGGCCTTTCCGTTCCCGCCAGCACGACGATCGATGTCGTCGCCCCCCTCACCGTGAACCTATCGCGCTCGACGGCGATCGGCGCCGCCCCGCTTCGGGTCGACTTCTCCGCGACCTCCGCCGGGGGGGCGGCGCCGTTCGCCTTGAACTGGAACTTCGGCGACGGCTCGCCACGCGCGAGTGGTGCGATGGTGAACCACACCTACGCCCTGGTTGGAACCTACCACCCGAGCGTGTCGGTCACCGACCACCTGGGCGAGCAGGTAACGGTCCCGACGGCGGTGGAGGTCATCGTTCCGCTGTCGGCGACGCTCAGCGTGAACACGACCCCGATCGTCCTGGGGGATAGCGTCGCGTTCACCACGAACGTCGTCGGGGGCAACGCGCCGCGGCACTACGCATGGAGCGGGTTGCCGTCGGGATGCGCCGCGGTCGACGGCCCGCGGGTCGCCTGCACACCGAATGCCACGGGGAACTTCGGCGTGGGGGTGTCGGTCTCGGATGGGATCGGCGACCAGGTCGCGGCGTCGACGAACCTCAGCATCGTCGCGCCGCCCCCCGTGCCGGGGGTCGTGACCGGCGTCGTGCCGCTCACGTGGGTGATCGTGGGGGTCGGGGTCGGGGCGGGCGGCGTCCTGGCGGCGTGGCTGATCGTCGGTCGCCGTCGCCAGCCCTCCGGCGGCGAACCCCCACCGGATACCGACCCCGGTGCGATCGACCCCTCCCCCGAGGCGTCCGGCGCGTCGGAGCCTTGACGGCGGCGGTGGGACCTCGAACCTCCCCGCCCTGCGGAGAGGCCGCTCGACGCACCCGCTCTCAAGCGCTTTCACGGGGCGAGGCCCGGGGGGGGTGCGTGGCCGCTGCCGCCGTTGCGATGTTCTTCGACACGGGGTGTGGTCCGTGTACCTTTTGGGCCCGGTTCACGGCCCGGGTCTCCCGTTCCGCGTTGGGCGTCTTCCCGCTCAGCGGTCCGGAAGCGGACCGGCAGCTCTCGTCCCTCTCGACCGACGATCGGTACGGCGCCTTCCACATCGTGGAGCGCGGGAGGACCTGGACCGGCCCAGAGGCGATGCCCGCCTGGGTGGGCCTGGTCGCCGGAGCCGACGCACGCGCCTTCGCTGAAGGCTGCCCTCCCGTGAACCGGGCGCTCCGGGCCTGGTACCTGCGCTTCTGGGAATACCGCCAGCGTCACGGATGCGCCGCGCCCGGCGCCGGGGCCCGGGCGCTCTAGGGAGGCCTCGGTCGGGGCCTCGAGGGAGGGAACGGCCCGGGCATGGGCGGATCTGGCCGTCAACTAAGGTCGACGTGACCGTGAACCCTCCGCTCGAGGCCCCCCCGCGGTGGCGCCGCAGCTCCGGACCCGCTACTTCCCGCTCTGGATTGCGACCGCCGTGTTGGTCGGCGTTGCCGTCGGAGGCGGGAGCATCTACAGGTACGAACAGACGTCGGCCCACGTCACCGTCACGGGTGCGAACTGGGAAGTGTTCGTGAACAACTCCTCGACCGGGTATGTGTTCAACGAGCCGCTGTCGGGCTGCGCGGTCGGTTGCCCCACCGGTGCGCTGGCCGGTTCGGTCTGGACCGTGCTTCTGCCGTTCGGCTACGGCTCCGGGGAGAACGGGGCCTCGATTCTCCAGTTCACGGCCCCGTCGCCCTTCGTCCTGTTGAGCTACTCCCCGGCGCTCCCGATCCACCTTCCGCTGCCGGGGGGAGCCGAGGTTCAGGAGAAGATGTTGATCGAGCTGCCCACGACCGCGGGCTCCTATTCGTACCTGGGCACAATCTGGATCGGCGAATGATACCGAATCTCGACGCAGGCTCCTTGCCTCGCGCCGGTCGGCCGGGCAGGCCCCGACCGCCGAGCCGCCGTCGGCGGGTCGGACCGGCTCCGACTTCCCGCGCTGGAACCTGTTAAACCCGCTGCCCTACTGGGTCAATCGTGGCGGCCCGGGTCCGGCGTTCCAAGGCCTCGCCCCCACCGCTTACCCCGACGGACCCGGTCACGGCCCAGCTACAAGAGATTCGGACGCTCGCCGATGCGGGCCCGACCGGTGACCCGGAGCGGCTTGTCGACCTCCTTTCCCACCGTACCGCTGCGATCCGGCGAGCGGCGGCGATCGCCTTCGCGCAGATCAAGGACCCCCGGGGACGGGGCGCACTGGAGGCGACGCTGCGCGACCCTGTCGAAGAGGTACGCGCCGCGGCTGCCGAGGCGCTGGGTGCGATCGGCCGCCCCGAGAGCCGTCCTGTGCTCGAAGAGGCGTTGACCGACACGGACCCCCATGTCCGGGAGCAGGCGGCTTGGGCGCTCTGGTCGATCGCCGACCCGCGTTCGGTGCCGGTGCTGACCCCTTTGCTCTCGGACGTCGACGAGCGGGTCCGGTGGTCGGCCGCGACCGCTCTCGGAAGGATGCCGACCCCCGCCTCCTTCGCCGCCCTCGTGCTCGCGTTGGAGGACCCCAACGACCGCGTGCGGCGCGACGCGCTGCTCGGGCTCGGCCGCTCGGGGGACACCTCGGTTCCCGAACGCGTGCGCCGCTTCCTTCGTGATCCCGCCCGCCGCGTCCGTATCGCGGCGGCGGTCGTGCTCGGCTCCTACCGGGACCGGCCCTCGGTGCCGTTCCTGCTCGAGCGGCTGCCCCTCGAGGACAGTTTTGCCCGGACCTCGCTCCTCGTTGCGCTGGGCCGCATCGGCGACCCGGCGGCCGTCCCGGCGCTGGTCAGCGCCGCCGACGACCGGGCCGGTTGGGTCCGAGTGTGCGCCCTCCATGCCCTCGGTACGTTGGGGGGGCTCGAGGCCCGGGCCACGGCGCTCGCCCACCTCACCGACCCCCTTTGGGCGGTCCGCGGCGCCGCGGCGGACTGTCTCGGGCTCGTAGGGACCGCCGACGATCTGGCCGTGCTCCTCGCTTTGGTGGAGGACACGCACCCTTGGCCGCGCCGCGGAGCGATCTACGCGCTGGGCCGACTCGACCTCTCCGTCGCGGCCCCCCGGATTCGCGAGGAGTTGGCCCACCCGTACGCCGAAGTCCGCCTCGCCGCCACGTGGGCCCTGGGTCGGCTGCGGGACGACGGGGCCCGTGAGGCGCTCATCGCCCTCTTGCGACAGACTCGCCCGACCCGCGGCTCGAACCGTACGCTCGCCCGGGGGGAGGGCGCGGTCCGACTCCTGAGCGACGCGGAGAGCCGCCTCTTCGATTCGGCGGTTCAAGCGCTGGGTCGCCTGCGGGGCGAACCGGCCGACCCGGCCGTGCTCCACGCGCTCGAGGAGGCCCGGGCCCGCATCCGGGACGACGACCTCGAACGTCCCGCGCGCCTGCCGCCTCCGGAGTCGACGGCCCCTGAGGGGCTTCCGACCCTTCGGGCGGTGCTTGACGAGGCCCTCGCCGCCTCGGACGACGGCGACTTCTGATGCTCCGCCGGTTCCGCCGCAGCGACGCGACGGGACTCTCGACCCTCGTGGACCGCCACTTTCCCGAGGAGAATCGCCTCCTCGGGATGCGGCCCATCGAATTCAAGAAGATCGTGGAGAGGTCCTTCCGCCTGGACCTCCGAATCCTCATCGCCCTCGTGCGTCTCGTCAAAGGGCCGATCTTCGACCTGTTCGTCGTCGAGGTCGACGGACGGATCGCGGCGACGGCCTTCCTCGTCTACCTCCGGAGCGCCGGCTACATCGGCATGGTGATGGTCGACGACCCGTTCCGTCGCCGCGGCTACGCGGCCGAGGTCGTCCGCGCGTGCATCGACCACGCGGGGCGATCGGGCCGCGCCTACGCGATGCTCGATGTGCTGGCGAACAACGACCCCGCGCTCCGCCTGTACCAGAAGCTCGGGTTCCACGAGATCCAGAGGGGGCGGTACTACTCGCTCGGATTGGCCCACCGGGTCGCGCCGGCCCCTACCCCGGAAGAGGGCGAACCGATCCGCCCGTTCGAGCGACGCGACGCACGCGAGCTGGTCCGGATCGCGGCCGCCGAGCTTCCCCCCGAGGTCGCCGCCGTCACTCCGGTCGAGGCGAGTGATTTCACGTCCGCCCCGTTCGCGGCGCGCGCGTTCCTCTCCGAGACCGAGGCGTGGGTCGTCGGTCCGCCGGGCCGACCGAGGGGGTTCGTTCGAGCCACCGTGGCCCCGGCGATGGAGGCCGCCAACCTGACGCATCCGATCCTCGACCCGACGCTCCCGGACGAACTCGGGAGCCGATTGATCGAGCAGGCGCTCGCCTGGGCGTCGGCGAAAGGCGCCCCGAGCATCGTCACCGAGCTCAAGGGGTCGGTGCCGAAGGCAGAGGCGGCCCTCCGGACCGCGGGCTTCGTGCCGGAGCTCGAGCTTCTGACCCTCGTCCGCAGTACGACCGGGTGAGTCTCTGGACCGTCGTCCGGCCACGGACGTCTATCTCTTCCCGGCCGTCGTCGGGGGAGGACTCGGCGACATCGAGGAGGTACTCGCCGCCGGGCGGTGGCTGGCTGGGTGGGGGTACCCGGTCCATCTCTTCCGCGCCCCGGGTCGTTCGCTTCCGAAGGAGGTCGACGGCCCGTGGGCCTGGCCACCTCACGACCGGAGGCGAACGGTCCGGCGTCGGCATCCTCGGGCTCTCACGGTGAGCGCCTCGTGGGGCACCTCCGCCGCTCCCGCCCGGGACGAACCGCTCGGCCGCCCGGGACCTTGGACGGAAGAGTCCAGGGCGGTGGAGGCGGCGTACGGGGCTTCGGCGACGATCCATCTGAGCTTCGAGGAGTTCGCGCGCACCCTGACCTCCCCCGAGCAGGAGTCCGAGCGGCGGCGCGAGGGCGGAGTCCCCTCCCGTGAGATCGGGCGCTACCTCCGGACGGTCGTTGGGAGAGCCGAAACCCGACGACTCGCCACGGCGTATCGAAAATTTCGCGCGTTCGACCGGCCCAACGTGCTCCACTGGTTCCCCACCTTCGTTCGTTCGCGATCGTTCGGGCGAGAATTCCCGGAGGCCGTGCAGAGCGGGCCGCTGTGGCCGAATCGCGATTGGCCCACCAGATCCCGAACGAGGCCGCCCGCGTCGGCGCGGCGCGTGCCGCACCTCGTTTGGTACGCGAGCCCCCGTTCGTCGGAACGGCTCGCGGCGCAGATCGCCCGAGGACTGGCCGGGACCGGACGGCCGGTCCGAGTCGACCTCCGGTCAGGGCATGCCTGGTGGCCGCCCCCGGTCCAGGGGGTGACCTGGCGACTCTCCCGCGCTTTGCCGGACGCCGTGTGGCTCCGGAGGTTCGCTAGCGCCGACCTCCGGATCGTCACCGGAAGTCGCACGCTGCTCGAAGCGCTCGAACTCGGTGGTCCGTTCCTCTATTTCAACGGCGTGCTCGGACACGGTTCGAGCGTCCGGCGACACCGGCCCGAGAAGCTCGACGCGCTGCTCGCCTGTTGGGGAGCCCAAGGTGCCTCGGCCCGCTGGCGGAAGGAGCTGGCGGCGTTCGGCCGCCTCCAACGGGTCGCGCCGATCGTCCGACGGGTCGTACAGGATCCTCGCTGGGCGGAGGGGTTCCCGCGCTGGCGAGGGCCGGTGGGCTTCGAGCCACCGTTCGACAACGGGGGGACGTTCCTACGGTCCGTCGTGGAGCGGTTCGATGACGGGCGAGCGTCGACCTCCGTGGTCGCCGAGGCGCGTGCCGGCGAGCTGCCGCCGGCGACCGGTTCGTCGTTTCGCCGGGTTTAAGGAGCGGCTTCCCCTCCTCCCGCCGGATGTCGTCGGAGGAGGGAGGCCCGGAAGGGGTGGCGAAGGCGTTGCTCGGCGGCGCCCTCGCTCTCAAGCGGGGCGAGAACCTCCTCATCGAAACCTGGAACCATACGCTCCCCTACGCCGCCGCCTGCGTCGTCGAGGCGCGTCGCCTGGGCGCCAGCCCGGTGTTGCAACTCGAAGACGAGGCCGCCTACTGGCGGAGCTTCGAGTCGCCGGCGTCGTCGAAGGGGCTCGGTCGCGTCGGGGCGCACGAGTGGGCCGCCCTCGCGAAGTCCCAGGCGTTCGTCTTCTTCCCGGGACCGGCCGATAGCCCGAGATTGAACGCGTTGCCCGCGCCGGAACGGGTCCGGCTCCAGGCATACAACGGCGAGTGGTACCGACGCGCCAAGGCAGCCCGGATTCGGGGCGTGCGCAGCATGCTCGGCTACGCCACCGACGCGCGCGCCACCCAGCTCGGCGTCTCCGCGGCCGCTTGGCGGACCCAGCTGGTACGGGCTACGATCGCGACGAATCTGAAGACCGTACGCGCCGACGCGCAGCGGGCTGCGGCGAAGCTCAAGCGCGGTAAGCTGCTCCGCGTCACGGCCCCGAACGGCACCGACGTGACCCTGAAACTGCGCGGTCGGTCGCCGACGGTGGACGACGGGGTGGTTACTCCGGAGGACGTGAAGAGCGGCCAGAACGTCACCGCCTCGCCGCCCGGCGCGGTCGTCGTCGCGGTCGACGAAAGGTCGGCGGAAGGGGTCGCGATCGCGAACCGTCCGACGTTCTGGCGACCCGGCCGGCTCGAGGGGGGTCAGTGGGAGATGCACGCGGGACATCTCACGAACGCGTGGTACACCGACGGTCAAGCGACGTTCGACGAGGCGTACCAGGCCGCGCCGAAGGGGAAGGACGTGATCGGGATCTTCTCGATCGGTCTCAACCCGGCGCTCGAGGCCGGCGTCCCGCTCGTCGAAGACCAGGAGGCCGGCGCTGTGACCTTGGGACTCGGGGGCAACGCGAACTACGGCGGCTCGAACCGGTGCCCGTTCCTCTCGTGGGTCGTCCTCGGCGAGGCGACGGTCGCAGTGGACGGCGTACCGCTGAGCGACCGTGGCAAGCTCCTCTGACCCACCGCGCGAACCGGTGGAGTGGGTCGCCCGTTTCGAAACGCCCCGCTCCCGCGCCTGGTTCGACCGGCCGACTCGCCGCGTTGCGCGCGAGTTGCTCGGAGAGTTCCTCGTTCGGCGCCGGAACGACCGGTTCGAGGCGGTGCGCATCGTGGAGACGGAGGCCTACCTGCGTTCGGACGAGGCGAGCCACGCCTACCGGGGGCCGACGCCGCGGAACCGTTCGATGTTCGGTGAACCCGGAACCCTCTACGTCTACCGTATCCATCAGGTGCACTGCGCCAACGTCGTCACCCGACGGGGGGAGGCGGTCCTCCTCCGCAGCGCCGAACCGCTCGACGGGATGGCCGGAACGTCTCGCGGTCCGGGCCGGCTCTGTCGGACGCTCGGGATCACGCGCTCGGAGGACGGCTCCGACCTCGTCTCCGGCTCGCTCCGTATCCTTCCATCGTTCCAAGCTCGCGGGAAGATACTCCGAGGCCCGCGCGTCGGCATTCGGCGCAACGCTGCCGTGCCATGGCGCTACGGGCTTGCCGCGAACCGTTGGGTCTCGCTTCCGCGGCTCGCGGACAAGGAGCGCCCGATCAGCGCAGCTTCGCCCAGCTGAACCGGCGGCGGTGGGCCGTGTCGCCGAACCCGCACGACGCGCAGACCTTCTTTTGCCGGTGGTACGAGTGGCTGCCGCAGCGTCGGCAGCGGACGTGCACGATCTTGCCGCCGCGCTGCGCCGGAGTTCCCTTTCCCATCGACGTCCCCTACGGTGCGATGTACACGACGCTGTCGCCGCGCAACAGCGTGAGCCCTGGGTGGGGCGTGACGGTGTCCGCGACGACCTCCTCGGAGGCGGAGAGGATGAGATTGAGGTGCTGGTCGAAGGCGTCCAGGACCCCGCGGAAGGAGTGACCGCCCCGCAGCTCCACGATCACGCGCTTGTGGAGGCTCTGCTGGAGGACGTCGAGCGGCTTCATCGGGGGAACGCGCGAGACCGGGTCCGGTTCTTAAGAGTTGCCGAACCGTTCCTACGACTGTGGAGTCCAACAATTAGTTCACCCCCGGCCCGAGCCGCAGCTTGCCCGTCCCACCACCGGAAGGGGGGGTCGAGCGATCCGTCCCTCCCCGCCATGGAAGCGCCTTAATCGGGGGGCTCGAATCCCTCGGTCCGTGGCGCCGCTCAGCATTCCGGCTCGCTCCGACACTGCCGGGGGACGCCGTCTGCTCCGTGACCTCGACCGCCGCCTGGAGCGGTTCGACCGGGCGATCCTGGTGGCCGAATGGAACCTCTACACGGGCCGCTCCCGACGGGGCGCCGACGCGTGGGAGCTCCGGCGCAGCGCCCTGCTCTCCGATGACCGTCTCCTCGGCTGGGCCCGGACGGCGCGGACCAGCGGGTGGTCGATCGGCGACCGTCGACGCCTCGATCTTCTCGGTCGGATCCTCCTCGACGCCAGGGTCGAGCAACACCCGGACGTCGTGCGCCGGCGCGGCGAATTGCAACGGCGCATCGTGGCGTTCCGCCCGCGGTGGAACGGCCGACGCGTGAACCGAGCGCTCGTGCACCGGGTGCTGCGCCTCGACCCCGATCCGGAACAACGTCGGCGGGCGTTCTACGCCCTGGAACCCTTGTACCGTCCGATGGAGGCGGCCGTGCAGGAGCTCGTCCGCACCCGGAACGAACGGGCCCGGCTGCTCGGCTACCGAACCTTCGCGGAGATGCGCCTGGGATTCCAGGGGATGACGGTCGATCGGCTCGACGAGCTCGCTCGGAAAGTCGCCGAGGGCGTGCCCCCGCGCGCTCGACAGATGCGGGCGAGGATGGAAACGGCGACCCCCGACGCCGGTTGGCATCCGTGGGATTTCTCCTTCGCCCGCGAGCAGATCGCCTCCCTCCCGGAGGCGCCGTTCCCGGTGCGATCGATGCTGCCGACGATCCTCAGCGCGGTTCGCCAGTGGGGATTCCGAACGGAACGCATGCGGTTCCAGGTCGTCTTTCACGACCTGCCGGCCGGGGGCCAGTCCCTCGCGCCCGACCCGCCGACCGACGTGCGGATCCAGGTCCACCCCCAGGGAGGATGGCACGCCTACCGCGTCATGTTCCACGAGGTGGGTCACGCCGTGCATTCCGCCTCGATCCGGGCGCCCCGCCACCTGCTCCGCTGGCACGAGAACGTCCCTGGCTTCGGCGGGTTCCACGAGGGGATCGCCGCCCTCTTCGAGGAGATCCCACGCAGCGCGCGGTGGCTCGCGACGCAACGAGGCATCGGCGCGGCCGACGCCCAGGCCTTCGAGACCGCGTGGAAGGAGCTCGACCTGCTCGACGCCGCGCACACGGTCAGTTGGATGCGGGTCGAGCAGGCGCTGTACCGGGCCCCGCAGCGCGACCCGGCCGAGGACGCTCGACGGTTCGACCGCCGGCTGTTCGGCTACGACGACTACCCGGCTCCGTCCTTCGTCGATGCGTTCTGGGTCGATGCCCCGGTCTACGCTCCCAACTACCTCCTCGCCGCGACCTACCACTATCAGCTGGCCCGCACGCTGCGCGAGCGGTTCGGAGAGCCCCTGTGGCCCAACCCGCGTGTCGGCCCGTGGCTGGCGCGCGAATGGTTCGCCCCCGGATCGCTCTACGATTGGGTGCCCCGCGTGCGGAGGTTGACCGGGCGACCGTTCGGTGCCGAGGCGTTACGGGACGCGTTCAGCAGCCTTCCCGCCCCCGGCGGCTGAGCCTCGGGCCGGCCCCCGTCGGGACTCGACCGGGGGGCGAGTCGGTTGACGACCCACCCCGGCGTCGAAGCGGCGCGAGTGGGTGGCACGCTCCCCCTCGTCCACCGCGCTCTCCTCGAACCACGTGAGGACCCGGCGTGCCTCTCCCGACGAGGCCTTTCGCACGGTGCGGGTCAGGTGGCGTCGTACTTCGTTCACCAGCTGGGGCACCGGAAGGTCCCCCCGGAGCACCTCGACGCGGCCGGGAAGGAGGAGAGGAAGTCGTCGTAGGAAGAACGAGCGCTCCCACCGACCGACCCGGTCGTGCCGACCTCGGAGCGAGGCGGGGTGCGAAACGCCAGCCTCCGCGGCGCGTTGAAGGGCGACGCGGGGCTCGACCGCGAGATAGACGTAGCGATCCGGGAGGCCCCATCCGCCGGCGTCGAGTGCGGATCGGAGGCGCTCGACAATCGGGACTAGCACGTTCCATTTCGGGTCGATCTGGCAGGCCAGCCCGGCTACGTAGGTGAGGGGTCCCAGGAAATCTGTATCGAGTACCACGGTCCGTCCGCCCTCACGGGCCCGGCGCGCCTCGTCGTACCTTTGAAGGTCCTCTTCGAGCAGCTCGAGCTCGAGACGAAGCAGCTGGGTCCGGTCACGGAAACGGAGGGAGGGCCGGCGGCGGAGGCGGTCGTACCCCTCCGCGATCGTCCGGAAACCGGGCGAACCACCCAAGGCGCGCACCAGCGTGGTCTTCCCCGAACCGCTGAGACCTTCGATCGCCACCATCGCGGGACGTCGAGCGGGTGTCGAGCGGCGGGTCGTCGATCGCGGCACGGTCCCCCTTGGAAGGCCGGCGGGCTTTATCGTCCCTGGCGTTGGCCGACCGTTGGCGACGCAACGTCGTCCCTCTGGGGCTGGAACCTCGTCGGCGTCCGTGGCCGACGCGACGCTCGCTGACTTTGGCCCGCGACCGAAGCGCGTCGTGCCCGGGGCACACCGCCAGCTCACCGTGGGCGAGGCGACGGTCGTGATGGGCGTGGTCAACATCACGCCGGATTCCTTCAGTGACGGCGGACGGTTCCTCGAGCCAGGGGTGGCCGTCGCCCGTGCCCGTCAGCTGGTCGACGAGGGAGCAGGGATCATCGATCTCGGGGGGGAGTCCACGCGGCCCGGTGCAGCCGAGATGGGCGCCGGCGCAGAGTGGCGACGGGTCGAGCCGGTACTGAGGGCCCTCCACGACGACACCACGGTCCCCCTCTCGATCGACACGCGTCACCCCGAGGTCGCGGCCCATGCCATCGACGCAGGGGCGGATTTCGTCAACGACGTCAGCGGGCTCCGCTCCCCGGCGATGCGCAAGTTGGTCGCCGCGACGGGTGCGGCGGCGGTCGTCATGCACATGCGGGGGACGCCGGCGACGATGACGGAGCAGGTCGGGTACCGAGACCTCAGGGCGGAGGTCCGCTCCGAGCTGGCAACGTCCCTCGCGCGCGCCTTGGCGGATGGCGTACCCGCCGATCGCCTCCTCGTCGACCCCGGCCTCGGCTTTGCGAAGACGGCACCCCAGAGCCTGGAGCTCCTCGCCCACCTCGGCGATCTGCGGGGCCTCGGCCATCCGGTAGTCGTCGGGGCGTCGCGCAAATCGTTCCTCGGCTGGCTCACCGACGGCGCCAGCGTCGCCGACCGTCAGGACGCGAGCGTCGCCGCGGCCGTGGTCGCCGCGCTCAGGGGGGCGGACGTCGTCCGCGTGCACGACGTCGCCCCGACCGTGCGGGCGCTGCGGGTGGCGGACGCGGTCCGTCGCGGGGCCGCCTCGGTCCCGGCGCCCCCGTCGAGATGGCGATCCGCGTAAGCGGGGGCGAGCGGTCGGCTCGGACGAGCGGCGCGTCGACCGACTGACGCGCGACCCGGGTCGCCGTCTCCACCGCCGCGAGCCACTGGCGGAGCACCTGCCGGGCCTCCTCGACGGGCGGGGCGGCCTCGGGGTCCGGGTCGCGCAGCTTACGCACCAGGGAGGTCGTGCCCCGTCCCGCCGCCGATAGGCGGGCGACGAGCTCGGGGCTGTTCAACTGGGCTTCGACCAGGTCGAGGAGCCGCACGACGGCGTGGCGCGTCGCCCGCTGGGCGCCTTTGGGGATCTTCGGAAGCCTACGACGCGGCATGGGCCACCGGCTTGGAGGTGCGGCGCGACGCGAAATGGATGGTGAACGTGCCGTGGTCTAGGTTCGCGCCGTCGACCGTCCGACCCGTGAACGCGTACGGGAGGACGATCGAACGTCGGTAGGCGCCGACGCGGAGGAAGAGGGTGTCTCCGCGCTGGCTCAGGTCGACCTGGTCCGGCCCGGTGTACGGCAACGCGAGCTCGATCACCGGGTGGCCGCCCCGCTCGAGGAAGCGGATCGGCGAGGGGGTCGGCCGCACGCTCACCGGGTCCCCCGAGCCGAAGAGGTCCCGCTCGAGGCGCTCGAGCGCGGGGATGCCGACGACCTCGTTCGGGTACCGCGGCACCGGCAGCTGCGGGATCTCGCCGAACAGCTCGGTGAGCGTCGCGAGGTTCGTCTCCTGCTCGGCACGAACGTTCGCGAAGTAGCCGGAAGTGGCGGCCGTCGGGAAGACGCGGTTGACGACGAGCAGCTCGACCGCGAATCCAAAGAGGCAGAGGTAGGTGAACGCCCGTTGCGTCTCGGCAATCACCATCTTCTCCGGGTTGACGACGAGCCTCACGGTGGTTTGCCGCGGGTCGGTGAGCAAGGTGCGCACGCGCTGGAAGCGGCCGTGGAGCTTCTGGACGGAGGCGAAGAAGGCATCCGGCGGGATCGGGGTCTTCATGGCGCGGCCGACCGTCGCGCGGGCGACGCGGGCGATCCGGCGCTGGAGGCCGAAGAGGTGGTCGAAGTACCACTCGACCGCGTTGGGGAAGCTCAGCAGGCGGAGCGTGTCGGCGGTGGGAGCGGTATCGAGCACGACGGTGTCGAACCGGCGCTGCTCGGCTACCTGGTCGAGCAGAAGGAGCGCGGTGATCAGCTCCATCCCGGGAAGGATGACGACCTCCTCGGCGGTGATCTCCTCGACCCCCTGGGAGGCGAGCAGGGCGAGGAGGTAGCGGTGGACCTCGCCCCAGTTCCGCTGGAGCTCGGTCAGCACGTCGACCTCGAGTCCGAACAGCTTCGGGGTGACCGGCGTCGGGTCCGGGCCTAGGGGTACGCCCAGCGAATCGCCGAGCGAGTGGGCGTTGTCGGTCGAGATCACGAGCGTCGTGTGGCCGCAGGCGGCCGCGCCGATCCCCGTGGCGGCGGCGATCGACGTCTTGCCGACGCCACCCTTCCCGGTGTAGATGACGACGCGCATCCCGCTAGCCCGACGGCGCCGTGGAGCCCGGGTCGAGGTCGGTCTCCAAGATCAGCGAGCCGATGTAGTCGCAGGCGAGGCAGTGGTACCGCTGGCCGGTGATGAAACCGGCCTCCATCACGATCCGCGCGGAGCCGCACTGCGGGCAGACCTTGACGGACCTACCCCTCGGTCGGCGGCGGACCATCGTCCTCCTCCTCGTCGTCCTCGTCCCCGCCGTTGTCGGGGAGCGGGGCATCGGGCGGGATGGTCGCCACTATCTCCCCGACCACGGCCTCCTCGGGGGAGGCCGCGAGGACGACCGCGTCCTTCACCGCGTCGCCCTCCTCGAGACGGATGATCCGGACCCCGAGGGTGTTGCGTCCCTGCTCGGTGACGCCCTTGACCGGAATGCGGATGGTGATCCCACCCTGCGTCGTGACGAGCAGCTCGGAATCCTCGCGCACGGGAAGGACGGCGACGACCTGGCCGTTCCGTCCGCCGGTCTTGATCGTCACCACGCCGCTCGCGCCTCGGTGGGTCTTGCGGTAGTCGTCGATCGGGCTCCGCTTGCCGAAACCGGTCGAGGTGATCGACAGCAGCGAGGGGTACTCCGCGGAGCGCGGGGCCATCGTCACGACGCCGTCGCCCTTCTCATCGCTCAGCCGCACTCCGATCACCCCGTAGGTGGCCCGGCCCATCGGCCGCACCTCGCTGAGGGGAAAGCGGACGAGCTGGCCGGCCCGGGTCGCGAGGATGATCTCCGTCGCCTCGTCGGCGACGAGCGCCACATCGACGATCTCGTCACCGTCCTCGAGGAGCACCGCCTGGATGCCGCTCGTCCGGATGTTCTGGTACTGGTCGAGCGGGGTCCGTTTGATGAGCCCCTTCCGGCTCCCAAAGACGAGCGAGCCGCCGGTCGCCAAGTCGCGGACCGGCAGCAGCGTCTGGACCTTCTCCTTCTCCTTGAGCCGCGGCACGAGGTTGATCAGCGCCTTTCCTTTCGACTGCCGGCTTCCCTCGGGGAGCTCGAACGCTTTGAGGCGGTAGACGCGGCCTAGCGTCGTGAAGAACAGCACGTTGTCGTGCGTGCGGGTGAGGAAGGTCCGGATGACGAAGTCCTCCTCCTTCGTCGCCATCTGCACGAGGCCCTTGCCGCCCCGGCGTTGCCGCCGGTACTGGTCGAGCGGCAGGCGCTTGATGTAGCCGTCCCGGGTGACGAGGACGACGACGTCCATGTCGGGGATCAGGTCCTCGAGCGTCCGCTCGGTGAACGCCGGGACGATCGTCGTCCGTCGCGCGTCGCCGAACCGCTTCTCGAGGTCGGCGAGCTCGTCGACGATCAACCGGTCGAGCTCGTGCGGGGAGGCGAGGATCGCCTTGAGGTGGAGGATCAGCTCCTCCTTCTCCTTCGACTCCTTCTCGACGGCCTCGCGCTCGAGCCCCGTGAGCCGGGCGAGCCGCATGTCGAGGATCGCCTTCGCCTGCTCCGTCGACAGCAGGAACTTGCCCATCAACGACGTTTCGGCGGCCGGAGCGTCGCGCGAGCGGCGGATGATCCGGATCACCTCGTCGATGTGGTCGATCGCGATGAGGAACCCTTCGAGGAGGTGGAGCCGCTCCTCGGCCTTGCGCAGGTCGTAGCTGGTCCGACGGGTGATCGTCACCCGACGGTGGCCCACGTGGAGCCTCAGCAGCTCGAGGAGCGGCAGGACCTGGGGCCGGCCGTCGACGAGGCAGAGGTTGATCACGCCAAAGGAGGTCTCGAGCGGCGTGTGCTCGTAGAGCCGGTTGAGCACGATCTCCGCCGGCGCGTCCCTCCGCAATTCGAGGACGACCGAGACGCCGTCGCTGTCGGACTCGTCGCGCAGGTCGGTGATCCCGTCGAGCCGCTTGGTCTTCACCAGGTCGGCGATCAGCTCGAGGAGCGTGGTCTTGTTGACCGCGTAGGGGATCGACGTGAGGACGATCTCGTCGCGTCCGTCGCGCTCCCGGATCTCGGCCGTCCCGCGGACGCGGATCATCCCGCGGCCGGTCGCGTACGCCTCGCGGATGCCGCTCTCGGCCGACATGAGGCCCCCGGTGGGGAAGTCGGGGCCGGGGAGGACCGCCATCACCTGGTCGAGCGTCGCTTCCGGGTTGGCGAGGACGATCCGGAGCGCCGCGATCACCTCGTTGAGGTTGTGCGGCGGCATGTTCGTCGCCATCCCCACGGCGATCCCCTCGGAGCCGTTGATCAGAAGGTTCGGAACCTTGCTCGGGAGGACGACCGGTTGCTTCAGCGTCCCGTCGAAGTTGTCGACCCACTCGACGGTCTCCTTCTCCAGGTCCTGCAGCATCTCCTCGGCGAGCGGAGAGAGGCGGGCCTCGGTGTACCGCATCGCCGCCGGCGAGTCGCCGTCGATCGAGCCGAAGTTCCCCTGGCCGTCGATGAGCGGGTACCGCAGGGAGAACTCCTGGGCCATCCGCACGAGCGTGTCGTAGACCGCGATGTCGCCGTGGGGGTGGTACTTCCCGAGCACGTCACCGACCGTGCGCGCGGATTTGCGGTACGGCTTGTCGTGCGTCGCGCCGGATTCCCACATCGACCAGAGGATCCGGCGGTGCACCGGCTTGAGGCCGTCGTTGGCGAGCGGGAGCGCGCGCCCGACGATGACGCTCATCGCGTAGTCGATGTAGGAGCGGTGCATCTCCCGCTCCAGCGGCTGGTCGCGGAGCCGGTCGGGGCGCTCGGGACTCTTCGGGGTGGCGACCGCCGGCGGGCTGCTCATGCTGCGGCCTCCGTCGCAAAGGCGGGGAGTTGCTCGGCGATGAGCCCGTCGGCGATCGCAAGGAACTCGTCGCGCCGTGCGGGCGGGATCGTCGCCCCGCTCGCGACCCGGTGCCCGCCGCCCTCGCCGCCGACCTTGCCGGCCGCGCTGCGGCAGACCGTCGCCAGGTCGAGGCCCTGGCCCACCAGCCAGGTCGTGCCGCGCGCCGAGACCTTGAGGCCGTCGCGGGCCGCGGTGAAGACGAACACCGGCTTGCGAGCGTTGAGGAGATAGTTCATCGCGAGGCCGGCCTGTGTCCCGGCAAGACTCCCGTCCGGGCTCTCGAACCACTGGAGCGCGCGCAGGGAATTAACTCCCCCCTTCTCGACCCGCTCGAGCCCGTTCAGGACCCCCTGGCGCCAGGCGCGCTCCGCGTCCCGCGCGTGGCCGAGCGCGGCCGCGTCGCCGAGCGCGAGAGCGACGCCGACGCCCGGGTCCCCGACCCGCCCCGTGGCGTTCTGCAAGTTGGCCAGCTCCTCCGCCCGCAGGCCGAGCGACGGGACGAACCAGCCGTCCTCGTGGAAGGCGGCGACGAACTCCGGGCGCACGCCCTGCCGAACCAGCCGCATCGACACCGCCTCGATCAGCCGTCGCCCCTCGGCGGGATCGAGGCCGTTCGGAGGCCGTTGCGGCTCGAGGCCCAGCGACGTGAGAAAGGCGCGGGTCTCGGCGGCGCGGCCGGAGAGCCCGGTCAGGTACGGGTCGACGCTCAGGGCGATCGCCTCCTCCAGCGAGCCGCCGAACAACGGGGGACCGACCGCCTTGGTGAGGAACATCCGCTCGCGGGCCTCCTCGACGAGCCGGGCATTGAGCCCCTTGAACCCGCCGACGTGTTGACGGTCCGCGATCGCTCCGGAGACTCCGTACGCCGCGTTGTCCCAGTTGCGGGCGTCCAAGAAGACCGTGAACAGCCAGGTGAGCGTCGACGCGCACATCTCGTTCATCCCGTCCACCCCCCAGTCGAGAGGGTCGACGAACGCGACGCTCTCCGGGAGCTCGGGCGGCTGCGGCGCTCCGTGGTACTGGTGGTGGTCGAGGACGATCACCGGGTGCGGATGGGCCGCGAACAGGTCGAGCCAGCTCGCCCCCGTGTCGACCACAAGGACCGGCGTGCTCGTCGCCGCGAGCAGTTCGACCATCCGGGGCTTCTCGACCGCGAGGAGCGCCGTCGCCTGGACGGGGAAGCCGAGGCGTTGGAGCGCCCGAACCGCGCAGGAGGCCGAGGCGATCCCGTCGCCATCGTAATGGTAGATGATCCGCCAGCGTCCGGGATGGGCGAACAGCAGGCTGCGCGCCCGTTCGAGCTCGGTGCGGTACGCCGGGTGGTCCACGAGGCCTTCAGGCCCCGAGGGCATCACTCCACCTGAAGCACCGCCGCGGCGGAGGAGTAGCTCCAGTTGGCGGGTAGCCGGTTCTTGGCGCGGTAGTACCGGCTCAACCGCCGGATGCGCGCCTCCATGAGGGTCAGGCCCCGGCGGTTAGCGTGGTCGGTCGGGTGCGTCTCGAGATGGCGCTGGAGATGGACGACGCGCTTGAGCAGCGCTTGCAGGTCCTCCGGCAGGTCCGCCGAGATCCCCTTGGAGGCGAGAAAGGCGGTCATTCGGGTGCCGAGAACGGACCGTACGGACGGCACGCCGTAGGTGTCGCGCAGCGCGAGCCCGATCTGCGCGGAGTTGAGGCCGCTCTTGGAGAGCTTGACCGCGGTCTCCTCGATCTCTGCCCGCTCGACCGTCACCCACGTGGGCTTGACGGCGGGGAAGGGGCGGTGGGACCGTGCGCGGCCCTTCCGTCCGGAGTGGATGCGGGACACGGCCGTTCCACCTCGGTGGGGTAGATAACGGTTGGTGCGCGACGGCGCTCTACATGCGGCCGGCGGAGTTCCGGCCCCTCGCGTCGGGGATCCGGTCGGAGGTCTCCACCGAGTCGACGAGGAACTTCTTCCCTTCGGCGGTGATCCGGTACCGTACCTCCGCGTCCCGCTGCCGGGCCCAGGAATAGTCGCCGTCCGTCTGCGCGGTGACGAGCTTGTTGCGGATCAGCAAACCGAGCGCGAGGGCGACCTTGACGCTCCCGTCCCGGATCGGCCCGAAGTCGGCCATCCGCTTCTCGAGCTCCCCGAGCTCCTGGGCCTGCTCGGCGTCCTTCCCTTCGTTCACCACGTCGGCCTGGTTGAGGAGACGGAGGATGGCGAGCAGGGTCGCCCGGATAGGGTCGTCCTTGGGCTGAGAAACCATCCCGGCTAAACACGCTAGGAGGGGGTACATGAACCCCTCGCCTGTTCGAGGGGTGAGCCCACCGCCTGCCTCGACCTCGACTCTCGCCGAGGGCGCTGGTGTGGGCGGACCTACCGAAAGTCTGCGGGTCGAACCCCATCCAATCGGCTAGGATGGACCTCGGTTGAGGCCTGAGACCCGTCTAACCCATCTGGGCATTCGGACGAGACTCGGCGGGTGCCGAATCAGCGGATACGGCCCGTTTCTGCGATCTGTCGGACCAGGTAGGCCTTGCCGAGCGGCGTGATCGCGAACCGGTCGCGGAGCACCCGACCTCGGTCCCAGGCGTACTGCGGTCGGTCCTCTTCCGCGACCAGCCCGTTCTCCATGAGAAGGTGGAGGGAGCGCGCGAGGTCCGTCTCTCCGGCCCGGACCGCCCAGAAGTCCCGCATCGCTCTCTGGAGCTCGACGCGCTCCATCCCGGCCACTTCCGAGCGACGCTCGGCCGACTGGTTCAGCAGTCGAAGGACCTCAAGGAGGGTATCGTGGAAGGCGAGGGCCTTCTGCTCCGGATCGGGCGTAGGTACCGGCACGACGACCTCCGCCCCCCGATTTAAAGCCGGGTTCGGAGTGGTGGGCGCGTCGTATCCGCCGGCGCCCCCGGCCTCGACACCCAACGCGCGGGGCGGCTCCTTGGACCGGCCTCCTGGGGTCGATACCCCCTTTTGGCAACCGCCGCCGTTGTTTTCTGCCCACCCTGAAGGCAGCAAATCAGGCTACGGGATGGCCCTCAGAATCCACAGTGTACACCCGACTGTACGCTCTCTGTACCTAGGCCGAAGGTATATGCCCCAAATCCCGTCGTAAGGCACCTGAGAATGACCGCCCCGCGACCACCCGCCGAACCCGTCGCACGGACCCGAAGCTCTTCGAGCGCCGCACCGACGGGAGTGAGCGAACGCCGTCCGACCCGTCGGCGGGTCGGCCTACTGGCCGTAGGGGTACTCTTCTGGCTCGCGATCGGCGTCATGGCCATCCCGAATCTTGCCGGGGTCGCGATCAGCCTGGCCGGCCCCGTCGCTGCGCCGGTGGCGGCTCACAGCCCCCACCACGCCGCGGCCGTCGTCCCGCTACCGGGGGCTGCGAGCTCCAGCGCGATCAACGCGGGAGCCTCCAGCGGATTCCTCCCGAGCGCCCCTAGGACCTCTACCGTCCTCCCCTTCCAATCGAACATCAATCAGTACCTCTACTCCCGCCAGGTTTGGGCGCATGAGAACGCCTCCGCGGCCGCGAACGCGACCGCCGCTCAGGCTCGCGCGCACCCGGACCTCACCATCCCGACCGGCAAGTTCTCCGGCTACGTCTACAACTCCCTGACCGGCGCCGCCGTCCAGGGCGTCACCGTCGAAGCCTACAGTGTCGGCGCGGCGATCTGCCCGGCGACCACCTGCGCCCCCGTCTCCTCCAACAGCGCCGGGGCCTACACGGTCGTCTGCCCGGTCGGGGCGGACTTCGTGCAGTACTCCGAGTCGTTCTACCTGACGAACGTCACCTACTCCAGCTGCAGCAACGGGCTCGACACGAACCTGAGCGCGGTCTACCTAGTTCCCGAGGCGACGGTCACCGGGCTCCTAGAGGGGGACACCGCGTCGCACCAGAAGGTGGCGGGGGTGTCGGTGCAGTCGATCTCGCGGGACGGGACGGTGACGGGGAACCCGGCGGGGACGTCGAACACGAACGGAGTGTTCTCGGTGGCGGTGCCGCCGCTACCCTCGAAGATCCTGTTCAGCCCGCCGCCCGGGTATCTGGGGAACTTCACGTATGTGAACGCGACCCCGGGGGCGACGATCAACATCGGGACGATCTACCTCTCGCACTTGACCCAGATCCGCATCAAGGTCTACGACCGCCTCTCGGAGCAGAACGGCGTGTTCCAGCCGGTGAGCGGCGCGTACGCTGCGGTCTCCGTCTGCAGTGCGGTCTCGGGCGCCTGCCTCGCGCAGTCCCCCAGCGTGGTGACCCCGGGCCTGATCAGTTCTCTGGCCTTCACGGGAGAGGATTACGTCCACGTGCAGGTCCAGAACTTCCTCGAGAACGTCACGATGATCGGGCCGGTCCCCGAGCTCGCTGCGGGCCAATCGTGGCCGTCGGGGTCGCCCGGGTACTTCCCGGTGTTCGTCGAGCCCCTCTCTACGTTCAACCTCAACATCGGCGTGAGCCATCCGCTCAGCGACTCCACCTACCCCCACTGGGCCTTCGGCACCTACTACTCGATCTCGATCTCGAGCCTCAACGGCTACAGCGTCGGCCAGGCGATCCAGAATCCGTTCACCGGCGCCGTCAACATGACTGTCACGACCACGATGACCGGCTGTGCGCAAGGCTTCGGGCTGTTCCGGGGCGTCGGGGCCTTCCCGCTTCGCAACACGATCTCGATCGCACCCGACATCTCCGGGACCTGCTCGTTCGGCTACACGACCTGGCCGATCCCGGGGGTCGCTCCGGTCTGGAACAACAACACCTGGGTCTCGGTGCTGCCCGGGCAGGCCGCCACGGGCACCACCTACCTGAACTTCACCTACGGGGACTACCTGTACGGCAACGTCTTCGTGCACGACAAGACCGGCAAGCTGATCGGACCGCCGAACGGCTTCACCGCCTCCGTCTTCTCCACCGAATTCCCCACCATCCCCGAGTACCCGTACACCTACCCCAACCCGAGGATCTACGGCCCGTCGAACTGGGCCTGCCCTGAGTCCCAGACCGCGTCGGCCTTCTGCGTGCCCGTGCCGCCGGGGAACTTCCAGGTGAAGATCACCGCGGCCGGGTACGTCGACAATTGGACCTGGTCGTGGAGCTCGACGATCTGTTGCAACAAGGCCCTGGAGCCGGAGCTGCTGCAGAAGGTCACCGACCAGCGCATCCAGGACATCAATCTCTCGACGGAAGGCACGGTCTACGGTCACGTCTTCGGCGGCGGGACCTCCCTGGGCGTCGCCTTCGGCTCCGTCCAGGTCTGTCCGGCGGCCTCTACCTCGCCCTTCTCCTGTACCTACACCGTCGTCTTTGCCGGCGGCAACTTCTACGCGGCCGCCCCGGTCGGATGGGATTACGTCACCGCTTCGGCGTCCGGCTACTCGCAGAACACGGCGTGGGTCGACATCACCTCGGTCGGCGACAACGCCTCGGCCGGGAACCTGACCCTGACTCCTCTCGCCACCCTTACCGGGCGGGTCGTCGGGCCGAACGGCGCCCCGGTCTTCCAGGCGAATATCCACTACTGTACGGTCTCGAAGACTCCGACCTGCGCGCTGGGCGGCGGCAAGACCCTCGGCGCCGGCCAGACCGAGACCGACGGGGTGTACAACGGGACGGTCCCCGGCGGTTGGCTCCCGTGGACGACCTACGCCATCGTGGTGACGGCGAGCGGCTACTCGACGGACTGGGCGTGGGTCAACGCGACCCCGGGCCAGACCTCGGTGGTGCCGACAATGACGATCTACCCGGTCGGTACGAACTCCTCTGCGGCTCCGGTCGGACGGCATCCGTCCGTGGGCGGTGGCGGGACCGGATCGAACGCCGTGGGAGCCTGGGTTAACGGACGCGTGATCGACGCCAGCACAGGACGAGGCGTCTGGGCGGCCAGCGTCGAGGCGGACACGTTGGACGGACTGAACCGGTTCCAGTTCTCGGACGGAA
>JAKIWE010000051.1 GCA_022750195.1 Thermoplasmata archaeon | reverse complement strand
GGGCTCGAGCTGTTGATGGACAAGATCCGCACCACCAAGAGCAACGACGAGTTCCTGGCCGAGATCGCCAAGGGTCCGGCCACCTGAGCCTGATGGGACCGCACCGCCACCGGCCCGGGCGAACGGCTGCCGGTACCGGTCCGGTACACTCCATCCGGCGCGATCGCCCGTCGGGCAGATGCTTACAACCAACGGAGAACCCATGAAGTCCGACCTCCATCCCTCCTACGTCGAGTCCTCGGTGCGCTGTTCGTGCGGCAACGCGTTCACCACCCGGTCGACCAAGCCGGAGATCCACCTGGAGCTCTGCAACGAGTGCCATCCGTTCTTCACCGGCAAGCAGAAGCTGGTGGACTCGGGTGGTCGGGTCGAGCGGTTCCAGCGGCGGTACGCCAAGAGCGGATCGCGCCGGCGCTCGGCATCGGCGCCTTCGTCCTGACCTCGTAGCGCTTCCCGTCGCCGACGGCCCTGTCGGGCCCGAAGGGACCGTCGCGGGTTGGCGCTACCCTTTGCTCGTGTTCCGCCCGAGGGTTCATGACCGCCTGAACGAGCTCGAGTCAGAGTACGAGTCGGTGTTGGAGGAGCTCAACGACCCGACCCTCTCGGCTGACCCGCGCCGGTTGCGCGACGTCTCCCGGCGCCATCGCGAGTTGAAGGAGGTTGTCGACGGCTGGCACGGGCTGCAGGCAGCCGAGTCCGACCTCGGGGCCGCCCGCGAGATGCTCCACGACTCCACCGGCGAGGAGCGGGACCTCGCTCAGGCGGAGGTGGACCAGGCCGAGACCGAGGTGGCCCGGCAGGAGGAGGAGCTGAAGGTGCTGCTCGTGCCAAGGGATCCGAATGCTGGCCGCAACGTGATCATGGAGATCCGGGGTGCGGAGGGCGGGGAGGAGGCCAACCTCTTCGCCAAGGACCTCTTCGAGATGTACTCCCGCTACGCCGCCCAGCGAAAATGGAAGCTCGAGGTGCTCTCCTCCAGCCCCTCCGAGCGCGACGGCCTGAACGAGG
>JAKIWE010000050.1 GCA_022750195.1 Thermoplasmata archaeon | reverse complement strand
GGTTTAGGGACCGTTTGAACGCGGCCCATACGGTCCAGGAACGATTCCGGCGAAGGGAGCGAAGTTGAACGCAGGAACGAAATTCGCCACGGTGGTGGGAGCCGCCGCGTTGGCGATCGCGACGCCGTTGGCGCTATCTCCCGCCAGCGCCGTCGCTGGGGACCACGCTCAGATCAAGCACGTGCTCCTGATCTCCGTCGACGGCATGCACCAGTCCGATCTGGACTGGTACGTCGCGCACCATCCCAACTCGGAACTCGCGCGGCTGGCCACTGGCGGCGCTGAATACACCGACGCGCAGACCTCCGACCCGTCGGACTCCGACCCGGGCGGCACGGCGCTGATGACCGGCGGCGACCCGAAGGTCACCGGCGTCTACTACGACGACGAGTACAGCCACGGCGTCTTCCCGGCGGGGACGACGAACTGCTCCGGGCCGGTCCCGGGCGGCGACGTGATCTACGACTCGCCGGACGACAAGCTTCCCGCAGTACCGGACCTGCTGGACAACGGGAGCGGCAATACCTTCCCCTCGTTCGATGAGGGCGGCTCGATCTTCCCGGGCGGCATCGACCACGACCCGGGCTTGATCATGGGCCTGACTCCGCACCCGCAGTCGGGCCTGAACCCGGCGACGTTCCCGGTCAATCCGAAGACCTGCAAGCCGATCCAGCCGTGGGACTTCCCGGGGGTCAACAGCATCTTCCAGGTGATCCACAAGGCCGGCCTGCGAACCGCGTGGTCTGACAAGCACGCGATCTACACGTCGTTCAGCGGCCGGGGCTCGAACGGCATGAGCATCGACGACTTCTTCGGGCCGGAGATCGACTCGCAGGCGGTCGAGCCGAACGGCGTGCCGTACCCGGTCGACGGCGCGTGGACGGACGACAACGCCGCGACCAAGCAGTACGACTCCTACAAGGTCCAGGCGGTCGTTAACTGGATCAACGGCTACGGCCACGCCGGCACCGGGCCGAAGGTCGGCACGCCGGCGATCTACGGGATGAACTTCCAAAC
>JAKIWE010000003.1 GCA_022750195.1 Thermoplasmata archaeon | reverse complement strand
CCGGGGTGTACGCAGAAAGCCTTCGGGCGATCTGTTCAGCCCGCGGCCACTAACGCCCGCAGCTACGTTAAGCTGGTTACACTCGGCAGTTAAGCAGAACGCGTGTGAAACTATTTCCTGAGTTCGCCAACCGCGGGGGCGGTTCACGTACCTCTGGCCTTGGGGCGCTGTCCTCACTTCCGGGGCGATCCGGGGAACAATCTCTAAGCCAAGGTCATGACTAGCCGCCCTCCCCGTGATGCGCCTACGTTGGCTCGGAATCGTCGGCTCCGTCGTGGCGGTCGCCGCGATGCTTCTAACGAGCCTTGGGCCATTCTCCAGCGCGGACCCCAGTTCCTCTTCCCTCGCGCCCCCGCATCGGGTTCTCTTACCCGCGGACCCTGCCCCCCTGGCTGGGGCCGCGTCCTCCCTCGAACACGGCGGGGGCCCCGCCCACGGACTGGCGCTCCGCTGCCAGGTCACCTCCCCGACCGGCGGCACGTGTGCTGCGGCCCCTCGACTTCAACCGACGATCGCGCCGGGCTGGAGCCCGCTCACGCCGCCGTTCACCGGTTACTCGGCCGCCTTCGCGTACGATGTGAGCGACGGATATGCGGTGCTGTTCGGCGGGATCCTCGGCGCCTACTGGGTCTCCAACTACACGTGGCTCTTCGAAGCCGGGATCTGGAAGAACATCAGTAGCTCCCTCCCCCTCCTTCCCCCGGCCCGGGCGAACACCTCCCTCGCCTACGACCCGAACGTGGGTGGGGTCGTCCTCTTCGGCGGATCGTGCGCGATCGCCTACACCTGCCTCTTCAACGACACCTGGGCGTTCGTCCACGGCGGCTGGGAGAACCTGACCGCGGCCAGCCCGAACGCGACCAACACGCCAGGCCCCCGGCAAGCCGAGAGCCTAGCGTTCGATGCCAGCCCCGGGAGCGGGCTCGTCCTGTTCGGGGGTTGGTCGTACTACGGCTCGTGCCCTTCGAGCGGGACCCAACTGTGCAAGGACACCTGGGTCTTCAACCGGAGTTGGAGCCAGGTCACCCCTACGACCTCCCCGCCCGGGCGGTACGACGCGCCGATGACGTGGGACCCGAACCTCGGCGCCGACCTACTGTTTGGCGGGATCAGCTGCTACGGCTTCCCCCCCTGCCCGCTCACCTCGGGCTCAACCTACCGCAACGACACCTGGTCCTACGCGGGCGGCACGTGGACCTTCCTCCCCGAGAGCAGCCCGAACGCGACGAACACACCCCAAAGTCGGACCGGCGCCGCGATGGCGTTCGATCCTGCGGTGGCCGGCACGGTCCTGGTGGGCGGTCGAACGGCGACCACATGGTTCACCGACACCTGGGTCTACGCCGGGGGGGCCTGGAGCAACCTCTCCCTCCCCGCTACGGCGGGGACGGCTCCGCAGTACCTCGGCGCGGCCACCTACGACCTGGATGGGGGGGAACTGGTGGTCGCCGGCGGGTCGGTACACTGCCCCGCCAACTCCTGCGCCCCGAGCTGGTCGTTCGACGGCCACGGGTGGGCGGGGATCGGCGCCGCCGCGCTTGGTGGGAGCACGGTCCTGGCGGCGATGGCCTACGATGCGCACGACGGCTACGTCGTCGCGTTCGGGGGCACCTCCCTTTCGGGCTTCGATCGCGGAACGTGGCGGTACGGAGGGGGCGTGTGGACGAACATCACACCCTCGCCGCTTAACGCGACCAATTCCCCGAGCGCCCGGTTCGGCGCCGCAATGGCCTACGACGCGATCGACGGCTACGCGCTCCTCTTCGGGGGAAGCGCGTGCCCCCCCTTGGTAGGACATCCCTGTCGCGACACCTGGAAGTTCGTCGGCGGGCGCTGGACCAACATCTCGGCCCCCACCCTCACGGCCACCAACACACCTCCGGGCCGCCTCGCGGCGGCCGTCGCCTACGATTCCGCGGACCAGGAGGTCGTCCTCTTCGGTGGCGCGGGCGATTCGGGCACCCTGCGGGACACTTGGACCTACCACGCCGGTAACTGGACGCAGGTCGTCTTCCTGGTCAACGCAAGCTTGCCGAGCGCGCGGGAGCTGGCGGCGATGGCGGACGATCCGGCGGACGGCTACCTCGTTCTCTTTGGCGGCGACGGGAACTGCCCGAACAACGTCTGTGGCGACACCTGGACCTTTTCGGGATCGAGCTGGATGCAAGTGACCGGATTCTCGACCGCGCCTTTGGGCCGCTATGGGGAAGCGATGAGCTACGACGCGGTCGATGGCTACGTGCTGATGTACGGCGGTGCCGGATTCGGTTGCCCGGGGAGCGGGTTCTCCAACTGCCCGGACACGTGGTCGTTCTCGGCCGGGGTCTGGAGCGAGCTCTCCGCGACCTCAGCCGTCCCCGCGCTCTACCAAGCCTCGATGGTCGACGACCAGCGCGACGGCTACGTGTTGCTGCAAGGAGGCGACGACAACTCTCCCCCGAACGTTAGCACGTACGTAGCGAGCTGGGCGTTCGTTCCGGAGGTGGTAATCGGGGTGCCGACCGTTCGCCCCATCTTCGGCGACGTCGGCGGAAACGTCACCGTCACCGTCTCGGTCGCAGGGGGAGGGAACGGCTCGTACGCTCTGCGCTGGCAGGGCCTCCCGAGTGGGTGCGCTCCCTCCTCGATGCTCGTGAGCTTCAATTGTACGACGTCGACCGAGGGCACCTACAGCATTCGTGCCCTGGTGAACGACAGCTCCGGAGTCTCCGGGGACTTCTCGCCGTGGGTGACCTTCCAAGAAGGCCCGGCTCCCGCTCTCGGGGTGCCGGTGTCGTCCCGCTCCTCCGCCGACGTAGGCCAATCCGTCGAATTCACCGCCAGCATTCTCGCTCCGGGCCACGCGCCGGACACGGTTCGATGGTCGTGGTCGCCGGCGCTCCGCTGCGTGAATCTCCCGGGCCTCTCGCTCAACTGTACCGCCTTCGCCGCCGGCTCCGCGCTCGTCGCGACGGCGGCGCTCCTCGACGCGAGCGGCTTCACCACCCGGGCCTCCTCGGCCCCCGTCGCCGTCTTCCCGGACCCGGCGGTCACGGCGAGCGTCAACACCTCGAGGACCGACGCGGGTATCCCGGTGAACTGGAGCGCGACGGTCGTCGGGGGCTCCGGCGGGTTCGGCTACGAGTGGTCCGGCCTACCGTCCGGTTGCCCCTCCGTCTCGACATCCTTCGTCACGTGTGTGCCTTCGAGCAGCTCAGCCGTGAGAGTCGGCGTGACGGTTCTCGATTCGAACGGGGCCACGAACCAGAGCACGGCGCCGACCGTTCAGGTGGCTCCCGACCCGGCGGTCCGGCTCGCCGTCAACCGCACGTCCATCACGCTCGGAGATCGGATCACGCTCACGGCCACCGCCAGCCTCGGAACGCCGCCCTTCGTCTACACCTTCCGTGAGGACGGTCAATCGTTCCTCAACCTGACGGCGTCCACGACGACCACGATCGTGCCTGCGGTCGTTGGAACGGTCGACTACCAGGTGGAGCTGATCGACACCGTGGGGGGAACGGCCGTGAGTTCGGCCGTGAACGTCACCATCCAGAGCCCAGTATCTGGCGGCCACCATCCGAACCCCAACCAGGGCACCAACGCGTCCGGCGGAGAGGTGCCCCTGTGGGAGATCGGCGCTCTCGTGGTCGTCGCGATCGCGGCGGTGGCCGGCGCCGTCCTCTTCGCCCAACGCCGCCGATCGACCCGAGGTCCAGGTTCGGTCGCGGAGACGGACTCCGAGACGACGACGTACGAACCTGACGAGGCGGAAGGCCCGCCGTAGCCGCAGGGTTCCCTCCCGCGTTGGTCGCGTCGTCCTTTAGTGGCCCGATCCGCTCGGTTCGGTTGCGAGGTGCTTCGTGGCGGCCCGTCACCACTGGCCGGTTGTCGCGTGGGTTCGGGTGAAGCTCCCGCCCCCGGAGGAACCGGTCGCCCTGCTCGGGCCGCCGCCCCCTCTCTCGCCGCCGCTCGATATCCTGCGCCGGTCCCCGATCGCCACCGACCCGCGCCGCCAGATCTACGCCTTCGAAGAGGAGCTGGAGGACGGCGTCCTGCGGATCTCCTGGGACGCCGAGGACCCCGAGCGGCTCGATGCCGAGCTCCGGGCCCCGTACTATGACCGACGGCTTCCTCGTGAGAAGGTTCCTGCGTTCCACCGGGCCGTCAAGACCCGGCTCGCCCCGCTAGGGCCGCTCACGGTGTTGGCCGCGGACCCCAGGCCGTGACCCAAGTTCGCGTCGGGTGAACCGGAGGGGGAAATGATCCGGTCCACGTTCCTCCACTTCAGCGGGATCGGGCCGGTGACCGAGGCGTCCCTCTGGCGCCACGGGATCCGGGATTGGAGCGAGCTCACCGCGGGTCGATCGATCGACCGTTTCTCGGGAATGTCGAGGGAGAAGCTCCAACGCGAGGTCGCGTCCAGTGAAGCCGCCCTGCTCGAACGGAGGTCGGCTCACTTCGCCGAGCGCCTTCCCCCGGCCGAACACTGGCGGTTGTACTCGGAGTTTCGCAAGTCGACGGCGTTCCTGGACATCGAGACGACCGGCCTCTCCCCGTACGGGGGTATCGTCACGGTCGTCACGGTCCACGGCGGCGGCGCGACGCGGAGCTTCGTGGCCGACGACGATCTCGAAGAGCTTCCGGCGTACCTCGGCCGGTACCAAGTGCTGGTCACCTTCAACGGCCGGATGTTCGACGTGCCGTTTTTGGAGGTCCGCTTCCCGAACCTCCGGGTCCCTGCCGCCCACATCGACCTCCGCTTCCTCCTCCACCGGCTCGGATACTCAGGAGGGCTCAAGCGCATCGAGCAGGTCCTCGGGGTCGGCGACCGCTCCGGGGTCGAGGGGATCTACGGGCGGGACGCGGTGCGGCTGTGGGAGGAGTTCCGACGGGGCCAGAGCGCGTCCTTAGAGCGGCTGATCCAGTACAACCGCGCCGACACCATCAATCTGGAACCGATCCTCGACCTCGCCTACGACCAGATCCGTTCTCGCCTCTTCGGGGAAAGAGCCGCATCCTCGGTCGGCTAGCCTCGACCGACCGTTATTGGCTTCACAGACCTCGCCATGGGAGCCCGGTTGAGCGCGGCGACCGGGCACGGAATCGTTCGGGAGTATCTGGCCCTTCGCCCGGTCGGGATCCGCGGAGCCTTGCGGCTGTACTCCTGCTTTCTGCTCGCCGGCGCGCACCGTCTCGTGTTCGGGAAGCAGTTCGGCGGGGCGGGCCGATACCTCGGAGGGTCGGACCCTCTGACGGTCCGTTCCGACACCCTTCTCTTGCGAGCCCGTCCCCGGACGGAGGATCTGCTGTACTTGTTGCCCGGTCACAAGCCGATCGTGGCCCGTTGGTTCACCCCGAAGCCCGGCGAGCACGTGGTGGACGTCGGCGCCCACCTGGGACTCTTTTCCCTGAAGGCCGCCCAGTCGGGTGCGATCGTGCTGGCCATCGAACCCAACCCTGCAACCTCGGAGATCCTCGTTGAGAATCTGCGCTTGAACGGATTCGCGAGCGCCCGGGTGGAGCGCACGGCCGTCGGGAGCGCCTCGGGCGTCGGGTCTCTCGAGGTTCCTCCCATCTACCAGGGAAAAGCGTCGCTGGTTCCCGGCTGGGCCACCGGTGGGGACGGGGGTCCTCTCAAGAAGGTCCCCGTTCGGATAGCCAGTCTCGACGACCTCGTGGATCGGGCAGGTTTCGAGAGGATCGACTGGCTGTTGATCGACGTCGAAGGGTACGAACTCGAGGTATTGCGCGGTGCTTCGCGGACCTTGGCGAGAACGAAGACGGTGATCATCGAGGTCTCGGCTTCGCCGGGACGGTCAGAGTGTCGACGAATCCTCGAGGAGGTTCACGGCCTTCGGGTCATAGCCGAAGAAGGTCAGACGGAAACGACGGACTACTGGCGGGCCGAACGCCCAACGACCCCTTAGAAGGTCGCACGTCCAACGAGAGCTGCGCCGTGTCCCTCGTCACTCGGGGATTCGTCCTACCGATCCCCGGAGCCTTGGTGCGGGCCAACGATCAGGAGGCGGCGTGCGTCGGCGGCGCGGAGAGCTTCTGACGGGCTAAGTCCGCTTCGACCATCCGACGGACCAACTCGGGGAATCGGACTTTCGGCTCCCATCCGAGGCGCTCCTTCGCCTTGCGCGCGTCGCCGCAGAGGCGGTCTACGTCGGCCGGCCGAGCGAACCGGGGGTCGTGATCCACGTACTGGGGCCAGTCGTCGATCCCTACGCAACGGAACGCTTCACGGACAAACTCCTCGATGGAGTGAGCTTCCCCGGTCGCCCCGACGAAGTCCTCGGGAGACGGGGACTGCAGGATCCTCCACATAAGGTCCGTGTACTCCGGGGCGTACCCCCAGTCCCGGCGCGGGTCGAGCGGTCCAAGGGTGAGCTTCGACGCGAGCCCGAGGTGGATCTTCGCCACGGCGTCGGTGATCTTCCGAGTCACGAACTCGAGTCCGCGCCGCTCGCTCTCGTGATTGAACAGGATGCCGTTCGCGACGTAGAGTCCGTAGCTCTCACGGTAGTTCACCGCGGCATGGTAGGCGAACACCTTCGCGACGCCGTAGGGACTGCGGGGGTGAAACTCGGGAGATTCGTCTTGCGGGCTGTGTTCGGCGCGACCGAACATCTCGCTCGAGGAGGCTTGATAGAATCGCGCCTTGTCGGCTCGACTCCGCATTCCTTCGAGAAGCCGGAGGGCCCCCAGACCGGTCACCTCGCCCGTCACCACCGGTTGGTTGAACGACACGCCGACGAAGCTCTGAGCCGCGAGATTGTAGATTTCGTCCGGTTCGGACCGTCGAAGGGCGCTTTCCAACGAGGCTTGATCGTGCAGGTCGCCGTCCAAGAGGTGGAGAGTACCCAGGAGGTGCCGGATGTTGGTGGGGTTCGGAGTCGAGAGCCGTCGCACGAGACCGTAGACCTCGTACCCCTTCGCGAGAAGTTGCTCGGCGAGGAAGCTGCCGTCCTGACCGGTGACTCCGGTGATCAGCGCTCGCTTGCCCGCGCTAGACGGCGTCACGCCTACGTCCGGCGGGACGGAGCCTTTGAGGTTTTCCAATCGGCGAGCGCGAGCAGGAGATTCGCCAAATCACGTGCGGCGACGTCAACGCCGAGGGCGAAGTCGGGCATGAGGAGTCTTAGCGTCGCACCGCGTGCCGACGCGGAGCCGCCCGGGGTCCCTCTTCTTCTGGCGGAGCGGGGGCGGTCGACGCAATTCGGCGTCGGGCGCCGAGGCAGTACTCCGGCGATCTATCGATGTAGACGTAGTGTCGCCCCAAGCGCTTGGCTACTACCGCCACCGTGCCGGTGCCACCGAACATGTCGAGGACAACGTTTTGCCGGTAGGAGTAAAACTTCACGATCCGCTCGATGAGTAGCTCAGGAAACGGGGCGGGGTGGCCGTTGCGTCGGCGCTCAGGAGGGATCGCCCAGAACCCGTCACTGAACTTCTCGAAATCGCGCGCGGAGATGTCGGCCTCCGCGCGGTCGCCGTCGAGGCGCCAGCTCCCCTTGGCGAAGACGAGGACGTACTCCCACGACGGAACAATGTGAGGGTTCGAAGGACTCCGCCAGCTCCCCCAGGCGGTCCGACGGCCCATCGTCTGCTTGTACCAGATGATCTCCGTGCGCATGATGAATCCGAGGTCGCGCAATCCTCGAGAGAGGTCGTGGTGGATGGGACGAAAGTCCTTGATCGACGTGGGGGCCACGTTGAGCGCAAACCGGCCACCCACGACCAACACGCGTTGAAGTTCGGTCCAGACCTCCTTGAGCCACGCGAGATACTGCCCGTACGCCAGGTCGTCGGAGTACCCCTGGTACGGGATGCCGAGGTTGTAGGGCGGTGAGGTCACGGCGAGATGGACCGAACCGGACGGCAAGGTGGCGAGGACCTCTCGGGCATCCCCTTCGATGACTTGGTCGCGCCAGTCCTCGGTCGGCCGGCGGCCCGAGGTCGGGGGTTCGTTCTCCGTCAACACTCGTCGAGCGCATCCTACCGCGTTGGATGAACCTTCTCGCGCGTTCCGCCGGGTCTGTCGGCCGAGCGAGATTATCCCGGGAGCTTATCCAACGCCCGAATCTCGCGAACGAGCCTCTGGGATCGCGCGCCCGAGCGTGAGCGTTGACGAGCTCTCCCGACGAACAACCTTCGCTCGAGTCGTCCCCGACAGTCGTATCGACGGCCCCACGCCAAGATGACAGCCATCCGGGCAAAGCCCGATGGTGGAGCCGGGAGCGAATAGGCGCCAGGTTCCGCTCGCTCCGCCCCCACGCCCCGCTGCTTCTCGTGCTGGCCGTGGGATTGTCCGCGCGGCTTCTCCTCGCGCCGATCACCGCAGACCCCGACCTCGAATCGTTCGCCGAGGGTTCTCTTGGAATGCTCTACGGATCCCCCCCGTACGCCACGGGGCTCGTCTACCCCCCCGGGTGGATCCTGCTCTTGAATCTCGTCGGCCAAGGCTCCGCGTCCCTCTCCTCCGCCTCGGCCTTGCTCCCGCTCGTGCCCTCCCTCACCACGTTGGGGGCCGTGGCCGGCGTCACCGGGGTGCCGCCCGGCCTCGCCTCGCCACTCTATGCAGTTGTCGAGAAGGCTCCTCTCATTCTCTTCGATGTCCTTACCGGCGCGTTACTGTATCAGTTGATAATCGAACGGACCGGCGAGCGGTCACGGGCCCAGCTGGCCTTCGGACTCTGGTTCCTCAACCCGCTGGTCATTCTCGAGAGCTCCGTGCACGGGGCCTTTGACGTACTGCCGGTGTTCTTCACGTTGCTCGCCGTCTACTGTCTGCCTCGCGGTCGATTTGTGACTGGCGGCCTCTCGCTCGGCCTCGCCGCATCCCTGAAGCTCTTCCCACTGCTGTTACTCCCGCTCTTCGCCGCCTCCTTGATCCGCTACGGCGAGCGGGGGTCCGCCCCGCTCCTCCGCCGTGGGACGGCGTTCGCCGTCGGCGTCGTCGGGGTCCTGGGGCTGACGAGCTGGCCCCCGGTCTTGGCCGCCGGCTTCGCCGACCGGGTCATCCTAGAATCTGGCGGACCGTTCACGACGCTTTCGACCTACTACGGCGGCTTCGGCCCGTGGGGGGTCCTCACCTACCCGGGGCTCGCGGGGATCGAATCCGTTGTTCAAGCCCAATCCGTGTGGCTCCTCCCCGCCCTCGCCGTCCTTGCCGTGGCTGTTCTCCTCCTGCTGGCCTACCGGTTCGGTCGTCTGCCGGGCCAGCTCACCGAGGAACAACTGTGGAGGTCGGCGGCCTTGTCGAGCGCCGCGATCCTCCTCGCGGTTCCATACGTCCAGCCGCAGTACTTGCTCTGGGTCCTTCCGTTCCTGGTGCTGCTGACCGTCCTCGACCGTCGCGATGCGCTCGTCCTGGCCGCCATGACGATCATCGCCTCGGCGTACGTGCTGCTCTGGATCGCCGGACCGTACTACTCGTTCCTCCCGTGGTTCTACCTGCCTCCGCACGTCCCACCTGCGGCGGTAACCGCCTCCCTGCTCGCCGGGTTCAAGCTCGGGTCACTCGTCGGTTCCCTCACTACGGTCCCCGCAGCGTTCCTCCTGGGCTACCTGCTGGCCCGACACGCCTCCGCGCGCCCTACCGCCGGTGCCTCCGCATGAAGTCGCGGACGTTTCAGCGACTCGCTGAGGTCACGGTCGGCCTGTTCGTGATCGCGCTCGTGCTCGGCGAGGTCGCCTTGGTCGCCCCTCCTACTGCCCCCAAGCTGGTGTTCCAGGCATCGTTGGTCTCCGTCGGTCCCCGGGATGTCGAACTGAACTTCACGGCGACTGCGACATTCGTCGCCCACTTGAGGCAGCTCTGGCTGGTCCAGCACCAAGCCGAGGCGCCCGGCGCGGTCTACTTCTTCTACGACGCCGCGTACCCGGTGTACCAAGGCGTAGCGGGCGATTGGTTCTCGCTCGCGGTCCGCCTTCAAAACGTGCTACGGGCGAGCGTCCCGGGAGCGTCGCTTCAGCTCGTTGATGCGCCCGGCCTTGCGTCGTTCATGGTCGACCCCGCCCATCGTCAAGGGATTCTGGTCCTTGCCTCGGGGGTCCTGCCCGACACCGTGTTCGACCGCACCCACGACCTCCTCCTCCCGTGGATCCAGCAGGGGGGTTCGGCGATTTGGGTAGGGGCCCCCATCGGAGAATGGGTCGGTCATCGGGGGACCCCGGGGTCGGCCGGTGCCGCCGAATACCTCGGACCGTCAGGGAGCAACCGACTCGTCCCGACGTTTGCTTTTGGCGGGACCGGGTTTCTGTACACGAACGGTTCCAGCCCGGGGTTCTTCCTAGGTGGGCAGTACCCGTACGGACGGCCGGGCGACGACCTCGCCGTCGGTTCGCTGGTCGCAAGCAACGGGACCGTGGTGGGGGGAGTGTCGGCGGGGTACACGAACCTAGCGGAACTGGCCGTCGGAAACGGCTCTCTGTTCTACGTAGGTGTCCCTTTGGCGGTGCCGAACCTGCTCGGCAACCTCCTCGTCGAACTGATGGTGACCGGAGTGGCGTTCGGCACCGTCCCCATCGTGGCGACCGCCGAATGGACCCTCCGCCCAGGCTCAACGCTGGCGGAGTTCCGGTCGGAGGTGATTCCGCCCCCGACGGCGAACGCCCCAAGCCGGGTCTGCGTCTACACCTTCCAGTCGGACTATTTGGCGACCTTCGGGGACCTCACGTGTCTACCATGGCGGTAGAGGTAAGGCCGAAGCGCCCTCAAAGCCGAGCCCCGAGGAGGCTACGCGCGGCCCCGACCAGCACCCCCAGGGAGTAGGCGAGATCGCTCCCGATTCCCAGGAAGGCGGCTGCGGCGAGTTCGTGCCACGGCCGCCGCCGTGACGGCTCCGCCGGGCGGAACTCCGGTCGGAGCCGCACGGCGTAGTAGATCGACCGGCCGGACAGTAGAGCGGCTGCGGCGAAGGCCAACCACGCGGACGAGAACACGGCCGAGAGTACGAGGAGGAGGACGAGCGCCAAGGCGAAGACGGGCTGCGATGCGCGGTGGAGCGACCGGGACCGGGCGTATCGAGAGCTGTCGAGGTGGCGAAAGGCGTACGTCCCGAACGCCCGGAGCGTGCCCGTGATGGCCATTCCAAAACGGTAGTCCTTGTACAAATTTCCGCGGACGCTCTCCGCCGCGCCAGTGAATCTCTGGACGGCGACCAGGTCGTAGCACTTGAGGAGTCGAAACCCCGCCTGGCGAAGCCGGAAGGAGAGCACGATGTCCTCCCCGGCGATACGGAATTGGGTCGGGAAATTGCCGGCCGCCGCGACGGCCGGCCGGCGGAAGAGGTCGCACTTGAACTCCGAGAAGGTCACCGTCTCTTCCCCGTGGGGCTCGACGGTGTGGAACTGCTGGCGGATGTAGCCGAAGGCTCGCATCGCCAGGTTGAGCTCGTCGGCCGCGGGGACGCCGTAGTAGGCGGTGACCACAGCGATGTTGGGGCCTCCGTCGAGGTGCGCGGCGGCGCGGCGGATCCAATCGTCGCCGACGAGCTCGATGTCCTGGTGGACGATGAGCACCTTGTCGCCGTGGGCGCGGGAGAGTCCGTCGTTCAAGGATCGAGAGAGACCGAGATTGACCGGGTGGGTGACGATCTCGACCGGGCCCGGCGCGCCCGCGGTAAGCTCGGCGAGAAGTCGGGGGGTAGGATCGCGACTGCCATCGTCGACCACCACCCATTCCACCGGTCGGTAGTCCTGAGCCCGCAGGCGGTCGAGCGTCCGAGGCAGGGTGCGGGAGCCGTTGTACGCCGGCACGATGACCGTGACGAGATCCGGCTCGCTCGGGGCCGGCCGGGGCGGGCCGGGTTCCGGCGCGGTCTCGGCCACGAACGAACTCGGAGCGGCTAGTCGCGAGACGACGAGTCCTTGAGGCGACGGCCGAGGTCCGCGAGGCCCACGAGCTGGGCGCCGACGATCTTCGGCAAGCGTCGGGGCGGATAGATCGACGTCTCTCCGTGAAGGCGGGGTCGGTGGGAGACCGGCACCTCGACGATCCGGAAGCCTTCGGCCCAAGCGAGGATGGAGAACTCGGCCCAGAAGCTGAACCGTAGGGACCGGACCCGGGGAAGGACCCGTTCAATGACCTCGCGACGGACAATGCGAAAGCCGCAGTCCATGTCCTGGAGCGGCACCTCGGTGACGGCCTTCGCGAGGAGGTGGAAGCCGCGAGAGAGGACGACCCGATGCCACGCCTCCTCCCTCCGCAACTTGCGGCCGATGACCATGTCGGCCTGGGCCGCAAGGGGCCAGAGCTTCCAGAAATCCGCCGGATCGTACTGCCCGTCCGAGTCGGCGAAGAACGTGTAGGGGGTGGTCACTCGGCGGAGACCGCTGGCGACGGCCGCCGCGTACCCCTTTCGGGCGTTCTGGCTCTCGAGGGTGAACGGAATGGAGGCGCGCAGCTCCTCCAGTACGGATAAGGTGGCATCGGTACTTCCGTCCTCGCAGACGAGGAGCGTGGCCCCGGTGGGAGCCACGACTTCCCGGTAAAAGTCGGCGAGTACCGGACCAATGGTCGCCGCCTCGTTGTGGGCGGGGAGGAGAATGGTCAACGTGTTCGGATCGAGGCGTCGTCGACCGCCGGTCGACGAGGTGCCGTTCTCGCCATTGTCTGGCATGAGAAGGCCGGCGATTCAGGAGTGGCTATTTGAGATGTTCCGGCTCCACGCGCCTCCGGAAAGCCGTCCACCGGCCATCGATCGACCCACCGCGCTATGCGCGGCGCCGGCTACACGACGGAACCGGGGGTCGCCACCGCGGCGGAAATCGGCTCGGAGATCGATTGCGCCGGAATCGGAGGCCGCGCCCGACCGGCCTTCTTGAGCTCTCCCCAGACCCAAGAGTAGGTGCGTGCGAGACCGACCTCAAGTGGGATCTCAGGGGCCCATCCGATCTCCCGGAGCAAGAGCGAGTTGTCGCTGTTGCGCCCGCGGACCCCTTGAGGCTTGGAGGGGTCGTGGATCTTGTGAAGCTGCTTGCGGCCGATGCGGGTGACGAGGTCTACGAGGGCGTCTACGCTGACCATCTCGTCGGTTCCGAGGTTGATCGGAGCGTTGAACCCTGAGGCCATGATGCGGGTGATCCCCTCGACGCAATCGTCGATGAAGCAGAAGCTCCGGGTCTGCTGCCCATCGCCCCATACTTCGATCCCGTTCCCGTCCTCTGCCTCCGCGACCTTGCGGCAGACGGCGGCGGGCGCTTTCTCTCGCCCACCTTCGAAGACCGAGAGTGGGCCGTAGATGTTGTGAAACCGGACGATCCGGACATCGAGCCCGCGTTCTTCGTGGAAGTACGTCGTCAGCTGTTCGCTGAACAGCTTCTCCCAGCCGTACCCCTTCTCCGGGTGCGCAGGGATCGCATCGCTCTCCTTGAGCGGCGCCACGTCGGCGACGTTCTGCGCCTCGGCCGGGTAGACGCAGGCGGAGGAGGTGTAGAGGTAGCGGTCGACCTCAGCGTCGGCCGACGCTTCCAGCATGTGCGCATTGATCAGAGCGTTGTTCCTCGTAAGGGAGGCGTGGATGGAGGTGATGTAGCCGATCCCGCCCATGTCGGCCGCGAGCTGGTAGACATCGTCGACCCCGTGGACCGCCGTGTGACAGTTGGCCTCCTCGCGGAGGTCCAACAGGAGAAACTCGTCCGCCGGGCTTCGTTCGAATTCGGGGCGCTTGAGGTCGACGCCGCGCACCCAGTGGCCCTCGGCTTTGAAGCGCTTCGCCAGCGCGTGGCCAATGAATCCGCCCGCGCCCGTGACGAGAATGCGTCGAGGTCCTGTCGGGGTCATTCGATTACTCCTTGGCCGAGGGCTGGCGGCTCCGGGAGACGACGGTCGCGCATCAGAACTTCCCTCGCCGCCCACCGAACTCGTGATTCGATCTCTTGTTCGCACGGCGCGTGAGTGGGCGCGCCGTCACTACCGGTCGCCGTTGAATTCCTCATTATTTAACTATGTTGGTACGTTCCCTCGACTCAGTTCGCGATTATACTCCTTCGCCGGGCGCGCGGAAGCTATGCCCCTCGGTGGGCGGTCCTCGTGATTTGGCGGAATCGGTGCTGCGAACTCAAGCACATCGCGGGCTCCCGGACGCCGCGCTGGACGCGGGTGGCGGACCATTCTGCCGAGCGCCGTACAACTAATAAGGCGAACCGGTTCGGATTCGCCGTGGCCTGCCCGCGTGTGCCGGCCCTGACCGCGTCGCCACTACCTCTGGAGCGCCGGCACGCCTGGGCCGCCGGCGCGAAGCCTTGAGCAGCCCCCCCCTCGGATCGGCGTGCCGGGCCCACCGGTTCTTGGCCTAGACCGACGCGGGCAGGAGCCAGACTCGGTGAAGTTTTGGACGCTCCCACGGGTCATCCTCGTGGGATTGATCGTCCAGTTCGCGCTGGCGCCTCTCTCCGCCCACGCCCTCGACCCGTACGTTTGGTACAACACTGCACAAACCGTGGTGGGGCGGCATGGTTCGCTGTATCCTTACCCGCCCCCGCCGCTCTGGGACTACGTATATCCGCCGAGCTGGGCCGGCTTCCTCGCCGTGGCCTGGGGCGTCTACGCCCCGCTTGCTCCGGCCCTCCAAGCACATCCGCTTCCGGTGGCCCGTCTCGATTCCCTGTTGGGGACGTCGATCAATCTAGGGGCGCCCTTCGTACCCGACTGGTGGTTCCTCCTCCTCGTCAAGACGCCCATCATCCTCTTCCAGCTCGCGACGGCCTTCCTCGTGCGCAAAGTCGTGGTCGAGCGGTTCGGTCGTCCGGAGCTCGGTACCCGGGCCTTCGCCCTCTATTTCCTCAATCCGTACGCCATCTGGATCGGCAGCGTTTGGGGGATGTTCGATGCCATCCCTACGTTCTTCGGCCTGCTCGGGACCCTATGGCTACTCGACCGGCGTGACGCGTACGCGGGTCTCGCCTTCGGCGCCGCGGTGTCGCTGAAGTACTTTCCGGCGCTCCTCATTCTCGCCCTCGCCGTGGGGCTCCGACGACCGCGGGGCCGCCCTTTGCTGGTGTTTGCCGGCGCGTTCGTGGCGGTCCTCGCCGCGGTATCCGCCCCGTTCCTCCTCGTCAATCCGGTCGGTTACGTTCACGGGGTGCTGAGTCCCTCGAACGGCGCGACGGTCGGGATGCTCACGGTTTGGACCCTTGCCCCCCTCTTTGGTGTAACGACGCTTCCCCCTTGGGCGGCGGCCGCCGACGTGATCTCTATCGCCCTGATCGTCACGCTCCTCGCCTGGTGGATCGGTCAACGCGCCTCCCTGACGTCCGATCCCGGCGTCTGGATCGACCTCTCTGCCATCGGACTCCTCGTTTTCTATGTCCTCTTCCGCACTGTGAACAACCAGTACGTGACCTGGATCCTCCCGTACCTGGCGATCAGCGTCGCGATCCGGCGAGAACGACCTCTCTTCCTCATCGCCGTGACCGTGATCGCCCTCCTGTTCACGCTCTTCACCGTCGACTTCTACTCGTTCTTCCTGCCCATCCTCACCATCAACCCGACGCTTACCTGGCTCGTACCGAGAATGTACGCCGTGCCGCTGTTGGGGCGCGGACTCTCCCTCCTCTTCTGGATCGTGGTCACGGTGGCCTTGATCGACCGCGTGCGACGGGCGCGAGGGTACCTAGGTCCTTCGCTTTGGCGGACTTGGTGGGAACGGCTGCGCACACGGTTCGCGCCCCGAAGCCGTCCAGGGTCGAATCCTACCCCGGCCCCGCCGCAGGAGTCCTAGGAATGGCGACGAAGGCCCTCCCACAATGCGTCGGCCGCGGCTCCTCATCCCAACCGGCGGAACTCCTGAGCCGGGGGACGCTAGGGGGTTGCGGAGGGACTCGGCAGTCACGGAGACGGCGCGGGGACGCTCCCTCGGCGAGCGTGGGCCGTTCCGGTGTGAAATCTATCCGCCTAAGCCGTCCTGCGGAGGAGTAGACTGTGAGCGACGAGCCGGCGAACCCCGGACCCGCAAAGGTCGTCGCCGTGCTCCGGAACCCGGTACTCTGGTTCGTCTTGGTCCAAGTCCCTCTTCTGTTCATCTTCTACGATGCATGGAATTCCAACACGATCTTCCTGAGTTCGAGCTACCTCGCTCTGGGACTCAACCCCTATGAGTACCAGAACCAGGTGCCGGGCGGGCTCGTCATCCAGTTCCTCAACCTGATCGCGTACTACGTTTTCCGGGCCACACAATCGAACTACCTGCTGACCGCGGCCGGTTTCAAGCTACTCTTCCTCGCCCTCACGTTGCTCACGGGCCTCGTGCTCGGCCGTGTGGCCGAGCTCGAGCGGCTGCCCTACCACCGCAAGATCGCCTATGCTTTCCTCTTCAATCCATTCGTACTCTTCGTCAACGATGTCTGGGTAGAGACCGACAGCATCGTGATTCTCCTCTACGTGCTCGGGTACGTCGCCCTTCGGTACGGTTGGGATCGTACCGGGGAAAATCGCTTCCTGGTCCTAAGCGCCCTTTGCATCGGGCTAGCGGTCTTCTCGTACTATTCGATCGTCCTGTTAGTACCAACGCTGATCCTCTATCGAGCCGGACGTCGGCGAAAGCTCCTGGCCCTCACCGCCTTCGTTGGGGTCGGGGCCTTCTTGGCCGCCCCTCTCGTGATCTTCCATCTGACCTCACTTTTCGACCTGGCGGGTGGGCTTCAATCCGCGTCGAGCGGCGTCGGGCCGAGTTCTGCCTTCAACCTGCTACCGAAACTCACGGACGGGACCCTCGTCGTGGCCGAGCGCGGTGCCCTCGCGGCGACGGTAACCGCTGCGCTAGTCCTGCCTTGGGTGCTACGCCGCTTCGGAGTGAAGGAACCCGTGTGCCTTTTCGCGGCCTTCTCCGTCGCATTTCTCGTCTTCGTAAACGGAGTGCCGCAGGACAACTTTGTCCTCCTCGTCGGGCTGCTGATGCTGGCGCTGATCGCCCACGGCCGCCCCTCCTTATCCTACGCGCGGATCTTTGGGCTCCAGCTGTTTCTCCTCCCCCAGTTCCTGATCTTCGAGATGTTCGACGGCTTTAGTGGAAGCACGGGCGTCTACTACTGGTCGTACTACCAGTTCCACGCCAGGGCGAATCTGTATCAGTGGCTCGGAGGACGAGGTGGATGGCAGATCCTCCTACTGCTGTACCTCGTCGGGTTTTCAATCACCCTGACTTACTTCTTCGTCCGTCACGCGTGGCAGACGGCGCTCACGGGCGATCTCCACCCTGAGGTGCCGGTGACTCCGACCACCGCCCGCGCCCTGATCCACCGACGTCCGCGACGTTCGACCGTAGGGTTCGCAATCGCCTTGGCCATTGCCCTGTTGTTCCCGTTGGGACTGTTAGGGAACCCTTCCCTTGGTACTCCAGTGGCGCCTCTCGTGGGTTTCGACGCGGGGGAGTTCCTCCCCCTGCAGTACGGGATTGCCTGCGCCGGTGCCCCCGAATGCGGGTACGCGCTCTCTTCCCCGGCGACCTACGAGATCGATGCCGCCAACGCGAGCGTTCACTTCGCCGCGGCGTCGGCGCCCATCGGCCTCTTCCGGAATCTCACCGACCAGTCCGTTTCCCTCGGATTGACGGCCTCGGTCCGATGGGGGAGCCTTCAGTCGGCGGACGCCATCGACCTCGTGAACGCGACGAGCTTCTATGCGGGTCAGAGTATCGCGGCGGTCATCACTAGCGGCTCCGCACTCACGCCGAGCTCGACCGGGGGACCGATCACGGCGTCGAATGCCGGCCCGATCCCGGTGCTCCAAGGCGCGAGCCAGCAGTTCGAGTTCGACGGGAACGGTGTGAGGAGCTACGCTCTCAACCTGCCGAGCCTCGCGGGCCGAAGCGTGGTGTTTGCGGTCGAGCTGACGAGCCACGCCCACGTGCAGGACCTGCTGTGGGACTCGTTAGGACCGAAGGTTTCGTACGCCGCCTTCGCCTCCGGGGACGCGTTCACCCTGGGTTATCGGAGCGGGCCGGCGACCGATTGGCGGTACTGGTCGACCGAAATGCCGGCTCCCTTGAACCGTTGGTTCCTGACCGGGTTTGCCGTGGATCCGGGGCGGACGAACCTCACCGCATTTGTCAACGCGGAGACCTTGTCGGCGCCGTTCTCCCCCGGCGGCGCCGGCAACGTCGTTCTCAACGTCGGGAAGGCCAATGCGTCGACCGCCTCCGACCACAATAGCAGCCTCTCCGGGTTCACGACGGACCTCTACGTCGTGGACAGTTCTGCGGTCCAGTACCGTCCGTTCGACTACGCATGGTCCTCGCAGTCCGGGTCGATCGTGCTTTGGCCGTCCCGGGGGCCCCTTGGGCTCACCCTCTCCGGGCCCGCATCCGGCCCGAAATCGTCGGTCGATGGAACCCTCGTTTCCGCACAAGGAATCAACAGCGCGTGGCTCGGAAAGCTTTCCGACTCTCCACACGCGGTGGACCTATCATTCCCGCAGCTGACCGTGGGGTCGACTTCGGCGGGTCCGAATCTCGCCCTGGTGGTGGTCGACTTCGGGGCCGTTATCCCGCTGATCCTTGCGGCATGGTGCCTCCTCCCGCGACTTGCCGGTACTCGCGACCGAGTACCGCGACGTGGGGAGCGACCGCAAGATGACAGTCCTCCGACCGACTAAGTCCCCAAGACTGCTCAGGTCCGTTCGCCAGGGTGCGTGACTCGGGAACAACCGAAGGACTGGGAGGGCCGCCTCCGGGGGTTCCCCCTGCAAGCCTCGAAATGGCGGCCCCGACGGGTGTACCATCAAGCTGATTGGTAGTGAACTCACACGTCCGACGGCGTGGTGAGCATGACTCCGCCTGCCCGCAAGGCTTCAACGGCAGCTCCATGGGCGAGCGGCCGCATTTTGTGGGACGCGCGCGACCCAGGTCGGTGGGCAGGGCTCCTCGTGGTCGGGATTGTCCTCGCGGCGCAGCTCGCCCTTTCCCCCGGCCCAGCCCCTTCAGCGAGCCCACAGACGCCGGACCGGACCTCGCCCGTCACGTCCGAGTCGAGGCCGCTACCTGCCGGCACCGTTCCCGAAGCCAAATCGTACGTTGTCGGGACGGTGCCGGTCGGGCCCAGCCCCGATGCCGCCGTCGTAGATCTCGTCCACCACCTCGTCTTCGTTGCGGGCTTAAGCAATGTGTCGGTTCTCGCAGGCACAGCCAGTATCGCGTCGTTCAACGCGCAGCTAGGAACCGGTGGATTCGCTGCGGACCCGGCTAACGGGTATGTGTACGCCCCCCAGGTGACCTCGGGCAACGGAAGCGTCGACGTGTTCAACGGGACGTCGTACGTGGGCGAGATACCGCTACCCGGATCGACCGGACTCGGCGCCGCCTTCAACCCGTCGAACGGGTACGTCTACGTCCCCACTACGCCGGTGGGCGGCGCGAACGGCGCTCCTGGGAATGTGTCGGTCATCAACGGGACTGCGGTGATCGCGACCGTCCAACTGCTCGGGCAGCCCGGGTCCAACATTGCGGTCGACAGTAAGAACGGGTACGTGTACGTCAGCACCTGCCTCGGCATTTGCAACACCGTCGATGCAGAGATCTCCGTAATATCCGGTACATCGCTCATCGCAACTCCTCAGGTAGGAGTGCAACCCGGGCGTATCGGCTTCGACCTTCAGAACGGGTATACCTACGTGCCCAACGCTCTTTCGGACAATACCACGGTACTCAACGGGACGGAGGTCCTCGCCTCGATCCCCGTCGGCCGCACGCCGACCGAGGCCGACTATGACCCCGTCAACGGGCTCGTGTACGTGATCAACCTCGCCTTCGACATTAGCTGGGGAACCGTCAGCGTCATTCGGGGCCTCTCCGTCGTCGGGACGGTCGGCGTCGGGTTGGGGCCAGAGGGAGGTGTGGTCGACTCCCGTAACGGCTACTTCTACGTCACGAATTCGGAGTTCGGCACCGATGCCTCGGTCATCAGTAACACGACCTCCGTCACGAACATCACCGTCGGGTTGTCGCCGGTGGGAGGCGTCTTCGACCCCCAGAATGGATACGTCTACATCCTCAACCGCGACGCAGGCACCGTTTCGGTGATTGACGGGTCGTTCGCCTATCCTATCATCGGCGGGTTCCGTGCGAGCCCACCCGTCGTAGAGCTCGGATCGGCGATCAACTCTTCCACGTCGTTCGTTGTTTCGACGGGCGGCCAAATCGGTCTGACGTTCTACTACTCCCACCTGCCGCCGGGCTGCACCACGACGAACACCGACGCGCTACCGTGCACGCCGGTGCTCGCGGGGACTTACGAAGTATCGGTTGAGCTGACCAACTCCGCCGGGTTTGCGACGACCTCCGAGACCAAATTCACGGTGCTGGCGGCCCTCGTCTCGACCGTCGCGGCCGACCCGAACCCTGGAGACGCGGAGTCGCCGATCGGTCTCTTCTCTACCCCCTCCGGGGGCACCGGCGTGTACACCTTCGCGTGGGAGTTCGCCGATGGGAGTTCTGGCCTGGGGCAGAACCCCTCGCACATCTACCGGCAGCCCGGCCGGTATGTTGCGAAAGCCTGGGTCAATGACTCGGAGGGAGGATCCGCCTCGCGTGTGCTGAACATCACGGTCGACCCACCGCTCAAGGTCTCGTTCGGCAGTTCGAGCGGATTTCCGGTGCTCGACCAATCGATCACGCTGCACGCGGTGGTGACGGGCGGCGCCTCCCCTTTCTCGTACATGTACGAAGGGCTCCCACCGGGTTGCGTGTCTATCAACAGCTCGACGATTACCTGCCAACCAACGCAGGTCGGCACCTATCGCGTCACCGTGGTGGTCACCGACGCCAACGGCGTGTCCGTGGAGTCGTCGACCTCTCTCCGGCCACAGTCGATCAGTCAAATTCTTGCCTCGCCCCCTGTCCTGCTTGCGTTCACGGTGACGATCGCCCTCGTCGTGCTCGCGGTCCTACTCGTTCGTCGGCGGGCCCGCAACCGGGTCCGGAATGCCCCCCTGCCACCCGACGGGGCCCCCACGACCCCCGGCGCAGACGCCGAAGCCCCGCCGCCCCCGTAAGGGTGTCGTGTGTGCGCTCGGGATACCTTCCTGGGAAGCGACCCCAGCTCACGCGGTGGTCTCCTCAGGGCGAGCCGGAACGTTTGCACGCCGGGTGGAGCCCATCGAAGGTCCGGTCGCTCTCCCGGCAAGCGAACGGACGGTGATGGCGTAAGGAGAGTTGATACGATCCGTCGCGACTCGGGCCGGGGAAACACTCCGAGCGGGCCCTCTCTCACCTGGCTCTGGGCCGCACTGGGTATCGCGGTGATGGTTGTGGCGGCCTTGCCGGCGGGGCACGGGGTGGGCGTGGGATCTGCCGCTGCAGGATCGAACGACCTCCAGGTCGGGGGCTCGTCAGCTAGCGATTCCCAAAGTTCGCCGAGGGATCACGCCCTCGACCAGCCGTACTTGGTCGCAACGGTGGCGGTGGGGCCGTCGCCTGGACCGATGGTGTTCGATCCCGCTCGGGGATTCGTCTACGTCGACGCGTACCACACTATCACCGTCCTCCAAGGAACCGCCGCGGTGGGGGCCGTCGCGGTGGACAGTGTCGGTCTAGCTTTTGATTCGATCAATGGGTTCGTCTACGCCCCGGATAGGTCGTCGGCCAACGTGTCCGTCATCAACGGCACCTCGGTCCTTACGACGGTCCGGGTGAACGGGACGCCTACGGACGTGATCTTCGACCCGGAGAACGGATTCGTGTACGTCGCGACGGGCGTGCCGACGCTCCTACTCATCCCGGACATGATCTCGGTCATCAACGGAACGAACGTGATCGGCACCATCTCCCTAGGCGCCATCCAGAAGATGGCGGTCAACCCCGTGAGCGGGGAGCTGTACGTCACTTCCTGCCAAACGTACGGGTGCCCCTACCCGGCGAACATCTCGGTCATCCGAGGGACATCGGTCCTCGCGACGTTGACGGTAGGTCCCGCTCCGGGGACGATTGCCGTGAATCCCCAGACCGGGGAGGTCTACGTCCCGAATTATGGGTCCAGCAACGTCACAGTTATCGCCGGGACGACCCCCATGGGGTCGATCGAACTCGGAGGCAGCCCCAACAGCGCCTGGTTCGATGCAAGCAATGGACTGCTGTACGTGCTCCTGACCGCCCCTGCGACGATTGCCGTGATCAGGGGCACCACACTGATCGCATCCCTCGCGGTCGGCGACATGCCACGGGCCGTGGTGTCGGATTCGGAGACCGACGACGTCTTTGTCACGACTGGAACGGACCAGGTAACGATCGTCCACGACACCACGGCGGTGAGGACGATAACCGTCGGCGAAGCCCCGTTCGGCGGGGTCTTCGACCCGGCGAACGGATACGTCTACATTTCCAACCAGGGGTCCGACAACGTATCCGTCGTCGACGGCACAATCTACTATCTCGCCTTCACCACTTCCGTTAGCCCGAACCCTGGAGATGCGGGTTCTCCCGTCCACTTTGCGTCGGTTCCCGTCGGAGGGTTTGGGCTGGAGGCCGTCGTCTGGGAGTTCGGGGATGGCGGCTCGGCGAGGATGCAGAACGCGACCCACGTCTACCTTTCCCCCGGTTCCTACTCTGGGCGCGTTTGGATCAACGATTCGAAGGGAACTTCGGCTACCGAGGCGTTTTCGGTCATGATCGATCCAGCTCTCCAGCTGACCGTTAGTGTGTCCCCCTCCGTCGCGACGGTCGGAAACCTACTCACGATTCACGCCGAGGCCTCCGGCGGTGCCGCACCGTACTCCTACGCCTACTCGAATCTCCCTCCGGGGTGCAATCCCGTCGGCAGCCCGACCATCGTCTGCAAACCCTCACAATCGGGTTCGTACCACCCGACAGTAACCGTGACCGATGGCAACGGCGTGTCGGAGAGCGCGGGGACGTCGCTTCGGGCTCAGACCCTGGAAGCGTCGCTTTTGGTTCCCATCGTGGTCGGAGCCATCACGGCGATTCTCCTCGGCGTGTTCGTCGCCTACCTCGTCCGCCGACGTCGAAAAAAGCGCGCCGCCTCGCTCCCCGAACACTCGTCCTGAGCGGTACTGGCTCCGCCGCGGGGACGTTGGTCGCGTAGAGGGGATGCTGCAAGAACCCATCCTCTCAGGCTTGAGCGCCCGTCGCTCTCCGTTCAGTCCCCGGCCGGGCCGGCAACGCTCGGGTGCTCGGTCAGTCTGACATGCGGTGCGGCCAGATTCGAGCTGGGCCAAACATGTTCGGATGGGCGCGGCCAGATTTGAACTGGCGACCTTCACCGTGTCAGGGTGACGTCATAACCGCTAGACTACGCGCCCGCGGCGCGCCCCACCTGTGAACGACCCTTAATGGTGTCGACCGTCGAAGCGCCGCGGCGAACTTTCAGCCGTACCCGCCGGAGAAACTGCCGGGGTCCGGGTGGTCGTTCCAGTGGTAGTAGCCCATGTTCTGGCGTTGGGCTTCCGTGACGTCGCGGCTGAGGCCGCCCTGCATCGAACCGTAGGCCGACTTGATCTGTTCTTCGATCGACCGTGCCCGCACGAGGGCCTCTTTGAGATGGGAAGCCTCGATGAACGGGCTCTGGGCCACCGTCGCAAAGTCCCCCGCCGTCCGGATCAGGCCCCCGAGCTCTCGCAGTCGAAGCGTGAGCGAGTGGCGCCGTCCGTCGACGACCTCGGCCCGCCGGCGCGCCTCCTGGATCAGTTCGAGCACCGCCTCACGGGTGGCCGGTCGGATCCGTCCGTCGGTGGCGATCTCCTGGGCGCAGAACTGTGCGAGCTTGATCCGGTTACGCTCGGTGTCCGGCATCGCCGTGTCGAGCAGCACCTCGTAGCCGCCGCCGCTGATCCGTGAGCGAAGGGGGGAGAGGATGTGATGGAGATCCTGGATGTTCGACGCGGCGACGAGGATGAAGTCGCAAGGAACGTTGTCGACGCGGACGGCCGCGCCGCCCGACTGCGGGTTGCGCCCGGTGATCGGGAACCGGCGCTCCTGCATCGCCGTCAGGATGTGGCGTTGGAGGTGGCCAAAGTGGGGGAGCTCGTCGATGAACAGCACTCCCTCGTGCGCCTCGTGGATCGCACCCGGGATCGTCCGTTCGTATGGGAGCGTGCCCAGCTGCGGGTGACCGCCGTACGGGTCGTGCCGAACGTCGCCGAGCAGCTCGGTCTCGCTCGCGCCCGTAGCCATCACGAAGGTGTTCCGCTCGAGCTTGACAAGGACCTTGCGGGGGCTCTCCCGTTGGACGGAGCGCCGGCGCTCGAGGGCGCGCTGGTCGAGGACCTTGATGTGATCGCCGGCCCGCTCGTAGGCGACGACCTCCTCCACGCCGTTGCGGAGCCGTGTGGTACGCACTGACTCCTGGGGATTCCCTCCGGGGCTCACGGTCAGTTCGAGGATCCCGCCCACCAGGTCGCGGAACGGGTTGCCGCTGCCCCCGAGCCCGGGAACGACCTGCTTGAGGTTCCCGCAGCTCGGGCAGTACCGGTCGGAGGGCGGAGAGTAGAAGCTGCACCTTGGGCACCGGTAGCCGAGCCGCTCCACGACGGACGCCGGCGCGTCGGTCGGTTCGATGAGCTCGCCTTCGATCGCGCGGGCCCGCTCGACCTCCGAGTGGACCTCGTCGCCGCGGACGACCTCGACGCTCGGCCGCTCCGGATTCTCCGGATTGTGGACGATCCGGATCTCGGTGCGCGGCCGGTCGAGGTGGAGGGCGAGCGCCTGCGCCGTCATCGACTTGCCGATGCCCGGCGGTCCGACCAGGAGCAGGTGGCGTCGCTGGTAGGCGGCGATGCGAGCGATCTCGACGGCCTTCTCCTGACCGATCACCCGCTCGAGCGGGTCCGAAGGGATGGGGATGTCCTCGGTGGACCCGACCTCACCGACGGAGGCCGGGAGCGTCCGCGAGTGCTCAGAGGGCGTGGGGGAGCTCATGTCGGGGGGTGCCGACACTACTACGTCGGGAAGATGGATAAAAAGCACGGCCCGGCCGCTCTCGGAAGAGCGGCGGGGCCGCGGGTCGTTCGGCGATGCCTACCGGGACGGCGCCGGGGGCGCTAGGTCCATCTTCGTCAGGATCTTGACTCCGGTCGGAAGCTTCCCGACCGCCCCCATCCGGCTTGCGACGACGGTCTCGATCCCCTTCTCCTGGGAAACGTCCAACAGCCGCTGGCTGACCACCCCATCAAAGACCACGGTCTTCGCGGGTACTTGCAGCGCAGCGAGCTGGTCGATCATCTCCTTCACCGGCGCCTCTTGGACCACGGCGTCGTCCGGCCCGAGGAAGACCCCTTTCGACGTGTTCTCGAGACTGGCGAGGACGTCGAAGTACTTCTGGAGCTCCGGGGGGAGCGCCACGGGCGGTGGGGGAGGTGGAGGTGGGGGAGGAAGGGGACGCGCCTGCATCGGCGGGGGCGCCGGCATGCCCCGGTCCCCGCCGTCGCGGCGGGGAGGCCCACGGTCGTCGCGCCGTTCTGGGCGGCCGCCGCCGCCACCACCGGGGCCGCCTTCCGGCCGCTCCTCTATCGGTTGGCGGGTCGCCCCGGTCGACTCGAACCCGGACATCTCCAGGTACTGGTTGATCGGGATCTTGTTCCGCAGGCACTTCACAAGCTGCTTCTGGGTGAGCTCCTCGACCTCGCTGCCGCGCGGGGCCCTCGCGACGTAGTCGATGTCCATCGTCTGGAGCATCTCGCGCAGGATCAACTCGCCCGCGCGGTCGCCGTCCGTGAAGACGGTCACCGTCTTGCCGCGGGAGAGGTCCTTCACCGTCTGCGGGACGCTCGTCCCCTCGACGGCGATGACGTTCTTGATGCCGCAGCGCAGAAGGTTCAGCACGTCGCTCCGGCCCTCGACTACGATCAGCGCGTCCGCCTGGTCGATGTTCGGTCCCGCGGGCAGGTGCTCCGGCCCGTAGGTCGTGATCTCTTCGACCTGGACGGCCTTACGGACCGCCTCGGTCAGGTCGAGCCCGACGCCCTTGGAATCCTCCTGCATGTGGGCGAGGAGGGCCTTCGCCCGCTCGACCACCTTCTGGCGCTTGGAGATTCGGATATCCTCGACGCTGACGACCTCGATGCGGGCCCGGCACGGGCCGATCCGGTCGACCGTCTCGAGTCCGGAGGCGAGGATCGCGGTCTCGACCTGGTCGAGCGACGACGGGATCAGGATCTCGCCTTCGCTCTTCCCCTTGCGGGAGTCGATCTCGACCTCGATCCGTCCGATACGGCCGGATTTCTGCAGGTCGCGGAGATCGAGCTCCTCGCCGAGGAGTCCTTCGGTCTGTCCGAAGACGGCGCCAACGACGTCGGGTTTGTCGATGACGCCATCGGCGGCGATCCGGGCACGGATCATGTATTTCGCGGCGCTAGGGTCACTGCTCATTGGTTCTATTCCTCCGATGTGGGTGAACGTACAGGGCCGCTCACGGCCCTGTCCCCGGAGGCGTTGGGTCTAGTCGCGGCGCCCGGTGCGCAACACTCTGCCGCGGAAGCTACGACGTAACCCGGTATGGATCGTGAGTCGTGGGTCCGTGAGACATGTCGACACGAGAAGCCTAACCTCCCTCCGTCTCGAGGAGTCGTCCAACCGAATGATGCAAAGGGCCGTATTTAAGCGACCCCCGGAGCCCGAGCGAAGCCTTCACAGCCACGATTCCGACGCAACCAGCTCCGCGCGGGACCCCGATCGGTCGTACGCTCCTTCCGACCAAAAAACGCGGGGGACCACCGTCGGAGGGCGCCGATCGACGCGAGGACGACGAACATCTCTCCGAATCGCCCAAATCTTCTTCTAATGCCCCCTGCTACGCCGCCGAGGAGACTGTTCTAGAATGCCCCGTCGCAAGACACGCACGGCCGCGGTAGTGCCCGACCCAGCCATCCCGACCGAGCCCGCGCTCCCGGACGACAATTTCGTCGACTCTTTGAAGGCCGACCTCGCGCGGACCCAGAAGGCCAGCCTCCCGAAGCCCGACGAGGATCTGGGTCGGCGTGCCGAGCTCAACCGCAGGCTGCTCCAGGACCTCTGGGAGGTCCACAACCAGTTCGAGGAGTCGAGCGTCCACCTCACGGTCGACCCGTCGCAGACGCTGTTCGCGACGTTCGTCGACTATCCGACCAAGTGGACGTTCAAGGAGAACTTCGACTTCGCAGCGGTCAAGACGATCGAGCTCCGGGACCGGATGCCGGGCTGGGTCGGCTTCACGCTGCGGTTCTGGTACTACCCCACCCCCGAGGGGAAGCCGCATCTTCGCGGCGTCTTCGAGTGGTGCGAGGGCGAGACCTACCACCGGTACACCGGCTGGATGCGGATGATGACCCAGGCCGTCCTGTACGACGCGCCGGACCCGCAGGTCAACATGCGCTCGATCCACCAGGTGCTGCGGGACGTCGTCGTCGCTTGGTTCTCGGCCCACCTCGACCGGGCGCCGGAGAAGTTCACCGAGCACCTCAAGGGGAAGTACCCACGCGGCGCCTCCTTCACGAAGGAAACCTACCGCGAGTAGATCGACGGCCGCCGGCGACCGGCGCGGGAATCGCGCGGTCCGAGATTTGAAATAACCCGGGAGGCCTCGTGCCCCGCGGGAGAGCGCACCGCGAGCCGGGCGGGCCTTCCGCCCCGCCGGCCGTGGGGGCTGGACCGATGCCGTAAGGGGTGCTCGGGGCGGATGCGGGATCACCTCGTCGCCTTTTTCGAATCTCACCACCGCCTCGTGCAGGCCGACGCGCTTCAGCTGCTGTTGGAATCCCCGGAGCCGCTGCTGCTCTCGCGACGGCTCGTCGAATCAACGCCCGCCGAAGCGACGTTCGTGACCCGGGAGATGGTCGAGCACCTGGTCGCCCGAGGGCTCTCGGTCTCCGGAGCCGTCGCGCGCCCAACCCTCTCTCGACGGCCCTCCGACCTCCCCGGCGTCACGCGCGCCGAGCCGGCCCCCCCGATGTTCACCTTGCTCGGCGAAGGGTTCGTCCCCACGGTCCGCCGCCGCAATGCCCTCGAGGAGTACGAAGAGCTGTTCCGGTCCCGGTACCGGGCCTTGCACCGGCTGCTGCGCGGGAGGCCGGATCTACCCAACCTGCGCACGGTGAAGGAGCTGGATGGCTTCGTCGGCACGGCCTCGGTCATCGTGATGCTCCGGGAGATCCGGAGAACCGCCGCGAAAGGGCACTTCCTGCTCAACGTCGAAGACGAGAGTGGCGGCCTCGAGCTGTTGGTGCCGCGAGATACGCCGGCCGCCCGGACGCAGCTCATCCCTGACGAGGTGGTCGGCGTGCGCCTGTACCTGGGCAAGGAGCGGAAGCGGATCGCCCGCGCCGAGGCGATCGAGCGGCCCGATGTCCCGACCCGACGCACCGGCCGCCGCGCTGAGACCCCGAGCCACGTCCTTTTCCTCTCCGATCTTCACATCGGTAGCAAGTCGTTCTTGGACGAACCGTGGCAGCGCCTGATGACCTTCCTCCGCGGCGAAGGTCCCCGGCCCGAGCTCGCGCGCTCCATCGACCACGTGGTCGTCGCGGGCGACCTCGTCGATGGGATCGGGATCTACCCCAACCAGGACCGGGATCTCGCCATCGGCGACATCGTCGAGCAGTACACCGAACTGGGCCGGCGTCTCCGTGAGTTGCCCGAGCGGCTCGACCTCGTAGTGCTGCCCGGCAATCACGATGCGGTCTGCCCGTCCGAGCCGCAACCGTCGCTCCCGAAGGAGCTCACCGCTACACTGCCCGACCGTGTCCATTCGGTCGGGAATCCTTCGACCTTCGCCCTCAACGGGGTCGTGGTCCAGGCGTACCACGGCCGCAGCTTCGACGATCTGATCCCCGCCCTACCGGGGGCGAGCTACGAGCGTCCCACGGACGTGATGAAGGTGATGCTCAAGATGCGCCACTTGGGCCCAATCTACGGCGGCCGGATGCCGGTGACTCCCCAGAGCCGCGACGGTCTCCTCATCGAGCCGGCTCCGGAGATCCTGGTGACCGGTCACGCCCACACCTTTGGCGTCGACGAGTACCGGGGCACGCTGCTCCTGAACGCCTCGACGTGGCAGGCGGAGACGGAGTACCAGAGGATGCGGAACATCACGCCGGTCCCCGCGCACGCCGCGATTGTCGACCTGGCCACGTTGATGACGACCGCGATCGACTGCTCCGGTCGTCAGACGACCGTCGGGGGCGCCCCGGCGTGAGCCCGTACCCGATGGACCGCGCCGCGGCCGTCGGGCCGATGCGCCTCGTGCTGACGACCTTCCCGGACCGGGCGACGGCGGTGCGGCTCGGTCACGGCGCCCTCAAGCGCCGCCTCGCGGCGTGCGTCCAGTTCCTCGAGATCGAATCCGCCTACCACTGGAAGGGGAGGATCGAGCGAAGCCCGGAATGCCTCACCGTGTTCAAGACCGCCCCCAAACGGGTCGGCGCGCTGTTCCGCTACCTCGCCGAGGCGCACCCGTACGACGTCCCCGAGATCATCGAGCTCGACGTGCCCCGGGTCCACGCGCCCTACCTGCGGTACCTCGCCTCCACCGTCGACCGCGAGGCGCCGCCGCCGCCGCTCGGCGGAGGCCGCGCCCGCCTTACGCGTCGGGGATCACGGCGAGCCCCGGGAGCGCGACGCCCTGGACGAACTCCAGGGCCGCGCCGCCCCCGGTCGAGACATACTGGAAGGCGTTCGTAACCCCGAGGTCGCTCGCGATGCGGGCGGAGTCCCCCCCGGCCGCTACGTGGAACCCGGGGACCGTCGCGAGGCCGGCAAGCACCTCTCGGGTCCCGGCGGCGAAACGGAAATCCTCCGCGAGGCCGAGCGGGCCGTTCCAGAAGACGGTCTTCGACTCGGCGAGGGTCAGGTAGAAGAGGTCCCGGGTGCGCGGCCCGATGTCCCGGGCTACCCCGGGGGGAGCGGGCGAACCGACCTCGGCGTGCTTGGCGTCCCGCTCGCCCTCGACCTCGTACAGGAGGTCCTGCGGGAGGACGACCTTCGTGCCGGCGTCTTTCGCCGCGGCTAGGAAACGGGTGACCTCTTCCTCCAGGCCCGCCTCGACGGAGGTGCCCCCGAGGTCCGCGCCCTGGGCGTGGAGGAACGGGAACGCCAGCGCCCCGCCGATCAGGATCGCGTCCGCGCGACCGGCGAGGCTGGTCAACAGCGGGAGCTTGTCCGCGACCTTCGCGCCCCCGAGGAGCGCGACGTACGGGTGCTCGGGCGCGTCGACGAGCCGGGAGAGCTCGCGCACCTCGTGCTCGACCAGGAAGCCCGCGTATGTCGGAAGACGTTTCGCGACGCCCACCGTCGAGGCGTGGGCCCGGTGGCACGTCCCGAAGGCGTCCTGGACGAACACCTCGCCGAGTCGGGCGAGCTCGGCGGCGAAGCCGGGGTCGTTCGCCTCCTCCCCGGGTTTGAAACGAACGTTCTCCAGCATGAGGAAATCGCCGTTCTGAAGTCGAGCGGCCGCCTCGAGGGCGTGGACCCCTACGATGTCGTCGGCCAGCGGCACCGGGCGGCCGAGATAGCCGGAGAGCCGATGGACCACCGGCCGCAGCGAGAGCTTCGGGTCCCGCTGACCGTCCGGGCGACCGAGGTGGGAGACGAGGATGGTGCGTGCGCCGGCCGCTTCGAGGTGCTTGAGCGTGGGGAGCGTTTCGACGATGCGGTGATCGTCGGCCACGGCCCCGCTGGGCGTGAGCGGCACGTTGAAATCGACCCGAACGAGAACGCGCCGTCCCCGAACCGATGCCTCGGTGACGCTGCGCTTGGTGGCCATCGTCCGGCCGAAAGGCCTCCGACTAAGAGAGTTGCGGCCGTCGGCGCCGTGGAGGACGGCTACCCTTGCAACGAACGCCTCGCCGTCGGCGAGGGCAGGCTGCGGTCAGCTCGTCTCCTCAAGCGCTCCACGATGCGCCGCGTCGCCGGGAGCTCGAGGCCGTGCCGTTCTCCCAGCCGAAGGATCGCGCCGGAGATCGCGTCGATCTCGGTGCGCTTGGCCCGGTCCAGGTCCTGGAGCATGCTCGAGCGGTTCTCGGCGGTTCGGCGCACGACGCGCCAGAGGTCCCGCTCGATCTCCGCGCGCGAGAAGTCGATGCCCTCCGCCTCGCTCACGGCCAGCGCCTCCTCCAGGAGCTCGAGCGCCTGGCCCCGCCACGGGTCCTTGGCGACCTGGCCGTTGGGGATGCCATGGTCGGCCGTAACGGGATTTATCGCGGCGTTGATCAGCGCTTTCCGCCACTCTTCCCGGACGACATCTCCGGCCGGACGGGTCGGTAGCCCGGCGCTGTCGAGCAGTCGGGCGAACATCGCGACGAATCTTGGCGTCCCCGATTCCCCGTCGGTGCCGAGCAGCACTTCTCCCTCTCCCGTGGGCTTCACGACGCCCGGCCCGACCAGCATCGCCGGGATCGAATTGATCCCCCGCACGACGAACGCCGTCGGCTCCGGCCAGCCCCCGGCGGCCAGCGAGGCGGCTACGAGTGGCACGATGCCCAATCCGTTCTGCACCGCGAGGAGCGGCACCGGAGGCCGGACGGCCCGCGCGACCGCTCGAGCCGTGGCGGCGACATCGTAGCTTTTCACTGTGAGGAGGACCGCATCGGTCTCGCTGTGGGGCGGGATCCGTTCTACGGCACCGAGGCGGACCGTCACCGGCGTCCGCCCTTCGAGGCGGAGCCCGTGGGCACGGATCGCCGTGGCATGGGCCGGCCGGGCTACGAGCACGACGTCGTGCCCCGCTTGGGCGAGTCGCGCCCCGAAGAGGCTCCCGATGGCACCGGCGCCGACGACGAGGACGCGCATCCCCGATGCTCCGGGGGGCTAGCCGAGGCGGCGGACGAGGTCGGCGAGGTGGCGGGGTTTCCCCCACTCCCGTCGCATCACCGCGAGCAGCCCCTCGTAGTACCGCACCTGCTCCTCCGCCTCCTTCCGTTGACCGGTGAGGAAACGCTCCTCGCGGACGAGGCGGTCGAACTCGGCCTCCGCCTCACGCCGCTGCGTGAGGAGGGAGCTGAGCCTATCGTGGAGGGCGGACGGGCTCGCTCGCCGCATGGATCGTTCGGGTGGACAACAGCGTTCGGCGGGCATCGGTGGCCGCCTCGGAGTACTCGGCGAGGCGGCTCAGTTCGCGCTTGATCCGGCGCAGCCGCAGGCGGACGCGCTCGCGCTGCCCTCGGACCTCGTCGTAGGTCCGGGTCAGGACGTCGAGCCGGCGACGCCACTTGTCTCGCTCCTGCAGGCTGAGGAGCACGGAGTCGACGTCCACCATTCGGGCAGGTCGGCAAGGTGACCTCGCTCGAATGAACTTTTCGCCCCTCGGGCGGCGTCGACTGACGTGCGACGGAGAAGCGCGGAGGAGCTGGGCGGAGGGGTTATGCCACGGGGGACCTCGCGCGGGCCGAGGAGAGGGAACACGGTGGCGGGGGCCGAGAAGATCGCGGTGCTCGGGGCGGGGAACATCGGCGGAACGCTCGCCCAGCGGCTCGCGGAGTCGGACCTTGCCAACGAGGTCGTCCTCATCGACATCATCGACGGGCTTCCCCAAGGCAAGGCGCTCGACATTCAGGAGTCCGCGCCGGTGCTGGGATTCTCCACACGGATCACGGGGTCGACGGACCTAGCGGCGCTCGCGGACGCAGACATCGTCGTCGAAACGGCGGGGCTCGCCCGAAAGCCCGGCATGAGCCGTTCGGACCTGTTGACCAAGAACGCCTCGATCGTCGGGGGTCACGCCGAAGCTGTCCGGATGCACGCCCCCGAGGCAGTCGTGATCGTCGTGACGAACCCGGTCGACGTCATGACCTACTGGTTCCGCACCCAGAGCAAGCTCCCGCCGGCACGGGTCTTCGGCGAGTCCGGCACCCTCGACACCGCCCGGTTCCGCTGGTTCGTGGCCGAGGCGCTTCGGGTCGCCCCGCGGGACGTCACCGGTTTCGTCCTCGGCACCCACGGCGACACGATGGTGCCGATCCTCTCCCTCACGAACGTGGGAGGAGTCCCCCTGACCAGGCTGCTGCCGGCCGCCAAGCTCGCCTCCATCGTGGAGCGGACGAAGAAGGGGGGCGGCGAGATCGTCGACCTCCTCAAGATGGGGAGCGCGTACTACGCACCGTCCGCGACGCAGGCCGAGCTCGTTCGTGCGGTCGCCCTCGACGAGCACCGGCTCCTCCCGGTCACCGCGAACCTCGAAGGGGAGTACGGGCTCCGCGACCTCTGCCTGGGGGTGCCCGTGGTGCTCGGGGCGGAAGGCGTCGAACGGATCGTAGAGGTCGACCTCTCGGCAGAGGAGAAGACCGCGTTCCATGCGAGCGCCGAGGCCGTCCGCGCCGACCTCAAGATCCTCGCCGGGCTCTCCAAATAGGCCACCTCGGACGCCGCCCCTTACCCGACCTCCGGCAGCGTCCCGGCGACGCGTTCATCTCTCCTTCCGCCTAGACTAGGTCGGGGGGTGGTAGGACGGCCGAGGGGACAACCGCGGGGAACGCGCCGGTGACGTTCGTCGAGATCAAGCGCCGCCTCGGAACGCTCCGGTACACGACCGACTCTCCCGACCGCGCGCATATCACGATCAAGCCCCCGATCTGCGCGAAATGTCCCCACTCGTTCTGCACGCTCGTCTGCCCGGCGCTCTGCTACGAGCGGATCGACGGAAAGCTCGTCTTCCGCTACGAGGACTGCGTTGAATGCGGGGCGTGCGCGGTCGCGTGCGACCAGGGCTCGGTGACCTGGAACTATCCCCGTGGGCCGTACGGCGTCCGGTACGCGTACGGCTAGTTGGCGGGACGAGCACCGTTCCGCTCCAAGCGTAGCTTCAAGCCTCCCGCGCCCGTCGAACGGCAAAGGAGCAGCCATACGCCGACGCCCGGAGCCGCGCCCGAACGATTTCCGTTGTTCCCGTACCGGCCCCGGCCGGGGCAGGAGGCCCTCCTGGAGCGGGCCACCGACCTCGCGCGCACGGGGGGAGCGCTCCTCGTCGACGCTCCGACCGGCTCGGGCAAGACCGTCGCCAGCCTGGCCCCGCTCCTCGACCACGCGGAGCGGGCCGATCACAAGGTGCTCTACCTCGTACGGACCCACGCGCAGGAGCTGCAGGTCCTTACCGAAACGCGGGCGATCGCCCACCGCGTCGACCGTCCGTTCCTGGCCGTTGGGCTCTCCGGTCGCCAGAGCCGGTGTCTGTTGTTGGAAGGCCTCGCCGAGATCAAGGGGGCGACCGCGGAGGAGCACGGCAAGCTCTGCGCCGACCGCAAACGCGCGACGGTCCGCTCCTTCGAGGAGAGCGCCGACCTCACGCCGCCCGGTGAGCTCCCCGAAGGCGCCGCGGTCGACCTAACCGACCTCGACGGGTGCGTCTACTACGCCCGGCTCCTCCAGGCCGACCTGGAGGCGCTCTCGGACCGGTTCCGCGCGAAGCTCCCTACTCCTCGCGAGTTCGACGAGTTCTCGCGCGCCGAGAACCTCTGCCCGTACGAGCTCTCGAAGAAACTGTGCGCCGGAGCGCGCCTCGTCACCGCGCCGTACGCGTTCTTCTTCCATCCCCACATCCGCACGTCGCTCCTCTCTTGGCTCGGGGTCACGCCGGACCGGCTCGACCTGGTGATCGACGAGGCCCACAACGTCCCCGACTACCTCCGCGAGCTCGGGAGCGTCGCGCTGCCGCACGAATCGATCCGCCGGGCGCGCGCCGAGGTCACGGACCGGGGGGACATCGACCTACCGGACGGCCCAACGGCGGGCCGTCTGCTCGAGGTCGTCGGGGCGAGCGTCGATCAGCTCATCCAGCAGTTCGCCCGGGAGGACGACGGCCTGCTTCCTCCAAACGCGCTCGAGGACGCGTTGCTCACCGAGTTCGGCGGGACCTCCCACCGACTCGACACCTGGCTCGGCGCGCTCGCGGCCTGGGGCGAGCAGCTGCGCGACGAACGTCGGAAGCAGAAGCACCTGCCCCGCTCCTGGGTGCACACCGTCGCCCTCACGCTCCTCTCCTGGCCCCAGCTCGTCCCACCGGGGTACGTGAAAGTCGCGGCCCGAGTGCCTCGACGAACGCTCGAGGCGTACGCCCTCGACGCGGTCGGCGCCGCGGAATCGATCCGCGCCTGCCACCTCTCCGTCCACCTCTCCGGGACGCTGCGGCCCCTCGAGGAGTACCGCGACGCCCTGGGCCTGGGCGAGGCAGCTCAGACGCTCGTCGTGCCCCCGTTCTTCCCACCGGAGAACCGGCGGATCTTCTTCGACCCGAGCGTGACGACAAGGTACGAGGACCTGGTCGCCGACCCCGGGATGGTCGAGCGGATCGCGGACCGTCTCGCGCAGGTGCTCGAGGCGCTGCCCGTGCGGACCGCGGTGTTCTTCCCCAGCTTCGACCTCATGGAGAAGGTCCTCGCCGCCGGGCTCAGCGGTGCCCTCCCCGAGGGAACGGTGATCGAGTCGCGCCGGCTCTCCATGGGGGACCTCTGGAAGTCCCTGGAAGGGTTCAAGCGGGGCCGACGCGACGGGACGCTCCTCGGGGTCACGGGCGGCCGGATCGCCGAGGGCGTCGACTTCCCCGACGACGAGCTCGAGGCCGTGGTCGTGGTCGGCATCCCGTACCCCCGCCCCAGCGCGAAGCGCGAGGCGTTACGTCAGTTCCTCGACCAGAAGACCGGCCGCGGCTGGGCGTACTGCGTCGACGCACCGGCCCAGCGGATGATCTTGCAGGCGATGGGGCGGATGATCCGTTCCGAGAACGACCGCGGGATCGCCGTGATCCTCGACCGCCGGGCGCCGCTGTTCGCACACTCCTTGCCCGGGCTCGAGCCGCTCGGGGACCTGGCCGCGACCGCGCGTCGGTTCTTCGGCAGCCGACGCCCGCTCGGAGCGCCCGTCGTGGCCGCCGTCGCCTCGGCCGGGACACAATCGTAAAGAACCGACGGGGGCCCAGCGAGGGTCGTGATCATCACCCGCACTCCGCTGCGGATCAGCTTCGCCGGCGGGGGCACGGACCTCCCGTCGTTCTACCGCTCCGAAGGCGGCGGAGCCGTGGCGAGCGCGGCGATCGATCGGTACGTTCACGTCCTCGTGAACACGAAGTTCGACCGGTCGATCCGGGTGGCGTACTCGCGTACGGAGAACGTCGACAACCTCGACGACCTGCAGCACCCGCTGTTCCGGGAGGCGATGCGCCTCACCGGCGTCACCGACACCCTGGAGGTGCACACGATCGCCGACATCCCGGGGGAGGGCACCGGCCTAGGTTCGTCGTCGACCTTGACGGTGGGGCTGCTCAATGCGCTCTATGCCTACAAGGGGGTGCTCAAGGACCCCGCCGAACTCGCGCAAGAGGCCTGCCAGATCGAGATCGAGATCCTGGGGGGGACTCTCGGCAAGCAGGACCAGTACATCGCCGCGTTCGGGGGAGTGGAGTACTTCGAGTTCAACTCCGACGATTCGGTGCGCGCGTACCCGATCCCGCTCACCCGCGCCGAGCGGGAGGAACTCTCCCAACACCTGTCGCTGTTCTACACCGGGATCACGCGGCAGGCGGAGACGATCCTCAAGGACCAGGACTCCCGCACGTCGCGGAACCGGGAAACCCTGCTGACGATGCGGGGGCTCGCTGGGGAGGCGCGCACCGCCCTGGTCCGCCACGATTGGGCGCGACTCGGCGCGATCCTCGATGAGGGGTGGGCGCTCAAACGCTCCTTGGCCACCGGCATCAGTTCGTCGGGGATCGATGGGCTCTACGCCCGCGCGAAGGCCGCCGGAGCCTGGGGCGGGAAGATCACCGGGGCCGGCGGCGGCGGCTTTCTGCTCGTTCTCCACCCGCCCGGGCAGAGCCATGAAATAGCTCGCGCCCTCTCGCCGATGGAGCGGCTCCCCGTGCGGCTCGTTCCCGAGGGGTCGCGAATCCTGGTCGTCCAACGGTGAAACCATGACGGAAGAGGTCGGGCGGTACGTGCACCGGTACGTCGAAGAGACCCGGGCGGCGCTCGCCGACCCGTATCTGGCCGAAGGGATCGGTCGCATCGTCCCCGTCCTCCTCCGGGCGCGGGGCGAGGGCAGGACGATCTACTTCTTCGGCAACGGCGGCAGCGCCTCGACCGCCTCACACTTCGTCGTGGACATCGGCAAGGCGACGATCCGCGGGGACGGGCGGCGGTTCAAATGCCTCGCGCTCGTCGACAACGTCGAGAGCGTCACCGCCTGGGCGAACGACGCGGAGTACGCGAAGGTCTTCTCCGAGCAGCTCAAAGGGCTCGCGCAGACGGGGGACGTCGCCGTCGGGATCAGCGGCAGCGGCAACTCGCCGAACGTGCTGCGGGGCATCGAGATGGCGAAAGCGATGGGCCTCACCACGATCGGGCTCTCCGGGCTGGGGGGTGGGAAGCTCAAGGGGATGGTCGACATCTCCGTCTCCGTCCCGTCGAACAGCATGCAACACACCGAGGACGTTCACCTGATCATCTGCCACCTCCTGACCGCCTACCTGCGCGACGAGGCCCCCGCCGCGCCCGCCGCCGGATGACGGTCCGCGTCCGCGACTACATGGTGCTCGAGGTCGAGCACCTCAACGAGAGCACGACCGTCCGCGAAGCGATCGAGCGACTGAGCCGCAGCCGCCACCACGGGCTGCCCGTCACGGACGGCTCGCGGAAGCTCGTGGGGTTCGTCAGCGCCAAGGAGCTGCTCCGCAACGTTCACCGGCAGGAGACGACGCTCGCGACGATCATGCGGCCCGGGACCTACACGGCGACGCCGGAGATGTCGCTCGACGACGTCGCCCGGATCATGTTCCGGTTCGGGTTGCGCGACCTCCCGATCACCGACGCGGAGGGCCGCCTCTGCGGGGTCGTCTCCAACCTCGACATCGTCCGTTCTCACTTCGAGCGGGCGTCGCCGGCGAAGGCGGAGACCCTGCGCACCCTGCTGGCGGAACGGTACGACCTTCCGTTCTCCTTCCGGCGCGGGCTCGTGCCGATCCAGCGGCTCCAGCCGACGCAGTGGAAGGTCTTCGAGGACGAGCTCGAGGGCCGGCGCTACGAGCTCGAGCGGGGCTTCGCCGAACCCGTCCTGGTGCTCCAGAAGGGCGACCTGTGGATCCTGATCGACGGCCACCATCGCGCCCTCGCGGCGCGGGAGATGGGGCTCGCCCAGCTCCAGGCGTTCATCCTGACGTGCGACAAGCCCCAGGAGTTCGCCGTGTTGGAGACCGGGCTAGAGAAGCAGGCGAAGGAGCACCACCTAAACACCCTCGACGACATCCAGGTCGATAGCTCGGCCCACCACCCGCTGCTCGAGGTCACGACGCAGCTCATCCGACGGTTCGAGACCGTCGAGGGGAACGCCGGATCGTCGGCCTCCTCGCGGGAGCCGTAAGCGTCGCTCGACTCCGGTTCGATCCCGGGCGACCTCGCTCTCCTCGGGGGCGATTCGTACACAGGCGATATCAAGCGACCCTAGGTCCAGCGCCAGCGGAACCGGCCGGTGTCGCATTCTCCCCGTGCTTCGAGGCTCGCCAGCGCCGGGCATGCGCTCGTCGCGTTCGGGGTACTGACGCTGATGCTGGGACTCCTCTTGGCCCCCGCCGCCCACGCGCCCAACGCTCGAGTCCATGCCGAGTCGACCGGGGGAGGAGGCGGCGGAGGCGCGGGCGGAATGGTGAACCTGACCGTGAACGCCACGGACGCCCCGGCGTTCGTACCGAACGGGCTCTCCGCGCCCGCCGGCGACCGGGTCGCGTTCCACCTCGTCAACCAGGGCGCCTACAACCACACCTTCACGCTCTCCACGAACGGCTCGGTCATCCTGCCGCGGAGCCTCTCCCCGGCCGCGCTCGACCACTACTTCCAGAAGAATGGGAGCTGGCTGAACCTCTCGTTGCCCCCCGGGGCCTCCCGCTTCGCGAACGTGACGCTTCCTGCGACGGCCGCCGGGCTGGCCTTCGAGTTCGTCTCCCTCGTGCCGTACCAGTTCCAAGCGGGGATGGCCGGCTTTCTCAACGTGACGGGAGCCCCGACCGGCCCGGGGGTCGTGCTCGGCACCAATGCCACGCAGTCCCTGAGCTTCGTGCCGGACCTGCTCGGGGCCCAGCCGACCCACTACCCCGCGGCGATCGACGTGCTGGTGACGAATGTCGGGAGCCTTCCGCACAGCTTCACGATCGAGTCCCAGCCGAACGTGACGCTCAGCCCCACCTCCTTCTACGCTACCTTCAAGACCGCGCCGCCCGCGGCGAACGTCTCCCTCCCCAACCCGGGCACCTCGGTCTGGGCGAACTTCACCGTCACCAAGCCCGGGGTCTACGAGTTCATCTGCGAGGTCGAAGGGCACTTCGCGAACGGGATGGACGGCTACCTGTACGTCGGTCTCCCGGTCCCCGCCGTGTCGACTCCGAGCACCACCATCGTCGCGCCCGAGCTCCTGGAGGGCGGCGGTGCCCTGCTGGGGCTCGGGGTCGTGTTGGTCGTCGCCGCGACCCTCCTCGGCCGTTTCCCCGGGAGAGGCAGCGCAGCCCCCCCTCCGCACTGACGTAGAAACCAAGGGGCTGGCGACCCAAGAGGTTCATCTACGCTCCGCCGCTCCGTCCGGCGGCCGTGAGGGACGTTCGACGGGTCCTGCGCTCGGGGCCAAGAGGCCGTTCGGGAGGCCTCCGTAGACCTTGGAGCTGGGGCCTCGTGCTTCTGGTCGCGGTGCTGGTCGCCGTACCCTCGGTTCCTCCGCTCTCGTCCCCTCGCGCCTCCCCCCCCACAACCTCCGCCGGCGGCCATCCCGCGGAGGCATCGACCGGGCCTCCGCCGTCGGAAGGCGCTCTCCTGGCGGGTGCCGTGCCTAGCCAAGAGCCGTTCGTGGACGTCGGCCGCTGGGTCGCTGCCGACCCGACCCTGCGTGGAGGGGTCGAGGCGGTCAACGCGACGAACCGCACCACCACCGCCCCGGCGATTGTCCTTAGCGCCGCCGCGTCCTCGAGGGGATCCCCGCACCCGCTCGCGGGCGGAGTCGTGACGGGGAACGTCTTCGACCCCCACTTCGGCACGCCGATCCCCGCCGTGACCGTCACCTTGACGCCCCTCGCGGGGGGCCTCTGCGTCGGCTCGTGCTACACGACGACCAACAGCTCAGGGGGTTTCCGGATCTCCGCACCCGCGGGACCGGCAACGCTGTCGTTCAATCACACCAACTACATCGAGAACCGGACCTGGACGAGCGTGCCGCCCACGGGCACCGACGCCCTCGGCACCATCGACCTGGTCCATGTCGGCTACGCCAAAGGCATCGTCAAGTACGACGCCCCGGGGACGCCGGGGGCCTCGGGCGTGACCCTGACCGGCACGAGCCGCGATGGCCTGATCATCACCCCCGGCGGCTCCACCGCCGCGAACGGAAGTTTCCTCATCCAACTGCCCCCCGTCCCTTCCCGGATCGACCTTCTCCCCCCGAATAAGGCCGTGTCGCTTCCGAACTTCACCTTCGCCGCCGCGGCTCCGTACGGCATCGTCGACGCCGGCGTCGTCTACATCGAGAACGGGACCCCGCTCAACGTCTCCTTCGTCGACTCGGTCACGGGCACCGCTCTTGCCCCGGCGGGCGTGCAGGTCTGTTCTCGGGTGAGCCAGCTCTGCCTCGACTCTGCGACCGCGCCCCCCGGCCCGGACCTGATGCGTGTCTTCGAGCCGGGGTATGTCGTGAACATCTCGACGCTCCCGGACATACCCCGCCACCCGGCGGGCGGCGCATTCAACCTACGCCCGGTGGAACTCGTGCCGTTTGGCCTGATCAACTTCACGACCGGGCTCACCGGCGGGCCGCCTCCCGCCGGCACGTGGACGATCGATGGCGGCGAGGGGCTTCTTGCGGTCTGCTCGCTCGACGGCTTGGCCATCCCGGTGCCCACGAGCGGAACCTTCCCGTGGAGGGAAGGTGATTGCTCGTTCCCGACGTACGGTTACGGCGGCTGGGTTTCGGTCGCCGCACCGCCCCTGCGGGATATCGTCTACGTCGGCTCGCCGAGCGAGACGGCCCCCCTCGAGGTCGAGGTCGCCCACTTCGCGACGATGCCCTTCATCTGGGCCAACCTCACGTGGGCCAACGTGACCCCCGACCGGGCGGTAAATCTCTCGTTCGTGAACTTCACGGCCGGCGCCTTCGTCGAAGGCCAAGTCGCCCTCGAGCCGACCGGCGTCGCGACCAACGACTTCACCGTCGCGATCTGTTCGACCGACGAGCCACGTTGTTTGGGCAGTAGCTCAGGCGGGATAGGAGACCCAGGGTGCACGGCGGGGCCGGGTTGGTTCTGCGCCGAGAGCCCCCCCGGCCCGGTCGAGGTGACCGTGACCGGGTTCAACGGGGCGGCGAATCGTACCTGGACCTACGTCGACCCTCATTGTTGCCATCTCGCCGGCCATCCGATCGACGTAGGGTGGGTCAACCTCACCACGGCGGCCGGTATCGGGAGCATCTCCGGTCACGTCTACATCTCGACCCCCATCGGCGGTCCGCAGGAGCCACCCGCCGGCCTCGAGGCCGAGGTCGAGATCTGCCCGGCCGGTCCGACGCCCAACGGCTACCAGTGCTCGCCGATCGTGGTCAACAACACCACGGGGGCCTTCAACGCCTCCGCGCCGCTGGGCTGGGACCGTGTCCTGGTGATCCCGTCGTACTACGAGTCGAACACGACGTGGGTCGACGTGACGGGGGCGAACTCCTCCGGGGACATCTACCTCGCGACGCCGGCGGTGCTCGCCGGCCAGGTGTTGATCGCCGGGGGCGTCGGCGCCACCGAGGCCCACGTCTCGGCCTGCCCGATCGGCCAGCTATCGCTCTGTATCCCGATAGGAGGCGACGGGCTGACCGGGAGCAACGGCCAGTATAGCGGACCCGTCCGGGGGGGTCAGCTCCCGTGGGGTACCTACGAGGTGGTCGCCACCGCCTCCGGGTACGAGGCGAACTGGACCTGGGTCAATACGACCGCGGGAGCTCTCTCCCTCGTCCCCCCGATCCGGCTGAGCCCGATCGGGGCGGGAGCGCCGTTCGGACTCCCGTTCCCCACCCTCCGTCCGACGGGGGCGTCGAGCGGGTCGACCGGCTCCTGGGTCGTCGGGCAGATCGTGGACGCCCGCCGCGGCTACGGCGTAGCGGGGGCGAACATCGATGCCTGTCCGGTCGTGGGGACCGGCTGCCTCACCTTTAGCGACCTCTCCAACTCGGGAGGGGTGTTCAACGGCACGGTGCCCACCGGTGCCTACGAGCTGTACGTCAACGCCTCCACTTTCGTCCCGCGCACGGTGTTCCTGAACGCGACCGCGGGAACGACCGTCAACCTCGGGACGATCGACCTCACCCCGCAGCCTGCCGTCGAGGGGCGGCTCCCGATCTTCCCGTGGACCTCGCTCGCGACGACCGAGGGCCTCGGAGCGGGCGCGTCGACCGCCCTGCTCTGCGCGGGCGCCGGTGCGCCGTGCGGGCCCGTCGGGATCGTCGACACCGGCGGCTTCTTCAACGTGAGCGGCCCGAGCGGGATCGGCGACACCCTGACCTTGGCCGGCGGCGGCGGGGGCCCGGCCGCGGGGGACGGAACGGCGCCGTACGGGTTCACCTCCCTCGTCGTCATCGTCGACGCCACCCGGGACCTGACCCGGCTGGCCCAGTCCGGACCGGGCGCCTTGTCGCTCGCCATCTTCGGCGGGCTCGCCGGAACCGAGAGGGACGGCGGCACCTGGAACACGACGCTCGGTGAGGCCCAGGACCCGATCCACTTCGGGTACCTCAGCTCGACGGTCACCGGGACTCTGGCGGGATTCACCTCCTGCACGCCGGGCGGTGGCGGGAACTACCTGTTCCTCGAACCTCGGGGAGGAAGCCGCACCACGATCGAGGGGACGGGCGGCGGTTTCCTGACCGCCAACGTGACGGTGACCGGTTCGGTCGTCGCCGGGATTGTCGTCGCGGCGGCCAACGTGACGGAACCCCACTACGGGTGGATCAAGATCGGACTGCGCGACGGGACGACCGGGGCGCCGGTTCCGTTCGCCTCCCTGACGGTCGTCGAGCCCGACCCGGCCAACCGCACCAACTGGCTCGGGTCGGGTCGGGCGGATGGGAACGGCGTCGCGAACGTCTCCGCCCCCCCTGGGACGGACACGGTGTTCATCTCGAGCCTGCCGTACTACCTGCCCGCGAACGTCAGCGCGACCGTGAGCTCGTCCCGGACCACCCCGCTCGGCCGGGTGAACCTGACGGAGAACCCGTTCCCGGACACCGGGACGTTCTACCGGTCGCCGTTCGTCAACACCGTCAACACCACCCCCACGACGACGGCGGTCGACGCTGCGACCGGGCAGCCGCTCCCGTCCGCTCGGGTCGTGGTCGTGAGCCCCTCCGGGGGGATCCTCGGCCTCCCGACGGTCACCAACGACCTCGGCCAGTTCTTCGCTTTCGCCCCGCCCCCGAGCGGGCTCGAGACCTTCGAGGTCCAGATGCCCGGGTACAGCCCGTACGCCGCGGCGTACAACCTGACGCGTGGGGGGACCGTCGTCGTCCCCTTTGCGAACCTCACCGGGGACGGGATCGTCGCGGGCCAGGTCCTCGCCTACCCGAGCCACCTGCCCGTCGCCAACGTGACGGTCCAGGTCTGCCCGCTCGGCCAACCGATCTGCCTGACCGAAGGGGCCACGAACGGCGCGGGGGTCTTCTGGGTCGCAGCGCCGCCGGGGGTCGACGTCGTGACCGTCGTCGCCGAAGGGTACGCCACCAATTTCACTGTCGCCGTCCTGGTGCGGACCGACACCTGGGTCGAGGTCGGGGCCGTCCCCGTCTTCACCTACGCGACGATCACCGGCCGTCTCATCGGCATCCCGAGCGGGGGGGCCATCGGGAACGGGAACGTCTCGGTCTGCTCGACGCTCGGCTACCCGGCGGGCCCGTGCTTCCTCAGCGTCTCGACGGACCGGAACGGCTCCTTCGTCCTCCCGGCCCCGCCGGGGGAGTACGTCCTCCGCTATGGCGCGCCGCTGTACAACAGCTCGTTCCAGAACCTGTCGATCTTGGCCGGCGCCAAGATCGACGTGGGGGTCGTCTTCCTCTTCGCCTTCGGGTCGATCTACGGCACCGTCGATGCGTTGCCGAACGGCACGCCGATCGCCGGCGCGGCGGTCCGCGCCTGCGCGACGTGGGCGGGCGGACCGTGCGCGGGGCTGGTCCTTTCCAACGCGACCGGCCGGTTCGCGGTCGCCTGCCCGCCGGGTCCGGTCCAGATCGACGTCTCGGCCTCCGGCTTCAACGACAACTTCACGACGGTCCTCGTGCCGGTGGGCGGAACGGCGTTCCTCAGCTCGGTGAATCTGACCCCGCTGCCGTCGACGCTCCCGTTGCCTGTCGCCGGCACCGTCGCGACGAGCGCTTCGCCGCATCGTCCTCTGGTCGGCGCGCTCGTCACGGCCTACGAGTTCGGCGCGGTCATCGCCTCTACCCAGGCGGACAGCGTCGGCGCGTTCAACCTGACCCTATACTACGGGACATTCTCGATCGTCGCGGCCGCGCCCGGGTACCATCCGGCGCAGGCGACCGTCTTCGTCCACTCTCCGATCAGCGGGCTCGCGCTGCTGCTGGCCACCATGACCTACCCAGTGCAGGGCGTGGTGAAGGACCGGTCGAGCGGCGCCGCCGTCCCGAGCGCCCAAATCGCCGGCGGCGGAATCGCCGCCGTGACGACCGACGCGGCCGGCTACTTCAAGCTCGACCTGGCGAACGGGAGCTACGACCTCACCGCCGAGGGGCCGAACGGTTCGTCGGTCGCCTACAACTGGGTGAACTTCACGATCCAGGTGAACGGCGCTCCGGTCCGGCACGACCTCTCGCTCGTCCCGTCCGGCTACGCGATCCTGGGGCTTGTCGTCGACGGGCTCACCGGCCTACCGATCGGCGGTGCGTCGGTCAGTGTCCTTGGCAACTCGTCGACCGGGGTGGTCGTCCGCGAGGCCGAGCTCTCGCACACGGACGGGAGGTTCGGACTCACGCTCCCTCCGGGCACCTTTGCCGTCACGACCAAAGCGGCCGGCTACCAGACGAACCGCACGGTGCTCTCGTTGGCCGGTGCCCCCGGGCCAGTGACGGTCGCGCTCGCCCCGGTCGGCGGGCTGGCCCACGCCAGCACGGCCTGGGAGAGCTGGCTGATGCCGATCGGCGTGGGGGTGGCGGTCGCCGCGGGGGCGGGCGCGCTCTACTACCTCTGGCGCCGACGACGGGGACCCACTTTCTCCGTGCCGGCGGAAAGGGCGGAAAGCCGCACGGGCGGGACGGGCTACCGGTTCGAGGCGCCGGCCGACGGCGACGTGGTGGAGACCCCGCCCGAGCCCGTCGGGCCTACGTGACGACGAGGAACGACCGCATCGTCCCGTGGAACGTCCCGCAGAACTCCGTGCACTGGATCAGGTACTGCGTCCCGGGCGCGACGTTCGGGACGTTGAAGGCGAAGGTGTTCACGCGACCGGGGATCGCGTCGATCCGTACGCCGAGCCCCGCGATGTTGAAGGAATGGACCACATCCACCCCGGTAACGTTGATCTGAACGGTCGACCCGGGCGCGGCCCATAAAGCCCCCCCCGAGACCGTGTTGGTCGTCGGGTCGTACGTCGAGTTGTAGAGGGTGTTGTTCGCGGGGTAGTAGAACTGCCAGTACCACTGGTGGCCGTAGATGACCACGTACTCGTTCGGGTGGGCCGGCAAGGCGTCGATGTGGTAGAGCAGGACGGTCGAGTACACCGCCACGCCGGTGATCAGTCCGACGGTGATGAGGGTCCAGGTGAGCTCGAGGCGGTTAACCATACTTCCGCCCTTTGGTGTGCGGGTCCCGGAACTTCCAGAGGGCGTAAGCGAGGACCGCGTAGACGATGACGGCCCCCGCGACGCTGATGCCGATCATCACCCAGACGAGAGGTTCGGTCTGCTGAAGGTCCGTGGGGCCCGCGGCCGCCGTGCCGGTCAGGAAGAGCAGGGGGGAGGCGCTGAGCAGGGCGAGCGCGAGCCTCCGCACGAGGGCCGACGGCACAAGCACAGCGAGGAGGCGTTTTTCTTATGCCCGGCGTACGAACCGGTGGGCGAGCCCCAGCGTCGTGGTCCGGTCGGCCCGGCCCTCAGCGTACGTACGGAAGGCCTTTGAATCGAACCCACAGTGGAGAGCCACTCGTCGCCCATGATCGGCCGAAGCTTCGTCCAGCGACTCGGGTGGCGGTCGCTCGGGGCGTTGGTGGTCGGAGCCCTGGTCGTGCTCTCCGCGGCCGGGTTGAGTGACGGCGCTCGCCCGGCGCCCCGTGCCTCGAACCACGCCCGCGCGACCGTCTCTGTGACGGTGACCGTCGGGAGCGCCTTCGCCTTTGCCCCATCCGACTTCGAAGTCCAGCCCGGCGATACGGTCAATTTTGCGTTCGTCGGGACGGACACTCAACCCCACAACTTCCTCCTCGTCGCGGAGGCGAACTACAGCTTCCCCTCCGGGGCGGGGACCTCGACGCTGCTGTCGTACTTCACGCACCATCCTCCGCTGGTGAATCTCACGGTCGGGTCGAGCCCCGTGACGGTCACGGCCACGTTCACGGCCCCGCACTTGGGGGTCTACGAGTTCGTCTGCACTCAGTCCGGCCACTTCGCCTCGGGGATGTACGGGTTCATGGGGTCGGGCGTGATGGTCACGAACGGCCAGGCGTACGACGGGCCCGGAGGACCGGTCTTCCTCATCGGGGGAGGGATCGCCGGCCTCGTTATCTTGGCCATCGTCCTCGCCTTCGTGATAGGGCGTCGCCGCGGCTCCCACGATGAAATGCCACCCGAGCGGCTGGGGTATCCGGAGCCGTCCCAGCAACCTCCGAAGCTCCCGTAGGTTCTCCGCAACGCCTAACTAGGCGTTCTCCCTCCGAACCTACGGACCTCGTAAGAGGTCTGGAGAGCAACATGGCGTGGGGGGCTCCGACGCGCGAGCGCCGGATTCTGAAGGCGGGCCACTCGTCGATCGCGGTGACCCTGCCCAAACCATGGGCGGAGGCGATGAACCTTCGGCCGGGGGACCTCGTGGTCTTCGACCAGAACGACGACGGCACGCTGTTCCTGAAACCCGCCCCCACCCCCGGCGGCGGGCCCGTGGCCTCGCCGTTCCTCGTCCACGCCCAGTCGTTCGACACGCCCGGCGTCCTCGAGCGCCTCATCGTGGGCGCCTACCGAGTGGGCCACGACGCGATCGAGATCCGCAGCGAGGTTCCGCTGGCCCCGGAGCGGGTCGAAGAGCTCCTGCAGACCGCGCGAGGATTGCTCGGCGTCTCGGTCGTCGCGCAGGAGCCGAACCGGATCGTCCTCCAGAGCTTCATCGACCCGTCGAAGTACGGGCTGCCGCAGCTCGTGCAACGGATGAAAATGATCCTGGTCGCCTTCATCGAGGAGGCGGAGGCGATGATCGGGAGCGGCGGCCGCTCGCGGCGCCTGACCTCCCTCAAGGACGAGACGAGCCGAGTGCTCGCGCTCCTCGTCCGGCAGCTGTTCCTCGCGAGCCGCGACTGGTCGCTTGCCCGCCGGATCGGCAGCCCCGACCCGCGCCACCTCCTCGAGTGGCGGGTGGTCGTCCACGCCCTTCGCGAGATGGGCGAGCTGCTCGAGGATGTAGCGAACCGCGTCCAGACCGCCCCGGAGGCGCCGGTCGTGGCGTGGACGGAGCTCTCGCCCCTCCTGACCGAGCTCAAAGAGAGCCTGAAGTCGGTCGTCGACGCCCTGATGCATCCATCCCTCGGAGAAGCGTGCGAGGCATTCTCCGCGTCGACCCACCTCGCCGACGCCGCCCGGTCGGCCTCCCGGGGCATGAACGGTGCCGCCCGCCGTTCCGGTCTGACAGCCGCCACTTCTGCCCTCGAGCGCAGTGCCGCAAGCCTCACGTCGATCGCCGAGGTCGCCCTCGACCGCGCGGTGTCGATGGGCGGCAGCGAGCGAGTGCTCGTCCCCGCGGTTTGAGCCCCTTATCTCCCTCCCGTACGAACCGGACGGACGGGTTCGTCCGCTCTGTACGAACGCCATAAGCGAGCCGTCCAGGTGCTCGGCGACGAGGACTCGGATGTTCGATTCGCTCGATGACTGGTTGATCATCGCCGTGGTGGCTGGCATCCTGTTTTACGGGTCCAGCAAGATCCCGCAACTCGCCCGAAGCCTGGGCCGCTCGGTGGGCGAGTTCAAGCGGGGTCGTATCGAGGTCGAGCGGGAGCTCAAGGCCGAAGCGGCCGCCGCGGCGGGCGCCCCGGCGGCCGCCGACCGGTAGGCGCGGCGGCGCGCGCGGAGATGGAGGGGAGGGGGCCCCGGCGCGGTCGACAGCCCGGTCGGAGGGGGCGGTCAACGAACGCCCGGGCGAACGGAGAGGGCCCGGCGTGACCGATGGGCGATCTCGCGAGGATCCTGGAGGTCGTCCAGGAAGGCCGACAGCGGTTCGTCCGCATCGTCTACGTCCTCGCCCCGATCTTCGGCTTCCTGGTGACTTTCCGCCTGGTCCCGTTCTCGTTTCGGTTCTTCGGCTGGACGGTTCCCTTCGCCTACCCATTTCCCGACCCGTTCGACAACGTCACCGCCCAGGTGTTCCGGGCGACCGTCGCCTGGATGCTCCCGCCGAACGTGCAGCTCCTGAACGTCGGCGTCGGCGACTCCATCGTCGTCCAGATGGAGATCGCGGCGATCCTGACCCTGATGGTCGGAATGCCGTGGATCGCCCACGAAGTAGGGGCGTTCTTGATGCCGGCGTTCCGGCGCGACGAGCGCCACCTCGTCCGTCGGATCGCGCTCCCGGCCACCGCGTTGTTCGCGGTGGGCACGACGATCGGCTTCACGCTCCTAACGCCCCTCACCTTCCGGCTCCTGTTCCGGTACGTTGCGGCGATGGGCCTCGCCCCGGTCATCGGGGTGCAACAGTTCGCCACGTTCGCGCTCCTCTACTCGCTCGCCTTCGGGGTCGTCTTCGAGCTTCCGGTGTTCATCTACGGGCTCACCCGCCTCGGGCTCGTCCGCGCGGCGGCCTGGAAGAAGCACTGGCGCGGAGCCGTGATCGGAGCGCTGCTGTTCGGCATGGTCGTTACCCCCGACAACTCCGGGATCACGATGGTCCTCGTCGCGGTCCCGATGATCGCGCTGTACCTCGCCGGGGCCTGGTTCGCTCGGCGCTGGGAACGGGCGCGTCAGCTCCGGTCCATCGCGGCGGGGGCGTGAGCTAGGTGGCGCTGTTCTCTGAGGTCGACTGGGTGATCCTGCTCGGGGTCGCGGCGTTCCTGGTGTTCGGCCAGAACAGCGGCGCGTTCGTCCGCCAGGTCGGCCGGTGGTACGGCCGGGCGATGAAGATCAAGGCGGAGCTGCTCGGCGAACTCCGCCAGGCGGCCGACCTGCCGAGCCCGGTCGCTGGCGCGACCCCGTCGATCCGAGCGACGTTGCTCGAGTGGGAACCGAGGACGGACGGCACGAGCGTCACGACCACCGAGCTCGTCCCGGCGTACGCCTCGGTCCCCTCCGGCGGTTGGGCGACCGCGCGGACGCCCTCGCCGGGCGAACCGCCGAGGGGGCGCTGATGGTGCTCTCCATCAACGACCAGGTGACCCTCGTCGAGGTGCTGGTGATCCTGCTCGGGATCGCGATCACCTGGGCGGTGTACTACGGAAGCGACCGGGCGGAGCTGCCGGGCACCGCGCCGGTCCCGGACCCCTCGATCCCGGACGACATGACCTCCGACACCCGCGGGAGGTCGTTCTCGTGATCGGGGACTGCCCGGCCTCCTGCCCGTTCGTCGCTTCGGCGGACGCGCTCCGGTTCCCACCTGGGCAGCTCCATCACGTGGCCTCGGTCGGCCCGGGGGGAAATACCGAGGTCGACGAAACGAAGCGGAACGTCCTCAAGCTCCTCGCCGTCGCGGGCGTGGTCGCGGCGGGGGGCGGAGGGCTCGCCGGCGGCGCGCTGCAGTACGCCCAACCGCCCGCGGTGGGACTGACGAGCTACCCGAAAGTGCCGCTCATCGACCTCGACGGAAGCCCGCTCACGATGAAGAAAACGATGAGCGAGTACAGCTACCTCACCAGCGACGTCATCACCTTCAACTACCCGCTTCGGAACGAGCCCAACTTCCTCCTGAACCTCGCCCCTCCCCCCGGCAAGACCGGGGGCCCTAGCTCGGTCAAGAACGGGATCGGACCGAAGAACTCGGTCGTCGCCTTCTCCGCGATCTGTCAGCACCTCGGCTGTCCGGCCCCGAACCTCTCCTACTATCCACCAGGAACCTGCAGCGCGACGCCGGGCGGCAAGGACCTCTACCTCCATTGCGTCTGCCACGGTTCGACCTACGACCCGACCGACGGGGCGTCGAACTTGACCGGTCCCGCGATCCTGCCTCTCCCTCAGGTGACGCTTGAATGGAACCAATCCGACGACTCGATCTCGGCCGTCAGAGTCGACGGGCCGCCGGTGAACGGCCACCTCGACACGCTGCAGGGAGACTACCCGGTCGGCTCGACAAGCCAGCTCCAGAAGCAGAACGCGATCATCCTCTGCGCGTTCCCGCCGGAGTAAACAGGTGGCGTTCGAGAGCTGGTTCAACCGGACCCTCAACCGGATCTGGGGGTTCGTCGAGGACCGCACCGGGATGCCCAAGTGGGCCCTCCGTCCTCAACCGGCGTTCACCTTCAAGCCGTCATACTGGACGGGCGCCTTCGTCGCGAACTCGTTCATCTTCCAGATCATCACCGGGATGCTGCTCCTCCTCTACTACCAGCCGACGGTCAACCCGACGTTCACTTCCTGCGGTCAGCCGCTGGGGTCCCTCTCCTCCTCGCCCGGGGCCTGGTGCAGCACCTTCTACATCATCCACTCCGTCCCGATGGGCGCGCTCCTGCTGACGTCGCACCTGTACGGTGCCTACGCGATGATCTTCCTCGCCTTCGTCCACTTCTTCCGCGGCTACTACTTGGGCGTCTACAAGCGACCGCGCGAGCTCAGCTGGATCGTCGGCACCCTCCTGTTACTGCTCACCCTCGGCATGGGGTTCACGGGCTATCTGCTCCCCTACACGCAGCTCTCGTTCAACGCGACGCAGGTCGGTCTCGTCCTCGCCCTCCGCCTGCCGTACGCCGGTCCGTTGATCGGGCCGCTCATCCTAGGCGACGGGACCGCGCAGGGGCTCCTCTCGCGGATGTTCGCCGCCCATGTGGTCCTGGTCCCCCTCGCGCTCGGGGCCCTGCTCTACGCCCACATCGCGCTGTTCGAATCCCACGGGATCGCCCCGCCGGCGACCTCCGACCCGTTGCAGCGTCGGCGGTTCACGCACACCGAGGATCAACAGCACGTGCCGTTCATGCCCCACATCCTGTTCTACATCACGAAGTGGGCGTTGCTGTACGCCGGGATCCTCTTCGGCCTCGCCGCGCTTTGGCCCTGGGACCTGCCCACCTACGTCGGCAATCTCGCGGCGGCCGGCGTGGTGACCGAGCCGGATTGGTACTTCCTCTGGCTGTTCAAGCTCGTCGACTTCTACGGCGTTACGCCGATCATCGCCGTCGGCGCCACGACGGTACTGATGCTGTACGTCCTCGGCCTGCCGTTCCTCGACCGGTCGAAGCCGACCCATCCGCGCGACCGCCCGTTCTTCATCTTCCTCGCGACGTCGCTGCTCGAATTCTTCATTCTCATGACCGTCTGGGGCGGCCTCACCCCGGGGGTCCAGATCCTGATCCCGGCGATCGTCGAACGACTAGCGCCGATCTTCATCGTCAACGCCGTCGTCATCGCCGTGTTCCACTATCGGTACCGGCTCTCGTACCGGCGTCGACTCGCGGCCCAGGGAACGGGCGCGCGCCTCGAGGGAGCCTACAGTACGGCGCCGTCCCGGGGGGCGCCGGTCACGACCCCGACGGCGATGGAGGTCGCCCCGACCCGTGAGTGAGACGACCACGCCGGAGTACCGGACCGGGACCCTCTGGATGGTCCTCGCTCTGTTCCTGTTCATCGGGACCCTCGCGGCAGCGTTCTTCGTCTGGGGGATCACCTCGATGCTCTCGACCGGCGCCCTGCTACCCTACCTTCCGATCGCCCTCGTCGCGGCGGTGGCGGCCTCCGTGGTGATGCTGCTCATCACCGGTCTTCTCTACCGCGTCGACCGACTCCGGGGCACAGCGACCAGGAGGATCGAGCTCTTTGAGTGAGTTCGCCGACGGCGCGCGCCTCGCCTCGGTCCAGAGGCGGCTACTGCGACTGTACCTTGTGATCAGCGTGCTGATGCTGCTCGGTCTCGGCGGGCTCACGGTCTACTCCATCGCGCTCGGCCCGCTCGTCGGACCGGGGGTCGAGGCCTCCTTCGGCTACGCCGTCGCGCTGATGTTCCTCATGGGCGCGACCCTCGTCCACTGCGTCGACCGGATGTACCGGCTCTGGCCGTTCGGCCGGAGGGTCCGCACGCAGGCGCCCGAGGTGATCACCGACCGCTCGCTGGCGAGCGTCGCTAAGTGGTTCGTGCTCGCGGCCGGCGCGGCCGCCGTCGCGTACGTACTAGGGGGGCTTATCGGAGCATGGTAGAGGAAGCAGCACCGTGAGCGACCTGACGGTCCCAATCGTCGAGCTGTCGCTGATCGTCGCCGCCACGGCGTTCGGGCTCGGCGTCCTCAACTACCGCGGCGTGTGGTTCGTCCGGGCCGCGAAGACTTGGCTGTTCACGACCGATCACCGCAGGATCGGTCTGATGTACATCGTCACGGGCTTCGTCTTCTTCTTCATCGGCGGGATCTACGCGATCCTGATCCGGACCGACCTAGGGCTCGTCCAGGGGCTCGGGCTCGACCCGCAGACGACCCTCGGCATCACGCCGGACGTCTACTCGACCCTGTTCACGATGCACGGGGTGCTGATGATCTTCATGTTCATCATCCCGGTCCTCGCCGGCTTCGGCAACTTCCTCGTCCCGTCGATGATCGGGGCGAAGGAGATGGCGCTCCCGAAGATCAACGCCGTCGCCTTCTGGATGGTCCCTCCCGCGGGGGTGATCCTCCTGTTCTCGAACGCCTACGCCGGATGGACCGGCTACGTGCCGCTCTCCACCGAGGCGTTCGCCCCGAACAGCCACGGGATCGACCTGTGGATCCTCGGCCTGCACATCCTGTCGATCTCCTCGATGCTCGGGGCGCTCAATTTCCTCGTCACGATCATCAAGCACCGCGCCCCCGGCGTCGAGTACTGGAACATGCCGTTGTTCGTCTGGGCGACGCTGATCAACAGCGTCCTGCTCCTCCTCGCGCTCCCTTCCCTCTCCGCTGGCCTGACGATGGTCCTCGCCGACCGGAACTTCGGAACGCACATCCTCGCCGCCGCGAACGGCACGCCGCTCGGGGGCGCGCTGCTCTACCAGAACATGTTCTGGTTCTTCGCGCACCCGGAGGTCTACATCATGGTCCTGCCGGCGTTCGGGATCATCTCGACCGTCATCCCGAAGCTCGCGCGGAAGGACATCTTCGGCTACGCGGCGATGGCGATCTCGCTCGGCGTCTTCGCGGTGCTCTCCTTCGCCGTCTGGGAGCACCACATGTTCGTGACCGGGATCTCGACGAACGTCCGGTTCGTCTTCATGCTCTCGACGATGGCGATCGCCGTCCCCTCGGCGATCAAGACGTTCAACTGGCTCGCGACGCTCTGGGGCGGACGGATCTGGCTCGCGGTGCCGATGTGGTTCTGCGTCGCGTTCATCACCGGGTTCGTCATCGGCGGGCTCTCCGGCCTCCTTCTCGCGTCGGTCCCGATCGACTACCTCTACCACGCGACGTACTTCGTCGTCGCCCACTTCCACTACATCATCCTGGGCGGGACGCTGATGGGGATCTTCGCCGGGATCTACTTCTACTACCCGATCTGGACGAAGCGCTGGTACAATCAGCGGCTCGGCCAGCTGCACTTCGTCCTCACCTACGTCGGCGTCAACGTGCTCCTGTTCCCGATGTTCATCCTGGGGGCCGAGGGGATGCCCCGGCGGGTCTACACCTACCTGCCGACGGCCGACTTCCAGTTCTGGAACCTGATCTCGACCGTCGGCGCGCTGGTCCTCGGGGTCGGGCAGCTCGTCTTCGCCTACAACATGGTCTACAGCTACTTTGCTGGGGAGAAGGTCGTCGGCGACCCGTGGGGGGACCCGCTCCCGAGCACGATGAAAGGCCCGGCCCCCACCTCGGCGGCCCGCCCGAGTCCGGTGGTGCCGGCGATCGGCGCCACGCCTGACCGGGTCAGCTGACCGGAGCGGTACGATGCACGGTCACGACCTCTTCCGGTACCTCGCCGTCGTCGCCCTGCTGGGGGCGTACGTCACGATCCTCCTCGGCGGCAACGTGATGGCGAGCGACTCCGGGCTCGCCTGTCCGGACTGGCCGACCTGCCACGGCAGCCTGACGCCGCCCCTCACCGGTGGGACCGGCATCGAGTGGTCCCACCGGCTCAGCGCCCTCGTGCTCTCCCTGGTGGTCGCCATGCTCACCATCGCCGCGCTGCTGTACGAGCGGAGCCGCCGCGTGCTCCTCCACCTCACGCTGCTATGCGCCGGCACGGTCGTCGTCCAAGCGCTGCTCGGCGGCTGGGTGGTCCGCGCGGACTTGGCCACCACCGTGGTGCTCCTCCATTTGGGGCTCGCGACCCTCCTGTTCGCCGGACTGCTCGTCCTTGCCTTCCTCGCGAACTTGCGGGAAGTACCACGCCGGTGGGTCGCTTGGGCTTGGAAGGCCACCGAGCCCGCCCCCTCCGAACCGGTCCGACCGTTCGGGACCGACGAACCGACCGTCCCTCCGCCCACGCCTGTTCGGGGGTGAGCGCGTGACGGAGGCTCCGGCGGCGGGGGGACCCGCTCCGGAGACCGAGGCGGTCCTGCCTCAGCCGGCCGGAGCCCGCGCACGGTTTGCCGATTATCTCTCGCTGACGAAGCCTGGCATCACCGCGCTGATCGTCCTCGTCGCGGTCGGCGGATACGTTCTCGCCTCCCCTTCGTCCATCAACTTCCTCCGGCTGGCATGGCTGGGGGCGTTCGGCTGGGCAGCCTCCTCGGGCGCCGCGATGCTCAATCACTACCTCGACCGCGACTTGGACGCTCGGATGCGGCGGACGAGGCACCGCCCGCTGCCGGAGGCTCGGATCGTGCGGAGCGAACCGGTGGCGTGGGCCGGCACCGCCCTCGCGGCGCTCGGCATCGGCGGCGCGATCGTGGTGCTGAACCCTCTGACCGGACTCTCCATCGCGCTCGGGTTCGTCACCTACGTCGTGGTCTACACGGTCTGGCTCAAGCGCCGGTCGAGCTGGAACATCGTGGTCGGCGGCTTCGCCGGTAGCGCGCCGGCGCTCGCCGGAAGCGCGGCCGCGATCGGGAGCTGGACCCCCGGCGTCCTCGCCTTCGCTCTCCTCGTCTTCCTGTGGACCCCCCCGCACTTCTGGAGCCTCGCGATCGTCCTGAAGGACGACTACGCGGCCGTCGGGCTCCCGATGCTCCCGAGGATGAACGACCTCCACCGCTCGGGGCAGACGGTGGTGGTCTCGGCCGCCCTTCTGGTGCCGGCGACGGTCCTCCTGGGCTGGATGGGGCCGATCGCCTGGCCCGCGTTCCTCGCCCTGCTGGCCCTCGGCGTGATCTTCGTGCTGGTCGCCTCGCCGCTGTGGACGAATCCGACCCGGCGGAGCGCCCTTCGCGGGTTCATCTATTCCGGTCCGTATCTCCTCGGCGTCATTGCCGTGGTCTTTGCTAACTGGATGATGGTGCACGCAGGATTCCCTCCGGCGATCTGACCGGGACGGTGTGAGCGACCCTGCGACCGGCGGGACCACCGCGGCGGGCCCTGCCCCGACAGCGCTAGCGTTATCTCGCGGGTTCGCCTAGAATTTGGTCAGCAGGTCGGGAACGGATGGAACACGTCGAAGGGCCCGGGGACGTCGTTCGCCGCGCAGAGAGCGCCTTGCGGGCGATGGGCTACGCCAAGGTCGCCCCCGCCACCCGCCCTGGGTCCGGACCAGCGCGGTTCTGGGTCCAGGAGGGAGGAGTGCCCCGGCGGCGCCTTCCGGTCTACCTGTTGCCCGAAGGGGGCGGAAAGTCGAAGGAGACGGCAGCTCCCTGGTTCGCTCCCGGTCGGGCGGGTCCTTCCGCGACCCCGGGGATCGTCGTGGTGCCCACCCAACGCGATGCCGAGACGGCCTGGCAGTTGACCCGCGGTCCTCCGACGGGCTCCTTCGATACCGAACTCTCGATCCTCGTCGTCCCGAGCGCGGCGGAGCCCGAGGGGCCGGCCCACTGGCACACGGGCATCGTGCCGCCGGGCGAGCTGCTCCGTCTCGCGACGGGAGTCGTCGTCGGCCTGTTCAAGCGCGCCCAGCGAACGGAAGGCTCGACCCAGATCGACTTCGAAGAGCTCCTCGAGGTGCTCCGCTCCCGGTTCCGCGTCGACGTGCACCGCTCGCTGCACGTCACGAACGACGAGGAGGCCCTGTTCATCCTCTACCAGCTCGCCCAGCGGGACTCCTACGCGCCGGGCGATAGCTCCTCGAACCTGCACCTCATCACGCTGCGGCCGACCGGTCCGGCCGCCCGGTTGCCGTGGTTCGCCGCCTGATCGCACCGAACGGACGAAGCCGATATGAACCTCGGTCCGGCTGGCCCCGACGGTATGGCGACGCCGGTCCCCTCCGCGTTCCGAACGCCGTACACCCTTACGCCCGGGGGCTCGACGCCCGGCCCGCAGGTCGCTCCGGCGGAGGGTCGCAAGGACCTCCGTGAGTTCTTCTGGCTCTCGCTCGCGAACACGGCGATCATCTCGGTGGCCGGGATCGCGACCTGGCTGTTCATTCGTTGAGCCTCGCCGGGGAAACGGTTATCTCTCGAACCTCGGTCGGCGGCCGAACCTCCCCCGGTGGGGCCGTGGGGTAGCTTGGTCCATCCTTCTTGCTTGGGGTGCAAGAGACTCCGATTCAAATTCGGACGGCCCCATCCTCCGTCCGAGGTACCCGGCCGACGACGTGTTTCCGGAAGCGGGATCCCCCGAACTGGGGGTGAGCTCCTCTCGGGCCGCAACTGACTCCTACCGTCGAAAGCGTGGGGCAGGAGTCGAGTCAGGACCGTGGCCGTGGGCAAAAATATGTAGGAGAACTCGGTGCCCTCGACGATGCCGACCTACTTCGGACTGTGGCACTTCCGCCCCGAACTGTTGCCGCCGGACCCCACCATGCAGGCCCAGATGTACGAGGCGTTCGTCGGATTGTATCACTCTCAGGTCGAGAGCGGGCTCATCAAGGAAGTCCACTCGTTCCTGGACGGGATCTCCGGCTACTACGTGAGCGGCGACATCTCCCATGAGAAGATGCTCCTGGCGGTCCAGCAATGGCTGCCGTTCGTGACCTCCGAGGTGCATCAGACCGTAAAGTTCCCAACTCCGATCGAGAACAACATCGCCATCGCAAAGGCCCGCGCGGCGATGATGAAGTAAGTCGCCTCCCGTTCCCCCCCGCGGTCGGGGGACGCGGCGACCTCCTACCCTCGCGCCCGGTGGTAATGCCGCCGGGCCTTGACCCGATTTCCGCACAGCGCCATGGCGCACCACCGACGCCGTCCGCTTCGCGAGATGTCGACAAAGTAGCAACCGCATTGCGGGAGGCCGCAACGCCGCACGCGACCGGGGTGCGAAGCGACGAGGGAAGCCAGTCCAAACGCGGCTACCCACGACGCATCGGCCGTCGCACTGGGTGCCGGTTTGAAGACGAGTCCGTGGTCGGCCGTCAGCGAGGGGCGAAGGAGGCCGGTCGCCAGCATTCGCTCGAATCGCCTCGCACGAGCGGGTCCTATCGTTCCATCCACATGCGTGCGGAGCAGCTCGCGTGTCCGTACCAACTCCGAGCCGGCCTTCCGGAGCGGGCGTGACCATCGAGCCGGCTGCTCCCGAATCCACCGACTCCTTTCGGCGGGCTGGGAGAGTCGGTCCAGCGGGCGGATCCCTCCTCGGCACACGGCGCATTCGGTGCTCAGCAGTGCCAGAGCGAGCCGTTGCGCTTCGCGGTCGAAGCTGGATAGGATCGGCAGGTGGCGCCCTCGAGGCATCGTGGTGGAGGCAAAGCCTAACTACTGTATACCATTTGTCTGGTTAGGCGGCCCACATCGCGAGGGCGGTTCGAGGACCGAGGAGTGGAGGTAACGCGATGGCGAAGGACCCGATCTGCGGGATGGTGGTTGACGAACGCCGTGCGAACGCCCTGAAGCTCGAGGTGGGGGGTACGACGTTCTACTTTTGTTGCGAGCGATGCCGAACAGAGTTCCGCAAGCAGCAAACGAACGGGTAATCCTCTCGGCCTCTCAGGTACTCGCGACCCGCATTGCCTAAGCGAGCTCTCGAACCTTGGCGACCGATCCCATCTGCGGGATGTTCGTCGACGAGCGGACCGCGGAGCTGTCGCTCACGCGCGAGAATCGGACCTACTACTTCTGCTGCTCCGCGTGCCTCACAGAGTTTGCCGAACCGGCGCGCCGCGTCGCCCAGCTGCGCTTGCGACTCGCCGTCTCATGGCCCTTATCGCTCGCGGTCGTGGCCCTCGCCTACGGGGTCCGTTTCCCGGGCTCCGAGTGGCTTGCGCTCGGGTGCGCGGCGGTCGTGCAGGTCTACGGAGGCCAGGGCTTCTACCGGGGGCTGTGGGATGCCGCGCGCAGCCGCCTTTGGAACATGGATGTCCTCGTTGCGGTCGCGACTACGGTGGCGTTCGGCTACAGCACGGCCGTGCTCCTCCTACCGGGCCACCTCCCGTCGACGTCGTACTTGGACGCGTCAGCTCTGATCATCACGCTGATCCTGAGCGGCAATTACCTCGAGCAACTGACGCGCCATCGGGCGGGGAGTGCGGTTCGCCGGCTGGCGGAGCTCGTGCCGACGACGGCTACGGTGCTTCGGGCCGGTCTTGAATCGGTGGTACCCGTCTCCGAGCTCGGCGTCGGCGACGTCTGCCGTGTCGGGCCGGGATCACGGTTTCCCACGGATGGCGTGGTACAAACCGGTCGCTCGAGCGTCGACGAGGCGATCCTGACCGGTGAGTCCCTCCCGGTCCCCAAAGCCGCCGGAGACCCTGTCGTCGCGGGCTCCACGAACCTTGACGGCGTTCTCGAGGTCCGAGCGACCGGGGTCGGTTCGGACAGCTTCCTCGCTCAGGTCGGTCAACTCGTGGCGGAGGCCGAGACGAGCCAGCTGCCCCTGCAGCGGCTGGCCGACCGCATCGCCCAACGGTTCGTCCCTTTCGTCCTCGCAGTGGCGATCGCGGCCTCGCTCGGCTGGTCGCTGTTCGGGAGCGGACCCACGGTCGCCCTCCTAGTGTTCGTGACGGTGGCGATCACGGCCTGTCCGTGCGCGTTCGGCATCGCGACCCCAGCAGCCCTGGTGGTCGCGGCGGGGCGCGGAGCGGAGAGCGGGGTCCTGTTCCGTGGCCGAGACGCGATCGACCGGGCGGCTCGAGCGGACATCGTTCTCACCGATAAGACCGGGACGCTCACCCGGGGTCAGGCGCGCGTGGTCGGCGCGATCGCTTGGGGCGGTTGGGACGACCGTAGACTCCTAGCGGTGGCGGCGGGTCTAGAACGAGGGGTCCGTCACCCGCTCGCCCATGCTGTCGAAGGCGAGGTCCGCCGTCGAGGCCTCCCGCCGGAGGAGGTCTCGGAGGTGACGGTCGTGGCCGGTCGGGGCGTTGAAGGTTGGTTGGGCACTTCCCGTGTTGAGCTTCGTGGAGGTCCTCCGTTCCCGGACTTGGAGAGCGTGCCGGAGTCGATGCGAGCTTCGGCCGCTCGATGGAGTTCGGAAGGTGCGAGTCTCTCGGCCCTGGTCGTGGACGGGTCCCCTCGAGGGCTAATCGCCTTTAGCGACCCGGTCGCACCGGGCGTCGGCGCCGCTGTCGCAACGTTGCGCGCGGAGGGCGTCCGCGTCGTGATGGTGACCGGGGACAACGCCCGCGCGGCCGACGCCGTAGCCCGCGCGGCGGGCATCGAGGAGGTGCACGCGGGAGTGACCCCCGAAGGGAAGCTCGAGTGGGTGAGGCGCTTCCAGCGGGAGGGTCGCCTCGTTGCGTTCGTCGGCGATGGCATCAACGACGCGCCGGCCCTGGCGGCGGCCGACGTCGGCCTCGCGGTGGGGACCGGAACGGAGGTGGCCCGAGATGCGGGCCAAGTGCTCCTGGTCCGAGCCGGCTTCGCAGACGTCGCCCTCGCGCTCCGGCTCGCGCGGGCGACCGTCCGCAAAGTTCGACAGAACATCGTCTGGGCCCTGGGGTACAACGCGGTGCTCCTACCCCTGGCAGCGGGCGCCCTAGTTCCTTGGCGGGGGTTCTCCGTCTACGCAACGCTCCCGATCGTCGGCGCGCTGGCGATGGCGATCTCGTCGACCCTCGTCGTGACGAACTCGCTCTCCCTACGTTGGGTCGCCCTGGAGCGTGGCCCCCGCGCTGGGCCCGCCGCCGGCGCCGGCGCGCGGCCTAGTCCGGGGTGATCGCGCGCGGCTCGGCCGGCTTATGCGCGGCGAGCGGCTGACACCGGTGTGGGCCGTCGATTCGTTTCCGAGCGACGTCGCGACCCGTACTACCGCGCGGCCCAGCGCGAGGGGCTTCGCTCGCGCGCGGCGTTCAAGCTCGATGCGTTGGCGCAGCGGTACCGCTTGTTCGTTCCGGGGGACGCGGTGCTCGATCTGGGCGCTGCGCCCGGCGGCTGGTCGATCGTCGCGCGAACGCGCGTCGGTTCGGCTGGTCGGGTCGTCGCGGTCGACCCCCGCCCGATCGAACCGATCGACGGGGTCGAGGTGATCCGACGACGCGTCGGGGACCCCGCCCTCGCCGAGCGGCTCGGCGACCGCCGGTTCGATGTGGTGATCTCGGACATGTCTCCGTCGATCAGTGGGGCGTACGCCACCGACCACGCTCGCAGCGTCGACCTGGCGAGGTCGGCGTTCGCCCTCTGCGACCGGTTCCTAATGCCCCGGGGTCGGTTCGTCGCGAAACTGTTTGCGGGCGATCTTCTCGAAGAGCTCGTCCGCGAGCTGCACCCGAACTTCCGTCGTGTCGTGCGGACGAAGCCGCCGGCCTCTCGCGAGCGCTCGTCCGAGATCTACCTTCTCGGCCTGGAGTTCCGGCCGTCACCTCGCCCTGGCCCAGGACCGTGACGCCTACCCCCGTCGAGGCGTGGACCGACGCTGCCGACCGAATGGTCCGTTCTCTCGGCCCTCTCCCACGGGAAATCGCCGAAGCGATGCGCTCCCTCCCGCGCCATTCGTTCGTTGAGACGGCGTGGCGAAAAGAGGCGTACGCCGATCGTCCCCTGCCTCTTCCCGGTTCCGAGGCGACGATCTCCGCGCCGCACATGGTCGCGCTGCAACTGGAATGGTCCGAGCTGTTCGCCGGCGCGAAGGTCCTGGAGGTCGGTGCCGGCAGCGGCTACCTCGCCTGCCTGCTCGCGCGCCTCTGCTCGCCCGGCGGCGTGGTCGAGGCCCTCGAGGTCGACCCGCAGCTCGCAAGGTTCGCGGCCGAGAACGTCCGCGCCAACGGCTACGCCGGACCGGTCCGGATCCGAGCGACCGACGGCGTCCGCGGCTGGCCCGGTGCGGCGCCGTACGACCGGATCCTCGTCTCGTGCGCGACGCCTCGCGTGCAACCCGCCTGGCGCGAGCAGCTCAAGGACGGAGGCGTGCTCGTCGCCCCGGTCGGCGACAGTTGGGAGCAGGTGCTCGTGCGATGGCGCAAGGAGGGAACCTCCGGAACGACCGAGGAAGGGCCCGCGTGCCGGTTCGTTCCCCTCGTCGAAGGGCGATAACCGAGGTTCACCGGGCGGATATATAGACCCGAGAAATAGCGCCTCTTCCGTTTTGAGGTTTGATTAATTGTGATACGGTTCGGGCCTGCAGGAATCCCTCTTTCCTGCAAGGGTCGCACCCTACGGGACGGCATCTCCGACGTCCACCACCTCGGGTTGACGGCGATGGAGGTGCAGTTCATCAAGGTGAACCCCATGTCGCGCGTCGTCCTCGACGAGGAGATCGGCAAAGGCGGGAAGGAGCTCCCCGGCCAGCTGGTCGTCGAGGTGGCCGCCGGGGGCAAGGCCACCGCCACCGCCGAGGTGATGCCGGTGACCGCCCCCATCCGACGGCGCGACACGATCACGACGCTGACGTGGAGCCTCGCGAAGGACTACAGCGACCTTCACCAGACTCGGGCGCTCGCGAGGGCGCTGGACGTCGACCTCACGCTCCACGCTCCGTACTACGTCGACTTCTTCGGGAGCCAAGAGGCGCGCGACCGGTCGATCCGCCAGATCCAGTGGGCGGGCGTGCTCGCCGATGGGCTCGGGGCCCGGCTCACGCTGACGCACCTCGGCTTCTACGGCACCGGCGACCGGGCCGACAGCGTGCACGACCTCAGCGAGATCACGCAGAGTCTCTCGAGCTGGCTCAAGGGCTACTCCGGAGGGCATGTCCGCCTCGGCATCGAGCCGAGCGGACACCCCGATGTCTTCGGCTCGCGGGAGGAGGTGCTCGACCTGGCACACCGGGTCAAGGGCGTCGTCCCCGTGCTCAACCTTCCGCACCTCGCGGCGCGCGAACGGACGAACTTCGAAGACGCTGCGCAGCTGGCACCGGTCATCGACCAGTTCGTGGAGGCGAGCGGTGGGGAGCTCTACCTCAACTTCTCCGGCGTCGAATTCTACGGACCGGGGGAGTTCCGGCTCACCCCGATCAAGCGGGGCCACGTCCGCTTCGACCCGCTCGCCGACCTGCTCGCCGACCGGGACTTCGACGTCACGGTGATCTCGAGCTCGCCGTTGCTCGAGCACGACGCGATGTACATGAAGCTCCTCTACGAGCGCGCGTTGATGCGGAAGTGGACCAAGCGGCATGCCGCACCTCCGGCGGCGCCGCCGAAGAGCGCGCATGCTGCGGCTCCCCCGCGCAAAGGTGTTCCGCCCAAGACCGCCGCACGCCCGGCCGGACCATCGCGCCCCGCCCCGCGTCGGCCGGCCCCGAAGAAGGGAGGGCCCCATGCCCGATCCGGTCGCCGTTGACGGGAGCACGTACCGGGCCTCGTTGGACTACCTAGAACGGCGGGTCGCGGGCAGCCTCCGGGAGATTCCCGAGAGCGAGATCGCGCGCGCCGTCGGGATCCTCCTGGCTGCGCCCGCGATCTTCGTCTACGGCGCGGGTCGGTCGGGGATCATCGGACGCGCCTTTGCGATGCGCCTCGTGCAGACCGGCCTTACCGCCTACGTGATCGGCGAGAGCGTCACGCCGATCGTTCGGTCGGGCGACGCCGTCGTGATCGTCTCCGACCGCGGCGAGAGCCAGTCGAGCATCCAGACCGCGAACATCGTTCGGCGCGAAGGCGCGAAGCTCGTCGTGGTCACCGGCAAGGCGAGCTCGAAGCTCGCCCACGCGGCCACGCTCCTGATCGCTCTCGAGTTCCCGGAGGACGAGGCCCGGGCCCGCCTCGCCCCGCTCGGGACGCTCTTCGAATCCGCGGCGCTGCGGTTGACGGACGCCGTGATCGCCGAGATCATGCACGCCCGGGGCGAGTCGGAGGCGTCCATGCGTCGTCGCCACGCCATCATGGTCTGAAACAGCCTCTGACGGCCCGGGCCGAGCGAACCGTTATGGCTCCGGACGCATCCGCGACTCTCGTGCCCCGCACCCGGGACCCGACGCCGGGAACCTTGGTGCCGGTGCCAACGCGGTTTTTCATCACGAGCGGCAAGGGCATCAACAAGACGAGCGAGCTCAACGCCTTCGACCTCGCGCTCCTCGAGGCCCGTATCGGCGAGCAGAACCTGGTCAGCGTCTCGTCCGTGCTCCCGATCGGGATCCGACAGGTCGACCGCGCCCCCATCCCTCGGGGGGCGATCACCCACTGCGTCCTCGCCCGTCACGGAGGCGGGGAAGGCGAAGTGATCAGCGCGGGGATCGCCTACGGCTTCCGGACCGACGGGCAGGGGGGCTACGTGGCCGAGGGCCATCTCCACGGCACGCAGAAATCGCTCAAGGAGTTCCTTAAGTGGCGGATGGAGGAGATCGCCCACTTCCGCGGGGTCGAGCTCCGCCGCATCCACTACCGCGCCGAGGAGCTGGTCATCCCGATGGACCACTACGGCGTCTGCATCGCCGCCGTTGTCTTCCTGCCGTAGGTCAGCGCGCGCCCGCGTTACAGCAGCTTGCGGAACAGCAGCTTGTCCTCCAAGCTGCCGTCGATCGTGAGCTTGCGAGTGACGAGGGCCTTCATCGGGCCGATCTCCTTGCGAACGAGGCCCAGGAACGTGGCCGAGTCGGTCGTGACGGTCAGGTCCGCGTGGCCGTTCACCGCCGGGCGGAGGTTGGCGAGTCGGCCGTCCTTGAGGTCGACCGCGTAGCTCTTCTCGTCGGTCAACCGGATCTGGATGGTCCTCACCAGGCCGCGGAGCTCGGTGGCGACCGCCGGGGTCTTCGAGGCGTGCTGGTTGAACCGTTCCATGAGGCCGTTGAGCGTCTCCTCGATCACGGTTCGACCTCGTCGAGGGTTCGAGCCGCTCGTTTCGGTTTAACTCTTTCCAACGTGGCCCACGAGTGACGAACGAATCCGGCCTCGGCGTCCGTCAGCAGGTGACGACGGACGAACTCGACCGTCCGCACGTCGGACGGGTAGCCGCTGCCGATGGGCGTTCCGAGCGTCGCCCCGAGGGCCTCGATGGCCCGGTCACGGCAGACCTTCGCGACGATCGAGGCGGCACCGACCATCGGGTCGTCCCGGTCGGCGTGGTGACGGGCGATGATCGGCGCGCGAGTGCGACTGAGTTGGCTCAGCCGTGCGGCGAAGCGCCGGACGTTCACATCGCAGGCGTCCGCCACGACCCGGTCGGGGGTAGACCGACGGATCAGTTCGGCGAACGCTTGCGCTTCGAGCAGGTTCAGCTCGCCGCGTCGGACGGAGCGGTCGACGCGATCCGGAGGAAGGTAGACGGTATGCCGCTCCCCCAGGTCCGCGAGCGCGTCGTACAGTTCCTCTCGACGCTCGCGGGTCAAGAGCTTCGAGTCGCGCACGCCGATCGTCCGGAGCTCCTCGGCGGTCTCCGTACGGGCTACGAATCCGCCGACGACCAGGGGCCCGAGGAAGCTCCCCCGCCCGGCCTCGTCGAGGCCCAGGATCCGGTCGCCGGGTTGGGCGGGGGGAAGGGCCCCCTCCTGCACCCCGTGCGCGTGCACGGGGAGAGCGCACGGCGTCCGTCGGGATAAAATGCATCGATTCAGGTGCGAGGGGCGGTCACCGGCGCCCTCGAGAACCTCGAGGCGATTCGCCCGCCCAAGACCTCATATAAGGCACCCGGCGTGCTCGCCGCTCCGAGGCCATCGATGGGAATCTGGCAGGGCCGCTCCCGGCGAAAGACGACGGGCGGACGCCTGCGTCCCAACCGGAAGAAACGGCGCTTCGAGATCGCCCGTGAGCTTCAGCACGCGACGATCGGTACCGGGACCGTCAAGCGCTACCGCGTGCGGGGCGCGAACGAGAAGCGGAGGATCCTCACGACCAACGCGATCAACGTCTACGACCCGGCGACCAAATCGATGAAGGTCGCCAAAGTGATCACCGTGCGGGAGAACCCGGCGAACCCGAACTATGTGCAGCGGAACGTGATCACGCGTGGGGCGCTGCTGGAGACCGACCTCGGGCTCGTCCAGGTGCGCTCTCGCCCCGGCCAGGACGGCGTCCTGAACGGCGTCCGCGTCGAGCGGGCGTCGACGGCGTAGGTCCGTCAGGACCCGGGCGATGCCCGACCACTTCTACGTCTATCCGGCCTACCTGCGCCGGGAGACTCCGAGAACCGCGGGACGGCGCGTTCCGAAAGCGTCGGCGCCGGAGGAGGTCAGCCTGACCGACCTGGTCGCGGCGGCGAAGTCCCTCGGATTCCAGGCGACCGCGGAAGAGGCGAAGCAGTACCCGAGGCAGTTCCACCGGTACGAAGGCCGGATGAAGGTCACGAAGAAGGCGGGCGTCACCAAGACCGAGTTCCTGCGACGCGTCGCCGCGGTCCTCGCACAGCAAGCGCCAACGGGAGGGAAACGGTAGTGGAAGAACCGGGGACGGTGTACTTCACCGGGACCGCGGGAGCGGGGAAGACGAGCTTCGTCGTCGCCTACCGCGACTGGCTGCAAGCGGCCGGCTACGACGTGATCACGCTGAACCTCGACCCCGGCAACGAGGTGGCCGAATTCGAGCCGGACGTCGACATCCGGGAGTGGGTCCGGCTGCCCGAGGTGATGAGCGAGTACAACCTCGGGCCGAACGGGGCCCAGGTGGCCGCCGCCGACCTGATCGCCATCAAGATCTTCGAGGTCCGGCAGGCGCTGGAGGAGTTCCGCACCGACTACATCCTCGTCGACACTCCCGGCCAGGTCGAACTGTTCGCCTTTCGCGAGTCGTCGAAGGCGATCGTCGAAGCGCTCTCGGCCGACCGTTCGCTCATCGCCTTCCTGTTCGACCCGGCCCTCTCCCGCTCCGCCTCCGGGTTCGCGGCGCTCCTGCTCCTCTCGGCGACGGTGGAGTTCCGGTTCCGCCTACCGATGCTCAACGTCCTGTCCAAGAGCGACGTGCTCACCGAGGCCCAGGTCGGAGAGATCCTACGCTGGGGCGAGGAGCCCGGCGCGCTCTACGATGCTGTGACGAGCGACCTGCCGACTCCGGACCTCGCCTTGTCGGCGGAGCTCGTGCGAGCGCTCGACACCCTCGCGCCGCTCGGCGGCCTTGTCCCCACCTCCAGCCGGTCCAAGACGGGTCTGGAGGATTTCTACCGCGCCAACCAGCGGGTCTTCGCCGGTGGCGAGGATCTTGAGCCGTCGCACGCCCCCACTTCCGAGTAGGTCGTTGCTCCTCCGGGGACGCGCGACGAGGGCGCCTGCGGAACCGTTCGAGATCAGTCGGTGAAGAACAGTCCCATCCCCGCGGAGGCAGCTTCGTCCTCGTCCTTGAACTGCCGGTAGAGTCGTTCGGAGTCGGCGGAGGGGAGTTTGGCCCCGGCCTCCTTCAGCAGTTCCTCCGCCCGCGCGACGCCTTCCGGGGATCCCTCGACCAGCACGTACAGACGGCCGGAGGGGCCGCCCGCCGCGGCGGCGTCGCGGACCTTCTGACTCTGGCGGCCCACGATGTCGTCCTTGAGCGCCGCGTCGAGCTGCGGGCGCTTGTCGGTCGGTACCTCGAACAGTGTCCACGCCATCGGGCCGCGCGACCGGTCTGCCCTATTATTGCATTTCGCGCCGCGCGGTGGCCTCAGATTCCGAAGGTGCGCCGGGCGGCCAGGTGGGACGGCTCGTCGAGGCCCATCATGTCCGGGTTACGCCCTTCGGAGACGGCCATCCAGTACGCCAGCAGTTGGAACGGGACCACCTGGACCAACGGCGCCGCATCGGCCGGGACGCTCGGGAGGGCCAGGACGCCAGGAACGACCGCCGTACCCGTGGTGTCGACGAGCGTTCCTGGAGCGCCGGTGGCTGCCGCCGCGACGAGCGCCTGGCGGGCTCGGTCACGCTCGAGAGGCGTCGCGGCGAGCGCGAACACGGTCGACTCACTGTTGACGCTCGGAAGGAAGCCGTGGAGGAACTCCTCCACGCCCGCGACCGCCACGAAGCGGCCGCACGCCTCCCGGAGCTTGAGCGCGGATTCTCGCGCCGCCGCTTCGGAGAATCCGGAGCCGAGGAGCACGAGGCGGCTCGCGGAGGCCGTCTGCTCGGCGAGCTCGACGACCTTCGCTTCGAGCTCGAGAGCGGCCCCTACGGCGTCCGTGATCTGGCGATCGTCGCTCTCCGACACGGTCCGCCCGGCCCACCGTTGGGCCACCGAGCGCACCGCGGCCACCGCGGTCGTGAAGCTCACCGTGTGGGTCCACGAGGTCTCGTCGCTGTGGCGAGTCCGCAGAACGGCGGAGGCGGTCGCCTCGATGCGGCTCGACGCGGCCGCGGTGACGAGGATCACCTTCGTTCCCTGCTCCCGAAGAACTCGCGTCGCTTCCAGCGTGACCCAGGTCTCGCCGGAGGCCGAGAAGACCAACGCTAGGCTCGCCGCGCGGTATCGATCCGGAGTGTCCAGCACGTCGAAGGCCGTCACCGCCATCGTGGTAATCCCGGGACTCAGGGCTGCGGCGGCCGCGACGGATCCGGCCAAGGCAGCGTGGAACGAGGTCCCGATGCCGACGAATAACACCGAACCCCCGTTCGTGGGTCTGGGGAGTGCCGGCGCGACCTCGTTCAGGCTGGCCAGCGTCGCACGAAGGGCCACTTCCTGACGGCGGATCGACTCGTGCATCCAGAACGGATGCCGAGAGCGGTCCGCAGGGGGATGCGGATCGTCGGGGGGTGGCAGCTCGACCACGTCCGCGCATCCGTCCGGCGTGGTTAAGAAGTCCGCCGGGTCCTACCTACGCGTGCACGTCGCGCCCTCCCCGGTGCGACCGGACGGTTCCGATGTACTCCACGACGCTCGAAGCACCGGTCCTTCTCGTGGGTGCGGCGCACGTGGTCGATGTGCGCTCTCCCCTCCGCAAGGCGCTCGCCGAACGCATCCTCGATGGCGTCGCCGTGGAGCTCGACGAGGAGAGGGCCGCCGCGATCCTTCGCCCCGACCCCGCCGGGGGCGGCGCGGCACGGGATCTACCGATCACGCTCCGGGTCTGGAGTATGGTGCAGCGGCGCCTTGGCCAGGAGCTCGGCCAGGGGGCGGGGGCGGAGATGCGGGCCGCCGCGGAGATCGCCCGTGAACGCCAGCTCCCGCTGTTCCTGATCGACGACCCGATCCGGGACACGATCGGTCGGATGCTGCGCTCCCTCTCGTACAAAGAGCGGCTCTCCCTCCTCGTGGGGAGCGTCGCCGGCCTGCTGCTCCCCAGTCGGGTCGTCGAGCATCAGATCGACAAGTACAACGCCGACCGGACCGAATACCTCGACGAGATCCGCCTCGCCTTCCCGACCGTGGCCCGCGTCCTGCTCGACGAGCGGAACGAGCACATGGCCGACCGACTCGTCGAGCTTCGACGGCGCGGCTTCGGACGCGTGGCGGCGGTCGTTGGCGACGCGCACGTCCCCGGTCTGGCCGGCGCGCTCCGACGGCGCGGATTGCCCGTGGAGACGATCGACTTCGCCGCGCTGCACCCCGCTACAGCACGGTGAGCTGGCTCGAGTCCGCGTCCTTGAGGGCGGACAACAAGGCGTCGGTGAGTTGGGTCAGCTCCGGCGTCGTGTAGCTCCCGATCCCGCCGACGTCGGCGAGCGGAGAGAGCTTCGGGTCGATTGGCAGTCGCGCCAGCAGGGGTACGCCGTACTCCTGGGCAATCTCCGCCACGTGGCTCTGGCCGAAGACGTCGGACCTCTCGCCGCAGTGTGGGCAGGTGAAGAACGCCAAGTTCTCGACGACGCCGAGCAGCGGAACGTGGAGGTCCCGGGCCATGTTCATCGCCTTTTTCACGATCAGGGCCGACAGATCCTGCGGCGTGAACACGAAGACGATGCCGTCGAGGGGGAGCGACTGGAAGACAGTGAGAGGGACGTCGCTGGTACCGGGCGGCATGTCGACCAGCAGGTAGTCGAGCTTCCCCCAGTTGACCCCGCCGAAGAACTGCATGATGAGGCGCGTCACCAGCGGCCCGCGCCAGATCACCGGCGTCTGCTCGTCCTCGACCATGAACTGGGAGGAGACGATCGCGATGCCGTTCGACGTGGTCGCCGGCTCGATCCCCTCGCCTCGGTCGACCAGCGGTCCCCTCACCCCGAACATCTTCGGCTGCGATGGGCCCGTCACGTCGGCGTCCAGGACCCCGACCTTGAGGCCCCGGCGACGGAGCTCGGAAGCGATCAGGGCGGTCGTCGACGACTTCCCGACGCCCCCCTTGCCCGACGCGATCGCGATCACACGACCGATGCCGGCCTTCTCCATCCGCTGGAGGACGCTACCCGGGGGGCCACGCCGCGTCGGGGAGTTCGGCGGCGTCGAGGTCGGACGACCCCGGTCCGCGTCGGGAGCTTCGCCGGCCATACCTGGAATCAACGCGGATGGTGTTTAACCTCCTCACCCCGGAACAGGAGGAGGGACGGGCCCACCAGGGCGCCGAAGGCCGGCGCGTTCCGGCTCAGCGCCGTGGGCGTACCGACTTCCAGACCGGTAACGTGGCTTTGAGACGGTCGATCATGAACCGCGCAGCGGCGAACGCCTCCGCTCGATGGGCGGTCGCCACGCCCACGATCACCGACGGCTCACCGACCGGCACGTCGCCGACGCGGTGCCAGAGAACGACCCGCAAGGCGCCGAAGCGGCGCGTGGCAGCCTTCGCAAGAGCCCGCAGGTTCGCCTCGGCCACGTCGGTATGGGCCTCGTACCGGAGCGCCCGGACCCGTCGGCCCTTCACCACATCGGGCCGCACCCGGCCCAGGAACACCACCACCCCTCCTGCTCGAGGGTCACGCAGCTCGGCGTACGCTCGATCGAGCGAGAGGCGGCCTCGAGCGACTCGTATCACGGGCGTCATCCCCCGCTGTAGGGAGGATGGACGGCGAATTCGTCGCCGGGTCGGATCCGGCTCGAACTCCCTCGCAGGTACGTTCCGTTGCGAACGAAGCGACTGGACGGTAGGATCGGGGTCAGACGGGGGAACTGTTCCTCCAAGGCGCGGAGGAGGTCACGGACCGGAATCCCCTCTGAGGCGACCGGCCAGTCCAGTTCTCGGTTCCCGGTCGCCTCCCGGGCCGACGCGAAGAAGAGGAGGCGGATCGGAGGCGTCATGACGTTGCCAGCCGGCCGGGTCGGATAGGCGTTACCTCCCCCGTGTTTCCTTAGCGACAGTTTCTCGGCGTGGCGTCGCGTGACGTAGTGGAACGCCTAAATAGCGAATTCCGTCTTGAACCGAGGTCCATGGTCGAGGTGGCCGTCCGGGTCGGCGGGGCCGCGGGCGACGGCATCGCCTCCGTTGGCGAGGTCGTCGCGAAATCCCTCGCCCGGCTCGGGCTGCATGTTTTCGGTCATAACGCCTACCAGTCGGTCATCCGGGGCGGCCATGTCTGGTTCCAGGGCCGCGCCTCCACCGACCGGATCTATTCGCAGGGCGACGGCTGCAACGTGCTCTACGCGCTCAACCCGGAGACCGCCGACATCCATCTCGCATCCCTGGGCCAGGGTGGGTTCGTCGTCTTCGACCCGGAGAAGTTCCCGATCCCGGCGGAGAAGGTCCCGGTCGGAGCGAAGGCGGTCCCTATTCCGACCCTGGCGATCGCCAGGAAGTACACCTCCCAGTCGATCCTGCAGAACGCTGCCGGGCTCGGGGCCGCCAGCTACCTCGCCGGCATCCCTCTCGAGCTCGTTCAGGGAGCTCTCGCGGACTCCTTCGGTAAGAAGAAAGGAGAGATCGTCGAGTGGAACATCGGCGCCTCGGCGGAGGGGTACAAGGCCGCCAAGGACGCCGCGGGGGTCGAGATCCCTCCCCTCGCTCCCGCCGGTCCGGCCAAGCTCCTGATGACCGGCAACCAGGCGATCGCGCTCGGCTCGGCGGCGGCCGGCCTGAAGTTCCTGGCACAGTACCCGATGACCCCAGCCTCCACGATCATGCACTGGCTCGCGGCCCATTCCCGGGAGCTCGGCGTGGTCGTCAAGCAGGCCGAGGACGAGCTCGCGGCGATCAACATGGCGATCGGCGCCTCCTTCGGCGGCGTCCGGTCGATGACCGCGACCAGCGGCGGCGGCTTCTCGCTGATGGTCGAGGCGCTCGGCATGGCCGGGATGAGCGAGATCCCTCTCGTCGTCGTCGAGTCCCAGCGCTCCGGACCGTCGACCGGGTTGCCGACCAAGACCGAGCAGGGGGACCTCAACCTGATGCTCGGGGCGGGCCAGGGGGAGTTCCCCCGGGCGATCCTCGCCCCGTCCGACCCGATCGAGGCGTACCGGGCCGCCCTCCGCGCCTTCGAGCTCGCGGAGGCGTGGCAGACGCCGATCCTCCTGGCGAGCGACCTGCATCTCAGTGAGAACTTCGCGACCGTCAACCCGGGGGAGATCGTGTTCCCGGAGGCGGTCCCTTCGCTGTTCACCGTCGAGCCGAACGGACACGATTACCTCCGGTACGCCTACACCCCGAACGGCGTGTCGCCGCGGTCGCTGCCGGGCCAGCTCGGCCTCCAGTACGTCTCCGGCTCCGACGAACACGACGCGAAAGGCCACCTGATCTCGGACATCAAGTCCGGCGTGCCCCTCTGGGTCGCCGAGCGTACGAAGATGATGAACAAACGCATGCACAAGCTCGAGGGGCTCCGGGGGGCGACCCAGCCTCCGTTCCTCGAGGGTCCAGCCGGGGCGGAACTGACGATCGTGACCTGGGGGTCGACGCTCGGCGCGGTCCGGGACGGAATGCGTCTGCTCGCCGCGCGGGGCCATCCGACCAACGTCATCGTCTCCCCGACGATCTACCCGTTCCACGGGGCGGAGTTCCTGACGCTCGCGAAGGCGGCGAAGCGCCTCCTGCTGGTCGAGGCCAACTACTCCGGCCAGTTCGGCCGACTCATCCGGGCCGAGACGGGGTTCGATGTGCCGCACAAGTTCCTGAAGTTCGACGGGGAGCCGTTCTATCCGATGGAGATCGTAGGCAAGGCGCTCGAGGTGCTCAACGATGGCCGACAGTAGCGCGGCGACCGGCGTGACCGGCGTCGGGACGCTGCTCCCCCTCATCGGCAAGTCGGACACGAAGCCGACCTGGTGCCCGGGGTGCGGGGATTACAGCGTCGTCGCGGCGGTCGAGATGGCGCTCAAGAAGCTGAAGATCCCCTCGCACGAGGTCGTGATCGTCTCCGGGATCGGCTGCTCGTCGAACCTCCCGCACTTCGTGAACTCCTACGGCTTTCACGGCATCCACGGCCGCGCGCTGCCGATCGCCGAGGGGGTCCGCTGGGCGAACCACGGCCTCACGGTGATCGCGACCGGCGGGGACGGCGACGGCTTCGGGATCGGCTGCGGCCACTTCGTCCATACGATGCGCCGGAACGTGGACCTGACCTACGTGACGATGAACAACCAGATCTACGGGCTCACGACCGGCCAGGCTTCCCCCACCTCGATGATGGGCCACAAGACGAAGTCGACCCCCACCGGTGTCATCGAGAACCCCCTCGACCCGATCGCCCTCGCTCTCGCGAGCGGAGCGACGTACGTGGCCCGGGGCTTCTCGGGCGACGTCAAGCAGATGGCCGAGCTGATCCAGAACGGGATCACCCACAAAGGCTTCGCGTTCGTCGACACGCTCTCGCCCTGCGTCACCTACAACAAGATCAACACCTTCGACTGGTTCCGCCAGCGCGTGTACAAGCTCGACGCCGCCGGCCACAACCCTTCCGACCTTGTCGCGGCGTGGACTCGGTCCCTCGAGTGGGGCGACAAGATCCCGACCGGCCTGTTCTACCGCACCGAGAAACCGACGTACGAGGATCTCGAGGAGGTCCTCGCCGCCGGTCCCCTGGCCAAGCAGCCGCTAGGGTTGAAGGGTCGCGAAGCGATCCTCGACGAGTTCCTGTAATCGAGCCCTCGCGGCGCGGTTCAGGCGCGGGCGAAGAGGTACGCGTCGCCTTCGTGGAAGGCGACCGTGAAGTGGGTCGGGTCGGCGAGCAGAGGGCCCGGCTGGAAAGGTGGCCAGAGGATCGTGTTCGCCTGCGTGACGGCGATGAAGCCGACCGCCAGCACCGAGAGCGCCTGCTGCCCGCTCGCGTCCAGCGTGCCGTTGGAGAGCTCGGCGACGAGGAGTCGGTAGGAGGCGTTCGAGCTCTCGCCCGGGATCATCGGAAACAGGACGGCAACCGACGGGGCGTAGGCGGGAAGGAACTCGAGGGCCCCGCCCGGGGCGACGAGAACGCGGGCTCCCGGAGGAAGCGACGACCCCGCCCAGGTCAGAAGGTCGAAATCCGCCGCGGTCAGGTTGCCGAACGGGGCAGCCAGTTCGCGTACGTCGGAGGGGAAGGCGGTGGGAAACGCCACGATGCCCGGCACGAGGAGCGCGATCGTCAATCCGAGAGCCGCGATCACCGACGGCGACCGGCCCCGCCGGCCCAGGACCGACGCCGGGGAGGGGCCGACCGGGTAGAGCCCGGCCCTGTCCGCCCTCTCCGGCCGAGGGGGAGCGACCCGGTCGACGAGCACCACGAGAGGTACGGCTGCCGCGAGGGTGTACAGGGTAAACAGGAGGACCGTCGCTTCTCCGGCACTGGAGAGGGAGGCGATGAACACCGCCACGGGGTTCCCTCCCGCTCCGGCAAGGCTCGCGGCTACGAGGACGGCCGCTCCGACCCCGGCCGCTGCAGCCCAACGGCCGAAGGAGGAGAATCCGACCGGTAGAGCATCCCGCCACTTCAGAACCCAGGGCCAGAGGACGGCCACAGTGAGCAGGACGGCGAGCTCGATGCGCAGGACCGGGAACGGCGAAAGGAAGTCGTCCTGGGGGCGGAACAGGTACGGGTCGATGCCCCCGACGAATTGGGCGAACACCACGCCGACGGACGCCGGGTGGGCTGGAGGCGCGGCGAAGCTCGACGGGCCGGACGACGACTCCGAGAGTGCGATGGCCAGCAAGCTCGGTACGACGAACGCCACGGCCGTCGCGGCCGCTCCGGCCCATCGGGCGGCCCACGCCCGAACACTCCCGCCAAAGCGCGCACCCAGGACGACCCCGGCGACCGGCAAGGAGAGGAGGAGCCATTCCACGCCCACGGGATTGAGGGCCGCCGAGTAACCGGCCACGGCGCCGAAGACCACGGTATCCCGCCAGGGCAAGGGACCCGCCTCGAACCAACGGCGTGACCAACCGACGAGCAGAAGGACAAGAGGGAAGGCGAGGACGAAGTCGTAGCTCCCGTCGACCAGCAGTCGGGTCCATGTGCCTAGGACGCCGACCGTGACCGCGAACACCACGGCCGCCGAGGAGCCAGGTAGCCACCGGCGTCCGACCACGTAAGCGCCGGCCGGGGCGATCGCCAGGAACAACGGCGTCACGAAGATCGCTGAGCGCGCGGGCGGCAGCATCCCGAGCAGCTGCGCGCTCGTGATCCACACGATCGAACCTTGCGGGTAGCTGACGAACCCCGAGGCGAAGGGGGCCAGGGAGAGACCCAAGGCGTGGTGCGACGCCAGGAGCGCTCCGAAGGTTGCGTCGGCGCTCGCGTCCCACGTGTTCCCCGATGGAACGCTCCCAAGGACGGCCAGCTCGACCGCGTACACGGCGAGCATGACGAGGAGAACGACGAGATTTTCGGGCCGGATCAAGGCGATCCGGAGTCGCTCCCAGAATCGGATTCGACGACCTGCTCGGAGCCTGGTGATAGCGAGCCATGCGGCGGCGACCGCGGCGAACACGGGAACCGTGAAAGGCCCGAACAGGCCGGGGACCCAAGCCAGAACGTAGAACGTCCCCCCGCCGAGGTACAGGTCCAACAGCGCCCGCTCCCAGAGGCTCTCGGGCCTCAGGAGCGCCGCATGCCGGGCCCCGACCCCTCGGACCGCCTCCCCGAGGAGGGCGACGGCGCCGGCGAAGACCAAGAGCTCGATCCCCCAGACCGCGGGGAGAGGGCCGGGGAGGCTCACACCGTCCGGAAGGTCGAGCCACTAATCACAAGTGGCCCCCGCCGCCGCTCCGCCATTTCTTTATCCGAGCCGCACCCGCTCCTTGTCGGAGAACTGTGGCGTCCGGAACGGAGGGCGCTCGCAGCGGCCTCAACTCGGTCACTCGCGGGACGTTCATCATGCTCCTGGGGACCCTCGGCTTCGTCGCCGAGGGGTTCCTCTCGCGCGTGCTCCTCGCGCGCACCCTGACGACCCACGAGGTCGGTGTGTTCACCTTCGCCTTGGGGCTCGCCGCGGTCCTCACCGCGTTCGGCGCGCTGGGCCTCCCGTCGGCGGTCGGACGCAATCTGCCGTACTCGAACACCGACGACGACCGGCGGGCGATCGTCCGGACCGCCCTGATGACCACCGGCTTCTCCGCCCTCGCGATCACCGTCGGGCTGCTCGGGGCTGGCGCGCTGCTCGCCGGCCCGCTCGACTACCCGTTGATCGGGATGACGCTCGAATTCTTCGCCGTCGCCGTCGGCCTGTCGATCTTCGCCGGGACCCTCGCTTCGGTCTTTCAGGGGTACGAGGATGTCCGCCCGAACGCGATCTTCATCCAGGTGCTGAACCCCGCCCTGTTCATCGTCTTCTATCTGGCCGCGCTCGTCACCGGCCCGAGCACCCTCCACTTCCTTGGCGCGCTCGTCGGCTACGCGGCCGCGGCCGTGGTGACCATCGTCTGCCTCCTCCTCTACACGCGTCGCCGCCTGCCCCGTTTGCTCCCTGCAGGGCCTCGCGCGAAAGGCGTGGCCCGGCGGTTGCTCTTGTTCGCCGCCCCGCTCCTCGTCGTCGGAACGTTGAGTTCTCTCGCGGGCAACGGCGATACGATCATCCTCGGCATCTTTCGGGGGGGGTCGATCGCGGCGTACACCGTCGAGCTCCCTCTCGCGCGCCTGCTCCAGGTCGGCGTGGGTTCGCTGGGGTACATCTTCCTGCCGGTAACGGCCCGGTTCGTGCGCGACGACAACGACGAGGCGGTCCGCATTACCTACGCCACCGCGACCAAGTGGGTGGCCGTCACCTCCCTCCCGCTCTTCCTCGTCCTGTTCTTCCTGCCCAGCCGGTCGTTGGGTTTCGTCTACGGCTCGCTCTACACGTCCGCCAGCCTTCCGCTCCAGATCCTCGTGGCGGGTGCGTTCCTGAGCACGCTGGTCGGACCGGCGACCGCCACCCAAGTCTCGTACGGCCAGACGCGCCTCCTCCTCTACAACACCGTGGCGAGCGCCGGGGCGGATGTCGGTCTCAGCTTCGTACTGATCCCGGTGTGGGGCCTCACGGGGGCCGCGGTCGCGTGGGCGGTCGCTGCGGCGCTGCAGCCCATCCTCTCCATGACGGAGCTCGCGCTGCTCCGTCGCGTTCACCCGTTCCGCCGTCACTACCTCGTGCCCCTCGCGGTCACCGGGATCCCCTTGGGGATCCTCTTCGCCACCGTGCTGGTGGCCCCGCCGCTCTGGTCGCTACCGCTGCTCGCGTTCGGGATCGTCGGCCTGTTCGTTCTCGTCGTCCTTCTCAGCGGGAGCCTGGACGACGGCGACCGGCTTCTGCTGGAGGCGTTGGAGGGACTCCTCGGCCGCCGGCTCTACCTCGTGCGCCGGGTCGGTGCGTGGTGCCTGCGCCACCAGCTCGGCGCGAGGCGCGTCCGGTAGTCGTCGCGCGGAGCGTTCTTCGCGAACGCGCTCGATGAGGAGGATCACGATGCCACCGGCTAGCAACAGGAACGAAAACTCCGCCAGCGTGTTCGCGGTGTCCGGTGCCCCGGCAGCTTCGGCTCCGCCCGCGAGCCCGAGAACGGCGATCGCCGCCACGACCGGGTACCGCGAATCGAGATGGCTCCAGAGCGAGTAGACCAGGTAGGCTCCGAAGAGGACGACGAATAACTCGGTGTACGCGAGCGCGACGATGCGCGGCGAGAGCCGAGGGAGATTATCGGTTCTGCCCTCGGAAACGGAGGCCCAAAGCCCCGTCCACTTCCTGCTCGGAAAGGGGAGGACCCAGCAAGTTTACATAGCCCGCGCCCCGTCGCGCAATCGGCGCGCCACACGCGCTCGCTATGGCCGGTTCTCCAGTCAAAAGACACGCCGTGCCTCTAGCCCTAGGGCTGGGCATGCTCGGCATCATCATCGCGGCGGCTCTCTCCCCGAACACGGGGGCTACGCCGGCGCAGTCCTCCTGTCCGTACGGGGTCTGTCCGAGCGCGTCGAACGGGATCGCCTCCTGGGAGATCGCCCTCGTGGTCATCGTCTTGCTGGCCGCGGCGCTGCTCGCCGTCCTCCTGCTCCGCCGGCGCGGGCGAGGAGGACCTCCGGCCGAAGCCCCGAGCGGGGCGATGGACATGGGAGGCCCCGGTGGACCGGGGATGACGCCGCTGGAGCCGCCGATCTCCGCGCCGTACGTCGAGATGCCCGAGGACGTGGGCGCCCCACCGCCCGAGGCGCCTCCGCCACCCCCCACGCCTCCCCCGGCGGCCGAGGGCGAGGGGGACATCGACTCCCTCCTCAAGGAGCTCGACACGATCAGCGGCGAGATCCTGAAGCGTGGCGCACCGGGAAAGAAGGAGCCTCCGACCTCCGGCGACAGCGGTCAGTCGGCCCCGCCGAGCTAGGCCGCCCGGCTGCCGCCAGCGATTAATACGCGACCCACGCTGAAATTGGCCATGGCCGTCTCCGCCGCTTCGCTCTCGGAAACCGACCTCCTCTCCCAGCTCAAGGAGGCGATCGGTCGCGCGCCCCGTCCGGTGCAGGGCCTCGAGGTCGGCATCGCGCTCTCCATTGCCCTGGGACGCCGTCGTCCCGCGGTGACGTGCGGCGGCTGCTCCACCCCGCTCGAGTTCGACGGGATCCCGGCCCAGACGAACGCGAGGATGCACGAACCGTTCCGCCTCATCCTCGCCCCGCCGAACGGACCGTGACCTCCTCCACCCGCGGAGCGCGCTGTTGATCTCGATCCCCATCGTGGAAACCGTCGTCGGCGCGATCACCTTCATCATGATGACCGCCGGGCTGGCGGGCCTCTTCGGACTGATGTCCGTCGAGAGCTTCGGCATCCCGCCGCTTCCGAGCGAGATCATCCTTCCGTTCGCCGGGTTCCTCGTCGCGCAGGGGACCTACTCGTTCCCGCTGGCGTTCGTGGCCGCGCTCGCCGGCGGCGTCGCCGGCTCCTACGTCGGCTACGCGGTCGGTCGATGGGGCCGACGGTTCCTCGTCCGCGGACCCAACTGGCTACGCCTGGACCCCCGGCACCTCGACTCGATGGACCGGTTCTTCACCCGGCACGGTGAGGGGACCGTTCTCTTCTCCCGTCTCGTCCCGCTCATCCGCAGCTACATCAGCTACCCCGCCGGCGCGGCGAAGATGGAGCCGGTCCGGTTCGGCGTGTACACGGCCGTCGGCGCCGCCCCGTTCACCTTCGCCCTGATGTACGCCGGCTTCCTCCTCGGCAAACAGTGGCACAACATCGTGCCGTACTTCCAGCTCCTCGACTACGTCGCCGCGGGGTTCATCGTGATCGCGCTCGGATACATCCTACTCCGCTGGCGAGGGGTCATCGGCTCGAAGCGATCCCCGGTCGGTGCGGCGCCGGCCACCGACCCGGCCCCCGAAGGCAAAGCCCCGCCGTAGGCCGTTGGGCCCCCGCGCCCCGCAACGGCGAATCCCGCGGCCGACGCTACCGTTCCACCCGCGGGGCGACTACGTCGACCTTCTGTCGCGGGGCATACTCCGGGCGAACTATACGACCGCTCGAACGACCGACGAATTCGCCGTCCTCGACGATCCGCTCGCCACGGAGATAGTGTTCGCGGGGGAAGATGCCGGTCCAGCCCTCGAACGCCGTCCAGCCGCAGGGGGCGTGGAGCGACCGAGCCTCGATCGCGCGACGGGCACGGAAGTCTACCACGAGGAAGTTGGCCTCATGCCCCGGGGCCAACCGGCCGTGCGGTCGACCCAGCCACCGCGCCGGCCGGTTGCACGCCGCCTCCTGAAGGGTCGCGAGGGCGAGCTCAGCCTGCCGAACTTGTTCGAGCATGAGCGGGAGGGTCGTTTCGACCCCGGGCATCCCGCTCGGGGCGTGTTCGAGCGGGCGGGCCTTCTCCTCCAGCGAGTGGGGCGCGTGGTCGCTCGCGAGGAACGGGATCTTTCCCTGCCGAAACCTCTCCCATAACCGCCTGCGCTCGGGCTCGGAGCGCAACGGCGGGTTCACCTTCCGGTGCGCGTCGGGACGAGAACCAGCAGCCAGGAGAAGGTGGTGGGCCGTGGCCTCGGAGGCGTGGCCCGCCTCTGCCACAAGCGTCGCCGCGTCCTCCGTCGTCACGTGGGCGATGTTGAGGCGAAGGCCTTGGGGAGCGGCCGCCAGAAGGCGAGTGACCGCCGTAACCTCCGACGCGGGCGGACGGCTGCCGTCCCAACCCGCCAAACTTTCGAGGCTCTCTACGGTTCGGAACTTGTCGGGGGCCTCGGCATGCACCGTTAGGGCGAGGCCGGTACTGTCGACCCGGCGGAGGAGCTCTGCCAGCTCGGCGGGATCCGGGATCTCGTCAATGCCCGTGGTCGGGCTCAGGTAGAGCTTGAACCCGGCCGCCGCCTCGGCCAGCCCGGAGAGGCGGGCGCTGCGCTGTGCCGACGCCAGGAGCGCGACATCCACCGCGACGTGGCCGCGTACCCGGGCGGCCTTCCCGTCCAGTCGGGAGAGACGGTCGACGAGGGGAAGCGTGTTCGGCATGTCAGCGACCAACCCCACGCCGCCGAGCGCCGCCTGGAGCGTCCCGGTCCCGAAGCTCTCCGAGGCCCCCGGCCCTCCGGGTTCCCGGAAGTGGACATGGAGGTCCGTGGCCGAAGGGAGGAGGACGGCGTCGCCTACATCGTGGCGCCGACTCCCGGGGAGGTCCCGCCCGACCGCGACGATCCGCCCGTCGCTGCCGATTCCCACCTCCACCGGCTGCAGCCGGCCGCGGGCCCACGCACGGCCGGCGACCACGAGCTCAGGGGTGGCGATGGGCTCACGGGAGTGCTCCGATCGAGAGCGGGGCCGGGCCGGCACTTTCCGGCCGACCTTCCCCGCCCATATGAATCATCTTCGACGGTGGCTTCGGGGCGACTGGGCTATTTGGTCGACGAGCTCGGGAGGTCGGATGCCCCGCGCCCGCGGAGGGACCGGTTGGACGTACGCCCGGGCCGGCGTCGATCGTGGGGCCACGGCGATTGCCTTGCGAGCGCTGCTCTCGGCCGCCCGACCGGGGGCTGCGCCTCGCTACGGGCGCCCGGTACGGCTGCCCGGCCACTACGCGGGACTCGTCGCCGTAGGACGTGAGACCCTCGCTCTGACGACCGACACGGTCGGCACCAAGGTCCTCTTGGCCGAGGCGTTGGGCCGGTGGTCCGAGGTCGGCGAGGATCTGGTGGCGATCAACGTCAACGACCTCGCCGCCGTCGGGGCCCGTCCGATCGGGCTCGTCGACTGCATCTCCTGCCCGTCGCCCGACCCGTCGGTCTTTCGCCAAGTCGGCCAGGGCATCCGCCGTGGCCTCACGCACGCGGGATGCGCTCTGCTCGGCGGCGAGACCGCGGTCGTGCCGGCCATCGTGCGGGGGGTCGACCTGGGAGGCACCGCCCTCGGCCACTTCCCCCCTAGGCGTCGTCCGATCACCGGAGCTCGAATCCGCGTCGGCGACGAGCTCCTGGGCTTGCGATCGAGCGGGTTCCACGCCAACGGCTTCACGCTCATCCGACGCCTGCTCGAGGAGGCCGGGGTCGACCTGCGGCGACCTCGCCCCGGCCAGCGCACCGGGGTCGGCAGGGAGCTGTTGCGACCGACACGAACGTACACCGAAATCATCGAAGGCATCGCCGACCATCCCGCCGTTCACGGGCTCGCTCACATCTCGGGGGGAGGGGTGCGCAATCTCCTTCGACTGAACGGCGAGGTGCAGTTCGAGCTGGACGGGTGGCCCGAGGTCGGAGGTCTCGAGGCATGGCTGGCGTCGCTCGGCGACCTGCCCCCACGCGAGTTGTACCAGACGTTCAACATGGGGATCGGTTTCGTGGTGGTGGTCGATCGGGGCCGGGTCACTGACGTGCTGCGTCGACTGCGGCACGCGGGAGCACCGGACGCCCGAAGGATCGGAACGGTCGTCCGTGGAACGGGGGTGAGCCTGCCCGGCCCTGACCTCCAGTACGACGACTACGGGGGCGCCCGATAGATCAAGCCGGACGAACTCCCCAAACGGTTAATCGGGCTCCCTCGTCCGCCGGCTGTGGCGGTCGCTCGCGCAACGGTCGTCGCGACGTTCGCAGCCCTGCTCGCCGCGGTCCTCTGGGCCTCCTACTACTTCTTCGTCCTGGGGGTCACCCCGCGCGTCTCGCCCGCGGCGCTGATCGTCTGGCCGTTCGTCCTCGGGGGGGCGGCCTACGCCGCCCTCTCCGTGGCCCAGGGTCACGGGCGGCTTCTGGCGCGGCTCTTCGTCGACCCAGCTGCGTGGGGGCGAGGCCTGTTGATCCTCGGGATGCAGCTCGGTGTGCTGGCGTCGACGTACTTGGCCGGGGCGATCGACACGTCGATCCTCTCCCTGCTCGGAGACGTGGTGCTGACCCCCATCCTCGTCATGATGCTCCTGCGCGAGGGACGCGAGAAGGCCCGCTCCCCTGCGTTTCTGCTGGGGGTGGGCCTGAGCGCGGTCGGAGCGATCCTCACGATCGTCGCCGGGGGCAGCCCGAAACCCCTCACGGGGGTCGCGTGGGTCGTCGCCCCGCTGGTGGCGATCGTGGTCGCGTTCTACTTCCTCGCCGCAGCCCAAGCGAGCCGCAAGCTTCCGTCTTCGGCCGTGGTTTCCCAGTCGATCCTCGCGGGCGGACTGCTCGGGGTGCTGGTCAGTCCCCTGATGCCCGGCGGGGTCTCGGGGCTGCGGATCGACACGCCTCTCGACCTAGGGTTGGTCGCCGCGCTCGGCCTCACGAGCTTCTTCGTCGCTGACGTGTTCTACTTCGGGGCGATCGAGCGGGCGGGTCTCATCCTGCCCGCGATGCTGATGGCCTCGATCCCGATTTTCACCGTGATCCTGTCGGCCGTGCTCCTTGGATTCCGGGCGCCGATCGTCGCCTTGCTCGGCATCCCGATCGCGGTCGCCGGCGCCGTCCTCGCGCTGCAAGGGGTCCACTTGCCATGGCGCTCGGAGTACCGGCCCCCGGCCCAGGCGGAGCCCACGGGAAAGTGAACTACAGCTTCTTCAACGCCTGGACAAGCTTCCCTACGGTTTCCTGGGCGTCCCCGTAGAGCATCCGGCTGTTGTCCCGGTAGAACAGGTCGTTCTCGATGCCGGCGAACCCCTTGCCTTGCCCGCGCTTGAGCACGATGACGTTCTTCGCTTTCTCGACGTCGAGGATCGGCATCCCGAACAGGGCGCTCCCCTGCCGGTGGGCGGCGGGGTTGACGACGTCGTTGGCGCCGATGACGAGGACGACGTCCGTGCCTTCGAGCTCCGGGTTGATCTCGTCCCGGTCGAACAGACGGTCGTAGGGCACCCCCGCCTCCGCGAGCAGGACGTTCATGTGGCCGGGCATGCGCCCGGCGACGGGGTGGATCGCGAACTTCACCGTGATCCCCTTCGCCTCGAGGACGTCGGTGAGCTCCTTGACCTTCTGCTGGGCCTGCGCGACGGCCATCCCGTAGCCGGGGGCGATCACGACCTTCTGCGCGTAGGCGAGCATCACCGCCACGTCCTCGGCGTCGATCGGCTTCATCGAGCCGACCATCGTCGTGCCGGTCTCCTCCGTCGCGCCGAAGGCGCCAAAGAGCACGTTGCCGACCGACCGGTTCATCGCCCGGGCCATGAGCAGCGTCAGGAGCGAGCCGGCCGCGCCGACGAGCGTACCGGCGACGACCATCGCGTAGTTCTGCAACGCGAAACCGTCCATCGCGACCGCAAGACCGGTGAGCGCGTTGTACAGGGAGATCACCACCGGCATGTCGGCGCCGCCGATCGGCAGGGTCATCAGGAAACCAAAGCCGAACGCGAGGACGAAGAACGGAAGGAGCGGGGAGAGCGGAAACCACGTCGTGAACGACGGGAAGAACATCAGCACGCCGAAGGCGATCGCGGCAGCGAGGACGAGAAGGTTCGTCGGCTGTTGCAGGGGATAGGTGATCGGCTTCGAACGGAGCCAGCCTTGCAGCTTGAGGAACGCGATGAGGCTCCCCGCAAAAGAGACGGCCCCGATCAGCCCCCCGACGACGCTGAGGGACGCGTCGGACAGCGCCACGCCCGGCGTCAGCAGCTGCACCGCCGCGATGCCCGCGGCCGCGCCCCCGCCCATGCCGTTGTAGATCGCGACCATCTGGGGCATGTCGGTCATCGCGACGCGCTTCGCCGCGACCCATCCGATCCCGCCGCCGACCGCGATGCCGATCGCGATCAGGAGGAAGTTCCCCATCCCCGGCAGGAAGAACGTCGCGACGGTGGCGATCAACATCGCCACGCCGGCGTAGACGATCCCGCTCCGGGCGGTGAGCGGGTGGCTCATCCGCTGGAGGCCGAGGACGAAGGTGATGACCGTGAGGAGGTAGATCACCTCGACGTAGTCGAACATCGTCAGGACCCCGGCTTCTTCGCTTTGCTCCGGTCGAACATCGCGAGGATGCGGACGGTCACCGCGTAGCCGCCCGTGACGTTCGCTGCGCCGAGGACCACGGCGATGAACCCGACGACCTGCTCGAGGGGCGTCTGGGCCAGGCCCAGCGCCACCATCGCCCCGACGAGGACGATCCCGTGAATGAAATTCGAGCCGGACATGAGCGGCGTGTGGAGCAACACCGGCACCCGCGAGATGACCGAGTAGCCGGTGAACGCGGCGAGGATCCCGATGTACAGCGCGACGAACAGGTCGGAGATCATGCCGCGGCCGCCTGGAGGAGCTCCTTGGTGGGCGCGTGTCGGACCTCGCCGTTCGTGACCAGCAGGCTCGCGACGAGGATCTCGTCCTCGAACTTCGGGACGAGAGCGCCGTCCGCGGTCAGCAGGAGCCCGAGGAACGCCTGGAGGTTCCGGGCGTACATCTGGCTCGCGTGGAAGGCGACCTGACTCGGCAGGTTGAGCGGGCCCCAGATCGTGACGCCGTGCTCGACGAGCCGCTCTCCGGGTTTGGTCGCTTCGCAGTTCCCGCCGGACTCCGCGGCGAGGTCGACGATGACCGAGCCCGGTTTCATCGTCGCGACGAGCTCCCGTCCGATGAGCCGCGGTGCCTTGCGGCCGGGCACGTTCGCGGTGGTGATCACGATGTCCGCCTGGGCGAGGGCGGTCGCCACCATCGCCTGCTCTTTCGCCTTCTCCTCCGGAGTGAGCTCACGGGCGTAGCCCCCGCTCCCCTCGGCGTTGATCGCCAGCTCGAGGAACTTCGCGCCGAGGCTTCGGACCTGCTCGCCGGCCGCCCGGCGGACGTCGTACGCCTCGACGACGCCGCCGAGGCGCTTGGCGGTCGCGATCGCCATCAGACCCGCCACCCCCGCCCCGAGGATCAGGACCTTCGCGGGGCGGATCGTCCCGGCGGCGGTCGTGAGCATCGGGAGGAACCTCGGGCAGGCCTCCGCCGCCAACAGCGTCGCCACGTACCCCGCGGCGCTCGCCTGGGAGGAGAGCGCGTCCATGCTCTGGGCCCGAGTGATCCGGGGCAGGAGCTCGATGGCGAACGCCGAGAGACCCTTCGACTGGAGCTGTCGCACGGTGTCGAGGTTGCGCGAGGGATTGAGGAACCCGACGACGATCGCGCCGGGGTGAAGCAACGCCACTTCGGCGGGGGAAGGCGGCTGGACCACGAGGAGGAGGTCCGCGGCCCCGAGGAGCTTCGCGTGGTCCGGGACGAGCTGGGCGCCGGCCTTGGTGTACTCCTCGTCCGGGTAGAACGCCGCGGTCCCGGCCCCGGTCTCCACCTGAACGGTCACGCCGCTCTTGGCGAGCTTGGCGACGACCTCGGGGACGAGCGCCACCCGTCGCTCGCCCGGAGCGCGCTCCTTCGGGACGGCGACGGTGACCGGCATCCGAGACCGTCCGCGTCCAACCGGGCGGGTTTATACCGCCTCCGTCCGCCGAGGGGGCGCCAGCCTCGAGGAGGCGCGGCTCGGCCCGGCGTCGCCTCGGGTGTTTACAGCGTCGTCTGGCGACGCGAGGGGGGCTTAGCGACCTCGGTGACCGGCGTGTCGAGCGTGACGGCTTCCGCCTCGTCGTCCAGCGAGCGCGTGGTCGTGGGCCCTCCCCCGAGCCGCTTCTGATGGCTGCCCCGAAGCAGCGCTTCCGCGTCCCAGTCGAACACCTCGGTCACGCGGGCCAGGGTCTGGGCGACGCGGTCGGCGTAGTAAGAGAAGTCGGGACGCCCCGTGAACGCTCGCCCCGCCATCCACGGAACGATCTCCTGAGGTCGTTTCTTCGCGTCCGTGACGATCCAAGCGACCTTCATCCCGGGGATCACATCGTACCCCTCCTGCTTGAGCTGCTTGAAGACGCGCAGGAACGGGAGCGCGTCCCGCGTGGCCTCGTTGTACTGCTCTTCGGCCCGGACGCTCCGGGCGATGACCAGCTCCTCGACCGGGACCTTGCCCTCGGCGCACCGCTCCACCAGCTCCCGCGCCCGGCGTACGGCCGCGTCCGTGTCGCCCTTGAGCACGAGGTCGAACACCTCCAGGAGCGAGGCCGACTGGTAGTCGAAAGCGTCCGTGCGGCGGTTCTCGTAGCCGCGGATGACGAGCTCCTCTTTCGGGAAGATCGTCCTGCCGACGTACCGCTTTTTCGCCCCGTGGGAGAAGAACGATTCGTAGACGGACTGGAACTCAAAGGTAGCGCCACCGGTCGTGAACCGCTTAGCGAGGGATTCGCCGAACTCGCGGGCCCCTTCGGCCGTCGTGACCGGGGATCGGACGAAGACGCTGTCCGTGTCGGAGTAGACGACCTCGTGCCCGTCCTTCTGGAGGGACCGGATGATGGTCGTGATCGCGTCGCGCGCGAAGGAGGTGATGGCGGCCCCGATCGTCTTGTCGGTGAACCGGTAGAAGCTCGAAGCGAGGACCCCGTAGAACGAGTTCATCAGGATCTTGACGGCGTACTGCAACCCGTCGTAGTAGGTCTGCTGCTCGGGCGTCGGGGCGGACCGGCCCAGCTCGCGGAACCGGTCGCGCTGGGCGAGGAGGTCGGCGAGGATCTGCGGGATCAGACCTTCCCGAACATCCTTGGTGACGAACCGCGCCCCCGAGGGAGAGATCGTGGTCCCCTCGGGCGACAGGGTGGTGAAGCAGAGGTTCTTCGCGATGATGATCGACGGGTACATCGATTTGAAATCGAGGACCACGACCCACCGGTAGATGCCCGGCCGGATCTCGTGGACATAACCGCCCTCGATCGCCGCCTCTCGGCGATTGTTCCGGCTTGGGGGGACGCCGATGTTCGCCCGGTCGGCCCGCGGGATGAGCAGCGCATCGATGAACAGGGAGGTCCGGCCGTTGAGCCCCTCCTCGAGCGGGAGGTGCGCCACGGTCGCGAGGTCGGCGGCCTTCTCGATCGAACGGAGCCGCTCAAGGATCCGGAGGGCCAGGTCGGCGTCCTTCTCGCAGTACTCCTGAACCAGCTCCGGGTCGCGGGCCCACTCTGCCTCGATGTTGCGGCGGTCGACGTCGAGCTTCTTCTCGCCGAGGAGCGTTCGCGCGACGAAGTCGAGGCTCTCCTGCTTGGGGTGAAGGTCCCGGCGTGCCGACCACCAGGCGTCGGCGATGACCCGGCCGCTCACGCGCCACAACCGTTCCCCGGCGTCCCGCGCCGGACCCCGGTCGCGACCGAGGGGGAGGTTGGGGAGGCCGGCGACCTCGGCGCGCTCCAGGAGCAGAGGGATGTCGTAGCCCCCGATGTTGTAGCCGGTGATCACGTCGGGGTCGGTCTCTTCGACGATCCGGGCGAACTTCTCCAACATCTCCTTCTCGGGCATGTTGGCGATCCGGAACGAGCTCACTCGCTCGCCGCCCTTGTGCACGACGCCGCAGATCGTGAAGATCGTCCGCTCCCGGATCGCGTTCTCGATGTCGAAGGAGAGGACGGTCAGGGCCGGACGGAACGGCTCGGCGGGCGCGATCTCCTTACCGTCCTCGTGCACGACGCGAAGGACCTTCACCGCCGTAGGGTAGAGCTTGGCAACCTCGGGCGGCTCGTCCTCCCCTTCGAACCGGACGGTGAGCCCCAGACCCTTGTCGTAGAGGAACCGGTGGATGAACGGGATGTCGCAGGCGAGCACGTTCGGCTCGTCGCCGCTCTTTCGATACCGCTCCCGGTACTCCGGGACCGTCCAGGGATTCGTCAGGGTGACGCGGACCGCGGGCCGGGTCTTCCCGGCGTACCAGGTTTCGATCTCGCGGATCTCCTTGACCTGCGCGTCCGCTCTCAGCTTCTCGAGCGCGGCGGCGTCCGGTTCTACGAGGACGAAGTAGGGCGGGAAACCATAGTAGCGCGCGACGAGGCTCTCGCCGTCCTTCGACCGGCCGAACAGTTCGAGGACGACGCCCCCCTCGACAGCGCGGTAGGTACCGCCGATGAGGAATAGGTCGAAGATGGGCACGTGGGCGGGACCGGTCCGGACGCTATACCGTTTGTCCGGAGTGGGAACGCAGGAAGCGCCCCAGAGCGTGCACGTCAGCGTCGAAACGCGCCCGAAGACGCGGATTGTGCAGAGGGGCCGCCGGGTGGAGGAGAGGGAAAACCGTTGGGGTAACGTTAGCCATAGGCCGTCCAGCGGCCTTGGTGATCGTCGCCGCGTCGGGGGCGATCGCGTGGAGTGCGTGCGCTCCGAGAGGGACGATAGTCTTTGGTCGAAGGATCGCGATTTGGCGCTCGAGGAACGGGCGGCAAGCCCGCGCCGCCGCCGGGTCGTATCGATTGTCGGGGGGGCGGCACTTGATCAGGTTCAGGAACCCGGCCCGCCCAAGGTCGATCCGGGCGGCAGCCAGGGCGTAGTCGAGGTCCTTTCCGGCGCGGCCAACGAACGGGACCCCGACGCGATCCTCCTCGGCCCCGGGTGCTTCCCCTAGGAACACCACCTCAGGATCGCGGGACCCGCGATAGACGACGACCCGATTCCGAACGCCGCCGAGATGGCATCGTCGGCAGCTTTCGATCTCGCCCGCCAAGGTCTCCAACGTATCCGGCATCGCCACAAGGGATTCGTTGGTGGACGAGCCCTCGACGGGGCGAGCGTTCACCCCCCTCCGAGCCGGATCCGAGATTTCACGGTTCCGTTCCGCGGGTTCGGCCAGACGAACGTTTCGGGAAGTGGCCATAATACCTCCGCCACGTTCTCGTGCCGTGTTCCCTCCGATCAAGGTGACCCTGCGAGACGGCCGGGTCGCCACGATTCGCCGGGCGCGTGCTACCGACGCTGAGGCGGTGATCGCCCAAGTCAACGAGATCGGCGGGGAAGGCGTGTTCATCCATACCGAGAAGCTAGACGTTACGCTGGCGGCCGAGCGGGCGATCCTCCGCAAGGCGGACGGCCGGTCCAGATTGTTCGTGGTCGGGGTGATTGAGGGCCGGCTTGTCGCAAGTGCGGACATTGCGAGGGGCCGTCTCTCCAAGAACCGGCACACGGCTACTCTCGGCATCGCGATCGGGAAGGAGGCTCGCGGGGGCGGCCTCGGGACGGCGATGATGAACGCAATGATCGGGTGGGCAAAGTCGGTCGGCATTCGGAAGCTCACGCTCGTGGTGTTTGCAACGAATCGGCCCGCTCTAGCGCTGTATCGGAAGCTCGGCTTCGTTGCGGAGGGCCGACTCAGGGGCCAGGTCATCTTGAGGGGCAGGCCCGTCGATGAACTACCGATGGCGTTGTGGCTGTGACACCGTGGGCAGGGGGTCGGAGCATCTCGTTGCCCGCCCCCCGAATTCCTGTCCAGGGAAGTCGCGGCTTTTTTTACCGGGGGCTTTGGGATTTTATTAGGAGCCTCGGGTATCCCCCGGGGCTTCCGCTGAATCCCTCCCCCTCCGTCCGCTCCGCCCTTGCTCGTCCGACTTCCTCGAACGGGTATCGGGGCTTCATCGCCTCCTTGGAGAGGGCGTCGAGGTCAAGTCGAAGACCTCCAAGTTCCGTACGACCGTGGTCGCGCAGAACGATTCTACCTAGATTCGCCCCCGCGTTCAGCTGCCGGTCGAGGGACCAGCCGCATCCCGGCTGTACGCAGACGAACCTCGGGCCTACCCTGCTTCGGGGACCGGCATACACCCCACATCTCGGGCAGGTCGTGGACGTTCGGAACGGGTTGACCCAATAGATCGGTACTCCCAGGTCGGCCGCCTTGTAGGACAGCTGCCGATGCAATTCGCCGCGGGGCCAGCTCGACAGCCGTCGATTCAATTTCCGGGTGGGAGATCCGGCATACCCGCGACCCGGGCGCCGTTGCCCCCGCGGCCCCTTGCGCGCGCGTCGGGAATCGAGCCGAGAGAGGTCCTCCAAGGCGAGGGCGGCGTGATGGAGGGCGGCCACTGTGACGAGCTGCCGGGTGAGGACGTGGAGTCGGGTTATGACCCGATGTCGCTCTCGCCGACCTTCTCGGTCGAGCAATCGACGTCCGACGCGTCGGTCGGTGGCCTTCTTCTGAGCCAAGTGACGGCGTCGGTCGACGTGGGTGGATTGGATCGCTCGGATCTCGGGAAAGGGGACTTGGATTGGCTGGGTGCCCTCCACCGGATCAACCTGGACGCCGTCGAGCGACGACTCGTTCGTGTCGAGCGCCAAGACGCTCGTGGGACGATACGGCGCCGGGGCAGCGCGTTCGAGATAGAGGACCACCCCACGTTCGCTGACGTGCAGTTGTTTGAGGCGAACTTCCGGGGCGGTGAGGCGCTCTCGGTGGTAGGGGGCTAGGTGAATGAAGAAGTGGCACCACTCCCCGGAGCGCAGGGAGAGGCGGACCTTGCCCGAGTCGTGATCGAGGTGGAAGGTCGACGTGTTGGTACGGAGGAACGGCCGTCGCACGTACGGGACGGAAGAGAGCTTTCCCTGGCGCAGCCGTCGGCGGTGCGCCTTGGCGAGAGCGAGCCCGATCTCGGCCGCCACGACGGCGTGCTGACCGGTGAGTTGGCGAACGAAAGCACGGTCACGGGCGAAGCGGGACATCGAGCCGCGGGAGGTTTTCCGTGTGAGGAGGGCTTGCCGAAGGATCTCGTTCACGAGAAGCTGGTAGTCGCCGAGAAGAGCGAGGAGTTTGCTGGGGAGGGGGGAAGCGAGGGGGACAGGGAGCGCTCGACAGACGGTCGGCACGGACAGGAATGCACAGAGCCACCCCAAAAGCCAACTTTCGAGAGTGAACGTTGAAAGGTGCTCGATCGCCGAACTGAGAAAAATCCCAACGCTTTTGCCGGGACGAATCTTAAATACCAAGGCCCGGTGGGACGCCTCCCTTCGAGAGAAATCGATGACCCCACCGCCGTCCGGACTGAATACGGCGGGCCGTCTCCAGGCCCTCCGCCAGCGGCGACGCTGGTCCGACCGGTACTACAAGCGTCGGATCCTCCATCTCAAGGAGAAATCCGACCCGCTCGAGGGAGCGCCCCAGGCCCGTGGGATCGTCATCGAGAAGGTCGGTGTCGAGGCGAAGCAGCCGAACTCGGCGATCCGCAAGTGCGTCAAGGTCCAGCTCATCAAGAACGGTCGCCAGATCACCGCCTTTGCCGTCGGGGATGGGGCCATCAATTTCATTGACGAGCACGACGAGGTCATGGTCGAGGGGATCGGCGGCCGCATGGGCCGGTCCTACGGCGACATCCCCGGGGTCCGGTACAAGGTGATCCAGGTGAACGCCGTCTCGCTCGACGAGCTCGTGCGCGGCCGCAAGGAGAAGCCGCAGCGATGAAAGGCGGCACCCCCTCCCTTCCGTCCCTCGAACCCGAGGAGACCGCGGGCCCGATCGTGCAGCGGCCGGTCGCTCCGCCCCCACCGCCGTTCCCGATCCCTCCGCTGTTCGGGAAGTACTCCTTCGAGGGGATCGAGGTCCACGACCCCGGGCTCCAACCGTACCTCTACCTGCACCCGGTCTACGCGCCGCACTCGGAGGGGAAGCTCTCCGGCCGGCCGTTCATGAAGACCCACATGCACCTCGTCGAGCGGCTCGCGAACCACCTCATGAAGGGGGGCAAGTTCACGGGCAAGAAGTCCAAGGCGCTCGCCACCGTGCGGGCGGCGTTCGACGAGCTCTCCGAGAAGGAGAAGAAGAATCCGCTCCAGCTCCTCGTCGACGCCGTCGAGAACGCCGCGCCGCGGGAAGAGGTCACCCGCTTGCAGTTCGGCGGGATCTCGGTCCCCCGGGCGGTGGACGCCTCACCGGCCCGCCGCGTGGCCGTCGCCATCCGCAACCTCGCCCAAGGAGCGATCACCGCCTCGCGGAAGTCGACCACACCGATCCACTCCTGCCTCGCCCGCGAGATCGGTCTTGCCGCGAAAGGCGACCTGACGAGCTACGCGGTCGGCCGGAAGGAAGAGGTCGAGCGGGTCGCGCAGTCGGCGCGGTAGCGCGGAAGGAGGGCCCCCAGAGATGACGCACATTCGGGCCGAGCTGGCGAAGGCCATCCCCGACATGATGCGCCAGACCGACAAGATCCGGAACATCGGCATCGTCGCCCACATCCACCACGGCAAGACGACCCTCTCCGACAACCTGCTCGCGGCCGCGGGGATGATCTCGAACGAGCTCGCGGGCAAGCAGCTCTACCTCAACTTCGACGAGCAGGAGCAGGCCCGTCTGCTCACGATCAACAACGCGGACGTCACCATCGTCCACGAGTACGAGGGGAGTCAGTTCCTGATCAACCTGATCGATACCCCCGGACACGTCGACTTCGGCGGGGACGTCACCCGGGCGATGCGCGCGGTCGATGGCGCGGTCGTCGTCGTCTGCGCGGTCGAGGGCGTGATGGCCCAGACCGAGACCGTGCTCCGCCAGGCGCTTCGGGAGAAGGTCAAGCCGGTCCTGTTCATCAACAAGGTCGACCGGGCGATCAAGGAGCTCAAGCTCACCCCGGAGTCGTTGCAAAAGCGGTTCACCACGATCATCGCCGAGGTCAACGAGCTGATCCGGAAGATGGCGCCGGACGAGTTCGTCGACGAGTGGTCGGTCGACCCCCGGGACGGTTCGGTCGCGTTCGGGAGCGGCTACGAGAACTGGGCGATCAGCGTCCCGTACATGAAGCGCACCGGCGTGAATTTCAAGGACATCATCGAGTACGTCTCGACCGGCCGCTCGAAGGAGATCGCCCAGAAGGCGAAGATCAACGACGTCATCTTCGACATGGTCGTCAAGCACCTCCCGACGCCGCACTCAGCCCAGAAGTACCGGATCCCGAACATCTGGAAGGGCGACATCGGAAGCCCGGTCGGCAAGGCGATGATGGAGACGAACAGCGAGGGCCCGACCGCCTTCATGGTCACCGACATCACCATGGACCCGAACGCCGGCGAGATCGCGACCGGCCGCGTCTTCTCCGGTCGGCTCGCGAAGGGGATGGAGCTCAGCGTCGTCGGGACGAAGGCCAAGAACCGGGTCCAGCACGTGAGCCTGTTCATGGGTCCGGAGCGGCTGATGGTCGAGGAGGTCACCGCGGGCAACATCGCCGCGGTCATCGGGCTCACTGACGCCTTCGCGGGGACGACCATGTCGAACGCCGTCGACATGATCCCGTTCGAGGAGATCCGGCACGTCAGCGAACCGGTGGTCACCGTGGCGATCGAGCCCAAGCACATGGGCGATCTGCCGAAGCTCATCGAGACGATGCGCAAGATCGCCAAGGAGGACGCGAGCCTGAAGGTCGAGATCAACCAGGAGACCGGCGAGCACCTCCTCTCGGGGATGGGCGAGCTCCACCTGGAGATCACCCAGTACCGGATCGTCAACGACTACAAGGTCGAGATCTCCGCCTCCACGCCGATCGTCGTCTACCGCGAGACCGTCGGTCACGCCGGCGGCCCGTTCGAGGGGAAGTCGCCGAACAAGCACAACAAGTTCTACTTCGAGGTCGAGCCGCTCCCGGAGGCCGTGGTCAAGGCGATCAAGGAGGGCGAGATCCCCCAGGGCAAGTCGTTCAAGGACACGAAGACGCTCGTGACCAAGCTCGACGGGCTCGGCATCTCGCGCGACGAGGGCCGGGGGATCACCGCGGTCGAGGGGACGAACATCCTGTTCGACGTGACGAAGGGGATCCAGTACCTCAACGAAACGATGGACCTCATCGTCGACGCGTTCAAGGAGGCGATGAACCGGGGGCCGCTCGCCAACGAGAAGGTCCACGGCTTGAAGGCCCGACTCGTCGACGCGAAGCTCCACGAGGATTCCATCCACCGGGGCCCCGCTCAGACCATCCCCGCCGCCCGGAGCGGCGTGTACGGCGCGATGGTGACCGGCGACCGAGTGCTCCTGGAGCCGATCCAGCGTGTCACGGTCAACGTCCCGCAGGAGGTCCTCTCCGGCGCGACCCGCGAGCTCCAACGCCGGCGCGGCGAGATCCTCGATATGACGAGCGTCGGCGACCTGCAGACGATCGTCGCCAAGGTCCCGGTCGCTGAGATGTTCGGATTTGCGAGCGACATCCGAAGCGCTACGGCGGGGAAAGTGCTCTGGGCCACGGAGTCGATGGGCTTCGAGTTGCTCCCCACGGAGCTGCAGGCGACCGTCGTCGGCGAGGTCCGCAAGCGGCGGGGCCTCAAGCCCGAGCCGTACGACGCCGCGTACTACTCCGGTTGATCCTGACCAAGACCGAACGCGCGCGGGAGCGGCGCGTGGCGGAAGTCGTTTAGTCGGTCGCTCGCCTGCGGCGGGCCGTGCACCCTGCGGCGACTCGCCACCTCTCGTTCGGCGTCGTTCTTGCGGGCCTGCTTCTGGTGGGCGCCGCCTTCGTGCTCACCCTCGTCCCCGTCGCCGGCCTCGGGGGAACCGGGACGATCGGACCTGGTCATCCGGTAGTGGTCCACTACCAAGTGCCGAACAGCTGGGCGCTCTCCCTGAGGACCTCGGTCGTCGGGCACCCGCCGGCGTCCTCGCCGATCCCGGCGGCCCGGGGGTGCACTCGGAATTGCACCCTCTGGGAGATCACATGGACCGGGAGCGGCCCGGTCGACATCGGTGTGGCGTGGTGCGAACTCGACGCTCAATGCGGCTCGCCCACGCCGATTGCGTCGGGCTCGGGCGCCTCCGGCAAGGTCGACTTCTACGGGGAGAACGACTACTACTACCAACTCTCCGCCTCCGGCCCCACGACGGTCAGCTGGGGGTACCCGAACGGCAACGTCCTGATCGCGTCGTTGCTCCTCGGAGTCGGATTGCTCGTCGGAGGGGCCGTCCTGACCCGAGTATCACGGCGGTCGGCGCAGCGAGCGAAAGAGGCCCCCGGAACTCACGGTCCCCCGATTGTCCCGACAAGGCCTCCGCCTCCTCCGTTTCCCCTCCGCCGCCTCATCGTTCGATCGTTGGTCCTGGTCGAACTCCGTGTGTTGCTTCCTCTGATGCTCCTCGCCGCGTTGGTGGTCTACACCTCCAGTCTGCCAGGGGTCGGGCTCGACGCCACCGGCGCAGCGGTGATCGGGTCCATCATGGGAGTCTTAGGGGTCCTGTTCGTTGCATTACTCTGGGACACCCGGCGTGACCTCAAGCTCGCCGCGGACCTAGTGACGATCTCCGCGACCGGGATCCAAGGGGCCTCTTCGGCGGACCCGATGGGGACCCCCCTACGACCGGAACTAGCGGCCCCCTTTTCCGACCTCTCCGCCTGCTTCGACGAGGTTCGGGACCGGTATGGCCGCAATCCCGCGCGACTCGTTGTGAACGTCCCCTCCCCCACGAGGAACCCCGATTCCGCAGGGGCGCTCCTTCGTATCGGGCGGCACCGAATGGTGTACCTCAGCCAGGCGGATCTCGAACGAGTTCGCACGGCGTGGACGCAGTGGCGGAGCTCTCTTCCCGGTGCCGTGGCACCGCCGTAGGTCCCTGCGTCCCTAACCCGCGACGACCGCCACTCGGTCGAGCGTGGTCTGGGCCCGGTCCCGCGGGCCCTCGACGCTCCGTGAGCGAAGCGGCCAGGCCCCCTCCCGGTCCAGCAGCCACCGCTTCCGCCAGAGTCCGAGCCCGAATCCCTTGAGGCCCCCGTCGTCCCCCACGACGCGGTGGCAGGGGATGATGATCGGGACCGGATTCCGATGCATCGCGCCCCCCACGGCCCGCGCGGCGCCGCCGTGTCCCGTCTTCCGGGCCAGTTCGCCGTACGTGATCGTACGACCGGCCGGAACCTTCACAAGCACATCGTACACGCTGCGATCGAACTCCGAGACGTCGGCGGGTTCGGCCCGCAACTCGAAGCGCTGTCGCTGCCGCCGGAAGTACTCGGAGAGTTGGCGTGGCGGGCTCCCCTGCGGGCCGAGGCCCTTGCGGTGGCGGGCTTCGGGCGGGGCACCCACCTGTTCGGTGCCCCGTTCGAGGAGGTCGACGACCAACACGGTGTCCCCGCGGTAGACGATCCGAAACGTCCCAATCGGGGTCGGGACATCGGCGTACTCGAGCGCGCTCACCATCGACGGGGGCCGGACGCGCGCCTGCCTTATCCCCCTTTGGCCGACGGGACCTACGCCGTGCCGCCGGTCGTGATCCGGAACTCGGCCGAGCCCTCAGGAAGCGAGCGGTGCTTGACCAGAACGGCCCGCCGGCGATCGGCGGTCAGGCGATCGAGCCGGACGATGGTTTTCGCAGCGTGGTTGAAGAACGAGCCACCGAGCGGCTCGAGGGTCCCGTCCTTGACGTTCCGCCAGACCTGGTTGGTCACAAGGACAGGGACGAGCTCGGCGAGACTCGTCGCGACGAGCAGTCCCAGCTCCTCGGTGAGGGCCAGTCGCCCGTCGTCCTCGGTGTCGGCGCCGAGCGTGAGACGGTAGAAGAAGGTCGACGAGTCGAGCACGATCAGCCCGACCGGTCGTTTTCGATCGCGCGCAAGAGCGCAGGCGGTCCGAATCGCCTTCGTCTGTTCCTCGAGGCTCTTCGGGGTCGCGACGAGGAGGTGGCGCAGCAGCTCTGGCAACCGCTCGCCGGCCCCGGCGGTCACGCGGTCGACGGAGAGCCCCTCGGTGTCCACGTACACGACCCACTTTCCGCCGAGCGCCACCCGGCGGGCCGTCTCGAGGCAGACCACCGTCTTGCCGCTGCCCCCCTCGCCGTAGAGCTCGGTGACATTGTCCGGCTCGAGCCCGCCGCCGAGCAGTCGGTCGAGGGCCGCCACTCCGGTGGCGAGTCGCTCGACCGGCATGGGGGGAGCGCGACCGCCCCTCGGGGCTTAAGCCCCGCCCCGCCGCGGGGCGGTGCCGATCGGGTACGCCTCGCCCAGCTCGGGCAGCGTCGTCGCACCTCCGAACTTCGCGAACGCCTCCGGGTGCTCGGTGTGGACGGGGAACACCGTCGAGGGGCGGATCGATTCGATCGTCGTCCTCAGCTCATTCTCCGCGCAGTGACCGGAGGCGTGGAGCTGATGGAAGGTGAGCCCGAAGTGGTCGAGCCAGTTGTGCAGGACCTGGTCGTCCAGGTCGTCCTCGCTGAACGGCTCGCTCATCGAGTGGATGAACGGGCTGCCGCGTGGGGGCCGCAGGTCGATGAGCTCGGCGAAGTGCACGAGGTCCAGCGAGAGGAGGAGCTCACGGCCGTGGGCTCGGACGTACTCCGAGTCGACGGCCGCATCGAGGAACGGCTTTTCCCAGCTATCGAATCGGAGCTTCGGCCGCCGATAGACGAGTAAGTCCCGAGTCCCTCCCGGGAGCGGCAGCTTGCCGCCGGGCCAGAGGTCGTGGATCTGCGTGAGCAGATGCGCGGTCTTTAGGGAGACGACAAACGAACGACCCTGGCTCCGCGCTGCCTCGTACATCGTCAGGATCCGGTCGACGTCGCGGGGATAGTAGGAAACGAGCGCCAGTCCGTCGGTGGCCCCGAGGATCTGGTCCACCCCTTCGCGGACGCCGGCTTCCGTGAAGTTCTTCCGCGCGTCCGGTCCGGCCCGCGTCCCTTCGATCACGAGGGCGGAGGGGTCAGCGGCCCGAGCCGCGTCGACGAACTCGTGCGTGAGCTTCTGTCGGGGGCCGTGGGCCCGATAGTCCCCGGTGTACGCGACGCTGCCCTCTCGGGTGTGCACGACGAACCCGGAGGCCCAGGGAATGGAGTGGTCGACCGGATGCGGCACGACCTCGATGTTCCCGACCTTGACCGGGGCGCGGTCGGGGACGATTTTCCACGGGTGTTCGCCATACTTCTTCCCGCGCGAGCCTTCGATCGCCTGGAGCAGAGCGCGCGTGCCTTCGTTCACGTAGACCGGGATCTCCGGGTCGATGAGCGACAGGTAGCCGGCGTGGTCGAAGTGGGCGTGACTGACGAACACCCCGTGGACCTCCGGAGGCTGGTGGGGCAGGTCGCTGTGAACGAGCGCGTCGCGCGAGAAGAGGCCGGGCACTCGCGGAAGGAGCCCGAACTCGAGCAGGTCTTTGACCGGGCTGACGTTCATGCGGGGGACGAGATAGTTTACGAAGAACTCGTCAAACCGCGGAGAGAACGACGGGCCAAAGTCGAACAGAACCCGGTCGGGGCCGTCCTCGATCAGGAGCTTGTTGCCCCCGATCTCCCGCACTCCGCCCAGGAAGGTGAGGCGCGGCGGGGTCACGCCGGTAGGAACGGCGCGGTCGAGTTATCGCTTGCGACCTCGGCCGCCCGTTGGGGAGTCTGTGAGTTACAGCGGACGGCGAGTGGGGAGCCTAGAGCGCACCCCCAGGAATCGAAGAAAGCGCGAACTCTGTTCGCGGAAACCTGCGCGGCATTGTCCTCCTGATGGTTCACCTCGGCGATGAGCAATAGTTCAAACGCTGGGGACTCGACGGGATTCGACCAATCCCCGCATACAACTATCACGCCAGACTCGGTACCATCTCCGTGGCCCTTCGGCGCGCCGAGATCCTCACCGTGGCGGCCATCGTCGCGGCGGCCGGAATAATCCTCTACGTTGGGCTCATTCTTGGACCTGAACTCTATCCGCCCGGATCTACCTGCGGTTGCCCCGCGGAGCTTTTGGGACCTGCCATCGGGACGCCGACTCCTACGACGGATGCCTGGGCCCATTGGTACAACGCCTCGGTCGCCTCGGCGGGCGGCGGGGCCACTTTGGGGGAGACCCATTGGCAGTTCCAGACGCCGACCGGCTCGATCGTGAGCCCCGGCACGAACTGGTCTCTGACCGTGGAGGACGCCTCGAGATCGGTGGTCGGGGTCTACAACCTGACGGCCGGCGTATGGTCCCTCGGGAGCCACACGCCCTGGACGAGTCTCATGCAGGTTTCAATCTACTCGGCGAACGTGAGCCTCGACGGTGACCACGTCATCATCGCCGAATCGGGAGACGGCTCAGGGCAGACCTCCGTCAGTATCCCATGAGACCTCGAGACCGACTCAGGTCCGCTGAATAGAATCGCCGGGCGAAGCCGCCCTTGGCCCCCGACCTACTCGACCCTCTCGAACGACAGGGGTACTTCGTGATCTAGGGCGAGCGGACCCGCTTCCGGCGCGTCGTGAGACCCTTTCGGAGCGCGGGATTTCCTCAACGCCTCAGCGGGCCTTGAGGACCTTCTTCACGTTGGGGTGTTCCTTCGTGAAGATCTTCCCGCCGCAGTTGTCGCAGCGGACGCCGAAGAGGTTCGCGTCGCTCGGGAGCGCTTCCCCACAACGGATGCAGCGGAACATGCTCGTGAGAGGCGAAACGACCCGCTTAAGCCTTGCCCGGGGCGACTACGGTCGTTGCGTCCTTCTCGCTCCGCGTGATGGGGGGCGGGGGGGTGAACAGGTAGGCGCCGCTCGCGTACCGCACGCCGCAGCGCCGGCATTCGAAGACGCCGCTCGCCACCCGGTGGAGGGTGATCGTCGAGCAGCGAGGGCAGGCCGCGGCGCGCGCCCGGGCGCGGTCCAGCTCGAGAACGCGGCGGCGGATCCGGATGCCGTAGCGCGGGCCCATCCAGCCCGTGTTGCCGACCTTCTTCGTCCGCTTGCTCATCGCCCTACGCTCCGGCGGCGAGCGCCCGCAGCCGGTCGCCGTGCTTGAAGGCTCGCTCGACGACGTCCTTCACGTCGTCCGGGGAGAACGCCCCGATGAGCCCCTTCTGCATGGCGACGACCCGGCCGACCTCGTCGGTCGCGATGGTGATCCGGCCCTGGCAGGCGCGCTCCTCGTCGACGAGCGGGTCGGAGACGATCGCCTCTCCGAGGCGCACGAACGTACACTCGATCGGGCGGTGCAGCACCTCGAGGGCGTAGTCGGAGTCAGCGATCCCGAACCGCTTCGCGGGGACGGTGGCGTGCAGGAGCGCGGTGAGGGCCGCCAGGGAGGCCGTGTCGATGATGTTGCCACCGTGGTCGAGGACGTGGATGTCCACGAAGCAGGTCCAGCACTTCTCGCTCGGCGTCACGCACAGCCGCGTGAGGTCGATCGTCTCGGCCGCCCGGATCGCCCGGTCGACGACCCGCGAGACCTCGATCGCCCGCGGGTGCGGGGGACCGGGCTCGAAGCTCGGCGAGGAGAGGGGCACCAGCTCGGCGTTGGTCGTGAGCACGCCGGCGTTCGGGGTGTCCGGGAACGGCTTACCGGGTTCGAGCTTGATGCCGCAGAGGGCGGCGGTGTCCCCGATCCGCGCCAGCGCCGAACCATCGGCCGTGGTGACGTAGCCGGGTTCGACCGTGACCGTACGCCAGTCGTCGAGGCCGCGACCGTCGATGCGGCGGCCGGACTGGGCCAGTTCGAGAATGTGGCTCGTGAGGATCTCGGCGCGGACCTCGTCGCTCATGCCGCCGCCTCCGAAGGGTTGGCGGACGACGGCGCATACCGCTCGCGCAGGGCCGCTTTCATCTTCTCATGGATCTGGCGGCAGCCGCTCACGCCGAGCTCGAGCGCCTGGGAGAGCTCCTCGCGGTTCATGTGCCCCTCCATCTGGAGAAGTACGAGTCGGCCGGATTGCGGGACCATCGCCATCGGAAGGTCCGCTTCGCCGAAGTTGTCCTCTTCCTTCTTGAGGTCGAGCGCGATCGCGCCGCCGATCTTCCCCACCGCTACGGAGGGGAGGAGGTCGACCATCGGGATCCCCGCGTCCGCGAGGGCGACCGAGGCGGCCACGACCCCGGCACACCGGGTTCCGGCGTTCGCCTGCAGGACCTCGATGTAGACGTCGATCGACGTGCGGGGGAACTCCTCGACGAAGATGACGGACTCGAACGCTTCGGCGATGACCTTGCTGATCTCCTGGCTGCGGCGGTCGAGCCCGGGTCGCTTGCGCTCGTCGACCGAGAACGCGGCCATGTTGTAGCGGCACTGAACGATCGCCTTGTTGTTCTCCTGAAGGTGGCGGGGGTGGACCTCCCGCGGCCCGTACACAGCGGCCATCACCTTGTTCGCCCCCCACTCGACGAAGGCCGACCCGTCGGCCTGGTTGAGGGGACCGGCCGTGATCGAGAGCTGTCGCAGCTCGTCCAGCCGTCGTCCGTCGATCCGGCGACCGTCCGCGTTCAACAGGACGGGGATCTCTTTCGCGCCTACGCTTCCCATGTTCGATTCTCCTTGGAATGTCCGTTCACGACGGCCCGTCGCTCTTGCCGGGGCCCTCGTAGTCGAACCGACCGACGGCGTCCGTATCGTCGTACGGCTCCGTATCGATCGGTGCGTTGCGAGGCTCCCCCGGCGCTGGCTCGGGCTGGCCGTCGCGGTCCCGTGCCTGGGTCGATTCGAGGTAACTGTGAACGCGCTCGGTGAGCCCAGGGCGCTGGCCCTCGTTCTCGATCATCCGGAGCGCGGCGCGAACACGCTCGATCCCGTCGGGAGGACCGTTGATCCAGATCCGACCGTTCTGCCCGACGGCGAGCTTGCAGCCGGTCATCCGCCCGAGGGCCTCGACCATCGAGCCGCTGCGGCCGATGACGCGCGGGACCCTTGCAGGGGTGATCGTGACCAAGGTGCCGCCCTCGAGCTTGCCGAGCCCGTCGCCGAGCATCGTGACACCGATGCGCCCCGTATTCTCCAAGCTCTCCACGGCCACGACGACGCTATCGCCGACGTGCAGATACCGGTCGGTCTCCCCGGGCTCGAGCTTCCAGGGCGTGCCGGTGTGGTGCAACGGCGCCCAGCGGGGCGCACCGATATCGAGCAGCCAGAACGTCCCTTGGACGTCCGCGACGATCCCGATGACCAGGTCGCCCGCCTTCGGAAGGTATCTCCCGGCGAGCGGCACGACGCGGACCACCGGGGGGCGTTGCTGAAGGAGGCCGAGCACGCTCGCGTACATCTTGCCGCCCGTGCGGTAGGTGCCGGGGCCCGGGCGGAGGCCGCCCGCGGCGATTTCGTCCCCGGGAAGAACGAGAGTTCGTCCGTCGCTTACGGAGCCTTGCGCTCCGTCGTGGCCCCGCCCACTCGGGCCGGGCCGATGCCGAGATCCCATGTTATTGACTGCACCGGGCGCGCGACCGAGGCGCGCTATTTAACAAGGGTGGTCTCGGCGGTCCCTTTGGTGCGCGCGTTGAGCTTCTCGTAGAGTTCCGTCTGAACTCCGGCGGGAATTTCGAGGATCGCCGACCACGAGCCGTCGCTCAGCCACTGCTCGTCCGTGAGCTTGCCGAGCCCCTTGATCTCGCCGATCACCTTCGGGAAATGCTGGCCGGGCACGCGGATCTTCACCCGCGCGGTATCGAAGCGGATCGGCAGCAGGGGCCGTAGCTGGTCCACGACCTCGTTCACCTGAGCATCGGCCGCGCGGAACGGGTCCACGTGGACCTTGGCCTCCGTCATCCCGGCGTCGATGCGGCCGGCCGGGTGGGGGGCCCCTGTCTGCGGGTTCATCGCGTGCCGCGCGATGTGCTCGACGATCTGCTTGCGTTTCGCGCTCTGGAGCTCGTGGCGCTGCTCCGTCGTGATCTGCACCTCGCCCTTGAGGATGATCTGGCGAGCGATCTCGACGAGCGAGCGGGTATGGAAGATCTTCTCGAGGTGCTCGTCGCTGACCTTGTCGCCCTTGCGGGCGTCCTTGAACACCTGCTCGAGGGCGAGCTTGTCCCTCAGGTCGACGTTCTTCCCGTCCTTGAGGTCCTGAACGGCGTGCGGCTCGACGAGCACCTCGAAGCGGGAGCCTTGCGTCTCCCATCGCGCGACGACGGCGTTCTGAAGGCTCACGACGGGGGGCACCGCTCCGTGGGGGGCCGCGCCGGTGGTCGGCGGCCGAGCCCTCTTCCCGTCGCGGTTCTCCTTCACCATGGCTGGCGCCGCTCCGCGGCGACCCTACCTAGCTGCGGCCGGGTCGGTTCCCGCTCGGCGCGGGTGGGAGGCGGGCAGCGTACTTCTGGCTTTCCTCCGGCGTGTACCGGCGGAGGCCCTGGCCCCGCCGAACGGTACAGACCTCGACCTGGCCCACGTTGGTCGGGTCTTCGAGCGACTGGCGGAGCCCCTCCAGCGCGAGCAGGATCGCCTGATCGACGTCCATCCCGGGCTTGTACTTCTGCTCGAACAGTTCCATCACCGGTCCCTTGTTGCCCCCGGTGCTCGTCGCCTTGAAGCTCGTCAGCGAGCCGGACGGCTCGGTCTCGAAGAGACGGATGCCGGTGTCGTCGTAGCCACCGACGAGAAGGGCGGTGCCGAACGGACGCACGCCGCCGAACTGGGTGTACTGCTGCTTGTAGTCGCAGATCCGGCGGACGAGCAGCTCGACGGAGATCGGCTCGGAGTAGGTGACGCGGTTGATCTGACCGGCGAGCCGAGCGTAGTCGACGAGGACGCGCGCGTCGGCGACGAGCCCGGCGGTCGCGCAGCCGATGTGCTCGTCGATCTGGTGGATCTTCTCGAGGCTCGACGCCTCGGCGAGCTTCGGATTCGGGATGCGCCGGTCCGCGACGAGCACGACGCCGTCATCGAAGACGACGCCGGCGGTGGTCGCCCCGCGTCGTACTGCTTCCCGGGCGTACTCGACCTGGAACAGTCGTCCGTCGGGGGAGAAGACCGTGATCGCGCGGTCGTAGGCCATCTGGCCGGGCTGCATCTCCATCGAAACTTCCTTCGGCGGCCCGCGCCACCTTGGACTCCTTTATAACGAGTCGCTGGACGGTAACGTCCGGGTAGGTCGGTAGCAGCCCGTTCTCGCGTCGAGGGTCGCGCGAAGCCCGCCGGCCGCCAACGGTATCTGCACAGCTTCCCCCTTACTCGCGTGGCCAAGAGCGAGCCCGTGTCGCCGTCCGACACCACGGGCGGGTGGCGTCTCGCTCGCTCCTCGTCGGCGTATCTGCGCAGCGCGCACGAGCAATCGATCGACTGGTTCCCGTGGGGCAGCGAGGCCTTCGAGCTCGCCCGCCGGACGAACCGACCGGTGCTTCTCGACATCGGTGCCGCGTGGTGCCACTGGTGCCACGTCATGGACGAGGGGACGTACGCCGACTCCGAAGTCGCCCGACTGCTCCGCTCCCAGTTCGTCACCGTCAAGGTCGACCGGGACGAGAACCCGGAGGTCGACCGAAGGTACCAACGCCAGGTCGGTGCGCTGACGGGCGAAGGGGGCTGGCCCCTCACGGCGTTCCTGACCCCTGAGGGCGACGTCTTTCTCGGCGGGACCTATTTTCCTCCCCAGGACGGCCTCGGCCGCCCGGGCTTCCGCCGCGTGCTCAAGGAGGTCGCGCGGCTCTGGAAGGAGGAGCCCGAGACGATCCGCCGGAACGCCGCGGCCGTGCGCGACGCGCTGGGTCGCTCCCGCGATCCCGGCGCGAGTCCGGTGGGTCCGTCCCCGTCCGCCTTCCTCGAAAGCGTCCGTGGTCACCTGCTCGAGAGCTTCGACACGGTGAACGGCGGCTTTGGCCAGGCCCCGAAGTTCCCGCATCCCACGGGCGTCGCCTTCCTGCTGTGGGACGCCTTCGCCTCCCGGGAGGACGGTTCGGCCGAGCGGGCGCGGACCACGTTGCTGCGGATGGCCGACGGCGGCCTCCACGATCAGGTCGGAGGCGGGTTCCACCGGTATGCGGTCGACGAAGGCTGGCACATCCCGCACTTCGAAAAGATGGGCGTCGACAACGCTGCCCTTCTGGACGTCTTCGTCGAGGGAGCCCGCCGATTTGGCGAACCGCGGTTCGTCGAGACCGTCCGAGACACCGTCGACTGGGCTTCCACGGTCCTCTGGCAACCCCACGGGGGCTTCGGGGCGAGCCAGGACGCGGACAATGCTCCGGGCGACGACGGCAGCTACTTCACCTGGAGCCGGCCGGAGCTCAAGGCGGTCCTGACCGCGGAGGAGCTGCGGCTGGTCACGCGCTTTTTCGGAGTCGGCAGCGACGGCCGCATGCCGCACGACCCGGAGCGGAACGTCCTCTTTCGGCTGATGACCGTCGACGAGGCCCGGGAAGGATCGACCTTGAGCGTGAACGAGGCGGACGGGCTGCTGGCGAGTGCCCTCGGCAAGTTGCGTTCGGCGCGCGCGCGGCGTTCCACGCCGGTCGTGGACACCGCTGTCTATGCCGACATCAACGGTGCCTTCGTTCGGGCTTTCGCCCACGCCGGCCAGATGCTTGGGGACGCTGACACGCTTCGTCGGGGCCAAGAGGCCGCCGATCGGTTCCTCCGGTCCGCCTACGATCCGGCCAAGGGCGTCGCGCATCGGGTCGACGAGGACGGCGGACATGGGTGGGGGCAACTCGCCGACCAGGCGGAGTTCGCGTTCGGCCTGGTCGAGCTCGCGGGTGTGACGGGCTTGTCGAAGTACCTAGCCCCGGCGGAGCGCCTGCTCGAGCTCATCGATACCGAGTTCCGGGCGGAGAACGGCCTCCTGCGCGATCTCGCGCCGAAGCTGTACGACGGACCGACGATCGGCTCGGTCGGTGAGCCGAGCTTCCCGCTCGAGGACCATCCCCACCTTTCGCCGAACTCGGCGGCCGCGTTGGCGATGCTGCGGCTCGCGAGCCTGACCCAGTCGGACGGGTGGCGCGAGAAAGCGAGGGCTCTCCTCGGTGCGGTGCAGGGTCGTCTCGCCCACGCCGGGCTCTTCGCTACGGGCGCCGCCCTCGGGGTGGGGCTCCTCGACACTCCCCCCGCACGCCTGGTCCTGGAGGGGAAAGGGAAGGAGGCCGACGCGCTGTACCGGGCCGCGGCAAATTCGTGGTACCCGAATGCGTGGCTGTTCCGCGGCACGCCCCCCGCCCCGTTCTCGATCCCCGAGGAGCTGACCTCCGCCCCGTCGTCCGGCCCGGCGCGTCTGCTCGTCTGCTTCGGTACCCGATGCCTCGCGCCGGTCACCGAACCCGCCCGGGTCGCACCGATCCTCCTCAGCGGGGGTCGGGACTCTGCGGCATGACCAGTTCGCCCAGGTCGGTCCCGTCGAGCAGGTAGGCGCGCACCCGCGCGTCCGATAGGAATCGCTGAAAGAGGAAGGATCGGCCCCGGCTCGGTCGCTGCCGGTTCAGCGCCTCCGTCCCGGTGATCGGGTTGAGCGCCGGCAGCACCACCAGCTCGCGCGCCGCGAATCGTCGGGGGAGGTGGGCGTTGCGTTTTCGAGGTACCGGCCCAGGAGCGTACGTTGCGCGGAGCCAACACCGGACTTTGCCCCGGTCCTCGTCAGGGGTTGGGGCCAATCGAACGCCGGGATGAAGGTGCCCTACGACGAGCAGTGGGGCCTTCAGCACCCGCGCCGAGGGCCAGCGGTGCCCATGGAAGATGCCCACGCCGGACCGTACGACTCCCGAAGGAGGAGCCACGTGGACCTCCCGCGGCAGGTGGGGCGTGAGTCCTACGTCGTGGTTGCCGAGCACGATCTCGACCCGGAGTCCTTCAGCGAGCAGGGTCGAGAAGAAGTCGAAGATCACCGGGCGCAGGGCTCGGGGCGTTCCGACGATCGGCTGCTTCACGTCCCCCGCGACCACGATCGCTCGGGCGCCGGAGGTACGGGCCGCGAGGCAGACGGTCTCGGCCAGAGTCGGCGCATCCGCGGGAGGTGGCCCCCTCGCCTGGGCCGCGGTCGCCCCGAGTCCCAGGTGTAGGTCCGCGACGACGAGGAACGGGCGGGCGTTAGCAGGGACGACCTTCAGAGCCGCGAAATCGGAGAGGGGCTGGAGCGCGACGTGGCCCACGACGCGCGAAGTCGCGCGCGGGGGATGACGGTTTGGCCGCTCTGGGTTCCCCCGAGGCCCCTCCCACCGCTCGGGAGAGAGAGCCTATTTCTTTTATATAGAAGTTCTATTGGTTACGACGACGATGGGAGTCTCGACCCGCCGCCGGGAGAAGGCGATCGAAGGGATCCGCGGCCTGCTCGAGCGGGCGGGATTCTACGTGTCGGACGCCCATGGAATCCGGCCGACGAGCTTCGACCTCCTCGCGCGACGCGACTCGCTGCTGCTCATCGTCAAGGTCCTCAAGAACATCGACGCGCTCGACCCGGAAGAGGCCCGCCGGCTTCAGGAATTGGGCCAGCTTTTCCCGGCCGCCCCGGTCGTCGTAGGCGAGACCTCGGGAGGTGCCCCTCTCGAGGCCGGTGTGGTGTACAACCGCTACAGCGTCGCCGTCGTGACCGAGGAGACCCTCGGGGACCTCCTTCTCGAAGGGGTTCCTCCGTTCCTCTTCTCGAGTCCCGGAGGCATCTTCGCCCGCGTGGACGGCCACCGCCTGCGCGGAGCGCGAGAGGCCCGCTCCCTCTCTCTGGGAGCCCTGGCCTCCGTCGCCGGGGTGTCGAGGCGCACGATCCAGCTCTACGAGGAAGGGGCCGGCGCCGAGGTCGACGTGATCGAACGGCTCGAGCGGTATCTGGGGGAAGCGATCGCCGTTCCGATCACCCTCTGGAACGCACCCGCGCCTCCGCCCCGCGGCGACGCGAAGCGCCCACCCACCGACGGCGACGAACCGTCGGCCGCGGTCGAGGAAGGGAAGGTCTCCCACGCGCCGGTGACCACGGGCAACGCGCTGCGGGACGTCGTCCTCCGTCAGCTTGGCGGGATGGGCTGGGAGGTCGTCGTCACCCTGCGCTGCCCGTTCGATGCGTTCACCCACGCCGCGGCGCGCGGGGAGAAGGAGATCTTGCTCACCTCCGTCGGCAACTGGCGGACGGCCCTCAACCGCGCCGAACTCCTTCGGGAGTTGGCCCGCGTCGCCGAGGGCCACGCGCTGTTCGTCGTGCGCGAGGCCCCGGACCGTGCCTCCCGCGAACGGTTGCCGGTCCTCACGATCACTGAATTCCGCCGTCAGCGCGATCGGGACGATCTTCTCGAAACGATCGGCGAGCGGGAAGGTTCGTGATCCGGGCCGCCGTTCCCGGGCGACCGAACCTCCTCGTCCTGGGTGCCGTTCGCGGTATGGCTTCCGAGGCCAGCCTCGCCGTGGCGGAGCTCGAGCGCTTTCGCCCGTCCGTCGTTGGGGTAGGACTCTCCGCCGAGGAGCTGACCGGGCTGACGGACTACTTCGTCGGCACCGACTCCGAACCGCTCGTCCCGCTCACGTCGGCCGAGACGGCGGAGATCCGTGGGCTCGCCCGCTTCGGCGAGGTGCGGGTCCCCCACCCGACGTTCCTCGCCGCGCTCGAGTGGGCGCGTCGCGCCCAGGTGAAGGTCGCCCCGCTCGACCCGTCGGAGGAGGCGCTGGCCGACCAGTTCACCGAGCACGTGAGCTACCTCGAACTGGTCCGCCGCACCGTCCGCGAGCGGGGGATGATCCGGCACCCTCCGGAGGCCGCGTCGGCCGACGAGTTCGTCCTCGCGTGGGACCACCGCCTCACGCCTGGCTCGGGGTCGGCCCGGCTTCACGAAGCGCGCGAGCGTGGGATCGCCGATCAGCTGGCCAAGCTCGGAGGCGTCGGGGCGCGGACCGTCGGGATCGTCGACCGGGAGCGCCTGGCGGGTATCGTCGCCGGACTACGGTCCCTATGACGGTGCCCGGACACGCGTCGGGGGGCTCCGCCGTAAGGACGGCATTTTTAAGAGAGGGGGGAACCCCCGGTTCTTGCAAGCTCCGATGGTCGCGGCGACACGTTTGATCTCACCGGCCGCCACGGCGGTCGCCGTCCGCGAGGTCGGCGTCATCGACCTGGGCTCGAACACCGCGCGCCTGGACGTCTTCGAGGTCACCGAGGGCGGTTCGCTCCGGACGGTCTTCGAATCGAAGGAGGTTCCGCGCCTCGGACAGGGGCTCGCCGACCACAACCGGCTCACGCCCCAGGCGATGGACCGGGGCGTCGCCACGATGAAGCGCTTCGCCCGCGAGATCGACGTCTGGGGCCGCCCCTCGGTGGTCGGGGTCGCGACGAGCGCGATCCGCGACGCCGGCAACGGCCGGGAGTTCCTTCGGCGCATTCGACGCGAGACCGGGATCGACCTCCGCATCATCAGCGGCGAGGAGGAGGCCCGCTACGCGTTCCTGGGCACGGCGGCCGCCTGGCCGCTCGCCGACGACCTCGTGCTGGACGTCGGCGGTGGGTCCATCCAGCTTGCCGTCACGCGGGACGGGGCGTTCGACCGGGCGGGGAGCGCCCCGCTTGGCGTCTTGCGTCTCACCGAGCGGTTCCTGAAGCACGACCCGCCCAAGCGCAAGGAGCTCGACCTGTTGCGCGAGCACGTTCGCGCCACCTTGAGCGAACTCCCCGTCCCGCCCCGTCGCAGCTACGGGCGCTTGTACGGGCTCGGCGGCACGATCCGGTGCCTGGCGCGCGTTGCGATCCTGCTCTCGAACTATCCGGTCGCGCAGGTCCACGGCTACCCTCTCGGGCTCCGCGAGCTCCGCGCGCTCGGCTCGATCCTCGAGGAGATGCCGGCCGAACGACGGCGCGAGGTCCCGGGCGTGAGCGGACACCGTGCCGACGTGGTCGTCGCCGGTGTCATTGTCGTGGAAGAGCTGCTCCGCGCCACCGGGCTCGACCACCTGACGGTCAGCGGCAACGGCATCCGCCAAGGGGTCGCGGTCGAGGTGTCGAAGATCGAGGTCCCGGCCCCGGCGGAGACGCTCGCCCGGCGGTCGGTGCTCGGCGCCTCTCGTGCGTTCAGCTTCTCCTTCGCCCATGCCGAGGACGTCCGAGGGACCGCCGTCGCTTTGTTCGACCTGCTGAAGGTCCGCCGACGTTGGAACGACTCCGACCGGCTCGCGTTGTCGATCGGCGCGTGGATGCACGACGTCGGGACGGCAATCGAGGAGTGGCGCCACCCGCTCCACTCCGCCTACATCCTGCGTCACACGCCGATCCACGGCGCGTCGCACCGCGAGATCCTCATGGCGGCCCTGGCGGCGTACATGCACGAGGGCGACCCGGCCCCCGAAGGCTGGTGCAAAGGCTGGAAGACGGTCCTAACCCCTGACGACGCGGCGACCGCGCATGAGTTCGGCGCGATCCTGGCCGTGGCGGAGGAGCTCGCCGGTCTCGGCGCCAAGTTCCGCGGGACCCATTCTCCGAACCGGGTCCGTCTCACGCTGCCTCATCCTTCCGGCCCCGCGGCGAGGGCGCGACTCCTCGCGCGCGTCGCTCGGCGGCTGAACCGCGAGTTGGGCGTCGAGCTGGAGGGCGTTCGTGGGTGATACCCCGTTCCCGCCTGTCGGCCCACGCGGGCGTCTCCTGGTCTTCGAAGGCCTAGACGGCAGCGGCAAATCGACGCAGGCGCGGCTGCTCGTCAAGTGGCTTCAGGCCCGCGGCTACCGGGTCTTCTTCACGGAGTGGAACTCCTCCGACCTGGTCTCCGCGACGATCCGTCGCGGCAAGAAGAAGGGGCTGCTGACCCCGACGACGTTCTCCCTACTGCACGCGACCGACTTCGCCGACCGGTTCGAGCGCGACATCCTGCCCCCCCTGCGCGCCGGCTACATCGTCGTTTGCGACCGGTACATCTACACCGCCTTCGCGCGCGACGCCGCGCGGGGGTGCGACCCGGAGTGGGTGCGCAACCTCTACGGTTTCGCCCCGACGCCGGACAAGACGATGTACTTCCGCGTCTCCGTCGAGACGTCGCTCAAGCGCAAGCTCGCCTCCCGGCAGAAGATCTCCTACTACGAGGCCGGCATGGACCTCGGCCTCTCGAACGAGGTCACCGACAGCTACGAGCGGTTCCAGGGTCGGCTCAAGCGGGAGTACGACCTGCTCGCCCCCCGCGACAACTTCGCGATCGTCGACGCCGACCGGAAGGTCGAAGAGGTCCTCGCCCAGGTTCGCAAGGAGATTCGACCGCTGCTCGCCGACTTCCCGACGATGGAGGACCTCGTCCATGCGTAAGACCTTCGGCACGCGCCTGCCCGGGATCTCCCCCGACCACCTCGGCCGAGGCACGCTCATCGTGATCGAGGGTGCGGACGGCTCCGGCCGGACCACCGAGGTCGAGCAGCTCCGCGACTGGCTCGAGATCGAGGGCCACCCCGTCGTCGACACGGGGCTGCGCCGGTCGAACCTCCTCTCCGAACAGATCGACCGGGCGAAGCAGGGGCACACCCTCGGCGCGACGACGATGGCGCTGTTCTACGCGGCCGACTTCGCCGACCAGCTCGAGAACAAGATGCTCCCCTCGCTCGCGGCGGGGTCGACGGTCCTCGCCGACCGGTACATCTACACGCTGATGGCTCGGGCCGTGGCCCGCGGCGCCTCCCGGGAGTGGGCGGCCCGGCTCTACAGCTTCGCGCTCGTTCCGGACCTGACGATCTTCCTCGAGGCGCGCCCGGACATCCTGCTCCACCGGGCGATCGCGAAGTATGGCAGCCTGGACTATTGGGAGAGCGGCATGGACCTCTCGCTCTCGCGCGACCGGTTCGAGAGCTTCTTCCTCTACCAGGAGAAGCTCCGCCAGGAGTTCGTCTGGATGGCGAAGCAGTACGGCTTTTCCCGCGTCGACGCGGACCGTTCCGCCGAAGCCGTCCACAAGGACGTGAAGCGGCTCGTCGCGCCTCTCTACGGGATCCGGGTCCGCGGAGGCGAGCCGCGTCCGGCGCCGTCCCCGCCCAAGACCCGCGCCGTCAAGCGAGCGCGGCCAGCTGCGAGCGCGTAAGCAGCCAGTCGAGGCGCGCGCACCCCGGGGCGACCCGCGCGGAGAACTCGATCGCCACGGCGCCCGCTTTCGCGATGTGGACGAAGCTCGTTGCGTCGCCGGTCACCGCGAGGCCCACGAACTCGCTGAGCGTCGGCTCGTGGCCGACGAGCACCGGGACGCCGCGGGCCCCGCCCGGTCGCCCCAGTCTCTCGAGGATCGGCCCCGCCGGTTCGCCGGGGTTCAGCACCTCCCAGGGGACGATCTCGCGCTTGAGCCCGAGCGCGGTGTGCACGATCTCCGCGGTCACGGCGCCGCGGACGGCCGTACTTGCCAGCACCATCGTCGCGTCGTGGGCGAGGGTCACGAACCCCTTCGCCGCCTGCTGCGTCTGCCGGCGCCCCGGTCGGCTCAGCGGTCGGCGGGTATCGTCCGGCCACCGGCGCGGGTCGCGGTTCTCCGACGGTCCGTGGCGAAAGAGGTAGAGTCGCACGGGGGCACCGGTCTACTCCGGTTCCTTGCGAAGGATCCGTTCGAGCATCGTGCGCGCCTGCACGCGGAACTCCGGTAGAGGGCCTTCGTTGATCAGCATCCCGTCGGCCAGCGCGAAGGCGTTGCCGATCCCCCACTTGAGCTCCCGTCGGTCGCGTTCGTAGAACTCCTGAAGGCCCTCGTTGCCGCCGCGCGTGCGCTGCAGCATCCGGTCGTACCGGCTCTCAGGTGAGGAGTAGACACCGAGGACGAACAGGTCCCCGAAGTTGTGGCGGAAGACGGTGACCTCGCCGTCCGAGCGGCAACCGTTCACGAGCATCTTCGTCTCGGTGATCTTCGGCAGCGCGCGCTGCGCCCAGACCCCCGGGCCGTGCTTCTCGCGCTCCTCCGAGGCGATGCGGGCGATGTTCTGGTTGGTGAGCTGCAGGCCCCGTCGGCGCGTCTCGTCGCGGACGAGGTCGCCCATCTTGAGCGTCGCGAGATTGAGGCTCCGCGCGACGTCGGCGAGCTCGTCGGTCCCGGCCCCGGGCATGCCGACCGTGACGATCAGTCTCATGCGGGGCCGGTCGTATCCCTCGGCGTCTCCCGCGGCTCGGGACTCGGAGCGCCGGAGCTCTCCGAGGCGAGCTGCAAACGGTCGGCCCTCTGCCGGCAGCTCTGCGCCTCGAGCTCCTCGAGCCGCGCGTGCTCGTGGTACCGGTCGGCCTTGATCTTGAGCTCGGAGGTCTTCTGGGTCTTCTGCGCCGCCCGGTGCTCCAGCGTCCGGGACTTGTGCTGCAGGTCGACGATCTTCTGCTGCAGCTTGCGGATGCGGTAGTGGAGGCTCGTCACGTCGCTGGTGACCGCGACCCCACCGGTCCGTTCGGTGGCCGCCTTGATGTCCCGCTCGTGCTGGGTCATCTGCTGCTCGATGCCCGGGATGAGCCCGAGCACGGTCTGCGCCTTCTCCCGCTGCACCGTCGCCTGGTGCCGGAGCTTCTCGATCCGCGTCGCGAGGCGGGCCGCGCGGGCCTCGTTCTTGGCGGCCATCCGCTCGTGCTTGGCAGAGATCTCGCGAAGCTTGGTGATGTCCGCGAACTCCTGACCGCGCCAGCGGGTCTCGCGCGCGCGCTGGAGGACGCCGTGGCCGTCGGCCGGGGAGCTCCCCGGGGTCTCCTCCGGCGCCATCCGCCCTCGAAGAAAGGGACCCCGCACCATATAGCAGTTCCGGCGAGTTGCGCCCTCGAGACGCGCCGCCGGGGCGCCGATCGGTCAGCGAGCGTCGACCGGCGCCGACGGGAGCCGAAGAGTCGGAGCGACCCGCGCGAGCAGCCCCTCGAAGCCGAGACGTACCTGTGCCTTCGAATCGCGCTCGCGCAGCGTCACCGTCCCCCGGTTCGGACCGTCCGCGACGCTCTCGCCGTCGACCGTCACGGCGAACGGGGTCCCGGCCTCGTCGGCCCTAGCGTACCGCTTGCCGATCGAACCTGCGTCGTCAAAGTCGGCGGGCACGCCGGCCCCCTGCAATCGGTGCTGAAGCTCGCGCGCGAAGAGGCCGTGCTCCTTCTTCAGCAACGGAAACAGCCCTAGCGGCACCGGTGCGAGGTACGGCGGTAGCCGGAAGACCGTCCGTTCACCGTCGACGGCCAGATGCCGGTCGGCGAGCGCCCAGAGATTCCGGTCGAGGCCGAACGTCAGCTCGAGAACGTGGGGCAGCAACCTCCGGCCGTCTTCGGTCTTCACGCTGAGATCTTTCCGCGACCCCTGGGCGTGCCGGGTCAGGTCGTAGTCCCCGCGATAATGCACGGCACCGAGCTCCCGGTAGCCTCCGAGGCTGTCGAGGTGGAGTTCGATGTCGTACTGGATCTTGTTGTAGAATGCGCGCTCCTTGTCGGACTTCTCGTAGAGGCGGATCGAGTTCGCAGGGTGGCCCAGGACGTCGCGGTAGAATCGGTAGGAGACGGCCAAATGGTAGGCGTAGAACGCGGGGAGCAGGCCGGTGTCGACGAGGTCGCGGACCGTCACCAGCTCCGGCGCCGCTTCGCCGGCCGTGCGGCGCTCGGCCCGCAGCATCGGGAGCGGCTCGGAGGCGACGCTCGCGAAGGGCGGGGCGAAGGTGGTGGGGTCGAAGAAGATCTGGAGCTCCGCCTGCGTGAACGCCCGCATGCGGAACAGTACCTGACGGGGGGCGATCTCGTTCCGATAGACCTTACCGACGCTCGCGATGCCCAGGGGGAGGGCCTTCCGGCCGACCTCCCACATCCGTGGGAAGGCGAGGTAGCTCGCCTGGGCGGTCTCCGGGGCGAGGTACGCCCGTTCGCCGCCGGTCGGGCCGAAGTCGACGCCGAACATCATGTTGAACGGGCGAGGGACGGAGAGCTCGGTCTTGCCGCACGAAGGGCAGCGGACCTGGTAGGTCGTGAGCAGCTCGCCGACCTGCTCCGGGGACATCCCGTCGACACCTTCGGGGCGGTACCGCTCGAGGACCGTGTCGGCGCGGAACACCGAGTGGCACGAGCCGCAGGCGACCTCGAGGTCGGTGAAGTGCTCGAGGTGACCGGAGGCCCGGACGACGGCCTCCGGCAGCAGTTCGGCCGGTTCGATCCGGTAGTAGTCGTCGGAGAGCCCGACGAACCATTGCGTCCAGGCGTCCTCGAGACGACGCTTGAGACCCCAACCGAGCGGGCCGTAGTCGAACAGCCCTTGCGCCCCGCCGTAGATCTCGGCGGACGGCCAGAGGAAGCCCCTTCGCCGCAGGAGGGCGAACAGCTCGTCCGACTTCATTCGCCCGGTCGACCTGGACGACGGTTCACGCCCGCACCATAACCTGTTCGGTGGTGCGAACGACGACCTGGTACTCGGGGTCGTCGGGAGGTAGCCGCAAGACGAGCGGGCGGGCCGGGCCGCCCGGCGAGAGGCGAGCGCGCTCGGTCATCCCGAGCCACGACCACGGGTTCACGAACGCCGCGCGAAAGAGGAACGCCGGAGAGATCGGGCGACCGGCCAACCGCGCCGAGACGTACGCGAACTCGAGTTCGCGCCAGATCGACGGTTGGTTGAGCATCGCGTTGTCCGTGCCGACCAGGGTCGTGACCCCCAGCCGCTCGAGCCGCGCGAGGTCCGGTCGCCGGCCGAACAGCGCGTTCGACCGAGGGCAGACCGTGACCGGGACCTTCTTTTCCGCGACGCGGACAAGGTCGTCGTCGGTGGCGCAGGTCATGTGCACCAGCATGTCGGGCCGGGGGTCGAGGTACTCGTCGGCCGACTCCCGGGAACCTTCGCTCGCGTGGAGAGCGTAGCGCTTCTTCCGGCGGTGGCACGCACGGGCCAGGCTCCGGCGGACCGCGGCGGGCTCCTCAGCGACCGAGCTCAGCCCGATACCGTCAGCGAGCTCGAGGATCTGATCGACCTCCACCGGGTCGATCGGGCGCCGAGTCGGGCGCCCAAAGACGAGGATGGGGTAGTCGAGCCCCCGCGCCGCCCGTCGGAACCAGCGGACGCCGTCGATACCCTCCTCCCGGAAGTCGACGACCGCACCGATCCCTCGCTGCTCGAGCCGGCGAAGCTCCCCTCGGATCGCGGCGACCTTGACGCGGGCGGAGGTAGTGGCGAGAAGCCGGAACTTGACCCCGGTCGGCGGCCGAACGATCTCGTCAAACGTGGTCCAGGGCGGTTCTCGCCCGAACATGGCATCGCCGAGGTGGGTGTGCGAGTTGACCGGGCGAGGGACGACGATCCCTCGGACCCGCCGTTCGCGGCCGCGGCGCCCGTCGGTGCCGACCGCCCCGGTCTCGACCACGACGCCGTTCCGGATCCGCGCGTAGCCCGGTCGCGGGCCATCGGCGTCGAGGACGGCCCCCTCCACGATCATGTCGACCCCCCGCGAGGTTCCGCGGGATAAGTAGGGCGCCCCCGTTCTCCCCCCGACCGAACGCGCGGTCCAAACCCATATGGCAGGAGAGGAGTGAGGCGCTCGGTGACCGCAGGTCGGACCCCGCGGGTCGAGGGCCGCCCGCGCGACCTCCTCGTCGTCGGGCACACGAACATCGACCGCATCGTGGAAGTGCCTCGACTTCCCCAACGTGACCGCACGATCCCCGTCCGGGGGGAGTCCGTACGGCTCGGAGGCACGGCCGGCAATTTGGCGCGGGTCGCGGCGGCCGAAGGTCTCAAGGTCGGACTTGTCAGCCTCGTCGGGAACGACTTCCCAACCGAATTTCGTACCACCCTCCGACGGGAGGGTGTCGATGCCGACGGCGTCCAGGCGATTCCCGGGGGTTTCACCCCCACGTGCACGATCTTCGAGGACGGCCGTGGGTCACAAATGTCCGTGTTCCGTCAAGGGTCGATGGACGACGCGAAGGGCGTGGCCGTGCGCCTCGACCTTCTTCGCAGCGCCTCATGGGTCCACCTCACGACAGGCGACCCGGACTACCAGCTCCGGTTCGCCGCGGCAGCGCGCAAGATGGGGCTCCCCCTCGCCATCGACCCAGCGCAGGAGCTTCACTACCGATGGGACGGCCCCCGATTGCGGCGGCTGATCGGGTTCGCTGAGATCCTCTTTGGGAACCGGCACGAGATCACGCAGGCCGCCGAACTGCTCCATCTCCGCTCCGCCCGTGAGCTCACCGGGCTCGTGCCCCTCGTCGTGGTCACCGAGGGGGCGCGAGGTGCCCGAGCGTTCAGCAGGACGGGCGTGGTGCAAGTCCGGGCCGAAAAGCTCCGCGGCCCTAGCCGTATCACCGGCGCTGGCGATGCCTTCCGGGGCGGCTTCTACGCGGGGTGGCTCGGGGGCGAACCCCTCCGAGCGTGCCTCGTGCGAGGCTGCCGGTCAGCGGCGAAATGGATGACCACCCTTCCGCCCTCGTCCCATCGACGCCGAAAACCAGGAGGAATCCGATGAAGATGCGACCGTTCGGAACGTTGATCCCCGCCGAAGAGGCCCGGCGCCGACTCCTCGCGGCGGTCGAGCCCCTGCGGCGCACCGAGCGGGTCGGACTTGGCGACGCACTCGGGCGGGTCGCCGCGGAGACGGTCCGTGCCCCGCGCGCCGTGCCCGCGTTTGCCCGCGCGACGTGGGACGGGTACGCCCTCTCGGCCCGGGGCACACGGAACGCGTCACCGGCCCGGCCGGTCCGACTGAAGATCGTGGGCGAGATCTACGCTGAGGAGCAGCTCCCACGCCCGCTCGGCTTGGGTGAATGCGCGGCGATCGCCACGGGAGGGGCGCTCCCACGCGGCGCCGACGCGGTCGTGATCTTCGAGGTCGTCGAGCGCCGCGGCGACGCCATCCTGGTCTCCCGTCGGGTGCGGCTCGGGAACCGTGTGGCGAACCCAGGCGACGACTTTCCACGAGGCGCAGTCCTCCTCGAACGTGGGCGTCCGCTCACGCCCGCTTCGCTCGGAGCGCTCGCGTCCACCGGCCGCACGCACGTTCGCGTGGTCGGCCGGCCGCGGGTGACGATCATCCCGAACGGTAACGAGCTCGTCGAACCGGGTCGGAAGTTGACCCGCGGGAAGATCTACGAATCGAACAACCTCGCCCTCGGGGCCGTCGTCCGGGCGACCGGTGCGGAGCTGCGGCCGCTGCCACCGGTACGGGACGACCCGGCGCGGATCGAAGCGGCGATCCGGAGGGCGGTCCCGAGGAGCGACCTCGTGCTCCTCACGGGAGGCAGCTCGGTGGGCGAGCGTGACTACCTGCCGTCGATCTTCCCGAAACTCGGTCGGCTCCTGTTCCACGGGGTGGCGGTCCGGCCGGGGAAGCCGACCCTGGCCGTCCGGGTCGGACGCACGCTCGTCATCGGCATGCCTGGGCACCCAACTTCCTGTCTCCTGAACGGCTACTGGCTGCTCCTGCCGGTGCTCCGTCGCCTCGCGGGCGAACCGGGGCCCGGGTGGTGGGACGGAACGGTCCGTCTGGCGCGCGCGTACGACCCGCCGACCCCGGGGCTGTCGACCGTGATTCCCCTGCGGGTCGAGCGAGGCTGGGGCTACCCGACCTTCCACGACTCCTCGGCGATCACCAGCCTAGCCGGTGTCCACGCCTTCGCGCTCGTCGACGGCCGTCACGGGCCTCTCACGAGGGGCACTCGACTCGACGTGCAGTTCCTCCCGTCCCCGTTGGGCGACGCCCCCGCCCCCTAGGGGCGGGTCCGCGCTCCGGAGGGGGGTTTCCGAAAGCATATCCGCAGCCCCAACCATGGTCGTCGGATGCGCGACCGCTACGGCCGGGAGGTCACCGACCTGCGCATTTCCCTCACCCAGCGGTGCAACCTCAAGTGCGTGTTCTGTCACATGGAAGGGCAGCCGGTCTCCTCCGAAGAGCTCGGCCTGGACGACCTGACGACGATCGTCCGTGCCGCCGCGCGCGCCGGCATCGACCGGGTAAAGCTGACCGGCGGCGAGCCGACGCTCCGTACCGACCTTCTCGAGATCGTCCGAGCCTTCCGTCCTCACATGCGGGAGCTCTCGATGACCACCAACGCGTTGCGCCTCGAGGAGCTCGCGGCGCCTCTGCGCGCCGCAGGCCTGGACCGTGTGAACATCAGCCTCCCGAGCCTGGAACCGAACACCTATCGGGAGCTGACCGGCGTCGACGGGGTCCCGCGGGTCCTACGAGGGATCTACGCGGCGAGGAAGGCCGGTCTGGCCCCGATCAAACTCAACGTCGTCTCCTTGAGCGGACGCAACGACGACGGGCAGTCGAGGGACGCCCTCTTGGAGCTCGCAAAGGCGACGGGCGCCTGGTTGCAGGTCATCGAGTTCGAGAACGTGAGCGGGCGCGTCGACCCCGAGGTCTACCGGCGCTTCCACTCCGAATTGGGGCGGCTCAGCGCCGACGCCGCCCGCCGCGCCTTCCGCACGGAGCACAACCGGCTCCACGACCGACCGCGCTACACCTTCGCCGCCGATGGCACCGCCGTCACGCTCGAAGTGGTCCAGCCGGTCGAGAACCCTGCGTTCTGCATGGCCTGCCATCGGCTCCGCCTGACCTCCGACGGCCGCCTCAAAGGCTGCCTCATGACCAACCGCGGCCTCGTGGACCTGAACCCGCTCCTTCGGGGCAGCGACCCGGAATTGGCCCTCGACCGGGCCTTCGAGTTGGCGGTCGCCACCCGCCGTCCGTTCTTCGTGGGCCCGGAGACCCCGGCGCCGTCCGGCACCGAGCCCCTGGCCTGGGCGTCGGAAGGCGCTGCGTTCCCGATGGTCCCGTCGCACTAGCGCAACGTTTTGGCCCGGAGCCTCGTCGCTCGTCCATGGGCCGGCGGGCGCTTCGGGTCGCGATCCTCTCGATCGAGGGGACGAACTGCGACGCGGAGCTGTTCACTGCGATGCGCGAGCTCGGAACGGCCCCGGAGGTAGTGCATCTCAAGCAGCTCGAGGGGCGGGACGTCCCGCCGGGACTCGAGCGACGGCTCTCCGAGTTCGATGTCGTCCTCATCCCGGGCGGATACTCCGGCGGCGACTACGTACGGGCAGGGGCGATCTTCGCCGCGCGCCTCCGTGCGGCGCTGGGGCCGGAGCTCGAGGAGTACGTTCGAGACGGTCACCTGGTCGGCGGGATCTGCAACGGTTTCCAGGTGTTGACGGAGCTCGGGCTCCTTCCCGGCCGCAAGGGCCGGGGACTCGGGCGCCAGGAAGCAGCGCTGATCACGAACGGCTCGGGGCACTTCGAGTGTCGCCCCACTTACCTTCGATGGGAAGGCGGGAACTTCCTCCCCCTCCGGCAGACCCCGCTCGGGACGCGCTTCATGTTCCCGGTCGCTCACGCGGAAGGAAAGCTCGTCCTCGCGAACGGCGAGGCCGGGGTCGTGGCCCTCGCGAGGGCGGGCCAGGTGCTGTTCCGGTTCACCGCTCCCGACGGAGGTCCGGCCGAGTACCCCTGGAACCCCAACGGATCGATCGGCGACATCGCCGGGCTCACGAACCCCGAGGGGAACGTCTTCGGCCTGATGCCCCACCCCGAGCGGCATTTCTTCCGGACGCAAGCGCCGGACTGGACCCGGAGCGGCTCGCCGGAGGCCCCCGGGGACGGCCAGAGGTTCCTGGCGGCCGTCGTCGCGCACGCCGAGACCCTCCGATAGGCGCTCGGTTCGACGCTCCGCGGCGCGGCATCCGGAGCTTCCAGAGGAACAGTCGCTCCCGACCGAGCCTCCGCTGCCCAACGACCGTTCGCTCCCCACCTTGGCGGCGCCACCAGGCGAGGAGCTCGCGTCGCCGCCGAGCGTGTTGGCGCGAGGAGACCAGGAGGAAGGCAACGCCGCCCGGCGTGAGATGATCGGGCAGGTCGCGCCACAGCCGCGCTGCTGTCGCCCAACCATCGGGGCCGCCGTCGAGCGCGAGATTGTGCCAGCGATCGGGGTCGCGCTCGGACGGCCGAGTGGGCAGATAGGGCGGGTTCGCGAGGACGCGATCGAACCGCTTGAGGCCCGCCGCGAGGTCGGTGCGAACTACGTCTAGTCGCAGCGACTCGCGGAGCGCGGCGGCCCGGACGAAACGAAGCGCCTCGGGATTGAGATCGGTCGCGACGACCCGAGCGCCGGCGCGGGCGGCGGTGAGCGAGGCCTCTCCGCTCCCGCATCCTATCTCGAGCAGGGTGAGGCCGGCACTGCCTCGCGCGCAGGGGAGGAGAAGGGTCGAATCCTCTCGCGGCGGGTACACGCTCGGGGGGAGATCGACCGTGAGGCGATATCGCACGGAAACTGCTCCGGACCCGAGCAGGCTCTTATCTCTCGCGGCCATTTGGTGGTCGAAGGAGTGATCCACTCGTGCCTCGCCGTCCGGTAGCGCCCGTGAAGATCGGGATCACGGGCCTTCCCGGCTCGGGCAAGACGCAGACGCTCCTGCGGATCATCCAGCTCCTCGAGCAGGAGGGGATCAAGGTCGGGGGCATGGTCACCGAACCGATCGTCGAAAAGCACCGGCGGGCCGGTTTCCAGATCACGAACTGGATGACGAAGGAGAGCGAGGTGTTCGCCCACGAGTCGATCAAGTCGCGCGTTCGCTCCGGGAAGTACGGCGTCAACCTCGCCGCTCTCGAGGGCCTTGGCTCTCGCGCGCTCAAGGAGGCTCGGGAGTCTGCGGACGTGGTCGTCATCGACGAGGTCGGCAAGATGGAGGTCGAGAGCGACGCGTTCACGAAGACGGTGATCGAGACGCTCGACACCGAGAAGTCGATCGTCATGACGCTTCATAAGAAATCCCGCAATCCGCTCCTCCAGGACATCCGGCGGAGGGACGAACTACGGCTCCTCGAGGTGACGCCGGTGAACAAGAACCTGCTCGCGATCAAGATCGTGCGCCTCCTGACGGGCCAGGCCCACTGAGCGACGCCCCGCTCGGACGCGAGGGCGCGACCGAGTTCCGCCACCCCGTTTCTACGAACCGCCGCGGTCCCGCCCGCCGCCAGTCGGTGTTCTACAATCCGGCGATGGCGCTGGACCGTGACCTCTCGGTCGCGGTCGCCCGGGCGGAGGCCGGACGCACCGGAGAGCGCCTGGGCTGGGAGATGCTCTCGGCGACGGGCGTGCGCGGGTTGCGCATCCTCCACGAAGGCGGACCGTTCGGGCGGATGGTGCTCACGGAGCGAAATCCGGCGGCGATACGGGTGTTGGCGTCGAACGGCGCTGCGTTTCGGGACCGGGGAGCCGAGGTCGTTCGGTGCGATGCGCAACGAACCATCGCGCTCCGGAAATTCGACTACGTCGACCTCGACCCGTTCGGATCTCCGGTGCCGTTCGTGGACGCCGCGCTCGCCGCGGTCGCGGGCGGCGGTCTCCTCGCGGTCACGGCGACCGATCTCCCCGTGCTGGCTGGGGCCAACCGGGCGGCCTGCGAGCGACGGTACCGCGCGGTCCCGCTTCGCGGCCGGCTGGGCCCCGAGGGGGGGCTTCGGATCCTGCTCGCCTACCTCGCGGGGGCCGCCCGGCGATCCAAGCGGTCCCTTACCCCTCGCCTCGCCTACGTGCTCGGCCATCATCTTCGCTGCTACCTCACGGTAGGCGAGGAGCCGACGAACCAGGCCGACCCGGTCGGCCCGATCCTCCGACCGGGCTGGACCGGCCCTCGACTGCCCGCAGGAGACTCGTTCGGGCCGATGTGGTTGGGACCTCTCCTCGATGCTGCCTTCGTCCACCGGTTGGAGGTGCCCTCGACCGCGGCCGAACCGTTGGCGCTCCGCCGGCTGATCGACCGTTGGCGAGAGGAATCGTCGGTCGAAGCGGTACTGTTCTACGAGCCGAATGAGATCGCCGGGGCGCTCCACCTCGGCTCTCCGCCGGCCCTGGCCCCCCTGGTCGAGGGACTTCGAGGCGCCGGGTACCTCGCCGCCCGATCGCACGTGCGCCCGAGCGCCTTCCGGACCACCGCCCCCCGCGAGGTCGTCGAGTCGACGGCGCGCTCGGTGGCCGGCGGCTAGTCCCAGAAAGCCCGGGTACGGGCGTAGCTGCGTTCGGCGCGCAGGATCTCCGTGAGCAGCTCGTCGTCGCTCCGGTACAGGCGCGCGAGGAGCCGGCGGGCCGTATCCGGCCCGATGCCCCGGGCGGCGAGGCAGAGCAGCGCCCGCTCGCCGTAGTGGGCGAGCAGCTCGGCGGAGGTGTAGGCTTGCCGGACCAGCGCTTCGATCGCCCCGACCTTCCGACCCGGACCCTTACGGCCTTTCCACTTCGCCTTCGCGTACCGAGAGAGCCGGTCGATCTCGTCGGTCCGTCGCGGGGAGAGGACGCCCGAGAGCGCTCCGTGACAGATCCGACATTGGCTACCGCCCTCGGTCCGGTAGCGGGCGGCCGTCGTGGTCCGGGTGAACCCGCATCGCAGGCAGACGAGCGTGAGAGCTTCCTGTTTCAGTCGGTCTCCAACGGCCTTCAGAAGGGTAGGGGGAGGAACGTCCGGTAGCTCCCGCCACCGAAGTCGCGAGAGCGGCTGGTCGCTCCACGCGTTGGGGGGGGTGAGATGGAGCTCGAGGGTGCCGGACTCCAAGCGTCCCAAGACCTCCCGGGCATGGTCGACATCGAACCGGTCGTGGAGCGTCTTTTCGAGTACCTCTTCGCCGAGCGGAGTCGTGCGGGAGCGGTCGAGGAGCGGCTCGAGGTTTCTCAGGTTGCGGGGGTCCGCCGACGGGGGCAACACCCCCAGCTTCCGGGCGACGGTGAGGAAGACCCATCGGTAGTCGAGGCCGCTCGGGACCAGCCGCTCGACGAGCCCGTCGAGGGTCGCTGGAGGGATGGCGAGGCAGTCGCGGATCGTCGCCCCGTCGACGGCGACCGGTAGGCCCAGGACGATCCAGGTAGGCTCGACCGCGACCACTTCGACCCGAGCCCCCAGCCGGGCGGTCAGGAGACCGGCCGCGGCGAGGGCGAGAGTGTCGTTGGTGCGGGTGCCGAAACAGGCACCGACCACGGCGAGGCGCCCGGAGACGGTGATCGTCACCCGACGGTCGTCCGGGACCACGGCCGTCCGTGGCAGTTGGCCAAACCGCTCGTCGAGCCGCGCCCGCGCGGGGGCGTCGAGTGGGTAGTCGGCGGTGTTGCGCTCCCGCCGCAGCCGGCCGATCTCCTGCGCCACGTCGAACGGCACGGGGAGGTCCTCGCCGACCCACCGCGGCTCTTGTCCGAGCTCCGCGACGGTCTCGACGAGCAGCTCCTCGTCCCGGAACTCGACGACCTTCCAGGTCCGACCGTGCAGGAGAAAGATCATCTCCGGCTGCGCGAGGATCTGCGTCAGGACGAACCGCTCGTCGAGCGTGCCGATCACGCGGCGGGTCGCCATGTCCCGAAGTCGGTAGGTTCGCTCGTCCGGGATGAGCGAGAGCGTCGAGTAGAACCGGTGCAGCGTCCCCCGGCCGGAGACGAGGCGGCGCGCTTCGGAGCGTAGAAGACCAATCTCCTCGAGGTAACCGACCAGCGCCTCCCATTCGCCGTCGTCGAGCCCGCGCGCCGGCTCCGCCCGGCGGAACCGTGCGCGAAGCTCAGCCGCGTCGACCCCGCCTTCGGCGCGGAGCGTGCCCAGGATCTGTTGGGCGACGGCCAGCCGGTTGCGAGTGCGCCAGCGGGTGGGCTCGATCTCGCCGTGCACCGCGCGGCGCGCGAGGACCGCCGCCTCCTCCACGTCCTCGTCGTCGAGCGCGATGACCGCGCCACGGACCTCTCGGTCGATGCGGTGGCCGCTGCGGCCCACGCGCTGCAGCAGGCGCCCGGCCTGATGGGGCGAGCCGAACTGGAGCACGAGGTCGACGGCGCCGATGTCGATGCCGAGCTCGAGGGAGGACGTCGCGACGAGCGCTCGTAGCTCGCCGTCGCGGAACGCCCGCTCCGCCTCTTCCCGCACCTCCCGCGACAGGGAGCCGTGGTGGACCGCGACGGGCAGGTCCGGGGCGAGCCGCCGCAACCGGGCGCAGAGCCCTTCGGCCGTCGGTCGCGTGTTGACGAAGATCAGCGTCGTCCGGTGGCTACGGATCTCCTCCTCGACCGACCTAAGCCCGGCGAGAAGGACGGGGTCGGCCTTCAGCTCCGAGACCACCTCGGCCGCTAACGGAGGCCGGTCCGGTGGGGGGAGCTTGACGTCGATGTGGATCCGGCGGGGACGACGCGCGGTGACCACCTCGACCCGTCGGGGCTCGGGGGAGAGGAACCGCGCGACCTCCTCGGGGTTGCCGACGGTCGCCGAGAGGCCGATCCGTCGGACCGGTCGACCGACGAAGTCGTCGAGCCGTTCCAGCGTCAGCGCGAGCTGGGCCCCGCGGTCCGAGGGAGCGAGCTCGTGGACCTCGTCGACGACGACCGCACGGACCTGTCGCAGTCCTTCTCGAAGCTTCCGCCCGACGAGAAGGAGCTGCAGGGTTTCCGGCGTGGTCAACAGAAGATCCGGCGGCCGTTTCGATTGGCGCAGCCGCTCGGCCGGCGGCGTGTCCCCATGGCGGACCGCGGCCTTGAGGCCGATCTCCCCGACGAGCTCGACCAGACGGTGTTCGAGGTCCCGGTTGAGCGCTCGGAGCGGCGTGACGTAGAGGAGGCTCACCGGAGGGGACGGGTCCTTGAGCTGCCGGGAGAGGAGGGGAAGGAGCGCCGCTTCGGTCTTGCCGGTCCCGGTCGGGGAGATGAGCAACGCGTCCGTCGCCTCGTGGAGCAGGGGGACCGCCAGGCGCTGGATCTCGGTCGGCTCCTGCCAGCCCCTCCGGCGCACCGCCTCCTGAAGGCGGGCGTGGAGGCGCTCGAGGCCGACCGTCGAGGTGCTCGTCACGGGGCCGCGCGCAATCTCGACCACGATATGGCGTAAGGGGAGGCGGCCGCCCCGCCCCCCTCACTCGGAAGGCGCCGGTTCCAGGTCGAGGGCGCGTAGACCGAGGCTCTCGACCATAGGTCGGCCGAAGGTACGTCCCGGGAAGCCTGCCACGAGCACCTCGGCGAGGATGCCGACCTTCCCGTGAACCAGATGGCCCCCGACGACGGCGTGGGTCGGCCCAGCGAGGCTCGCGTGGAGGTGGACCGACGGCCGCCCGTCGGCAATGGCGAGGGAGCCGCCGAGCGCGACCAGCTCGTGGGGCGTGATGAGTTCGCGCGTCGCGTACTCCCGCCCGTTCCAGAACCCGATGGACGCCGAGCCGAGCATCCCGATCCCCATCACGACCGCCCCCGCTTTCACCCCCGCCGAGTCGACCAGCGAACCGATCTTTTCGTGGAGGTCGTCCCCTTCGCTGAGCCTGAGCATCCACCGACTGCCTTCGCTCACGACCTGCATGGCTGGACCCACTCGGCAAGAATCGTATCTCCGTTGCGGCCCGTTTCCCGACCTCGGGGCAACGGTTTTCTCGCGGGCGGCGTAGGCTGGCGGATGGTGGAGGGCCCGTCGCCCGTACCCCGCCGCTGGAGCCCGGCGGAGCTCCAGGCTTGGATAGCGCGGGAAGGCCGCCCGCTGGTGGCGCTCTCCGGAGGGGTCGACTCGGGCGCGGTCGCCCGCCTGGCGGAGACCGCTTTCCCCGGGCAGGCGGTCGCGGTGACGCTCACCGGGCCCGCGGTCGCCGCCCGCGAGGTGGAACGGGCTCGGAGCGTGGCGGCCTCGATCGGCATCGAGCATGTCGTCCTCCCCGTGAATCCGCTCACCGTGGCGGAGTACCGAGCCAACCCGCCGAACCGTTGCTACTTCTGCCGATCGACCGAATCGTCCGTGTTGCGCGAATGGGGCGCAGCGAACGGGATCGTACAGTACTTGGACGGGGTCCATTTGGACGACCTGGGGGACGACCGTCCGGGGCTCCGTGCGATGGACGAGGCGAAGTTCCGGCATCCGCTCGTCGCCGGGCAATGGCGCAAGGACGACGTTCGAGCCTTCGCCCGGGAGTCCCACCTCCCGAACTGGGACCAACCGTCCGATGCCTGCCTAGCCTCCCGGATCCCCCACGGGGAAGCCGTGCACGCCGACGTGCTCGCCCGGGTCGAATCGGCCGAAGCCTGGCTCGAGGGCCAGGGGTTCCACCGCGTCCGCGTCCGGACGCGGGGCGACGCCGCCCGCATCGAGGTCGGAGCCGACGAGCTCCCTCGCCTGTTCGACCCTACGATCGCGCGAGCCGTCCAGGGAGAGCTGCGTCGCCGAGGCTTCGCCGACGTCGTGCTGGACCCCGTGGGCTATCGACCACGGGCGGGGGCCTAGAGGACCGTGCCGGCCGCCTCTCCCTCGAAGGCGCTGGCCCTGCGAACGCTGCCCGGGCGATTCGAGATCGAGACCGAGCTCGTCCCCCAGGGCGACCAGCCGAAGGCGATCGCCGAACTGGTCGAACGGCTCCAGCGCGACGAGAAGTTCGTCACCCTGCTCGGCGTGACCGGCTCGGGCAAGACGTTCACGATGGCCCACGTCATCGCGCAGCTGCAGCGGCCGACGATCGTGGTCTCGCCGAACAAGACGCTCGCCGCGCAGCTCGTGAGCGAATTCCGGGCCCTGTTCCCCCGGAACGCGGTCGAGTACTTCGTGAGCTACTACGACTTCTACCAGCCCGAGGCGTACGTCCCGCAGACCGACCTCTACGTCGAGAAGGACGCCTCGATCAACGAGGAGATCGAGAAGCTCCGCCACCGCGCGACGCAGGCGTTGATGACCCGGCGCGACGTGATCATCGTCGCCTCCGTCAGCTGCATCTACGGCCTCGGCTCCCCGGAGGACTACAGCGCGAACGTCGTCCGCGTCCGGCGCGACGAGGAGCTCGGCCGTCGTGCCCTCATCGAGCAGTTGATCCGCATGCGCTACCAGCGCAACGATGTCGAGCTCAAGCGAGGCCGGTTCCGGGTCCGCGGCGGCACGCTCGACCTGCTCGGCGCCGGCGACACGCTCCACCGGATCGTCTTCGACGGCGACCGGATCGAGAGCATCACCGAGCTCGACAAGCTCACGCAGGAGGAGATCCGCGACGTGAACGAGATCGTCGTCTTCCCGGCCACGCACTTCCTGAGCGCCGACGAGCGGCTGGAGTCCATCCTCGCCGAGATCAACGCGGAAAAGGAGGCGCGCATCGCCGAATTCACCGCGCAGGAGAAGATCGTGGAGGCCCAGCGGCTGCGCGGGCGGACCGACTACGACCTCGAGATGATCCGGGAGACCGGTTACTGCGGGGGGATCGAGAACTACGCGCGGTACTTCGCCGGACGGAAGCCCGGCGAGCCGCCCTTCACGCTCCTCGATTTCTTCCCCGACGATTTCCTCGTGTTCGTCGACGAGTCCCACGTCACCGTCCCGCAGCTGGGGGGGATGTACAAGGGTGACCGGAGCCGGAAGGACAACCTCGTCGACTTCGGCTGGCGGCTCCCCTCGGCGCGGGACAACCGCCCGCTGAAGTTCCCCGAGTTCCTCGGGAAGGTGCCGCAGGCGGTGTTCGTCTCCGCCACCCCCGGTCCGTTCGAGCGCAAGGTCTCGAAGGGGGTGGTCGAGCAGATCATCCGGCCGACCGGCCTCGTCGACCCGGAGATCGACGTCCGGCCGCTGAAAGGCCACATCGAGAACCTGGTCCAGGAGCTCCGGGCCGTGGTGGCGCGGGGCGACCGGGCGCTCGTGACCACGCTCACCAAGGCCACCTCCGAAGAGCTCGCCAGCTACCTGGCGGAGCTCGGGTTCAAGGTCCGCTATCTGCACTCCGACGTCGAGACGCTCAAGCGCGTGGAGATCCTGCGCGACCTCCGGCTCGGGGAGTTCGACATCCTGGTCGGGATCAACCTTCTCCGGGAGGGGCTCGATCTGCCGGAGGTGAGTCTGGTGGCGATCCTCGACGCCGACAAGGAAGGGTACCTCCGCAGCGAGACCTCGCTCATCCAGACGTCGGGCCGCGCTTCGAGGAACGTCCTCGGGCGCGTCGTGCTCTATGCGGACAAGGTCACGGGCTCGATGCAGCGGGCGATCGCCGAGATGAACCGCCGGCGGGAGACCCAGGTGGCCTTCAACCGGGCGCACGGCATCGTGCCGGAGTCGATCCGGAAGGAGATCCGTTCTCTCCTCGAGCCGGGCGCCGAGGCGGCCTCCGGCGAGCTCTCTACCTCGCGGCTGGGTCCAAAGTGGCAGCAACGGCTCCCCCTCCTGCTCGCCAACCTGGAGGAGGAGATGCGCCTCGCCGCCGAGCGGCTCGACTTCGAGGAGGCGGCCCGCATCCGCGACCGGATCCGGGACCTCGAGCGACAGCTCAAGGTCGCCATCAGCGCCCACGCGGGGCGGGGCCGCGGGGCCAAGGCGGCCAGTTCGTGAGCGGTGGGACGGAGGGATCCTCGCCCTCACCGTCAGGTTCCGCGCCGGCCCCCGTCGGGCGGGGGCGGAGGGGCCTAGCGGGCCTTCGTCGACGAGCGGAGCTGACGGAGCTCCTCTTCCTCTACGAATGCACGACCGCGCCGCCGACGCGTCTCCGGCCGATCGCGGATCGGTTGGGCGTGACCGTGCAGGCCGCCTCCCACGCCTTCCGGACCTTGGCGCGACGGGGGCTGGTCGAGAGTCGGGACGGCCGGTACCGCCCGACGGTCACGGGAGTGGATTGGTTGCACTCTCGACTCGGAGAACTTCGCGACGATCTGGCCGACCGTCTCGTGAGGCTCCGGATCGTTCGAAGCTGCCGAGCGTTGGCCGGCGCCGCCCTGCGGACGGGCGACGTCGTGAGCCTCTCCTTGGAACAAGGTATCCTGACGGCCCGCCCGGGGAACTCGGGGTCGTCGACGGGGCGCGCGGCCGGGCCGGCGCGCTCCGGGGCGATCGTGGAGATCGTCGACCTCCACGGGATCGTCCCTCTGCGCCCCGCTCCCGTGTCGGTCCTTCTCCTCGACCCGAAGCGGGGGGAGGACCTCGGGACGATCCGGACGGCTCGCAGCCTCCTCGCAGCGCGGCCGGACGGTATCCTCGCCGCGGTCGGGCTCGAAGCGTACCATCTCGCCCAGCGGACGAGCCACGCCCCGATCGTTCGGTTCGGCGTCGGCGCGGCGTGCCGAGAGGCCTCCCTTTTAGGAATTCCCAGCACGGTGCTCGTGAGCGCCCCGGAGCTTCCCCGTTTCCTCGGCGACGTCGGGGAGGTCGACCCCCCGCCGATGTCGGTCCGAACGCTAACCGGTGGCCGTCGCGGGACCGCCGTGGACCGGCGTCGTCGGCGCGCGTCGCGGAAGTCCGCCTAGCGCACGAAGGAGCGACCCGACGTCCTTCACGGGGGTCGCTCCCCGTGCCAGCAACACCTCGGCGAGGGGAGCCGCCCGACCGTGGGAGAAGTCGCGGGCGCTCCAGGGAGGCTCCACGAACACGAACACCGGCGGCCCCGTCGGGCCCTGCGTGACCACATCTTCCAGGTTGGCCAGGTTGGAAGGCCCGACTGCGAACGGTGTCAGGACGATCGCGTCGGCCTCGCCCATCAGCCGACGATTCTCCGCCCGCGCCTCCTCGCCGAGCGGGGCGAACGGAACCTCCGCAGCGAACGGGATCCCCAACAACTGGGCGGTCTCACTGTCCGAGTCGAGCAGGTTGAGCACCCCGGCCGTGACGCGGTAGCCTTCGTCGACGAGACGTTGCATCGTGGCCACCGCCGCCCCGCCACCACCGATCACGTGGACCGGGCGGCGGCGCCCGCTGCTCGGACGTTCTTCCGTGGGGGCCGGGGGCGGCAAGCGCGGCACCAGAAACGGAAGACCGGTACGGGCATCGTGTCGGAGGTCCGCCGTTACGCCCCAGACTTCTCGGAGGAGGGTGGCGGAGAGCACCTCCGCCGGGGGGCCGAGCGCAACGAGGCGCCCCCGGTCGAGGACCGCGATGCGGTCGGCGTACCGGGCCGCGAGGTTGAGGTCGTGCATGGCGGTGACGACCGTCCGCCCTTCGCCGCGGGCCCTTGCCCGGATCCGCTCGAGGAGGTCGAGCTGGTGGCCGATGTCCAGGCTGGAGGTCGGTTCGTCGAGCAGGAGGACCGGCGTGTCCTGCGCGAGCGCCCGGGCCAGCAACGCCCGCTGCCGCTCGCCCCCGCTGAGCTCGAGGATGCCGACCTCCTCCCGGCCGGTCAGATCGACGGCGGCGAGCGCGTCGCTGACCCGCCGGGCGTCCTCCGCGTTCTCGCGCTCGAAGAGGCCGATGTAAGGGTGGCGACCGTAGAGGACGTATTCGATGAGCGGAACGTTGTCGAGGGGCGACTCGGATTGCGGGACCCAGGCGATCCCTCGAGCCTTCTCGCGCTGCGCGAGCGCGGCGAGCTCCGACCTGCCTACTCGGATGGTGCCGCGATCGACCGCGACCAGGCCGAGGATCGATTTCAGGAGGGTCGTCTTGCCCGAGCCGTTCGGCCCGGTGAGGGCGAGCAGTTCACCGGGCTCGATGCTCAGGGTCACCTCGCGCAGTGCCGGGCGCCCCGCGTAGCGGACGGAAACACCGACCAGGTCGATCGATAGGCCGAGCCCCATGCGGCTAGTCTCCCCTCGGGGCCCGGCGGCGGCGCCGCTGAAGAAGGAACAGAAAGAACGGGGCGCCCGCGAAGGCCGTGAGCACGCCGACCGGCAGGACCGTCTGGGGGAGGATCGACTGTGCCAGGTCCGAGGCGCCGAGCATGAACAGACCCCCTACGAGCGCCGACCCAGGGAGCACCACGCGGTAGTCCGCGGAGAAGAGGCGTCGGACGATGTGGGGCGAAACGAGCCCGACGAAGCCGATCACCCCCGTGAACGCGACCGCGAAGCCGGTCGCCAGCGACGCGAGGAGGATGAGGCGGGTACGCACGCGGCTGACCTCGACCCCGAGGCTCTTCGCCACCTCGTCCCCGAGCTGAAGGACGTTGACCTCCCGCCCGGCGATCACGAGGAAAGATCCCGCGACCAAGAGCCCGCCGAACGCCACGCCGACGCGGTCCCAGGTGGCTCCCGTCAGCCCTCCGAGGAGCCAGAAGCTCACTTGGAAGCTTCCGAACGGGTTGTAGAGCAGCATCAGCGACAAGATACCCGAGAGCAGGTAGCTGAGGGCAACCCCGCTCAGCAGCAGGGTCTCGATCGAGCCGAAGCGGCCCCCCGCGATCGCGAGGATCGCGGCTCCCGTGAGCACGGCCCCCAGGAACGCGAACAGCGGCAGGGTGAGGTTCGACTCCCGGACGCCTACGTTGAAGACGAAGAGGGCAGCGGCGCCCACGGCGGCGCCGGAGGAGAGTCCGAAGAGGTACGGGTCGGCGAGCGGGTTGCGAAAGACCCCCTGAAGCGTGCCGCCCGCTAGCCCAAGCGCCGCGCCGGCCGTGAGGGCCAGCAGTACGGCCGGGACTCGCAGATCCCAGACGATGGAGGTGAATGCGTCGCACCGGAACGCGGAGACGGAGGCCGGACAGTTCGAGGAGAGGAGTGCGCCGTTCGAAGATTGGTGGAGGAGGATGGTCGCGACGACCGACGGAGGTATCGAGATCGTGCCGACGAAGCACGAAAGGAGTGCAAGCCCGGCGAGCGCGGCGATCAGCGCAGCGACGCGAGCGCCACCGAACCGGGAGCGGCCGACGCGGTCGGCGACGGCCGTGTTCGGGGGCACCAGCGCATCCGGAGCGAGTTTAGCTGGGGTGGAGGATCCCGATGAGCGCGGGCAGCCCTACGAGCACCGTGGTCGGCCCCGGTTCGGTGATCAGCGTCGAATCGATGGCGTAGTCGTGGGAGGATTGGACCGCGACCAGGCTCGACCAATCCGGACCCTGCGCGTACTGAGCGAGGTCCAATCCGAAGCCGGTGCCGTACACGATCAGGGAGGGATTGGCCAGCAACACCTGCTCGCCGGAAAGCTCGGGCCACGGGATGGTGACGTTGGCCGAGATGCTCGAACCGCCCGCGAGCTCGACCAACGATTGTCCGAAGGTACTAGGTCCGAAGGTCCAGTACCCCGGGGCGGTGCTCCCGGAAGGATTCACGGCGTACGTGAGCAGGACGCTCGGCAACAGAGCGTCGTTGGCCGAAAGGTTCGCGTCGAGCGTGGAGACGTTGCCGAGTTCACGTTCCATGGCCGTGACCAGGCTCGGCCCTGCGGTCCCGGTCGGAAACAACGACATGAGCAGTTGCACGTCCGTCACGATCGACGTCACCGAGACCGGCTGCAGCATCAGGACCGGGATGTGGAGCGTCGAGGTGATCTCCTGGACAGCGCTGATCGAGACGATCGTGGAGGCGAGAACGAGTTCCGGCGACAGATTCACCATCGCTTCGCTGTCGAGCGGTGCGGTCTGGACGCACATCGCCGAGGAAAGGTGCCACGCGGCCGTCTGGCTCGCGTCGTAGTCGGCCGACAGGCCGCCGAACGCGGGGCTGGAGCAATCGACGCCGACTAGGTGGTCCCTCAGACCCAGACGGACCATGGAGTCCACGATGCTCGGCGATAGCGCGACCACCCGCGTCGGATTCCACGGGGCCATGACGGTCCGGCCGAGGTCGTCCGTTACCGTGACGTGGTTGGGGGAGGAGGTCCCGGGCGTCGGCTTGAGCTCGAAGTAGGCCGCGGTGGCGCCGATCGCAGCGCCGGCTACCACGAGGACGAGGACCGCGACCAACGCGAGCGAGACTTGGCGGCCCGATCGAGGGGGCGAGTTCGAGGTGGTATTCAACGACATTGGATTCCAGGCAAACGAGCTTTCAATTAAACATTTCGTGCCGAACGCCCGGCCTGCAGGACCCGCGTGCCGAATCGGACGCCAAGGAACAAAGGATAAGTTCGGGTCGACTCCCGGGGCCTCGGGGGAGCATAGGCTAATCTGGTAGACCAGCGGGCTCCAGTCAGGATTGCCTACCGGCGATCCTGTGGATTTGGGTCTGCGGAGGACCGCCTCTGGCGGTCCGATGACGAGTGACTGGAGCGCGCGGAGAGACCCGCATATCGGGGTTCAAATCCCCGTGCTCCCATATCGGTTAATCAGGCTGAACCCTTTCCCGCCCCCGTGCCGGATGGTTGGGTCGCCGGCCCGGCTACCCAGTCGGGGTGCACCCGCGGGCCGCACGTTCGGGCCGCAAGGCGTCGTCAGTGGCGTCGCGGGCTTTCGGAGCCGCGGGTCGTCCCGGTTGTCGTTACGGTGATGGTTGCCTCGGCGCTCCTGGCCCTTGCGCTGGCACATTCCTTGGCCGATCAGGAGAGCATCAGAGTCGATTCCTGCGGTGGGCAAGTAGGGATCCATGAGTTCGAGTATACTGGAAACTCGACGGGGTACCTTTCCGGATCGTATGGACCAATGCCGGAGTATTGCGAGAGCACGATCGTAGCCCCGGGCTCCGCCCTGACTTTGACCCTGTTTCTGCACAGTACGGACACCCAGAACTCGCACACAATCCAGAGCGTAGTGGTACTGCCACCGTTTCTGCTGGCCCATCTTTCCCCTACGGTGCCGCTCGTGATCATGGCCGGCGGAAACGCCAGCGTCTCGGTAACCCTCCACTCGCCGGCCTCCAACGGGGACTACTACCCCACCGTGGACGTTGGAACCTTTTGAGGGCCCTTTCGCCTCATAGGTGAAAACTCTGGAAACGGACCTTGCGAACTGCGTCCAATCGCGGCAGCCCTGCATCCACTCGCCCGAGCCAGCCGATTTGCTCCTCCAGGAGCGACTTCCCGTGTTCCCACCTCTCCCGTATTGGCTGCCCGTGGATGCCACCTCTTGGGGTCGATTCCTGCGATGCATCGTCTCTTGTTTGTCTGTGAGGGCAACACGTTCCGTAGCGTGATCGCGGAGACGTTCTTCGAGGCCGAACGGATCCCTGGCTGGATCTCTTCCAGCGCGGGCATTCTAGCAGGTGGCTCCATCAGTCCCGCGGCGGTCGAGCTTCTTCGAGCGGTGGGCTTTCAGCCGGTCGCTCGCACACCCCGGTCGGTGAGGTCCGAAATGATCCGGGCCTGCGATCTTGTCGTCACGTTCGGGTGTTCGGACAGGCTTCCGGGTGGCCCTCCTTCCCGAGTGGAAGACTGGCCGATCCCAGGCGGATTCGGCAAGACCGACGAGGAGCGCAGGGCAATTCGGGACCTGATTCGACGCCGGGTCGCCGAGTTGGGCGAGCGGCTTCGTGTCAGCGATGACCACACCGCGGGGGACCATTGACGATGGTGGGTGCATGCGCGTGGTTTCGCTACTCGAGAGCCGGGTCCCCGTGCTCGCGCTGCCCTTGAGCCGACGGGCGTCGCGAGTTTCGCCCGTAGGATTCCTCCGCCGCGGTCTATCGCGCCTGAACGCAAGGACGACACTGTACGAAGTTCCCGCTCGGCGCGGAGGTCGCTGAACGGGTTCGGCTGAGGTTGGGAGGTCGACTCCTACCTTCCCAAACACACCCCCTCGGTAACCACCTCGAGGCGGCGCTCGGGGGGAACGGGGAGTCTACGGAGGGTTCCCGGGGTCGAGAACCGAGCACCCGAGCGCGCCGGCGGTAAGTCCGCGCTCCTGGAGGTTCTTCAAGGTAGACCGAACGAGTGCCGCCTCCCGAAGAGCCAAGGGAGCGCTAGGCGGGGGGCGACCCGGCTTCCCACGGGGCTTTCGACGACGAATACCGGTCGGCTCGCCTACCGTCGACTGGTGCCCTCGGTCGCCCGCCCACCCCGTCTCACGCGCATGGTCGCCGGGCCGTGCCACCCGCAACGCTCCGGAGGCGAAAGTAAGGTCCTTCCCGAAGTCAGGTTTATGGTCAGTGTCCTTCTGCTCGCCCTGACACCGTTCGCCTCGAAGAAGCCGATCTTCGACCCGACCTTCGAGGGCGATGGCATTGCATTCGGGGAAATCTATTGGCTCGGCCGCATCATCGAGATCACCTACGCGAACGTTGGCGGTTCCCTCTCGGGGCGGGCGTCAAACTCACCGGGCTGGCGCCACTCCTGGCGGTGTCACTCCTGCTGCTGGTGCTGGTCGGGTCAACGCGCTCGAGCGTCGAACCGAGCCAGGTCGCGCGCGGCGCGCCGGTCGATAACACTTCGCCGGCCCCCGTGGCCGTGCTCAACGCCTTCGGGGCGATGGGTTCCCTCGCCCCGACGTTCTGGGGGATCAACTACGACATTAACGAGCCTCAAACAAACTTCGAGAACGCGACCCTCTCGGAGTACCTGAACGCCACTCCGATCCGGTTCGTTCGGGACGTGCTCCAGTGGAGCAACGCCTCGCTTCAGAGCGCGGACCGCTTCGACCGATGGTCCGGCTCGCAGTCGGAGGTGACGATCGATTGGAACCTGACCGACTCCCCCGGACAGGACGTCGCCGAGGTCCGAGCGCTCGAGAGCACCTACGGGGTCCACGCGACGTTCTGGGCGTACGGGAACGAACCCGCGACCAAGGGCGTCTCGGCGTTGGCCTACGCTCGGAACCTGCAGTCGTTCATCTCCGGAGTTCGATCCTTCGACCCCGCCGCCAAGTTCGTGGGGCTCGAGACCCAGGTGCCGAACGGCCAGGGCACCCCGTACATCTTCAACGTCTCGAAGGTCGACGGAGCGAACATCTCGGCCATCTCCATCCACACCTATCCGAACGCGGGTACCTCCGGCAGCCTCGAGCAGGATTTCCTCAACTCGCTGTACGCACCGTGGTACGACGACTCGGTGGTCCAGGGCGCGAACCTCGCCTGGGCCACGATCAAGGCTGCGTGCGGGAGCTGCGGGTTCCAACTCTTCGTGGGGGAGGTGAACGGCGGCCCGGACTCACCGCCGTACGACCTGTACGCCCCGTATCGAGCCGGGTACGACGAGGCGGTCTTCTACGCGGCCTCGGTGATCCAGGCCTGGCAGGCGAACGTGTCGAGGTTCGTGCCCTGGACGCTGGCCGCCCCTGTGGAGCACAAGTGCGACAACGGCGTTTTCGAGCTCGACGCCCTCTGCGGCGGGATCCACCGCGTCGCGAACCCGGCCTTCTACTTCTTCTCCTCGATCGCGAACCAGCTGCCTCCGGGGACCCTCTTCAACGCCTCCGTCTCCGGCGCACCCCACGTCTACGCCGCGGAGGACGTGAGCGGCTCGACGAGGTGGGCCTTCCTCGTGAATGCGAATCTCACGAACACCTACGGATTCGAACTCGGCCAGGGGTTCAGCGGGCTGTCGCCTGTCGTGACGGTAAGCTCGCTACGCCCCGAACAGTTCGTCGTCGCCACGACCTTCGATCAGAATCTCACGAGCAGCCCGGTAATCTCGCTGGGACCCATGCAGATCATGTTGGTGAAGCTCTCGAACACCTCCGCGAGCGCCCCTCGCCCCTACGCCCCCGCCGCGCCGACCGATCTCCGGCTGACCGGCGTGGGGAGTACGGGAACTGCCGTCGCGTGGGCCAACCCGCCCGGATCGCTGACCTCGAACACCTTCTACCTCGCTTCGGGGACCGCCTGCGGGAGCTGGAACGTCCGGGTCGCGCTCCCGGTCTCGACCTCCTACCTCATCGCCGGGCTGTCGCCCTCGACCGCGTACTGTGCAGCCGTTAGCGCTTCCAACTCGTCCGGCGCCTCCGCCTGGTCGAACTCGGTCACCTTTCGGACGGTGGCCATCCCCCCGGGGCCGGGTCCACGTCGGGGTCCTCCTCCCGGCCTCCGCTTTTCAACCCCGGAGAGCTGATTCTGCTCGCTACCGGCGTCCCGGCTCTCGTTGCGGTCGCAGCTCTCTTTAACCTCGGCCGACGGCGCGACCGGATCGGATAGCGGCGGGGTTTGGCCCCGACCGGGTCTTGGGGGGGGGCGGACCCGAGGCGAACTCCTCGGACGTGCGTAGATTCCGGCGGGTCGATCGGCTCAGGACGACGTCCGTTGGGGTGAATTGATTCCGCACGGGCGCCTCGCCTCTGACGATATCTATTCGTAGGCCGACACTGCTCTCACCCCGCGATGATCACGTTCGTCGACCTCGTCTTCTCACCGGAAGGCCGCCCCTCGACCGAGGTCGTTACGAAGCTGCAGACGCTCGAGGGCATTTCCTCGGTCATGGGAGAGCACGATGTCATGTTCCGTTGGAAGACCGCCGCGGAGTTCGACCGCCGCATGGGTTCGATCCACGCGGCCTTGAAGGGAAGCGGCGCCACCTACCGGGTCTTCACCGTGGAGGACAGCTACCAGTCGAGAGATCCGGTGCCGTGGATCTCCCCTCTTGACGGGCAACCGCCTCACCATCCGGCGTATCCCGAAGGCGAAGATCGCTCTTCCCGCTGAGCTGGGTCGGTTCTCTCAGGGCGGACCGTCAGCCCCCGGGGGAGCGGACCCCGTACGTCGCCAAACACGACCGGCACAGGAGGGCCCGTTTCGCCGTCGCGGCCTGCTCGCCACAGTCGTCGCACATCGGTCGTGTGCAGCGGACGCAACGGGTCCTACCTGACTGGTCGAAGAGACCGCGGCCACAGCCCGGACACCCGAGCAACCCCTGCTTCGCGGAGGACAAGCGCGACCCGGGGTCTCGACTCCCCGGCTTGATATCGGGATAGAACTCGCTCAAGAGCCTCGCGAACTCGTCCACGACACCCGTCGGGAGACCGGCCGGAGGCGGTGCGGCTTCGGCCGCCGCAAGGCGAACCCGGTCCCCGCGCGGAGAAGGCTCCTCAGGCATCGCCCGCCGGACGGGAGCCGGAGCCTCCACCGGAGAAGGAGATTCGACCCACGGAGGGGTCGTGGGGGGCGACGATACCGCGGGGCTCCGCTTCGGACCCATCTCACGGAACATCCGCTCGAGGTCCGACAGCGCCGCATCGAGGGCCCGGTCGGGCGGCGGGGGACGGACGAGCTCGGCCTTTGACTCGGCGACAGCCGGCGGTGCTCGCCCCGGAATCGTCAAGGTCGACGGAACTCGGGCTACGGACGGGGGTTCGCGCGTGGGCGGCGGGGAGGGAGCTTCCGCGACCGGCATCGGGGTCGAGGCCCGCGCGCCCAGATCGAGGGACCTAGCGGAAACGTCGCCGGTCAGCGCGCTCCGCCGGGCAGGGGGCGCGCTCTCCCGGTCACGGACCGGGCGCGCGCGCGGGAGAGTCGCCGGGGCCGGTGCGCCAAAATCCCCGGCCAACGCCGCGGTGATCCCTCCACCGAGGGCGACCGCGCCCACCGAGAGGGCGAGGAGCCAGATCGGGAGCACCGAACGTACGTGCAACCCGTTCTGGAGCAGTACCGCTCCCACCAGCAGGAACGCGATGCCCAAGAACAGGAGGGGAAAGGCGTGCCGGAGACGGACGCGACCGTCGCTCCGGCGGTGGCCGAGCTGGGCTGCGTTCAGCGACGGGTAACCGCTCATGCGCCGGAGCGAGAGCTGGACTCGAACGTCGGCCCGGAGCGGATCGGACTCCAGCGCATTGCGAGTGGGCGCTCTCCCGCTAGGGAATCTGGTCGTTCCTGGTTGTTGAGGATATCGCTAGACCGGCAGGGTGTCAAAGATAGGCGCCCTCCGCCGCTGTCCCACGAGGGGTCGTTGTCCCCCGATAGGGGGAAGGGTTTCGGGGGCGGCCGAAGCCGCCCCCTTCGTGCTCGATGAGTGCGCGCTTACGGGCAGGTGGCGCCGCTGCACTGCTGCAGGCCGAGGGTGACAGCGGTCAAGCTGGAGGTCGCGCTGCCGACGTCCCAGGTGATGACGATGGTTCCCGCCACGGCGGCCCCCGCCTGCTTCAGGTAGAGGGTCGCCACGCCACCACCCACGGTGGCCGTGACCTGGATGTTGATCTGGATCGACCCAGCCATGGACGTCGTGAAGGTGTAGGTCACCACTTGAGCGAAGTCGCCGGCCGTGCAGGTGTTCGCGCAGAACGCGTTCGCACCGGCGGCCACGGCCTGAGGGGCGGCTCCCGTGCCGGTGGAGGCGGCCGGCGCCGGACTGCTCGTAGCGCCAAGAACGGTGGAGGTGTAGGTGACGCCCGTGACCGCTCCACTCGCGTTGACGTAGTTCCCCGTGGCGTTTTGCGTCGTGGTGGTCAGACTGATCGACGCCATGGCAAAGCCGGCGATCAGCGCCAGAATGCTCGCCGCCGTCACTCCATAGATCAGCTTGCCGTTGATTCGATTCATATCGGTACCCTTGGGGGTACCTCACGATACTGCCGGATGCCGGTATTTAATCGTTAGCAAAATTGCGTAGGACCGCGGACGCCCAGATTCGGCGAGACGCCGGTCGCCGACCTTTCCGGCGGCCCGATCACGGGGAGCCGCGGGCGTGGGGGACCGACGGGAAGCCGACGTCAGGGACAACTGAGCAGCCCGCACTGATGGATGGTCACCTTCACGTCGGTCAGCAGCGAGACGGCCGTCCCGACGTCCCAGACGATCACGATGGTGCCGCTCGTCGGTAAGATCAACTGTCGGAGGTAGAGGTTGGCGGTGCCGCTTCCGGCGGAAGCGGTGACCTGGACGGTGATCTGGATCGCCCCCGCAAGGGAGGTGGTGAAACTGTAGGTGACGACCACGGATCGATTCCCGACCGTGCACTTAACAGCACAGAAGTCGTTGGCACCGCCGACCAGGAGCTGTTGGAGCGAAGTGGTCCCCGTTGACGCCGCCGGGGCGGGGTTCGGGACGGTGCTCACCACCATTGACGTGTACGTCAAGCCGGTGACGACGCCGCTGTAGCTGATGTGGTCCCCGGTCGCGCTCTGATTCTGATGGCCGAGCGTGATGAAACCCGTGGCAACTCCCACCAGGAGGGCCGCCGCCCCTACGCCCATCGAGGCGAGGGCCAACGTTTGCCTCAATCGCCGGGACCGGACCACCGTCAACCGCGGCTACCCCCTAGAGCGGTGGTGAGCTGGAGCGGTGCCGACCATTCCCTGGCCGAAATTTCTACACGCCATCGAGCGCGGACCCGGCAGTCGGACGAACACCCCCGTCGCCGCACAGGCGCCTTCGGCATTGACCTTCCGGTTCGAGTGGTTTCCTTCCGTGCGACGAGGGCGCAGCGACAGCCCGCTGTATAACCGAGTTCGCTCCTAGTCGAGTCCACTGCTGTTCCAGAAGGGTGGCGGGAGAGCCGCGTACGGACGGACTGTTCCGCGACCTACGAAGCCTACGCCATTTCGCCCGCTCCGTACCGGGAGCCGCGAACTCCCGAGCCGGGCGCTAGGAACGTTGATAGCCATGAGCCACGCAATCACGTCAATGAGCCGCCCCTCCCGAGGGGCGGTGTCTCAATGAGTTCCGCGGTACGCTTGCCCAACGAGCTGAGGCAGTTCCTCCAGCTTGCCGGACCCCAATCCCTGGTGATTCGCGGACCTCCCGGCTCGGGAAAGACCACGCTTAGCCTCGCGCTGCTGGAGGCGTCCTCGGGCGAACGTGTGCTCGTGACCGACCGCGTATCGAGCACGGAGCTCGCTCGCGAGTTCCCGTGGTTGGGGAGCAACGGAAGCTCCGCCATCCAGGTCGTCGACGCGAGCGACATGGAGCTCTCCCTGCACGGGATCGCGGATGCGGTGTCGGCGGCGGCGATCATCCACGATCCGGACAGTGCGGAACGCCGACAGCTTTCCGAGTTCCTGACCCTCCCGCCCCCTATTCAGGAGGCGTGGAGCCGGCTTCCGACGGCTGGGCCGTCGACGATCGTTATCGACTCTTGGGACGCGCTCGTCGAGCATTTCCTGGGACGGCGGGGCCCTCGACCGGACGCGCCTCTCGACCGCGCGGAGCTGGAACGGATGCTATTGCGGTGGATGGGCCGATCTCCGAGCCACCTGATCCTCGTCCTGGAGACGGACCAGCAAGGCCAGCTGGACTACCTAGTGAACGGCGTGGTCGTCACCAAGCGCGAGTCGGTGAACGACCGCCTGGAGCGGTGGCTCCACCTGCCGAAGCTCCGCGGGATCCGCATCGCGAACGCGAGCTACCCGTACACGGTCGAGGGTGCGAAGTTCCAGTGCATCGAGCCCCTCCGCGCCTACTCGGAGCTTCGCCACGGGCAGATCGACCCGGAGCCGGACCCGTTGCCGGGCTTCATTTGGCCCGGTTCGAAGAGCTTCGCCGAGGCCTTCGGCCGCCTCGCCGTCGGCCGGATGACGCTCGTCGAGGTGGAAGAGGACATACCGGACTACGTCGTCCAGCACCTCCTCACCCCCGCCAAGGTGCACGCGGTCCGCAGCGGAGGTCGGGTCCTCGACATCCCGTCCCCCGCACTTTCGCCCGACGAGATCTGGGGCCCGGTGGAGGGTTCCCGTCCCGAAGGCCACCTCTCCGATGTCTATCGCGTCCTGGACGTGAGCGGCCAGCTCGAGCGGTCGCTCCGCACCGGAAAGAAGGATCGACGGGCCAGCCTGATCCCGATCAAGTCCCTGCCGACCCCCTCACCCGACCAGGACCCCGACGACAACGAGATCAGCCGGTGGTTGAAGGGCGGGGTCGTCGGCGGCCACCCCGGGTTGGTCACGATGTACGGGGCCGGCCTTGAGAGCCTCGCGGCGACCTTGAAGATCCCCCTCACGTCGGAGGCCGCGGCGTCGATGCCCGCCTCGATCCAGAACACCCTCGGGAGCGGGCTCCACCTGATCGCGGTCGGGCGCGCCGAGGCGCCGCTGTTCCGCGCGATCAAATCCCTCGCGACGATCCACTTGCGGCTGCTCAACCGACAGGGCCGCGTGCTCATCTACGGCCTCAAGCCGTGGACCACCGGGTTCGTGCTCGCGGAGCCGGCCAACTCGGGGCCGTACGACCTCCTCAGGATTGTTTAGGCCGGCGCGGCCGCCCGGGGCCGGGAGCCGCGGTCCGTCTACGAGGGGCGGCGCTTGCCGCTCCGCTAGACCCTTTACATGGGGGTAGCCCCCTCGACGATTCAAGGCCATGCCGCCGTGGACGAGCTATGACACGCTGATCGTCGTCGTGACCGTCCTCGTCCCCGCCGCGATGATCGCCCTCCTGCTCGGCATGATGCGGAGCCTCCGGCGCCGCCAGCTCCTCCAGCGGGGCCTCGTGCACATCGTCTTTCTCCAGGAGAAGCGTCAGCGCTTCCTGGCCCTGCTCTCGCTCCTCGCGTCGTTCTTCATCGCCAGCGGCATCGTCGATGCGCTCACGGGGGTCGGTCTCGTTACTGGGGGCCTCTCGACGGCCATGTCGGCCGCAGCGTTCATCGGGGGCGCGGTCTCCTTGTTCCTCCTCATCTGGACGAGCCTCCGACCCGGGCAGTTGACGGAAGATCAGCAGGCCCAACTGGCGTGGCTCCCCCAGCAGTACTACCCCCTCGTCATGGGGCCTATCGATCGGGACTAGTCGGCCTCCGAGACCCGCCGGCCCGGCCTCGTGGGCGCGGACCGCGCACGGACATCGACGCCCGCCGCGTGCGGGGAGGCGTTGGATCCTCCGTCGGGGGGCCGGAAGGGTTCAGTAGGGGCAGGCCCTCGAATCCCGGGGAACGAATCCGGAGAAACCATGGTGGATCTGACGACCTTCGTGCAGGTGCTCGGGGCGGCGAGCACCGTGTCCGTGATCTTGGGCGTGCCGTTCATCCTGCTCCAGATGCGACAGAACGCCCGGCTCGTCGCGACCTCGAACCGACAGGTCGAGGTGATGATCGCCCAGACCCGCTCTCAGGTGTTCTTGAACATCGCCGAACGCCTCAGTACTCGAGAGTACGTCCTGCAACGCAAGATCGTCCGAGACATCGTCGCGAAGTACACGGCGGTCCGGTGGGAAGGGTTCCTCGACTCGTCGGACGCCTTCGAGATCCGGGCGTTCGCGGCGACCTACGAAGCGAGCGCCACGATGGCCAAGATCGGGCTCATCGACGAACCGACCCTTCAACAGGCCCTAGGGTACTGGCTCGTCTCCGATTGGAACGCAATCCTCCCGGCGGTCCATCAGTTCGAATCGTCGTGGGGGGTCCCCGCCTACCCCAACTTCCGATGGCTCGCCGAGGGGACGGAGCGGTACATGCGCGAGCATCCGCCCCCGCACAACGCCGCGGCCGCTCCGCCGACTGCGGCCAATTGAGCACCCCCCCAGGAGCTTCGGACCCCCCGAAACCGGTGGAGGGCGCCCCTTCATATTCCACGGCCGCCTCCTGCGAAAACCGAGGTTCCCATGGTGCACATTAAGGACGAGGGGAGCGTATTCGACGCGCCGGTCGAGGTCGTCTGGAAGTATCTTCAGGCCGAGCAGGACCACGGGGCTTCGCACAAGGGGCGCCGCAACTTCTCGCGCAAGGAGCTCGGCCCGAACATGGTCGAGCTCGCGTGGGAGCAGGAGACGGACGGCAAGTGGGTCAAGAGCGCGAACCGGCTCACCTTCCTCGCACCGGTCGGCTTCAGCGTCGAACCGCTCGAGGGTCCGCTGGCGGGCTCGAAGTTCTACAACTTCTACACGCCCAAAGGCCACAAGACGGAGGTCACCGTCGTCGGGGAGTATACCTCGAAGGTCATTCCGGAGGCTCAGCTCCATCAGGCCGTGATGGCGAACAACGAGAAGGTCTTCCAGGAAGACACTGAGGGACTCCGTTCGTTCACGGCGAAGCACTGAGGTGCAGGTCCGCCCTCCTACCGACCGCCGGATCTGAACCGGCGGCCGGGCCCAAGGGTGCTTCGCGGTCGCCCCCGCGAGCTCGAGAGGCCCGGACCGAGCGCGGGCAACGAAGATTACCCGCCGCCCCTTCCCGCGGCGATGCCGTACGTTGAGTATGACGAGGTAGAGGCGGTCTGCGCCGAGTGCGGAATGACGTTCCGCTCGGATGAGGCGCTGGAGGGTCACCGCATTCAGGTCCACCTTCCCGCCCGTCCGACGTCCGGCTCGAACCCCACCCGCCCCGAACCGCTCCGCTGCGGTGCTTGCGAGCAGCTGTTCAATACCCCGGCCGCGTTCCGCGACCACCAGCGTATCGTCCATCACCGGTGAGGCGAGAGTCGCCCGACCCGGGGCGACCGCCTGAGGTCGGAGATACTCGCCCGGCTACGGGCAGAAATAGTACCGTCCGGTCGGAGGGGCATGACCGTTCCCGGTTTCACCGCCGAGCGAGGAGCCACGATGGCCAAGAACGTCCTTCGCGGGTCCCTCCGTCTCCGAAAGGGTGAATCGGTCACCATCGAGACCTGGACCGACTGCCTCCCTTGGGCGTCGGCGTTTGCGTTGGAAGCCAGGAAGATGGGCGTCCACCCGCTCATCCTCTACGAGGACGAGGCGGGGTACTGGGACGCCGTCCGGGCCAACCCGAAGGTCGTCGGGACCGCGGGGGAGCCCGAGTGGGCGGCGCTCGCGAAGAGCGACGCGTATGTCTTCTTCTACGGCCCGGCGGACGTGCCTCGGTTCCGCGCCCTTCCCGAGAAGGTCCGGAATTCGGCGATCGCCTACAACCCGAACTGGTACGCGCGCGCGGCGAAGGCGAAGGTCCGCGGCATCCGACTTCCCCTGGGCCAGGTCAGCGAAGCGACGGCCCGGGCCGCCGAGGTTCCGGCGGACCTCTGGCGGGAAGAGCTGATCGAAGGGACGCTGGTCGATCCGGTGCCGCTGCAGAAGGAGGCCGAGCGGCTCGCGCGCCGCCTGACGAGCGGTCGTGAGGTCAAGATTACGGGCCCCAAGGGCTCCTCGCTCACTTTGCGACTCCGGGGCCGAAAGGCCGTCGCGGGTGGAGGCATCGTTACGCCGGAACTCGAGCGGTTGCGCTTCAACATGCTCACTGCCCCGGCCGGTTGGGTCAGCGTCGCCGTCGACGAGAAGGTCGCGGAAGGGACGTTCGTCGCCTCGATCCCTGCGCCCACCATGGAAGCCCCGGCGCACGGAGGTGTCTGGACGTTCTCGGGCGGACGTCTCACGGAGTTCACCTACAGTTCGGGCGAGGCGCAGGTGCGTAAGGAGTTCCAGAAGGCCCCGAAGGGTCGGGACCGGCCCGGCGTTCTCACGATCGGGCTCAACCCGGCGCTCGACATCTCCCCGACGTTGCAGGACCAGGCCCGCGGGACGATCACGCTCGGGATCGGGGCGAACGGCTTCTTCGGCGGCTCGACCAGGATCCCCTTCACGATGTGGTCGTGTCTGCGCGGCGGGACCCTCACGCTCGACGGGGATGCCCTGGTGCGGGACGGGCGAGTGCTCTAACCCTCCGGGCGCTCCGGCCTCGTAGGCGGCGCTCTACATGGTGAGTCGAACGACCGGCAAGCGACGACGACCGTCCGCGAGCCGGCCGCGGGGCGCTACCGTCCCCTACGCCGACTCTCCGTACCGGGACCGTCCACCTCTGTACACGCCGGCCCTCGTGGTCGATGGGATCCTCCGGCACGGACCGCACGTCCTCCTCATCCGGCGGCGGCGTCCCCCTTGGAAAGACATGTGGGCACTTCCCGGCGGATTCGTCGAGATCGGCGAGAGCTGCGAGGAGGCCGTCGTGCGCGAGTTCCGGGAGGAGACCGGGGTCCGGACCCGCGTCGTTCGGTTGGTCGGGGTGTACTCCGACCCGCAGCGGGACCCGCGCGCCCACGTCGTCTCGGTCGTGTTCCGCCTTCGAGCCGGACGAGGAACTCCCCGGGGTAGCTCCGATGCGGTCGAGGCCCGATGGTGGCCGATGGGCGGGCTGCCCCCGCTCGCCGCGGACCACGCCCGGATGCTCGCCGACGAGAACGCATCGACCGACGCGCGGAGTCCCGCCACCCGGCGTCGCGCGTAGGGCTCGTTCGTCCGGTTCGGGGGGGGCTCCGGGGTGGCCCGGGTGCGCCGGGGCCGTCGCACGAGGGCGCACGGCCTTTATCCCGAATCGTCTCCGGCCGAACGTGCTGGAGTATACCGGCCTCCGGGTTCGAGATCTCGCCCGCGCCCGGAGATTCTACTGCGAGGGGCTGGGTCTGACCTTCACCCGCGCCGGTCGGATGGCCGCCGGCGGGCAGTGGGAGGAACTCAAAGACCCCGTGAGCGGTCAGATCCTGGAGCTGAACTTCTACCCGGACCAGCCGCCGTACCGGGAGGGTGACGAGCTCGACCATCTGGGGTTCCAGGTCGAGGATATGGAAGGGACGATCGAGCGTTTAGAGGCCATGGGCGCGCAGGTGCGCATCGCCCCGTTCCAGGAAGGGAGCGTGAGGCTCGCCTTCCTCTCCGACCCGGACGGGATCTGGGTCGAGCTCGAGTCGCGGAGCGCGACCGACAACGCCCCGGCCTCGCGCGAAGGCGACTAGCCCCCCGCGCTGGCCTCCGCGCCGGCCGTTCGGTGGGGATAAGAGGGGGCTCCGTGGTCGTTCCGCCCGAGCACGTCTGTGGAGACGACCGACGAACGACCGTCCCCCGGCGTGATCGTCACCGAGCCGTCACTCCCGAGCCCGGCGCGCGGGCTCGGTATCAGCTCGACCGGAGTGTTCGTCATCAGCATCCTCGTCCAGCTGATCGGCTACGCCTCGACGTTCTTCCTGGCGCGAGGCCCGGGGACGACGCCGGACGGCCGGGCCCTCATCGGGACCGTCGGCCTGTTCGTCCTGATTGCGTCCTCCGTCACCAGCATCGGGGACCTGCGCATCGGTACCGCCTTCACCTACTTCGTCGCCCGAGGGCGCCCCGTCGGTCCGAGCACGGGCACCTACTTCGTGCTCCGACTGTCGATGGTGGGCGTCTCGGGGCTGGCGATCTATCTGCTCGCGGTCCCCGCGGGGCTCGCGACCGGCACTTCCGAACTCGGGATCCTCGGGGTGTACATGATCCTGCCCGTGATCTGGTCGGTCTCGACGGTCTACACGCAGTTGTGGATTGCGCTGGGCGACTCGATCCGGGCCCAGTACCCCGTCCTCCTGGAGTCGATCGTCCGCACCGCGGCCCTGATCACGGTGGTGCTGATCGGGCCGAACCTCTGGAATCTGACGATCGCCTATTTGCTGGGCGCGCTGGCCTCGACCGCCATCTCGCTGCCGTCGGTGCTGGCGAAGGCGGGCCGGCCGCATCGCAGCGAGGCCACGTCGATGTTCCGGTACGCTACGCCGCTGATGGGAAGCATGTTCTTGCTGTTCACCGCCACCACCGCGGTCCTGTTCTTGGTCTACGCCGACCAGGGCCGGGCCCTCGGCAACGTGTTCAACTCCGAGAACGGTTTCCGCATCCTCATCCTTCAGCTACCCACCGCCGTCACCGTCCCCCTGTTCCCGCTACTGGCGGGGTTGCACGTGCGAAAGAAGTTCGAGGAGATCCGTCAGCAGACCTGGCGGGCGCTTCGCTATACGTCGATGCTCGTCATTCCGGGCGTCATCGCCCTAACCGTGTACCGCGTGAACATCATCAATATCCTTCTGACCGGCCAGTACCTCCGGCTCTCCGCCGGCGCACCCATAGCCCTCGGACCGTTCGTCATCTCCGGAGCGATTCCGATGGCGATACTCGCCATCTCCGCGTTTCCCCTTGCGCTCAGCCAGCTCATCGGCACCTCCTTGAACGCGATCGGCCGCCAACGTCTCGAGCTGTACCTGACCACGGTGCAGGTCGTCGTGCTGTTCGCTTCGGCCTTCCTCCTCATGCCCCAGCGAGCGCCGGGGGATCCGTTGTTCCATGGCTACCTCGGGCTCGACGGCCTCGAGGCGGCCTCGGTCGCGATCCTCCTCTCCTCGATCGCCGCGTTCGCGGTCAACGCCTACTTCATGGAGCGACTGATGGCCGTCCGGATCCGACCCCTGCCGATCGCCCTCATCACCGTCAGCGCGTTGGCCAGCTTCATCGCGGTCTCCCGGCTGAACGCCGTCCTGCCGGTCAGCCGGTACTACGTTCTCTTCGGGGCTATCGCCTTCGGATTCGCTGTCTACTTCCTCGTCCTGGCGCTGACCGGTGAGCTCTCCAAGGACGATGTCCGTCTGCTGAGCCGGAGCCTCGGAATGCCGACTCGCCTCGGGAACAAGCTCGCCCGGCTCTGCTGGCGGGACACGACGCTGGAGTTGGACCGGGCTGCTCCGGGTGCCGCGGTAGGATTGCAACCTCCCCCCTCGGGTTAAGGCTCGCGGACCGGCTCCCGTCCGACAGCGTTCGCCTCCTCTCACCATGGGAGCGGGGCGTCGACGGAATCCTCGGTATGGTCCGGGGTAACACGAGACGGCCGTGACGTTGTAGGTGGTATCGTCCGCGCCACTGTTGGCGTAGAGCTTAAACGGGGCGCGGTGCGTACAATGGGCAGAGGAAGACCGATGGTCGAGGTCGAGATCAAGCCTGGGGCCGTAGTCCAGGTTCAACGCCTCATGGCGGGCCAAAAGCCCGAGGTCGGCGTCCGCGTGTACGCGCAGCCTGGCGGGGGCGGCTGCTGCGGGGGCGGCGGTGGCGCCGTCCAGTTCGGCATGGCGTTCGCCAAGCCGCGGCCCGACGACGAGGTCGTCAAGGTCGATGGCTTCTCCATCCTGATCGACCCGATGAGCAAGCAGTTCGTCAACGGTGCGGTCATCGACTACGTCGAGGGGCTCCAGGAGTCCGGATTCAAGATCACCAACCCCACTCTGCCCGAACCGGACGCGGGGGGCCAGGCAGGCGGTTGCGGTTCGTGCGGCAACAGCTCCGACGCTGGCGGCGGTTGCGGCTGCGGCTGAGCCGTTAAGCCCCCCCCGGCACGACCCGGGTCGGATTCGCCCAACGGGCGGGCCGTCCCGGCACTCACGGGTGAACGGGTTCGAGTGCGTTCGGCCGGAGTTTCGGCCGACTGGGGCGGGCGTTGAGTGGGCCTCAGCTGGACCGCTCTGATACTCCATCGCACCGACGCGTTCGGAGCCACCGAGTACCAGCTTCTTTGGGCCTCCGCTCCGTTCTGAGGTGGAATCCGGGCTTTCGGAGTCGAACAATTTTCACGGCTCGGGCATTATATACCGGGGGTCGGCTCGGCCGCCGCCGTGACGAGTGACGCCCTCCGCGCGACCGACGTGCGGAAGATCTACCAGACCCGCCGCTTCGCGGGCTGGCGCCGGGCGACAGCTCGGAGCGGGCGCGCTCCGGACGACGGGGCCGTTGAAGCTCTGAGCGGCGTCTCGATGACGGTCCGCCCCGGCGAGCGAGTCGGCCTGCTCGGCCGGAACGGTGCGGGAAAGACGACGTTCCTGAAGATCGCCTCCACGCTCCTGACGCCCACCTCTGGGGAGGTCCTCGTCTTCGGCCAGGACGTGGACCGGGAGGCCGACCAGGTCCGGGCGCTGATTGCGGTCGTGCCGCAGGAGGGCAAGCCGTTCTTCCACCTCACGCCGCGCGAGCAAGTGTACACCTACCTGAGGGCCCGCGGCCTCTCGCGAGAGACCGCCCTCTCGCGTACGGCGGAGTCCCTCGCCCAGATGGGCATCGAAGACGTCGCCGACCGCCTCAGCGTCACCCTTTCGGGGGGCCAGCGCCAGCGGACGATGGTCGCTACGGTGATCGCCACCGAGGCCCCGCTCCTCTTCCTCGACGAGCCGACCATTGGCATGGACCCGTTCGCTCGCCGGGCGGTCTGGGAGTGCCTCCGCCGGCTCACCCGGAAAGGTTCGACGATCCTGCTGACCACCCATTACCTCGACGAAGCCGAGGCGCTCGCCGAACGCCTCTACATCATCGACCGAGGAACCGTGCTGGTCGAAGGGACCTCGGACGCGCTGAAGCACCGGGTCGGCGGAACGCTTCGCGTCTCGGTCAAGGGCGGGAAGGAGGTCGAGGCGCTCTTCGCCTCGTTCGGCCACTGCGTGGGGGACGGCGAGGCGGTGCACGTGATCACCGAGCCGCCCCGGCTCGGTGAGATCATGGAGGTCGCCGTCCGCCACGGGCTCAACGCCACGGTCGGACCGGTCACGCTCGAAGAGGCGTTCCTCCGGGCCGTCGGGCGTTCGATCGACGACGAGGCGAGCTAGTCGATGGGTGCCTTCCCCCGCCTGCCGAGCTTCCGGGGCGTCGGGCCGTTCCTGGTCACCGAGCTTAGGGTCCAGCTGCACGAGAACATGGCCGTGGCCACCTCGATGACGGTGCAGGCGGTGCTGCTGATCTTCGTCACCATCCTCGCGCCGCAGTACCTGGCTGCTGCGTTGGTCGGCGCCGTGGTCTTCTCCTTCTTCACGATGGGTCAGCGGGTCTGGAACGAGGCGGCGTACGTCCGGATCGACCACCGGCTCAACCAGCTGTACGGCGCCTCCCCCCTCGCCCCTGAGGCATACTTCTTCGGGATGGCCCTCGGGGTGCTGCTCGCCTACCTCCCGCCGATCCTCGTGCTGTTCGCGGTCGCCGAGGTGATCCTGCATCTCTCCACGCTCTCCGCCCTCACGCTAGTGCTGAGCTGCGTCACCGTCTGGCTGTTCGCGGTGAGCTTCGGCTACGTCGTCTCGACGATCTTCCGCGACATGCGAACGATCTGGCCGTACTCGAGCCTGTTCTACAATCTCTTCGGCATCCTCCCGCCGGTCTTCTACCCCTTCGGGCTTCTCCAACCGGCCGCCGCGGTCCCATTCGCCCTGCTCCTGCCGCCGAGCGCGGCGACCGGGCTCGTGCAGACGACGCTCTCCCCCGGGCTCTTGTCGTCCGGGGAGATCACCCTCGCAGTCGTCGGACTCGTGGTCGAGGCGTCGGCGATGTTCCTCTTCGCGATCTACTGGTCGCGCCGGTCGGTGAGGGAACAATGAGCACCGCCCTCGCGCCGCCAAAGACGGTGGGCGAGAGCCGCCACGGCGAGGTCGTGCCGGCGTTCGCGATCATCGGCTGGCGGTGGATCAGCCGCAATCCGGCGGCGACGGTCGCTCCGATCCTGATCCCGTTCATCTTCCTGTACTTCCTGCGGATCATCTCACCGGCCTCGCTCTTCCCGGCCGAGGTCGTCGGAGCGATGCTGTTCACGACGCAGAACATCGGCAACTGGGTGCTCGGCGACTCGGCGACCTGGCGGATCCACACCGGGCTGCAGGACCTGTTCGTCGCCTCCCCCCTCGGAAAGGTCCGCTACCTGTTCGGCATCGCGCTCTCCAACCTGATCCCGGCGGCGCCGGCGCTGGTCGTCCTGGCCGTCGTGCTCGCGTCGGTCGCGACCGTCCCGGTCGCCTTCTGGTTCATCCTCATCGGCGCCGTGGCCGTGATCTGGATCCTCTTCTCGGCCGTCGGCATCGCGATCTCGAGCCGGGTGAAGAGCCAGCGGGAGATCTGGCCGGTCGGCAACCTCGTCTTCACCGTCGTCGGGATGCTGACGCCGCTCTACTACCCGCTTAGCGCCGTCCCGCCGCTCTGGCGCGACGTAGCCCTGTGCCTCCCTTCGACGTACGCCGCGCTGCTGTTGCGCGGGGCCCTCGCCCCCGGCTCACTCAGCGCCGCGACGATGCTCCTCTACGGGGCGACGCTGGTTGGCTCGGCGGCGCTCGGGACGGTGCTCGCTTTACGACTCTACCGGTGGAAGAGCACGTAGGCCCGCCGCACCTCCCTGCCGACCCCCAATGTTGATACCCTCTCCCGTCATCGGAGGGTCGGTGCCCACGCGAAATCGAACTGTCGGTCGCCTCCGCCGAGCGTCGCGGGGGGTACCCGGTGCTCGAGAATCGGGGCCACGACCGTCCTGCTCGACCGTTGTCCGGAGCTCTTAGGAAAGTTTGTGCACATGGGGGACGAAGAGTTCGACGAGATCCTCTCCGCGCTCGATCGAGAGACCGCCCGGATCCGCGTGCGCGCGGAGCCGCGCCGTTACAACAAGCCCGCGACTGTGATCTCCGGATTCCCCCCGGGCGTCGACCTCGCCGAAACGACCCGGTCGCTGAAGAACCGTCTCGCGACCGGCGGGAGCGTCGTCGACGGCGAAGTGTACCTCCAGGGGGACCACCGGGCCCGCATCCGTGACGAACTGAGCAAGCTCGGCTTCGACCCCGAGACGGTCGAGGTCTCGAACGCCCAACTGCCCAAACGTGGCCGCCATTGAGCCCGCATCCGGGCTCCTCAGCCGCGAAGGCGAATAGCCCCAGAGCGGCTGGTTCCGCGATTCGCCTAGGCGTAACTGTTCACGGGATTGGTACCGCCAGTCGGACAGCCCAGGTCGGACGTTCGAATGGTGCCCCTACCTCGATCCCGTATTCGCGCTTCTTGAAGCAGGCGCGCCGACGCTGGTAAACCCTTCGGCCTCCCAATGCCCGTGTAGGCCCGCTCTCCACGCACTTGACTTCCGCCGAGCTCCGGCGTAGCTCCTCCGAAAGGAGATGGATTCCTCGAGCGAGGACGTTCCTCGCCGAGTTGAAGTCCCGATCGCCCTCATAGCCGCATGGGCACCGGTATGTTCGAGTGTGAAGTTCCAGAGGAGGGTCAGCCCGCCTCCCACACTTAGAACACCCCTGCGTGGTCCCCCGAGCTGGAACACGGAGGCACCGCCCGGAGCGTAGGGTCTCTTTGTACTCCGTCAGCTCCCGGAGGATTCCCCACCCGGCGTCCGACAGACTCTTCGCATGCCGAGTCCGTTCCATCAAACCGGCGATGTTGATGTCCTCGAACGCCACCATGTCGAAACGCTCCGCGAGGTCATGAGAGATCCGGTGGGCGAACCAACGTCGCTGACGACGCACCCTTTCGTGGGCCCTTTCCACACGCACCCGCTGACGATGATAACGGTGGGACCCGCGGCGCTTACGCGAGAGCCGACGCTGCTCCTTCCGAAGCCGCCACTCCCCTTTTCGAAGGAACCCCGGTCGTTCAATCACCTCACCAGTCGAGAGAGTCGCGAGATGAGTGAGGCCGAGGTCGACACCGACTGGCGTTTGGGGTGATTCGCGGGGGGGTGGGGCGGGGTCGGGAATCTCGAGAGAGAGGTCAGTGTACCAAGCGCTGGCCACATGGCGGACTGTGACGGTTCTCACCTCCGCTCCCTGGGGTAGCGGCCGGTGTAACCTGAGAGGGATTTCCCCGAGTTTGGGGACCTTCAGTCGCCAGGTCCCGTTCCGACTCATAACGATCGGATCTCGCAGCGTGGGGAACGTAAACGAGTTGACCTCCCGCTTGATTCGGGGGTAGCCCGGCCGCTCGCCCCCCTGAACGCCCCGGAAGAACGCGCAGAAGGCAAGGTCTAGGCGTTGAAGACAGTCTTGGGCGACCCGGACAGAGAGTCGACCAAGACCTTGAGAATCGTAAGCTCGCCAACGGGTGAGCTCGCGCTGCTGGTCCAGGTAGTGGATCGATCGACGGTCCCTCGCCCACGCATCGCGGCGCTGTGCGCGAGCGTGATTCCAAAGGTACGCGAGTTCAGCGCGGTGGGCTTGCAGTATGGGAAGCTGGTCGGCTAATGGGTACAGCCGGTACTGAAAGGATAGTCGCATGGGGACTTGCGGGGAGTGGTCGACGGGACCCTATTTGGCCTGTTCGAAGTGGGTGAACGGTGTGCGTCAGGCCGGCGGCGAAACGCTGCTGAAGGGGGGCATCCGAGTAGATCTCGCTTCGGGGCCCCGAGCACTACCGAGGAAAGCGAATCGTTACAGCTACGCTTTATCTCCTTCACCGTCGAGCGCGGTGAGGGGGAGCAATGAGCGATGCCTACGCGCACCCGGAAGTGCTGGTCGACACGGAATGGGTCAACGCCCACCTGAAGGACCCGAAGGTCCGTGTCGCCGAGGTCGACTACGACCCGGCCGCGAACTACGAGCTCGGGCACGTGCCCGGCTCCGTGCTGTTCGACTGGCGCAAGGACATCAACGACCCTATCCGGCGAGACCTGCTCGGCCGAGAGGCGCTCACCTCGCTGTTCCGCCACGCCGGGATCGACGACGGCACGACGGTGGTGCTGTACGGCGATTTCAACAACTGGTTCGCGGCCTTCGCCTTCTGGACGTTCAAGTACTACGGCGTGAAGGACCTCCGCCTGATGAACGGCGGGCGGAAGAAGTGGATCGCCGAGGACCGGCCGCTCACGAAGGAGCTCCCCTCCCACCCTGCCTCGACGTTCACCGCCGGCGCGCCGGACGAGAAGCTCCGCGCCTACCTCGACGACGTTCGACGCGAGCTCCCCCACGTCAAGGACGGGAAGCTCAAGCTCGTGGACGTCCGGGGCCCCAAGGAGTTCACCGGCGAGATCACCGCGCCTCCGGAGTACCCCAACGAGCACGCCCAGCGCGGCGGTCACATCCCGGGAGCGGTCAACATCCCCTGGGCCCAGGCGGTCAACGACGACGGGACGTTCAAGGGCCGCCGCGACCTCGACTCGCTCTACGGCGGAAAGGGCGTCACCGCCGCTGCGCCCGTCATCACCTACTGCAGGATCGGGGAGCGGTCGAGCCACACCTGGTTCGTGCTGAAGTATCTGCTCGGCTACCCTGACGTGCGGAACTACGACGGCTCCTGGACGGAGTGGGGCAACCAGATCCGTAGCCCGATCGAGAAGCCGTAGGGTCTACGGCTCACCCGCCGACGGTCGGCGGCCGTCGGCCCCGCGCAGGCGGGGCTGCGGGTTCGCCTCCTTCCGGATGAGGAACTGGTGGAGCGTCCCCTCGGAGCGGTGGTCGACCACGCTCTGCCCGGTCCGGTCCGACCACCGCACGAGCTCGATCGGGCTCGTCGGGTCGTCGGTGACGAGCAACAGTACATCGTCCGGGGCCCGGCGCGCGATCTCCTCGTCGAGGCGGGCGAGGATCGCCGCGCACTCGGCGCCGACCTCGATGAGCTCGACGTCGGGCGCCGCGCGCCAGCAGCGGACGTGCCGCTCACGGATCCGTTCCGCCAGCCGGTCGGCGATCGCACCCGCGCTCTCGAGGCCGTCCGTCCCGGGGCGGACGGGGGCCGCCGACGCCGCCCGGAAGATCCATCCCCGACCGTACGGGTCATCGTTGATCCACTTCGGTCGTTCGGCCAGGAGCCGGTTCACCTCGAGGATGCGTCCGTCGATCGGCATCCGCACGGCGCCGGTGAAACGGATGCTCTCCACGATCGCCACGCCACGGCCGCGGTCGACCCGACCGTTCGTCGTTCGGTACTCCACCCGTTGCACCTTGCCGATGAACGACGCGAACGGGGCGAGGAACCCCACGGTAGCGACCTGCTGGTCGGGCTCGAACCGGACCCAGAGCTCGTTCTCCAGGTCGTAGAGGCGGTCGTCCGGCAGCGGGCACCCCTCGACCTCCATGCCGAGGCGGAATCGAGTCGGAACTTACCGCTTCGCCCTGCGTCCACAACGTAAAGGGCCCGGGGCTGGTGCTACCGCCGATGGCCGCGCGCAGCGGTTCGATCGACACCCCGGCAGGGCGGCGTCGCTGCCGGTGCGGTCACTTCCCGACCCACCACATGCGCGTCCTGCCGGTCGAGGAGCGTCACGGCGGAAGCTTCCGACTCGACCCTTCGGCCTCCTGCGCGATCTGCGGCGAGCTCACCTGCCCAAAGTTCACTCCGACCGGCTGAGGCGCCCACCGTGGGCGCGGCCCGCGGGATGGGCAAATGCTCATGCGAGGTGCACCGCCTTTCCGCGCTGATGGGCCCTGCTCGCTCTCGACGCTGGGTGCTCTGGGGAGCCTTCGTCGTCGTTCTGCTCGTAGTCGCGGGCCTCCCGACCTGCTCGGCCCCCGGTCCGCCGATCCGCACCGGTCACCTGAGCGCTGATCGAGAGCCCTCGCCCTCCGCGGAGATCGCGCCGGCGTTCCGCCCGGTCGGCAGTCTGCCCAACGCCGGCGGAGAGGGCAGGGTCCTGGTTTCGACGTCGGACCCGTCGGCCGTCCCGAACAGCGGCCTCCGACTCAACGTCACGGACTTCGCGTCGAACCCCCTCCCCTCCAACTCCGCCTACCAGCTAGGCGCCGAGGAGGTCATCGGCAACTTCGAGGCGGTGTTCGGGCTGTTCGCCAACCCGTCGACCTCCGCGGTCCCGTTCTTTTCGGTGTTCACGAACCGGACGAACCAGAACGTCCATCTCGCCTACTGGTCGACGTTGAGCCTCGTCCCGGGGGACAGCTACGACTTCGAGCTCGTCCACACGAACCTCACCAACTGGACCCTCACCGTCAACGGCGCGATGTTCGCCGGCAACGCCAGTGCTGGGGTCTTCGACTTTGGGAGCCCCCAGGCGACCTGGCTGAGCTCGATCGGTTTTTCGCAAGTGGCGCTCTTCCCGAGCACCCCGTCGCTCCCCAGCGTCGTGACCTTGCCGCTCGCCCTGGCGGTGCTCACGGGCGGAGGTTGGCACCTGCCGACCGACGGGACGGCGAGCTTCTCCGGGGCGGCGAGTGCGCAGTGGGGCGTCGAGGGGCGCAACCAACACCCGACCCTCGCTCCCGGGGAGGTCGAGACCGGTAGTGCGATCGGAAACGTGACGAACGGTACCGGGCTCTGGAACGGCGGCCCGGTCCAGGTGCGGGTCGGGCTTACGTTCGATACGCCGGCGGTCGTCGCGACGATCCCGGTGGTCGCGACCGTCTCCGTGAGCACCATCGGTGGGGCGCCGCTTCCGGCGGTCTCGGTCTACCTTCACGACGCCCATCAGGGCGTCTTTCTTCCGGGCTCGCCGGTCACCAACGGCTCCGGCGCGGCGAACTCGCTGTTCCGCACGCCGAACGTCACGGCGAGCCTGCTCGACCCGGTGACGGCGAACGTGACGCTGTTCGGCTACGTCGGCCAAACGATCGCCTCGGTCGCGCTCTCGCCCCCGACCCAGGTCCTGCTGTCGGTGTCGCCGACCTCGCCGGTCCTACGGCCGAACGGCCAGATCGAGCTCGACTTCCATGCCGTGGACCTCGCCGGAGTGGCGGTCCCCGGGGCGATCGTCGAGTTCTCCGCCTCCGGCGACGCATCGTTGACGCCGAACTCGGGGGTCACGGACCACGCGGGAGGTCTGACCGTGAACCTTTCCGCTGGGCCGACCCCAAGCGTTGTCACGATCACGGCGACCGTCGCCGGACTGGGCGAGTGGGGCAGCAAGCAGGTCATCGTCGAGGTGCGGACCGGGGGAGGAGGCCCCTCGTTGCTGGCGCAGCTGACGCCTTACTTCGCGCTCCTGGCCGTGGGCGTGGTCGTCGGGCTTCTCGTGTTCCTCGAGCGGCGGCGCCGCCGGAACCGACCCGTGCCGGCGATGGCGCTCAAGAGCTACTCCGACCGGCTCGGGTCGCGACCGCCCCCCACGGGCCCGGCGTCGCCGGGGTCGAACGCGCCGGACCCGGCTAACCGTACGCCGCCTTCAGCAGGTAGTCCTTGAATCGGTGCAACCGGTCGTCCCAGAGCCGGAAGTGCCAGGAGCGGGCCTCCTCCCAGTCGTCCCCCTTCTTCCACCCGGAGTGCTCGAGGGTGACGTCGACCCCCTCCGGCGAGTCCTGGAGCCGCACGTAGACGTTCGTGGCGAACGGCGGGCCGTTCATGATCGCGGCGTACGCCGAGGGCGCTTCCCAGGTGAAGCCGATGTCGACCTCGGGGGTGAGGCGTGTCACGGTGCCGTGGCTGGTGAAGGAGGCTTCGTCGGTGAACGTGAGCTCGTACTTTCCGCCGATCCGTGGCTCGACCTCGGCCGAGGCGCACAGCCACGCGGCGAGCTGCTTCGGGTCGGAGAACCCAGCGAGGATCATCGGCGGCGGAAGCGGGATCGTCACCTGGATGAGGATCGGGTCGGGCTCGTCGAACACGTCGGCGGCAGGGGCCGTCCGCCGGATAATAGTCTTTCCGCCTCGGCGGCGCACGCCGCACCTTTGATAGCGCTCGCCGTCTGCGTCGTTCGCCGGACGGCTCGACGATGGACGGAACCCGCTCCGACGACCCGGTCGCCGACCTGTTGCCGCGGTACTGGACGGAGCTCGGGATCCCCCCCGATCAGTGGCCGTACCTCGCCTTCCAGGCCCGGCGGTATCCGTCGATCCTCCGATTCCTCGCTCCGCTGGCGCCGCTCCACGGGCGGAAGGTCCTGGACCTGGGAGGGGGGGTCGGGAGCCTGGCGGTGGCTCTTCACGCCGCCTTTGGGGGGGACTACCATTTGGCCGAGGTCGGCGCTCCGCGGCCTCGAGCGCTGGAGGTCGAGCCGAAGTTCGGGATCTCCGCGTTCCACACGGTCGAGCTCGGGGTCTCCGCGGGCCTGGCCGCCCTGCCCACGGATTACGATCTGATCCTGCTCGTCGAGGTCGTCGAACATCTGCTCGGTAACCCGTTGTTCCTGTTCCGCGAGCTCCACGGCCATCTCCGCCCGGGCGGGCGCCTGCTCATCACGACCCCGAACCAGGCACGGCTCACCAACCGACTCCGGCTGCTGCTGGGCCGGTCGATCAAGGACCCCCGCCGCTACCCACGCAACTCCGGCGAGGTGAACGGGCACGTGATCGAGTACACGCGCAAAGAGCTCGATATCCTGCTGGCCTCCGAGCGATTCCGCCCGGAACGGCACGAGGTGGTCCAGCAGCCCCCCTCGCCCCTCCCGGGGCTGCGGGACCGCGCCGGCGTCCGTTTGCTCAATCTGGGACCGATGCGACGGCTCGAGCTCGGGGACAATATCCGCGCCCTCTACGCGGCCCTCGACCTCCCGCTGGGGCCGATCTCCCCCGGCGAAAGGGTCTGACGGCGAAACGATCAGGCGAAGCGGGTCCGCAACGCGTAGACGATCGCGACGAAGCCGGCGGACATCATCGCCGCGCAGCCGAGCTCGGCCATGAACGCGTCGTCGGTGGAGAGGTAGAGCCCGAACCAGAGGGTCCCCGGGACGATCGAGAGCAGGAGGAATCCCGAACCGAGCGCGAGCATCGCGCGAGAGTGTTCTTTCCGCCAGGCTCGGAAGGTGTAGAAGGCGACGAGCGCCCCCAGCGCGAGCACCGGGGCCCAGACCATCAACATCGGCATCAGCGGCGCCAGTTCGATCACCGGCCCGCCTCCTTACGCACCGCGCCCCAGAGCTCCCGGACCCTCTCGGATTGGAGGTCCCGGTACTTGACCGTCACTTCGAGGCGGGAGGAGCGAAGCTCCACCTTGAACTCTTCGAGCAGGCTGCGGTAGAGGTCGACCCGCTTGCCCTCCTCCGTGATCACCGTCCGTTGGACGGCGACCACCCCGAGCTCCTCGAGCTCGTGGAGGCGGCGGTACAGCGTGCTCTGTGGGACGTGGTTCGCAACAAGCAGCTCCTGGGCGGAGCGCGGCGCGTCGTTCAGCATGAGGATGATCTGGCGCGCGACCGGGTCCCCAAGTGCGTCCAGGATCCGCTCTTTGCGGTCCCTCGGCGGTGGCGGCAGCTCGGCATTCGAGGACGGGGTCGGAGCCTCCACGGTCAGCACCCCGTCGGGGCTAGTCGTGCGGGCCGTCGATTCTCACCGCTGAAACCCAGAATCGGGCCGCCCCCCCCACCGGTCGGCCGCCCCAGAGGCGGCGCTTCGTGGGCTCGGAGACCGTCGCTCATCGGTTGGAAGGCGGGGGGAGCGTATCCGACCCCGCATTTGAGCCTCGACCTTCCGCAACAGGCCCGTCTCCGGAGAGGAGAAGGGCCTCCTCCTCCGAGAGGTGCCGGCGGATCGCCTCGAGCAGGATCCGGCCGTACTGTCCTACCGCCTGGCGGTTCCCCCCATGATCGTCCCTCTCGACCACGTCGAGGAGTCCCCGGATCTCGGCGAACCCTTCCGGGAACCATCGGTGGTCGGAGGCGAGGCGATCCGCCTCGGCCCCCGTGAGGTCCGACTCCCGCAGCCAGCGGGCGACCAGCGGTGGGTGCGCTTCGAGCAGCTCCGCTTCGAGGTTGGCCACGGATCGACGAACGTCGTGGACCGGGGTCGGCGCGAGCGCCACAAGCTCCTCGGAGTGGCGGTCGAGAGCGGCAGCGACGGCGCGCACGCGCCCGAGGGAGCGACCGACCGTCTCGGCGAGGGAGGCCTTCGACGACTCTGGGGCTCGGGGACCGGTTTCGGCCATCGGGGAGTTTCAGCCTACAGCCGGGGCTCGCACCTCGGTCGGGGTCGATGGAGGGTCCGGGTGACCCCGGAGAAGGTTCACCGCCGCCGCCGAGGCGGTGAGCGCGAGGGCGATCGCGAACAGCAGGTGGAGCGCGGAGGCGAAGGCGGAGGCATCGATCGTGCCGCCGGTCTGTCCGGCGAAAGCAAGTGCGAGGCTACCCGCGGGGACGACGCTGGCCAGGACGGTGAACCCAATGATCAGACTGCCAAGGTTGCCGGCGTTGAGGAAGGTGGTACCGACCCCGGCGGCGATCCCCCGTCGCGCGGCCGGAACGCTCGACATCACCTCCGACCGGTTCGGGGCTGCGAACATGCCTTGGCCGATGCCCAGCAACACCATCGCCGCGGCCAGGGTCGAGTAGGATGGCGAGGAAGGGGCGAGGACGAGCACGCCGAAGCCGACGCAGCTCAGGAGAAGGCCGGCGGTGCCGATCGACCGGGCCCCGGTGAAGTCGGAGACGATCCCGCTCATCGGTCCGGCGACGGCGAAGGCTGCGCTCAGCGGAAGGAGCAGCAGACCCGCCTCCTCCGCGCTCGTTCGCAGCACGCCCTGGAAGTAGAACACCATCACGAAGGTGAACGCCCCCCGGGCCAGAGCGGCGAGGAACGCTGCGGCGTTGCCCGCGACGAACGTCCGGATCCGGAAGAGTCCGAGGTCGAACATCGGCTGGATCGCCCGACGCTCGATGGCTACGAAGGCGACGAGGAGCCCCGGGCCGATGAGCAAGAGGGCCACGATCGTCGGCTGACCCCATCCCCCCAAGGAACCGAGCGTCAACCCGACGAGCGTCGCGGTCAGTCCAAGGCCGAAGGTGAGGTTCCCCTGCCAGTCGAGCCGTGCCCCGGTCTCCGGGCGGTGAAGCTCGGTGAGCTGGGCGTACGCCCACCACGTCCCGAACAGTCCGACCGGCAGGTTCACCCAGAAGATCGACCGCCAGCCGAGCTCGGTCGTCAGCACGCCGCCCAGAACGAGTCCGAGGATCGACCCGGAGAGCGCCGCGACCTGGTTGATGCCGAGCGCCCGTCCGCGCTCGCCCGGCGGGAAGGCGTCGGTCAGGATCGCCGCGGAGTTCGAGAACAGGAATCCAGCTCCGACGCCCTGGACCACCCGGGCGGCGAGCAGCTCGCCACCGGTGGCGGAGAGGCTGGCCAGCAGCGAACCGACGGTGAACACCGCGAAGCCGACGGTGTAGAGGCGCACCCGGCCGAAGATGTCGGAGAGCCGCCCCAGCGAGAGGAGCAGGGTCGTGGTCACGAGGCTGTAGGAAAGGACGACCCAGAGCAGGACGGCCGGGGTGGCGCCGGGCAGCTCACGGCCGATCGTCGGGAGGGAGATGACCACGATCGACGAGTCGAGGAGCGCCATGAACGTCCCGACGGTCGTGTTGCTGAGAGTGACCCACTTTCGGTCCACGTCGATCGCGTCGGAGGCTCCCGTGGGACCCTATAGGGTGAGCGGAATCCGGCCGTGCTCGGGGTCGCGGTCCATCCCCCCATGTGAACTTACGCCTGAGTGGCGCCGGCGGCGCGATGCCCCGAGGCGCCCGCCGGAAGAGCCATCCCGCACCGTGGGCCGAGGATGGTGGCGGCGAGGTATTCGACCGGAACGATGTTCGGAATACCCCGCTGTATTTCGCCGAGCACGTCTTTAAGACGCCGGCTCCCTAGCTCCCGCATGCGCGGCGTAACCATCGGTCTGGTCGGTACCGTCGGGTTGCTCCTCCTCGCGATCCTGCCTGCTCCGGGGGCCGCGACCCCGCTGAACGGAGTCATCACGACGTGCAGTTCGAACTGGTCGTGCCATTTCGTCTTCAATGGGTCGACGGGCAAGGGATGGGCCAACGGCAGCAGTAGCGGTTACCTGTACCCCGGCACGATGTCGCTGAGGCTCCCCGGGGAGGCCAAGACCTCCGCCAATCTCACGTACTGGACGTACATCCAGCGGCTCAACGGCACCTACACCTACTGGACGATCGGCAATTTCTTCGGTACCGACGTGAACACCGGTAAGGTCGTCTACGGGACCACGGACTCGAACTACACCATCACCTGTCATGGCCACAGCGGGCATGGCGGCGGCTGCACCTACACCTACACGGTGGACAACGGCACCATCGTCGTGAGGTTCACGAAGGCGGAGCAGACCTCGACCACGATCTCGTGCACGCCGACGAGCATCGACGTCGCCGGCAAGACCACCTGCAAAGCCACGGTCAAGGATCTCTGGAACGGCACGCACTACCCCACGGGGAAGCTCCACCTCACGAGTTCGGGGGGAGGATCGTTCTCGAACAAGGGGACCTGCACGCTAGGGTCCACCGGGAACTGCACGTTCACCTGGCATCCCTCGGACAACTCGTGCGGCTCGTCGACGCTCGCCGCGACCTACGGCGGGACCACCTACTTCTACAAGAGCAGCGGCTCGACCCTGGAAGGGATCACCGGCGGCTGCTAGGAGCCCCTCGGGTCGCCGTGACCTCCCCTTCGGGGGGCAGCCCGCGTCGGTGCGTACCTCGGGGTTCGTTCCGAGGCTCTTCAAGCCCCCCGGGATGCTACGGCGTGAGGTTGACGCGCGGGGCGAGCTCTGCCCGTCCGTCGGTGGGCCGCGAAAGCGCGACCCCTCCTCGTCGTCGGCGTAGGACCTAGTGGACTGGTCGGGATTTGAACCCGAGGCCTCCGGTTTGCAAAACCGGCGATCTTCCGGACTGATCTACCAGCCCACGGGGAGGGGGGACCGTTCCCCGCTCATACTATTTGGTCTGCGCCGCGGGAGGCGGTGGAGGCGCCACTCGCTCCCACACCTTCGTCAACTTCGGGACGGTCGAACGAGCCCCGAGCTCCCCCGGAGGGATCCACGCGAATTCGGTATGCTCCCAGTCGAGGCGGATCGCCGTCTCGCCGACGCGAAACCGGAATGGGTGGACCGCGAAGACCCGATCGCCGTCGCGCGCGAAGACGAGTCGGCCCGTCGCAGCGAGAGAGAGCGCGCTCGCCGGGACTCCGGTCTCCTCCTGCACCTCCCGAAGCGCCTGAGCCTCGGCGGTCGGGTCCTCGAGGAAGCCGGAGACCCCAGCCCACTGACCTCGGAAGCTCCCCACCTTGTCCGAACGACGGAGCACCAGGATCTGACCGTCCGCCCGCTCGAGGAAGGCCGTCACGACATCATGGCGGCTCACGCCCCGGAGGATCAGGACCCCCCGGTCCCCGTCCACACATACCCGGTCGCCGGCCCGAACGAGGTCTCGCTCGATCCCGCCCACGGCGGGGGCGTCGAAGGTGTCGGCGCTAGGGCGTTCGGTTTCGAGGATCCACCCCTTCGTCCCTCGTCCGGCCCGGACTCCACTGCCCCCGACCGGCAGGTATCGGATGGTGGCGGGGTCGCCGGGCTCGCCGAAGCCCAGCACGCCTTCGGCCACCCCCGGGTGGATCGCGACGCCCTCGACCTCGGCATCGACCAGGTCGGGGGTGGAGGTGGTGGGCATGGTCGCGAGATGTGGCCAACCCCTGAAGCTTGAAGTAGGCTGGCTCCGCCTGCCTGCCCGATGCGGCTGAGCGCCTTCACCGTCGTCGACCAGTTCCCCTCGGGCGTCGAAGGGGGAAGGGACCGGTACGGCGAGGTGCTCCGGCTCGCGGAGGCCTGCGAGCAGGGCGGTCTCGGGACGCTCTGGGTCGCCGAGCACCACTTCCAGCCGGGGGGAACCGACCCTGCCCCGGCCGTGCTCCTCGCCGCGGCTTCGATGCGGACGCAACGGCTCCGGCTGGGCGTCCTCGTGAGCGTCCTTCCGTTCCACAATCCGATCGAGGTCGCCGAGCAGTACGCGATGGTCGACCAGCTCTCCGGCGGCCGGCTCAACTTCGGAACGGGGAGCGGCTACATCCCGCTCGAGCTCCAGGGGTTCAACGTCGACCCGTCGACCAAGCGGGAAAAGTTTGACGCGGCTCTCGCCACGATCTTGTCCGCTTGGCGCGGAGAGGCGATCCGGGTCGAAGGCCCGTTCGGGGGTACGGTTCGGCTCAACGTCCGCCCCCTTCAGAGCCCGCACCCCCCGCTCTGGGTCGCCGTCCAGCGGCGGGAGGCGCTGCCGTTCGTCGCGCGTCGAGGAGCGAACGTCGCCCTCGTTCCCTACGCCACGGTGCAATCGATCGGCGAGTTGGGGGAGGAGATCGCCGAGTTCCGTCGCCACCTCCCCGTCGGGAGATCGGCCGAGGTGGCGGTCGCGCTCCACCTCTACGCGGGCGCTCACCCGGCGGAGGCACGCGCCGCGTTGCAGCGGTACCTCGATGCGCGCCTCTCGACGCAGAGCAGCTTCTACGAGGCGAAGGTGCGGCAGGACCCACGCCACGCCTCGGGCGCGACGATCGAGGCGAGCGGCTTCGCCCTGATCGGCTCCGCAGGGGAGGTCGCCGAGCGCCTCGAGGCGTTCCGCCGGATCGGGGTCGACGAGGTGCTCGGGATCTTCGACTTTGGCGGGCTTCCGCTCGACCAGGTCGTCGGTTCGGTGCGAGCCCTTGGCCCGCTCGTCCGGTAGTCGCTGGGGCCTAGGCCGAGCCGCCGGACGGCGGGGGGGGCGGAGGGCTGGTGCCGCTCGGCGGCGCCCCCTCCTTCCAGCTCGCCGGCTCCCCGCTGGTGGTCGCCGGAGCGTGCGACTGTTCCGGCTTCATCATCATCGGGCGGTTCCCGCGGCGGTGGAGCAGGAGGCCCACGATCACCGCGAGGAAGAGGAGGATGAGCAGGACCAGCCAGCCGACCGTGAGCCCGGTCCCGGCGCCCAGGACGTAGCCGAGCGCCGGCGGGGACGGGTTCACGTCCGCGGAGAACGAGGTGATCGCGTCGCAGGTCCCGTCGCAGCCCGGCCCGACGAAGTAGACGACCATCGTGAAGCTCTGCTCGCCGGACGGCGTCGAGCTCGGGATCGTGTACGGGACGTTGCCCGAGGGGGAGGTGGTGCGGGCGAGGACCGCCCCGTAGCCGTAGAAGTTGAAGATCGACGAGCCCGGGAACACCTGGATCTCGAACGACTTCGGGAGCACGGAGGTCCCCAGCGCGATGACGCTGTAGGAGAGCTGGATCGACTGGCCGGGCTGGTAGCTCCCGTCGATGTAGTTCGACGCGGTGCTGACGCCGGCCATCAGCTCGTAGCCGCTCGCCTGGTTGAGGTAGACGCTCGCGTCGGCGATCAGGCCACCCGTGGCGCTCTGCGCTCCGACGCTGACGTGGACGGAGTACGGCGCGCCGACCTTCGGGATGGTGATCGAGATCGACGAGCCCGTCAGCATCCCGGAGCTCAGCACGTTACCGTTGCTGTCCACGACCGACTCCCAGAGCGTGGCACCCTGGAAGATCTGGCCCTCCGTGGTGACGCCCACGGTGACGGTGTCCCCGGGGAGGTAGGTCGGCTTGCTCGGGTTGAGCAGGATCACCTGCGAGGTGACGACGGCGTAGGCGCTCTGGGTGAGCGACTCCGTCGCGTTGTGGACGCTGACGGTGAACCGTACCTCGCCGCCGTAGTTGAGCGGGACCGAGAAGGTCGCGCTCCCCTGGGCCGCGTTGCCGGTGACGTTCTTCCAGACGATGAGCGTCCCGCTGTTCACTTGCCACGCCGACCACTCGGTGACGACCCAGCCGGTCCCCGCTGAGGAGGTCGTCCCCGCGAGCTGCCAGCTGCCGGTCGCCGTGTCGCCGCCGAAGTACTGGGCGCGGTCGAGGAGCACCTGGAGCTGCGCGAAGCCCGGCGCCACCGCGACGACGGTGAAGTCGGCGAAGTTCGTCACGTGGATCATCGCGTCGACCGAGTCGGTCACCGCGACGGTCACCGAGTCGGTGTCCCCGACCGGGAACACCGCGTTGGTCGCGACGAACAGGATCGCCGCGCCGCCGCTCAAGTTGGTGGTGAGGTTCGCCGGCCAGCCACCGGTCGGCGTCGCGGGGGCGGCGCCGGCGGTGAAGTGGAACTGGAGGTTCATGCCGGGGGCGGGCGCGCTCCCGGTGTTCCAGATGAGGTCGACCCGGACCGACACGTAGACGGGGGTGCCGTCCTGGAAGGTGCCCGTGTTGCACCCGGACGGGCAGCTACCGAGCTGAATGGACGGAGTGCTGACCGAGGCCACGGGGACCGAGAGCTGGGCGAGCTCGCTCAGGTTCTGCGCGGTGACGTTCGCGTAGATCCAGAACGAGAGCCCGCCAAAGCCGGTCTGGGCGTCGGTCGGGACCGTGAAGTTGAACGCGCCCTGCGCGACCGCCGGGACGTTGCGCGGGAAGCCCGGGACCTTCGCCGTGGCGGCGGTCTGGGTGAGGTAGCTTCCCAGGACCGTCACCGACGTGACCCCGCCGTAGGGGCCGTCCGTGGCGGTCGAGTTGATCGCGTACAGGACCTCGCCGGCATGACCGGGGAGATACGCCGGCGCCGCAGCGGTGGCCCCGACGGTGTAGGTGATCACCGTGAAGTTCTGGGAGAAGAAGCCCGCCACCGTTCCCGTGACGGTGATGTTCCACTGGCCGCCAAACTGGACCGAGGTCGGGATCTTGTAGAAAATGTTCCAGAGGTAGCTCGAGTTCGTCGAGCCGGTGTTGAAGTGGACCGTGGTGGTGAACGGACGGGCGCCGACGCCGTCGCGCGAGCCGTTCGGGTCGTTGATGGACACCGTGGCGGTGGTGTCGGTCGGGTCGAAGGCACGGAAAAAGACGAGGTCGTTGACGGCGGAGGTCGTGAAGACCGTCTGCGTCCCGCCAAAGCCATCGGTCGTCGTGACCGTATCCGTGGCCTGCGGGCGGACTACCAGCGGCGCCGCCGCGGGGGCGGGGCTCCCTCGGGCGAGGGGCGGCACGATCGTCAACAGTAGGGCCGTGACGATCGCGACCGCGATCGCCACCGACAGGCTTCGGTGCATGGTGGAAAAAACCGCGGTTCCCGATATTTAAACGCAATGGTCCGCCTGAAAAGGTTCTGCCGGCGCTCCCTCGGCAGAACTAGGGCGGGAGAGTCGTTAGGAGCCCCGTTCGCTCCTCTTCTTCGTGCGAGAGGGGGCGAGACCGGGCCCGAAGCCGCGACGGCTGTACGTCCGGGTCGTCCGCCTCGGCGACGCCGGTCGCGACGACCTTCCTCCCCCGCGCGTCGTCGCAGCGTTCGTCGAGAATCTGGAACGCGTGGGGCGGCTGGTCGCCCATGGTCGGCTCACCGACCCGGTCGGCGACCTTCTCATCCTGAGGGCCGTCGATCCCGCGGAAGCCTCCCGCGTCCTCCGCTCCGACCCGTACCGCTCCCTCGTGGGGGCCGCCTACGAGCTCCTGCCCTGGGGGCCGGAGAAGCTCGGGAGCGGGGTCAATCTCGAGCCCCCGCCGGCTCTCGGGAGCGGCCGGCTGACGGTCCTGCGGCGGGTCTCGGTGTTCGTGCGAGACCAGGCGGCGGCCGTGGCGTGGTACAAGGACATCCTCGGGTTGTCGGTCCGAGAGGCCGATCCGGAGACGGGGTACGTCGAGATCTCCCTCGGAGGCGGCACCGCCGCGCTCAGCCTCGTGGCCCCCAAGCCGGAGTGGGGCGAGCCGTTCCACGCCGAGGCGGCGAACCGCATCGGGACGCCGACGGGGATCGCCTTCGAGACCGACAGCGTGCCGGCGCTCGAGCTGCGGCTCCGCCACGCGGGGGCCGTCGTGACCCAGGCGCCGCTGCCCCAACCGTGGGGCGGCACGACCCTTCGGTTCACCGACCCGGACGGCAACGAGTTCCTCGCCTTCGACCGACGCCCGCGCCCCGCCCCCGCTGGACGCCCCGCCCCCGGCGTAAAGAGCAAGTAGCCACCCCGCGTCCGAGGCGTGAGGCTACCATGGCGGAGATTCTCCCCGGCATCACCTTGGTCGAAGGGGTCGACCCGTCGACGCACGTCTTCCTCCTGAAGGACAAGGGATCGAGCTGGACGCTCGTCGACACCGGCCTGCCGGACGCCCATGTGGCGATCGCGGCGTACCTGAAGAAGCAGGGGATCGACCCCAAGTCGGTCCGCCGGATCCTGATCACTCACCTCCACCGGGATCACGTGGGCAGCCTACGACGGATGATCGAACTGACCGGGGCCCGGACCTACGCGCACTGGATCGAGGCGGCGTTCATCAACGAGCGTCCGAAGTACGACGGTCCCGGCATGCACCCGCTCGAGCCGGTCGCGGTCGACGAGCGGTTCAAGGACGGGGACGAGCTGGACGGCGGCATCGTCGCCTACCACACCCCGGGCCACACGCCCGGGCACACCAGCTTCTACCTCCCCGAGCGCAAGGTGCTGTTCACGGGGGACCTGTTCTTTGGGACCGACGACGGGCCGGTCCTGACTACCCCAGAGTACACTCTGCACACGCTCACGGCCCAGGTCTCAGCACGCCGGATGGCCGAGCTGTCGATCGACGCGCTCCTCACCTACCATGGCGGGCCCTACCTCCGTGACGGGAGCGCGCATCTCCACAAGCTCGTGAAGGGATTCTGAGGGCCGGGTCGGCCCGAGGAGCAGCGTGACGGACGACGACCGGGACGTCGTCCGGGCGTCGAACTACGTCACGTGGCGTCGTCAGGCCGGGTGGAACCCGCTCGAGATCGTCCGCGGGGAGGGTTCGTCGTTCGTGGACGCCGAGGGGCGAAGCTACCTCGACTTCGCCTCGCAGTTGGTCGCCTCGAACCTAGGCCACTCGAACGCAGCGGTGAAGGCGGCGGCCGAGCGGCAGCTCCGTGAGATCCCGTTCGTCGCCCCAGGGTTCATCACCCCGGCACGGGCCGCGATCAGTCGGGAGCTGGCGACGGTGCTACCCTCCGGGCTCACGCACTACTTCTTCACGACCTCCGGCACGGAAGCGAACGAGGCAGCGCTGAAGATCGCCCGGCTCGTGACCGGCCGCCGTAAGGTGCTGGCCCGGGAACGCTCCTACCACGGCGCGACGGCGGCGTCGATCTCCGTGAGCGGTGACCCTCGGCGTGGACCGGCGGAATCGGTGCAATCGGTCCCGGGGACCCTCTTCGCGCCGGACTGCTACTGTTACCGGTGCCCGTTGGCCCTCACCTATCCTAGCTGCGGGGTCGCTTGCGCCGACGCGATCGAGCCGATGATCGAGCGGGAGGGGGACGTGGCGGCGATGATTGTCGAGCCGGTCGTCGGAACGAACGGTGCGATCGTCCCGGTCCCCGAGTATCTCCCTCGCATCCGCGAGATCACGCGTCGTCACGGCGTGCTCCTGATCGCCGACGAGGTGATGACCGGATGGGGCCGTCTGGGCGCCTGGTTCGGGGTCTCCGCCTTCGGCGTCGAGCCGGATATCCTCACGACCGCGAAGGGGATCACCGGGGGCTACCTTCCTCTGGGCCTGACTGCGACCACGACCGTGCTTCACCAGGCTTTCCGAGACCGTTTCTTCCCGCACGGCCATACCTACGAGGCCCATCCGGTCCTCCTGGCGGCCGGGGCCGCCGCGATCGGAGAATACCGCCGGCTAGGCCTGATCGACAAGGCGAGGATTGACGGCGTCTACTTGCTCGAACGGCTCAAAGATCTCCAACGTCGTCACCCGTCCGTCGGAGAGGTGCGCGGGCTCGGCCTGCTCTGCGCGGTCGAGCTCGCGCGGGACCGGGCCACGAAAGCGCCGTTCAACACGGAGGCCGAGAAGATCGCCGGGAAGCCTCTCGTCGCCGAGTCGGTCGCCGCGGCGATGATGGCCGACGGGGTCTACGTGATGCCGTGGGTCAGTCACCTAATCCTGGCTCCGCCGCTCATCGTCACCCGGGCCGAGATCGACCGGGGCGTCGACGCGCTCGACAAGGCGCTCGCGCTCGCCGACGCGCAAGTGGACCCAACCGCGGCAGCGTCGTAGCGCCCGGGTGAGGAGTCGACCCTCCCCTCGCCAGGACGAGCCGGAAGCTGCGGCTGGCGTATAACCGGACTTCTGCTTGGTTATGTACGCCGCGCCGAGTCGGTCGTTCGTCCCAGCGCGCTAGGACCTAGTGCTCAACTCACCAACGGGGGAGACGCGATCATGCAACCGGGAATGCAGGAGGCGATCCGTCAGTACGAGGCCCGGACGCCCAAGTCGCGGGCCGTCTGGCAGCACGCGCAGCAGTGGACCCCCCTCGGCGTCCACAGCAACTACCGGTCGCTCGACCCGTACCCCTTCTACGTCCGCCGAGCGAGCGGGGTGCACCTCTGGGACGTCGACGACAACCAGTACCTCGACTTCAACATGGGATTCGGCGGCCTTCAGAGCGGCCACGCCCACCCGGCGATCGTCGAGGCGATGAGCCGCCAGCTCGCCGACGGTACCCTCTACGGCTACGAATGGGAGAGGACCCCGGAGGCGGCGGAGCGGGTGTGCCGCCGCTTCGGGATGGACCAGGTGCGGTTCTCGTCGACCGGGCTCGAAGCGACGCACCACGCGATGCGGATCGCCCGGGCCACGACCGGGCGCCGGCACGTGCTGAAGTTCGAGGGCGGCTACCACGGTTCCCACGATACGCTGCTCGTCGGGGTGAAACCCCGCATCGAAGACGCCGGGCCGGCCGACCGCCCCGCCTCCGCTCCGGCGTCCCGGGGGCTGCTGCCCCAGGTCGTCGAGCGAACGTTGGTCGCGCCATTCAACGACCTCGAGGCCACGCGCGCCATCGCCCGCGAGCACAGCAAGGACCTCGCGGCGATCATCACCGAGCCGATCCCGATGAACATGGGCTTCGTCCTGCCCGAAGACGGCTTCCTTCCGGGGCTGCGTGACCTCGCGGACGAGCTCGGGGCGCTGCTGGTCTTCGACGAGATCAAGACGGGTGCGAAGTACCCCCACGGTGGGGCCGGGCGGCTCGGCGTCCGGCCGGACCTGACGCTCCTGGGCAAGTCGATCGCCTGCGGGGCCCCCCTCTCGGCGATCGCCGCGCGGAAGGGGATTCTCTCCGACGTGGGACCGAGGAAGATCGCCCACGCCGGCACGTTCAATTCGAACCCCCTCTCGATCGCCTGTTGCCTCGCGAGCCTCGAGCACATCTTGACCGAGGAGGCGCTCGAGCGCTCGGCGCGCCTCAACGCCAAGCTCGCCGCTGGCTACCAGCAGGTGATGCGCGACCGGCACGTGACGGCCCTGGTGGCGGCCGACGGGGTCTCCGGGACCGTGTTCTTCACGGACAAACCGGTCCGCGACTGGAGAAGCTTCCTCGCCGTCGACGGCGAACGCTCAATGCTCTACTACTATCTCTGTCTGAACCGGGGGCTCATTCCCTCGGGCACCGGACCCGACGAGCAGTGGACGATCTCGGTCGTCCACACCGAGGCGGACGTCGAGCGGCACCTCTCGATCCTCGACTCGGTGGCCAGCGGTCTCGCCGGGTCGATCGTCGCCGGCGGGATCGAAGAGTCGGTGTAATCGCGCAAGGAACGGGCCGGAGCCCGCGAGGCGTCCACGGCGCTCGCGAACGCCCACCCCCCCACCGTCGGATCGGGGGGAGGGGCAAGGGAGCGACCCGTGAGCCGGGCACGGTCGCTCGACAAGTGCCGTCCGCACGAGCGGGACCCTGCTCGAATCCGACGGCCCCGCCGATCCCCCCGTCGGACTCTCCGCGAACCGGGAGTGCCGCCGGCCCTGAACTGCTAGGGGGGTCGGAAGACCCATGCGTAACGGATGCGCGAAGGCATAGACGACCTCCGCCTTCCGCCAACGGCATGCGGAGGGACCCGGTCTCGAGCCTGGCGGTCGTCGTCGCGGTTCTCCTCCTGCTGAATCTCGTACCGAATGGTGGCTCCACGGTGCCCTCCCGCCCGCCCGCGTCGGCACCTAGCCCGGCGGTTCGGGCCCACGCCCTCCCGATCGTCTCCTGTGCCGCGCGGACCTGCGGGGCGGGCCGCCCGGTGGCGCCGCTCCCCTCGAGGTTCGCGTTCGCGGCGAGCTCGCTCGGGTCGACCCCCACGAACCGGTACATCGCCAACTGGACCCGGGAGGGCGCCCTCGCGGAAAACCCCTCGAACCCGCTGAATCTCGTGGCGGTCGGCATCGACCACGGCTACGCGGGAGCGAACAATTCGACCGGGTCGACGGCCAACGGGGGGATCGGAATCTTCGTCTCTTGGGACGGTGGGAACACCTGGTCGGACGGGTACGCGCCGGCCAACGGGACCCACCTCAACACCCTCGACCCGACCGTCGCCTTCGGGCCGAACAACCGCGTCTACGTGGTCTGCATGGACAGCGGATTCGGCATGGTGAGCTCCCCGGACGGGGGGAGGACCTGGGGGACCATGCGGTACCTTTACCCCGCGATCGGCGGGAACGACAAGGACTGGCTCGTGGTCGATCCCTCCAGCGGCGAGCTCTACCTGGCCTACTATGTCGGCGACGCGGGCGAGGTGGCGAACTCCACCGATGGCGGTCGTACCTGGACGGTGCACAGCCTCGGGAACTCCGGCCGGGCGTGGGGGGAACAGCTTGCGATCGGCCGGGACGGTGCTATCAACGTCGGCTGGGTCGACTGGATCTCCAACCGGATGTACTTCGCGCGCGCCGTCGACGACCAGCTCGCCTTCTCGACCCCCCTCCGGGTCGCGACGGTCCCGGGCCTCAACCCATGCAGCGCCGACGGCCACCTCTGCCAGGTCAGCTTACCGAGCCTGGCCGTCGGGGACCGCTCCGGGACCGGGCCGGCCGACCCGCTGTACATGGTGTGGGAGAACGGGACGACCGGCATGACGGCCCTCGCGAACATTTCGTTCAGCCGATCGAGCGACAATGGCTCCTCCTGGTCGCCGCCCCTCCAGGTCAACACGATCCCCGGTCTCTTCAACCTAGAACCGGCGGTGGCCGTCGGTCCGGACGGTACCGTCTGGGTCCAGTGGTACGGACAGTCTCGGACCAACGCGTCGTTCTACCTCTACGCGAGCGCCTCCCATGACGGGGGCGTCAGCTTCGAGCCGAGCTTCCGTGTCAGCGACGCGCCCTCCGAGCCGATCAACGGCTCGACCAATCTTGGGGTCCTCGGCGACTATGTGAATCCGGGCGCCGGGGCCCTGGGGGTGCATGCGCTGTGGGTCGATATGCGCGGCGTCCCCGATTCGGCCGAGCGGCATTGTGTGTATCCTCAATGCGAGAGTGACGAATGGGACACCAATTCCAGCTTCTACACGGCGGAACTGGTCACGGCCCGGCTCGGCTCCACGGTTCCGGCGATGATCACCGTGAACGGCACGGTACCCGGGACGAGGGCGATCCTGGCGGGACCCTCCCCCGTGCCGATCGATGGGATCGTCGGGGCCGCTTTCGAACTGACGGCCCCCGCGACGGTATCGGTGAACGGCTCCGTACGGTACTTCGCTTCCTGGTTCGGGACCGTGAACTCCACCAGCCCGACCATCCGCGGCACGGTGACCGGCCCGATCGGGTTCACCGCCTGCTACGCCACGGCGCTCAACGGCCGATGCCCATGGCTCGGAACTCTCGCGATCACGGTGCGTCCGTCCGGGGCGCGGGTCACGGTCGACGGTCGGCCGCTCCCGCTCCAAGCCGGGGGCGTGGCCGTCAACGAGACTCCCGGTACCTACACCGTCAGTGCGTCCGCGCCCGGCTACGCTCCTGCGTCCCTCAACGTCTCGGTGACCCCGGCCAACACGACGTTCGTCAACCTCACCTTGGCCCGGCCACCGGGCCTCCTGGAAGGCGTCATCATCCCCGGCTCGGCGAACCTCTCCGTGAACGGGACCGATCGCCCGGTTGCTATCGATGGAAGCTTCTCGGTGGTGCTACCCGCAGGGACGTACACGGTTCGAGCGTGGAAGTACGGTTATGCCGATTTCCTTGCCGACTCGGTGCAGGTGCAGGCGGCGCAAGCCACCGTTCTTGATATTCTCCTGACCGGGGAGCCCGGATGGATCAACGGGACGGTCAATTTCCCCGGAGCGACGTTGACCCTGAACGGACGCCCGCTCGCCGCCTCCGGCGGGGTCTTTGCCGCCGAGGTACCGGTCGGGGTCTACTGGGTGAACGCGACCGCCGTGGGGTACGTTCCCGCCTCCACCGGGCCGCTCACGGTGGTGCCCTTCGGCCGGGTGCACGTCGATCTGAATCTCACCGTGGAACCGGGGGTTCTCGAGGGGAACGTCTCGCCGGAGTCCGCTTCGGTGTACCTCGATGGCGGCGCGCTACCGGTCGTCGCCGGTACGTTCTCCGCCACCCTCGCCCCCGGGTCGTACTGGCTCAACGTGAGCGCCTCCGGCTTCACGCCCCGCGATCAGCCCGTCAACGTGGCCGGCGGGTCGAGCACGGAGGTCTCCGTCCGATTGCTGACTGCTCCGGGCTGGCTCGCCGGAGTGGTCCACCCGCTCGGTGCTTCGGTCACCGTCGACGCGGTGCTGGTGCCGCTCGGTGGCGCCGGCGAGTTCAATCTCTCCACGACCGCAGGGACGCACCAACTGAACGCGTCGAGCGCCGGCTTTGCCACCCTCCACCAGCTCGTAACGGTCGAGGCTGGGCGCAGCCAGAACGTCTCGATTTCGCTCGTGGCCTCGCGCGCCCCCACTCCGGCCGCGGGAAGTTGGACGCTGCTCGGATTGGCGGGCGCTGCCGCCGTCGTCGCTGCGGCCGCCGCAGTGGGGGTGCTGCTAGGGCGGCGCCGACGACGACCCGAGCCGACGGTCGGTGGTCGGTCGCCTGCGAACGAGCTGCGGTAGCCGGCTCCTCATCCCGGACCAGAAGGGTCGCGTGCGGCGGGAGGCCGGCACCGCCGCGGATGGGACTGGCCAGATTTGAACTGGCGTCTCGGAGTCCCGAACCCCGAAGGATGGACCAAGCTACCCCACAGTCCCATGGCGCCCGGCGGGCCGCCCACCCGCCCTCGGTATATGACGGTGAGGCCGAAAAACCGGGAGGGCTGCCGTTTCTCGACCTCAGGTCGTACGGCTATAGCCCAACCCGGGATTCCGGGCCGAATGGACGCCCCGACATCCCCCCCGATCCCGGGGCTCGCCCCGTTCGAGTCGCTCCGGTGGAGCATCCCGGGCCTGCGCGAGGACCCGACGATGTGCCTTCGTTGCCGCGCCGCCCAGATGCTCTGTGGCAAGCCGGCCTGTCCGATCCTGATCAAGTACGACGCCTACGCGAAGACCCTTCCGATGATCGGGTCGAAAGAGGTCAACGGCTCCTCTCCCCCCGGCCTCTTCGTCGGTCGTTTCGGATGGCCGAAGGTCTCCCTCGGCCCCCTCGTTACGCCTCTCCACGGGGATACGTTGCTCATGGACACCCCCGAGGAGTGGGTGGGTCGGTCGGTGCCCGAGGTCGTCGGCTTCCGGACCATGCTGGTCCGAGGAACTCGTCGCTTCCACGTGGACGACGCCGAGACGGCCGACCGACTCATCGAAGACGTCCAGACCCTGGCGCTGGCGCGAGAGAGCGTCGAGACCGAAGCGACGTTCCGACGACCTCCTCGGGGCCACCTCGCCTTGTCGGAGGACCTCCCCCCGTACGGTCCGACGGCGCCGATCGACTCGGTGCGTCTCGACGTTCGACGGGTCGACCAGCACCTAGAGCGGCTCGCGTCCGACACCGACGCCACCGCGCGGGTGGCGGTCCACGAACTGTACGGCCGGGGGGTCCGGGTGAGCCGGATCCAGCGAGCGTTCAGCGCGGGCACTCTCGGTCGTCACGGCCGGCGACGGTTCGTTCCGACGCGCTGGAGCATCACCGCGGTCGATGACCTGCTCGGCCTCGACAACCTCGAACGCGTCAAGGAGCTCCCCGAGCTCTCCGAGTACTGGGTCCGCCAGCTGACCGCGCTCGACAACCGGTGGCTGCTGATCTACCTGCCCGGGGTGTTCCGCTACGAGTCGATCGAGACGTGGTACCCGAACACCCTCTGGAACCCGGCGGGCGAACGGGTCGTGATGATGGGCGACCACGAAGGCTACCGGGGGAGGACGAAGTACGCCTCGATCGGGGGCTGTTACTACGCCGCCCGCCTCGCGATCACCGAGGACCTGCTCGCCCATGGGCGTCAGGCGGGCGCGATCGTCCTGCGGGAGGTCCACCCGGGGGAGATCCTCCCCCTCGGGGTGTGGAACGTCCGCGAACACGTACGCGCCGCCCTTCGCACACCGCCGGAACGGCTGTCGGGTCTGCATGAGGTGCTCGAACGGGTCCGGCAGACCTTCACCATCCCGTTGGAGCGCTGGCTTGCGCAGAGCGCGCTCCTCCACGAGGCGCGGACCCAACGACGCCTCGACGAGTACCTGGACGCGCCCGCGGTCCCGGCGTCCGCCGCCTGACGCAGGCGGCCGAGCCTAGCTCCGCGGAGCCCCGCACCGTCCGCAGAACTGGTCCGCCGCGGTGAGCGTCCCCCCACACCGGGCACACGCCACGGGCGGTCGAGGCTCTCCGCATCCGCGGCAGAACGCGTCTTCGGGGGCGAGGTCACGGCCGCAGTTCGAACATCGCGAGGACGGCGCCCCACTTCCCCCCGGGGTGGGCGCAGCACGGACGGCGACAGGGGGTGACGCGAGGCTCTCGACCTTGGCGCCTAGACGTCGGCGCCCGCGCAGGGCGAGGCGGAGCGATTCCGTGAACTCTTTCTGGCCGAACGCTGCGACGGCCTGGAGCCGGAACGCGGCCGCCTCCCGGGTCGTGGCTTCCGCCTCGGGCGCGGTCGTGAGCTCTTCGGTCAACAGCTCGAGCTGGAACTTCGATTCGACCTGGTTCTTCGGTAGTCGGGCCGTCGCCGGCATATCGGGTTCCGTCGCGTCGTCGGCGAGCTCAGCACCGGGTTCGGTCGGCAGAAGCTCCCCCCGGTAGTTCGGGGAGGAACCACCCGCGCCGGGCGGGGGCGGGCGAGCCCCGACCACCGGGCGGACGGTCGTCGGAGCGAGGCGGGTGGACGGTCCAGAGGCCACGCCGGTGCGACGGATCTGGACGAGCGTGTCATGGACGGAGCGCGCTAGCGCGGTCGCGCCGACGAAGTCGCGCCGCTCCGAGAGCCCCTGGGCCTCGTCGAGCCGCTCGACCTGACGTCGGACGTCGAACCCGTCCCGTCCGAGCACCCCGGCCTCGGCCCGGGCCATGGCGATCGCATTGAACGCCCGATCCGGAAGAAGGTCCGGCGAGTCGGAGAGCTCCTTCGCCAAGGTCGACTTGCGGGAACGAAGCCGACGCAGGGCGTAGAGGAATCCGAGGAACGTGGCCGCGACCAGGAAGAGCGCGATGACCAGGAGGTCGACCGTGTCCGTAGGGGCCATGCTGAGAGGAGAGGCTGGGCCTCCGGGCGGGCCCCGACCCTCCTACCGTTCCGGCTGAAATGTACGTCGAGAGGCGGTATTTGAACGCGGAGGTTCGGCGCGGGCCGGCACGGGGGACGGCGACGGGCGGCCTAGGAGCCCGAAAAGCCGCGGGTCGTGCGGGGAGAGACTCCGCGCTCAGAACACGGTGAGCTTGTCGGTCAGCAGCCGCTGCGGGATCGTGTCGATCTGGTCGAACCACTTCTGGACGACGCCCTCGGCCTTTGGCTGGACCTGCGCGAGCTTCACGCCGTTCGCCGTCAGCAGCTGGATGCTAGCGACCTGCGGCTGGTCCACGGGCTTTCCTATCTGCGAGAGGATCCGGACGTGGACCTCCTTCACGTTGCCCCCGGTCTCCTTGACGATATCCTGGGCGATCAGACCGCCGAGCAGATTGTAGATCTTGCCGACGTGGTTGACGGGGTTCTTGCCCGCGGAGGCTTCGAGGCTCATCGGGCGGCACGGGGTGATGAGGCCGTTCGCGCGGTTCCCGCGACCGACCGAGCCGTCGTCGCCGGCCTCCATGGAGAGTCCGGTCACGGTGAGGTAGAACCGGCCGAGCTCGGGGTCGTCGGCGGTGTTGACGTCGATGGTGACGCTGCGGTGCGTGAGCTTCGCCGCCTGGTCCATGAGCTTCTCCTGGATCTCCTGGCAGACGTTGGCGTACTCGTCGGCGTCGGCGACCTCGCTGTCGACCAGAGCCGCGGCGACGGTCAGCCGGATGGCATCGCCCGACCGGTAACCCATCACCTTGACGTCCTCGCCGAGCGCCGGGAGCCGCTTCTTGAGACGGGTCGTGAGGAACCGCTCGCTCTCGAGGACGAGGCGCTCGGTGTCGGAGTACGGCGCGAACCCGACCCCGAAGGAGGTGTCGTTCGAGAGGACGGACTTCTGGTCGAAGACCCCGCGCAGGTCGATCGAACCCTGGCCGATCCGGCAATCCCACTCGACCTGCTTCTCAACGTCCAGGTGGGCGCAGACCCCGTGGACGTAGGCCTTCGCCGCGTCGATCGCCGTCTGGCGGAAAGGGAGCTTCTCGCCGTTGACCTCGGTCGTGGCGCGGCCGACGAGCAAGATGTAGATCGGGTTCGTGACCTTCCCGCCGCCAAACTTCGGTTCGCTGGCGCCACCGACGACCTGTGTCTCGTCCGTATTGTGGTGGAGAATGCGCCCGAACTCGTCCAGGTACATCCGGCTGAGCGCGCGGCTGACGCTCTCGCTGACGCCGTCCGCGATGGAGTCCGGGTGGCCGAGCCCCTTCCGCTCGACGAGCTCCACGTCCTGGTCTTCGATGTGAACGGTCCGGAGCGGCTCGATGCGGATGTTGCGGCCCATGGGGACTCGGGGCCGCCCGAGCGCGGGGGCTCTTTAAGAGTTCCCACCGGCGACCGGCGCCCTCGTGGATTCCTTGCGTCCGGCGAAAACTCGTTTCGTCATGTAGGGCCCGTCCGGGTGATAATCGAACTTCCGGTAATACTCCCGGGTACCTACGGCGCTGAGCACCCGGAGCCCGTCGAACCCGGCCTCGCGGGCGAGCTCCTCGGCGCGAGCGAGCAGGCTCCGCCCGAACCCGCGGTGCTGCATCGAGCCCTGACCGGAGGGCGAACTGCCGACCGCCACTTCGGTGCCCACGACCTTGAGCTCCCGGACGATCGGGAGCTGGCTCCCGTCCCCAACGGACGCAAACCGGAGGCGGATGAAACCGGCGATCGTGTCGGTCGCCTTGTCTTCGTAGACGAGGAAGCACTCCTCGCCGCCGGCCGCCGCGTACCGCGTTTCGTTCATCGTGTAGCTGGTCGACGATGCTCGCCGGTCGCGCCCCGCCTCCCTGCACCGGAGGCAACGGCAGGGATGGCCCTCGCTCTGGAGGCGTCGCTGAGCGAGCTGCCGGACGTTGCTCGTACGGACCCCGGCGGCGATGAGCCGGGCCGGAATATCCCGCTGAATGCGTTGGATGCGGACCCACGGCGGGACGATGGACTTCATCCGGGCCAACAGGTCGACCGCCGTGGCGGTATCGTACGGGGTGTACTCTCCGACCTTCCACGACTCGTAGAGCGGCGTTCCCGGAAGCACGAGCGTCGGGTAGATCTTCAGCATGTCCGGTCGGAACTCCGGTTCGTCGAACAGTCGTCGGAAATCCTCGAAGTCTGACGCGGGGTTCATGCCGGGGAGTCCCACCATCAAGTGGTAGCAAACTTTCAGCCCGCGCGAACGGGCCGACCGGGTGGCTGCGACGACCTCGCCGGAGCCGTGAGCACGGCCGACGGCTTGGAGAACGTCATCGTGCAAGCATTCGACCCCGATCTCGACGCGGGTGACGCCCGCGGCCAGCAGGGAGGGCAGCACGCGCTCGTCGCACCAGTCCGGCCGGGTCTCGACGGTCAGGCTAACGAGCCGGCGAGCGGCGGTCTCGTTCTGCTGCTGAGCCGATTCCAGCGTGGGCGAGGAGGTGCCGTTCAGGCCGTCGTAAATGCCCTGGAAAACGCTCGACTGGTAGGCCGCGCCACGCGACGGGAGCGTCCCGCCCATGACGATCACTTCTACCTTGGACGTAGAGTGCCCGATCGATTCGAGCACCTTCAATCGATGCTCGGTGATCGCCCGGGGGTCGTAGCCGAACTGGGCTCCACGAAGGGCGGACGGCTCCTCCCCCGTGTAGCTCTGCGGCGCCCGAAGCTCGACACCGCCCGGGCAGTAGGTACAGCGGCCGTGCGGGCAAGCGGCCGGTGAGGTCATCACCGCTACGACCGCCACACCGGAGAGGGAGCGCGTTGGCTTGCGCCGGGCGCCCGCGGGCAGCCTGGCTCGCTCGCTGTCGGCCAGTCGCTCGATCCAGTGTAGGTTGGAGGGTACCGGCCCACCCGGGTGCTCACGCATCCACGCGAGCTTCTGCCGGTGGATCAGCTCGGGCGTCGAACCCGTGGCATCGGTGGAGGCGAAGGCGCCCTGACCTACGGGGTCAGCCACTGTCGCGTCTCCCCCGTGAGGACGTACGGGGCTTGCCGAAGCTCGGTGACGGTCCGGCTCCCGGTCAGGAACATCGCCACGCGGAGCTCATGGACTAGGTCTTGCAGTTCGGTCAAGGTCGCTTCGAAGCTGGTCGAGGCGGCTCGTAGGACGCCTCCCGCGATGCCCGCGGCGGTGGCCCCGAGCACGAGCGCGCGGGCGACATCGAGCCCGGAGCGGACCCCGCCGCTCGCAATGACCGGCACGTTGAGCGGGGCGAGCCCCCGCACGGCGACCGGCGACGGTATGCCCCAGTCCCAGAAGGTCTTCCCCACGCGCGCCTCGCGCCGTGCGCCCTGGGCCACGGCTCGGTGGTGCTCCACCGCCGCGAACGAGGTTCCGCCCGTACCGCTGACATCGAACGCCAGCACGCCTCGCGAGCGCAGACGCTCGGCGACCTGGCGGGAGAGGCCGGCTCCGGTTTCCTTGACGAGGACGGGCAGCGCCTCGGCGAGCTCCCCGATCTTCTCGAGGCAGCCGGCGGCCTTGCGGTCGCCGCCGGGTTGGACCATCTCCTGCAGAAAGTTCAGATGGACGGCAAGGACGTCGGCGCCTATGAGCTCCATCGCGCTCCGCGCCTCCGCGACCCCGACGACCTTGTCGCCCGGGGCCTGGGCGATGATCTGGGGGGCCCCGATGTTCGCGAATTTGAGAGGCACGGGGTGGCGCGCGACGCAGGCGTAGCTCTCCGGATACTGCCCTTTCAGGATTGCCGCTCGCTCGCTACCGACCCCCATGGCGATGCCGACCTCGGCCGCCGCGCGGGCGAGGTTGTCGTTGATCTTGGCGGCGTCCGGGAATCCGCCGGTCATCCCGGTGATCATCAACGGTGCGGCGAGCCGGTGGCCGAGCAGTTCGATGGAGGTGTCGATGCTCTCGAAGTCGATCTCGGGGAGCGCGTTGTGAAGGATCTGAACGTCGTTCCAGTATCGGTACCGTCCTTCGACCTGGCCCTCCAGGACGACCTTGACGTGTTCCGCCTTCCGGTGGGTGAGGTCTAGGCCGGAGGCGTCGGCGACCGATGGGCTAGGGAGATCGCGCCCGGGCCCAGCTACCGTAGACGGCCTCCCCTCGGATCGCGCGCGCGAGCGCTCCATCCGTCAGTCCGCTAATAAGTCCTGCGTCAGTGCCGAGCGCGGCGATCGCGAGCATCGCCTCGACCTTGCCCCGGATGCCGCCCGTTACGTCGCGATCGCCTGCGGCCGGAATGAGTTCGCCCGCGACGGACGGGGTGAGGCGCTCGATGATCCGGCCTCGGCCGCCATCGAACCGCTCGAAAACCCCCGGGACGTCGCTCACGAAGACGACGGAGCGAGCGTTCAGCGCCCGCGCGAGCTCGACTGCGATCGTGTCGGCTGAAAGGATGGAGAAGCCCCACGATCCGTCGAGGACGACATCGCCGAACGAGACCGGCGTCGCGCCGAGCGCGAGCGCCTCCCGGAAGGGGGAGGGCTCGAAGCGGGCGAGTCGCCCTTCCTGGTTCGCCGCAAGTCCGGAGGCGGGTAGCGAGAACGGCGAACCGCCGGCGTCGACCATCGCCTTGAGCACCGCGACGTGGAGTTTCCGGACCTCGGCGCTCACGATGGCGGCTCCTCGAGAACGGTCGCGACCTCGTGACTTTTCGTTCGGCGGGGACGCAAGTCCCCAACGTGCCGCACCGGGGTGACCGAAGGAACCGGCCCCGTGGAGCACGATGCGGGGCGGCCCATCGACCGCCAGTTCCTCGGCGAGCCGGCCCAAGACCTTGGGGCGAACGCGCGCCTCCCCTTGCTTGCGCGTAATGACGCTACCCCCGAGCTTGATCACCACCGGCGGTTCGCCCGTCACCGTCGCTCCTTCGGGTCTGCTCGTCGTGTCGGTTCGGCTCAGGTCGGGGCGGTCGCTTGGGCCGGCAGGGTTAGGCGTGGTCCGGTCCGCTGGCCGGCAGGAACAGAAGGACCGAGCCTGCCGTGACGGGGAGGAGTCCGAGAGCCCAGTACCAGTCGGTCCCAAGGGAAACGATCCAGGCCATAACCATGAGGAGACCCACCCCGATCAGGGCGGCCGCGAGCAGTACGAAGCCCAGGGCCCGGGCGCCCAACGGGGGCGTCTTGAAGTGACCGGAGTGAACCTCGCCTTCGCTCATCGACGAAACCATCGCGCTCGCCTACTTATTTCCCCGGTTCGACCCCAGGAAGCTACGGGTACGGCCACGTCGAACGCCGAATTTTCGATGCGAACTCGCTATCGGCGAATCCGCATGTGTAAAGGTATTTAGCCACACCCAAAGTCCGCGGCCGCATGGCCCGCCCGGGGGCGCCGTCCATGCGATCTAGTTGGTTCCGAACGAGCTTGGTCACGTTCGCCACGCTGGTGGTGGTCCTCAGCTCGCTCCTCGCGCTTCCGGCCTCGGCCCTCGGTGGCGGAGCTACCCATTCCGCCGCCGGACACTCCACGTCAGCGGCGGCATCGGCAAAGTCGGCGGCCCCCGCGCCGATCGCCCCCCGGCCGTTCGTCAATTCGAGCGTAAACGTCTCCGGCAACTTCTTCCAGAACACTTCGGGCTTCACTACCCCGCCGTTCAGTCAGACATACTGTACTTCGACGAGCTACGGCTACTGCTACCCTCAGTCTCAGGATCCCTCGATCGTCCGCATGACCAACGGCCAGATCGGCGTCGGCTTCTCCCAGGTGACCACCCGGACGACCGATACGTGTTCGGGAGCGGGAGCGAACACGGGCATTCGGCTGGGCTGGGTCATCTCCAAGAACAACGGCACGAGCTTCGGCAGCACCACCCAACTCGGGAACACGACCTGCTCGTACGAGCAGGCGCTGGAGCCGTCGTTCGCGGCCGGGCCGAGCGGCCACGTCTACGGAGCGTTCGTGGAATCGAACGCGACGCAGTACGGCGTCCTCGGCTACTACGGTTCGCCGACGACCACGTACACCACGCGGTACGACGACGCACTCGGGTTCATCTCCATAAGCTCCAACGGGACCAAGTTCGCGAAGCCGCTCACCGTCCTTGCCGGCGGGAACATCTCCCGCCCCCAGATTGCCACGTTCGGGGAGACGGTGTACATCGTCTTCGAGAACATCTCGAACGGGACCGGTCCCCTCCCCGGCAACTTCTACCCGGCGGCCGCCCCAATCGCGGTGCAGTTGGTCTACTCCGCGGACAACGGGAGTACGTGGCACGGGCCGTACACCCTGCCGGGCCTCAATCCGACGGAGCTGAACACGACGATGTCGCCGTCCGTGGCGGTCAGCTCCAACGGGACCGTCGCGGTCGCGTATGCCACGAACCGGTCGTGCCTCGCCTTTTGTGGGGTCTACTACGGTGCGGCGTACGGGGAAGAAATCGTCGTCGCGACGTCCTTGACCAATGGGACGACGTGGAAGGGTCCGTTCCAGGTCCAATCGAACGTGGGCGAGTACTACTACTTCCAAGGCGTCTACTTCAATGCGCTCTTCCAGGAGGCGCCCGAGACCGCGATCGCTTGGGACGACGCGGCCACCGCCTGGGAGGTGGCGTGGGCGGGGGCGCTGAACCTCTCCCTCCCCAACGGGTACTACTACTCGGATTACTCGAATTTCCAGGTCGGGGTCGGCTCGTCGCTGAACGATGGCGTAACTTGGAACACTTCGCTAGCCTCGCCGCCAGTTCCCGAGACGACCTACTCGGGCGGGAGCATCGAGTACTACAACCCGGCCCTCGGGGCGAACAACGGCGAGGTCACGCTCACGTTCACCGAGTATAACCAGACCTACACCGGTGGCAATTGTGGCCCGGTTGCGAGCGGCACCTACCTTTCCCCCTCGATCACCCTGTGGACGGCGAACAGTACGAACGGGCTCACCTGGAGCCCCCCGCTGATCGCGGCGGTTGTGAAACCGCCGTCGTCCGGGTACTACACCTACCTCGACATCTACTACGATTACCAGGGATTCCTCGGCTCCGTTGGGTACACCGCGGCGGGCACTGTGCTCCTCGGCTACGCCGTCGCTCTGAGCTTCCAGCAGGAGACGATCGGCGCGAACACCGAGTACGTGAACCAGGTGAAGCTCATGGTAGCGCAGCCGTACCAGGGAACGAACAGCACCTTGACGGTCGAGCAGCACGGGCTCGCCGCCGGCAGCCGGTGGGGCTTCGCTGTCGATGGGAATGTCTTCGAATCGACCAACCCGAACATCACCGTCGTCGATGTGCCAACCACCCAAGTGGTGGTCGTCGTCCCGGTTACGGCGGCCACGCCCTCGGCCGGATACTGGCGGGAGTACCAGCCGATCCTCAGCAGCAGCGGCGCGCAGGTCGTCAAGACGCCCACGATCCTGTACCTCAACTATACCCTGTGGGACGGGATCGCCTTCAACCCTCAGCCACTGGGGCTACTCTCCGGCTACAGTGAGTTGTACGTGTACAACCAGAGTCAGTACACCTACTACGAGTACTACGAGCAGGAGGTCTACTGCTATAGCCCAACGACGTGTTACACCTACAACTCGGTCAGCGGCTGTCCGTTCCCGTGGTACGTCCCCGACGGCACCACCTTGCAGATCCGGCCGTCGAGCAGCGGGGGACCCCAGTACGCGTACTACAACTTCGAGCTCCCGGTGTCGTACTGGAACGGCACCGGACCCGGCTCCTACACCGGCACCGGTTCCTCGGCGAACCTCACCGTTCACGGCGCGATCAATCAGACGATGTGGCTCCTGCCGTACGGCACGTACTCGGAGTACTTCGGCGCGCCGACGCTGCCGGTCAGTTCAACGTTCAACCTGACCTTTGACGGCCAGAACGTCTCCGCCCCGGGCGGCGGAGCGTTGGGCCATGCCGTGAACGTCACCACCGGGGCCTACTGGGTGACCCATGCTCAGGCCACGAGCTCCGAAAGCGGCTGGGCGTACTTCGGCGGCCCCGCGAGCGGCAACCCGGTCCTGGTACCTTTGCAGAGCGTCGTCAACATGTCGTTCGCCGCGGTGAACCTCTCGTCGTCCCTCGGGACGATCAGCTTCCATGCCCAGGGCCTCACGCCCGGCACCGTCTGGCAGTTCGAGTTCAACGGTTCTACGTTGAGCTCGAACACTCCGTGGATCAACGTCACGGCCCACTCCGGGATCTACCCAACCTCGGCGTATGTGGTGACCTCGTACAACGGTTCGGCCGGCTATACACCGAACGCCGTGCCGTCGACCTGGACGCTCGACGCCGGCCAGACCTACCAGGTGAACTATACCCCCGCGTACCGGATCGACGTCGTCGCCGGGGCCGGAGGGGCCGTCTCGCCGACGACCTCCAGTTACTGGGTCGCCCCCGGAACGATCAAGAGCTTCACCGCGACCCCTGCGATCGGCTACGCCTTCCAAGGCTGGTCGGGGGAGGGCGCCGGCTCGTTCAGCGGCAACGGCTTCATGGCGACCGTGACCGCCAACGGTCCGATCGTGGAGGTCGCCGCGTTCTACCCGCTGGTCGCGGACCGGTTCAACCTGAGCTTCTCGGAGAACGGGATTCCGAACGGGACGAGCTGGACCGTGAACCTCAACGGAGTCGGCTACTCTTCCACCAACAACACCCTCACCGTCCCGAACGTCTACTCCTGCCAGTTCTCCGGCGGCCGCGGTCGGTACACGGTCACGGTCCCGTACGCCTACGACAACGGCACCTCCTCGCTCACGCGGTACGTGGCGAAGCCGTACCCCGCGACGCTCTGCGGCGGCGGTGCGCCCGAGTCGCTGAACTTCAGTGCCCAGTACTTCCTCACGCTCGAGTGGACCTCCGGCGGCAACGCGAGCGTCGCGTTCGGTGCGACGGTCTCGAGCAACTCGACCTGGGTCCCCGGCCTCACGGCGGTCACGCTCCAGGCGACGCCGAACCCCGGATTCATCTTCCTCGGCTGGAACGGTTCGGGGGCCCCGGGAAACTTCACCGGCGTCCAGCCGATCGGCTCGGCAGCCATGGAGGGCCCGATCACCGAGATCGCTGCGTTCGGGATCGTCTACGTGCCGCCGCCGCCCCGGTACTGGGTGAGCTTCCACCTGGGCTCGACCTTGCCCGCGGGCCAGACGTGGTTGGTGACGTTCAACGGCGCGAACTACTCGTCGAGCACGGCCTACCTCAACATCAGTAACCTGCTCGCGGGCTCGTACTCGGTCGCGGTCCCCACGATCGTTACGCCGGACGGTCTCACACAGTACGCCGCGGTCGGAGTGAACCCCCGGATCGGGATCACCGCCAACTCGTCGTACGCGATCAGCTACGCGACCTCCTACTGGGTCAGCATCTCCGAGGTCGGAGGAGGGAGCGTGAGTCCCGCCAGTGGATGGTTCCCGGCGAACGCTGCGGTCCCGCTCGTGGCGACCCCGGACGGCACGAACCTCTTCAGCGGCTGGGTCGGTACCGGTCCCGGGGCGTATTCGGGGACGAACGCGACTCCGCCCAGCGTCCGCGTAGGCGGTCCGATGACGGAGGTCGCGACCTTCGTCCCGCCCGTGCCCCCGGCGGTCCAGGTCGCGAGCGCGTTCAACACCGTCCCGGTCTGGGCCGGGTTGGCCCTGGTCGGTCTGGTCGTCGGGCTCGTGATCGGACTGATCGCCGTGAGGGCCCGCGGTCGGCGCGCCCCGCCAGCCCCCTACGCCCCGGAGCCCGTGGAAGGGTCGTCGCCGGAAGCTCCACCTCCGGGCAACCCCCCGCCCGAGGGAGGGGAGCCGTGAGGAGCGTTCCCTCGACGGCGGTCGACGTCCGGCGGGAGAGCCCTCCGCGCCGCGCCTGGGTCCAGGGGCTCTTCGCGGTCGGCGTGGTGCTAACCCTGCTGCTGTCGGCGGGCGTTGCGCTCGGCTCGTCGACGGGATCGGCCGCGACCCCCCTCGCCCACGCCCTTTCGAGCCCGGTGAGTTCCCCTACAGCTCCGGCATCGCCCCTCGCGGCCCACGCCTCCGTCGCTGCGCCGGCCGCACTCCGTGCGGCCCCGCTCACACCCCCCTCCTCGCAGCGCGGGACCTTCTTCGTGCCCGGCGCGATCCCGAACCCGGTACCCGCGAACCAGACGTCGTACTACGGCACAACGGAGAACGTGACTAACGACCCGTCCGTCAACTACACGTCGACCGGCCTCCTCGCCGCCGCCTACACGACCTACACGACGCTCGCCCCGTGTGCCGGGGCCGCGGGGTACGCCAAGACGGAGGTCGGCTTCGTGGCGTCGACCGACCAGGGTGCGAGCTGGAGCTCGCCGATCTACCTGGGGAACCCGGTCTGCGCGAGCGGGCCGAACACGAACTACTCGAGCGCCTACCAGCCGACGCTCACCTCCCTCGCGAACGGGACCCTCGTCCTCGCGTACATCGAGTTCAACGTGTCGACCTCTTTCTACTCGATGCCGTACCTCTACTTCGGGCCGTTCACCTACACCGTCACCTACGATCGGCTCGTCGTGACAGAGAGCTACAACAACGGAACGAACTGGACCACGCCGACGGTCCTCAACGCCTCCGCGAACCTCCTCGCCAATGCGCACAGCTTCGCGGCAGTCCGTCCGTGGATCACCGCCACCGGCCAGACCATCTACGTGACCTGGACGAACATGACCTCCGCGTACACCACGCTCTACACCAACGGGTCGATCGTGAGCTCAGGCTCCTCCGCCGTGCACCTCATCGTCTCCACCGACGGCGGGTCGACCTGGGGCTCGCCGGTGACCCTGAAGACCTACGTGGGGAAGGACGCCCACATCGCCCAGTACTCAACGGTCACCATCGGCGCGGGGGGCGAGCTGCTGGTCGCCTACGCGTCGAACGTCTCGGTCCTGTACAACTCCTGCATCGGGGGCACGTGCTTCTACTATGTTGGCACCGCGGACGTCATCGTCGCGAGCTCCGCCGACAACGGCACGAGCTTCACCTACGCGATCGCGGCGAGGGACGTCTGGCTCTCGTACCGCTGGCTGAGTCAGGACCCGTCCCCGCAGATCGCGTACTCCCCGGCGAACGGGGAGATCGCCGTGGCGTTCGCCGCGTACACCGTCGGGCAGGTCTGCTACTACTACGGTTGCTACTATTCGGAGCTCCCCACGGTCTGGGTGACCAACTCCTCGACCAACGGGGCCAGCTGGTCGACGCCGAAAATCGCCGAGCCGTGGCTGAACGCCCTCGGCCTGTCCAGCTATTCGGTGTACAATCCCGCGATCGGCTACGATGGCGGCGGCACCCTCCACCTCGCCGTGAGCTACTACAACTACTCGGAGTGCGCCCTCAACGTGTACGGTTCGAGGGTCTGCGGGGAGCTCTCGGAGGAGTACGCCACCTCCCTCGACAACGGTCGTACCTTCGGCCCTAGTGTCTTGGTGTCGGACAACACGTCGATCTACGCGAGCAACCCCGACGGAGAGTACGCGACCCTGGTCACCGCGGGGAGCAGCGTGTTCATCGCTTGGACGATGGTCGTCTGCCCGGTCGTCAGCTACTCGACCTGCTACTGGATCGGCTCGACCGGTCTCGCGGAGGTCCACGTCTCCTCCCTGTTCGCCGGGAGCGGTCTCTCGCTCACCTTCAACGAAACCGGCATCACGAGCGGCACCCTCTGGTCGGCCCAGGTGATGGGGAACGTCGTGAGCGGCTACGCGCCGGCCAACCTCACGATCACCGGGATCCCGAGCGGCGATAACATCACCTGGAACGTGACGAACATCTCCGGCGGCTACGGGATCCGGTACTCAGGGGTCCTGAGCCTCAACGGGTCGTGGACCGTCACGAGCAACACGACGGTCTACGACAACTTCACGGAGAAGTTCCTGGTCAACGTCCTCACCGAGCCGATGCTCCGAAGCTACCCGTACACGTACTACTACTGCTCCGCCTACCAGGGATTCTACTGGGACTTCCCGTCCTGCTCGAAGACGAACTACAACCTCACCCCCGCGCCCGGCCCCGACTGGGTCTCGCCGGGCGCCTCCGTGAACGTCTCAGCGGAGAAGGTGCCGGTGTACTGTGGGGCGGGCTACTACTGCTACGACACGACCTACCTGAACCTGACCTTCGACTCGTGGGCGGGGACGGGCAATGGTAGCGTCAACACCGTCAGCAACGCCACGACCTTGACCGTGCACGGGCCGATCAACGAGACGGCGACCTTCAACATCAACGGCTGGTGCTTCTACTACTACTACGGGACGCCGGTCCAGAAGTGCCGTACGGCGAACGGCACCCTCACCTTCCTCCAGAGCGGCCTCCCGAGCGGCGTGCCGTGGTCGGTGTCGATCTGGAGCCCGGACGGCCGGAACTTCACGACCAACTCGAGCACGACCAACGTGCTCACCGTCACCGGCAACGCGACGATCGGGGCGACCGACTTCCAGGTCTGGACGGTCCCGGACGCCGCCACCGGTGACTATTGGGTCGGCCGCACAACTCCGGTCTCCCCGGTCGTGCTCCCCTCCCAGAGCCTGATCCAGGTGACGTTCACGCTCGTCAACGCGACCGGCCTCGAGTTCCCCCTGCAGCTCAATCAGACCGGGCTTCCGAACGGGACGACCTGGTCGTCGTCGGTCGACGGGGCGATGTACGGGGTCCGGGGCCCCTCGGCCAGCTACACGGTCGGCGGGGGCCTGCATGCCGTCAACGCCTCGCCGGTCTTCTTCCAGAACGGCACCGGCTTCTACGCGTCGGGGTTCGACGTCCTACCCCTCATCGAGAACGGCAGCTGGTCGAACACGACCACCGTTCCGCTGAACCCGCTCTCGGTCCATGGCGCTACCTTCGTCACGGTCGTCTACAAGCCGCAGTTCTGGCTCGAGACCACAGCGAGTCCCGGCGGTTCGGTCACTCCGTCGAGCGAGTGGGTCGAGAACGGCGCCGGAACCGCCCTGACCGCGACCCCCCAGACGGGGTACTACTTCGTGGGCTGGACCGGCTCCGGGGCGGGCTCGGTGACCTCGAGCAGCCTCACGATCACCGTCCATCCGATCGCGCCGGTCCGCGAACTCGCGACCTTCCATCCGATCCCCCTCCCTCTCTGGACGGTGGTCGTCTCCGAGGTCGGCCTCCCGTCGGGCACCGCGTTCACGGTCGGTCTCGGGGACCGGGCCTATAGTGGCCACGGCTCGTTCAACGTCTCCGGCCTCTCCAGCGGCAGCTACGCGCTGAGTGTCCCCTACGTCTACCTGAACAGCTCGAACCAGACGCGGTTCATCCCGTCGGTGAGCGGCACCAGCTACACGATGGGGGCCGGAGGAACGCTGCAGATCGCGGCGAACGGCTCGGTCGTGGTCACCTACACGACCCAGTACCTGGTCACCGTCGGGTCCACCGGAAACGGCTCGGTGACGCCGTCGCCCGGAAGCTACTGGGTGACGGGCGGTCAGAGCTTCCCGCTCTCCGCGACGCCGACGCGCCACTACCAGCTCCTCTCTTGGAACGGCACGGGGAATGGGGCGCTCAACTCTCCGCTCCTCGCGATCGACCCGACGGTCGGGAGCCCGCTGTGGGAGACCGCCCAGTTCGTCTGGGCGCCGACGATCCCTCCGGCGACCTTCCACCTGACGGTCACCGCCTCCGGGCTTCCGGCCAACCTGCCGTGGGCGTTCAGCGTCGGCGTGACCGGAGCGGCCGGCACGCTCTCGAACCTCCTCGTGGAAGGTCTCAACGGAAGCTACGTGCTCACCGTCGCGCCGGTCCTCGTTGGGTCGGGGACCCGGTACGTCGCGAACCTTACGGCGAACGCGACCGAGATGGTCACCTCCAACCGTTCGATCACGGTCGACTTCCTCGAGCAGTTCGAGGTCCAGGTGACCGGCGGCCTAGGCGGCTCTGTCACGCCGAGCGGAATGCTCTGGATGACGAAGGGAAGCCAACTGACGTTGACCGCGACGCCGAACGCGACCTCGCTGCTCCGTTCCTGGAACGGCACCGGGGCCGACGCGGTGAATCAGACGACCGGCGTGCTGACCCTGACGGTCAACGGGCCCGTGAGCGAGCGGGCCACGTTCTCCCCCGCCTACCCGATCGTCAAGACCGGCAGCACCACGGCGGGCGTTCCGATCGCTTTCGGGCTGCTGGCGGTCCTACTCGTTCTCGGCCTCGTGATCGGGCTGATCGTGGGCCGCCGCCGACCTCCCTCCGCCGGCCCCACCCCCGCGTGGTCGGCCGAGACGCCGGGCGAGCCGGGCATGGACGAGGGCAGCGACGCGTCGGTCTATTCGGAAGGACCGGCGCCGTAATCGGGTGCCCTCCCTGCGGGCACCGCGGTCCGAGCGTCGCGCCGGCCCGACGGCCCGTCCGTGGGCGTCCGCTCGGAAACTCGCTCCGGCCCCCGCGCTCTGACGGTGGCCGAGTAAAGGTATTTGATAGGCAAGCCGCTGCGCCGGCCCATGTCCTCACCGGGCAGAGGATATACCGTAGGTTGGGTCCGATCGAACTGGACGGCGCTCGCCGCCGTCGCGCTGGTGGCAGTCTTGCTTCCGACGCCAGCGTTGCTGGGCCACGGGTCCAGCGGAGCGGTAGCGGGGACGCCGCATCGCATCGCCCACCCGTCCGCGGCTGTCGTACCGGCTGCTCCCCTGCGTCACGGGGTGCGGGCCTTGGGCTCGCCCACCGTTACGGGAACCTTCTTCCAGAACACCTCGTCCTTCTCGTCTCCCACCAGCACCAATACCTACTGCGAGAGCTACTTCAGCTTCGAGATCTACTGCGATCCTCAGTCGCAGAGCCCCTCCCTCCTGAACCTCTCCAACGGCGATGTCGGCATCGGCTTCAGCCAATTGACTAACTACAACACCACGACCTGCACGTACACCAGCAACGCCACCGGTACGCCGACCAACTACTCGATCTGGACGGAGAGCCGCGTCGCCTTCTCGCTCTCGACCAACGGCGGGAGCTCCTTCGGGAGCCCGACCTACCTCAACACGACCTGTCCGTACGCCCAGCAGATCGAGCCGAGCTTCACGACGAGCCCCTCCGGAACGATCGTCGGCGCCTACGTGGAGGGGAATGCCACCGGCGCCGCGCTCAACTCCTACGCGTTCTATCCCCCCCTCTACTCGTACTATCCCCGATACTCCGACGCGCTCGTCTTCGTCAACTCGACCAACAACGGCACCAACTTCGCGAACGGCACGGCGCTCGTCTACGGCAACGTCAGCCGTCCGGCGATCGCCACCGTCGGCGACACGATCTACATCGTCTACCTCAACCTGAGCGCTTCCGCCTCGACCATCCAGAACGGCTATCCCGCCAACCAGTACGCGGCCTCCGTCAACCTGGTCTACTCCTCCGACCAGGGGACGACCTGGCACGGCCCGTACACGCTCCCGGGGGAGAACGCGACGGTGTACAACACCTCCTACTCCCCGTCGATCACCGTGACCCCTGCGGGCAAGGTCGCCGTCGCCTACGACACGAACCGCAGCTGCATCAACTTCTGCGGCGGCTTCTACCAGGAGCGTGGCGACGACGTGGTCGTCGCGACCTCCACGACCAACGGGACGACGTGGAACGGCCCGTACACCGTCGCTTTCGGGGTCGGAGAGCCCGGTTACTTCGGCTACAGCTACTACACCGGCAACTTCATGGGATTCACGTTCCAGTACGCTCCGGACACCTCGATCGCCTACGACCCGAGTTCGGGCAACTTCTACGTCGCGTTCGTCGGCGCGTACAACAGCTTCTCCAGTCAGGGCTACTACTACGACTACGATCAGTCCGTCGTGTACTCCGCGGCGTCGGGCAACGGCGGGGTCAGTTGGCAAAGTACCATGGCCTCCGCCCCCGAGCAGATCGGCTCCCAGACGACCCAGGGGGGCTACTACAACCCCGTCATCGCGGTCCACAACGGCGAGGTCTTCCTCGCCTACTCCTCCGACAACTACTCCCAAAGCTGCGGGTACGCGCAGTATCTCTCCTACGCGCACGGCGAGTGGATGAGCCACAGTCTCAACGGCCTCAGCTGGTCGCTCCCGTGGGCGGTCGCCGTCTCGCCGCAGACCTACGGCGGGGACGACTACGTGGGCTACACGGCGAGCCTGATCTTCGGGGCCACGGGAAGCCCCCTCGCTGCCGACGTGATGCCCGGCACCGAGACCGGCAACTACCCGACCTACTACTACCCGGTCGCGCTCGAGGTGGCGACGGTCTACTCGGGAACGACCGTGCCGGTGACGTTCCATGAGGTCGGGCTCGCCCCTGGAACTTCCTGGTCGTTCTCCATCGGCGGCAACCAGTACACGACGACCGCCAACAACACCACCGTGACGAACGTCCCGTCCGGCATGGGCGTCTTCATCGCCTGGCCCGGCCCGGTGACCTGGACGGGATACCGCGAGTTCATCGCCGCGACCCCTCCGCAGTCGATCCAGGCGTACTCGAGCCCCGGCAACTTCACCTTCTCCTTCGTCGACTTCGCCGGGCTGCAGGTCGCCGTGCAGCCGCCCGATATGAACTACTTCGACGTGAACGTCTATTCCAACACGGGCACCCGCGTCAACTTCTACGCCGACTGGAACACCTACGCGTTCGGTGGTCCCCCGACCACCTACTTCTACGGCTGTCCGTTCCCATGGTACCTCCCGGAAGGAACCAACCTGGACTTCTCGGTCGGAGGCAGCGGCTCCGCGATCGTGGCCTCGTACGCGGGTTCCAACCCGATCGACTACTGGAGCGGAGTAGGGAACGGGAGCTTCACCGGCCTCGGTCCGAAGGCGAACGTGACGCTGAACGGCGCGATCAATGAGTCGGCGTGGGCGCTCCCGGCCGGCTACTACAACGCCACGTTCCAGGCGCTCGGGTTGCCGCCCACCTCGACCTTCTCGCTCTCGGTCGACGGGAACGCTTTCTCCGCACCCTCGACCCAGGTGCTGGCGGTCCACAACCTGTCGACCGGGCCACACTGGCTCAGCAATATCACGGCGAACTCCTCGAAGTCCGGCTGGCAGTACATCGGCCGTTCGGACGCGGGCAACCCGCTGGTCATCCCTGACCAGCCGACGGACAACCTCTCCTTCGCCTACGAGAACCTCTCGGCGCCGGCGGGCACCGTCACGTTCCAGGCGAACGGGTTCACGGCGGGGACGGTCTGGAGCTTCGAATTCAACGGAACGTTGTACAGCTCGACAACGCCGTGGATCAACGTGACGACGCATCCCGGGCTCTTCACGCAGGCGGCGTTCCCAGTGACCGCGCAGAACGGCAGCGTCGGCTACACGCCGGTGTCGATCCCGAGCACGGTGTCGGTCGTGACCGGCGGGACCTACTTCGTCAACTTCACAGCAGCCTACCTGCTCGAGGTCGTGGCCGGCTTCGGTGGTCGGGTCTCCCCGGCGACGTCGAACGTCTGGGTCGCCCCCGGGACGATGAAGTCGTTCACGGCGGCGGCGAACGTCGGTTACACCTTCGCCGGATGGACCGGGACCGGGGTCGGCTCCTACACGGGGATGAACGCGAGCGCGACGGTGACGGTCAACGGGCCGGTCGTGGAGACAGCGACGTTCGTGCCGCTGCCCGGGGCGCGGTTCAACCTGACGGTCCAGGAGACGGGGATCCCGAACGGGACGAGCTGGAGCGCCTACGTGGGCGGGGTCGGCTACTCCTCGACGAACTGGCAGATCAACGTTAGCCAGGTCTACTCGTGCGCGGTCTCCGGGGGGCGCGGCTCTTACGGTCTGGGCCTGCCGTACGAGTATGCGAACGGGACCCCAGCGCAGACGCGGTATGTCCCGGTCGCCCCGCCGAGCACGGTGTGCGGGGGCGCGGCGACGACGGTGCACTTCGCTCCGCAGTACTTCCTCACGTTGTCCACGACCGCCGGGGGATCGATCTCAGCGGTGGTGGGCGCGTCGGTGATCTCGAACGGGTCGTGGGTAGCGAGCAGCGCGCTGGTGTCGTTGGCAGCGAGCGCGAACTCCGGTTACCAGTTCCTGGGGTGGAACGGGACGGGGAACGGGAACTACACCGGGGCGCAGGCGCAGCCGCAGGTGCAACTGTTCGGGCCGGTGAGCGAGCTCGCGGTGTTCGCGCCGATCATCATTCCACCGCCGATGCGGTATAGCTGGTCGTTCCAGGCGACGCCGGGGTTCCCGGCGGGGACGAGCTGGAGCCTGGCGTTGAACGGAGTGGACTACTCGTCGGAGACGAACTACCTGAACGTGACGGGGCTGCTCGCGGGGAGCTACGCGGTCACGGTCAGCACGGTCAGTAGCACGGACGGGCAGACGGAGTGGCGGCCGGTGGCGCCGGCGCCGTTGCACCTGAGCGCGAACGGCAGCTCGCAGGTCGCCTTCGGCGCGTACTACTGGTTCAGCATCCGGGCGGTGGGGCCGGGAACGGTCACGCCGAGCTCGGACGGCTGGTTCGCGGCGGGTTCGTCGGTGACGCTGGTGGCGAGCGCGACGGCGCCGGCGTTGTTCGCGGGGTGGACGGGGAGCGGGACGGGGTCGTACACCGGGCCGCTCAACCAGAGCCAGATCCACGTGAACGCTCCGGTGAGCGAGGTAGCGACCTTCGTGCCGCCGGCACCGGCGGCGAAGACGGTGTCGAGCGCGTACACCTCCTCGGGGCTGCTGGTGGGCCTGGCGGTCGTAGGGTTGGTGGTCGGGCTCATCGTTGGGCTGCTCGCGGCGCGGATGCGCGGTGGACGCGGCGGGAGGCCAGGGCCGATGACCCCTCCGGGTCGCCCGGAACCCGTCGGGCCGTCTCCGGGTGGACCGAGCTCCTCGGGCTCTTCCGACTACATGGAAGACGAGAGCACAACGGAAACTCCGCCGTCCGACGGGGGCCTGGAGGAGGGTAGCGCATGACGGCGACCCTGACGATCTCGACCGTTGCGTCCGCGCGGCAGTTCCTCCGACGGGCGACGCCGTGGGCCGCCTTCTTGCTCGTGGCGATGTTCGTCGTCCCGTCGGCCTCGGCGCTCGCCACCGACCGCGTCGCTCCGATACCGATGCCGACGGTCGCGCACGCCCTTTCGGGTGCCGCCGTCACCTCACCTCTGCACCCCTCGGTCTCCAAGGTGGCCGCCCACCTGGGCCCGCGGCCGGCGTCCGGGCCGACGGCCGCGGGACCCGGGACGTTCTTCACGACGAGCTCGATTCCCAACCCGCTCCCCGGGACCGTCCCGTGCCTTTCGAACTTCTTCGGCGGGACGACCTGTTCGAACACCACGAACGACCCGTCGCTCAACTACACGAGCGACGGAACGCTCGCGGTGGCGTACACCGCGTACACGAATCTCACCCAGTGCGCGAACACGACCAACTACACGATGGCCCAGGTCGGCTTCTCCACCTCGTCGGACAACGGCACGACCTGGTCGACGCCGGTCTATCTCGGAAACCCCGACTGCACGGTCGCTAGCCAGTACGCGAACGCCTGGACGCCGAGCCTTACCTCGCTTGCGAACGGCACCCTCGTGCTCGTCTACATCGAGTTCAACGTCACGAAGTACACCCAGATCCCCCAGAGCCTGATGTACGGCGACGGCTGGGGTCCGTACGGTTGGCGCATGCCGACCGACCGGCTCGTCCTCACGAAGAGCTACAACGACGGGGTGTCCTGGACGACGCCGACCGTCCTCAACTCGTCGAACAACCCCGGGCTGAACGCGACGAACTGGGCCCCGGAGCGGGCGTGGGTCACGGCGACCGGGTCCACGGTCTACGTGACCTGGATGAACTACTCGTCCGGCCTCGAGTTCGGCGGCACGAAAGGCTCGGCCGGCGTCCACCTCCTCGTGTCGAAGGACGGCGGCAGTACGTGGGGCCCGATGCGGAACCTGACCACCGTCAACGGCGGCTCGGGGTCGTTCTCGTTCAATCCGACGGCCGCGGTCGGGGCCGGGGGTGAGCTCCTGGTGACGTACGGGACGAACGCGACGTTCGATTCGTACAACTACTCGTTCAACGCAGACGTCGAGGTCGCCACGTCCACGAACAACGGTACGAGCTTCAGCTACAGCGTCGCCGCGCACACCGTGCCCGTCGACTACTACAACTGGCCCCACACGCCGTTCATCGACCCGTCGCCGCAGATCGCCTACGCGCACGCCACGGGGCAGATCCTCGTCACCTACTCCGCGGCGGTCCCGGTAACGCTCTGCTTCTCGTACGGGTGCTACCTCTACTTCGAGCCGCAGGTGTTCGTTACGAACTCCTCGGACGGCGGCTCCAGCTGGTCCGCCGACCACGTCGTCGCCCCCGAGCTCAACGGCAACGGCCAGGGCTTCAGCCTGTACAACCCGTCGATCGCGGTCGGTCCGACCGGCACCGTGTTCATCGAGATGTCGTACGTGAACGACTCGCTCTGCGGCCCGTACGTTTACGGCACGGGGTGCGGGGAGCAGTCGCAGCAGTTCGCCTGGTCGACCAACAACGGCACGACCTTCTCCTCGGCCGTCGAGATCTCGAGCAACATGACCGTGACGCCGTACTACCCGGACGGGGAGTACGACACGATGCTCACGATGGGGACCGGGGTCTACGTCGGCTGGACGATCAACCTCTGCCTGGGGGCCGCCGTGGCGTACTGCTACTGGCCGGGGTACCCGGGGAACGGCATCACCGAGGTCCAAGTCTCCGGGCTCTTCGAAGGCACGGGCTGGGACCTCAATTTCACGGAGACCGGGCTCGTCGGCGGGACGCCGTGGTCGGTGAGCGTCATCGGCAACGTCCGCTCCGCCTCCGCGCCGACCCCGCTGCAGGTGACGGGGGTCCCGAACGGCTACAACGTGAGCTGGATCCTCAACAGTCCGGGCGCCGGCTACGGGATCCGGTACTTCGGGGTCGCCAGCCTCAGCTCCCCGACCGTGATCACGGCGAACACGACGGTCATCGAGACCTTCAGCGAGCAGGTCCTCGTCAACATCACCTCCTCGCCGTACATCCCGGGGGCCGACCAGTTCGCCAGCGTCTACTGCGGCCAACTGGTCTGGGACAATCCGAAGTGTCCGGAGCTCAACTACAACATCACGCCGGACCCGGGACCGAACTGGGTGTCGGTCGGCACCTCCTTCGTGCTCAACGTCACGAACCAGTCGCAGTGGTGCCCCGTCGGCTTCTGCTATTTCACCGAGCTCAACCTCTCCTTCGAGTCGTGGACCGGCAACGGCGCCGGGTCCGTCAACACCTCGACGAACCTGACGACGATCGTCGCCCACGGCCCGATCAACATGACCGCGAACTTCGACCTGGTCGGCTGGTGTTACGTCGAGAAGGACCCGCCGTACTTCTCCTACGATAGCTGCTGGAAGCAGAACTCGTCGATCGCCTTCCACGAGACCGGGCTCCCGGCCGGACAGAACTGGACGGTGAGCGTGCAGGGCTCCGGGGCGGTGACGACGATCAGCTCGAACACGTCCTGGATCTACGTCTCGGGCACCGCGACGAGCAAGATCGCCTACTACTACGTCTGGACGATCCCAGCGGGCGCCGGAGAGTTTTGGGTCGGGACCGGCACGCCAGCCTCACCGGTGGAGCTGCCGACGGACGCGATCGTGAACGTGCAATTCCAGCGGGAGCTGCCGAGCGCCTCCGTCTTCCCCCTGTTCGTCAACCAGACGGGACTTCCGAACGGCCAGAACTGGGCGATGTCGATCGGCGGGAACGGCTTTGGCGTGATCGGCAACGCCACCTCCTTCGCGCTGCGGGGCGGCAGCTACGCGCTCAACGCCTCGCCGGTCTACCTCGCCAACGGAACGGCGTACTACGCGGGCCACCTCTCGACCGTCCCCCTCGTGGTGAACGGCACGGAGACGAACTACACCACGCCGGCGAACGTGCCGATCGACGGTCCGACGCTCGCGCAGTTCGTCTACACGCCGGCGTACTACCTCACCCTGACCGCCGGCAGCGGAGGGAGCGTCAACGCGAGCAGTCAGTGGGTCCAGGCCTCGCGGACGGTGCACCTGAACGCGACGCCGGACCCCGGCTACTCGTTCGTCAGCTGGACGGGCGACGGTCTCGGGGCGGTGAACTCGTCGAACCCGGCGATCTCTGTGACGCCGAGCGGGCCGGTGACGGAGTTCGCAGCGTTCGTGCACCTGCCGCCGTCGACCTGGACGGTGACGGTGAAAGGGGTCGGGCTGCCCAGCACGCTCGCCTTCACGATCGGCCTCGGCAGTCGGGCGTACACCGGCAACGGGACGTTCCGGGTGAGCGGGCTCTCCTCGGGGAACTACAGCGTGAACGTGGGCTACGTGTATCTGAACAGCTCGAACGAGACGCGGTACGTGCCGACGGTGACGCAGAGCTCGTTCGCGCAGACGGCGGGAGGAGCGCTCGAGGTCGTGGCGAACGGATACGTGAACGTGACGTTCGCGCCGGAGTATCTGCTGACGCTCAGCTCGACGGGGAACGGGACGATCTCTCCCGGGGCCGGAACGAGCTGGGAGTCGCCGACGGCGACCGTGATGGTGAGCGCGACGCCGGCGAGCCACTACAAGTTCGTGGGCTGGAACGGCTCGGGGGTCGGGTCGGTCAACTCGGTGGCGAAGACGATCTCGCTGACGCTGGGGAGCCCGGTGTGGGAGACCGGCCAGTTCCTGTGGGCGCCGAACGTCGCGCCAAAGACCTACAACCTGACGGTGACGGAGAGCGGACTGCCCAGCACGGCGGCGTGGGCGGCGACGATCGGGACGACGGGCGCGCACGGGAGCGGCACGGGGCTAACGATCGCGGGACTGAACGGTTCGTACACGGTGGTCGTGCCGCCCGTCTACGTCGGGACGGACACGCGGTACGTGGCGAACGTGAGCGGAGTGACGGCGAGCCTGTCGGTGTCGGTGGCGGCGAACGCCACGGTGACGGTGAGCTTCACCGAGCAGTTCCTAGTGACGGTGACGAGCGGGTCCGGAGGGAGCGCGAGCGCGAGCCCGACGGCCGCCGGCTGGGTGAACGCCGGGGCGACGGTGACATTGAGCGCTACGCCGGCGAACGCGAGCGAGGTGTTCGCGAACTGGACCGGGAGCGGGACCGGGGCCTACACCGGAGCGCTCGCGAGCACGACGCTGACGGTCAACGGGCCGGTCAAGGAGACGGCAGCGTTCGCACCCGTGTACCCCGTGAAGAGCACGGGGAGCGCGACGGCGGGGGAGCCGCTGGCGTTCGGACTGTTGGCGGTACTGCTGGTCGTGGGGCTGTTGGTTGGCTTCCTGGTGTTCCGGCGGCGCTCCTCCTCCCCGCCCGCGATGCACTCGGAGGAGTCGCCGACGAGCGACGCAGGAGGCGAGTCGACGGACGATTCGGGCTCCACCTAGGGAACGAGGCGGCCCAAAGTTCCGGGATCCAGCGCGACGCCGGCGACTCCGACGGACCGTCCGCGGCGCCCGTGCCGGGGCCGGTCGGGGCCTCGCGGCAGCCCTTGGCCGCCCCCGGACCTGCTGAGGTGAACCAAGTAAAGGTATTTGGGCGGAACCCGGGTCCTTTGGAGTATGTTCTCGCCGGTGGGAGCTTCTCCCGCAGCTAGGGTCCGATCGACGTGGGTCGCCGTGGCCGCCGTGGTGGCGGTCGCCGTCCTGATCCCTGCCCCCGGGCTCCTGGCCCGGGGCGTCGGCCCGGCCTCGGCGGCGGCCTTGTTGGGGGCTCCGGCGCACGTCAGCGCCTCCACCGTCCCGGCCACGACCCACCCCGCCACCGCGCGTCCCGCGAGTTCGCCGACGACGACCGGAACCTTCTTCACCAACACCTCGGCGTTCTCCCAGCCCAGTTCGACGAACAAGTACTGCGCTGCGTACTACACGGAGTCGTACTGCTACCAGGAGTCGCAGAGCCCGTCGTTGCTCAATCTGTCGAACGGGAAGCTCGGGATCGGCTACAGCCAGAGCACGAAGCTCAACGCGAGCGTCTGTACCTACCCCTCCACCAACGCCACGGGCGGGTCGATCAACGTCTCGGTCTGGACCGAGATGCGCGTCCTCTTCGCCTCCTCGGCGGACGGCGGCGGCTCCTTCGGGGCCCCGACCTACGTCAACCAGAGCTGCCCGTACGCCCAGCAGATGGAGCCTTCGTTCACGGTCGCCCCCAACGGGGCGGTCGACGGGGCGTTCGTCGAGGCGAACGCCACCCCTAAGGCGTTCAGCTTCTACCCGTTCGATGCGCCGGGTCTTTACTATCTCCCGAGGTACCAGGATGCGCTCGCCTTCGTTAATTCTACGAACAACGGCGCTACGTTCTCCAACGCGACGGCGCTCGTGCTCGGGAACGTCAGCCGGCCGGCGATCGCCACGTTCGGAAACTCCGTCTACATCGTCTACGAGAACCTGAGCGCCGGGGCGACCTCGCTCATCGCGAGCTACCCCTCAGCGCAGTACCCCGTGTCGATCAACCTCGTCTACTCCACCGACCAGGGCACCACCTGGCACGGGCCGTACACGCTCCCGGGAGAGAACGCGACCTCGTTCAACACCTCGTACTCCCCGTCGATCACGGTCACCGCTTCCGGCTTGGTCGCGGTCGCCTACGCGACGAACCGCACGTGCCTGTTCCTGTGCGGAGGGTTCTACGCGAACTCCGGGGACGACATCGTGGTCGCGACCTCCTCGACGAACGGCACGACCTGGAACGGCCCCTACACGGTCGCCTCGGCGGTCGGCGAATCGTCGATCTTCGGAGGCAACGAGAACACCGGCGTCTACCGACCGTACCTCTTTGAGTATGCCCCGGACACCTCGATCGCCTACGACCCCGCGAGCGGGCGACTGTACACGGCGTGGGACGGCTCGTACTTCTCGGCCGCGACCGACTACTACTACGAGTTCTCGCAGACGGTCGTCTGGGCGGGGGTCTCGTCGAACGCCGGCGTCGGCTGGACGACGGCCCGCGTCTCCGGTCCGGAGGTCGTCGGAGGCACCCAGTACGCCGGCGGGTTCTACACCCCCGCCCTCGCCGTGCACGACGGCACGGTCTACCTGACCTACGGCTACTACAACGACTCCTCGGGCTGCGGCACCACGAGCTACCTCCAGTTCTCCCACAGCCAATGGTGGACGACGAGCGCCGACGGGGTCGTGTGGACGCCGCCGGGCGATCTCTCCGTCCAGCCGAACCTCTACTCCGGTTCGGAGTCGCTGGGTTATACGTCCAGCATCGGGTTCAACGCGAGCGGTCAGCCCGCGGTCGCGTACGCGGTGATCGGACCGTACTCCTACGGTTTCCCGACGATCCTCTACACCGGCGCGGTCGAGGTCGCGTCGGTCTGGGGCGGTGCGACGATCTCGCTCGGGGTCCACGAGACCGGCCTCGCACCCGGTACTTCGTGGTCGTTCACCGTGGGCGCCTGGTCGTTCACGATCACTACCAACAACACGACGATCACCAACGTCCCGGCCGGCCCGCCGCAACTCCTGGCGTCCGGCGGCGCGGCGGTGTGGACCGGCTACGAGGAGTACGTCGGCGTGACCAACCCCTACACGATGGCGGTCTTCTCGACGTCGACGAACTTCACCTTCGACTTCCTGCCGTTCGTCGGGCTCACCCTCGCGATCCAGCCTCCGGACATCGGCAATTTCGAGTTCCAGCTCGTCAACATGACCGTCGGCGGGTTCAACTTCTACGCGTACTGGAACACCTTTTACGGGCCGCCCCTGCAAACGCAGTTCGGTGGATGCCCCTTCCCGTGGTACTTGCCGCTCCGCACCCAGTTCCTGCTCTCCAACCTGAGCTCCGGCCCGATCAACGGCCAGTACTTCTCGAGCTCGTCGATCAACTACTGGAGCGGGACCGGGAGCGGGAGCTTCACCGGGGTAGGCGCCGACGCCAACGTCACGCTACGGGCCCCGATCAACGAGACCGCCTGGGCGCTTCCGATCGGGAGCTACAACATCTCCTTCTCCGCACGCAACCTCCCCGCGAGCTCGGTGTACAACTTCTCGTTCAACGGCGTCAACTACACCTCCCCCGCGCTCCTGTCCGTCACCGCCCCGAACGTGACGACCGGCCCGCACTGGCTGAGCGGGATCTCGGCGAACTCCTCCCGGGCCGGGTGGGACTACATCGGCCGCTCGGACGCCGGCAATCCTCTGGTCGTCCCCGACGCCCCGTCGGACGTGCTCTCGTTCGCGTTCGTCAACGTGACCGCCCCGGCGGGCGTCGTCAGCTTCCACGCCGTCGGATTCACGCTCGGTACGGTCTGGCAGTTCGAGCTCAACGGGACGGTCTATAGCTCCTCGACGCCGTGGATCAACGTTACCACGCGCCCCGGGACCTTCGCCGAGAGCGCCTTCCCGGTCACCTCGGAGAACAGCAGCGTCGGCTACGCACCCTCGGGCGTGGCCCCGACGATCAATGTGACGACGGGTTCGACGTACCCGGTCACCTACACGCCGACCTTCGAGTTGCAGGTCTACGCGGGAGTCGGTGGGCACGTCGCCCCCTCGAACGTCAGTTACTGGCTCGCCCCCGGGGCGACCAAGAACTTCGTCGCTACGCCGAACGCTGGGTACACCTTTGGGGGATGGACGGGGAGCGGCGCGGGCGCCTACACCGGCCCGAACGCGACCGCCCCGGTAACGGCGAACGGCCCGATCGTGGAGACGGCGAGCTTCGTCCCGCTGCCCGGCGCCCGGTTCAACCTGACGGTCCAGGAGGTCGGGATCCCGAACGGGACGAGCTGGAACGCGTTCGTCGGAGGCGTCGGCTACTCGAGTTCGACCTGGCAGATCAACGTCTCCTCCGTGTACTCCTGCGCGGTCTCCGGGGCCCGGGGCGTCTACGGCCTCGCCGTGCCGTACGACTACGCGAACGGTAGCTCGGCGTCGCTCACCCGATACACCCCGGTCGCTTCACCGCCGACCGTCTGCGGCGGGACGACGACCACGCTCACCTACTCGACCCAGTACTTCCTCACCCTGCAGTCGACGGCGGGAGGGAGCGTCACCGCCGTCTTTGGCTCCAAAGTGGTGACGAACGGCACCTGGATCCCGACCGCCGCCCTCGTCTCGCTGGCCGCGACCCCGGACGCCGGCTACCTGTTCCTCGGTTGGAACGGAACTGGGCTGGGCAACTACACCGGGCCCCAATCCCAGCCGCAGGTCCAGCTCGCGGGACCCGTTACCGAGCTCGCCGCGTTCGCCCCGATCGTCCTCCCGCCACCCGCCCGGTTCACCTGGTCGCTCCAGGCGTCCCCGGCGTTCCCCCCGGGCACCTCTTGGGCGGTCGAGTTCAACGGCGTCAACTATTCGTCGTCCACCTCGACGATCGTCGTCTCCGGCCTACTGGCCGGGGGCTACCCGCTCACCGTCGCCGTGGTCGGAAGCGCGGACGGGCTCACGCAGTGGCGGCCAGTGCTCGCCGTCCAGCACATCAGCGTCGGCGGCAATGGTACCACCCAGGTCGACTTCCAGCCGTACTACTGGTTCGCGATCACCGCGGTCGGCTCGGGGACGGTAGCGCCGTCGTCGAACGGATGGTACCTGACCGGTTCGCCGGTCGCCCTCATCGCGACGGCTCGGGCGCCCTCACTGTTCGTCGGATGGACCGGGAGCGGCGCGAGCGCCTACTCCGGCCCGCTCAACATGACCACGATCCACCTCAGTAGCCCGGTGAGCGAAGTCGCCACCTTCGTCCCCCCCGCCCCGGCGGCCAAGACCGTCACGAGCGCGTTCTCCTCGGAGGGGACGGTGGTCGCGCTCGCGGTCGTCGGTCTCGTGGTCGGTCTGGTTGTCGGACTTCTCGCAGCCCGCATGCGCGGCGGCGGTCGCGCCGAAAGCACCGACGCTACGTTGACCCCGGGCCCTTCCGCTCCCTCCCCACCCTCGCCGGCGTCACCGCCGGCGCCGGAGGAGAACGTCTGGAGCGAAGGACCGGAGGGCCAGCCAGTGCCGACGGACGGAGACTCGAGCCTCGAGGGAGGTCCGGCATGAACCCGGTGGCTCTCCGCCTCCCGACCCGCCTACCCCCTTGGACGGTTGCGGCCGCGAGCGTGCTGCTGGCCCTCCTCTTCGTCGTCCCCTCGTCGGCCTCGCACGTTGCCGCCCCTCTCGGTGGGTCCTCCGGCCCCGCAACCCCCCACGGCTTCGGGACTGCCGTCGCTCAGGCGTCGCCCCGCGCGCCAGCGGCCGACCGGAGCCCCTCCGTGGCCTCGACGTCCTTGCACCCCGCCCCCTCGTCCGGCCCGGTCGCCTCCGGTCGCGGGACGTTCTTCGTCAACCACCCGATCCCCCAGCCTCCGCTGGCGAACCAGACGTGCTTCTTCGGCACCTGCGTCAACGTCACCAACGAGCCGTCGATCAACCTGACCAGCCGCGGTTTCCTCGCCGTGGCCTACACCGCCCTGACGAACGACTCGCCGTGCTGGAACGGAAGCGCCGGGCCGTTCATCGAGAGCGCGATCGGCTTCTCGGTCTCCAGCGACCTAGGTTCGACCTGGTCGGCCCCCGTCTTCCTCGGCAACACGAACTGCGCGGTGGAGGCCAACTTCACGAGCGCCTGGCAGCCGTCGCTCACCTCGCTCGCCAACGGCACCTTGGCCCTCGCCTACATCCAGTACAACGTGACCGTCGGCACCGAGATCCCGAGCACCGCCTGTTACGACGTCAGCGACGACCGGTTGGTCGTGCAGGAGAGCTACGACAACGGGAGCAGCTGGACGACGCCGAAGGTCCTGAACGTGACGACGAACCCCTCCCTCGGGGAGCCGTGCCCGGGCTTCCCGGCGCAACGGCCCTGGATCACGGCGTTCGGCAAGACGCTCTACGTGACGTGGATGAACCTGAGCGACTCGTACGCCTCCTCCGCGGTGCACCTCCTCGTCTCCACCGACGGAGGGAGCACCTGGGGAGCCCCGATCGACCTCACGACGTTCTCCTCCGACACGTACTCGGTGGCGGAGAACCCCACGGTGATCGTCGCGCCGTCGGGCGAGCTGTTCGTGACGTACGCCTCGAACCACTCGTACCAGAACTTCTGCTACCAAGGGAACTGCCAGATCACGGACGCCGTCGACGTCGTCGTCGCCGCCTCGACGAACAACGGCACGACGTTCAGCTACGCCGTCGCCTCCAAGCAGGTCGCCTTCGTTAGCTGGAACAACTTCGACGCGCCGGTGATCCCGTTCAACGACCCGTCGCCGCAGCTCGCCTACGGCGCCGCCGCTCACCAGCTGTACCTGGTCTTCACCGCCGGTCGGATGGGGAACTTCTGCGACGCCTACGGCTACTGCTCGTTGCACATCCAGCCGGATCTCTACGTCACGAACTCCTCCGACCACGGCGCCACCTGGTCGCCGACCCGGCTCGTGGACCCGGCGTTGATGAACCCGAACGATGGGACGAACAGCATCGTCTACAACTCCGCGATCGCCGTCGACGCCTCGGGCACCGTCCACCTCGAGTTCTCCGTCGCGAACGGCTCCTGGTGCGCTCCGATGGTCGGGGGCCTCCCGGCCTGCGGCGCTATCCAGCAGCTGTACACGAACAGCACCGACCAGGGGCGAAGCTTCGCCCCGCCGGTGCTGCTCGAGGGGAACTTCACGCCGTACGCGAGCTACTACACGCGCGCCCAGTGGGACGGCGAGTACGCGACGATGGTCGCGGCCGGCTCTCACGTCTGGCTCGCCTGGGTCCACGTGCTCTGCTCGACGTGGAACGTCTCCACCTTCGGTTGTGACTACGCCCAGGCGGCCGGCTCCGCCCAGGTCACGGTCTCCGAGAAGTTCGCCGGGACCGGCTTCGCCCTCACCTTCCAGGAGAGCGGGCTCGTCACCGGCACCACCTGGAGCGTTTCGGTCCTCGGCAACGTGCGTTCCGCGCTCGCCCCGACCAACCTTGTCGTCTCGGGGGTCCCCGCGGGCGAGAACCTCTCTTGGGCGGTCTCCTCCTCCTCGAGCGCTTACGGGATCCGGTACTTCGCGAACGCGTCCGTCAGTTCGCCCGCGAGCTTCTCCGCCTCCCAGCTCGTCTACGAGAACTACTCCGAGCAGGTGCTGGTGAACATCGCGAGCTTGCCGGTCATCCCGACGCAAGGCGCCTTCGGGAACTACTGCGGGCAGCTGTACTGGGACAACTCAGCCTGTTCGATGATCAACTACAACATCACCCCCCTCCCGGGCCCGAACTGGGTCACTCCGGGCGCCTCGTTCCTGCTCAACGTCACCCCCATCCCGCAGTTCTGCGCCGGCCCGGGCTACTGCTACTACACCGAGCTCAACCTCTCCTTCGAATCGTGGACGGGCTCCGGCGCCGGGAGCACGAACACCTCGTCGAACCTGACGACGATCGTCGCCCGCGGGCCGATCAACGAGACCGCGAACTTCGACCTGACCGGCTGGTGCGATGTCTACACCTATCCGGCGTACGCCTTCGACCACTGCTACGCCCAGAACTCGACGATCGCCTTCCACGAGTCCGGCCTCCCGGCCGGCCAGAGCTGGACGGTAACGGTCCTCGGTTCCGGCAACAGCACGACGGTCTCGAGCAGCACCCCGTGGATCTACGTCTCCGGCACCTCGACGAGCCGGATCGCGAGCTACTACGTCTGGTCGATCCCCTCCGGCGCGGGCGACTACTGGGTCGGCGAAGGGAACCCCCCCTCCCCGGTCGAGCTCCCGGCGGACGCGATCGTCCTTGTGAACTTCGTGCGCGAGCCCGCGACCTCGGCCGAGTTCCCCCTGGTCGCGAGCGCGAGCGGCCTCCCCCCGGGTACCAACTGGTCCCTGACCCTCGGCAACCTCGGCTTCGGGGTCGTGACGGGCTCCACCTCGTTCTCCCTTACCGGGGGCAGCTACGCGCTGAACAGCTCGCCGGTCTACTACGCGAACGGCACTGCGCTGTTCGCCAATTCGGTCAACGTCACCCCGCTCGTCGAGAACTCGACCGGGCAGGTCGTGAGCACCCCGGCGACGGTGGTGGTCGACGGACCGACGCTGGCGGAGTTCCTGTTCACGCCGGCGAGCTACGTCACCGTCACGGCCGGCTCCGGGGGCACGGTCACCAACGGGAGCCAGTGGGTCCAGCAGGGCCGTTCGCTCCACCTGAACGCGACGCCCGACCCCGGATTCTCCTTCGTCGGCTGGAACGGGTTCGGGCCGGGCGCGGTCAACTCGACGCACCCCGCGATCACGGTGATCCCCTCCGGCGCGATCTCGGAGTTCGCGTCGTTCACGCCGATCCCGAACCCTACGTGGACCGTGACCGTCCAGGAGACCGGCTTGCCGATCACGCTCGCCTACTCGGTCGGATTCGGAGCGCACGCCTACTCGGGCAACAGCAGCTTCCGGGTGAGCGGGCTCGCGTCCGGCAACTACACCGTGCACGTCGGGTTCGTCTACCTGAACAGTTCGAACCTGACGCGCTTCGTTCCGACCGCGACGCAGAGCTCCTACGGACAGACGGCGGGAGGAGCGTTGGAGATCGTGGCGAACGGGTACGTGAACGTGACGTTCGCGCCTCAGTATCTGCTGACCCTTTCCTCGACGGGGAACGGAACGATCAACCCGGCGGCCGGTACCTTCTGGCAGTCGCCGTCGGCGACGCTAACGGTGAGCGCCACGCCGGACCCCCACTACCGGTTCGTCGGTTGGAACGGTTCCGGGACCGGGTCGGTCAATTCGACCGCCCGCACCGTGTCGCTGACGCTCGGTGGGCCCGTGTGGGAGACGGGGCAGTTCCTGTGGGCGCCGAACGTCGCGCCGAAGACCTACCAACTCACGGTCACCGAGAGCGGACTCCCGGGAACGGCGAGCTGGGTCGCGAGCGTCGGCACGACGGGTGCGCACGGGAGCGGCACGGGGCTGACGATCGCAGGCCTGAACGGTTCGTACACGGTGGTCGTTCCGCCGGTCTACGTCGGGACGGACACGCGGTACGTGGCGAACGTGAGCGGAGTGACGGCGAGCCTGTCGGTGTCGGTGGCGGCGAACGCCACGGTGACGGTGAGCTTCACCGAGCAGTTCCTAGTGACGGTGACGAGCGGGTCCGGAGGGAGCGCGAGCGCGAGCCCGACGGCCGCCGGCTGGGTGAACGCCGGGGCGACGGTGACATTGAGCGCTACGCCGGCGAACGCGAGCGAGGTGTTCGCGAACTGGACCGGGAGCGGGACCGGGGCCTACACCGGAGCGCTCGCGAGCACGACGCTGACGGTCAACGGGCCGGTCAAGGAGACGGCAGCGTTCGCACCCGTGTACCCTGTGAAGAGCACGGGGAGCGCGACGGCGGGCGAACCGCTGGCGTTCGGACTGTTGGCGGTGTTGCTGGTCGTAGGGCTGTTGGTCGGCTTCCTGGTGTTCCGCCGGCGCAGCACGCCGCGAGCGCCGAGCGCGGCCGAGCCGCAGCCGGTCGAGGGCGAGAGCCCCGAGGACGGGTCGGGCGGACCGGGCTAGGGCCCCTCGGCCGGGCGGGAACCCCCCACCCCCGTCGGACGACCCCCAAGCGCTCTCGGAGCCTTCGTAAAGGTATTTGACAGGCGACCCGGTCCCCGCCGATTATGTCCTCGCCGGGCGGAGGATATTCCGTACGCTGGGTCCGAACGAACTGGGCGGCGCTCGCCGCCATCGCGCTGGTCGCGGTACTGCTACCGACACCGGGGCTGCTCGGGCACGGGCCCTCGGCGGGGCTCGCGGCCGCGCCGCACCGGGTCGCGCACCCGTCGGCCGCGGTCGTTCCGGCGGCGCCGGAAAATCACGGCGTGCGGGCCCTGAGCTCGCCGACCGTCACGGGAACCTTTTTCCAGAACACCTCGTCGTTCTCTCAAGCCTCCTCGAGCTACACCAACTGCCAGAGCTACTTCGGGTTCGAGTTCTTCTGCGACCGCCAGTCGCAGAGCCCTTCGCTGCTCAACCTGTCGAGCGGCAACCTGGGCATCACCTTCAGTCAGATCACGAGCTACAACACCTCGACGTGCGTCACCTCCGGTCCGAACGCGAACGGCTCGGGCACGATCAACATCTCACTGTACACGTTCATCCGCGTGCTGTTCGCTTCCTCCTCCAACGGTGGTAGCTCCTTCGGGAACCCGACCTACATCAACGAGAGCTGCCCGTACGCCCAGCAGTTCGAGCCGTCGTTCACCGTCGCGCCGTCCGGGACGATCGACGGGGCGTTCGTCGAGGCGAACTCAACGGCGTCCAAAATGAACTACTACCCGTTCTACGCGCCGCTGGCCTACTACTATCCGCGATACAATGACGCGCTCGCGTTCGTCAACTCGACGAACGACGGGACGAGCTTTTCCAATGCGACCACCCTGGTCACGGGCAACGTAAGCCGCCCGGCGATCGCCACGTTCGGCCACACCATCTACATCGTCTACGAGAACGTGAGCGCCGGGAACACGTCGATCATCCCCGCCTATCCGAGTTCGGAGTACCCGGTCTCGATCAACCTGCTCTACTCGAGCGACCAGGGGACGACCTGGCACGGCCCGTACACGCTCGCCGGCGAGAACACCTCCTGGTACAACACCTCCTACTCCCCGTCGATCACCGTCACCTCTTCCGGCCTCGTGGCCGTGGCGTACGACACGAACCGATCGTGCATCGCTCAGTGCGGCCTCTATCCCGCCTACGGGGAGGACATCGTCGTGGCGACCTCCTCGACCAACGGAACCACCTGGAACGGGCCGTACACGGTCGCCTTCGGCCAGGGCGAGCCGCAGTACTTCTCCTACAGCTACACGACCGGCAACTTCCTGCCGTTCCTCTTCGAGTTCGCACCGGCGACGACCATCGCCTACGACCCGCTCTCCGGCAACCTCTACGTGGCGTGGGAGGCATCGTACAACGCGCTGTCGACCTACATCTACTACAACTTCGACCAGGCCGTCATCTTCGCCGGCGTCTCCACCAACGCCGGAGTGAACTGGGTCTCCGGGCGCGCTTCCGGGCCGGAGATCCTGCACGGCCAGATCTTCGAGGGAGGCTACTTCACGCCGGCCCTCGGCGTCCACGACGGTACTGTCTACCTCACCTACACGGAGTACAACTACTCGAACGCGAACTGCGGTTACTCCACGTACCTCGGCTACTCCTACAGCCAGTGGCTCACGACCAGCACGAACGGTATCGGTTGGACGCCCCCGGGGCCGCTCACGGTCCAGCCGCAGACCTTCGGTGGGGACAACGACCTCGGCTACACCGCCTCGGTCGGCTTCAACGCGACGGGAGCGCTGTTCGTCGCGGACGTGATGACCTTGGTGAGCGGCTACTTCTACCCCGACATCTACTACAACAACGTCGTCCAGGTCGACTCCGTGTATGTCGGCCCCACGGTGAACGTTACCGTCTGGGAGACCGGGCTCGCCCCCGGCAGCTCCTGGTCGTTCAACGCCGGCGTGAACTACTACACGCTCTCGACCAACAACACGACGATCTCGAACTTCCCGGTCGGCCTGCCGGTGTTCGTCGCGTGGACAGGGGTCCGGACCTGGACGGGGTACGAGGAGTACACCGGGGTGAGCGACCCCCAGCAGATGCTGGTCGAGTACGCCGCGGCGAACTTCACCTTCTACTTCACGAAGTTCGTCGGGCTCAGCGTCGCGATCCAGCCGCCGGACCTCCAGAACTTCTACCTCGATCTCTACAACACCAGCGGCCACAGCTTCAACTTCTACGCCCAATGGTACACCTCCGCCTTTGGCACGGTCAATTCCTACTTCTACGGCTGCGTCTTCCCCTGGTACCTCCCCCTGGGGATGCACCTGGACCTCACGCCGACCGCGTCGCCACCGATCTACGAGTACTACACCAGCTCCGCGCCCATCAACTACTGGACCGGCTCCGGGAACGCGAACTTCACCGGTCTCGGGCCGGACGCGAACCTCACGCTCAACGGACCGGTGAACGAGACCGCGTGGGCGTTGCCGATCGGCATCTACAACGTTTCGTTCAACGCGATCGGTCTCCCCGCCACCTCGGTATTTTCCTTCAACCTGGACGGCGCGGCGTACTCCGGACCGGCGACCCAGAGCATCACGGCCCATCAGGTGCAGACCGGGCCGCACTGGCTGGACTCCATCACCGCGAACTCCTCGAAGTCCGGCTGGCAGTACATCGGCCGCTCCGACGGCGGCAACCCGCTGCTCGTGCCCGATGTTCCGTCGGACAACCTCTCCTTCGCCTACGAGAACCTCTCGGCGCCGGCGGGCGTCGTCACGTTCCAGGCGAACGGGTTCACGGCGGGGACGGTCTGGAACTTCGAGTTTAACGGAACGTTGTACAGCTCGACGACGCCGTGGATCAACATCACGACGCACCCGGGCACGTTCACGCAGGCGGCGTTCCCGGTGACGGCGCAGAACGGCAGCGTCGGGTACACGCCCGACACCCTCCCGGCGACCGTGGACGTCGTCCCGGGGAGCACCTACCTGGTCAACTATTCCTCCGCCTTCCAGCTCCAGGTCGTCTCCGGCTTCGGCGGTCGGGTCTCCCCGGCGACGTCGGACTTCTGGGTCGCCCCCGGGACGATGAAATCGTTCACGGCGGCGGCGAACGTCGGCTACACCTTCGCCGGGTGGACGGGGACGGGCGTCGGCTCCTACACCGGGATGAACGCGACGGCGAATGTGACGGTCAACGGGCCGGTCGTGGAGACGGCGACGTTCGTCCCCCTACCGGGCGCTCGGTTCAATCTCACCGTGCAGGAGATGGGGATCCCGAACGGGACGAGCTGGACGGCGTATGTCGGCGGGGTCGGCTACTCCTCCACGAACTGGCAGATCAACGTGAGCCAGGTCTACTCGTGCGCGGTCTCCGGGGGGCGCGGCTCCTACGGTCTGGGCCTGCCGTACGAGTATGCGAACGGGACCCCAGCGCAGACGCGGTATGTCCCGGTCGCCCCGCCGAGCACGGTGTGCGGGGGCGCGGCGACGACGGTGCACTTCGCTCCGCAGTACTTCCTCACGTTGTCCACGACCGCCGGGGGATCGATCTCAGCGGTGGTGGGCGCGTCGGTGATCTCGAACGGGTCGTGGGTAGCGAGCAGCGCGCTGGTGTCGTTGGCAGCGAGCGCGAACTCCGGTTACCAGTTCCTGGGGTGGAACGGGACGGGGAACGGGAACTACACCGGGGCGCAGGCGCAGCCGCAGGTGCAACTGTTCGGGCCGGTGAGCGAGCTCGCGGTGTTCGCGCCGATCATCATTCCACCGCCGATGCGGTATAGCTGGTCGTTCCAGGCGACGCCGGGGTTCCCGGCGGGGACGAGCTGGAGCCTGGCGTTGAACGGAGTGGACTACTCGTCGGAGACGAACTACCTGAACGTGACGGGGCTGCTCGCGGGGAGCTACGCGGTCACGGTCAGCACGGTCAGTAGCACGGACGGGCAGACGGAGTGGCGGCCGGTGGCGCCGGCGCCGTTGCACCTGAGCGCGAACGGCAGCTCGCAGGTCGCCTTCGGCGCGTACTACTGGTTCAGCATCCGGGCGGTGGGGCCGGGAACGGTCACGCCGAGCTCGGACGGCTGGTTCGCGGCGGGTTCGTCGGTGACGCTGGTGGCGAGCGCGACGGCGCCGGCGTTGTTCGCGGGGTGGACGGGGAGCGGGACGGGGTCGTACACCGGGCCGCTCAACCAGAGCCAGATCCACGTGAACGCTCCGGTGAGCGAGGTAGCGACCTTCGTGCCGCCGGCACCGGCGGCGAAGACGGTGTCGAGCGCGTACACCTCCTCGGGGCTGCTGGTGGGCCTGGCGGTCGTAGGGTTGGTGGTCGGGCTCATCGTTGGGCTGCTCGCCGCGCGAATGCGTGGCGGCCGCGGCGGTGGAGGGACGGAGATGCGCGGGCCTTCCGAGCCGATGGCCAGCGGGGCGGGATCCGCGCCCTCGGGTGATTACGTGCACGACGGAGGTTCGATGGAGAGTTCGAGCGCAGGGGAGGACATGACGGGCGGGGGATCGACATGACGAGCAACGTCTCGGCGCTCCGCGCCGCCGTGCGACGCCTCCTCGCGCGCTCGACGCCCTGGACGGTGATCCTGCTCGCCGCCGTGTTCGCCTTCCCGTCGGCGTCCGCTCTCGGTGCCGTCGGTCACGCGCCGGTCGGCAGCCCGGCGTTCGGTTACCTCCCTGCCGCGACCACGCACCTGGGGAGCGCTGCGTCCAGCCACAACCCGCTCGCCTCCGGCGCTCCGATGGCGCCCCATCCGGCCGCCGGTCCGGTCGCCTCCGGACGCGGCACGTTCTTCACGACGGCGCAGATCCCCGACCCGCCGAACAACACCCTACCGTGCCTACGGAACTACTACGGGGGTTACACGTGCGGGAACATCACCAACGACCCGTCGCTCAACTACACCTCGAACGGGCTGCTCGCGGTCGCCTACACCGCCTACACGAACACCTCCACCTGCACCAACGTCACGAACTACACGGTCACGCAGATCGGCTTCGCCAGCTCGAGCGACGGGGGAGCGACCTGGACGACGCCGAGCTATCTCGGCAATCCGGATTGCACGGTCGCGAGCGACTACCCAGACGCCTGGACGCCGAGCTTGACGTCGCTCGCCAACGGGACGCTAGTACTTGCCTACGTCGAGTTCAACGTCACGAGCACCGTCCAGATTCCGAACAGCCTCGCCTACGGCGGGTGGGGCCCGTACAGCTACTCAGTGCCGTTCGACCGCCTCGTCGTCCGCGAGAGCTACGATAACGGGCTCTCCTGGACCATGCCGACGGTGCTCAACTCCTCGAGCAACCCCGGGCTCAACGCCTCGGCGTTCGCGCCCCTGCGCCCCTGGGCGACGGCGACCGGGTCGACCGTCTACGTGACGTGGATGAACGACACGAAGGACGAGTACTACTCGACGACCGCCTCGGCCGGGGTCCATCTGCGGGTCTCGACGGACGGCGGGGCGAGCTGGGGAGCCCAGATCGACCTCCAGTCGTTCGGCTCCGCCGGATGGAGCTTCTCCTACAACCCGCAGGTGATCGTCGGGGCGGGCGGGGAGCTCTACGTCACCTACGGCACCAACCTGACCTACTCGACCACGAACTACACCTACTTCACCGACATCGAGGTCGCGCGATCGACCGATAACGGCACCACGTTTGCGTACGCCGTGGCCGTTCACGCGACCGGCTTCGTCGCCTACCGAGACCCGTTCCACGACCCGTCCCCCCAGCTCGCCTACGGGGCGGCGACCGGCCAGCTGCTCCTGAGCTACGGTGCCTTTCAGGTCATCCTGAAGTGCTACTCGTACGGCTGCTACCCGGCGAGCTACCAGCAGGTGTTCGTCGTCAACTCGTCGACCGATGGGGCCAGCTGGTCACGCCCCCACGTCATCGCCCCGGAGCTGAGCGATTATTTCCACGGCTTCCAGATGTACAACCCCTCCGTCACGGTCAACGCGACCGGGACGGTGCTCGTCGAGTTCACCGAGTACAACGAGTCGCTCTGCGGCCCCTACATCTACGGGACGACCTGCGGGGAGCAGTCGCAGGCGTTCGCGAGCTCCACGGACAACGGCGCGACCTTCTCGAGCGCCATCACCATCTCGTCGAACATGACGCTGATGCCGTACTATCCGGACGGCGAGTACGACACGTTGCTCGCGGTCGGCACGAACGTCTACATCGGCTGGACCCTCGACATCTGCCTGAACCCCACGGTCGCCTACTGCACGTGGCCCGGCTACCCCGGTCAGGGCGTCACCCAGATCCAGGTCTCGAGGCTGTTCGAAGGGTCCGGCTGGGACCTGAATTTCACCGAGACCGGCCTGCAGGCCGGCACCGGCTGGTCGGTGAGCGTGCAAGGCAACGCACGCTCGGCCGTGGCCCCCGCGCCGCTGCAGGTCTCCGGCATCCCCGACGGGTCGAACGTCAGCTTCAACCTCTCGAACCCGGCCGCCGGCTACGGCGTCCGGTACTTTGGCGCCCTCAGCCTCGTCTCGCCCACCGTGATCACCGCGAATACCACGGTCACCGACACGTTCACCGAACAGGTGCTGGTGAACATCACCTCGGTGCCGTTCATTCCAGGGTCGAGCCCGTACGGTACCTACTGCGGCCTCCTGATCTGGGACAATCCGTACTGCGCGATGATCAACTACAACATCACGCCGGACCCGGGTCCGAACTGGGTCTCGCCGGGAACGTCGTTCGTGCTCAACGTCACGAACCGGTCGCAGAACTGCCCCGCCGGCTTCTGCTACTTTAACGAGCTGAACCTCTCGTTCGAGTCGTGGACCGGCAACGGCGCCGGGTCCGTCAACACGTCGTCGAACCTGACGACGATCACCGCGCGGGGCCCGATCAACATGACCGCGAACTTCGACCTCACCGGTTGGTGTACGGTCGAAAAGGACCCGCCGTACTTCTCCTACGACACCTGTTGGAAGCAGAACTCCTCGATCGCCTTCCATGAGAACGGTCTGCCCGTCGGCCAGAACTGGACGGTGAGCGTGCAGGGCTCCGGGGCGGTGACGACGATCACCTCGAACACGTCCTGGATCTACGTCTCGGGCACCGCGACGAGCAAGATCGCCTACTACTACGTCTGGACCATCCCGGCGGGCGCCGGGGAGTACTGGGTCGGGACCGGCACGCCAGCCTCGCCGGTGGAGCTCCCGACCGACTCGATCGTGAACGTGCAGTTCCAGCGGGAGCTGCCCAGCGCGGCGGTGTTCCCGTTGTTCGTCAACCAGACGGGATTGCCGAACGGCCAGAGCTGGGCCATGTCAATCGGCGGGAACGGCTACGGGGTCCAGGGGAACGCGACCTCCTTCGCCTTGCGGGGTGGTAGCTACGCCCTCAACGCCTCGCCGGTCTACCTGACCAACGGGAGCGGATTCTACCCGAGCCTGCTGACGACGCAGCCGCTCGTCCTGAACAGCTCGTTCACGAACTACACCACGCCAGCGAACGTTCCGATCAACGGACCGACGCTCGCGCAGTTCGTCTACTCGCCGGCCTTCTACCTCACCCTCGCCGCGGGCGCCGGAGGGACGGTCAACCAGAGCAGCCAGTGGGTGAAGGCCTCGCGGACGGTGCACCTGAACGCGACGCCGGACCCCGGCTACTCGTTCGTCAGCTGGACGGGCGACGGTCTCGGGGCGGTGAACTCGTCGAACCCGGCGATCTCTGTGACGCCGAGCGGGCCGGTGACGGAGTTCGCAGCGTTCGTGCACCTGCCGCCGTCGACCTGGACGGTGACGGTGAAAGGGGTCGGGCTGCCCAGCACGCTCGCCTTCACGATCGGCCTCGGCAGTCGGGCGTACACCGGCAACGGGACGTTCCGGGTGAGCGGGCTCTCCTCGGGGAACTACAGCGTGAACGTGGGCTACGTGTATCTGAACAGCTCGAACGAGACGCGGTACGTGCCGACGGTGACGCAGAGCTCGTTCGCGCAGACGGCGGGAGGAGCGCTCGAGGTCGTGGCGAACGGATACGTGAACGTGACGTTCGCGCCGGAGTATCTGCTGACGCTCAGCTCGACGGGGAACGGGACGATCTCTCCCGGGGCCGGAACGAGCTGGGAGTCGCCGACGGCGACCGTGATGGTGAGCGCGACGCCGGCGAGCCACTACAAGTTCGTGGGCTGGAACGGCTCGGGGGTCGGGTCGGTCAACTCGGTGGCGAAGACGATCTCGCTGACGCTGGGGAGCCCGGTGTGGGAGACCGGCCAGTTCCTGTGGGCGCCGAACGTCGCGCCAAAGACCTACAACCTGACGGTGACGGAGAGCGGACTGCCCAGCACGGCGGCGTGGGCGGCGACGATCGGGACGACGGGCGCGCACGGGAGCGGCACGGGGCTAACGATCGCGGGACTGAACGGTTCGTACACGGTGGTCGTGCCGCCCGTCTACGTCGGGACGGACACGCGGTACGTGGCGAACGTGAGCGGAGTGACGGCGAGCCTGTCGGTGTCGGTGGCGGCGAACGCCACGGTGACGGTGAGCTTCACCGAGCAGTTCCTAGTGACGGTGACGAGCGGGTCCGGAGGGAGCGCGAGCGCGAGCCCGACGGCCGCCGGCTGGGTGAACGCCGGGGCGACGGTGACATTGAGCGCTACGCCGGCGAACGCGAGCGAGGTGTTCGCGAACTGGACCGGGAGCGGGACCGGGGCCTACACCGGAGCGCTCGCGAGCACGACGCTGACGGTCAACGGGCCGGTCAAGGAGACGGCAGCGTTCGCACCCGTGTACCCCGTGAAGAGCACGGGGAGCGCGACGGCGGGGGAGCCGCTGGCGTTCGGACTGTTGGCGGTACTGCTGGTCGTAGGGCTGTTGGTCGGCTTCCTGGTGTTCCGGCGGCGCAGCGCGCCGCGGGCGCCGAGCGCGGCCGAGCCGCAGCCGGTCGAGGGCGAGAGCCCCGAGGACGGGTCGGGCGGACCGGGCTAGCCGTCCCCCAACGCGGGTTGGAGGGGCGACCCTCCGGCCTTCCCAGAGCCCCCAGGAGGGCGGCCCGACTTGCGCGCGGCGGAGGGACCCTACGCAGCCGCCGCGGGTGTCGTCGTCTTCGCCGTTGCCGGCGACGTCAGAGGGCGATAGATCCACACGGTGAGGGCGACCGTCGCGGCCATCCGCTCTACGCGGCTCACGACGGGGGCGGTCGCCGCCATCGCGGGGTCGAACTCCAGGTGGTCCCGGGGGACTCCGAAGACGAGCGCCAGACCGAGGGCGTTGAGCTCCGCCGTCGAGGGGGCCAGCTGCCGGGCCTTCGCGTAGGCCGCCGCCACGTCGAGCCAGTGGACGAGCTCGGCCGGGGCGAGGGTGGAGCGGAGGGCCAGGAGGGAGGCCGGGGTCATCGGCCGCGCGAACCTCGTTCCGAGCGCCGCCGCGAGCTCGAGGCAGCGAGCGCCTTTCTCCTCCGGATTCGGACGGACCGCCGTGAGGAGCGAGGCCGCGAGCATGGCGTCGTTCGAGTTCCCCGACGGGTCGAGGAGCTTGCGCAGGGCCTCCCTGCGCTCGAGGGCAGGACCGACCTCCGGGAAGACCCCAGCGAGCAACGCCGCCGCCTCGTCGGAGGCGCGCGTCGCGGCTCGCCATTGCACGAAAGCGTCGAGGGCGGGGGCTCCGCCGGCGGCCGGGGTGAGGTGGAGGAGCGCGGCGATCGTCGACGCCGAGGAGTTGGGCCCGGCGATCTCCCGGACGCGGTTGATCGTGTTCATCAGGGGAGCGTAGACGGTCTCGACCGCGACCTCAGAGTCGTGCAACAGCTGGCCCGCGACCAGTCGGTCCCGCGGGTCACCGCCCAGCACCTCGACGGAACCCCACGTGTTACGGAACTCGACCGCGAGGTCCTCGGGAGGTTCGCGACGGTTGGCCAGGTCGATCGCGACGGGCCGCAGCAACGGCAACGCCTCCGCCGGCGCCACCGGACCTAGTTCGGCGAGGAAGTACTCGGCGGTCTTGGCGACCCCGTCCATATCGGAGAAGAGACGGGCGAGCCGCTCGCTCACCATCGTCAGGGAGAGCCGGTCGGTGCGGTAGCCGAGGAGCGAGAGCTGCTCGAGCACATGTTGACCGACCGGGGTTAGCTGCGGTTGGGTCGTCGGACCGGTCACCGCGCCGTGGGTGACCATCGACTGCCAGACGTCCGGGTCTGGCGGGCTGGGGCTTCCCGCGGCTAGTCCGGCTAAGTAGGTGCGAACCTCGCCGCACGTCACGTCGCGCAAGGCCGACCGGCATACGCCGGCCGTTACTTAGACCTGCCGAAAACGTCGGTTCGACTAGCCCGCGCCCACGCCCTGCTTCTGCTTGCTGTCCCCGGGTGCGTTGGCGGTGGAACTCGGCGTCCCGCCGCCCCGGCCCGCGCCCCGCAGTTCGCGCGCGACGAAGGAACCGATGACGAGGAACACCAGGGCCACCACGACCGCGATGGTGATGATCGCGTCGAACGGAATGCTGGCGCCGTTGGTGTAGGTGAGGCCCGCCCCGATGAACGGAACCGGGCTCTTCGGGGCGAGGAAGGTAAAGATCGCCCAAGTGATCCCGATGAACGTCACGGTGATCATCGTGTCCCCGACCCCGTGCGGGTAGTTCTCCGAGAGGTCGCCGTGCCGGATCGCGAGGTAGGCGAACATGATGATCAAGGTGAAGACCAGCGTGTAGGCGAGGAACACGCCGATGGCGAGGTAGAGCACCGCGAACACGGCCAGCGCAATTGCGTAGAGCGGTACGTCCATCGATGACGACTCCGACGGGAGGCGCGAGTGGCACCACCGACTTAAACCTCTCGGCCCGCCACCGGGCCCGCGCGGGGACCTCCGGCTCGTACGCCGTCGTTACACTTCCGGCCGGCGAGAAAACGGTCGATACGCTGTCAAAAGGTATATCTCCCAAACTCCGTTCGCACGCCTTCCGAGGATGACCGACGCCTCTTGTTCAGCCGCGTGTTCTCCGCCTGTCCGACGTACCGCGAGCGGAAGCTCGGGGTCCGAGGGCGCTCGTCGTCCCGCCGGACGGCGAGCCGGTCTCCTGGCCATCGGCCTCGTCTTCTGGATCGCCATAGGGGTCATGGCCATCCCCGACCTTTCGGGGGTCGCTCTCAACCTGACCGGCCCGATCGCGACGCCGATTGGGAGCCCTTCGGCGCACCATGTAGCTGCGGGCTCTCACCTCCCGAGCGGTCCTTCCGCGAGCTCGGTCATCACGTCGGCTTCCAACGGATTCCTTCCTAGCGTCCCGAGCACCTCCTCCCACCTCGCGTTCCAGTCCGAGATCAACATCTACGAGCGATCCCGCCAAGCCTGGGCCGAGCGGAACGCCTCGGAGGCCGCGAACGCGACCGCCGCTCAGGCTCGCGCGCACCCGGACCTCACCATCCCGACCGGCAAGTTCTCCGGCTACGTCTACAACTCCCTGACCGGCGCCGCCGTCCAGGGCGTCACCGTCGAAGCCTACAGTGTCGGCGCGGCGATCTGCCCGGCGACCACCTGCGCCCCCGTCTCCTCCAACAGCGCCGGGGCCTACACGGTCGTCTGCCCGGTCGGGGCGGACTTCGTGCAGTACTCCGAGTCGTTCTACCTGACGAACGTCACCTACTCCAGCTGCAGCAACGGGCTCGACACGAACCTGAGCGCGGTCTACCTAGTTCCCGAGGCGACGGTCACCGGGCTCCTAGAGGGGGACACCGCGTCGCACCAGAAGGTGGCGGGGGTGTCGGTGCAGTCGATCTCGCGGGACGGGACGGTGACGGGGAACCCGGCGGGGACGTCGAACACGAACGGAGTGTTCTCGGTGGCGGTGCCGCCGCTACCCTCGAAGATCCTGTTCAGCCCGCCGCCCGGGTATCTGGGGAACTTCACGTATGTGAACGCGACCCCGGGGGCGACGATCAACATCGGGACGATCTACCTCTCGCACTTGACCCAGATCCGCATCAAGGTCTTCGACCGGCTCCAACGGGGGTCGGGCGGGCTCTACAACGTGCCGGTGAGCGGCTCGTACGCAGCGATCTCCGTCTGCAGTGCGGTCTCCGGCGCCTGCCTCGCACAGTCGCCGACGGTGGGCACGCCGTCGGTGATCTCCTCCCTCGCCTTCACCGGGGAGGATTACGTCCACGTGCAGGTCCAGAACTTCCTCGAGAACATCACGATGATCGGGCCGGTCCCCGAGCTCGCCGCAGGCCAATCGTGGCCCTCGGGCTCACCGGGGTACATTCCGGTGTTCGTGGTGCCGATGTCGTCGTTCAACCTTGATATCGGGGTCAGTCACCCCACGAGTGATTCGAGCTACCCCCACTGGTCGCTCGGTACGTCGTGCTACGCGGGTCCGAACTGCTTCTACTCGGTCTCGATCTCGAGCCTCGACGGCTACAGCATGGGCGTGGTGATCCAGACCAACACCGGGCTCAACATGACCGTCACCGGTACGATCAACGGCTGCGCCGGGACGATCGGACTCCTGACGGGCGTGACGGCCTTCCCGCTCCGGAACGTGGTCTCCACGGCCCCGGATTACTCCGGCATGTGCAGCAACGGCTACCCGTACTGGCCGATCCCCGGGCTCGCCCCGGTCTGGGGGAACAACACCTGGATCTCGATGCTGCCCGGCCAGTCGGCGACCGGCCGCATCTTCCTCAACTTCACCTACGGGGACTATGTCTACGGCAACATCTACGTTCACGACAAGACCGGCAAGCTGGTCGGTCCGCCGAACGGCTTCACCATCTCGGTGTTCTCCACCGAATATCCTACCCTGATCCAGTACCCGTATACCTACCCCAACCCACGGGCCGGCTACTACGGCCCGTCGAACTGGGCCTGCACGCAGCAGACCCAGGGTGCGTCGAACTTCTGTGTGGCGGCGCCCCCGGGCGACTTCCAGATCAAGGCGACAGCTCCGGGCTACCTGGACAATTGGACCTGGGGCTGGGGCCCGTCGCTCTGCTGCAACAAGCTTCTGGAACCGGCCCAGTTGCAAGCGGTGACGAACCAGCACCTCCAGGACATCAACCTCTCCACGGAGGGGGCCGTCTACGGCCACGTCTTCGGCGGCGGAACCTCCCTCGGCGTCGCCTTCGGTTCGGTCCAGGTCTGTCCGGCGGCCTCTACGTCGCCGTTCGCCTGCACGTACACCGTCGTTTACGCCGGCGGTAACTTCTACGCGGCGGCCCCGATCGGCTGGGACTACGTCACCGCTTCGGCGTCCGGCTACTCGCAGAACACGGCGTGGGTCGACGTCGCGTCTCTCGGCGCCAACGTCTCGGCCGGGAACCTGACCCTGACCCCTCTCGCCACTCTCACCGGGCGGGTCGTAGGGCCGAACGGCGCACCGATCTTCCAGGCCAACGTACACTATTGCACGGTCTCGAAGACCCCCACGTGCGCCTTGGGCGGCGGTAAGACGCTAGGAGCCGGCCAGACCGAGACCGACGGAGTGTACAACGGGACGGTCCCGGGCGGCTGGCTTCCCTGGACCACCTACGCCGTCGTGGTGACGGCGAGCGGCTACTCGACGGACTGGGCGTGGGTCAACGCGACCCCAGGCCAGACCTCGGTGGTGCCGACGATGACGATCCTACCGGTCGGGACGAACTCTTCAGCCGCCCCGGTCGGACAACATCCGTCGGCGGGCGGCAGCGGAGGCTCGACCGGTTCGGGCGCTGCGGGCGTCTGGGTCAACGGCCGTGTGGTCGACGCGAGTACCGGACGTGGCGTCTGGGCGGCGAGCGTCGAGGCGGACACGTTGGACGGACTGAACCGGTTCCAGTTCTCGGACGGAA
>JAKIWE010000049.1 GCA_022750195.1 Thermoplasmata archaeon | reverse complement strand
GAAGGTGCCTCGCGGTGCTGCGATCTCGAGCTGGTCGCCAACCGCAATCCGGGTGTGCAGGTAGCCGCTGGCGGCACCGTGCTGTTCGCGCTTGACGGTGATCCGGTAGTAGTCGGCGCCGGGCTGTCCCGAGAGGGAGTAGTTGCGTAGCACCGACCTCTCTTGTTTGTCGGGCTGGAGTCGTAGCGTGACGTACTGGCCCGGGCGCGCCGGAGGGAGCGGCCCGCCGTCGGGATCCTCGAGGCTGATGGAGATCACGGAGTTGCTTTCTCGCTCGATTCCGGTGACCTTCAGTCGGCGGAACCCGGTCCAGGCCGGCGGAGGGCTCGTTGCGACCAGGCCCGCGTTGCCGCTCTCGCGCTCTCCCTCGAGCAGCGCCTTGAACGACGCTTGCCATCCGGGGCTGAGGGCGGGGACGCGCAGCGCTCGGAGCAGTTGCTGGCGCGGGTGCCCGGGGAGGTAGAGGAGCGCGTCGACCTCGGCGACCGTCATCTCTTCCGGGCCGGAGGCGAGCTTGATGATCTCGTCTCCCGCCTGGACCTCGCCCTCTTGGAGTACTCGGAAGTAGAAGCCGGGACGGCGATGTGAGACGAGCAAGGCCGGGATGCGCGGGTCGTTCATGCGGATCCCGACGCGGTAGCAGGTGACCCGGGGTTGTGTGACTTCGAAGACGGCGGTGCCGATCCGGTAGCGGTCACCGATGCAGACCTCGTCGTCGCGCAGTCCTTCGATCGTGAAGTTCTCGCCAAACTGTCCGTTGACGAAGTCGTTTCGCCCGAGTTCGCGTTCCCAGTACCGGTAGGAGTCGATCTGGTAGACGAACACGGCCCGCTGCTCGCCGCCGTGGCCCGCCAGATCGCCCTGGCCGTCACCGTCCACGTTCAGCTTGCGCACGCGGCGAGGGCCGGTGACGGGGTCCTTGAAGACCCCTGTAAAGACGGTCTTCCCCTGCCATGGCACGTCTTTCGGCATGCCGACGTTCACGGAGATGAGCGTGCCAACCCGATCAGCCGCGGGCCCGGCTGATTCGGCTTGCTGCGATCCCGAGCGCATGCTCACGCCTC
>JAKIWE010000048.1 GCA_022750195.1 Thermoplasmata archaeon | reverse complement strand
CAAGAACGGGAGCACGAACGCGCCGATGCAGGTGTCCGAGTGAAACGGGATGCCCTTGCGCTGCGCGAAGGTCGAGAGCTCTTCGATCGGGTCGATCACCCCGTGCGGGTAGCTGTAGGCAGAGCCCACGACGAGGGCGGTGTCCTCGTCAACGGCGTCGTAGACGGCTTCGACGTCCGCCGTGAACTCGGTCGTGAGCGGGGTTGAGCGCACGTCCAGGCCGAGATAGAACGCGGCCTTGGCGAACGCCGGATGCGCGGAGACCGGCAGCACGATGTTGGCGCGCTCGACCCCACGCTCGACCCGGGCTCGCTCCCGGCTGACGAGGACGGACATGAGGATCGACTCGGTGCCGCCGGCCGTGAAGCCAGCCCCCGAGCCCGCCGGCGCGTTGACGAGTGACGACACCATGTTGACGACCTCACGCTGCATCCAGGCCACGCTCGGGAACCGCAACGGGTTGAGGGCGTTCTCGAACACGTAGGCGTCGTTCGCTCCGACGAGGAGCTCGTCGATGTCGTCGCGACCTGTCGGATACACGAGGCCGAAGAGCCTGCCGCCCTGCCAGTCCGCGTCGAGGGCCCTGCGCTGCTGCAGCTCTGCGAAGACCTCCCGAGCAGTCCGTCCGAGCGCGGGCATCGCCGTGCGGGCGGGTGAGGCGACTCCTGCTGGGTGCTCTCCGTCACCAAGGTTGGATGCCACTGTGTCCCCGTCCCCCTCGCCGGTGCCGAATGACACTTAACTCCATTGGAGGGCCGCGGCGCGTGCGAGTGTCATTGGACGTCCGTCGACGGGACTTCCGCGACGCCGCCCAACGACTCGCCCCGGAAGAGATGGACGTGCGGGGGCTGGGATTGATCACCTTCACCCTCCCGCGGGCCCCGAACCCCCGCACTGATCCCAACGGTCGGCGCCCAGAGGCGATGCTGCGTGGTCAACCGAGGAGGGACCGACGCCCGTCGTGTCATCGGGGCCCGGACCCTGAGGGCGCACGAGCTCGTCTCCTCTTCTCGGACCAGTGGAATGGCCGCGAGGTCGAGCCGTGGCGTCTACGGGACGCCCGCGGACA
>JAKIWE010000047.1 GCA_022750195.1 Thermoplasmata archaeon | reverse complement strand
CGAGCTCCGGCAGCGAGCCGTCCGGAGGTTATGCGAACATACGTTCGTGCGCTGGAACAACCTGAGCTCAGAGGCCGAGGAGCGGGCTCGGCTACCCGGTTACCGCGACGACGTGGTGGTGCGCCACTTCGAGGCGCCCGATGCGATCTCGACGCGCTTCTACGAGGTTCGGGCCAAGTCGATCCTCAACCGGGTGCCCGAGGCGTCACGGATGCCGTTTCGCTGGACGATCAATCCGTACCGAGGATGCACTCACGCCTGCTCCTACTGCCTAGGTGGGGACACGCGAATCCTGGGCGTCGACGGCCGCGAGATTGCACTCCGCGACCTTGAGGTCGGGGCGCGGATCTACGGGACCAGCGCGTCCGGGACCTACAGGAGGTTCGTGGAGACCGAGGTGCTGGCGAAGTGGTCAAGCCTCAAGCCGGCGTTTCGGGTCGAGCTGGAGGACGGAACCGAGCTGATCGCCAGCGAGGAGCACCGTTTTCTGACTCGGCGCGGGTTCAAGCACGTGACCGGAGCCGCGTCCGGACGCTCGCAGCGCCCACACCTCACCCCGGGGATCAGGCTCATGGGTCCAGGTGGATCAGTGCCGGCGCCTCGCCACAACACCGACTATCGGCGCGGATACCTGTGCGGGGTCCTCCGTGGCGACGGTCCCCTTGGCCGCTTCGGCCACGCGCGTCGTGGTGGCGGCGCCGGAGGCGACTACCGGTTCCGCCTGGCCATGGGCGATGAGGAGGCATTGACGCGAGCGCGGGAGTTTCTCGCGATGTTGGAGGTCGCCACGACCGAATTCCGGTTTGTCGAGGCGAGCGGCGCGGGGCGCCCGATAAGGACGATCCGGGCCCAGTCACGCTCGGCTTTGGAGCAGATCTCGAGCGTCGTCGACTGGCCGCCCTTGCCCAGCCTGGACTGGGCGCGAGGATTCCTGGCCGGCATCTTCGACGCCGAAGGCTCCTGTTCGCATGGCGCCCTGCGGATCTACAACCACGACGAGGAGATCCTCGCCCGAACCGTTGGCTGCATGCGGCGGCTGGGTTTCGACGCCGTCGTGGAGCGGCGGGAGG
>JAKIWE010000046.1 GCA_022750195.1 Thermoplasmata archaeon | reverse complement strand
AGGAGAAACCCCAGTCCCGGACCATCTTGGTGGCCAGCTCAGTGGCTCCGGCCAGGTCGTTGGCTGCCCCGGTCGACGCCTCGCCGAGGACGAGGAGCTCGGCGGCGCGGCCACCGAGACGGACGGCCAGAGACTCGTTCAGGTAGCTCTCGGAATAGAGATGTCGTTCATCCGTCGGAAGTTGTTGGGTGGCGCCGAGGGACTGGCCGGCGGGCAAGATCGTGACCTTGGTCACCGGATCTGCGTGTTCGGAGCACAACGCTACGAGGGCGTGGCCCGACTCGTGAATGGCGACGGCTCGCTTCTCCCCGGGAAGTAGCGCATTTGACGCTTGGCGAGGACCGAGCAGGATCCGATCCCGTGCCTCGTCGAGGTCGATGGCGGCGATCACGTCGCGGCTGTGTCGCACGGCGACGATGGCTGCTTCGTTGATGAGGTTGGCGAGGTCGGCCCCCGAGAAGCCCGGGGTGCCCCGGGACACCGCCTTGAGATCGACGTCATGGGCCAGGTGCTTGCTCCGAGCGTGAGTGGTCAAGATCGCCGTCCGCTCGGTCTGGTTGGGGAGGGGGATCTCGACTTGGCGGTCGAAGCGTCCGGGCCGCAGGAGGGCTGGGTCCAGTATCTCCGGGCGATTGGTAGCCGCTATCACCACGACGCCCGACGTGGGATCGAAGCCGTCCATCTCGGCCAGGAGCTGATTGAGTGTCTGTTCCCGCTCGTCGTTTGAGATGACCGCGCCCCCGCGTCGTTGGCCGATGGCATCGACCTCGTCGATGAAGATGATCGACGGCGCCCGTTTGCGAGCATCGGCGAAGACCTCACGGACTCGGGAGGCGCCGACTCCGACAAAGAGCTCTACGAAACTGGAGCCGGTCAGCGCGAAGAATGGTACTTCGGCTTCGCCGGCCACGGCCCGGGCCAACAAGGTCTTTCCCGTACCGGGAGGGCCGACCATGAGCACCCCTCGAGGTCCGGTCGCCCCAGCGCCGGCGTACTTGTCGGGATGCTTCAAGAAGTCGACGACTTCGGTCACCTCGCGCTTGGACGCCTCGTAGCCGGCGACATCGGAGAATCGAGTCGA
>JAKIWE010000045.1 GCA_022750195.1 Thermoplasmata archaeon | reverse complement strand
CGACCCCCTGCCGCACTGGGTGGGACCGCCCCGCGACCTCGACGAGGCGGACCGCCCTCGGGGGTGACGGCGCCGCGAACGCGGCACCGGCCCGTCAGCCCTGAAAGGCCGCGATGCGCCGGGCGAGGTTGACCGCATGGTCGCCGATGCGCTCGTAGAAGCGGGAGATCAGCGTGACCTGCGCGGCGACGGTGGTCGCCATGTCAGTCTTGGCGATCTCGCTCGTGAGCCGATCGTGGAGGATGTCGAGCTCTTCGTCAGCCTCGTCCAGCTCCAACCCGCCGGCATCGTCGCCAACGTAGGCGGCGGCGACGGACCCCCACATGTCGGCCGCGACCTCGGACATCCGCTGCACGATGCCGCGACCGACCGGCGTCATCTCGGCTCCCACGTTGGTCAGGGCCCGCTGCGCGATGTGCTCCGCGAGGTCCGCGCTGCGTTCGAGCTCCGGGAGGACCAGGAGCAACCCAACAAGCTCTCGGAGACTGCCGCGGTCGAGCTCGTCGGCCTCGATCCTGGACCAGATCATCAGCTCCAATTCCGAGGTGAGCTCGTCGATGTCCTGATCGCCGTCGACGACGGCCTGACCGAGCTCCACGTCCCCGTTGAGGAGCGCCCACGTGGCACGGGCCAGGGCTTCACGGACGAGCGCGAACAGGTTGAGCACCGAAAGCTGAATCGGGGGCTCCACCACGGCCATGAAGATACCCAGTTCGAAGGTCTGCGTTTGCCTTGTGTTCGCGTGACGTTCACGAAACCGTCACAAATGGGGAAACCGCCATCGCGTGTTCGGGCCTTCCTTATGCGGTCCAGAGCGATGCGGTCCAGAGCGAACTCGTCGGGTTCGAGCACACGGGGGGCGCGGACGGGGCCCCGGACGGCGAACAAGCGCTGATCGCCACGGTCCAGCCCGGGGGGGGGCGGGCACCCACCGCAACGCTTTCGTGCGCCAGGCCGGTAACCGCGGGCAGGCGACGGCTGGTATCCCTGCGTCGCGACCGGTGTGCTCGCTAGAACTGTGAGATGGGCAGCACCGATCGTCAGACCATTGAGCTCAGGCTCAACGGGGTCGAGGAGATGTTC
>JAKIWE010000017.1 GCA_022750195.1 Thermoplasmata archaeon | reverse complement strand
CCGTACCGTACTTCGAGTTGGTCCACCACGAGCGGAACGCCGTCGACCTCGGGGCGTCCGCCGCGCATGGGGTGTGGTACCGACGGAGGCGTGGCGGTATAAATGGGGAGGCCGATGGCCGGCCGTCGCATGGACCTCGGGCCGATCCTCAATGTCGCCTTCGCCGGAATCGCCGTCTTTGGCGCGGTGCTGACCGGCCTCGCCCTCCTCGCCTTCCGCCGGGTCCGGTCGCCGCGGATGGCCCTCGTCGCCCTCGGCTTCCTCCTGATCGCCGTGCAGGGGGTCGTCGTCGGGATCGGGCTCTTCGAGGGGGGCTGGGGCGACGCGACCCTGCTCCTCGTGAGCGCGGCGTTCGAGGCTGCGTTGCTCGTCGTACTCTTCGTTGCGACCCTGGTCCGGTGACGTCCTCCGGAGGCACGATTGGGGGAGGAGCCGGTCCGCGCCTCGTGGGCGGAGGCGCTCCTCAGCTTCATTCAGCGCTACCCCGGCGTCCACCTTCGGGAGATCCGACGGCGCCTCGGAATCCCGATCGGGACGCTCGACTACCACCTGTACCGGATGGGCCGCGAGGGTCTCGTCACCATCCAGTTCCAAGGAGGGTACAAGTGCTGCTTTCCCGCGGTCGTCCCGGAGATCGGGGGCCCGATCCCGGAAGTCGACCGGAAGCTCCTTGCGCTCCTCCGACTACCCGCCCCGCGCGGAATCGTGCTGTACCTGTACTTGCAGGGGCCGACGGGACCGGCCGAGCTCGGTTCCACGCTCGGTACTACCGGCTCCAATCTGTCGTACTACCTGCACAAGCTCGAGGAGGCGAAGGTCCTCACGCGCGAGGGCCAAGGGACCCAGCGAGTCGTCCGTCTCCTCGACTCGAAGCAGGTCCACCGGCTCCTGTTGCAGTTCCCGCCGCTCCCTGAGACGGTCGTCGACCGGTTCCTCCGTTTCTGGTCGGAGTTGCATCCGTGACGTCGGTTCGAATCGTGTTCGACAACGGTTATTATAGTCGGTCCCGGAGGGAGGCCCAACGGCCGTGACGGAGTCCTCTCGGACCGGTGGAGCGTCCCACGCTCCCCGGTGGGTCCTATTGGCGGCGACGCTGATCGCCGCGAGCCTGATGGCGCTCCCGACGGTCGCCGCCGACCCGGGACCGAGCGTCAACCACGCCTTTGCGACGTACGACACGGGCCGGGTCCGGATCGTCCTCCCGTCGGCCCAACCGTCCGTGGAGCTGTTTCAGGACGCGAACAACTCGGTCAACGCGCTCCTCACGGCGACCGACGTGGTCGAGCTCGACCCGGTCGGTGGCGGCTACAACGTCGTGGCCTCGGCGATGCCGACCCTCGCTTCCGCATTCAACGGCTCGCGCCCCTCGGCGTCGACGGGGCCATGGGCCCTCTCGCTCGCGGCCAACCTGGCCGTCCGGCCGACGACCGGCCCGTTCTGGAACACCACCGCCAACTCCGGACGGACCCCCGGCGCCTCCTTCGGATTTGCCGAGCTCCGGGTGGACCTCGCCCCCGGCGCCTCCACGTCCTCCGGTTCGTCGCTCCTCGTGGGCTGGACCGTGTCCAACTGGCCGCTCGCCCAACCCGACGACCTCGTCGGGGTCGTCTTCTCCTTCGGGGCGTCGAGTGCGCCCACCACCCAGTCGTGCACGACCGACACCGTGCTCCTCGCGCCGAGCTGTGGCGGGACGACCCTCGGCCAAAACCAGGTGAGCTGGAACGGCGGACTCGTCGGCGTCGAGGCGGACGGGAATTCGGGAGCGGTCTCCTCGGTCGGCTGGTCGCCGTCCGTCACGAATGGGTCGGCCGCCCCCGCCGTCAGCGGAGCCCGACTCGACCCGGCGGGTGGAGTGGACCTCGTCCTCGCCGGACCCCAGGGTCCGACCGCGGCGACCGGTTCGCTTTCGTTCGACCTCTACGCGCCCAGCGTCCCCTTCGTTCCGACGGCGATCGTGGGGAGCGGCCCGGTCTACCTGATCGCGGCGTCGGTCGCGATGGGCGCGGCGCTCGGCGGGTTCGTCATCTACCGCGAGCGCGACGAGCGGATCCGCCGCGAGCTGTAGGTCCGATTACGTCCGGCGGCGTGCCGGCGGGAACAGCACGACGTCCTTGATGGAAGTGGCCCCGGTGAGCGCCATCGCCATCCGGTCGATCCCGATGCCGAGCCCGGCCGCCGGTGGCATCCCGTGCTCGAGCGCCTCGACGAACTCCTCGTCGTAGGCGTAGTTGGTGTCGGGGTCGTCCCCCGCCTGCTCGAGGAATCGCCGGCGTTGCTCGTCCGGGTCGTTCAACTCCGAGTAGGCGTTCCCGAGCTCGAACCCGTGGTAGAACAGCTCGAACCGCTCGATCCGTCCCGGTCGGCTCCGGTGGGCTTTCGCGAGCGGGCTCGTGACCGTCGGGTAATCCATCACGAACGTCGGCCGGATGAGGGTCGGTTCCACATGCCGGTCGAACAGCTTGTCGAAGCACTTCGCCGCGGGGGCGTCGTCGGCGATCGGAGCGCCGGTCGCCCGGGCCAGGGTCCGAAGCTCCTCGACCGGCTTCTCCAGGAGATGGTCCACGCCCATCCGGCGTTCCAGGGTCTCGACGTAGTCGACGACGTCGAACGGAGCCCGGAATACGTCCGGCGTGGCGCGGGCCGCGGGGACGTCGGGGAGCGCGGCAGCCGCGACCTCGGCGAGGCGAGCGTAGAGTCGTTCGACGAGTCCTCGCATATCGAGGTAGTCGGCGTAGGCCCAGTAGCACTCCATCATCGTGAACTCGGGGGTGTGGGTCGAATCGAGGTCCTCGTTGCGGAAGACCGGACCGAGCTCGAAGACCCGCTCGAGTCCCCCGACGAGGAGACGCTTCAGCTGGAGCTCGAGGGCGACCCGGAGGCGGAGCTCGTCGTCGAGGTAGTGCGAGTGGGTGACGAACGGACGGGCCGCCGCTCCGCTCGCGACTGGGGAGAGGACTCCGGTTTCCACCTCGAGGAATCCGGCCTCGGTGAGGAACGTTCGCAACCCCGCGGTCAGGAGCGAGCGCGCGCGGAACCGGGCCCGGGATTCGCTCGAGGCGAACAGGTCGACGTGCCGGCGGCGGATCCGTGCCTCCTCGTCCTGGAGGCCGTGCCACTTCTCCGGTGGAGGACGCAAGGCCTTCGCGAGAAGCTCGATATGCTTGACTCGGAGAGACGGCTCGCCCCGCTTGGTCCGGACCGGGTGGCCGACGGCGCCGACGATGTCGCCGGGGTCGAGTTCGTCGAGCATCGATTGGTAGCCGGCCTCCCCGAGTTCGTCCACCCGGGCGAACAGCTGGATCGACCCGTCCCGGTCGTTCAGGTCGAGAAAGGCGCTCTTGCCGTGCTGGCGGATCGCCCCGAGGCGTCCGGCGACGGAGAACGACTGACCGACGTCGTCGGCCCCGGGTTCCAGAGCGCGCGCCGCCGCCGCGACCGTTCCCGTCGCCACGACGTCGCCGAACCGATAGGGGTAGGCGGACCGCCCGGAGGCGCGGACGAGGCCGAGCTTCCGGCGCCGCTCGGCGACCAGCCGGGACTCTTCCTCGGCCATGCTCGGCCGACGGGAGCCGAGGCGGGGAAAAAGGATGGCGTCGGAGCGGGGTTAGCTCGCAGCGCCTTCGAGGGAGAGTCGCTCGGTCCCGCTCGGGCGCTGCAGCACGAGCTGCTCGGGCTCGGTCGCGGAGGCGGGCTCGTGGAGGACGAGGAACGTCCCGAAGAAGAACTCCGCCGTCGCGTCGCCGCCGCCGATTCCGTAGCTGACGTAGTCGGCGAAGTAGACGTGGACCTGCCCGGAGTGGGTCTTGCGGAGCGAGACGAGGAAGTCCTTCAGGACGTTCGGTCCCTGCCGGTGCAGTTCCTCGACGAGGTCGCGAAGGATGGGGCGTTGCGAGAGGCCGCCAAGCCCGTCGTAGGAGAGGTACACGGCCGGGCGGGGCACGAGCGTGACGACGTCGAGACGGAGAACGCTCTCGACCTGTTTCGTGCGCATCGGGGCGCGCCTACCTCGGGCGCATAATGAACTCTTCGGGCCGCCGAGGCGGCCCGGAAGGGGTGGTCACGGACGACGAAGCGGGCCTAGTGGTCGTGGCCGCCCGGAGGGCCCCCGGGGGAACCGCCGCCGGACTTCTTCGACGCGATGATGTCGTCGATCCGCAGCACCATGTTCGCGACCTCCACGGCGGAGGACAGCGCCTGGCGCTTGACGCGGGCCGGCTCCACGACGTGAAGGGCCCACATGTCCGAGGCCTTCCCCGTCTGGACGTTGACACCGACGTTCTTGTTCGCGTTGGCGCCGTCGTGCGCCCCGCGGAGCTCGATGAGCGTGTTGATCGCGTCGTGGCCGCCGTTCTCGGCGAGCGCCCACGGGATGACCTCGAGCGCCTGGGCGAACGCCTCGACCGCCAGCTGCTCCCGGCCCCCGACGCTCGGAGCCCATCGGCGCAGCTTGACCGCGAGGTCGATCTCCGTCGCGCCGCCGCCGGGGCAGACGACCCCGTCTTCGACGACGCTCGCGACGACCTTCAGGGCGTCGTGGAGCGACCGCTCGACTTCCTGCGTGACGTGCTCGGTGCCGCCGCGGATGAGGATCGAGACCGAGCGGGGGTTCGAGCAGCCTGTGATATACGTCATGTCGTCGTCGCCGACCTTCTTCTCCTCGACCAGGGCGGCCTTGCCGAGGTCGGAGGCGGTCAGGTCCTTGATGCCCGTGACGATCTTGGCGCCGGTGGCGCGCGCGAGCTTCTGGAGGTCGGACTCCTTGACCTGCTTGAGCGCGAAGATTCCTTCCTTCGCGAGGTAGTGGAGGACGACGTCGTCGATCCCCTTCTGGGAGATCAGGACGTTCGCCCCGGACGCCTTCGCCTGTTCCACCATCTTGCGGAACGTGCGGTCTTCCTCGTCGAGGAAGCTTTGGATCTGGGACGGGTTCTTGATGTTGATCTTGCTCTCGATCTCGGTCTTCTTGACCTCGAGCGAGGAGTTCAGGAGCGCGATCTTGGCGCCCTTGACCGTTCGCGGCATCCTCGGGTGGCCGCGCTCCTTGTCGACGACGATGCCGTCGATGAGCTCGGTGTCGGCGATGGTGCCGCCGTGCCGCTTCTCGACCTTGATCTGGTCGACGTCCGCGATGGTCTTGTCGCCGCGCTTCTCGACGATCCGCTGGACCGCCTTGACCGCGATCTTGGCGAGCTCGTCCCGCGAGCCGAAGACGCCCTTCGAGCCCATGGCGGTGAACGCGCAGTCGATGAGGATCTTTTCGTCGTCGG
>JAKIWE010000044.1 GCA_022750195.1 Thermoplasmata archaeon | reverse complement strand
CGGGTGATCGTCGACTTCGTCCCCTGCCACACGTCGATCGAGCATCCCTGGTTCCGCGAACGACCGGACTTCTATGTATGGATGGACGCCCCCGCGAACAACTGGGTGGCCAGGTTCGGCGGATCGGCCTGGGAGCGAGACCCGGTCACCGGGCGCTACTACCTGCACTCGTTCTTTCCCGAGCAACCCGATCTGAACTGGCGCAACCCCGATGTCCGAGCCGAGATGCAGTCCGCGCTCCGCTTCTGGCTCGAGCGCGGCGTGGACGGATTTCGCCTCGATGCCATCGCCCGCCTGTTCAAGGACCCAGAGCTCCGTGACGATCCGCCCGCCAGGGAGCCGTTCGGGCTGCCGCTGCCCGAGGACTACGGACGCCTCAGCCATGTCAACTCCACCAATGCACCGGACATCGGCGTGGCCCTGCGGGCGATTCGCGAGGCGGTGGGCGACGCGCTACTGATTGGTGAGGTGTACCTACCGACCGCCCAGCTGCGGCCCTATACAGAGATACTCGACGTCCTCTTCGCGTTCGAGGCGATGCAAGCGGGCCCCGACGCGGACCGGCTGAAGACGACGGTCGCGGCGGCGATCGAGGCCGGCAAGCTGGGGTGGGTGCTCTCCAACCACGACTTCGCCCGGTTCGCGAGTCGGTTCGGCGAGAACTTCCGGGCCGCGTCTGTCCTGTTCCTCTCTCTCCCGGGCCCGGTGTTCGTCTACCAGGGCGACGAGCTCGGGACTCCCAACGGTCCCGGCGCGGACCCGCCGCTCGACCGCAACCACCGGGACCGCTACCGCCACCCGATGCAGTGGAACGGTTCCCCCACCGGAGGCTTCACCACCGGGATCCCGTGGCTGCCGCCGAACGAGCCGGAGCTGCGCAATGTCGCCGACCAGCAGCAGGACCAAGAGTCTGTGCTCGAGTTGTTCCGGCGCCTCATCCGCCTGCGTCGCGACTTTGGGTCCGCGGCACGGTTGCTGGACTCGCCGCCCGGAACCGTGGTGCTCGAGCGAGGCGGGCATCTCGTAGCGGTGAATCTCGGTGACGCGAGCGCTCCGTTCAAAAGACGCGGCGAACTCGCGCTCGAGACGCG
>JAKIWE010000043.1 GCA_022750195.1 Thermoplasmata archaeon | reverse complement strand
CTGTCCACCCTTGTCGCCGGCGCCACGGCGGACGCTCCTGTCGTCGAGACCGGCGTCAGCGACGCCGAGATGGACAGCGGCCTGCTCTCAGAACCGCTGGTCGCCCACGTCAAGGACCTCAGCACCGGCGAGATCAGCCTGTTCCAGGGCGAGCGCGAAGTCGTCGTCCGCTCCCCCGCGCTTGCCCGGGGCCTGATGTCCGCCGCCCGTCCCTAGTCCAGCCAATCCAACCGCCTTCAGGAGGAAACCATGTCGTCACACCGCGAAGCGCCCGAAATCTCGAAGGACCCCGTTGCCGACAGCACGGATGTCTATGCCTTCATGAGCCCCGACCAACCCGGGACGGTCACGCTCATTGCCAACTACATCCCGCTGCAAGCTCCGGGCGGTGGGCCGAACTTCTACGAGTTCGCTGATGAGGTGTTGTACGAGATCCACATCGACAACACCGGCAACGGGACTCCGGACATCAGCTACCAGTTCCGCTTCACGACCGTCAACAACACACCCGCGTCGTTTCTCTACAACGACGGCCCGATCACGGCGCTGACCCCTCCGTCACCGTCGTCCCCGTGGAACCGTCAGCAGACCTACACCCTGTTCCGCCGCGACTACACCCCCGGCAATCGCTGGGGAGGCTCGTGGGTCGTATTGGGCTCCGGCCTCTTGTGCCCGCCGTGCAACATCGGGCCGCTGTCAACCCCGGGGTATCCGGCGTTGGCGAGCGCCGCCGTCCACTCCGTGGGAGCGGGACCGTTCTCGGCCCAGGTCTTCGCCGGGCAGAGAGCGGAGGGCTTCTACGTCGACCTGGGCGCCGTCTTCGACCTTGGCGACCTGCGGGGCTTCGCCGGCGACCACGCCGGCGGGCCCGCCGCGGGGCTCATGAACGGCATGCCCGGTGTGAACTCGACGGCTGACGTCAACGTGCACACGCTGGCGCTGCAGATCCCCGTCAGCCAGCTCACCCGTTCGGTGCCGACCGGACCGGGCGACCCGGCCGCGGTGATCGGGGTGTGGACCACGGCGAAACGCCAGCGGGTACGGGTGCGAAGTGATTGGGCGGACGGAGACGACGAGTTCAGGAGCGGCCCGTGGACCCAGGTCTCGCGGCTCGGCAACCCGCTC
>JAKIWE010000042.1 GCA_022750195.1 Thermoplasmata archaeon | reverse complement strand
TATTCAGCTTTGAGCTGAAAGAGTCTCAGGCGATCGCCGGAGCGACTGCCTGAGTTCGCTGCCAGTCGAGCCCCGACTGTCGCATCGCGTTCCGCACCCGATGGGGGCTGAGCTTGAGGAGCCGGAGCTCCCAGTCGACCCTCGCCTGGAGTTCCGCCAAGGTCTTCGGGCAGTAATTCGCGAGCTTGTCGTTCTTGATCACGTCCCAGATCCCCTCGTCGGGGTTCAGCTCGGGAGCATACGGCGGGAAGCGGCGCAGCTCGAGCCGCTCGCGGTTCAGCCAGGCGAACGTGTTCACCTCCACGCAGCGGTGGATCCCCCCGTTGTCCCACACCACGAGCACTCGGCCCGGGATCTCCTCGAGCAGTCGCTCGAGGAACCAGATCACTTCGGTCCCGGTCATGTCGTGATCGAACAGGTCGAAGTAGAGCTCTCCGTCCGCCGATACCCCGGAGATCACCACGACCTTCTCCCGGCTCGACTTGGAGCGGAGGACCGGGCGCGAGCCCTCCCTCGCCCAACTCCTCCGCACGTTGGGGGAGGTCTGGATGCCGCTCTCGTCGACGAAAAGCAGGGTGGCTCGGGTCCTCCGAGCTCGGTCCAAGATCTCGGGCCACACGGATCGGACCCACTTCCGAATGTATCGCTCGTCTCTCTCCAAGGCGATGGTGAGCGGGACCTGAGCCGAGAGGCCCAGGGCCCGCAGCACTCTCCAGACGCCAGACAAGGTGTACTCGACCCCGTACTCCTTGCGAATCACCTCCGCCACGCGCTTGAGGGTCCAGAGGTCCGTCGAATAGCCCGAGGCCCGGGCGCCGCGCTTGAGGCGAGTGAGTAGATCCTTCTGGTCCCGAGGCGAGAGTCGACGCTCAGAACCCGGGTGGAGGTGTTCCTTCCACCCGTCGGCTCCCTCGGTACGCCAGCGCTCCTCCCAGCGCCAGACCGTCACGTAGGAGACTCCGAGCTGCCGAGCGATGGTCGCCTTGGGAGTATGTTTCTGGAACAACCGGAAGGCGATCCGTCGCCGTTCCTCGCGAGCCGACACGGGTCGGTGGGGGCGCCTCCGATGCCGAGCCGGGGACATCAGAGAGGGTAATGCACCCTCCGGTATTAACTTATCGGTTCAA
>JAKIWE010000016.1 GCA_022750195.1 Thermoplasmata archaeon | reverse complement strand
CCCGACGACCCACGACCCATTGGAGGGAAACGTGATGATCGCGCCGGTGGCGGTCTTGAAGGTGATGCCCCCGATCCCATTGTCGGTGATGCTCGCCCCCGACGGGAAATCTATGCCGCTTCCCGCGGCGGGACTAGGGCCCGCCGGGGGGACGTCCGAATACCAGTAGTAGAGGTTCCCGTTGGCCTGTGCGTCGGAGAAGCTCGAGAAGGGTGTAGTCCCGAGAGGGATGATTTGGCCCGGTAGCACCGAGAACGGGATGCTCGGGACCGTCGCAGGGCCCGACTGCCGCCCCTTGGCGGTCACGGTGTGGGCTACCGTATCGGCGTTGTAGATTCCGATGAAGGGGAGGCCCTCGATCGCCTTGACATCGACATCCCCGGTGTCGACCACCGCGGCCATGCGGAGGAATTGGCTCTCAATCTCGCCCGGGGGGGTCCCTTGGACGAATCGGGGTGTCGTCAAGAGCTACCCCTTGACTGCGGAGGGATCCGGGGGTGCCTGGTTCGCGATCGATCGGTCGCGCGCTTCCTGGTCGCGTGGAGGAGGCGCGGCGGGAGCTGGAGGGACCGTCGCGGGTCGACCCGTGAGGATGCTACCGGGGCGACGGCCCGCGCATTGCGCGCAGAGCGGGCGGTCGTAACCCGATCGATCCGATGGGGTGAGATCCTTGAGGCTCTCGGGACGCTCGACGGGCTTCCGATCCGCGTCGAACCTCGGGACGTCGAAGGTCCCGACGGAGGGGGAGCCGCAGTCCGAGCAAAGGAGCGGCAGGACCAGGACCCCCCTAGAACGTCGAGAACCGCCCGGTTACGGTGATGTTCGGGGTCACGGGCGAGAAGAAGTAGATGACCGAGCCCTTGATGCCGAGCGCGGGATCGACAGGGAGGTTGACGTTCTCCCACGCGTAGCTCTCGCCGTTCCCGTAGGCGGGCTGAGGCGCGGTTGCGAGCCCGAACCCGGTAAAGGGGATCGTCTGGGTGTTGATGGGGGCCCACGCCGTCGACGTCAGGGTGATGTATCCGCTCTGGGCGAGAGAGGTTGCGGCTTGAGGGGAAACCTGAATCTGGATGGAGATGAGATGCCCCTTGGACAGGGGCGTGTAGAGGCCCACCGCGGCGGAGGTGTTCGCGTTCATCTGCGTCAGGCTCGTGACGGCGGCCCCGGCGAGGTTGAACATCTGGTCGACGTAGACTTGCCCGCCTTGTCGTCCCATCATGGAGATTCACATCCCGAAGTAGGCGAGGATCGACGCGCCGATCCCGAACCCGACGATCTCGGCAACCGCCGAGACGGCGTTCTGCTTCAGCTGGAGGGTCGCGATCGAGATGGCGTTGTTCCCCACGCTGTCCCACCCCAGAAGGTCGAGCGGGTTCTTGGATTCGGCGTAGACGCTGTATCCGTCCTTGACGCGCTGAAGCCACGAATCGTTGCCCCCGCTCCCGTTCGGGATTGGGGTGAATACGAGCGTGGTGACCCCGACCGCGATGCCGGTATAGGCCGCGATCCTGGAAGGCTTCGCCCACGACGGGAGGCCCCGGGTTGCGCCCCTGCCGACACGCCGGGCGAACGACAGCTTCCGAGAGACCCTCCGTCCCATCGACCGGACGCGAGCCACGCGCCGACGGGTTCTCTGGAAGAACGCGCGCTTGCGACGAGCCACGACCACCCCCAGGCCGCGGAGGGTCTTAAACTTATGGTTCGGGCGGAGGCGGCGAGCGGGGACGCGATCGATCGCGCCGACGTCGGGTGGTGAACGTGAACCTCTCGTCCGGCTCCGGGGGAGGTGGGACCCCACCGAACGCGCCGACGAGCGGGACGAGCCCCCTGGTCACGCGCTGGAGCGCCTTTTCCAGCTCGGCGGCGAGGTTGGGAGCCACTATGCCCCCGCGGCGATGAGGCCCGCGACCTGGCCGACCGTCGCCCCGCTCCCACCAGAGCCCATCATGGCGCCCGGGGGAACGGAGGCGTTCGCCGCGGCCGGGGGGTTCTCTACGATCGTCGTCGGCACCGGCTTGATGAGGTCGCTATTGGAGTTGCTCCCACCGCCGGACTTAAACGGGTTGATTTCCCCGAAGATGTCGACGATCTCCGCGGCTACCGTCACGTCGAAGGCGACCCCAATACAGTTGAACAGGAAAATCGAGGTCTGGGGGCGAATGACTTTCGCTTGGTCGAGGACGTCGACGACGATCGCCGCGAGGACCACCCCGATGATCGGGTTGGCTTTCGCAACTGTGATCAGTTCCCGGACGACGGCGCTCGCACTGGTGATCCCGGCAACCGCGATGTCCTTAGAGTTCGTCCCCGCGGCTATCTGACGGGCGGCGTAGGCTTGCGACTGACGATCGGAGAATCGCCGGGGGTCGCCGTCGTCGGAGTCGCTCATTGGGGCACCTTGTCGAGCGTCGTCTCTCCGACGACGCGCCCTTGCGTGTCAACCACCATGACGCGATTCGCGAACTGCCCGGCGGCTCCCGCGGCCCCCGGAGCGCCCGCACCCCCGCGGAACTTCCCGCCGGTCAAGAAGTTGAGCCCGGACTCGAGGAGGCCTGCCCACCCTCCCCCGCCCTGGTTCGCGGTGAACTTGTCCGCGGCGTTTGCGAGCTTCCGAACGGAGGGATGGGCGGCGACCCGAAGCATCGCGACCTCGAAGAAATGGGCCCCGGCCCAGAGCCCCGCGCCGATCCCGAGCGCCAGACCTACGCCCAGCTCGCCAACGAAGTTCCAGTCCCACACCGCGCGGAGCGCCTCAGACCCCCCAAGTATCCCGTCCCCTTAATCCTTGCCCCTCCTCTTAGGTCCCCCCTCCCTTGTCGGCACCGCCGAGTATCGTTATTAATTACATGTTAAGAGGCGTGGGGGTCCCCCCCCCCCGCGGAGCGCACGGTTCTTAAGACTACTCTTACTCTCGGTTTGTGTTGTGTCGTGACACTCCCCCCCATGCCTTTATTACGTAATAAGTAATTATACTCGGCATGGGCAGACCAAGGCGGCTGGAAACAAGGGCGATGGTGACGTTCGGGTGTCCCGTGGACCTCCACGCGATCCTCCTGAAGCTCGCGATCGCCCGCGGCGAAAACCTGAGCGAGACGATCCGACGGTGCCTCAAGGAGCGGATTCGGGAGATTCTCAAGGAGGGGCAGGACCGGGCGCGGGCGGAGGCTCAGGAGCTAGGGAACCGGATGCTCGCCGCCGGCCCTATCGACCGGACTCCAGAGGCGGCCCTCCTGAGCCCGTTCGCGGCTCCGGAGGATGGAGGACCCCAACCGTGACCGAAAACACCGAATCCGACGGGTTCGTGACGGCGGATAAGCTCCCCCGAGTGAGCGCGATCGTCGCCCAGGGTAGATATGTCCGAACGGCCAGGGACAAGCGCCAGCGGGCCCGCGGGCGTCAGAAGAAGAAGGGGTCGTTCTGGATTTGCCCGGGGTGCGGGGTTACTTGCTCCTCGGGGTTCGGACTCTCGCTCCATCTCCAGCTCAAGGGAGATACCCCCGGCGCGTGTGCTGAAATAAGAGCGGAGTGGCGGGGAGAGCGCCAGCTAAAATCCGAGGGGGGGTGAAACGTGTGGGAACCGATGACGGCGCCGGAGCGGGCCCTCTGGAGAGAAGCCCGCTCGTCGTTGAACTATTCTCGGGGACCGGCGCCGCCACGCGCCCGTGGGAGGAGGCGGGGTATCGGGTCGTGCGCCTGGATCGCGAACGATCGTTCGCGCCGACCCTGGTCGCGGATGTCGCCCACCTTCCCCTCCGACCCGCTATCCGCCCGGCTTTCCTCTGGGCGTCGCCGCCGTGCCAGAACTACTCGACGGCGAATCCTCGCCGCCGCCCTGACCGTGGGCTTTGGACTAGTGCTTGGGAGGGTATTATCTCGATGGGTGCGGAGAGATGGGTTATTGAAAACGTCCGGGGCGCGTGCAGGTTCTGGGGGATCCCGGCGGCCCGGTGGGGCCCGTGGTTCCTCTGGGCGAACTTCCGAATTCGGGTCCCCACGTGCGCGCCGCTCCCCAAAATGCGATTCGACAACCCGCGGACCAGGGCCGTCGAACGGGCGCGGATCCCCGACGAGCTCGCGCGGGCGGTCTTTATGAGCTGGCTCGACGACCGGAGGGTTCGGTGAAAAATGAGGACGGGTCCGGAGGCGCTCCAATGAGCGTCCAAATGCCCCGGTGCCGTCGGTGTGGGCATATCCGCCGGTACTGTTTCTGCCGAGTGTTCGTTCCTCTCGTCGATCGTCGGCGGAAAAAATGAAGCCGCGCGCGATCGATCGCCCCCACCGGGTCCGAATCCCCAAAGCACCGGAGGAACGATGCCCCCGGTGTGGCCGGTTCGACTGCTCTACGGCGTGTATCCTAGCGTTCGCGCTGGCTGACCAAATCGCCGCAATGTGGGCCGCGGGGCTCCTCAAGGAGTGGGCGGGCCCGAAGGCCGAGGTGGTCACTCCCGCGACCGCACTAGGTCGAGGGTTAGCTTAACTCGTCGCCGCGACGCCAGACCCGACGCCCAGAAAGGCGAGCCCCGCGACGAACCCCGCGTCCCCGATCGTGGCGTTCCCGAGGGCATACATCGCGATCGAGCCGGCGATCGCGCCCCCTCCGATGAGGAGGTGGGCCCACCAGGGCGCGGTAGAGTTCGTCGCCGGGGGCGCGCTCGAGGTGGGGGGGGTTCCGACCGCCATATCAGGTCACTCTGCGAGGGATGAACCCGGGGGCGGCGACTGCGGATGTCGTCGACCCCGGGGAGGGGGTATCGGTTTCCGGGCCGGCGTTCTCGGCGGGCGCGCCTAGGTTTTGGCCTAGCATCCGGTTGAGGAGCGTGTGCTTCGCGCCCTCGAGGAGCGCGATCGTGGGGACGTCCGGGACGTTGGCCTGAATGTTCATCTTGCCGCCCTCGACGCTGATTCGGACCCAAATCTTGGTCGGCGTCATGCGCATCTCCGGATCTCGGCTTCGACGACCCCGGTGACCGCGGCGCTCGCGCCGACGATAACCAACTGCGCCAGCAGGAGGTTGTTTCCGAGGACGGCGGGACGCTGGTTAGACCCGTGCCAGAAGCCCTGGAATCGCCCCGTAGCTACCATCGTAGCGGAGGCGGTCCCCATCGGCCCGACTACCTGTTGGATGTCGGTCCGCGCGGTTCCTCCCGCATCGGTGTAGGAGGTCTGAACGTTGACGGTGGCGGTCGTCACCGTCGTCAGCTGGAGGGCGAAGGCGACGTCGAACCACGAGTTAATCGGGGACCCGGCATCGGGTTCAAATCCCGCGAGCTCGGTCGTCCCAGCGGGCGCGGCGGTGAGGATCGTGACGGCTTGTCCCTGATGGAGCGGCCCGCCTTCGCCGGGAGGTGGGCTTCCGCCGATGAGGGCGATATTCCCGATTCCCCCCGTCGCGATCGTCGCGTAGACATTGACCGAACCGTTTTGGAGGACCGACCAGTTGTCCGACGCCCCGACGACCCACGACCCATTGGAGGGAAACGTGATGATCGCGCCGGTGGCGGTC
>JAKIWE010000041.1 GCA_022750195.1 Thermoplasmata archaeon | reverse complement strand
CGAGCGCGAGCGGCAGCTCGGGCGCCGGCACGATCGACATCTATTCCGACCTGCCGCTCACGGGGGCGGTGACCGCACAGACGGTCCCGGCTCTGAACGGGGAGAAGCTCGCTCTAAAGCAAGCCGGCAACAAGGCCGGCCAGTGGAAGGTCAACTTCATCTCGCTGAACGACGCGACGGCGACATCGCCGACGAACTACGACCTCAACGTGTGCCAGGCCAACGCCCGGAAGGCGGCGACCGACCCGAAAGCCGTGTACATGGTCGGCCCGTTCAACTCGGGCTGCGCCGAGGTTGAGATCCCGATCACCAATGAGGGCGGTCTCGCGCAGGTCAGTCCCGCGAACACATACCCGGGGCTGACGACAAACGACCCGGGAACATCGTCGGGTGAGCCCGGCAAGTACTACCCGACGGGGAAGCGGACGTACCTGCGGATCGTTCCCCGCGACACCATCCAGGGCCAGGCGGGCCTGGTGGCAATGAAGCAGGAGGGCTGCACCCGCGTCGCGGTGGCGAACGACAAGACGCCGTACGGCGTCGGGCTGGCCACGCAGGTCCAGTTGCACGGGAAGGCCAACGGGATCACGGTCACGGGCGTCACTCCCCTCGACCCGACGTCGCCGAACTTCCGGTCGTACGCGTCAACCGTCAAGGCACAGGGAGCAAACTGCGTCTACACCGCGTTCGACCCGCCTGGCGAGGTGGAACTGGTGAAGGACATCAACGCCGCGGTTCCGACCGCGAAGATCTTCGGCGGCGACGGCGTCTGCTCGGGCGGGGAGACGAACCCGAAGATGGGCGGGTTCCCCGCGAGCATCGCGCCGCTGTTCTTCTGCACGGTGGCGACGCAGGGGCTGACCACGTATCCGGGCGGGAAGGAATTCCTTGCCGCGTACAAGTCGGCCTACGGGGTCTCGAGCCCTGACCCGTACTCGATCTATGGCTACGAGGACATGCAGCTAGCGCTTCGGACGATCGCGAAGCTCGGCGCCCAGGGTGACAGCAAGAGCGCCGTGGTGGCCGCGCTGTTCGCGACCAAGAACTACGCGGGCACGATCGGAACCTACGGGTTCGACGCAAACGGGGACACGACGCTGAAGTCGTACGGCCTGTACAAGGTTGGCCCGGACGGCAACCCGC
>JAKIWE010000002.1 GCA_022750195.1 Thermoplasmata archaeon | reverse complement strand
CGCGACAGAGCTTGAACGCTGCCCTCGCCTTCCTTGCGTCTGATGGAAGCGTCGCCGAAGGCAGCAAGGGAATACTCTGGGTTCCTCCGGCCTCCGCTCAGCTCCGGGAGATCATTCGAAGCGGCGTGCGCCTTTGAGCAAACCTCGTGCACAAGAGGTTCTGGTCTCCCCAGCCGCCGCTGAGTCTCTGAGGGCGCTCGATGCGTCTCCTGAAAAAGCCGCAAAGAGCATCGCCCGCAAAGCTCGTGATCTGCGGCAAGTCCTGCTCGACGATTGCCTCCAGCGGGAGGTCGTTCGGAAGCAAGCCATACCCCGTGTTCTGGTCCAACGGTATGGGATACAGAGTCTGTTCGTCGAGGACCTGCCGTCCTTCTGGCGGATGCTCTACTCGATTGTCCATGAAGGCTCGGATAGGATCATCGTGATTCTCGAACTCGTCGACCATCGGAAGTACGACCGATGGTTTCCAAGCCGCCGCCGCTGAGGCGTTTGGGGACCAAGAGGGCCGAGCGGTCGACCCGTTTTCCCCAAGGTTCATCTCCGTGGCCGCCGGACTGCGAACCTCAGCGATTTCTCGGCAGATAATCAACCAATTTGTGTCGGGGGGCATTGACGAAAAGTTCGAATCCCGGGCTAAGGATCGAACACCTCTTCGGAGCGCGACATCGGACTAACCCTCCAGTTCTCCCTCGCGGCGAAAACCGCGTTTCGAGGTCGCGTGGTTAGTTCCAATTCGAGTTGGCCCACGAGGTGGTGGGCAGCATCGCCCTGCTGAACCCGGCCTTTTAGTAGGGAGAATGGGGAGTAGGAGAATCGTCCCCACCTTCGATCATTCCTGCAATCTGCCTCTCCAGTGCGCTAGGCTTCCGGGTCGGCCACAGGAGAGTGTGACCGTCGTCGAACCGATCGAAACATCACTCAACACTTAGAGCTAGGAATCGATAACTCAAACGAGGGGGTGGGATCGTGATTTCATTGCCGAGAGGGCATCGGAAGAACCTAATCCCTGTACCAAATCGCCAGGGATAGTGGCCGGTTCATTCTGCACCCGTTGTGGTGCCCCGCTTGCACCAGATTCCATATTCTGCTCGAGCTGCGCCGCGCCGGTAACACCCGCGGCACCGGACACTCAATCGCCTAGTTCTGGTTCCTCACCCTCTCACGCGCTGATGACGGGCCCGCCCCGGAATCGACATCGAACTCTAGTCGCAACCGCGGCTGTCCTTGTTGTTGTCCTAACTCTAGTTCTGACCTACGTTTTGGGGATTTACCTGCCCTCCCAGCAAGTCGTCAAGACCGGCGGAGGGGGTTGGATCACCACCGGGGCAACCTCTCTCGGAGTCTCAGCAGCGTGCGGCGACTGTGGACGCGTACTCACCACTGACACCTTGTTCACAATTCACATCGAGGTACTGGTAGCTGCTGGTGGTTGTTACAACTCATACTTCGGCTATTACTGCAATGGATACCACGTCGAGAGCATCGGAATCGACCTTCCTTACTCGCTGATATCCCAGTCCCCGGATAATTTGCCTTACTATCTACAATCGGGTCAAAGCTACACCTGGGCTCTGAACATTCAAGCCCCGAATCACGCCGGCCACTTTGGGCTTGGTGGCGTGATCGCCGTCCAGTAACAGGCGCCGGAAACATCGGGCGTCCAGGGGCGGACCGAACTTCCGGTAGTGTTGGCGGGCCACGGATAGAGGGCTGAACCGGGGGCGTTTTCTAGGGGGGAGGAGGAAGAGGCTTGCCGCAAGCCTTGCAAAAAGACGAGCTCCGCAGATTGGCTTTGCCGCACGCGGGACAGTACCTGTCTCCCGCGCCTGACTGACTTGGTTCAACTTGCGCCTGGGCAGGCGACGAGGCCTGGAATGAGACGTTCGGAGCGCCGGTTGGCGAGCTGTCCTTGAAACTCGACACAGCCATGGCCACCATGAGTAATCCTGCGGCGGCGAAGGCCAGATACCATCCCGCCCCCGGACCCCAGGACGCCGTGGAGGACGTCGACCCCGATGAGGATCCGCACGCGGAACCCGAGCACGACCCGAAGAAGGAGTTTCCCGGATACGACGTTGCCGACGACGGGGAATCGTGGGCGAAATCCCCCGGCTGTAGTACAGCCAAAACAACCGGCACGACAATCGCGATAGCCACACAAACCGTCAGCAACGTGATCCCTAGCGACCGAAACCTGGCGGACTTCTCCCCACGAGCGAATAGGATCCCGGCACCTGCGATGGCAATCCCGATCGCCCCCAGGATGGCGTATTGCAGGAATTGGTAGAGGTGCCCAACGTAGTGCAGACCCTGGGACTCGTATGACGAGGTGTTCGAAGTGGGGATAGGGCAAGAACTAGACCCGGAGCAGGATTCCGTCGTGACGAACTTGTCGCCAAGGTAAAAACCGACCTGACCAGAAGCGTTTACGCCGGTGTTACCCGCCTCGGCAGAAATCGAGTACCATCCGACCAAAAGTGTAACGATAAGGACGACCGCGGCCGCGATTCCCAGAACCCCTCCCGCCAATAGCCGGATTCGCATCTCGTTTGACCGGATGGCTTCAACCTGATAGAGACTCCCTCGGAAAGCTTGCGAACCCAGCGAGCCCTGGCTGAGCCCAACTAGGGTGGTCGTCCTCGAAATGCGTTCACTCTAGGTCAATGGTCAACGCCCCATTGAACGAATGATTAGGCGCTGTGATTGTGAAAGATAGACTCTGAGATCCACCCGCAGGGATTGTTATCGGCGTGTTCGCCCCAGCGATACTGAACCCCGAAGTAATCGCGCTCACTGAATTAACGGTGCAAGAGAGGAAGAAGTTCGAATTTGTAATCGAGAGAGTGTCCTGGATTGAGCCTCCGCTAACGGTGGTGAAACCGGACGTCGTGTGCCCATTAGTGCCGCAGGCGTTATCGGATGAAGTGAAATTGATAGCAGAGACCTCTATGGAAGCGGCGTTCACGGCTGAACCGAGGAAGGCGAGCACCGCGACGGCCGCCACGATCAGGATCACGACAACCACAACGACGATGAGCCAAGTTCTCTTCTTCGGCGTGGAGGGCATCGGTTGGTAAGCGGGGGGTGCCTGCGGAACCCACGCCGGGGAGGGGGCCGGCGCAGTCGGAGGTGGCACGGGCCGGACGAGAGTAGCTGCCCCGCACTTGGGGCAGAATTGCGCTTCAGGTTGCAGCGTTGAACCGCATTTCGAGCAGTAGCTAGCCGCCATTCCGCAGAGGGAAGGAGGACCGAACTATCAAGCTGTCGTCGAGAGGAGTACGGGAGGCTTTCTCGCCGTCACGTGGTGCGCCTTCACTTGCGCCCCGGCCTCCAACCTCTTCTGCCGATACGAGAGGGTCGTCTTCAGTGTACCGAGACTCCGTGACTCGGGGACGGGTAGGCGCCCAATGCACTTCCCTGCCGCCGTGCCCCAAGACTCTTAGGCCGAAACTCCGGTACTGGGGGTTCGAACTCGAACCCCTAGGTCCCCTCCTCACGGTCGAGACCTCCTCGGCAATTATTAGGCGTCGCGAAGAAGCGCCGGTTCTCGAATCATTGGCTCCTTCCCTGGAACCTTGCGAGTGAACCCGTAGGCGAGCCTGTCATCGGGGTTCCACACGGTCCCCGAGAGGAGTTGAATCCCCTAGTCAGCGGTCCGTAGTAGTTCCCCCTGCTATCTGAACGGTCGTCCGCTCGGATCGCCCCCGAGACCGCTGAATCGACAAACGCCGTACCGAGCTCGCGGAAATCACAGACCGATGGGTGATTCGACGGGGCTATCGAATGCATCTATCGGATTGTGGGCCGAATCCCGCCCGCGCGACCACATCCAGGCAACGAACCTTTAGGATCGCGTAGTCGTAGTTCAGCAGGGCGTGACGGAGCGGGCCCGAAAGCGGATTCGAACCAATCCATAGAACAGATACAGGGGTCGGCAGGCCTGGCGAATCCCGGACTAGGAATAGAACCTTCCATCGATTCTGCCTTCGGATCGACTGCTCGTCAATGCTGGGTATCAAACTAGAGTGAGGTGTTTGGCGTAGCTATCTTCTCAGGAGCTAAGACCTACCCCCGGGACGGCCCGGAGCGCGTACCACGCTTAAAAAAACGTGGCTTGTCAGAGAGGCTGAATCGAGAGACCCCTTCAAGCGGCGACAACAGAGTGACCTCGTAGCTGCGCGCATTTCTCAAGGATGGTCCCTCCAATGGAGCAACCTGAGGTCGGTGAGGTCATCGTTAACCCCTCGATACCTATCGGGAGCGGGTTCTCGAATCTGGTCTATGGCGACCGAGCCGGCTCCGCGCCTTGCAGTCCTGCTTGGGGCTGGCGCTTCGTCAAAGGCCGGAGTTCCGACCACAGTTCAATTTATCGAAGAGTTCAAACTGACCCTGGCTGGGAAGCCCAAGCTTAGGGCCGCCTACGCTCGACTCGTCCGTCGACTCACCCAGTCGTCCCAGGACTCCCAGCCTCCCAAATTGGTCGACGTTGAATCTGTTCTGGATGCCCTCGAGACCTTTCGTAACCCCTCAGTCGTAGATAGGGCCGTCGCCCGTGAAGGGACATTCGACTCGCCTAGCGGGTTGGAAAACCTCGATGCGATACGCCACCTGCTCCAGGAGTTCATGCGGACTAAGTGCCTAGTCGGGCCTGAGAGAACCGACTACTTGCTGCCACTCATACAATTGACAAATGCCTTCCGCCCTCTTCCGATTTTCACGCTTAATTATGATGTCGTGGTCGAGCAATTCCTCGAGAGCCACGGAGTTTCCTATGTCGACGGCTTTGAACTGAGATTCGACCCCGACAGGTTCAAGAGCCCATCGGCCGAAGTTTTCCTATACAAGCTGCATGGATCTGTAACTTGGTTCAAGTCACAGACCGGTGGTTACCTCAAGTTACCGATTCGGTCAAGCCTTCGTCAGATCGACTTACTATCAGGCGAGAGGGCCGAGCCCGTCATGCTTTATCCGGCGCAAAAGGCAGATTATGCTGGGCCCTTCCTCGAACTTTTCAGACGCTTCCAAGAGACCTTGCGTCATGCGGAGTGGCTGCTCGTATTGGGGTATAGTTTCCGTGACCCGATCCTAGTCGACGTGATCCTCGATGCGGCTGTATCAAACCCTCAGCTCAAGGTTGTGTTGATTTGCGGAAGCCGTACTGAGGGCGTTTTCGCCCAGGGGTTGGGACTCAAAGTGGCGGAGGTGTTAGAGTATAGGAGTCAACGAGGAACGGTCGTCAAGGACCGAATGATCCGACTCCCGTTCCGCGTTGAAGACTCCTTCTCTGACTTCGTGTCGTCCATCTTCCCCGCTCTACAGAAAGCAACCACTGCTCACGCAACTTCAATCTGGGCTGAGTTGCACGGCGAGCCGGGGCGCTGGAGAGAAGCAGCTGAAGAGTACCTTAGGGCGGGAGCCTACGCCCAAGGGACGACTATTATCGATCGCTCAGTAACGACCGATCCTCTCCAGCAAGACCAAGCTCTTCGTCAGGCTGGCTTCCGGGCGTTAGATGCCTTTGCGGCAGGGGATAACGACGCGGGTGCCAAGCACTGGGGAGACGTCTGCGCCGAGCTCCGGCTCTGGGTAGTTGAGCGGGTAAGATCGTGGATTGAACTCTCTCCACAACGGCGGGTCACTTTCCGGGCGAATTGGCATATTCTTCCCGCCGGCAACGAGGGCGGCTTGGATTACGCGAATGCCGGAGCACAGATTGCTGAACTTGCGAAGTTGGGACTGATGTTCTCAAGATGCGTCGGACCTGGAGACGCACGCTTCACGAAGCTCATGCCACGCTGTTCGGCGCTGCTCGACCTTGCCAAGTACCTGACCTCGCAGCCGCCAATGGGGGTTGCCATCGACGCCTTCATACAAGAGAGAGGAACTCACGTCCCTCGGAACGTTCCGAGGCTCATCGCGGAGATCGAACGTGACCTAGCGTTCGATACTCCCTCCACGCCCGCGACGATGGAGAAGCTCCGAATCGGTTTGGGCGTTGCTGAATCGAAGTATGTTCGTTCGACCTACTTCCGAGGAGTCCTGCGACCCATGTAACGGGGATAGCCAGCCGAGCATCAAATTTCGACTCCCAGGCTAGCGACAAGAAATCAATCAGGCCCTGTAAGCACGGCCTCGCGGAGTGCTACGGCCTTCCAGTAGAACCTTCCCTCGACCGCTGCCCACGCCACGTTGTGGTTGGGAGCCCCATCTACAGACTCCCCCCCCATCGTTTTAGCCATCGCCAATGGGAACATTCGGCCGCGCCTGGAGAACTCGATATTCGACGAATCCGTCACGGAGAAGTCCGTTCCCGGTCTGATTCCGCCTCCGGGACCACGATTCTCGCTGCGAAAGTCAACTCTCAAAGCTTCGATTCTTCGTCCCGGAAGGTTCACTCGGGTCACGAGGAGCATGGTCCCGCGTTCGCGGACCGTCCGATGGTCCCTCGACGACCTGCGATATCAGGCCAAACAGGGACGGCCATCTCGCCACCGAGTAGGGACTACGGGAGGACTCCCCGGCGGCGAAGTGCTTCTCCCCTTAGCAGGAGGCGATCGAGTGCAGCATCCAGGTTGGAACTGAGGTCGTCGAAATAGCGGATTTCGATGCCTTCGCGTCTAAGAGACTCGATAGGGACTCCCCGGACCTGATCCGACGTCTGCAGTGCTCGGCGTCCGATTATGACCCAGTGGGCGCGGGCAGTCTTGGATGCTAGAGGGTCGGATTGGGCCCGAATCCAGCTGGCCCAGGAGCGCACTTGGTCTACTGCGTGGGACGTGCGTGCGCTAAGGCCCGCTGACGTCGATACTGAGTCGTGCGGCCTTTCAATTTCGACGAAGCGGTAACTGCCATCAGGGTAGTCGATCAGGAAATCGGACACTAGCTCCCCCCCGAACGAGTATTTCGGTTTGACACTTCCGGAAGGATCGAGTATGTAGGGGTGGTCTCGGAGAAACCGTTGGACCTCCTCCTCTTCAACATTAGAGAGCGAAATCAATCGCGAATACTCACCCAAGAGGGTCTCGACTTTTGTCCGCAAGATCTGGAGAGTTGGAAGCGAGTAGCCCCTGGACGGAGGGTCAAGGGCGAGGCCGAGTACCCATGACGCTGCATCCATTGTCGCAATACGCTCTCCCCTCAGTTCGTCTAAGAACGTCTCTGGGAGCTCCTGCATGAACCATACCAGCGGAAACAAGTCCACGCGGGTCTGCCTATCCTCCCGGTGAGCAACGAGAAGGTCGACAAATCGGACCTCCGTGCGACCCCGCATCTCGAAAAGTCCATCGAGGTTGTCTGAGGCGAGGGTGCTCCCTGTTCCCCATCGCTCGAACGGGTCGCTCGGCCCTGGGACCTGGATCCGTGCCCTTATTCTGTAGATCATGCTCGGCGACCCCATCGGATCCAGGGAGCTCTCTGCCGCGAAACTGAACATTGGACTCCGACCCGTCGGGAATCCAACCGCTGATTCGACCGCTCGAGCCGTGTCGAAGAACGAGATGGTCAGTCGCTTCGCGCCTCGCCTGGCAGCAATCGCCACTGTGTCATTTGGGCCTAGATAAATCTGAACTCGCTGCGGGGCGCCCGTAAACCTTGGGAAGAGGTGCCTGTCGACCGATGGGAAAATAGAAAGCTCATGACCGATAGCTGCGAGATACGCGGTGACGAACCTTGCCACGGCCGATCGATTGACTGGCAAAGGGGCAAGATTACAGGCGAGCAGCGGCGAAAACAGTTTGGGCCGGAGGTAGAGTGTCGGGCTGCCGGAGAGGGTCCCCTCGACCGACTTCCGGTGGCGTCAACCTACAGTCCCCAAGTGGGAGTTCCTAGGCAGGCGCCGAGTATGTGCCCCCTGCCGATGTCGGGGCACTGTCGAATGCCGATCGTCCGGCCGCTACTGAACACGACCGTCGATATTCCTCAACACGCCTGGGGAGAAGGGGACAAGTTTAAGCGGGCGCCAAGAGAGATGAGGGGAATCGTTGGGAGAGCTCGATGCTCTCAATCGCACTCTATCAGGTTCTTGTCGAAGAGGGCGCACCGTCGATTGAACCAGCCAGGGGGTTCGCCAGAGAACTTGTGTTTACAGCATAAGAGCAGATTGATGCCGCTTTCAACGTTCTAGTAATCACTGCTCAAGACCCGACAGCCGAGGCTAGGGCAATTGAAGGCGCTGGCGCCCGCCTGAGACAAATTCGGGTACAACTCGCGGGCTGACCTGTACCTTCCTTCGCAGGCCCGGCCTCGGAATCGCTACCTCAACGCCCTTGAGTAAATCCAGAACGTCGTGGTCTCAGGCTTGTCGCGAGCACGACGTCGCAAGACGACCGTTGACAGCGACACTCCGAGTCGTGGCGAATCCAAGATGCCGACCTGCCACGCGCGATAACGCCAAGGTACCCGAATCTGGCCCGAAGGCCCCCTCGAGGAGGAGTCCAGGGCGAGTTCTAGCAGTATATCCAATCCCGGACGAGGGTTCGAACCACACCGCGGTTTCAGTTCAGCGAGATTCGCCGAAAAGGTCGAACCCTTTCGATAGGCGGGAACTCACCGCCGGGGAGCACAGCGGGTACCTATTGCCCGCGACGTCGTCGACTCTTGGTCCGATCGAAGCCTCGATAGGATCCGCCGACCCCCACCCCCAACTGGGCCAGCGGTTCCCTTCAGCAGCATCACACGGCCGGAAGAGATCCCTCGGCAGGGAGGGCCAAAGTTTCGCCGTGGTCGTGCAGCAGGACGCTTTAGAAATTCACGCCTATTCACTCGATAGTATCGCGTCGAGGACGCCACGACGGCAAAAAGACAGATTTAGTACGGCATCCAGCTTCTCGAAACTATCCCGGAGCCGAGTCGGTTCGGACTCCCAAGCGGGTCCGTCCGTGACCCAAACAAAATCCCAACCGTACCGCTTTAGCTCGTCTGCTTGGTGCAAGTAAGAACTCACAATCTCTAGTGGCTTGGAACCGACCTGGTCGTAAAAGTTCATCTCGAACGCGATTCGCCTCTTTTCAGACTTTGCCATGAAATCAAAAGTTCGCGATGCCACGTCGGATCCTTCAGCTCCCGACTCTGGACACACTCGAGCAAATGGCTGCTTTTTGACTTCAGTCCAACCTGGGGCCGTGGCAACGGCTTTCCTGATGAAAGGAGTGACTCGAGCCTCCATGAAGGTTCCGCTCCGGTTCTTTCTCGCGTTCGTATCCATCCCCACTTCCACCCCTCGTAGGTAGGATTCGAGATCCTTCGTCCGTCTGAGAAGATCGACAACTCCGGAATCCACTGCGAAATTCGTTACCCGATTGATTTCCTCTTCCGAGAGGGGGGCCTTCCCCGAGAAGTCCAGTTCGAGCGTGTTCGCTTCTTGGCCCGCGCTTTCTACAAGCATTCTCCACTCATGCTTTCGCCAAGCAATGAGGAGTGGAATTATCGGGACCGCGGCTTGGGTTTCCCGAATGAGATTGGACAATGCTTCCTTCGGATCTTCGGAACTCCCTACGCTCGAGAGAAGACGGAGCGGTTCAGATAGCGCGTCAACGTTGCGCTCAACTTTCTTCCAGTTGACGAAGAAGTCAGCACTCCGGTTCGATCGGAGAAGAGTTCGATAGAACTCGTGACGGACCGCGTCCTGGCTTGCAACGCTGAGCCCCAAGCCCTTGTACCAACCTAGTCGGACCATGCAACACTTCCATCTCACCAGGGGAACGTCGGTAGAAGAGGCAAGTGGCCCTACTCATTCGGCTAACGGAGATCCTTTTCTCGGCGCTCGGGCTCCTCCTTTCATCGTTCATGCCTGGGGAACGAATCAAGCAGCGAGGCGCGAACGGGCGACACATGGAGCTCGCTCCTCGGAAGCCCGCTCCTCCGCCGATGATAGAAGTCACGCCCGATGATTATCGCCGGTTCGCGGCCAGCCATAAGTCCGTTAGGATCCAGGAGGTGGACGTTCCCATCAGGGGCTCCTGCCGAATAACCGCAACGGGCCCCTCAGTGGACTACAAACCAGAACGAACGACCGTTTGGTCCTTTCCAGACCGGGGGGAGTGGGCCACCCATTCTGGGTCATACCGTGGTAACTGGTCCCCGTACATCCCCCGGAATCTCATCCTTCGGTACTCAGCCGAAGGCGACCTAGTTCTCGATCCAATGGTGGGGAGCGGGACGACGCTCGTAGAGTGTCGTCTCCTCAAGAGGAGGGCGATTGGGGTCGACATTAACCCAGAAGCAGTAATGGTAGCGCGCGATCGTCTGAACTTCGACCTCGGCCTGCTCGATTCCGACTTCGTCGAGCCCGAGATACGAACCTACGTCGGCGACGCTCGGACGTTGGATAGAGTGCCGGACTCCTCCGTGGACCTAATCGCGACTCACCCTCCGTATGCAAGCATCGTCTCGTACTCGAATCATCGCGTGCCAGGAGACCTATCGAGTATTCGACGTATCGATGAGTTTGTTGGAGAGATGCTGGTCTTCGCCAGGGAAGCTTTCCGCGTGGTGCGGCCTGGCCGTCATTGCGCGATCCTAATGGGGGACACTCGACGGCACCGACACTATGTTCCGATCGCTGCTCGCGTGATGATGGCATTCCTGGAAGCAGGCTTCGTGCTACGTGAGGACATTACCAAGTTGCAATGGAACATGAAATCCACTCGAGAGTCGTGGGCCGGGAAGAAGTACGATTTCCTGCTCCTCGCCCACGAGCACCTCTTCGTCTTCCGAAAGCTTAGCGAGGCCGAAAGCGGTTCGGACTTCAAAGATAGCAATTGGTGGGGGAGTCGCGGTTAGGCAGTTACCACGAGCTCCGCCACCGACGCTCGCTTAGATCCGATACAGTTGATCGCCCGAGGCGCCATGACCACGTCGGCTCTGAGATCGCTGTACAGGCCCCGGACAAACTCCGTCTCCGAGTTGCTCAAGACAATGCGAACCCCCCGGCCAACCAGCCGGTGGACGACATCTGAGAGGCGTCGCTGTTCATCAATCCCGAAGCCCTCCTTAGCGTAGCTCGTGAAACGAGCGGTTTCAGTCAGCGGCTGGTACGGTGGGTCGAGGTAGACCAGGTCCCCTGGGGCGGCCCCACTGAGCGCGCCCTCGAAATCGCCGACGGAGATTCTTGCCGCCGATGAGTTCAGGACTTCGCTATCTGCTCGAAGCTTGTCGGCTGAGAAAATCCTAGGATTTCGATACGACCCCATCGGGACGTTGAAGGCGCCGCTCTTGTTTACACGATACAGGCCATTGAAGCAGGTGTGATTGAGCCAGATCAGTAGTGCGGCTACACGCAGGCGAACTTTCCTTCCCCAGGCATGCTTCTGACCAAGATAGTCGTTAAACTCCTCCCGACGCTCATAGTAGTCACGCTGGGAGGCTGGGGGTGGCAACTCGCCAAGTTCCCCCAATAGGCGAGGAAGATCATCCTTGACCTCCTGGAATGCCGTGATGAGCGGTCGATTGATGTCCGAGAGGACTGCCCGAGTCGGCCTGAGGGAAAAGTACACAGCCCCGCCCCCAAGAAACGGTTCGAAGTACGCGTTTTGTGGGCCGAGCGGGGCGAGGAACGGTTTCAGAGACTCGACGACCTGACCCTTTCCTCCAGCCCACTTGAGAAACGGACTTGCCGCGACGTGCCGGACAGCGGGACGAAAATCTCCCCAGCCCACTCTTGGCACAGCCCAGGGAGCATGAGACTGCTATTTCGCTCGATCGGAGAGGTGGCGAAACGCGTCGTCGGCGGCATCGCATCGGTTCAAGGAACGCTCAAAGAGAATCGAGGCCTCAGGCGGTCACGCGATGGCCGACCCCCTCGAAAATGTAGCCGTGCCAGAACTGGCTGCCCAGCTCTCAAAAATCCGAGAGCTATTCGGCCAAATCCTGCCAAGCGAGGAACTTCAGGCGACCATTAGGGGATTCCAAAGCCAGCGGGGAATCTACAAGCCGGCGGGGTCGAACTACGCCCTTTGGATTCGCCAGACTCTGACCAGCCCATACGCGGACAAGCGAATCGAATGGAGGCCAGACGGGTCCTGGACCTACTTCTACTCCCCCGAATCCCGCGATGGAAGGGCGGACCTATCGCTCCCTACAAACGCAGGACTGCTGAGGTGTCGGGACGACAGAATACCTGTAGGAGTCTTCCGCCAGGTGGGGGGCCCCTCGGGTCTCTCCGAGTACGAGGTAATGGGACTGGCCTACGTAGAGGCCTTCGACGGAGATCATTTCGTCATTCGCGGTGAAGCAATCGACTGGACGACGAGTCCGGTGCCGGAGAATGTTGAGCCGGTCTTCCACCCTTTCGAGTCCTCCGGACCGATGCAAGCTCAGTCCCTCCGGACTATGCGGGATCATCGATTCAGCGAAGTTGTTCGGAGGGTCTACAATGAACGATGTGCGCTCTGCAACGTAGGGTACAGGCTCCGCGGCCGACCGATAGGGGTCGAGGCGGCCCACATCATACCAGTCGAGGCCAACGGGGTGATCGGTGACGTCCGAAATGGTCTGCTCCTTTGCAGGAACCACCACGCGCTGTTCGATCGGAATGCCTGGACCGTCGACGAGGATCTGAGAGTCGGCCTTACAGCCGATTCGGAGTTCCGGAAAAGCGCTGCAAAAAATCACGTTCTCTCGTGGGAGGGCAAACGACTACTGAATCTCCCCTCGAGAGACGAGGATCGGCCAGCTGTGGAAGCTCTGCGATGGAGGCTCGACGCCTTCCAGAAGTATTGGCACTGACCACGCGGCACCCTAACCAGGGCGCCTCACACGCGGACGGGTGGGTGGGCTCGGGGTGCCTAGCGGGCTTCATTTCGAATCCTGGACGAGGATTCGAATTCCCCTCGGACTTCCTCTTCTCCAATTCAATTCCGGGAGAAGGCATTGCAAAAAAGTTCCAATCCCTAGCCGAGCCAGAGCCCAGGGAGGTTGAGAGACTCAGTTGATCAGGCACCAATTTGCTAGAGCCCACTCAGTGGCGGGCAGCAATCTGCTCTCCTTCCCGCCCGTAGCGGTCGTCTAGAACCGTGTGCTATGGGAGTTCCAGTGCCATCGACTGGGTGACCTGACAGAATTGATTGGCCCAATGCAACGTTCGACGGGCACCGCAGAGGTCTCGGATGACAGTGGGTGACGGATGCCGGTAGTAGCTATCCACCCCAGCCGAGACAATGGCCTGAACGGCGTTGGGGTAATCGTCGAGCGTCGTCGCGTCCCACGAATCGATCGATCCGTGATGGGGAACGAAGAGCGTTCCTACCTCGGTTCTCTCGTGGATAAAGTGATCCCGGAGGGTATCTACAATTGAATCCTGGCGGAGGTTGATGTCCCCCGTCAGCAAGGTTCCGAACGGCCACATGCGGGGCGGGTGAGTAGTTGCGTGGGGACCGAAACAGCAGACCGCTCCACCGTCGAATCCGAACTGTTGAGCTCCCGTCGCTCCCTTGGTGGGACCGTGGAAAGTGACGAGGGAGGTGTTGTTGACCTCACCTTTCAACACATCATCCGCATTGGCGAGTCTCTCGTACGTCTCTCGGAGTAGCGTTCGATTCTTCCCAACTGTTAGCAAGTCGCGCAGGGAAAGCTTCGCGGTCAACCGCTGTAGCTCGACGTGGAAGCTTCGCAGCGCGTCGGGGTTCGATTGCACGGAATAGAATCGGAACATCCACTGAGGAAGGTTGAGGGCCCTGGTGTCCGTCTTGAAGAGTAGGTCGCGATTTCCGCGGAGGCGATTCCATTCCGACCGATTCGGCTCAGATCCGAGAAGGCGATCCGGACTTTCCGCGTCTCTAAGACCGCGCACCGCGGCATCGAGAGCTTCGGAAGGGTCCCTTGGGCGATCTTCAATACGCACATCATTCTCCGGGGGCCCTCCTCGGAGCATCAGTACGATCTTCCCTACATCCAGCTCGTTCTTCAGATACAGGACCGGGTCACTGAGGAAGTCGAAGTACCACTCTTCGGCCTCCGGGCTAGCGAGCGCTGCGATTGTGCGGTCGACTTGGCTCAGGTACGGTAGAAAGACGTACTTCGTCGACACATCGCGTAGAAGTCGCCGAAGCCCCGACGCATGATCTCCATGCAAGTGCGAGACGAACAGAAGATCTAACTCGGTCCTCGTTCCCCTCTGAACCCCAAGAGTCTGGCTCCTGTAACTGTCAACTCTCTGGTGTAGGAACGGTCGAACCGGAACGTCGTAGTTCACGCCGCAATCGTAAACGAAATTGAGCGGGCGTGTCGCTTCCTCTGGGGCGATGACACCCGAGTAGAACAGACCCTGACCCACGCCATGTGTTGTGAAGGCGGTCGCCAGGTGCCGGGTCACAGGAACCGTCGGAGTCGGTTGGTGTGACCGAACAAGTAGACTACGGCCGCGGTTCCTCCCGCGAACACAAGGAGGACGACTAGGTCGAAGCTTGGTGTGAGGGAAGTGATGCCTAGGACCGCCAGCCCAAGAATGGTGGTGGCACCCACGAACACCAAGTACAGGACATCGGCCGATGTGACGGCGGCCTCCGACCCATAGGACTTGCTAATCAGCTGGGTTAAGCCGAGCTGAAGTCCACTCCGCCCCTCGAGCATGCACGCTCGGTGAGCCGCGGCACGTTGAGTGTTTCGAGCTTTGCGATCGAGGTCGAAGATTCCCACAATCAGCAGGTAACTCGCGATTAGGATGGAGAGTTTGACGGAATCAGGGACAACCTGCGACGCCGACTTCAGCGGGAACTCAATAAGCCCTTGCGCCGCGAGTAATCCGGAAACAAAGGAGAGCCCGTACTTCCGGATGTCCGAGACCTGGGAATCGCAGTTGTTGATGACGTTTCGCGCTTCCTTCCATTCGTCCGTGATGTTGATTCGGTTTGATATGTCGCCCTCCCCTCCGGCGCCAGCCGTCTTCTCGAAAGCGTTCACCTAACTCCCGTACGAACTCAGAAAGAGGGTACGGGGCGCTACGGGCGCAAGAGTCACGATGACTTGACACTCCTATTCTTCAACAGCAACCGGATACATTACGCCAGCGCTTTCTATGATACATGCCGGGAATTGAACGGTAGAGATCGAGCCTCCCGAGGCGCTCATCGAACCCGTTTACGGCCCCTCGTTTTGGCGGCTAGAAACGGTAGGCCCCTGTTGACCATCGCGATCCCGTCCAAAGACGTTGTCGAGGTAGGGAATCGCGGTGCGCCGGCATGGGTCAGAGCAGGTTCGACTCCCAGACTGGGAACTGAAGGGCGGTATGGCTCCTGCGCAGAACATTTCGGATGCCTCTTTCGGGGACTAGATCCAGTCCAATGTCGCCCGTGCTGGGATGCGTTAGGCCCTGCTCTCGAATACCACGTCGGAGGCTCCTCCGGGGTATCACTCCGGATGCGCCCAGTCGGGAGTGGTCGATGAGCGGCCAAACCCGCGACTGCGGCCTACCCCGCTCCTCAAGGGCCGAGAAGTTCCTCGGCCAACCCCCGGACCAACCCAACTGCGAGGGAAGCCTCCTCCGGTTGCCCGACGGCGCCTTTCGGGTGAACACTCGGCCTGCGGAGTCTCGAGAATGCCTCTAGCTTGTCGATCCATCCGCCCGGGAACACCTCCTTCACGGCGTCCTCCTTCAGAAGACTCCCGAGGGGTTCTGACGCGAGCCTTTCGTCCCATTTTCCGGCGAGGCGACACTTGACCTGGATGAGGCCCTCCAGAACATGAGAACCGATCGATACGACACCTAGCACCAGGCCGGAACGTCGGGCGATTTCGAGTTCACCAATCGCCTGCTACAAGGCCACACCCCCTTCAGCACCTTGGAGCTTCGTTATTAACGCGTCCGAGAACTCCCCAACTGGCGGGACGAAGGGGGCGAGTCCAATCAGAAAGCTCGTCGGGGCTTTGACTCGTCGGGTGCTCTTCCCTCTCCAGCGAACTCCATCCGCGTCGACGAAATCCGCTTTGAAATCGTAGAGGTCACCTGCCCAGCCCGTGTCCATCGAAGCCCAAACATGCTCCCCATTCGAGTCCGTTGTACCCTCCCAGTGACGATCGTGCTTTCCCCATGCGTTCCGATTGAACGCCTGAATAGTCGATCCGCCAGCCGCGGACCCATCGGGAAGAGTGACCTTAACCGACACACGCGCACCCATCGACCGGTGAGCTCGTGTTGACCGACGCGCCATTCCGCATCACCGTTTCGACTTAGAGGTCAAACTTGGCGTTCCCAGGAAACGCCGCATTGAGCGCTCTAGTGCGAGTCTGATAGCAGTAGGGGTTGCCTCCGAGGAGTAGGCAAGAATCCGAGCCCGCGGAGCTGCTAGTAGTCAACGATTCTCATGGAATCCCCGGGGATTCGTCTTGGAAAACCTGGTTGGCTTGAAGGTTGAGCGCGCTCATTGTCGTGGAGATCCCCCATACGCCGGTTACTCGCCGAAAAGGCCCAACTCCCAAAACAGACTGCGCCGGGCCGGCAGCCCACCAGTCCCTCTCTCCCGTCCCGAAAATCACCCTCTTTAGTCGGCTACACCAAGTGCTCAAATTTCTCGTTGGTCATATTGCTAAGCTGTCGAAGGAACTCTCGTTGAGTCACTCCGGTGAAGGCTGCCTCAGCAGACTTTGAGTAAAGGTCTGTGTAGAGATTCTTGATTTCGTCTGCGGAAAAGAGCTCCTCGCTCTTCGATGTTACGCCTGGGAATTTCTGCGACTTTACCGCCTCATCGCGCGCCCAACCGAGATACCCCTTGTACAACTCCTGAGCTTGATTAAGCTCAGTTAGGGGATTAAGGACGAGAATGTCGGATAATCGGCTCGCAAGAGCAGGGAGCATCCCATAGTACCTCGTTCGAGCCTCTGGCGTGATGGCCAGAATCATGAACAGATGTCGAGGAAGAGAATCGATCAATGCGCGGATGGCGGAAAGGTAGAGTGTTACAGTCTTTTCAGGAAGCGTGCTGCCTTGTTTCTCGAGCTCGTCCAAGAGGAGGATTAGTCCTTTCAGGACACCCAACTTGGCACCAAGGTAGACGACGTCGTGGAGGGCTTGAGTCCGGGACTCGACTGTATCAAGTCTGAATTGGACGCCAAGTGCGTCGCGGTGCCGATTCAGGAGTCTCAAGCCCGTCAGCCATTGGAGAGCCAAGGCAAGCCCTTGTGAGCGTTCAAGACTCTGGTCCTTGGTCGCCTCGACAAGCTTGCGAAGCATTACTCGCACCTCGTAGCTGCGAAGTGAGTTTATCTCCTGGCCCATTTCCTCATCCGACATCTCCGACAAAGCGGAAACGAGCTTGAGCAGGTGAACCTCACCTAGATCTTGGAAAATCCGCCGCACGATTCTGTCAAAATCTCGCTCGGGGTCCGGGTAGTATTTGATTATGTAGAAGCCCTTCTCCTTGGAGAAATAATCCTCCAAATCCCGCTGGTAGTTGTTCAGAAGGTTTGTCTTTCCGACTCCTTGAGTGCCCTCGACTACAAACACGCGCGTTTTGTTCTCCCCCCCCTCAAACTCGTGCACGGCGTCTACGATTCGTTGATCGACGCCTTGAATGGGAAGCCGAGGATGGTCGAAGGTTTGAGCTGCAGAAGGGAACGGGTTCCTAATGACACCGTATCTCTGAAATGCCTTTTGCGAAAGCGTCTGCTCGGAGACTGCCGTTGTTCCCAGAAGGGATCGAACGTTCATGTCTCGACCTTACCCAATCTCAGGCTGACGCTGGCACGCCCCGGCATGAGGAACAGTCCATCGTACAGGGAGAGCTCCTCCAAACGTGCCCTACCTTGGACGGTCGAGAACGCGTGGACGTTGTGTCCCTTGAATCTCGTCTCCGGGGTGGACCCCTCGAACGAACGAACTAGCAGCTTGTCCCTCCATGATTGTTCGAGGAGGCTCCTCGTCCGTAGAGGGTGAAGACCCGCCCGCCCAAGTTCCTCGAGCCACTGCCCTGTGCGTACAAGCTCTTCTCCTTTACGCAAATCGTTGAACGCCGCAAGCCCCATCGCGGCGAACCTGCGAGCGTCCGGTTTTAACGGTGTTGCGTAGATCCCCTCGCCGGGAACAAACAGCACGCACGCTGCGGCATCCGCGAGGGGGAGATACGAGCTAACAGCGGCGGGTCGAACAAGTTTGAGACTCCCCGGGTCAGTTGGAGAACCCGTCTTGAGTTCGGAAAGGAATCGAGCGAAGGACGGCACTTGTCGGAATAATGCCTCTGCCGCGTCGAAATCCTGTTGGCGGATTGCGATCCTAAGATTGCGCAGAGCCGCCAGAGGCGCCAGCCCATTCCCCTGGGCCGCGGCCATTTCTCCTGAGATTAGGAAATTTCGATAGTCGAGGTAGCCTTGGTAGTTGGCAATCCCGAGAAGCTGCATAGCTTCGGAGTCCTCGAGCCGATTCCTGTCCGCCATGGTATCGATCAACATGACCATTGCCGAGGGACTGAAGCGATAGGAACCCAACAACCCACGTGAGGACGATGGCGGCACTCTGGGGGCCGCTTTGACCTTCGCTGATGGGAGATCGAGGATGGTTTGAGCGCGGGCGAGTCCCCGCTTCCCTCGAGGGGCCGCCCCAGCTTCCGTGCTACCTTCGGTCCTGACCCACATCAGATCATTGCGTGAATGGAAAGGTTGCCAGGAAAGGCTGTGGCCGATTGCAGTCACTTCTAAGCTCTTCGTGGGAGTCGATTGTTGGAGCCTAACCGACCCAAAGGAGACGGCGAGCTCCCAGAGCACCTCGGTCAGTGGCACTGCGTACAATCGGGCGTCCGACTGAGGGTCGACGAGAGGAGCAAAGCATGTTCCAAGAACGGTCGTTCCGAACGCCTTCTTGCTCGCGGCTGAGTCGAAGAAGAACGGCTGGACGCCCTCAGCAAGGGCGGCTCGCGCTAGACCCTGGTCGGAGGTGAGAAGTCCAATCTTGCAATCAGAGGTTTGCTTTTCTCTCTGCTGAATCGCAGTCTCAAGAATGAGCCGGTCTGCGAAGCTCTTCACGAGCTGATGGATCCCAAGGAGCTTGTCCTCTGTATCGGGGGACTGCTCGGCGATGCCCCTCAGTGGGTCGGCCCCGAGTCTGGGCCGATCCACTTCCACATCGGGTTGAAGTGCGAGCCTGGTCAAACATCTAAGACCGGCTTGGCTTATGGCGTGATGGCCGAGGGCGCCGATTCTTTGCAACTGAGTGAGTGCCCCGCCTCTCCTTGCCGAGAGATAGTTGTCTGTCTGGGCAATCAATTCCATGCTAACTATGGCGGGTACTCGGAAACGGGCGTGAGGCGGAAGGAATCGAGCCGCAAAATTCAGCGCGCCATGGGCCACCGCTGACGTATCGCATACGATAGTCGTGGGGGCGATGAACGGCAAATCCTCAATCAAGCCGGCGTCAAATACAGGGTGGATCAGACCGCTCCTTACTGCCGAGCACGCGATCCATTTTGCAACCTCCTCTAGCTTGTGCCGAGTTACTGCAGGATCTGAGGCCCTGCGACCTCCAGCCGCCGGAGCAGCTGAATCTAGGGTTGTGAGCGCTTCCAGTTGATCTGTAACTGAGGTGAGTGTAGGGATTGCCCATTCGAAGGACCCCATGAGCGCGGCTCGACTAAGCGGCTGAGCGGAGTTTTCATCACTGGCAACGCCGCTCGCGTGGATTGAGACTTTTCCGAGCTCGAGCCACTTGCTCTGGCCGAAGGCGACGTCATCTCTTACCGCGAGATCGAGCGAAACGCCTCCCTCAAAAAGCGAGTCCAATGGAGACGCCGGAGCAGAAAAGACACTTCCTATGAGGGCGTTAACCTCCGGATGAGTGGAAAGCCGATCCGACGTCATCTAATGGAAACCGACGCGGCCGGCACGTGTTCAAATGTGTCCGCGATCCAGCGCAGATGCATCAGGAGTGCGAGAATCGTATCGGTCCGAAGGACCGGAGTATCTCCGTTGGGAAGCTCGAATTCTTGACTGGTTGCGGCCCACTTTGTGTCCTTCGACCTATCCAGATTCGTTTCGAATCGAGTCACCGCCTCGCGAAACAAGCTTAGAGAACGAGAGGCTGGAGGGAGCGCGGGTGAGAACTTACTCGAAAGCTCTTCGCGGAAACCTTTGTCCGTCCCTTCTGTACGTGTAAGGGAGGCCCAGACGTCTATGGAGCCCGGATCCCAGCTATAGATTTCTTCCTGAAGGAATCCGCGGTCTAATGGTCCTTCTTCGAGATCGTCACCCTCAGCCTTGCGAGTTCTTGAAGACGGGGGATAGTACGACAGTGGTCTCGGCAGGCGTGCGGGCCTCCAAACGGAAAGTCGAAACTCGGCAGTCCCTTTGCGTTCGACAACGTTCGCATCGCCCGGCTCCTCCGCAACAGCATCGGGCATAATCAGCTTAGGTCATGGTGGGAACCAATCATACGTCTTCCCAGCAGCGCCCACGCATAAGCGGGGGGGAGAAGGTCCGAAGCCGCGAGGGGCAACGCTTTGCCAGTTCACCCAGGATGAGCTGGCGGCTCGCGACCGAGTTCATCTTGGTAAGCGACTGCGGTAAGAGGCGAGCTCCTCCGAGGTCAGCTCATTTGGACGGACCAAGCGATAGTGTTGCTCAAGGGCCACCCGTACTCCCTCGGGATCGCTACTGAACTCGAACATCGCTATCACATCGTCCTCCATGAACTGAGCTCCCACAGGTTTTGCGACTAGACCCGGAAACTTACTCGCGCACATCGCGAAGTCGGATTCTATTTGGACCACGTTGTGCCGGTCGTTACCTCCTTTGGCTTGCATTGGCAGTACATACTGTGTTCCGGTCCGGTCGAGTCCCACGTAGACCTCATCTGTTTCGATCTGTCCGAGATCTTCGATGTACGTCCTCAAGTGACTTTGTAGGGAGTAGCAGGTGATGCCGGTGAAAACATCGACCAGGCGGTTGTAGCGGATCTTCGCGAGGAGAGCTTGCTCGTCACCGACTGAATACTTATCGATAAGGCCCGGGGTCGAGTCGGGAACCTTTGTCACGCTCGACCCGTGCCGGGGCCCAAATGCGGATATTTTCGTCGCGTAGAAGTTGTACTTTCCTCGTCCTGCCGGTCGGATGATCCAGACCATGCCAGTCGGTGCCTTGCTCGAAATGGAGACAGGAAGCTCGGTTCTGAAGCGGAAGCTGTAGATGACATCGCCAAGATTCTTGGGGAGTTTGATCTTCAAGTCGCGTGCCGTCTCGACGATGTTCTCTCGAGAAAATGGGACTTCAATACGTCCAGGCTGAAATCTATCCTCGAATAGCTTCGTTAGAATCTTGCTGTACCGATTAGTAGGGCCGGAGTCTGGCGCCAGCTCCGCATCCCCGGACTGGTCGGCCACTTTCGCAGGTAGGTTTAGAGGTATGTCTACCCTTCGCCCGGCCACCTGAGAACTACGACCTCTTCTCGCAGTTGTTCGCCTGTGGCTGTAGCGTGGCGTGTGCGGAAAAGGTCGATTCGATCCAGCTGGTAGCCGAGGGATTCGGCCAAGCTCGCTAGAATCTTTCCTGTGCGAATCATGACCCTTAGGTAAGATGCCTGGTCCCCGACAACATACGCGAGGCGAGCTCCGGGTTTGAGAGTTGTCCGAAGGTCCTGTAGATGCCGAAGCATTCCCCCAAAGTAGAGCTTCGTTACCCGCGCGTAGAGACGCTCAAACCCGGAAGTCTTGCGAAGTTCCATTCGGCGGGCCTCGATCTGATCGGCGACCTTACCGATCTCAGCGTTCTCTGCCACAAGTACATCGTCGGTGTCGGCGCGGAAGACGCCTCGACTGTTGGACCTGATTAGCTCCTGCTTAATGGCGCGGAGACTCGCTTTGTCCGAAGTAAAGCCCAGCAACACGGATTCGAGCCTAGTGGTCCGCGTGTAATCCTTTTCGTTCGGGTAGGGTGGCGAAGTAAACACCGCGTCTACGGAACCCGCGGATAGGAAACCAGAGACGTGCCGTGAGTCGCCTTTGTAAACTCTCGCCTGCGTTGAGGCGCGCGCTCGCAAGAACTCCAAATCGTCGACGATCACTCGCATGGCACTAAGCCAGGGGGCAACAACAGGCGGGTCGGACTTAATCTCGCCAAGGCCAACTTCTGGGCCGAAGTGGAGGTTGCTGCTTGCGCGCACTATTGATTGCGCAAACGATAGACATTCGTGAGAGTAGTACCTATCGTCCCTGTATTCGCGGAGAACATCTAGGAGAACCAGCGCTTTATGTAAGGGCTTTGGGCTGATGGACGAAGCTAGTAAGAGGGAGTTGAGAGTTGGATCCAGTTGGCGGAGCTTGGGCCGCCTTACCCTAGAACTTGCAGACGACCCCTCAAGCGGGCTGTCGAAGATACCTTGCCGTCTCAATCTGCGACAAGCCTCCTCCGAAACGCCGAGCGAGTGTTCCAAGAGCTCCACGGGGTCAGGCGTCCAGTCGACCTTCACCGACGATGCGAACGCAGCAAAGGGTAGTGCCTCGATCCCGGCGCTCGCAATGCCCAGTTTCTTCGCTTCGACCAGAGTGGTGCCAGTCCCGCAAAACGGGTCCAGGATGAGAGAGGAACCATCCAACCCGAATTCCCGAGCGTAGTGCCGGACAAGATGCGGTGGGAAAGATAGGACGAATCGATACCACTGGTGGGCCGCGCGGTCGGCCTTCGACACCCTGTTATCGTGAGAGAGGTTGGTTTGGCTCCCGAGCATTCCGGTAGCGGCTGGGCCTCCGAGTGTCGCCTGAGAGGAGGTCATCGTCGCACGGAGCCCATCGTCCCACTTGAACTTGGAGGTCCCGCCGAACGCTGACGACGCATCATGGGTCAATCAACCGCTGGTCCCCGTGGGCCCTGACAACCAGTTGTGGAGAGCCACTGGCGAGTTGGGCATCCTTGAATCGGCCCGATCCCAATAGCCTCGCGCGTCTCCTGCGTATTGGGAGGTGGCTTTTCCTTGATGCCGTTAGCATCCCCCGTCAAGTTCGATTCCTGTGCAGGGCTTTGAACCCGGCCACAGGCCGGGAAGCAAGGGGAACTGACATCGATTCCCGGGAGGAGCGGGGGCGTAGACAACCCCCACGCCGCAAAAGGATCCTTGACCATGTGCGACCCCCTGGTCGTCATCAATGTTCCCGTAGAGTGAATCCTGCCCCTCTTCCTAGGTAGCAAGAAGGCACTCACTTCGGTTTACGGGCCGCGACCCTCCTGCAGAGTCCCCCCTTTTCAGGAGCAGCGGACTTCCTTCGGCCGGGGTTTACAATCAAGCGGACCTGAGGGGTTTCAACGCCCCCGCCCAAGCGAGCAGTTGGTCGAAAAGTGGCTCCAGCGCGGCCTCCAGGGCCGGTCGAGGCTTGAACGCTTGATAATGCTCGAAATCGTCGAACAACGAAAGACTTACCGAAGCACGGACGTCGGCGATCTGGAGCTCACCGAGAACTTGTCGAAGTTGCTCGGCCGACCGAACCCCTCCGACCGACCCGTACGAAACGATGGCAGCGGCCTTGTTGTTCCACTCCTTGTAGAGGAAGTCGATCGCATTCTTCAGTGAGCCGGGGATGCCGTGGTTGTATTCGGGAGTTATGAAGATGAATCCGTCGAATGTGGCGATTCTCGCCGCCCAAGCCTTTGTGTGGTCCTTCGCGTACTGCCCCATTGAGGGGGGCATCGGCTCGTCCAAGAGCGGAAGATGGAAGTCTGCGATGTCGACGATTTGGAATTCCGCGGTGGTACGCGGAGCGGCCCGTGCGTGCACCCATTTCGCGACGGCGTCCGCGTGACGTCCCGGCCGTGTCGTTCCCACGATGATACCGATTTTCAGCATTGACCCGAGGGCTCCAAGGTGCGCAACTGGGAATCGGCCATTTGAACAGGCAGTGAACCCCGGGTAACCAAATTCGGACGGCGTGAGCGAGGTCGGATAGGGCCGGCCTCGCTCCGGACGTGTGGGTCCGCGGGGGTCTATCGGTAGATGCCCTGGGGGTCCGCGTCCCCGGGTTCGTCTATGGGTTAGGTCAACGGGTCAAGGGAGAGAACGGGCTGCGGGTTCCATTAACCACTCGTTACGGGAGGATTGCCTGCACTGATACATTGGCTTCAACCGAGGATGGCGGGACATCCTTGAGAGCTATCGGGAGGAATGCCTGCGCAGAGCATCACCCTTCTATTGCCTGATGGCCTAATCTGGTCAGGGCTGAAGCCGGCATCCTGGGCCCGGGAAACCCGCGACTACCTACGGGCTGCGCCAGGCCTGATTGTTACTGCACTCGATCATGCCGCTAATGGGATCCACTGCCTTACTGAATGGCCAGCGGGGTGGGCCGCTCATAGTTCGGGCTGCGGCAAAGGCTTTGATCCGCGAGCTCCGAAACACCTCCGCAACTCGGTTCGCCGCAGCCAAGAATTCAGCTCCCGTTGTGACAACATCGTCGATTAGCGTCACTTCGGTGGGGATATCAAGCCCGGCAACGAGTCGGAGCGATTCGTACTTTTCGACTACACCCGGTCTGTTCACGCCGAGACTCGTCGCGGACTTCCGAATCGGTTTCGCCCGCTCGAGTATCTCGCCGACCGACCCGCCGAGACCTGCTCCCCTAAGACTGTTCGCGAGAACGCGGGCGGGCCAGAGGCCCCCGGCCGTTAGGAGGGTGCTTCGCGGCACGGGAACGAGCATCGTCGATTCTCTAAAGTAGGAGGTTGTAAAGGACCGGGTTGCATCGTTCACCCTCAGATGGTTCGCGAGAACATCCGCCGTCCTAGTGGACTCGGAACCGGCGAGGGCGCCCTTGAGTTGAAGGACGAGGTTCCTGGCAGTCCTCGCTTCGCTCAGGAGGTCATTCTGGACAACTCCAAGCCGGGGAGGATACTGGAGGACAGATGCAAACTCAAGTCGATTCAAGAGCAAGGATGGCAAGGTCTGGCCTCGGGCTGTCAGTCGGAAGAAAGTCGAGGATATCGTCAGCGTCTCGGAAGCGGATTGCTCCGTACTCCGCCATCTTGGAGGGCCACCTCAGCGCCTTCGAGAATTCCCGATCGTGAATGAACAGCGGATGCCCAAGACGGAGGGTCTCCCAGCCTTGACTCAACGAGCCTCCGGTCTCTCCGCTTTCGACAATCACCGAGGCATCGGAGATGAGGGCCATCGTTCGATTTCTGATGACGAAATTCGAGGGTTGGACCGACGCCCCCTCCTGAAATTGGCTTACGACCAAGTGGTCCCGCGAGATTTCTTCTTGCAGAGCCTTGTTCTCGGCGGGGTAAACGCGGCTCAGTGGGGTGCCTAGTACTGCAATCGTGAAACCCCCGGACGCGATCACCGCTGAATGTACCGCCGTATCTACTCCGCGTGCCAGACCGCTGACTACTATGACGCCTCTCTGGGCGAGGCCAGAAGCGATTTCCCCAGCTAGCTGCCGACCAGCCGAGCTTGGGGTACGAGTGCCTACAATCGAAACGCGGGGGTGGACGAGAGGGAGCTTGGCCGTCCCCTCCATGTAAATGTGCTTAGGGGCGAACTTACGCTCTACCTCGGTCAGTGGGCCGATGAGCTCCTCGGGACTCGCTTCGGCGCGGGTGCTCCGTACGGTCCTCCCCTCCGGCCGCATCATCAGGACACCCGGATCAGAGACTCAAGTACCTTTCTAAGGCGGAGAAAGGAGGCGGTCGACCGTCCCGTTGTGTTCGAACCCAAAGGGCGATGAGCCCTGCGCGGGCGGTTCTGAGATTCATCCGCCCACGGGCCACCCGCATGAGCCGGGACGGGCATTACCTGCTCCCCGAAGGAGGGCAGACCCCGCCGCACAGGCGGCCTGAGTTCAACTTCAGCCGCCGAGCTGGTTCGGCCCTTACCAGCCTGCTTGGAGCCAGATCTCGCAGAGACGGTCCAACAGGTCGTTCCCCACGCGGTATCGCCCGAACCGGGTCTGAGATGCTCGGCTGACCACGCCGAGTAGCCGCGGGTGGAAGAGGATCTGGTTCCAATCCTCCGCAGGACATTGAATCACGAAGTCGAGAACCCGGCCCCCAATCTGATTCTGCGCCTAAAAAGGGTCTTCGCAGAATACGCTTCTAGGGCTCGAGCCCCCGTCGAACGATGTCGATGACCCGGCGAGCGTGCTTCGCTAGTTCCTGGGCGTCACGCATCGACACAGTTCGGTCCTGATACTCGACCTCAGTCTTCCGGTTCAGGACACGCTGAAGATGCTGACCAATCTCTCGCCGTGCAGGAGGCGCTGCGCCGGCGAGTAGTCGAAGGGCCTCGTGATGGTCGGAGCCTGCGGATCGCCGCCCTACGTGATGTACAAGGAACGCGTCTGTGGCCGAGATCGCGGCTTGCACGGCGTTCACTGAGACCACGTTGGCGAGCCCGTTTTCCAACCCCCAATCGACGGCCCCCGGTCGACGTTCAGCGGCGCGTACCAATCTCTCTCGGCCAGATGTCGGCCAAGATAGCGGCCGTAGGAGCGGTCGCCCGTCCTCGGGCGGTTGGTCGAGAGTTGCACGGGCCCCCACGGTACCCCAGAGGGGTTTCTCCTCTACCCGTCGTCTCGATCGTGCGGTATGACTGGAACGTCGGCCGGGGGTTCACGTTCGAATTGGGGTGGGACCCGTCGCCGTCACGCCTCCGCCGATGGTTCTATGAGGGGAGTCGAAGGGGCCGCCTCCTCCCACGAGTTCCCTCCCTCTGGGGGAGGGTACACCGCCCCGCTGAGTAGAACCGAGCGCTCTCGGGTCGACAGCCCAGGGTGTTGGGCGTACATGTGAATCTCCAGGCTCCCTCGTCCGGCATACGCGCGCGAGCAGACCGGACAGAGCATGTTCTGAGCAGCCCCGGTAAATCGGGCGCACGCACATCGGACGACGTGGCACGGCATCGGCGTGGTTCGGTTCCGAGGGCGGCCGAAGTGTTGCCGTCGCAGCCCGTCGGAGGGGGAGAGGAGATAGTGGCTGGCCCGAACGTGATCGCATCCCGTGCAAGGGATCAGACGAAGGAGCGGTCGGTGCGCAACCAAGTGGAGTCCAATCCGATCCCACCACGACCTGCGAGCCCTCGCGTGGTCAAATCGGAAATCTTCGAGGCGTCGGATGAGCTTAACCATACCGCACCGCCGGGCCGGGTCGCTCCTCACGGGAACTTTCTCACACTTCGGATTGGATCCGAGACGCCCCCGAAGGCGGCGCCGTGCCGAGGGCGCGACGGGTCCGTCCCAATTGCCACGGGATCGCGGTGTTCGGTCGCGCTCAGCTCAAACGAGGCGACCACGCTCGTCCGAAGGCGCCCAGGACGACCCGCTCCCTAGCCCAAACCTTCATCTCTCGTCGTCCGCCGGGCCCCTGCCGACGATCACGTCACCGATGATGGAGGCGAACCTGTCCACGAACTCTCGTCCAGACGGTACGAAGTGGCCGGTGACATGTGCACGTCGCGGCACGAACTGTAGAGAGCACTGAGCGGAAAGGATGTACCAATGCTGAAGACCAAGAACCCAAAGAGCCCGACGACGAAGAACAAGATGGTGACGGCGAAACCGCCGAAATCTGCACCGACCGCGCAGGAGGCGGCGCTCGCCGAGCTGGATCGAGCGGTAGACCCGATCATCCGAGCGTGGAGGCTGGCGACGCGCGAGCAGGCGCAGGCGAAGGCCGACAAACTCGAAGCCGACTACAACCGCGCCCTCGACGCCGCGACCGCCAAGTACGAGCGGTGGGCCAAGGCGCACGGCGTCGAGCCGTAACCGTCCCGATTACGAGGGTAACGGTCCCGTTCCGGGAGCCTCGGCGCCCGAGGGTCGGCGATCCGTTTCGCCCCCGGACGAACGAAGCCCGGTAGCTCCCTGAGTCTTCGTAGAGCCCTCTTCTGGAGCTCGAGCTCCCGTCGAACGATGTCGATGAGCCGGCGGGCAGGCTTCGCCATTTCCTGGGCGTCGCGCATCGACATATTTCGGTCCTGATACTCGACCTCGGTCTTCCGGTTCAGGACACGCTGAAGATGCTCACCAATCTCTCACCGTGCGGGAGGCGCTGCGCCGCCGAGGAGTGTAAGGGCCCCGTGATGGTCGGAGCCAGCGGATCGCTGCCCTAAGTGGTGTACAAGGAACGCGTCGGTAGCCAAGATCGCGGCCCGCACGGCGTTTACTGAGACCACGTTCGCTAGCCCGTTTCCAACCCCCATCGACGGCCCTCAGTAGCTCGCTCGCCCGACGCAGGTAGACAACATCGCGACTCCGGGGAACATCCGCGACTAGGGACGGCGCCAACGGGTCAGACCCCGAGACGGAGTCCCTCCCGCTCGATAGATGCGAGCAGGGCAGGATTCCGTCGGTTCCGGACCTCGGCCCGGGTTAGGATTAGACTCGAGAGCGGGTTGCCAAAACGGATCGCAAACTCAAGACTGGCGCGGCTCAGCGCGTCGGACACAGTTTCCTTCTCTGCGTCACCTCTGGTCTCGATGAAGAGGTCGATATCGCTCTCTGGGCGCTCTTCTCCGCGCGCCACGGATCCAAAAAGGACAGCCCGCTCAACCGGGAGTTGTCGTACGGTCACCTCCAGCCTCCTCCGCAGCTGATCGAACAATCTAAGTTCGCCGTCGAAGAGGCGTTGGAGAGGGCCTACGAGGGCGTGTCCGGGTGATAGGCTCCACGAATGAACTCGTCCAAGCGTTTGGACTCGAGCCAGGCCCTGGGATCTGAGGGCGCGAAGGTGCGCGTTGACCTGAGAGGGGGACGCCCCGACTCGACGGGCTAGCTCCCGTCCGCTCAGGGGCGCGCCGTGCGCTTGCGACAGTACACGAAGAAGGTCTACTCGGATTGTACTCCCAAGGACCTGACTGAGCGGATGGCGGAAGTTCATGTTCGAAGTATCGAACATACATTCGATTCCTAGTACAGATTCCTTGCCCGGGCGCTGAACGGGCGCGGCCCGACCCTGAGCCTCGTGCCGACCCTTTCGGGTCACACGTCAACCGAAGCCTCGTTTGAGCCGAGGCGCTCATCCCCGGCGAGCATCCGTTCTGCCAGACCTGCTCCTGGTGAGGGACCGCACCAGGAACGCCACGACTTCGGGCTGACGAATGAGTTCGGCGACCTCCGCGTCCAGTGCCCGAACCTTCGCGCTCTGCCCGGCTGCGAGAAGTGACAGGGAACCGCCGCAGGTCATGCAATACGCCGCGCCCGCCGGATTCGCTGAAGTACACTGTCCGCAGTTCAATCGGGGGCGTGCCTCGGCGTGGGGCTCCTCCTCTTCGCTGGAGTTCACCCCATACCGAGCGTTGAGCGCGCCGATCACGTCCTTGCCACTCAGGTGGATGTAATGTCGCGCGACCTTGCTGCCGGGCACCCAACCGGCGATGCGTTCGAGGATCGAGGTCGAGATCGCTGGGTCCTTGGCCAGCATCGTGAGTCGCGAACGCCGCAGAGCGTAGGGCGTGACCGGCTTGCTCACCCCAGCTCGATGGGCTGCCATCTCGAGCGACTTGCACATGGCCCGGTACGTTGCCAATTGACCGGCCCGGCTACCTGTACGATTCACCCAGATCGGCGCGTCGGGAGCATCGTGGCGCGGATGAACGGAAAGCCATCCGAGTAGTGCGGGGACCGCGTCTTCGTAGACGGGGGCAGGCTCGGGCGCCGATCCTTTCTCTCGAACCACTCTCAGCTCAATGAACCCCTCCGCATGGGGAACGACATCTCCAATCCTTAGGCGATAGATTTCACCGGGCCGGCACCCCGAGCTGAAGAGAATCCAGACCCAAGCGCTGTCCCGTAAGTTCCGAGCGCTCTCGGCAATTCGAGCGATGTCGTCCCGGGTGAGCATGTCCGAGGCGCTATTCGTCGGCTGCCACCTCTCGAGGCGGATCCGAAGCCATCGAGGGATGTCCTCCCCTTTTCGGTCGAACCACCACCGCCAGAAGGACCCCAGGCAGGACGCGGCGGTTTCCTTGGTCGAACGCGAGTACTCAGTGAACGCCTCGTGGAAGGCCACGGGGGCGCTCCGGTCAGGCGCGAGGAACTGTTCGCCCAGTCGACTTGCGGCGACCGGAAGCCATGCAAGCAGAGTCCGGATTCTGAGACGACCGACCTCGCCCGTGCGGGACTTCACGAAGTCGAGGATCGCCTTTCGCTCCGGGGGGCGAAGTTGAATCGCTCCCTTTCCGACGGGACCTCGAGAGGTGAGAGCGCCGAGCCGGCGGTCAATGTACGTGCCGGCGCCGTGGATATCGGCGAAATCCTCGTGGGGAGGTCCTCTCACGTACGGGGGAACTCGGTCACCGGTAGTCACACCCTCCGCATGCGGTGGATGGTGCGGTGGGAACTGGTGTTGCACGAGGAAGCCGTGAGGTGAATGATGGGAAGGATCGATTCCGCGACGGCGAACGGGTCCTGCCGGGGCCGCGGCTAGTGTCGTGACCGGAAACCGAGCGTAGTGATTCCTGAGTTCGACCGGAAGGACATGCCGGGGGGACGCCTCTCTCCCTTCGTGCTCCACGTCCGGGAACTCTCCCGCACGGAGGGCGAGTCGATCACCCGACGGATGGATCGGACTCGGGACCCCCACGTTCGTCCGCTGCTGTCCGGAGGTCTTCCGCTCGAACCAGGGATTCTCTTCGCCGAACACGGCCCGGCGGCTCGTCGAGGTTCAGGAGCCCCTCCCGGGAGGTGCCGGGGAGCCGCACGGCTCTGGCTCCGCCGATGCTCTCGAGAGGGCCCCCGACGCTACGACCAAACGCTCCGGGAACGGCTGCAGGTGTTGGTTACGGCCCCTGTTAATCCGCTCGGCGGAAGTGTTTCGTCGTGACCAGACCCCGCTCGGACTTCATCCGTCAATGGGAGACGCGGGCCGCCGGATCGCGCACGGTGGCCACGCCCCGGTCCCGAGCCACCCAACGTGCCGCACTTTGGGTCGCGCTCGTCGCAACGTCTGGGCTGCTCCTGCTCTCGGGCCTGACCCTAGGGGCCGCCCTCCCCTCCGAGAACGCTGCCGCGGGGCAACGGGGACCTTCGACCAGCGGCGGATGCGTGCCGCCAGGAGTCCTCTCCCCGGACTCCCTGCTCATTCCCACGACGGGGCCAGCTACCACTCTCGCGCCTGGTAGCTCCGTGACCGCACGATACGAAGCCCAGCTCGTTACAGCTCCCTCCGGCCAAAGAGCCGCTCTCTCGGTGCCCTCCGTAACCGCCTCTTTCCCCACCGCCTCGGGTGGGCGCATCTTGGTCAACCTGCACCCCACTTGGATCCACCTCAAGGGTTCTCACTGGTCGACTCCAGACTCCGCGACGACCCAGATCTCGACGACCGTCGCCCTGGCGGGGGGCAATTCGACCCTCTCTTCCGCCTGGCTCGCGGTTCAGGCGAACACGTCCTACGGGAGCTACCAGGTTCAGTTCCGCTGGCAGTGGTCGACCTTGACCGTTTCAGGGGCTACGACGACCAGCCCCTGGAGCGGGTCGATCAGCACCTCCACCGTAAAGGCGCAGCCCACGCGATTCTATCCTGCGCCGTACGTCGGCGTGCTCTCCACCACCCCCCTGACCGGAGCGGCCCCGGGGTCGACGTTCACCGCGAACCTTTCGGGCAACGTCTCCTCGACCTACTTCCGCATCCTCACCGAATCCACCACGGGCCACGAGTTGGACTCGGTATGCCTGGCCACCGGGCCAGGACTGACGAGCTACAACGCGTCGATCCCGTTAGACTACTCGAACGGCACCGCTCTGCCGGCCGGTAGCTACATCGTTCACATCCACAACGCGGGTGCTGCGATCGTCGTCTTCAAGCAGGTGAAGGTGAGCTGAGCCTGGCCGGACACGTACTGAACTCACCCTCCACCCTTGGCCCGTCGGTTCTCGACCTCCTCGATCACCGCAGCCAAGGCTTCCCCCATCTTCCGGTAGCCCGCGACGTCGGGGTGAAGGCCGTCCGGCGAACCCGCCAGACGGTCGCGATCGTGGGGATCAGAGACCGACCGACCCGTCTCGGCGCAGGGGAAGCCGAGCTCGTTCGCACGCCCTCGGATCCAGTCGTTCAACTCGTGGAGGGCGGAGGCCTGGCGGCGGGTCATCGAGTCGAACGGTAGGACGGTAGCGGCGATCACGTTCGCCCCTGTGCCCACCCCCAACCGGTAGAGCTCGTCGAGATTCGACCGAATCGTGGGCAGGGGTCGTCCCTGGTAGACATCGTTCACTCCGGCGAGTACGATCAGGTAGTCCGGGCGCTCGTCGAGGGCGTCCCGAGTCAGGCGCCGGAGCACCTCGTCCGTCCGCTCTCGGTTGACCCCTCGGTTCAGCACGGTCCATTCGGGGTGGAGCTTCCGCACCCAGAACGCGTACTGGCTCTCGGGGTTTCCTCGGCCGATCGGGGGAGATTCGACCGGGGAGAGGAATCCCGGAGTCCCGGCGGTGGTGGAGTCCCCGAGCCCGACGATCTTCAACGCCCGGCCCGTCCGGAGGGACCTCGACGGGGCGGCATCGCTCACGCGGAAGAGCCACGCCGCGGACCCCTTCAATCATCCGCCATCGAGCGCCGGCACGCGGCGGCGGATGGCACCTTGTCCCCCGCTCAGCGCCAGTCCGTGGCCCGAGCCCCGTGACAGGCCCCAACTTAGGCCTTACTTATATGCTTCGGAAGACGTTAAATATACGAGGAACAGAAATGACACAGCTGACCGAACCCCAAGTCCGTGAAATGATCACGGTCGTCAACAGCCGAAACGTCGACAAGGTCTTGGAGCAGTACGCGGACGATGCGTCCTTCCAGGTGCCCGGCATCGAGACGCCCCTCAAGGGCAAGGACGCGATCCGTCAGTTCCTGAGCGGGAGCTACACGGCGTTCCCCGACTGGACGATCGACGCGCGCCGCGTCTTCGTCAACGGGAATGAGACCGTCGTCGTGAACACCGTTCGCGGCACCCACACCGGACCGCTCGTGGAGAAGGACGGGAAGACCATCCCGGCGACCCACAAGAAGTTCGTCTCGGAGCAGATGACGCACCTGATCCTCAACGAGAAAGGCAAAGTGCAGTCGCTCCGCGCCTACGGGAACCCGACCGAGATGTACTACCAGCTCGGCCTCTCGACCTCGCCCAAGTAGACCCGCCGTTCGACCCGTTCGCGACCCACTCCCTTCCCAATCTCTTCCCGGTCCGGAGCCCCCGGGCCGGGTCCCCACGCCGGTCCACGAGTAGGAGAATCGTTGCCGGGCCCGACCGTTTTTCGGGAGATTCAAATAAGCGGACCCCGTTCGCCCGTGCATGTCCGGGCCAGCTACTGCGCCACCCCCAGAAGCCCTGCGCCGCGGCATCGGACGGGGCACGTTCGTCGCCACCGTCGTCGTCGTCGGGCTCCTCATGTTGGGAGCCGGTCTGTACGCCGGAAAGACCTACTACGCCGGAGCCAGCTCCGCGAAACCGACGTACCTCGTGGTTGGGACGAACATCCCGTTCCCGCCGTTCGAGGACTACAACTACACGTCGGGGACGTACTTCGGCTTCGACATCGACCTCGCCGGCATGATCGCGAACGCGACTCATCGAACGATGGTGATCCAGAACTACGCGGATTTCTCGGTGCTCCTGAAGACCGTCGGCATCGGGGGTGTGGATATGGCCGCCTCGGCGATCACGGAGTCCGGCAGCGTGGGGGTCACGCGGAACGCGTCGATGGCCTTCTCGGAACCGTACTACAACGCGAACCAGGCGGTCCTCGTCCGGACGGCGAGCACCCTTACCTGCCCGTCGAACGTCTGCACGCAGGAACAGCTGAAGACCCTGACCGTCGGCGTGCAGTCTGGGACCACCAGCCAGTCGTGGGCGGACGCCTACCTCGCGCCGAACATGTCGAATCCCAGCACCCAGTACCAAAAGTTCACGACCGTGGATACCGAGATCTCCGCGCTTCGCGCGAGCTCGCTGGACGCCGTGATCATTGACCAGGGACCGGCCGCGGCGATCGCCGCTTCTTCCTCCGGGGCGCTCAAGGTTGCCGGCACGATCATCACGGGCGAACTGTACGGCTTCGCCGTGGCCCACGGCGACCCCGAGGGACTGATCCCGATCATCAACAGCGTCCTCTCGACCGCAATGGCGAACGGGACGTACACCGCCCTGCTCCACAAATGGTTCAAGTGAGCCCGGCGCGGTCCGGGACGGGGTCGTTCGGCCGGTGAAGGAGGGCGTTTGTCGACGCCCTCCCGCCTTCCGGGGCCCCTGACTCCGATCGGCCGAACCCGGGCGCGGCCACCCAGCCGCTGGCATCGGGCCGCCGTCATCGCCAAAGCGCTTCGAGTGGGCCTCGGGACCGCCGCGACCCTGGCCGGTTTCGGGGTTGTCGTCTGGCTCGGTTCGATCGGGGTCTACGACCTTCCGTACGCCGAGCACGTCGTTCCCGCGCTGTGGCAGGGCTTCCTCGTGAGCGTGCTCATCGTCGCGGCCGTGGTCCCTCTCGGCTTTCTGATCGGCTTCTTCGTCGGATGGGCGAGGACGCTCCGGCATCCCGTCGTTCGCGCAGCGGCGGCGGTGTACGTCGATTTCTTCCGCAGCATGCCCCCGCTGGTCCTGATCGCCTTCTTCTTTCTGCTGGGTCTGGCCGCCCTCCGTACCTCGATCACGGACTTCTTCCTCCTGCACTCGGTCGTGCTGTGGCTCGGGGTCCTGGCGCTCGCCTTGCACACCGCAGCCTACCAGGCGGAGATCGTCCGCGCCGGCATCCTCTCGGTGCCGACGGCCCAATCCGAGGCCGCGGAGTCGATCGGCCTCACCCGCGGCCAAACGATGGTCCGGGTCGTTCTTCCGCAGGCGTTCCGGGTCTCGCTGCCCTCGCTCGGCAACGAGTTCTCCTCGGTGATCAAGGATACGTCGCTCCTGAGCGTCATCGGCTGGTTCGACCTGAGCGGCCTGGCCCTCGTCCAGATCTACTCCGGCATCCTCGTCTATCCGCTGGCCCCGATCGTCATCTGGCTCGAGGTGGCCGCGTTCTACTTCGCGATCACCTTCGCGCTCAACTCGAGCATTCGGGTCCTCGAGAACTCGTTCAAGGTTCCCGGCTTGGAGGCGGCGCATCCGTGACCGCCCTTTCGGTCCAGGCCCTCGAGAAGTGGTACGGCTCGCTCCACGTCCTGCGCGGCGTCGACCTCGACGTCGAGAAGCGCCAGACGGTCTGCATCATCGGTCCCTCGGGCTCGGGGAAGTCGACCCTTCTCCGCTGCACGAACCTCCTCGTCGCCCCCGACGCCGGGAAGGTCCTGCTGGACGGGGTCCAGGTCAACGACCCATCGATCCGTCCGGAATGGGTCCGCCAGCAGGTCGGGATGGTCTTCCAGTCGTTCCACCTGTTCACGCACCTGACCGCGCTCCGCAACGTGACGCTGGGCCTCCTCCGGGTCAAGAAGATGGAGCGCACGGCCGCCGAGTCGAAGGCCGTCCGCGAGCTCGAGCGGGTCGGGCTCGGGGACAAGCTCCACGCCTATCCGGCCCAGCTCTCCGGCGGCCAGCAGCAGCGCGTCGCGATCGCGCGGGCGTTGGCGATGGACCCGAAAGTGCTCCTGTTCGACGAACCGACGAGCGCCCTGGACCCCGAGTTCATCCGGGAGGTCCTTGACGTGATGGGCCAGCTCGCCCAGGACGGCATGACGATGGTCGTCGTCAGCCACGAGATGAGCTTCGCACGCGAGGTTGCGGACCGGATCGTGTTCTTCGACCAGGGCCAGATCGTCGAGCAAGGGACGCCGGAAGAGATCTTCGACCGGCCGGGGCACGAGCGCACGAAGTCGTTCGTCGGGAAGATCCTGCGGTGAGCGAGCGATGACGCTGCCCCAACCTCGCGGGGAGGCCGCCCGACCGTCGGGTCCCACAGCGCGAGCCGGGCACGGCGGCGTCGAATGGTGGGTTCGTTGGCCCCTAGCGCCGATCGCCATCGCCGTCCCGGTGGCCTTGATGGTGTTCTACGCCTTGGGCGCGCTCGGGTTCTACAGCATCCCCTTCATCCTCCGGTACCTCCCCACCGGGATCGGCCCCGCAGAAGTATCGCTCGAGCTCACGACGATCTCCTTCTTGATCGGCTTCGGCCTCGCCTTGCCCCTGGGCATCATTCGGGCGTATCCGCCCCGACGCACTCACCGGGCCCCTGGCGCGCCACTCCCTCCGCCGACCTCGCTCGCACGGAAGGTTCTGACCTGGCCGCTGTACGGGTTCGCCACCGCCTACGTGGCCGTGATCCGGGGGACGCCGTTCCTGGTGCAGGTGTTCATCGTCTACTATGCGATCATCTACGCCTATCCACGCCTCACTCTCTTCGGGCTCACCGTGCCTTTCTGGGCCGGCCTCATCGCGCTGACGATCAACACGACCGGCTATCAGGCCGAGGCGCTGCGCGGTGGGTTCCAGTCCGTCGATGCCGCGCAGATCGAGGCCGCGCGGGCGGTCGGCATGACCCGGTTCCAGACCTTCCGGTTCGTCACCTTCCCGCAGGGGATCCGCCTGGTGACGCTCCCGCTGACGAACGAGTGGATCAGCAATTTCAAAACCAGCACGATCGTGAGCTACATCGCGGTCGCGGAGCTGTTCTTCTGGAGCCGGACCTACGTCGCCTACCAGCTCTCTCGTCCGGGCGAGGCGTTCGTGATGATCGCGATCTTCTACCTCGTGATCAACGTGAGCTTGAGCCGGGTCGTGAGCTACCTCGAAGAAAAGCGCCGTATCCCGGGCCTTGGCACCCCGGTGATCGCGGCCCGACCCGGGTGACCCCGCCCGGACACGGTGCAAAACGACTTCGCCCCGCCGGGCTCTCTCGGCAGGTACCCGGAGGGGTGGTCCTGCCGACGAAGCGAGGTATTACGCGGTTCACGGTGATGGCGATGCTGCAGGCGGCCCGGGCCAAGGCCCTCGGCCTCGAGCGGGATTCCGCGTACTCCTGGGGCCTGAACCGGGCGATCTTCTACGCCGCTGCCAAGCGAGGGTTCCGGGGCGGCTCGGGCTCCCAGGGCACCTCCGGGGAATCCTCGGCTCCGGCCACTGCCGGTCGTTCGATCTACCGACTTGGCGAGGACGAGGCGTACCGCGACCCATCGTCGAAGAAGCTCTACTTCACGATCGGGGATCAGACCCAGACCGAGGAGGAGTTCCAGCGTCAGGTCGCCGACCGATTCGGCTCGGAAAAGAACTTCCGCGAGGCGTGGGAGGAGGCGCTGCAGATCGTGAAGGAGCATGACGCCGCGACCCTCGGATCCCGCTCCCAGTTCTACGAAGCCGTGTACAAGCCCCGCCGCGATCCGCTGGCGATCAAGTGGGCCGACCAGTTCGGGGTCCCGCTCGGGCCCACCGTGCGTCGGCCCCGCCCGTCGTAGACGGCCGGCGCCTCAGCGCGGTGGGGGCTGTGGCTTCGACCGCCGCAACAGGCGCGCGCTGTAGGAGGGCAGGAGGCCCCGGCGCGTCCTCCACGCGCCTCGGGGCGAGGTGGGCCCGTACTCAGTCTCGGCAAAGATGAACTCGTGCTCGAAGTAGGTCGCCATGTCGCCGACCGAGAGCCGGTGCGGCGGGCCGAACTGCTGCGTCGCTTCCCGCGCGATCCAGGCCGGCAGATAGGTCCCCCCAGGTTTCAGCACTCGATGGACCTCGTGAACGTACCCCTCCCGAAGTGGGATCGGAAGCGTGTGGAAGCAGCCCACGTCGGTGACGACCTTGAACTGGCCCCGGGGGAAGGGGAGGTTCAGCGCATCCGCCACCCGAAACTCCGCCGGAAGCCCGGCGGCCTGGGCGCGACGTTGGGCCCCTTCGACCGCGCCCGGCGAGATATCGACGCCGGTCACACGGAACCCCTGGCCCGCCAGCCAGAGGGCGTTCGTCCCGGCGCCGCAGCCGACATCCAGGAGCGGACCCGGCGGGAGGATCTGGCGTTCTTCGACCGCGCGAACAAGGGAGGGGAAAGGCTTCTCCGAGAACCAGGGAAGGTCCCGGTACGGCGTCTTCGCGTAGGTCTCGGCCCACGACTTGCGGAGGTCGTCGGGGAGCCCTCGCGCCGGGGCACTTCGTCGGCGGGCTCTCGAAGGGGATTTCGAAGCGGTCACGAGGGCGCGGCAGAATCGCGGCCACGGAAGAAAGTTCCCTCCGGGCTTCGGATTCTAAGGGACTCGAGTCGGAGGCCCGTGACCGGGGGGTCCCCTGCGCCCGGCATGATCGTCGGAGAACTTGGCCCGAAGGTGCCGGTCGATCCTTCGAAGGTTCGGCCGTGCGCATCCGGACGCATACGTGAGGACCCAAACCGTAGGGTTTGATATCCCGGGTTCCACTACCGCGGGTTCCGGGAATCGACCATGGCGCATCTACAGTCGATCACGTCACGACTCGGGGGCGGAACGTTGCACGGTCGCAGCTGGACGGTACTGGCGCTCGCGGTGGTCGCGATCGAGCTCCTCAGCATTCTTACGATCGGGGGTCTCGCCCACTCAGCTCGACCCGCCGGCTTCGCCCCCGCCGCAGTCGTGCACGTAGGGAACTCCGCTCGCCTACCCGGCCAACAGGTCGCAGTCGCGGAGAGTTCGTTGGCGGGGGGAGGGGGCCCCGCCGGTGGCGTGGCCTGGGACTGCTCCGGCGGAACTCAAGGGAGCGGGGCGCACTGTGGCGTGGCTACGGCTCCGGGCGTGCCCCGACCCCTCACCTCGAACACCGTTCCCTCGTGGTCCTCCTCGGCGCCGATCCCCGCCAACCGGCAAGAGGTGAACATGGTGTACGACGCGCGCGACAAGTACGTGCTCCTATTCGGCGGGACCTCCCTCAGCGGGACGTACGGGGACACCTGGTCGTTCTCCAATGGGCTCTGGACGCAGCTCCATCCCGCGACGTCCCCTCCCGCCCGCTTCGGAGCCGGCATCGCCTTTGACGGGGTCGACAACTACGTGGTCCTGTTCGGAGGTTCGAACGGGTCGGTCGAGTTCTCGGACACCTGGAAGTTCGCGGCGGGGCTCTGGACCCACCTGACCCCCACGTCGACTCCCGGAGCCCTCCTCTACCCGTCCCTGGGGTACGACGTCAAGGACAGCTATGTCGTCCTGTTCGGCGGCCTCAAGGCGGCGCCCAACCTGAACGGCCTTACCTGGGAGTTCAAGGCCGGCCAGTGGACCCACCTCACCCCCACCACCTCGCCCACCGCGCGGTTCCAGGCCCGCCTCGCCTACGATGCGAAGGACAGCTACCTCGTTCTCTTCGGGGGAGAGAACGGTTCGTTCGTGGTGGTGGGCGACACTTGGAACTTTACCGGTGGACAATGGACGAAAATGGTGCCGGTCAAGTCCCCCGCGCCCCGGGCCGACGGGGGTTTGGCCTACGACGCGAAGGACAGCGAGCTGATCCTCTTCGGGGGGACCACGGGAGCGGGCGACCTTTCCGACACGTGGAGCTTCGTCGGAGGAGTGTGGGCGAAGGTCAGTTCGACGCTCCATCCGGCGAGCCGCAGCGGGTTCGGCATGGCGGACGGGACCACGACCCTGAATGTGCTCGTCTTCGGAGGAGCAGGGTCGGTCGGGGTCCGTAACGACTCCTGGGTCTTTCACGGCGCCGTCTGGGCGAATGCGGCCCCCCACGCCCCGGCCGCCCGGGACGAGGCTTCGATGGCGTACGACGAAGCGGACGGGTACGTGCTGCTGTTCGGTGGGTGGGACTTCGCCCACGACGGGGACACCTGGAAGTTCGTTCACGGCCTCTGGACCGTCCTCCACCCGTCCGCGAGCCCCGCCGCCCGCTCGGACGCGTCGATGGTGTACGATCAGGCGGACGGGTACCTCCTGCTGTTCGGAGGCGCGGGCAACTCGGGGCTTCTCAGCGACACCTGGAGCTTCGCCGCCGGGGCCTGGACCCAGCTCTCCCCGACGACGGCCCCGGCGGCGAGGGAGGGGGCGGCGATGGTCTACGACGCCGCCGACAGTTACGTCCTCCTCTTTGGGGGCTACGACGGCTCCCTCCCTGATTCCAACACGTGGACGTTCGCGGACGGCCAGTGGACGGGCTTGACGTTGAGCATCAGTGTGAACCCGAGCCCCCGGTCCTGGTCGCAGATGGCCTTCGACTCCGAGGACGGGTACGTGGTCCTCTTCTCGGGCGAGCAGAGCTTCAACGCCTACCCGGATACGTGGACCTACTCCGCCGGTACTTGGACGAACATTACCTCGGGGCTCCTCTCGAGCCCGCCCGCCACGACGCTCGGCGTCCTCGTCGACGACAGCTACGACGGCTACCTCGTCCTGTACGGTGGGCACGGCTTTGGGGGCGGCGGCAGCAACGCGACGTGGTCGTTCCTCAACGGCGCTTGGACCAAGCTCAACCCTGCGTCGAACCCCGGGTTCGACTACCTCGGGTCGGCGACGTTCGACACGCCCGACAATTCTGTGTTTCTGTGGGGCGGTGCCATCTCCGCCTCCGCCTTCCTGCATGCCGGGTGGCTGTACTAGGTCCATCGAACGGGGTGTGCGGGGCGAGGAGGGACGACCCCGGCGCCGCACTCGAGGTCCACCGGGGGCCCGGCCGGAAGCACCTCGGCTCTGCGATCGACCAGGCCGGCGCGGGGACGGAGTAGTCGGAGCTCCCCGGTACTCTACTCGTGAGGGCAGGGAGGGCAGGGTTGCGCTTCCGGCGGGCTAGTCGAACGCGCTATCCTGTCCCATCCGGGTGACCATAGTTCCGCACGACGGACATTGGGCGATTCGCCACCCCGGTTCGACGGGGATGACCACGTCACACCTGGGGCATAGTACCGGGGGGTCCGGATCAGCGGCCACGTGCGCATCGGGTGAACGCGGCCCAGAAATAACAGTGCGGCGGTCGGGCGGTCGATGAAGTCGCCCAAACCCCAACTCTTCGGACCCATGCTCATCGTCCGCGAGTTCGATTCGGCCCTCAAGTTCTACCGCGACCTGATCGGTCTCGAAGGGGACGGGGAGAGTCCTTACGCCGAGTTCGGAACGGGTTCGTGCCGTCTGGTCCTGCTCGATCATGGATTCTGGAAGACCGTGGGAGGGCGAGCGGGGCCGACCCCGCGGGCTGGGAAGCGAGAGGGGGTCGTCCTTGCGATCAAGGTCGCCAACGTCGACCAGGAGTATCAGCGTCTCAAGTCCAAAGGCGTGGTGATCGCCTCGCCCCCGGCCGACCGGCCGATGATGGGCCTGAGGAACCTGCAGGTGTTGGATCCGGATGGGAACCTCGTCGAGCTGACGACGCCCCTGAAGAAGTAGGGTGCTCCCGCCCGGCTCGACCTCGCCTTTCGACCGCGGACGCCACGCCCGAGGCACGTCGTTCCGGCGCCCGGGACCAGTTCGCAGGGCATCGTGATACGCGAGGCGAGGTTTCGCCGCATCATGACGGGACCACGGAATTCACGATCGTCTTCGCCCGCCGGCTCTACGTCTTCGCGGATGGCGATGGATAACGAGGTCGCCGAGATCTGGGATGCGAACGCCGACTTCTGGGACGCCCAGATGGGCGAGGGGAACCTCACGCACCGGCATCTCGTCGCGCCCGCCATGGAACGGCTCCTCGACCTCCGGAAGGGCGAGGAGGTGCTCGACGTCGCCTGCGGGAACGGACAGTTCGCCCGCCGCCTCGCCGGGCTCGGAGCCCACGTGCTCGCGGTCGACCTCAGCGAGCAGATGTTGGCCCACGCCGGCGCGAGGAGCGCCGAATTCGAAGGCCGCGTGGAGTACCGCCGCCTCGACGCATCGAACCCCGCCTCGTTCCAAGATCTGCGGTCGGGCGGGTTCTCGGCGGTCGTCTGCGCGATGTCCCTCATGGACCTGCGCCACCTCCCGCCGCTCGCGCGGGCTCTTCCGCGCCTCCTGGGGCCGGGCGGCCGGTTCGTCTTCTCGGTCACGCACCCGGCTTTCAACGGAACGGGGATGCGTCGCATCCTCGAGGAGGAGGATGACGGTGGCACGCTGGTACAGCGGGGGGGCGTGTTCGTGTACGAGTATCTGACGCCGAAGGTCGCGCTCGGATTGGCGATCCCCGGGCAGCCCCGACCCCAACTCTACTTCGACCGCCCTCTCAGCGAGCTCCTACGACCCTTCTTCGAAGCCGGTCTGGCCCTCGACGCGTTGGAAGAGCCCCGGTTCCCCCCGGAGGTGGTCCCGACCCGGCCGACGTCGTGGATCGGCGTTCCGGAGATCCCGCCCGTGCTCGTGGGCCGGCTGCGCCCGGTCGCCGGGCGACGTGGCGGAGATTGACGGTTCTTACGGCAGCTCCACGACGAGGTGACCGTTCTCCACTCGAACGGGATAGCTAGTCACGCCGCGAGCGGCGGGGCCCCGCTTCATCGCTCCGGTCGCCAGATCGAACTGGGAGCCGTGCCAGGGGCAGGTGACTACACCGCCGGCCACGGGCCCCCGCTCGAGCGGACCGCCGACATGCGTGCACGCCGCATCGATGCCCCGGAGCGTCCCGTCCAGGTTGAACACGGCGACGGTCTTGCCGTTGACGGTGACGCGGACGGCCTTCCCGACCGGTGGTGGTGGCGTCTCGGTGGCAACTGGAGTCGGCATCGCAGGCGCGGGGAGGGTGAAGAGACGTAAGGCGATTTCCCACGGGGCGGCTACCCCGGGTTACCTCGTGGCCATCCGCCGCACGGTGAGACTGGCTTCCGGAACGAGTCCGGTAACCGCGGACTTTCTAGCCGGTCTGGGGCGAGTTTTGACTTCCCGGTGGAACGACCTTCGTCCCGTTCTTGCGCTCGACGGCCGGGGTCTTCCCGCGGGCCTCGGTGATCCGCTTCTGCACCTCGTTGATGATGACCTCCCGATCCTCGGGGCGCCGGATCATCACGGTCACGGTGAGGTCGGTCGACACCGGTGTGCGCGACCGCGTAGTGATCACCGGGGGAAACCGGCGGTCGAGGCGCGACCGGAGCTTGGCCAGGCTCCGGTAGATCGCCGACTCGAACGCGGCCACGTCCACGCTCGCGCCGACGGTGATCGGGAGGGAGACCTCCTTCCAGGCCTGCGGCGTGGTGTTGACGACGACCTCCTTCATGAACATCGAGTTCGGGATGGCGATCAGCTGGTCGTCGTCGGAGAGGAGCACGGTCGTCATCGCGTTGATCTCGATGACCTTCCCGGCGAAAGTCCGGATCTTGATCGAGTCACCGACCTTGAACGGGCTGTAGACGTCGGAGAAGTACTTGCCGCCGAAGTTCTCCAACTGCTCGCGTAGACCGATCAGGGCGGCCGCCCCGAGCAGGCCCACGACGACGAGGAGGATGTCGGGGGAGATGCCGAGCTCCTGGATCGCGATGACGCCCCCGATCAGGTAGACGACGACCGAGGCGAGCACCGCGACGCTCGCGGCGACCTGCGGACGGCTCTGGCGCATCGCCTGGAGCGCCAGGAGGCGTGCGAGCCGCCCGACGAGGACGGTCAGGGCGACCAGGACGCCGAAGGTGAGCAGCGATTGCAAGACCGAATTCTGCAGCACGGAGCTTAGGTCCATCGGTTAGCCTCCGGTGACCTCACGCAGTAGTTTCGCTTCCGCGGGGGCCGCGGCGTCCAGCGTGCACTTCTGGGCCGCCTTGTACCCCTCGCGCCCGAGGCGTCGTCCTATCTCGCCGTCGTCTAATAGTAACGTCCGTAACCGGTCGGATAGTTTGCTCGTGTCGTCGGGGTCGACGAGCAGTCCGTTCCGTCCGTCGTCCACGAGCTCGGCGATCCCGGCCCGGTCGGTGACGATCGTCGGCTTGCGGTGCAGCCAGCTCTCCACGACCACCAGACCGAACCCTTCCTTGATGGACGGGAGGACCGTGAACCGTGCGGCCTCGTAGAGGCAGTCCAGCTCCCGCTGGGTGACGTGGCCGGTGAACATCACGCGACCCTCGAGCGCGTGGCGCTTCACCAGCTCTTCGAGCTCGTGACGCCACTTCTGACCTTTAGAGAGCCCGGGCCCGCCCTTGGAGCTTGAGAAACTCCCGTTGCCCACGAGCATCAAACGCGAAGCGGGCGCTTCCTTCGCTACCTCCGCAAACGCGGTGATCACCCGGTCCTGCCCCTTGACCGGGTCCATGCGGCCGACGACGAGGATGAGCTCGTCCGCATCGTCCGCGCCCTTCGCCCGGAGGGTTGCGGCTACCTCCTCCGCCGGGGGCCGAGAGAATTCGGCCGGGTCGACGTACGGGTAGAGCTGCTTGACCTTGCCCGTGTGGCCGAACGCCTTGAGGGAGGCGAGGTACTTCCGCGCGCTGACGACGACGACGTCGTAGCTGTTGAAGTACTTCGCGAGCCACTGGCGCCACTCCTCCGGGATCATCGTCTCGTCGAACGGGATGTGCCAACGGAAGATCTTCGGCTTCGGCGTGTCGAGCATGCTCCCGACGGCGAGCTGCTGGAAGTCGTGGACGTAGAACGCGTCGAAGTCGAGCTCCCGGTCGAGCTTCTGGATCGTCTCCGCGCTGACCCGGTTGTAGTAGGCGTACTCGCTGTACTGGTCTGTCCAGAGCAGGTCGTCGTCGCCGATGCGACCGTCGAGCCCGTGGACCGCGCCCCAGATCGCCTCCTTCACCTGCCCGTAGCTCGCCATCCGGGCCGCGTCGAGCGAGACGTTGTGGAGCGTCATCCCCTCCACCTCGATGGTCCGAGGCCCGGTCGGGTTCAACGCGACCCAGTCGACCTCGTCGAGGACTCCCTCGGTGCGCAATCGGCGCGCAAGGGGCGCGACCATCCGGGTCACTCCGCCGGGGGAGAGCCGGTAGTCGGTCCCCTCGATCAGGTCGCTCAGGCGGACCGCGGGACCGGAGCTCGCGCGGTTGGTCCCCTCGCCGTCCTTCCCGAGGATCTGGACGAGCGGGGTCTGCGTGTTGATGCAGAGGCTGAGACTCTCGCCCATGAACTTACCATCGCGGGCCGGACCATCGCGGAATCCTCATGGGCCGCCGGAGTACTAAGGCAACCGGTTGGACTGGGCCGGACTAGTACCCGTCGAACTGCTCCGTTCGGATCGAGGGCTCGTCGATTCCCCCCTTTGTTAGCATCTCGTGCAGCCCGTTGACCATCCCCGGGGGTCCGGCGATAAAGTAGACCGGAGTACCGCCGCCCTTCCGGTGACGGGCGATCATCTCCGTGTCGATCTTGCCTACCTCGCCCTTCCAGCTGCGGTCGGACTTCGGCATCTGGGTCATCGTCGCGACGAGGGTGAACTTCGGGTTCTCTTTCTCGAGGCGCTGCAGCTCGTCGAGGAACGCGGCGTCCTCGGGGCGTCGGTTGGAGTAGAACATCACGATCCGGTGCGGCGACTTGCGCGCCGTCGCGTCGACCACGATACTTCGGAACGGCGTCACCCCGATGCCACCGGTCAGGAAGACCGCCGGACGGCCCGGGTCCGTGTCCAGCACGAGCTCCCCGAACGGCCCTTTCACCGTGAGCTCCGCTCCGATCGGCGTGGCGCCGAGGCGGCGCTTGAATTCAGAGTCCCGCATCCGAGTCGTCACCATGAGGAACGGCTCGTGGGGCGCGCTCGATAGGGTGAACGGATGCATCTGCTCGCCCGCGCCTTCGCCCTTCTGCGGGGGGAGGATGAACTCGGCAAACTGGCCGGCGGTGTACGAGAACCCTCGGGGCTTCTCGAAGCGGAAGGCGGTGGTCCGCTCCGCCACTTCGTGGCGCGAGATCAGCCGCGCGATGTAGCCCGCGTCAGGCTCCGCTGCGCTCATGGTACCGGCCCCCTAGAAGGTGAGGGGCCGCAGTCGAAGCTCTCCTATCAACCCGAGCCTCGTTCCCTGCCCCAAAGAGCGGGTCCCGAGGGGACTCCCTAGCGATTCCAGGTCAGGTCGGGCGTTTTCGGGACTTCTTCACCGACCGCCGGTGCGACGGCGTAGCGGACGGATCGCGGAGGGACACACCCAGATTGCGCAACAGGCGGCGATGGTGCCGTTCCGAGACCCACATCACCCGGAGGTACTCGCGCAAGTAGGAGTCCGGGGCCGAGAGCCGGCGCGCTTCCTCCACGCCAAAGCGGTACGCCTCGAGTTCCGTGGGCCGGTCGACGTAGTCGTACTTGTCGTCCCAGAGCTCCCGGCCCGCGTGACGCTGGAAGATGTGCAGGAACTCGTGGAGGATGTCCAGGTAGATCGTGATCGCGGGGCTCTTTCTCAGGTGAGGGCCCCCGACGACGATGCAGTCGTCGGGGGTCACGATCGGGCGCCACCGCTTGTCCGCGTCCGGCGGGAGTTCGTGCGGGGCGACGTACATCCACTCCCCGGCACGGTTGAGAATGTGCACGTCGGTGTTCTCGACGAGCTTGCGTCGAGTGACGGCGGAGGCCGGGTACTTCCGGAACGGAGGGACCCGGTCGAGCCCGGGGAATACCTTGAGCAGCGGATAGCGGCCGGGCTTGAGTCGCTTCGAGATCCGGAACGGAGCGGGGGGCTTGAGTCCGCGGGGCGCAGGCTGGGGCATGGGGCAACCTCGTTACTGCGAGGGGCTTCTACTTTGCCCCACCCGCGACCGCGCCTGGCCGTGCGCGTCTCGCGCGGGTCGGCCGGCCCGGTTTACGGAGCGCGGTCGGGATTCCACGAGGTGTGGAGGTCCTCGTTCAGGCGATCTAGCGTCTCGATCTCGGGGGCACTGAGAGCGAAGTCGAACAAGCCCGCGTTCTCGCGCATCCGCTCTACGTGCACCGTCTTTGGGATGACGACGACCCCGTGCTGGAGGGCCCAGCGGAGGACGATCTGGGCCGGGCTCTTGCCGTGCGCGGTGGCCAGGCGGGCGATCCGGGGGTCGTCGAGACGCTGGCCCCGGGTGAGGGGGGCGTACGCCTCGAGCTGGATCCCTCGCTCTTGACAGTACGTGAGGAGCTCCCGCTGGAACAGGAACGGACTAAATTCGACCTGGTCCGCCGCCGGGAGGCCCGGGCTCTGTTGTCGAAGCTCCTCGAGGTGGGCGACCGAGTAGTTGCTGACCCCGATCGAACGGCACCGTCCCTCCGCCTGGAGCTTCTCGAGCGCCCGCCAGGTGTCGGAGCGCAGACCTTGCACGGGCCAGTGGATCAGGTAGAGGTCGATCGGCCCGACGTCGAGCTGGCGTTCGCTCCTCGCGAAGGCCCGCATCGCGCGGTCGTAGCCGTGGTCCTCGTTCCAGACCTTGGTTGTGACAAAGATCTCCTCCCGGGGGATCCCGGAAGCGCGGACCGCCGCGCCCACGTCCTTCTCGTTGCCGTACATCGCCGCGGTGTCGATGAGCCGATAGCCGAGGCCCAACGCCTCCGCGACCGCCCGCTCCGTCGTTCTGCCCGCCGGCATCTTCCACACTCCGAGGCCGACGACCGGCATGGGCACCCCGCCGTGCAGTCGGACCGTGGAAGCGAGGCCGGCCGAGAGATCGAAACCTGCCGCGGGGCGGGAAGCCGACATGGACCCGGCACGCCCTCGAGATATTTCCCCGTCCGGGATTGCGGGCACGGCCTCCGACGCGCCACCTCTGGCGTCTTAATGGTCAGCGTCGTGGGCTGGGCATGTCGGCCTCCCTCCCCCCGGCGTGCCCACGGTGTGGGCAACCGATGAGGGCCGGTTTCGCCGCGCTGATCAATCGCATGAACTGGGTGGAGTCGATCGGTTACTTCGACGCCTCGGTCTTCAAGGGAGAGACCCTGGTGCCCATGCCTCTCGCAGGTGCCACGCACGTGCCGGGGTTCCGGTGCGCCGCGTGCGCCCTCGCCACCCTAGACTTCGGGGACCTCCGGTGACGCCAAAGCGGCGCTCTGATTTGTCAGAATAGTACGAGTACTCTAAATATTCAGCAGACGTGGAAGGGACGATACCCATGGCGAACACGAAGCGGACCTCAGCGAAGAAGCGCGTGCCGACTAGCTCCGACTGTTGCGGCGACGACTGCTGCGGCGCCGAGAGCTCCTGCTGCGGCTTCCCGGCATCGGGCTGCTGCCAGGTGGAGGCGGTGGTCGGGGTCGACGCGCGCGGCCAGATGGTCCTCCCGAAGGAGCTCCGGGAGAAGGCCGGCATCAAGGCGAACGACAAACTCGCCGTGGTCGCCTGGAAGAAAGACGACCAGGTCTGTTGCCTCTCCCTGCTGAAGGTCGACTCGCTCGCCGAGGCGATCCGCACCGCCTACGGGCCGATGCTCTCCGAGATCCTTCGGGCGTGAGCGGGTCCCGTGGCGCCGCCTCCTGACCCACCGCGCACCGTCCTGTTCATCTGCATCGGGAACGCGGGTCGGTCGCTGATGGCCGAAGCGATGTTCAACGCTGCGCCGCCGGACGGATGGCGGGCGATCTCCGGAGGGGTTCGGCCTGCGCCGGCCCCCAACGAGCGCACCGGTCCGATGCTGGCGGAGATCGGGCTGACGCTGCCGGACCATGCCCCGCAGCTGGTGACGAACGAGCAGATGGACCGGGCCAGCCTCCGGGTGACGATGGGTTGTCTCGATGACGCCAGCTGCCCCGCTCGGCTGAAGAAGCTCGAACTCAGGGACTGGGGACTTCCGGACCCCGCGAAGCTCGACGACGCCGGGTTCCGCAGGGTCCGCGACCAGTTGCGGCAACGGGTCGAGGGACTTCGCGCCGAGATCGAGCTCGAGCGGCGGCGGTCGGCCGCGCGGTCTTCCCCGACCCCTCCGTGAGCTCCCCGCTGAGCCGGCGGCTCCTCGCCGAGGCGGCCGGGACCGCGCTCCTGGTCGGCATCGGGACGGGAGCGATGGTCCTGACGAGCGGTCAGTCCGAACTGCGGACGTGGTTGCTCCCGATCGCTTGGTTCGCGGCAGTCACGATCCCCATCTTGCTGTTCGCCTCGATCTCTGGGGCGCATCTCAATCCGGTGGTCACCCTCGCCCTAGCCGTTCGCCGCCAGCTCCCCGCCAGCGGTGCGGCCGCGAACGTCGTGGCCCAGCTGGCGGGGGCGTTGGCCGCCAGCGCGACCGTCAAGCTGGTTCTCGGGAACGGCGACCGACTCGGCGCAACGACCCCCTCCGGGAACCTCGCCTGGGATTTCCTCGGAGAGGTGGCGTTCACCTTTCTCCTCGTGCTGGTGGTGCTCCTCCTCGTCGACGAGGGAGCGGGCCGAGGCCGCTGGCGTCTCGTTCTCCCGGGAGCGGTCGTGGCGGCCTCCACGTACGTGATCGGGCCCTGGACCCGAAGCTCGCTGAACCCGGCTCGAACGCTGGGCCCGGCTGTTCTCACGGGGCTGTTCACGGACCTGTGGCTCTACCTGCTGTCGGCCCCTGTCGGCGCTCTCCTGGCCGTCCTGACGTGGAGGATGGCGCATGCGCCGGCGAAGGCCCGGCGGCCCCAGTTGGCCGCAGACGATCTGCGCTGAGCGGGGAGGGGCCGCTGGGCGGTCCGGGCGTGCGGGCGGCATAGCTGTAGATAGGAGAAGCCGGTCCTCGACACGGTGACGTCGGTCAGACTCCGTCCCGGATCGGTCGGACCGGCGACCCGATCGTTCACGTTCCACCTCGCAGGGGGCCAGCCAGAGGGCAACGCTCCATGGGGAGGCGGAGGGAAGGAACCATGACGACACGGAAGAGTGGGCATCGTCTGAAAGCCGACCTTCGGCGCACCCTGCGGTTTCCCGCGATCGGCTCGGCCGGCGGAGTGATCGGGCTCGCGATGTTGATGCTGGTGGCCCCCGTGGCCGCCGGCGGCATTGTCCATGGCCCGGTCAAGCTTCTGCCGCCGTTCCACGCGAGCGTGAGCACCGGCAACTTCGTGTACAGCTCCGGTTGCGCGAAGGCGAAAACGCCGACCGACCCCCAGTTCAGCGACTCGACCGGGGTCGCGAAGGCCCGCGAGTGGGCGTGGGCGAAGACGAGCTGCGCGGCGGGATCAGGGTACGGTTCGATCTACAACTACCTGACGATCACCTGGCCCATCGCCATCGGGACCACCGGCGCCCACTCGATCAAGGTCAACGCGGCGTACTCGTTCAACACCTCAGTAGACATCTCCTACTCAGGCAAGTGCCCCACCACGACCAGCACGACGAGCTACGGTACGTTCACGAGCGGCTCCTGCGCCGCCTACGCGGCCACCGGCTTCGATGGGCCGTTTTACCTCATGGACACGACCAACGGGAGCGCCTTCGCGAGCCCGCAGAACCTGCCGCCGTTCGCCCTTACCGCTGAGAACTCGGTGAGCATCTACTACGGCTGCTACAACCCCTCGTACGGCGGCATCTGCTTCAGCTACAACTCGTCGACCTACTCGCTCCTGAACAGCTACTCGGTCCCCACCACAGGCAAGATCCCTGCGGTGTTCTGGTTCAACGCTTCGCTGAACGCCTCGGACAGCTACGAACTGGTCTGGTACGGGACCACGGACACCTACGCTCAAGCGTACGGCTGGCCGTCGGCGACGGCGATGGCCCACCTCGACTTCGAGACCGGCCCTAACGGAGTGTTCTTCCACTCGATCGTGATCCACTGAGGGCGCTCCCAGCGAGGCGGGGCGCCTACGCCCCGCCTCGCCCACCGTTTCCTGCCGACCCACCTCGTCCGACTCCGAGCCGACGGCCGGGGACAGCATTGATGTCCCCTCTCGCCTCCGCCGGGGAGTGGCCGCCCGCACGCCTCCTCCGCTGAGATTCGTAGGCCCACCGGGCGAGACCTTCGCGGCGCGCCTGGACCGCGCCGGGAATCCGTGTTTTTCCTGCGGCGCATCGAACCCGCCGGGCCTGCGCCGATGCCGAACGTGCACGGAGCCTCTTCCGAGCGCCGTTCCGCTGACGGTGGCCGACGCCCTGCGGATCTCGGCCCGGAGCTACGCACTCCGAGACACTTTTCAGCGACGGCAGTACCTCGGGCTGGGCCTCCTTCTCGCGGGCTTCGCGGCCACGGGAGTATTGCGAACCGTCGCGCTAGGATTGACCACGGGGTTCTACGTCGTCCTCGCCTCGATCTCGCTCGCGGTCGCCGGCTTCGCGCTCTTCGCGGTGTACCAGGGCCGGGTCTCCCGGATGCTCCGGGTTCAGGTCCTGCTTTTCTATCGTCAGACGACCGAGCGCCGAGTGATCCAGCAGTCGTTGGTGGGCCCTACGAGTCCCCTCCCCTCCGTATCGCTCACGTTGGACGACGTGGCCCCCGACCTCCCCCTCGCCCTCTCCGCGAATCCCGGGCAGCCGGCCGCTGCGCCAGGGCGGTGGGCGAGCGTACTCGCCGCCGTCCCGAATCCTCCTCTTCGCTTTCGACGCGAGATGAAGCTCCGGGGGGAAGCGGGAAGTCGCTGGAAGATCCAGGATTCCCGGGGGAGCCTCGTGGCGATCGTCCAGGTCGACCGAGTGATGAACCGGGTCTTCCAGTTCACCGTGAACGATCCGACGCTCGTCCGGGAGTTTTGGCAGCTCCGCGACCCGGGGGGGGTGGCCCTAGGTCGCCTCGTCCTCGAGATGAGGGTGGACGACCGGGCCGAACGTGGGCTGGCCCGGCTCGGGTTCTACGACGCGGATGGGTCGTTGATCGTCCGGATGGAGGGAGGATTTGCCACCTTCCCGCGGACGGTTCCCAAGCTCCTCGAAGCCTTCCAGGGATTGCGAGGTTTCGATCGCTCCAGTTCGACCTCGCCGATCCTCGCGGTCGCCCCCGGATACCAGGAGGGCGCTTTCCGGCTGGTCGATGCGGGCGGCACGACGGTCGGCGACGCCCATCGCACGCGACCGAACGACGACAGGGATTGGGTGGTCACGATCGCGCCGGGGCCGAGCGCGGCGACAGCCCTGCTCGGTTGCTTCGCGGTGGCGCAGTGGCACCCGGACGGTTCGAACTTCGCGCTCGCGCGAATGCTGTCGAAGGATCCGGCGCTCGCCGCGCGGGTCGATTCCGAGCTCCACGGGACGGCCCCCTGAACCGGATCGAGTCCGTAGGCGCTGGTCCAGCGCCGCGGCTCCTCGCGATGCGTCAACGGCGACGGGCTCGAGGCAAGGGGCGTCGTCGACCGAGGTCACGATGAAGGTCGATCCAAGTCATCTCGGGCGGCTCACGATTCATGCGCCAGTAGGCGCCGATGATCTCCCCCAGATGGTGCGCCTGCTCGAACGACGTCTGAAAGCAGACATCGGCCAACGTGTACCGGCCCGGCATCCACGGGGCCTTCATCGGCCGCTTAAGGTCGGCGGGCCTTAACCCGGCGAGGAACTCGTCGATCTCCGCCCAGACCTTCTTCGAGTAGGCCCGGACCACCGCCATCGTCGGGTACCGGTCGTAGGCCCACTCGCGCTCGGAGCGCTCGTGGAGCCGGGCCTGGAAGATGTACACCAGCCACGCCTCGTGGACATGGAGAATGTGAACGAGCGTGTTCTGGAACGAAAGGTGTCCGATGCCCCGGTCCACGGCAGCTGCGCGCGGCGAGAGACGGCTGACCGCCGTTAGGTAGCGCACGAAGACTTCCCGATTGTAGGCGAACAGCCTGCGGACATCGTCCGGGGTCACCATCGGGACGGCGAACGGCCACCCTCGCATAGTTCTTTGTTGGGGGCGCGACCTCGCTACTCTGGCAGGAGTCCCTTGCCGAGATCCCGCCGACCGGTCCGTACCACCGCATCACGACCTCGCGCCGTCTCGGGCCGTGCCCGCGACCCGGTGTTGCCGTTCCCGCTCGCGCGTTGGATCGAGGACCGTTCGAGCCTGCCGCACAACCTGGGTCGCAGCGGAATGTACGGTCAGCTACGGCGAACCGTCACCGCGCTGCGCCGTGTGCCGGACGCCGAACCGGGTGAGTTGGTCCGCCGTTTGGCTTCGCTGCTCGGGGTCGATCGCCGGCGTATCTCCCTGACGCACGGCGCCACGGAAGCGAACTCGCTCGCCTTGCTCTTCCTGGCCCGCGACCTGAGCCGCAGCCTCGGCCGCGTCCCGAATGCCGGGTTCTCGATCCCGGAGTACCCGCCGATGCTCGACGCTACCCGCGTGGCGGGCTTTCGCACCGACCCCGAACTGCGACCCGACTTTACCGCCCTCTCCGACCCGAACAATCCCACCGGCCTTCGCGTCGACCGCTCGTTCCTCGACGAGGCGTTCGCCACGCGACGGGCGACCCTGATCGACGAGACGTTCCGAGAGTTCACGCCCTCGCCTTCGTGGGGGAGCGTGGGCCGACCCGGGCTCTGGTGCACCGGGACGTTCACGAAGGCGTACGGTGGGGACGACATCCGCGTCGGATGGGTCGTCGCCCCCGAGGAGTCGGCCGCCGAATTCGCTCGATTTCACGGGCTCCTCACGGACGAGGTCCCGGACCACTCGATCCGGAGCGCGATGTCGCTGCTTCGACATCGGACCCAGATCCTCGCGGAGGCCCGGGGGATCTTCCGTCGAAATCGGCGCGCCCTGGGGCGCGCCGTGCCGGAGGCCCGAGCGATCGCGGCCCCGCTCTGGTTCGACCGACGAGGAGCCCCCGGAGCGGGGGATGCGCTGGCCCACCGAGCGGCCGGGCTGGGCGTCCTCGTCTGTCCCGGCTCGTACTTCGGCGACGATTCGGGGGTACGGCTGACGCTGACGCAACGCAGCTTCCCGAACGACCTTGCAGTGTACCTGCAGATCCGGAACGCGCCGGCGAGCTAACGCAACGCCGGAGCGTCCGGCCCGCCGTGGGTCCGCGTCGGCCCACGCCGGGGCGGGGACGCCTTGGTCGATTCCCCCTCGGCGATCCGCTCTTTGAGGAACGTCGCCGCGAACCGAGCCGCCTGACGCCGGTCGGTGTCGTTCACGAGGAGAAACCCCCGAGCGAGCTCCGTGAGGACCGCGCGCGCCGGGACGACCTTGTCGAGCGGCAGTTGGGGAGGCGAACGAGCGGTGGACGGCGGGTCCCACCCCTCGTCGCCCATGAGGGGGCTTTCCAATCTGCACGCCCAATAAACCCCACGGCTCCACTGGCCGTTCCGGAATCCGCCGGGCCCGCGGACGCCTTGCGAACGCTTTTCCGCTCCACGGCGGTGCTCGGTCCGAGCCGACCATGAGCCAGAGCACTCCACGTTCCTCGACCCCGATTTCCCCCGGAGACGAGACGAAGACGCCGCGCGGCGTGGTCCTCAAGACCGCGATCCCCGGACCGAAAGGGAAGAAGATCGTCGCGGCCGACACACGATTCCTTCAGACGAGCACGAAGACCTCGCCCGTCGTCGCCGAAAGCGCCTCGGGCGTCTGGGTGAACGACGTCGACGGCAACCGGCTTCTCGATTTCACCTCCGGCGTCGGCGTGGTCAACACCGGTCACTGTCACCCGGACGTGGTCGCCGCGATCCGCGAGCAGGCCGGCCGCCTGATGCACTTCGCGGGGACCGACTACTACTACGAGAACCAGGTCCGGCTCGCCGAGCGGCTCACCGGCCTCATCCCCGGCGACTTCGCGAAGAAGGTCTTCTTCACCAACAGCGGGACGGAGAGCGTCGAGGCGGCGCTCAAGATCGCCCGGTGGAACCGCCAGCGACCGATCACCATCGGCCTCCTCGGCGCGTTCCACGGTCGGTCGATGGGCTCGCTTACGATGACGGCCTCGAAGCCGACCCAGCGGGCTCGGTTCCAGCCGTTCACCGGCGGCGGTCACCATATCCCGCCCCCGTACTGCTACCGGTGCCCCTACCAGCTCGAGTTCCCGAGCTGCGACCTGTACTGCGCCAAGATCCTGAAAGAGCTCTACTTCGAGACGTCGATCCCGCCGGAGGACGTCGCGGCGTTCATCGCCGAGCCGGTGATGGGCGAGGGCGGCTACGTCGTTCCACCGAAGGGCTGGTTCCGCGCGATGAAGAGCATCCTCGACGAACACGGCATCCTGTTCATCGACGACGAGGTCCAGGCCGGCTTCGGCCGCACCGGCAAATGGTTCGGCATCGAGCACCACGGCGTCACGCCCGACATCGTGGCGACCGCGAAGGCGCTCGGGAGCGGCCTACCGATCGGCGCGATGGTGTTCCGCAAGGAGCTCGACTACCCGCACCAAGGCGCCCATTCCAACACCTTCGGCGGAAACCTCGTGGCGGTCGCCGGGGCCCTCGCGACGCTCGATGTGCTCGAGCGCGAGAAGCTGATCGAGAACTCTCGCGTCCAGGGCGAGCACCTGATCGCGCGTCTTCGCGAGCTCCAGCAGAAGCACGAGGAGATCGGCGACGTCCGCGGGTTGGGACTGATGGTCGCGACCGAGTTCATCAAAGGGGCCAGGGACAAGACCCCCGACGTCGCGCTCCGTGACCGGGTGATCGAGGAGTCGTACCGCCGGGGGCTCGTCCTGCTACCGTGCGGAAAGTCGTCGATACGGTACATCCCGCCGCTCGTCATCCGCGGACCGGAGGTCGACGAAGGCGTCGAGATCCTCGACGCCGCGATCACGGCGGCCCGCCGCCGCGGATGAAGGTCGGGCGCCTCGCCGGAACCGGCCAGCTGGCCGTCGACGATCTCCCGGCCCCTCACGCGGGCCCCGGCGAGATCGTCGTGACGCTCGCCGCCTGCGGAGTCTGTGGGACCGACCTCGAGAAGCTCCGAGGCCGGTACCAGACCGCCGGCAAGATCGGGCACGAGCCGGTCGGGCGGGTCACCGAGGTGGGCGAGGGGGTCGCGAAGTTCGCCCTCGGCGATCGGGTGTTCGTCCACCACCACGTTCCGTGCTACGCGTGCGAGGTCTGTGCTCGGGGCGACACGACCTTCTGCGCCGAGTACGCTCGTACGAACATCGAACCTGGGGGCTTTTCCGAGCAGTTCCGGGTACCCAAGGAGAACGTCGAACGCGGCGCGGTCCTCGTTCTCGATGACGGCGTGGACTGGGACCGCGGCTCCCTCTTCGAGCCGGCCGGCTGCGCCGTGACGGCGTTGCGGCGCGTGGGCTTGGCTCCCGGCGACCGGGTCTTTCTGACGGGACTGGGTCCGGTCGGAGTGCTGTACGGGCGCGTGGCGCGCGCGATGGGCGCCTCCTGGGTCGGCGGTGCGGAGATCTCCGCTGCCCGACGAGAACGCGCGGCGCGCCGCGGCTTCGACCTGGTGGTCGATCCGGCGGACGGACCGAAGGCTCTCGAAGCGATCCGCAGTGCCACGGGGGGGAAGCTCGTCGATTTCGGCGTCGCCGCGACGGGCGCCTCGGCGGCCATCCAGCTCGCCTACCGAGCGACCCGTCGCGGCGGAACGCTCAATCTTTTCGGCCTGCCGGAGCCCTACGGGCGGCTCGATGTCGACCTCCAGCAGCTGTACCTCGGCGGCGTGCGCGTCGTCCCCACCTACGCGACGACCGAGGAGGACGTGGCGACGGTCCAGCGGCTCGCGCTCTCGGGCAAGCTCGACCTCGCCGACGTGGTGACGCACCGTCGCCCGGTGGCCGACCTCCGGGCAGCGTTCGATTTGGCCCGCGATGCGGAAAGCTCGCTGAAGGTCGTGGTGACCGGACCGGCCTACGCCGGTTAAGTCGCCTTCGGGGGCTCGGCGTTCGGGGCCCAGATCGTTCCTTCGATCCGCTGGCCCGGCGGGACGACGGCCTTCGGACCCACGAGCGCGTGGGCGACGACCGCGTTCGCGCCGATGACCGCGCCTTCCATTACGACGGCGTCCTCGAGATGCGCGAGCGGCTCGACCCGAACGTCCGCCCCGAGGGTGACGTAGCCGCCGAAGGAGGCTCCCCGGGCGATCGACCCTTCCCCCGCCGACACGGGGCCCTGCCCCTCGGCCCCGGAAGGAAGGTGGACGTCGACCCCGCGGCCGGCGTCGAAGAGAAGTCGCTGGGCGTGAAGGAGACGCTCCGGGGTCCCCGCATCCTCCCAGAACGCGGGGAGTTTGTAGCCAAAGACGCCGACGGAGAGCAGGCCGGGAAGGATCTCGGTCTCGAAGCTGACCGGCCTCCCCGTCGGGATCTTCTCGATGACGTCGCGGTTCCACACCGAGACGCCGGCGTTGATCCAATGAGAAGGGGCGTTGGCGGGTTCGGGTTTCTCGACGAACCGGACGATGCGGTCCTGCTCCCCGAGGGCCGCGACCCCGTACGGGCGGGTATCCTCGACCTCGTAGAGGGACATCGTGCCCACCCCCTTTCGCTCCCGGTGCTGGGCGATCATGCCGGCGACGTTTACCTCGGCGATGACGTCGGAGTTGAGCAGTACGAACGGGTCGGTCATCGTGTCCCCCGCGTTGCGCATCCCACCGCCGGTGCCGAGCGGCGTCGTCTCCTTCACGGTCCTCACCGGGAGCCCGGGGGGTTCGCTCCGGACGTACGCCTCGATCGCCTCCGACTTGTAACCGGTCGCCAGCACCGCCTCGTCCACCTCCGGGGGTAGCAGGTCGAGCACGTGGTAGAGCATCGCCTTCCCAGCGATCGGGATCAGCTGCTTGGGGACGGCGTACGTGATCGGCCGGAGTCGGGTCCCGAAGCCTCCGATGAGCACGAGCGCCTTCATTCGTTCGGAAGGGGACGGTTGCCCCACGAGCGTGCTCACCCATAACGGGTCCCGTGCCGAGCGGACGGAAGTGCCGGTGCGACGAGGTCTTCCTCCCCCCTAACGCCGTACCGCGGCGACCATGAACCCGTGGCCGGTCTCGAGCGCGCCGACCCGCCGGCCCACCTTCTCCTCGGTCCGTAGCAGGTTCTCCCAAGTCCGCGGCTCTCGGCGGGCGATCGCCGCGACGCGGTCCTCGAACGCGGCCACTGGCGCGATGCTCATCGCATCGAACGCACGGAACCCAGCGCGAGCGAGCTCCTCCTCGACCTCGCCGACGGTGTAGAACCGGAACTCCCAACGTGCGAGGCGGGTCGGCGCGTACGGTTGGTAGCCGGTGCGGAGCACTTGATCGACGAAGTACCAGTCGGGACGCCGCAAAATCCGACGGAGCAATCGTCGTTGGGCCGCCACGTGGAAGAACTCGTGAGTGGCCCCCGCCGGGGAGGCGAAATCGGCGACGAACAATCCTTGCCGCTTGACGACTCGGCCTAGTTCCTGAAGGAGTGCCGGTCCGTCCGCGGCGGCGAAGTTCACGATGTTCCCTAGGACGACCGCTGCGTCGACGGTCCGGTTTCGGAACGGGAGCAGCTCCCCAGCGCCCTGGATCCAGTCGATGGGGGCCCGGGCCGGTTGGCGACCGGTTCGTCGCCGGGCGGAGCGCAGGCTCGCCAGGGAGAGGTCAACGGCGGCCACGCGGGTTCGTGTCGAGCGCCGAATGACGGAGGTGAATCGGCCGGGGCCGGGTCCCAGTTCGAGAACGATATCCCGGGACCGGCCCAAGTGACGGGTGAGAAACCGCTCGCGCAGGGTCCTCCGTAGGACCCGTTGAGCGTTTCCGGCATACCGCCCCCACTCGGCTTCGACCCGCCCCTCGAAGGAGCGCCGGACGTGCCGGCGGCGTTGGCGGGGCGTCTGGGTTCGCGCGCCGACCATAGCCGGCGCGGCCCATCGGGCCGCGCTATTTGGGCTTCGGGTTCGCCCGGGTCGAACTCGCCGCCACCGGTGGAAGCTCTTTCATCAACTGGGCGGACCACGGCTTGAATCCGAGTTTCGCGTACAGCGCCTTCGCACTGGCGTTATCGTCGGCGACGCTCAAACCGATTCGGTCTGCGCCCAGCGAGGCCGCACGGCCGGCCAACAGGAGGAGGACCTCGCTGGCGTACCCTCGGCGGCGGAACGGTGGATCGATCCAGATCCAATCGACCCAGAAATGGAGCTTGCCGCCTTTTTCCTGGACGCGGTACCACGTCTCGCCGACGCCTGCGCCGTCCGCGTCGTTCACGACGGTGCAGAAATGGAACGCGGGGGTATCGAAGCCCTGCGGGAGCAGCTCGGCGAACTCGCGTTGGCTCGCCTCGAGCGCCGCTGCTTCCGTCCAGCGGCCTCGCCGCGCGCTGTCGCCCGCATGACGAGGGATCGCCCGCTCGACCGACGCCTGAAACTCTGGCCGACTCATCGGTTCGAGGCGGAGCATCGGACATCGATGGAAGGGGGGAATAAAGGGTCGAGTTCCAACCAGTCGTCCGAACGCCACGAAGCCGGTCCCGGTCCTAGGCTCGCAGAGGCGGGGAGGATGCCCGCACGCCTTCGTCGAGCAGTTCGTCGAGCACCTCCGAGAGGGACGAGGACGGAAAACCGCGCTTTGGAGAGCGGATGACGAGCCGTTGGGTGCCTCCGTTCTGGCTGCAGACCAGGCCGGCCCACCCCCGAACCAGGAGACCGGGTTCGGCGCCTCCCGTTGAAGGAGCACCCCCGTCGCCCGGTCCACCGGTCCCAACGGCGACATAGATCACTTCGGACCAGAACGCGTTCGTGCCCAGCCGAAAGAACGCTAGCAGCCCCACCACCGGCACCGCGAGGGCGAACGGAAGGGCGAGGTACCACGGGATCGACCACCGCGCGTACCGGAGGAGGACCGTCAGCCCGACGAGCGCGAAGAAGCCTGCGGCCAAGGCGAGGGTCTGGACTCGGAGCCGTCGCGTGAGGGTTCGATCGAGCTGGAGCCCCCGCTCAGCGAGGACGACCCCGACCGACCCGACGAATCCGGCGGCACCCCACTGCCGGGAACCGTGCAGCCGGGTCGATCGGGCGACCTGGAAATCTCGGGCGACGAGGTGGGCCTGAAGGTCGAGGGCGAACTGCTCGCCGGGGACGTTGGCAACGACACGCTGCGAGGACGCAAGAGCGCCGAGGAAGGCGGGGCTCGGTAGGTCGAGCACCCAGCGGCTGTGCCTCGGGCCCGGAGGGGCCGGCGCGAGGATGTTGGACCCCCAAGGGGGCGCGCCCCGGTCCATGGGTGGAACGTCCGCCGCATCCTTCATCGCGACCTACGGCGTCGGGCCTCCGGTCGGCCGAGCATCGGCCCCGCCGGTCGGATTCGACTTGGTGCGGACCTCGTCGTCCGCGCAGCTCCCTCTTCGGGCCTCGTCCCAACGCACTCGATCCGCCAAGGGAGTCGGCGGCGCGCGCTCATCTTCTCCGAGGTGGACAAGCTTTCAACCGCCCTCCCACCCATGGTACTCTGCGAGATGAAAGGCAGGGGCTGGTGGTCCGCTGTGGCCGTCGTCGTCGGAATCGCCGCGGCTGCGGCGATCTCCTGGGAATCGTTGCCGACTCCCGTCGACTGTAATCCCACTTACTCGGGCAACACGCCGCTGGGGACTGTAATCGCCTTCAGCAGCCCGACGGAGCAATCGGTCGGCACGGACCATTGGTACAACTTTACCATCGCCAGTGTGTCGCCCCCGTCGCCTCTCCAGGACCTGAAGTTTGGGGTGCAAACATCGAGCGGACAGCCGGTCTCCGCCGATCCGGATTGGGCGGCCCACATGTTGGACCACGGCGGGTCCACGATCGGCATCTACACGATCTACGGACCGACGGCCGGCAACTGGAGCGCGGGAGGCTCGCTGCCGCTTACTTCGCAGGATACGTTCAGTTTGCTGACGATCCCCACCAACCTCCGCAACGACACTCTCCGGGTCGCCGACGTCGGCTCCTATGCGGACGGCTGCCCGTTTTCAGAGCTGCTCACCGTGTCGATCCCCTGACACTCCCCCCTGGCCATCGCTCGACGGTCGGCGTGCTCGGTCCAGGTTGGAATCCACCCCGACGCCCCTATCGAGACCGCTCATGCCCTCCCCGGCGAACCAGGTCCGCGTCGCGCGATGCGGTTAGCGTGGATGCAGGCGCATAGCACGCATCCACGGGTGGGACGCAGCGGCCTGCCTTTTCCCGACCGAGGCATTGCGGAAGGGATGATCCTTCCGGGATTGATCTCGCTGGCGTTCTACAAGCGCCGTCCGACCGGCGCTCAGATCTTCGCTGGCCTCGCCGCCACGATTGCGCTCTCGGCCGTACTTGGGTATGTTTCTCCACCGGGGCCGCCTACCCAACTCGGTTCTGTGATCGTCGCCATCGTGGGGGGCGTGTTACTGTACGCCGCCATCTTGGTCTTTCTTCTCTACCGGTACCAGCCACGCCGCGCGGGCGCCCCGCCGCCCCCCCGCCCTACACCCCCGACGTAGTCGGAGCAAGGGTCGGCAGAACCACGCCCCGACGGGCGTCCCGCCGCTCCCGAGGACAGCGGCCACGGCGCGGAGCCTAGACCGATAGCACCCTTGTTACGTCCTTCCAGGCTGCGAACTTTGCGAACCCTCCTGCGGTAAGTAGGGTCCCACAGTAACCGGATAGGAGCGCTCGATGTACTGCCAGAACTGTGGAAAGGAGTTGCCGGTCGGGGCCGCCTCTTGCCCGGCCTGCGGAGCCAAAGTGTTCCTTCCGCCTCCGCCCCCCCTCACCGGGGAGCAGGTCGCTGACGAGCTGAAGAAGGCGGCGAAGGAGCTCGCGTCGAACGCGGCGTCGTTGTCCCGGCGGCTCGCCGCCAAGGCCGAGACGGCCGTCAAGGACCCCACGGGCTCGGCGAAGAAAGCGGCCCACAAGGTCGCGGACGAGTTCGACAAGGTCGCCAAAGAGCTCGACCGGATCATCAAGGAGCTGTAGCGGTCGCGCGCCTCGCCGCTCGGGGCCTCGTCACCCCGCGTGAGCGGCTCTCGGGCGGTCAGCGCCCGTGGCGTACGCGACGGGCGTACTCCTTCTGCTGGAGCGCCGCGAGGAGCGCCGCCGGGCTCCCCCAGACCGTCACCTTGGCCACCCTCCCAGCCCCGCGTCCTACCCCCACCGAGACGATCACCCCTTTCTCTCGGTAGCGGAACGGCTGGAGGGCTTTCCGCTGGAGCCGGGCCACCGCGTTCCTCCCGGCGACCGGCGCCTCGGCCAGCGCCGCCTGGGCGGTGGCGGGGACGAGCATCCCGGTGGCGGGGTCCTTGAACTCGATCACGTCGCCGACGCCGAAGACGCCGGGCCACTGCGGCAGCTCGAGGTGTTCGTCGACGGCCAGCCGGCCGGCGCGCCCGTGGGCGGTCGGGAGGGCCCGCACGATCGGGGGCACCTGAACCCCGGCGCACCAGATCGCGAGATCGAACGGCAGGCGCATCCCCCCTTCGAGGTGAGCGACCTTCGGCTCGACCCGCTCGACGTTGAGTCCCTCGATGAGCTCGACGCCGGATTTGACGAGGAGACGGCGCGCGTGTCGGACGAGACCCTCGGGCATCCCATCGAGGAACGGGATCTTGCCGGTCACGAGTCGGACGTGCGGCTCCCTGGCGGCGACGCCGACGATCGTCGGCCAATCGACGGTCGCGATCTCGGCGGCGACCTCCGTACCGGTCGAGCCGCCCCCGATCACCACCACCTCCGGTCGGCGGAGGTCGGTCCACGAGGCGGATTCGATCTCGAGCTGGCGCAGCGCGGCCCCCAACCGCCGCGCGCCCGCCATCCGGTAGACCTGGTGCGTCTCGGCCTCCGCGCCGGGGACGCCGTAGTACGCCGGGACGCTGCCGAGGCAGATCGCCAGCGCGCCGTAGGGGACCTCCTCCCCCGAGACGCGGACGCAATGTCGTTCCAGGTCGATCGACTCGACCTCCCCGACGATCTGCCCGAGCGCGGGGTCGTCGAGCGCCTGCGTGAACGGCACGGCCCAAGCGTCCAGGTGCTCCGGATCGCGAGCGATCTCGCCCACCTCGTAGAGTTCGGTCCGTAGCACGTGGAACGGGTGGCGATCGACCACCGTCACGGGGAATCGCCCGCGACCCGCCCGTCGGGCCGCGTGGGCGAAGCTCAGACCGGCGTAGCCGGCGCCGAGGACCAGGATCCCTCGCTCCTCCGTCGCCATCGATCAGCCGAAAGCCGCGGGCGATTGACCCTTTCGCGAGCGGTCTGGATCAGGAGCTCGCGCACCGCTTGACCAGCCGCCGTGGCGCCTCTTCCAGGGCGGCGGCCACGCGGTCGGGTTGCAAGCCGGCCCCCTGGGCGATCCGTCGGGCCAGCTCGAGGGGGACCAGTTCGTCGAACCGGTGCGCGTCCGAATCAACGACCACGTCCACGCCGCTCGCCACGGCCAGCGACGCGACGTGACCGTTCGTCAGGCCGTGCATCCGTCGCGCACTCAGCTCGAGCACCTTGCCCTGGGCATGGGCGAGGTCGGCGTCTTTTTCGGTCAACAGTCCGGGGTGGGCGAGCAGGTCGACGTCCGGGGCCGCGAGCGCGGCATGGTTGGTCCCGGGCGGGACGTATTCCATCAGCGTTTCTCCGTGGACGATCACGATCTGCGCCCCCGCTTGGCGGGCGCGCCGGGCTGCCTCCGCGATCTTCGAGGCGGGCACCTTCGACAGCTCCACACCGATCAGCGTCGTCATCGGTCCGTTCTCGTAGGCGCCAGCCTCTTCGGCTAGCCGCCGGAGCAGTGGCGTAGGGTCCTCGAGGGCGACGTGGTCGGTCAGCGCCAGCACTCGGTGACCGACCCGCTCGGCGGCGCTCCACATGTCGGTCGGAGAGTTCTCACCATCGCTGAGGAAGGTGTGCGCGTGAAAGTCGTACCGTTTCCTGGCCCCTTTCGTCCGGCCCATCACGATGCGACCGACGCTACCGGGTCTAGATAACGGCGGGCGCCCCGCGGTACCTGCACGAGTTCCAGCCTTTCGGCCCGGCGGGTCGGTGGGGCCGATCAGCTCGGCGGGGGGGAAGGGGTAGTTCGCCGAAACCGGCGGACTTCGCCCTCTCCACCGAAGTAGAACGAAAAACGGCTCGGGCCGCCAGGATGCTCGACCGCGACGGTACGCCCGCGACGATCTCCCTCGATCGCGACGCCGTCCACGCGACCGTCCCCGAGTTCGTTACGGATGGAAGCCAGAAGGTGGCCGAACTGTAGCGCGCAGAGCTCGCAGCAAAAGAATCGGCGCTCCCCGTCGATCTCGGTCCAGTAGTCGCCCCACGTCGAACCGCAGAGCGCGCAGCCGTCCTCACGCAGCTTCAAACTGCTCCGCCCGCTCGAGCCGAGCCATCAGGTAGTCATCGAACAGGTCGACGGACCGGAGAAACGTCGACTGCACCTCGGAGCGCAACTCCGGAGAGACCGCGAACCTATCGACGAGGGCGAGCGCCTGCTCGGCGTGGCCCACGTCCGCCTCGTACCCCTCCCTGAGGAACGCCTTGGCGGCGTCCGAGATCTCGGAGCCCGAGAGGATCGTCGGGTCGAAGTAGTGCAGGGTCGCTCCGACGCGCGTCAGGTCCCGGTGGGCGATCAGTTCGAGGGAATGGAACGCACCCATGGCCGCGACCCACGAGGCGTGGCGGGCGATGTCGTCCCACTCGGCGATCGCGTCCCGCGTCCGGCGAAGCGGCGGCGTGCCGACGATCGTCGCTTTCGGCACGCCCAACGCTTCCCCCATCGCGAGCAGGAGCTCGTAGTGCGCGGGGGACGCCGTCCCCACCCCTCCGAACTCGGTGTTCAGGTTGTCGATCTCGTACCGCACGACCTCGGGCTCGTCGCTGCGCGCGAGGACGAAACCACAGGAGCGCACCCACTGGCGTAGGAAGTGTTGGTGCTCGATCGCGTAGCCCAGCAGGACCGCGCGGCTCGGGTGCTGGAGGGCAAGGACGAACGGATGGGGCCGCGCTCCGAAGAAGCGGGCGATGAACCGGCGCTTGATCCAGCTCGGCAGACCCTCGGGACCGACCGCGTAGAACGCCTCGAGCCGTCGGGCGATCGCCGGAGGTTCCTCCCGGAGCTTGGTCAGGTTCTGGTTCAGCCAGCGCACGTGCTCCGAGTGACTCTTCGCGGCCTCGCTAGTGAGGTGGAGTGCGAGACCCTCCATCCCGGGCGGAGCTGTCGCGCGGCGACAGACCGGACAGACCTGGGGCACGGCGGGCATGTCAGACGGGGAACTCGGCTGGGAACCGTCGCCGGAGGGCGAGGTACTCGGGTTCGTTTCCGTACCTCTGCCTCATGGTTCGGAGCGTGGCGATCACATCTTCCGCGGTGCGGTCGCGAGAGCCGGAGACCATCCCGACGGTCGCCTCGAAGTCGTCGTGACACGCCTCGTAGCAGTTGCCCATCCCGGTGAGGAGCTCCCGTTCCTTTGGCTCCACCCTCGAAGGAGCTTCACCGCCGCTATATCGTGCGCGACGGAGCCCGTCCGCTCGCTGGAGGGCGAGCTCTTCAGCGCGGGCCGGGCGGCCCGGGAGTAGCTGGGGCGGGAGGGGCGCTGCGGAGCCGCGGGGGTCGCGTTCCGCCCTTACGGCGTGCCCGCCGAAGTAGTACGAGCGGGGGCACCGCGACCGCCGTCGCGATCCCGACGAAGAGCAGGGCCAGCTCGAAGGTGGAGAGCCCGGAGGTTGCGGACGATCGATGGACCGAGTACGACGAGAACGAGATGTTCTCGACGATAGGGCCTCCCCGAACAGCGACCGTGCCCTCACCGGGGACCGCAACATAGGGACCGAAGGGGGCGACCTGGTACGGGTAGCTTCCGTTCGGCAGGTCGATCGTCAGCAGGGCACTGGTGCCTGCCACGGTGGTACCGTTCACAACGACCGACCACGTTAGGTGCGACGGCAACCCGCTTTCGAGAAAGGAGACGACATACGGATGCGGCGGGGGCGCGGTCCGGTTGAACCAGACGGGGCGGTTCAGGGCCGCACCGGTGACGTTGAGCCGTCCCGACCCTGGCTGCGCGAGGAAGCCGGCGACCGACCCTACCTGGAAGCTGTAGCTGCCGTTCGGCACGAGGAATCCGAGCGCGCTGTGCGACGCGCTCTGGGTGGTGCCGTTGAACGTCACGCTCCAACGCGTGCCCGAGGGGAGCCCGACCTCCTGGAAGGTGACGGAATAGGTCGACGGACCTGGCGTCGGCCGGAAGGTCACGCCGACGACCTCGCTCACGGTCCCGACGCTGACGTTTCCGTCCGGAACGGGAAGGTAGCCGGCGACGCGAGCTACCGTGTAGGGGTACTGTCCGGCAGCCACGGTATGGAAGGCGAACGCTGGGGCCCCTCCCCCCGCCCGGACCCCGGCGAAGGTCACGCTCCAGTTCGTCGAGCTTGCGAGACCGCTCTCCTGGAAGACCACCGTGCTCCCGGCGGGTCCCGGGACGGGCGTGAGGAGCGTGAGCGACCCCGATCCCGCGTTGGCGATCTCGACCTCGTCCGGCGCGACGAGCGCGAGCGCCGTCGGGGCCGCCCCCACGCGGAGCGTGGCGGAGACGGTTCGGTTCCGGTCGTCGATCACGGTCGTAGTGTTCGATCCGGTGTTCGTGACCCAGACCGAGCCGCTGGCGTTGTCGTAGGCCAGGGTCGTCGGGACGGCGCCGACCGCCACGGTCCCCACGAGGGTGCGGTTGGCGGCATGGATGATGCTGACGTTCCCCGAGTACAGGTTCGCGACGTAGAGGTCGCCGGTGCCGGTGTCGAGGGCGAAGGCGTTCGGGAACAGGCCGACCGGGACCGAGCCGAGCACACGGTGGGTCGCCGGATCCAGGACGCTCACGTTGTCGGAGAGCTGGTTGCCGACGAAGATCGTCCCGGTGGCGCCGTCCCAGCCGACCACGCCGGGATTGTTCCCGACGCGGACGGTCGCCACGACCGTGTCGTTGCTCTCGGCAATGACGCTCACGGACTGAATGCCGGAGTCGGCGACGTACACCTCGTGGGTCGTCGGGTCGATCTGGAGGGCGGTGGGAACTCCTCCGACCGGCACGGTGGCCACGACCCTTGCCGTACCCTCGTCGATCACGCTCACCGTGAAGGCGCCGGAGTTGACCACGTAGACCGTGCCGGCGGCCGCATCGACCTGGAGGGCGATGGGTTCGACCCCCACCGGTAGCGTGGCGACGACCGCGTCGGTGGTCGTGGAGATGGCGGAGACCGTGTACGACCCGTAGTTCGCGACCCACACCTCGCCGCGCGCCGGATCGAGGGCCAGGGCCACTGGCCATTGCCCGACGTCGACCACGGCGGTCACCGCATGGAAGCGGACCGAGACGACGCGGACCGTTCCGGCGTAGTAGTCCGCGACGAACGACTCGTTCAGGGTAGGATCGTACGCGACCGCGACGGGGAACGCCCCCATCGGAACCGCCGTGAGGACCGCCCCCGTCGTCGCGTTCAGGAGCGTGACCGAGTCCGACCAGTAGCTCACGACCGCCACGACCCCGGCCCCCGGCGCGGCCGTAATGGCTTGGGGGAAACCGCCGACCGGGATCTTCGCGAGCACCGAAGGGCTGTTCACGGAGAGGACGTCGACCTCGTTACTGTCTTCGCCGACGACGAACACGTGGGCCCCGGTCTGAGCCATCGCGAGGGGCAGCTGACCGACCGGGAGGGTGGCCACGACCTTGAGGGCGGCGGTATCGACTACGCTGACCGAGTTGGACGCCGAGTTCGCGACGAACAACTCGCTCGAATTCGCCACGTCCAGAACGGACCAGGGCGCCCCGCCGACCCCGACGGTGGCGACCACGGAGTGGTTGCCCTCGGCGACGACGTCGATGGCGTTCGACCCGAGCGCCGCGACATCGATCTCGTGGTGGGCGGGGTCGTAGCTGAGCGCCTGCGGGGTCGAGCCGACGGCGACCGTCGCCACGACCGCCAGGGTCCGGGTGGAGATCACCGTCAGGTTGGCCGAGTTCGTGTTCCCGACGTAGACCTCAGAGGTCGTCGGGTCGAACGCGATCGGCCCAGGGGCCATTCCGACCCCGATCGTGGTCCGGAGCGTGCGGGTGGTTTCGTTGAGGACGGCGACGGAGCCGCTCCCGCCGTTGACGACGAACAGCTCGCCGCGCGCCGGGTCCTCTGCGAAGGCGCCCGGGGAACGGCCGACGGCGATCGTTGCATCCACGGCGTTCGTCCCTCGGGCCACCACCGAGACGTTGGAGGAGCCCTGGTTGGCGACGTAGACATCGGTTGTTCCCGACGGAACTTCGACGAAGTTGGGGCTGAGACCCACCGAGACGGTCGCGACCACCGCACCCTGGGCGAGCGAGATGACCTCCAACTGATCGGTACCGCTGCAAGCAACGTACAATCGGCCGGTCGTCGGGTCCGTGGCCTCACCGGCCGGGAACTGGCAGTCGGCCGGCAGGAAGTCGCCGCCCGCGAGGGTGTTGTTCCAGAGAACCAGGGTGTTGATCGCCAACGGGGAGAGCGCCGGGGAGAACGAGGGTCCTCCGGGTACCTCACTGGTTGTGGCGACATCGCCGGCTCTCCCAGGTGAGAGGGGCGGTCCAGCGGTGGCCAGAGGGTCGACGGAGGTTCTGGGGGAGCCAACGAACGGCCCGACGGACGCGCCCGTTACGGCGGAGAGACAGAGCGCGATCGAAAGGATGCGGCGCCACGGAAACGGCATCGAACCTCGACGCCGGGCCTTGGGCGGAGGGCCGGATCGTCGTTCGCCCATTGGTGGAGCTGCTCCGGAAGGGATGGACACGGGGACCTGATTACCGTTCGTCCCGGGCACGTTCGGCGCTCGGCAGATTCCGCGTACAACCCCCCTCGATAGCTCCTGCAAATGGTGCTGGCCCATGCGATTAAAATCCCTTGAGGGTTACAGGACGCTCGCCCGAGGTGGTTCTACGTCGACCGAGAGTGCAGCCCAAGCGCCCGCCCCCGCTGACCGGCTCTTGATCCCGCGTCGCCTCCGTCCGGCGCTGGTCGTCGCGACCGCCGTCGTGATGGTCCTTGCGTTCCTGCCGGCGCTGGCGCTCGGCTCTTCGACCCCGGGTTGGTCGCACACCTCCCCGACGCCGCTCGTCGGTCCCACCGGTGGATCCCCTGCGACCCTTCCTTCCGTCGGCACGCCCCACGTTGTTCCCACCCCGTCCAACATCCATCTCGGCCGTTTCGTTCTGCCCGGTCCTCACCCGGCCTCGTGGGGGCCCTCGGGCCTACCTCCCGGTTCGGAGATCCTGCACCCTGCCCCCGCCGCGGCTCCGCACCCGTCGAGCTACTCCGGCACTCCGACCTCCTCCAACTGGGACAACCGGTTCTGCGCCGGCCTGTGGCCCGGCTTCGACAACGTCTGGGGCACGAACCCCCAGGGCGCCTACGCTTCCGGCTGCTACGGCCACGACGAGCCCGGCATCCAGTTCTACTCGAACCTCGCCGGCAGCGGCGGGAACGTCACCTGGAACGTGACCCTCCCGAACGACCGGAGCTCGACGCTCAACCAGTCGAACCTCTACTCGGCGATGTGGTTCGGCATGGCGATGAACGACCCGTACGGCTGGCTCAACATGTGCTTCCTCGAGCTCCAGTTCTACCCGGACCAGACCTGGTACAACCCGGGCCCGCTCTACCCTGCCTTCACCGTCAACGGCGCCTGGATCGGCGCAGCGGTCGCCTGGCAGATCGAGGCGGCGACCGGGGCCGAGAACCCCTGCTTCTACGAGCCGCTCTACCTCCACGGTGTCCCCGGCCCCGCCTACCTCAACATGACCCAGGGCGACCGGATCTCCGTCACGATGACCGGCTACGCCACGAGCACGACCGGCGAGCAGCTCACGATCAAGGACCTGACCAACGGCCAGGACTCGTCCATCGTGATGTTCAACCACGCCCAGAACTACCCGGTCAACCCCTCCTACTCAGCGAACAACTACCCGGCGGCGTTCCAGTGGACCCCCGGCGGGGAGTACCCGGTCGCCTTCGCGTTCGAGACCGGGCACGCGGGCAACCCCGATTGGCCGGCGAACAACAGCTACGGCGGCTGCAGCGGCGGCCCCCAGTCCACGCCCCAGGACCCGGGGGCGCCGTGCCCGAGCTACGACCCCGGCAGCTGGGCGAACGATTCGCTCACGCCGTGGCATATCGACATGCCGACGTTCTTCAACGGGCATACGACGCAGTCGGCCGAGCCCCAGGTCGCCTTCACCCAGCCCGAAGGCGGGATGAACCTCGTCGACCAGACGAGCAACAACGTCTGTTCCGGCGTTGAGGGCACGGGCTGGTGCAGCTACCCCTGGTACAGTTACTACTGCTCCGAGCACACCTTTGAGTTCGGCGCGACAAACTACCCCGGGGTCACCACCGACTTCACAAAGTGGAACCAGATCAACCGGGTCGCGCAGTCGAACGCCGCCGGGATCGGATTCTTCCCGCCCACGAACTTCTCCGTCCCCACGTGCGGCGCCCCGTCGTACACCCTGACCGTAGGCAGCTCCGGCACGCACGGCGGCTGGGCGTACTTCCTCCACAGCGCCTACACGGCCGCCACGGCGGTCGGTGGCCTCGGCGCGGGCTCCTACTCGTTGAACGCGGTGCCGCCGGCCGGCGCCTACTTCAGCGGCTGGACGACGACCGGCGGCGCGACGGTGGCCGAACCGAACTCTCCGTGGACGTCGGTGACGCTCACGGCCAGCGGCACCGCCACCGCGACGTTCTCCACGAGCGCCCCCACGAAGACGACCGTGACGTTCAACAGCGCCCCCTACGGCTACGTGGGCGTCCTGCCGTCCCGGTTGTACACCACGGGCACCCCGATCGCCACCGTCTACCCCGGCGGCAGCACCGCATTGGCCCCCGGGATCTACAGCATCCAGGCGTACCCGAAGCCCGGGTTCAACTTCACCTATTGGAGCTCGCACGGTGGCGTGATCGTCGCGGCGTCCCACTTCCCGATGACGTGGCTCACCGTGACCGGAGCCTCCTCGACCGGGACGGTGGTGGCGCACTACGCACCGAGCACGCTCACGGCGACGCTCGGCGTCTACGTCATCGGCAGCGGCAGCTGGAAGATCGCCGGTCACACCGTGTCGAACGTAGGGCCGGGGTTCAACTTCGGGAGCTTCACGATCCCGGTCGGCTCGTACAAGACCGTGATCACGCCGGGCGCCGGCACCGTCAGCACGAGCATCCTCTACGGCACCAGCGTCGTGATGACCGACTTCGAGCTCGTGAACCACATCACCTTCGAGAACGGCACCAACCTGCTCGAGGTGATCTTCACCGCAGGGGCCGCCGTGACGTTCGACGATAGCCCCGCCGCGGGCGGGTCCATTGGCATGACCGGGACCTCCGGCACGATGGCCAACGGGACGACCCTCCCGCTGGGGCTCGGCTTCTACGAGGTGACGGCGGCGCCGGCGGCCGGCTACGCGTTCTCGGCGTGGACGACGAGCAACGCCGCGGACGTCCAGATTCTCTCGCCGACCTCGGACGTGACGATCATCAACGTCTCGGCCGGCCCAGCTACGGTCACGGCGTGGTACACCGCGTCCCACCACGTGTTCTCGGTGACGTTCAAGGGGAGCCCAGGGGCGGAGGCGATTGTTCAGTTCAACCTCGGGACCCCTCGTAGCGGCACCACGGTGAACTCGTCCGTCGCGCCCGGTGACTACCTGGTCACGGCCTTTTCGTTCGACGGCTGGACCTTCGCCGGTTGGACCTCCACCTCGAAGATCACGTTCGTCACCTCGCCCTCCGGCCTGAGCGCGATCATCCACGTCACCGGCACCGGCACAGTGACCGCGTCGGTCATGCGAGCCATCGTGCTCGTGACCGTGGTCGTGTACACCCCTGAGGGCACGACGACGGCGTTCGAGACGATCACGCTGGCTGGACATCTGCTTCGTTCGGGGGACACCATCGCGCTGAGCTCGGGCGCCTACTGGCTTCAACTCGCGTCGACCGACGACGGGTTGTACATGTGGGACACCGGGTCACCGCGTTCAGGGCTGAGCGTAACGAGCCCGCACAGTACGGGCTCGACGATTCACGTGACCAACGGGGGCACGGTGTACGCCATCCTGGTGAACACCGACGCGGGGAGCGAGGGCGCGCACTAGCCCGCCGCGACCTGACCCGGAGCCCCCGCCGAGGCGGGGGCTCTTCCGCTCCGGCGGGACGGTGGACCAGGCCCGGAACTGGTTCCGCGAGCGTTATCTTCGCGTTCGGGTCCAACGGGTACGATGCCAACCTTCTCGGACTCCTGGCGGCTGACCAAGACATCGTTCCGGATGATCTGGGAGGACAAGGCGCTCCTCGTGCTACCGGCGCTCGGCGGCCTGGTCCTCCTCGGGGTCCTCGCCTTGGTCGCGCTGCCGTTCCTTGTCTTCGGTGGATTCGCCTGGATCGGCACCGCCCTCGCGCCGGGGAACGGGGGCGTTCTCGCCGCGCTGGTCGCCGTCGGCCTGGTCGTCTACTTCGCCCTGCTATTCGTCGGGAACTTCTTCACCGCCGCCCTGATGGGCGCGGCGAAGCTCAAGCTCGACGGCGGGAACCCCACCGTCGCCGACGGCCTGCGGATGGCGCGGGCGAAGGTGGGCCGCATCCTCCTCTGGAGCCTGGTCGCCGGCACCGTCGGCCTCGCGATCCAGGCGATCGCCCGGCGGCTCGGGCCGCTCGGCGGCTTCCTGTTCCGCATCCTCGCGGGCGCGACGTGGGGGATCGCGACGTACTTCGTCATGCCGACGATCCTCTTCGAGAACCTCGGTGCGTGGGCGTCGCTCAAACGCTCCGCCTCGCTGTTCGGCCAGACCTTCGGCAAGACGATCATCTCCAACATCGTCGTCGCGCTGATCGGCGTGGGCCTCTTCGTGCTCGGCTTCGCCCTGCTCGTGTCCGGTATCCTGGTGGCCTTCTCCGGCTCGGTCGTCGGCGGGGCCGTCCTCGCGGTGCTCGGCGTGGCGGTGCTGATCTTCACCGTAGTACTTATGGCGGCCGTCAGCGGCGTGCTCCGGGTCGCCCTCTACCGATACGCGACGACGGGCCAGATCGACCCCGGGCTCCGCCCGACCAACCTTCCGCTCCCTGGGTCGTACCGTCCGACGTAGGGTGCCCCGTCCGCTCCGCAGCGGACCGGCCGGTGGCCCTCAGTACGTCCAGACCCCGGTGAGGAGACGGTAGGGCGGGATGTTGTTCGTGCTCCCGGGGACCAACACGACCGTCGACATCTTGGCGTCGAACGCCCCCGCTCCGAAGAAGTCCGCCGGAGGCGAGAGGGACGGGGTGAGCTGGGTCCAGACCCCACCGAGGAACGACCAGGTGTCGCCGTACACGGTCGAGACGACGGTGTCGTTGACCCCCCCGAACAGGAGCAGGTAGCCGTCCGTCTCGTCGTACGTCATCACCGGGGCCGCACGCTGGGACGGAGCGACCGGGGTGGCCACGTACGTCCAGCTGCCCGCCGCCCAGACCCAGGTGTCGTTCCGGACGGTGGTGCTGGGGCTCGAGAGGTTCTCGCCGCCGAACAGCACCACCTCGCCGTCCCACGAGTCGTACGCCATCCCCGCCGCATCGCGACCGGGGGGGGAGCGCACGGGGGTCGCGGGCGTCCAGAAGCCCCCGGAGAATTCGAAGGTCCCGTTGAGACTGATCCGCGTGAGACCGGAGAGGTTGGATCCTCCGAACATGAGCAGGTATCCGTCGGCCGCGTCGTAGGCTAGGCTCGATAGGGCCATGGCGGGCAGGAGGAACCCATCCTTCGTCAGCGTGGGCGGCGGGAGCGGACTCCACACGCCCGCGAGGAACGTCCACGTGTCGTTGAACAACGTTCCGAAGACATTCTCGCCACCGAACAGGACCACGTACCCGTCCGCGCCGTCGTAGGCCATCGCCGCTCCGATGCGCGGCGACGGCGCGCGGGCAGGGTGCAGGTGGTGCCACGCTCCCGCGCTGAAGCTCCAGGTGTCATTGTAGGCGCGGGCGTTGTCGATGCCGCCGAAAAGGAGGACGTAGCCGTCGGCCTCGTCGTACGTCACCGCGGCCGCCACGCGGGGCGCCGGGTGCGCCGGAAGGACGTGGTGCCAGACCCCCGCGCCGTAGCTCCACGCGTCGCCGAGAACGCCGGAGACCCCGCCCCCACCGAAGAGGACGACGCCCCCGGTGGAGCTGATCGCCGACAGACCGGGGGCGAACCGGGCGCTCGGGGCGAAGGCCGGCGTCGGCCGGCTCCACGCCCCGTGGACGAACGACCAGGTGTCCCCCAACGGGGCGTTGGTGTTCGTTCGTCCGCCGAAGAGGAGCAGGGCCCTGTCCGTCGCGTCGTACGCCATCGCGCCCAGATTCCGCGCTTTCGGGGCGATCGCGAGGCTCGAGGTCCGGTTCGTCCAGTGACCGGCCGAGAAGTTCCAGGTGTCGCCGAGGGAGGAGGCCCGAGTGTCGTTGAACCCGCCGAACAGGACGACCCAACCGTCCACGGCATCGTAGGCCATCGCGCCCCCGTACCGTCCGGGCGGGCTCGTCGCCGGGGCGAGCTTGTGCCAGTTCCCCCCCGCGTAGGTGAACGTGGCCTGCGAGGTCACGGTGAATGCGGGGCCCACGACGCCCCCGAAGAGCAGCAGGTACGAATCGTTGGCATCGTACGCCGCGTTGGCGTACACGAGCTTCGGAGGCGAGGTGACCGGCGTCAACTTCGTCCACTGGCCCTTGGCGAACGACCAGGTGTCGCTGAAGGAGGTGCTCACGCCGTCATAGCCCCCGAACAGGAGGACGGACTTCGTCGCGTTGTCGTAGGCCATCGCGTCCCCGTATCGTGCCGACGGCGCGCTCTTAGGGTGGAGATGCGTCCAGACGCTGCCCGCGAACGTCCACGTGTCGCCGAGCGCGCCCGACACGTTGCTTCCGCCGAACAGGACCACGTAGGCATCGGCGGTGTCGAACGCCATCGTCGTTCCGCCCTGAATCTCTCGGGCGGACGGGGCAAACTCGACGGCGCTCCAGGTGGGTGCCGATAGCACATTGACGGACCGTGCGGCTCCCCCGTTGCTCGCCGCGCAGCCCGCGCCCCCCGCGGTCGATTGGCAACTCCAGGGCACGCCGTAGGCCGGTCCTCCGCCGACCGCGAGCGAAGCACCCGCCGACGCCAGCGCGGCAGAGGCCACCCCACGGCCGAGATGGGCCGGAGCGGTCGACACCGGATCCAGCGACCGGGGCCGGGCCGCCCCACCGGCCGCCGGGACGAGCCCGGAGACGAGGAGGAGGATGAGCGCGAAAAGCACCGCCGCGCCGCCGAGCTCCGACCCGACCCCCGATCCCCGATCTCCTTCCTCCATCGATGTGGCCCGAGCGGTGCTGTATGGATGAGTATTTGCGCGTTACGACCGCCGTCATGGGCCGGTCCGGCACCCGACTGCACCGCCCGGAGAACCCGGGTTTTTGAACCCCTGCCCCCTACGGGAGGGTCGAGCCGTCCGAGACCTGCGCCGGTTGGGGGATCGACCCCACCGGCGAGCGTCGACCCCGGGTCGGTCGTGGCGGGTCGCCTTAGCCTGTCTCCTCAACGACCGGAGCCGCTCGATGGCCGTCCTGGCCGTCGTCTCGGTGTTCTAGACGCGGCGGCCGGTCGGAGAGGGCCCCGGCTGCGCCGCCGTCGCGGGCTGGGATCGCGACCTTTGGATGGGCGTACGCCGGCGTCCGGGCGACGGGGCGGCGCTCCGTCCACCACGCAGCCGGCGTCAGTACGTCCACGTCCCCTGGGGAAAAATGAACGGAGCGGCCGCGCTCCCCGTTCCCCCGAACAGGACGACCGTGGACGTCTTCGCATCGAAGGCCGCGGCAGCGCCCCAGAGGCGCCCCGGCGAGACCGCCGGTGCGAGCTTCGTCCAGAGGCCTCCAACGAACGACCAGGCGTCCCCGAAGATGATGTAGGCGCCGGTCTCGTTGAGGCCACCGAACAACAGGACGTACCCGTCGGTCTCATCGTAGACCATCGCCGCGGCCACCCGCCCCGGTGGGGAGGGCTTCGACGAGGCGTCCGACCAGCTCCCGCCCGACCAGACCCAGGTATCGTGGTAGGTGTACGTCACGTTGGCCGAGATGTTCTCCCCGCCGAACAGCACGACCTCGCCGTCCCACGAATCGTAGGCCATCGCCGCGCCGTCGCGCGCCGGGGGCGACGTCGTCGGAGCGGCGACGCTCCAGTTCCCGTCGGAGAACTCGAGGGTCGTTCCCAGGTCGATCGATCCCACGGTGGACTGGTTCAGACCTCCGAACATCAGCAGGTAGCCGTCGGCTGCGTCGAACGTGATGCTCCCGAACACCGCGCCCGGGAGCGTGATGCCCCTCGTGGGGGACGGCAACGGAAGCTCGTGCCAGAGGCCGCCATGAAACGTCCAGGTGTCGTTCAGGTAGTTTCCGGTGACGAGGTCCGCGCCGCCGTAGAGGACCACGTATCCGTCCGCGCCATCGTACGCCATCATTCCGAGGATCCGAGCGGAGGGAGCGATCGCGGGATGGAGGTGGTGCCAGTTGCCCCCACTGAACGTCCATGTGTCGCCGTAGATTTCGCTGACGCCCTCTCCCCCGAACAGCACGACGCACCCGTCGGCGACGTCGTAGGCCGCCATGGCGGCGAAGCGCGGCGCGGGCTGCGGGGGGAGCACCCGGTTCCACACGCCCCCGCCATACGACCATGTGTCCGCCGCCAGCCCGCCGGAGGCGGGGCCGCCGCCGAACAGCGTGACGCCACCGGTGCTCGTCGTCGCCGAGAGTCCCTCGGCCCCGCGGGCGCTTGGCGCGTAGGCGGGCGTGGGCCGTGTCCAGCTCCCGTGCGCGAACGACCAGGTGTCGCCGAGCTCCTTGGAGGCACCAGTGCGGCCCCCGAACAGGATCACCGATTTGTCGGCCGCGTCGTAGGCCATCGCCGCGAGGTCACGAGGCTTTGGGGACGCGGTGAGCGCGCCGGTCCGGTTCGTCCAGTGCCCGGCCGAAAAGTTCCACGTATCCCCGATCACGCCATGCGTTTGGTTCAACCCGCCGAACAGCACGACCCAGCCGTCCACCGCGTCGTACGCCATCGCCGCCACCTCCCGTCCGGGGGGGCTCAACGGAGGGGTCAGCTTGTGCCAGTTCCCGCCGGCGAAGGTGTAGGTCGCGTGGGAGAGAGCGGCGAACGCTGGCCCGATGACGCCCCCGAAGAGGACGACGTACGAGTCGTTCGCATCGTACGCCGCCTCGGCGTAGAACAGCTCACTGGGGGTGGTCGTGGGCTTGAGCTGGGTCCACTGGCCCTTCACGAACGACCATGTATCGCCGTAGGCCGTGACGTTCCCGTCGTACCCGCCGAACATCAGCACGTACCCGGCCGCCGTGTCGTAGGTCATCGCCGCGCCCCACCGAGCCGACGGGCTCGTCTTCGGGTGAAGATGGGTCCAGAGCCCGTTCGAGAACGACCACGTGTCGGCCAGCGGGCTCGTCAGGTTCGCGCCGCCGAACAGCAGGACGTAGCCGTCGGCGGCGTCGTAGGCCATGGTCGTACCTCCCGCGACCGACCGGGCCGAGGGTGTGAAGGCGAGTTGGTTCCACGAAGGCAACGTCGTGACGGTGGCGATCGAGGGCGACGACGGTCCACTCGCTGCGCAGTCGACGCCTCCGCCGGAGCCCTGGCAGCTCCACGGCACGCCGGCGGCGGGCCCACCTCCGTTCGCGAGGGAATCTCGGGCCGCGGCGAGCGCATGGCTCCCGACCGCACCGGCGGACACGGAGGCCGCCGGGAGCCGTTTCGCCTCTGGCGACAGCGGCGGAACTCCGGCCAGGATCAATGTAGCGACGGCGAATAGGATGCTGATCCCTGCGACCGTTGACCCGATTTTTCTTGTACGTTGAACTTCGACCATGCGGACTGCCCGCGTGGGGCTGCCGGGCTGGGTATTTGCGTGTTCTCGCGGGCGTCGGCCGCCGGTCCGGCGTCATCCCGCCGGGCGCCGGTAGTCGACGTTTTTGAACCCTGGCGCGCTGAGGGGGGGTCGAGCCGACGACGGACCCGCTCACCGGAGCGCCGCCCGCGGAGGGCGTCGGCCGTTGGGGACGACTAGTGGATGACGGTCACCGAGTTCGAGGCGGAGTTGGAGATGTACACGTCCTTGTTCGACGTGTCGTAGGCGTAGCCACGCTGGTCCTTCCCGATCGTCAGCGTCGCCGTCAGCACGTTGGCGGTCGAGACGACGTAGATCTTGCCGGCCTTGGTCGTCCCGAGGTTGGTGCCGATCATCAGTTGGTTCCCGTTCGGGTCGACGAACGCGAGGATGCCGAACGGCGTGGCGAGGGTCTTCACCACCTTGTTGGTCGTGCTGTTGATCACCGAGGTCGTATTCCCGTTAAAGTTGACGACATAGACCAACCGGTTCCCGGGGTTGTAGACCGCGTAGAACGCCTCCTTACCGACCGGGATGTTCTTCACCCCGGTGTTCGTCGACGGGATCATCGTCACGTTGCTGAACGGGTGGCCCAGCAGGAGGTTCCCCACATCGACGACGTACACCGCATGGTTCGCCGGGTCGTACATCGCGAAGAAGGCGTAGTAGCCGGCCTTGATCGTCGCGACGATCGTGTTCGCGGGGCCGAGTACCGAGACGTTGCCCGTGGTGAGCTTGGGGTAGAAGGTCCCCGGCGACACGGCGTACACGTCGTGATTGAAGGCATTGTAGACGAGGGCGCTGGGCTGGAGGTTCGCCGCGAGCACGACGGTCGTCACCGTGTTCGTGGAGCTGTTGACGATGCTGAGGTTATGCTGGGAGTTGTCCGACACCACCAGGTCGCGCGTGGCGGGATCGTAGAGCGCGCTGTAGTCGCCCACGCCGACCTTGATCTTCGTGGTCGCGTGCGTGGCATGGTTGATCATCGTGATGTTCGAGGAGGTGATGCCGGCGCCCGGGTAGAAGACGTAGACATTCCCGTTCGCCGGGTCGTAGAGCTCGTTGAACGGTTGCCCCGCCACCGCGACGGTCGCGACGACCTTGTTCGTCGCGCCGCTGATGATGGAGACGTTGTCGCTGAAGGGGTTCAGCACGTAGATCTCGGTCGAGGTCGGGTTGTAGAGGACCTGCGAGTCGTTCGAGCCGACCTTGATGGTCGCCGTCACCGCGTTCGTCGCGCCGGTGATCACGCTCACCGTCCCGGCATGGGTATTGGCGACGTAGATGTTGCCGTTCGAGGGGTCGAACGCGAGGCCCTCGGGGGACTTCCCGACCGTGATGTTCTTGACGATCGCCACGCCGTGGAACAGCCGGGCGTCGGTCACGAGCAATCGGGGCGAGCTCGCTCGGGGGGCCAACGCCGCGGCCGTGACCGCGGCCCCCGTGAGGACGGCGACGACGAGGAGGGCGGTCAGAACGAGGAGCGTACGGGGCTGCCGGCTGCGGTGCATGAGACTCTCCGCGAGCTGCAACCGTGCCCAGAGTTATACGTATCGTTCACGCCCTGAACTGCGCCGGTCCCGTAGGGCGCCTACGTCATTTCTCGCGCGCTCGCCCCTCGCCGGCCACCGGCAGCAACTCGCGAACGATCCGCCCCACGTCGTCGAGGGTGGGGCTCTCGAACGCGGGCCCGGCGTGCGCCGGTCCGGCGGACGCGAACAACTCGCGGTACTTCCGCCCGTACTCTTGAAGGCCCGTAAACAGGATCCCGGCTCGGAATCCCGCCCGGCGGGAACCTTCCACGTCCGACGCGCCGTCCCCCACATGGACGGCCTCCGACGCGGGGACCTCCAAGTGGGCGAGCGTGGCGTGGAAGATCTCGGGCGACGGCTTGGTCCACGGGTGCTCGTCGCTGAAGGTGTAGATGCCCACGAATCGGTCGAATCCGGCCGCGCGGAGCAACGGACGGAACAGCGCCCCCGGCTCGCCGACCGTGTTCGAGATGACACCCAGCCGGTACCCCTCCTCCGACAGGGAATGGAGCAGTTCGATCGCACCGGGGGCCACCCGAAATGGCGTCGCCGCGACCAACGCCGCGAGCGCCGCCCGATACTCGGTCAGATTCGGCTGGCGGCCCGTTCGCCGCCCGGCGCGCACGACCTGTTCCGCGGGGGTGACGGTGACGCCGCGCGCCGCCTCCTCGATGGCGCCCAGGTAGGCCGCTTGGAACGCCGCGCGCAGCTCCGGGCCCGATAGCTCGGGCGCGCCGGGGTCGTGCTCCGCGCGGGCGAGGACCTCCTCCCCGAGCTCCAGTTGCCGTTCCATATACCGGTCCTCCTCCTCGGGGGTCAAGAAGAGCAGCGTGTGCCACAGATCGAAGGTGACGGCGGGGGGACTCACGATCGGTCAGAGGCGCGGCGATTCTTGGGTTCTCCGGCGCGAATGCTCCACCCCTTTGGACCCGCCCACCGGCCCACCACGTCGATCGCCCCCGCGGAGGCCGACGGCGGCGAACCTCCGCAGTCAGTATAGTTCGTACCGAGGGGGCATAACGGATCTCGCGAAGCCGTGCCGGGGTCCGAGGAATGGACGCGTTCCAGGAGCTGATCGGAACCTCCCTCTTCGCGCTCACTGGACTCCTCGTCATCCTCTGCGCCCGCGGTCTCCGCGAGTTCCGTCGGAATCGTCTCTTCACCCAGCTCTGGTGGGCCGGCGGGATCGCTCTCGCCGCGGCCGCGATGGCCGTGGAGGCCGTGGTCTACCTCGGCGTGGTGACGGAGAGCCTGCTGCAGGCGTACGTGTTCTTCTCGGCGGCGATCGTCGGCGTCCTTTCGCTCGGCGCGACGAAGGTGCTGCACCGCCCTCGCCTCGAGCGGGGGTACACCTACTACACGCTCGCGACCTGCCTCGCGGTCGCCGGGGCGAGCTTCCTCACCCCGCTGTCGCGCGCCGCCATGGTCTCGCAGGGCATCATCGTGGGGAACCCGCCGTTGGTCCTTCTCGTCCTCTCCTCCCTGGTGACCGTCCCAGCGACCGTAGTGTTGCTCTCGGCCTCGGTCGTCGCCCTGCGCCGGACGTGGAAGTGGCAGACGCTCCTCATGATCGGTGGGGCGCTCATCCTCGGCGCGGGCGGCGCCCTGTACGTCGCTTCGTTCCCCGTGGCGCTCTACTACGCGGAGTTCGTCGGCATCCTGCTCCTGTTCCTGGGGCTCGTGGGCCTCCCAAAGCCGACGAGTGTCGCCGCGGGTGCGAGCCGTCCGACCGCGGGCGCCTGAGCGCGGCCGGACCCGGCTCGTGACCGGCCGGGGCGGCCCCTAGCGCTGGGACGCGAACTGGCAGAACTCTTCGACCACACGGTCGAACTGGTCGGGGTGCGTCACATGCGGGAAATGTCCCGCGCCGTCGAACGCGTACCGGAGGACGCCGTAGAAGGCCGCCGCGAGTCGATCGTTGATCGCCGCAAAGGCCGGGGCGCTTCGTGACCCCGCGGTGAGGACGATCGGTTCTCGGTAGCCGGCGAATCGACTCGTCTCCATGATCTCGAACGCCGGGTCTTCGGCCTCGTGGAGCGTCGCGGGCACGTTCGCGATCATCGCGGCCTGCATCGCGGGCGGTAGCTCGGCCCAGCCCCCGGGCTCGGCCGACACACCGTTCGCCAGCGTCTGCGCCCCCGCCGCTCGGTCACCGGCCCGCAGCTGACGACCGAACCGATCCTCGAGCCCGCGGAAACTCGCGTGCAAGCCATCGTACTCCGGGTCCCCGGCCAATAGGCCGGCCAGCGGGGGTTCATGGAGGTTCACGCTGCGCACCTGGTCGGGACGCCGGAGCGCAAGCTCCAGCGCGATCACGCCCCCGGTCCCTGACCCTACGAGGTGGACGGGGCCGCGACCGACGATGGCGATCAACGACGAGAGGTCCGCCACGTGATCGGCGAGGAACATCGGGCGGCCGGGGGCGTGGCTCTCGCCGTGCCCTCGGCGAGCGTAGGAGATCACGCGGTGGGACGCGGCGATCTTCGTCGCGACCGCGTCCCACTGGTGGCGGTCCGCCCACGCGCCGTGGACGAGGGCGACGGCCTCTCCGCCCGCTCCGACGAGCTCGTAGTGGAGCTCGAAGCCTGCACAGCTCAGCTTGGGCATCGGGGCGCCCCGGCGGGGGTCGGAGGGCGTCCCGTCCCATAATGGGGTAGGGCGCCACCCCTAGGTCGGGGTCGCTGGAGCGCCGGAGGAACTCCGCTACGAACGGTGTCGCCCGGAGGCCGGGGGAGATTAGATAGCGAATATATCCGGAGGCCGTTTATGACCGAGATTCCGTTCTTCGGCGCCGATGACGGCGTACTCGGCAGCTAGCGACCCCGGTCCGACCTGGCGACGGAACCTCGAGCTTCGCGTCGAGGGCGACTCCTCTCCCCCCACGCGGAAGGCTCGGCGTTCGGCGGCCACGACCGTGGCCCCCGCGGTGCTCCTCGTGGGCCTCCTCGTGATCGTGAGCTTCGCGATCCTGGTTGCCCCCCTTTCGGCGATCTCGGGAGGGGCACCGCGCGGTGGCGAGCGAGCCGCTATCACCGGGCCGACCCTTCTGGCTGAAGCGCACGCTTCCGCCGCGCTCGGCATCGGCCCCGGAGCGGTCGCCGCTCCCCGTCTCGCCCCCCATCCCGGCGTGGGTCCGAATGTGAGCTTCGGCGTGGTCATGACCTACGACGCCGCGGACGGCTACGTCCTCGCCGTCTCCTTGAACGACAGCGCTGGCCCGCTCAACAACACCTACGGGCCGAGCCTGCTCACCTGGAAGTTCGCCGCGGGCAACTGGAGCCTCCTCACTACGACCGGCGCCGTGCCCGCGACGTACGCGCCCGGTCTCGTGTACGACGCCCACGACGCCTACGTCCTCCTCTACGGGGGGCGGCTCATGGACACCAGCACGACGTTCGGTTGGGTGTCGAACCAGACCTGGAGCTACAAGGCCGGTGTCTGGACGAACCTCAGCACGGCCGCACCGTTCGCCGTCGTCTTCCCGAACCTCGTGTACGACGCCGCGGACGAGTACGTCGTGCTCTATGACGAGGCCGGCCTGTCGCCGACCGACCCGAACGGCACGCTCCAGACGACGTGGACCTACGCCGCGGGGCTCTGGACCAACCGGACCGCCGGTGCCGGCAATCCCCCGGCGTGGTGGGGCGAGATGGCGTACGATGCCGCGGACCATTACGTGCTCTACTTCGGCGGCTACACGCTGACGAACCAACTGATCAACGCGACCTACACCTTCCACGGGGGCTCGTGGAGCAACATCACGGCGTCCGTCCGGAACGCGCCCAGCCCCCGGATGAACTACGGGATGGCGTACGACAGCGTCCATGGGCAGGTGCTGATGTACGGCGGTCTCGCCCACCTCTTCGTCTACAACGCGAGCGCCTGGAGCTACGAGATGTGGGCGTATTCGGCTGACAACTGGACGCTGCTCTCCTCGAACGGCACCACGTTCAACACCCAGACGATGGTCTTCGACGCCGCGGACAACGAGTCCGTCCTGGTCGGGACCAGCAACCTCTCCATCGAGCCGCCCAATATCGTCACGTGGACGTACGCGGGCAACACCTGGACCCTGGCGGCCCCCGCCTTCGCCCGGGGCACGCATCTCACGGACGTCGGCCGACCGCTCACCCTGGACGTCACCCAGTCGATCAACGGCGGGGCTCTGGTCTACCGGTACGCGGGCCTGCCTCCGGGATGCCACTCGGTGGATGCTCCCCAGCTCACCTGCTTTCCCTCGAGCGTGGGGACGTACCCGGTCGTGGTGACGATCTCCGGCGCCGGCGGGTTCCAAGCGATGGCAAGAGCCACGGTCCAGGTCGATCCACTGCCGACCGTCCTGAGCTTCACCCCGACCTCCGCGGTCGGTGAGGTCGGACTCCCGATCGGATTCGCGGTGGCGTCCACGCCGGGGTCGGGGAGCCTCCAGTATGCGTACGTCGGGCTGCCGCCAGGCTGCGCCAGCGTGAACAGCCCCAACCTGCAGTGCGTCCCGACGGCCGCGGGAAGCTACGACGTGAGCGCGAGCGTCACCGATGCCGCGGGCGGCTCCGCCCTCGGCGCGGCCCACCTCCAGGTGTACACGGAGGTGTCCGTCGCCGCGCTCCAATCCAGCCGGAACGTTCTCGACGTCGGAGAGCTGGTCACGGTCACCGGGGTCGTGGCTGGCGGTGTCGCCCCGTATACGTTCGACTACCAAGGTCTACCGTCCGGTTGCGCCACGGCGAACACGAGCGTCCTCGCGTGCCAGCCGACCTCCGTCGGGACGTTCACGATCAGCGTCCAGGCGACCGATGGGCTCGGCGCGGTGGGCCACGGTTCCAACGTCGTCACCGTGAACGCGCGCCCCACCGTCCAGTCCCTGGTCCCGTCGAGCGCCAAGATATCGGCCGGCGGGTCGATTGAGCTGACCGCCACGCTCGTCGGAGGCACCGCCCCGTTCGCCTACCAGTACTCGGGGCTGCCGGCCGGGTGCCTCGGATCGAATGACGCCTCGGTCACGTGCTCGGGCGTCGCGAACGGAACCTACGTGGTCACCGTGACCGTGACCGATGCGACCGGCGCCACGGCGACGGCGACGGGTACGTTCACGGCCACGACCCCGCCGCACGCCGTCATCGGCGGACCTCGTGCGAGCGGCGGATCGTCCCTGGGCTTCTGGTGGGGGTTCGCGCTCAGCGCGGTCGTGATCGCCATCGCCGCCGTGGTGGGGGGCTACCGCCTTCTACTCGCGCGCCAAGGGGAGGATATCGTCCAAGGGCTTCGCCTCCACGGCGATGGGGCTCGCGAGGGGGCTGCGACCGAGTTACCGCGCTCCGCCGAGGATCGGGTCGAAGCGCGGTAGGGAACCCCCTAGTCGGCGAGGGGGGGAGGCGGTCGGGGTTCGAGTGGAGGGCGCGCGCCGGGCCGGTGAGCGCGCGCCTCCGTGATCCCACTCGAGTTCGCCTACGGCATAGGCGCCGGACTCGGGGCGGCTGCGGGGCTGTATCTCCTTCTCTGGTGGCGGGCCCGGCGGATCGCCTTAGGGAGCCCGCCCCCGGACGGAGCGGTGCAGGACCGCCTGGTATTCACGGGTCTCCCCAACGGCGCCGGCTCTCACGCCTCCGGCGCCTTGTCCACGTCGCCGGAGCATCGAACTCCGGAGCGGGAGCGGCCCCCTTCGACCGCGAACTCCTACGACCCGCCCCTCCGCCTCCCGGTCGGTCCTATGCCGGAGGGACCCGTGGTCGCTTCCTCCGAGTCCCGCCGCAGCCTCCCACCGCCGGAGACCCTTCGACTCTCGCAGCGGGTGATCCTCCATGTCTACGGGCAGGGACATCTGCCCCCGGGTGAGGTCGCACCACCTGGGCTTTGTCAGGCGGGGATCGTGGAGGCCCTCGGGATCCCTCAGGCCGGGCTCGCCGCGGTGTTGCGACGGCTCGAGGCCGCCGGCGTTCTCACGACCGAACGGGGCCATGTACGAGGTCACGATCGACGGCTCAAGATCTATCGGCTCTCCAGTCGGGGCGTCGAGGTCGCAAAGGAGCTGCGCGCTCGCCGCCCACCGCCGTCCGGGCGATGACTCGCGGGTCTCGCAGGTCGGGGCGGCTCGGCTCGATCGATGGAATCGGCGGTCGTGGGTTCGACGGTTCCATCTGTGCCTACCGACCGCGGGTCCTCCGCCCGGAACCGGCGTGGCCGTCAAGGGACGAGAGTGCTGGTCAAGAGAGCCGAGGGAGGGAATCGAACCCCCAGGAAACAGATCTGCAGTCTGTCGCATTAACCATTCTGCCACCTCGGCGCCGGCGGCCGGCAGGCGCGCGGACCTTAAAGGGGTCGGCCGCGGCGCGTCAGATCGGACGGAAGCCGCGCGCTGCGCGGAGCCAACCGGTCCTTAGCCCCAACCGGACGCGGTCGACGCCGGAGAGCGAACGCCCCGAGGCCCGGACCTGGCCCCGCCGTAGCTGTTGGAGCATCTCCTCGACGGAGTTCGGTTCCTCCCGGAACTCGGTGAAGGCCCGCCCCACGCCGAGCGAGTCGTGGGCGTCGCTCCCCCCGGTGGTGGCGAGGCCGCGCTTCGCGGCGATCAGTTCGGCGCGGGCATTGATGAGCTCCGGATTGTGACCGTTGACCGATTCGATCGCCGACACCCGAGCACGCCGTGCGATGGCGGCCCCGACACCGTGGGCCCAACGCAACGGATGCGCCAGCACCGAGACCCCGCCGTGCGCCTCCACCCACTCGATCGTCTCGTCGAGAGGGTTGTGCACCGGTGGCAGCTGGTCGACGCCGTAGACCAAGAGGTGGCCCTCGCGCGTCGAGACCTCGACGCCCGGTAGGAACAGATGACGCGGGAATCGTTCGCTCAATCGACGCAGGTCGCGGTGACCGTCGATCGAGTTGTGGTCGGTGAGCGCGAACCCTTGAAGGCCGGAGGTCACGATAGCGTCCATGATCCCCTCGAGCGTCGCGCGGGAGTCCCGGGAGACGACGCTGTGAACGTGCAGGTCGATACGGGGGCCGCTCATCGGATCCTGGTGCCGGGCTCCAGTCCGGCCGCTGGCCGGATCGGCTCGCCTCCTTGTATACTAAGCAGACGGGCCCTATCCCCGTTTCGGCCCGCCACTTGGACCACGACCCGGTCCCCTACGGTGGCCCGGCCTTCGACCGGGACGGTCCTGCCACCTAGCTCCACCAGCAATTGCCCCGCGGCGGACGCTTCGCGGACGACCCCTATCAGGAGCGGCGCGGCCTCGAACTGCGCGTAGTCTATCGGCGGGGTGTCCGGGCCGCTCCCGTCGGAGAAGGCCCCGAGGGGCGCGGTCGCGGGGGGCTCCAGCAACGTCGGCTTGCCATGGTCGTCCCCCGCGAGGATCATCCCCTGGGAGGTGACCCCGCGGATGGTTCGCGGAGCGAGGTTCGTCAGCACGAGCAATCGATGTCCGACCAGCTCTTCCGGCGTGTAGTACGGCCGGATGCCGGCCACGACTGTCCGGCCTGGCGCTTCTCCGGCCTCGAGCGTGAGCAGGTAGAGCTTGTCGGCGTTCGGGTGAGGAGTTACGGCCTGGATGCGCGCCACTTGAATGGCGAGAGGCGCAGGCGGCGGAGCCTCAGGTTCGGTCGGGCCCGACGAGGCGGGGGTCTTCGAGCGGGTGGGCTCGCGTCGCGGGAAGAGGGGGCGGATCTCGCCGAGCCCCCGGCCGGGTTCGGGGGGGTCCACCGCGTGATCCCAGGCTCCGGGCGCGAGCAGCTCCTCCTCGTTCAGCATCCGAGCGACCTCGGCCGCAGAGAACGGGAGTACGGGCGAGGACCAGACGGCCACGGCGCGGATCGTCCAGATCGCCTCGAACAACGCCACGGCGAGCTCGTCCCCCGAGAGTCGCCAAGGAGCGGCCTCGTGGAATCGGCGATTCCCTTCGCGGACCTCCGCGAGAACCCGGTCGAACGCCTCCTTGAGCCGGATCTCCTCGAACGCCGTCGAGATCGCCGCATGCGCAGCCCTCAGCCTCTCGCCGGCCCCGCCGGCGGCCTTCGGGTCGAAGGAGGCCGGTGGCGTGGGGATCTTCCCGCCCGTTTTCTCCCGGGCGAGGACCAGCACGCGCTGGACGAGGTTCCCCCACTGGTTGGCGAGGATCTCGTCGCACAGTCGATGGAACTCGTCCCAGTCGAACTCGGTGTCATGGTTCTCGGGCGCGAGCAACGTCGCGTAGAACCGGATCGCGTCCGGGGGGAAGTTCTCCAGCAGCGAGGGGATGAACGCGTCTGCGTCCGCGGGCCGAGACTTCGCGATCTTCTCCCCGCCGAGTAGCATCCACTCGTTGGCCGGCACGTCGTATGGCAGCTGAAGGCCACCGTGGCCGAGGAGGATGGCGGGCCAGACGATGGTGTGGTAGAAGATGTTGTCCTTGCCGAGGAAGTAGTACTGACGGACGGACTCCTCCGCGGCCCAGAACCGGCGCCACGCCTCCGGTTTTCCCGTACGGATCGCCCACTCCTTCGAGGCGGAGAGGTACCCGATGAGCGCGTCGAACCAGACGTAGAACCGCTTGGTGTCGTACCCGTCGAGGGGCAGCGGAATGCCCCAGTCGAGGTCGCGCGTGATCGGCGTGGGGTGGAGCCCGACCTCCAGGAAGTTCCGCGTCACGCCTACGACGTTGGCGCGCCACCCGTGGCGCGCCTTGGTGTAGGCCTCGAGCTTCGGCTGCAGCTTGTCGAGCAGGAGGAAGAAATGTTCGGACGGACGGAACTCGGCCGGAGTGCCACAGAGGCTGCAGCGGGGGGACTTGAGCTCCAGCGGCGTGAGCACGCGGCCGCAATGGTCGCACTCGTCCCCTCGGGCGTTCTCGTTGCCGCAGTGCGGGCAGGTACCGACAAGGTACCGGTCGGGCAGGAACCTCTGGTGCTTCGGGCAGTAGGCGTTCTGATCGGTCCGGCGCGCGAGGTAGGAGTTCTCTAGAAGCGCGAGGAACAACTCTTGGACCGTCGACCGGTGCACGAGGGTGCGCGTGTTCGTGAACAGGTCGTAGGTGAATCCCAGCCTTCGAAACGCCTCGCGGTTGATCGTGTCGTACCGCTGGGCGACCTCCTCCGCGGGGACCCCCTCCTGCTCGGCGCGGACGAGGATCGGGGTCCCGTGCATGTCGGAACCTGAGACCATGAGCACTTCGTCCCCCCGCAGGCGGTGGTACCGCGCGAACAGGTCCGCCGGGAGGTACGCTCCGGCCAGATGGCCGATGTGGAACGGACCGTTCGCGTACGGCCAGGCCACGCCGATGAAGATGCGCGCCACGTCCCCCCGACCTCCGGGTAGATGGGCGAGGGCCGACAGTTTACCGTTTCGGCCACCGCCGGTCGACGGACCCGGAGCGCCGGTCCACCGCGCCTTTATTCCGTGGCGCGCTCCCCGCGACATCGATGGCCGACGGCACCGCTACGATGCGTCGGCCCACCGTCCCAGCCGCGGAGACCCTGATCGGGGTCAAGCGCCCGGTACTCAGTCACGGCTACATCGTACTCGTAGACTACATGGGCAACGACGCGGCGATCGTCCAAGCCGCCCGCGTCTCGTACGGTCAGGGAACCAAGACCGCCCGCGACGACCGCGGGCTCATTCGGTACCTTCTCCGCCACCGGCACACCACGCCGTTCGAGATGGTCGAGTTCAAGTTCCTGGTTCGACTTCCCATCTACGTCGCGCGCCAGTGGGTTCGGCATCGCAGCGCCTCTCTGAATGAGGTGAGCTACAGGTACTCCATTGCGCCCGACGAGTTCGACCTGCCGCCGGCGGACGACATTCGAAAGCAGTCGGGGAGAAACCGACAGGGTCGGGACGAACCGCTCCCCGCGGACGTCACGGAACGCTTCCGCTCCGACTTACAACGAGTCTCCGCCGACGCGTACCGGGCCTACACGGAAGCCCTTGAGGCGGGAGTGGCGCGGGAGATGGCCCGGCTGATCCTGCCCTTGGCGTACTACACGGAATGGTACTGGAAGATCGACCTTTGGAATCTGCTTCACTTTCTCTCGCTCCGACTCGACCCGCATGCCCAGGAGGAGATCCGTCGCTATGCTGCCGAAATTGCCGAGATGGTTCGGGCGGTCTGTCCTGTCGCGTACGAGGCGTTCGAGGATTTCGTGCTCGGAGGCGTGGGCCTGACCCGACTCGAACTCGTAGCGGTCGGTGAGCTGCTGCGTGGGGCCACCCCCGAAGCGGCCTGTGCGACGGCCGGATTGCCGCTCACCCGCGATGACGGCAAACCGATGACTACGGGAGAGGGTGTGGAGTTCCTCGCCAAGTTGGAGCGGCTTCGTACTCCGGCGAACCTCTAGAAGCGAGGATGGTCGCCACCCTCGAGCGTGAATCCCGGGCGCGGCGGAAACGGTGCAACGGGTCCGGTGACTCGGCCCACCCACGCCGGACCGAGCAAGGCTTCGCCTTCCGCCTCTCCGGAGAGCACGCGGGCGAGACGTGACGCCGCGCCCCCGCCTCGCATGACCCCGAAGCCATTGAACCCCGTGAGAACGTGGAGATCCGGAGCGTCCGGGACTGCTCCGATGAGAGGGTGACGGTCGTGGGTGGAAGTGCAGACCCCAGCCCAGGCGGAGACGAGTTCGGACCGGCTCCATCCCGGAAACCGCGTTTCGAAGGCGGAGGCGAGATGCGCGAGGAACCCCTGGTCTCCCACTCCCGCGAACCGCTCGGGATCTGCTTCAACGTCCTCGGTCCCGTCCCCGGCGAGGATCCGTCCCTGGTCTTCCGGCCGTACGTAGACATCGCTGTCGACATCGTGAACCGTCGGGAAGGACGACCGGGCCGTCTCGGGTCGAAGAACGGCGGCCTGGGTCCGGTACGGCGTTAGGGGGAGAGGATGTCCGACGCGCTGGAGCAGGGACTTCGACCAAGCCCCCGCGGCGATCACGAGCGTGCAGGCGTTCAGTTCGGCGCCACCGACGTCCACTCTCCAGCGCCCGTCGCGATGCGCCCTAGGCTCTACCGGCACCCCGAATTCGAACCGAACTCCGCGTTTGCGCGCCTCCGCGACGTATAGCTCCGCGAGGGTGGAGGGCGTGACGCAGGCATCGCCGCGGCCGTAGAGCGCTCCCACTACGTCGCCGAAGGATCCGTCGGGCACCAGGTCACCGAGCCGGTCCGCGCTCAACAGTTCGGCTCCGACTCCCCATGACCGCAGTCGAACTAGCGCGGCCTCCAACACTTCCAGCGCCTCAGGATTCCGTGTCAGCCGGAGGAACCCGTTCTGTCGGTACGCCTCCGGGTGCGTCGTCGAGCAGAGCTCGAGATACTCTCGATGGCTTTCTCGGGTCACCTCGACGTCCCAGCGGTCCCACAGCTGCTCGGTGACGACCCCCGCTGCTCGACTGGTGGCTCCTGCGGCCGGGGTGCGGGGCTCCGCGACAATGACGGAACCGGCGGACCGACGCGCGAGGTGGTAGGCCAGGGCCGACCCGGCGATCCCGGCACCCAAGATGAGGACGTCCGCCGAGTCGGGCACGAGCGGGCCGGAGCGTGGCCGCCGATTAATACTGGGGTTTGGCGCGCTGGTAGGCCGCGCGCAGGGCCGTCGTGTCGACGTGCGTGTAGATCTGGGTCGTGGCCACCGACGCGTGGCCGAGCAACTTCTGGATGTACCGGATGTCGCAACCCCGGCTCAACAAGGTGGTAGCGAGCGTGTGGCGCAGCGTGTGCGGCGTGACGCGGCGTGGAATTCCGGCTCGTTGAGCGGCTCGCCGGACGACGCGCTCGACCGTGACAGCCCCCACCGGGAAAAGACGGGCACGGTTCTCACCGGTAAGCGCCCGTTCGGTCAGGTACCGGTCGATCGCGGCGCGACTTCGGTCTTCCAGCACCACTTCGCGGTCCCGGTCCCCCTTGCCCGATCGTATGTGGAGCAGGTTGCGCTCGAATTCGATGTCGTTGACCTCCAGATGGCAGAGCTCGCTCACTCGGAGCCCTCCGAACCCGAGCACGTGGACGATCGCGGAGTCCCTCGGGGAGTCCCGGACCGACTCCAAGAGCCGATGCATCTCGTCCTCGTTGAGGTAGTGAGGGAGGCGCTCGGGGCGGCGCGGCGCTTCGAGGCCCTCAGCGATGCTCAGGCCGAAGCTCCGGAACAGGCAGGTAAGTCCGCGGACCGTGGTGTAGAGGGAGTTCTTGCTGTAATGCCGTTGAAGGACGAGGTACTCGCGAAACCCATCGAGATCCTGTCGTGTCACTTCGTCGAGCGGCTTCCCGACGTAGCCGAGGAACGTTCGTGCGATGTGACCGTACTGCTTGACCGTGCACGGGCTCCGCTCCTGCGACTGGAGCATCCGTTGGAATCGCCCGACGACCTCGAGGGCCGTCGTCGAGACGACCACGGCGTGCGGTCGAGGGGCCGGAAAGGCCGTCCGGCCGGCCCCGCTTCGGTCGCGCGATGGGGTCGCCGAGACCATCGCGCAAGACTTGGCCGGCTTGTATGTAATTAAGGGTTGAGTCCAATGGAACCCGACGCGACGGTGCGTCAAATATCTCGATGTTCTCGCCGTGTCCGTGAGGTGCGACGCGTGCGCGGAAACGGCGCTCATCGACCAGCCGTACTGCGGCGCGCACCTCTGCGGTGAGCACTTTCGCGCGTCGGTGCGCGAGCGCGCGCGCCGCGAATTGCACCGCCAGCTTCCGGGGTTTCCAGGAGGCACCGTCGCCGTCGCGCTCTCGGGCGGCAAGGACTCCGCGGCAGCCCTGTCCCTAAGCCGCGCCTATTTCGGGCGAAGGCCGAACGTACGCCTGGTCGCGATCACGGTGGACGAAGGGATCGACGGTTATCGCTCGTCGACCCTCGCCGCCGCCAGCGGTCTCACGACGCAGCTCGGGGTCGAGCATGTGATCGTACGGACGCGCGACGAGCTCGGCACCACGACGGACGAAACGGCCGAACGCCTCCCCGACGTCGCTCCGTGCTCGTTTTGCGGCGTGTGGCGCCGTCAACTGCTGAACCGCGCGGCGAGGAGACTCGGGGCCGACGTCCTCGTCCTGGGGTTCAACCTGGACGACCTCGCGCAGACGGTGCTGATGAACCTCGCTCGCGGCGACGTCGACCGGATCGGCCGCATGGCTCCCCACCGTCGGCGCCAACCCGAGCTCGTGCCGAGGGTCGCCCCGCTGGCGACGATCCCCGAGCGGGAGGTCTATTTGTTCGCCCGCCTCGAAGGGCTTCCGTTCGATCACGGGGAGTGTCCCCACGCGGCTCGCGCGGGACGCAATGTGTTTCGGGAGGTCGTCTGGCGCCTCGAGGAGGAGCTGCCCGGCACGCGCCACAGCCTCCTGCGCAGTCGCGAGCGGATCGCCGAGCTGCTGGAACTCGGACCGCCCGGGGTCGCGCTCGGCCGTTGCGAGAGCTGCGGCGAGCCCGCGAGCGGCCCCCGGTGCCGGTCGTGCACCTACCTCGCCAAGACGACGACTCTGCTAATGCCGCAGGCCGGCTGAGGACGCGCGTGGAGGGTTCGGACGCCGCTGCCCCGAGCGAAAGCGACCCTCGTCGATCCGTCCGCAAACGTGTGTTCGTCGTGGGCGGCGGGATCATGGGGAGCGGGATCGCCGCCCAGGCCGCGTTGGCCGGCTACGCCGTCACTCTCGAGGACATCTCCGAGGAGCTCGTCGAGCGGGCACGCCGCAACGTCGAGCAGGCGCTGGACGGCGCGGTGCGCCGCGGGAAACTCGCCCCGTCGGCCCGGGAAGAGGCGATCGGGAACATCGAAGCGGCCATCGGGCTCCGGCGCGCCGACACCGCTCAGTTCGTCGTGGAGGCCGCGCCGGAGAATCTCGAACTCAAGCGGACGCTGTTCGCCGAGATCGAGGCCGTGGCCAGCCCGACGGCGATCCTCGCCACGAATACGTCCTCGCTCCCGATCACGTCGATCGCCTCCGGCGTGAAGGACCCCGGCCGGGTCGTCGGGCTTCACTTCTTCAATCCGGTCCTCGCCATGCCGCTCGTCGAGCTGATCCCGGGCGCTCGAACGCGGCCGGAGGTCGTGGAAGCGGCGCGGAGCTTCGCCGTCGACCTCGGAAAGACCGTCGTCACCTCCCGCGACACTCCCGGCTTCGTCACGACGCGGGCGCTCGCCGTTCTGGGCAACGAGGCCGTGTGGATGCTCTACGAGGGCACGGCGACGCGCGAGGACATCGACACCGCCTACAAGCTCGGATTCCGGCACCCGATGGGGCCGCTCGAGCTTCTCGACCTCGTGGGCCTCGACACGGCGCTCTCGATCCTCGACATCCTCTGGGAGGGGTTCAAAGACACGAAGTACCGGGCCTGCCCTCTGCTTCGTACGATGGTCTCCGCCAAAAAGCTCGGGCGCAAGACCGGCGAGGGGTTCTACTCCTATCCGCCGGCTCCAGGGGCGCCCGGATGACCGACTTCGGAGCGTTCTGGGACCTGGTGATCCTCGTCCTGGCGGCGCTCCTCCCGGCGCTGCTGTACCTCGCCTGGGTGCGCAAATCCGAGCGGTTCATGGCCGAACCTTGGACCGCCCTGCTGAGCGCCTTCGCCTACGGCGCCGTCGTCGCGACCCTCGTCTCCGCCGCGCTCGAGGTCATCCTGGTCGGCGTCGGCACGGCCTTCTCGAACGCCTTCCCGGCCCCCGAGTTCACCTTCCTCAACGGCAACTCCTCGGCGGGGCTGTTCTTCCTGGTCCTCGTCATCGCCCCGTTCGTCGAGGAGGGGCTCAAGGCGAGCGGCGTCGTTCGTTCCGCCTCCCGCCTCCGCCTCGTCAGCGACGGGCCGGTCTACGGAGCCAGCGTCGGCCTCGGCTTCGGCTTCTTCGAGACGCTCCTCTACGGCCTGGGCGCCTTCCTGACCGGTGGGCTCGCGGCCGGGCTCGGCCTGATCTTCGTCCGGAGCCTCTCGAGCGTCCTCCTCCACGGCAGCACGACCGCGATGTTCGGCTACGGCTACGCCCAGCAGCGGCTCCGCGGCACGGGCTACACCGCGGCGGGGTACTACTTTCTCGCCGTGCTGATGCACGCCTCGTTCAATGCGCTCGCCTCGCTGTCGGCGATCCTTCTCGCCGTCCACGTCAACGTCCTCACGAGCGCCCAGGCCGACGTCATCGGCCTCGTTCTCGCGGTCACCTACGCGTTCGCGGCGATCGAGCACGCCCGGAGCGTGATCGCGCGCACGAACTTCCCCGGCGCGCAGGGCGTCAGCTCGCGGTACCGGCCCCCCCCGGTCCGCACGCGCACGGACGTGTCGCGGAAGCAGTAGAGGTGCCTCGGGAGATGATGTCCCGGTCGACCGATCGGCCCAGCCGGGATCCTGTCCTCGTGGTGACGGTCGTCGTGATCGGCACCTTGGCCGCCGTGGGAAGTGTGTTCTGGATCGGGAGCTTCCGTCTCGTGTGCGCCTGCCCTGGGGAGTCGCCCTTGGGCGCGTACTACCAACTCGGCCCTGTCAAGTCGGACCTTGATCGAGGGGCCCCGACTCTGGCGACGTACCAGACCACCGTATCGGCTGGTTGGAACGCCACCGCTCCGTCGGGCTGGCCGGTCGGTCCACCGCTCTCGAACCTAGGCTTCCACCTCGCGTCGCCCAACGGAACGCGTCTCGCCATCTCGGTCGTCTGCGCTCTCGGGGCCAACGGGACCGTGCTCGGGACCTGGTCCGGCTCAACCGGGAGCTGGGCGGGCCAAGCCTCGGTATCCCCGGCAGGGTGCGGAGCTACGTCGGCCCCCAGCGGCGACCAGCCCCCGGGGTCGAGCTCGCTCGCCGCGGGAACGGTCCTCTTCTACTACCTAGATCACCTCGCGCCGGTGGGTACGACGTTCACGGTCGCCGTCGACGTCCACACCCAGGAGAGCGTGTGGAGCGGATCGATCAGCCAGACGCTCTCGTCGGGGGGCGTGGTCTGGGAAGCGTCTACGCCGGCTTAGAGGGGGGCTGCGTCGCCGCATCCTGCCGATTCCAGGCGCTGTCCCCGATGTCCCGGTAGATCGTGGCGACCTCCGACTCGGGCGACGGGCTGCTCTGCTGGCCGACGTCCCGGATCCGGTCCTTCTTGAGCAACCAGTAGTGGATCCGCCACGTCTTCCCGCGGGAGACGGTCGCATCCTCCTCCTCGCTGGAGAGGAGTCCCTCCTCCTCGAGCCGGTAGAACCGGTCCCGGTCCTCGCTCGAGAGCTTGTTGTCCAGCACGGAGTCGTCGAGGCCGAAGTAGCCGAGGACCATTCGGGCCGTCGGGCGAGCCTGGTCCGGCGGGATCTTGCCGTGTGCCACGAGCGTACGCTCGAGGGCGCGGGTCAGCTCGTCCTCGTTGATTGCCATCGGCGCGACCTCGACCGGGGGAGTTCGCCGTTAGGTATTAGCTTGCGGCGCGGTCAGGACGGCGCGCTCCCCTCTCGCCGAGAGGCAAAGTCATCTCCCCGGGGCGGTCGGTCTCGGTGCGGCGGGCATGGCGAGCGCGAAGGAGGCGGGGTCGCCGACCGTCGACTTCGTCGTCTCCCCGGAGCTCGTCACGATCGCCGACCACGCCCGAGACCTCGGACTGTGCCCGGAGTGCTTCGGACGGCTGGTCGGACGGTACGGCCATGGTCTCACGAACCCGGAGAGGGCCGAACGCATCGCCTCGGGGACGGAGCTGCCGGCGTTCGCCCCCATCGCCTCCTGCGCCCTCTGCCGCGGGGGCTTCGACCGCTGGGAGACGTGGGTCGAACGGATCGAGCGCACCGCCCGCGGCATCGAGTGGGCGACCTTCTCCTGCGGCTGCCGCTGGGATCCGGAGATCCTCGCCCATGAGGAGCTCATCTGGAGCAAGGTCGGCACGCCGTTCGGGGAGAGCGCGCGGAGCGCGTTCAACCGGGAGCTCGGGAAGAAGGTCGAGCAGAAGACCGGCAAGCAGGGCGGCTCCGGTCCGTCGGACGTCGTCTTCGTCGCCGACCTGACGGTCGGCCGCGTCGAGCTCACGATCCGCCCCATTTACCTCACCGGACGCTACGTCAAGCTCGACCGGACCATCCCTCAGACCCGGTGGCCGTGCCGCGCCTGCAAAGGCCGCGGCTGTACGCGGTGCGACGGGACCGGGAAGATGTACCCGACGAGCGTCGAGGAGCTGATCGCCGACCCCGTCCTCGTGGCCACGCAGGGGCGCGGCACCCGCTTCCACGGGATGGGCCGGGAGGACATCGACGCCCGGATGCTGGGGGAGGGTCGGCCGTTCGTGCTCGAGGTGCTCGCTCCCCGCGTCCGGTCGATCGACCTGGCCACGGTGAACGCCGAGATCGGGCGCACCGCGGCCGGCCGGGTCGAGGTCCGGGCCCTCGCGGTGGGCGTTCCGGGGGACGTGACCCGGGTGAAGGAGGCACGGCCGTCGAAAAGCTACCGGGTCGTCGTCGCCGGCGAGGCGGCCCGGGAAAAGATTAATGAGGCGCTGAAGCTCGCCGTCGACCGAGCGATCGCCCAGCGAACGCCCACCCGCGTCGCCCACCGACGTTCCGACCGTGTCCGCACGAGAAGGATCGTCACGGCCGACCTGGTGGCGGTCGACCCCGGGCGGTTCACGCTCGAGTTGCGCGCGGAAGCGGGCACGTACATCAAGGAGTGGGTCGAGGGCGATGGGGGCCGAACCGAGCCGAACCTCTCCCAGAGCCTGGGCCTGCCCCTCCACGTCGAGTCGCTCGACGTGATCGCCATCCACGACGAGGAGACGTAACGATGGTCAAGAGCTCCAAAGGGTTCCACTCCCGCACCCGCGGGACGCTCACGAAGGAGGTGCGCGAGCGTGGGATGCCGCCGATCACCCGCTTCCTCCGAACGTTCGAGGTCGGCCAGCGGGTCGTCGTCCGCCTGGAGGCCTCCGACCCTCACGGGATGCCGCACCCACGCTACCAGGGCCGCGTCTGCACGGTCATCGGCCGCGTCGGCCGCGCCTACCGCCTCGAGTTCCGCGACGGCGGCAAGCGCAAGGAGCTGATCGCCAACCCGGTCCACCTCGACCCCGCCGGAGGCAACCCCCCCGATGCCTGACCCGGTCCCCGTCACCCAGGTCCGCACGCTCCTCGCCGAGGAGGCCGCCCGCCGGACCCTGCCTCGGGAGGCGACGCTCGCCCTCCAGCACGCCGAGCTGTTCCACCGGCTCACCCCGGAGCAGACGGAGAAGCTGATCGCGGAGCTCCGCACGATCCCGTTCATCGACGCGAACCTCGCCGTCAAGCTCGCCGACGTGCTCCCCCAGTACCCGGAGGAGGTCCGTCTCCTCGTCGCGAAGGAGCGGGTCCTGCTCGACGAGGCCCAGCTGACCCGCCTCCTGGAGATCATCGCGCAGAACCGATGAACGGGGGGCCAGCCTTGTGGAGAACTCCGCGTACGTGCTCGATTACCTGCCGAACGGCCGTCAGACCGAGCGCGGCTTCCACAAGGAGCCGCTCGCCATCGGCCTCGGCGTAACCGAGCTCAAGCTCCTCGAGATCGTCCCGAAACTGGGCCGACCGCTCAAGGTCGGCGAGCGGATCCCGCTCCTGCCGGCGGGGGCCGAGGCGCCGCCGATCGACCACGTCCGGCGCCGGCTGGGCTACGAGGAGCTCACGACGGCCGCCCGCTCGGAGCTGGAGCCCGCGCTCGAGGCGCTCGTCCTGGCCGAGGCGCCGCGCTTTCTCAAGTTCTTCAACGAAGCACCGGCGGTCTCGCGGCGGTTCCACCTCCTGGAGCTGCTCCCCGGCATCGGCAAGAAGACGATGCAGGCGATCGTCGACGAACGGCGACGGGCGCCATTCGCCAGCTTCGAGGACCTGGCGCGTCGGCTCCGCCTTCCGACCCCCGAGCGGCTGATCGTGGCCCGGATCGAACAGGAACTGAGCGGTGCGGACGACAAGTACCGGCTCTTCGTCGCGCCGTAGGCACGTCGAGCCCCCGGTCGGGCGGGCCCCTGCCTCCCCGGCCGAGGTCGAGGCGACCCTCGAGAAGCTCGGCGTCCGGCCGTCCCGGCGCCTAGGCCAGTCGTTCCTCTGGGACCCGTTCGTGGCGGATGCCGAGGCCGCGCTCGTCGCCGTGACGCCGGAGGCGCCGGTCGTCGAGGTCGGCGGTGGCCTCGGCCTGCTGACGGAAGCGCTCCTTCGCCGCCCCACCGGACCGATCACCGTCGTGGAGACCGACCCGCGGCTCGCCGCGCACCTTCGAGCGCTGTTCGGCGCTCGCGTTCGGGTCGTGACCGCCGATGCGCTCACCTACCGACTGGACGGGCGCGAGACCGTGGTGGGCAACCTTCCGTTCTCGGTCGCGACGCCGCTGCTCCTGCGGTTCTTCGAACTCCGGATCCCCCGTCTCGTCGTCCTGCTCCAAAAGGAGGTCGCCCGGCGGCTCGCCGCCGAACCGGGGGGCAAGGAGTACGGGCGCCTCAGCCTCGTGGCCCGACTGTACGGCACTCCGGAGCTGTTCCGGACGGTTCCGAGCAACGCGTTCACGCCTGAACCCGAGGTCGAGGGTCAGATCCTCGTTCACACCCGCCGTACCGGCGCCCTCCCCGTGCCCTCGGTCGAGGAGTTCGAACGTGTGGTCCGAACCCTGTTCGGCCAACGCAGGAAGAAACTCGCGAACCTGCTACCGATCGTGACCGGTTCCCGGGCCCAGGCGGAGAGCCTGGCCAGCGTGGCCGGGTGGCCCGACGACTGGAAAGACCGCCGACCCGAGACCCTCCCCCCGGAAGCGTACTTTGGTCTGGCGAGGGCCCTGGGCGCTCCTCTGGGCGCTCGACCCTCTTCCCGCTGATTTAAATCCCGCTCCCGCCCATCCTGCCTCCGACGAGGTCGCCTTGGTGCGTAGGGCCCGCGTCCGTCCCGGTCGAGGCCGGGCGGTCCGGCGGTGTTCCCGGCGCGCGGCGGCGCCCCCTTCCCGCGGCTAGCATGGTCGAGTACCCGAACCCCGTCGTCAAGTCGGTGATCGCCCGGGACATCGTCCCGTTCGTGCCGGTCTGGCTGTTCGGGGTCGTGCTGGCCGCGTCCCTCGACGCCTTCCGCGTCGCGAACGGAGGGCTCCCCGTCGCGACGTTCTTCGAATTCGCCCTCGTGTACACCGCCGTCGTCCTTGGCCTCGGCTTTGCGCTCTTCTACCGCCATTTCCGGAGCTGCCCGTCCCGGATCCACGTGGACGTCGAGGGCATCACCGGCTTCGTGCCTCGGTCCGCCGGAGCGCCTGAGGCGCCGGTGGAGGTGAGGTTCCCGTATGCCTCCTTCCACTCGATCACGGGAGGCGGGTTCTACGGGCCACGGGTCTTCGCCCGGAACGTACCGACCGGCCCGAAGGGCAAGCTCCGCCGGTGGGACTTCCTGCACCTCACCCCGGAGAACGCCACGCGCGTGGCCGCGGCCTACCGGGCCTGGCGGGAACGGGGGGGCTCCGGAGGCGACGGCGAGGCCCCGGAGACCCCGAGCACCCCACCCGCGGCCCCCCGCGGGACTGGAATCACCCAGTAGGTCTATAGGGACGGTCCGACCAAACAATGAGTGTGCATCCACGCGCATTCCCGCGCCGTCGCCGGTCGCGCGGGGCTTCGAACATCATCGCGGTCATTCTGATCTCCGCGATGACCGTCGCCGCCGGCGTCATCCTCTGGGCGTTCCGGTTCAACCTCCCTTCCCAGCCGGTCTCGGTCGAGTACGTCGCCGAGGGGGACCAGGGCGAACCCGCCTGGAGCGACCCGACCGACTGCTCGAACACGACGATCTACGCCGCGTGCGACTTCCTTCCGGCGATCTTCATCATCTTCACCGAACATTCGCCGCAGAATATCCCCCTCAGTGCGCTCCAGCTGACGTTCATCTGCAACAAGACCGTCCTGCTCCAGGCGTCGTTCGCGGCGCTCGAGGTGATCCCCGGGACCGGCTCCAACCCGGGCACCGGCGCGCCGAAGATCGCGAACTGCGGCTCGTGGTCGTGGGGGACGGGTCAGGGTTACACCGGTTCGTACTTCAACCGCCTACTGTACTATCAGCAGGTCAAGCCGAACCTCCCGGTGCTCTCCAACGGGGACGTCTTCGTCGTGTACGTCCATCCTCCGAACAACTTCTGCGACCGCTCCGACCACTGTCCGGACGACGATTACCACGGCGTCCCGATCTGGTGCTTTGCTGTTCCGGGGGCGTGCACGATCCTGCTCTCCTACACCCAAAGTCCCGTTTCGTTAATCGCCACGATCCCGTTCACCCAGATCGAATCCTAGCGGCGGGCGGCCGCGAGGCCGCACCCCCCTTGACCGTTCGGTCGGGTCGACCTGGCCGGCCCTGACGCGAGGCGGATTCCGCGTCCGTCGCCTCTAAAGCGTGGGCCATTCACGCGCCCGGCGCGGGTCTATGTAATCGACCCAGTATCCGCGCCCGAGGTCGTTTCGCTGTGTTCGCGTCGCGTCGGGTGTTGGGTTCGGTGGCCGTCGTCGCCGTGTTCGTGGTCCTGGTGCTACTCCTGAGCCCCCTCCCTCAGGGAGCTGCCTCCTCCGGTCTGCGCCCGCTCGGCTCTCCGACCCTACACCTCCCCGCCTCGGCGGCCCCCTCAGCCCCCGTCCCCGGGGCCACGCATCCGGCCGTCCTGCGAGGGGTGTTCGCTCCTCCCGCGCTCTCCACGCTGGCGGTCCCCGCGACGGCGGGCGGCCCGCTCTCCAGCCGCCCTCTCGCCGGAGGAGTGACCGTCGGGAAGGCGTTCCCTGGGATCAGCTACACGAACAGCAGCTGCTCCTGCGCACCGCCGGACGTCCAAGACGCCGTCGGGGCCACGGAGGTCATGGAGATGGTCAACCTGGAAGGGAAGGTCTGGACCAAGGCCGGGGCCGTCGTGAGCTCGTTCACCCTCTCGAGCTTCTTCCTCACCGGCTCCGATTTCATCTCCGACCCGAAGGTCCTCTACGACAACCTGTCGGGACGGTGGTTCGCTTCGATCCTCGACGTCACGAACGGGACGATCCACGTGGCCGTTTCCAAGAACGGGAGCGCGTCGGGCCTATGGTTCGTGTACTTCGTCGGGGGGAGCCCGGCCGGCGACTTCCCGGACCAGCCGATCCTGGGCGTAAGCTCCGGCCTCGTGGTGCTCGGCGGCAATCAGTACGTCTACGCCACGAGCGCGTTCGTGGGGGGGCAGGTGTGGGCGCTCAACAAGAGCAGCATGCTGACCGGGGCGACCACCTACTTCACGAGCTTCGGACCGCACGCGAGCTGGTTCTCGATGCATCCGGTCCATTCGATCAGCGCTACGTCGAAGGAGTACGTGGTCATGACCACCGGGACGAAGACGGTGGACGTGTTCAACCTCACCGGGCGCCCGTCGCTGACGACCTCCGCCCACCTATCCCCGGCGACGGCGTTGACGGTAGCCACGTTCTCCGTGCCGCCCGCCGCCCCGCAGAAGGGGACCACGAAGAAGGTGGACACCTCCGACAACCGGGTCCAAGACGCGGCCTGGCGGGCCAACACCCTCTGGATGACCTACGACACGGGCTGCAAGCCGACCGGGGATGCCACGACGCGCGCGTGTGTGGAGGTGCTCGAGCTCTCGACCCTCGGGACGCCGCACTCCGTCCAGGACGTCCTGTTGAACAAGTCGAAGACCTACCTGTTCTACGGCTCGCTCGGGATGGACGGGGCGCTCAACGTGGTCGTCTCCTTCGGCTACTCGAACTCGTCGGTCTTCCCCGGCTTCGACGCAACCGCCCACCTCTCCGCCGGCGCTCCGGGCTCCCACCTGGCGTTCACTACCCTCGTGAAGGGGACGGCCTCGGCGACGGTCGCGTGCAACGCCCTCACGGTCTGCCGCTGGGGAGACTACTACGGAGCGGGGGCCGACCCGTCGGGACCGTACCTCTGGGTCGCGGGCGAGTACGGCACGACGACGACCCACTGGTCGACCTACCTCGCTCAGATCCGTGCGTAGGATCCCGCCAGCGTAGACGCGAAGTCAGCCCTCTGGGGGGCGGTTCGGAGCCGGGAGGTCCGGGGTCTGTGCCCCGGATCTTTCGACGCGGAATCTGGGCGAGGGCGGGCTCTGTGCCTAGACCGACGGGGCTTCCGAGGGGATATTCCAGTCGAAACCTGGACAGGCGTCGAGCAGACGCTCGGGGGACCTGTCCCCGTCAACCGGAGTTGGTAGCGGAGTGCGCAAGGTTGGAATGTCTGGGAGGTCGCCGCTTAATGCGTGAGCGCCCTTGAAACGGAATCCATTACGAATACCACCGCCTCGCGGGCCGTGACCACCTCCTCGAAGGTCATGTTCATCGATTCCCCATGGGCGGCGAGATTCCGATTCTCGATCAGATTGTTGTATGCCGTCTCCTTCGCTCGATCCTTCCCAAGTGATTCAACGAACTTTGCTTTGGAGTCCGACCCGAACCACGAAAGGCATGCCGCGAGTTCAGACGTCTTCAGGCTCCGGACCGTTCGCCCCACCACTTCGAATACGAATGATTGAGAAAGCATGTCGTCGCGTCGGGCTGCCCGACTCGAAAAAAGCCTTTGGATGTTGTATTCGCACTCGGCCGCAATCCCTACGACGAGATTCAGCGTGAGATACGATTCAATCTCACCGTTGTGGTCGTCGAGGTCAGCCAACAATTCTCGGCAGGAGTCGACAACGCGATCAATGCGCGAGTGCCCCATTCGAGTGGTTACCCAAACAGAATCTCCTCAGCGATTCGATTCCGGGTCCGGAGCTCTTCGACATCGGTTGTGTGGGCCCTTACGGCTTGTAGGTACTCACGACGGTCGACGAGCCGCGTGAACCTCGAACCAACGTCATCGAGCGGTGCGGTCGGATGTTGAGCGAACGCGATCATGACAGAGTCGAACACCGCAGAATTGAGTCCGGCCCAGACATGGAAGGGTTTCCGTCCGAGGGTAGAAACGACGCGTTCACAAGTTCGGAGAAAAAGCGAGCGGTGTGACGATAGAAAATCCCCGCCAGGGTCCCGATTCCTCCTCATATACCGGTTCAAGAACTCTATCATCGGCTTGTCGTACGAGGGGAGCTCATCAAACAGCGCGAAAAACCGTAGGATCAATTCAACATCCTTCTGCCTGCTATCCGGAGCGGGCTTGCCCACGATCCCGCGCCAGCTCGGGTCCCGATTGAGCTCGAGCATGAGTGCGTTAAGCGCACCGTGGTAGACGCAGTTTCGGATTTCTTGATTCTTGAGTAACGTTCCGCCAGTGTTGAGTCTCTCGAATATGTGGTAGATGCTCGTAAGGTCCTCTGGGTAGAGTTGTTGGACAATCAACGACCTAAGGACCGTGTTCTTTAGCTTCCGTTGATCTCCTGCATCGAGCTCCGAGAACTTCTTTCCAGCCCACCTGCTTCGGGAGTCAAGGTCCCTCAATCGAAAAATGGTCCGCCTTTCACCGGAAATCTCGGGACCAAAATAACCCTCGAAGAAGTAGGAAACCGTCCTCAGTCGCTGTTGACCGTCGATGACTAGTAGCTTCTGTTGTTTCGGCTCGGCGTAGAGAAATATCGGAGGCACAGGGAGCCCTGCTAGGAACGATTCAATCAGCTTGCTGGCCTGACCTTGCTTCCAGACAAACTGCCGTTGGAACGGCGGGATTTCTATCTCTCCCTCTCTGAGCTTTGAATCTAGTAACTCGAGTGTGAAGTCCGCGGGGTATGAGGTGATGCGATATTCACCGGGGCTGAGATCGGCGTCCTCCTCCTCGCTTTCGATTGCCTGGAACTCAACGTCCTCCGAATTGGTCGTAGGAATCACACGATCGCCAACATCGGCAGCCGGAGTGGGTACTTCGGAAGCTTCGGGGGTCGCCGGACCGTCGGGCATCACTCGGTCAGCCGAATCTTGAGGTTAAGCCTTCTCTCGAGAACCTAGAAGTCGCTCCGGGTGGTACTTGGACAGGGAGCGTTTCGGGCTACCCTATGACCAACTTCAAATTCGGTCGAAACGCGAGAATCGGGTTCGTCTGACCCGCTCCACCCTCTAATGCCTGACGAACGTGAGCCGCAATCGCAGATCTGTAGCTGTCTAGCTGGGCCACAAGCTTGTACTTGTCCGAAGTGTCGATCGTGATCGTCCGGAAGCTCGCGACGTCGAATGGCTTCCGATCCTCCGCCCTCATGATATGGACTGTCGGGAGGCCTGTTACGTGACGAAGCGCAAGTTCGTAGAACACATTCGGATTCTCGAATGACAGGTCCGCCACAACGACCGCGCTTCGAAGGACGTATTCTATGACCTGCGCATTTATCATTCCGGGTTTGGTTATCTTGTCTGCCCGTACGACGGTGAGACCGGTACCTTCTAGCGCCTTCTCGACTAACGAGCCGAGCATCATGTCTGAGTGGTGTCGGTGCTCTGTATCGGGTTCCCCGATCGGCGCGATGAAGAACGCGACTTTCGAGTAGTCGACCTCGGCCGACTCGGGCGTGCCGAGATCGGCCACGGACGCTGGCACCGCCAGTACGGGAGCAGAGCCAATCTTGCCCGCAGGAAGTTCGTCAAGAGCATGATCTAAGTTTACGATGCGCTCGGCTCCCGAGAGGACCTTGAGCAACCCAAGGAACTTCACATTCACGAGGAATACGTCCACGCAGGCAGCCTGGTCCCCCTGCCCCTCGACTCCGAATTCGCCCGCGCGGTCACGCAACACCTCGCGCGCAGGAATCTTGCTTCCCACGAGGCTCTCGTACAGACTCTTGAAGACGGGAATCGACTCAATCGCGAGCTGGAAGCGGGCTCTCAGTTGCTCCTTTGGGCTAGACTCAGTACTAGTCGCAATGCTTCCTATTTCGGTCAGCGTGAGGTACTCGGCTTTGTAGCTACCCTCGGTGATGCCGTACCGCGACGATTCAGTGACAAGTGATCGTGAGGGCCCGCTCGAAGGGGACTTACCCATCTTGTCGAAGAGAGTCAGTAGGCGAATTCGCTGTCCGGCGCCGTGTTCCTGAATGGCGGTGCCGAGGACTAGTGCATCCTCAAACGCCATGTTCGGAAACGGCCGGGCGGGTCCGCGTCCACGTCGGGGCTTAGCCTTGACCTTCTTCGACGGAGATCTCGGTGGAGCGGCGGTTGGGGACTCGTCAGCCCCATTCTCGTCAGCCATCGACTCGGCAGCGGATTCCCAACGTAAAGGCTTCCTCGTCTTCAATCAGGACGCGCTAGGCTAGCTCCGGAACGCACAAGCGGGATACCCGGCATCCCCGAGACGTGGCCGCGGGCGAAGGGCATTCGGGTCCGGTTCGTCCACCCCGGCGAACCGATCTTGAAAGAGCCGCTTAGAGAATCCTCGCTGAAGCCGGCGCTCGGCTAGTCACGCCGCGAGCGCGCCTTGGGCGCCCTGAACAAGATTGGGCTCAATCTCGCGCGACGAACGACGAGAAAGAGTTCCGGGGGGAGTGTGAAATCCCCCCGGTCCGCCAAACTTCCCGGACCGGGATTACCCGTCCGAATTGAAGTTGGTGGAGACGACGTGGTGTTCCTGCGAGACTACTCGGCCCGTGTCGAGGTTCCGACAGTATGCGTCTGCGTGGGAGTTGTGGGGGGCGGAGAGCTCGTAGCCGAACCGGTACGTGTTCGCGCCAACCTTGTAATCGACCATTCAATCACCTCCTCCCGCGCGGGTCACGGGGCTCCATTGGGGACAATCGCGAGCGGTTCCTGCCGAGTGCACGTCGCACACCGTTGGCGCTCTCGTCTCGCCCGAGCATAGCAATCGACAACCCCGGGGTTCAGAACATGACGGGCTCGAGCCAGACCGGCGGTTCTTGGGTCGGGAAGGTCGGGGAGGGGGGCCAGGGCCAGATTGGCCTTTCGCTTCCGTACGGCGCCACAACTTCGTCCATGAGATCACCTCCCCCTGCCTCGGCGGTAAGACGGCACAATCTTGGGGGGCGGCCGAGCGACGCGTGGTTTGCTCGCCGTCCACCTGTCGATTGCTCTGTCGGTCATCTCCAAAATGTCCCAGTAGCTCGTTCGGGGTAGTCGCTGCATGTTGCCTCGACATCTGTTACCGAGGCAGTTTTATATCGGCCTGTCCCGGGATTCCCGGGAAAGTCCCGGGTCACGTCGCAAGCGCTCGACTTCGCTTCAGGAATGACAAGAGCGGCACGAACCGTTTGGAGAACCCTGCCCCTTCGGCCAAAGGCTGACCCAACTCAAGCTTGATCAGCTCAAGCTGACCATCGAGCTGAGGCATGCGGAGATCTCCTCCCACGATAAGAGAAATCGTGAACCACCCTTCTCCAGAATCATACCACGTGACCCAGAGAGAACGGTCCGGGGAACCAATCAGCATCCGGTGATCGACAGCCTGAAAAATCCGCCCGAAGTTCCGTGGGCGCCAGATGCGACTTCGGTACTTCTGCTCGCTGGCCAATCGGGTTAGGCGCAGGGCCGTCGAGTCGGAGACGTAGCCGTCGCCTCTCGCGTCAAACGCAATGATTCGCGTGTCGTCCCCGTCCAGGTACTCTCTGAGAATCGGCTCGGCGATACTCGTGTGAGAGAGCCGGAGGCTCTCGTCGAGGAGCATCTTCCCCCCCGCGATCAGGGGGTCGGTAAACCACCCGATTATCGGGTAGACGAAGAGCCGACTCCCCCGAAGATCCACGGGCCTGAGCCCGCCCTGGCTCTTGAGCGATTGCCCCTGTGCGAAGCGCAAATACTCGAAGATCGCCTTCTCGGTAGACTTTCCCATTCGTCGAACCGCAGCTCTGATCGGTTCGGCACGGGTCGGGTTGCCGAGGAGGAGAGCCGCCGCGGACGCGCTTCGAACATCAGACCCAAGTCCTTCGGTGTAGTCCCGGACGAGGAGAAGAGAGGTCGACGGGGCTGGCACTCGCGACTGCCCGACCCTGTAAGGCCTATCCCCGCTTACGTCTGCAAAGAAGCCCGATCGGTTGATCTCACGATTCAGACTCATCCGAGCATCGGCGGCTTTGGACAGCCCGCGCCTTGCGAGCCGGAATGCCGAATCGAACTGGTCTCTCGTCGGAAGTTCAAGGTCTTCCAGTTGTCGAGGGAATTCATTGCCCACGGCAGCTTGGAATCCCTGCTCGACGACATCCAACGTCGCCCTGAATGGTTCCCGGTTCCAGTCGATTGTAAACTCGTTTCCCGCGAGGGTCATCTCGGAAAGGGCCCGCATAACGGCTGAGGTGCAATTCGGTCGCCTCCATTCGCGTCCCTCTTCGTGGGATGGCACCCCTCCGCGGAGAGGGACAACCGGGGAGCACTTCCCCCACGAGGCCATGAACTGGCCAGCGAATATCTCCAACTGTGTGGTGTTCGGATCGGGTGCGGACTCCCCGCGACCCCCCGCTTCATGCTCAAGCAGGCGCCCGTCGACACCCGACATTGGCAGTGCGGAATCAGCATGCGCGTATTTAGACAGAACAGGTTCAGAGCCGGGAGAGCCCCGGTCTCGTTCCTGCGCCAGAGCTGAGCCTCGCGAGGTTCCAAATCGAAAAAGTCGGGTGAAAATCCGCCCTCGATACCGGAACCGGGGTCAGTCGAGGGGGCCTCTAAGGGAACGAGAACTGAAACTGACCGAGGGCAAGGTCGCAGAGGGACGGCCCCGGCAGGCTAGAGCCCCGGACCGGGTCCTGATGTGTGAAGCACCGGCTTGCTCCGACCAGGGGTCGTGAATCAAAGCGTACTGCGCTGGTCTCCGGGGACCCGGAAAAGGCATACCGAAATCGAGCCGAAAAGTGACAGAACCCGAATTCGGTCGATTTTATATAGAAGAGCAGGTTAGTCGCCGGCGGTGAGCCAGCATGCTTCAGGGAACGCAGATCATCGTCCTTAAGGAAGGAACCGAACGCGACCGCGGCCGCAGCGCCGCCCGCAACAACATCGCCGCCGCGCGCGCGATCGCCGACGCGGTCCGCACCACCCTTGGCCCCCGGGGGATGGACAAGATGCTCGTGGACTCGATGGGAGACATCACGATCACGAACGACGGCGTTACGATCCTCAAGGAGGTCGACGTCGAGCACCCCGCCGCGAAGATGATCGTCGAGGTCGCCAAGACCCAGGACCAGCAGTGCGGCGACGGGACCACCACCGCCGTGGTCCTCGCCGGAGAGCTCCTCAAGCGCGCCGAGGGCCTCCTCGATCAGAGCATCCACCCGACGGTCATCGTCCGCGGTTACCAGATCGCCGTCGAGGAGGGCCAGCGTCTCCTCGAGAAGGAGATCGGGACGAAGGTCACCCCCGGCGACCAGAAGATCCTGCACGACGTCGCCATGACCGCGATGGGCTCGAAGGGCGTCTTCGGCTCCCGGGAGGAGCTCGCGAAGGTCGCGGTCGAGGCCGTGACGAAGATCACTGAGAAGCGAGGCGACCGGATCGTCGCGGACGTCGACCAGATCAAGGTCGAGAAGCGCCACGGCGGCACGATCCACGACACCAGCCTCATCGACGGGATCGTCGTCGACAAGGAGCGCGGCCACCCGAGGATGCCGAAGGTGGTCAAGGGCGCAAAGATCGCGCTGCTCAACTCCGCCCTCGAGATCAAGAAGACCGAGATCGAGAGCAAGATCAACATCAAGAACCCTAGCCAGATCCAGAGCTTCCTCGACGAGGAGGACCACACCTACCGTCGGATGGTCGAGGCCGTCAAGGCCTCCGGGGCGAACGTCGTCGTGGTCCAGAAGGGGATCGACGACGTCGTCCTCCACTACCTCGCGAAGGAGGGGATCTTCGCGGTCAAGCAGGTCAAGGAGAGCGATCTCCAGAAGCTTGCCCGTGCGACCGGCGGGAAGATCGTCACCGGCATCAAGGAGCTCTCCGCGGCGGACCTCGGTGCGGCGGACCTGGTCGAGGAGAAGAAGGTCGGCGACGAGAGCATGACCTTCATCACCGGCTGCAAGAACCCGCGCTCGGTCTCGATCCTCATCCGGGGCGGCACCGAGCACGTGACCCAGGAGGTCGAGCGGTCGCTCCAGGACGCGCTCAAGGTCGTCGCCAGTGTCATCGAGGACGGCGTCGTCTGTCCCGGCGGCGGCGCGACCGAGATCGACCTCGCCGTCAAGCTTCGGCGCTTCGCCCCGACCGTCGGCGGCCGCGAGCAGCTTGCGGTCGAGGCGTTCGCGCAGGCGCTCGAGGTCGTTCCGTGGGCGCTCGCCGAGAACGGCGGCTTCGACACGATCAACACGCTCATCGACCTCCGGAGCGCGCACGACGGGCCGAGCGCCAACCGGAACGTCGGCGTGAACCTGACGGACGGGAAGGTCGCCGACATGTGGAAGCTCCACGTGGTCGAGCCGGCCCGCGTCAAACGCCAGGCGCTCTCCTCGGCGGCCGAGGTCGCCGGGATGGTCCTGCGCATCGACGACGTGATCGCCTCGAAGAAGAGCGGCGGTTCCCCGCCCTCCCCCGGCGGGGGCCACGACCACTAGGTTCGCCCGGAACCACCGGACGGACCGCCGCCGGAGCGCCCCCTCCGGCGGCCGAACTCTTTTAAGGGGTCCTGGGTAGCGCGCATCCCATGCGCACCAAGCAGGTCGACGGCGTCCTTCGGATGGACGTCGTGACGCTCGACCCGCGTCCGGCCATCTACCTCGCCTACGATGGTCTGGGCGGGCTCTCCCAACGACCGTTGCTGCGTGACATCGTCGAGGAGCTCCAGCGGAAGGGGACCACCGTGCTCTCCGGGTTCCTGGACGCCCTCAAGCGCCACCGCTCCGGGATGGTCCACGTCTACTTTGCCGACTTCGTGAGCTACGGTATCGGCGGCGGAGACGCGACGGCGGAGTTCTTCTTCGGCACGTTCCTCTTGATGCACCAGCCCCACCGGAACGCTCCGACGGGTGCCGAGCCGGAGCAGCTCCTGCTGATCCGCCCCGCCGGCATCGAGCGGCTTCCTCTCGAGGGCGTCGTCAACTAGCGCCGCCATTCGGCGGCCCGCCATCGCCTTTTTCTCCGCGGGACCCTCCTCCAACGGGTCGGTGGGGGTCGCACAGTGCCCGAGGTCGAAGAGTCCCACCTGATCCGGGAACGGCGGGCGAAGGTCGAGCGGCTACGCTCGGCCGGGGTCGAGCCGTACCCGTGGTCGTTCCCCGGCCGGGCCGCGACCAGCGAGGTCGTCGCGGCGTGCGCCGGTCGCGCCGCGGGCGACGAGAGCTCGCCGAAGGAGTTCCGGGTGGCGGGCCGGCTTCGAGCCCTCCGCAGCCACGGGGGCACCGCCTTCCTGGACCTCGACGACCGGAGCGGCCCGCTCCAACTGATCCTTCGAAAGAACGACCTCGGCGAAGCCGACTACGACCGATGGTTGACCGTCCTCGACCCCGGGGACCTCGTGGGCGCTCGCGGCGGGGCGATCGTCTCCCGACGCGGCGAGCCGTCGCTGCTGGCGAAGGAGCTCACGCTCCTCGCGAAGGCGATCGCCCCGCCCCCCGAGAAGTTCCACGGTCTCAAGGACACCGAGACCCGGCTCCGCCAGAGGTACATCGACCTGCTCGCCTCGGAGACGACCCGTCAGAGGTTCGTCGCCCGTTCGCTCCTCACGCGGGAAGTGCGGCAGTTCCTCGATGGGCACGGATTCCTCGAGGTCGAGACCGCGACCCTGGTGCCGGTCGCCTCGGGGGCCGCGGCCCAGCCGTTCGTCGTCCACTCGAACTACCTCGACGCGGAACTGCAGCTCCGGATCGCGCTGGAGCTGCCGCTGAAACGCCTGCTCGTCGGGGGCCTGGAGCGGGTGTACGAGATCGGGCGGTGCTTCCGCAACGAGGACCTGGACGTCACGCATTCGCCAGAGTTCACGATGCTCGAGCTCTACTGGGCGTACGCGGACTACAGCGACATGCGCGGGCTCGCCGAGCAGCTGTACGCCCATCTCGCCCAACGGGCGTACGTGCTGTGGCCCGGTCTCCCCGGCGTGAAGGCCGCCGCCGAGGCGTTCCGGCCCCCGTTCCCGGTGGTCGACTTCGTGAGCGAGCTCGAGAAGCGCAGCGGCATCTCCGGACTCCTCGAGAAGGACTCCGAGGCCCTGGCGAAGCTCGCCCGCGAAGCCGGAGGAACGCTGCCGCCCACCGCGGGCGCCGGCCGGTTCCTGGACAAGCTCTTCGAGCATTACGTCGAGCCGACGCTCGCGCGACCTACCTTCGTGGTCGACTATCCGGCGGTGACGACCCCGCTCGCGAAGCGCCACCGCAGCTTGCCGGGCCGCGTGGAGCGGTTCGAGTTCTTCTACCGGGGGCTCGAGCTCGGCAACGCCTACAGCGAGCTCAACGACCCGGTCGAACAGGAGGCACGGTTCGTCGAACAGGCCCGCGACGCCGGAGCGAGCGAGGACCGGTACGCCTACGATGCGGACTTCGTCGAGGCGCTGAAGTACGGGATGCCGCCGGCGGCGGGGTTCGGCTTCGGGATCGACCGGCTGATGATGGCGCTCCTCGGTGCCGAATCGATCAAGGACGTCATCCTGTTCCCGCAGGTGCGGGAACGTGCTTGAGTCGCCGCTACAACTCCTCGAGCACCCGGCGCTCTCGGCGCCGGTAGGCGAGGACCGACGCGGCCGCCACCGCCGCCCCGACCGCCGCCGTCCCTAGGTAGGCGAGCGGGACCCCTTGCAGGACGTCCAAGTGAAGGGGCCCGAAGTTCGTGACGAGCGCGAAGGTCATCGACCCGCCTACGTTGCCCCCGCTCCCCGCGGGCGCCGCGATGAGCAGCTCGACGGTCCCGTTCGACGGGACATAGAGCCCGTCGTTCACCGCGCTGCTCGGAACTGGGCTCCCGGTGGTATTGACCCCGAGCTCGGCCTCCGAGTCGTTGCCGGCCGGAGCCTCGACCCCCGAAAGGCCCGAGTTCCACTTGATACTCCCCACCGGGACCGGGGTCGCCGCGCAAGGGGCGGCCGCCGCCATCGAGGCGGGGCAGGTGACGAACGGGTGGTTCATGCTGTTCGACAGCGTAAAGACGACCGCGAGGAGGTCGTTCGGGTGCACCCACGGCCAGCCGGTCACCGACCAGTGGACGACGACCCCGCCGAGCGCGGGGTTCGTTGCCGTGAGGTTGTAGGCGATGCGGACGTTCGCCACGCCGATCGGCGCGCCGGCGACCGACAGGCTCGCGTTCGGGCCGAGCGCTGAGCCCCGAACGGGTTCGACGCTCAGGGTCGCGGTGAACACGAACGGCGAACCGGGGGAGGTGGGCGTCCCGCTTCCGTTGAACCCGGCGAGCGTCTGGGGGAACGCCGCAGCGACCGGTGGGGGTGAGCCGCTGGCCACCGAGCCGATCTCGACCACCTGGGCGAAGTCGAGGGTCGCTCCGATCGAAGCGTTGGCGTCCTGGTACAGATGGACCCGTGGCAACGTCGACGGGAAGGCGACGATGACCTTGCCGGTATCGTAGGAGGCGAGCGGCCCCGGGAGGAGCGGGCTCGCGGAGATGGGTGTCCGGTCCCCCGATCCGAACGGTCCAAGACTCGACCCACTCGAGGAGGCGAAGGTGGGCGTCCCAGCCAGCAGGCTGGCGGTGATCGCCGTCAGGGCGATCGCGATGGCACCCGGGAGTCCGGTCACTCCCCTCGATCGTCGAGCCACGGTGACTGCTCCAAACAGGCCGGGGAGGGCCGTATAATCGTTGTCGAACAGCCGTTGACGCCCGATCATGGATGGAGCTCCGACCAGAATCGAACGAAACGGTCGACGACGCTCTCGGGGAGCGGCGGGTACTGCAGTAGGACCTCGTGGATCGCCTTCGGGTCCGAGAGCCGGACCGACCGTTGGGACCCTTGGCCCTCCCGCACGACGACCCCCATCGCCTCGAGGCGGCGCAAGAAATAGGCGAGGTTCGGTCCGGTCGCAGCGATCGCCTCGCCGAGGCCCACCGGCGACGCCGGGCCGTCCAAGTACAGCTCGAGCAGCAAAGCCCGGGGGACAGGGTGGCGCAGCAGCGCGAGAAGGAGCTTCTTCGGTTCAGGGATCGGGGCCTTCTCGGCGTCCGAGACCGCCGGGTAGCAGCACTTGTACCCCCCCTGGAACCGGACGGCGATCAGCCCCTCACGCCCGAGCCGGTACAGGTGGTAGTCGAGCGTGCCGATCGGGATACCGAGCCTCCGCCGGATCTCCCGCAGGTGCACGCCCGGGTACCGCTGGACGAAGGTCAGGAGGGTCTCGGCCCACGTCCCGGCCCGGCTCGCTGCGCTCACTCCACCGCCTCGCTAGCGGACGAGCGTCGCCGCGAACAGGACGACGAGCGCCACGGCCTCGAAGATGGCGGTCAGGAACAACAGGGTGACCACGTCCCATCCGCCGACGATCAACCCGTAGCCGACGATCGCACCCTCGATCGCCACCAGGGCGAAGCCGGCCGCGGCGAGACCGAGCCTTGGGGAGGGGGCCCGGCGGAGCGCTAGGACGGCGAGCGCGAGGAGCACCGCCCCGAGCACCGCGATCCCTCCGAAGGCGGCGTTCGTGAGGGTCGAGAAGTCCATGCCGTCCGGGCATCGTCGTCCTGATTAATACCGAACACGGCCCTCTAGCAACCACGATGGGGGGTAGCGCCGGCGCGCCGGGGGCGCAGATCCCCCTGTCGGTGGGAGAGCTCCGGGTCCAGTACGGCGAGAAGGTCGCGGTCCAGAACCTCTCCCTCCAGGTCCGGGCAGGGGAGGTCTACGGACTGCTTGGCTCGAACGGCGCGGGCAAGTCCAGCACGATGCGGTGCGTGGTCGGGTTGTTGCGCCCAACGCACGGCGGCGTCCGGGTCTTCGGCGTCGACCCGGTGCTCGACCCCATCCCCGTGAAACAGCGCGTGGGGTACGTGCCGGAGACGCCCCTCCTGTTCGACGCCCTCACCCCGTGGGAGTTCCTCGAGTTCGTCTCGAGCGTCCGCGGATTGAGCGTCGCGGTCGGCACCCAGCGGGCGCTCAGCTACGCCGACGCGCTTCAGGTCCGGGCAGAGCTGAACCAGCCGATCGCGACCCTGTCGATGGGAACGAAGCAGAAGTTCCAACTGATCGCCGCCTTCCTCCACCAGCCGACCCTCCTCGTGCTCGACGAGCCGTTCAACAACCTCGACCCGCGCTCGGTCCGCATCATGAAGGAGCTGATCGCCCAGTACGTCCGCGACCAGCCGCGCGGCGTCCTGTTCTCGACCCATACGATGGAGGTCGCCCAGCAGGTCTGCCACCGGGTCGGCATCCTCGACCACGGCGTGCTCAAGGGAGAAGGGGACGTCGCGACCCTTCGGGCGAACCTGGCGCGGGGCGACGCGACGCTCGAGGAGATCTTCCTGCGGTTGACCGACGAGGAGGACGGGGTCCGCGAGGCGGTCCGTTCCCTCGGCGGGGGGTAGACCCGTGTCGTGGACGCTCGCGCGCCGGCTCGCCGCCCGCGGATACCAGGAGCTGACGTTCCAGGCGATCTACGCCTACCGTCAGGGGAATCTCGCGACGGGGATCCCGCCGGAGGAGCTCGTCGCCCGAGGGCGCCGCCGCGTTCTCGAGAGCAAGCTGCTCGTCGCCTTCGTCTTTGCCCTGATCAGCCTCGGCTCGATCCTCATCCTGAGCCCGAGCGTCGAGCAGGCGTTCGGCGGCGGGATGCCGCGCGGGCTGTACGTGGGCGCGGTCGTGAGCGCGCTGCTCCTCCTCGAGATGGTCCTCCTCTGGTGGATGGGACTGCAGATCCTCCCCACGTTCCTCTCCTCCGGGATCGGGACGAGCTTCGAAACGCTCCCGGTCGACGCGACGACGCTCGACCGCGCGGCGCTGATCATGTTCCTGCGGCTGTTCGACGTCCAGGCGGCGACGATCCTCATCTTCACCCCGCTCGCGGTCGGCCTCGCTCTCGGCTCCCCGCTCGCCGGACTGTCGATCCTCCCCGCCGTGCTCACGGTGATCGTCTTCGCGCTGCTGCTCGCGCTCAAGGCCTCGCAGTTCTTCGTGGAACGGGTCCAGAGCTCCGGCGGCGGCTCCCAGAAGACCGTGGCCCGCTGGGTGTTCCTGGTCGCCTGGTCGGTCCCGGCGTTCTCGATCTACGGGTTCCTCGCGCTCTCGGGCGATTTCCTGGGGTGGCTCTCCGGGCTCGCCAACCAGGGGGCGCTGGGTACCCTCTACCTGGTCTTCAGCGTCTTCCCGATGTCGTTCGCGATGCTGCCGCCGTACGTCGCCGGTCTCCCGATCACCGGGGTGAACGCCTCCGATGCCTACGGCTCCCTCGTCGCCCTGGCCGGCAGCGCCGGCTACCTGTTCCTGTTCCTGGTCGCGACCGGATGGCTCGCCACCGCCCCGCGCCGCCTCTACCTCACGACGGCGCCCGCGAGCGTGGACACGTTCGCGCGGCCGCCGACCTTCGTTCGGCGCAGTCGGCCGATGTCGGTGCTGGTCAAGGACCTCCGCATCGCGTCGCGCACGCCCCCGTTCGCTCTCCTCGTCATTCTCCCGCTGCTCGACGCGCTCGCGGTCGGGGTCTTCACCTTCGTCTCGACGCCGGTGACGAGGGATGTCTTCCGGATCGGGGTCGCGGCGGTGTCGACGGCGGCGCTCCTCGCAACCTTCTTTGGGCCTGCGTTTTTCGCCATCGAAGTGATCGGGTACTCCTACACGCGCGCGCTCCCCGTCGCCCCTCGCTCGCTCCTCGTCGGGAAGGTGATGCTGGTGACGTTCGTCTACCTCGCCGCGGCCGGGGTCGTCCTGGGCCTTACCGCGGCCCGACTGTTCTCCCCCCTCCTGTTCGCCGCCTTCGCCGCCGCCGAGCTGCCCGCGATCGTGGGCGCCGCCATCGTGGAATTCGGTATCCTCGTCCTGCGCTCCGAGCGCAAGGGATTGACGATCGTGAACCTCTACTCGAGCGCCTGGTCGGCGATGGTCGTCTCGATCCCCGGCCTGCTCATCGCGGGCACCCCTCTGCTGCTGTTCGACTTCCTCCAGGGAGCTTCCGACCTTCAGGCGCTGGAGGCGATGGCGCTCGCCTCGCTCGTCGCCTTCACGGCGGCCCTTCAGTTCCTCGTCTGGATCGAGCGGCCCCGGAGGGCCGCGTGACCGAGCGGGAGCTCCCGGCCCGGTTCGACCCCGCGGTCGTCGAACGGCGCTGGCAGGAGGCCTGGGAGAAGGCCCAGCTGTTCCGGGCTCCGGACACCGATCGGGGTTCCCGCTTCTCGCTCGCGCTCCCCCCTCCGAACGTTACGGGGGTGCTGACGCTCGGCCACATGCTCGGCGACTCGGTGATGGACGTCCTGGTCCGCTCCCATCGGATGAGGGGCGAACGGACGCTCTGGCTGCCGGGCGTGGACCACGCCGGGCTCTCGACGCAGGTCGAGGTGCGGCGCAAGCTGCTCAAGCAGGGGGTCCGACTCGAGGAGATGCCGCGGGAGGAGGCGCTCCAGGCGATCGAGACCTGGAAGCGCGAGCACGAGACGGTCATCGTCGAACAGATCCGGCGCGGGGGGTTCTCCGTGGATTGGAGCCGGTACCGCTACACCTTCGACGAGCCGATGAAGCGGGTCACCACCCACGTGTTCGTCCAGCTCTACAACGAGGGACTCATCTACCGGGGGGAACGGATCGTCAACTGGGACCCGCGGCTCCGGTCCGCGCTCTCGGACCTCGAGGTCATCCACACCGAGGAGACCACGGAACTGCTCACGATCCTGTACGCGTGGGCCGACGGGCGACCGGGGGGGATCTCGGTCGCCACGGTGCGCCCCGAGACGATCTTCGGCGACGTCGCGGTCGCGGTCCATCCGGACGACGCTCGCCACGCCGAGGCCGTCGGCCGGTCCGTCCGGGTCCCGCTCACCGACCGCGTAGTTCCCGTGATCACCGACCCCGGGATCGACCCGACCTTTGGCACCGGCGCCCTGAAGGTGACCCCACGCCACGACCTGCTCGACTTCGAGATCCAGAAGCGGCACCCAGCGCTTCCCCTCCCCCCCTCGGTCCTCGACGAGACCGGGCATCTCGAGGGCGAGTGGGTCCCCCCGGCGTTCCGAGGGCTGGACCGGGACAAAGCGCGCGCCGCGGTCCGCGACGCGCTAAAGACCGCGGGACTCCTTCAGAAGATCGAGCCCCACCTCCACAGCGTCGGCCGGTCGGAGCGGTCGGACGCGGTGATCGAACCGCGCCTGTCGACGCAGTGGTTCGTCAAGGTCGCTCCCCTCGCCGAGCGTGCCGTCGAGGCGGTGCGGCGCGGCGACGTCAAGTTCCACCCGGAACGATGGACCCCGAGCTTCTTCCGGTGGATGGAGAAGCTCGAGGACTGGTGCATCTCCCGCCAAGTGTTCTGGGGCCACCGCATCCCGGTCTACACCTGCGGGAGCTGCCAAGCCGTCGTCGCCTCCCTCGAGGCACCGGCCCAATGCGCGAGCTGTGGGAAGGGCCCGATGAACCAGGAGTCGGACGTGCTCGACACGTGGTTCACCTCGTGGCTCTGGCCGTTCGCGAGCCTCGGTTGGCCCGATCCCACCTCCGATTTCGCCCGGTACTACCCGACGCAGGTCCTCGTGACCGGTCGGGACATCATGTTCTTCTGGGTCGCCCGAATGATCATGGCCGGCTACCACTTCACGGACCGGGCACCGTTCTCCGATGTCTACTACACCGGCATGCTCCGCGACGACCAGGGGCGGCGGATGTCCAAGCACCTCGGCAATTCCCCCGATCCCCTCCAGGTGATCGGCGAGGTAGGCGCGGACGCGCTCCGCTTCGCGCTCCTCTACCCGAACCCGGCCGACCAGGACGGCCCGTTCGGCCGGGCGTCGCTCGAGGGTGCGCGGCACTTCCTCACGAAGCTCTGGAACGTGGTCCGGTTCACCGCGAGCCACCTTCCCCCGGGGACCGAGCCGCCGGGCGCGCGGCTCGCGACGACCTCGTCCACCCGGCTCGAGGAACGGTGGATCGCTTCCCGGTACGCCTCCACGGTCGAGGAGGTCGACGCGGCCCTCGCAGGGTTCGAGCTCACCCGTGCGGCCACCCTCCTGCACGCCTTCCTCTGGCACGACCTTGCCGACCGGTACATCGAGGTCGTCAAGGCGACGCTCGCCGGGGAGCACGGTGAGGAGGCGGCGCGGGAAGCGAGGGCGACGCTCGGCTTCGTGGTCGAGCGGACCCTTCGGCTGCTCCACCCGTTCGCGCCGCACGTGACCGAGGAGTTGTGGCAGGGCCTGCCCCACTCCGGTGAGTTCCTCGCCGTCGCCCCGTGGCCGCACGCCGACGAGGCACCGCGCGATCGAGCCGCGGAAGCGGAGATGGACGCTGTCTTCGAGAGCATCCGTGTCTTCCGCAACCTTCGGGCCGAGAACCACCTCGCCCCGGCCGAGCCGCTGCGCGGTTGGGCGCGGGTCTCTACGCCCGAGGCGGCCAAAGCGCTCCACGAGCACGGCGCCACCGTCGCCCAGCAGGCGCGGCTCGCCGAGCTGGTCGTCCTCGCGCCGGGGGCGCCGAGCCCGCCGGAGGTGGCGACCTCCGTGATCGCGATCGGCGAGTACTTCCTCGCCCTCCCGAAGGAGCGCTCGGCGACCGAGTTCGAGGCGCTCCGCCGTGAACGGAGCAAGCTGAACGACCTCCTCACGAAGACCCGGGCCCGGCTCGGCGACGAAGGTTTCCGCTCGCGGGCCCCGCCCGAGGTCGTGCGGGAGCAGGAGACGAAGGTCGCGGAGCTCACCGAGCGGCTCCGTCGCATCGACGGACACCTCGGGGGCGCGACCGCGGAGGGCGCGGCATGACCTCGAAGACGAAAGCGAAGCCCAAATCGAAGGTGGCGCGATCCCGAACTCCTCGCTCGGCGGCTCCAAGCCCCTCGCCGGTTCCCACCCCGCCCCCGGACGAGCTCCCTCTCGCCGGAACGGATCGGCGGCATCCGTCCCTCGGCCTCGGCCTGTGGGCGCAGGGCCGTTGGGGGCAGGAGGATGAGCGCCGAACCCGAGCGACCCTCGGGCGGGCGATCGAGCTAGGGATCCGTTGGTTCGACACGGCCGAAGTCTACGGCGGTGGCCGCTCCGAACGGATCCTGGGCGATGGGCTCGCCCACGCGGGCACCTTGAACCCGCCGGCGTTCGTGACCACGAAGGTCTCCTGGGAGCACCTGCGCCCCGGCGTCCTCCGCGCGGCGCTGTTCGGTAGCCTCCAACGGCTGGCGCTTCCCAAGGTCGAGCTGTATCTTGTGCACGCGCCGAACGCCCACGTTCCGATCGGTGAGACGATGGGGGAGCTGGCCCAGCTCGCGAAGGAGGGGCGCGTCGGCAGCGTGGGCGTCAGCAACTTCGACGTCGACGAACTGGAGGCGGCCCGTGCTGCGTTAGGGTCCGTGCCCCTCGTGGTCAATCAGGTCCGCTACTCGCTCCTCACGCCGGACGACGGCGAAGCGGTCCTGGGCTACTGCCGGGACCATTCCATCGTGGTCGAGGCATACTCGCCCCTGGCGATGGGGCTGCTGGCCGGTCGCTACCTCGATTCCGAAGGCCCCTCGCCGGAGCTCCGACGGCAGGACCCGAACATCTTCGGGCCCGAGCGGCTTCCCTCGCTCCTCGAGCGGGCCCGGGGTCTACGGAAGCTCGCGAAAGACGAGGGCGTCCCGCTGCCGTCGATCGCCCTGCACTGGCTCGCCTGCCGGGGCGTCGCGCCGATCTTTGGCGCCAGCCGCCCGGAGCAGGTCGAGGAAATCCTGCACGCGTGGGGCGTGCGCCCCTCCGACGAGGTCCTGGAACGAGCCGATACCTTGGCCGGAGGACGGCGTGCTTAGACTGGTCGCCCTCGACATGGACGGCACGCTCGTCGACGTCGCGAGCTCGTGGGGCGCGGTGCACGATCACTTCGGCGACTCGAACAAGGACGGACTGCGCCGCTTCATGAACGGGGAGATCGACGACGCCGAGTTCGTCCGGACGGATGTGCGGATCTGGTGGAAGCATCGCCCCGAGCTCACCGTCGACGAGCTCGAGACGATCCTCGCGGAGGTCCCCCTGATGCCCGGGGCGGCGAAGCTGATCGGGGCCTTGCGTGCGCGCGGCGTCCGTACGGCGATCGTTAGCGGGGGTCTCGACCTGCTCGCCCACCGGGTCGCTCGGGAGCTGGGGATCGACATGGCGCTCGCCAACGGCCTTCGGGTCGACGAGCAGGGACGGCTCACCGGGGAGGGGATCATCCGAGTGCCGGTCCACCAGAAGGAGGAGGCGATGGCCCAGCTCCAAGCTCAGCTCGGCGTCACCCCGGCGGAGTCGGCCGCGGTCGGGAACTCGGAGATCGACGTGGGGATGTTCCGGCGCTGCCGCATCGGAATCGCTTTCCAGCCGGCCGACGAAGCGGTTCGCACCGGCGCCACGGTGGTGATCGAGGAGAAGGACCTCGCCCAGGTCCTACCGCACCTGGTCGACGACGGCCCAGCCGCCCGCGCCTGAGCGCGTTCCTCCGAGGTGGGAGCGTCGGGCAACCTTTTGAGCCCTCCCCGGCATGGAATGGTCCCTATGCAAGATTACGCAGCGTTGCTCCAGCGTGCACGTGCGAACCTCCCCGAGGTCAAGACCAGCGGAGAGCGGTTCGTCGTCCCCGAGCCGGACGTCATGACGGACGGCAAGAACACGGTCATTCGGAACTTCCAAGAGATCTGTGAGGTGCTCCGGCGCGAACCGGAGCACGTGATCGGCATCCTCGCCAAGGAGCTCGGCTGTCCCGGGGTCCTCGACCTTCCGCGGGGGATGCTCAAGTCGCGGATCGCCAAGGAGACGATCCAGCAGCGGCTCAAGGAGTACACCGAGAAGTACGTGATCTGCTCGGAGTGCAAGCGGCCGGATACCCACCTCAACAAGGAAGGCCGGTTCACGCTCCTCATCTGCGAGGCGTGCGGCGCTCAGCGACCGGTGACGGTGCGCCGGGTCGTCGAGCCCGAGCGACCGAAGGCGATCGTGGTGGTCGGGGAGGTCTACCGCCTCACGATCGAGGACATCGGACGCCGGGGCGACGGCGTGGCGAAGAAGGAAGGGTTCGTCATCTTTGTCACCGGAGCGACCACCCGCGGCACGACGGTCAACGCGCGGATCACGAAGGTCCTGGGCAACAACGCTTACGCTGTAGTGCAGCCGTAGTCCGGCCCGATGCGCGGCGTCCGGACCCTCGGACTCCTCGCGTTGTTCGTCGGCGCGCAGATCGTCGCGCTGGTCCTCGCGCTCCCCTACCGTTCCGCTGGCCTGGCGACGACCTCGAACCCGAACTCCCCGCTCGACCCGCTGTTCATCATCGTCCTGGTCGTCCTCGCCCCCCTCGTCATCCTGTTCATCGCCCGGCGAGGTGGGGCGCTCGCCGCGCTACGCGCGGTCATCCTCGTCGCGATCGCCGGGTCACTTTACATCACGATGATCGCGACGTTCTCGCTGCTCGTCCCGGCCCCGTTCTACTTCCAGCCCGCCTCCGTCGGGCTGGTCGGCGACCTCTCCTACCCGCTCGCGGGCACCGTCGCCGTCGTCCTCCTCCTCGCGCTGTTGCTCGAACCGCAATGGTACATCGTCGACGGGGTGGGGTTCCTCGCCGCCGGCTCGCTCATCGCCCTCCTGGGCATCTCCTTCGGCATCCTTCCGTCGTTCATCCTGCTCATCGCGCTCGCCATCTACGACGCGATCGCGGTCTATCGCACGAAGCACATGATCTCGCTCGCCGACGTCGTCACCGACCTCAAGCTCCCGATCCTGATGGTCATGCCGGGCAGCGCCGGCTTCGACTACACGACCTCCGGTCGGCTCACCGACCAGCGAGCGATGCCGGTCGAGGAGCGCGAGGCGGTGTTCATGGGGCTGGGCGACGTGGTGATCCCCGGCACGCTCGTGACCTCCGCCTTCGTCTGGCTCCCCACGACCCCGCAGCTCGGGATCGGGAGCAACCTCTGGGCCGCGATGGCGGTGCTCGGAGGGGCGCTGGTCGGCTACGCGCTCCTCATGCGGCTCGTCGCCCGAGGGAATCCCCAGGCTGGCCTCCCCTTGCTCAACGGGGGCGCGCTCGCCGGTTACGTGATCGGCTACGTCCTTCTCTTCCACAGCCTAGGGCTGGGGCTGGGGTTGTAGGTCGCCGTTGAACCGACGGAGCCGCCCGGGATGAGCAAGATCGTTCGCGACATCCGTCTGCACGACCGACCCGGCCTCGACGAGCTGTTTCGCCGTATGGCGGCGGGCGGCGGGTTCAGTGCGAAGGGGGTCGCCGACGGCGTCGACCTCCTTGTCCGGATCCTCGGCGACGAGGAGATGACGACGTTCCTCTCGTTCCCCGCGGACATCGTCGCAACGGGCACGCGCGGCGTGCTCCACGAGCTCCTCCGCGGGGGGTACGTCGACGCGGTGCTCACGACGTGTGGTACCCTGGACCACGACATCGCGCGCTCCTTCGCTCCGTACTACCACGGAGCGTGGAACCTCGACGACGTCGACCTGCACCGCCGCCACCTCTACCGGTTGGGGAACCTCGTCGTGCCCGAACGGAGCTACGGCCCTCCCGTGGAGCGGTTCGTCACGCGCACGCTCGAGCGGTTGTGGAAGTCGGGGACCCGGAAGCTGTCGACCCGCGATCTGGTCTGGGCGCTCGGCGAGGAGCTGGGCGCGAAGCGCGGGCAAGGAAGCCTCGCCCGCGCCGCCTTCGAGCGGAAGATCCCGGTCTTCGTCCCCGGGATCCTGGACGGGGCTGTCGGAAGTCACCTCTGGGTCTTCTGGCAGGACCACCGGGAGCTCACGCTCGACCTGTTCGACGACGAGCAGAAGCTGAGCGACCTCGTCTTCGAGGCCCGACGCGCGGGGGCGATCATGCTCGGGGGAGGCATCTCCAAGCACCATACGATCTGGTGGAACCAGTTCCGCGGCGGGCTCGACGCCGCCTTCTACATCACGACCGCCGTCGAATGGGACGGCTCGCTCTCCGGGGCGCGCACCCGCGAAGCCGTCTCGTGGGGCAAGGTGAAGCCGAACGCGCGGCACCTCACCATCGAGGGGGACGTCACGGTGCTCCTTCCCCTCATGGTCGAAGCCGCGCTCGAGCGGCTCCGTCGGTGAGTTCCGGCGAGAGCTTATCTGCCGAGCCTTGAATCGCCCGAGCCGCCCACGATGGGCCCGTAGCTCAGTCGGTAGAGCAGGCGGCTCTTAACCGCAAGGTCAGGGGTTCGAGTCCCCTCGGGCCCGGGTCGCCGGGGCTGCGCGTCAGCGGTCAGACACCGAACGGAGAAGCTCGGTCGGTCCCTTGATCGAAAGGCCCAACTTGACCTTGCGAAGTTCGAGATCCTGGGTCACGAGGCATTGGGCTCCGCGGAGCCGACCCGTCGCCACGATCAGGGCATCCGGAAGGGCGAGCCGACCGGACTGACGAAGTTCACCGGCCGCCTCCGCCACATCGGCATCCACGGGTTCTACACGGAAGTCCGGCGAGCTGAGCAGGTGCGCGGAGAGGGGCTTCCAGACCGTGCGAACTTGCTCCGCAGAAAAGCCGGCTCGAAGTTCGGCGAATGTCACGGTGGAGACCATGGCTCGAATCCGATGCCCATCGATGGCGTCGAGCAGTGCCCGACAGGCGGCATATCCTCCTTCCCCGGGGTTGCGAGCGGAAACGAAGACGTTGGTATCAACGATCACGTCGGGACCACTCACGTCGCAGCCTCCTCTGGAACTCGACCCCCGTCTCCTTCGCGGGTCCAACACGGTCCAGGATTTCGACGAGCCGCGCAGGCTCCGCCTTCCGGACCGTCGCTCGGTCTCCCTGGGTCACATCGAACAGAACCTTGTCGCCCGGCCGAATCCGCAGGGCATCCCGGATGTCCTTCGGGATCGTCACTTGTCCCTTGGTGCTGACCGTACCGACTTCCGTCGACATGCAATTCCTCCCTACCCATAGGTAGGGCGCGACTTACTATTATACCCTACGCGGCTTCGAGTACCGACGCATCTCTCCTTCGGGCCCCCAGTACTGGGAGCATGCGGGTACGGGTCCCCTCGGGCCCGTGGGCGCAACCGCCGGGATTCGCATTTGCAAGTCCTACGAGCTCGACTATATGTGCCACCTATGGTACCTATAGCGGTAGACCATGGAGAGCACCTCGGTGGCCCTGGACCGGGAGGCGTACGATCTCCTGCGGAGCCAAAAGCGGCCAGGAGAGTCGTTCAGCCAGGTCGTGAAGCGTCTGGCGAAGAATCGCCGACCGTTGGCCAGTTTTGCCGGAGCATGGAAGGACCTGCCGGAGAGTACCGTTCGCCAAATCCAGGCGAATCGCAAGCGCCTACGAGAGCTCGATGAAGAGCGGTTCGAGCGGCTCATGAAGCCCGGACACTGAATGGCTCGGTCGCTCGACACTTCGTTCTTGGTCGACGTCCTCAGAGGACACCGCGGAGCGGTCGCCAAGGCGGAGCTCCTCGACTCCGAGTCCGAGGCCGTCACGATACCCGCACCCGCTCTGGCCGAGTTCCTGGACGGTGCGTACTTTGCGGGCGGTACCTACCTCGCGAAGGCCATGCAGCTGGTGGCTGGGCGTGACGTGGTGCCTTTCGATAAGGAGTGCAGCCTCATTGCGGGCCAGCTTCGCGCGGAGCTGCGTAGCCGCGGGATCCCCTTGCCGATGCTCGACGCGATGATCGCGTCGACGGTTCTCCGGCATCATGCCATCCTGATCACCGGCGACGCTGGTTTCGGCCGCATTCCCGCGTTGGCCGTCGAGTCGTACTGAGCTGGATTGCCCCACCTCCCTCGATCCTGGAACGGCCCGAACGGACGCCCCCAGGTTCGGCAGGTTCCCGCTCCGGGGACCCAGCGACCGCCACGCCCCTCGGGCCCCGGAGCGACCGAAGACTTCAGGCCGATGACCCTCGCGGGCCGCACGACGCGGAGGCCAACGCGTACGGACACCCTCGAGCCCGCGGTCAAGTCCATGTGGGCCCTGCAACTCGCCGGCTGAACCTTCGGTCCGAGCGCTCGGGCTTTGGGTGCTGCGCCTGAACGATGGCGATTTCGGATGCGCGCGTGCGGTACCCAGGGACTAGAGTTTATCTGGGTCGCACTGGGTCGGTCGCCGATGGGCCCCCGACGTCCGGTCGCACCGCGTAGCAGCCGTCGGACCCTAACCCTGACTTTGGCGATCCTTGTGGTGCTTTCCGGGGTCATCGTGACGGCGACGGGAGGGACAGCCAGGCCCCGGGTTTCCGCACGCGTCGGCTCCGCGACCGACGTGGCTCCCATCGCAACTATGAGCCACCCGAGCGCCGGAATCGGGACCGTTCTCGGAACCCTGGACCTCACCACGAATCGTCTCTTTGCCGGCGCCGTCGCGCCCTCGGTGCCCAACACGCCGGATGCCGCGCTGTACGACGCTCAGAATGGGCGCCTCTACGTTCGAGGGGCCCTGGGCAACGACCTCTCCGTCGTGGACCCGGCGACCCAGCAGGACATCGCCAACATCCCCGTGCCCATCTCCCAACAGCTGTACGTTCAGGTCCCGTCGATCGCGCTCGACACCCTCTCGGGGCAGCTGTACGTCACGAACGTCAACGCCGGGAACGTCAGCATTGTCAACACGACGACCAACGCGGTCGTCGGTTCGCTCTTCGTAGGCGGGAGCCCGTACGGTATCGTCTTCGACCCGTCCAACGGGGAGTTCTACGTGGCCAACTCCGGCGGCTCCAACGTCACGGTCGTGAACGCTGCGACCGACCGGACGGTCGCCAACCTCCCGGCGGGGACGGGCCCGTCCGCGATCCTCTACGACGCGAGGAACTCGGAGATGTTCGTCGCGAACTACCGGTCGAGCAACGTGACCGTCATCAACACCACGTCCAACCACGTCGTCGCGAGCGTGCCGGTCGGCTCGTATCCGATCGGCCTCGTGCTGGACACCCGGGACGACTACGTCGACGTGCTGAACGAAGGGGGCGCCGCGGGGAACGTGACGGTCCTGAACCCTAGCACGAACACGGCGGTCACCTCGGTTCCGGTCGGCGCCGCGCCCGCCGCCGCGTTGTTCGTGGCGGCGAACGACCGGTTGTACGTCGCGAACGGCGGGTCGAACAACGTCACAGTCATCGACCAGGCGACTAACACGGCCCTCGTATCCGTCCCCACCGGGCACGGGGCTTCCCCGTACTCGCTCGCCTACGACCCGCACACGCTCCAAGTGTACGTCGCGTGCACGAGCGGTCAGAACGTGACCGTCTTCAACACCTCGACCGACCGGACGGTCGCGAACCTCTCGTCCCCCAACTTTCCCGTCGTAGCGCTCTACGATCCCGCCATGGACACGGTCGACATTGTCAACTCCGGCTCGTACCTGCTCACCTCGAACGTCACCGTCCTCGACGGGCAAACGCATCGCTCCGTGGGCTCGATCCCGCTCGAGGTGCGACCGACAGGGATCGCGTTCGACTCGGGCGACGGGCAGCTCTACGTCACCGACAACGCCGGCAACTTGACGTCCTGGATCGACCCCTCGACCAGCAGGGTCGCCGGAGCCGCCTCCGTGGGACCGTGGCCTACCGTCCTGGCGACACCGATCGTCTACGCGACGACGTCCCACCGGTTGTTCGTAATCAATCCGTCGGGTAATTCTGTCCTCGTCTTCGACGCCTCTCGGCATCTTCTGAACACCATACCGGTAGGGCTCTCCCCGGTCGGCCTCGCGTACGACAGCGTCAACAACTTTGTCTACGTGGCCCAGGACCTCGACGGCAACGTCTCGGTGATCAACGCCGCCACCGACACCGTGGTCGGGGCGCTAACGGTCGCCCTGTACCAGAATCTGCGCGCCGTCGGCGTCGACCCGGCGACCAACGAGGTGTACGTCGCCGACTACGGTGCGAACAACGTCACCGTCTTCGGGGCCACCAATTTTACCAAGCTCGCGACGATCCCCGTCGGGGCGAACCCGACCGCGGTCGTCTACGACCCTCTGAACCGGACGATCCTGGTCGGCAACTACGGTTCTAGCAACGTCTCGGTCATCTCCGGGACGACGCTGCGGGGGGTCGGGTCCTTCACCCTCTACGACCCGGGCGCGATGGTCTACGACCCGGCGACGAACGCGCTCTACAACGCGGAAGGGTTCTCGACGTTCGTGGACGCGGTGAACGCTTCGACCTACCAGCCGTTGGCCGGTTCTCCGCTCCGCCTGGGACCGTTCTACTACACGACCGGTATCGAGTACGACCCGACGAATCAGCAGCTGTACGTTACCCAGGCCAACGGGGACTCCGTCTCGATCATCGGCACGTCGAGCACGTTCCCGGTGACCTTCACGGAGTCTGGCCTCCCCAACCCTACCCGTTGGAGCGTCCAGTTCGCCGGGGTCACGAACGCGTCGATAGCCGTCTCGCTCGGCTTCCGGGTGCCCAACGGCTCCTATGGGTTCACCGTCGGCGGGATCGCTGGCTACACCGCGAACGTCACCTCCGGCTCCGTCGCGGTCACTGGGGCCCCTCGATCGGTGGAGATCGGCTTCAGCCCTAACGCGACCGGCCCCTCGTTCTACCCCGTAACGTTCACCGAGACCGGACTCCCCGCGAGCCATGCATGGTACGTCACCCTCGGCGGCTCTCTTCGGGGCGGTATGACGACCTCGATCGCGTTCACCGAACCGAACGGAAGCTACCCGTTCACGGTCGAGATCGTACCGGGCTTCACCGCCAGTCCGGGCTCCGGTTCGGCGCTGGTCCAAGGTCGAGCGGTGGGGGAGCCGATCGCCTTTTCGGCGAACGCCTCGGTGTTCTCCGTCAGCCTGCAGGCGGCCCCTTCGTCCGTCGTGCTCGGAGCCTCCACGACGCTCACCGCGACGCCGAGCGGGGGGACGGCGCCGTTCGATTTCGTCTACACGAACCTGCCGACCGGGTGCTCGACGGCGAACCAACCGACCTTGAGCTGCTCGCCGAGCGTCACCGGTGCCTTCACGGTCGGTGTGACGGCCACCGACGCCGTCGGTCATCGCGCGAACGCTTCCGCGGGATTCACGGTCACCCCGGTCCCGGTAGGTCCAGGTACGAAAGCCAGCAGCGGAACCACCTCCTATGTCTGGTGGATCGTCCTCGTCGTCATCCTCGCGGTGGTCGCCCTCTTCCTGTTCCTCTGGTCACGACGGCGCAAAGGGGCGGACCCAACCCGCGCTCCGACCTCCGGGACTCCCGCCCCGCCGGGTGGCGCTCCACCGACAAGCTGACCCGTAGGGCCGAGGAGCGGCCTAACCTCCGTCGAACCTCGAGGCAGACCCCCGGGAACCAGAGCCCTGCCCCTTGCCGGTGCTACCTACTCGGGCGGCGGACCCGAGGCGGCGAGTCCCTACTTCGATCTAGCCCTTGATCGCGGCACGGACGGCCCCCTCGCCGCGCCGGGAGCCGTCGCCGCCGTGATGACCGTCGCCCTCGCCATGGTGATCGTGGTCCCCGCCCGCGGGGTGGTCCGCGTCCCCGCAGTGGCCGAAGTCGGGGACGAACAGGAGGCCCTTCGGGCTCACGAAGTGATTGCTGAGCGGCGTGATCACTCCGGTATTCAGGTTGAGCGCGCCGACGAGCGGATTGTGGTTGTCGTGGGGCTCGCTGACGAAGACCGTCCCCCCGGCCCATCCGGTCGTGTCCAGGGCCACGATCGTGTTCGCGCTGGCATCGACGACGTACAAGGTGCCGTCGCCGCACGTCGCCACGGCCAGACCGTCGATCGGTGGCACGTTGCCCGAGACGTTGTCCGTCAGGGGGAGGACCTTGAGCTGCGGGGTCCCGCCCAGGTGGGAGGCGAAGATGATCTCCCCGTCCGCCTGGCCCACCGTCGCGAGCGTGCCGGCGAACCGAGGGCTGGCGGCCGGCATGATGAAGTTCGTGTCCGGGTCCGTCAGCGCGAGGGTCGTCGCGGTCCCGGTGACGGCGTTGGTCGCAGCGCTGTCGTCGTAGAAGACCGGCGTGAGCTGGGCGATGAGGGTCGGTTGGTGCAGGGTGACCCGGTAGTCCGTGGCCTGGGTCGCGTCGTTCGGGTTCGAGTGAGCCACGTAGACGACCCCGTCCCGGATCGCGAGGCTGTCCGTCCCGCCGTTGCCGGAGACCGCCGGGTTCGGGCTGTAGGTGTACGACGCGACCGCTCCGAGCGCGGGGTAGATGACGGCCAACGCTGAGTTGTCGTCCTCGTTGACGGTCGCCAGCAGCGTCCCGGTCCACGGGTCGGCCGTGAGGCCATCGACCTTGCCGGTCACGTTGAACGTCCGGACCAGCGTGCCGGTGGCGCGGTCGTATCCGGCCACGGTGCTGTGGGTCAGTCCCCCGGGCGTGCCCGGGGTGCCGTTCGGGTTCACGCCGTTCTGGTAGTTGGTCCAGATCATCGCTCGGCCGTGGTCGAGCCCGGCCGTCGCAAGATACGTGATATCGTCGGGTCCCGTGGCCCCGGTCGGTGGCGCACTGACGAAGGTCGACTGCGGCAACGAGGAGGGCCCCGCCCCGTGGGTCGCATGGGCGCTTGCCCCGGAGGCGGCGCCCGGAGCCAGCAGCATGATCGCGGTCGCCCCGAGCAGGACGGTCAGCGTAGTCCAACCCAGGGTTCGGGCACTTCGTGACGGCAGCATGCCCTCGCGAGCGGCCGACGCTACAAAGCGGCCGTCTCGCGAGATTATGGTCGTCTGTAGGAAGTATGTATTGATACGGGCAACCCCGACCGGCGCTCGCTCGCCTCCGCAGCGTGCGGTCCTCGTCCCGAGGGAGGGCGGTGGGCCACGGCCCGACCCGGTGCGTGAGGGCTTTCCGCCCTCCCGGAGTGAGGCGAACGATTGAGCGAAGCACCCTCGACCGGGGTCCTGCGCCCCGACTCGCCGTTTCCGGGCGCCCCCTCGCTGGAGTCGGTTCGACGGGAGTTCCTCGACCCTTCGCTCGAAGGTCGAAGGCTCTTCGCGGAGGGGTTCGGCACCTTCCTCCTCGTCCTGGTAGGGGCTGGCGGAGGGGTCGTCGCGGCGGCCACCGGGACCCAGGTGGGGCTCGCGGCTCGGGTGGCGGCGCCGGGTCTCATGGTCATGGCGATCATCCTGTTCATGGGGGCGACCTCGGGAGCCCATCTCAACCCCGCCGTGAGCCTCGCCTTCGCCGCTCGAGGGGATTTCCCCTGGCGGAGAGTCCCCGGCTACGTCGGCGCACAGCTGCTGGGGGCGGTCCTCGCCTGTCTGCTGTTGCGCGCGCTGTTCGGGGCTGTCGGCAACCTCGGCGCGACGCTCCCTGGGCCCGGCATCTCGGACGGTCAGGCCCTCGTCATCGAGTTGCTCCTCACGGTCGGTCTTGTCAGTACAATCCTCGGGACCGCCTCCCGGGCCCAGAACATTGGACCGTTGGCCGCCCTGGCCGTCGGGGGGTACATCGTCCTCGCCGGGTTCTGGGCGGCCCCCGTTAGCGGAGCCTCGATGAACCCCGCTCGGTCGCTTGGCCCGGCGGTGGCGATCGGGAGCTTTGCCCACATCTGGGTCTATGTGGTGGGCCCCATTCTCGGCGGATTACTGGCCGTGGGGGTCGCGTTCGTACTCCGGGGACCGGGAGGGGACGCGCCGGCGATCCTCGCGGCGCAGGGGCGCCTTCCTGAGATCCTGAAAGAGTCCACGAGGGTGTCGGAGCCTCCAACGGCCAACGACCGACCGACCTCGCAGACCACCGGGCGACCGGCGAACGGCGCCGGCCCGCGCGCCCTGGCTCGACTCCCATGAAGTGGGTCACGCGCGCCAAGGCGAAGGTCGACCGGATCGCCTGTCCGTGGCTGATCCTCCGGTTTGTCGACCCGTCGGCGGAGTTCCTTTACGTGCCGGCCGACCGGGTTCTCGAGGTGGCCCGGTCGGAAAGGGCGACCCCGTTCGACACGCCGGGCGCCGAACTGCACCATTTCCTCGAGGACGGACAGGAGTTCGTCACCTTCGACGCCCTTCTCCGGCGCTACCAGCTCACGGACCCGGCCCTCCACGAGCTGGCCAAGATCGTCCGGAAGGCCGACGCCGGGGTAGGCGATGCCGTCGAAGGAGCGGGTCTCGAGGCGGCGGCCCTAGGGTTCCGAGCGATCGCGCCGGACGATTTCGCGAACCAACGACTTCAGTTTCCTCTGTACGACGCCCTGTACGCGTACTGCCAGGCGAAAGTCAGGGGTGGAGCGCAACTCGAACACGCCGGGGCCGGCCCACGGACGAACGACCCAAGCGCGCGCAGCTCCCCCCGCCGGGCTGCGAAGTAACCCCGCGCCCCCGGTCGACCGAAGCGACCGGCCGGCGTCAGCCGTCGCGAGGCTCGGCCGGGCGGTCCGCGGGAGAACCTTCCGGCGCGCGTACGATCACCGGGATTGCGTGGATCGAGTTCGTCGCGACTCCGCGAAAGTTCCAGGGCGCGTACAAGGGTTGCGTCGTCCCCGCATCGTCCACGGCCCGAACCCGGATCACATGGTACCCCGGAGCGTCGAACCGGAGGGGGCACTCCCATCGAACCCAGGCGTGACGGGCTCGCGGCTCGAGGAGGGTCGCCTGCGCCCAGGGCACCGAAGGCTCCCAGCCGTCGACCGGGAGCGTGGTAACCTCCACCCGTGTGATCGTCCCGCTGCCCCCCCACGCTACCCCCCGGACGACGTGCGACCCGGTCGAGAGCACGGCGTCCTCCGAGGGCCAGGTGATCAGCGACTTCACCTGGAGCGTGGTCACCGGCTTTTTCGACGACTCTGGGTCGTCGCCTTCGTGGATGAAGACGTAGGGCCGGGTGCGGTAGTAGCCCTGGAACGGGTGGTCGATCACGGAGATCCGCGTGAGCCACTTCACGGACGCCATGCCGTACCAGCCCGGGACGACGGCCCGGACCGGGAATCCGTGGCGTGGTTCCAGGTCGGCGCCGTTCATCTCGAGGGCGAGGAGCGTGTCCGGGTCCATCGCCTTGTCGACGGGGACGCTCATCGCGTACCCGATCTCCCCGGCGACCCCGCGCTCGCGTCCGCGGTCGGCTCCCTCGAGGACCACTTCGGTGGCGCCGCGTCGGAGCCCGGCGCGGGCCAGCAGATCGGCGAGCGGGACCCCTCGCCAGCGCGCGGTGCCGAGCGCTCCGTGCTTCCACGGAACCCCTTCGGCCGGAGGATACACCCGGGTCCGGCTGTTGCCGGCGCACTCCATCGTCGCCACGACCGTGCGATCCGGGAGCTTCCGGAGCTCGGGGTAGGAGAGCGTGAAGGCCCGGTCGACCTCTCCGTCCACCGCGAGGCGGTACGAGGGGAGGTCCACGTGGGGCGCGGGGAAATGGCTCCGAACGAAGAAGCGCGGGGTGGGGGTGATCCACGAGTTGAGCGCGGTGAGGGGCACCTCGGCGCAGAGCGGCTCGCGGACCACGACCTCGAGCTCGTCCGAGGAGGGCGGCCCCACGGTGCCCTTCGCAGGCGACTCGACGACGATCGGGTTCGCACGCGCTCGTTCGCCGGACACAAGCCCCGTTGGACGCGGGTCCCGACCGACCTGCGCGGACGAAGTGGGGAGCCCGGCGCGCTTTAACCTTGCCTCGCGGCGGAGCGTCGACGACGGTCGCGCCCCGCTCCCCGGGGGGATCTGAGGGGACGCTCCCAACGATGAAGTGGGACCAAAGCCACAAGAACCGGTCGCGTTCCAGCGTTGCGCATGGGGATCCTCACCGACGAGATGAAACACCTCGTCCGCCAGCAGCGGCTAGGCTACGTCGCAACGATCTCACCGGACGGGACCCCGAACCTCTCGCCGAAGGGATCGCTCACCGTCTGGGGCGACTCGCATCTTGCCTTCGCCGACATCGAATCGCCTCACACGATCCGTAACCTTACGTCGAACCCGGCGACCGAGATCAACGTCGTCGACCCGTTCGTCCGCAAAGGATACCGGTTCCGCGGTCGCGGCAGCGTCCATCGATCGGGCGACACGTACTGGAAGATCCTCGAGACCTACAAGTCCGAAGGCGCGGACATTCGTCGCGTCCGGACCGTCGCCGTCGTCGAGGTCACCCACGTTGCGCCCCTCGTCTCTCCGGTCTACTCCCTCAACCTCTCCGAGGACGAAGTGCGGCGACTGTGGGAAGAGTACCACGTCAAGAGTATCCAGAAGACCATCCTGGACCTGATCCCCCCCAGCGATTTCTAACCGGGCACCGATGCCACCGCTCGCGCTTCCTGAGGCGGACCAGAGAGCTGCTCGCGTACCCGCGATGCCGTCCGCTGCAGGTCCATGACGTTCCTCTTCAGCGCGAGCGCGCCGGTCGTCTCGGACGCCGTGCTGGTCTTCGAACTGGCGGTCGGCGCTCTCCTGTTGTTCGGCGGCTACCTCGCCCGCCGCGGTCGCATCCGCCTGCACATGTACCTCCAGAGTTCGATGGTGTTGATCAACGTCCCGGTGGTGCTCGCCTGGATGGTGCCCCAGTACCTTGACTACGTCCTGCCGGGGCTTCCCGGAGAGATCGGGCAACCGTTCTACCTCGTTCCAACGCTCATGCTGGTCGCGGGGGCGGCGGCCGAGGCCTTGGGCATCTACATCCTGCTCGTTGCCGGCACGACCCTCATCCCGGAACGGTTCCGGTTTCGTCGCTACAAGCTCTGGATGAGAAGCGAGCTCGTTCTCTGGTGGGGTGTTCTGATCGCGGGATTCTCTACCTACTACGTTTGGTACCTCTCGCCGGCGACGGGGAGCTAGGCGCTCGTCGGCGCTCGTCGGCGCTCGTCGGCGCCCCTCGGCGCCCCTCGGGCCGTCCTGGGGCAGTGCTCTCGCCGGGACCGCCGACCGAGCGACCGTGCCACGTCGGCTCCGAGTTTAACTACCGGGCCCCGCTCGCCATGCCTGTGCCAAAACCTGCCCGCTTCCTGTATTCCGGACTGCGAGTTCGGGATCTCGAGCGCTCGCTCCGGTTCTACCGTCGGCTCGGGTTTCGCGTCCTGGCGCGGGGTACGATGGATCACGGTGGGGCTTGGGTTCACCTCGTCTATCCGCACAGCCGCCACCGCCTCGAGCTGAACTACTACCCGAAGGCGAACAAGTTCTGGGAACCGTTCCGGGCCGGGACGGAGTTCGACCATTTCGGTTTCTATGCCCCCGATGTCCGAGGCTGGCTTCGGACGGCCCTGAAGGCGGGCGGAAAGCTCGTCGCGGATTTCACCGAAGGTAAGGCCCGGCTGGTGTACGTGCGCGATCCGGACGGCAACTGGCTCGAGGCGTTCGGCCCGGCCGCGGGCCCCCGGCGCCCGAGAAAGTCGTCGAGCTGAGCTGGCAGGCCAGGGGCCTAGGTCGGATCGGGCTCAGCGCGCGGACCGGCCCGCGCGCGCCGTCGTCGCCGTTTCGAGCACCTGCCAGTGTTCCATCCACTCCTTGGCCTCCTCGACCTGCGGGCGAACGCCGCGTATTTTGGCGTACGCCTCGTCGAGAGGGAGGGCTGCGAACCGATGGAGGTACCAGGCCGCCGCCAGCGGAGAGCGGCGCACTCCGTGCCCGCAGTAAACGAGCACTCTCTCGTTCTTCCTCGCCGCGGCGTGCATGAGCCCGGCGACGCGCTCGAGGTTCTCCAGGATCGGCGTGTCCTTCTCTCCGTCGTAGATCGCGACGTGCACCCCGTCCGGCATCCCCTCCGGGGCTTCGTCGAGGACACAGAACCGGGTGCCCGAGAACTTCTCGGCGTCCTTCCATCCTCCTACGAAGAGACCCGGGGCGAACTCCGAGGCGGTGGCGGCACTGGCTTTACGCGTCGACCGAGGTCGGTGGGGGTTGGCTCCCATGACCCGACATCGCCCGTGGGAGGTATACCCCCCAGGATCAGGTGTAACTCGAAGCGCTCGTCGTAAGTTCCTCCGTCCCCCCTAAATCCCTCGCACCGTTCGACCGGTCCGTGAGGGTTGCGCCGCGCCTGACGCTGAGCGCTGAGGAGCGAGAGACGCTGCTTCGATGGAGCCGGGCCCGTCGGGGTTCCCCGGAGCGCGCGCGGCGTGCGACGATCGCTCTGAGGGCGGCCGACGGGGCCCAGAACCTGCGGATCGCGCGCGAGCTCGGGATGCATCGACTGACCGTCGCCCGCTGGCGGGAGCGGTTCTCGGTCGCTCGGCTCCGCGGAATCGCCGGCGAGGTCGAGAGGATGCCCCGACGTGGCGTCGTCCCGGCGGAGACCGTGCAACGCATCGTGCGAGCCACGGTCTCGACCGGCGCGTCCGGACGGCTCGGTCAGAGCACGCGCGCCCTGGGCCGCCGGTTTGGCGTGAGCCACATGACCGTCCGTCGTGTCTGGGAGGCGTACGGCATCGCCCCGACCCGTTTCGAGCCGCGCCCGCTCCGCCCTGACCCCACGGGGGCGCCGACCGCGACCGAGGTGGCGGGGGTCTTTCTTCGTCCGCCGGACTACGCCGTGGCCCTCGTCCTCGGATCACCCACAGCTGCACCGTCCAATACTGCCGCTTCCGGGGAGGCACCGGGCTCCCGCCCTTCGACCTCGGAGTGGCCGAGGCCTCGCCTCACCGAGGTGCTCCGGGACCTTCGCGACGATGCGAACGACCGCGCGACGACTCGAAGCGGGGGCCGTGAACTTCTACGATTCCTCGGAGCGGTGCAACGACGGGTCGAGCCCTCCCAGGACGTCCGCGTCCTCGCGGCCGGCCCGTCGCTCCAGGGGGCCCCGGAGATCGCCCGTTGGAGCGTCCGGCATCCCAACGTACGCCTGGAATCGCTGCATCGGCCGGAGCGCTGGCGCGCGCGCACGCTGGACGAATTGCGCCAACTCGGCCGAGCCGCGCGACCAGGTCGCGAGAGCTCCGCCGAGCGTGCGAGGTCGATCGCCGGCTTTGTCGCGTCGTATCCCGAGGGAGGCCGACCGTTCGAGTGGACCGCCAGTCGCCAGGAGATCCGGACCGGCGCGGCGGCCGCCCGGTTACGCTACGACCTAGCCGTTACGGGCCATGCGGCCTTCAAACCCGCCGACCCTGTCCATCAACCCATGAGTGACCCCCCGCGAGGAACGAGCCGGGACCGAGAACTCGCACGTACGGTCCTCCGCAAGTGCCTGAGAGTCCGGGGCGGCGACCACGTCACGATCGAGAGCTGGAGCGAGACGCTCGCGAGTGCGAACGCCTTCGTGCTCGAGTCGCTTCGTCTCGGGGCGCGGCCGCTCCTTCTGTACCAGGACGAGCCGACCTACTGGGCCGCGGCCTCGGAGGTGCCCCCGAAGTTCCTCGCACGGCTCGGGGAGCACCGGCGCGCGGCGCTCGAACGGACCGACGTCCTGGTGAGCTTCTTCGGGCCGAGCGACCGGGAGCGCGTGCACGCGATGCCCCGGAACACGATGTTCCAGCTCGGCGAGTTCCAGGACGCGATGTACCGGGCGGCCGAGCGGAGCGGGGCGCGCGCGGTGCTGATGGCGGTGGGGCGGGCGTCGGAGGCGTCCGCGCGCATGTACGGCGTCGACCTCGCGCAGTGGAGGGAGGAGCTGATCGGCGGAACTCTCGTCGACCCGACCAAACTGCACCAGGTCGGCCAAGCCCTCGCGCGCCGCCTCGAACGCGGGCGTGAGCTGCAGATCACCCATCCGAATGGGACCGATCTTCGCCTGTACCTCCGCGGCCGAACCCCGACGCTCGACGACGGCATCGTCCCCCCCGCCTCACCGAACCGGGCGTGGTCGATGGCGACGCTCCCCGCCGGGGTCGTGACCGTCGCGCTCGACGAGCGAGCCGCCGACGGGGTCTTTCGCAGCAACGTCCGCAGCTCGGTGGGGCTCTCCGATACCGTCGGCGACTTCGCGGGCGGACGGTGGACGTTCGTCAAGGGCCGCTTGACCCGGTTCACCTACGAGGAGGGCCGGGAGTTCTTCGCCCCGAGCTACGCGCGGGCCGGGGCTGGGCGGGACCGCCCCGGCACCCTCTCGATCGGGCTCAATCCGAAGATCAGCATGTCCCCCCTCCTCGAAGATCAGGGGCTCGGGACGCTCACGCTGTTGATCGGTCGCAACGACCACGTTGGTGGGACGACCAAACTCGGCTGGTGGGCCTGGCTCAACCTGCGGGGCGCGCGGCTCGCGATCGACGGGCGCACCGTCCTCGCGGACGGCCGACTGGATCCGTGAGCGGCCACCGCGCTACCGGCACCGTTGGGTGAAGCTCTCACATGCTCGCCCCGGAGGACGACCTGCTGATCGTCGCCGCGTTCGGTTTCGCGGTGAGCATCGGCGCCCACTACACCGGCGCGTGCATGGGGATGCCGTACGCGGCGCGGGCGATTCGCGTCGCTCCGGCCCTGCTGCTGATGGGCGTCCTGGCGTTCGTGGGGGCAGCGCTAGGGAGCCGGGCCGTCGAGCAAACGGTCGGCCACGGAATCCTCGGCGGGGGCAGCGTGAGCGTCGGCCTCGCGCTCGCTATCGTCGTCGTGGCGTTGGCCCTCACGAGCGCCTACAACTTCCTCTCTCTCCCGACCTCCACGATACAGATCCTCGTCTTCTCGGCCGTGGGAGCCGGTTTGGCCACCGGAGAATCCGTTCACTGGGGGACGATCGGCACCCTGCTCCTCGTCTGGGCGTCGGCCCCGGTCGCGGCGTTCGCGCTGGGGTATGCGATCGTCCGGACCGCGGACCGGTTCCGCCCAGTCTCCGCTCCCTCAGCGAAGCTGAGCTCGGTCGCCGTCGCTGGCCTCGTGGCGGTCGGCGCCGGAGCCTCCTTTGCGATGGGGGCGAACGACGTCGCCAACGCCTCGGGCGCCTTCGTGATGACCGGTCTCTTCGGCCTCCTGACGGCGGCCCTGGTCGGAGGCGCGGGGCTCGCGCTCGGCGTGTTCACTTGGGGACGTCCGCTGCTCGAGCGGGTCGCCTTCGGCCTGGTCCGGCTCGACCCGCGCATGGCGATCGCCTCGCAACTCACGCAGGCAGGCGTGATCCTCGGCTTCGTCTCTCTAGGGTACTTCACCTCGATGAACCAGGCGCTGGTCGGGGGCATGCTCGGCGCCGGCGTCGCCCGACACCGGTCGACGGTCCGATGGACGACGATCCGAGACCTGCTCGCCGGCTGGGCCTTGGGTCCTAGCTCCGGGGCGGCCGGCGGCTTCGCCTTCGCGTGGTGGCTTCACGGGCTCGGGTGGGCGTAGCTCGTTCCGAGAGCTTAGATAGCTCGCCGTCTACGGCCCGTTCGACCTTCGGGTCGGGAGGTTCTCGGAACGATGACGGTCGACTGGATTTCTCGTGCGCCGGGAACCCCCTGAGCTCCGCTCTCCGGACCGGCGCGGCGGCGCCCACGGCGACCGACCCCACCGTTGACCAAGGTTCCACCACCAACCTCCGATGCCCAACGCTCCGTACCTCGACGCCAGCGTACGCTGGAGGATCCAGAGCGGCCAGGTCGCCCTGCGCGAGCCCCGGTACCGCGAGGTCGCGGCGTTTCTCACCGAGGTCGGGCTCGCCACGGAGGTGCTCCGCCTCATCGGATCGGGCAAGGAGGCGGACGTCTACCTCGGTCGCGACGGCTCGAGCCTGGTGGCGGTGAAGGTCTACCGGACCTACCGGACGGTGAACCAGGTCGGCCGCACCATGAAGCTCGACGCCATCGGCCACCTTGCGTCGTGGGAGTTCGAGCTCCTTCACTACGCTTGGAGCGACGGCGCACCGGTGCCCCGGCCGATCCGGCGGGAGGAGCACGCCTTCTCGATGCAGTACCTTGGCAACCTCGACCGGCCCGCGCCGCGCCTCAAGGACGTTGTCGACATCGACATGGCCGCGCTGGCCCCACGGGTCGTGGGCGGGGTGGAACGGCTGGTCGAGGCGGGGGTGGTTCACACCGACCTGAGCCCCTACAACATCCTGGTCGACCGAATGACCCCTTGGATCATCGACGTCGGCAAATGCCTGCGGGTGGACCGCCTCGGGGCTCCCCCGTGGCTCAAGGTCCACCAGGCCGGCGAAGCACTTGCGGCCGGCGCCCGGCACCTCGCGCGGTTCTTCGGCAGCCGCGGGGTACCCTTGGACCCGTCCGAGCTGCTGGCCCGTTGGGGGCAGCGGATCGAGCGGTTCGGCGGCTTCGACCCCCGGTAGGTTGAACCCTCGGCGGCCACCGGTCTGTCTCGCCTCAGAGTCCCGCACGACCGAAGATCGACGCTAACCGCGCGTAGGCGCCGAGGACACCTTCATCCCCCGCTCCCGCTTCGATGGCGCGAGTGGTCCATGCCCCTGATCGAAGAACCGGACCTCTGGACGACCGAACGCCTACGCCCTTTGCTGGCGAACTTTCACGAAGAGCTTGTCGAGCTGGCGGAGATGCTGCGCGAGCCTCCTCGTCGGCCACCCCTGGATCCTCTCGGACTGCTCACCGCCCAGGGACTCGCCGCGGCCGCCGCCGACCTCGCCCTACTCGCGCAGGCCGAGGGGCTCCCGCCCAGGATCCAAGTCGCCGCGGTGAACGTCGCCTACGAAGCGACGGTCGCCTCGATCGACCTCATGAAATCGCACACGGCCGGTCCGAAGGTTCCCCGCCCGGCGCCCACGGCCCCCCCGTCCTGACCGGGGCCGGGGGACTCCCGACGGATTCGTCGCCGCCTTGATCGGGCGAGGTTAACTGAGCCTCGTCTTCTCGGACGGTCGGCTGCGTGGCCGCTCGCAGGGGCTCGGGAGCTTGGAGCAGTTCTCGACCAGCGATTTCGTGGGGACCCAGCTGACCGCCCCGGGGCCGGTCGCGGTCTGCTTTCTGGCGACCTGGTGCCCGTTCTGCCGCGACTTTCTCCCTACCTTCGCGGCGGCGGAGCCGGGAGGACGGTTTCGGCTAGCCGTCGCTGACATCTCGGAGGAGTCGAACTCGCTGTGGGAGACCTTCGGAATCGAGATCGTCCCCACGATCGTCGCGTTCGAGGACGGGCGGCCGTTCTGGCGGAAGGACGGCATCGGGGGGTACGGGCTCGACGAGAGAGACCTCGCTGCGCTCCGCTCGGCGTTCGAGAAGGGCCCCACGCAGCGAGCGCGCCGAGCCGCTGGCGAGTAGAACGACCCCCCGGCCGGGTGGGCTAGGATCGGCCCTCCAGCTCCCCCCGCCGTCGGCAACCGGGAGAATACGTATGAAGGGGGACATCTGTGGGTAAGTTCACAGAATGGCGGCCCGGGCACCTCGCAGTGCGATTCGTCATGGTGTTCGAGCGGTTCGCCGGTGCGCCAGTTGCGGTCGGATCCCGCGGTCGGGAGAGATGCCGCCGATACCCGGAGCGCAACTGATCAAGTTGTGTACCGCGTGCGGGCGGGCAGAATCCCCGGACGGGTCCGGCCGCCGTCGCCGGATGGTCAAAGGATTCCCGGTCCAGTGCTTCGTTTGCGGAAGGTGGGGCCTCCTCCCGGTACCTCTCGGCCTCGGCGTACGTCCCGAACACATCGTCTGCCCGTCGTGCCAGACGCGGTGGCCGAAGCCCGCGACGCTCGCGTACCCGCGCCTTCGCCCGAACCACCGGGCCGAGGCTGCCTCGGGTTCGGGCCAAGGAGGAGCGAAAGCTACCCTCGGTCCCCTTCAGGGATTCACACGGCGGTTCCGCCGCCGCGATACCGCAGAGCCGATGCAACTCTGAACGCCCCGCTCGGGGCGCCGCGAACGTCGACTGAAGAGTGTTAATGGAACCGACCCTTCCGAACAGAGCCGGGGTGCGCATCATCAGGCCCTTCCGAGCGGCGCGGTCGAACGAAGGACGCCTTCTTCCCCGACTTGCGGCGGCCGCGGTCGTGTTCTCAACTTGTGCCGTTCTCTTAGGACCCGGCGTTCTCGGCAATCCTGCCTCGATTCGTGAGGCCTCTCGCGCAGCCAGCCCTTCCCCCTCCACCCTGGTGAGCGCCGCCTCGCCGGCACCGTCCGCCGGGCCCTCGACGAACAGCTCACCGCCGAGCTGGGTGAACCTCTCCCCCTCCCTTTCCGGGGGCCCTGCGCCGCGGGCTGATGCCTCGATGGGTTACGATGCGGGCGACCAGGAGTTCGTCCTCTTCGGAGGTTACACCACCGTGGGCGGGGGGTGCTCCGCCTCCGTCCCCTGCCCGCTTCGAGATACCTGGGCGTTCAAGAACGGCGCATGGGCCAATCTCACTCCGACCGTGTTGTCGGCGACGAATTCCCCGTCGGCCCGATGGGGCGCCGCCGCGGCGTACGACGAGCTCGATGGGTACCTGGTACTGTTCGGCGGGGCGAATGCGACCTTTGCCTCCCTAGGGCCGAACCCGTTCCTCAACGACACCTGGACCTTCCACGCCGGCCTCTGGTCGGAGCTGTGCGCTGCCTGCGTGGCTTCCGGGACCCCGATCGCCCCGCGGTCGGACGCGAGTCTCGCCTACGACCGCGCGAGCGGCTCGGCCGTGATGTTCGGCGGCACGGTCGTGGCGAGCGCTTTCGCCACCGGTGTTACCAATCAGTCGTTCAAGTTCGCCTCGGGTTCGTGGTCGCTCCTCGCGACCCCTGCGGCCTTGTCGGCCCGAAGCGGGGCCGCCGTGGCGTTCGACAACCAGAGCCGGTCCGTCGTCCTTTTCGGTGGGTTCGGTGGCACGGGGGACACCTGGACGTTCTCCGGCACCACCTGGAGACAACTCGCCCCGGCGACCTCGCCGAGCTCGCGGGGCGGCGCCTCGCTCGTCTTCGACCCCCTCAACGGTTCGGTCCTGCTGTTTGGCGGCTGCGCGTCGAACGGATGCGCGGGGGGCCCCAGCGCCGAAACGTGGGAATTTAGCGGTGGGAACTGGGTGAATCTGACCGGGCAGCTGGCGAGCGCGCCCTCGGCGCGCTCGGCGTTGACCGGCGCCTCGGATCCGCTCGGCTCGGCCATACTTCTGGTAGGCGGCCTCTCCGCTACGCCGCTCAACGACACCTTCCAGTGGGATCAGGTCCAGGTGGCCACCCCGACCGTCCTGCCCAGCCCGATCGACGTCGGGCAATCGTCCCAGGCTTCGAGCACCGCCAGCAGCCCGGTCGGCGCTCTTCACTATCTCTGGATCGGGACCCAAGCCGGCTGCTTCTCCGCGGACCTGCCGATCGACGTCTGCATGCCGCACGCGGCCGGGAGCTTCCCGGTCAGCGTGCACGTCACCGACGGTGCCGGTCTCGTGGTCCTCTCCTTCGCCACGTCGCTCGCGGTCAATCCGCGGCCGACGGCGACCGCTCAGGCAGCCCCGACGTCGGGAACGGTGCCGCTGCAGGTCACTTTCTCGGCCGGAACCTCGGGCGGAACGGCGCCGTTCACCTTCGCTTGGGTCTTCGGGGACGGGTCGATCGGGGTCGGGTCGAACCCGGAGCACACCTACGGCGCCGGGGGCGACTTCTCGGTCCACCTCTGGGCGAACGACTCCGTCGGGGTCTCGGCCGAAGCGAACCTGACCGTCACGACGGTCGCCCCGTTCGTGACCCACCTCACCGTGCTGCCGAACGTGGTGGTCCTGGGCTCTGCGGTCACCTTCTATGCGAACGCTAGCGGCGGTCACGGGCCTTACACGGAGAGCTACGCCGGGCTCCCCCCCGGGTGTCTTTCGCGCAATGCCTCGACGGTGAGCTGTTCGCCGACGACGCCCGGACTCTACAACGTCCGCGTGACGATCGCCGACTCGGCCCACGCGGTCCAGAACGTCACGGGGAGCGTCGACGTCGTCGAGGCGATCGCCCTGGTCCTCACGCTCTCCCCGACGACCGTCACGCTCGGTCAGGTCTTCACCGTGAACGCAAGCGTGACCGGCGGGACCGGGGTCAACACCCTGCGGTACTTCGGGCTGCCCTCGAGCTGTACCGGCAACAACCGGACCCAGTTCACCTGCCGCTCGGACCTCGTCGGCTCGTTCACGGTCAACGCCACGGTCATGGACAGCAGCGGGGCGAGGGCCCATGGTTCGGCGACCCTCACCGTGCTCGCGGCGCCCGCGACGTCCACGAGCAGCGGCCTTTCGGAGCTCTGGATCGGCGTGATCGTTGCGGTCGTGGTCGTGGGCGCGCTCCTAGGATTGCTCGTCTACCGTCGCCGCCGGCGGGGTCCGCCGATCGTGCCGCCGCCCCACGCGAACGTGCCCCCGCCCGCAGACCTGTACGTCCCGCCACCGTCGCGGCCGAGGTAGGGACCCGACGGAGCGGCCCGGTCAGCCGTGGTCGTCGAGGCGGGGCGCGAACTCCGCGAGCATCGCCGCGGCGGTGGCCAGGTGGCGCTGGGTCACCTGTTCGACATTCACTCCGATCGGTACGGCGACGTGGGCGCGTTCGATGCCCTGCCGCACCTCCTGCCAAAGGCGGAGCGCCTGCGCGATGGAGCGGGCCGAGGCGCTGCTCTCATCGCCGTTCAGGATCGACCGCTCGGCCGATTCTGGAATGTCCGCTCCCAGCCAGCGGACGAACTGGGCGTCCCCTTCGTCCGCGAGCGGCGCGACGCTGAGGAGGACGGAGGCCGGCTCCAGACCCGCCTGGACGCAGAGCCGCCCGTACTCCCGGATCATTCGGAGGGCCGCGTCGCTGTCGAACAGAATCTGCGTCGTGAAGAACGAGGCGCCGGAGCGTGTCTTCGCGAGCATCCGGTGCGCTTCGCCGGTGCGCTGCGGGATCGCGATGTTGCCAAGGCGCCCGCCGGCCTCCGCGATCAACGGATGGCAGATCCGATTCGCCTCCGCGACGGACGGCCCGGGGTAGGGGATGTACCGGCTCGAGCCGCCGACGAGGACGAAGTTCTTCACTCCCTGGTCGATCGTAGTGCGGGTCCAAGCGGCGAGCGCGTCGGTGTTCGTGAGGTGGGCCACGACCTTGTTCACCACCGCCTCGCACCCGGCGCGCTCGCCGACCGTCCGGGCGAACTCCGGCGGGTTGAGCGAGCGGTAGTACGGTCGGCCCTCGTGGTTCTCGTCCACAAGCTCCGGGACGTCCACGGCATCGAGCCGGGGCACGGCCGCGAGCAACCGGACCTCCTCCTCGACGAGGCTCTGGATCCGTGCGGGGGGGGACCGGGCGGAAGGGGGCAACGGTTCGAAGAACAGCGGTCGCTCGGCCAGCGCTTCGGCGAAGGTTCGTCGCATCCCCGACCGACTCTCCGCCTGGCAGCGCGGATTCGACACGGCCGCCGATATGACGTTTCAGCCGGAGGCGAGGCTTGCGGCCGACGCAAGCTCCGGACGCAGGGAGCAAGCCCGGCCCGACCGATCGAACGCTAGCCGGCTGGCGGTGGAAGTCGGAACAGTTTCCGAGCGTTCCCGCCGAGGATCTGGGCCTTCGCCGCCGGCGGGAGATCGAGCCCCTCCACCATCCGGACCGCGAGCGCGATCGACTCGAGCGGCCAGTCGGAGCCGTAGAGGACACGGTCGGCGGTGCCCATCGTGGCGATGGCGTTCGCGAGCCGGTGCTGCGCCCGGGTCACCATCGCCTCGTAGAACGGGAGCCGGGGCGACCAGACCAGACCCGACGTGTCGGCGTAGACGTTCTCGTTCTTGTAGACGAGCTCGGCCGCCTCCTCGATCCACGGGTTGCCCATGTGACAGAGCACGAACCGGACGTCGCGATGCCGAACCGCGACCTCGTCGAGCTCGATGGGGCGCGCGAACTTCACGAGGCCGTTCGGCGTCAGCGTATCGCCCTGGTGGACCATCACGACCAGCCCGCGCCGCGCTGCGAACTCGTAGACTGGTTCGAGGCGGGGGTCGTGGGGGTAGAACGGAAAGTACCCGGGGTACAGTTTGATCGCGACGAGGTCGTCGACCTGTTCCCAAGCTCGGATCGCCTCGGCGACCACGCGCTCGCCGTCCACCGGGTTCACCGTGGAGGTCCGAAGCAACCTTCCTCGGCTCTCCGAGCTGAGTCGACCCCCCTCCTCCAACGTGGCAGCGACGCTCGGCGCGGTGTCCAGCTGGAGAAGGACCGCTTCGCCGATCCCTTGGGCGTCGAGCTCCCGGAGCAGTCCGGGGACCGTGAAGTCGAGGTCCGGCGTGTAGAACGAGCTCGGTCGGTCCGCCCAGAACGCGCTCAGGTGGACGTGCACATCGACGGCGGCGAGCCTCGGGGGCATGACGCGCTCCTCATCCCGACCGGAGGAAAAACCCGACCTCCCGCGGGCGGCTTCTTATCTCCGGGCGGCCCTAGAGCTGTTAGAGCGTTCCTATGACCGCGCCGGAGGAGTGGCTCAGCTTCCCGGACGCCCCGCGCGTTCTCCACCCGCCGCCCGGTCCCCGCTCGCGCGAGCTCCTCGCCGCGCAGCAGAAGCTCGAGACCGATGCGGTCGTCTATCCCCGGCATTTCCCGATCGCGATCGCCGAGGCCCGGGGGTCCACTGTCGAGGATGTCGATGGCAACCGGTACATCGACTGGGTCTCGGGGATCTCGGTACTGAATCTCGGCCACCGACACCCCCGGGTCCAGGCGGCGGTTGAGCGCCAGCTCAACCGCGTCTGGCACGCCCTCGAGCTTCCGACGGAGGCGCGCATCGAGTTTCTCGAGGAGCTTGTGGGTTCCCTGCCCGGGCACTTGCGCCACCACGCCAAGGTGCTGTTCACGGTCACCGGCGGCGACGCGGTGGAGACGGCCGTCAGTTTGGCCGAGTTCGCTCGCAAGCGGAAGGGCACCGTCGCCTTCTCCGGCGCCTACCACGGCGTGCACGGTGGCGCGGTCAACCTCACGAGCGGCCGGAAGTTCCACGAGACGAGCGCGTTCCGCGGGGGGACCGTCGTGCGCGTTCCTTTCCCCGACCCGTACCGGCCGACGCTCGACCCGGACGGAGGTTGCGCGAATCTCCTTCGATACCTCGAGCACCTGGTCGCCGACCCCTACTCGGGGGTGGACGGCCTCGCCGCCGTCGTCGTCGAACCGATCCTCGGCGAGGGCGGCTACGTCGTCCCCCCGGAGGAGTTCCTGCCGTCCCTGCGGGAGTTCTGTGACCGCCACGACCTGCTGCTGATCGCCGACGAGATCCAGAGCGGCCTCGGTCGCACCGGCAAGATGTGGGCCGTCGACCACGCGGGGGTCACCCCCGATATCGTCTGCATCGCGAAGACCATCGGCGGTGGGATCCCGCTCTCCCTCGTGGCGTACCGCGACGACCTCGTGCCGGAGCTGCCCGCCGGCTTCCACATCGGGACGTTCCGGGCGAATCCGCTGGCGCTCGCCGCCGGTACCGAGGTCCTCCGCCTCCTCAAAGGCGGCGATCTTCTGGAACGCACTGCACGCCGCGGTGAGAGGACGAAGCAACGCTTCGCAGAGCTGGCCTCTTCGCACCTGTCGATCGGCGAGGTGAGGGGCCGCGGGTTCATGATCGGGGTCGATTTCGTCAAGGATGCTCCCGGTCGCACGCCGTGGGGGGACCGGGCGAAGGCGATGCGGCGGGAGCTGTTGCATCGAGGCGTGTTGATGCATACGTGCGGCCCGTTCGACAACGTCCTTCGGTTCATGGCGCCCCTCGTCATCGAGGACGAGCTGCTCGACCGGGGCCTCGAGGTGTTCGACGCCTCGCTCGCAGCCTTGGACGTACCCCACGGCCGCGCGCCGCCGGTCCCTCGCCCGACCGCGCCGATGGCCGGCCCGGGCCTCGTCCGCCCTTCCGGCATCGTCCCGCCGATCCACCCGGCGCCGTCGCCGGCGCCCCCCGGGCGCGAACTCCCCTGACGCGCGGGTCCGGGGGGGAACTCTCTCGGTTACGGGCTGTAGTTCACGGAGATGAGCTTCACTTCGGTCATCTCGCGCATCGCGCTGGCCACCCCTTCTCGACCGACGCCGCTCGCCTTCACGCCCCCGAACGGGAGCGCATCCCAGCGGAGCGTCGTCGGGTCGTTCAGATGGACGCCGCCGGCTCGGATCTTCCGCGCCAGGCGGAACGCCCGGGAGAGGTCGTTCGTATAGATCGAGGCCTGGAGCCCGTAGGGCGTTCCGTTCGCGATCGCGGCCGCCTCGGCTTCGTCCGAGAACCGGAGGATCGGGGCCACCGGTCCGAACGGCTCCTCCTGCGCGATCCGCGCCGTCACGGGGACCCGGTCGAGCACGGTCGGCGCGTAGAAGAATCCCGGTCCGTTCCCCACCCGCTGCCCGCCGGTGAGCAGCTCCGCGTCGTGCCGCTGCGCGTCCTCGATGAGGCCGTGCACATGGTCGACAGCCGCCGCGTCGACGAGCGGCCCGACCTGGGTCGCCTCGTCCAGGGCGGAGCCGACCCGCAGCGATCGAACCTGGTCGGTCAACGCTTGGGCGAACCGATCGGCCACCGCCTCGGCCACGAGGAGGCGCTTGGACGCGGTGCAGACCTGGCCGGAGAAGCCGAACGCCCCGCGCAGCGCGGCGCGAACGGAACGGTCGAGCGGGGCGTCGTCGAGGATGATCAGCGGGTCGAGCCCGCCCATCTCGAGGATCACGCGCTTCGCTTGGCGGGCCGCGCGCTCGGCGATCGAGAGGCCGACCGCCGTCGAGCCGGTGAAGGTGACGAGGCGCGTCCGCGGGTGCTCCACGAGCGCGTCGCCGACGGCGCCCCCCGGTCCGAGGACGGCGTTGATTACTCCTGCGGGAACGCCGGCGTCCTCGATGTGATGGACGAGGCGCAACGCGGTGAACGGGGCCGCGCTCGTCGGCTTGGCGACGACGGGGTTTCCGGCCGCCAGCGCCGGGGCGACCTTGTGGGTCAACAGGTTGAGCGGGAAGTTGAACGGAGAGATCGCGACGACGACCCCTACCGGGTCCCGTGTGGTGAACAGCACCCGGTGCTCGTTGCCCGGAGGGAGCGCGAAGGCGTCGGCCGGGAAGCTCTCGCCCGTCAAGTGGCGCGTCTCATCCGCGGCAAGGTCGAAGACGAACGCCGCGCGTTCGACCTCGATGCGGCCGTCCGCGAGCGGCTTGCCGACTTCGTGCGCGATCAGACGCGCCAACACCTCCCTGTCGGCGGTGAGACGGCGACCCACTTCGCGCAGGAGCCGGGCGCGCTCGTGGGCGGGGGTCTCGCCCCAGCTCTCCTCGACCTCGCTGGCGGCATCCACCGCGGCCCGGGCGTCCTCCGCGCCGCCGACGGCGACCTGCCCTATCGGTTGGGCCGTCGATGGGTCGACGACCGGGCGCCAGGTGCCGGTGGAAGGAGGCACCCACCGGCCGCCGATCAGTAGGGCCGCGCGGCCGTCCTCCGGTATCCCTTCGATCGTGGCCTCTCCCCTGCCTACGTCGGGTCGCCGTAGACGGTGTAGTGCCAGCTCTTGCGGACTGCGCCGGTCAGGTCGACGTAGATGTTCTTGACCGCCGTGTAATCGTACAGCGAGTCCACCCCCAGGTCCTTGCCGAAACCGGATTGTTTGAACCCGCCGTGCGGCGTCTCCGAGCCCAACGGAAGGTGGTCGTTGATCCATACGTCCCCGAACCGAAGCGCGTGAGCCGCCTTGAGCGCGGTCCGGAGGTCGTTCGTCCACAGGCTGCCCGCAAGCCCGTAGTCGACTCCGTTGGCGATCGCGATCGCCTCGTCGAAGGTGGTGAACTCCATCACGTCGAGCACGGGCCCGAACACTTCCTTCTGCGCGACGTCCATATCCGGGGCCACCGCATCGAGCACCGTCGGCGTCACGAAGGCGCCGTCCTTGAGCTTCGGTCCGCCGTCGGTCCCGCCCGACCGAAGCTTCGCACCTTCGCTCACCCCGTGCTCGACAGCGTCGAGGACCTTCTTCTGGTGGCTCCGATGGACGAGCGGTCCCAGGTCGGTGGAGCGAGACATCGGGTCGCCCATGCGGATCTCGTGGACCCGGTCGAGGAGGTGGCGGAGGAACTTCTCGCGCACGGAGGCGTGGACGATGAGCCGCGTCGCGGCCGTGCAGTCCTGCCCGCCGTTGACGAACCCTCCGACCATGGCCCCCTCAACGGCCGCGGCGACGTCGGCGTCGGCGAAGACGACGAACGGTGCCTTTCCGCCGAGCTCGAGCTGCGTCCGCTTGACGGTCCCGCTCGCCGCCTCCATCACCTTGCGGCCCGTGGCGGTGTCACCGGTCAGCGAGACCATGTCGACCTTCGGATTGCGGCAGAGCTCGTTGCCGGCCTCCTCGCCGGTACCGACCACGACGTTGAGCGCCCCCGGCGGGAGGCCCGCGTCGTGGAACGCCCGGGCGAGCTCGAGCGTAGAGAGCGGCGTCCAGCTCGCGGGCTTGAGCACGACGCTGTTGCCGACGACGAGGGCCGGGCCGAGCTTCCAGACGGCCATCATGAACGGGTAGTTCCACGGCGTGATCGACGCGACGACCCCGATCGGTTCCCGGCGGAAGATCGTCGTCCCGTCCCCGGTGAACTCCTGCGGGCTGTGGGCGTCGAGCGTGCGGCAGGCTCCGGCGTAGAAGATCAGGTTGTCCAACGAGAAGGGAATGTCGGCGTCGGCGGCTTGCTTGATCGTCTTGCCCTGGTTCCGACTCTCAAGCTCGGCGATCGCCGTCGCCCGGTCCCCGAGGATCTTCGCCGCCTTGAGGAACACCTCGCCGCGGGCCCGGGGCGGCATCCGGGGCCACGGTCCGCGGTCGAACGCCTCCCTCGCCGCGTCGATCGCCTTGCGCGTGTCCTCCCGGTCCCCGCGCGCGACGTCGGCGATCTTGGCACCGGTGAAGGGGCTCACGACGGGCGTCGTCGCCTCGGTGTGGGCGGCCACCCATTCGCCGCCGATGAACATCTTCTCCGCTGCCATGGTGCCCCTCGCCTCGAGGAGGCCGCGGGATAGAAGATGTTGTCGCGGTTCGGCGAGCCCTCCCTCCAGGGGCGGGCGGGGGGGAGCGCCGGGCGCCGTGTCCGAGCTTATATCAAGGTGCAGGGGTTTTGCCCCCTCGACCGGGGGGGCCTCCCGCCGTGAATCCGAAGTGGGTTAGAATCATCGCTGTCGTGGTCGTCGTCGCCGTGGTCGCCTCGGGGGCCGGAATCTACTATTACGAGACTCACAAATCGACGACCTGCGGGGTGTCGTCGAAGTCCACCCTCATCTTAGACCAGGCGGAGAAACCCGACTCCCTGGACCCGGCGGTGACCTTCACCACTCCCGGCTGGGCGGCGGTGCAGCAGGTCTACCAGGGTATGGTCAACTACAACGGTTCGAGCTACACCACCTTCGAAGGCGTCCTCGCCTCGAATTGGTCCGTCTCGGGCGACCAGTTCCACTGGAACTTCACCCTCCGAGCGGGGGCTCACTTCTCGAACGGGGACGGCTACAACGCCTTCGTGCAATGGTTCAGCCTCTACCGGGACATCGTGATGACGCAGGGCTCGGGGTTCATCCTCACGCAGAACTTCTGGTACCCCGGCCTCTCCTACTACAGCAACAGCTCCGCCAATCAGGCGGCCGCTTCGTCGATGGCGAACTTCCTCAACACGACCAACTTCTACAATCCGAGCGCCTCCCAGATTCAGTTCATGGAGGCCCCGAACCAGTCGTTCCAGGTGATCAACAATCTCACGATCGAGCTCAACCTCGGCTTCGGTTACCTGGGCGTCGTCCCGTACACCTACCTCCTTGCGTCGCTCTCGGCCCCCAACTCCTACGCCGTCGACCCGAAGGTCGTCCAGGCGAACGGCGGCGTATGGGCGCAGGCGAACACCTTCCTGGCGACGAACATGGTCGGGACCGGCCCGTACCTGCTCACCAGTTACAGCCAACAGACCGGCTACCAGCTTTCGATCGACCCGAGCTATTGGGGATCGGCCGCAGCTGCAGCCTATCCCGCGGTCAATCTTCTCCAGCCGGCCAAGGAGTCGGTGGAGGTGCAGTTCCAGCAGCAGAGCTCCGTCACGGTGCAGGACCTCAAATCCGGCGCCGCTGCAGGAGCGTCGTTCGCCTACCTCGGTCCGGACACCGTCCACGAGCTTCAGGCGACGAGATGCGTGACCGTCCAGGCGCTGCCCGTCGTCTACGGGGCCACGGGCGGATCGTGGTGGATCTACCTCAACCAATCGACCGCCCCGTTCAACAACTGGTCGGTCCGCGCGGCGGTGGCGCACGCCATCGACTACAACCAGATCATCCAGGAGGCGTTCGGCGGCTACGCGTCCCAATGGGTCGGCCCGGTCCCTCCGTCGTACCCGTACTACAACCCCCAAAATCTCCAGCCGTACTCCTACAATCTAGCCCTCGCGAAGCAGGAGATGAGTCAGTCCCCCTGGCCGAACGGCTACCCGGGGACCCTCACCTACGAGTACATCTCCCCGAGCCCGGACTGGGCCCAGATGGCCCTCCTGCTCAAGAACGACCTCGCCCAGATCGGGATCACCCTCAACCTGGTGGCCGTCCCGCTCACCACGCTCTACCAGATGCAGGTCGTCGATTCGAGCACCGGGCAGTGCACGGCCCAGGAGAGCCTGAACGGTGGGCCGTTCCCGATCGGCCAGGAGTTCTACACGTCCGACTACATCTCGCCGGACGATTGGACCCAGAACGACGCGGTCAGCTCCGGCAGCGCCAACCTGTGCATGTCCGGCTACAACAACGCGACCGTCAACAACCTCGTCTACGCCGCCGCCAGCGACACGAACGTAACGAATCTGACGGGCGATTACACCCAGATGACCCAGCTCATGTACAACAACTACACCGACATCTGGATGGTCGTGCCGACCGCGTTCGCGGTCTACAACTCGGCGTTGAACGGGTACATCGAGAACCCGATGGCGAGCGCGGAGCCGTACTCGCTCTGCTTCAACACGCAGTCGGCGTCGTAGGTCCGGCCCCGCTCTCTACGCCGAAGCCGCCGGCGGCGGGACGGTCGCCAGCAGGCTCTCCGGTGGGATGTCGCCGACCTCCGCCGACCGGTGGCAGGCGACGACGTGGTCGTTCGCGGCGGTGACCGGGAGCAGCAACGGTTCCTCGACCCGGCACCGCTCGATGACGAACGGGCATCGGGCGGCGAACCGGCAGCCCGGGGGCGGTCGGATCAGCGTGGGGATCTCCCCCTTGATCTGGTACCGCGTCCGCCGCCGCCCTGCGTCGGCGACCGGCACGGCGGCGAGCAACGCCTTCGTGTACGGGTGCACCGGGTGCTCGAGGACCGACCGGACGGGACCGACTTCCGCGACCTTGCCTAGGTACAGCACCGCGACGCGGTCGGCGACGTACCGCACCGCCGCGACGTTGTGCGTGATCAGCACGTACGAGTAGCCGGACTCACGCTGCAGGGTGACCAACCGGTTGAGGATCTGGGCCTGAACGGCGACATCGAGAGCGCTCGTCGGTTCGTCGAGGATCACGAGCTTCGGCTGGAGGCTGAGCGCGCGGGCGAGCGACAGGCGCTGTCTTCCACCCCCGGAGAACTCGTGCGGGTACTGGTCAAGGCAGTCCGGGGGGAGGCCCACCGAGGGGAGCAGTTCGGCAACGAGGGCGCGGAGTTTCCCGCGGGAGAGTCGTTGCTGGGCCTGGATCGGCTCGCTCACGATCTGCCAGACCCGTTGCCGAGGGTCGAGCGAACCGACCGGATCCTGGAAGACGACCTGGAGGTTCTGCCGCCACTTGCGGAGCGCCCGCCCGTGCAGTCGGGAGACATCCCGGCCCTCGAACAACAGCTCACCGGAGGTCGCGGTGTGGAGGCGGGCCATGAGCCAGCCGAGCGTCGTCTTCCCCGAGCCGGACTCCCCGATCAGCCCGAGCGTCTCGCCTCGGTGGACCTGAACGGAGACCCCATCGATGGCGTGGATCGCAAGACGGGCCTCCCCTCCAAAGTACTGGGTCAGCGACCGGCTGAGGGGAAAGTGCTTGGTGACGTTCCGGGTCTCGAGCAGGGGGTCGGTCATGGTGGGCTCCCGACCCGTTCCGGAAAGTAGCAGGCCGAGGCGTGGCCGGCGACGGCGAGCTTCCCCGGCAGCACGGCAAGCGGAGGCCCCGGCGAGACCGCGCACCGCGCTTCGGCGATAGGGCAGCGTGGGTGGAACGGGCAGCCGCTCGGAAGCCGGGAGAGGTTCGGCACGGAGCCGCCGAGGGAGGGGAGAGGGCCGTCGTCCTTGTAGCGGGTCGGGACCGACTCGAGGAGCGCCCGGGTGTACGGGTGGCCGGGGTGGCGGAACACCTCGTCGACCGGGCCGAGCTCGACCAGGTGCCCCGCGTACATCACGCCGACCTCGTCGGCCATTTCGGCGACGACGCCCAGGTCGTGGCTGATGAACAGGATCGAGGTCTTCACCTCCTCCATCAGCTCTTTCATCAGCGAGAGGACCTGCGCCTGGATCGTCACGTCGAGGGCGCTCGTCGGTTCGTCCGCGATCAGCAGCGTCGGGCGCTGGCTGAGCGCCATCGCGATCATCACGCGCTGGCGCATCCCGCCGGAGAGCTCGTGCGGATACAGGCTCAGGATCGTCTCCGGGTCGTTGATCCGGACCAGTCGCAGGTAGTCGAGCACCTCTTCGCGCAGTTGTTTCGGGAGCGCGGTAGGTCCGCGGTCGCGGATCCCAGAGGGCAGCACGGGGGTGAGCGGGTGGGCCATCGCCTCCGCGGTCGACAGCTTCGGCCGTCGCGAGTAATCGAACGGCTGAGGGCCGGGGTGGAAGCTCGGCATCTTGCCGGCATCGCGGAGCCGGCGAACCCGGATCGCCTCGACGATCTGGCTGTAGATCCGGTAGGAGGGATTGAGGGAGTTGATCGGCTCCTGGAAGATCATCCCGACCCCGGTGCCGCGGACCCGCGGGATCTGCCACTTCGGCACCTGGGCAAGGTCGACGCCCTGGTAGACGATCTTCCCCGACCGGATCTTCGCGGGAGGTTCGGGCAGCAGCCGGGGGATCGCGTGGGCGAGGGTGCTCTTGCCGCAACCGGTTTCGCCGACGATCCCGAGCACCCGACCCGGATGCAGTTCGAAGGAGACCTCCTGAACGGCCCGGAAGACGCCGGCCCCGACGTGGTACTCGATCGTGAGGTCCTCGACCTTCAGGAGAGGCTCGCCCGTCGCGGGCTGGTCCGAGGTCAGCGTCGAAGGGACCGGCTCAGGCGCGGACGGGGTGGCGCTCACGCACCCGCTCCGGGTCCGACCCCCGCCGTCGGCGCTGAGGCCGGGATCGTCGAGGGCTGGGCCGCCTGGGTCAACGCCCGACGGCTCCTCGGGTCGAGGATGTCCCGCAAACCGTCCCCGAGGAGGCTGAAGGCGAGACAGGTGACGAAGATCGCCAGCCCCGGCGCCAGGACGGTCCAGGGGTAGAACGGCAGGTACGGTTGGAAGAACTCGACCTGGGTGCCCCATTCCGCGGTGGTGATCGAGCCGGTGACCCCGACGAACGACAGCGTCGAGAACGTCACCAGCACGGTGCCGACATCCAGGGTGTAGTAGATCGTGAGCGGCTCGAGGATGTTCCGCAGGACGTGCCGGAACAGGATCTTGACCTCGGAGACCCCGGAGGCACGGGCCGCGGTCACGTACGGGAGGTTCTTCACGGCCAGCACCTCCCCGCGTGTGAGGCGGACGTAGTACGGCCACCACGTGATCATGACGGCGAAGACGGTCGTGACGATCGACCGCCCGAGCGTGGCCGCTACGGCGAGCGCGAGGACGAGGCTGGGGAAGGCGAGGAACACGTCGGTGACCCGCATGATCACCACGGAGACCACGCCCCCCAGCGTGCGGGGCTTGTCCCAGAAACCCGCCACCAAGCCGAGCGAGCTCCCGACGACCAGGGCGAAACCGGTGACCGAGAGACCGATGGCGAGGTCGAGCGGCAGCGCGGCGAGAACGAGCGAGAACATGTCCCGCCCGACGGGGTCGGTGCCGAACCAGTGGGCCGACGAAGGTCCCTGGTGTACGGCGGGGGTCGGCGTGTTCGGGTCGTACGGGGTGACCATCACGGCGTGGCCGAGCAGCACGTGAGTCACCGGCGGGACGACGGCCACGACGAACGCCGTGACGCAGATCAGGACCACGAGGACGAAACCGGCGAGCGTCAGCGGGTTCGCCCGCATCACCCGCAGGAATCCGACCACGGCGCTGAGGAGCGGGGAGCGGGGCCGTCGCACGACCGCCGGGGCGGGCACGGGAGGCGGTAGGTCGGGGAGGGGCGTGACCGCGGCGGCCGACGGGTCCGCGCTCGGCATCTAGCGCCACTCCACGCGGGGGTCGAGGACGCCGTAGAGGACATCGGCGACGAGGTTCGCGATCACGACGCCGAGCGCGAAGATCACGACCGTTGCGATCGTGCCGGCGAAGTTGTACGAGGTGATGGCGTTGAACGCGTAGTCGCCGATGCCGGGCCACCGGAAGATCTCCTCGATGACCACGGTCCCGGAGAGCAGGCTCCCCGCGGTGATCCCCAAGACCGTCGTCGTGGAGATCAGCGAGTTGCGGAGCGCGTGCTTGTAGACCACGAACAGGTCGGAGAGCCCCTTCATCCGGGCCGTCTTGACGTAGTCGAGCGGGAGCACCTCGAGCATCGAGCTACGGGTCATCCGGGTGGCAATGCCCATGTTGAGGAAGGCGAGCGCCGTGGCGGGAAGGATGAGATGGGCGAGGGCGTCGCTGACGCCCGGGAGGTTGCCGGCCAGCAGGGCATCGATCACCGACATGTGGGTGGGCTGGGGGAACGGAGGAGTGCTCGTCGTGAAGGCCCCGCCCGAAGGTAGACCGACCGCAGGTCCGACGATCACGGCGAGCACGAGGGCCCCCAGGTAGGTCGGGGTCGCCCACCCGCTCAGGTAGAAGACTCGGACGAGATGGTCGGCCCATCGGCCGTTGCTGGTCGCCGCGACGACCCCTAGGGGGATGCCGATGACCACCATCAAGAACAGCGACGCGAGGACCAGCTCTACGGTCTCCGGGACCGCGGAGAGGATCACCGGAGCCACCGGCTGACCGCCGAGCGGGTCGATCCCCCAGTTGCCGGCGATGAGCGAGCTGAGGTACTTCACGAACTGCGTCGTGAGCGGCTGGTTGAGGCCGAAGTACGCGATGCAGTTCTGCAGCGCTCCGGGGTGGGCGTGCGGGATCCACGAGGCGCAGGGGTTGCGCACCGCGATGTGCGTGAAGAAGAAGGTGATCGCGATGATTCCGAGGAGGACGAACGGGAGGACGGCGAGCCGTTTCAGGATGAAGATCAGCAGGTCGGATCGGCTCCTCCCCACTGGGTCTCAGCCCCCGGGGGGAGGCGTGGGCGGGTCCTCCATGACCATCGTCGTTCAATCCCGGGGGGCTACTAATACGTGCTGGACGACGCCTCGCCGGAGCCCTCGCCCGAGGGCTCCATCGGCGGGATTACTCCTCTTTGAGCGGACACGTTCAGCCTTGTCCGCTCGCTTTCGCGTCGTCTCTCTTCATTGGCTCGCCGACGAGGCCCGGACTTCTATCGTCGTCCGGACGCCATCGCGCCGCCTCCAAGAGCTCGTTGCGCGCGCTCGGGGGAGGAGCCGCTCCCCGTAGGAGGTGGTGACCTCGGCCCAGGATGACCAACGCGGCCGCCCGGTCCCGGTGCCAATCCCCCTGGCAGTGCCCGCATGTCGCCCGTCGCCACGAGGGGTGGGCCAGCGGCCCACCGCAGTTCGGACACTCCGAGGAGGTCCCTCTCGCGTTCGCCCGAACGACCGCTGTCGTGGACTTGTACCGCACGATCCTCTGGAGCTCCCCGTGGGTCCAGGCCGAAAGTCTTCGCCGGGCGTCGGGGTCACCCCGACGCGTGAGCTTCTGGCACTCCTCCGACGTGCTCGAGAGGTCCTCGAAGACGACGTTCCGAGCACCGACCTGCCTCAACAGCTCGTTCCCCGCGGCGTGAAGTAGCGGTCGGACCCGGTTCCTCTCCCGCCGACGATACCGTCGGAGCACGGCCCGCTGGTGGCGGAGGTCCTTCGAGATGTGGCGAGCGATGGCGGCCCGTTTCCGCGCCATCGCTCCTTGGACGGCAGTGATCGGTCGAAGGTCGACGGACCAGGTATGTCCGTCCGAGGTGGCGAGGTCGGCCGACGGCATGTTGAGGTCGACTCCGGCGCTCTCGGCGACGACGGGCTGAGCTTGAGGGATCCGGAACTGGAAGATCAGAGCTCGGTCGGTGACGGCGAGACCGAACGTCCAGTTCGAGGCGGTTCCGTACCGTTCGAAGAGGGGGTTCTGGACGAACCCGAGGTCGATCTGGAGGTGGCGGTCGCGGTGGAGGGTGAGGTCGAGGACCCGACCGCGGAGGCGATACAGGTCCCGATGCAGGCTCGCCTTCACCGCACGGCGTCGGGGAATCCGGTCGTGCAGACGGGCCCAGCGTGGCGGGTCGAGCCGCTTCATCCGTCGGAGCCAGCGATCCCAGGAACGGAGGGACGCCGAGGCTTCGTTCGCCGTCGTCACCACTCACATGGAGGCGAGATGGGGGTAGGTAGCTCGCAGGCTCGGGTAGACCCGCTTCGTCGCTTCGAACCGACTCTCCTCGGGATGCGACCGCCAGTCGGCGAGGAGTCGCTGGGTGCCCGCACGGACGTCGAGAAGGGCGCGGAGCAGAGGGTAGGGCGGGCGGAACGGGACGACCACAGTGAGCACGGGCGTCTCGTTCCGACCTCGCACGCTGGCGCGACGATACCTGAGGGTGAAGGAACGTGAGGCGAGGTCGTGGAACGGTCCGAAAGCCACGTCGTATCATTTCGCGCCAAAGAGGGATAAGGGGGGAACGACCGTCCCGGCCTCGCTCCCATGGCACGGTACGACGTCGTCGTGATCGGAGCGGGTCACAACGGGCTCGTCACCGCCGGCTACCTTGGTCGAGCCGGGGCCAGGGTGCTCGTGCTCGAGCAGCGCTCGTTCGTCGGCGGGGCGTGCATCACGGAGGAGACCTGGCCGGGGTTCCGGATCAACACGTTCGCGTATGTCGCCGGCCTCTTGCGGCCGAAGATCGTCGACGACCTCGAGCTGCGGAAGTACGGGTACGACACGATCCTCTACGACCCGCAGGCGTTCGTTCCGTTCCCGGACGGGCGTTCGCTCGCGCTGTGGGTGGACGAGGAGAAGGCGACCAAGGAGATCGCCAAGTTCTCCGCCGCCGACGCGCGAGCGTACCCGAAGTTCGTCGCCTACTGGGAGCAGGTCCTCGACCTCGTCGAGCCGCTGTTGCTCGCCCCGCCGGTGGCGCTGCAGGACCTGGTCGGGATGTTCCAGGGGCCGGAGGCGGAGGAGCTCGTCCGCCAACTGTTCCTGATGAGCGCCCAGGATTTCCTGGACGACTGGTTCGAGAGTGACCAGGTCAAGATCTCCTTCGCGACCAACGCCGTGATCGGCGAGATGTGCGGCCCCCGCACGCCCGGGACCGCCTACGTGCTCGCGCACCACAACATCGGCGTGCTCGGTGACCAGCGCAACGTCTGGGGCTTTTCGCGCGGCGGCATGGGACGGATCACGGAGGCGCTCGCGAGATCGGCCCACGACCACGGGGTGGAGATCCGCACGGGCGTGAAGGTCCGCCAGATCGCTATGAAAGGAGGTCGCGTCGCAGGCGTGGTCACCGAGAGCGGGGAGACGATCGAGGCCGGCGCCGTCGCCTCGAACGTCGATGCGCGCCGCACGCTCCTGGACCTGCTCCCTCCGGACACGGTCGACGCCGAGGTCCGCCGTCAGGTGGGACGGATCCGGAGCCGCGGGGCCGCGTTGAAGTTCAACGCCGCGCTCGACCGCCTTCCCGAGTTCCCGTCCTCCCCCGGTCGCCCCGGCGTGCCGCACATGGGCGCGACCGAGATCGCCCCGTCGATGGACTATCTTGAGCGAGCGTTCGACCAGGGAAAGTACGGCCGGTTCTCGGACCATCCGTTCATGGACACGTTGTTCCAGAGTGCCTCGGACCCGTCGATGGCCCCGCCGGGCCAGCACACCATGACCTGTTTCGTGCAGTACGCCCCCCGCGAGCTCGTGGGCACGACGTGGGAAGAGTTCAAGCCGCAGGCCGCCGAGATCATCCTCGACACCTTCTCCGAGTTCGCGCCCGACATCCGTTCGTGCATCCGCGCCTGGCAGATCGTCTCTCCGGAAGATATCGAGCGCACGCTCGGGATGTCCGGGGGGAACATCTTCCAAGGGGACATCACGCCCGACCAGATCTTCTCCTTCCGTCCGATGCAGGGATGGGCCCAGTACCGCACGCCCGTCCCCGGCCTCTACTTCTGCGGCGCGGCCGCCCACCCCGGCGGAGGCGTCGTGGGGGCGCCGGGCTACAACGCCGCCCAGGTCCTGATCGAGGACCTCCACCGAACCTCATCGTCGACCTGATCTCCGTTGGGCCTGAGCTCCGCCCACGACGGACGTTGCCTGTTGCGGCGATCCGACCTATCGGTGACGATTCCTTGGGCCCTCCGCGATCCCGTGCCAAACCTCCGGCGAGAGAGTGGAGGAGTGTCGATGTACGCCGATGCCTGCGTGAAGCCTGCGACCGCGCGTGCGGTAATCGGGTCCGAGGCATCACCGATATGGCAGGGACCACAGCTCGCTCTCGGTGGCTGAGGTCGGGGGTTCGATGACGTCCACTCCCGAAGAGTCCGGATTCGTCCCGGTCCTTGGCGTGCGACTGTACGTCGAGCGGTACGGCACCGGCACGGCGGGAACACTGCTCGCGGTTCACGGAGGGCCGGGGGTCGACCACCGGCACCTCCGGACCCTCGCGGACCTCGCGCCTCACGGCATCCGTGTCGTGCTGTACGACCAGGCGGGGTGCGGACGGTCGGACCGGCCGCGGAGCCGGCGCTCCCTCACGTTCCAGCGCGCCATCGAGGAGCTCGAGGCCCTGCGCAAGGCGCTGCGCCTTGGGCCGGTGCATCTCCTCGGCTATAGCTACGGGGCCGCCGTCGCCGTGGAATCCACGCTTCGGTCCCCCCGCAGTGTTCGCAGCCTGATCCTCTCGAGCCCTTTCCTCTGGACCCCGGAGTATTACCTCGGATGGAAACGCCTCGTCGCAGCGCTGCCCCCGGCGGCGCACGCCTACATCACCCGGAAGGACCCGAGGCTGGGGGACTCGGAGTCGGCCCGCTGGCGCGACGGATATGCGGAGTTCTTCCGCCGCCATGAGTTCCGCGGAGCGGTCGTCCCCTTCGACCTTGCTCAGTGTCTCGCGGGACTCCAGCCCGGGGTCCACCGACCGGTCCTGAGGTCCATGGCGCAGTTCGAGGGTCCAGGGCGACCGTGGGACGTAGGGTCCCGCTTGGCGCGACTCCGGTGCCCTTGTCTCGTCACGGTCGGCCGCCACGACAAGATGACCCCTTCGTTCGGGAGGGCGCTGACCCGGAAGATCCGGGGCGCAAGGTTGCAGATCTTCGAGCAGAGCGGGCACCACGCGAACTGGGAGGAGCGCGCAGCGTTTCAGAAAGCGATCCTGGAGTTCCTCTCGTCCCACCGCTGATCGCCGGGGCCTCCGGCGGGGGCGCGCTCCCCCGCCCAACCTACGTGGCCGAGATCGTGTTGTATTCCATCGTGTCGAACGGCGTGCTCCCCATCGGGGTCGAGACGATCCCTTGGACCGTGGGATTGTAGACCGCGAACAGCGTCGGCACCACGAGCCAGGCGTCCGTGTAGTTGTAGTACATCGCGCTCGTGATCTGGGAGTAGTCGCTGGTGAAGTTCGCAGGGTTCGACTCCCCCGCGGCCGCGACGACGAGGCCGTCGACGGTGGAGTTCGCGTAGCCGGACATGCAGATGTTGGCGCTCCCGTAGCTGAGCGCGTCCTGCTGCGTCCAGTCGTCCGGGGAGATGTAGTCCGAGGCGTAGAAGTCCTGCCCGATCGGGAACGGTCCCCCGTTCTGGTTCTCCATCGACAGGCACTGGCCCGTGCTCGGGTCGATGGTCTGGACCTGGTAGAAGGTGTCGAGCCCCATCGCGACCGGGTTGATGTCGATCCCGATCTTCATCAGGTCGTTCTTCAGGAGGAGGGCCATCTGCGCCCAGTCCGGCCCGGGGCTGAGGTACTCGTAGTTGAGCGTCCCCGGGTACCCGTTCGGCCACGGGGACTGGCTCATCTCCTGTTTCGCCAGCGTCAGGTCGTACGAGTAGGGTGCGAGATTCTGCGGATCGTACCCCGGGTACGACGGGGGGACCGGGCCCACCCACTGGGAAGCGTAGCCCCCGAACGCCTCCTGCAGGATCTGGGAGTAGTTGATCGCGTGGACGACCGCCTCGCGGACCGAGAGGTTGTTGAACGGGGCTACGGACTGGTTCATGTACACCCACCACGCGCCCGACGACGAACCGTAGACGAGCGGCTCGGCCTGCACGACGACGCAGGCCGTCGATTGAAGCTGATGGACCGTATCCGGACCGAGGTAGGCGAAGGACGCCGAGGCGACCGACTTCGACTTCAGGTCCTGGACGTTCACCGCCGCATCCTCCTGGAAGTTCAGCTGGATGGCGACCTTGGCCGGTTGCAGGTTGACATTCCACGGCTGCGCCGCGGCGACCGCGGCCCCCCAGTAGTGAGGGTCCGGGGTGAAGGTCATCCCCGCGACCGGGTCGAACGCGCTGATCAGATACGGGCCGGTGCCGACGGCGTGGCTCGTCATCCACGCGTTGGTTCCGTTCGAGACGCCCCCGTCCGCCTGGACGGCCCTCGGGTCGACGGCGACTCCACCGGGGGTCGCCATCTCCGCGAGGAGGAACCGGTAGGGGATGCCGCTCGTCGCGTTCGCGAGGTAGCCGCTTCCGAGGTTGAGCTCGAGCGTGCGGTTGGTCAGCGCCTGGAACGACTGGTTCGGCGCTGCCATCGCCGCCACCTCACTGGCGTTCGGGTTCACGAAGTCCCAGCTGTTCAGTTGGGCGGTCAAGTTCGCGAACTCCGCCTGGTTCTGGCTCGCGGGGGAGTAGTAGGTCAGCCCCGGTATCCAGAAGTTTTCGGCGAGGAGGTACTGGTCGGCGCCCTGCATCGCGAGGAGACGGTAGTAGCTGAACCAGAGCGTGCAGGCGGTGACCGGGTCTCCGTTCGAGAAGTGGATGCCGGGGAACAGCGTGAAGTTCCAATGGAAGCCGTCCGCGGAGTGGCTCCAGTTCTGGGCCAGCATCGGCGTGAAGTTGGTGTAGCTAGTGCCGTTGTACATGATCAACGGCTGGTAGGCCTGCTGCACGGCCCCCCATTCGGGCGTCGAGAACGCGGCCGAAGGGTCGATCGAGGCGACCCGCTCCGCCTGGTCGATGGTGATCGGGTTCTTCTGCTGAAGCTCGCAGGAGCTGTTGGCGTTCTTCTTGACGTAGAAGTAGTAGACCCCGACGCCCGTGGCGACGAGCCCGACGACGACGGCGATGGCGATGACCCGTACCCAAGTCGGATTCATCCCGGTCCTGTTGGGTGGGTGACCCACGCAGGCCCGTATGATAAGGGCTAGCTCGCCGGCCCGGACCGCGGTTTCACGCGCACGAACCGGCCGCGTCCCACGCTACTCCCCACGGCGATGAACGACGGATTTCCAACACCGTTATCTGCCGGAGCGGGTCACTTTTCCCTGCTATGGTTTCTCATGGGGGGACGGTCGAAGGGGGGGGCGTAGCCGAGTCGACGGAGTACCTGGGCGCCACCACCCCCCCGGGCCCGATCTTCTGGGACGAGCCGACGTTCCATCTCGAGATGGAGCGGCTGTTCTACCGCAGCTGGCTCAACGTCGGCCACGAGAGCCAGATCGCCCAGCCGGGCGATTTCTTCACCCGCCAGATCGGCCCCGAGAGCGTCCTCTTCGTACGCGGCGCCGACGGCACGCCCCGCGGCTTCTACAACGTCTGCCGCCACCGAGGGACCCGCCTCCTCGAGGCGTCCGAAGGTTCCGGGGTCAGCTCCATCGTCTGCCCATACCATTCCTGGAAGTACGGTCTCGACGGCCGGTTGCTCGGGGCCCCGCACACCCAAGAGGTCACCCACTTCGACAAGGAGCAGTTCGGCCTCCATCCGGTACGCGTCGAGCGCTGGGGAGGGTTCCTCTGGGCGAACCTGAGCGGCAGCGGTCCGAGCTTGCGCGAGGAGTTCGGCACGTTCTTCGCGGAGATGGCCCGGTTCCCTATCGCGGAGCTGCGCCTCGGGGCGCACTTCGTCTACGAGGTCGAGGCGAACTGGAAGATCCTGGTCGAGAACTACTCGGAATGCTACCACTGCGCTCCCGTGCACCCCGAGCTGAACCGGCTGACCCCCTACCTCTCCGGCGACAACGACCACCACTTCCTCGAGGGGGAGCGGCGCTCGAAGGTCAACGGGGGGTTCATGACGTTCGCCAAGGACTACACGTCGATGACGCGGACCGGCTACACGGGCCGTCCGCTGATCCGAGGGATGACCGACGTCGACAAGACCCGCGTCTACTACCACACCATGTTCCCGAACACGTTCCTCAGCCTCCACCCGGACTACCTGATGCTCCACCGGAGCTGGCCGATCAACCCGCACCACTCCCGCGTCGAATGCGATTTCTTCTTCGAGCCCGCCGCCGTGGAGCAGCCAGACTTCGACCCGAAGGACGCCACCGAGCTCTGGGACGAGATCAACCGGCAGGACTGGAAGGTCTGCGAGCTCGCCCAGCAGGGCGCCCGCTCCCGCTCCTGGCGGGGGGGAAGATACAGTGACCAGGAGTCGCTGGTCTACGACTTCGACGCCTTCGTCCGCGAGCAGATGCGGGCGCCGTAGCGACCTGGACCCCGGGCGACCCTCAGCCCCCGCGCCGAAGCAGGCCCATCTGCTCGAGGTAGTACTCGTCGAGGAGATGGACCACCTCCTCGTCCGAACTGTACCGTCCCTGGTGGTAGGCTACGGTGCGTGAGCCGAGGTGCGCCATCTCGCAAATGTGCCAGTCCTGACGGTTCGTGGTCTCCCAGAACTCCATCGCGTCGTCGGCGGGGTCGGCCTCGTCCTGGTCGACGTAGAGGTCGAAGACGAGCCGGGTCCGCTCCGGCCCCAACGGAAGGAACCAGTCGAAGGTGACGTAATCCGGCAGCAGCGAGAGGAAGTTGGACGGGTAGAGCACGTAGTAGTAGACGCGCCGCCGGTCCTCGGCGGAGAGCCCCGCGAACGGCTTGCGTCGGGTCGTGCCGGACGCGGTGAGCGTGTTTGCGCCGTCGACGAAATCCATCCAGCCGCCGAACACCGGGCCGTCGGTGAGGTCCTCCTCGCCCGATCGGTACGGCGTGATCTGCGCGAGCTGCGGGTGGACCCCGGGGCAGTGGTAGCACTCGTTCGCGTTCTGGACGATCAGCTTCCAGTTGGCGGCGATGTCGTACACGACCCGCCGCGCCCGGCGGAGCCGCTCGAGCGGGTACGGGGCGGCCCTCCGAACGAGACCGCCCAGGTACGTGGCGAGCGGCGTGGCCTTCGGGTCGAGGTTGACGAAGACGAACCCCCGCCAGCTCTCGAGCTTCACCGGGAACAGTCCGAACTGCTCCCGGTCGAACTCCTTGATGCCGGTCATCAGCGGGGCGCCGAGGAGGCGACCGGTGAGGTCGTAGGTCCAGGCGTGGTACGGGCATTGGATCCGGGTAAGTCCCCCACCGCTCGCCGGTTCGACCAGGCGGGTCCCGCGATGTCGACAGACGTTGTGGAAGGCCCGGAGCTCGCCGTCCGAGCCCCGAAGGATGACCACCCCCGAGCCCCCGATCTCGAAGGTGAGGAAGTCACCGGCCGCCGCGATCTCGTCCGTCCGACCGATGCACTGCCACGACCAGAGGATCAGCCGTTCGAGCTCTTGCTCGTAGACCGTCGGGTCCGAAAAGAGACCCCCGGGCAACGTAGCCGCGCGGTCGAGCGGGCGGCGGACCTTGCGGAGCTCAAGAGGGTCGATCGGGCCCCGACCGACCCTCCCGGAGCCCTTCGAACGAACCGCGCCGACCATCAGGACCGACCCCCGCCGGAGCGGGGTTCGGGGAGCCTCGACCCGCGCATAACGGTTCGTCTCCCACGGCGCCCTCGAAAGAACTTTCCGACTCGGGCCTCCTCGGGCGGCGGCTGACGTCATGCCGGAGACCGACGTCGTCGTCATCGGCGGCGGCCACAACGGCCTCGTCACGGCGGCCTACCTGGCCAAGGCCGGCGTGCGGGTCGTCGTCCTGGAGCAGCGGCCCATCGTAGGAGGGGCCTGCGTCACCGAGGAGCCGTGGCCCGGGTTCCGGATCAACACCTACTCCTACGCGTGCGGGATGCTCCGGCCGACGATCGTCGAGGAGCTCGAGCTCCGCCGCTTCGGGTACGACCCGATCCTCTGCGACCCGCAGCTGTTCGTTCCGTTCCCCGACGGGCGCTCGCTGACGTTCTGGCTGGACGACGCGCGGACCGCGAAGGAGATCGCTCGCTTCTCGGTCCAGGACGCTGCGGCGTACCCGCGGTACGTCCGGTACTGGTCGGAGGCGATGGCTTTGTTCGAACCAGCGCTCTTGCAGGCGCCCCGGCCCATCAACGAGTTCCTTGCCTCCCTCGGCCCCGACGGAGAACGGCTCCTGAGAGACCTGTTCCTGACCAGTGCGAGCGACCTGCTGGACGACTGGTTCGAGTCGGAGGAGCTGAAGGGCGCGCTCGCGTCGTCGTCGATCATCGGAACGTTCGCAAGCCCGACGACCCCGGGAACTGCGTTCATCCTCGGTCACCACAATCTGGGGGTCCTCAACGGACACCGCGAGGTCTGGGGGCTCTCCCGGGGCGGGATGGGTCGGATCAGTGAGGCGATCGCGAAGTCGGCGGAGCACGCGGGGGCCTCGATCGTCACGAACGCCCCGGTCCGCAAGATCCTCGTTCGGCACGGGAGCGCGTGCGGTGTGGAGACCGAGGACGGAACGGTCTGGACCGCCCGTGCGATCGCCTCCTCGGTCGACGCCAAGACGACCCTCGGACGGCTGCTGCCTCCGGACTCTCTGCCCGCCGAACTCGCCCGCCGGGTCGGCCAGATCCGGACCCGCGGTGCGTGCCTGAAGTTGAACGCCGCCCTCGAAACGATGCCGAAGTTCACCGCCGCACCGGAGGCCGATCGCCTCGTGGGGGCGGTCGACCTTTCACCGTCCGTCGAGTACCTTGACCGCGCGTTCGACGAGGCGAAATACGGGGCTTTTTCGCGTCGCCCGTTCGTCGACGCCTACTTTCAGAGCTTGCTGGATCCGAGCGTGGCGCCGCCGGGGCACCACACGATGACTGCGTTCGTCCAGTACGCCCCGACCGACCTGGCTGAGGGGAGTTGGGATGACGTTCGCCCGGACGTGGCCCGGACCGTCATGGACACCCTAGCAGAGTACGCCCCGGACCTCCCCGGCAAGGTCCGTGCCTGGCAGGTGGTCACCCCGCTCGACTTGGAACGGACGTTGGGGATGACCGGGGGAAACATCGACCAGGGGGACATCACGCCCGACCAGGTGTTCTCGCTCCGCCCTATCCCCGGTTGGTCGACCTACCGGATGCCGGTTCCCGGCCTCTACCTCTGTGGTTCGGCCGCCCACCCCGGCGGAGGGGTCACCGGCGCCCCTGGCTACAACGCGGCCGGTGTGATCCAACGCGACCTCACGGCGCCCGCCCGCACCTGAGAGCCTCGCCGAGGCTCCGAGAGCTTATGGCTCGCCTCGTGCCCCGAGGACCGCGAGGGTCGATAGCCTGACGCCGGAACCTCCCCCTGTCCTCCTCATCGGCGCCGGCGCCGTCGGCACAGTGATCGCCACTCACCTGGCGCGCTCGGACCGCGTCGGAGAGCTGATCGTCGCGGACGTCGACCACGCTCTCGCCGACGCGGCGGTGAAACGGACCCTCCCCTCCACCGCGCGAGCGGTCGCGCTGGACGCCAAGGAGCCAGCTGCGGTCGCCGAGGCGGCCCACGGCTGTCGGCTCATCATCAACGCCAGTCTGCCGAGGTTCAATCGATCGATCCAGCAAGGCGCCTGGGATGCTGGAGCGAACTACATGGACCTCGCCTCGGACTCCACGGACCCGTACGCCGATTCGGAGAGCTGGCGCCGTCGCTCGCTGACGGCGGTCGTCGGTATGGGCGAGGATCCCGGTTTGAGCAACGTCCTCGTCCGTCACGCCGCCGATGCCCTCGACTCGGTCGTGTCGGTCCGCATCCGCGACGGCGACTCCGCGACGAGCCCTGACTTCCCGTTCCTCTGCCTCTTCAGCCCGGAGACGTTCATCGAGGAGACCCTGCACCCCTCGAGGATCTTCCAGGAAGGACGGTACGTCGATGTGCCGCCGTTCGGCGCCAGCGAGGAGTACGACTTCCCGGCTCCGGTCGGTCGATCGACCGTGTACTCCGTCGACCACGAGGAGGTCGACAGCCTTCCTCGGTTCATCGGCAAGGGGGTCCAGTACGTCGACTTCAAGCTCGCCTTGGACGAAGGGAGCGTTCGAACCCTGAAACTGATCCGCGATCTCAAGCTCTTCGAGCACGGGCCGCCCGGCGGCACGAGCCCGAGGCGGACCTTGCTCGCCGCCCTTCCCCGACCGGGGGATCTGGCCGGCCGGATCGACGGGAGCGCCGCCCTGGTGGCGGAGGTCTCCGGAGTGAAAGACGGCTGCCCTACCACGTTCGTGCTCGGCACGACCCTAGGCCATACTGCGGCATTCTCACAGTTCGGAACGACCGGGACCTCCTACCTGACCGGGACGCCGGCCGCTGCCGCCGCGCTCTTGTTGCTCGACGGCGACTTCCAGGAACCCGGGCTCTTCCCGCCGGAATCCCTTCCGCCGGCGCCGTTCTTGCGACGGCTCGCGGAGAGAGGCGTACCCGTCTTCGAGCGCATCACGGTCGAGCGGACGCTCCCGAACTAGACCCGCGGGGCGTGGGTCGGTCGCTCCCTCCGGCGAGAGTTGCGCGGCAACGTCTAACTGGCCGTCTTGGGCAGGTGCCTTCGCAGCGCCTCTCCCAACGTGTCGAGAGCCTGGTCGAGGAGCGGCTCCTCGATCGTGAGCGGCGGCTGGACCCGGAGGACGTTGTCCCCGTAGTTGTAGAGCGGAAGTGTCCCGTGGGCGACGCAATCGAAGAACACGGCGCGGGTCGTCTTAGGGTCCGGCCGGCGTGGGTCCTTGTTGTGGACGAGCTCGACCCCGAGGCAAAGGCCGAGACCGCGGACGTCCCCGATGCCCTCCCACGCCGTCCACTCTTGCAACCGCTTCAGGGCGTGGGCTCCGAGACGCGCCGAGCGCTCGGGGAGACGGTCCCGGCGTAGGATGTCGATCGTCGTCGACGCCGCGACGCAGGCGGCCGGGTGACCGGCGAAGGTCGTACCTGCGGCGACGCCTTCCTCCCCCATCGACCGCTCGTCGCCCAGCACGGCCGAGATCGGGAGGAGGCCTCCACTGATCCCCTTGCCGATCGTCAGAAGGTCCGGAGCGACCCCGAAGTGGTCGATCGCCCACATCGAGCCCGTCCGGCCGAGGCCGGTCTCGACCTCGTCCGCGATGAAGTACCACCCGTGCGCGTCGCAGAGTCGCCGAAGGCCCCGGACGAAGTTCTTCGGGGGGATCCATATCCCCGCCTCGCAGGCGACCGGCTCCAGGATCGCGGCGGCGATCCTGTCCGGGGCGGCCTGGTAACGGAGCAGCTGCTCTTCGAGGTACCCTAACATCGACTCGCCGAACTCCGTCTCGGACATCCCCGCGGGGCGGCGGTACGGGGCCGGGTAGGGCGCGTGGACGCTCCCTCCGTGGTACGGCTCCCAGTGTCGCCGCTCCTCCGAGCTCAACGAGCCGATCGCCCCCGTGCCGATGCTGAGCCCGTGGTACTGGCCGAGAAAGCTCAGCACGAGCGGTCGTCGGCTGGTCTGGACCGCGTGCTTCACCGCCGCCTCGACGGCCCCGGTCCCAGAGAGCTCGAGGAAGACCCGGGTCAGGTTCGGGGACGGTCGGATCTCGAGCAGCTTCTCGGAGAGCTCGATCATCGGGAGATGCGGGTGGAGGAAATAGATCAGGAACCCGTACCGGCCGAGCGCGTCGACGCTCGCTCGAAGCACCTCAGGGTGGACGTTCCCGAGGTTGTTCGTCGACCACTGGCTCGTGAGGTCGATGTAGGTCCGGCCGTCGGCATCCTTCAGCGTGGAGCCTTCCGCGCCGGCGACCACGATGCTGGCCGAACGGGTCTCCTCGGCCCAGAAGTACTTCGGCGCGAGCGCGCGGTACCGCGCCCAGTACTCCGCCGACCGACCCGTCGGACCGACGGGCGGGGGGTCTCCCGGCGGTGAGGTGCCGGACGGTTCGCTCACGCTGACGACCCTCGCGGACCCCAGGCCCCGGCCGCCTTAGGCCGTTCGCCGCACCCACGACGGACGCGTCGTCCTCCCTCTCCCGTCGGGGGGCGAAGGTCAAGACGCCCCACGGGTCGGGAACGATCCGCTGGAGGCGAATGCGATGCCGTCCGCTCACGCGACCATCGTCTGCCCCGGATCCGCGCACGAGCTCGCCGGGCTCCTCCGCGACCTCGATTTCCTCGCCGGGGCGATCCCGCACGTTCAGGGAGTGCAGAAGGTCTCCGAGACGGTGGCCAACTGGACGGTCACCACGAAGATCGGCTTCGTGAGCCGGACCTCGGTGTTCCGCGGCGAAGTGCTTCCGGGGGACGAACGCACCGTCCGGTTCCGCGCGGTGGCCCCCGAAGCCACCGTGGAGGGCTCCGTCGAGTTGGTGCCCCGGGCCCCGGAGGAGACCGAGCTGAAGGTGCTCCTCGAAATGCGCGGCCAGGGCGCGCTGCGAGCGATCATCGACAACCTCGTCGAGCGCCAGCTTCCCCAGGACGTCCAGAGCTTCGCAGCGGCGATCCGGCGCCAGCTGCTCGCGCGTTCGGCGGCCGGCGCCGCAGGCGCAGCTCCTTCGACCGGGGTTCAGGGAAGATAGTCGCGCGGCAACGTACGCAGCTCAGCGAACGTCTCGTTGATCGCACCGAGGAACTGTTCCACGTCCTTGTCGGTGTGCGCCGACGAGAACGTCAGCCGCTCGTAGTTGTCCGGGTGGATGTAGATCCCCCGCGCGAGCAGCAGCTGGTGATGCCGCAGGAACAGGTTCCAGTCGATCTGCAACGACTCGCGGTAGTTCGTGATCTTCTTGCGGCGGGTGAAGAAGAACTGGAGCATCCCGTTGACCGACTGGGCCAGGACGTTCACCTTGGTGTCGCGGGCCGCTGCCTCGATCCCGCGTTCCATCTTGTCGGTGAGCCGACCGAATCGGTCGTAGAGGTCGTCGCCCCCTCGAGCCAGGACCTTCAGGTTGGCCAGTGCCCCGGCGAGGCTCAGGCTGTTGGCGAAATAGGTGCCGCCGAAGGAGATCCGCCCCGGGGCGATGAGGTCCATGTACTCCGCCTTGCCGGAGACCGCGGAGATCGTGACGCCGCCGCCGAGCGCCTTCGCCCAGCAGGAGATGTCCGGTTCGACCTTGTACATCTGCTGGGCGCCGCCCGGCGCCACGCGGAAGCCCGTGAACACCTCGTCGAAGATCAGCAGCAGGTCGTTCTCCGTCGTGATCTCGCGCAGGCGCTTGAGATAGTCCGGCGCGGGCGGGATGATCCCGGCGTTCGCCATGATCGGCTCGAGGATCACCGCGGCGAGCCGGTCGCGGTACCGCCGCACCATCCGCTCGAGCGAGGTGACGGAGTTGTACGCGGCGACCATCACGTAGTCCGTGACCCCGGGCGGGATGCCGGCGGAGTTCGGCAGCGGGCGGGGGTACTCGTCGAGCCCCGCGACGATCGGCGGCGCCTCCGCGCTGATCAGCGCGTAGTCGTGCTGGCCGTGGTAGTGGCCCTCGAACTTCAGGATCCCGTCCTTCCCCGTGACCGCCCGAGCGATCCGGATCGCGTTCATCGTCGCGTCGGAGCCGTTGGAGCAGAACGCGACGCGCTCGGCGTTGGGGACGAGCTTGCGGAACGCCTTCGCGACGTCGATCTCGAGCTGCGTGGGGGCGGCGAAGTGGAGGCCCAGCTCGGCCTGGGCCTGGACGGCTTTGACGATCTCCGGGTGGGCGTGCCCGTTGATGAGACAACCGTAGGCCAGGTTGAAATCGAGGTACTCGTTCTCGTCGACGTCCCAGATCCGGGCGCCCTTCCCCCTCTCGATGAACGGGGGGCAAGGGTCGTACGACGCGACCCGGATCAGCGAGCTCGACGAGTTGGGGATCAGCTTCTTCCCTTCCTCGAAGAGGCGGGCGCTCTTCCTCAGGCGCGGGACGAGGCGCGCGATAGGGACCGGGAGCGGGGTGCTCTCCGAGTCGGCGGCCGGAGGCGACTTTTCGGGTGTCGGCGCGGCACCGATGGGCCCCACGGGCACCTCCGCCGGGACCGGCATCGCGGCCTCTCCTTTCTTCACGACGCCCCCCTCCGCCCGCCGCGGGGCGAGCGGCTCGGGGGTCGGTTCGAGGGCCAGAATCGGGTCGGTCGATGCACCCGGGCGCGCTACCGCGGCAACGATGGGGGCGGGGTCCGATTCCGCCATAAAGAACACATCCAAGTGGGTTTGGCCAGCCGGGGGACCCTATATATAATTGGCGCGGGACGTGAGATGATTATATCTTTCATATAACGCAAACCAATTCTTCGCTATCGTAAGTCTGAGGGCCTTGCCGCTGAGTTAGAGGTAGTATATCGGTCACCAAAGTAGGTTAAACCCACAAAAATCTACCGTTCCGCTTCAGTTTCGAGCCGGCCCGAACGGGGGCAGGGGGGATTCCGGTGGGCTGATGGCGGTCACGATCCCTCGCCGTCCGAGCGCCTCTCGGAAGGGGCCAGGAGGGACGCAGAGCTCCGGCGGACGCACGCCGTGCCCGTTCATCGCCCCGCGCACCATGAGCTCCGCCCCGATCGCTCCGCAGACGCCGACAGCGTACTCGGTCGCGGAGGCGCCCCACGCGGGCTTTGGCGGGAACCGCCCAAGGGCGTGCCGGGTGGTCGCGCCCTCTGGGCCTTCCCCTTGGATCTCCATGTCGAGCACCTCCCAATCGTCGACCTCGACGTCCGGGGGGTAGCCGAGGAGCTTCTCGCGCTTCAACAGCGCCAGCAGGAACTCCCGAGGCACCACCGACGTGCCCCGGACCTCCACCGGCTTGTCCGAGCCGAGCCCGATCCGGGCCAGGATCCGGAGCACGTCGATCCCGGGTCCCCCTTCCTTCCACTCGCAGTGGCGGAGCCCCTTCGCTCGGAGGCTCTCGGGCAAGGTGGCCGGCTCCGAATGCAGCGTCCGGTAAACTGTAGTTAGACCGACCGGGGGTGCGAACTCGTAACGTTCCGCTCCGCTCATCGGCGGGTACTCGCGGTACCCCCCCTCCTCCCAGACCATCGCCGGCAGGTTCATCTCGTCGAGGAAGGTGGAGGGGGACCAGGTGAACGTCACCTCGGGCCCGCCCCGGGTGAGGTCGCACCAACCGTCTCGGATCACGATGGAGTCGACGCGCGGCATGTCGGCGGTCGCCGCGAGGGCGAGTACGTTCGACGCGCCCGGGACCTGCCCGAGGCCCGGAATGGCGAGGAGCCCGGCCTCCCGGAACCGGCCGTCCAGGGCGAGCTGGCGACGGGTCATGTGGAAGAGTCCGCCAAAGTCGAGGTAGGGGACGCGGGCGGCGAGGCACGCCTCCATCACCTCGAGATTGAACGTGTACTGGACGGCATTCACGCACACATCGGCACCGGCGAGCAACGTCGCCAGGGCGGTTCGGTCCCGAACATCGACCGACTGCGACCGGACACTCGCTCGTCCGGTCGCCGAGGCGGCCGCGCGGGCGAGCGTGGCGTCGAGGTCGGCGACGACGATCTCCCCGAACTGCCCCCCCTCGGCCAGGTCCCGTACGGTGACCCGACCGGTCAGGCCACCGCCGCCCAGGACCACCGCCCGCATCTCGCTGTTCCGCTCCGGGTCGGAAACGGACCGCGCCCCGGGTATGGAAAGCTTTGGTCGCCCTCTCGCCTCCACGGTCGCGCCGCCGACCATAAGGCCCTCCTCGACTCAGGGCCGACGATGGGGATGAGCCACCTCCGCATCGACCTCTCCCTCGTTCGCCAGGGACTGAGCGTCGGTTGGGAGTTCGGGCTCCGTTCGCTGGAGGACCTCGGCTCCTTCGGCGAGATGCTCCAGCACAGCGTCTACGAGGCCGGGTCGTTTCGGCGCGTCCCGGGCGGCGTCGGCTTCGTCTTTCGCAACCCGCCGTTGAGGATGGGGGCGTTCTCCGCCGTCCGGCTCTTCCTCGACGGTCAGCGTCATCCCGACGCGTGCGCGTGGGTACATCCGGCGGGCGTGGCCCGAGCGATCGGGTTCCCGGAAGTGGGCGTCGAGACCCCGCTGGTGATCCCGGTCGGACAACGGACCCACTTCTTCCTCTCCGGGACGGAGGCGCTCCGCGACGGGGCTCACGAGATCCGGCTGGAATTGCAGAGCGTGGCGATACCTCCCGTCGTCTGGTTCTCGTTCGATGACGAGCTCGCTCCGTCGTCGGAACGACCGTGACGAGCGCCGTGGAGCCGGCCCGGCCCCCGCCCAGTCGGGTCCTCCTGCGACCGGACGCCACGCAGCCGGTGCTCCTCACGTCGCTCGCCTCGGCAGCGATCCTGAACGGCTGCGGTGAGTTCGCGCTCCTCCAGGACACGCGCGGGGCCCCGATGGACTGGGGCGGGGTGTACGCCCAAGGGGTCCGTCTGACCGGCGGTTGGCGGGTCCGGCTCACCCTTCCCGGCGGGTCGTACGAGCTCGGACCCACGCTCCAACGGCTGGCGCTCCAGCCCTGGTCGCTGGAAAGCTCGCACGCTCTCCCCGGGGTCACCGTCACTCAGACCGTGGCGCCGTTCGACGACCCGCCGGGGGTCCTCCGACGTCTCGAGCTGTCGTCCGTCGCGGACGAGGAGTGTCCGGTGCACATCGAGACGGACCTCGTGCCGTACCTCGCCCCGGTGCTCATCGAGGGGATCAAGCCGTACGACTACCGGGTCTCGACCGCCGCCTCGGCGATCCACGTGAGCTCCCACGGGGCTGCCTTCGCCCTCGCCCACGACCCGCTCCCCACAGCGCTCCAGCTCAGCGGCGCTCCCTGGCTCGGGGGAGAGTTCTTCGGCGAGGTCGCCGACCTAACCGCGCATTACGGCGTCGTCCTGCCGCCGCGGGGCTCGGCCCAGATCGCGTGGGTGCTCTGGGGCGGGCTCAAGCGGACCGTCGAGGCCGCCCCCCACGCCGGGAGCCGGGCGCTCGACGAGCGGGCCGACCGTATCGAGCGAGGAGCCGAGAGCTGGGTCCGTTGGCGTTCGGGGACGCCCCGCCTTCGGTTTCCCGACGCCCCCTGGCTCGAGGAGGCGTACCGCTCGGCGCGGGACGCGATGCGGTCGCTGTACACGGCGCCCTCCCCCGAGCTGACCGCCGTGCTCGCGGGATACCCGTGGTACTCCACGGTCTGGGGTCGGGACCTGGGGTGGATGCTGCCCGCCCTCCTCTGGCTCGGCGACGCGGAGTGGGCCGAGCGGTCGATCCGCTCGGTCGTCCGGTTCCAAGCGCGCAGCCGCCTCCCGATCCTGGGAGGTACGCTCGGGGAACTCCCGATGCAGGTCTCCCCCGGCCCGATCTTCCTCTACGGGACGTCGGACACGACCTTGTACTATCCGCCGCTCATCCTGCAGTTGATCGCGCACGGCCGCCCGGCGAGCGTGCTCCAGGACCTGTTCCCCGCGCTCGAGCGGATCGGAGCGTGGGGCGCTGCGAAGGTCCACCCCGGCACCGGGCTCCTCTCGAACGGCAACGAGCTCGAGTCGATGCGGCAGGCGGCGGCGGCGATCGGAAAGGTGCACTACGGCTTCGAGGCGTACGACACGACGATCTGGGACTCGGCCGACCGCCGTGATCATGCGATCGATATCCAGGTTCTTTGGGTCCTCGCGCTTCGGGCGCTGGGCGAGGCGGCTCGCTCCGTCGGCCGACCCTCGGAGGCGAAACGATGGGACGCGGCCGCCCAAGCGACCGCCCGTACGGTGGGGCAGCGGTACCGTTGGCCGGAGGAGGGGTACCTCTACGACTCGCTCCAGCACGACGGCTCGCCGGTCCGCCATGTGCGCCCCAACGCCCTGCAGGCGGTGAGCGCCGGGCTCCTCGACCCCGAGCTCGCCCACTCGGTCGTGCTCCGTGCCGCCCGTTCCGACCTCTCGACGGACTGGGGGGTCCGCACGCTCGCCTCGACCGACGACGGGTACCGTCCTCACGCCTACCACGACGGCCAGGTCTGGTCGATCGCCACCGCCTGGGCGGCCGACGCTGCGCTCGCCGTCGGAGAGAGGGAGCTGGGCCTCCGGTTCCTTCGCACGCTCGCCGATCGTTTCCAAGCGGAAGGAGGGTATGGGCACGAATGCTATCGGGGGGATCGGGCGGAACCGTACGACTCCTGTTTCCTCCTCGGGCTCAGCATCGCGCCGTTCCTGACGACCTTGTTCCAACGCCTCTGGGGACTGACGCTCCACGCCCCGAACTCTCGGGTGGAGCTGGCCCCGCGGTTCCCGTCCTCTTGGAGCTCGGCGTCGCTCCACCGTCTCCGTGTAGGAGGGGGCCACCTCGACCTCGACTGGCGAGCCGGTGAGGTCACAGCCCAGTGGTCGGGTAGCGGACCGCTCGCGCTCGTGAGCGGGGCGCACTCCGCGGACCTGGTCCCCGGGCGGCCGGCGACCCTCGAGGTCGTTCGGTAACCGGGGACCTCGCAAATATACCGCCTCTCGCCTGCCACTCGCGCTCTGGTGGGACACTCGGGCCGCACCGGACGGACGGAGCAAGTGGCCGGTCAGGTCTGTCCCGCGTGCGGTCACCTCAATCCGCCGCGCGCGGAGTGGTGCGAGAGCTGCGCGCGTCGCCTCCCGACCGCGGCCGCGGACAGTCCGCGCACCGGCTACGATCGTTCGAGAGCGAGCGGGGAGACACCGACGGACGGTCGCGTCGTGTCACGGCGCTGGTTGACGGTGGTGACCGTACTCGGGGTCGCGGCGCTCGCCGTGGGTGTGGCCGCTCTTGTCCTTCCGTTCGCTCTCCCCGGTTATCCTGGGTCTCTGACTCCGCGCTCTCCGCAGACGATCTACGACAAGCAGCTCGACGCTCCGCTCCGGGAGTATTGCACCGCCTACGACCAGATGGGCAACTGCGTGAGCTTCGGGGAGACCGTCATCGGCTTCGACAACCTCACGGTCCCCGGAGCCGACGGAACGCTGGGGGTCGTCAATCTCAGCTTCAGCCTCAACCACAGCTGCAACACCTGCCTGCTCGAGCTCTTTCGGGGCAACCTATCGACCGGCCCCTTGTTCGTCGGGGGATCCTCGGAGATAGGGGTCCTCCTCAACGGCTCGAGCAGCGAGGTCGGGCTGTTACCCGCCGGGATTGAACATGTCCTGCTCGTCAACGAGCGGTTCGGAGCCTACAACGGCCCCGTCAGCCTCCTCCTCGCGGTCGTCTACGAAGGCACGCTCTTCTACCGCTGAGCCGCGCCGTCCGGCACGAGTTCGCGAGGAGCGGCGGCGCTCTCGCCTCGGTGAGCAGGGCGGGCGCCCGGTAGTCTATATCTGCAGGTGACGCCGCCGGCGGAGCGCCGATGAGCGACACCATCGAGGTCTCGAAGCTCGTCAAGACCTACGGGGCCGTCACGGCGGTCAACGGCATCGATTTCACCGTCCGCCAAGGCGACGTCTTCGCCTTCCTGGGGCCGAACGGCGCGGGGAAGACGACCACGACCGAGATCCTCGAAGGGTTGCGCTCGCGCACCACCGGCGACGTACGCGTCCTCGGCCTCGACCCGTGGTCGCAGGGCCGGGAGCTCCACCGCCAGATCGGCGTCATCCCCCAGGAGTTCCGGTTCCTCGAGAAGATCACTCCGAAGGAGGCGATCCTGTACTACGGGGCGCTGTTCGGCACCAAGCCGGACCCGGCGAAGCTCCTCGCCCAGGTCGAGCTGACCGACAAGTCTGCCGCGCGCTACGATACCCTCTCGGGCGGCCAGAAGCAGAAGCTCGGTCTCGCCCTGGCGCTCGTCAGCGAGCCGAAGGTCTGCTTCCTCGATGAGCCGACGACCGGCCTGGACCCGCACGCCCGTCGGGCGATCTGGCAGGTGATCCGGACGTTGAAGGCCGAGGGTCGCACGGTCTTCCTCACGACGCATTACCTGGAGGAGGCCGAGCTCCTGGCGGACCAGGTCGCGATCATCAACAAGGGCCAGATCATCGCCCGCGGAACTCCCGAACAGATCATCGAGGCCCACGGTGGTCCGGAGCGGTTGAGCGTCGAGGCGCCGCCCTCGATGGCGGAGTTCCTCCGACGGACCCTCCCGCTCTCGGTCGGCGCGAGCAACGGCCGCGTGGAGGTCGAGATGAAGGAGAAGGGCGACGCCCTGCGCGTCCTCACCGCGATCGACGCGAGCGGCATTCCGTGGAAGGGGTTCGCGACGAAGACCGATACGCTCGAGGACGTCTTCGTCCGCCTCGTGGGCCGAATGGACGAGGGCGAGATCAAGTCGGGGGAGGTCGCATGAGGCCCCGCCGGATCGCCGCGGACCTCAACGTCTACGCCCGGAACTATCTTCGCAATCCGGCGGCGCTGTTCTTCACGCTGATCTTCCCGATCATCCTGATCACGATGTTCGGGTTCATCTTCCAGAACACCGGCACCAAAGCGATCGACGTGACCACCGAGAACCTCGACGGTAACTCGAACGCGAGCGTCCAGTTCCTGGCGGCGCTCAACGCGACGGGGGCCGTGTCGATCCAGATGGTCTCCCCCCAGGGGAACTTCTCCTCCTATCTCGGCACCCACGGCGATACCGTCGGCCTCGAGATCCCCGCCGGCTTCGGCCAGAACTTCCAGGCGCACCGCCCGGTGAACGTCACCGCGTACGTCGACCCTCAAGATGAGGCGTCGTCCGGCTTCCTCCAGGGGGCGCTGCAGGGCGTCGCGAACGCCTACAACCTGCACGCGGCCGGCGGCCAGCCGATCATCGGCGTCCACACCACGACCGTTGGCTCGGCGGTGTACAAGTACATCGACTACCTCGTTCCGGGGCTGATCGGCTTCGCGATCCTCACGAGCCCGATGTTCTCGATCGCCGAGCTCGTCTCCACCTACCGGAAAGAGGGTCTCTTCCGCCAGCTCTCGCTGACCCCGCTCACCCGGGCCGAGTGGCTCGTGGCGAAGATCATCTGGTACACGATCCTGAGCATCATCGCCGCGGTCCTGATGATCGCGACCGGCTCCCTCCTGTTCCACGCCCAGGTGTCGCTCACGCCGGGCGTCCTTCCCTTCCTGGTCTTTGGACCGTTCCTGTTCGTCTCGCTCGGGATCCTCGCCGGCTCCGCCGCGCCGACACCGGAGTCCGCGGCGGTCGTGGCGAACATCATCACCTTCCCGATGATGTTCCTCTCCGGGACGTTCTTCCCGGTCTCCTCGTTCCCCCCAGGGCTCCAGCTCCTCGCCCACGTCTTCCCCCTGTACTACGTCATCGACGGGATGAACCAGGTGATGCTGTTCGGCAACGTCACCCGGGCGCTGGGGGACGTCGGCGTCGTGCTCGTCCTCGGCGCCATCCTGTTCGCGGCGGGGGTCTACACCTTCCGCTGGCGCGAGAAGTGAGCGAGCCGTCCGTCGACCCGGCGCTCTTCCGACAGGCGATCGCCCGATGGGCGACCGGGGTCGCGATCGTGACGACGCGCGAGGGCGACGCCGACTTCGGCCTCACGGTCAACAGTCTCACGTCGATCGCGCTCGAGCCCCCGCTGCTGCTGGTGTCGCTCAGCACCGTGGCCGACACTACGGCCGTCCTCGCGCGGGTCGGCGCCTTCGGCGTCAGCCTCCTGGCCCCCGAGCAACGGGCGGTGAGCGAGCGGTTCGCCCGAGCGACGCCCCCGGGCCCAAAGTTCGAGGGGCTGGCGGTGCATCGGGGACTCACGGGGGCCGCACTGCTCGACGGGGCCCTCGCGACCTTCGACTGTCGCGTGGAGGCCGTACACGCCCACTCCGACCACCGGCTGTTCGTCGGACGGGTCGTCGCCGCCCAGCTCGGCCGCGACGCGGCTCCCCTGCTGTTCTACCGGAGTCGCTACGTCCCGGGCGACCTGCTGCAGGGCCTCGACGAGAGCGCCCCGGGTCGTCGGTAAGGCGTTAAGAGCGGGGACGCCCCGGACCGGTCATGGAGGCCCCCTCCGCTCCGCGGAAGGTCCGGGTCGCGATCCTCGGCAGTGGGCCGGCGGGCCTGACCGCGGCGATCTACTGCTCGCGAGCCAACCTGGCCCCGCTCGTGATCGGGGGCGTCCCGGCCGGTGGCCAGCTCATGATCACCACGGACGTAGAGAACTACCCGGGCTTTCCCGAGGGGATCCAGGGGCCGGAGCTTATCGAGCGTTTCCGGGCGCAGGCCGCCCGGTTCGGGACCCAGTTCCTCGACGCCAACGTCACCGCCGTCGACCTCACGAAGCGGCCGTTCCGTCTGACCGTCGGGGCCGACACGACCGTCCTCGCCGATTCGGTGATCGTCGCCACGGGTGCGAACGCGCGCTGGCTCGACCTCCCCTCGGAGCAGCGTCTCCGCGGCCACGGGGTCAGCGCGTGCGCCACCTGCGACGGTTTCTTCTTCAAGGAAAAGGCGCTCGTCGCCGTAGGCGGCGGCGACTCCGCCATGGAGGAGGCGCTGTTCCTCACCAAGTTTGCGAGCCATGTGACCGTCGTGCACCGCCGCGGCGAGCTGCGCGCGAGCCCGATCATGCAGGCACGGGCCCGCGAGCACCCGAAGATCTCCTTCCTCCTGCACTCGGAGGTGGTCGAGGTGCTCGGGAGCGCCAACGTTGAGGGGGTACGCATCCGCCACCTCCCGACGGGCAAGGAGCAGGTGCTCCCCGCCCAGGGGCTGTTCGTGGCGATCGGCCACGACCCGGCCTCCGAGGTGTTCCGAGGCGCACTCGACCTCGACGAGCGGGGCTACATCGTGACCCACGAGATCACCCGCGCTTCGGTCGACGGCGTCTTCGTCGCGGGCGACGTTTACGATCACCGGTACCGCCAGGCCGTCACCGCAGCCGGGCTCGGGTGCATGGCCGCGCTCGACGCCGAGAAGTTCCTCGCGGGCCACCACGAGCGACCGGCCGCGACCGCCGCCCCGACGCCCTACACCAGGAAAGGGAAGAGCCGCCAGGTGCGCGCCGCGTAGGAGCGGTACTCGGCTCCGAACCGCTGGACCAGGGCCCGTTCCTCGACCGAGATCCGGTACCCGATCACGCCCCCGACCACCGTCGCTACGACGGGGATCGCGGGCCAGCTCCCGACGAGCACCGCGTAGCCGAGGACGGCGAGGATCACACCGGTGTACGACGGGTGGCGCAGCCACCGGTAGGGACCTTCGGTGACGATCCGGTGGTCGGCGCGGAGTTGGACGACGAACGAGAAGTAGCGGCCCAGGGCCCGGACCGCCCAGAGCCGGACGGTGATGCCGGTACCGAGCAGCAGGAGGCCGATCAGGACCGTCCAGGCCGGGAGCAGGCCGACCCCGGCCGCGCGGAGCGAGTTGCTGGTGAACAGCGCGACGAAGATCCCCACGAACACCACGAGGAACGAGCCCCGGTCCGATCGTTGACGCGCGCCACCTTCCCCCGCCCCCTTCAGCGCGACCGCGACGACGTACGCCTCGCTGAGCAGCCACGCAAGGACGGCGACGTCCAGAATCAGCGTCCGCGGGAGACCGCCGAAATCCTCGAGGCCGCCCACGGGCCGAGGGGGCCCCCCGCACGGAAATCCGTTCCGAACGCGCCGGTCCGCTTGCGCGCCGGCCGAAACCCTTTAACGGAGCGTCCCGGTGCGAACCCGGTGGCGGCGTGACCGGCAAGAAGGACCTCCACATCGAGTCCAGCGGTCAGCTCTGCATCTACTGCGGGGCGTGTGTCGGAATCTGCCCGCTCAACTGCATCTACCTCGACGAGACCCGGATCACCTTCGACGAGCGCATCTGCACGCGGTGTGAGATCTGCGTGAAGGCGTGCCCCGTCGGAGCGATCGAGATCGGTTGAGTCCGGGTCGTCCCTCGAAGGAGCGCACATGGTGAAGGACCTCAAGACCGACGTTTTGGTGATCGGCGCCGGCCCGGCCGGCAGCATGACCGCCAAATGGGCGGCGAAGAACGGCGCCAAGGTCCTGCTCCTCGAGAAGCGCCAGGAGATCGGCAGCCCCGTCCGGTGCGGTGAGGGGATGAGCAAGGACTGGCTCAAGGAGGTCGGCATCGCCCCCTCCACGCGGTGGATCAACGTCGAGGTCGAGGGGGCCCGGATCTACAGCCCGAGCGAAAAGGTCCTCGAGATCAACGAAAAGCACGCCGGCAACGAGGTCGGCTACGTCGTCGAGCGCGATTCGTTCGATAAGCAGCTCGCGATCGACGCGGCGAACGCCGGCGCCGAAGTGCTGCTGAAGACCGCCGCGGTCGGCGTGCTCAAGGAGAACGGCAAGGTCGTGGGGGTCAAGGCGAAGGCGTTCGGCGAGCCGTTCGAGATCCGGGCGCCGGTGACCATCGGCGCCGACGGCTTCGAGTCTCAGGTCGGACGGTGGGCCGGCCTTCCGACGAACATCGCGCTCCGCGACATGGATACCTGTCTCCAGTACCGGATGACGAACGTCGACTGCGACACGCGGTACTGCGACTTCTACCTCGGGACGTGCGCTCCGGGCGGCTACGTCTGGATCTTCCCGAAGGCGGACGGCCTCGCGAACGTCGGGATCGGGGTGCAGGTGAGCCAGGTGAAGAGCCCGGCCGACGCCCGGACCTACCTCGACAAGTGGATCGCGGCCCACCCGGCGTACTCGAAGGGCAAGACGATCGACGTCGTCGGCGGTGGGGTCTCGATCTCGCCCCCGCTCAAGCAGACCGTCGCGGACGGCTTCATGATCGTCGGGGACGCTGCGCGAATGATCGACCCGCTCACCGGCGGCGGGATCGCCAACGGCTGCATCGCCGGCAAGATCTGCGGGGAGGTCGCGGCGAGGGCCGTGACCGCGAACGACACGGGCAAGGAGTTCCTCTCAGCGTACGACCGGGGCTGGCGGGCCCGGTTCGAGGAGAAGCTCTACCGCAACTGGCTCGCGAAGGAGAAGCTCGTCACGCTGAGCGACGCGACCTTCGACAAGGTCATCGACGCCCTGCAAGGTGTCAAGCTCGAGAAGCTCTCCGTCCACAATATTCTCAAAGCCGTTCACGACAAGTACCCGGAAGTCACGAAGGAGTTCGAGGCGTTCCTGTAGCCTCGAGTCCGCCGATGCCGGGGGCCCCGAACCGACCGCCGGCGCCCGACGCGCCGACCCCGCCCGCCCCGTCTCCGGTCACCGCGCCGGGCCGGGTCGCTCTCCGTCGGCTGGCGCCCATGCGCGTCGCGCTCCGGCTCGACCCCTGGAAGAACGCCCCGTCGCGCGAGCTCCTCCTCCCCCTCGAGCGCGCCGAGGCGGCCTACTCCGCCGGCGATTACGTCGGGGCCGAGAGCGCCCTCGACCAGCTGGCCGTCCGGTTCGCCGAGCCGCGCTGGCCCTCGATCCCGAAGCCGTTCCGCGACCTGCGGGTCTCCATTCCCGCCCCCCAACCGCCGCAGTGGGACCCGGAGTTCGCTCTTACGCCCCCCGAGCGCGAGGCGAAGAAAGCCCGCCGCCTCGCCGAGCTCCAGCTCGCGCTCGCCGACGCTACGCTCGCCTGGACCTCGGCCCACGCGATCGCCACGGACGATCTCCGTCCGCTCGTGGAGACCGCTCGCACGGCTTTGGCGGCGGAGTCGACCCTCGACCCGGTCCACGACGCCCTCGACCCGTTCTGGGAGGCGATCCGCCAACGCGTTCCGATGCCGAGCGGTCCCGGGGCCGCCCCCCCGACCGCCGCTCCGGTCGCTCCTGCACCGTCCGCCGAGCAGGCGTGAGGGTCAGGCGGCGCCGCGGGTCCACCACCTCCGCTGCCGATCTCGAGGGTCTACACGCGGGCCTCAACCACCGGCTCGCGAGCGCACCGCGCGGCAAATCCCGCGACGAAGCCTCCGCGCTCGCCGAGAAAGGCCGGGGGGCCTTGGAGCGGGGGGAGTGGGTCGAGGCGCGCGAGGCGCTCCTGGCCGCCCACGAACGACTCGACGCGGAAGAGCCGGAAAGCGAGCTGCGGGAGTTCCCGCGCGGCCTCGTCGGGTACGTGCCGCGCGGCGACCGAGGGGTCCCGGTGGGACCGGAGGAGGACTCCGTCGCGAACCGACTCCGGCTAGCGTTGCGCCTCGCCGCCGTAGTTCGCCGGGACGGGATCGACACCGAACGGATCGACGAGCGCCTACGAGCGGCCGAAGCGTTCTACCGGACCGGCGACCGGGCGGGGGCCGTCCGCGCGACGGACGACGCCTTGGGGTGGCTGGAGCGCGCGCGACCGCCGCGCACCGCCTCGGCCGGCGCGAGGGGGCCGCGGGACCGGCGAGAGCCTTAAACGCCGGAGCTCGCTCGCCGCCGACCGATGGCCTCTCCCCGGTTCGGGACGTTCTCGATCGTCGCCGCCGACCTCGAGCGAGGGGAATGGGGCGTCGCGGTGCAGTCCCGTTTCATCTCCGTGGGCGCGGTCGTCCCGTGGGCCGAGGCCGGTCACGGCGCCCTCGCGACGCAGGCCAAGGCGAACGTCGCCTACGGCCCGCACGGTCTCGCGCTCCTGCGGGCGGGCAAGTCCGCGGACGACGTCGTGCGCACGCTCACGAACGCGGATCCAAAGTCGGCGCACCGGCAGTTGGGCGTCGTCGACGCCCAAGGGCGCTCGGCGGCGTTCACCGGCAAAGAGTGCCTCCCCTGGGCCGGCCACCGGACCGGCGAGGGGTTCTGCTGCCAGGGGAACATCCTGGTGAGCTCGGCCGTGGTCGAGGGAATGGCTCGGGCGTACGAGACGACCCCCGGCGACCTGCCGGAGCGCCTGCTCGCCGCCCTCGACGCGGCGCAGCGAGAAGGGGGGGACCGGCGCGGCATGCAGTCGTCGGCGTTGCTCATCGTACGTGCCGGCGGCGGTTACGACGAGGGGAGCGATCGGTGGGTCGACCTGCGCGTCGACGACCACCCGTCCCCGATCGAAGAGCTGCGCCGACTCTTCCAGCTGTACGACCTCACGCTCCTGAGCCGCGAAGATCCGTCGACGTTGGTGCCGCTCGCCGGTGAAGTGGCTCAGAATGTCCAGCATCAGTTAGGGGTCCTCGGATACCGGTCGGGGCGTGCCACCGGCAGCTGGGACGCGCCCACCCAGAGTGCCTTCCAACGGTTCCTCGACGAGAACAACTTCGAGAACAAGGCGCGGACCGACGGGAAGGTATGGCCGTCCGTGCTCGACTACCTGGCCGCCCGCGCCTCGGCGGAGGTCGCGCGACGAACCCGGACGGCCCCGATCGTGCCGGGCGCTCTCGACCGCGGGCCGGGGGCCGCCCCCGGAGGAGGTGGCGCATCCGGCGCCCAGCGTCGACGCGGCACGACCAAGAGCCCGTAACGGTCCGGCTGCATCGGGAGCTCGGCTCGGCGACTCACGCCGACCGCATCCTCCGCGCCCTGGGGCCGGACCAAGCGGGCTTCGTCGAGGCGTCGCGGTCGGGGTCGGTCGTCGAGTTCATCATTCACGCCGCGACCGCGGGTCGGGCCCGTGCGACCGCCGACGACCTGCTCGCCTGCTTGGGCACGGCGGAGCGCGCCGCCGCGCTCACGGCGGGCTCCGCCGACGATCCTTCGACCACGGGATCAGCCGCTCCACCACGGCGGGGAGGATCTCCTCCCACCGCCCCACGACCCCGACGTCGGCCGCCGCGAGCGCGGGGGCCGCGGGGTCGGAGTTGATCGCCAGCAGCGTCTTCGCGCGCCGCCACGCGACCAGGTGATTGGGCGAGCCGCTGACCCCGACGAGCACGGCGAGCTCGGGGGCGAGGCTGCGCCCGGTGAGACCGAGCTGGCGCTGGACCGGGAGCCACCCGGCGTCGATCACCCTTCGGGTGCCGCCCACCGCCGCGCCGAGGCGCTCGGCGAGTCGCTGGACGACCACGACGCCGTCCGGCCCTCCCACCCCCATCCCGACCACCAGGACGACCTCGGCCTCGGCGAGCGCCCCGTACTCTGGGTGAGACTCGGCGACGCGGTCGAGCCGGTGCACCCGGGGGGTGAGCGGCCGGAACGGGATCGGTACCATCTCCGAATCGACCGGATCGACCCAGAGCGCCGGGGCACCGAACGAGCCGGCGGTCACGGTGGCGAGGGCCGGCCGGGTCCGGCAGACGACCTCGGCGAGAGCCGAGCCCGCGAACGCGGGCTTCTCCCAGACGACCACGCCGTCCGGTCGCAGGTTCCAATCGACCGCGTCGCCCACCAAGCCGGCGAGCCGACGGGCCGCGACGCGACCGGCGACCTCCCGCCCCCAGGCCGTCGCGGGGAAGATCATCGCGGCGGCCTCCGGCCGACGGTCGAGGATCGCCGCCACGACCTCGGCGACCGCGGGCCCGTCCGGGGGTGGGTCGTCGTGACCCGAGGCATACACCCTCACGCATCCCGCCGCCGCGAGCGCCGTTCGCGTCTCCTCGCTCACGAGCTCGTTCGCGACGAGCACCGCGCTCGGCCAACCGCCTTCTCCCGACCGCCGGACCTGGGTGATCGACGCGAGGGCCTCCTTCGCCAGAGCACCGTCCTCGTCGGAGACGAGGACGAGGAACTCGCGCGTGGGGAGGAGCTCGTTCGGGAGGGGGGACGGAGGCGCTGGACGGATCCTGGGTGCCGCCAGCAACGGTTCCAACCGGGCGACGGCGGCGTCCGCTCGCTCGGCGGCGGTGCCGGAGGCGATCCGGTGGCCGGCGCGCCGGCGTCGCTCCTCTTTGAGTCCCGTGACGACGGTGGGGGAGCCGCCGAACCCGACGATCGAGGGGTCGAGGCCCAGGGCCGTGAGGTCCCATCGCTCGACCGCTCGGTTCGCGACGGTCGTCGCCTCGGTCGCCGGCTTGGACGGCTTGGCGATCTTCTCCGTTACGCTCACGACCGCCGGTAGAGGGAACTCGACGGTCTCCGCCCGCTCCTCGCGTTCGACGACCGCCGTGAACATCGCCCCGTTCCGACGAAGACTCCGTACGCCCGTGAGGAGCGTACGACCGCCGAGCTCGGCGAGCTCCGGGGGCACTTGGGCCGTCTCGGCATCGACGCTCGCGCGACCTGCGAGTACGAGGTCCGCCCCCAGCCGCGCCACCGCGGCGGCGAGTGCGCGGGCCGTGGCGAGAGTGTCCGACCCGCCCAGTCGTGGGTCGGTGACGAGGACGACCCGCTCGACCCCGTGGGCAAACAGCTCTCGGAGCAGAGGCTCGGTGTCGGGGGGCCCCATCGAGAGGACGCTGAGCCCCTCGCCGGGACCCCGCAGCTCCCGCGCCACGGAGAGGGCTCGTTGGTCGAGCGGGTTCAGGAACAGGGGCGCGCCGGACCGGACGACGCTACGGCGGCCGGGGTCGACGCGGAGCTGATGTACGTCCGGAACGACTTTGACGAGGACGACCCACTCCACGTGGAACCCGCCGACGCCGGCGGAGCGAGCGTGCGGATAATACGGCACGCTGGTTCCGGAGCGAAGTTGACCGACAAGCCCGGACCTCCTGCTCCCCCTCAACCCATCGCAGCGGCCTCACCCCGGACCTACGCCGTGGCCCTCCTCGTCACCGTCGTCGCGATCCTGAGCCAGTATTTCGTCCCTCAGATGTTTCCGCCGGCACGGGCCGTCTACGGCACGCTCCTAGGGGGGCTGCTGATTGTCTACGGTGTGCCGGTGCTGATCTTCACGTTCCTCGTCGGCGCGCGTCCCCTGCGCGCAGCGTTCCGCCACCTCGGCACCGCCACGGAGGCCGGAGTCCGCTGGGCGGGGCTGCTGCTGTTGCTCAGTCTCCTGGTGGTCGGGGTCTTGATCACGCTCTACGCGCGGTTCGACCCGTCGGCGATCCACTTTCTCAGTCGCCCGAACCCGGCGTTGCAAGAGGCGGCCCCGGACCCGTACTTCTGGATCGCCTTCGCTTTCGTCATCGGGGCGGTGGAAGAGACGATCTTCCGCGGCTGGGTCTTCGGCTACTGGCTACAGCGCGATCCCCGTCGGTGGTGGCTGCACGCGTTCTGGACCAGCGCCCTGTTCGCCGGGGTCCACCTGTACTACGGCACGACCTACGGACCGATCGCCCCCGTACAGTTCACGACGCTCTTCCTGCTCGGCTTCGCCTACGCCGGGACGATGCGCAGCTCCGGAGGGAATCTGGTCGTGATTGCGGTCCTCCACGGCGCGAACGACGCCTCCGCGTTCAGCACGCTCATCACGCCGGTGGGCGCCGACCTGTACTTCCTGACCCTCATCGTCGGCGGGCTCGTGCTCGGGCTGATCGCGATCATCCAGTCGACGCGTGCTCCGGCAACGAACCTGTCGCCGTTCGTCCCCCCCGGACCGTATCGACCCGAGCTCCCGGCTGCCGCCCCTTCTCCGTACCCGTGGGCGTACCCTCCCCCGCCACCCTCAGAGGCGCCCCCTCCGGCGACCCCGGAGCGGTCACCCCCTGGCACGCCCCCCTCCAACGGCTAGTGCCGTACGCCACCCTCTTCTAGCGTTCCCGGTCTCGACCGACGGATGGAGGAGTCTGACGAGGCCACGCGCGACCTCCTCACGCGCGCGCGCACCATCGCGGTCGTGGGACTCTCGGACAATCCGGAGCGAGATTCGCACGGCATCGCGAAGTTCCTCCAACTCCAGGGGTACCGTATCGTGCCTGTCAACCCGAAACTCACCCGGGTTCTTGGGGAGAGGGCGTACCCATCGCTCACGGCGATCCCGCCCCCCGTGAAGGTGGATATTGTCGACATCTTCCGTCGAAGCGAGGAGGTCGAATCGGTCGTCGACGCGGCGTTGCAACGTGGCGTTGGGGCGGTCTGGATGCAGCTGGGCGTCTCGAACGAACCGGCGGCCGCGAAGGTTCGCGCGCGAGGGTTACCGGTCTACCAGAACCGGTGCATCATGGTCGAGCACCGTCGCCTCCGCGTCCCTTCGGCCGGACCGCCCACGGGGAGCTGAGGGGGCTCGAACCACTGTCGACGCCGGCACCCCCCGCGACGCCGGTCGCCCCCGCTCCCGCGCCCCCGCCGCCGACGGCGCCGGTCTCGCCTCCCGCCCCTCCCACGACCGCCCCCGTGCTTCCGTCGCTCCACGATGTGGGCGTTGTGCGCCATGACGGAGTTCGAGCGAGGGAGTACACGGCGCGCGGGCCGACCAAGATCCTCGGCGACCTCGAGGTCGACTCCGGCTCCGTGTACGACACGCTCGCCGTCGGCGGGCGACTCACCGCCACCCGGTTCTCCAGCGGCCAGATGCTCCAGGTCGCCGGGCCGGTGCGCGTTCAAGAGCAGCTCCGCCTCGTCGGCGTCACGGTGCTCGACGCGGGTCTCGACGCGGGGGAGCTCCAGTCCCAGGGGTCGCTCCGTGTCGAGAAGGACGTCCTCGTCCGCGACCACCTCGCGACCGTGGGCCAGTTCGAGGTCGGCGGTTCGGTCAAAGCGACCACCATCGACAGTCGCGGCCACGTCTCGATCGCCGGCTCGGTGAACGCCCGGATCGTGGATCTTCGGCTCGACGGCCTCTGCAGGATCGGCCGGATCCGCGCGGAGACCGTCGGCATTCGCCCCCGCGGCCTCCTCGGCCGCGGCACGACGGTCACGATCGACCGGATCGAGGCGGAGACGGTGGACCTGGAGGCCGCCGAGGTGGAGTTCGTCCGTGCGCCCACGATCCGCCTGGGCCGTAACGCTCACGTCGTCCGGTTCGAAGGGAACGTCGTCCACCGCCACTCGACCGCCCACGTCGGCCCGGAGTCGCACAGCCCGCGACCCCACGGCCTCGCCCGCTGACCGGTTCGCCCGCGCTCGGCGGGGTTTATCTCCCGGCCCCGGCTCGCGGGCGCCGATGCCCGAGGAGCGCCGCAGTACTCCGCCCGTGTCGATGACCGCCATCGGCGAGGCGGTCCGCGGCTACTGGGAGAGGACCGGCGTGCCGGCCCGCCTTCTCGCGGGTGTCCCGGGCGGTCCCGAGTTCCGCTTCACCGAGGGTCCGCCCACGGCGAACGGTCCCCCGCACCTGGGCCACGTCATCGCCCGTACGCTCAAGGACGTCGTCCTTCGGTACAAGCGGATGCGCGGCTTCGCGATCGTCTCCGCGAAGGGCGGGTGGGACTGTCACGGACTCCCGGTCGAGCTCGAGGTGGAGAAGCGCCTCGGCCTGAAGTCGAAGAACGAGATCGAAGGGTACGGAGTCGACAAGTTCAGCGAGGCGTGCCGCGCGAACGTGTTCGACGCGATCGCCGCGTGGAACGCGACCAACGAGCGGCTCGGCTACTGGCTCGACTACGGCAACGCCTACGCGACGATGCGCGCTCCGTACATCGAGAGCGTCTGGTGGTCGCTCAAGACCTTGTTCGACCGGGGGCTGCTCGAGCGGGGTTTCTACGTCCTGCCGTACTGCCCGCGCTGCGAGACCCCCCTCTCCTCCCACGAGGTCGCGCAGGGGTACCACGAGACCACCGACCCGTCGGTGACGCTCCGCGTGGAGCTCGAACCGTCCGGCGAGGGACCTCGTCAGTTCCTCCTGGTCTGGACGACGACCCCCTGGACGCTCCCCGCGAACTTGCTCGTCGCGGCCCGCGAGGAGCTCGACTACGTCCGGGTCGCGCAGGGTGACGGCACGGAGTACTTGATCGCGGCCGAGGCGCTCGCCCGGTACTTCCCGGACGCTCCGAAGGTCGCGGGCCACCTGACCGGCCGCGAGCTCGCCGGGCGGCGGTACCGGCCCTGGTTCCCGTTCGCGGGGGACGGCCCCGGCCGCTACCGTGTGGTCCTCGACGCGATGGTCGACGCAAAGGAGGGAACGGGCTTCGTCCATATCGCGCCCAGTTTCGGCGTCGACGATCAGCGCGTCGGAGTTCGCGAGGGGGTCGGCGCCTTCGACCCCCTCGATAGCCGCGGCCAGTTCACCTCCAAGGTACCCCCGTACCAGGGCCGCAAGTTCAAGGACGCCGACGCCGGGATCCTCGCCGAGCTCGCCGAGCGCGGCGACGTCGTAGCGCGCACCACCCTCCGCCACATCTACCCGTTCTGTTGGCGGTGCGACACGCCGCTCATCTACCGGGCGCTGGACTCCTGGTTCGTCCGGACCTCCCGGTTCACGGAGGAACTGGTACGGAACAACGCGACGGTGACCTGGTTCCCCGCGCACATGCGCGACGGTCGGTTCGGCAACTTCCTCACCGAGGCGAAGGACTGGGCGCTCTCGCGCAACCGGTTCTGGGGCACCCCGCTTCCGATCTGGTCCTGTCCGGCCGGCCACGCGACGTGCGTGGGGAGCTTCGCGGAGCTCGGGACGCTCGCGCACGTCGAGATCGGCGCCGCCTTCGACCCGCACCGCGTCACCGTGGACGCCCTCCGGTTCCCGTGCCCTACCTGCGGCGAGCCGGCACGGCGCGAACCGTACACCATCGATGCCTGGTACGACTCGGGGTCGGCACCGTTCGCCCAGTACCACTACCCGTTCGAGCCGGGGCCGTTCCGCACGGACGTCCCGCTCGACTACATCGCCGAGGGGCTCGACCAGACCCGAGGCTGGTTCTACACCCTCCTCGTCCTGGCGACGCTCCTGTTCCACCGCCCGGCGTTCGCGGTCTGCGTCGTGAACGGCCTCGCGCTCGACGAGCGCGGGCAGAAGATCTCGAAATCGCGCGGGAACGCCATCGACCCGCTCGGCCTGCTCGACAAGTTCGGCGGCGACGCCGTCCGGTGGACGTTCCTCACCGCGGACTTCACCGAGCCGATCCGGGTCTCCGAACGGCTGATCGCGCAGGGGCCGGCGCGGAGCTTGATCACGCTCGCGAACGTCGTCGCCTTCTACCGGGACAATGCCCGGGCCGACGGCCTCGCTCCGAGCGTCGAAGCTCCCACGCCCGGTTCGGCGCTCGACCGTTGGATGCTCCAACGCCTCGCGGCGACGCGGGAGGAAGCCACCCGCGCGCTCGACGCCTTCGACCTGCGACGGGGAGCCCTCGCCGTCGACCGCCTGCTCGACGAGGTCAGCCAGTGGTACCTCCGACGCTCCCGACCCCGGTTCTGGGGGGAGGCGGGTCCCGAGGCCCGCGAGAGCGCGAACGCCACGCTCTCCTTCACGCTCCTCACGCTGGCGAAGCTCCTCGCCCCGTTCGCTCCGTTCCTCGCCGAGTGGGTCCACCACGAGGTGAGAGGAACCTCGCTGGAGACGGCGTCGAGCTCGGTGCACGCCGAGAGCTGGCCGGCCCCGCTCCCCGTCACCGAGCCGGACCTGACGACGGCGATGGCCGAGGTCCGGGAGCTCGTCGAGGCCGGTCGGGAGCTCCGTCAGCGCGCGCAGGTGAAGTCCCGCATTCCGCTGCCGACGCTCGTCGTAGGCGCGGACCCGGAGCGCCTCGGGCCCCTCGGTTCGGAGGCCGACGAACTGCTCGCCGACGAGCTCAACGTCCGCGCCGTGCTCCGGGACCCGGACGCCTCGCTCAGCGAGTATCCCGAGAGCGATTGGGTGCGTCGGGAGGAGGAGGGCCGTCTGGTGCTCGCGCTCGCCCGTCGCCCGACGCCGGAGCTGCAGCGGGAGGGCTGGGTCCGCGAGACGCTGCGACGCCTGCAACAGACACGCAAGGAGATGGGGCTCGCCTACACCGACCCGATCCGCGTGACCGTCTGGGTCGGCGGTGAGCTCCAGACCGCGCTCGATGCGGCCCGGGACCGGATGGCGCACGACCTGTTGGCGAGCGAGCTGGAGATCCTCCCCGCCGACCCACCGGCCGGTGCGGAGATCCGCCGTTGGGACGTGGACGGGGTCCAGCTCGCCGCGCGCGTCGAGCGGGTCACTCCCCCGAGGAACTCGTAGGGCTCTCGGCAAAGACCGAACCGCGAGGGATCCGCTCCTGGAAGATCTCGGCCCGAAACGCGCGGACCTCGATGTCGGGGTCGCGCCAGGCACGGGTCGGGAGGCCCGCCTTGCGACAGGTCTGGGCGAGGAACTCTTCCGCGCTCCAGCCCAGCTCGGCTGCGACCTGCGGAAGCAAGATCCCGCTGGTTCCCCGGCCGTCCACGATCAGCCCGTCGCGCCCGACCACCACCCGACGCGGCATCTCGGCGCGGGGCTCGGCGTCGATCCGTTGAGGAGGCGTGAGGACCGAGACCTCCACCGTGAGGTGCGGAAGTTCGGCGACCTCGACCGGAGGGAACCGGGGGTCGGCGGTGGCGGCCGCGAGCGTGGCGCGCGGCAGGGCCACGCGGAGCGGGAGGTCGGGCTCCGGAAAACCGATGCACCCGCGCAACTCCCCGCTGGGATGGTGCTTGAGCGTGACGAAGACCCCGCGCGGCTCGTCGAAGAGCGGCGTGAGCGGCTGCTCGGAGACGGCGGGAAGGTCGTCGGCACGAACCCGCTCCGCTAGGTAGCTTTCGAGCGTCGCCCGGGCCCCTCGGACGGCCCACTCGCCCTCCTCCGACCGCACGTGGGACGGACCGGCGAAGTCCGCATAGGACCATCGGGGCGCGACGGGCTCCGTCCATGGGGGCTCCTCGGAGCCCTCCGGCGAGCGCCGTTTGGCACTCTTTATAAACGGCGGGCGGTCCGGCGGCTCCCATGCCGTTCCCCGAGGCTGTCCAGCGCCTTCTCGTGAAGAAGGTCTGCATGAACTGCTCGGCGAGGAATCCGATCAAAGCCGTCCAGTGCCGCAAGTGCGGCTACAAGGGGCTGCGCGTCAAGTCCCGCGAGCGCTCCGGGAAGACCCAGTAGGCCAGCCTCCCCCCTCGGGGGCCGGCGTTTCTTCAGCGCGCCGAGGTCCGGGCCCGCTTCGAGGCGAGGCGGTGGGAAGAGGCCGCACCCGCGGACCGTCCGACCGCGATCCGCTTGCGGATGAGGAACATCATGTTGCGGCTGCCGTCCTTCCAGCTCGACAGCTTGGGGGCGCCCCACCGCTCGGAGTACCGGATCGGCACCTCCTCGAACCGGAGGCCCTTGAGCAGGACCTCGAGCTTCAGCTCCTCGCTGAACGCCATCCCTTCCTGCGTGAGGTTCAGCCGCTCCAGGATCCGGCGCCGGAAGACCCACATCCCGCTCTGGCTGTCGACCAGCCCCTCCCCCGGAAGGTCCCGGAGCAGGTGCCGGTAGGCGACCTGAACGAGCAGGTTGAGCAGGGCGTTCCCGATCCGGTGCTCGGTGGTCATCGCACGGCGGTCGACGGAGGCCATCCGGTCGCAGGTGATGAAATCGAGTCCGTTCCGGAGCAGCCGGTCCACCAGGCGAGGGATCTCCTCGACGGGGTAGGTGGCGTCCCCGTCGGCCGTGGCGATGACCTCGCCGGTGGCGGCCGCGAAGCCGGTCGTGTACGCCCGCCCGTAGCCGCGCCGACGTTCGACGATCACTCGCGCCCCGGCCGCTTCGGCGCGTTCGGCCGTCCCGTCGGACGACGCCCCGTCGACGACGAGGATCTCCCAGTCGATCGGCTCGGGCAGGAACGTGGAAGCGTTCGCCTTGTCGGCCGCTTCGCGGAAGGAGGCGATGACGTGGGCGATCGCCTCGCCTTCGTTGAGCGCGGGGACGACGAGGGTCGCGCGCATGGACCCAAAGCTAATCGGGCAATCGCTTAAGCCTCACCCAGACGTTATAGAGGGTGTACAGGGGGTCCGGTCGTTGGTGGGCCCTCGACCCCGCGTCCGCTACGGGAGCTTCCCGACGACGGCCGATGTCGGCATCTGGGCCCGCGCCCCCGATCCGAACGCCCTCTTCGAGGGGATGGGTCGAGCGCTGTTCGCGCTGATGACCGACCTCCGCACCGTGCGGCCCCGGGAGGAGCGGGCGGTCTCCGCCTCGGCGTCCGACCCACCCGCCCTGCTCGTGGCGTTCCTCAACCAGCTCGTCCAGCTTCACGACACCGAAGGCTTCGTGGCGCGGACCGTAGACGTTCGACTCGTCGGGGCGCCCCCGTCGGCGCTCGTCGCCTCCCTGCGGGGTGAGACGTTCGACCCCGCTCGCCATCCCTCCCACGAGCAGGTCAAGGCGGTGACCTGGCACGACCTTCAGGTCGACCTCGTCGCCGGCAGCGCCCGGGCGATCGTGGACATCTAGCCGCGGCTGGGGCGCGCCGGCGCTACGGCATGAACCGTTCGATCGCGGCCAGGGAGGCTCCGGGGGTCGCGAGCCGCCCGGCCCTCGAGAGGATCCGCTCTAGCGCCGCGAACACGATGAGCAGGTCCGGCCAGTCGGCGATCCCCATGTGACCGATCCGGAAGATCTTCCCCTTGAGCGCGCCCTGCCCGCCTTGGACAGCGACGTTGTACCGGTCCTGGAGCACTTTGCGGACCGCCGCGTCGTCGAGCCCCTCCGGGTTGCGGAGCGCCGTGACGGTGTCCGAGGCGTGCGCCGGGTCAGGGAACAACGTCAGCCCCGCCGCCTCGGCGGCGGCCCGGGTCGCCTCCGCCAGGGCGCGGGTGTGGCGGAGCCGCCCATCGAGGGTCTCGGCCTTCAGGATCAGCAGCGCCTCGCGGAGCGCGAGGAACAGGGGCACCGCAGGCGTCCACGGCGTGTCGTTCTTCTCGAGCTGGGCGAGGTGCTGCGCAAGGTCGAGGTAGAACGTACCCGGGGCGACCTCCTTCGCGCCGCGGTCGGAGAGGTGGAGGAGAGCGAGACCGGCGGGAGCCGCGAGCCCTTTCTGACTTCCGGCGACGACCGCATCGACGCCCCACGCTTCGAGCGGGAGTGGGATCCCGGCCACGGCGGAGATCCCATCGACGAGGAACAGCGCGCCCGCCTCCCGCACCGCAGGGGCGAGGGCGGCGAGGTCGTTCTGGAGACCGACGCTCGTCTCGTTGTGGACGACGCACAAGGCCCGGACGTCCCCCTTCTCGAGCTCCGCCTTCGCCGCCTCGATCGGGATGTGCTGACCCCACGGCGCGGAGAGCGTCGTCACCTTCTCGCAGTACCGCCGCGCGATCTGGTCGCTCCGCTCCCCGAAGTTGCCGTTCGTGAGCACGATCGTCCGCTCCGTACGACGGAGGAGGGAGGAGTACATCGACTCGAGTCCCGCGGTCCCGCTCCCGGAGAGGATCGCATGGTGCCCCTTCGCCCCGAAGAGGACCGGGAGCAGTTCGCGGATCTCCGCGACGACACCGTGGAAGTAGTCGCCGCGGTGGTTGACGGACGGAAGCGCCATCGCCCGTAGGACGCGGGGATGGATCTTCACCGGCCCGGCGATCAGGAACGTCGCGGTCTCCGGGTCGAACGTCATGGCGTCGAGCGGACCTCGGGGTTCACCTGGAACTTAAGCGGTTCGCCGCGGAGGGCGCGAAGGAGCTCATCGACCACCGCCATCCCCGCCCGCTGCTGAGCTTCGGGGGTCGACGCGCCGAGGTGCGGCGTGGGCAGCAGCTTCGGGTGCTGCAACAGCGCGGTGAGGGTGGGTGGCTCGAGCTCGAACACGTCGAGAGCGGCCCCGGCGACGTGGCCGGAAACGAGAGCGGCGAGCAGGGCCGTCTCGTCGACGAGCGGTCCTCGAGCCACGTTGACCAAGAAGGCGCCGGCTTTGAGCTGGGCGAGGCGGCGCGCGTCGATCAGGTGCCGGTTCTCCGGCGTCAACGCCGCATGGAGGCTGACGATGTCGGCCCGGGCGAGCAGGTCGTCGAGAGTGAGCATCTCCGTCGCGTCCCCGGAGACGGTCACGAACGGGTCGAAGGCGACCGCGCTCACCCCGAACGGGGCGAGCCGGGCCGCGACCTCGCGCGCGATCCGCCCGTACCCGACGAAGCCGATCGTCCGGCCGGCTAGCTCGTGACCTACGAGGCCTCGCTTCCAGATCCCAGAGCGGGTCGCGGCGACCGGTCCCGAGAGGTCCCGGACCAGCCAGAGGACGAAGGCGACCGTGAGCTCCGCGACGCTGGTCGTGGCGGCCGTCGGAGCGTTCACGACCCGAACTCCGCGGGCCGTCGCCGCCGGCACGTCCACGTTGTCGACCCCCACCCCGGCGCGGGCGATCACCGAGAGCTTCGGTGCCTGAGCGATCAGCCCGGCCGTCACCCGTGTCCGGCTCCGCACCACGAGGGCCCAGGCGGAGCCGAGCCGCTCGGGGAGCGCCGCGCTCGATACGCTGGCATCCACCACTTCGCACGGTCCCTCGCGCAGCCGAGCCAGGGCCGCGGGGTCGATCGGGTCGGCGACGAGAACGAGCGGGGGGGCACCCGGCACGGGCGCGCGACCCGACCTTCCTTGAAAACCCTTGCCGCCCTGCGCTCCGTCCGGAACCCTACGCCGCGCAGCCGGGGACGGTGCCGTCGTCCGAGTTGAACTCGGCGTAACCGAAGTCCTCGTAGAGGTCGGTCTCGGTCACCGTGACCTGATTGACGGGGTCGTAGAACGTGACGATGCCGGTCGCGGCCGTGTAGGAGAGGATCACCGACGGCCCTAGCGTCTTGTGCAGGGAGCTCAGCGTACCGGCCGGTATCGTTGGGTTGTCATGTTGGCAGGCGGTCGTGTTCCCGGTCGACCCACCGCCAAGGGTGCCGCCCGGGGAGGTGCTCACGATCGGGATGCCGGACGAGGCCGATTGCATGGTGGAGGCGAGGATCAGCATGACGATCCCAAGGCCGATCCCGGCGCTGATCCTGCGGGGCACCGTCCAACCGCCGCCGGCGTGGGACTCTCGTTTCGGCGCGGAGCGACGACGGGCGCCCGCGAGCGTCGGTTCTCCTTCGCTGCGGCGGTGGGCCCACGACCGAAGTCGGACGGCCACCATGACACCGTTGCCCACCAACAGCGCCAGGGGGAGGGCCAAGGTAGGGAACAGAAGCGGAAGGAACGCCGCGGACGCGGCGACAATGACGCCGTAGAGCCAGCCGAGTCGGGGGTCGGCCGGCGCCGTCCTGGGCTCGGGGACCATGAGCAACCCGAAGAACAGCAGCGTCGGGTCGGCGACCGCGAGCGCGAAGACGTGCGCCGAGACGATCGAGCCGCTGCCGAGAGTGTACACCACGCGGCCGAGCGTCGTGAAGCCTGCGAACGCCCCTAGGAATGCGATGGGGAGACGCCAACGCGGCAGGTTCCAGAGGAAGAGGATCGCCCCTCCGACCAGCACCAAGTTCTCGTTGACCGCACCCCACCACGCCGGGGCGAGTCCGAAGGCGATCGCGCCGAGCACGAGACCGGTCGCCGCGGGATTGAACCAGGGTCGCCCGCGCGTACGCAAGAGGTGTCGGAGGCCGACCGCACCGAGCGTCGCTGCCGCCGCGCCGACCAGGGGGACGACCGGGGGGAACAGAAGGGCGAGGAAGAGCCCCGTGACGATCGCCGCATCGGGGAACCGCAGCCTCTTGAACCGGTATCTTTGGAAGGCGAGGTCGACGATCACCGCGAAGACGGGGAGGACCAGGAGCGAGGCGATCCCGATCCCGCTGCCGAGGAAGAGGACACCGTTGACCCCGAGGAGGGCAAGGATCACCCAGAGGAGTCGCGCCGGGGGGAGGAGCCGGCGGGCGGTCCGGATCGCGTTACCCAGCTGCGCGATGCGCTCGCTCGCCGGGGTCGGTGCGCCGTCCCCCACCATCACGCGGGCGAGCCGAACAGCGGCTTAACCGTTAGGAACTGCCGGCGGTTCTCGCGTGCTGAACCGACGGCGACGCGCTACGCGACGCACCCGGGCACCCTCGCGTCGTGCGTGTCGAACTCGGCATAGCCGAAGTCCTGGTAGAGGTCGGTCTCTCGGACCGTCTGGTGGTGGACGGGGTCGTAGTAGACCACAATCCCGGTCGTCCGTTGGTAGATGATGATCACGGACGGGCCGAGCGCGCGGTGCAGGGAGTGCAGCGTTGCGTGGTTGACCACCGGGCTGTCGTGCAAGCAGAGCGTGACGGCCGGTACGGCGCCGGGTCGTGGGCCCCCCGTACCGCTGGAGATCGCCGGCGGCCCGTCGGCCGGGAGCGGTATCGCTGCCGCGGAGACGATGATCACGAGCGATACGCCGAGCCCCGCGGTCAGTCGACGCAGCGTCGACCACCGGTGAACGCCTCCCTTCCAGGGCGAGCTAGGCGCGACCGCTCGCGATCGCGCCGATTCCTCGGCCGCCCACTCCCGCGGCCGGATCCGGCGCAGCCGGATCCCGAGGGCGATCGCGTTGCCGCCGAGGAGCGCGAGCGGGAGGGCGAGGGTCGGCGCGGCGTAGGCGAGCCCGAAGGCGAGGAGCGCGATGGCGGCTCCGTAGACCGCGCCGAGCCGCTTGTCGGCCGGCGCGCTGCGAGGTTCGGTGACCATGAGCAGACCAAAGAACAGTACCGTCGGGTCCACGATCGCGAGCGCAGGGAGGTTGAACGGGGTGGAGGTGCCCGTTCCGACGAAGGCGAGAACTCGGCCCAACGTGGAGAGTCCCGCGAAGGCCCCAAAGAACGCCGCAGGGACCCGCCATCGAGGCAGGTTCCACAGCAGGACGATCGCCCCCGCTCCGATCACGCCCGGCTCGTAGACGGCCCCCCACCACGCGGGTGCGAGTCCGAACGCGAGGGCCCCCAGGAGCAGCCCGACCGCCGCCGGGTTGAACCAGGGTCGGCCCCGAGCGCGCAGGACGTGGCGGAGGCCGATGGCCCCGAACGCCGCCGCCCCGGCCGCCGCGAGCGGGACCATCGGCGGGAACAGGAGGGCGAGGAACAGGCCGGTCGCGATCGCGGAGTCGGGTGCCCGCAGCTTCGGATGTCGGAATCGCTGAAAGAGGAGGTCGGTCCCCGCCGCCAGGATCGGGAGAACGAGGAGCGAGCTGGCTCCGAGACCTTCGCCCAGGAAGGCGACCGCCACAGCCCCCACCGCTGCGAGGGCGATCCAGAGCAACCGAGGCGCCGGGAGCCAGGGGCGGAGCCGGCCGAGCAAGGGCGACCATGGTCCCGTCGTGGCGGGAGGTAGGGGCGACGGCCCGTCGGCCTCCATCGACCCGACACACCTCTTGGGGACCATAACCGTTGACTCGGAGCCCCGAAGGGGGTTCGGGGGGCCCCCGCCGAGAGGAGGGGCGGCCGCTACGGGACCTTCGGCACCGCGACCCGCTCGACACAGCCGCGGACGATCTCCGGACTGCGGACCCCGCGGATCCACGGTTCCGGCTTCACGATGATCCGGTGGGCCAGCGCGGGTACCGCGAGCAGCTTGGCGTCGTCCGGCACGACGTAGTCACGTCCGTCGAGCAGGGCCCGGGCACGGGCGACCTTCAGCAGGGCGAGCGAACCGCGGGGGGAGGCGCCGACCTCGACCCGGGGGTCGACCCGGGTCTGGGCCACGAGGTCGACGGCATACGCCTCGATCGCGGGGTCGACCTGTACGTCCTCGGTCGCTTGCTGGATCGCCCGGAACTGCCCGGGCCCGAGGGCCACCGGCACGACCGCCTCGTCGTCGCGGCGCTCCCGCCGTCGTCGCAGGATCTCGCGCTCCTCGTCGCGCGTCGGGTACCCCACCGCCAGACGCAGGAGGAACCGGTCGACCTGGGCCTCCGGGAGCGGGTAGGTGCCTTCCAACTCGAGCGGGTTCTGCGTCGCGAGCACGACGAACGGACGCTCCAGGCGACGCGTGCTCTCCTCGCTGGTCACTTGGTACTCCTGCATCGCCTCCAGCAGGGCGGACTGCACCTTCGGAGGTGCGCGGTTGATCTCGTCGGCGAGCAGCACGTTCGTGAACAGGGGGCCGGGGCGGAAGACGAGCTCGCGCGTCGACGGGTCGAGCACCGCACCGCCCAGGATGTCGTGCGGGAGCAGGTCCGCCGTGAACTGGATCCGACGGAAGCCGAGCCCGAGCGCCTGGGCGAACGACTTCGCCATCAGCGTCTTCCCGAGCCCGGGCAGGTCCTCGAGCAGCAGGTGCCCGTCCGCGACGAGGCCGGTCAGGATGAGGTCGACGGCCTCGCCTCGCCCGACGACCGCCTGGCCGACGGCCGCGCGGACCTTGGTGAGGAGATCGCGCGCCTCCGGCCCCTTCACCCGGATACCTGCCGCGCGGCGAGCCGCGCGCCCCTATATCTCCCCGCTCGCCGCGCGCTCGCCCGTATCCCCCGGCCGTAACGGTGCACCGTCATCGCAGGCCGGTCGGCCGCCTCGGGGTCCTGACCCGGCCGGGGCTGTCGGACACCGGGGTTGTCCTCACGTCACTCCGTACGGACGACACGTCCGTGTTCGGTCGAGAGGGACCCTTCGTCGGTATCCGGGTCACGCCGTCAGGCGCGCCGACCGTCCACCGTCCGTCGCCCTATGACGCTGGCGCCGGCTCCCCCGGACGGGTCAACAGCCACAGGATCAGCGCCGTGACGATGAACCCGAAGCCCGCGAGCGTCGCCGCCGCGCCGACGAACGCGAACCCCGACGGGGCGAGGAACGAGATCCCGAGCGCCAGCCCGCCCCCGAAAGCGGGCGTGACCAGGCCGCTCGCCAGGTCGGCGAGCCGTCGGCCCGGATGCGAGGCGATCGCCAGCCAGGCGAGGATCGCCACGGCGTCGACGACCGCCGCGAGCTCGAGCGCTGGCCCGGGGCTCCCCAGGCCGACCCCCCCGCCGAGCGCGGCGACGGGGGCTAGGAACGCGACCCCGAGCGGCGGTCGGCGAAGCCCCGCGGTCAGGAGCGGCACACCGGCCGCGACGAGCGGCAGGCCCACGAGTTCGGCGATCGGCCCGCCTCCTGCGACCGCGAGGAACAGCGCGGGGAGGAGCAGGAGACCGATCGCCACCGGGGCGGCGTGCGCGACCGCCGCCGGAGAGAACCCCCTCATGCGGCCCTCGGGTTTCGCAGCGGGCTCGTGAGATAGTTCAGCAACGGAGCGAGCGACCAGTAGTCGGTCCAGTCGATCACCGGTGCCTCGCGCCAGACCGCGGCGATCCGGCGTCGTCGCATCAGCGTGAGGAGGCGGGCCGCCGTCGACGCCGCGGTAGTTGTGCCCTGGCCACCCTCGAGCAACAAGGGGAGGGGAGACGGCGTGAGGACGAACACCGGGAAACCCCGTCGTCTCAAGTGCGGCAGGACGAGCTCGCTCTCCTCGCCCGCGAGGGAGCTGATCAGCAGCGTCGTGACCCCGGCCGGGAAGAAGCGGCGCAGCCCGATCGCCAACCGTTCCGGCGGGCCGGCCTGGGGTGCGATCGCCGTCGCCTCTAAGGTGCGCGCGATCCGAAGCCGCTGGATCTTGCCCCTCGCGAGCGGGACGGTCGTGGCGAACTCCCCAAAGGTGGCCAACCCCACGCGAGCCTTCTGGGCGAGGAACGCCGTGGCGATCCCCAGCGCCCCGGCGCGGGCGATCGCCAGGAGCGTCTCGTCGGTCTCCGCGCCCAGGCTCGTCGGGCGTACGTCGAGGACGATGAGCAGGTCCCCGGTCCGTTCGAGATAGAACTCGTTCGCCATCGTCCGACCGATCCGCGCGGTCGCCCGCCAGTTGATCCGTCGCGCAGGGTCGGAGGGGAGCGCGGGTCGCAGACCGAAGAACTCGCCCGAGGTCCCGAGCCTTCGGGACCGGGTCTCGCCCGGAAGGAGCGTCGTCCGACGGAGCCGGACGACACCGAGCCGGGAGATCTCCGGGGGGAACCGCTCGATGTGGAGGGCGCTTCCCTCGACGGTCACCGGGTGCTCGAGGAGGTCGAGCGGGTCCGTCCAGCGCACGTGCGGCAGCGGGACCCACGCGAGGCAGGGAAAGGCGGCCCGGTACTTCGCCTGGACCGTCAGGCCGCCGTCGGTCGGACCGACGAGGGGCGCCCCACGAGCGGCGAGCGGCTCGGCCGAGTAGAAGCTCACCGCGAGGTCGCTCGCCCGCAGCGGCGGCGGCACCTCGAGCTTTCCGCTCACCGACACCTCCGAACCGCTCCCCTGCGCCGACCAGAGGAGACGGACCACCGGTGTTGTGGAGGGGGCCTGGAGCCCGGCGGCCGCCGGGGCCAGCAGGAGAGGGACCGCGGCCAGGAACGCGGCGGGGGAGCGGGCGATGACGCCGAGCGCGAGGAGCGCCGCAGCCGCGAACAGGAGGAGGAGCGCGCGCGGTCGGAGCGTGAGTGCGTGACGGGACGTTCCCGAGCTCACGTCTCGAGCTCCAGCCGGTCAAGCCGCGAACGTACCCACGCGTCGAAGTCGCTCGCGGAACTCGCGAGCAGCCCCTGCTCCTCCCGAAGGCTCGGACTTCGATGTGTCCCGGGCGGTAGGTCTCGCTCCAGGCTCACGACGGCTCCGAGCACGGCTTGCCGGCCTAACGGATTCCCGTGGAACCCGTCGACGATGAGGGAGAGCGCGGATCCTTCGGGGAGCTCGGCATCGTCCGCCGACCAATCGGCCCGACCTCCCAGGAGGAGGAACGCGAACGCCGCGGCGCCGGCGACCGCGAGCATACCGGCCGGAACCGCGGTGGCGAGGTCCGGCCCGGCGAGGATCGCGAGGACCGAGCCTACGATGGCCGCGACGATCGCGATCACGGCCCAGCCGTTCATCGGGGCTTGCGCTCCGTGGAACGATCGAGGTCCTCGAGCGCCGCGGCGAGCGCCGCGCGAGCTCGGACGACCATGGTCTCGGCGATCTCATGGTCCGAGTACCGGGCCTCCTCGAAGAGGGCGGTCAGCTCGTGCGCCGAACTCGCCCTGATGCCGAGCGCGTTGCGGCAGACCGCCTCGATCTCACGCGCCGTCATTCGATCGAGGTCGCCGGCCCGCGGACCGACCCGCTGCAGGAGCCGGCGGTACACGAGAATGATCCGTTCCCTGGGGACGAGGGTAGATTCGTCGAATTCGACGATCGCCTCCTCGAGGGCGGAGCGGCGCTCGTCGGATCTCGGTCGCTCCGGCACGGCGAGCCGCACTTCGCGGCGACGGATCCCAAGGGGTACCGTGACCGCCCCGAGCGCGACCGCCACCACGGCGAGGATCAGGAAGAAGACCCACCCGGGCAGCAGAATGCCACCGGGGAACCCCAGGGAGAGGTTGGTCCGGTTGCCGGCGGGAGGGGGGGGAGGCGTCGTGCCGTTCTGCGTGCTACCCGCGCCGCTGGGAGGGGACCCGGGTGCCACCAGGTGAAGGCCGATCAGGATGATGATCGCCACGACGAAGTACGCTAGGACCGTGGTGAGGACCCTAGGCCCGTAACTCCTGCGCTGGCCGAAGAGGATTGGGAGGATCACCGCAGCCACGACGATGAGCAAGATGCCGGTGACGGCCAGGCCGACCAGCTCCACGCTGGTGTGCGCCGGGGTGGGGGCCACGGCCAGTCGCGACGCGGGAAGCGGGCCGACCAGTAGGGCCGCCCCGACCCCGAGCACGACCGGCGCCAGGATCAAGAGCGCGAAGATGGCCCGCGACGCTGCGGCCGGCCGGGGCGATCCGGGGGTCACACGCGGCGAATGTCCAGCGGTCGGCATTAGCTTCACACCCGCGGCCTCGATGGTGGCGGAGCTGGCGCCGGGCCGGAGAGCTCGGCGGAGGAGGATACTCCTCGGGGCGAGGCCCGCTAGGGGGAAGGAGCGATCGGCGCCGGCGGTCGCAGAAAGTAGTAGCTCCGTCGTTCGTGCTCCGTGGAGATGACCGCAAAATCGTCGACGAGATAGCCGAGGTCGAGCGCGCCACGGAAGGCATCCCGCACGGCGTGGCGCCAGGTGCGAAGCTTCGACGGCTCGTGCTGCCGTACGAGAGCGAGGTCGAAGGGGATCTCGAGGTGCGCGGGGCTGCCGGTCGGCTCGGTGACCTCCGTCGGCACACGAAGACCGCTCTCCGCCGGTTCGGTCGTGACGAGCGCGGAACTTGCGGTAAGCCGCTGGCGGTCGTCCTCGGGGGTGGGGAGGGTACCCTCGAGCCGCCGCTCGACCGCGGGATTCCGTAGCTCCCAGATCACCCGGAGCCGGTCCGTCTCGAGCCCCCGGTTCGCCTCCGAGTCGAGCTGCCCGTAGTAGTGGACCAGGTACCGATCGGGTCGGGCGCCGAGACGGCGGACGAACACGTGGGCGTTGCGGCTCAGCAACGGGTCGAAGGCCCAACGGATGGTGGCGAGCCCCTGCCGGAGCACCTCCTCCCGCTGGAACGCCTTCAGGCGGGCGCCCAGGTGGTGATTCTGGTACGGCGGCCGGACCGCCGTCATGTGAGAGTAGTGGTAGAGCACCTCGCCGTCCCATCCGAGGAACCCGAAACAGAAGCCGGCGAGGTGGATGTCCGTGAACGCCCCGAGGACGAGTCCGCCATTGTCCTGCACGGCGCGCTCGAGCGAGGTCGGGACCGGGACCTCCTCGCCCATCCCCCACGCTTCGCGCTGAAGCCCCTCGACCGCCCGGAACTCTTCGGGCTTGTCGAGACGCCGGAACCGGAACTCTTCGCGCCCGGCCGGGCCGCCGGTCGGTGCCACGCCCGCTCGACCGGCCGGCCGTACTTAACGGCCTCTCGGCGGCGGCGAGAGCCTAGCGCCGGACGCGCAGCTCGGCCTTCTTCTCGAGGTACCGGGTCTCGTCGTTCGGGGTCAGGTCCCACAGGAGGTCTTCGAGCTCGGGGAGGTTGCGGAGGAACTCCGCCTTGCTCTTGGTGACCATCAGGTGCTCGAACTTCCGGCGCGCGAGGTAGTACGACCCGACGAGGTAGGCCCCGATGAGGGCGACGATCGGCCCGGCGACGATGAACACGAGATTGTAGTTGACCCCGCCCGAGCCGCTCTGGTCGGTCGCCGCGTTGATCGACGGGAACGGCGCCGTCGACATCAGCGGAGTGAAGTCGCCGACGGCGAGGATCGTCATCAGGATCCCGAGGGCGAAGAGGAGGATCGAGAGAATGAAGCGGTTCATCCGGAGAAGTCGGCGGAGCTTTCGCGAGAACGGCGACCGTTCTCCTCCGCGGGCCATCGGAGGCGGACGGAGGGACTGCCGTTTATGACTCCTCCGGGGCGGCGCGCGGACGCTCGGAGGCCCCCGGCAGGCGGCATGCCTCCGAAAGGGAGGGTTTATCTCGGAGGATTTCGAAGTTTGGCCGATGACCGACGGCGTAGCGCCCTCAGCAGCGCCACCTCCGCCCCCGCCGATGTGGATGCCCGTCGCCGCAGCCGCGACGCCGAACTACTGGCCGTTGATCTCCTTCTGGGGCCGCGTCATCGGATTCATCCTTCTCTTCGTGGGCACGCTGATCCAGGTCGTCGTGGGCAGCTACCCGGCGAGCTGCGTCACCGGTGCGACCGGTTGCTCCGCGGGGAACGTGGTCAGCTACCTCCAGGGCGATGCGAACGGGCTGCTCGCCTCGGGCATCCTCTGGGCCCTCGGCCTCTTCTTCCTGGGAAGCGGCGCCGGCATCAAACTGCACTGGATTCTGAAGCGCCCGCCGAGCCAGGCGAGCGCGGAGGAGCTCTCGGCGTGGGTCGCCGACCGCCGGCTGAACGGCATCATCGTCCTGCTGACGGTGGTCCTGCTCTTCGCGCTCCTCGTCTACTACCACGGCTCGGCCCCGTAGGGGGCCGGCCGGCCGGGGACGCGGGCCCTTACGGCTCGCGGCGTCCGAACGGGGAGCTCGGCGGAGCCGGCTCTCCGGGCGGGCGGATCGTGCCGAGGGTCGCATCCCGGCGCCCGCGATAGACGACGACCGCCCCGGCGGTGACCAACGCGGCGCCGACCAGGCCGGTGACGACGCCCGAGTTCGCCGCGAGGAACAGGAGGCCGATCCCCCCCGCTCCGAGCAGGCCGGAAGCGACCGGGCTCCCTCGGATCCCCCGCCCCGTCGTCCGTCCTGGCAACGCGACCAACGCGGTAGCCACTTGCAGGCAGACAAGCGCCAACGACTGGAGCAACGCGACGCTGAGCCCGCCAAGCGTGAGCGTGGTCTGCTCGAGGGCCTGGGCCACCACGCCGAGCGACAAAATCCCGCCGATCCCGGCACGAAGTCCGAGGGCGTAGAACGGACCGGCACTCCCTTCGCCGAAGTACCGAGTGCGGAGCAACACCCATTGCGCGACCTCGGCTCCCGCCACGACGATTCCCAGGTCGATCAACGCCGCGGTCACCGCGCCGCGGTTCGCCGCGCTCGTCAGGAACAGTAGGAACAGGGTGAGCGGCACCCCGACGAACAGGCCGATGACGAACGCGTAGACCTCCCGTTTCTCATCGAACAGCGTGACGGGAACTTGCGGGGCGGCGTACCGGCCGATCTGCCAGTAGACGAAGCCTCCGGCCAAGAGCACCCCGACCAGCGCGCCCAGCGTGAGCGAGGCGTTGACCACGCCTAGTCCCCCTTGCGGCCCCCGGAGAGGAAGCCGGTGTGACCGAGCATGTCGAAGTCGGGCCGGGTCCCGCCCTCCCCCACATGCAGCGAGCGCTCGAGCAGTTCCAGACTGCGGATCTCCTCGAACCGTTCCGTTCGAAGGGCCCGGACCGCACGCTCGAGCTGATTGTACGTTGGGGTGTACACCGCGACTCGGCCGCCGGCTCGAAGACCGGCGCGAACCGACGGGATCACGCTCCAGGGCTCGGGTAGGTCGAGGACCACCGCGTCGAACGGACCGCCCTCGATCCCCTGGCCCTGCACGTCCCGTTCGCGGAACTCGACGCGGTCGGCGAGGCCGGCGGCCGCTACGTTCTTTCGGGCGACGTCCAGGAACTCCGGCCGCCGGTCGAACGACAGGACGCGGCCTTCCCGACCCACCGCGTAGGCGAGGACCGTGGTGAGCGCGCCGCTGCCGGACCCCGCCTCGGCGACGTGGCTGCCCGGCCCGATACCGGCGAGGTAGAGGAGCGTCATCGCGTCCTTCGGCGTGACGATCTGCGCCTTTCGTCGCAGATGGCCGAGAAGATCCGGTAGGGAGGGGCGCGTCGCCTTGAACGATGCGCCGGCCCAGGTCAGCACGGTCCCGGGCGTCGCCCCGATCAGCGGCCGGAGGTCGACGACTCCTACGCCCTCGATCGTGCTCGGCTCCGGCCGCAAGGCGACCAGGTACGAGATCCCCTCGCGCTGGCGCAGGACGACGACCTCACCGTCCCGGAACGGCGCCACCGGCGCGCGCGCCGCAGTTTCTTCGGTCATGTACGCTCGGCGCCGGGGCCCGGCCTCGTCCTCGGCGAGGAGGACGTCGTCCCGGCCCGCGCAGACTTATAACTGGGGACCTTGTGGCGCGCCGCGCCGAAGGCCGTTGGCGCCGGCGCGTGCGGGCATAGTGTAGTCTGGTTATCACGTAGGCTTGCCAAGTCTACAACTCGGGTTCAAATCCCGGTGCCCGCATCGACTTCGGCGCTCCGCGACGGCCCGACCGATGACAGGCCCGGTCGCGATGCACCGCGGGCGCGAGCCCCTCGCTAGGGGTAGAGGTACACCTGGCCGCCGTTGTCGGCCACGTAGACCCGGTCCGTCGCGTCGTCGTAGGCCATGCCGTCGAACGCGATGCTGGTGTTCGGGGCGACGATCGTCCGGACGATCGTCGTGCCCTGGATCGCGACGATCTTCGCAGGATGGGACGGCGGGTTGGCCGTCACGTAGATCTCGAGCTTGGCCTGATCCCAGACGACCCCCCACGGGCCGCCCTTGACCGGGATGCTGGTGCCGCCGCCGGCGTAGTTGCCGAGGAAGACAGTGACGTTGTTCGAGTTGGGATTGGCCACATAGTCGTAGTCGTTCGCGTAATCGAAGGCGACGGTCGTCGGGTTGCTGCCCACGGGGATGTTGATGTTGTGGGCCTCGAGGCCGGGATACACGGCGTCGATCGACGTGACGTTGTTCGAGTTCCAGTTCGTCACCAGGATCCGACTGTAGTACGGATCGTAGGTGAGGTAGAACGGGGTGGTGCCGACGGTGTTCGTCCCGATGACGAGGTTGAAGCTGTCGATGAACGACACGTTGTCCCAGCCGGAGTTGGCGACGATCATGACGGCGTCGCCGGGGTCGTAGACGATCCCGTGCGGCGAATTGAACTGGCCTCCGGCGATCGTCGCGACGACCTTGGTCCCGGCGATCACGTACACCTGGTTCAGGTAGTCGTCGGTCACGTAGACGTGGTTGTTCACCGGGAAGAAGGCCGCGTCGTCGGGCCCCGCCCCTGAGGGAAACGAAATGGTTGCGACGACGGTGCAGCCGGAGACGACCGAGAGGTTGCCCGTGCTATGGTTCGGAACGTAGACATCGTGGTTGACGGGGTCGTACCCGGGGTGGACGTCGCCGGACCCCACGGCGCAGTGCTGACCACCCAACCCCGAGAAGACAAGCCCGGCCGCCATCGCGGGCCGGGAGGTCGCCGTCGCGGCGACGAACGGAACCAGCGCCATCGTAAACACAGAGGCCACGGCTAGCAAGCTCGCCGTCTTCACCCGCAATCGTACGGTTGCGTCCATCCCCTTCTCTCGCACCGGAGCCTTCCCCAGACCCGCAAGGTCGGCGGGTTCATCGAACTTGCGGTCACCAAGAGAGAGGGTCGGCGAGTTCGCAGCGGCGGCGACTCTGCGAGCGGCCACAGCTCCCGACAAACGACGTCGACGTGAGAACGCCCCCTAGCAGGCCCGGCGGACTTATCCGCCGGTGTCGCTCGCACGGACGTGGCCCGCACCCGCTTCGTCAAGGTGCGCGGCAACCGCCCGTTCGAGTACGTTTCGCAGGGCGACGGGCCGGCGACGCTCCTCGTCCATCCGGGCGGACCCGGGTTCACCTACCCCTACCTGCGCCCGCTGCTCCAGCTCGCCAACGCCCACCTCCGGGTCGTCCTGTTCAATCCGCGCGGGGTAGGCAAGTCGTGGGCGCCGCGCCGGCCCAGCGAGTACACCGTCGAGCAGCTGGCCGAGGACGTCGAAGGGATCCGCCGGGCGCTCGACATCAAGGAGCTGCACTTGTTGGGCTTCTCGGCGGGCGGGTTCGTCGCACTGGAGTACGCCCACCGGTACGAGGAGCGGCTCGCCTCGCTCCTGCTGTGCGACACCGGCGGCAGTGCGGCCGAGATCCGGGCCGCCAACCAGATGATGCGATCCGCGGCCCCCGAGCCACTCCGTCGCCGCCTCCGGGAGCTCGAGAAGGCACGGAAGTTCGACTCCGAGGAGTATGCGGAGGTCGTCGAGCGGATCACCGCACCGTGGTCCCACGGCTTCGTGACCCCGCTCCCTCCAGAGCTCGATTCGAAGCACCTCAGCCGGGCGGTCTATCGGGCGATGATGACCCGCACCGGGGATGAGTTCAAGGTCGACGGCACGTTGGCCCGCTGGGACGGCCGGAAATACTACGCCCAGATCGAGATTCCCACGCTGGTGGTCGTCGGACGGTACGACTTCTTCCTCGAGGCGTCGCGCGAGATGGCCGACCGGATCGTGCCGGCCCACCTGCGCGTCCTTCCGCGGAGCAGCCACCTACCCCAGTTCGAGGAGCCGAAGCAGTTCCTCAAAACGATCCGCGAGTTCCTCCTCGACGTAACCGGCGACTAGGCGCGTCGCCGAGCCCCCCGCCTAGTGGACGAAGATCCACACGAGGTTGGCGACCGCGAGCGAGGCAAGCATCGTCGGGAACGCCGCGCGGATGTACCGCGACCATCCGATCGCGACGCCCTCCGTCCGGGCCACAGCGAGGCCGACGACATTCGCGGATGCGCCGACCGGCGTTCCGTTCCCTCCGATGTCGCTTCCCAGCGCCGCCGCCCAGATCAGGGGACGGACGGACAGGCCCCCGGCGCCGAGCGTGCCGATGAGGGGAGCGGCGGCCGCGGCGAGCGGGACGTTGTTGACGACGGAGGAGAGGAGCCCGAGGGACCAGAGGAGCAGGCTTCCGGTCAGCAGGAGGTTCCCGCCACCCGCGCCCGCCACCGCCTGAGCGACGAGGGCCATGGCACCGGTCGTCACCAGGGCGCCGACCAGGACGAAGAGGAACAGGAAGAACACCAGGGTCTCGCGGTCAAAGCGCGTCGCGAGCTCCCGCGCGTGCCCGAACGCCCCGGCCAGCGCCAGGGCCACTCCGCCGCCGACGAGACCGATCACCCAGACCGGCACACCGAGCGGCGCCTGGACGGCGAGCGCGAGCAGGGTGCCGGCAAAGCCGGCCAACGCTGCTCCGATCGGCCCGCGGCGGAGCTGGTGAATGCGAACGGTACGCGGGGTCTGACTCGGCACCGGAGCGACCCGGATCGACCGGCGGAAGACGAGCAGGATCACGACCAGGGCGGCGAGCGCGGGCAGCGCTGTGTGCTCGGTGAAATCGAGGAAGCTCAGCTGAAAGTACGTGCCTAGGATGACGTTGGGAGGGTCCCCGACGAACGTCGCCGCCCCGCCGGCGTTGGAGGCCGAGACCTCAGCGAGCAGGAACGGAACGGGGTCGAGAGCGAGGGTCCGAGCTACTCGGATCGTCAGCGTCGCCAGCACGAGGAGGACCGTGATGGAGTTGATGAACGCGGAGAGCGCGAACGACACGACCGCGAGGCCGACGAACAGGTAGCCGGGACGGCCGTGGCTTTTGGCGGCGATCTCCTCGGCGAGCCACCGGAAGAGCCCCACTTCCTCCAGGAGTCCAGCAAAGAGAAAGAGAGCGAACAGCACCGCGAGGGTGTTCCACTCGACCACCGATCCCTGGCCGCTGAGCGAGGTGGGGGCGAGGCGAGCCCAGGGTACCAGACCGAGGAGCACCACCGCCAGCGCGGCGACGCCGGCGATCAGGAGGCGGTGCCGCTCGCGCACCACGAAGAGGGCGTACGCCCCGGCAAAGATCACGACGGCCGCGACGATCGCGATGGAGACCATCGCGTTCCTAGCGCCCTTGTTCGGTTCCGAACAGACGCCGGCACTTGCGCAGGTTCTCGACCGTTCCGAGGACGATCAGAGCGTTCCCGGGTCGCAGCTGCGCCGTGTCGGCCGGGTTCACGAGGGTCTTGAACTCGCCCTCGACCGCATAGGCGTAGCCGACCGCAATGCACCCGGTCGCCTCGTGGACAGTTCGGGCCGCCTCGCCGAAACTCTGCGTGGCGATCGGTAGGCCCTCGGTGAGGAGGTACTCCTGCAGGTCCGCGCCGGAGGCTTCCGTGGTGATCTCCTCCACGGCGCTCGCCACGTCCGGTCGGAACGCGGCACTCGAGCAGAGCCGCCCCCCCAGGTCAGAGGGGGAGGCGACGTAGGTGACTCCGGCGGCCCGCAACGTCTCCTTGAGTTCCGGCCGGGAGACGGAGACGACGATCCGGATCTTCGGCGCCATCGCGCGGATGTTGAGGGAGGCCACCAGGTTCGTCGTGTCGTCGGGTGTGCAGACAATGACACTGTGGGCGGTCGAGATGTTCACCCGTTCGAGGATATGCGCGTCGCCGGGGGATCCGTAGGTCACGAACAGCTTCGACTCGGGTCCCAGGGTCCGGATGTTAGCCACTTCCTCGGCCTGCTCGGCCACGACGGCCACGCTCTGTTCCTCGAGCAGCAGCTCGCGAACCGCGGCCCGACCCACGGCGGAGTAGCCGAGGACCACGACGTGCTCCTTCAACCCCGTCCCCAGCGTGCCGAGGGCCCGATTCTGCGACTCCGTCGACACGATCCCCGTGATGACGCTGAACAGATAGCCGATAAGGAAGATCTGGGTGTACAGGACACCGATCGTGAACCACCGGGCGTATCCCGGATTGGGAACGAGGTCGCCGTACCCGGTCGTAGAGATCGTGACGATCGCCCAATAGAACGCGTCCGAGAGCCGGATCGGCGGCTGGAGGAGGTAGAACCCCACCGCGGCCACGACGTTGATGCCGAAGAACAACGCGAGGAACTTCCAAATGCGGAGGAAGACCCTGCGGACGAAGCGAAGCCGTACGCCCACGCTCACGGCGGTCGGCCAAGCGCTGGGGGGCTAAGAAAGGGTACCGTCTCCTTTGGCGCGTCGGATCGCCGATGAGGCGAGACGGCACTTCGATATCGAAAGGACGAGTCCATCGATTGCCCCGCGCCGCGTTAGAGGCGAAGTTCTGGTTCAAGTCGTCGTCTTCCCCAACGGAGTGCGTTTCCGTGCGAAGCCCACGTTCTCGGCTTTGCCCGAGAACTGGTTTCTGTGTGGGGCTTAGTGTGCTGGGCACTCGGTTTCTGTGCGGGGTGCTCGGTACGGTGCGGGGCGGCGTTGTGGGTAAACCCGGTGGGGATCGCGAATGGGTGCGTATGACTCGGGTGCTCCGCCCGAACCTTCCAGGGGTCGCCTAGGATCCCTTCGCGGGCCGTCCCGCTCGGTAGTCGGCCTCGAGGGCCGCCCCGAATCCGGCCCATGTGGCCGCCACTTGTGCGCGAAGTTCTTCCTTCGTCGGATGGTCGGGCGTGAGCCAGCGCTCGGTGGAGAGCAGATGAAGACGGGACCGTGCTCGGCCCATCGCGGTAACACGATAATCCAGCGACTGCTGGTCGGTTTCGTCGAGCTGATCGAGGTGCCAGGAGTTCGGGGGATTGAGACGCACCAGGTCGACCGCGATCGCGGGGTCGCGACCGCCGTCGACTCCGCGACCCGGGTACACCCGGATGCGGAGCACGCGGCGCGGCGATACTCGGATCACCCGGAAGGTCGGATGGGGACGCGCAGTCGAGAGGCGTGAGTCACTAGTCCGGTAGTCCGTGCACCACTCGTACACGTATCGCGAAGGGGCGTGGATCACTAGGGACAAGCGAACTTGGGTGGTACCGTGAAACTGGTGGCCACGTTCGGGCATGTGCCGGAAAACCGGTGGGACGACTTAAGCCCGGTACCCCGGAATGGTAGCGTAGCGACCCCGAGTGCCGACGGCGTTGCCGAGAACTAGTTTCTGTGTAGGGCCTGATCGGCCGGGCTCTGGGGTTCTGTGCCGTGGTACTAGTGGCTGTGCACGGAGGCGTTTATGGGCAAAAGCCACGTTCTCGGCTTTGCACAAGAAGAGCGGTTCGGGGGTAGTCCGCACAATAACCCGACCGCGCGCACAGAAACTCCGCCGATCTTGCTCCTCTGGGACGACGGGGGCTGCTCCAGAGTACTCAAACCCCGGAGCCAGGCCGTAGTCATCGTGGGTGACTTTCGATACGCACCGACGATCTACCCTTTCCCCCTCGACTTCATTGCCACAGCGCGGAATGCCGGCCTAGCGCTCACCGCGCGCAAGGCGAGTTCCCTCGATAGGGTCGCCAAGGTCCCGCGCCCCAGCATCGACACCCCGCCGCTCCAGGCGAATGGAGAGGCCTGGCCGAGAACGCGAGAATCCTGGACCAGCTGCGCCGAGTCCCAAGGCGGCTACCGAGAGAGCAGAAAGAGGAAGGAAATGGTTGGCATCAACCCTACCCGCTTTCACGGGAGTGGTTGGGGTCTCGGCGTTCGAGACCGGATGCCCTGACCCCCGGCTGCACCGATTCGCGCTATCAGCCCGTCACTATTGTGACCGGCATCTGATAGGTGAAGCCACCTGTCACGTAGCTTTGTGTGGCAGTGTAGGTCCCAGAGGTGCTGTATGTGTGGGTCACTACCTGCCCGCTGATAGGTCCGGTTCCGTCTCCGGGACTCCAGCTGTAGGTTATCGAACCGGGAGAAATGATGACCCCTGAAAGGATTCCGGGCGGAGGCAGCACCGGTACGCCGCACGGATGTCCGGGCCATCCGCCGACAGCCACGCCCGTACACGGGAAGGTGCTACCCCAAGCCCACAGGATTGGGCCAGCGCTGGGCCCCCTGAGGCCACCAGACCCATGGAGATAGGCCCCGTTCACGCCGACTGTCATCGAAGCCCCTGCGTGAGAACCCCCGTTCGTCACGGTGAGACCGACGAGGTAGGTTCCGTGCCCTGTCCAGCTATGACTCGGCGCGCACATATTCGAATTCCCCCCATCTCCGAAGGTCCAAGAGCAAGTGTAGCCGCCGCTCGCCCCGGACACGTTCGCCGAGAGAGATGCGGACCCCCAGTTCCCTGCGATCGTAGGGTACGTGACCCCCAATACGTCGATGCCCGCGGAGAGGGCCGTGGTCGCCACATGGTTGTTGGTCGGGCTCCCGTGAGTCGGCGCAAATGCGAGCCCGCCCCACAAGGCGATGCCCGCGACCGCAATCGCCGACACGATCACTACGACAAGCCCTCGCCGCTGTCGCTTCCCTACTTCCAACTGCTTCTTGTTTCGGTCCATGAGGACCACCGCATGCCCCCATGTAACATGGTGTAATAAAGTACTTCACTGTTTATTGTATCGTCCCCTGACGTCTCACCCAAAGGGTCCTTTGGAGGAGCTAGTGCCGCTCTCACGGCGAGCAGGTTCTATCCGCGCGAAGCATTAATACGCATGCGCTTACGAGCCTGAGCTAACTCAATCGGTCCTCCGCTAGCACCGGGTGCGAATGGAGCGAGCCGTTGGGGGAGGAAATGTATGCCGAGACCCAAGGGCGGAAGAGCTAGACGCGGAGCGGTTGTTGCGGTCTACCTGACAGACGATCTTCACTCCGTGCTCCGGGAAGCGGCCGATCGTGAAATGAGGTCAGTCTCGATGCAGGCGCTTCTGTACATCAAGCGCGGGCTAGAAGGAGACGATACCGACAAGCGTGATTCAGGCCGCTCGAAAATGGGGCGGACTGCTCGAGCAACTTAGCCTCACCCCCGAGAATTCGCCAAAGCCCGCGGGGGTGGCGTGACCATCTCTTGTTAGGTTGGGGTGCTCACGCCCCCAGGGTGGTGCTGGGCGATAGAGTTCAGCGACTGAGGACGCGCAACAAGAACTAGCGCCCTACGAAAAGTCGGCCCGCGAGAAGTCATATGGGAAATTCAGTCGCCCATGGCGAATTGTCATTGATTTCCAATCTCGCGAGCAGGAGGGCCGGACCATGTTGAGTAGGGGGTTGGCCCCGTGACGATCCACGAAATCGTCGAAGAGAGTCTGCTCGACGCAGTCATGGAGCCCTTGACTCACGCGTGCGTACCGGAACCACATCGTCCCTTCGTTATCGAGCACAGTCTGAACTTGTGGGTTGCGATTGACGTGGGCCGGTAGCCTATCCGCCACCACCCCCGAGCCTATGTAAGCAAGTGAAGAGTTTCCGCGTGGGTACTCGTAGAGCTGCTTTCGGGATGCCAGCAGGTATACTCCGCGGTAGTCAGGGACTGTCTCAGGAGTTCGGCCAAGCGAGAACATCTTCGGTCCTTGCCATTCCAGATCAACGATTTTCCGGGCGCCCCACTCCTTGACTGGCATTCTCGGGTTCGTGCCCTAGACGCAGAACCTGGTCAAACTCTTTGCCGGGGCACGGCCCTTAGCATCCGCGCTAGCTCCTGCGATAGTCTCGAAATTCTCCATGGCTTTGGCGATTCTTCGACTGGCCATTAGCAGTCGAAGGATTAGTCAAGATTGGGTGAATTATCGCACTAGGATCGGACCAACGGGCTGGTTCCTCGCGATAACCGAAGGGCTCCATTTCGGTTTCTCGTTCCTCCAAAGGGTAATCCATGCCGTCCTAACCTTCCGAGGTGAGCGAGAAGTTCTACGCTTCTGAGTGTCATGTTCTTTGGGGGTCGAGCGGCCAGGGCTAGAGACAGACGAGTTGGACGGGCGGGTGCCTATGGAATCGATGTGTACGCGCCGGTCTTGGTTCCGCCGGGGCATGAAGTTGGATGAACCCACGCGGCCGCTGTCGGGCCGGTCTACGGGGCTCCGCGCTTGCGATTGGCCCATCTAGGAAGGAGGAACGCGCCCACCACGAGGCCGAAGCTGAGGAACGCAATCGAGGGGTCCATGAGATTGGGATTGGGTTCATTAATGAAATTCGTTCCGCGTTCAAAAGGATCTCGGAGAGAACTCCCCTCGGGAACGGCAGCAGATCCTTCCCTCTGAGCGTTACGGCGGAGTTATCGGCTCCGAGAGTAGACACCGTTCAGCGTAGTTCACTTCAGTGCCACCACCTGGGCATCTGGCGTGTACTTTCCCGCCCAGTCGGGAGAGCGTACAGCGGATATCAGCCTTTATTGGCCCTCTCCTCGTCTTTCTCCTCCGCTTTCTTGGCCCGCCACGCTCCGCGAAAGATCGCCCTGGTAGCGGTTACGATGACCAGACCGATGACGAGAAAGGGGAGCCATATCTCCACGGCAAATACGCTGTCCCGGCTCTGAAGACCTGGGAGTAGGCCAATGGAAGCAAGAAACAGCAGCGGAACAACCATCACTCCGACACCTACCACGATAAGCGAATTCGCTATTCTCACGCGCCGCTCTGTCGCCTCTCTGTGTGAATCGATTATTGACATCCGAGAATTCCTAGAAATTGTTGAAACGCGTCTCCGGATTGTCGATGGGATAAAGGAGTTTCCAACTGCTCCGCACTCGCCAGCCGAAGCCGTTCCGCGCGTAGAAGGACCTCCCCTCCAGTGAGTTGGCGCGTAGCCCCAGAAATCTCAGTGAGATTCCATGCCAGATGCCTGCTCGGCAAGCTTCGATTTGGGGGTCGTACAAAGGCCCTATATCCGGCGCAACCTGTATGCCCCTGTCGAAGACAACTCACAGCCATGAGCTCTCCTGAGTAGGGGGCTACTGCACGCTGGAGGGGTCAAACAAGCGTGCCATCAGGCGTCGATCGCGGGAGGCTCACCGAAGGGGCTTCGGGGGAGTTGTTATGCCTAGTCATGAAGTACACTCCTAAGGATGCGAGGCAGGTTATGAGTAGGGACATATGCGGAGTTGCGTCCAATACCTCCCTATCAACGAATTGAGCCCTGGGGGCGAGCAGCACCGCCAGATTCCTTGAAATCAGTCGACTGACTGAGCGAAACCCCGGTGCTCGAACTAAAGAATGTTACAAAGCGATTTTCTCGATGGGAGAAGCCGGCTGTAGACTCGGTCTCTCTCCAATTGCGAGCTGGAGAGGTCCATGGGAAAGTCGGTCTAAACGGTGCGGGAAAAACTACGACGCTTCGAATAGCATGTGGTCTAACCCTCCCCGAATCAGGTCGAATTACTGTTGACGAATATGACCTGGTCGCGGCCAAAGTTGATGCCTCTCGGAGGATCGGCTGGGTGCCCGAACAGCCGTTCCACGATTCTCAGTTGAAGATTGACGCCCTCCTGGTATACTACTCCGACATGATTGGAGGCGTCGAATCGTCGACCGGAATCAGACTGCTCAGGGAATGGGGACTCTGGGATCACAAGAAGAAGCGATTTCGCGAACTCTCAATGGGTATGAGGAAGCGATTCGCCATTGTTGTAGCATCGTTGCTATCCCCTGAGTACTACCTTCTCGATGAGCCATTTAACGGGTTGGATCCGTCTGCTGTCGCCCATCTGCGCGAATGGATCCGCAGTTCAGAGGGGGAGAATCGGGGGGTCTTACTATCCTCGCATAACTTGAGGGAAGTCCGGACAACATGCGACCGCGTGTCAGTGATCAGTCACGGTCGGATCCTCGCCACAATCCCAACGAGTCAGATTCCCCCGGGAACGAGAAACCAAGTAGTCGTCGTCCTTGATCGATTCGCTGAAGACACGATACATCTTCTCCGAGAATTCGGAGCGGTCAGCGTCTCAGGGACGACTATCAAGCTACGTGGGGAATCCCTCGACCCTGGCGCAATCAACGCAAAGCTCGTTCATGCGGGATACGTTGTCAACGAGCTAAGGGCAAGTGAGGACGACCTTGAGGAGTACCTTCTCCGTTTGGTGAGGGAAGACACGTGATGGGCCCGTTACGTGAGCTTACTCGGATGTCGATGAGTGCCACGGTTTTGGCCGTGTTCCTGATGTTGGTCGTAGGCGGGACCTTGATTCCCAAAGGGGGTTCGAACGCATTCTCGAGCTCCGCGGGCCTTAGAGCTGCCGTTTCTTACAATTACTCTCAGGCCTATTCGTTCAGCGTTCTCACGTACAATTCAGCGGGGACTCCATTGGCGAACGTAGCGGTGATCGCAACCATCAGTTCGACTAACAATTCTTCGTCACCTCCCAGCGAAATCATGACGGGCGAATCTAACACCGAGGGCTTCACCAAACTGAACTGGGCAGGAACGCCGTGTGTTTGTGCCGTCTCATTCAATGTGTCCAGTCAGGGCGATCAATCCTTCTTCGCAACGAATCTCGCCTATCCGCCCCCCTCCGTTTTGACCCCCCTATACGGAACGTTTTCAGTCGCATCGTCGGGAACGTTCCTGAGTAGACCTAGTCTGTTGGTCGCCTATTCGGACACCAGCGGCGCCGTCCCACGCGGCACTTCCCTCAACTACTGCGTCATTGCGTCAACGACCTCAGGCTCACCCCGCATCAACGGTACGCTCGGCATTATCACGAGAGCACCAGACTTGCTTAATTTCCATGCGCCCGGCCCGATTCTGCCGACCGATGTGGTTCTGTTTAATATCACAGACCACAACGGGGTAGTCCTTGCTGCAACGCAGTATCATTACTCAGATTTGGACCCGACACAGACCTCCGTAACTTTGGCTGGCAACACTCTCGGAACTTCAACCAACCTTATGGCAACGTTCGTCGCTCTCGGCAGTGTATTGATTGGTTACGCAGGATATGGCCGCGATCGGTTAAATGGAAGTCTCTAACCACTCGTCACTCTCCCGCTCACTCGCACTAGAATCATTCTTGGGCGCTACTTCGCCGCTACCTCGGTGGTTGCTGCCGCTGTGGCGGGGGGTGCAATTGCCCTTGGTGTGTCATTTGGCCAGCAAACGCACGTCGGACTTCCGGTTTCAGTTTGGGCGGCGCTAACGCTCGCATTCGTCGCCGAAGGAATCTCGTTCATCGGCCTATCGTTTCTAGGAGCACATCTCTCGCGGTCCGTTACGGGTCTAATTGCGGGTCTTCTTCTCCTCGTGATTCTACTGACGCTGCTTTGGTTTCCTCTAACCGCAGTTCTTCAAACCGGAGAGGTGTCATCATCAACTCTCGGGATGTTCAATCCGGTCCAGGTTTCGATCTCAATCGTCGGATGGTCGGTGTTCTACTATAGCGGAGGAGGACCGTTCATCATCGCCGTCATCGGGGGTCTAGGCATCGTCACACTCTTGTTAGTGGGCTGGATTGTAATTCCCATCTCCATAGCGACCGCGCTGTTTAGGAGTCGAGACTGACGCGGAACAATCTCAGCACTTTGACCGTCTGCGGGCTTAATCCACCACGGGTAAATCCTGAGTGGACGTGAAAGCGCCCATGAACTACGGCGCTCTTCGGACGTCGTGAACCCGGGCCCGGGCGGCCGACAAACTCTCCGTGCTTCGAGCACGCTTCTGAGTGTGGCCGCCCTTACGACGGGTCCATCTGGTGCTCCTCGCCGTTCGGCGGGAAGCCCGTACGGGAGATGGTTGAGACCCGGGGCCGGGTTCGCCCAAGGAAAGAGGCGAAGAGAAACGTGAACGACGGAGCGACGGTGCACTTCGAGCAGCCTTGCGTCGGACTCGACGTGCACAAGGGGACGACCACGGCGACCTACCTGGCAGCCGGGGGAAGGCGGATGAAGCAGCGCACCTTCCCCACGACCCGAACGCACCTGCTCGCCTTCGCGCGAGAGGTGGGGACCTCGGTCCCCATCGTCCTCGAGGCGAGCACGGCGGGCAAGGCGGTGGCGACCGCGCTGAAGGAGGCGGGGAGCGAGCTTCACATGGCCGCCCCGAACAAGGTGGCTCTGATCACGAAGGCGCCGGTGAAGACCGACGAGCGCGACAGCGCGACGCTCGCCCACCTCTACCAGGCCGGGTTCCTGCCGGAGTGCCACGTCCCACCGCCGGAGATCGACCGGCTGCGGACCCTGGTGCGAGCTCGTCAGGACCTCGGTGTAAAGGCGACCGTCGTGAGAAACCAGGTCCACGCGCTGGTGACCCGGAACCTCCTCGATGAGGAGATGAAGGAGCACTCGGACTGGTTCGGGGTCGGAGGGATCCGTAGGCTCACCCGCCTACCGCTCCCCGCCGAGGAGCGTGGCCATCTGGCTCGGGCTCTCGAGCAGCTCAGCCTTCTCGCGGACCAAGAAGTGGCGCTCCAGGCCGAGCTCGCGAAGACCGCGACGGAGCGTCCCGACGTTTAGCTCCTGATGACGATTCCCGGGGTGGACTACTACGCCGCGGTGGCGATCGTCGCGGAGATCGGGGACATCCGTCGGTTCTTGAACAAGAAGCAGCTCTGCTCGCACGCCGGGGTCATGCCTCGGGCTGACAACTCGGGGGAGAGGGTCAGCCAGCACCGCTCGGTGAAGAAGGGCGATGCGGTGCTGAAGCGGTTCCTCTGCATCGCGGTGCAGGGAATGCTCCGGGCGAACCGGGACACCGCGATCAAGCGGTTCTACGAGAAGAAGGCGAAGGCAATCGGGGCGCCGAAGGCGCAGGTGGCCGCTGCCCGCAAGTTGGCCTGCGCCGTCTGGTGGATGCTCACGTACAACGAGCCGTTCAAGGACGAGGATGAGGAGCTGACCGCCCGGAAGACTCAGCGGATGGGGGTGCGCGCCCGGGAGGTCGTACCGGACATCTCGGAGGAACGCCTCAAGGAAGTGGGAGAGAATCTGATCGAGCGGACGCCGCTGTTGGACCGCCTAACGAAGGAGGCCGGCAATGCCGGTTAGAAAGAGATCACGGGGCTCGGTGCGCTTTCACGGGAGAGAGTTTTCCACTCTAGTCAGCTATTACGCACGTTTATCTAGACTTGCGTAGCGTGTAAGGAATAGGCCTCGACAGACACGTAGTAATAGCCCGACTCCCTGCCGGAGATGAGGCTGCATGTCGCAGACGACGCGGCGAATAGTTCGTTGAGCCGGATTTTCCCTTCCCTTTCTTGTGGTCCTCATTTTCGTATTGCCCGCGGCGCTAGCGTACACTTTCACGGCGCCGTACAACAGCGGATGGTCGAATCACTCTGGATTCGCTCCGTGCCACGGTTCGAATACCTACACAAACAATTCTCCTAACGTAGCAGCGGGTACTTACTCGCAGTACGCCAAGAGCAATTCTGTCTATAGCGCCGGGTGCACTCTGTCTAACACTGGAGAGCAGATCGTTTGGTCGGGACTTTACTCGAGTCCAACCATTTTCCAAGCTACGAAGACTTCATACACCTTTTCCTACAAGGTAGTCGTGACCGAGCATCTTTCGGCGTACTATGACAAGGGTGTATTCTTCGGATCCGGGGGCGATTGGACTAGGACATACTTCTACTACGCAATAGCGCAGGTCGGCGGTGGGAATGGCGCAAACACCTACTATACGGTTGCTTCACTAGCTCTAAATGACAATTCCTCTGGCGGCAATTCTGCAGTAACTTCTGATCTTTGCGCGCTACCCTATACCCCGTCTTACTCGGTTACTCTCAGCATCGGTTCCTACTATCAGCCTCGTGTGGGTGTGGAGATCGTCACCTTCTCAGCAGGCAACGGAAACACTCAAGATAACGCGGAAAACGATATGCTCAATACTGTGCACGGGTGCGCAGGATCGCCCAGTGGCCAGGCGACGCTGAGTTACATGAATTTTGCATAGCGCCAGCGACCTCATCTGAGTCTAGTCCAATTCTGAGAGCCATCGGCTTGCGGCGACCAGCCTGACTTTCGTTGCGAACTCCAACTGGATCTCGAGCTGTCGACGCCGTAGACACGTAACAGAAGTGGCGTAGCGGTCCGAACGAGGACGCACTGAACTGGCATGCCAACCCGCCTGCGCTACCGTTGACTTCTTGTGCGGGCCCGTGACTTTTTGTGCACGGAGGTCCGTGCGGCTCGTTTCCGTGCAAAGCCCACGTTCTCGCAAAGCGTAAATACCATAAGCCGGGTGGCCGCTTTCTTGCTGGCCGCTGAACCGTCCGGGGCCTCGAGGTTGGCTATAGTGTCGGAGAGGGCCGCTGGGTCGCCTCCGGCCTCCTCGGAGTACACCCGGTTCGAGCGGGCTCGCATCCTCGGTGCGCGCGCCCTCCAGGTGTCGCTCGGTGCCCCCATTCTTATCGAGGTCCCCGGCGAGCTCATCGACCCGGTCGAGATCGCCGAACGCGAATTCGTCGCCGGCGTGATCCCGATCACGGTTCGGCGCGGTCCGCGGTAAGCCGGGCTTCGACCTCAGGCGCCGGCGTGCTCCAGCGCGCTGCGGCACTGGCACGTCGGTTCGTGGCCGAGCCGCGGCAGTAACTGGCCGAGCAACCCCTGCATCCGTTCCACGTTCTTGCGCATCGTTGCGACGATCTCTTCGAGCTCGACCGGGCGCTCGGCCCACACATCGAAGTCGGTCACCATCGCGAGGCAGAGGTAGCAGAGCGCACGCTCCCGGGCCAGGGTGACCTCGGGCACGAGGGTCATCCCGATCACGTCCGCGAGCGTGCGGAAGAAGCGGGACTCCGCCCGAGTCGAGAACCGCGGGCCCTCGACGCAGACGTAGGTCTTCCCCGTCGCCATCGGGACGCCCTGCTCCGCCCCCGCCGCTTCCGCAGCCTTCGCCAGGTCCGGGCAGAACGGGTCCGCCAGCGAGACGTGGTAGACCCGGCCGCCGTCGAAGAACGTCGTCGGGCGACCCTTGGTGAAATCCACGAACTGGTCCGGCACCACGAACGTCCCGGGGGGCAGATCCTCGCGCAGGGAGCCGACCGAACTGACGGTGAGGATCGCCTCAGCCCCGAGATTGACGAGGGCATCCACGTTCGCTCGGTAGTTGACCCGGTGCGGGGGGATCGTATGCCCGGGTCCGTGCCGGGAGAGGAACAGGACCCGCAGGCCACCGACGGTCCCCTCCTCGATCGGGCCCGAGGGGGCCCCCCACGGGGTGCTCACGCGATGGATCCGCGTGCTCCCCTCGGCGAAGATGCCGGTGACGCCCGAGCCGCCGATCACCGCGACGGTGCTCCGGCGTTCGGTCATCGCCCCGACTCGCCGCCGGCACTGGGCCCCGTCCGTTGGCGCTCGAGCAGGTGGGCCATGGTGACGTCCCCCCGCGTACGTTCGAGGAGGGAGCGGGCGACGTCCTGCTTCGGCTTCAGCGCCACGATCGCGCGCGTCGTGTCGAAGCGCATGAGAACGCGGACCAGGCCGTCCATGAGACCCACGGTCGCATCGGCGCCGGCGAGGTCGGCGCGGACGAGCTGGTCCAACGCGACCCGGCGAAGCTCCCCGACGAGGTCCCCCAGCCCCAGGAGGTAGGGCTCCGGTTCGACCCCGAGCTCGACCGGCCCGGGAAGTTCGTCGCCGAGGATCACGGCGCCGAGGAGACAGGCTTCGACCGCCTCCTGAAACGCGTCGAGCGCGACGGAGGCATCGCCCCGCGCGTCGCGGTGGACGAACTCGGCGAGCTCCTTCGCGGCCCGCCGCACCTCCGCGATCTCCTCCGCGGCCGCGCTCCGAGCATGCAGTCGGATCATCGTCCCCTGCGCGAGCCGACGCAGGCGGCGGGCACGCTGGTAGAGCTCCTCCCTTCGCTGCTCGCGTTGCTGGAGATGAGATTCGATCGAGGTGAGGACCCGCTCGGCGAGCGGGCTCGGTCCCGAGGCCGCGGGCCTACCGGTAGAGGGTGAATCGGACATCGTCCCCGCCCGCCTCCAAGAGGCCGAACCGGACGCCCGCGTCGAGCCAGCCGTGCGCGTAGCTGACGGCGGCCAGCGCCCGGTCGCGGTCGCCCTGCGCGAGGAAATGCTCGGCGTCGGTCACGTACGCCTTCGCCATCGAGAGAAAGTCCGCGCTCGCGGTCTCGAGGAACGACCGGGCCGGCGCGGCGGGTTTGACCCGCTCGAGGGCTTCGTGCGTCAACCGAAGGTACTTCTCGAGCAAGGGGGGCGCCTCGGGCATCGGCCCGGCGCCACCGCTGCCCCCCAATATAGGCGAGCGGGGCGCGCTAGCCCTTCGGGACCTTCTCCCAGTCCTTCAGGAACCGAGCGAGCCCGATGTCGGTCAGCGGGTGCTGAACGAGCTTCTCCATCACCGCGAACGGCATCGTGCAGATGTCCGCTCCGATCTTCGCGGCCTCGAGCACGTGGATCGGGTGCCGGACGCTCGCGACGAGCACCTCGGTCGGGAACGAGTAGTTCCGGTAGATCTGCACGACGTCCTCGATGAGCTCCATCCCAACTTCGCTGATGTCGTCGAGGCGGCCGATGAACGGGCTGACGTACGCCGCGCCGACCTTCGCGGCGAGCAGCGCCTGGTTCGCTGAAAAGACGAGGGTCATGTTGACCCGGGTCCCTTCCCCGGCGAGGATCTTCGTCGCCTTCAGGCCCGCGGAGGTCATCGGGCATTTCACATAGATCGACGGGTGGATCTCGCGAAGCCGACGGCCCTCCTTGACCATCCCCTCGGCGTCGGTCGCGACGACCTCGGCCGAGACCGACGGGATCCCGAGCGCGGTGATCTCCCGGAGAACGTCCTCGAACTTCTTCCCCTCCTTCGAGACCAGCGACGGGTTCGTGGTGACCCCGTCGAGGATCCCGATGTCCCACATGGTCCGGATCTCGTCGAGGTGCGCGGTGTCGAGGAACAGCTTCATGGTCCACGCTCGCGGGCGGCCACCGGCCTGGGGTACTAGACCTTGCCCCTGCGGCGGAGCAGGTCGAGGCACGCCTCGACCACTCGTTCCTGCGAGACCCCGTACGGGTCGGCCTGCGCGAGGGTCGGGAACGGACCGGCGAACAGGTCCGGGACCCCGAGGCGAACGATGGGCGCGGGACGGTGCTCGGCGACGATCGCGGCGACCTGGCTGCCGACGCCCGCGAGGGCGGTATGGTCCTCCAAGACCACGATCGCCTCCGTCTCTCGGGCTGCCCGAAGGATCGCCTTCGCGTCCAACGGCTTCACGCTCGCGGCGTCGAGCACCCGGACCTTGAGCCCCATCTGTCCGATCTCCTCGGCGACGTCGATCGCTCTCGCCACGAGGCACCCGACCGCGACGATCGTGAGGTCGTCGCCCGTGCGGAGGGCGGGAGCGACGCCGAGCCGAAACTCCGGGTGGCCCAACCCCCGCCGCTCGGTCGAGGCGAGGCGGAGGTACGCCGGGCCGTCGTGATCGAGGCACGCCCCCAGGGCGCTCCGAGCGCTCTCAGCATCGGCGGGCGCGACCACGGTCATCGCGGGCAAGGTCGCCATCAGACCGAGGTCCTCGAGTACCGGGGCCGAGGTGGGTGCGCTCGGTCCGACGAGGCCACCGTCCAGAGCGATGATCTTCAGGTTGGACCCCGTCCGAGCTACCTCCGCGCGCAGCGCTCCGTAGCTCGTGCCCAGGTGACCGAGGTGAGCCACGACGGCGACAACCGCCGAGGAGGAGGCCCTACGTCGCTCGACCGCCGGCCAGATCCCCGGCCCGGCCTCCTCGATGAACTCCATGCGCCCGGCGAGCGGCTCGGTGAAACGAGCCGGCGGCGCGGCGGGAGGCGCTCCTAAGAGGAGGCTCAGCGACGGGTCCTTCTCGGCCCTCTCCCGGAGCGCGTGCAGCGCCGCGGTCGCCGGGGTCTGGGGTTCCGGACTCACGATCCTCGCCCAGCGCCGGAGCTGGAGCCCTCTTACTTGGTGGTTCGGCGGCGCGGTTTCTTCGCGGAGGCGGGCTTGAGAAGGCCGCGGAGCGTTTTGAGGTCCTGTTCGTACGCTGAGTACTCGTCCTCGCCGAGCGGCGTCTCCAGGTAGCCGGCCCGCTCGTTCCACCGGGGGTCGGTGATCAACGGCCGGAAGCCGTCGGCACCGATCTTCCCCTTGCCAATGTTCTCGTGCCGGTCGAGGTGGGAGCCCAGGTCGGCCTTGGCATCGTTGAGGTGGAAGGCCCGGACCGCGTCCGTGCCGAAGGTCGCCGTCACCCGGTCGATCAGTTCGCCATAGCCGGTCTCCGTGCGAAAGTCGACGCCGGCGGCGAACAGGTGGCAGGTGTCCAGCGCGATCCCCACGCGCTCCCGGTCGACGACCCGGCGGAGGATGTCCGCGAGGTCCTCGAAATGGGTCCCCATTGCGGTGCCCTGGCCGGCCGCGTTCTCGAGCAGCACCCGGACCTTGAAGCCCGGCGTGGCGTCGAACGCCCCGTTCAAGCTCTCGGCGATCGTCGTGACCCCGGTGGGGGCCCCCGAGCCCATGTGGGCCCCGGGGTGGAGGATCAGATGGTCGACCTCGAGCAGCTCGGCCCGCTTCAGTTCGTCGAGGAAGGCGGTCCTCGACTGCTTGAGCTGGGGAGGTTTGGGGGAGGCCAGGTTGGTCAGGTAGCCGTGGTGGACCGCGGTGGTATGGAGACCCTCGTTCCGCACGGCCTGCGCGAACGCCTTGGCGGCCGGTTCGGCGAGGGGCGGGCCGGCCCACATCTGCGGGCTTTTCGAGAAGATCTGGATCGCTTCGCACCCGATCTTTCGGCCCACCGTCGGCGCCTCGGCGAGACCGCCCGCGATGCCGATATGCGCGCCTAGGTACACGGCCGACCGACCCAAGCGGGCGATTTAAGTTCGGGGCTGGAACGTCCGAGGACTAGCGCCGCGAAGAGGGAGGCTGACAGCTTTCCACGGTTCCCGTAGGCTCGCGCACTTCAGTACCGCGCGGAACGCCAGTGGGCTTAACTGCCGGGTTCGGAATGAGACCGGGTGTTTCCCCACCGCTTTGGCCGTCAGCCGACCGGGCGACCGACGCGGTGTATTTAGCGTTGCCCGAGCGGGGGATCACTCGAGGCTGTCCATCAGCTCCCGCGTCGCGCGTTCTGCGACGTGGAGGCCGAACCGGCCCATGCGGGCCGCCATCCGCCAGCTGAGCCGGGCGGCCGCGACGGCGTCCTGGGCCATCTCCCGCGACATCGTCTCGAACTCGTCGCGCATCGCTGGCTTGTTCGCGCGGTTCCGACTCGCCATGGTCGGGCCAAGGCCCGGTGGGGCTAATTCGTTTCGGTGACCGGTCTCCCGCGACCCCAGGCCCGGCGACCGAACCCTGGGAACTAGCGTTTACGCGGTCTTGGGGGAGGGCGGGCGGCGACGTGGGGCGGCGGGGGCGCCGTCGGGTCGGTGGTCGACCAGATGTACCACGTCCCGTGGGCCTGGCTGAGAGGACGTCCGTCCTCGTCGGTGAGATGGCCCTGGACGAAGGCGAGGTGTCGCCCGCGCCGGACGACCTCGCCCACGGCCTTGAGGTGGGCGCCTTCGCTCGCGGGGCGGAGGAACTCGACGTAGAGCGACGTCGTCGCCGTGACCTCGCTCGTGCCGAGCGTGGTGACCACCGCGCCGCCCATCGCCGTGTCGAGGATCGTCGCGTAGACGCCGCCGTGGACGACGGAGTTGATGTTGAGGTGGCGGCGTTCCACGACGCCGCGCACCGTGCACCGGCCGTTGCCGGACTCCGCGGGGTCGATCTCGAAGCCGACCTCCCGGTGGAAGCCGGCGAGCTGGGCGACGAGCTCCCAGTCCCGGGGGGTCGCGGTCGGTCGGGGTTGAGAGGCCTGCCGCGAGGACGCCACGGCGCATCGACCGGTCGGCGGGAATATGTACTCTTCCACATCGTGGGCGACCGTCGATGGGCAGGCGCGAACCGCCGGCGGGGTCGAGCGCGACCTACACGGCGTCGCCGAACATCGCCCTCGTCAAGTACTGGGGCATGCGCGATGTCGAGCTCGGGCTCCCCTGGAACTCCTCGCTCTCCGTCACCCTCGCGGGGATCGCGACCACGACGGCCGTCCGGTTCGTGCCGGGACGGAAGCGCGATTCGCTGATCCTCAACCACCGGTCGGTCACCGGCCCGCCGCTGGAGGCGGTGCGTCGGTTTCTCGACCGGGTGCGCTCCCTCGCCGACCTGCGCGAAGGGGCCGAGGTCGTTTCGAACAACAACTTTCCGACGGCGAGCGGGCTCGCGAGCAGCGCCAGCGGCTTCGCGGCGCTCGCCGGCGCCGCGAGCGCGGCCGCCGGACTTCACCCCACCTCCCGCGAGCTCTCGCGCCTGGCCCGGTTCGGTTCGGGGAGCGCCTCCCGCTCGATCTTCGGCGGTTTCGTCGAGTGGAGAGCGGGGGCGCAGCCGGACGGTCGGGACTGTTACGCCCGACGGTTGTTCGACGAGCACCACTGGCCCGAGCTCGTCGACCTGGTCTGCCTCCTCCAGAACGCCCCGGTGAAGGTGATCCGATCCGCCGGGGCGATGCAGGGATCGGTGACGACCTCCCCGCTGTTCTCCGCACGGCAGTCGGCCGTGCCGGAGCGGTTGCGCCGAATGATTCGGGCCATCCGCGACCGCGACGCCCGGGCCCTCTTCCCCGTCGTGATGGAGGAATGCGACGACTTCCGGGCCGTCTGCGAGAGCACCGTGCCGACGCTCGACTACCTCACCCCCGTCTCCCGCGCGGTGCTCGCGGAGGTCCGGGCCGCCAACTCCGAGCTGGGCGAGCCGATCGCGGCGTACACCCACGACGCCGGGGCCCACGTGCACGTCTTCACGCTGGAGAAACACGCGGAGATGCTCCAGCGGCGGCTCCGCCAGATCGGCGGCGTGGACCAGGTGCGCGCCCTTCGGCCGGGGCCGGGGGGCCACCTCGTGAGTTCGCCGGCGCCCGCCGCCCCGTAGGGGAACCGACCGTCCCCCGGCAGCCCCGTGCCACGGAGAGGAGCGGGCGGGGCGCCGCGGTTCGCCCGGGCGCTCGCCTAGGTCCGCCGACGGTGGGTGGGCTTGCGCGCCGGGCGCCTCGACCGCGAGGTCGACGCGTGTTTCCGCCGCGGAGGAGCGACATTGTAGACCTCCACGACGATCTGGTCGGGGTCGACCCAGGTCGCGCTGACGTAGCCCGGGCGGAACTCCGGGTGCTCCGCCATCCGGAAGATCGGGTAGATCTCCTGACGCGCGAGGTCGTCCTGCAGGCGCCGGACCTCCTCCGCCGACGGGACCTCGAACGCCAAGTGGTCGGCGATCACCTCCTCGTCACCGGTCGGCGGCTTGCGATGGACGCGCCCCGGCGTCGGCCGGATCAGCCAAACGGTGGTCGTGTCGTTGGTGTAGCCGAGGTACCCCGGGTTTTCCACGAAGCGGCGAAATCCGAGCCGGCCCAGCACCCGGTCGTGCCACCACTTCGAGCGGGCGATCTCGCTGACCTCGAGCGCGACGTGCCGGAGCTCCGCGCGAACCTCGGCCGGCGCCATGAGCCCTGGGAGAGTCCGAGCGACTTAAGGCGTCGCGGGGCGCAGCTCAGAGGATCCGTCGGTTGGCATCGGGGGACGGCAGCTCGAGCCCCATCGACTTGACGAGGGGGGTGACCTCGCGGATGAACCGCTCCCGGGCCTCCTCGTTGGTCCAGCGTTTCAGGCCGTAGGCGATCGCCTTGCGGCTGGTCTCGGAGTTCGAGTGGCCGAACATGTCGAGGGCGCGAGGGTACCATTTGTCGACGGCGATCTGGGCGGCCTCCTTCGAGCCGGCGTACTTGGAGCCGTCCTTCGCCATCCGCTTGAGCACGCTGAAGCCAAAGTTGAGGTGGAGCTGCTCCTCGCTGAGCATCAGGGGCATCGCCCGGGCGAGCGGGCCGTAGGAACACTCCTGGAACGCCCGGAGCTGGTAGACACCGACGCGGTCGACGAAGCAGGTGAACGCCCCGACGTCGCTCCACTGATCGAACGCGATGTTGAAGGCGTCGAGCTTGTGCTGGCCCTCGCGCTTGCCGAGGAGCTCGTCGATGTACTGCTGACCCTCCTCGCCGAAGTCCCGGAGGATACGGCACGCCTGGAGGCCGTGGCGTGCCTCGTCCGCGACGATCCGGGCCTCGATCCAACGGTCCTCGAGCGTAGGCGCCCCGTCCAGCCACGGGCGGTGCTGCTGGATGGAGGCGAACTCGGTGTCGGCCTGGACCACCATGAGGCGAATGATCAGTTTGCGCAGCTCCTCCGGGAGCTCCTCGGCGGTCTCGTACTTGCGCACGCCGACGTTCGCGCCCCAGAGGATCTCCCGGATCGGCTCGATGGTGCCCCCTTCCTTGAGGCTCTTCGACGTGGGTCCCGGGCTCGCGGCCGGCGCCGCAGTAGGGGCCGGGGCCGTGGGAGGATCCATCGAACTTCGCTCCGACCGTTCCTAGTCGTCAGCGGCCCTTAAAGGTGGGCTTCCGCTTTTCGACGAACGCCGTCAGGCCCTCTTTGGCGTCCTCGGTGACGAACAGCCGGTTCTGCAGTTCGCGCTCGAGCGCGAGCCCCGCGATGAGCGGCATCTCGACGCCCTCCTGGACCGACCGCTTGATCAGATTGACCGCGCGCGAGGGGCCGTGGGCGAGCGCGTGGGCGTACGCCTTGACGTCCGCCTCGAACGACGCCTTCGGATAGAGGTAGTTCACGAGCCCGATCTGCAGCGCCTCCTCGGGGGTGAGGAGCTTGCCGGTGATCATCATGTCGAGCGCGCGGCCGGTCCCCACGACCCGAGGGAGCCGCTGGGTACCGCCGGTACCCGGGAGCACGCCGAGGGTGACCTCGGGCAGGCCGATCTTGCCCCCATCCTTCGCCATCATGCGGAGGTCGCAGGCGAGGGCGATCTCGAGCCCCCCGCCGACGCAGTGACCGTTGATCGCCGCGATGACGACCTTCGGGGTCTCCGCGAACTTGTTGAGCGTCTCCTGGCAGTAGAGACAGAACATCGCCTTGAAATCCGGTTGGCTCGCCTTCAGCATCTCGATGTCCGCGCCCGCGCTGAAGAAGCCGGGGAGCTTGCTCGTGAGGATGACGACCTTCGCGGAGTCGTCGAACCGCATCGCCTCGATCGCGGCGTTCAGGTCATGCATCATGTCGAGGTCGTAGGTGTTCGCCTTTCCCTTCGCGATCTCGATGTAGCCGACCCCGTCGTCGACGCGCGTCGACACGTACTTTCCGTCCATGTGCTACCGTTCCGTGGCGGCGGCGCCGAGCTACGTCGTCTCGATAAAGCTGACGCTCCGAGGGGAGCGGGGAGGGCTTACGGGGAGGCCGGGCGCTCGAGGAGCTGCACCGACCCGTCGGGCTGTCCGACGAGCGCTCGATGGGCGAGCCCGACGAAGATCCCGGTCTCGATGACCCCGGTCAGCTCGTGAAGCGTCCGGTCGACGCGGGCCGGCTCGTCGATCGGGGCCAGGGGCTTGAGGTCGAGGATCTCGTTGCCGTTGTCCGTCCGCCACGCTCGGCCGGAGTCCGGCGACGTACGGAGCGAGACCGCGAACCCGAGCGCTGTGATTTGTCGGGTCAAGACGGGCCGAGCGAACGGTACGACTTCCACCGGGATAGGGTGCCGGGTACCGAGACGGTCGACGAGCTTGGTCGTGTCCACCATGATCACGACCTCGTCGGCCAAGCGGGCCAGGAACTTCTCCCGGAACAGCGCGCCCCCGCCCCCTTTCGTAAGGGCGAGGGCCGGGGTCACCTCGTCGGCGCCGTCGAGCATCAGGTCGAAGCGTGCGTCGGGCGCCAAGGGTACCGGCTCGATGCCCAGCCCCCGAGCCTCGGCCGCCGTCGCTTCGGAGGCGACGACGATCTCGAGCCCGAATCCTCCGGGAAACGCCGTCCGAAGGGCGTCGAGCGCGGCCGCGACCGTAGTGCCGCCCCCGAGGGCCAAGCGCATCCCTTTCCGGACCTTGCCCACGGCCGCGACCGCGGCGGCAGTCTTGCTCACATCCCAGAGCTCGACCATCCAACGACCGCGACGGGGACCGCTCTCTTGAGCATTGGCCCGGCGAACGAGACACGTTATCTTCCGGTCCCCGTCCTCGGCGGGCGTGAAACGGGTCGGCGATGGCCCACCCGGGGCCCTCGCCTCCAATCGACCGCCGCGCGTGGTCGTGTCGATCGGCGGTTCGGTACTATTTACCGGCCACGACGACGCTGGATACCACCACGCACTGGCGCAGCTGCTCCACCGGCTCGCCCGGGATTTTGCGCTGGTCGTCACTACCGGCGGCGGCCGCACGGCTCGCGAGTACATCGACACCGGCCGACGGCTCGGGCTGACGGAGGTCGAGCTCGACGAGCTGGGGATCGAGGTCACCCGGCTTCACGCGCGCCTGCTCGCGGGCCGGCTCGGTCCCCCAGCCCCGGCCGTCCCTCCCACGACCATCGCCGGGGCGGTCGACCTCGCGCACCATCATCGGATCGTGGTGCTGGGAGGCACCGAGCCCGGCCACACGACCGACGCGGTCGCCGCCCTGCTCGCCGTCCGGCTCCGCGCCGTTCGTCTCGTGAACGCGACGAGCGTGCCGGGGCTGTTCGACCGAGACCCTCGGGTCGACCGGAAGGCGAAGCGTATCGCGCGCCTGACGTGGCCCGAGTTCCAGGAGGTCGTACGGCGCTCGACGGACGGCAAGGCCGGCCAGGAGTTCGTCTTTGACCGCCTCGGCGCGGAGGCCCTCGCCCGCGCCGACATTCCGCTATGGATCGTCGACGGTCGAGACCTCGAGAATCTCAGCGTCGCAGCCCGCGGCGGGCCTGCGGTCGGCACGCTCGTCGGTGGGGTCGCGGCAACCGATTTATCGTCCGGCCGGTCGGCGGCGCGGTGAACCGCATTGCATTCCTCGGCCCGCCGGGGGCCGGGAAGGGCACGCAGGCGGAGATCCTCTCCCGAGAGCTGAAGATCGCCCACCTCTCGACGGGAGACCTCCTTCGGGCGGCCGTAGCAGCGCAGACCCCCCTGGGCGAGCAAGCGAAGTCGATCATGGCGGCCGGCCAGCTCGTCCCGGACCCCCTCGTCCTCGAGATCGTCGCGGAACGTCTGCGGTCCCTCGGCCCGTCGAACGGGTTCGTGCTCGATGGTTTCCCTAGGACCTTGGCTCAAGCAGAGAGCCTGGACGGGATCACCCCCCTCGACCATGTCGTCGCCTTCGAGATCCCCGAGAGGGTGCTGCTCGAACGGCTCGGCGCACGGCGCCAGTGTCCGAAGTGCGGCTCGGTCTACAACTTGAAGACCCTGCCGCCTCGAGAGCCGGGTCGGTGCGATCGCGATGGGACGGAGCTCGTCCTCCGGAACGACGACCGGCCGGAGGCGCTCCGTACGCGCTTGCTCGCCTACCACGAGCAGACCATGCCCCTCCTCGCGTTCTACGACCGTCGGGGGTTGCTCCGGCGGATCGATGCCGTGGGAGAGGCCTCGACGGTCGCCACTCGGGTCCGTGCGGCTACCGCCGACCGGCCCGGGCCGAACGCGCGTCCGCATCCTTAATAGACCCCGACCCGCTCGGAGCGTACACCCGGCTTAGCTCAGTGGTAGAGCGGGGGACTGTAGAATCGTCTGCCGGATACCGGCAGCCCCCACGGATATCCTCAGGTCGCCTGTTCGAGTCAGGCAGCCGGGACCTGACCTGCACGGAGCCGTGCTGCGGTGGCTCGTCGGAGCGACGGGCACCGTCGCGGATGCGACGGGGCGGTTCGGTCGGGGCGAATGCGGTTGCCGGGATTTGAACCCGGGTAGGTAGCTTGGGAAGCTACCGTCCTAACCACTAGACCACAACCGC
>JAKIWE010000015.1:3375-5676 GCA_022750195.1 Thermoplasmata archaeon | reverse complement strand
ACGGTCCGCTCGCCCTCGTCATCGCGGGGGCGCTCCTCTTCGCCATCGGCGAGGGGGCGCAGCAGGGGATCATGGGGATCATCGAGGTCCTCAGCCACGTGCTCTCGTACACCCGGCTCATCGGAATCCTCCTCGCGAGCGTCATCCTGGCCACGGTGATCAACACCATCTCGGTCGGCGCGGACGGCCACGGCGGACTCATCCTGGGCGGCGGCGGCATCGCCTTCCTGATCTTCGGGATCATCATCCTGCTCATGGGGCAGGTGTTCAACGTGATCCTCGGCGTGTTCGAGCCCGGGATCCAAGGGGCGCGACTGATCTTCGTCGAGTACTTCTCGAAGTTCTATTCCGGGAACGGAAAGGAGTTCAAGCCGCTCCGCTCCGCGCGGACCCACACGGCCCCCGGGTCCATGACCCCTGCCTCGCTGCCGCCCGTCCCGCCGCGCCCCGTCTCCTAAGGGGACCGGGCCGCCGGGCCTTAGATCCGTGGTACGACGAGCTGCTCTTGGACCCGCGCGTCGGGCAGTCCGTACAGCTTCCCGTAGACGATGCGCCGCAGGTCGGAGCGCTCGAGCTCCGCGAACATCAGGAACCCGAAGACGATCGACGCCGACAACGGGTAGGTTCGCATCCGCTTCAGCTCGCGGACCGCCCGCTCGCGCAGGAGGGCCGACTCGTAACCCGTGAGGCTCCGGTCCTCCGTGTAGGTCGCGTTCCCCTCCGCGAGGTGCGGGAACCGTGACTCGAGCGCGGTGACGAGTTCGGCGACGCTCCGTGCCCCATACAGCTCCGCGACCGCGGCCCGGGGGAGCGACCCTCCTTCGAGGAACCGCTCCAGCACCGGCTCGAGTGGGAGGTCGGCGTCTTTCCCTTTCAGGAGGAGGAGTGCGTTGCGGGTGTCGACCTCGCTCTGGATGAACTGTCGGATCACCCACTCATCGCCCTGGAAGAACCGGCCCGAGGCGAGCAGCTGTTCGTAGTAGAAGCGGTCGAGCGCGCCGAGGAGCGGGAAGATGTCGTGGGTCCGGTCGTACGCCTCCATCCGGGGCAGTAGGACCCCGCCGTACCCGAACTTCACGAGGTTCTGGGCGATGGCGTCGAGGGTCGGCTGCTGGAGGAGGACGCGGAAGTCGTCGATCGTCATCGTCCCGGCGAACAGGCCGGCCGGGATGTCGCGGCTGGAGACGAGGAACGTCTCGGTCTCCGCGACCGAGCGACCTTGGGCCTTCGCGGCGAGGATGAGGCCGATGTTCTGGATGTCCCATCGCCGCAGGTACGCCCCGACGACGAGGCGGCCCGCGAACGGCGTGGCCTGGAAGGCGAGGCGGTTCCGCTGGACGAACGTCCGGTTGATTGCCACCTCGAGGAGCGAGGCACCCTGGTAGCTCGCGGCCGATTGCGCGATCTGCGCGCCGTACGCGGTCGGTTCGAGGAGCTTGATGACCTCGCCCACGTCCTTCGCGGCCACGAGAGGCGCGTAGGCCTCCTTGGGGAGGAGCGACGGGGTCACCGCCTTCAGGCGGCCGAGGGCACTCGCGTACGGTGAGCCGGCCATTCCAGGTCCCCGGCTACTGGGCCAACAGGTCGCGGACCTTGTCCTCGCGCAGCCGCAGCAGCTCGTCGAACGAGAGATTGAGCCGTCGGGAACCGTCGGAACTCTCGGCCACGAGGCCTCCGAGGATCGACTGGGGCGACGGGTCGAACCCGGCGCCGGCGACCTTCTTGAGGAGCGCGGCGTCCTCGGCCCGTCCCATCACCTTCGTGGGTTTGCCGAGCCGGTCGGTCGCGGTCGCGACCATCCGCTTGAGCACCTTGGGGTAGTCGTCGGACTTGGTGAAGTTCGCCAGGATCGTACGGGTGCCATCGAGCGAGGCGTTCACCTGGCGCTCCTGCGCCTCGTAGACCATCTTCCTCGCCTGGAGCTTCGCGCTGGCGAGCTTCTGCGCGCGTTCCCGGGCGACCTCGATCTCGGCCCGCCGCTTCGCCTCGACCTGGGACAATCCGGTCCGGCGGTCGCGGTCGGCGACGATCCGGGCCTCTTCGCCCTGCTGCCGGTCGGTCTCCCGCCGAAGCTCCTCTTCGGCGCGAAGGCGAATCTCCTCGACGAGGCGGTCGATGCTCATCGGCGGAGGACTCGGGTCTCGCCTAGTGGATGATCCCGAGCAGGAGGATGATGCCCAGAACGAAGCCAATGATCCAGAGGGTTTCCGGAATGACGAAGAAGAACAGAACCTGACCGAACTTCTCCGGCTTCTCCGCGATGATCCCCATTCCCGCCGCGCCAATTCCGGACTGGGCCAT
>JAKIWE010000015.1:0-3275 GCA_022750195.1 Thermoplasmata archaeon | reverse complement strand
GCTTCGCGGCGCGGGTCGAATCCTTCTGGAACGACGGTTGGTATCCGAATGGAAACCCTATTGACCCCCACCGGGATTGGAGCCGGCATCGCACCATGACCGACCACCTCCGCCAGATCGCGAACGACCTCTCGCGCGACCTCGACCTCGACCAACCGATGGTCCAGGTGACGTACCTCGACGAAGTCCCCAAGGGCGTCACGCAGCACCCGGGCGGCGTTCCCTCGGTCTGCACGTTCTTCGCCGAGGGGCAGAAGAAGGCGTTCTACGCGGCGCTTCCCGCCCACGAGGCGTGCGAGATCGGGGCCTTCGTGATGGGGGCCGCTCCGGAGGGCGAGCTCGGCGCCCGGCTGATGGCCACGGTCGGAATGATGCAGAAGGAGGGGTACCTGCGTCCCGGGGAGGAGGCGAAGATCCCTCGGAACGCCACCGCGCCCAAGTACGTCGCCTACGGACCGCTCGGCTCCCTCCCCATGCCCCCGACGAACGTCCTGTTCTTCGCTCGCCCGAAGTCCGCGATGCTCGCGATGGAGGCCGCTTCCGGCCCCGTTCCCATGAACGGCCGCCCGATGTGCGCCATCGTCCCCACGTTGAACCAGGGCGCGGGCGTCGCCGTCTCCATGGGGTGCGTCGGTTCGCGAGTGTTCACCCAGATGGCCGACGACCGGATGCTCGTTGGCATCCGCGGAGACCACCTCGACTCGTTCCACTCGGCGGTCCAGAAGATCGCCCACGCGAACCGCCTTGTCGGGGCGGAAGACCTGCGGCGACGCGAAACCTCCGAGCGGCCGTTCGTCCCCTAAGCGGTTGCGCCGGGTCGCGACTCGACCCTACCGGATCTGCCGGAGCAGCGCGGCGACGGACGGGTCGTTCGCCACGCTCGCCGGCTGACCCCCGTTCGCCTTCACGAGGAACGCCTCGAGGAGGTAGGCGGTCGGGCTGATGGCATTCCACGCCGGTCCGGACTGGTTGTCGAGTTGGCCTTGAACCTGCGGAGGCGATAGGCCGGCGAGCTTCGCCGGATCTACCATCGCTCCGACGTGGAAGTACTGGCCGTCGATCACCACGAACGGAATGTAGCCGTGCGAGTCGTAGGAGTTCACGTAGGCCGGCTCGACGCACCCGGTCGTGGGGGCCGCGGTGATCTGGTTGTCGTTCGTGGATTCCGCGACATGCAGGCTGACCCACCGGCTCTGCAACGTGGCGCCGGCCAGCACCACCTCCGGGGTGTTCGGGAAGGAATCGCCCGGGTTCGACCGGTCGTAACTCGTCCCGCTCAACGTGCCGAACGCACCGAGCGCCATCGACATGGCCCAGCTGGACGCCGAGCAGAACGGGCACGCCGTCGACCCGTCGAAGAAGAAGACCGGGACCCCCCCATCTGTCCAGGCCGGGTCGTTCGCCTTGGAGAAGTTCGCCGGCTCGCCGGTCGTGGCGCTGGTGAGCGTGGGGCAGCCACTCGCGACGGCGGCGATGCCGAAGCTCCCGGCCACCACGAGGCCGAGGACGACGCCCGCCACGACGCTGTTGCGGATTGTTGGGTTCCACCGGTTGGCCGACCGAAGGAGCGCGAACGCAAGGAAGGCGACCGAAGCGAGGAGGGCGAGGAGGAGGTCGGGGATCGCCGGCACGAACGCTCCCACCGGCGAGGGGACCAGCAAGGCGAGGACGAACCAGACGGCGAGCATCGGCACGAGGATCGCCCCGACTCGCTCGAGGGTCCAACGCCGTTCCTCGCTCTCGGGGAAGTCCGACCCGGTCCGGCCGGGGGACGCCGACCGCTTCGACTTGGATCGGCGTTGGTAGTAGAGCGCCCGAAGCGCCCGACCGCGGTCGCCCGCGGCCTCCTCCACGTGGAAGCCGACCTTCGGATCCCCGGCGATCCGGTCCCAGTCCCACCCCTTGGTCCGGCGCCGCTCGACGAGCTCCCAGTCCACCATGCCGCGACGTCCCAATCGCGCCGGCGGTACTTCTTCTTGACCGGGTCCCCCCCGGGGGGTGCGGGCGGGGAGGTCGGGCCCGCTACGGAGTCGGGGACGGACCTGCAGAGGGCGAGTCGGATTCCGGTGTATCCTCGTCCTTCTCGTCGGCTCCACGGCTCGAGAGGAGGAGCCAGAGCGAGAGCAGGAAGACCACCGCGTTGACGAGGTAGGTCGAGAAGCAGACCGGGCAGAGCGCGTGGATTACGGCGAGCTCGACGTACCCAAGGTAGAGCGAAACCCCGACGCCAATCCCCGACAACGCCACGAGTCCTTGGAGCAGGTCGCGTCGCCACGTGATGTAGAGCGGGACGTCAACCGCGAGCAGCGCAACGAATCCGGCAATCCCAATCTTCCAGTCCGCGACGTTGAGAGTCGTGGTATGGCCGCTCTGATCGACCTTCGAGCAGGAGAAGAACGGCGAGATGGAGCAGATGCCCGCGGCCGCCGGGTACACCGTTTCGTACGCGGCGAAGGCCGAGAGCCCCAGCCCGGCCACGATGAGGACAAGCAACGCGGCGTGGACGGTCTCGGCCCGCATGGCGGACCTAGCGGATCTGGGCGAGGAGCGGCGCGACGGACGGGCTCGTTGCCACGCTCGACGGTTGGCCGCCGTTCACCTTGACCATGAACGCCTCGAGGAGGTACGCCGTCGGGCTGATCGCGTTCCACGCGGCCCCCGACTGCGCGTTGATCTGGCTCTGGACCGTCGAAGCGTTGAATCCCTGGAGGCTCGCCGGATTCACCATCGCGCCGATGTGGAAGTACTGTCCCCCGATCACGACGAACGGAATGCTGCCAACGCTGTCGTAGCTGCTGACGAACGACGACTCGACGCAGCCGGTCGTCGAGGCCGGCTGGATCTGGTTGTCGTTCGTCGATTCGGCGACATGGAGGCTGACCCACTTGCTCTGGTAGGCCACGCCGGAAAGGACGACCTCGGGGGTGTTCGGATACACGTCGGACGGATTCGAGCGGTCGTAGTACGACCCCGATAACGTGCCGAACGCCTCGAGGGCGACGACCATCGCCCAGCTCGAGGCGGAGCAGTACGGGCAGGCGGCCGAGCCGTAGAAGAAGAACACCGGGACCCCATTGTCCGCCCAGAGGGCGTTGTTCGCCTTCGAGAACGAGGCCGGTTCCCCGCTCGTCTGGCTGGTCAACGTCGGGCAGCCGCTGACGAGCGCCGCCACGCCGAACGATCCGGCGAAGACGATCCCGAGCACGACCCCGGCGACGATCCCGTTGCGGATCGCGGGGGTCCAGCGGTTCGCCGACCGGAGCATCGCGAACGCG
>JAKIWE010000040.1 GCA_022750195.1 Thermoplasmata archaeon | reverse complement strand
GCCCGGAGAGCATCCGGATGACCTCGTTACGAATCTTCTCTGAGTCAGCGTCGAAATCGAGCAGGATCCGGGCCGCCACGCCCTCGTTCTCGCGCACCAGCCCGAGCAGGATGTGCTCGGTGCCGATGTAGTTGTGACCGAGGCTGAGCGCCTCGCGCAACGCGAGCTCGAGCACCTTCTTGGCTCGCGGCGTGAACGGGATCTGTCCCGAGGTGACCTCTTCACCCGAACCGACAATGCGGACGACCTGAGCGCGCACGCGCTCAACCGTGATATCGAGTGACTCAAGTACGCGCGCAGCGAGACCTTCCTCTTCGCGGAGGAGGCCGAGCAAAATGTGCTCAGTACCGATGTAGTTGTGCTTGAGCGTCCGCGCTTCTTCTTGGGCCAGTACGACCACTTGGCGGGCTCGCTCTGTGAATCGCTCGAACATGATCCTTCTCTTCTCTGGCGGGTCTCGGTCTGTTCGGTCGGGATGTGTTCCGGTTAGCTCCTCGGCTACCTGCTGCGTCACATGGTAGTTCGCGACTGCGGGGACACCGACGATCCCGTTCTACCCACCTTGTCGGCCAATAGGCGCGGTTTGATGAGCGAAACGGTCTCGAGTTTTCGGGCCATAGGCCAGTTTACCAGCGGCCATACACCCGTCTTACGCGCTACCTCCCCGTTCACACGACGTTCATCGAGCCCCAGTCGAGTGCCACACGGCCAGCATTACCCGCCAGACCCCCGTGCTTCGACCCGCGAAAACGGACGATCTACGAAGCGACGCGAGGGGGTCTGGGCGGGTAAATGCGACCGCGTGGCTTCCACGCTTTTCTTTAGCACCGGTGGGGAGGGACGGCGCGTTTCGGGGCGCCCTCGGCCGGGTTGCATGAGCGCGGGGGGCGGGACGTTTCGCCTGCAAAGAGGGCACTCGGGAGCACGCGCGGGTGGGCCCTCCGGACCCCCTCGCGTCGATCCGAACCCCGACCGCCTCCTGGCCGACAAAGCCCGGGGGTCCGGAGGGCCGCCCCGCGCGGGCCAACAACCACAACTAATCGCGCATTGCGGGAAAAAGCACGACCTCCCGAATCGAGCGCCGACCCGTAAGAGCCATCACGAGGCGATCGATGCCGATCCCGATACCGCCGGTCGGCGGCATCCCCTGCTCGAGGGCCTCGAGGAACGCCTCGTCGTACGGCTGTGTCTCCTCGTCGCCGGCGCCGGCAAGCACCCGCTGCTCCTCGAACCGCCGGCGCTGCTCGTCGGGGTCGTTCAGCTCGGTGAACGCGTTCGCGA
>JAKIWE010000039.1 GCA_022750195.1 Thermoplasmata archaeon | reverse complement strand
CCGACCTCGACACCGACCTCGACGCCGACCTCGACACCGACTGGACACCGACTGGCCGACACGGACTGGCCGGCCTCGGCCGTCCAGCTACTCCTGACCCGATACAGGGGCCGCATAGAGATGGTTGCGTTTGGTTGTTTTTGAACAACGTGATTGGCGTGCCCATTGCACCCGTAGGACCGCGCGCTTGCACCGGTCCGTGTTGACGAGGGAGCCCCGAGGTGCGCCTACGAGGTCGCGATTTTCTGGGACTCGTCAACCCTCAGACGACGACTCTCGACCACCCCGCGGAGCAGCTCCCTCGCTGGCACTTCATGCCGGAGACGTAGCGGTTTCTTGCCGTGATCCGAGCGCTGCCGCGCCATTGATGCGTCCCAGTAAGCTCGTTGGGGCTCGGCCCGGGGTGGGGTCGCAATCTAGAGCTCAAAACTCGGAGACCGGAGGACCACCGTGCTGCACCGACACCCCAACACAGACGAGCGATTTTCTGCGGCCCACGCCGAGGTTGACGGGCTTCTCGGGAGGCTGGGCCGGGACGCTACGACCCTGGACGGCGGCGATGACAAGGCCAATGCTCAGGCGCTCGCCGATGCGAACGAGCGCTATGAAACGGCGTCCGTCCAGTTCGCGCACGCGCAGAGTGTCCCCGAGCTCACCGTGGTCCGCTCCATCATCTTGGAGGGATTGCAGTCGACGCGGGCTGTCCGAACCCGGCTCGGGCTCGATCCCGGTCCTGACCCAGCCCCCTCCATCACGGAGACGCCGAGCGGCGAGCCGCCGCACGAGCACTCGTGGGCCGACATCGCCCATCACGGAGGTCTCTCGTCGGTGCTCGGAGCCGGGGCCGCCGGGGGATTGCTCGGACTTGTCGGCGGCGCGCTGCTAGGTGGAGAGGTCGGAGGCGGTGACGGCGACTGGGGCGGCGGCGGATGGGGCGACGACGGCGGCTTCGGAGGGGACTACTGATTCGCGGGAACCCGATGCCTGCACATGCGGGTGTGCAGCCGACTTCGAAGTGACCTCCTTGCCGTCGAAGAACAGCCCGTACGCGTCCCGAGTCGTCGGCGGGTCCGCAAGCTCGCGATTTGGTCTGGCCTTGGCCGTTGCTATTGAGCACCTACAACTCATCCACATCGAGGGTCACGCCGTCCGGACGACGGGCCGGCTCGCGGAACACGACGACATCCTTTGTGTCGTCGGCACGACGCCGAGTCGGATGTAGTGCGTCACCTAGAACACGGAAGAACCTACGAAAGGAGCGACCGGCTCGAGCGTCCCGACGCCGGG
>JAKIWE010000038.1 GCA_022750195.1 Thermoplasmata archaeon | reverse complement strand
GCGCGCTGGTGGTGCTCACGGAGTGGGACGAGTTTCGCTGGCTCGACTTCTCCCGCGTCCTCGCGCTCATGGAGGCGCCCTGCATCATCGATGCCCGTAACCTGCTCGACCCCGCCGCGGTCAGGCGCATGGGTTTCTCCTATGCGGGGATCGGGCGCCGGTGAGCCGGGTGGTGGTGGCGGGTGGGGCCGGGTTCCTCGGTTCCCACCTGTGCGACCGCCTCGTCGAACGGGGTGACACCGTCGTCTGCCTGGACGATCTCTCGACCGGGACGAGGGAGAACGTGGCCCACCTGCAGGGTCACGACCGCTTCAGCCTGGTCGTGACGGACGTCAGCGAGAAGGTGGAGCTCGAGGGCGCGTCGAAGGTCGACGCCGTGTGCAATCTGGCCTCGCCCGCATCGCCGTCGGCGTACGCCGCACGGCCTTTCGACACGCTGGCCGTGGGCAGCGAGGGCACCCGTCGGCTGCTCGAGCTGGCGCGGGCGCACGGAGCCCGCTTCCTCATGGCGAGTACGAGCGAGGTGTACGGGGACCCCGAGGTCCATCCCCAGGTCGAGTCGTACCGGGGCAACGTCGACCCGACCGGGCCGCGGAGCGTCTACGACGAGGCCAAGCGGTTCGCGGAGGCCCTCACGATGGCCATGCACCGCACCCACGGAGTGAACGTGGGCATCGCACGGATCTTCAACACCTACGGGCCCCGGCTCTCGCCCGGCGACGGCCGGGTCGTCTCCAACTTCATCGTCCAGGCCCTGCGCGGCGAGCCGCTCACCGTGTACGGGGACGGGAGCCAGACGCGGAGCCTGTGCTTCGTCGACGACGAGATCGCGGGGCTGCTCGCCCTGCTCGACTCGTCGATCGTCGGCCCGGTCAACATCGGGAACCCCGACGAGCGGTCGATGCTCGACTTGGCCCATTTCGTCCTGGACGTCACGGGGTCACCCTCGGACATCGCGTTCGAGCCGCTCCCCACCGACGACCCGACGCGCCGCTGCCCCGACATCACCCTGGCGCGAAAGGAGCTGGGGTGGGAGCCCAAGATCGACCTGCGGGAAGGCTTGGAGCGCACCATCGACTACTTCGCACACACGATGAGAGGCCAATGACGGACCCGGACCTGGCCGACCTGTTCGAGGTGCCTCCGCTGCGGACCTACCACACGCTCACGGTCATCACGCCTGTCTTCAACGAGAGAGCGACGGTGGCCGAGATCATCCGGCGCATGCGGGCGGTCGACCTGCCGGTGGAGCTCCAGATCATCGTGGTCGACGACGGGTCGAGCGACGGCTCCGAAAAGGT
>JAKIWE010000037.1 GCA_022750195.1 Thermoplasmata archaeon | reverse complement strand
TGATCGCCATGCTCCTCGGGGTGCCCGAAGCCGATCGTCCCGGGGTACGGGAGACAATCGACACCATCTTCCACCTCGAGCCCGGTGTGGGCATGGTGAACGACGTGTCGGTGGGGGCGATGATCGAGCTCCACTCCTACATCACGGACCAGGTGGCCGAGCGCCAGCGAAAACCGCGGGACGACATGTTCAGCGACCTGGCGACAGCGGACGTCGTGGAGCCCGATGGGTCCCACCGGACGATGACCCTGGAGGAGAGCGCCAGCTTCGGCGTCCTCCTCGTCGCCGCGGGCACAGAGACGGTCGCCCGGCTGCTGGGGTGGGCCGGCTCGGTACTGGCCGACCATCCCGATCAACGGGCAGAGCTCGCAGCGGACGGAGCGCTCATCCCCGCCGCGGTCGAGGAGTTGCTCCGTTACGAGGCACCGTCGCCCGTCCAGGGGCGATGGACCACCGCGCCGACGGAGTTCTACGGGACCGTGATCCCTCCCGACTCGAAGGTGCTGCTGCTGACCGGTTCCGCCGGCCGGGACGACCGCGCGTTCCCCGAGGCGGACCGGTTCGACATCCACCGGAGGGTCGACCAGCACCTCTCCTTTGGCTACGGCATCCACTTCTGCATCGGGGCCGCGCTGGCCCGTCTGGAAGGCAGGATCGCCATTGAGGAGACCCTGGCCCGGTTCCCCGATTGGGAGGTCGAGCGCGAGAAGAGCGCCTTTCTCTTCACGAGTACCGTCCGTGGCTACAGCAACCTCCCGATCACCGTGCACACCCCGGCCTGAGCGCGAACGCTCCGTCGGGTGCCCGCTCGAGGGCCGGGGTCAGGCGGTGAGAATTCCCTCCACCGTTGCAACGGATGCCCCGGGCTCCTGCGGCGGTCCACCGGATACGGCCCGGTTGATGATCGCGCGCCAGGCCTCGCCCCGCCGCGCTGCGATCCCGACCAGCACGGTGGTGAGCTGGTCTTCGAAGCGCGTTCCGACATTGATGGGGGAGACGGCCAGCAGTGCTCGGACCCCGGCGAGCTCCTCGGGAGGCCGTGTGGCGACCATCCGATGGAGCTCGACCATCGTCGATCGTCCCTCCGCGGCCGCTCCCCGGTCCCGCAGCTCATGGGCCGCGGCCCCGACGGCGTACCGGGCCACCGTGTTGAAGGCGCCCATCGCGTCGAGCGGGTCGAAACCGGCCCGGCCCAGCACTTGAATCACGGAGTCGACGACGGACACCATGGATTCCCAGCGGAGCGCACCGGTCAGGTACTGGGAGAGGACCTCGGGCTCCTCGACGAAGGACAAGTACACGTGACGCGCCCACTCCCGC
>JAKIWE010000014.1 GCA_022750195.1 Thermoplasmata archaeon | reverse complement strand
TCATCTCGACGCCGAGCTCGCTCGCGAGCGCCTTCATCAGCATCGTCTTGCCGCAGCCCGGTGGGCCGAACAGCAGGATCCCCTTCGGGGGCTCGAGCCGGAAGCGCGTCGTGACGTCCTTGCGCATCAGCGGGATGATCATCGATTCCTTGATGTCGGCCTTCACGTCGTGCAGGCCGCCCACCATCTCGAAGGTGACCTTCTGGAGGCCGCGCATCTCGCTGACCCGCGTTCCGACGCTGGCGCCGCCCAACTGGCTCGTGAAGTACGCCTCGAAGGCGTCCCGGATCACGAGCGAACCCGCGACCGCCGTCATCATCCCCGGGACCATGAGGAAGACGACCACGTTCGTCCAGTTCGTGTAGTTGAACGCGGCGAAGGCGAGCAGCGTCACCACCGCGATGGCGAGCCCGGCGTAGACCGAGTACCGGACGACATGCTTGAAGGTCTGCCGCTCGCGCTCCTTGAGCGCGGTCGTGACCAGCCACGCGGCAAAGCACCACGCGCCTACCTCGATGAGCGGGATCGCGATCGACCCGATGCCGCCACCGCCCACGCCCAGGAGCTGGGGGTTCGGGTTCAGCATCGCGCCGAACGCCTGGCCGACCGAGTTGAAGCTGAAGTACTCCATCGGGAGCGTGGGATTCAGCGCCGCCGCATGGCCGGCGATCAGGCTTGGGGAGCCCGTCGCCCCCGGTCCGACCAGGTAGCCGAGCACCGGAAGGTTCCCGAGCGTCACGAACAGGCTGATCAGTAGCCCGCCGGCGATCGCGACCGCGAGGCCGAGGTACAGCGAGAAGATCATCGCGAGGAACACCGGCACGACGAACGACAGGCCCACCGGCGCGAGGAACAGCGTTAGGAACGCCCCTAAGCCGAAGCGCCAGTCGATCAGCGCGGCGAACAGCACCGGGATCGAGGCGAAGAGGAAGACGAAACCGAGCGTCCCGGACTGGTAGGCGACCTCCGGGGCGGTGAACAGCACGAGCACGAGCAGCGCGAGCTGCGGGAACTTCCAGGCGATGAGCATCACCGCGCCAGCGATGAACAGGACGTACGGCCACGGATAGAACGGCAGGAAGAAGCCGCCGAACAGCGCCGTCGCGCCCATGAGGCCGACCGCGAGGTTCTTCGGTTCCTTCGTCTGTTTCATGAACCAGCGCTCGATCCGAGGCCCCATCCCGAGCCCCATCACGACGAAGATCAGCGCCGCGCCGAGCGCCATCAGGAAGATGAACAGCCCATCGTAGAGCAGCGCGGGGTAGTGCTGGTAGTACTGCTGGCCGATCGCCGTCGCCTGCGCACCGGTGTAGGTGTTCTGCAGCGCCGCGTGGGTCGCGTCGGCCGCCGCGTCGAGGGTCAGGTAGCTCTGGCCCTGGAACGGTCCGCCGGGGAGCGTCGCGCGGACGATGGTGAACGTGAGCACGACCTGGGTGCCCGCCGTCGCCCAGCTCAGATGGCCCCGGACGATGCCGAACAGCCCGTCGACGAGCGACGACTCGGCGCCGCGCTGGCTCGCCGGGAGCCCTGCGATGGAATCGTAGACGAGAGTGGTGGTGTCCGAACTACTGTTGTACGTCGAGCTCGTGACCTTGTCCTTGATCACGATGGTGTTGCCCGCCGCGACGCCGCTGCCCGAGAGCTCGATGATGTTCACCGAACGCGTGGGGGCGCTCTGGGCGTGGTCGTTCACCAGGAACTGGCTCGCGGATTGGGCGTGGACGATGTACGGGTAGAACGTGAGCTCGAGCCCGGCACCAGTGCCCACGAGGATGAGCCCGGCGATGACGAGCGCCCACCAGGTCCTCTTGCCGGTCCGGCGCGGCGGGGACCACGGCGAGGCCTTGACCGGCGGCTTCGCCGGCGGGCGGCGGGCCGGGGTCGAAGCTTTCGTCGCGGGGCGGATCGCGGTCGTCCCGGCGGGGGCGGCCTTCGGTTGAGGCTTCACGCCAGCGGCCGGCTTCGCTGCCGTCGTAGCGCGTGGGGTCGTGGGAGCGGCGGCTGGCTTCGGGGCGGGGGTGGGGGTCCCGGCGCCCGGTGGTACGGTCGGCGTTGGATTCGTTCCCTTCGGTAGTTCCGCTGCCATCGACTCTCCTTCTCCTTTCGTGGTTTACAGTGAGATCCGCTTCTGTTCGGCTTCGGCCTTCGCCCGGCGTTCCTTGAACCAGTTCGACACCGGCCAGACGACGACCGCCGCTGCGATGAGCCCGGCCACCGCGGGGGCCGCGATCGACCCGACGGGGACGCTCGCGCTCGCGGCGACCGGCCCGTTGGTCAGGAAGAAGACGATGGTGAACGGCGTGCCGTTGACCACCGGGAACGTCGCGACCTGGCTGGCGCCGAACGCCCGCACCGTGAGCGTGTAGGTCCCGAACGCCACCGGGAGGTACCCCGGTCCGCTCACCGGGAGCGGCGCGCCGAAGCCGAGCGTGTTGGCGGTCGCGGTCTCCGACCAGGTGTCGTTCGCGAGCGTGAAGTTGAGCGCAGGGACGAGCGAGCCGGTCTGGGCGATGTCGACCGCCTCGAAGAAGAACATGCCGTAGCCGGCGGGGATGACCGGTCCGAGCGGGCCCGCCTCGAGGTAGCTGATGTTCCCCGAGCTCGTCGGGTTGCCGAAGACGTCGTTCGCGGTCACCGAGAAGGTGAGCACGCCACCGGAGGGGAGGCCGGGAAGCACGGCGTAGGAAGTGTTGTTCCCGGCGGCCCGCATCTGGAACTCGCCGGCGGTCGCGCCCGCGGCGTCCGAGTAGCGGAAGTTGAGCTGCGCCGAATGGATGGTGATGTTCTCCGCCGTCTCATGGATCGTCACATTGACCGGGGTCCCGGTGAACAACGTGACGCGGCCGGGGTTCGGGAAGACGTTCGGCGTAGTGTTGAACAGGAGGTTCGACTCGAGCCCGCCGCGCGGGAACGCCCAGCCGCCCTGGCTCGACCAGTTGAACGCGAAGACGGGGCTATAGATCCGGTCGACGGCGCCGCCCTCCCACGGCAGCCACGCCGTGATGTTGAGGAAGACGCGTGTGGACGGCCACGGGCCGAGCAAGCGCAGCAACTGCATGACCGAGTGGTTCGCGGGACCGAATCCAACGACGCGATTCTGGAACGTGGTGTTGCCGAACGCGGAGACGTACAGCAACGCCTGGGGGATCGGCAGGCCCAGCACGCCCCCGGGGCCGAGCGAGGTGAGGGTGACCTGCAGCTGCTGGAACGGGTTCGGCAACGCGGAGGGGGTCGCGAAGATATCCGGGGAGGTAGAGATGTTGATGTCGTTCTGGAACACCGAGGAGACGAACGGAGCGGCGACCGAGAAGGCGAAGGTCGCATTGTTGGTGTAGCCGCCCTCGTAGAACACCGGGTCCCAGATGCCCGAGGCCCGGTCCGCGGAGAAGACCGTGCTCGGCGTGGCGTTCGCGGAGGTGACGCTGAGGTTGAAGTAGACGGTCGAGCCGGGCCAGAAGAACCGGTAGACGTTGAAGTAGAAGTAGGCGCTCTGGCGCGTCGGGTGGTTGACGATCATCGGCAGCACCCGCGGCGTCACGGGCGAGTAGCCGGAGATCGCCGGGGTCCGGTCGGCTTGGACCGGCCAGTTCCATCCCCAGATCGTCACGTAGGCGTTGGTGATCGGCACGTTCGTGCTGATGTTCATCCAGAAGCCGTTGGTGTACGTCGGGACGTTGTTGACGCACGGGACGGTCTGGAAGTGCGAGCCGCTGAGCGCGGCGTCGCCCGGGACCGCGAAGGCGACGTGGACGTCGTCGAAGAACTTGCTGTCGGACCAGATCACCTGGTTCTGCGGCGTGGGGCACGACGACGCGCTCGGCGCGACATGACCTGAGGCGGTCAGCGCCGCGGCGGCCGCCGGGGCTGCCAGCGGGCTCGCGAGGCGGAACGCGGGAGCCGGCGGCGCAGCGGACGTGAACGCCCCGCCGGTAGGGGCGAGCACGAGCGCGACGGCCCCCGAGCCGACGAACAAGGCGACGAGGAAGAGCACCGAAAGCCTAGAGCCGAACGTCATAGGGTGATCCGCTTCTCCTCCTCTTGCCGGCGCGCCCGGATCCGGCGCCACCACAGGAGGATCGGGATCGCCGCGCCCAAGGAGGCGGCGAGGCCCAGCCCTGCGGCGAGCGGCACGGTGCCGCTCGAGCTCGTCGACGGAGAGACCGGGGCGGGAGGGAGCGTCGCGTTAAGGTAGAACAGGAGCAGGTTGCTCTCCTGGACCACCATGAACGTCGAGTTGACCTCAAGGGTCTGGCGCGCGCTCATCTGGTGCAAGGCGAGGAGGGTGACCTGCACCGGCTCCGTGAACGAGCCGCCGTTCGGAAGGAACCGCGGGTCGGTGACGGTGATCCGGAACGTCCCGTTCGCCGGGAGCAGGAGCGGGGTGTACAGCGAGTGGGTGGCGTTCGGATAGGCGAGCCCGAAGGAGGTGTTGCCGAGCGTGTGGACGCCGAGCGGCTGGCCCTGGATGAACTGCTGGATGTCGACCTGCGCGCCCGAGACCCAGGTGTGCGTGCCGTTGTCGTACACGAGGACGTAGAAGAACGAGGTGTTCGTGGGGAGCACGGGCACCAGGCTCGCGAAGTCGTTCGTCACGTAGCCGAGCGTCGGCGAGACCTCGAGCCGCTGGTTGAAGTCCCACGCGCTCACGGTGAAGTTGATGAACGAACCGAGCGGGAGCCCGTTGATCACACCGGTGAAGATCGTCGAGCTGACCCGGTGGAGCGGGATCGCGCCCGGGACGGTCTCCCCCAGCAGCGGGAACCCCCAAGCGGTGTTGACCTCCGCCGAGCTGATCGCCGTGTTCGGGTTGCGGCTGACGATGGTGACATTGACCGAGGTCCCCGGTGCGACCACGACGCTCCCGGGGGCGGTCCCTGCGATCGCGCCGGGATTCGTGGTGATCAATAGGTCGTCGGTGAACACCCCGGCGACGAAGGTGCCGTTGCCGCTCACGTTGTAGCCGAGCAGCGGCGTGACGATCTGGTCCTGATTGGCGTCGAAGACCCAGATCTTGTAGGTGACAGTCGAACCCTGGACCTGGTTGTACGTGGCTGGGATCACCGCGAACGTAGAGACGTCGCCGAAGCCGGCGCCGTTGATCGACGCGTTGAACTGGATCGTCCCCGCGGCGACGACCGTGCCGTTCGGAGAGGTGGACGTGACGTCGACGTACGCGGCGCCGATCGTGGCGCGCTGGATGACGTCCGCCTGCGTCGTGTTGAGCACCAGCCGGACGGAGTCGTTCCAGTTCGGGTCGCGCGGCACCGCCGTCAGGTTGACGTCCGCGAACGTCGCGCCGTTCCCGGCGGAGTTCGGCGCCCCGGGGTACGGGGTGTAGGGCCAGGCCCCGCTCAACCGGTAGGTGAACATCGCGCTCGAGTTATGGTAGTAGACGTTGGAGTTGTTCTGCGTGATCGCGATCCACCAGCTGACGGTCTCGCCGGGGAAGAAATTCGGCGCGTTCGCCGATGAGCGGGCCGAGATGGTGACGGTGTACCACCACGGGTAGCTCAGATTGTTCACCTGGATCGGACCGACATAGAAGCTCGAGGCGGAGTTGCCGTGGTAGGTGGTCCCGTCGGCGACCGCCATGTATGGGTCGCCGTTCCACAGCACCCCCGTCACGTTGAGCGTCACCGGGCAGTTCGAGCCGTTCCGGGGCGAGCCGGTCCAGTTGAGCGGTTGCCGTGCCTTGATGATCAGAGGAAGGTTCTGGGTGGCATTCGGTTCGACGGTCGCTTGTTTCCCTCCCGCGGGTGGAATGATGTTCGGTTCGGAGACATTGGCGATCGAGACGCACACCGCTTGCTGGCCGGTGGTCAGGATCTTGTAGCACGGCGGGTTGAACACGGAGCTCGCCGCGGCCCGTGCGTGACTGGTCAATGGTGTGGCCAGATGCGGCGTTGCGACCCCGGTCGCCCCCAGAAGGTTCCCGTCCGCGAGCAGGGTCGGGACTCCGACCATCGCGGCGGAGACGGCGATGGCGAGGGCCATGCGGAAGGAGCGGGTACGGGCGGCGCTCGGTCGGTCAGTCACGGTGCGATCCATCTTCGGAGGGTTCGACTCGCCGCGCCGAGGGTCGGATTCCCGGGCACGCCCCACGGCAAAGAGAGCCAAGCGGTCGGGGTGGGTGGATGCATGGATATAGACCTCTCGCCGCCGGACGTTGGCGTGTAACTGCGTCGACTTTCTGGACGATTCCGGCGCTCGCTCCTCGAGTTCGGTCGCCGTTCGACCCATGCTCCTTCTCGCTTCGTTCATGCACGTCGCCCCCTTCCACGGCACCGCGGTGCGCTCGGCCCTCTGTCTCCGTTCACTGCTTCGTCGCGGGCGCTTTCACGCTCGCCTTTCGCGCCGGTGGCTTCCGCGTCACCGTGAACAGCACCAGTCCCACCGCCACCGCGC
>JAKIWE010000036.1 GCA_022750195.1 Thermoplasmata archaeon | reverse complement strand
AGTCGCCGCTCGTGACTATCGGAGGTTCGCGCTGTCCGTCGGCGCGGAACTGGCCCAGTCCGCAGGTCGACATCAGCCCGTTGCAGAGACAGGTCGAGCCGTCGGTCATCTCCAGGGCACCGCCCTTGCGAATGAAGGCATCCACGGGCTCGGCGGCGCAGCGATAGCCCGTCGAACCGTCGGGCTCGAGGTAGGCCTCGCGCAGGTAGCCCAGGTCGCACTTTCGCCTCCGCCCGGCGTACACGGCGGGATCCGAGATCGTGTCCTCGACCGAAGCGACCTTGAACGGGTAGCCGGTGGACGAAGCCCGCAGCGACGTCCTCACGGAGACCGACCCCGACTTCGCCTCGAGGAGTATCCGACGGCGTAGGTCGGGGTCCATTCCCGACTCATTGCAGTAGGCGAAGAGCGTTCCCACCTGGACACCGCTGGCACCGAGGGCAAAGGCCTCGCGAACGTGCTGGGCCGACGTGACACCTCCGCCAATCCAAAACGGCTTTCCCGGGCCCGCCAGCGCCTCGAAATCGACCACGTCGCGCTCGCCGTACTGCGGGTTGCCCTCATCGTCAACTACGAAGGTGCCCCGCGGCGGCGCGTTGTGGCCCCCGGCGCTCGGTCGCTCGACCACGAATCCGTCGACGGGACCGTTGCTGCGCTTGGCGAGCGCCGCCGCGAGCACGTGGGACGAGACGATTCCGATGAATCGGGGCCGGGTAAGTACGCCCGATCCGAGGTAGGGCGCGGGGTCGAAGTGCACTGAAGTGACCGGATTGTCGCTGGATGCCCCCGTCACGCTGAGCGGAAGGTCGACCGGTTCGCCTCTGGTCAGCTGTTCGAGGACCCCGGGGATGTGGGTGGGGACCCCCGCCCCCATCAAGACGTAGTCGACGCCGGCCAGAATCGCGCCGCACAGGGCGGCGGCGGTCGGGAGTTGGACCTTGGTAAGCAGGTTGATGCCCACGACGCCGTCGTGACCCATCTTGGCGAGCGTCACTTCGACGAACGACGCCAGCACGATGGCGTCAATAGAACGGCCTTTGCTGGCGTGGGTCAACGCCGGGAGGCTCCGATACGGTCGCGAGCCGGTTCGCCGCGCCGAGCCGTATTTACCTACGATGTCGTCGACGACGCGTTGGGCGGGGAAACCGTCAAGCGAACGCTGCAATTCGCCGTCGATTCCAAGGTCTTGCAGTCGGCGCACGAAGACGTTGTCGATCGCCGTTCCCGACACGACGCCTAGTTGTCCCAAGCTCGAGACGGCTCTCGCCAAGGGCCAGCCGGAGATGGCGATGCCCATGCCGCCCTGGATGAGCCAGGGGACCGTTCCATTCGGTGAATTGGCGTCAGTCACGTGCCGCTCCCGGATGCC
>JAKIWE010000013.1 GCA_022750195.1 Thermoplasmata archaeon | reverse complement strand
ACACTGCAAATGAGCTCCTCCACTGGCGCTGGCCCCCCCGAGCCGGTCGGCCCACTTAGGCCCTCTATTTATGCTTTCGGCTGACCGATTTGGGGGCAATGGACACCTACCCGCCCAGGACGGTACGCTGGGGTGCTGAGCGTTCATTTCGTCGGTGCCAAGGGCTTCATACCCTCCGGACTTCGAACGTTTCCATGACGAGCCCCCGAAGGGGCACCGTGTTGCCGACGGTGCTGGCTCTCGGACTCGTCGCCGCCCTCCTGGTCCCCGGGTCGGTCGCGGAAGCTGGCAGGGCTGCCTCGCCCCCCGCTTGGCAGGCTCTGAACCACCCGCCCGCGCTCTCAGCGCACACGGCGGGCCAACTTCCGGCGTTCGAGGGATTCTCGCATCAGACACTGCCGCTGTTGAACGGCAGCCTTCTGCCAGGGAACCCCAATCTGGCGAGCGGGACCGGGCCCGTGATCGCGACGGCGGACCCCACGTTCCATCGAATTTTTCTGCTGAGTACCGGCGCCGGGTCGGCCCGTCCGAGCATCGATGTGGTGAACGAAACGACCAATCGCCTGGCCGGCGAGGTCCCTCTGTCGGGTTATCCCGACTTCATCCTCCTCGCCGCGGCGGGCCGCCTCGTGATTGCGGGTATGGGCGGCCCGTCGGCATTGACCCTCCTCAACGCCAGCTCCGGCGCCGTGGTCGCGAGAATCTCGCTCGCCTACGATCTCGTGACGGCCGCCGTGAATCCCCCCACCGACGAGCTGTTCGTGGAGTGCTGGGGTGGCCCGGTCGGGTCGATCGTCGGCGTAGTGAATCTCACGACATACAACGTCACGAGCTGGATTCCAGTCGGTAGCGGCGGCGCCGGTATCGTTGACGACCCCGTCAACGGGTTTCTCTACGTCGCGAACCCATATTCCAACAGCGTCAGCGTGATCAACGGCACGAACCACAGCGTCGCGGCCACGATTTCCATCGCCAACGCGAGCTCGCTGGCCGTGGACCCCAACAACGGGACCGTGTACGTCCTGAACCAGTTCACTCCGATCAACCTGACGATCGTGAACACGACGAGCAACTCGGTGTTTTCGACGATACCGCTTGTCAGCCCGTACAACACGTCGAACTGGGGGAACCTCGCGATCGACGCTTCGTCCCACCGATTGTACGTCGCCCTGTCCTATTCGGACAATCTAACGATTGTGTCGACGACCAGCAATACCGTCGTGGGCAGCGTCACCGTGGGATACGACTTGGAGGCGATTGCCCTGGACGCGCTCGTCGGAGTGATCGTCGTCTCGTTTTGGGGAACTCACGGCGAGTTGAGGTTCTTCTCCGCGGGAAACGGGAGCTTCCTCGGGCGCGCTCTGACGTACGAATGGAACCCCCTGTTCTGCGTCGATGAAGGGACAGGCTTCGTCGACGTCGCTGGAGCCTCCACCGACCGACTGCGGATCCTCAATGCCAGTTCGGCCTCGTTCGTCGCCAACGTCTCGGTCGGGTTAACCCCGGACGGGATTCTCTATGACCCCTTCAACGGCGACCTGTACGTTTCCGAAACCGACGCGGGCGTGGTCACGATCTTGAACGCTTCGACGAAGACGCTGGTCGGAAGTGTTGCCACCGGCGAGGGGGCGTCCAATCTGAAACTGTGCCCAAGCGTCGACCGTGTATTTGTCTCGAACTCGGGGTCCGGTACGGTGAGCGTCCTGAACGCAACGACCAACTCGGTCGTCGCGACGGTCAAGGTCTCCCAGGGCCTCGGCGATATGGCATGGGACCCGGCGGATGGTGACGTGTTTGTCACTTCCGGGGGGGGCATCGTTTCCGTCCTGAACGGCACGACGGGTAGCCTAGTTGCGAATATCTCTGGATTCCCGAATCCTCCGACCCGGGCCGTGTTTGACCCGGCCAACGGGCAAGTCTACCTCATGGACATCTGGGGCGGGCCGGTAGCGGTGGTAAATGGGACGACCTACCGGGTCATAGCGAACGTTTCGCTCGGCAATGGAACCGGGGTGGACATCGAGTACGAGCCGATCACCGCTGAGGTCTGGGTCGTGACCTCCTGGCCGGGTGTGCTGATGGCCATCTCGGGTCGTACAAACTCGATCGTGACCAAACTGAGCCTTCCCACTCCAGGAATCTTCGGTATGGCGGTCGAGGCGTCCACGGGCACCATCCTCGTCACTCTCCAAGGCGACTCGTTCGAGGGCATCGAGGAGTTCGTGAATGCCAGTTCCGCAACGAAGATCGGCATCGCCGCAGTCGGAATCTTCCCCAGCTCCATCCTATTCGACGTGCCGGCGAATTTGGCGTTGGTCGCGAACGTGGAGTCCGCGAACCTCAGCGTCCTCAATCTCTCCACCCACCGGTCCGTGGCGACCATCCCGACGGGCGCGAATCCGACGAACCTCGCGATCGACCCTGCGTCGTCCACCGTATTCTGCACGAACAACGGCGTCGGGACCCTCACCGTGCTGGGGCCGGCCGTTCCTCACGAAGTCCGATTCACTGAGCTGGGACTCCCGCATGATACAAACTGGACCGTCGCTTTGGATGGGGTCAACGCCAGCTCTGCTTCCGCCGCGCTGTCGATCAACGCTGCCAATGGCACTCACGCCTTCAGTGTGCCGCAACTCCCTGGCTACTTCCCCACCCCCGCTTCCGGGAACGTGACCGTAAATGGGGCCGCGGTGAACGCCACAATCCACTTCCTTCCCGCCTACAAGCTAGCCTTTTCGGAAACGGGGCTCGCGAACGGCACACCTTGGACGGTGATCCTGAACGGCTCAACACTTTGGACGGCCAACCGCTCGATCGCCGTTCAAGAACCGAACGGCTCGTATGCCTTCCGGGTAGCGGACGTACCGGGGTGGCGAGCGGACACCTATGGGGGGTCGGTTCAAGTCGCGGGTGCCGCAGCTACGATCGACCTGAATTGGACCCGACTGAACTATGCCTTGAATTTCACCGCTTCCGGACTCCCCGGGGGGCGGTCTTGGGCGGTGCTCGTCAACGGGCAGTACTACCGCAGCCCTACGGGATTCATTGGACTACAGCTCCCCAACGGAACGTACCCCTACTCGGTGGCCGGAGCGCCCGGCTTCGCCCCAGTGAACGCGACGGGGGTGGTGACCGTCGGAGGTTCAGCCCAGTCGCTAAGTGTCCGATTCACGAAAGGATTCCTAATCCGCGTTCATGAATCCGGTCTCTCGAACGGCACGGTATGGTCGGCGCGGGTGAACGGTTCTCTGAACTTCTCTTCGGCATCCACCCTCGACTTCGAGGTCCCGAACGGCACGTTCCATTATGATCTCCCCAACGTCGCCGGATGGCGAGCGGACGGCTACTCGGGGTCCATTTCGGTGGCCGGAAGTTCGCAGTTCGTGAACGTCTCGTGGCACCAGGCAGTCTACCAGGTCTGGTTCGCGGAGTCGGGCCTCCCGAACGGCCATGAGTGGTCCGTCACGGTGGCCGGCGCGGTGCACAACGGGTCCTCCGACCACGTAATCGTCTGGGAACCGAACGGTTCGATACCGTACACGCTTGCGAACATCCCCGGGTGGCACTCGGACCTCTACTCGGGGTCCGTGAACATCAACGATACGGCAATCGAAGTGACCTTCACATGGACTCGGGTGGTGTTTCTGGTCACCTTCTCTGAGGTTGGCCTGCCGGTTGGCCAGCCGTGGTCGGTCCTTCTGAACGGAAGCTCCTACCTGGAGTCGTCGTCCGCGGTCATCTTAGGTCAGCGCCCGAACGGGACCGTTCCGTACGAGGTGGGCTTCGTCGCCGGATGGCAGGCGACGGCCTACTACGGGCACCTGTCGATCGAGGGCGGGCCCGACAACGTCACCGTTGTTTGGAAGGCAGTCACCTACCCGATTCAGTTCGAACAGGTCGGGCTCCCGTCGGGAACCCCCTGGGCGGTGTCGGCCTACGGAGAAACGAACCGATCCACGGGATCTATCGTCAATTGGACCGAGCCGAACGGAACGTACGTGTTCAACGTCTCGAACCTGCCCGGATGGCGGGCGAGTGCCTACAGCTTCTCGGTCGAGGTGAGGGACCAGCCGGTCGTCACGACCGTGGCGTGGCAGCGAGACGTGTATGCCGTGACCGTGTCGGCGATGGGGCTCCCTTCCGGCCATCCTTGGTCGGCGACCTTGGACGGGACCCAACACGAGGCTCAGGGGCCGACAGTGACGTTCCCATCCGTCCCGAACGGCAGCTACTCGCTGACGTCATCCGCCTCGGGATACGCACCCACCCTCACGCCCGTTCAGGTGCGGGTGGACGGGGCCGCCGTGTCGGTCGACGTTCAGTTTGCACCGACCCCTTTCGGAATCCCTGGAATCTCTCTCCTCTTGGGGATCGGAATCGGTGTCGTCGCTCTGGTCGGGGTCGGTGCCATCGGGCTCTCGGTTCGCGCCCGTCGCCGGGCAAACGGGGGAGGCTCACCCACCCCGGTTCGCCCGCTCCGGCCCTCAAGTTAGGGGTTCGACGCTCGGGGCCCCACCTTTGCCGGACCCCCCGCGCTCGGATATCCGACGGGTGGTTGGGCCTATGAGGTGAGGACCGTCGGAGTGGGAGCGGAACAGGTGGCACGGGGCACGTTCGAGCCGATCCTCACGGCCGTCGGAAAGGCACGCGCGCACCAGGGCGTCGCTCTCGGTCGGATGGCGATCGCGAAGACGTTCCGCGGCGACCTCCAAGGGTCGAGCAAGGGAGGGATGCTGACCGCGTTGACCCCGCGAGAAGGCTCCGCCGGCTACGTGGCGATTGAGCGCGTGACGGGAACCCTCCACGGTCGGCGCGGGACGTTCGTCCTTCAACACACCGGTGTGATGACCCGAGGCGCTCCGCTTCTCGCTGTCGCGGTCGTTCCGGATTCTGGGACCGATGACCTCCTCGGCCTGGCCGGGACGATGGAGATCCGGATCGACGAGACCGGTCACTCCTACGAGCTTCGGTACTCCCTCGCGCCCGACCCGTAGGTTCTGAGAGGTCCGGGGCGCATCCCGCGGCGTGCGGGGATCCGCGCTCAGCCTTTTGGGGCGGTGGGGTCGGCCTGGGTCTCCGATTCCGCAGGCAGCGCCGGTCCCCTGCGGAACTCGAAGGCGAGGGCTCCAGCGATGAGGTCAATGAGCCCCACGGCCGCAATGACGAACCCGAGGAGGAACGCAGCAAGCGGCCACCCGGACCACTCGTGATTCTGCCAGCCGGCCGCCGCCGCGATGCCGAACCCGATCAGCGTCAGGGCGCCGCCGGTGGCGAAGAGTCGAACCGCATTGTCGCGCTTCTCGGCGCGTTCCTCGAGCCAGAGGATGCCCACCATCGGACCAGGGCAAACGGCGAGTACTCATGAACCGCGCGCTGGCACGGGCAGTCGGGGGGACCGTGGGGGGCACGGGCCGGGCCGCCTCCGCGTGGCGCGGCCGACCGGGAAGCGGACTACGTGAACTCTTCCTTCTCGAACAGGAAGAGGCCGCCGAGCGTCGTGAGGACGAAGTATCCCAGCAGAATCCCGATCCCTTCGAGGTAGGTCGGGTTGTATCCCACGATCGGGGAGGAAGCGTCGAACGCGTTCGCGTGGATGATGTGCATGGGGAGACCGGAGGAAAACGGGTAGCTGATGACGGACGCCGCGTAGGAGATCAACATCCACGGCTCGACGTTAACGACCAGGATGAGCACCGTCTGGAGGATCGAGAACGCGAACAGGAACAGGACCGCGACGACGAGGACGGCGTAGGTGCTCGTCTTGAACAGCGAGCTGAACAGGAACACGGCGCCGAGCAGCGCGAGGGTGTAGAGGATCGCGAGGGCGAACGATTCGGCGAACGCGAGCGTGAACGCGCCCCCGCCGAAGTAGAAGACGCCGTTCGCGAGGATGATGACGGCGTACAGCACGACGGCGATCATCGACGCGACGAACGCCGCGAGGTACTTTCCGACGTACGCCGTGGCCCGCCGGATCGGGAGACCCATCAGGAAGTAGCCGGTCTTGTTCTGGAACTCGCCCGCGATGGCGTCGCCGCCGAAGATGATCCCGGCGAAGACGATGACGACGTAGACGAACATCGCCCACAGGACACTGTACAGATCGTTCGAGTTGTCGAGGAGACTGTGCGGCCGGTAGTGTCCGACCACGGCGGAGAGGATCACGCCGATGATGACGACGATCGCCATCATCAGAATGAATCGGCGGGACAGCAGGTAGTCGCGGAGCTGGTAGCGGGTCAGGCGGATCGCCTGCACCAGGCTCGAGGGAGATTCGCGGCGGGGAACTCCGCCGGCGGGGGCGCCAGTCGGCTCCGGAACGGGAAGAGCGGTCATCGACCTCAGTCCCCCCGCGCGACCTGCTCGAGATAGATCTGCTCGAGCGCGCTCTTCGATTCCTGGAAGCTGATCAGGCCGAGGTCGAGGCCGACGAGGGCGCGCAAGGTCACCGCGTGCTCGGCGGGTCCGCCGGAGAGCCAGAGTCGAACCCGCTTCGGGTCGAGGACATCGATCCGGAGCACGTTCGGCAGCGCCGAGATCCGCGTCGGGTCGCCGACCGGTTGCACAAACGTCGCGTCGGTCGCGCTCTGCCCGCGGGAAAACCGGGACGTGACGTTGTCGA
>JAKIWE010000035.1 GCA_022750195.1 Thermoplasmata archaeon | reverse complement strand
AACGGCTCAGGTGGAGTACACCGAGGAGGAGCTCCTCGCCGACATCGAGACCACCGAGCCCCTGATGGCGGGTGGAGTGAGATGCCACGGCGGCTTCGACGAGGACGGCCGCTACGTTTCGCCCCGAACGAAGTTCCGCCTCCCCGCGATCGACGCCTGGGGGGAACTCAACTGCGAACGCTTCTCGACCGAGCTCATCGACGTGCCCCTGGAGCTCTGGGAGAAGACGTTCCCGAACGTGGAGCAGGCCCGCTTCCTCATCCGCGCCGGTGTTCCCGAGCCCCTTATGGCGACGCTGACCCGCATCGGTACGGTCGAAGGCTACGGCGCCAATATCCGGCTCCTGAAGCCGAAAGACCTGCAGCGGCACTTCGTCGAGGAGATCGAGGGAACGGCCATCGACCATCTCGGGGGCGGACTGTTCGAAGCGCACGGCCGGGACGAGGCGGGTTTCGGGGAAGAGGCCGGGCACAAGGACATGTGGTTTGCGGCACGCGACATCGCCTTCGAACGACCGATCGGCGACCTCGACGTCGACGCGATGCTCGCTCGCATGGGCTTCGGACCGGGACGTCCAGGCGCCGGAACGGCCCGGTTGCTCCCTGCCGACATTCCCGAAGATCTCGAACTGATGGTCGCCCTCATGATCCGGGTCCTCTTCATCGAGATCTCTGCCTTCCACACCTTCGCCTGGGCCGAGACATGGATGTCAGACACCGATCTTGTGAATGGAGGCGGTGAAGCGGCTCGTCTGGTCTCCTATATCCGGGCCGACGAGACACCTCATGTCGGCTACCTGCGGACGGCGCTGTCGGAGCTGCGGGATCGGACGTGGATCGGCGAGTCGGGCCGCACCTATGCCGGCTCGGATCTGATCGAGCGCATTTGGAAGCCGCTCCTCGGCGATAGCCTCGGAGCTGGTCGGCAAGCGAGCCGGCGGGCCGCAGTCGGCGAGGTCGACTACTGGTGCGCGCAGCGCAAGAACGGACAGGACATCGTGGCCGAGTTCCATGCGCTGGGCGAGGTGTGACGTCGCGAATCGAACGTCACCAGCCTGGCCCGGGCATGGGGCACGGTTGTCGGAGCGGGGGGTCGATCGCCATACCCGTTCCGTAAGAGGCGGTTCGAGGCCCGCCGCCGCGTCGACTGAGACGATTCGTGCCCGTCGACCTGCGGCGTCAGCTCCAAGAGCACTACGATCCGTTGACGTCGTCGAAGTCACTGTGACATTCGGCTCCGGGTTACCCGGACGAGGTGGAGGAGCGGACCACTATGGCATTTGGGGTTATCCATCATTTTCCTGGCGGAACGAAAGAGAACTACGAGGCGTCGCTCGCCGCCGTACATCCGAGCGCTGACAAGTTGCCCGACGGTCAGATCTTCCACGCCGCCGGCGCCTCATCGGGCGGCTGGACCATCATGGCTGTCCATGAATCGAAGGAGAGCTGGGAGCGGTTCCGTGACGGCAC
>JAKIWE010000034.1 GCA_022750195.1 Thermoplasmata archaeon | reverse complement strand
GGGCTCCTCTGGAACTCCGCCACCGAGCCCTGTGATGCCGGACCGATCGGTCCCGGGGGTGAGTGTCATGACCCCACCCCCATCGCTCCGATCTGCTTGAGCATTCGTTCGACCGCTTCGACCGGTCGCGGAGCGGCGGGCGCCTCGGCCGCGTGACGGCGAAGTCGGCGCCGTTTCCAGGCATACTGTTGAGCGGAAATCTCGTCGTAGAGCGTCTCCGTCTTCCACAGTCCGTAGACCGTGAAGGCCAGTCGGTGCGCCACCGCGGCCAGAGCCTTCGGTGTCCCGATCCGCTTCTCGAGACGTCGCAGAAGGATGGCGAACCGCCCCTTGCCACTCTTCCGAATCGCCTGCACGGCGACCATCAGAGCCCACTTCAGCCGGGAACTTCCGTGCCGCAGCTTCGAGTGCCGCCCGACGACCTCCCCGCTGTCCCGGTTCTTCGGCACGAGGCCGCAGTACGCCGCGAACTTCCGACGGTTGGGGAAGCGGTGAACGTCCCCCACCTCCGCCAGGATGGTCAGCGCCAGGACGTAGTCGATGCCCGGAACGCTCTGCAGGATGGCGACGGTCTTCTCGTCCGCCCCGAACTTGGCGAGTTCTCGCGTGAGCTCGTCGACCTGGCGAGCGTAGAGCGCGCCTTCCTCGAGCAAAAGAACCAGCTGGCGCTGGGCGTACGGGTCCGGTAGATCGACCCCCTTCAGCCAATGCAGGGCCTGCACGCCGAAGATGTCGTCGTACTTCAACGACTCGTGCTGGAGCTGATGCTTCACCAGGAGGGTCCGGACCTGGATCTTCGCCCGCCGTAGCTTGTCGACCTGTTCCTCCCGGAGCCTCACGAGCGTGCGGAGCCGCTCGATCGGCTCTTCGGGAACGTAGGACCGAGGGAAGAAGCTCAGCCGCAGCAGGTGGGCGAGGGTCCGTGCGTCGTTGCTGTCGGTCTTGGTCTCCGAGGTCGTGACGGCCCGGAGCGCCCTCGGATGGGCCATCGCGACGTTCCTCCCAAGCTTGCGCAGGTGCTGGAAGGTCGCCTTACCGGCGGTCGAGGCCTCCAACCCGAGCGTAACCGGTGTGTCGCCGCAGAGCCGTCGAAGTTCCCGGTGGAGCTCGTCGAGCTCCTTCGGGGCGGTACGGACCTTCCACTCCCGGACCACCGTACCCTCGCCGTCCATCAGGCAGAGGGAGGTCGTCCGCTGGTGGACGTCCATCCCGACGTAGTAGCCGTTCGTCATGGTCGCTTCCTCACCCTTCTTCTACTGCTGGGCATTCCCGTTCCTGTGACCTCGAGCCGCCGGCAGAGTGGATCAGTCGGGAGACTGAACCAGGCTCCTCTACGGGTGACCGCGCTTGGTCGAGCGCGTTCCCAGAATCTCTCGCCGGTAAGCGGCGCCCAGTCTGACTTCCAGACTCCTCGCTGAGGGTCCACAGCCCTTCCCGGGCGCCGCGGACTCGGGGCCACACCCCGTAGTATGGCGAGCGGATTAACAGCCGCGGAGTTCCACGAGGTCTGA
>JAKIWE010000033.1 GCA_022750195.1 Thermoplasmata archaeon | reverse complement strand
CGTCGGTCGGACTGAACGCGATCGAGTTCGTCAAGGACACGTAGAAGTAATCCCAGATCCGCGGCGCCCAACCTTCCCGGGCGAGCGTGGGGTTCTCGTCTTGAGGGAACTGGAAGTCCGGTTTGCGCGTCGCAGTCGCGAGAGCGCGGGCGACCGGGCCTCCGCAGTCGAGTTCCCAGAAGGCAAGCCCGAACGCGATCGCGTCGGTGAACCACACCGCGCCGCCTTCGAACAGCAACTGCCGTCCCGTGATGTGCACGCCCGAGTGAGCTACCAACGACACAACAACGAGCATCAAACCCAGAACGTTGAAGAGCCAGACAAGCATAAGGAGTGCGATCACGATCTCGCGCCTGCGGTCGTGGCGGACGAGGCGGCCGACGCCGAACAACAGCGTCGCGGAGAGACAGACGTATGGTCCCGCGACGACGAGCCAGACCCACCAAAGGCTGTGGTCAAGCAGGTCCCAATGGGCGTACCTGCTCACGAGCGCGAGCACTATCAGGATCACGGCGCCGGTCAAGGCGAACGGGGACGCATCGTCCCTTGCCTCGCGCATCGCCGCATGCAAACGAACTGGGTCCGGCGAACCCCCGGTCGAGATCCGGGGTGCAGACGCCTTAGCCATCGCTCGCCAGCATGGACACCTCGCCGGACACCGTTCCCACCGCGCCGGGTTCGCGGGATCGGTGATTGGACGTCGTGGTTCGGCGCCTCCTCTCGCCGGGAGCGTTTAACGAATTACGGCTTCGTGGTCTCTCTCTCTTCTCTCTCTCTCTCTCTCTCTCTCTCTCTCTCTCTCTCTCTTCGAGTTGGGGAGGCTTCGGCGCCCGAGCGGCTGGAGCAGGGGGGTCGACCGTCGTCACCGAGCAGGCCGAACGGCACGCCCCCGTCACGGCCCTCTGTACAAGATCGACTTCTTCAGCGGTCTTCTGGGCTCCCATGCCCCGCTGGTTCGGAATGCGCGCAGTCAGCCTGATCGAGCCAGCTGCCTGCCACGTTCATGAAGCTTTGCCGCTCCTCGAGGTGGGGGAGGTGCGATGAGGCCTCGAAGAGCACCCACTGCGACTGCGGGATGCCGGCGTGCAGCTCCTCTTGCAGGGCCGGGGTCATCTGGTCGTAGCGGCCGGAGATGATGAGCGTGGGGACGCCGATCTCCGCGAGCCGGTCCTTGCATTGCCAGTCGCGGAGCGACCCGGTCACGAAGAAGTCGCTCGGCCCGTTCATGATCTCGTAGACGGTTGGATCCTCCTCGGTCTTCGCGAGCGTCGTCAGCAGCTCGTCGGGCCATGGCTCGAGCCGGCAGAGATGGCGGAGATCGAAGGCTCGGCACGCCTCGCGGTAGGCGGGGTCGTCGGTGGTCCCGTCGGCCTCGTGCCGGCGCAGGACGGCCTCGACGTCGGGGGGAAGATCGGCCCGTAGCCGGTCGCACTCGGCGACGAAGTCGGGCACCGATGCAGCCGTGTCGGCGAGGATCAGCGAGCGGAGACCCGGCGGTTGGGTGAGCGCGACCTCCTGGGCGAGGTAGCCGCCCCAGGATTG
>JAKIWE010000032.1 GCA_022750195.1 Thermoplasmata archaeon | reverse complement strand
CCGCTCGCCGAAAACGCTTATAGCCATCACCGGTGTCGCGCCCCTCGTACCGTCGAGGAATTCCCCCGTGGCAATCGGTTTCGTACTCATCAGCACGGCTCCCGCAAAGGAGCACGAAGTGTACACCGAGCTCCTGCGCGTGAAGGGGATCGTCGAGCTCCATCCGCTGTTCGGGGAGTACGACCTGATCGCGAAGGTCGAGGCCGAGGACTTCAACGCCCTGGGTCAGCTGGTCGTCGACAAGATCCGCTCGGTCCCCGGTGTCATCGACACGAAGACGCTCACCGGCATCAAGTTCTAGAACCAGGAACGGAACCACCATGATCAACACACTATTGGACGAGGGATTGAGCGTCGGAGTCACCCAATTCGCGACGATCCTCCTGCTGGTCTTCGGACTGTTCCTGATCCTCGCGGGGCTGTTCACCGCTTACTTCGGCAGCGGCAAGAGCCGGACCATCGGCGTCGTTCTTCTGGTCGTCGGCATCGTGGTCGGACTCGCTTCCGGCTACTGGTACCACGTCGCACACAGCTCCGACAGCCTCGCGTTGACGGGACTCCTCGAGCAGACGGTCCTCGTGATCGTCGCCGCGGCAGTGGGCGCTCTGGCCGCGATCGCGATCTTCCTCGTCGCGATCATGAAGTCGTAGGGCTCCGGCTCTTCGGGCCGAGCCGCCGATGCGGCGCACCCCGCTCGTCACCCTGACGACGGACATCGGTTGGGCGTACGCGGCGCAGGTGAAGGCGGTCCTTCTTCGGCACCACCCCGACCTCCGCATCGTCGACGTCGCCCACGACATTCGACCCCAAGGGGTCCGAGAGGCGGCCTTCGTTCTCGGGCACTTGGTTCCACGATTCCCCCCCGGGACGATCCACATCGCGATTGTCGACCCCGGCGTGGGCGGGTCGCGCGCAGCACTCGCCATTCGCTGCCCGGACGGAACGCGGCTCGTGGGGCCGGATAACGGAGTCCTTTCACTCGCGGCCGCGGCGCTCGGCGGAGGGCGCGCGGTCCGGCTGGACCCGCATCGACTTTCGCCGGAAGGAACTTCGAGCGCGACCTTCGAGGGACGGGACGTCTTCGCCCCCGCGGCCGCCAAGCTGGCGAGCGGTCGAGCGCTCTCGGCGCTGGGCTCCCCGACGGAGTGGAAGTTACTTCGTTGGCCGAAGCCGAATCTGCGGTCGGAGGGCGTCGAAGGCGAGGTCGTCTACGTCGACGTCTTCGGCAACGCGATCACGAACCTCCCCGTCGAGATGCTCCCCGCCGGAGACCGCGAACTCCGACTCCGGGTCGGCTCTGGACCGACGCGCCGGGTCCGGTGGGCGCGCACGTACGCCGACCTTTCGCCCGGCAGTATCGGCGTCGTCGGCTCGAGCTTCGGACTTCTGGAGCTCGCGGAGCGGGACGGTTCGGCGACGGAGCGATTGGGCCTCACCCTCGGCGACCGGGTCGCGCTCACCCGAGCGCGCCGGGCCGGGAAAGGCGGTAAATAGCGACTCCGCAGGTGCCGAGCGGCCCATCGGGGACTTTCGGAGCGAGAGTGGCGAAGCGGGACTACTACGAGGTGCTCGGCGT
>JAKIWE010000007.1 GCA_022750195.1 Thermoplasmata archaeon | reverse complement strand
ACTTCGGCAAGATCGTTCCGTACAACGACAACAAGTTCTCCGCCCTGAACAGCGCTGTCTGGTCCGGCGGAAGTTTCGTGTACATCCCGCCCGGCGTGGACGCCGGCATCCCGCTCCAGGCGTATTTCCGGATCAACGCGAAGAACGTCGGCCAGTTCGAGCGCACGCTGATCATCGGGGACAAGGGCTCGAAGATCCATTACATCGAAGGGTGCACGGCCCCCGTCTACTCGACCGACTCGCTGCACGCGGCCGTCGTCGAGGTCGTCGCGGAACCGTACGCGAAGGTGCGCTACACGACGGTCCAGAACTGGTCGAAGAACGTCTACAACCTGGTCACGAAGCGCGCGGTCGCGTACGAGAATGCGCTCGTCGAGTGGGTCGACGGAAACCTCGGCAGCAAGATCACGATGAAGTATCCGTCCGTCTACCTCAAGGGTCGAGGGGCCCGCGCGGACATCCTGTCCGTCGCGTTCGCCTCCGAGGGACAGATCATCGACTCGGGCGCGAAGGCCGTCCATTCGGCCCCCGACACCTCGAGCAAGATCATCGCGAAGTCGATCGCCATCCGAGGCGGCCAGACCAGCTATCGCGGCCTGCTCCACGTCGCCCCGGGCGCGACGGGCGTGAAGGCGGCGGTCCGCTGCGACGCGCTCTTGCCCGACGAGTTGGGTCGGTCGGACACCTACCCGTACAACGAGATCCACGAGGAGGATGCCACGATCACCCACGAGGCGGTCGTCGGCAAGATCGGCGAGGAGCAGATCTTCTACCTCATGAGCCGCGGGCTCAACGAGTCCGATGCCATCCACCTGATCCTGATGGGGTTCCTCGCGGAGTTCGCGAAGGAGCTTCCGGTCGACTACGCGCTCGAGCTGAACCGGCTCATCCAGCTCGAGATGACCGGCGCGGTCGGCTAGGGCGAGGCGCGTTTGGCCGGCCCGCGGGGCCGGCAGCCGACCCGTCGGTTGGAATGGCCGCCGCGCCGTCCGGGGCGTTCGAGCCCGCTGGGGCGAACCCTTCAGTCCGGCGCGGTCTGCCACACCTTCGGCCCGGCGCTCTCGCGGAGCGCGGCGACTCCTCGAACGAGCAGATAGGCCCCAAAGACGATGCTCACGATGAAGAAGCTCACGGGCAACTGGATGTACGCCGAGATGAACAGACCGGCCCACACCGCGCCCAGCGCGATCAAGATCGACAGAATTACGGCGGTAAGCGGACGCTTCGACAATCGGAGCGCGATCGCCGCCGGCGTGACCAGGAGCGCGAAGATCAGCAGGACGCCGATCACCTGGACCGCGATGGAGACCGCCGCGGCGACGAGGAGCATGAACACCACCCCGAGGAGCAGAACGGGCATCCCCTTCGCTTCGGCGACGTCCTCGTCGAGGGCGGAGAACAGCAGCGGCCGGTAGAACACGGCGAACGCGGCCAGGATCACGATCCCGGCCTCCAGGGTGAGGACGACGGACGCCTGGCTGATCCCGAGGATCTCGCCGAACAGGATCGCGTAGGTCTCGGTCGAGTAGCCCGTGTAGAGGCTGATGAACAGTACTCCGAGTCCGAGCATGAACGCGAGCACCGTCCCGATCTCGACGTCGCGATTGGCGGCCTTCGGACCGAGGAGCGCAATCCCCGAGCCGGTCGCGGTCGTGAACGCGAGGAGGCCGAACACCGGGTTCACGCCGAGGAGGACGGCGCCCGCGGCCCCGGCGAAACCCACGTGGGCCATCGCGTGCGCGGCGAACGCCGACCGGCGCAGGATCACGAGGTAGCTCACGAGACCCGCGACGATCGCGATGATCGTCCCCGCCTCGAAGGCGTGCTGCATGAACGGATACTGCAGGATGTCGCGGAGGTCGGTGACGAGATTGGGGCTGAAGGCGGTCAATCGTCCTCCCCCTCGTGCGGGTCCTCGCCCCCGACGATGACGATGTTGCCGCGCGAGTCGCGAAGCACCTCCACGGGCACGCCGTACAGCGCGCTGAGGCTCTCCGAGGTGAGCACGTCCTTCGGCGCGCCGGCGGCGATCTTGCGGTTCGCGATGTAGACGACCTTGTCGAGATGCTGGATCAACGGATTGATGTCGTGCGCGACGAGCAGCGCGGCGACGTTCCGCGACCGGACGATGCCGTTCACTAGGGTGACGAGCTCCTTCGCCCGGCGGAGGTCGAGATGCGAGAGCGGCTCATCGAGGAGGAGGAGCTGGGGGTTGCTCACCAAGGCTTCGGCGAGGAACACACGCTGTGCCTCGCCGCCGGAGAGCGCCCCGAGCGGCTTTTCGACGAGGTGTCCCGCGCCGACCGACTCGAGCGCCAGCTGAGCGGCCTCCCGCTCCCGGCGGCTCGACAGGCTGAATCCCCAGCGATTCCCGAGACAGGCGAGGCGCACGAGCTCGAGGCAGGCGATGTTCGTCTCGTTCGTGATCGTGTGGCGCTGGGGGACGTAGCCGATCTGCGGACTGCCACGTTTCGGGGGGGCTCCGAACACCTCGACGCGCCCCTGCGTCGGGGCCATCAACCCGAGGAGGACCCGGAACAGCGTCGTCTTGCCGGCCCCGTTCGGGCCGATCACGGCGACGAATTCCCCCGGCTCGACCGTGAAGCTCGCGTCCTGCCAGACGAGCTTGTCCCGGAACCCGACCTCCAAATGCTCGACCAGGACCGTACTCGAGGCGGAGCCGGCGGCGGTCCGGAGTGCCGGAGCCGGCGACCCGACCGTCATTGACCGAGCGCCTTCTGGTTCAGCGCGTTCTCGAGGCCGATCAATTCCGCCTCCATCCAGGTCTGGAACGGCACGTTGGGGGGCTGGATCGTTTCCGTGACGGCCACGATCGGAATATGGAGCTCGGTCGCGTTCAGCTCGATGTTCCCGGTCAACGGGGTGACGGTTTGTTCGTTGTAGACGAGCACGCTGACGTTGTCGTTCCGGAGCTGGTTGTAGAACGTCGTGATATCGTTGAACGACGGATCGATCCCCTCGGCGACGGCCTTCATGAACGAGTAAGGCGAGACCAGGTCGAGCCCGGTTGCGTTGGCCAGGTACTGGAAGATGCTCTCGGTCGAGGCGACGTGAGTGCCCCCGAACTTCGCCCGGATCTCCGACATCCGAGCGTCCGTATGGCCGAGCGACGTCTGGAGGGCGAAGTACTGCTGCTGGAAGTACGAGCTGTCCGGTTTGTCGACGGTCGTCAGGTCGACCAGCATCTGGGCGATCGTCGCGTTGACGTAGCCCGGATCGTACCAGAAATGCGGGTTCACTCCCTCCTTCTGGCCGAGGAGGTCGGCGACGTTCAGGACGACCTGCCCGGGGGAGTTGCTCGCGGAGATCAGTCCCTGGGCCCAGGTGTCGTAGCCGGCGCCGTTGACGATCACGAGTTGCGCGTCGGCCACGGCGCGGGCGTCCGTCGTGTTCGCGGTGTACTCGTGCGGGTCCGCGTTCGGGTCGGTGACGATGCTGAGGACCTGGACGTGCGGACCGCCGATCTGCGCGACCAGACTTCCCCAGAAGTTCTCGGCGGCAACGACCTGGATCACGCCACCCGACGACCGGCTGGGCGCCTGCGACGTCCACGCCGCGTAGGCCGTCACCGAAACGAGGGCGAGGACGGCGAGGACGACCAGGGCGGTCCTCCCTGTCCGCCCGGGGCGCCGGGTGCCAGAGCCCAGTGGCGAACTCCCGGCTGGCGGCGGGGCCTCGGCGCTCCGGGACTCGGGTCCTGCCGAAGTCATCGGCTCCCTTTCTCGTCCGAGCAGGGAGAGATCGGTTCGCCGTGCGGGCAGACCGAAGGGTGGCCCTCGGCAGCGCAGATCCGCTCCACCGTCGCGTGCGAGATCGCGAGGTCCACCTCGGAGGCGGCATCGCAGGTGTCCTGCGCGGACAGCCCGAGAGTGCGGAACAGATTCTCAGCGACGCGGTGATGGCGCTGGTACTCGGCGAGCGTGCGGCTGCCCTGGGTCGTCAGGCGCGACTTCCCCCGGTGGCGGGCCACGAGGCCCATCTGTTCCAGGGGGGTCAAGTGGCCCAACGCCGAGGGTGGGCGGACCTTCAGGGACGATGCGATGGCCTTCAGGGAGACGCCGAGCAAAGGCGTTTCCCTCGCTCCGATCGCTCGGAGGGCGTCAAGTTGTCGCCGAGTCAGGCGCGCGAGGGGCTCCATCGCCGCCCCGAATCGAGGGCAATATATATGGTGGACCCTAATAATTTCGTAGCACGAAACATTCGGACTTCCGACGCGCTCCGTGCGAGTTCCGGCGTGTGGACGCGCTTCACCCAATCCGCACGAGGGCGACCCCCGCGGAACGACGTGTCGACGGAGCGCTAATCGGACGACGGAGCGGACGGCCTCGGGACCCTCGAGACGTCGGCATGACTTTTCCATAGGTCGATGGCCGCCAGCATCACCGAGTAGCCGAGGTTGGTGGCGTCCGCCAGGGACCGCCGGTCGGCCGATTCTGGGTCGAGCCTATCGATCGTCGAGATTGCGGATTCGACAAGGTCGATCGCGGTGCGCACGCTCGCGGGGTCCCGCACCCGGGCCGGTGGCTTTCGCAGAACCTCCAGGTATTCGGTGAGTCCCTCGCGCTGCTCCGCCAAGAGCTCCCGGAGCCGCTCGGGAGCGTAGTTCTCGGGATCGAGGACGAGCGGCACGCCCGAACCCTACCGAAGCTTCGAGTCGAAGCGCCAGTCGGTCGATTCGGCGGCGGCGGCGAACTCGAGCGGGGGGAGGGTGGACACGCCGGTCGGTCCCCAGACGATGGGGCGCCCTTCCCAGCGGGCCGCCAGGTACGGGTAGAGGAGCTCCCGGAGGCCGACGATCGGAGCGCGCTCGAGCACGTGCGAAAGGAACCCTTCCCCGATGAGTCGAATCGAGTCGGAGCGAGAGATCCCGCGCGACTCGAGGTAGAAGACGCGCTCGGGGTCGACGGGCGCGACCGAAGACGAGTGGGTCGCCTTGACATCGCGGCAGAGGATCTCGAGGATCGGCACGGTGTCCGACCGGGCGCCGCGCGACAGCAGCATCGCGTGCTCCGAGAGGAAGCTCAAGGTCTTGCGGGCCTCGTGCTCGATCCGGACGAGCCCACGGCTCATCCCCCGCGCCTCGTCGGTGAAGACGCCGCGCGTGATCGATTGGCCGTGGGTGTCGGTGCCTTCGTGGACCATGACGACGCCGCTGTCGTACGAAGTCGATCCCGAGCCATAGAAGGCCTGCAGGTCGTCGAGGGAGGAGCCGTTTCCTCGGAGAGTCGAGTGGTTGCGTGCCTTCGTCCGGAAACCGCCGAATCCACCCCACGTCCAGTTCAGGCGTGCTGCGGTTTCGACCACGGCGCTCCTCTGGTAGACCGCGATCGCTCGCTTGTCGGGAGCGTGCAGGGTAACGTAGGCGACCTGGGCCTCGGCGCCGACCTCGAGACGGGTCGTCGAGGCGACGAGGCGCTGGTGGCCCGGGTCGTCCTCGGTCGAGAGCGCCTCTTCGCTGACGAGCAGCCGCGTCCCCGCACCCGATCGGATCTGGCGACGGACCGAGAGCCCCTCGTGCGGGGTCGACAGCACCGTCACGTCCCGAAGACGCACCGGCCGGGTGAGTTTGGGAGGAATCGTTAGCCGATAGCCACGGTTCGTGGTCGCGAACGCGAACGCGGAGAGTCGGTCCGAGAGCGGGTCGACACCCCCGAGAAACAGCTCCAACTCCGGCCCTCCTTTCTGGAGCACCTCTTCGATGGATTCGAGCACCACGAGATCTTCGACGAGTTCGACGGGGACATCGAAGTGGCTGCCCGCCGCGTCGTGGATCGCCGTGATCGTCCGTGGCGCCGTCGAAAGGCCCGGAAGGGCGGAACCCGAGGCTTGGATGTTCAGCCCGGACAGGTCCACGCCGGAGAAGTAACCGTACTTCCGGTAGAGCGGATTCGGCTCGAGAGGGAGCTCGAGAAACTTGGCGTACGCCTCGTGCCGCCGCGACGCGAGGGCGGGGGGATCGTGGCGGGACCGCGACAGTTTCTCGATCTCGGATTCGGGGAGCCAGTCCTCGAACCGGGCGGCGGCGACGGCCATTTCGATTTACACACGAGAGAGTGGCTATAAAGCGAGCGGGCGCGCTCGGTTTCCGGTCCATCGCGCGGCGTCCAGACGCCGCGCAGGTGAGGTCTACCGACGAGTCGGCGGTCCACCGAAGGGGCCGGCCGGACAGGCGGTCGGGCCACTCCCTTCGGAGAGTCGTTATACTGCGACAGTATCGTACCCGCTCGGAGGAGGTTGAGATGGCCTACGACATGTACCAGGAAATCATCCTCCAGCACTACCGGGCGCCGAAGAACTTCGGCGAGCTCCCCGCCGCCGACTTGACCGGTGAGGAGAGCAATCCCAACTGCGGGGACCACATCACGGTCCAGTTGAAGCTCGACGAGTCGGGCGAAACGGTGTCGGAGTTCCGGTTCCATGGAGATGGGTGCGCCATCAGCGTAGCGAGTACCAGCCTTCTCTCCGGGAAAGTGAAGGGCCACCCTGTCGCGGAGGTCCGCGCCCTGACCCGGGACGACGTCCTGAAGCTCGTCGCGATCCCGCTCTCTCCGGTCCGAGTCAAATGTGCCCTCACCGGGTTCGTCGCCCTCGGCCGGGCCCTCCACAGTGGGCCCGCGTCGTCGGAGGCAGCGCGGGGGGCCGGAGGGGCAACCCCCGCGTGATCGTCGTCGACGACGACTGTTGCGTGCTCTGCGGACTCTGCACCGGCGTGTGCCCCCCGAACGCGCTCGAGCTCGCCCCGACCCGGCTCAAGGTCCTCGAGCACTGCTCCGACTGCGGCTGGTGTGTTCCGTACTGCCCCGTCGGCGCGCTCCATCTGCCGCCCGGGAAAGTCGTCCGGCCCGGAGGACTTCGTGCCCGGTGACCTGCCCACGCCTTCGCGAGTGCTGCTCGTCGACCCGTACCTCGCCCGCGACGACCCGATGGAGCGCAAGTTCGTCGAGCTATACCCGTCGCTCGGTGTCCTGACCCTCGCCGGCTACCTACGGGAGCACGGCGTCGACGTTCGGGTCGTCGACCTCACGTTCGCGCGCGACACTCGGCCGGTCTCGAAGGCCCTCGCGCAATTCCACCCCCACCTCGTGGGCGTCCACACGAAGACGCTCACCCTCGACCGCGCGCTTGCGGTCGCGCAGCTCGCGCGCGCGTCCGGCGCGTACGCGGTGGCGGGCGGGCCGGACGCCGCCACGAGGCCCGCCGTCTACCTGGCCGACGCGTTCGATGCCGTCGGGCTCGGCGAAGGGGAGCAGACGTTGGTCGAGCTCGCCGAGACCGTCGCCGCCGGCCGAGACCCCGCGGGCACCGCGGGCCTCGCCGTCCGTCGAGGGGACCGGACGGTCCGTGGACCCGTTCGGCCGTTCCTGAAATCGCTCGACGACCTCCCGCTCCCCGCCTGGGACCTGATCGACCTCGAGCGGTACCTCTCCGAATGGGAACGGGCAACGGGTGAGCGCCGGATGGCGGTCCTCACGTCGCGAGGCTGCCCGTTCGACTGCGCGTGGTGCTCGAAGCCGACCTTCGGCCGCTCCTACCGCCAGCAGTCGGTGGAGCGGGTCGTCGCGGAGCTCCGCGCCCTCCAGCAACGGTACCGGGTCGACTACGTCCGGTTCTGCGACGACGTGTTCGGCATCCAACGGTCCTGGCTCGAGGATCTCCTCGACCGGATGCTCGACGAGAAGCTGAACCTCAAGTTCGAGTGCCTCGCGCGGGTCGAACTGCTGAAACCCGACCTCCTCGCCCGCATGCGGCGCGCCGGACTCGAGCGAGTGTACGTCGGTGTCGAATCGGGGAGCCAGCGGATGCTCGACACGATGAACCGTGGGACGAAGCTCGCGCAGGTCGAGCGAGCCTCCACCGCGCTCCGCAAGGAAGGCATCCGCCAGTTCTGGTTCCTGATGCTCGGCTACCCGGGCGAAACGCTCGAAGATATCGCCGCGACGCTTCGTTTGTTCCGGCAGTACAGTCCCGAGGAGTACTCGGTTTCGATCGCGGTCCCGGTCCCCGGCACCCGATTCTACGAAGCGGTGAAGGACCGGCTCCGGCACGGGGGCCGGTCGACGAAGGCGTCCGATGCCGGTCGCGCCCTCCTCTACGAAGCCGTGTACCCGGAGGCGCTCTACCGGTGGACACAGGCGCGGTTCGGGCTCGAAGCGTCGCTCTCGAAGGCCCGGGGGAAGATCGCGCTCCCGGTCCTGAAGGGGATCGAGGACGCCGCGGATGCGATCGACCGACGGATCGTCACCCCCATCCTGCTCGGCAAGAACGCCGAGCCGCCGGTGACCTGAGCTCTCGGCGAGCTCCCCCGCGCTCGCCTACCGGCGCGCATCCTCGGGTGGCACGTAGAGGTTGGCCGGCGGGATGGGCCGTTCGGGCAAGGCGGGAGGGACCATCGGCCCCTCCCGGCGCCGGCGATTCCACAGGATCCAGTACGTCACGCCGCCCGCGACGACGGCCGCGAGCAGCCCGGCCCCCAGGAGCAGCCACGGAAAGCTGGCCGCCGGAGGGACGACGCGCGGCGGGACCGCGGCGACCGTCAGGTTGGCGGACGCAGTAACGACCTGGCCGGAACTGTCGTTCACCCGGAACGAGACCGTGAACGACCCGACCGCGGTCGGCAGGCATCGATAGACGCTCACGTTCGAGACGGAGCTCGCACCGACGGTGCAGCCCGGCAATGCTCCGACCGGGGCGACCGTGTAGGGGCCGGTGCCAGACCGCACCGTCACGTTGAGGTCCGTTGCTCCGCCCAAGGTCAAGGCGCCGGGCGAGAACGCCGCGCCGGCCACGAGCCGAGCCTGCGCGAGGACGCTAAGGTTCATCGTCGCCAACATTCCGACCGCGTCGGTGACGTTCGCCTCGACGTGGAACGTTCCGGACCTCAGGTAGCTGTGGGTGGGGTTGGAACCGACCCCGAATCCTCCGTCGCCGAATTTCCAGTCGACGGCTGACGGGTCGACGCGGGTGCCGCCGGAGGGCTGCGCGACGAACGAGACCTGATCCGGAACGATTCCGGTCATTGGGGTGGCGCGGAGCGAAAGCGTTGGACGTGGGTTGACTCGGAAGGCGGCGACCGAGGAGTTCACGACCTGGCCCGTCGGGTCGGTCGCGGTGACCCAGACCTGGGGCGAGTACGGACCCGGCCCGCTGGCCCGACACGATAGCGCCGTGACGTTCGCGGTCACGCAGCCCGGCGGGAGTCCGTGCCACACGAGGCGGGGCGGCCCGAAACCGCCGGATACGTCGAACGACATCGCAACGGGAAGCCCGACATCGGTCGACGTCGGGGTCGCGCTGAGATTGGCGAGCTCCAGATGTCCGAGCGTCCACGTATCGTTGGCCGGTGCGGGGGCGACCCCGGCCCACCCACCGAAGAGCAGCAAGGCGCCTCGAGGTCCGGCCGGCACGAGCGAACTTTGCCCGCGTGGCGGCGGCCCACCTCCGAAGCTGGCCGTCGCCGTGATGTTGTGCCAGCCGAAATTGGCCAGCACCCACGTGTCCGAGTCGACGGCGGTGGAGCACGGCAGCGCCGTACACCCCCCGAACAGGACGACCGAGCCGTTCAGGGGGTCGGGGGAGAGCGAGGCGCCGCCACGGTTCGACGGGACTCCCCCCGGTGCGACGGAAGTCGCGAGCGAGAACCAGGTGAGGTTGCGGAGCAGCCAAGTCTCCGAGTTCAGGGGAACGCCCCCGAAGAGGACGAGTCCGTTCAGTTCGCCGTCCCAGGCGATGGCCGCGCCGGCCCGGGGCGTCGGGGCGAAGGCGAGGACGACTGGGGTCCATCCGCTCGACGGGGCGAACGTCCAGGTGTCGTTGAGGTTGGAGACAGTGCCGTTCACGGTCGTTTCTCCCGCGAACACGACCATCTTCGAGGTCCCGTTATCGAACGCCGCCGATGCGTCCCATCGGGGTGCGGGTCCGAGGCAGCCGGTCGAACAGACCGGCGACCAGTGGCCCCCGACGTACTCCCAGGTGTCGTTGAGGGCTGGATTGTTGAGTCCCGTGGGAGTCGAACTCGTCCCACCGAACAGTACCACCCCACCCACCAACGGGTCGAAGACGAGAGCGGCGCCCCAACGATCGCTCGGGTTGTTGGTCGGCGTGAGGTGGGTTGGGGTGAGGTTGAACCAGAGCCCACCGACGTACTCCCACGTGTCGTTGAGCGGGCAATCGGTGAACGGCAGGCAGGATCCTCCGGTGAAGAACCCGCCGAACAGGATCGTCGCGTTGAGCGACGGGTCGTAGGCCATCGACGCGTCGGCCCGTGCCGGTGGCGCGAGAGTGGCGGAGACGGCGTGCCACCTCGCGAGGGACGCGTTGGCGAGAGAGGCTACGGCGCCCACGTCGGCCGGAAGCGAAGGGGGACGGGGCGATTCGCTCGTTTTCGCCGCCAACGGCGTCTCGGGCGCCGTTCCCGGAACGCTCACGACAGGAGAGGATCGCGCGCTCGGAAGGGCCGCGAACACGACGCACCCGGTGACAAGCAACGCGAGCAGGGCGCTCATCGTTCGAGCCCCTCGCCGCGGCGCCGCCGTGCGCGACACGCTCCTCGGGTGGGGTGCACCGCCCATAACGGTTGTCACTCCTTCGTCCGCTTCGCAAGTCCCCGGGCGACCGGTCACTCCGACCGGCGTCCATGGGCGGGGCAGGGCCGGTGCAACCGGCAGAATCGGCATTTCTCAGGCTTGACCGGCGGAATCGGCTTCCGCAACCGGCCGTACTTCCGTCGGGGCATCGGGACGCCGGGGCGGGAGGACGGCCGCCGGCTAGTTGAACCTCACCGGGAAGCGCGAGGCTTTTCTGCCGACCCGCCAAACGGTCGCGTGCATCGGCGAAGCGGACGGGCAACTCCGGAGGGCACGGCCGAGTTCGCGCGGCAAGGCACTACCGCGCACCAGTTGGCCCCCAATCACTTTCGGACCGCGCCGGGCGGGCTTACGCTCTCCTCGTTCGGACTGGGCACGTACCTCGGACGGGTCGATGGTGCGACCGACCTGGCCGTGGAGCAGTCGGTCGCCCTCTGCCTCGCTTCCCGTCGCGTGAACGTCTTCGACACGGCCATCAATTACCGGCATCAGCGGGCCGAACGCTCGCTCGGGCGCGCCCTCCAACGAGCGGCGTCAGAAGGGCGCGTCGCGCGGGAGCAGACGTTCGTCGCCACGAAGAACGGCTACCTCGCCCCCGACGCGGAGTCGGGGGTGTCCGGCGAAGAGTGGATCCGCCGCGAGCTCCTCAAACCCGGAGTCCTCCGGCCCTCCGACATCGTCGACGGGAGCCACGCCATGAGCCGAACCTTCCTGCAGGACCAGTTCAATCGGTCCTGCGACAACCTCGGTCTCGCGACGATCGACCTCGTGTACCTGCACAACGCCGCCGACGCCCAGCTCCCCGTCGTCGGACGCGAGATGTTCCTCGCGAGACTCGAGGAGGCGTTCACGCTCTACGAGTCGCTCCGGGACCAGGGAGAACTCGGGAGCTACGGACTCGCGACCTGGGACTGCCTCCGGATCCCGCGGAGCGAGCCCGGCCACTTCGCGCTCGAGGACCTGGTTCGCGTGGCCGAGAAGGTGGGCGGCGACGACCACGGGCTCGCGTTCGTCCAGTTTCCGTTCAACCTGGTGATGCCCGAGGCCGCCCGCCTCCGCACCCAGACGGTGGACGGCGCGCGGTTGACGGTGTTCGAGGCTGCGAAGCGGTTGAAGCTCGGGACGTTCACGAGCGTCCCGCTCCTGCAAGGTCGGCTCGCGGTCGAAGGCCCGGCGACCGGCGAGCTCACCGCCGCGCAGACCGCGCTCCAATTCGCCCGGTCGGCGCCGGGCACGATCGGTCCGGTCGTCGGCCAGAAGACTCCCGAGCACCTCGCCGAGAATCTTCGCCTCGCCGAGTCGTCCCCGTGGGACGGGCCGGCATTCGCGGCGCTGCTCACCTAGCGACGGGAAGCTCCGCGTCGAGCTTCGTGCGACGGCGCCGCGGGCTGGGAGCGGCGACCTCGGGCGCCGGTTCGGTCGGGACGCCATCACCCGACAACCGGGAAACTCCGGCGATCTTTTCCACGCGCACCGAGCGGTCGGCGATCGCGGCGAGTCCCGCCTCGTGCGTCACGACGATGACCTGTCCCCAGGGAAGGGTCCGCAACAGCTCGCCCATCCGTTCGACCTGCTCGGGAGAGAACCCCTCGGTCGGCTCGTCGAGGATGATCGTATCCAATCGCAGACGGCTGGCCGCACGGACTACCTCGCCGAGCGCCAGGCGGAACGCGAGTGCGAGCGCCGTTCGCTCGCCGCCGCTCAGCGCTTCCGCGGGCGTCCACTCGCCTTCGATCTCGACGTAGGGGATGAACGAGGGTCCGCAGCGGGCCACGAGACCCGGGTCTTCCACCAGCGCGGAGAACGCCCGCGCGAAGCTCCGCTCGAACGTGGATTGGGCCCGCCCGAGCAGCCGACGCTCGAGGTCGAGGACCGTGTCGCGGAACGGGCCAGCGAGGAACTCCGCGGCGGCGCTGAACCGTCGAGCCTCCGCGAGCCGCTCCCGTCGTTCCACGACGCCGGCATCCGCCTCGGTCCGGCGCTCGGTGGCGAAGCTCACGCGCTCGGTCGCCGCCGTCAGTTCGCGCTGGGTCCGGAGTTCGTTCGCTCGCAGCGCTTCGCGCCGCTCGAGCAGCTGGGCGTGGGCGAGGTCGGAGGCAGCGGCGTCGTGGAGGGCGCGGTCGAGGGTCTCGCGGGCCGCTCGAACGTCCGCGCGTCGTTCTTCGCCCTCCCGCCACCGATCCTCCTCCGTCAGCGCCAGCGCCCGGGCGGCCTCGGCCGTGGCTCGGCGCGCGGCGGCGTCCGACTCCTTCCGCTCGGCGTCGTGAAGTGAGTCGCGCGCGCGGTCGCGGACCTCTTCGGCCCGCAGGGCGGCCACGGCCGCGTCGGCGAACGGCTGGGCCCGTTCCCGTACGGTCCGGGCCTGTTCCGTGGCCTCCGTCCACCGTGATTGCCAGGCCGTCCGTGCGACGATTCGCTCGGCCTCTCGGGACCGTAGGCGTGCGAGCGTTGCCACCGCAGCCTGCCGAGACGACTCCCGCGCCTGCCACGCCGCCTCGAGGCGGTCGAACTGCTCTCGACCGGACCGTTCCCCCTCGAGCTCGCCGAGCTGCCGACGGACCGACTCGAGCGACGTCGCGGCGTCGGCGGCCGCACGCTCGGCCTCCTCCTGGTGCGGCCGGAACTCGTCCGCCGCGACCGCCTGATGGCATCGGGGGCACATCCCCGCGGACAGGAGGGCCGCGATCTCTCCGGACTCCGCCTTCCGGGCGCTCCAGGTTTCGGTCGCCCCGCGCTCGGATGCCCGGAGCTGGGCCAACGCCGCGTCGATTCCCTGGACCGAACGGGAGGTCGGGGCGACGGGCTCGGTCGCCGGCTCTCGCAGCTCCGCTTCGCGGAGCTCGCGCTCTGCGCCCTCGAGCTCCGAGCGCACGGACGCTTCCGACCGGTCGAACTCCGCCCGTGTCGCGCTCAGCGTCGCGACCCGTCCGTCCGCGACGGCGACTTCCCGCGCGATCACCTCGCCGGCGACGACTCCCGCGCGCCGCTCCTTCAGCTCGGTCTCGGCCGAATCGAGTTCCGCGCGCCGCTCAGCCACGAGACCAGCCGGAACGGACGCGGCGGTTGCCTCTCGCTCGCGGGCCTCGGCCTGGGAGCGCGCGTTCTCCACCCGCCGTCGGGCTGCCTCCGAGGCCGTCGCCAGACGGGACTCCTCTGCCTGCAATTGGTCGCGCTGTCGTCGGTCGGCCTCGCGCCGCCGGCGGTCGGTTTCGGACGATTGGATCAGGGAATCCACCTCGGCGACCGCCCGCCGGGCGTCGGCCGCGGCGGCCTCCGAGTTCTGGGCGGCCGTTCGGGCCTCCCCGAGCTGGCTCTCCGCCCGGGCGCGGTCCGACTCGAAGTGCTGGAGGCCCGCGGCGACGTCGGAATGGGACCGAGACTCGGCGCGCAGCGTCGTGGCGACCCCCTCGGCGTTGTCGGCGGCCCGGCGGTACCGCTCGAGGCCGAGCGCCTTTCGGATCGTCTCGAGCCGGGCGTCGGCCTCGTCGGAATGGAGGATCTCCCGCATCCGCTCCTGCGGGGTGTACACGGCCCATCGCCAGAGGTCGGACCGAGAGCGCGGGTTCGGATTGTCGGGGAAGCCGAGGAGCTCGATGACGCGTTGGCGAAACTCCGTGACGGAATACCGGCGAAGTTCCCCGTCGACTCGGAACGTCGGCTCTTCGGCGTCGAACACCTCGCGCCCCCGACGGGTCCGCCGGCGGAACGTGCGGGCGAGCTCGTAGGTGTGCGACTCGTCCCGGAGCGTAAGGGCCACCGATGCCTCCCCGCTGCGGTGGCGGACGAGGTACGGGGCCTCGACCTCGGCAAAGCCGAACAGCGCCATCTCGATCGCGTGCAGCACGCTCGTCTTGCCCGACCCGACGTCCCCCGTCAGCACGGTCACGCCCGCGGCGAGGTCGAGCGCGGCGGATTCGTAGCTACGGACGTTGCGGAGTCGGATCTCCTCGAGCCGCAGCATCAGTCGCTCCGGAGCTCGGGAAGGTCGAGGGCGCGCAGCACGCCGAGGAGCCGGAGGCGGTCGTAGTCGGCCTTCGACTCCCCCTCGGACCGGACGGAGCCGAGCGCCTCGAGCAACTCGCGGAGCCGGGCGCCGCCGGACGCTTCGTCGAGAACCGCGAGCTCGGGGTTCGGAGTCGCGGCCAGCTTCGCGAGCGCTTCGGTCTCGAGCTGGTGTCCGTCGCCCGAAAACGTCGACTCCGCCGGCGCCGCCGATTGCGCCTCCGTGAGGTCCCAGTGGACCGAGGCCGCGGCCGTTTTCCCGCCGGCCCAGCGGCCGAGCCCGAGCGAGCCGACGGAGCCGTCCGCGAGCGTCCCCTGGATTCGGGGGAACAGAAGAGCCCCTTCGGTGGTCTCGCGGGCGACTGCAGCGGTGATCCTCGCCTCGGCTTCCTCCGCCGAACGGCCCTCGACGTCGATCTCGAAGACCCGCATCGCCCCCGTGGGCATCGTGTCGACCCACTCGGTGGTCGGCCGGTCGTCCACAACGTCGACGATGACGACGCCGCGCCGGGAGCGGCCTAGGACGCCGTCCTCGATGTCGGGGACCGACGTCCCGAACACGGCGCCCGGATTGACGAGGAGGCCCTCGCCGCCGGGTCCGAGCCCGGTGTAGGTCCGGTGGATGTGCCCGCCCGCGTAGTATTGGCAGCCGGCGGGGAGGTCGTCGACGGAGATGCCGCGGATGTGCGCCCGGAGATGGTCGGGGAGGTACTCTTGCACGGCCGCGTGGAACTGGAAGATCCGGAACCCGCTCGCCGCCCGGAACGCCTCGGAATCGACGCCGAGGAAGTAACTTCGGTCGAGCCCGTGGGAGCGCCCGGAGATTCCGGCGATGCGCGCGCCGGTCGGCTCGTCCGTCAGGAACGGGAGGGTCCACCGGTCGCCCTCGGCACGGACCGCCTCGGGCGCGGCCCGCAAGAACAACCCGGTCTCGGCGAGGACGTCGAGCCAACTGGTCCGGTGGGCGACGTAGTCGTGCGAACCGTAGATGGTGTAGATCCGGCGGCCCGCGTCGACAAGCTCCTTCAGAGCGGCCGCGACCGGAGCGACCTCGGCGGGGTCCGGAACGGGCGTGTGGAACAGGTCTCCCGAGACGAGGAGGAAATCGCACTCGCGTTCGCCGACGGTGCGGATCGCCGCCACCACGCTCTCCCGCAGCGCCGTTCGTACGGCCTCGTCCCGGGACCACGCGCCGACGTGGGCGTCGGCGAGATGGGCGAAGCGGAAGCGCTTCCCGGACATGGGAGCGCCTAGCGGGTGGGGTTCGGACCCGCCTGCGCCCGCTTCATGACGGCGGCGAGAAGCCCAGTGCCGACCCCCATTGCGAGGAGGCCGAGGGCGATGTTGTCGTCCGAAAACACGCCAGGCCCAAGGGTCGTCGGGGGGGGCGGCGGTGGCGGAGCTTGCGCGGGCTCGGGCGCTGGCGGGGGAGCCCGGCTGGCGGCCGTGGCTTGGGCGATGAGGACCTGCTGGAGGGCGAACAGCTCTGTCGCCTCCTCGATCGTGATCTGGCGGTTCCGCAGCCGGCTGACGAGGTAGGGATACCGCGCCTGGACGGGCGGGTTCGGGGTCGAGCCGCTCGAAGGATCGTACACGGAAGCTGACCTCGGCAGGACCGCCCGACTTGATGAGCGCTTCTCACCGAGCGCGTGGCGCGCGGGTGCCCAGCTCACCCGATCGCTCCCGCTTCGGGGAGGAGTTATAGCCCGTATCCGGCTCGGAGCGTCGATGGTGTCCGCGGCGGCCGAAACGAAGGACGAAGGGGACCAGAAGCATCTCCACGTCCGGGTCCGCGACGATCAGGCGTCCGTCTACGACCTCATCACCGAATACCTCCAAGCCGCCGGCAAAGCCCCCGACTGGTACTGGCGCACCGCCGGTCGACTCGAGGGGACCGAGGCGGACAACCTCGAGGAGCTGCTCTGCTCGGCGTTCGAGGCCGGCGCCTTCATCGCGCACGACCACCCCGAGGACCTCGAGTTCCTCTGGGTCAACGAGAAGGAGTGCGAACGCGAGCGGAAGGCCGAGGAACGCGGCGAGGACTCCAACGAGCGGAAGGAGCGGTCCTCGATGAGCCACTACGCCTAGACGGCGTGTTCGGAGCCGGTCGGCTCAACTCTTCTTGGCCGGCGGCGTCGGCGCGGCGGGTGCCGTGCCGCTGACAGCCCCCGACGACCCGTCCATGCCGGCGAGCACGCGGGCGAAGTATGCGGTGAGGAGGGACCCCGCGGAGCCGCCGCTGCCGTCGCCGCTCATCTGGAACAGCGTCGTCGGCGTGATGGCGATCTTGCCGTCGCGGACCGCTTCCATGACCCGAACGAGGGCGACCTTGTCGGCACCCAGCACCTCGGTCTGAGCCTGGTACGCCTGCCCTTGGGCGAGACCCACGGCTTCGACGGCCTTCGCTTGTCCCGCGCCGATCGCGGCCGACTTCGCCCCCTCACCGTCGCCGATCAGGACGAGTGCGGACTTGTCGCCCTCGGCCTTGATCCGGGTGGAGTCGCGGATGCCGTTCGCCTCCTCGACCATCGCCGAGGCCCGGTTCTTGTTGATATCGATCTGGAGAAGGGCGGCGACGACCTCGGGTTGCTTCGCGGCGCGGGCCAGCATCTCCTGGACCGCGATCTGCTTCTCCCCGGCCTTCGCCTGCTCCTCGTACTGGGCCTGCTGCTGCATGGCGATCTCCTTCTGGGTCTGGGTCGCCATCAGCTCCGGCGGCATCCGGATCTGGCTGATCAGCAGGTTCTGCGCTTCGACGTTGTACTTCCCGAAGGCGTCCTTTGCCTTGTCGAGGGCCTCCCGTTGGAGGTCCGTCCGGCTCTGGACGAACTCGAGCGCCTTCTTGCTCCCGGCGTTGTTGCGGAACTCCGCGTCGATGACCGGGTGGATGATCTGTTCGATCAGGCCGCGGACCGAGCCGAAGCGGGCGATGATGAACGCCGCGTTCGACGGGTCGATGCGGGTGACCAGGCGAACCTCTACGGCGATGGCGAAACCGTCCTTCGAGGTGACGCCGAGCGACCCGAACTGGAACAGCTCCTTCTGCTCCTCGCCCGGCCGGTTCGGGTCGTCGGCCCAATCGATCATCACCGCGCTCGTCGGGACTAGGTAGGCGGTGTAGGCGACCGGGTTGAGGTTGTAGACGCCGGGGGCGAGGGGCTCCTTGTAGATGCCCCGCACGTTCTTGTCGGTGGTGAGTGGCACCAGCATCTCGACGTCGTCGTGGAGCGGCGCCGTCGTGATCGCCTTGGCGGGGTCGCCGACGGGAACGGGTCCAACCGAGCTCTTCACCAGCTCCGCGCCGACGTTCGACCGGAGCACCGCGACGGTCCCGGGCGGGACCTCGAACAGCTTGTAGCCCTGGACCATGAACAAGAGCGGGTTGATGTAATACAACCCGGCCTGCAAGGTCTCGAGCTGCGGACCTCGGTATCCCTCGCCGTCGAGGAACTCCTGGCCCTTCTGGAAGTAGCTGTGTTGTCCCTTCGAGAGCGGGGCGACCTGGAGGTTCGATGGCATCGGCTTGCCGTCCTGCGCGATGACGACGCCGAACGAGCCGATCGAGATCAGCGTCGCCGGCCGCAGGCCGATCAGGAAGAGGCGCGTGTTGACCCGGTACTTGCCCGGCCGCAGGATCGCCCCCTGGGGACCCTTGTGGCCCCGGCGGGCGGTCGGGCTCCCGTCGCCATCCAGGAACATGCGGGCGTCCTGGAACTGGTTGCACTCGACCTCGTCGCCCACGACGCGGCCTTTCGGGAGCGGCTGGCCGTCGATCGCCTCGACGATGCCGATCTGGCCGTCGGGGATGTTGATGACCTCCATCTTCTCGATCCGCCAGATGAACGGCATCCGCCAGTAGAGGCCGGGGACGAGCGTGTCCGCCTGGACACCGACCTGGCCCCGTCGGGCGATGACTTGACCCTGGGGCATCGGGCGGCCGAGAGCCCGTCGGGTGAGGATACCGACCTGGTTGTCTCCGATCAGGAAGAACCCGGCGAGGAGGAACACCCCGACGATGAGCCCGAGGAGAAGGAGAATGAACGTGTCGGTGAGGAGATCCATCGGGTTTCCTCACTCCGGGTCCGGCTGCACGTCGCAACGCCCGGGTCGGGGAACGGCCTCGGGGTTACGAAGCTTTCGTCGCCCGGCCCGGGCTCCTAGGAGCGACCAGCACCGCCGGATTCGATCCGCGAAACCTTGCCCGAGGCGAGGTTGCGACCTAGATCCCGATCACAGAGTGGGCGACGATCAGGGCAATGAACAGGATCGAGATCGTGTTCACCACCTTGATCAAGGGATTGATCGCGGGCCCCGCCGTGTCCTTCGTCGCGTCGCCGACGGTGTCCCCGACGACCGCTGCCTTGTGGGCCTCGGAGTGCTTGCCTCCGAAGTTCCCCATCTCGATGAACTTCTTGCCATTGTCCCAGGCGCCCCCGCCGGTCGTCATCGTCAGCGCGAGGGGGAAGCCGGAGAGGATGACCCCGAGGAGGAGTCCGGCGAGCGCGGTCGGGCCCAGCAAGAATCCCACCGCCAGGGGAGTGACGACGGCGATGGCCGCCGGGACGGCGAGCTGGCGGAGCGCCGTGTCGGTCACGATCGCGACGCACCGACCGTACTCGGGCTTCGCCGTGCCCTCCATGATGCCCTTGATCTCGCGGAACTGGCGGCGAACCTCGAAGACGATCGCCTGCGCCGCCACGCCGACGGCGTTCATCAGGAACGACGTGAAGAAGAACGGCAGGAGCGCGCCGATGATGAGCCCCGAGACGACCAGCGGGTTGTCAATCGTCAGCGTCGCGGTGAACGCCGTCCAGGAGATCCCGGCCTGAGCCGCCGCGGCGAACGTGTAGGCGGCGAACAGTGCGAGGGCAGCGAGCACCGCGGAGCCAATCGCGTAGCCCTTGGTGATGGCCTTCGTCGTGTTGCCGACCGCGTCGAGCGGGTCGGTCACCGCGCGCGCCTCGGGCGGGAGCTTCGCCATCTCGGCGATGCCGCCCGCGTTGTCGGTGATCGGTCCGAACGCATCGATCGAGATGATCATCCCCGTCACGGCGAGCATGCTCGCCGCGGCCAGCCCGATGCCGTAGAGACCGAGCTCGCTGTCGACCGGGTTGCCCCAGCCGTTCCATCCAACGGCACCGTAGGCGCCCAGGATGCCCGCGACGATCACGAGGCCGGGAATCCAGGCCGACTCGAGGCCGACGGAAAGTCCGGTGATGACGGTCGGGCCGGCACCGGCCTGCGCCGACTCGGCGATTCGGTGGACCGGGCGGTACTTCGAGGAGGTGTAGTAGTCGGTCGACAGGACGATGAGGACCATCACGATCAGTCCGATGGCGGTCGCGACGAACACGCCCGGGCTCGAGTTCATCAGCTCGACGTCGAGGACGTAGAGGCCCGCGAGCCCGACGATCGTCGTCGCCGCGAGGCCCTGGTAGAGAGCGCCCATGATCGACCCGCCGGGGCGCATCCGCACGAACAACGCCCCGATGATCGTCGCAACGATCGCCCACGCCGAGATCACGAGCGGGTAGAGGATCGCGTTCGGGAACGTTGTCTGGACGCGGGCGATCAGATAGGCCAGGAGCATCGCCGAGACGGCGGTGACGACGTAGGTCTCGAACAGGTCGGCGGCCATGCCGGCGCAGTCCCCGACGTTGTCTCCCACGTTGTCGGCGATGACCGCGGGGTTGCGGGGGTCGTCCTCGGGGATGCCGGCTTCGACCTTACCCACGAGATCGGCGCCGACGTCGGCGCCTTTCGTGTAGATGCCGCCGCCGACGCGCGCGAACAGGCTCATCAGCGAGGCGCCGAACAGGACCCCCACCATCGCGAGCACGTTGCCGCCGAAGGCGACGTAGAACAGGACCAGTTCGAGGAGGGCGAGGCCCGCGACCGAAAGGCCCGTGACCGAGCCGCCGCGGAACGCGTAGCTCATCGTGGCGCCGAGGTTTCCGCCCCGGGCGTGCGCCGCGGTGCGGACGTTCGCCCGGACGCTGACCAGCATCCCGACCGCGCCCGCCAGCGCGGAGCCGGCGGCGCCGAACAGGAAGCCGATGGCGAGCTTCCAGCCGGGAACGCTCGCGTTGTAGAACGCGATGGTAATCAGGACCGCGACCACGGCGCCGACGGCGAATACCGCGGTGTACTCCCGACGGAGGAAGGCGGTCGCGCCCTCGCGGATGGCCGCAGCGATCTCCCGCATCTCGGGAGTCCCTTCGTCCTCGCGGAGGAGCAGGACCGTCTGGACACCGGCGTAGGCGAGAGCGAGCAAGGACGCCAGCAGGACGACGAGCTCTAGTTGGCCGGTCGAGAACGACATGGGAAACCCCGGTTGAATTGGGGGCGCTTCATCCGGGTAGATATTAAAGAGTATCCGCAGGGCGCCGCGGCGATTTCACGCCGGCCGGAGCGCGGCGCGGGTCGAGCCGGTCGATTCTATAAGGAGAGGACCGTAAACGGGACCGGATGCAGGCGACCGGCTCCCGCGAGACCGCGGCCGGGCGCCGTACTCGGGTGCGGTGCCCTCGCTGTGGGCAGCCGATCGAGCTCTCACGGCTGCGGGCGCACCTGCGCGACCAGCATCAGACCACGGCGAGCGAGCTCGACGCGAGCTTCCTCGAGGCCCGCCGCCAGGCGCAGCGGACGGCCCGGTTCGTCCGTCGCTAGGCCCTACGGGTCGAACGCCCGGGATTGCACGGCCGCGACCATTCGGGTCGTCGCGTCGGCTTCCGAGAGGATCTTCTGGCCCTTCTCCCCTCGGACCCGCAGGGCGACGGTCCCGGCGGCCGCCTCCTGGTCCCCGAGGACGATCGTGTAGGGGAGACGCTGGATCTCGGACTCCCGCACTCGCTTCGAGAGCGTCTCTTGGCTGCCGGACGACTCCGCGCGGAGTCCGGCGCTCCGCAGTCGCCGGACCAAGTCGGCCGCCGTCGCCTCGTGCCGTTCGGCGAGCGGGAGGACGCGGACCTGCAGCGGACTGAGCCACGGCGGGAGTCGGCCATCGCAGTGCTCGAGGAGCGTGCCGAAGAACCGCTCCCAGCTCCCGAGGATCGTGCGGTGGATGACGACCGGCCGGTGCATCTTCCCGTCCGCTCCCTGGTACTCGAGCCCGAAGCGGGCGGGCATTTGGAAATCCAGCTGGATCGTGCCGGTCTGCCAAGGGCGGCCGAGGCTGTCGCGCACGTGGATATCGATCTTGGGCGCGTAGAACGCGCCCTCCCCCTCGGAGACCTTGTACGGGATTCCGGACTGCAGCAGCACCCGCTCGAGCGACGCCTCGGCGCGGTCCCACTCTGCGGATTCTCCGAGGAAGTGCGCGGGCCGCTTCGAGAGCTCGTAGGTCCACGTCATCCGGAACGTCGTGAACGCGCGGTCGATCCACTTGAGCAGCCGGGCGAGCTCCTCGTCGATCTGCGCCTCGGTGACGAACAGGTGGGCGTCGTCCTGAACGAACTCGCGCACGCGGGTGAGACCGTGCAATGTGCCGCTCGGCTCGAAGCGATGGAGCGGCGCGAACTCGGCGAGCCGGAGCGGGAGTTCGCGATAACTGCGGGCCCGGGAGCGGAAGATCAGCATCGCCCCGGGGCAGTTCATCGGTTTCCAGCCGAACTCGCGGCCGTCGACCTCGGTCTGGAACATGTTCTCGCGGTAGTGCTCCCAGTGTCCGCTCGTCTCGTAGACGGACCGGGCGAACATCAAGGGCGTCCGAATCTCGTGGTACCCATCGTCGACGAAGTGCTGGGTGACGAACCGCTCGAGCTCCCGCACGACGATCATCCCGTTCGGATGCCAGAACGGAAAACCGGGGGCCTCCTCGGAGAAGGAGAACAGCTCGAGCTTCTGCCCGAGGGCCCGGTGGTCGCGCGCCTCGGCCTCGGCTCGGGCCTTCAGGAACACCTCGAGCTCCGCCTTCGTGGGAAAGGCAACGCCCCGGACCCGCTGCAGGGGTTCGCCATCGGGCGTTCCCCCGGCCGTGATGGCCGAGAACCCGAGGATGTGGACGCCGCCGAGCGATCGTGTCGACGGCACGTGGGGCCCCCGGCAGAGGTCGAGGAACTCGCCGGTCCGGTAGAACGAGACCGTCTCGTTCGCGGGGATGTCGGCGACGAAGCGAAGCTTGTGCCGGTTCCCGGCCACCAGGCGTTCCGCCTCGGCTCGATCGACCTCGACGCGCTCGAACGGCAGACCTTCCCCGACCGCGCGGGCCATCGCCGTGCGGACGCGGTCGAGGTCCTCCGGCGTCAGAGGTCGCACGTCGAAGTCGTAGTAGAATCCGTCCTCGGTGGGCGGCCCGACCGTCGGGAGCGCCTCGGGGATCGACTCGACGAGGGCCTTCGCGACGAGATGGGCCGCCGAGTGCTGGAGCACCTCGCGCCCGCTCCGGTCGGCGAACGACAGCGGCGCGAGAGTTCCATCCGCGTGCAGGGGCTGGGCGAGGTCGACCACAGCTCCGTTCCAGACGGCGGCGATGCAGCGGGAGAAGCCCTCCGGATTCCAGAGGTGGAGGACGTCGGCGGCTTGGGTGCCGGTCGCTACCTCCCGGACGCTCCGGTCCGGCATCGTGATGGACACGGAGTCAGCCAACGCAGATCGCCGACGGTGCACCGGGGCCGGGACGAAAAGGTTTGGCGCGCCGTCAACCCCGGGGAGCGCCCGGGGCCGCCGACCGAATGTCTCGGGCGTGCCGGCCCCGTGAAGTCGCGGAAAGTTTAAGAAGCTCCATCCCGCACAATCGCTGACTGCCGCAATCGAACGGCGAGCAGCGCGTGGTCGACCGGAAGCGAACAATTCGTAGGGTCCTTCTCCTCGCGGGGACCCTGGCCGTCGCCGCGATCTTGCTGGGCATCGCATCCGGACCGCCTCCGGCGGGGACTCCCGCTTCGAGCTTCGCCCCTCCCGCCGTGGCGGCTTCGCACGCTTCCGGGGACCGTGCGGTGCCCTCCGCCGGACCCACGTCGCCCGCCCCCGCGGCCCGTCCGTCCGCCGGCCCGGCACTGACCGTCGATGGAGTCTCCCCGTCGATGGTGAGCCTGAGCTGGACGGCGGCCGCCGGCCTCGGTGGCTCCAACTACGCGGTCACGGAGTCGACCCAGGGGGCGACCGGGCCGTGGGTCACGGTGGGCAACGTCTCCACCCAGTCGCCCACGGCCTTCGGGATGACCAGCCTCGCCCCCAACGCGAGCGATTGGTGGCAGGTGACGCCGAACGGGCTTTTCTCCTCGACCTCGAATGTGGTCGAGGCGAACCAGTCCGTCCTGGCGACCCTCTCCTACACGCTGCCGTCGTCCACGTCCGCGCAGTTCAACTGGACCAACGCCGCGACGTATGGAGGACTCCTGAGCTTCGTTGCCTACGACCTGTACGAGCGAGCGAACGGAAGCTCTCCGATGCTCGTGGCGAGCGTGGCGAGCGTCGGAACGCTCAGTTACACGGTCACGGGCCTGACGGCGGGCGCGGGCTACTCGTTCTACCTGACCACGGTCGACTGTTTGGGCTGCGGCGGCGCCGCTCCCGTCCAGTCGGGCACCGGCTCCAACACGGTGACCTTCGGAACCGCGTTGCCCCTCCTCGGGTCGCTCTCCGCGGCGCGGGCGGCCGTGGATGTCGGTCAGCCAGACCTGTTTACCTGCGATCCTTCGGGAGGCAGTTCCCCGTACACGTTCGCGTGGGACTATGGGAATGGGACGCGACTCGCTGGCAGCGGCAGCGTGAGCCACGCCTACGCCGTCGCGGGGGCGGCGACCGTCACATGCTATGTCAAGGACGCGGCGGCCACCGTCGCCTCCGCCTCCACGAGCGTCCTCGTGAACCTGCCCCCCAGCGCCCGCGCCACGGCGAACCTCACGCGGGCCGACGTCGGTCAATCGATCGGCTTCGACTGCGTGACGACGAACGGCACGGCGCCCTACCTGCCGCTCTACACGTGGACGTTCGGCGACGGTTCGGGCGGCCAGGCCGCCGTCCCCACGACATCGCACACGTTCCTCGCCTCCGGGCACCTGAGCGCGACGTGCCTGGCGACCGACGCCGCAGCGACGACCGCGAGCGCCTCCGTCTCCGTGACGATCAGCCCGGCGCTCGACGTGAGCGTCGTTACCGCGTCGGCCCGCGTTGCCCCGGGGTTCCCGCTGAACTTTACCGCGGTCGCCACCAACGGCTCGGGGAGCTACACGTCGTTCGCCTGGACGTTCGGCCCCGCCGGAGGGAGCGCGACCGGCGCGGCCGTTCGCTACGCATTCTCGCAATCGGGGTCCGCCGACATCGCGGCGGTCGCCGTCACCGACTCGAACGGAGCCGTGGCCCGGTCGACGATGTCATTGAACGTCACCCCGATCAGCGTTTCGGTCGAGAATCCTCCGACGACCGCCACGACCGGCCGAACGGTGACGTTCTCGGCCGTCGCGAGCGGCGGAGCGGGCGGACCGTACACGTACCTTTGGTCGTTCGGTGACGGGGCGTCGGGCACGGGCGTATCGGTCGCGCACTCCTACGCCTCCGCCAAGACCTACCACCCGACGCTCGTCGTGACCGACCGGCTCGGAGCCAACTCCTCCGCGCCCGTCCCCAGCCTCGCCGTCGCCGCCCCACCCCCCCTCGTCCCGACCTGGATCATCGGGGTCCTGATCGCGCTCGTCGTCGCGGTCCTCCTGCTGATCCTGATCGTTCGTCGACGAAGGGCCGCCTCGGATCGCTTGCGCTCCGAAGCACCGTGGGCGCCGCCGACCGCGCCCAAGCGGAGCATTCTCGGAGCGAAGGTCTGTCCGGGGTGCGGGGCCTCGAACGTGCCGATCCGCACCACGTGCGAGGTGTGCGGCACGGACCTTCCCAGCCGAGCCCGCGGTTAGGGCGCTCCCCCCGAGCGGGCGCGGGCGTCGCGGAATCGCCGCGCAGTTCGGCGGAGGTAGTAGAACGGCCCACGACCGACCACGCCGACATGTTGCAACCGAAGCGACGCAATGTTGTCCCGCGCCCTCGAGTCGACGCCTCCCTCGCGGCCCATTCATCGAAGGACTCTCTGCCTCGCTGGACCTCGTGCGCCTCGATCCGCGGCACGCCCGAGACTCGGAGTTGACCCGCATCGAGGACGTGACCGTCGACCAAAGTGTCCTCGGCCGGTGGCTCGGCTACGGCGATGTGGTCATGTCGACCGGCTCTGACTCCCGCGGTCGCTTCGGGCTTCGAGGGGGCCGGCACGAACTTGGCGTGGCGTGGCTCGGTGTGGCGGAGCCCCTCGAGGTCCGGCGGCGGCTCGACGAGCTCTCGCAGCGCTCGCGCCGGGACTCGCGCGAGGACCGCGACCGGCGGTCCGCAAGCTCGGCCCCACCGACCACCCATTGCCCAACGGCACGAACCCTGCCCCGCGTCAGGATCTTCGCCCCGAGCGGTCCCGATTGGGGCTCTTTCTCGACGTGCGGTCAGCTCGCCCATCATTCATCATGGTTCAGCCGGTTCTCGGTCTCATCATCCCGCCGTCGAAACTGGCGCGAACATGGTTTCCCCGCCGTGGTCAAGCTCTCGGGTCGGCGGACGGAGTGGGCGCGGGCAACTCGGAGAGAATCTCCCCGGGAATCTGGACCACGGCGCCTTCCGCCCCCGAGCCGGCGAGGCCGGAGCTCAGAGGGCCGGTGGGGATTCCCGAGACCCAGGTCGGACCGGTCCGGGCCAGTTGAGTGAGGAGCGACCAATCCGTGGCGAGGGCCCGCGGCGAGTACAATATCGTGGTAACCCCGACCGCCCGGATCGCTTCGGCGACCTCCAGAGGGGATCGACCCACCCACTCTCCCTCGAGGGCGACGACGGTGCCCTCGGGACTGACGACCAGTTCTGCGACGATCTCCTGCGACATCTTCCACGCCCGGCGGAGCTCGCGTGCGGACGCGAGCGAGGCCGTCGACAGGACCACGCGGCGGGCGCCCGCAACCAGACCGTCGATCGCTTCGTCGGCCCGCTGGACTCCGGCATCGAGCCAGAGATCGGCGTCGCGCGACAGCTCTTGGATGTAATCGAGCTGGGGCTCTCCCTTCCGCCGTCCGTCGAGGTCGACAACGTACAGCCCGTCGTACTCGGGAGCGAGCGCGTCGGCGACGTCGAGGATCTCCCGGAACTTGCCGTCCGGGCCCCGGACCGAAGCATACCCGGTCTCCGTGGCGACGACGAGCTTGCCGTGCGAGAGCGTGATAGCGGCCCTTCGGCGCGGCCCTGTCGTCGAGCGCTTCGCCGGTGGTGCGGACACGTGGGCGGTCGAACAATCGCGCGGGTAGATATCCTCGGGGTCCACCAGAACGCTTAGGTCGGTCGGCCGACTGGGCTCACCGCCAGGAGGCAGAGGGCAGCTGACGGTGGAGGTTTCCGGTAACGGTACCCCGCTGAGGAAAGTCCCCACTCCCAGGACCACGGGGGCGGGCGGGAGCCCGCCGGGCGAGAGCCCGAGCTCCGGAGCAGCAACGACACAGTCCGACGGTACGGTGAAGGCGTCGCGCCGGAGGATCCGTCGGGATATGGTGAAACGGCCGTCTCCCCGGGAGCAAGCCCTGAGCGACGGGATGTGGTTGGTCCCCCGACCGTCGAGGAGAGCGCGGAGTCGAATGCTGCCTGAACCAGAATGGGGCTTACTACTGCGACCTGGCCGGCACGTCAGTAAACTGGGGTGCCGCCGGCCCGGAAACACCGTTTCCGGGCCGGGAAGGGTTTAGGAACCCCTCCAAACGGTCCATTCCGGCGCGTCCGTCGGCATGGTCGATGCCGATGTAGTAGACCGTCTGTTCGAGCTTCTCGTGGCCGTAGAACCCCTGGATCGTGGTCAGGGGCACTCCGGCCTTGAACGCGAGCCGACCGAACGTCCGGCGCAGGTCGTGGGGGCTCCGGCGCGGGATTCCCGCCCGGTCGCAGGCGTTCCAAAGGTCCCGCGCGATCGTCGCTCGCTTCCACGGGTACACCCGGTCGTTCGAGCCCTTCCCGGTCACATTCGGAAGCATCTCGCCCCAGACCAGCCGGTTCATCGCGATCTGGCGGACCTTGTCGAACTTGCCGGTCACGTCCAACGTCGGGCTGTCCGCCTCCATGTGGCAGTCGCGGACGCGCAGCAGGCGGACCTCGAGCTGCCGTAGGCCGTTGACCCCCATCAGCAGGAGCGCGATCCGTTCCCGGCCCTCCGCGGCGTTCAGGAGCGCGGTCAGCTGCTCCTTCGTGAGCCAGTACCGGCGGGTCGCCACGCGCTTGGGTCCCTTCCACACCTTTTTCTGGCTCGCCAGGGGGACGTCCTTCCACTCGAGGAATTGCCGAAGCAGCCCGAGGTTCATCGCGCGGGTTGTCGGCGCGAGCCCCTGGTCGTGGGCGTAGGTCTCGATCATCGCGCGGGTCACGCGGTCGCCGGATGCGGGGTAGTCGAGCCCCAGCCGCTCGAAGTGGCCGGGCATCGCCCCGACGTGTTCCCGATACGTCTGCCGAGTCAAGGGAGTCACCCCCTCGCACGACTCGGCCCATGCGGACACCTCCTTCCTCCACCACCGGTGCCCTGTGGGCACGGTTGTGGCCTCCAACCCGTCCCGAGAGCAATTCCAGTTGAAGGACTCTCGGTCGGTTTGCGGGGCGATCTCGCCGGAGAAGCGGGAGAATGGCGACCGAGAGGACTCTTCGGTGGCCGACGCCTTGGAGGGAAACACTCCTTGCGCCATCTCGGTCGCCACCCAGCGGTTCGAGGGAAATCGGGGATAAGGACCCGAACGGGCCTGCCGAACGGTGAAATGCGCTTGGCCCGACCGAGTCGGTCCACGACGCCGCCCACGTCAGGTCCGGATTCGTCGTTCCGACCCCAAAAGTCGTCTGACAGGTCCTCGCAACCTTATTCGCAATCCCGGGCTGTGCCGGCTCGGCCAACGTGCGAGCAGAGTACGCGGCAGCGAGCACGGCCGTGCTCGCCGCGTTGCTCGTTCTGTTACTTGCCGTCCCTTGGGCCCTCGCAACGGGGCGCAGCGACCGTGTCGCTCCTAGCGCGCCGATCGAGCCCGGCCCGGCTGTTCAGACCAACGTCGGCGAGTCGGAGCTGGCGGCCGCGCGGAACTCTCTCAACGCAATCGATCGGCATGACGGCCTCTCTCGCGACTGCTCGCCGACATCTGGGTGCCCCAACGCTCGATTCGCCTCCGCGGTCCCGAACCCCCAATGGACGAACCTCACTTCCCCCGGCGAATGGCCCTCGGATTACGCCCCTACCACCTACGATGGCGCCGATGGCTACCTCTTCACCGTCGGTTCGCACGGGTCCTGGGCGTACGATGGCGCGGGGTGGACGAAAGTCGGGAGTGGGGCTGAGCCTCCGGACCTGATCGGAGCCAGTCTCGCTTACGATCCTGTGGACCGATGGGTGGTCATGTTCGGTGGCGAGCCCGCCCCCGACCTCCCGCTTGCGGTGAACGAGACCTGGGTCTACGCTGCGGGCCAATGGACGAACATCTCGCCGACGGTCTCGCCGCCCCCACGGACGTTTGCCGCGTTGACATGGGACGCGGAGGACGGCTACATGGTCCTCTTTGGAGGGACGGCGCACTCGGATACGTGGACCTTCCTCGGGGGGCGCTGGACGAACGCGACACCCGTGGACGGCGTGCTGCCCAGCTCCCGGGCGCAGACGACCCTCGTAGATGACCGGCGCGACGGGTATCTGGTCCTGTTCGGTGGGAACAAGTGCGCTCCGTGGGGCGGCTGCTTCTCGGGTTGTGCTCCCGATGGGCCGTGCAACGACACCTGGCTGTATCGCGCGGGAGTCTGGACGAACCTGACCCCGCAACTCCGGGTATCTCCGGCGGCCCGTGAGGGCGCTATGGCGGCTTACGACGCGGCCGACGGTGTGGTCCTGCTGGTCGGCGGGACCTCCACGTACGGGCAGTTGCCACGGAACACATCGTTCTGGCAGTTTCAGACCGGCCATTGGACGCCAATGGCAACGCCCGCTCCAACCGACTACCCGATCACCAGGTTCCTCGGGTCGGCAACGTTCGATGACCAGAACAATCGAGTCGCCTTCTGGGTCGGAGGGCAGCAAAGCGGAGCGTGGCCAGTCGCGTTGTTCTGGTACGCAGCCGGCAACTGGAGCGAGACCGCCATGCCGACCTCGCCCCCGGCAGTCTCGAGTCCGAACATGGTCTTCGACTCGCATGATGGGTACGTCCTCCTCTACGACCCCGTCGGCGACACGGGAGCCAACTCGACCTGGAAGTACTCAGAAGGACGGTGGTCGCTGATCCCGACGACGGGCGGGCCCCCGTGGCGGGCTGACTCGGCGATGGCGTACGACACCGCCGACGCCGAAGCGGTCCTATTCGGCGGTCTCTCGCGCACTGCAGGGATACTGAACGACACCTGGACGTACACCGCGGGAACCTGGAGCAAAGTGCAGACGAACGGGACCTCGTCGGCTCCTCCCGCCCGATACCTCCCGGGCATGGCGTACGATAGCTCGGACATGTACATCGTCCTCTTCGACGGAACGGAGTACACGAGCGGGGGACCCCTCTGGTTCAACGATACCTGGACGTTCTCGGCGGGGGTCTGGTCCCTCGCGGCACCAAGCTCCGCGCCCTACCCCCGCGAAGCTCCGTCGATGGTCGACTACCCAACCGGGAGCGGGGTGCTGCTATGGGGCGGCGAGAACGGCTGCGACGCGTTCTGCGCGAACTACTTCACTTTCTTCAACGACACGTGGGTCTTTTCCGCGGGAAACTGGCGGAACATCACCTCGAACGGGAGCCCGCCCGGGGTGGAGGCCGCGGGGATCGCGCGCGACCCGATGACGGGCACGGTCGCCATCTTCGGTGGGTCGACGAATTCGGCGGTAGGCGACGGGCTGTGGACGTTCAATGGGACCCACTGGACTTCGTGGAACACCCCCGGTCCGCACGGCTTCGACCGCGGCGGGTCCGCCTTCGTCGGGGACCCCCTGGATGGGATCATGCTCCTGTTCGGCGGTGGGTTCTATCAAGCCGTGCCCGCCGATACGTGGGGCCTCCAATTTGACCCGCTCGTGGCCAATGTCTCCGTCTCGCCGGCCTTCGGAGCATCGGCGCTCACGGTGGCAGCGATCGCGAACGTCACGACTGGCAGCGGCGTGTCGAACGAGAGCTGGGAATTCGGAGATGGCACCCCCCCGACCTCCTCCAGCAATGTCTCGCACACCTACAGTGCGCCGGGGGTCTACTGGGCCGAGTTCTCAGCGACCGACTCACGGAACGAAACGATCCATCTCGCTCGCGATGTTCTGGTTCAGCCGAACCTTTCGGCACAGATTTCGGCGAATATCACAGACCCATCCGCCAGTGCTCCCGTAGGGTTCGCCGGCTACTTTTCCGGCGGCGCCGGCGCGTACGCCTCGAGTTGGACGTTCGGGGATGGGAATGTTAGCACCGGCAGCGCCTTCGCCACACATTCGTATTCGACGAATGGTTCGTTCTACGCGGTCTACTCCGTGACCGATGGGTCGAACGCGACGGCGTCTGCCGGTGTCTGGGTCCAAGTGGGCACGGCCGAACCACTCTCCGTCCGAGTGGATACGAACACGATCGTGGGCGATGCCCCGCTCGCCCTCGACTTCCGGGCTGAGACTTCCGGCGGCGACGGGGGCATCGTCGCCGCCTGGACATTCGGGGACGGAACGTCGAGCGCGGCCCTCGCGCCCACCCACGAGTTCGTCGGGCCGGGAGTCTACGACGTCAATCTGACGGTGCGAGATCGGGGAGGTTCCTCCGCGAACGGATCGGTCCGCGTGACCGTCAATGCGCCCCTTGCAGTGACGGCGAACGCCTCGGCCACCACGGGTACCGCGCCGCTCGCCGTCACATTCCAAGCGAACGTTGTCGGGGGCACGCTTCCGATTCGGGGAGCGTGGTGGTTCAGCATCGGGGTCATGGTCGCGGCTAACGCCGCTACGGTTACGTTCGCCGTCCCCGGAGTCTACTGGGCGCAGTTTCACGCATTCGACGCGGCCAACGCGTCGGCGCTGGGGCCGAACGAGTCCATCGTCGTCTCTTCCCCACTAGCAGCGCTGCAGGGTCGAGTCGTCTCGGATCCCAATCCGGCGATGGTCGGGCATCCACTCAACCTCACGTTCAGTCTCCCGAACGCGACGATCCCGGTGCGGGCAGACTGGTCGTTGGGGTCATTGACAGGGTGCACTGGGGTCGAGACACTCAACGTCCAGTGCATTCCCTCGGCACCCGGAAATCTACTCGTCACGGTCAATGCCACCGACGCGAGCGGCCGAACCGCCGAAGCGTCCACGCTGGTGGTTGTCCTCCCGCCGCCGCTGGAAGTCAGCCTCTCACACTCGCCTATTACCGTGAAGGTGGGAACCACGGTCACCTGGTCGGCGCAGGCGAGCGGGGGTGAGCCCCCCTACCATTTCGCGTGGACCGGCCTTCCGTCGGGGTGTGCCACACCCTCCCCCAACGTGTCGACGTGCGACTCCCTATCGGCCGGGACATACGTCGTGAAGATGCGGGTGACCGATTCCTCGGGACTCCTCGGCCCCGCCTTCGCGTCCGATGCGATCGACGTCCTCCCAGCCGCATCGCCTTCGGGCACCTTGGGGAATACGGGCCCGTCCCTCTCGGTCATCGAACTGGCGACAATCGCCGGGGGGGCGACCGGGGCGATGTGCGGGGTGATACTCGGATGGTGGGCTTCGCGACGGAATCGTGGGCCCCCAGGTGGCGCGGCGGGTCGTCCTAGACGGCCGTAGCCGGCGGACGTCGTTCATCGTTCAGCGGTATGTCCGGAGTTGAAGAGGCTCGGACCCCGATGCCGACGAGATGTCGGCCAACGCCGTCCACCGCCTGGTTGCGATCCCCGGCCCGCGTTTGAACCCCGACGGCCAAAACTTCCTCCGGCCGCCCCTGATGCTCCCTCCGGGGCTCGAGTGGTGGCTCGAGCTTCATCGTGGAGTCGACGGCTCCGTCTGTTGCAGCTTGGGCGCGCCTTCGTCGTGGAGTCTGACCTCCGTCTCGACGGCCCTCGGCGAGGTGATTCCCGGTCTGGAACTGACGACGGACTCCGGGTGCCCACTCACCCCGAGTTACCTCTCGCACGGCACACTCTTGCGCGCGAAACCGGCGGTGCCGACGCACTACTGGCCGATGCAGATTCGCGGCGGACTCGACCGCGCCGGCCCGCTGATGCGGCTCCTCGGATTGCCCCAGATGGCCGGGGAGGAGGTCATGCTCCAACTCCTATTCCGGACTCCCGGGATCTGGGAGCGACGGCTGTTCGGAGCCTCCTACGAGAGCTTCCTCACCGGGATCGATCAGCGCCAGAGAGTGCTCTTCGACCGACGGATGGCGGAGGTGCCGTTCCACGTCGAGATCCGGGCCGCGCTGCTCGGGCCGCACGATTGGCACGCGGCCCGGGCGGTCGACCAATGGGCGGCGACCTGGTTGTCGATGCACGGCTCCCCCCAATGGCAACTCGTCCCGGTTCGTGGCCGACGGCGACGGGAGAGATTCTTCGTCGCGATGCGTGACCACGACCTGACGAGGTTCGCCGGGAAGAAGGGACGGCGCGACATCTCGGCCACCGAGGCCTCCGCGCTGCTCCCGATTCCGTGGCGCGAACGGCATCCCAATCTCACCTACGTCGGGGCGCCGACGGGGCAGGCGCCATCGGCGTTGGTCGCCGACACGCGTCGTTCGACTGACATGATCGTCGGGACGTCCGGGTCCGACTTCGTTCGGCTGCCCCCGAACTGGCACCACCTCGCCATCGTCGGACGGACTCGATCGGGGAAGTCGACGCTCGCGCAGAACATCTCGCTCCAGATCCTCCGAACCCAACCCGGGGCGAATGTCGTCGTCCTGGAGCCAACGGGAGAGTTGATCCGAGACCTCGTCGACCGGCTCCCGGCCGCGGTCGCCGGGGACACCATCGCGATTGACCCCGCACACCCGATGGAGGTCGCAGACGGGCAGGTCTTCGCCCTAGTCCCGCTGAATCTGCTCGGTTTGGAAGACCGACCGCAGATCGGCACCCCGGAGTTCGAGCGCCAGGCGGAGCAGGTCTCGGGGGGGCTCGTCCAGGCAATCAAGAACGCCTGGGGCGAGGAGAGCGTTGGTGGGCGAGCCGACTTCATCCTGCGCTCGGTGTTCCAGGCGCTCCTCACGCTCGAGGGGACGAACCTCGTCGACGCCTACACGGCCCTCTCCGACAAGGAAACGCTCCGCAGGCTCGAGCGTTTGGTTCCCGAAGGGCCGCTGCGACAGGCGCTCCGAACTCACCTTCCGCGTCTCGACTACGCCTTCACAATCTCGTCGCTCGACAAGGTCGGGAAGATCGCGACGAACCCAATCCTTCGGAAGGCACTCTGCCAGCGGTATCATCCCGTCTCGTTCGACCGGCTCCTCAACCACCGATTGCTGCTGCTCGACCTCGCCAAGGGGGCGCTCGGGACCGAGGCCGCGAACTTCCTCGGCGCGGTCTACCTCACGCAGCTCTGGTCGGCGATCCAGCGGCGAAAGCGGAAAGATCTCCCGGTCTACCTCATCGTGGACGAGTTCCACAACTACGCGATCCCCGCCTTCGCGGACATGCTCAGCGAGGGGGCCCGCCTCGGCCTCCACGTCGTGGCGGTTACGCAGTATCTGAATCGGATCCCGCCGCGGATTCGCTCAGCCCTGATCGGGAACGTCGACGCATGGATGCTGTTCTCCCTCGGGACCGAGGACATGAACGAGGGGTGGAACATCGTCCAAGGGTCGCAGTTCGGGTGGACCCCGGACCACCTCGTGAGCGGTCTCGCGCCCCACGAGGTCGCGCTGGCCGTGCGGGGCTCTCTCCTTCGAGTCGCCACCTCGCCGCCTGCACCGCCGAACTCCGACCCTGAGAAGAGCCGGCGCGCTGTCCAAATCAGCTCGCGTCGGTACGCTCGACCCGAGGACTCGGAAGCCTCTCCGTTGGGTCTCTCCTCCGAGCGGCTCTCGACGTTCCTCCGTGGCTTACCAGAGCTGGAGGGAAGGTTGATTCGAGATCTTGCGAAGGAACTTGGTTGGACGAGGGGCGAAGTCGATGCCGCGGTCGCCCGTTGCAAGGCGGCCGGGGACGTCGTCGAGGCCGGGTCCGGGATCGTCGGGCTGACGCTCCGCGGCTCCTTCCATCGGCAGGCGATCGATGCCGCCAGGAACGAAGGGGAGGAGCACACTGAGCTACTCACCGACGCGGCGATGTTCCTCGACGGGAAGGGGGTCCGGGTCCGGATCGTCCAACAGGGCGGCGGGTACCTCGTACCCGACGCGGAGTTCGATGTGGGGGGCCGAACCTACAACGTCGAGGTCGAGTGTTCGACGCTCGTCAAGCACCTCGATCAAGTCGC
>JAKIWE010000031.1 GCA_022750195.1 Thermoplasmata archaeon | reverse complement strand
GTAAGCAGTCAGGTTTGTGGCCGACCCGACGGGGCTCCGAACTCCGGGTAGCCCGACCCTGACAGAGCGTCCTTGAGCACTTTCACGAACGACACACTTCGCTTCCGGCACGTCCGATAGATCGAGAGCAGTCGTTCCAAGACCCACGCTCCCGTCCACGACCGCCGCCCTCCGCTAATCTTCCGATACAGCACGCCCTGGCGAATTTGGGTCTCCGCCTCGTTGTTGTGCCAGGCGACCCCCGGCTCTGCGAGGAACGTGTAGAGGCTCTTCCGCCGTTTCCAGAGCTCGCCGGCGATCCGAGCCGCGCCAGCGTCCCGCCATTCCCTCCGAAGGTGGTCCACCGTTCGCCACCGCATCGTGGTGGAGAAGTGTCGACGCTCCGCCCCCGTGGCCTCCGGGTGTCGTTCCGACCACCCGATCGCGTCGCGCAGCATCCCTCGAACCCCATCCGCGAACTCGAGGAACTCTCTCGGGGGAGGGCCAGCGGCCGTGAGCTTCGGAGGGACCTCCCGAAGCAGCGGCCGCGGCTCGAGTCGATGGAGGATCTCCTCCTTCTCCAGCCACCGATTGGCGTGAAGCAGGTCGAACTGATGGCTCGCCGTCCGAACGATGTCGTACGGCACCCAGCCATCGTGCACGATCGTTCCCCGAGCCCCCCCGAGAACCTCGAGCACGACGTCTTGGCCACGACTGGGAGCGATCCGATAGACGACCGCCTCGGGGTGGGAGAACACCCACAGCCAACCGTTCTCCCCGCCGATGCGGAACTTCGTCTCGTCGGCGTGGATGACCGCATGGTCGGCGACCTGCGCCTTCAGCGACTCGTAGAGTGGAGCGACCGACTCGGCGGCCCACCGCTCCATCTTCAGCACCGCGGCCGTCGAGAGGTGCACCCCGTGGGCTCCCTCGAAGTAGTCGGCGATCTTCGCCGTGCTGAGGCCGAGAAGTCGGAGCTGAACAACGCGCGCGATGAGGGAGAACCCGTACTGCTGGTGCTTCGGGTACGGACACTCTGCCTCGACGCGCCGTCGGCAGCCGGGACAGTTGTAACGTGAGATCTCGACGTCGAAGACGAGTGGCTGGGGCGGAGGGAGGTCGGTGATGGTCCGCCGGCGGACCTCGAACGGTTCGCCGAGGCGAGTCCCGCAATCGGTGCATCGCTCGAGCGTGAGCTTCATGGGCGGCGCGTTGGGAACCGGGCGCTCGCGAGCTCGTCCGGGGTGGCCGCGCTGGCCGCCCGTCGGGAGCGGATCCTTGTGGACGGGTCGACGGTAGAACACCCGGCTCGAGGGAATGCTGCCGGCCTCGGCGGTCCGATCGGAGGCCGCGAGCATCGGAGCGCAGGCCCTGTATCGACGGAGCTCTTCCTGGAGTCGGCGGTACTTCTCCCGAAGCTCCCGAACCTCCTCCTCCAGCCGGTCGGCGCGTTCCAGCCGCTCCCGGAGCTTCTTGCGTTCGGGCGGGTAGATCGTGACGGGCTCGTCATCCTCGTCCGGGGCGAGACGAACCGCCGAAGCCGACGAGAGCAAAGTCCCCTCGGCGAAGGGACAACGGCTGCCCGGATTTAGTACTTCCGGTCCGAGGGCAAGGGCAAAGAATGTTACTCAGGCCGGCCAGAGGGCTGAGCAGTTAC
>JAKIWE010000012.1 GCA_022750195.1 Thermoplasmata archaeon | reverse complement strand
CCTACAACGTCGAGGTCGAGTGTTCGACGCTCGTCAAGCACCTCGATCAAGTCGCTCGGAACATCCGCAAGGCTGCGGGCGCGGGTCGGCGTTGCTTGGTCGTGGTCTCAGACCGCGCAATGGCGGAACGATTCGTCGGCGTGCTCGAATCCGACATACAAGGAACTCGCCTCTGGGGTGAAGTCGGCCTCCTCACCAAGGACGCAAATGGGGAGCTCGCCCCATTCGAGGATGGCTTGACGGCGCCGTGGGGGTGGCTGGTCGGACGAGACGAACCCACGGAGACAGACGACGATGGGGAGAGGATCGAGCCTTTGGTCGAGTCCGACGAGATTGTCGAGGTCGCTGACGTGGAGCGGGCCCTCCACCTCTCGCGGATCTTGATTGCGAACGGCCGACTCCAAGTGACGTCTCGCGACTTTCTCGTGGTCGCCGAACCCGATGAAGCCGTCGTCGCCGACCTGCGACGGCTCGGAATGGCGCTCCGGTCGCTCGGCGTCAGAAGTCGCCGTCTCCGAGAGAATGGAGGTCGTGATCGGGTCTACGACCTACGACAGCTGAACCAACAGCGCGCCGGGCCTAGCGCATGAACCGAACGAGAAAGACCTCGCCGTCAGTCCGGCGTGGGCGGCCCCCTCACCAAACCGCCAGGCGGGCGCGCCGAGCGCCCCATCGCCACCTACTTCCCTGGAGGATCTGGAGGGGTCGATGCCCGCGGAGGTGGATCTCGGCGAAGCGCCATCACAACGGCCGCCGCGGTTGCGCCAGCGAGGCCGCCGGCGGCGATCGCCACGACCCCATGCTCGGTGAAGGAGACCGTCCCGCTGCCCGTCGCGCCGGGAGGGGGGGCCGCCGCCAGGGGTCTAACGACAAGGGACAGGATTGCAGAAGCAGAACGCCCCAAGGCGTCTGAGACCGTCGCATTCACGGCGAAGGTGCCCTTGGCCGAGGGCTGGCATGTGAGGACGCTGGAGTTCGCGGAGGCACATCCCGGGGGAAGTCCCGCGTAGGAGTACTGCAGCGGGGCCGCCCCGCCCTGCGCCACGACCGCGATCGTGACCGTCCCCCCAATGGGGATGTCGTCCGGCGCGGCAAACGCGCTGAGGATTGCCGGAGGCGGCGGTGCTGCAGCGACCTGTCGGACGACCGTGAGCGTCGTTCCCGCGGTCGCGTTGGCCCCGGTCGAATCCCCGACCGTCGCCGACACCTGGAACGTCCCGGTCGCAGCAGGTTCGCAGCTCCAAAGTTCGCCGGAGGGTGGGGCGCACCCCGCGGGAAGGCCGGTGACTGACAGGACCGGCGTTCCGGGCGCGCCGCCGGTCACCGCGAGTAGAAACTCAACCGTCCCGCCCACCGTCGTCGTGGACGGGAACGCCCCGAACCCCTGAATCCGCGGAGGCGGGAAGACTTCGAGCACAGTGCTCCCGTTCGCCTGCTGACCGTACGCGTCTCGCACGGAGACGGTAATGAGGGACGTTCCTGAGGCGGTCGGTCGACACACGAAAGCGCTCACGTTGGCGGTGCCACACCCCGAAGGGAGGCCCGCATACGTGAAGGTCTCGTTAGGTCCCTCGCCCTGCACGGTCGACGTAAGCGTCACCGACTGGCCGACATCCACGACCGGCGCGGACACCGCGATCGCCACCCCTGAGAGGTTTGCGGCGACGACGGTCAGCTTCGTAGTGCTAACCACCCAGTTGCCCGATCCGTCGGACGCGTTGACCGAGATCGAGAACGTTCCGTTCGCCGAGGGCCGGCACGACAGAGCCGGGAGGTCGGCGGACCGGCAGCCCGGAGGGAGGCCCGAGTAGGTGTAGCGGAGCGCCGTCACCGGGCCTAGCGGGGCGGTCGAGACGAGAACCGTCCGGCCAACGAGGGTCGTCGAGGGCCAGACCTTCAAAGGAGCGATTTCGGGCGCGTCCGATAGGAACTCGATTCCCGGTTGGCCGGTCGTGACGTAGGCCGGTGAACCCGCGAGCCCCGGGATCACGCGGTACGCGTTGTTGTTGTCGGCGAGCGGTCCAAGAATCAGGACCCGCTGAACCTCGGAGGTGTTCTGGAGAGCAACGATCCCGCTGTCGTTCGTAACGTAGACGATCCCCGTGAGAGGGTCGTAAGAGAACGACGTGGTTGGGTCGTTGGAGCGGAACGGGAGGGTCGCGAGGTCCGTTCCCCCGGGTCCCAGGATGGTGATGTTCCCCCGATCGGAGTACCCGACGTACAGGTCGCCGGTCGACGGGTCGATCTGAAGTGCCGAGGGCGAGCCGGGCAGAGCCCACGGCGTGCCGACCGTCGTGTACGTCGACAGATTGACGACCGATACGGAGTCGTCAGCGGCGTTCGCGACGTAGGCCGTCGCAGTGGCCGGGTCGACAGAGACTGCGAAAGGACATCCGCCGAGGTAGACGGACGCGTTCGGCAGCGGGGCGCCATTCCGGGAAAGTCCCTCGAGGGTGCCGGATCCGCAACTGACGACTATGATCGTTCCGTTCGGTCCAAGCGCGAGTCCGTGGGGGTCCGTACCGACGGTGGTCGGAGGGCCGCCGGGGGTCCAGTTCCCGACGAACGTTCCGGAGACGGTCCCGTCCATCGCGCTCGCCGAGAACACCTCGTTGCTCGCCGGGTCGTACACAAGCTTGCGGGGATGGTAGCCGACCGGGATTGGGGCCGGAAGGAATTGCCCATCCGAGCGGTTGTAAACGTACAGCGCGTTTCCGTTCTGGTCGGCCAGGACGAGCCAGGACGAACCCGGCACCGCGACCCCGTCGCCGAACTGCGGGCTCAGGTCGACGGTCGTGGTCACGGTGAGGTTCGACGGGCCGATGAGGCTCAAGTTGGTAAACGCGACGTTGAACACTGCCATTTGTCGTACGGCGGGGTCGAAGACCGCCACCGACGAGCCTACGCCCACGGGGACGGACCGAGAGTCCTCCACGCCGCTGGACGCGTTGAGCAGGAGTACGTCCGAACCGAACATCTGCGGCACGAACACCGTCCAGGTCGCCGGGTCCCAACCGAGCCCTGCCACTCCGTTGCCTCCCAGCGAGAGGCTGGTGATGTTCCCCCCCGCGCTGACGTTGACGATCCACGCCGTGCTGGACCAGTTGTCCGTCAGGTAGAGCGAGCCGCTCAGCGGGTCGAACCAAAGGCTGCCGAACTGACCCGTGCTGACGACCGTCGTGTTCCCGCCGGCCCACGTGTCGGTGCTCACGTTGATCGGCATGATCCCGTCCGATGTGTTCGTGACGTAGAGGAGGCCGTTCCTTGGGTCGTAGGCCGCGCCGGTCAGAAGTCCGAACCACCCGGAGGCTTGCAGCGTCGATTCGAGTTGGAGGGTCGACGTGTTGACGATCGAGACGGCGTTTCCGTTCGGAACATACGCCGCCGCGTCTCCTGGGCCGAAGGCGACGAACTCTGGGCTCGATGGGAGGGCCACGCTCGCCACCAATCGATTGTCGGTGCAGTTGATCACGTTCAGGGAGGCGTTCCAGTATCCGGCGACGAACAGGAGTTGCGTGGCGACATCCAGGGCCATCGCGACCCCCCCTCCCGGGCTCGCAATCGCCGCGATCGGGGCGAGCGTCGTGGCGTTCAGCACTCCGACCTCGTCGCCCCGAAGGCCGGAGAAGTAGAGCTCGTGATTCGCCGGGTCGTACACGGCCGCCTGGATTGACGCGAACCAGCCGAAAAAGGGGGGAACCGCGAACGGCAGCGTCGGTTGATTTCCGTACCAGGCGACTCCGCCGACGAGCGAGTTCGAAGAGTTCCCGGTCGGAGCGAGCGTTGGCAAGGAACTGGGCCGCGCCGCCGACGTGTCGAGGGAGTTCGCCGCGCGTTCGCCTCCGGCCGTTGTTTGGAATTCGGGCGAAGCCGCCCCGGACGCGTGACCGGCAAGTAGGCCTGCGGGCAACGCGACGAGCACGCCGAGGGCCAGAACCAACCCTAACGGCGAACGCGCCGACCGGAGCATGGACCCTCCGCCAAAGGTCGCCCCGTCGTAAAACGACGCCCACTTGGTCCCGTGGCTCGCGGGCGGGGCTCGAGGAGTACCTACACGGGGCCGGGGGGCCACCATCCTAAACCCGGGGCCCTCCACAGTCGGTTGTCCCGACCTTGCTGGGTGTCCCGACCTATGAGGAGAGGGTGAGGGGGTCAGCCCACGGCTCAAGATCGGGTGGTCGGGCCAGACTCGGGCCTCCGCGAGAGTCCCGAAGCTACGGAGACTGTCCCGACCATCGCGATGAACACGCCCGCGGCCAGAAGTCCGAGGAACCAGCCCAGCGTCGAAGCCGACCCGGGCGCTACGCAGCTCGCGCTCGCGAGGCACGCGTCGAACGCCGCGAACCACTCAGCGACCACGGCTGTGAGCGCCAGACCTACCCCAAGGAGGATGGTCCCGGTCGCGAGCAGGCGGGGCGTCAAGCCCTTACCCCGTCAGCGCGGATCGTTCGGCTTGTGGAGGCGCGGCGTCGGTGGTTTCGGATGCGGTCGAGCATCTTGCTCCCTCGCGGGGAGAGGGAGCAGGGCGAGGCCCCGGAGGCCCCTACCGCGGGGGGGACCCGCGAGCGGAGCGAGCGGGGAGGACCCGCGGGGTTCCGCGTCCCTAGTATTGCCGCGAAATGCGGAATACTTCGGGGGTAAATGCGGCTCCGGCTTAACATCCCCTCGAGGCGTGACGGCGTCGTGAGGCGGTCTGACGGGCGAGTCGCCATCGTCGCGCTCGGCGTGCTTGCACTTATCCTGCTGAGTGGCGGGATGGTCGCCGGCGGGCATGCCGGCGGAACTATGGGCGCCCCGACCCGAGTCTCTCTGCACGAGCTCGGAGGTCGAGGGTCTCCCGCTTCCGGCTTCGGAGAACGGTTCCCCGCACCTCAAGCGGGGACGGAACCTCTCCCCGCGATCCACGCAACGCCAGCCGTCCAGCGGTTGCTCCAACATCAAACCAAGGTCGCCAGCCTCGTCGCGAACCGCGGGGCAGGATACACCTACGGCTACGGCGTCGCGTTGCTCGCCTATGCGCCGTGGGACCAGGCGTTCTACGTGGCGGTGGCCCCGTCGAGCGTGGACGAGATCCTGGCTGGCTCGACCAGCACGAGCGCGGTCATCGCGGTTGGCACTGACCCGTTCGGCGTCGCCGTGGACAACGCGACGAAGCAAGTCTGGGTCACCAATTTCGGCTCGAACAACGTGACCGTGATCGACGGCACGACCCAAGCCGCGGTCGCGAACATCGCGGTACCGAGTGAGCCTCTCGGAATCGCGGTGAATCCGAGCCAGGGGCGTGTCTTCGTCGCGACTAACGGCACGAACGCCACGAGTGTCATCAATGCAACCTCCTACTCGCTCCTGAGAAACGTCTCCGTCGGTGTCGAACCGATCGGCGTGGTGTACGACGGGGCGACCAATCGGGCTTTCGTTTCCGACTACGGGTCCAATCAAGTGAGCGTGCTCGACGGACTTACCGGCCACCTGCTTCGGAACATTTCGGTCGGCTCCGGACCCGATGGTCTTGCCGTGGACAACGCGACCGACACCGTCTATGTAGCCAACGAGGGTTCCCAGAACGTCAGCGTCATCGCGGCGGCCTCGGCTACGCTGAACGCCACTATCCCGATCGTGGCGAACGGCTACTTCCCGGACCTACAGGCGGTCACCTACGACAGCGCTCATCGCATGATTTGGGTGACCGCGGGTTTCAGCGCCGTCGTGATCAACACCACGGAGGAGCGCGCAGTGGACGAGATTGTCTACGATCCGGCCGGGATCGCGTATGATCCCACGAACGGAGACGTTTGCCTCACCGACAGCGCGAACGTGACGTTCGGCTGCTTCACGTTCGGCACTTACTTGCAGCCGAATGCAAACGTCACCTTCTCCGAGACCGGATTGCCGGCTGGTTCGGTTTGGATAGTGGCGCTCACGGCAAGCCCGTGGTTCGGCGATACCGTCTCGCAAGCGATCTCGAATGCCTCGTTTGTCTTCGGGGTTGACTTCTGGACCCACCAGCCGGGGTACAGCTACTCCTACGCGATCCAACCCGTTGCGGGGGTAACTCCGACCCCATCTCAGGGCACCGTAGCGAATAGCGGCACGAGACCGAGTTGGGTCAACGTCACGTTTAATTTCACGGGCGTCTACGCGGTCCGCTTCAATGGGACCGGGCTACCAAACGGGACCGGTTGGTCGGTCAACCTCAACGGCTCGGCAACCCAATCGGCCCAGTCGAGCATCCGGTTCTGGCTCCCGAACGGTACCTACGCCTTCATCATCCCTGACCCCGCGGATTACACTTCGAGCCCTTTTTCGGGCTCGATCCAGGTCAATGGCTCGGCGGTCACGGTTGCAGTCGCCTTCTCGGCTACAGGTAGCGGCGGTGCCGCGCCGGGCTGGACGAACATCACCAACGGCACCAGCCCGTCATCGCGATTCGGCGCTGCGATTGCCTACGATCCCCTAGCCGGGTACACCCTCTTCTTCGGGGGGATGTACGGACCGTACGGCTGGGGCAGCGGGCGCTTCGGGACGAATCTCAACGACACCTGGACATTCGCGAATGGGGTCTGGACGAACATCACCGCTTCCGCGGGTCGGGCTCCCACGCCCAGGGAATTCGCGTCGCTGACCTATGATTCGAGAGACGGGTACATGCTCCTCGTCGGTGGCGAGGCGGATGGAAACTCCACGCCCAGAGGCTGCGCTGGCCCCTGCTCCGACACGTGGAAGTTCGCTCAGGGGCAATGGACCGAGCTCCCGGCGACACTTTTCACCCAATGGGGATTCTCAGCCATCTACGATTCTTCGGGGGGGTACGTTCTCGGAATCATCCGCGCGGAGGGCATTTCGCCAACCGGGACCGGCGGTGCCAGCGTCGCCTACGAGGGCGGCATTTGGGTCGCCCTGGGGTACAACTCGACCACGAATCGGACAAGCCCGTCTCCGCGGTACTGGTACCCCGCCCTTGTGGATGACCCAGCCGCGCACGGAGTCCTGTTGATCGGGGGAAGGAACGGCGCCGGAGGGGGCCCCGCTAGCAACGCGACCTGGTTGTTCTCGAACGGGAGTTGGACGAATCTGACCGGCATCCTGTCCGCGTCACCGCCTCGAGATTCATACCCTGCCGCGACGTACGACTCGGCGACCAGCCAGGTCGTATTCGTCTCAACGAACACCAACCTACTCTCGTCGGGCGGGACGAGCACCTGGGGTTTCAACGGAACTTGGACAAACCTGTCGTCCGCGAAACAGCCTCCTTCAGTGGGAGCGGCCTCACTCACTTGGGATAGCGCAGACAGGTCGTCCCTTTTCTTTGGCGGTGCAACGGAGGGTGGGAATCGGGGCTCTCTGAACGCCACTTGGGAGTGGTCGGCGAACCCGAATATTGTCGAAGTTACCCTTGCGACGAGTCCGGCCGCGAGTGAAGTCGGTGTCGCGGTCACGTTCAACGCCTCCTGGAGGGGTGGGGCAGGCGCTTTCACATTCGCATGGACGTTTGGGGACGGCGCTTCTTCGAGTCTGGCCAATCCCGGACACGGCTACCTCACGTCTGGGACTTTCAACGTCCACGTTCGGGTCAACGACTCGGGAGGGGACTCGGCTGCGCAGAACATCTCGATCGTGGTCAATCCAGCGCTCTCGTTGGGCCTCTCCGTTTCGAATACGAACGTCCTCCTGGGTAGGTCGCTCTCGATCACCGCTGCGACGAGCGGCGGGGTTGGGCCTCTCGCGTACTCCTACTGGGGGCTCCCCCCCGGATGTGCCCCCGTCGACGCCGCGAACCTGACCTGCACCCCCTCGCGCGCCGCTGCCTACAACATCTCCGTTTCCGTGCGGGATTCCCTGGGGGTGAATCGCAGCCAATCTGTCGATGTGGACGTGTTGATTCCCATCTGCGCCTGCGGTCCCGCGCCGGCCGGCACGTCGGGTCCGCTGACCTTGCTTCTCATCGCTGGAGCAGGTATTGCACTCGCGATCGGCGTTGTCACGAGTGTGGTTCTACTCCGACATCGGCGAGAACATCGGCCCTAGGACCGCGCGTCAACTCGGGACAATCCGCGTTTCTCGGTGGTCCGGCGAGCGGGGCGAGCGGGGAGGACCCGCTGGTCGTGAGGACTGCGGCGAGCGAACAGATATCAACCGTCGGGGACGTGCTACGGCCGCCGAAGTCGATGACGCGCGAGCTAGGGTTGACCGGGGTGGTCCTGCTTGTCGTTCTCATCGCGGTCTCGCCGGCGCTCTTGGGTGTTACCCCGTCGGTCGGTCGCGGCCTGCTTCAGGCATCGCCAACGATTCGGCA
>JAKIWE010000011.1:5814-8425 GCA_022750195.1 Thermoplasmata archaeon | reverse complement strand
ATGGCCTCGGTCGCCTTCTGGGTCCAGATCGCTTGGATGTTCGACCGGATGCCGAGCCGCTTGTCAACCCGGTTCCAGAAGCGAGCTCCGCGAGCGTTCGCAAGAAGCTCCAACCGGGGAGCGAGCCGGGGGTACAGGTAGCTCATCATCATCCCCACCCCGATCATCACGGCCCCGATCCCGAGGAGCCACGGCGCCATGTCGCCGAAAACGGTGTGCGCTCCCCAGGTGACGCCGTACCCGAGGGAATCCCAGAAGAGCACCGGGAGGTTCATCACGACCCGGGAGGCGTAGGCGATGGCCTGCCCCACGTCGCCGGCGAATTGGGAGATGCCGTTGGCCGCTCCCTGAACGAACCCGGCGATGTCGTTGACGGCGGTTTGAGCGTCCCCCACCACCGTGGCGACTCCGGCGGCGACTGGGGCTAAGATTCCATTGAGCCATCCGAAGGCTCCCCCATTCGAGGGCGCCGGGACCGGCGGGGGAGGAAGGCCCGGGATGTTGCCGGTGAGGAAAGGGACCGGGAGGTTCAGGAGCCCGGCCATCACGTTGACGGCATTCATGGCCTGCCAAACGCGAACCTCCGCACCGACCGCGCTCGACCAGTCGATGGCTACCCCATCGGCCGCTGTGAAGAGTGCTCCCGGGAGGTAGTTCCACGTAGTTGTCACTCCGTCAAATGACGGCAGGGGAGCGTTCGGATTCGTCGGGAGCTCGGTGAGTGGTGTCCCGGGCGGGACCCATCCGAGGGCCGTGGCCGCCTTGTAGAAGCCGATCACCGCGAGACCGGCGTTCTGCGCCGCCTCGGTATTCGCGTTCTGGGATTGGAGGGATTCTTGGAGGGCGGTGAGAGAATTCACCGAGTCGATGCACTTCTGCCCCGTAATCTGGGCGCTCGTGAGGTCGAAGTTGTACACCGAGCCGACCACGTAGGAAACCGTCGCTTGCGCGAGCGTTGGGGAGGGCGGAGCCGGCGGGATCTTTGGAGGGGTCGGGGAAACGGTTTGCGGCAAGCCGAGCCGCGCCTGCATGTCGTTGAGGTACGCCTGTTCCTGCCGCGCCGAGGCTACGCCGATGACGTAGGAGAGTCCGCCGGCGATAACGGTGACGAGGCCCCACTTCAGGAGGTGGTCGCTCATCCACTTGGCCGGGCTCTTGGAGAAATCGAAGTACTCCGTTTCGAGGTGCTGCACCACCGGCGCGGCGACGCCGGAGGCCGCCGCCATCGCCATCTACAACGGCTCCAGCAGGAAGCGGAAGGAGTACGACCACCCCGTCACGGACGAGCTCGGCGCGAACACCAATGTCTCACCGGGCAGGAGTACCGCCGGAATGGTGAACGGCACGTATTCGATTCCGGAAACGGGGGTATCCCCGGAAGGGGCTCCTGCCGTCGGCCCGAAGAAGATCGTCTCGGCCCCGGCGGGCTTGAAGTCGGCGAGGGAGCGTTGGCCCGGAGCCGAAGAACCGACCAACAGTGCGAAGGCGGTCGAGGCGTTGGCGGCGATGAATCCGCCGAGGATGGTCGTCTTGTATCCGGCCGGGGCGGTGTAAATGGTGGTGTTACCGGCCCCGGTTGCGATGGACGCGGTTTGAATCGCCGAGTCCTTCTGGGTGAAGCCGGAGATCGTCAGGTAGCTCGGCTCCTCGTACTCGTCCGGCCCGGAGATATCCACGATGAGAACCGCGCCGTTTCCGGACACCGAGAACCACGAGACGCGCTTCAACCGACGGAACCGCGTGCCATTCCCGCCCACGTCGAGGTACGTGTCCCCGTCGGGGCCGTGAAGAATTACGGTACACGGAACCCCCGCGGTCTCGCGGAGGGAGGTGTTGGCGATGGGCGCGAGGCCCTTCTCGTCAACCCATTTCGAATCGGACGTGAAAGGGGTTGCCCCGATGGTAAGGGTGCTGCGGAAGTACTGGGCCACCGCCTACCCGTCGGCAGGCGGTTCGAGCGGCGCGGGGACGGGGTCGGCAACGGCCGGCGTGAGCGTCGGTTCCGGCGCGGGAAGCAGCCGCTCGAACAGGTCGCGCAGCTCGTCGGCGACGCGGGTATCCTCGCCCACGCCGATGCTCTCGATTCGGGTCGCCGTGTGCCGAAGGTCGTTCAGAAGCGCGGTCCGGTCCATAGAACAGGGAGGGAAGGGGTTGTACATAGCCGTTAGTCTCAGTCGCCCTTCGACTGAAGCCATTGGCTCAGGGCGACGAAGATCGTTCCGGCGAGGCCGGCCCAACCCACAACCTCCGGGTGCGTGCCTTGGAGGAATTGGGAGGCGCCGATCAATCCCGAGACGATGGCTGCGCCCGCGAGGTAGTCGGAGTACTTCAGCGGCGTTGCCACCGGAGGAGCGCCGACCGTCCCGCGCCGCGTCAGCCGTCGGAAGAGCCTGTTGAATCCCATGCTGTCACCCCCTCCCTGTTCTACCAGAACTTGAGTGCCATGCCCGCGCCGATGAAACCGGCCAGGAGGAACGTCAGGGCCACGATCATGTTGACCTTAAGCTCCATCAGGGCGAGCATTTGCCGGTCCGACATTCGGAACGGTACGATCGGATTGTCCGGGTCGTTCTTCCCGTCGTCGTGCTGCCGGGCCTCTTTCGCGCCCATC
>JAKIWE010000011.1:1663-5714 GCA_022750195.1 Thermoplasmata archaeon | reverse complement strand
AAGGCCACGTTCCAACCCGCCGACACCGCCGATGTGTTGGCGTTGTTCGCGCCGGTCTTGCCGTGCGCGTACACGGCGACCATCGGGCCGAGGCCGGCTGGGTGCCCGAGCGTGGCCGCCTGGGTCGTCGTCGCCAAGAAGGTCGCCGCGCTCATCGCCGAGCTCAACGAGTACTGATTGGCGAACAGGGACACGTTGAGCGTTCCGCTCGCGGTGTCGCACAGCGGCGTCGTCGTGTTCGACTTGATGGCGTTTCCGCCGAAGAACGCCACGTACATGTGAGGCAGGTTCAGCTTTGAGGCTCCCCCGCCAACGATGAACGACGACGGAGAACCGAAGCCGTTCCAAACCGAGCCCCGGAAATTGGCGTAGATGTACCAATTGTGCCCCGACCCGTCGTTGAGCGGAAGGAGGTTGAAGAGCATCGGCTCCGCCGACGCGCCGTTGAAGTAGCACGGCGAGCCCTCGATGATCATCGGGAAGGTCGGGCCGGGCGTCCCGTTCGCCATCGAGAGGGTATCTCCGCGCGTGGATGCCCCGTTCGGACCGACGGTGAAGGAGTCGAGGAACGTGGTCCCGTTGAACTTGACGATCTGCGCGAGGAGGTTACCGACGTTGAACTTGCAGGCGTTCATGAAAATCCCGCCCTCCGGGACCCGGTACACGATGTCGCCGCCGAGGATAGTGTTGAACTGAACGCCCTCCGCTCCGTCCATCATGAAGTCCGCGACCCAGGCGATTCCGGCGCCCTCCGTCCGGATGTTGGACATTTCGGAGTGCTTGCCAGACTCCGGCCACGCACAATTCCCGGCCGAGGCGAACGACCCGTTGGGGTTGAGGCAATAGTCGAGCCCCGACACGATGTTCGACGCTTTGTTGAGGTCGAAGTCGGCAATCGTCGGCTGATTCACCGGGTCGGTGTCGAAGCAGAGGAACGGCACCCCGACGAACATTGACGGAGCGGTCGTAGGGTACGTCGGCGTCACCGTATCGCCGACGCCGATCTGATAGACCCCGGCCGACCCCGAGACGAACGTGGGGCTTCCGCCGAAGGTCGGCGTGAAAGAGTCGCCGTTCCGGAGGAAGAAAATGCCATCCACAACGGCCGTCCACGTCTGAAGCTGAATGCCGGTGGTGGTCGCGCTCGGCGTCGTTCCGCCGTGGGCAACGATGATGATGGGGACGCCGGTCCGGTTGAAGTAGGCGGTCGCGGTCGTCGGGGAAATCGACGCCGGGGTCGCGTACGGAAACACCGTGTTTCCGGAGGTCGCCACCGTTGCCGAGGTGTCGCCACCACCAACGAGAACGTACGACGCGTACACGTACGGCGCGGCGAGGGTGTACGGCAACGTCGTGGCCGGCGTCGTGACCTTTGCGTACATCGGCGCGTTGAACTTGAACTTGGTCGCCCGGCCCGCTCCGGTGAACTTCTGGGACCCCGAGACGAGGAACGGCGCGACGGGAGCCACGCCCGAAACGTCGAGGTTGAAGGTGCCCGCCTGGAACTCAATCGGCGCCGGAAGAGCGGCGCTGTACGGAGAGGCCCTCGAATCGAGGAGCGCCTGGATGATCGCGCCCCGAACGTCCGTGCCGGTCGTGTCGCCGACCGTCGGGTAGGCCACCGGGTTGTACTTCGCTCCGGAGCTACCCGTTGCTCCGATGACGATGGCCGGGCCGCCCTTGATGGACCCTTGCGTTAGGGCTTGCTGATACCGCGAGCCGGCGACCATGCCTCACAGCCCCAGATCGCCCGGGTCGAGCGGCCCCGAATCGTCCACGTAGATGATGAGCCCCGACACGCCCAAGTCGTCCACGTAGATGTTCGTCAGGGCGGCGAAATCGAAGTCCACCGAGTCCCCCGGCGGAACTACCTCGACGGCGTTCGCGCGGCCCACCTTCACGTTCGACCCGTTGTTCGGGTCCGAACGGAGTCGGATCGTCCACGACCGCCGAGCGTACGGCTTGCCGGCAAGACCGAGGAGCGTTTGGAGGCTCTTCGCCCCCTTCACGCCCTCGGTTACGAAGGCCTCGCTCTTTCCCTCGGGCATGGAGGAACCTCAACCCCGGTGGGGCTGAGGCCCTACCGGAGCTTCCGGAGCTTGGCCGTGTTCGGTGCGACCTGGCGCCCCGCATGTCGGCTCGGCTGCGGTCCCGGCGCTCCGGGAACCGACTGGCCGGTCATGTCGGCGAGCGCCGGCGCCGCGAGCGGAGCCGCCTCGGGGGATTCCACGAGGGAAACCCCGTCGTCGAGCTCGCAGAAGAGGATCGGCAGGGCTGCCGACCACGACGCTCCCGTCGTGACCCACATGTGGTCCGCCTTCTTCTTGTGCATGTTCAGGAGGATGTTCGTCTGGTTCGCCGCCGAGGACTGCGGGTACACCGTCTGCAGGGCGTTCCCGACGTACTGGTCCTCGAAGTCCACCGACCGGCCGATCCCGCCCTGTCCGTCGATGACGACCTTCGAGATGGTCGTCGAGCTGCTGCCCCACGCCGTTCCCGGGAACTCCACGAGGTCCGGCGCCATGCCAGCGGGAATGTCGGACGAAATGTCCTGCTGCCCCGCACCGAGGACGCGCGTGTTGATCTCTTGGAACGCCGTCTTGAACGTCGCCAGCGTCGGGACCGCGTACAGGTTGAACGTGGTCGTCATGGCGGAGATGTTCGCCGACGTGGTGAACACCTGGGCCGCGCCGGGCCAGTACACCTTCACGTTGAGCGAGGTTCCGCCGGACGCCGGGATGACCCAGATCAGCTGGTAGGTGGTCGTCCCACCGCCCGCCGTGAAGGTCGTTGCGCTCGCGCGCGGGTAGATGAACGAGGTGGTCGTCGGGGGCTGCACGTACAGCCGCTCGACTTCCTCCGACCCGAGGCGCGTCAGCGTCTTGCAGCGAACTCCGCCGCCGACCTGGTTCGTAACCTCGTAGTTCAGGAGGGTGAGGTCGAGAACGTCCGTTCCCGCCACCGTGGTCGTTGCGCCGGTGCCCGTCACGGACACGAGCGATTCGACGACGACGGCGTGGATGTTCATTCCGAGCTGCGCCGTCACCGGCATGTTGGTCGTGTTGCCGGCCGTCTTGAGGTTGTAGCTCGCCGAGCTGTACGACTGCGCGACCCCCTGAGAGGCCTCCGCGAACTCCGAGGCCCAAACCGAGTAGGCTCCGCCGGGCATGTTCAGCTCTCCTGCGCCACGGTTTCGAGATTCGCCACGAGGTGGTCGATGAAGCCGTTCGGAACCCCGCTCGGCTGCGTCCACGCCTGGGCTGCGAACGACGCCGCGCCGCCGAGGAAGTAGCCGCCGACACCGTTCCCGACGATCTTCAGGATGAGGTTCCCCGAGGATCGGAGGTGCCAGAAGCAGAAGCCAATCGCAGCGGTGATGCCCGCCATGATGAGGTCCGCGAGCCGGCCGGCGTTGCCGGTGATGCCGGCCTTGAGAAGCACGTTGTAGAACGAGTTCACGCCGCCGAGAACGGGCGTGATGGAGAAGAAGCCCGCAAGCCCCGCTCCCGCCGGCAGAAGGATGTCCGTGAAAACCTTCAGGCCCTCGTGCCAAGTCCCCTTCGCCGCCGCCTTTCCGCCGTCCTCGCCGACCATGAACTCATGGTCTTACGCCTTTCTACCGAGGGCGACTACCGAAGGTCCTCCGGCTTCACGCGCGCGTGGCGCGGCGTCACCGTGTACCCCCGCTTCGTCATCTCCCGGGCGTACCAACGGTTCATCCGGTTTCGGGCGAGCTCCCGGGCGTGGTCGGGGTAGTGTTCGTCGCAATAGCCGGAGCGGTAGCGGTTGGGGATGCATCGGCTGCAGCCGGGGAACTGGCAGGTTCGTCGCCACTTGGGGTTTCCTCGTCGGGCTCGCTCGGCGGCGATTCCTCCTCGGTAGGCTCCTCTTGCGGCGGTTCTTGCCATTCGACTACCTCGATCGTACCCGTTGCCGGGTCGAAATGCCAGAATCCTTGCAGCTTCGGATCGCTGTTCGGACAGTACACGAGAAAGACGTGCGGCTGAAGGTTCGAGATGAGCCGTTCCACGTCGGGAACATCGCGCATGTA
>JAKIWE010000011.1:0-1563 GCA_022750195.1 Thermoplasmata archaeon | reverse complement strand
GCCCGGATGTTCCGGGCCGGCCACGCGAGTAGCTTGATGAAGGCAATGGCAATCGTCGTCTTTCCCGACCCGGAGGGGCCGAGGAAGAGCGCCCGACCGACCCTAACTCCCTGGGGGGAGGGCGGGAAGTCCAACCTCACCTTCAATCGGCTCCTGGTCGAGTTTCTTGACCCCCATCCAATCCATCGCCTTGTCCAACGTGTTCCGGAACGTCGAGGCGAAGGCGAATACGAGCGCTTTGGCGAACGGATTGTCGAGCCCGCCGGTGTCCCGACCCTTTCCCAGTAGCTCGAACATCGGGAACAGCTTCTTCCGCTGCTCCTCCGGAACACTCGGCTTGAAGGGAGAGTGCCCGCACGTTCCGCCGCCGCCGTTGCAGGGCCGGCCGCCGCTGTCGTTCCGGTGGTGTTCGAGCGTGTGCCCGCAATCCTTGCAGGCGCCGTACAGAATCTCCCGTTGGAGCGGCCCCGTCACCCAATCGAGCGCCACGTTCCAACGGTCATCGTCCCATTCGAGATACCCCTCGGACGCCGCTTTGAAGGCCGCCGCCATGAGCGGCCCGATCTGCGTGTGAAGCGTCCGCGTCAGCTCGCCCTTCTCCTTCGGACTGAGGCCCCCGGGCTTCCGCCGAGCGAAGGTGACGAGCGTGGGCTCGAAGGCCGGGTCCGAAACCCGACCGATGGCCTCCGAGGGAGTCTCGTCCGTCACGCCGGAGCCCCCACCGGCGGCCCCGGACCCGCCAACGACCGGAGCGCCGTCTCCTCCGAGTCCTCCGGAGAGGCCCGGGCCTTCTTGTCGGCGATCTTCTTCTCCCGCATCGCAATCAGCTTCGGCGAGAACTTGATGGCCACCTTGTAGTGGTCGTACACCGCGTAGAACAGGCCGCCGAACAGCATCCCGAAATTCGCGGTGTCGATCATCGCGTGCGCCTGGAGCTGCGTCTTGGCGCCGAACCGCTTCGTTACCCACGTCGCCAGCCGGGTGAAGGGATTCGACTGGGGGTCCCCGTCGATTGCGTCGAGCTCGGTCTGATTCAGCCGAAACAGCCGGTCCGGAATGTGCTGTGTGAAGCCGGTCTGGTGAATCTTGTCCGTCTCCAAGTAGTCGTCCAACAGATACGTTGCGAACTTGATGGCCCGGTAGCCCATCGTCCACGCCGTTCGCGTGTGCGGTCCGTCCACCACGAAATCGACCGGCTCCGGGGGCGGCGTTGGCGTCGTTGAGCCCTTCCGAACCTCCGCCACTCCGCCCGAGAACTCGATCGTACCGGGCTTCCCCTTCGGCGGAGGTGTCGCGGGCGCCGCCGGCTTGTCCGGCTGCGGCTTGGCCGCCTTCTCGCGCTGAACCGCTTCCTGGGCCGCCTTCAATTCGGCTTGGTAGATCGGACAGTCGGCCACGCGAATGTGAATCTTCGGCGAAACGCCGTCGTCGGCCTTGCAACCCCGGCTACACGGATTCGGCATTCGTCGCCTCCTTCGGGAGCGAGTCCAACAGCCTCTGCAACAGCCGGTTCGTCTCCTCGGTCGCCGCGAGCTGCTGCGCCGCCGCCTTCAGGCCGGCCTC
>JAKIWE010000030.1 GCA_022750195.1 Thermoplasmata archaeon | reverse complement strand
AGGGGCCCTCGGTTAGCGTGCGCCGATGACCGACGACCCGAAACAGGACCCACCGTGGACGCGACGGCTCTCCCGCCGGTCGCTTCTGGCCGGCACCGTCGCCTCCGGCATTGCCGCAACCGGCCTCGGGGCCGCCGTCGGCAGCGAGGCCTACGCGGCCGCGGCGACGGCCAGGGGCCTCGGAGCGGGCGGCTCGCTTCTCCAACCCGGATCGCGTCCGTATCCGCATCTCCCGGTCGGCGTCGACACGATGCCGCAGATCGAGCACATCGTCGTGCTCATGATGGAGAACCACTCCTTCGACGACCACCTGGGCACGTTGGGTCGCGGCGACGGGTTGACCCTCGGGCCAGACGGAACGCCGGTCAACTACAACCCGGCTCCGTCCGGTGGCTACATCCGCTCGTTCCACAACCCGAACACGTGCGGCGAGATGGACTCCGGCCGTACGCAGTCATGGAACGCGTCGCACCTTTCTTGGGACAACGGCACCAACATGGGCTTCGTCAAGGCGTCCGGCGGGGCGTCCATGGGGTACTGGGAGGGCGACGACCTCCCCTTCTACCATTCGATGGCGCGTCTGTTCCCGATCGGGGACCGCTACTTCTCGTCGGTGATGGCACAGACCTACCCGAATCGCCGTTTCCTGATCGCGGGCACCGCGCTCGGGAACATCCGCACCGACGTGTCGGGTATCTCCAAGGTCGACGCCCCCAACGGCACCATCTTCGACCGGCTCGGCGAGCACGGCATTTCCTGGAAGGACTACTACCCGGACCTCCCGACCTGTGCCCTCTTCGAGCCCGTCTTCTTGAACAATCCGACCAAGGCCGTCCATGTCAGCACCTTCTTCGCCGACGCGGCGTCGGGGAACCTCCCGGCCTTCAGCCTGGTGGATCCCTACACGAACTTCTCCGAGGAGGACGGGGACATCTCGGTCGGTGAGGGATACGCCGCGCTGGTCATCAATGCGGTGCTGCAGGGGCCCGCATGGGAGAAGACGGCGTTGATCTGGGTCTACGACGAGCACGGAGGCTGGTACGACCACGTTCCCCCGCAGCCAGCCGTGAAGCCGGACAACGTCCCGCCCGCACTGAAGCCGGGCGACCTGCCTTTTGCGTACGACTACACGGGGTTCCGGGTTCCCTGCTGCGTGGTCTCCGCCCGTTCGAAGAAGAACTACGTGTCACATCAGACGTTCGACCACACCTCGATCCTGAAGCTGGTCGAGACCAAGTGGAATCTCCCGGCCCTCACCTACCGCGATGCCAATGCGCACAACATGTTGGACTTCTTCGATCTCACGTCGAAGAGGCCGCCCTTTGCCGAGCCCCCCACGCTGAAGGCGCCCACGAACCCGTTCTCGAGCCCCGCCGCCCTTCCGGCCGGCTCCATCTCACCCGCGCAGCAGGCCACGTTCCACACCACGTGTACGGTGCTGCCGGCCGGATCCCTTCCGCCCCCGGGCGCGATGGTCTCCGCGATTCCGACCCACGCGAACGCGCTCCTCGCCGCCCAACAGAGGCGGATCCAACGGGAGATCCAGGCCCAGACCTAGCGGAGCGCGCTCCTCACGGAGCGATCTCGAGCTCTGAGATCAACCCACCGCGCAGGGCGAACCGGAACCTGAGCTGTACCGAATTCCCCGGGAAGTTGCCGTCCAACCGAACCGTCACCGTGTACCCGTCGGCGCCGAGCGCATCGGTGCTCAGGACCGTCAGCGTGTAGGTGAACTTGGACGTGACGGTCTCGCGCCAACGACGGATCTCGTCGT
>JAKIWE010000029.1 GCA_022750195.1 Thermoplasmata archaeon | reverse complement strand
GGGAGGCCTTGCAGCCGTCGCGGTAGAGGGCGACCGACTTGATCCCGAGCTTCCAGGCTTCGAGGTAGATCGCCTCGATCTCCTCGACGGTCGCGTCGTGGGGGAGGTTGATCGTCTTCGACGCGCCGCCCGAGAGGAACGGTTGAACGGCGCCGAGCATCTTCAGGTGCCCCATCGGCCGGATCGTGCGCGCCCCGCCGGCGGGGGCCAGGGCGCAGTCGAACACGGGGAGGTGCTCCGGCTTGAGCTCCGGAGCGCCCTCGATGGTGCCATTCGCCTCGATGTACGCCTTGATCTTGGTGACCGCGTCCGGCGCGTATCCGAGGCTCTGCAGGGCGTCCTCGGCGGTGTGGTTCACCATCCGGAGCGCTCCGCCCCCGACGAGGTTCTTCACCTTGACGAGCGAGAGCTCTGGCTCGAGGCCGAGCGTATCGCACCCCATCAGGAGTCCGATCGTCCCGGTCGGGGCGATGACGCTGATCTGGGCGTTCCGGTAGCCCCACATCTCGCCGGCACGGACGGTCTCCCGCCAGGCATCGGCGGCGGCCTGGACGAGCTCGCTCATCCGGGGGTCCCCTGCGGGGATCTTCTCCGAGGCGGCTCGGTGCTTCTCCATGACCCGGAGCATCGGCGAGCGGTTCTTGTCGAACCCCGGGAACGGCCCGACCCGGCGGGAGATCTCCGCCGACATGCGGTACCCTTCGGCCGACAGGATCGCCGAGATCGACGCGGCGAGCGAGCGCCCGGCGTCCGAATCGTAGGCGAGCCCGTAGTGCATGAGGAGCGAGCCCAAGTTCGCATAGCCGAGCCCGAGCGGGCGGAAGTCGTGGGAGTTCTGGGCGATCGTCGACGTCGGGTAGCTGGAGGCGTCGACGATGATCTCCATCGCGAGGATCATCGTCCGCACGGCGTCGCGGAACAGCGGGAGGTCGAATCCGCCCGCTTCCGTCAGGAACTTCATCAGGTTGATCGACGAGAGGTTGCACGCCGTGTCGTCGAGGAACAAGTACTCCGAGCACGGGTTGGAGGCGTTAATCCGCCCGGACATCGGCGACGTGTGCCAGTCGTTCGTGATGTCGTCGTACTGGACCCCGGGGTCGCCGCACCGCCAGGCCGCGTAGGCGAGCTTCCGCCAGAGGTCCCGCGCCTTGTAGGTCGTGGCGACGGAGTGGTCGGTCCGGTTGTAGGTCTTCCACTCGCCGTCCTTCACGACGGCGTCGATGAACGAGTCGGGGATCCGGACGGAGTGGTTCGCGTTCTGGTAGGCAATCGAGGCGTACGCCGAATCCGGGTCGGTGCCGTCGAAATTCGAGGAGTACCCCTCCCGGATCAGCGCGAGGGCCTTGTCCTCCTCGCGGACCTTGCAGTCGATGAAATCGAGGACGTCGGGGTGGTCCATGTTGAGGATCACCATCTTCGCGGCGCGCCGCGTCGTCCCGCCGGACTTGATCACGCCGGCGAGCGCGTCGAAGGCGCGCATGAACGAGACCGGCCCGCTCGCGATCCCGCCGCCGCTGAGCCGCTCGTGGCTCCCGCGGAGGGAGGAGAGGTTCGAGCCGGTGCCGCTGCCGCCCTTGAACAGGCGTCCCTCGCTCGTGGCCAGGCCGAGGATCGAGTCCATGTCGTCAGACACCGACTGGATGAAGCAGGCCGAGCACTGCGGAGGTTGCCGGACCCCGACGTTGAACCAGACGGGGCTGTTGAACGCCGCCATCCGGTGGACCATCAGGAACGAGAGGCTCTCTTCGAGCCGGGTCGCCTCCTCGGACGTGTCGACGTAGCCAAGGTCGAGGCCCCGCTGCGCGATCCAGTGGGTGACCCGCCGGATCATCCCGTCGACGGAGTTCTCGCGCCGGCCGTCGATGACCCGGAAGTACTTCGAGGCGGCGATGTTGATCGACGTATCCGACCAGCTCGTTGGCGCCTTGATCCCCTTCTGCTCGAAGATCG
>JAKIWE010000028.1 GCA_022750195.1 Thermoplasmata archaeon | reverse complement strand
CTGCTGGCGGTCGGCGTGCTCGTGCTGGCGGTCGTGCCGGTGTCGATGGGCGCTCCGGTGCTCGGCCACCCGGCGGCCCTGAGCTCGAACGCTCCCCCCGGCCTCCTCGCTACCTCGGCCCTCTCGCATACCCTCCCCGCGACGCCCCATCCGACGATCGCGGGCGTGGCTCCGTTCAACCCTCCGTGCCACAAGATCGCGACGACGATCTGCGTGTCGATCCAGAACCCGGGCGAGACGAACATCGTCCCCGCGGCGAACCAGTTCGTCGCCTCGGTCGAGCCGAACGCCTCCGAATCGCTGCCCATCGTGATCAAGTCCTACCAGCCGCTCAACTACACCGGGGACCTCCACAACACCTCCCAGTCCCCGATGGCGCTCAACGTCACCGGCGTGCTCTGGAACGGCGACCCGTACTACTCCATCTACGACAACAGCGTCTGGCACTCCTCCACGCAGTCCTGGTGGCAGGGCCCGTTGACGGGGATCAACAACAAGTCCTACCCATACTGGTATGTCGTCAACTTCTCGGCTCGGGCCTCCACCGGGCCGAACTTCTTCGCCGGCCAGGCGATCACCTGGTGGATCTATCTCAACCTGAACAACTCCTTCAAGCACACGACGAGCGAGAGCGCCCGCTTCCACTTCACCTACTCCGGGGCGTGGCCCTACTCGCCCTACCCGAACTCGCCGGAGTATGCCGGGGCGAGCTCGGTGCTCCAGGACCTGAACCTGACGCTGACTCCCCGAAGCCCGAACTGGAACGATACCGTGCTGCTCACGGTGAACGCGACCCAGGCGGACGTGCTGTCGAACGCGACGATCGGGAGCGCGTTCATGGACCTCCACGAGTATCTGTCGAACGGAGCGCTCGCGCTCTCCTCGACGGTGAACTTCCCGGTCACGGTCAACGCGGCGAGCTTCGGGGCGGTCACGACGAGCGCGCTCATCCCGGCGATGTTCGCGCAGATCGCCGGAGCCACGATCTCCGTGCAGATCGGCGCGTATGACGTGCCCGGGGACGAGCTGCTGACCCCGTCGATGAACTACACGGTCGGAGGGAACGGGTCGTTCCAGTCCGGGGTGTTCAGCGACGACATCGCGCTCTCCACGGCGCCGACGGCGGTCGGAGCCGGGGTCGGCTCGGTCTCCGTAGACCCCGGGGCGGTGGTCAACGTGACGATCGTCAGCCGCAACGCGGGCACGGCGATCAACTCGGCGGAGATCCTCTATACGTTCGGCTACCCGGCGCTCGGCGAGAAGGCGTATGGGGCGATCCAATTGACGCGCCTCAGCTCCATCGTCTTCGTGGGCCACCTGCCCGGCCTCCCGCTGGGGAGCGTGGTGAACTTCTCGGTCTACGCATGGGACTTCAACCAGCGTCTCGAGGTCTCCCCGACGCTCGGATACGTCACGCCCACGTTCGCGCAGTACGTGCCGATCGTGGCGGGCAACTCGTCGTTCTTCTACGTGTTCGTCTACGACAACGGAAGCCAGTCGTGGGTGAGCGGGGCGAAGGTGCAGATCCAGGGTCCGAACGGGTTCGTCAACTCGGTGTCGAACACGACGCTCGGGGTGGCGTATCCGAACGCGACGAGGACCCCGTTCATCCCGCTCCTGCTCCCGGCGAACGCGTCGTATCTGGTGACGGTGGTGGACCCGTGGTTCGTACCGCCGGGGGCCCGGTCGACGACGCCGATCAACGTGACGGTGGTGGCGCTGCACTCGATGACGCTGCGCCAGTCGCTGCAGCAGGGAGCGAACGACCTGGTGGTGCTGGAAGGCAACTCGATCCTGTTCTACCTGAACGCCACCCCGCCGATGCCGACGGTGTCGCCGTCGGTGCAGTCCGGGATCCCCTCGTCGGTGGTCCCGGCGGCGGCGGTGTTCGGGTTCCTGGGCGCGACGATCGCGCTCGCCTTCATCGGACCGTGGTGGATCGCCATCCGACGGCGAAGGAAGGAAGAAGAGAAGCGGGTGACGCTATGA
>JAKIWE010000027.1 GCA_022750195.1 Thermoplasmata archaeon | reverse complement strand
TCGGCCGGGATCGCCGTCGGCATGGCGACGAACATGCCGCCGCACAACCTCGGAGAGGTCGTCGACGCGCTCACGCTCGTCCTTTGGAAACCGGAGGCCTCGCTCGACGAGATCATGACCCTCCTCCCCGGGCCGGACTTTCCGACCGGCGGGTTCCTCGCCGCCTCCACGGGGATCCGCGAGGCGTACGAGACCGGCCGGGGAACGCTCCGGATGCGCGGGAAGGCGGAGCCCCGGGAGCGGGACGGCCGCAGCGAGATCGTGATCACGGAGATCCCGTACGAGGTCAACAAGACTACGCTCCTGCAACTGATCGCCGACCTCGTCAAGACCAAGCGGCTCGAGGGGATCACCGACCTCCGCGACGAGTCCGACCGGCACGGGACCTCGGTCGTCCTCGAGCTCCGCCGCGACGCGCAACCGGAGATCGTCCTCAACCGGGTCTACGAGCACACGCCGCTCGAGACGAGCTTCGGCGTGATCAATCTCTGCATCGTCGACGGCCAGCCCCGGGTGCTTTCGCTCAAGGGGCTCTTGGAGGCCCACCTCGCCCACCGCCGCCAGATCGTCACGAAGCGCTCCGAGTTCGACCTCCGGAAGGCGAGCGAGCGGCTCCATCTCCTCGAGGGATTCCTCACCGCGATCGACCACATCGACGAAGTGATCCGGATCATCCGGCGCTCGAAGGACGTCCCGGCCGCCGAGCAGTCGCTGATGGGGAAGTTCCTCCTCTCCAGCGAGCAGGCGAAGGCGATCCTCGACATGCGACTCGCGCGCCTCACGGCGCTCGAGCGCGAGGCCGTCGAGAAGGAGGCATCCGAGAAGGAGGCGCTCATCAAGCGCCTGAAGGAGATCCTCGCCTCCCCGAGGGAGCTCGACCTTCTCATCGCGGAGGAGCTGAAGCTGCTCAAGGAGCAGTTCGGCGACGCCCGCCGGACTCAGATCGTCCCGGCGTTCACCGAGCGGACTTTGGAGGACCTGATCCCGGACTCCGACGTGGTCGTGCTCGTCACCCGGGACGGCTACATCAAGCGACTCCCGCTCGACCAGTACCGGCGGCAGGGTCGCGGCGGTCGCGGCCTCGTCCAGATGGAGACCAAGGAGGAGGACTACGTCATCCAGACGTTCGCGACCCGGACCCACGACAACGTCCTCTTCTTCACGACCCTCGGCCGCGTGTACCTGCTGAAGGCGTACGAACTCCCCGAGGGAAGTCGCCACTCCCGCGGCAAGGCCGTCATCAACCTCCTGCCGAAGCTGAAGGACGGCGAGAAGGTCCAGACGCTCCTCCCGCTCCGCGACCTCGCGACGGAGGCCTCGCTCCTCTTCGCGAGCCGCAAGGGGATTGTCAAACGCACCGGCCTCGACATGTTCCAGAACATCCGAACGAACGGGATCCAGGCGGTCCTCCTCGACGAGGGCGATGAACTCGTCAACGTCGCCGTCGTGACTCCCGAGGACCGGGAGGCGATCCTCGCGACCCACTCCGGCCAGCTCGTGCGGTTCGCCCTCTCCGAGATCCGATTGATGGGCCGCGCCACGTACGGTGTCATCGGCGTGCGTCTCTCCGACCCGAAGGACGACTACGTCGTCACCATGGCGCCGGTCCGCGGCGTCCGACCGTTCCTGCTCACGATCACGTCGACCGGGTTCGGGAAGCGCTCGCAGACGACCGATTACCGGGAGACGAAGCGGGGCGCGAAGGGGGTCCGGACGATCCGGACCGGCGGGCGGAACGGCGGGGTCGTCGCCGTGCTCCCCGTGGGCGAGGGCGATGAGATCCTCGTCACGACCGAGAAGGGCGTCACCATCCGGATGGCGGTCAAGGGGATTCGGGCCCAGGGACGGAACACGATGGGGGTCCGGATCATGCGGCTCGACGACGGCGACTCGGTGAAGGACGCGCTCGTCCTTCCGGCAGGGCTCGAGGGAAACGGCGAGGAGAAACCCGACGCGGAGCTGCCCAATGGGCCGGATTCCCCTCCGCCCGACGCCGGTCCCGAGGTCGAGAGCGAGGCCAACATCGAAGAACCCGACGACGAAGAGGGGGACGACGATGCGGCGGCGCCCGGAGCATAAGAAAATCAAGATCTGCCCGCAGTGTCAGTCGGACCGACTGATCTTCGAGGCGGGGTTGATCACCGGGCAGGTGTACCACTGCCTCCAGTGCAACTACGTCGGGTCGCTCATCCTCGAGATCGACGCGCCCGAACCG
>JAKIWE010000001.1 GCA_022750195.1 Thermoplasmata archaeon | reverse complement strand
GACTAAGTCGTAACAAGGTATCTGTAGGGGAACCTGCAGATGGATCACCTCCTAACAGACGCCCTTCTTTCGGGAAGGGTGGACTGGAGCGAGGTCGTAATCGTTCTCGCAGCGAGAGTTCGACAGCCCCTCCCCCTCCGACCGGGCCATCAACTCATTTATGAGTAACTACGCCGACTTTATCATCTAGCCCGCGGCTTCGAGGGCCGATGATGCCGGTCCCCCGGCCGCTTCGGGTCCCCGCCGCCGTCGCGGCGGCCGGCGACAGCCTCGCCGCCGGCGAACCGGTCCTCCTCTTCGACGCGCCCGACCGGGAGGGGGAGACCGACCTGGTCATCCTCTCCGAGCGGGCGACGCCCGAGCTCGTCCGCCTCCTTCGCCACGACGCGGGAGGTCTCATCTGCACCGCGATCTCCGAGGAGCTCCGCACCCGGCTCGGACTCCCGTTCTTTTCCGACCTGCTCGCGCTGGGGGAGGGCGCCTACCCGGTCCTCTCCGGCGTCCGGCAACAGACGCTCCGGTACGACCGCCGAAGCTCCTTCGGAATCACCGTCAACCACCGGTCGAACTTCACCGGGGTGCCGGACCGCGACCGGGCGACGACGATCCGGGGCATCGGCGAGCTCGTCCGCGCCGCGCAGAAGCTCGACGACGGCCCGCTCCGCGAGAGGTTCGTCGCCGAGTTCACCTCCCCCGGCCACCTCCCGCTGCTGTACAGCGCCCCGAAGCTCCTCGGGGAACGAAAAGGACATACGGAACTCGCCATCTCGCTCGCCCGGATGGCCGGACTCGCCGAATCGGCCACCGTCTGTGAGATGCTGGGCGACTCCGGGGGACCGCGGTCGCCGGAGGCGGCACGCCGGTACGCCGACGCCCACGGCTTCGTCTTCCTGGAAGGCCGCTCGATCCTCGAGGCGTGGGACGCATGGTCCGGGTGATGGCGACGGGGGTCTTCGACCTCCTGCACGCCGGGCATCTTCACTTCCTCACCCAGGCGAAGGCGCTCGGCGATGAGCTGGTCGTCGTCGTCGCTCGCGACCAGACCGCGCGGCGCTTGAAGCACGAGCCGTACGTCCCCGAGCACCTGCGGCGGCTGATGGTCGAGGCGCTGAAGCCGGTCGACCGGGCGATCCTCGGCAGCACGACGGACATCTACTCGACGGTCGTCGACGTCCAGCCCGATATCATCGCGCTCGGATACAACCAGGCGTTCGACCTCGCCGAGGTCACCACCGAGTGCGAGCGTCGCGGCGTGAAGCTGAAGGTCGTCCGGCTCGAGCCGCTCGCCCACGACGAGATGGCGACGCGCAAGATCGTCGAGCGGATCCTCGCCCGCGCCCGCGAGCGGCCGGAGCCCGCGTAACGTGAAGCGGATCGGCGTCGCGGACACGACCTTCGCCCGCGTCGACATGGCCGAGGCGGCGGTCCGGACCCTCCAGGGAGCCGGGACCGGGTTCCGGATCTACCGTCGGACCGTCCCGGGGATCAAGGACCTCCCCGTCGCCTGCCGCCAGCTGTTCCAGACCGAGAAGGTCGACCTCTGCCTCGCGATGGGGATGCCGGGCAAGGCGGAGTACGACAAGACCTGCGCCCACGAAGCCTCCCTGGGGCTCATGTTCACCGGCGTGCTCGAGGCGAAACCGATCGTCGAGTGCTTCGTCTTCGAGGACGAGGCGGCCGACGGCAAGGAGCTCGCGACGCTGGCGCGCCGGCGGGCCGAGGAGCACGCGCTGAACGCCTACACGATGCTGTTCCGGCCGCGGCAGCTTTCCCGTCGCGCCGGCGAAGGGTTGCGGCAGGGGTTCGCCGACGCGGGCCCGGCGCGGCCGACGCACTGATCACAAGTCACCGGAAGGAAGGTCGAAGGAGCAACGATGCCGAAGCGGGCAGGAGAAGGGATCACGGTCGCCTTGGTCGCGAGCGAGTTCAACTACGACGTCACGCTCTTGATGATCGAGCGGGCGAAGGAGGAGGTCGCTTTCCTCGGCGCCACCCTCGGACCCGTGGTGAAGACGCCCGGCGTCTTCGACATGCCGCTCGCCGTGAACGCGTTGATGGGCAAGCCGACGATCGACGCCGTCGTCACCCTCGGCGCCGTCATCGAGGGCGAGACCGACCACGACCAGGTCGTGATGAACCAGGCCTCGAGGAAGCTCACGGACCTCGCGGTGGAGCACGGAAAGCCGCTCGGCCTCGGCATCTCCGGCCCGGGAGAGACTCGCCTTCAGGCCCAGGACCGGATCGAGAACGCCGCCAGCGCGGTCCGGGCCGTCGTGAAGATGGTCCACCGGTTGCGAGAACTGCAGTCGTAGGCCGACGTTCCTGCCCGGACGTTCGGCGGTCGCCTCCCGTCGACCTCCGGCGGAGGAAGATTTATCGACCTCGTCTCGGTCGATGGCTGTCCCCATGCAGAACCCTCCCCCGCCCTCCGAAACCCCCCCCCCGGGACCGTCGATCCCCTGGGCTACGCCGCTCCCCTCCGGCGCCCCGATGCCCACTGGGGGCTGGGGGATGCCTTCGTTCGCCTCCGGGAGCCAGACGCGGTACGGCGCCGAGCGGATTCGCTCCTCGATCTCCCTCTACCGCGTGCTCGTGATCATCCAGGTGATCGGTGCCGTGCTCGGCGCGGTCGTTTCCATCGCGACGCGGAGCGCGTACCTCGGCGGAGTGGGGGGGATCGGTCCCGGTAGCAGCGGTTCGTCGACCTTCACCGGCGGCGCGGCGATCGCGGCCGTCGCCGCCCTTGCCGCGCTCGGAGCCGTGCTCGTGATCGTCCTCCTGATTCTCACGATCATTGCCTGGGTTCGGTGGCGCGACGGCATCCGTCGGATCGCGAGTGAGTCCGGAGCGATGGGGGCCTCGCAGTTCCATCACGCCCAGGCCGCGAAAAAGAACTACTCGTACACGGTCTGGACCTTCCTCCTCTACATCGTGGCGATCGTCATCGCCCTGGTCATCCTCGTTGCGGCGATTTTCGCGGCGGTGGGCGGCTCGCTCCACCTCAACAACACCACCGGTCAGTTCACCAACTCGCCCACGAACGTGACTACCTCACTCGGGACGACGCTGGTGTACTACCTCGCCGGCGTGGCCCTCCTCGGTTCGGTGTTCAACTTCCTCCTCTACTACTTCGCCTCGACCAGTCTGCGGGAGGCGATCGCGGGCGTCGCAACTCCCGAGGCGCTCGCGCGTTTGAACGCGGGGCGCCAGTACATCCTCTGCGGAGTCGTCCTCGGCTTCGGGAGTGTGTTGAGCCTCCTGATTTCGTACGCCGCGCTGATCGGTGCCGTGGGCACGATCTTCCTGCTGCTAGGGTTCACCGCGCTTCTGGACGGTTACGACAAGTACCTGGCTGCGCCTCCCGCCGGCGGGCTCGCCCCCCCGGGCTGATCTCCGATGGCCCGGCCGGTGGGGCCGGGAACGAGATCGCCTTGGGCGGGACGGTAAGCGAACAGTGAGCGCGTCCGACGAGCCATCCGTCGAGCGGAGGTGGGTGCCGGAGACGACGTCGACCCAGCTGGACGCCCTCGCGTGGGTGCGAGAGCGGGGGGCCGTCCCGGGACGATGCGTCGCAGCGCGGCAGCGCTCTGGCCGCGGGCGTGGCCCGCGCCGCTGGGAGTCGCCCGAAGGAGGGCTCTACCTGTCGTCGATCATCCCAACCCCCTCCCCACCGGGTTCGTTGCTCCCCCTTGCCGTCGGCGCTGACCTCGCCGCCCTCCTCGAACGAATGTTCGGCCTGGAAGTTCGCGTAAAATGGCCCAACGATCTCGTGGTCGACCCGCCACCTCTCCCGGCCGCCAAGATCGGGGGAATCCTCGTCGATGCCCCGGCCCTTCCGGACGGGAAGACGGTCGTCGTCGTAGGTGTAGGGCTTAACGCCAACTCCCCCACCGGCCCGACCCCGCCGGAGCTCCGCCGGCGGGGGGCGGTCGTGGCCGAGCGGACCGGGCGAACGATCGACCTGGTCGTGCTCGAGGGGGCGGTGGACGCCTCCCTTCGAACGACCGTGAGGGGGCTGGCCGACGAAGAAGGGCGGTTGCGCGCGCTGGAGCGATGCCGGGCACGGCTGTTCGGGGTCGGTCAACGGGTCGCGGTCGATGGCCACGTCGGGGGTCGTCTCGAGGGTCTCGCCGAGGACGGTGCCCTCCTCGTACGAGAGCAGACCGGTCTCCGCGAGGTCCGTGTGGGTGACCTTCTCGTCCTCGGCGACTGACCGTCGAGAACGGCGCCCCCGCCGGGGAAGGCGTTAAGCGGCAAGTCCCCTCCCCGCCGCCGACCGTCCGGCCGTGGAGAGAAGATGAGCTCGCCGTTCGACCGGTGGCGCGTCCTCCAAAAGAAGACCCGCGAGGGCGGGGGCGTCGAGCGGCTCGCGAAGCACAAGGCCGCGGGGAAGCTGACCGCCCGCGATCGGCTCGAGCAGTTCTTCGACGCGGACACCTTCGTCGAGATCGGCCCGTACGTGATGCACCGCGCCACGGCGTTCGGGCTCAACGAGCGTCGGATCCCGGGGGACGGCGTGGTGACCGGCTGGGGCGAGGTCCAGGGTCGCCCGGTCTGTGCCTTCGCCCAGGACGCGACCGTCTTCGGTGGGGCGCTCGGGGAGGCTCACGCCGAGAAGATCGTCAAGATCATGGAGACCGCCCGAAAGGCCGGCGTCCCAATCGTCGGTCTCAACGAGTCCGGCGGCGCGCGGATCCAAGAGGGGGTCATGAGCCTGGGCGGCTACGGCGAGGTGTTCTTCCGGAACGTCACGCTCTCGGGGGTCGTCCCGCAGATCTCCGTGATCCTGGGGCCGTGCGCCGGCGGCGCGGTCTACTCGCCGGCGATCACCGACTTCGTCATCATGGTCGCCGGCCAGGCGCAGATGTTCATCACCGGCCCGGACGTCATCCGGGCCGTCACGGGGGAGGAGGTCACCGCCGAGGCGCTCGGGGGCGCCGGCACGCACGGCTCGGTCAGCGGGGTCTCCCACTTCACGGCGACGAGCGACGCTACGGCCCTCGCCCTCGTCCGGAAGATCCTGAGCTACCTCCCGCTCAACAATCTCGAGGAAGGTCCGCGCATCGCCGCGGCCCCGCCGACGCACGGTCCGGCCGACGGGCTCCTCTCCATCGTCCCGGAGGATTCGAACGCGGCCTACGACGCGCACGACGTGATCGATCGGGTGCTGGACACCGGGAGCTTCCTCGAGGTCCACGCGGCCTGGGCGAAGAACCTCGTCGTCGGTCTGGCGCGCCTCGACGGCCTGCCGGTCGGCGTCGTGGCGAACCAGCCGAACGTTCTCGCCGGCACGCTCGACATCGACGCCTCCACCAAGGGGGCCCGGTTCGTCCGTTTCTGCGACGCCTTCAACCTACCGCTGATCACGTTCGTCGACGTCCCGGGCTTCCTGCCCGGCACCGGGCAGGAGCTCGGCGGGATCATCCGCCACGGCGCGAAACTGCTGTACGCCTACGCCGAAGCCACCGTGCCGAAGCTGACGGTGATCCTCCGCAAGGCGTACGGGGGCGCGTACGACGTGATGTGCTCCAAGCACCTCGGCGCCGACCTCAACCTCGCCTGGCCGACGGCCGAGATCGCCGTCATGGGCGCTGACGGCGCCGTCAACATCCTGTTCCGCCGGGAGATCGAGAGCGCGCCGGCCATGGACCGGGCCGCGCTCCGTTCGAAGCTCATCGGGGAGTACCGGGCCGAGTTCCTCAATCCGTACCTCGCCGCCGAGCGGGGGTACATCGACGACGTGATCGACCCGAACGAGACCCGGGCGAGGCTCGTCCGGGGCCTGAAGATGCTCGAGACCAAGCGGGAAGAGCGACCGCCGAAGAAGCACGGGAACATCCCCCTCTAGGTCCCGCGCGGGCGAAGGGGACCGGACGGGCACGCATGGTCGGGATCACCGAGACGGTCCTGCGGGACGGGCACCAGTCGCTGCTCGCGACGCGCATGCGGACGAAGTTCATGCTGCCGGTCGCCGAGCAGCTCGACGCGATCGGCTATCGCTCGCTCGAAGTCTGGGGAGGCGCCACCTTCGACGTCTGCCTGCGGTTCCTCCACGAGGACCCGTGGGAGCGGCTGCGGGAGCTCAAGCGACGGATCCGAAGCACCCCGCTTCAAATGCTCCTGCGGGGACAGAACCTGGTCGGCTACCGGCACTACGCGGACGACGTCGTCGAGCGGTTCGTCGCCGAGGCCGCGCGGCAGGGGGTCGACATCTTCCGCGTCTTCGACGCGCTGAACGACCCCCGGAACATGGCGACGGCGATCCGGGCGGTCAAGAAGGCCGGCGCCCGGGCCCAGGGCACCATCTGCTACACGGAGTCCCCGGTCCACACGCTGCCGGCGTTCGTCGCCCTCGGCAAGAGCCTCGCCGCGTTCGGGGCCGACGAGCTGTGCATCAAGGACATGGGGGGTTTCATGCCGCCCGGCCCGGCGGCCGAGCTCGTCCGCGCGCTGCGCAAGGAGGTCGGCCTCCCGGTCGTGGTGCACACCCATTCGTCGAGCGGGCTCTCGACCCTCACCTGCCTCGCCGCGGCCGACGCTGGAGCGGCCGCGGTCGACGCTGCCCTCTCTCCGTTCGCGGGGGGCGCCTCGCAGCCTCCGACCGAGACGATCGTCGGGGCGCTGAGGGGTGGTCCGCTCGCGACGAACCTCGACCTGAGCGCGCTGGCGGAGCTAGCGACGTACTTCCGGGGGGTCCTCGAGCACTACCGACCGTTGCTCGACCTGCGCTCGCTCCAGACCGACCCTGGCATCCTGCTCCACCAGGTACCGGGCGGGATGCTCTCGAACCTGATCTCGCAGCTCAAGGACCAGGAGGCGATCGATCGCCTGCCGGACGTCCTGGCCGAGATCCCGCGGGTCCGTGCCGACCTCGGCTACCCGCCGCTCGTCACGCCGACGAGCCAGATCGTCGGGATCCAGGCGGTGTTCAACGTGGTGGCGGGCGAGCGGTACCGGACGATCACCCAGGAGGTACGGGACTACGTCCGGGGGCTGTACGGCCAGGCCCCCGCGCCGCTGGACCCCGCGCTCGTCCGGAAGGTCCTCGCCGACTCGGCTCCGATCACGGTACGGCCCGCCGATCTTCTGAAGCCCGAATTCGCCGCAGCGTTGGCGGGCGTCCGCGCCCTGGTCCCGGCTGCCGACGACGCCGAAGCGTTGAGCTACGCCCTATTCCCTCAAGTGTACCAGCGGTACCGGGCCGCCCGGGACGTGGGACTTACCCCCGAGGTCCTTGCGTGCGCGGGAGTCGGGATCCTAGGGGCGTTCCGGGCCCGGACTCCGGCCAGGGCCGTCACCGGCCCGTCCCGGGCCGGCGGGGGCGACGCCGGCGTCAGCGCGTGGGCCCACGAAGGGCGCGCCCGATTGCAGGGAAGCCGGAGGTGGGTCGATGCAGCTCGCACTCGAGATCGACGGTGAGAAACACGTCGTCGAGGTCGACCTCGACGCCGGCACTGTACGGGTCGGGGAACGAACCTACCCGTTCACTCTGGTCGCTGACAAGAACGGGCGCGCGGAGCTCGAGATCGGCGGTGAGAAGGTCGTCGTCGACGGATGGCCAGAGGGCCTCGCGAGACCGCCGGGACCTCTGGCGATCGACGGGGAACTGCGGAAGACCGACGTCCGCCTCGTCTCCGGCTCGGCCCCGGCGGGGGGGACGTCTCGTCCATCGCCTGCAACCCCCGACGCCCCGTCGCTCGGGGATCCTGCGCCGACCTCGGCCGGCCCCGGGACCCCGGTCTTTCCCCCCATGCCCGGTCGAGTCGTCGAGGTGCGGGTCCAGGAGGGGGCGCGCGTCGCACGCGGGGAAGTGTTGCTCGTCCTCGAGGCGATGAAGATGAGGAACGATGTGCCCTCCCCGGTGGCCGGGACCGTGCGAGAACTTCGAGTGAAAGCCGGTTCCAACGTTCGGGCGCGCGAGCCGATGCTGAACGTCGTTCCCGAAGGCTCCGGGGAATAGGCGCGGCGGCCCGGTCAGAAGACCGGTTGACTGCGGCCGCACGAAGGGCAGGCGATCTGCCCAGGGCTGAGCAACGTGCCGCAATGCACGCAGAAGCCGAGCGCGTTCGACGCCAAGGGTGCCCCGCCCGAGGAGGAAGGAAGCGGGGTGGGAGTCGAGGCCGGCTTGGGGCGGCCGAAGGTGATCTGGCGGGACATCACCGGCGACCGGAAGAAGAACAGCGTCCCAACGAAGTACGCGATGATGATCCAGAACAGATAGCCGCCGAGGGTCGGCAGCAGGAACTCCAGCGCGATGATGACCCCGAAGATCGCGAGGTTCACGATGCTCACGAGAGAACGAACGAGCATGCGTGGCTCCCTCGACCCCACCGGCACGATTTAGCTTGTCACTTGCGACGCACCGTCGAACCGGCCGCCGGCTCCGTCGCTCCGACGCGCTCCCGCGCTCAAATAGGGGGCCCTGTTCGGCGCGCCGCGATGCGGATGCCCACGCTCACGCCGGTGGATCCGTTCACCTACCGGATCGACCCCACCGAGGTCCCCGGGATGCGGGTGCCGGGCGTGCTGTTCAGCAACGCCGCCCTGCTCGGGGCGGTGAGCGGAGACCCGTCCCTCGGTCAGCTCGCCAACGTCGCGACCCTGCCCGGCATCCAGCTCCATGCGCTCGCGATGCCCGACATCCACTTCGGCTACGGCTTCCCGGTCGGTGGCGTGGCCGCCTTCGACCTCTCGGAAGGAGTCGTCTCACCGGGCGGGATCGGCTACGACATCAACTGCGGCGTTCGACTCCTCCGCACCCGGCTGAGGGCCGAGGAGGTCCGACCTCACCTCAAGGCCCTCATCGACGCGCTGTACCGAGAGGTGCCGTCGGGGGTCGGGTCGAAGGGGGGCGTCACGCTCTCCGGGCGCGAGATCGACGAGGTGCTCGCGGGCGGCGCGGCGTGGGCCGTCGAGCGCGGCTACGGGCGGTCGGCCGACCTCGCGGTCCAGGAGGAGAACGGCCGCCACCCGGACGCGGAGCCGTCCGCGGTGAGCGAGGGCGCGCGCCGCCGGGGGCTCCGCCAGCTCGGAACGTTGGGCTCCGGGAACCATTTCCTGGAGGTCCAGGCCGTCGACGAGCTGTTCTTCCCGGAGTTCGCGCAGGCGATGGGGCTCGAGCCCGGGGGGGTCGTCGTCATGCTGCACACCGGTTCGCGGGGGCTCGGCCACCAGATCGCCACGGATTTCATCGAGCTCATGAACGGCGAGCTCGCGCGCCAGGGACTCTCGCTCGTCGACCGCCAGCTCTCCTGCGCCCCGATCCACTCAGAGTCGGGCCAGCGGTACCTCAAGGCGATGGCCGCGGGCGCCAACTTCGCCTGGGCGAACCGGCAACTGATCACGCACGCCGTACGTCGCGCCTTCGCGAACGTGTTCCATCGGAGCGACGAGGAGCTCGGGCTCGAGGTCGTCTACGACATCGCCCACAACATCGCCAAGGAGGAGGAGCACCAGGTCGACGGCGGTCGCCGCCGCGTCCTCGTCCACCGCAAGGGCGCCACGCGCGCCTTCCCGGCCGGCCGCGAGGAGGTTCCCGTGGCGTACCGCGCTTTCGGCCAACCGGTGCTGATCCCCGGCGACATGGGGACGGCGAGCTACGTGCTCGCCGGATTGCCGACCTCGATGGAGAAGTCGTTCGGCTCGTCGTGCCACGGCGCCGGGCGACTGCTCTCGCGCCACGCGGCGGTCCGGCAGTTCCGCTACGACCAGGTGACCGGCCAGCTCGCGAACCGGGGGATCGTCATCCGCGCGGCCTCCCGAGAGGGGGTCACCGAGGAGGCGCCGGGCGCGTACAAGGACGTCGAAGAGGTCGTCAAGGTCGCCGAAGGAGCCGGACTGACCCGCCGCGTCGCCCGGCTCGTGCCGCTCGGCGTTGTCAAAGGGTGAGCCGAGGCCCGCGATAGGCCGAGTTTCACGTTAGCCGCCGACCGACGCGGGCTCGGGCTCGACCCGGGGCCGGCGGCGATGGGCGATCGCACCCACGATCACGCCGACGACCGTGGCGATTGCGAGCGCGGCCCCCGCCGGGGTATTCCCCAACGGGTAGAGTCCGTTGGGGCTCCCGGCCGGCGTGCTGACGTTGAAGGGGAGCACGACGCTGCCAACGTACGCCGGGTTGACGAACGCGAGGGAGAATTGGTAACTCCCCGCGGCGGGCGGCGCGGGGACCGTGAAGTTGTCCCATCCGGCCGCCGAGAAGCTGCGGTTCCCGTTGAGGGGGGGCGAGTACACGACGGTCCGCCCGTCGGAGTTGACGAAGCCGACCTGGAACGTGGCGTTGAGCAGGAGGCAGTTCGGGACGCTGTCACCGGTGCACCGCGCGCTTCCGTGGGCGGAGAGGTCGAGGAGCGCGCCGGGTGCGACGGAGCGCGGGAGCCCGACGACGGTGACGTTCACTTGCGTGACGTTGAAGACGCGCACGGCGAAGGTGGCCGTCCCGGGATCGCCGAGCCGGTCGGTGGCGGTCGCGAGCGCGGTGAAGTTCCCCGGGGAAGTGTACAGGTGGGTGGTGTTCGTCCCGTTCCCGGAGGTACCGTCCCCGAAGTTCCACGTGACGAGGTAGGGGCCGCCCGCTCCGCCCGAGGCGGTGGCGTGGAAGAGCGCGTTGAACGGCACGACGCCCGCCAGCTGGAACGGACCTCCCCCGACCGACGGGACGGTCCGGGCGACCCCGGAGACGTGCACGGTGTGCGTTCGAACCAGGTGGTCCCCGACCGAGTCCGCCACCGTCTCCACGATCGTGTAGTTCCCCGGAAGGAGGTACCGGTGGCTCACGGCAGTGCCCGAGGCCCCGCCGCCATCCCCGAACGTCCAGGAGAGGAACCAGCCGGGGAAACCGGTGACGTTCGCGGTGCCGTTGACGACCAACGGCGTCCCGCCGGAGGTGGGGCCGACCTGGTCGGTGAAGTTCAACCCGCTCGCCCGTCGGGATTCCGGAGGTGCGAGGGGAACGGTGAGGTTCGTCGAGCGACCGGTCGCGTCGGAGACGTTGAGCCCGATGTCCAGCGGGCAGGTGCCACGGCCGAGGCAACCCATCGCGCTGTAGGTCTGCGTGACCGAGCTCCCGAACGCGCTATCGTTGTCGCCGAGCGACCAGAGGAAGGTGTACGGGGCGGTCCCGCCGGTGGCGGTCGCGTTGAACGTGACGGTCGATCCGGCGGCCGCACGGACGGCGGGGGTCACGTTCGCGGTGACGACCAGGCCACTCGAGGTCGCCGAAAGGACGTCGAGGACGAACGCCGAGGAGAGGTTGCCGAACCCCTGGTCCGAGAGCGAGCCGATCGCGACGTACATCCCCGGCGTCGTGTAGCTATGCGTCACGGTCGTCCCGAGGCCAGAGTTCCCGTCCCCGAAGCTCCAGTTCGTGCGCGCCGGGTCGGCCAGGTGGCCGCCACTGGCTCGGGCGGTGAAGGTAACGCTCAGCGGCGCCACGCCGCTCGTAGAGGAGGCGGTCAATCGACCGGTGAGGGCCGGGTAGATCGTCACGTTCGCCCGGGCGACCGTCTGCTCGTCCAGGCTGTCGTTGACGTACGCGGTCACGGTGTGGTTGCCGGCCCGCGTGAAGATCCCGCAGTTGCACTGGTTGACGTACGGGTCGTCGGTGACGTAGCGGACCGAGAACGGCGCGATGCCGCCCGAGGTCGTCACTGAGAACGGAAGGTCGCCTGGCAGGTCCGCTGCCGTGAGCGGCGTCAGGAGCCTCGCCGTGAGCGGTGTCGGCGTGTCGCAGGTCACTGCGCTCGCGCCCCCGACCGCGAAGGCGACCCGGTTCGAGGCGCCTCCGTCCGGCGGGGCGTGACTGTCGCCGACGACCACCGCCGCGCAGAACGCCCCCGCGACGGCGAAGGCGTGCATGGTGGAGCTACCCGTCGCGTTCGCGAGGTATGTCCCGTCGCCAAAGTCGTAGGTGTAGGTGTACGGCGCCGTGCCGTTCCGGACGACCACCGAGAAACCTACGGCGACGCCGATCGCCGGCGTCGGGTTCGTGACGACCAACGTGATGTTCAGCGCGCCACCGCCGCCGGCGACCACCGCGACCGGCGGCGAGGTCGACGAGTTGCCCGCACGGTCGAACGCCGTCGCTCGAACGACGTAGACCCCCCGCGCCGTGTACGCGTGCGTGGTCGTGTTGGTCGACGTGGCCGAGGAGTTGCCGTCGCCAAAGCTAACGTCGTAGAACGCGAGCCCGGTCGTCGCATTGGTCTCGTTCAGGTAGTAGGTCACGAGGGAGCGGAGCGCGACCAGTCGCGGCGTGGCGTGGAGCGTCACGTGCGCGCCGGAGGGTGTCGCCGAACCAGCGGCGAGCGCTGGCACCAGGGCGCCGACGTTCGGTGTGCCGAGGCCGGTGACCGGGTCCCAGCCCTTCCCGGCGCTGTAGCCGTTGGTCCCGGAGGTCACGTCGTGCAGGAACTTCCCCGGGGTCGGGCTGCGGGCGAGGGCGTAGAGCGACGGGTTCAGGTCTCCTAGCGCCGTTCCCTGCCACTGGTCGGCGATCGCAGCGATCCCGGCCCACATCGGCGTCGACTCGCTCGTTCCCTCCACGGCGGAGAGTGTTTCGCTGTACACGATGGAGACCGGCGTGCCCGCTACGATCGAGACGTCCGGGACGCCCCGGGTTGACGGTTTGGAAGGCAGGCCGGAAGCGTTCTGCCAGACCGGCCGCGGGAACGGAGAGTACCCACCGCCGCTACCGCCCTGGTTCTGGCAGCCCGGGGAGGTCGCCCCCGATGCGTTCCCCGACCAGGCGGTCTCGGAGCTGTAGCTCCCGTTGCCGGTGAGCGTCAGGTCCGTGCCGCCGACGCCCACAGCCGCGGGGTCGGAGGACGGATAGCCGGTGGCGTCGCCGTTGGTGCCGTAGGCGGCTCCGCAGTCGCCGGAGGCGGCGAAGACCCCGATCCCTTCGGCGATCGCGGCCTCGAGAACCGGATGGAGCAGCTCGTACGACCCGTCGGAGGTCGCGTTGCACTGGTCGGGGCACGGTCCGGCGTACCGGTTGTAGATCCCGGTGTCTGGCTCGCCCCAGCTCATCGACAGCACGTCGACGGAGTGGTGCGCGACTAGCCAATCGACGGCGGCGTACAGGCCGGTCGTCGCGTCGGGGGCGAAGGTCATGTCGATCGATGCCCCCGGCGCCATCGCCCGGGCCCACTCTAAGTCGAGCGCCTCCTCGAGTCCCCAGCTGGTCGAGGTCGTGTTGAGGTTCCGTGAGGTGGGTACTGGGTACAGGTAGTGGACGGGCCCGATGGGGAGCGAGTAGTTCTGGGCAAAGTCCGCGAGGTCCGCCTCCAGAGTGTTCTGACTCTGGCTACCGTCGTAGGTATCGACCACGCCGATACGGAACCCCGTCCCGTTCGTGCCCCCGTTGATCAAGCCGGAGGCGTTGTAGGCCCGGTAAACGGCACATGGGATCAGCGCGCCGGCACTCAAGCAGCCGGCGCCGGGTGTTGGTGCAAGCCCCGGAGTGGATTCGACCAGAGGCCGGATCGCGGTCCGGTTGCCGAGGCCGAGCGCGCCGTACCAGTCGATCGACGAGGGCAACGTCGCGGGCGTCGGGTGGCTGAAGAACAGCTGGCGACCCTGCTGGTACCGTTCGAACGTCGTGTGGAACGCCGCGGCGACATCCGAAGAGGCACCCGAGACCCGCAGGAAGAACCGGTCGGGGCTGGCGGTCACTGACAACCCCCAGCCTTGGAAGTACGAGGTGGCGGAACGCACGCTATCGGTACCGGCTCCGAATCGATTCGCCACTTGTTCCGGCGAGAGGAAGTGATGGTACTCCGGAGTGCCGGGGGTGTACTCGAGCGTGGCCTCCGCCGCAAGGCTGTCGAGCTGAGAGGAACCAACGCCGACGACGACCTCGGTCGGCGTGGAGGCGGATTGGGGTCCTAGGTCGGTGGTCCCCGGTGCGGGAACGAACGCCGGCGCCACGACGACCGAGCCGGGCAATCCCCCCGAGGCGCCCCGGGCCAGAGCGCTCCGAGGAGCCCCCAAGGGCGGAGCGACGGCGAGGAGAAGCAGCACGAGCCCGACCGCTCCGAGCGCCCCCCCGACCGTTCGGGCGTCGCGCCCTCGCCAACGACGCATCGAGTTCCTGCAGGGGTCGAACGGTCGCCCGGGTGTATAAACGGCCCGGAGTCGCACACCACCTTTACCGCCCGCCACCCACCGAACCGCTCTCGGGGCGGCAAACCGCTTTACCTTCCCCCCGGCGTCCGACGGGTAGGAGAGCGACGTGGACCCACTCACGGGATGGTTGATCGCCCTCGCGGTCGTGGTCGTCTACGCCGTCGCGGTCCTTCTCCTCCGACGAGCGGGCCGGATCGGCCCGGAGAAGTCGCTCACGTTCTTCGGACCCGCGCTCCTCGTGAAGACGCGCCGGTTCCGTGGCTGGCTCGACCGGATCGGTCGGTTCAAGCGGCTCTGGTCCGTCGTCGGCGACATCGGGATCGTCTTCGCCGCCGTCGCCATGGTCGCGATCGTCGGCGTCCTGATCCTGGACGCGATCGTCGTCTCGCGGGTACCCGCCTCAGCGGCTCCGTCGCCCCAAGAGGCGCTCGGGATCCCCGGCATCAATCCGATCATCCCGATCGGCTACGGTCTCCTCGCGCTCGCCGTCGGGATCGTCCTGCACGAGCTATTCCATGGCGTGATCGCCCGTTCGCAGGACGTCGGCGTGAAGAGCGTCGGGATCCTCTGGTGCGTGATCCCGGTCGGAGCGTTCGTCGAGCAGGACGAGGAGGAGGTCACGAAGGCGTCGCGCCGCCGGCGCGACCGGATCGCCGCCGCTGGCGTACTGGCGAACTTCGCCCTCGCCGCCCTGTTCCTACTGTTCGTCGGGCTGATGCTCAGCTCCTCGGTCACCGCGAACGCCAACGGCGTGGGGATCAGCTACGTGGTCGCCGGCGCCCCGGCCCACAACGCGTCGATCGCCGCGGGGGATATCGTCACGTCGATCAACGGCACCGCGACGCCGACCAACGCGATCCTGCTCAACTTCCTCGCCCACTCCCACCCCGGCCAGGTCGTCCCGATCACCTACTACAGCGAAAGCGCGCACCGTCTCGTCGCGACGAACGTGACGCTGGCATCGCTCGCGAGCTACACGAACGACAAGAAGGACGCCAAGACAGGGTTCCTTGGGGTCTCCCCCACCTTCCTTCCTCCTGCCCAGCTCACGCGAGTGATCGCGAATCCCTTCGGGGCGTCCGCCGGGCCGCTCCTCGGGAGCACCGACTGGGTGATCCTGCCGCTCGCCGGGATCGAACCGGTCGCCGGCACCACGCAGTCGTTCTACCACCTCACCGGTCCGTTCGCGGGCGTCGACCCGGGAACCTTCTGGATCATCGCGAACACCTTCTACTGGCTCGCGTGGATGAACCTCCTGCTCGGCCTCTCCAACGCGCTCCCGCTAGTCCCGTTCGACGGCGGCCTCCTCTTCCGCGACTTCGTCGGCGCGATCGCTCAGAGACTACGTCGAGGTTGGGACTCGGCACGGGTGGACCGGTTCACGACCCGGGCCGCCGCCTTCGCTTCCGTGGCGGTCGTGGGGCTCCTCGTATGGCAGTTCGTCGGACCGCGGTTGTAGGCGAGAGCGAGCTGCTCGCCTCGTACCCGTTCCTGCCGGGGGCCGAGCGGCTCGTCGCCGCCTTCGCCCCATCGCTCAAGGACCTGATCGAGGACCCGGCGCTGAGCCGCGCCCGGGAGCTCGGCCGAGCCCGCATCCGCGCGGCGGTCGAGGACCCCACCGGGGGCACCGGGGTGGGCGAGCTCGTTCTCGCCACCCACGAAGAGCAGTTCCTCTCCTTCCTCTACGCCCGCCTCCTCCTCTCCGCGCCTCGCTCCGGCGCCGCGATCCGACGGTGGGCCGTCGCCGAGGCGAAGCGCGGTTCCACGCGGCTCAACGGCGCCGACCTGGAGGTGATCCGCGAGGTCGCGCGTCGGCTTGGCTTCGGGTTCGACGTCGACGGCCACGACGTCGAACTCGTCGTGCCCGAGTACCTCAAACTCGCCACCCCGATCCGGGAGGCCGACTTCCGACTCGTCCACCAGGCGGTCGCGCACGGCCGGGTCCGGATCGACCGCGAACGGGCGGCGCGGCTGCTGCAAGAGGCGGTCCGACTTCGGCTCGGCGAGCCGATCGCCCTCGGCGATGACGTCCGGACCCGCCTCCTCGACGCGGAGGCCGAGTTCTTGGAGGAGGTGCTCCGTCGGGTCCCGACGCCGACGTCCCGGGCGGGTGGCGTCGGCCCGCTCCTACCCGAGAAGTTCCCTCCGTGCATCCGAAAGATGCGTCGGGTGCTCGAAGCTGGCGAGAACCTCTCCCATTCCGGGCGGTTCGCCCTTGCCGCTTTTCTGCACCGGGCGGGCGCCGACGCGGAAACGATCGTCGATGCGTACCGGGGTGCTCCGGATTTTGACGAAGGGATCACGCGCTACCAGGTCGAGCACATCACCCACCGGGATGACGGGCGCGGCTACTCTCCCCCCGAGTGCGCCACGCTCCGCAGCCACGGCCTCTGCGTTCGGGAGGGAGACCCAGGAGCGACCTCGCCCGCGGACCGTGCCCGCGATCCGCTCTGCTACGAAGAGTACCTTCGCCACCCGTTGCAGTACTACCGGATCCGCGGGGGAAGACCGGTCGACGATTCTCCGCCCGACGGCACGTCCGGCGGCAGAAGGTCGGGTGCCGGCGGAAGACCGGCGTAGATCCCACGTGCCCTCAGCAGTACGGTCAACTGACCGGCCACAAGGAAGTAGACCATGGCGAGGTCGATGACCGTGAAGCCGACCCCGGCGAGCTGGATCCGCTCGAGGGGGGCCGTCGGCGCCCAGGGCCATGGCAACGAGAGGTCGAACTCGAGGAACGTTACGGCGGTCAAGAGGAGGAGTCGGTCGGCCCGGCCGAGGAACCCACCGTAGGCCCGACCCCCGCCGACGGCTTGCGCCTGGGTACCTAGGTAGCTGACGAGCAGCAGGCTGACCAGGCCCAACAGCGCAAGGACCGGATTGACAAAGCCGGAGGCCGCCAACCCGAGCAGGATCGCGACGTCCGCGTACCGGTCGTACACGTGGTCCAGGAAGTCGCCGCGTAGCGAGGCACGCTTTGTGCGTCGGGCCACTTCGCCGTCCAGCGCGTCGAAGACGCCGCCCGTGAAGATCAGTACCGCGACGGGCAGGAAGAGGAGTGGGCCCTCCCATCGAGCGAGTAGAGCTAGTACTCCGGCCCCCACGCTGGCGAGAAGCGAGAGGGCGCTGATGCGGGCCGGGTCCCACGAGAGGAACGGGTTCGCGAGGCGCGCGAGGTACGGGGCGGCCCGGCCCCGGTACCCCTCGGCGACCATCCAGGAAGGGAGCGTGTCACCGGTCCAAAAGATGCTCGGTTACCGCGGGGTCGGCGAGCCAGTCGACGAACCGACGCGTCGGAGCCGGGGGACGGTCGATGAGGGAAGTGATCCTTCGGCCGACCTGCGCTGGGGTCAGCTCGGTTGTGTCGATCTCCCAGATGCGGCGGCCCGGCCCTCGCGCCTCGAAGAGGATGACGTCCGTCGCCTCGGCTCCAAGGTTCTCGCGCCGTTCCGCCGAGGTTAGACGTCGTCGGTTCCGTAAGCGGCGGGCAAGCTCGGCTGGATGACAGCGGAGAAGGAGCACCTCCGGGATAGGAAGCAAGTGGGAGAGGTGTCCCACAACGAGTGTGGGACCGCCGACCGGTGGATGGCTCGCAATCCACCGTCCAAGCCGGGGCACGTCGACGGTGACCGCCCCACGGTCACGGGCCGCGCCGAGCTCACGAACGGCGAGATCACTGACCTCTGCGTGCGCGATACGGGCCGGGAGGCGTGCCGCGCTGGCGGTCTTTCCTGTCCCCGGCGAGCCGGTCAGCGCGACGTACCGCGCGGCGCGGCGGTTCGATCGATTTTCCGCCATCGGGGCAGCCCACGCTCTCCGGGAAGTAAGAGCTGGCGGAGGCGGGTGGGAAGAGGCTCGGTACGGCCTCGCGTAGCTTTCCTTGAGCTCCTTCCCGGCGCGAGGGGACCGAAGGTCGTAGCTGCTCACGGGATTGGTACCGCCAGCCGGACCGTCCACGTAGGAAGGCCGAATGGTGCACCCACCTCGATCCCGTGTTCGCGCTTCCTTGAGCCGGCGCGCCGACGTTGGTAGACCTTTCGGCCCCCCAACACCCGTGTAGGCCTGCTCTCCACGCGCTTGACTTCCGCCGAGCTCCGGCGTAGCTCCTCCGAAAGGAGATTCATCCCTCGGGCGAGGACGTTCCTCGCCGCATTCACGTCCCGGTCCCCCTGATAGCCGCACGGACACCGGTAGGCCGTGTCGCGAAGTTTTAGGGGAGGGTCGGCGCACCTCCCGCATCGCGAGCACTCCTGGGTCGTCCCTCGGGCCGGAACCCGGAGGCATCGCCCCGACCGGAGCGTCTCTTTGTACTCCGTCATCTCCCGCAGCCGCCCCCACCCGGCGTCTGCGAGCCCCTTCGCGAGCGGGTTTCCCTCCATCATGGCGGCGGCGTTGAGGTCCTCGAACGCCACCAAGTCATACCGCTCTGCGAGGTCGTGGGAGAGCTGGTGCGCGAACCATTGTCGCTGACGACGCACCCGGGCGTGTGCTCGCGCCAACCGCTCCCGCTGGCGTAGATACCGGTGGGACCCGCGGCGCTTACGTGAAAGGCGTCGATGCTCCTTACGAAGTCGCGCCTCCCCCACGTGGAAGTACCGCGGAGGTTCGACCGATTCCCCCGTCGAGAGGGTGGCGAGATGTGTGAGGCCGAGGTCCACGCCGACGGCGGCATGAGGAGGTTCGCGGGGGGGTGGGGCCGGGTCGGGGATCTCCAGCGAGAGGGTGCTGAACCAGGCGCCGGCCTCGTAGCGCACGGTCACCGTCTTCACCTTCGCGCCCGGCGGAAGCTGTCGGTGGAGACGGAGAGGGAGTTCCCCGACCTTCGGGACTTTCAGTCGCCACGTCCCGTTCCGACTCCGAGTGATGGGGTGCCGATGGGGGGTGAACGTGAACGAGTCGACCTCCCGGCGCCTTCTAGGATACCCCGGACGCTCGCCCTGCTGAACGCGTCGAAAGAACGCTCGGAAGGCGAGGTCGAGGCGTTGGAGGCAATCCTGGGCGACCCGGACCGAGAGTCGGCCGAGGCCGTCGGAATCGTAGGCTCGCCACCGAGTGAGCAGGCGCTGCTGGTCGAGGTAATGGATGGACCGATGCTCGTTGGTCCACGCGTCGCAACGCTCGGCGAGTGCGTGGTTCCAAAGGAAGGCGAGCTCGGAGCGGTGGGCTTGGAGGCAGGGGACTTGGACGGCCAAAGGGTAAAGCCGGTATTGAAACGAAAGCCGCATGGGGCTTGGGAAGGACCGTTCGTTGAAGGGCTATTTCTCCGCCATGGGGCAGGTGAACGGTGAACGCTGTCGAGGGGGTCACGATACTCCCCGGGACGTGGTGGGAATCGCCGGTCGGCAAGCGGCCTACTCGCGCCTGCCCCGCTCAGAGGCGAGAGAGACTAACGAAGGTCTTTAAACAGCACTCAGTATCGTTCGCCCGGTTTCCAGTCCCACTAGGCTAGGACGTGAAGCTAAAGCCCATGCAATCCGCATCTATGTGCCCCTGCGCGCCCGCGACCAGCCGACCGAACCGCGGGCGAGTCTACCAGGGGGTCCTGGCGTTGTTCATCGTCGGGCTGTTCCTCGCCTCCTCTGGGGCCGCGAACGCGTTTTCCACTCACACATCGTCGGACTCTGCGCTCGCCACCTCGTCCCCGACCGCCGTTCCCATGACCGGGGCCGCCCTCCAGCAGGCGCCGTTCCTCACCAATCCGGCCTCCGCGCCGAACGCGACCGCCAAGGCGGGGGTCGTCGGTCCGGTCCCCGCGAACCAGCCCGTCTCTTTCACGATCGGGTTCCCCCTCCAGAACCAAGACCAGCTCCAGTCGATCCTCGAAGCGCAGTCGACCGCCGGTTCGTCGGCCTACCACCACTGGCTCACGCTCGAACAGGAGCAGCAGATGTTCGGCGCCGACCCGGTGACGATGCAGAACACGATCAACTACTTCACGTCGCTCGGATTCCATGTCCAGACCAAGGGCCTCCTCTCGGTCTCGTTCACCGGTACCGCGATCAGTGCACAGTCCGCCTTCCGAACCACCCTCGCGATGGACCAACCCAACAGCGCGGTCCCGGCCGGTGTTCTGAACACCGTCCCTCTCTCGTTGCCCGCCCCGCTCGCGCAGGGGATCATCAGCGTCAACGGCTTCGAGGGCACCCCCCGGTTCAAGCCCGCGACCGTGTTCGACGGCGCGATGGCGAGCGACCTCGCCTCGTCCCTGGCGGCGGGGGGCAACATCCCCTCGCTCTACACCCCGAACCAGGTGAACATGTCCGTCGCGTTCAACTACACGAACGAGGCGTTCGTCTGGTACCAGTACTTCTCCCACCACTACAAGATGCTCCGCACCTTCCAGCTCGTCACTCCGGCGGCGCTGAACTACTTGTACGACGCGAACCCGCTCCTGGCGGCCGGCTACAACGGAGACTCGTCCGGCACGCCGATCCGGATCTCGATCGTGATGGCCGGCGGGATCAACCCCGACGACATGCGCGCGTGGAGCCAGATGGTGTTCAACAACCCGAACCAGCTGATGAACCGTCTCCACCCGATGCCGGTCGACGGAGCGTTCACGACGAACGGAACGCTCTACTGGTGCTGCATCGGCAGCGCCGCCGCCGAGATGGCGCTCGACATCACCTGGTCGTCGACGATGGCGCCTGCGGCTCAGATCTACCCGGTGTACGGTCTGGGACTCTGGACCAATGCGCTCGACGACGACTACGCGACGATCGCGGGTCTTTCGAACGCCCAGTTCCCGAACATCGTGTCGAACTCCTGGGGCAACGGCGGCGAGTCCGGCGGCACCCTCTACGGTCCGAACTGGGGGAACAGTCTCACCATCCACGACTACTTCATGCTCATCACCGCACGGGGCGCCTCCATCCTCGCCTCGAGCGGGGACGGTGGCGGCTTCGACACGGCCTCCGGCCAGCTGGCCGGGAGCTGGCCCGCGACCGACCCGTACGTCCTCTCCGTCAACGGGATCCGGACCGTGCCCGTGGACGCGGCCGGCGCGATCTACCCCAAGACCGGGCTCCTGGGCTACTTCAACCAGTCCTTGGGCGGGAACGTCGTCAACAACGTGCCGTACTACGTGAGCACGGCGACCAGCCTCAACTACCAGTCGTACTGGTACGTGCCGTTCACGAACTACACACTGACCCAGCTGCCGCCCTCCGCCTCCGGCGGGTTCGGCACCAGCTACTGGTTCAACCAGAGCTGGTGGCAGCACGGCATCGGCGTCCCGGACCTCGGCCGGGCGCTCGGGAGCGGAGTCTCCAACGAGGCCGACTTCAACGAATCGATCTTCTTCGACGGCATCATGAACTGGGGGTGGGGCGGGACGAGCTTCGCCTGCCCGACGACCGCCGGAGAGTTCGCCCTGATCGACGACTACCTCGGGGCGCACGGCCAGAGCACGTTCCTCGGCAACCCGAACCTCGCCGTCTTCCGTGTCGCCAACGCCTACTGGAACGGCAACCTCTCCCTCGTGCCGTTCTACGACGTGGTCAACAACGGCACCAGCTTCTGGGGCAACCACGGCGTCCAGATGGGCTGGCAGTGGCCCCCGGGGCAGAAGTTCCCGGTCAACAGCCAGGGCCAGACGACCTACGGCAACACCCTGCCCGGGTTCGATTTCCCGACCGGCTGGGGGACGATCAACGTCGCGAACTTCGCCGCCGACTTGCTAAAGCTCGACCAGCTCCCTGGCCAGTTCCAGACCCTGAACGCCGCGGGCAACGCGTGGAACCCGAACGGCTGGGCGAACCTAGCCATGAACTCGACCTACACGATTCACGTGAACGCGAGCTCGCAGATCGCGCTGTCGAACCCCCACGTGACGCTGAAGTATCTGCCGGACAATGGACAGCCCGTCTCGTTTCAGCCTGCAATTTCCCAGACTATCGTTCCCACAAGCGGGTTCACTTTCACACTCGATACAACTACCGGCGTGATTACCGGCCCAGGCACCGTCATCTTCGAGTTCGGCAACGCAACCGACCCGACGATCGGATTCGCGTACTCGTTCATCGCCGCTGACCTTCCCAAGAGTGGCTCGCTCTCAGTCACGGTCGTCTCCCCGGGGGGCTCGGTCGTCGGTGGGTACTCGGAGTTCAACACGGCTCTCGGGTATGGCGCTCCCCTCACCATCATCGCACCGCAGGGACCGCTCTTCCCGAACTCCTTCACGGTCAAGGTCACCTACAACGGACAGCCGGTCTACGACGCTCGTGTGGACGCCACAGTAGCTTCGCCGAACCTGCTGGCCTTTGCCGGAAACAGCCGGCTCGAGCAGTTGACCAACAGCCTCGGTCGGCCGAACTGGCTGTCGCCGAAGGTCGTCTCGGAGTCGTTCACGAACGTCACGGGCGAGGCGCTCGTGTACACCTGGAACGCGATCGCCCCGACGACCTACTTCGTCAACGCCACCTACGGCGTGGCGACCGGCGCGACGACCTACCAGGTGGTCCCCGGCCCGAACGTCGGCACCACGGACGCCTACAGTGGCAACTACTCCGAATTTAGCACGCCGGCGTTCGTCCTCCGCTCCCTTCGACAAATCGTGAACGGGTTCACGGTCAATCAGACCCAGCCGAACGCGCTCAATCAGACCGCGTTCTACAATGTCATCTACGCCTGGAAGGGCGAGCTCTTGAACGTCACGACCAACGACTGGCAGGGCAACTCGCTCTCCGGGATCCACGTCTGGCTCGCTACGATCGACCTGGGCGGGGAGAACAAGTTCTACCACTACGTGCCGTCGTTCGGACTCCACGGCGTGACCAACGTCTCGGGAACCTCGGGCGTCACCGGCATCAACGGAGAGGGTCAGATCTACGTTCCCGACAACTACTCCGCGACGCCGTGGTTCCAGTACCCTAACGGCGTCATCGCCGAGCAGGGGTACGTCGCGGCGGACGTGCCGGGCGAGCAGAACCGGACCTTCTCCTACACCGAACCGTGCTTCCCGACGAACGTAAACAACCCGAGCACCCAGATCACCTGCGAGTACAACGACTCGTTCCAGCGGAACTACACCGCGGCCCCGCTCCTCGTGTTGCCGAACCCGATCCACTCCTGGACCGAGACCCCCGCCCTGATCCACCGGGACTTCTTCGGGTTCGGGCAGAACATCTCCTGGGGGTACAACATCACCCTGCCGAACAACGACCCGTTCCTCAACGGGATCGGAACGGCCTGGCTCCCCGGGACCGAGCACATCACGAGCGTCGCGGCGTACGTCGACGGCGCGCCCGCGGGTATCGCTCCGCCGAGGGCCCCGCCGAACTACCAGTTCTTCCAGGCGGACGGGAACCTGACCGGCGCCTACAGCGCGGGGAAGCACACGTTGACGGTCGTCGTCACCGACTCGACCGGGCACATCTTCACGAACCGCCACGTGTTCATCGTCGGGTCGATCCGCGTGACCGACCTCAACGTGCAGAGCACCTACACGGTGCTGCCGTACAACATGACCTGGACCCTGAACCTGCCGTCCCGGGACATCGACAACCACACGTTCAACATGTCCCTCGAGATCCGGTACGTGACGAGCGCGTGCGGCGGCGCCACACCGTGCCCGCAGGTCGTCAACTACTCGATCAAGATCCACGACGGGGTGACCGACTACCAGCAGAGCCTCAATCTGACCCTGCTCAATCTGAAGCACTTCTACTCGGGAGCGGGCGAGCCTCCGCCGGGCCAGTACCAGCTCATCGTCTGGCTGAACGCCAACCATTCGGGGAGCATCTCGACGGCGATCACGTCGTACCTGGTCTTCGACCCGGTGCAAGGGACGATCAACGGGCCGACGCCGAACGAGGTGTTACCGGTGGGGAACGTGACGGTCTCCTACTCGTACTCGGGCCAGTACGTGCAGAACTCGACGCTCTCCATCTTTGCCAAGGGTGCCCCGACGGTACCGGTCTTCACCGCCCAGGCGTTCGTTCCGGGGATCGGGCTGCGCGGCAGCGCGGTCGAATGGGGGGCCGTGACCCCCGGTGCCTACCAGATCGTCCTTGCGCTCGGTACCCCGTACCATGCGGTCAACATCTCTGAGTGGGTGAACGTCTCCGGCGGCTCCGGCCAGGTCTACCTCAACTCGACCCACAGCGCAGCCCCGTTGATCATCATGAACGCCGCCGTGACGGCGACCGTCCTCGCGCTCGTGATGGGGATCCTCGGCCTCCTGCTCGGCCTGTTCCTTGCCCCGGCCCTCCGCTCGCGTCCGAGCGGCAGCGTCGCTGGGGGAGCCCCACCCCGTCCGTGGGAGGAGGGTAGCGGAGCGGCCGCCGCCGCCCGGGCCACCGCCGGACCGGAAGGCCCCTCGGGTCCGCCCCAGTATACGTGCGCGACGTGCAAGGAGGAGTTCGAGACCTCCTACGCGCTCTCGCAGCACCGGAAGATCGTCCACGGCATCGACGAATAACCGGGCGCTCCGACCCCCGGGTACCGGCGGGCCGGAAGGCCGGCCCGCGAGCCGTGTTCCGCGAGGTTTAAGTAATGAAAGTCGTCACCGCCCTTATGCGCCGTTCTTCGGGTAGGAATGTAGGTGCGGTAGCGACTATGGCCATACTGGTGCTCGCCGGGGTCGCGGCCCTTGGGGTCGGCGGCCTGCTGGGGGCCCACGCGGCCCTCATGGTCGGAGCGCCGCACGCGAACTCGGCGCACGTGGCGAACTCCAAGGTCCACGCGGCGGCCGCCGCCGTGAGGCCGCTGCAGCCGCCGAGCCCGCCCGTGACGGCGACCGTCACCATCACCGCCCAACCGCCGGCGAGCTCCAACGTCCCTGAGTCGTTCAACTACTCCGTGGCCGTGACGGGCGCCAACCTGACGGCCGCGAATCTGACGGTGACCGTCGCCGCCTGGCAGGTCTCTCCGTCCAACCTGGTCGCGAACTTCTCGGTCCCGGTCGTCGACGGGCAGTCGGCCTACACGGCCACGGTCGACTACGGGGCGCTGACCTCGTCGCTGTACAACGGCGGCGACCTCCCCGGTGGGAACTACCAGTACAACGTCTGGGCCACGGTGAGCAACAGCAGCAACACGTCCGTCGCGCCGGCCACCGGCAACGCAACGACCGCCGTGAGCCTCCTGAGCGTGCTCAACGTGCGCGTCGGGCTCGCCAACACGCTCTCGCTGTACGAGACCGTGCCGTTCAACATCACCTTCAACGTGACCGTCTCGGGGAACGGCGCCGTCCCGATCCACTACGACGCCTCGAGCGCAGCGCTCACCACGACCACCCTCTCGGTCGAGGCCCGGTACATCGTCTCTGGGTGTGGCAGCGTCCTCGGTTTCGGCGGACCCTGTCCCTCCGTCTCCAACGTATCGGTGACCCCGATCAACGGGACCGGGTCCTACACGGTCACCATTGACGACGCGTTCCTCCTGGCCGGTGGCTTCGGGGGCGCCTCCTCCGCGAGCGCCCTCCCGGCCCAAGACCCGTACCAGATCATCGCGTGGGCGACCTTGCAAAACACCACGACGCCGACGGCGGAGCCGAGGACCGGCGCGGCCGCGCACAACCAGTACCTGATCCTCCACCCGCTGACCGGCTCGGTGCTCTCGCCCGCCGCGAACTCGACGATCTCGACCGGTAACGTGTCGATCTCCGTCGGGTACGGAGGGGACTACATCACGGGGGCGAACGTCACGGTGACGAGCGCCACGGGGACGATCGTCTTCTCGAACTCGGTCGCCCAAGGCGGGACCGGCTTCCGGGCGGCCACCACGGCCGTGCCGTGGGTCGTCACGGCGCCCGGGACCTACACGATCACGCTGACCGTGACGACGATCCCCGGCGGCGCGTCGGGGACCCTGATCGTCAAGGAGACGGTGACGGTCGTTCCAGCGGGTGGGATCGTCTACCAGAACTCGAGCTCCTACGTCAACCAGAGCGTCATCCCTGGACTCTCGGGGGCGGCCGGCGGCGCCCTGTTGATCGTGATCGGCCTGATCGTCGGGATGATCGTCGCGCTGGCGCTCGGGCGGATGATGTGGGGCGGCGCGAAACCCGCGCCGGCTCAGCCGTGGACCGGCACCGCGAACCCGAACGAGTGCCCGGTCTGCCACCAGACCTTCCCCTCGGAAGAGGCGATGAAGGAGCACTCGAAGTCGGCCCACGGGATGTCGTAAGTCCCGGGGCGGGCGTGCGCCCGCGTCGAGGTCGAACCCCTTCTTCCTTTTCTTTTTCGATTGCAGCGGCGGCCCCGCCGTGGGTCGGCGGTTCTCACGCTAGCCGCGAGCGGACCGATTCCGCCCTGGGCTTGACGTCAAGGGCTTCAGGCCGAGGAAGACGTCGTACTTTCGTCCGCCCTCGAGCCGCGTCGCCCGGCGCGGCACGAGTCCAACCTCCCGCAAGAGGCGGAGCCAAGTTGGCCGGGGGAAGAGCCCCTCGCGGTGGGCGTCATGCACCAAATGGACCGAGCCGTGACCGTCCTTCAGGAGGAACGCATAGTGGACCGCGTACTCCCTCGAGGCCCGGCCGCTAGGGGGCAACGTCCACTCGAGGTATCGAGCTGCTCGCGGGCGGCGACCCCCCTTCCGGCGCTCGTCGTGACCACCGTGCCCGGTGGAGGGCCGGAAGCTCTCGGTCGTGTGGTCGGGGGTCAGGTACGCGACGCCCCCGGGTCGCAAGTGAGCGGAGGCGGTCTCCAGCGCGGCCCGCAGGTCGGCTTCGGTCCGCATGTACATGATCGCGTCGTGGAGGAAGACCGCGTCGAAGAGGCGTCCGAGACGCACCGTGCGCATGTCGCCGGCAACATGCTCGCACTCAGGGTTGAGCGCCCGGCTAACCCGGAGCATGCCGGGAGAAAGGTCGACCAGGGTGAGCTGGAACGAACGCTTGAGGTGGCTCGCGTTGTTCCCGCCCCCACTCCCCAGCTCCAGCAGGGTCCGAACGGGGATCTTCGAAGCGCCGCGGATGAACCGGACCGCGTCCCTCGCCTCGTCCGCGTAGTCCTCGGGGGCCGAGATCAGCGGCCACCAGTCGGCGAGCTCGCGATAGAGCTTCAAGGGAGTCGCCACCGCCTCTCAACGCTCGTGCTCGACCGGAGCGGTGCGCGCCGGGCGGGCCCCCCGGAGTCTCGGATCGGGGCGGGCTCACCGCGGAGACGTTCGTCCATCAGGCGAACTTGAGCGCGGGAAAGGACCGTCGCCACTCCAGCACCTCGCGCCCGACCCGCTCGCGTCCCGGCCCGCCCCTGACGAGCAGATCGGCCATCCGCTCCATGTCGGCGACCCCGAGGCCGAGCCGGGCCACCTCGGCCGTCCCGAGCCGCCCCATCAGGTCGGCGATGAGGCGCTGCTTCTCCCATCGACGCGCGAGGGGGCCGGAGGAGATCTGGTGGCGCTGGCGTAGAGCGGGCCGGTCGATATGGAGCTGGTGCGATTCGGTGAACCCCGATTCGGCCGCCTTGAGAGGGATTCCCTTCGCGTGGAGGGCGGTACCGAGCGCTTTCGCGTTCGCGATCGTCGCGTCGGCGTAGGCGGGCCCGGTCCGCTCGAGTTCCAGCAGGGTCTGGGCAAGGCCGGCGATCCGGTTCCAGTGCGCGTTGTCGAACAACCGCCAGACGAGGGACGGGGCGATCTGCGCGAACAGGTCGGACCGGTTGGTGAACAGCAGGCCCCCCTGCGGCCCGGGAAACGACTTGTGGGTGCTTCCGAAGACCACGTCGGCGCCCTCCCGCAGCGGGTCCTGGAACCGGCCTCCGGCGATCAGCCCGAGGACGTGCGAGGCGTCGTAGAAGAGCAAACCGTCGTGCCGGTGGAGCTCTTCGGCGATGGCCTTCATCGGGTACGGGAAGAGGAAGAAGGACTGCCCGAGGACGACCGCGTGGGGTCGCTCGCGTCGGATCTCCTCGAGGGCGGCCGCCTCCTCGACGGCGTTGCCCGGGCGGTCGGCCGGGAGCGGCCGGACCGTCCAGCCGAACAGCGCCGGGATGAACCCCGGAGCGTAGCCGTCGTACCCACCCTGTTCGGGCGCTATCGCCAGCAGCTTCGAACCGCGCGGCAGCAGCGGGGCGAGCGCCGAGAGCGCCGCGATGTGGCCGGAGAGGGGGCGAACGGTGGCGTGCTCGGCCCGGAACAGCCGCCGGGCGGCGGCGTCGCCCAGCTGCTCGATCGCGTCGGCGTACCGCGTGCCCGCGTAGCTGTTGTCGACGGTCTCCCCGTCGACCGGCCACTCCCCCGGCAGGGTGTACCGCCCGGCGAGGTCGCTCGAGAGATACCGACGGGCCTTCGGCGAAACCGCGTTCTCGCTCGGAAGGAGATTGAAGACCTCCCGCCCGCGCCACCGGTCGTGGCCGCGGACCAGCTGGGCCAGCCGCCGCTCGTCAGCGCCGGTGTCGACCGCCATGGTCGCGTTCGCGCCGGCGGTCCCGGTCCGGAGGGGGTCCCGAGCTGGTCGGTCCACCCGAACCCTCCACGCCCGCGAGCTTCCGTCGCTCGCGGTGTCCACAACGAGGGCACGTCAGTTCCTTGCCGGTGGTGGTCAGGATCGCGTGGCAGACCTGGCAGCGGGCGGAGACGACCCCGAGCTCGAGGGTGGCCGTCGAGAGCTTGATCGAACTGCCGGTCTGGAGGACCCGGGCCTGGATCACGTCGCCAGGTTGGAACTCGTCGGCGAGCGTATCGGTGTAGCCGTCCTTCGCCTTGGAGATGTGCACGGTCCCCTCCGGGGCGCCCGGGACCGTTCGCTTGCTCGAGCCGACGGCGATGATCGTGCAGACGGCCATCGCGCTCTTCACCTCGTCGACGCGGGCGAAGACGAGGTCCCCTTCCTTGATCTCCGGGACCGCGTTGAGCGCCTCGACGCGGACGGCGCGGTCTTTCGGGTCGACGCGCGCATGCCCCAGGAGCGCCGCGTAGATGCGGCCACCGTCCTCGTAGGTGCCGCGCCCAGGGACGAACTCTTCGGCGGTGCCGAGCAGTTCGCCCGGGAGTACCAGTCGGTCGTTGGGGGAGTCGTTCATAGGTCCGTCGCGCGTCGCAGCACCCACAGGTCGACCGGGATCTCCACGCTCCGTTTCCGATGGTGGGGAAACGTCCGCGCGAGCCCCCAGCGCACCGGCCGGGTCACCTCGATTTGCGCGGCGCTTGCGACCGCGCGGCGCTCTATAAAGGTTCGCGACGCGGCGAGGGAGAAGGCGTAGATCGCCCGGTCGGCCCGCGCGAACGCCGCCTCCCAGAACGGTTCGTCGGCGTGCCTCTTCTGGGCGCCGAACGGCGGATTCATCACCACGGTGTCGAACCTGGGCCCGGAGCTCTGCACGTCGCCGGCCACGAACTCGACCGACACGCCCGCGCTCGCGGCGTTCGCACGCGCGAGAGCGACCGCGGCGGGGTCGATCTCCTCGCCCCGAACACGGGCTCCGAGCAGCGCTGCCCCGACCGAGAGCACCCCCGACCCCGAGCCGAGGTCGAGGACGGTGCGCTCGCGGAGGTCGCCCCGTCGGTCGGCCTCGGTCAGCAGTTCGATCGCGAGCTCCGCCGGGGTGGCGACCTGCTCGAGGTCAGCCCGGGGGTTCGGGAACGTCGCTAGACCACCGAGCAGTCGTCGAAGCTCTCCGGCTCGGACCGATCTCGCGCCGGTGAGGCCCTTTCCCGCGTCCGTCGGGGACGATGCGGGGAGCCGGATTTGAACCGGCGAACGCCTTCGCGGCAGGATCTCCTGGGTCCCGGCCGGGGCCTGGACCGTTTAAGTCCTGCGCCGTTGCCCAAGCTTGGCTATCCCCGCGCCGTTACCGGGCCGCGGGTGCCGCCGCCTCGAGTTCCTTCGCCGCGCGGGCCGGGGCCTTCTTCATCGACACCCGCTTCGGGAAGTACTTGAGGAGCACGACGTCGTTGACGGCGGCGACCCAACGGTAGGGCACGCTGACCGGCTTCGACTCATCGACCAATAAAGGACTCGACTCCGCGACGAACAGCCCGTCGATCTTGGCGCCTTCGACGTCCACGACCAGGTTGTCCACTTCTCCCAAGAGGCGCCCGTCGGGGGTGTAGATCTGCCGCCCTACGAGCTCCGTCATCTCGACCAGCATCGCCGCCGCCCTCGGTGCGAGGAGCAGGTCCCCCCCTCTTAATCCTTGGCCCGGAGGCGAACGTCTCCGGCGAGCTACGCGTCGGCCGATCGATGCGGCGACTGCTTGACCTGTTTGCGGTACATCTCGACGAGCTCCTGCGAGGTCGTCGCCTCGGTGGGCCCTTTGTCCGTTCGCCAGCGGCCGGTCGAACGGGGGAACCGCAGGGCGAGGCCCGCGTCCGGCCGTATCTGCCCGACGCCCGCCCGATGGTTCGGGCTCAACGTCAGCTCCGCGCCTCGGACCTCGAGGACGAAGTACGGCTCCACCCACTTGTCCGGAGTGAGCTCGGTCAACACCCCCTTCGGGCGCTCCTCCCGCTCCTTCGGCTTCAGCTTCGCCGGGAGCGCGGCGACGGTCGCGTCATCGAACCCTCCGCCGACCTTGCAGAACGACTCGTACCGGTCCTCCTTCGGGTCGTAGGTCGCTAGGAGCAGCGCGCCGTAGCCGCCCGCCCGGCGGCCCCGCCCGTAGAAGGCGCCGATCACGACGCCGTCGATCGAGTCCCCGAGCGTCTGGGTGTAGTCGCGCTTGTACTTGATCCACCAGAATCCCCGCGCCCCGGCGCGGTAGGCACTGCCGGCCGCGATCGATTTCGCCATCACGCCCTCGCTCCCGTCGGCGATCGCCGCGTCGAAGCACCGCTGCGCAGCCTCGAGGTCGTGCACGATCGTCTGCTGGGCGAGACGGATCCGTTCGGTGGGGGCGACGATCCGCTCGAGCTCGCTCCGGCGCTTCGGGAACGGCTCGGCCATCACCGGTGCGCCGTCGGCCATCAATACGTCGAACAGGAAGACGCACACGGGGATCTCGCTCTGGACCTTGTCGAGGTCGTGCTTGCGCCCTCGCCGTCGCGACACCTCCTGGAACGGAAGGATCTCGTCGGTAGCGGGGTCGATCGGTACGCACTCCCCCTCGACGATCGCCGGCTTGTGCCGGATCGCCCGCGGCAGTTCTTCCACGAGCTCCGGGAACTGGGCGCTGATGTTCTCCAGCCGGCGAGAGAACAGCTTCACCTCGCCCCGGACGGGGATGTGGGCCTGGACGCGTAGCCCATCGTACTTGTACTCGAACGCCGCCCCCTCGGGCATCCGTTCGAGGATCTCGCCGAGGTTGAGCGCCCGCTCGGCGAGCATCGGTCGTATCGGACGGCCGACTTCCAGCGAGATCGAGTTCAGCGCTTCGAGCGAGCCGGTCGCGAGCGCGACGGCCACCTGACCGAGGTCGCTCGAAACATTGTAGGCGCCCTCGATCCGGGTCCGAGCCTCCTTCGAGCCGTCCGCGAACGCCACGGCGAGGGCGTCCAACAGGGACATCTCCCGGACGCCGAGCCGGAGCGTCCCGAGGACGAACCGGACGATGTATTTCCCCTCGGCCGGTTCGGCCCGGTTCAGAAGCTCCACCAGCGTCCGGACCTTGACCTCCTGCGACCCCTCACCGGAGGTGTGGGCGATCGCCGTCAGTCCGGCGTACACCTCGTGGACAGTGAGCGGAGAAGATATCTCGAGACGCTTGCGCCGCCCGAGCAGGGTCGCGGCGGTCGTCCCGAGGTCCCCCGACTCCCGAACGGAGCCCGTGACCTCGCTCGCGGTCGCTCCGGTCGCGAGGACGACCGCCTTGCGAGCCAGAGAGTCGGCGACCCCGAGCTCGACGCCCTCGTACTCCGGCCGCAACATCCCCTGGGAAAGGTAGAGGACGACCGGGAGCTCGTCCGGCGGCGTCGCCTTCAACATCTCGACGAGGATCGCGCGCATCTCGAGACGTTTGGTCGTCGCCTCGATCCGGTCGTACCAGGCGACGAGGTCAGCGAACTTCATCGCCAGCTCCCGCGGTTACCGCTCGTCGGAGGCCGGCCAGGTTCTGTTCGACGCTTCCGCCTACGAACACCGAATTGCCGCAGACGAAGAACGACGCGCCCGCGGCGGCGGCCGGGGCCGCGGTCTCCACGGTGATTCCCCCGTCGATCGAAAGGTCGGCCTTCGAGCCGAGGGCGTCGAACGCGGCGCGGGCCGCTCGGAGCTTCGGAAGCGCTTCGGGTAGGAACTTCTGTCCAGAGAATCCGGGGTGGACGCTCATCACGAGCAGCTGGTCGATCTCCTCGAGCCACGGCTGGGCTGCCTCGAACGGCGTCTCCGGGTTGATCGCGAGGCCGACCTCCGCCCCGAGCGAACGCACCTTCGGGATAAGATCCCGTGGCTCCGCCTTCGCCTCCCGGTGGAAGATGAGCGTTGAACCACCGGCGGCAGCGAACGCCTCGACGAATCGTCCCGGTTCCTCGATCATAAGGTGGACGTCCAACGGGAGCTTCGTTCGGGCGCGAACGGCTTGGACCAGAGCGGGTCCGAAGGAGATGTTAGGGACGAAGTGACCGTCCATCACGTCGAGGTGGAGCGCGTCGGCTCCGCCGGCCTCCGCCGCGGCGACGGCAGCTCCGAGTGCGCCGAAGTCGGCGCTGAGAAGGGAGGGGGCGAGCCGAAGCCTACGGCCCACCGAATTCACGCGATTCCATGCCCGAATGAGTATATATATCACCTGCGGGCTCGGAGCGCCAAGTTTCCGGGGAACCGGGACCTCTTGGGTGAAACCTGCATGGAGCAAGCGAAAGCGTCATCGAACGGTCGTTGGGCGGGCCGCCGAGGAATCGGTACGGCCATCGCCGCGGTGATCATGGTCGTCGTGATCGCCCTGGTCGGAGTCGGAACCTACGTGGGCCTGAACGCCCAGTCCCACGGAACTACCACGAAGTCCCACTGTTACCCACCCTCGAGCCCGGCCTGCGTGGCCTCGGCTGTCACGCATGATGTCGGTCTGCTCGTGCCGTTCAAGGCCGTGCAAACCGGTAATCCTGTGCCTTTCACCGCCACACTTCCCGCGGGCGAGTCGGCGTCGAAATTCATGTTCAACTTTGGGGATGGCGCGACGGCCTCCGGAGCCCAGCCGACCGCGAGCCACGTCTACACGGTCGCCGGTAGCTACGTCATCTCCGTCCAGGCCGTCGTCAACGGCGTGACCCACGACAACTACCAGAAGTTGGTCACGGTCGCCGTCGCTTCGACCTTCTCGAGCTCGACCGCCGGGAACGAACCCGGCGTCTCGGGCCAGATCGTGACGAACAGCTCGGTCACCGCCGGGACGGCGGCCACCCCGATCCTGCAGCCCGGTGGCAGCGTTACCTTCACCGGCTCCTACACCACCTCCCCGACCAACCCCCTGTTCGCCCTCGGCAACCCGAGCATCGTCGCCTCGACCGGCGGCACGATCTCGGGGACCCCGACCATCACCTCCACCTCCGCGACCGCGACCGTTCAGTTCGCGAGCTCCGGCACCTACACGGTGTCGTTCGTGGGCGTCGCGACGAGCGGCACGGTGAGCGCTTACCAGAACTACACCTGGACCGTCTTCGTCGCTCCGAGCGGACTCCACGCGGGCCTGAGCGGCGGCGGCTCGGCGGTCAGCCCCCACAAGGGGCTGCTCAATGTCTACGAGCTCACGCCGGGTGGTGCGACCAGCGAAGATCCGGCGGTTGACTATGAGACCGCTGGTTACGAAGTCGAGCTCAACATCTACCAGACGCTGGTCGCCTACAACGGCAGCCAGACGGGCCCAACGTACTCGTCGTACGTCCCGCAGCTGGCGACCTGTGTCCCGGGCAGCCCGCTGTGTGTGGCTCAGTTCGGCAGCAACCTGATCCAGGGCGACAACTACACCTTCGTCCTGGACGGCGCGGCGAAGTTCCTCGACCCGGCGACCAAGGCGTCCTGGGGCGTCTACCCGACCGACGTCCTGTTCAGTGTCGCGCGCACGATGAGCTTCGCGAACCTCCCGTCGTACGGCGGCAACAACGGCTGGATCCTCGAGCAGTCCCTTCTACCCTCGGGCAACAAGGGCTGGGACAGTGGCATCCACTCCGCGCGGAACAACACGCCGGACAACATCTACAGCCACGTCATCTTGAACGGCACCCAGTGCCCGTCCACCGCGATGACGAACCCGGCGTACCACGGCTGCGTCACCTTCTGGGCGAACGGCGCGGGCCACTCCTGGCCGTTCTTCCTGGAGCTGATCGCGGACAACCTGGGCGGCTCGATCGTGCCGTGCGGCTGGTTCAGCGCGGCCCCGCAGACTGCGGGGATCCCGTACTGGACCTACGGCAACGTCTCGGGGACCGGGGACCACCCGTGCCCGCTCCCCGGGGCGGCCGGCTACGGCGTCTCGGCGGCCGCCATCGCGAGCAACCCGACCGCCTGGGACCACTACCAGGCCGTCGGTTCGGCCGCGCCGTACTGGGGCAACGTGCAGTGGGCGATGGCCGGCAGCGGCCCGTACTACCTCGCGAACTACCAGCCCGGCTCTAGCTACCAGCTCCAGGCGAGCCCGGCCTACGTGGCCCCGACCGGCTGCGCCGGCCAGCCCGGCTGCGAGCCCACGCCGGGCCAGTACGCGGCCAAGGTCAGCGTCGTCTGGGAGACCAGCCAGACGCCCGGCGAGCAGGCGTACTCGGCCGGGGTCGCCGACTTTGCGAGCATTCCCGGGACCGATACCGCGTTGATGCTGTCGTTGATCGCCCAAGGGAAGATCTCGGCGGTGACGTTCCCGTCGCTGTCGATCGACTTCTTCCCGTTCAACCTGCTGTTCAACGCGCCGGCGGCCGCCAAGTACACCTCGAACCCGATCACCGTGCAGCCGGACTTCTTCAGCTACCTCGCGGTGCGGCAACTGTTCGCGCGGGCCTACCCGTACACCACGATCCAGTCGACCCTCAACACGATCGACGGGATCGAGGGCGCCTTCGGTTACGGTGGGGCGATCCCGCAGTTCATGGCGAACTACTACCCGACCAACGTGAGCTGGCCGAACGCAGACCCGTGCACGGACACCACGAACGTGGCGTGCGCGAGCTACTGGTGGGCGCAGGCGACGACCGCCTCCTCGCCGTACTACGACAAGGAGCTTGCGAACTGTTCCCCCTCGAACCCGTGCGAAGTGCCGCTGTTCGGCCAGACCGGAGCGCCGACGCTCGATGAGCGGATGGCCCTCTGGGCCGCGTCGATCGGCGCGGTCACGGGCGGGGCGGTCAAGGTCGACACGTTGGACATCAACTTCGTCGACGCGGTGATCAACTCGCTGTACAGTCCGCCGGGCGGCAACGCGATGCCGTTCTACCGGCTCGGCTGGGCGCCTGACTACCCCGACCCGACCGACTACATCCAGCCGCTGTACATCCCGGACAGCACCTACACGGCGGCGGACACGGTCGCGGAGCAGCTCGGCGTCGGCGTGAACAACGCCTTCAACGCGAGCAGCTGTGCCACGTCGATCGGGGCGTACACCAACTACGTCGCGTGGGCGAAGTCCGCCCAGTCGACCGGCGGGATCCCGAACAACTGCCAGGGGATGGCGTACAGCGCGATGACCTACCTCGAGGGGATCGCCGCGCAGGCGCCCGCCGGGCCCCAGCGCCTCCTGATGTACAACTGGGTCGAGCAGATTGCCAACGCGCTCTCGCTCTATACCTACTCGTTCCAGAACAACTACATCTACACCTACGGCAGCTGGATCAACGGCTCGACGATCAACAGCAACGTGACCATCGGCGGCGGTGGCGACGTCCTCTGGTACACGATCGGCGGAAACGGGGTCTACTAGGCAGGCGCGGCGAACCCCGGAAGGGACCCCCCGACGGCTTCGGGGGGTCCCGGAACCCTTTCCCCTTCTCTTTTTCCGCCTCCTGGTAGGGTGGCGGGCGAGCCAGCCGGGCCCCGGGGCGCGGACGTGACCTGAGGCTCACGTAGGGCGCTCCAGCCCTGGTCGGGGACGGCTGGGCGGTCGGGCGCACCCTGCTCGCCGCCCCCGGGGCCACTCTTACAGGAACTCTCGAGGGTCGGGGCCGGTCCGACCAGGCTGAGGATCAAGGCCGGCGCGGACGCGCCAGGCTTCCGGGGTCCACCGGCCCCATCGCACCGGGGTCAGCCACGTGGGCTTGAACGGCTCGCCGCTGGGCAGCGATCGGTCACGGTGGGGGCGCGCCCACAGATACCGGTACGCCAGGACCTCGGCGTAGACCGCCCCGATCAACGAGGGCACCATCGCGTAGAGGTCGAGGGGGCGAAGGAAGATCGCGATCACCCACGTGTCGACGACGAAGAACAGCAGCGCCATCCAGGCGCGAGCGAAGTCGAAGTAGAACCACTCCCGCCAGCTGGGGCCGGGGTCCGAGATCGCCGCTTGGCGGGTCTCGTCATCGAGCGGGGGAACGACCCTTCGGAGGAGGAGGGGTGCCATGGTTCGACGGGCGGGCGCCGGTCCGTCAGGCCGCCGAGCTGGCGGCCGGTCGGTCGGAGACCGACGAGTGTCCGGTCGACGGAACCCCAGGGATACCTTCCGGGGGCGGGTAAAGGTGGCAGGCCACGAAGTGGTCGGGGCGGATAGGGATCAACGGTGGCTCGACCTTCGAGCAGATCGGCATTACCGCCGGGCATCGGGTGTGGAACCGGCACCCCGGGGGCGGGGCCGCCGGGCTGGGCACGTCCCCGCGGAGGACGATCCTCTCCCGGTGGAGCTGCGGGTCGGGGATCGGGATGGCGGAGAGGAGCGCCTGGGTGTACGGATGGAGCGGCCGGGAGAACAGCTCCTCGGTCTGGGCCCTTTCCACGACCTTTCCGAGGTACATCACAACGACGCGCTTGGAAACCGCGCGTACGACCGAGAGGTGGTGGGAGATGAACAGGTAGGCGAGGTTCTGGTCGGCTTGGAGCCGCTTGAGGATGTTCAGGATCTGGGCCTGGACCGAGACGTCGAGCGCGCTCGTCGGCTCGTCGAGCACGATGAAGTCCGGTCGTAGCGCGAGGGCGCGGGCGATCCCGATGCGCTGGCGCTGCCCCCCCGAGAACTCGTGGGGGAACCTCCAGAGGTGCTCGGGGTTGAGCCCGACCGCCTGCATCAGCTCGGCGACGCGCTGGTACCGCGACTTCGCCGTACCGAGGCGGTGAATGGCGAGCGGCTCGGCGACGATGTCCCGCACGAGCATCCGCGGGCTCAGCGAGGAGAACGGGTCCTGGAAGACGATCTGCAGTTTGCCGCGGAGCTTCTGGAGCCGCCGGCCGCTCATCCGGTAGATCGAGTACTGTCGGGCGATGTCGTCGAGCTCCTTCAGCAGCGAGGCGGCGTTACCGGGGAGGTCGGCGCCGTCCTCCTCCCCCGCGTAGGCGGCCCCGAGCGTGCTGTAGAGGCTCTCCAGACGGGCGTGGATCTCGGGGGTCGGCTTATAGAAGGTGTGGCCCGAGGACGGTTCGATCAGACGGAGGAGCAGGCGGCCGACCGTGGTCTTCCCGCAGCCGGACTCGCCGACCAGGCCGACGGTCTCGCCCTCGTGTACGTCGAAGGAGACCCCATCGACCGCCCGGACGTCGCCGATGTGCGTCGAAAAGACGCCCCCGCGGATCGGGAAGTATTTTCGGAGATTGCGGACGGAGAGCAGTACGGAGTCGTGGCCGTTGTCCATACGTCCGGTCTCCCGTGGCCCCTAGCCCTTCGCGACCGGTCCGTGGTAGAGGTAGCAGGCCACCTGGTGGCCTTCTCCCTCCACCGTCATGGGAGGCCGAGCCTCCTTGCAGACCGGCATCGCGTGGGGACAGCGGGGATGGAAGCGGCAACCCGAGGGGGGATAAATGAGGTTGGGTACGGAACCCGGGATCGACTCCAGCGACTTGCTCGGGTCGTCCATCCGTGGGATGGAGGCGAGCAGCCCCTGGGCGTACGGGTGGAGGGGGCGGAGGTAGAGGTCCTTGACGGGGGCGATCTCGACGATATTGCCCGCGTACATCACCGCCACCCGGTCGGCGACCTCGGCGATGACCCCCAGGTCGTGGGTGATGAGCAGGATGGCGGTCCCGACCCGTTCCTTGAGGTTGCGCATCAGTTCGAGGATCTGGGCCTGGATCGTCACGTCGAGCGCGGTCGTCGGCTCATCGGCGATCAGGAGCTCCGGGTCGGAGGAGAGGGCCATAGCGATCATCACCCGCTGGAGCATCCCTCCGGAGAGCTCGTGCGGGTAGCCGCGGGCGACCTGGACGGGGTTGGCGATGCGGACACCCTCGAGTAGCCGGACCGACTGCCAGAACGTCTCCAGCTTCAGCGGACGCCGGACGAATCCCCGGACGCCCCAGAGCCCAAAGTAGAACGTGCGGAGGCGGAGCGACAGCCTCCTCGCGGAGATGCGGCGACGGGCGAGCAGCTCCGCCTTGCCCTGGCGCATCTCGCGCATGTAGGCGTTCTTGAGCTCCTGGTTGAGGTCGCGAAGGGCGCGCTCGCGCAGCAGGAACCGCCGCTGGAGGGGCGACATGTTGAGGCGGCGCAACGCCTTGCGGACCTCCGGCAGCCGGCTCTCCGGGTCGGCCCATCCGCCTCGAACGGCGTAGAACGACTGGGTGCCGATCGACGGAAGACCGGTGACCTCGGCGAGCTTCTGGGCGGCGACCCGGAGAGCTTCCTGATCGTTCTGACGAGCGACCTTGAGCAGCTCATCGACCGCCACGTCGATCCGGTCGGAGGAGAGGCCTTCTTCGGAGGCCCGCTCCGTCCGGTCGCGCCGAACGCCATCGGCCTTTTCGCCCCGACCGTGCCGCCCGGCCGAGGCGGAGAGAAGCCCGTCGATGACCATCTCCCCCCGGTGCAGGAGCAGCGCCTCCGAGATCTGCTCGGAAATCGAGAAGATCGGGTTCATCGCGGAGGTCGGCTCTTGGAAGATCATCGAGATCCCGCCGCCGCGGACGGCCATCATCCTGGCCTGGCTTTGTCGGATCCGCCGGAACCGGCGGACGACCTTCACCCGACCGCCTTTCTTGAGGGTCTTGAACTTCGCTTCCCGGTCGAGCCCCCAAAGGAGGTTCGCCCCCTTGAACAGGATCGTCCCGTCCATGATCCGGCCCGGGGGGTCGGGGATGAGCTTCGTGACCGAGAACGCGGTCACGCTCTTGCCGCAGCCGGTCTCGCCGACGAGCCCGATCGTTTCGCCCCGGCGGATGTTGAACGTGACCCCGTCGAGCGCTTTGACGACCCCGTCGTACGTGAAGAAGTACGTCCGCAGGTTGCGGATGTCGAGGACGACGTCGCCGGGGGGACGAGGCGCGGCGTCGGCGGCCGGGACCGGCACGACCGCGGGGCGGGCGGCGACGGCCGGCGCGTTCGTGGAGGAGGTCGATGACGGCAGGCTAGCCGCTGCGGTCAGGCCTCACCTCCGCAACCTCGGGTCGAGCGCGTCGCGGAGTCCGTCGGAGAGGAAGTTCACCGAGATCGCGAACATGAACAGCGTCACCCCGGGGAAGAACAGCTGCCACCAGGGGAAGAACTGGCAGGCGGCCTGGGCGCTCTGGCACAGGGTGAGGAGCCCCGGGATAGGTATGACAGAGAGCGCCGACATGGCCCCCCACTCCGGGAAGTACTGGCTGGGGTAGATGTGGAAGCCCAGAAAGACGATCGCCCCGATGCTCAGCGGAATCGTCCCGACGTCCAGGGACATCTGAACGAACACCGGGTACATGCTGTTCGGGATGATGTGCTTGACGAGGATGCGGCCGGATTTAGCACCGCTCGCGCGGGCCGCTTCGATGTACTTCTGCTCCCGGGTGACGAGGACCTGCCCACGGACGATCCGCGTATAGATCGGCCACCAGGTGACGATGAAGGCGACGAGCAGGACGACGATCGATCCGTAATTGGTGCCGTTGACCAAGATCCGAATGGAATTGTTCAGGACGGAGAGGAGTACGATGACGAGCAAGAGGCCGGGAATGGAGAGGAAGATGTCGGTAATTCGCATGATGAACTCGTCCCATAGCCCACCCTTGAACCCGGCCAAGGCCCCGAGCAGCAGGCCCACCCCGGCCCCGGCCCCGACGATGCTCGCGGAGATCCCCAGCGACCAGGGGGCGCCTTTGATCAGCCCTGCGTAGATGTTGTAAAAGTAGCTGTTTCCCGGGGAGGTCGTGAGCGACCCGAGAGGCAGAGGCCCGCCCGTGAGGTGGGCGAGATTGAGTGTTGGGGGCAACAGCGAGGGGTTCAGGGGGTCGACCGGATAGGCAACCGGGCCGCAGGTCGGGGCGACGTTCGGCGGGCTCGTACACACCTGGATGCATCCGGATTGGCCCGGGTTGCCCCCGAAGGTCCCGCAGTAGAGGTCGAGGTGCGTGGCGGGGGCCGAGTAGAAAAAGGAGTACCCAGCGACGAAAATGAAGAACAGGAGGATGCCGAGCCCGATCATGGCGAGCGTGTTCTTCCGCAGGAAGTAGAACGTCCGCTGCATCTGGGCGATGCGGGGGCTCGGGTGCCGCGGCGCCCCGCCGCGTCGGCGCAGGATCGACGTTGGGAGGTCGGGCTTGGCCGTCGCCATCCTAGCTCACCCCAACCGGACCCTCGGGTCCAGATAGGCGTAGAGGATGTCGACCAGGATGTTCGCGATGACGACGATGATGGTGAACAGGAGCGTGGTACCGAAGATCAGCCCGTAGTCGAACTGAGGCTGGATCGAGTAGACGAGCACGAGCCCGATCCCCCGAAGGCCGAAGATATCCTCGATGATAGGGAAGCCGCCGATGAACCCCGCGAAGGTGAGTCCCAGGACCGTCACCGTCACGTTCATCGAGTTGCGCCCGGCGTGACGGCTGATCACCTGGCGCTCGGCCACGCCCTTGGCGCGCGCCGTACGGACGAAATCGAGGTTCATCACCTCGAGCATGCTGTTGCGCACGAACCGAAGGATCGCCGCGATGCCGCCAAAGGTGATCACGAGCGCGGGGACGAGCAGGCGTTTGAACGACTCCCAAGCGAGGTACCAGTTCTGGTGGAGCAACGCGTCGACCGTCGGGAATCCGGTCGGGGAGGTCTGAAGGTACGGGCCCATCCAGGACGGATACTTCCCGCCGGGGATACACCCGAGATCCGGCCAGGAACCGTGCCACTCCGCGTAGGGGGTGGAGGTGCCGTTGCACACCTGCCCGAATCCCCCCGATAGGACCGTAGCAGCGGTCAGAGCCAGCGTGGCGAGGAGGAAGCCCGGCAGCGCGAAACCGGAGAACGACAACACCCGGGCGCTCTGGTCGATCGGCCGGTTCCGGTAGACCGCCGAGTAGTTGCCCAAGGGGATCGCCAACAGCAGGATCAAGAACAGCGAAACCGCCGCGAGCTCAAGGGTGTAGGGGAGGAAGTAGGAGAGGACGGTGGAGACCGGGGTCTGACCGGCGAGCGCGAAGTAGTGGGACGCCTCGCTCTGCGAACCCGTGTACCCCCAGTTCAACGTGAGACTGTGGTAGATGTAGGTCGCCCATTGGAGGAAGATCGGTTGGTCGTAGCCGAGCTGGTGAACCGCCGCCGTGTAGGCGGGGTTCGGGCATAATTGGGTGCTCCCCTGGGAGCAGGGGACGGTCGGCGTGCAGGGCGAGGTACCTCCGTGTCCGCTGCAGAGGTAGTAGGAGGAGACCCGTTCGTTGACCGGGATCGCCTGGATGATCAGGAAGGTGATGGTCATCACCCCGATGATGACCGGGATGAGCAGCAGCGCTCGCCGAATGATGTACACTGACATCTTCATCGGAGCATACCCGGCGGGTCGGCGTCCCGCATTCGGCCGATTCGGATGGGGCTATTTATGTATTTATCGAATTCACCTCGAAACCGCGCGCCGATTCCGCGCCTCGCCCAAGGGGGTCAAGGACCCGGAAGGGGCCGCGTGAACCGACCCTTCAGTAGAGCGGCAGGCTCCCCGTAATGGGGTCGATCTCGCGAGCGGGGCCGGGACCGATGCCGAGCACGGTGACCGTCCCGGGGGCCACTTCGGTGAGCCCTGCGTCCTGCACCAAGACCGACGGAAGCTTTCGCGCTCGAGCCTGCCTCGCGAGCTCTTGCAGGTCCTCCATGGTCCGTGCCGTGACGACGATCTTCTTTTGCCCGGCCCGCAGCCACTCCGAGTAGACCTCGCCCCGCCGGTCGCGCGCCGACTCCGCGAGCATGACGGCAGCGTGGGCGACCTGGACCGCCGCCTTCCCCGGGGAGAGCCCCAGTTCAAGGCGGAGCACGAGGACCATCTTGACCTCGTCCGCCGAGTTCCTATCCCGCAAGCTCCGCCTCCCGGCTCGTTCGGACCGACGCCGCCTCGGCCCGTACGCGTTCGATCCGTGAGCGGAGCTCGCGTTCCTCCTCGGAACCTGGCGGCGCGGCGACCAGAGATCGGCGGAGCCCCCGCTCCTCTCGCACAAGTCGATCGAGTCGGCGGACGGCCTCCCAACCTCCCGTCGCGCCTTGATCCTCTTCGAGTAGGGGGGCAGAGGGCGCCACGCGAGCGAATCCCCCTCGGGCCACCGCACCGGTCAGACCGAGAGCTGTGATCGCTCCGAGAGCGGCTTCGAGCCGCGGGTCCGTCCAGTTCGCCTGGAATCCAGCGGGTGCGGTGTTCAGCAGCACGAAGCCCACGAGCACGCTGAGCACAACGCTCAGGACGAAGCTGAGCGTCGCGAGCTCGACCGCCGTCAGCAGGGCGTTCGGGCCCCGCAACCGCCACTCGGGGAAGACGGCCTTCGTCACGGCGTAGCCTGGGAGCGCGAACACGAGCAAGCCGCCGAGAACGGCGAGCGGGATCGAGACCGTCACACCGTTCCCTGCGTCACGCCGGCGGCCCCCCGGCGGAGAACTGCCGTTCGAGCTGACGCCTGAGTCGGCGGTTGGAGGCGATCCCGTGCGCCGCCTTGCGGGTGGTGTCGTAGTACTTCAGCAAGGCCCGGACCTCCTGGGGCTTCTGCCCGCTGCCTCGAGCGATGCGGTGAATGCGGTCGCCCTTGATCAGATGCGGGTTCTCGAGCTCCTCCGGGTTGATCGAATCCAGGATCGAGCGGAACCGTTTGAGGCGCTCCTGGGTGGCCCCGAGCTGGCCCTCGTCGATCTTCGCGCCTCCAAAACCGGGGAAGAGCGAGAGCAGCTTGGAGAACGAACCCATCTGCCCGAGAGAGTCGATCTGGGTGCGCATGTCCTTGAGCGTGAAGCGCCCGGTCATCAGGTGTTCGGCCGCCTTCTCCGCCTCTTCCTTGTCGGCGAGCTCGTCGAACCGCTCGAGCAGCGTCTGGATGTCGCCCATCCCAAGGAGCCGGGAGACGAACCGGGTCGGGTCGAACCGCTCGATGTCGTCCATGTGCTCCCCTACGCCGATGAACACGATCGGGGCGCCGCTCGTCGCGACCGCCGAGAGGGCGCCGCCGCCTTTCGCCGAACCGTCGAGCTTCGTGAGGATCACGCCGGTGAGTCCGACCGCGTCGTGGAACGCCTTGGCGCTGCGTCCCGCGCTCTGGCCCATCGCTGCGTCGAGGACGAGCAACACCTCGTCGGGCGTGAGCGCCGCGCGAACGCGCTTGAGCTCCGCGATAAGCTCCGGGTCGATGCCGGAGCGGCCCGCCGTATCGACGAGGACGGTGAAGTGGGGCGGGAAGGCCTTCAGCGCCTCGGCGACGATCACCTCGGCCCGCTTCTCCGCCCGGTTCGCATAGAACTCGCAGCCGACCTTCTTCGCGACCTGCTCGAGCTGGTCGATGGCGGCGGGACGGTGGACGTCGGCCGCGACCAGGCCGACGCGGATCCCCTTCTTCTGGTAGAAGCGGGCGAGCTTCCCCGCGGTCGTGGTCTTCCCCTGGCCGAACAGTCCCGCGAGCAGGATCTTCCTCGGCTTGAGGTCGAAGACCCGGTCCTTGCCGAGGATCCGACGGATCTCCTCGTAGATGATGCGAACGAGGAAGTCGCGGACGTTGGCGCCCGCGGGGGGCTTTTCGTCGCGGGCGCGGGTGCGGACGCGTTGGGTGAGCTCGATCGCGAGCTGGACGTTGACGTCGGCTTGGAGCAACGCGCGCTGGATGTCGCGGCTCACCTCGTCGAGAAGGGCGGCGTCGACGGTGGAGCCCCGGGCGATCTTCTGCAGGACCCCCCGCAGCGATTTTCCGAGCGCGTCCAGGACCATGGCCGACCTTCGCTACGTACCCGGAAGGGACCGTCCTCTTATCCTTGGGGCACCGCCCGGCAGCGACGGAATACCGGCCGCGCGTGCGACTGCGGCGCACGGTCGCGCAACGTTCTTATCGGGTTGGACCGGTTCTTCGGACACCGAGGACCATGGCGGAGGCTGCGCCCGCTCCTGCACGTGTCACGCCGCCCAAATTGAACCCGGTCCGGGTCTCGATCGAGGAAGAGCCGGTCGCCGCTCGGGTGGTCGATTTCCGGGAAGTCCTTCACGCCTACTCCAAGGAGGACGCGATCCTCGAGGCGAAGCGGTGCATCGCTTGCCGTCGCCCCTGGTGCGTCGAGGCGTGCCCGATCACGCAGGATTGCCGCGAGTACATCCAGCTCATCGCCGTCGGCGACTGGGACGGAGCTGCGCGGGTGACGATCAAGGACAACCCGCTCGCGACCTCCCTCTGCAAGGTCTGCTACCACTACTGCGAGGACGCCTGCGTCGTGAAGAAGAAGGGCGTTCCGATCGCGATCCGCCACCTGAAGCGTGCCGCGCTCGACTACGGCACGAAGGAGATCGCGTACGTACCGTCCACCCCGAAGGGCCAGCGCATCGCGGTCGTCGGGGGCGGCCCCGCCGGCCTCCAGGCGGCCTGGGAGCTCGGGATCCGCGGGTACGGAGTGACGGTCTTCGAGCAGGAGAAGCTCGTCGGAGGCCTCATGCAGACGATCCCCGCGTACCGGATGACCGACGCCGACGTCCAGGAGGACAAGCGCCGGTTCCGAGACCTGGACGTCACGTTCGAGGTCGACCGGAAGGTCGGTCCCGAGTTTCCCCCCCAGAAGCTTCTCGAGCAAGGCTACCAGGCCGTCTTCCTCTCGATCGGGACCTCGGAGCACCGGACCCTGAACGTTCCCGGTGAGGAGCTGCCCGGCGTGGTGCCGGCGCTTCAGCTGCTGCACAAGATCAACCAGGGCCAGCCGGTGACCCTAGGCCACAAGATCGTGGTCGTCGGCGGCGGGGACGTCGCCATGGATGCGGTCCGGAGCTCGCTCCGTCTCTCGAAGGGCGGAGAGGTCACCCTGGTCTATCGTCGGGGCCGCGAGGAGATGCCCGCCGACCCTGAGGAGATCCACGGCGCCGAGTCGGAAGGGATCAAGTTCGTCTTCCAGAAGGCTCCTCTCAAGATCGTCGGGAACGGCCACGTCGCGGGGCTGGTTGTCCAGAGCATGGAGCTCGGGCCCCCCGACGCCGGGGGGCGCCGCACCCCGGTCCCGGTCCCGGGGTCGGAACAGACCCTCGAGTGCGACACCGTCGTGGTCGCGGTCGGACAGAGGGCCGACCTGCGCGGCTTCGGTGCGGAGCTCGACCTCAAGCTGACCTCCCAGGGCTGGCCGGAAGGAAAGGGGACCGGCTACGCGACCGCGATCCCGGGCGTGTTCGCCGCGGGGGGACGCTCGGTCGTCTACGCGATGGGGACCGCGAGCAAAGCGGCCGAGGCGATCGACGCCTACCTGTGCGGACTGCGGGGCGAGAAGTCGGCCGCCCGTCCGGACCCGTTCGGCGGCCCCGAGACCTTCCACCTCCCGCCGGGCTACACCGCGCCGATCCGCTCGTAGCCGGTCGGCCCGATCGTTACGATCGGGTGGGAATCCGATGGAAACGCCTTAGACCCCCGCCTCCTATTCACGCCTCGTTCGATGCGTTTCTCGTTCCTGCGCGGCGCACTGGTCGTCTTCCTCGCCGTCCTAACCCTGCTGAGTTCGGCCCCGTTCGCGTCGGCGGTGCACCCCGCGTCCCACGGCGAAGGGTCGGGGCGATCGATCTCGGCCGCGGTCTCGACCCAGGCGGCGGCGCTCCCCGAGGCGCTGAAAGTCCCGTGGGCGCTCCGAAGCGGGTTCTCCCCGACGTACCTCAGCGACGTCCCGAACGCACGGGCCGCGGTGGGAAACCTAACGGTCAGCCTGCAGCTCTGGCCATCGAATCCGTCGTTCTTCCAGACGCCGACGCCCGGAGCAGTGGGGCTCAGCGTCGGAGCGGTGGCGGACCGGTTCGGCCTCACTCCCCCGGCGTACGCGTCCCTCACGTCGTACTTCACCGCTCGAGGCATCACGGTGCTCCACGCGTGGCCGGACCGTCTCTCCCTCACCGTCACCGGGACAGCCTCCGCCCTCGGCGCCGCGTTCGGGACTTCGCTCCTCCAGGGCAGCTGGGGTGGGCGGCCGGTGACTTTCCCCGCCAGCCCTCCGACCCTCCCCACCCCGTTCGCCAGCGAGGTAGCTTCGGTCTCCGGCCTGACGTACGGCTTCTCGCAGTTCACCATCCCCTATGCTCCCGCGGCCCTGCCGTCGGCGGCGCAAGGTCCACGAGCGGTGACTCCCTCGCGGAGCACGGACTTCGTCACGCCGTCCTCCGCCCGGATGGTGTACGACCTCAGCGGGCTCTACAATGTCTCGGCCACGCCCCACTACGCCCAAGGCGAAGGGATCGCGCTCCTGCTCTGGGGCGACGGCTACGACCCGGCGGACATCAACGGGTTCTTCGCGAACTTCTACCCGTCCGAGTTCCCAGTAATCCACTATTCCGACGTCCCGGTCGACGGGGCTCCGTCGGCCTCTTCCTCCTCCGACAGCGACCCGAGCGCGGCCCCGCTCGAGCTGACCCTCGACCTCGAATGGGCCGGCTCGATGGCTCCGGGCGCGACCCTCTACGCCGTCCACGCCCCGGACGGGCCGCAGGCCAACAACTACTCGCCGACCGACGCCTCGCTCGAGGACGCGCTCAACACCGCGGTGAACTCCCTCACGAGCGTCCGGGCGATCTCGATGTCGTTCGGCACCCCCGACAATTCGGACCCGTCGTTCCAGGCTGCGTTCGCGATGCAGTTCGCGATGGCGGCCAATCGTGGGATCACCCTGCTCGCGGCCTCCGGGGACAACGCCGGGGACACGAAGACGTCGTGTACCGGCGGACCGTCCCCACAGTTCCCCGCCGCTTCCCCGGACGTGCTGGCGGTCGGTGGGACGGCTCCTGTCCTCGCGCAGGACGCCCTCGGGCAGGTGACGGGACTCTCGAGCGAACCGGCGTGGAACGACTCGGGAGGCGGCTACTCGACGGCGTATCCGGACCCTTCGTGGCAGCTCGTGGGCTCAGCCGCCGGACCGATCCGGGCGCATGGGTTCCGGGGGATACCGGACGTCGCCGGACCGTCGAATCGGAACTTCTTCTTCTACAACGGCTCGTCGCGCGCCGGCCAAGGGACGAGCTTCGCCACCCCGATGTGGGCGGGACTCGTGACGGAGATGGACGCGGTCTCGGGCGAGAAGCTCGGCTTCCTGTCGCCCCGGCTCTACGTCCTCGGCGCGGCCGAGGCGAACGGCACCGCCGGCGCCGGCCTCGTCGACATCACCCAAGGTGCCAACTGCCTTGGACCCGCGGTCGCCGGCTGGGACGACGTGACCGGTTGGGGGTCCCCCCGCGCGCTCACGCTCTACCTGGACATCGTGTCGACGTTCGTGAACGTCTCGCTCGTGGCCACGCCGTCGCCCGTGCTTCCCGGCGGCTCGCTCAGCGTGACGGTTACGGTGCTCAACCTTTCGAGTCACCGACCGATCGCGAACCTTCCCGTACTGTTCACCCTCGCCGCGGAGGGTGGCTACTCGGGCCCCTGCGGTGGCTCGTTCGCGACGGCGACCTTCTCCACCAACGCCTCCGGCGGGGCTGTGACCAGCCTCGCCCTTCCCGGCTGCTATTTCGGGAGCCACGCGACCGTTACGGCGCTCGTCCAGTCGAACGGGTACTTCGGGAGCACTACGTCCTCGGTCGACGTCAATCTCGAGAGCCTGGCCGGATTCCTCGCGGCGTTGCACGTCTACCCGTACAACGTGATCGGGTTCGCAATCATCCTGGCCCTGGCGGTCGGGATCGCGTACGGGATCGGAGAGTTCCGCCACAAGCGCGCGCGCGCTCGCGCGGCGCGCGCCCGAGCCGCGGCCGCTCCGCGAACCCAGGGACCACGCCCGCCCCCGCCGCCCGGGAGCCCCTCGTCCGGGACGCGCGTGGTCGCGAGCTCGGCGAACCGGTCGAGCCCGGGAATCGCCACAACGCCGGTCCCTCCGAGAGCCGAGCCGGCGGTCGAGTTGCCTCCTGCGAGTCCCCCTCCGGGATCGGCGGACGACATGGAAGTGGAGCCGGAACTCCCGAGCGGGACGCCCGCTCCCGCTACGATTCCTGACCATGTCCTCGAGCCACCCGGCCCCGCCCCGAGCTGGGACGGGCGGGTCGGAAGTTTCGCTTGCCCGGTGTGCCATACGGTCGTGGCCCCTGGGACGCTCACGTGCCCTACCTGCGGGGCTTCGCTCGACACCAGCGCGTAACGCGGGCTAGCCCCGGCAATCTCCTTTAGGGCGCAACCGCTCCGGCTCTCTCGTGGGGCCGCCGCGGACCCGGGCCACCTCGCTCGCCGAGGTCGCCCGTGAGTACATCGAGCAGCACCCGAGCATCCGCGAGGCCGTGCGCGACGACCTCGTGAACTACGCCGCCCTTGCCCGGAAGATCCAGGAGGAGCACGGCCACTCCAGCTTGGAGGCCCTCACCGTCGCCTGCGCCCGGTACCAGCGGGCGGGCAGCGCGAGTCCGGAGGGATTACCAGCCGTCCGGGAGATCGTGCGACGGAGCCAGCTCGAGGTGCACTCGCATGTCGCGCTCCTTCGGCTCGACGACGACTGGACCGTCCTCGACGCCGTGCTCGCGCGGGGACGTCGAGCCGTCGAGGAAGCGAGCGGCAGCCGGCTGTTCGAGATCTTTCAAGGTACGCGCGCGGTGACGGTGCTCTGCGAGGAGAACCTGCTGCCGGCGTTGCTCGAGGAGGTCCCCGAGTCGAAGCGGCTCGGAGTCGAGAGGGGCCTCAGCCTGCTCGCGTTCCGGGGGCACCCGGAAGTATCGGAGACGCCGGGTGTTCTCGCGTTGATGGCGGACGAGCTGTTCCGACGCGGGATCAACGCGCTCGAGACCGTGAGCGTGCACGCCGATTCGATCCTCGTCTTCCGGGACCGGGACGTGATCCCGGCGTTCACGACCCTCTCCCGCCTGCTCGCTCCGCTGCCGACGTTCGCTTCCGCCGCCGGGGAATCGTCGCGCACGGAACACGAAGTTCCCCGCCGCGCCTCGGCGGGGACACCAGCTTCAAGCCCAAAGCGTCGGTATCACCGATGAACGGAACGAGATGGTTCGCGCGGCGGTACTCGGTGCTAGCGGGTACCTTGGGGGAGAGCTCCTCCGGCTCCTGAGCCTGCACCCTAAGATCGAGGTCGCTCAGGTCTTCTGCCGTTCGCACGCCGAACGGACGGTCGGCGAGGTCCACCCGAACCTCGAGCGTTCGGTCGAACTGAAGTTCGAATCCGACCCCCAGCGTGTCGACACCGACCTCGCGTTCGTCGCCGAGCCGGCGCTCTCGTCGATGAAGATCGTCGGAGCGCTGCTCGATCGAGGGGTCCGCGTCATCGATCTAGGCCCGGACTACCGGTTCACCGACGCGAACGTGTTCCGGGCCACGTACGGCGCCGACCATGCCGACCAGTCCCACCTCGCCGAGGCGGTCTACGGGCTCCCAGAGCTGTTCCGGGAGCGGCTACGCTCGGCGCGGCTCGTCGCCAATCCCGGCTGTTACGCTACCGCGACGCTGCTCGCCCTCTGGCCGCTCGTCCGCCACGACCTGCTCACCGGACCCGTGGTCGTCGACGCGAAGAGCGGCTCCTCCGGAGCAGGCGCTGCGCCGACGGCGGCCAGCCACCATCCCGAGGCGGCGCTCTCGGTCGTCCCTTACGGTCTCCCAGTCCACCGCCATCTCCCGGAGATCCGCACGGTCCTCGCCCAGGTCGGACCCGAGCCGCCGACGATCACCTTCGTCCCGCACCTCGTGCCGTTGGTGCGAGGCATCCTCTGTTCCATCTACCCGACGCTGAGCTCCTCTACGACGTCGACCTCGCTCGCGGAGCTCTACACCAGCGTCTACCGTGGGAGCCCGTTCGTCCGGGTCGGGGGCGTACCGAAGCTCCCCTGGGCGACGGGGACGAACCGGTGTTACCTGTCGGCGACCCAGGTCGGCGACGCTCCGGTCGTCTTCAGCGCTCTCGACAATCTCGGCAAGGGCGGGGCGGCCCAGGCCGTCCAGAACGCGAACGTGCTCTTCGGCTTCGACGAGCGGACCGGCCTCGAGATCTCCGGCTTTGGCGTCTGACCCGACTCTGCGCCCGATCCTGGGCGGAGTGACCGCACCGCGGGGCTACCGGGCCGGGGGCGTTCGCGCCGGTGTGAAACGATCCGGTCGCCCCGACCTCGCGGCGATCCTGAGCGACCGCCCTACCACGGGAGCGGGCGTGTTCACGACGAACCTCGTCCGCGCGGCCCCGGTGGTGGTCGGCGAACGGCTGCTGCGCGCGACGCCCGCGAACCTCCGTGGGATCGTGGCGCTCTCGGGCGTCGCGAACGCGATGACCGGCCCGGAAGGCATCTCCGACACCGACGCCTGGCTCGTGGCCTCCGCCGAGGGGCTGGGGGTTCCGACAGGCACGCTCCTTCCGGCCTGCACCGGGGTCATCGGACCGCGGATGCCCCTTCCGAAGGTCTTGGCCGCCATCCCGTCGCTTCGCGGCGACCTTTCCCGAGGCGCCGACGCGGACGCTCGCGCGGCTCAGGCGATCCTCACGACCGATACCCGGGCCAAGGTGGCCGCCCTCCGCGCGCGACTCGCCGACGGCACGGTGGTCCACGTCGGAGGGATCGCGAAGGGCAGTGGGATGATCGCCCCGCGCATGGGTCCACCCCACGCCACGACCCTCGCGTTCCTGACCACCGATGCGCGAGCTACGCCCGAGGGTCTCGGCGAGCTCCTGGCGACGGAGAGCGACCGGACGTTCAACATGGTCAACGTCGACGGCGACACGAGCACCAACGACACGATCTACCTCCTCGCGAACGGCGCGGCCGGCGGCCGAGCCGCGGAGAAGGACGCCTCGTTCCGGGCCGCGGTCGGCGGGGTCCTGGAGTCCCTGGCCCGCCAGGTCGCGCGCGACGGCGAGGGGGCGACCAAGTTGCTCACCGTGGCCGTGCATGGGGCCCGGGACCTAGTCCAGGCACGCCAGGCCGCCCGTGCGGTCGTCAGCTCGACGCTGGTCAAGGCCGCGCTGTTCGGCGCGGACCCGAATGTAGGGCGCATCGCCTGCGCGCTCGGCTACTCCGGCGCCCAGCTGGATCCGGACAAGCTCGACGTGGCGATCGCGCGGCCTCGCCACTCCGTCCCGCTCATCGTCGAGGGCCGGCCGGCTCCCGGCCTCGAGAACGGCGGCGGCGCGAAAGTACGCGACCTCCTGCATCGGCTCTCGGAGGTCACGCTCGATGTCCGCCTGCACGAAGGGACCGCGCACGCCACCGCCTGGGGATGCGACCTCTCCTTCAGCTACGTCCAGATCAACGCGGCGTACCGCACCTGAGGAGCGAGCCGGAGATGTTGGTCATCAAGGTCGGAGGACGCGAGCTCACCTCGGGCCCGGAGCTCGAACGCCTGGTGGGGTTCGTCCGATCCACACTGCACGCGGGCACGCCGGTCGTGATCGTTCACGGCGGGGGCGACGAGGTCACCGATCGCGCGCGCGCTCTCGGCCTCTCGGTCGAATGGCACCGCGGTCAACGAGTGACGTCCCCGGCGATGCTCGATGTGGTCGTCGAAGTGCTGGCGGGTCGCATCAACGCTCGCCTCGTCGCCGCCTTCGAGGCGTCGGGGATCCCGGCCGTCGGTCTCGCGGGCGTTTCCAGCGGGATGCTGAGCGTCGTGCCCGACGGCGAACCCCCCGGGAGTCTCGGGTCGGTCGGGCGGCCGATCGGGGTCCATGTTCGCCTCCTCGGCACGTTGCTCTCGGAAGGCTGGACGCCGGTCGTCGCCCCCATCGGAGTGGGCGCCGAACACCGCCTGTTCAACGTCAACGCCGACCACGCGGCCGCCGCCATCGCGGCGGCGCTCCACGCCGAGCTGCTCCTGGTGACCGACGTCGACGGGGTCCTCTCGACTCGGGGCGAGCGCTTCGACACATTGACGCTCGCCGAGTTGCGTCGGTGCCTGAGCGACGGCACCGCGCGCGGAGGGATGGTTCCCAAGCTCGAGGCCGTCCAGCGCGGACTGCTCGACGGCGCCTCGGCGGCTTGGATCGGGAGCGCGGAGGGTCTCGACGCCGCGCACGCCTCGCCGGTGGGTGGGACCTGGTTGGGCCGAGGGACCGGCCTGGCACGCGTCGCCCCGCCTCTTCACGGATCCACATGACCGAACCCGAGTTGCCTACCGCGCCGAAACGCCGCGTCGTGCTCGCCTATTCGGGAGGGCTGGACACCACGGTGGCCATCCCGTGGATCGGCGAGAAGCTCGGTGCGGAGGTCGTCGCGCTGACCGTCGACGTCGGCCAAGAAGGCGAGCTGAAGGGGGCTTCCCAGCGCGCCCTTCGGAACGGGGCCGCCGACGCCCTAGTCGTCGATGCGAAACACGCCTTCGCTACCGAGTTCCTCTGGCCGGCCCTTCAGGCGAACGCCCTCTACCAGGGAGTCTACCCGCTCTCGACCGCGCTGGCCCGGCCCCTCATCGCACGGACGCTCGTTGAGACCGCGGTCGCCTCGGGCGCGGACACGGTCGCGCACGGGTGCACCGGGAAAGGGAACGACCAAGTGCGTTTCGATGTGGCGATCCACACGCTTGGCCCCGGACTTCACATCGTCGCTCCCGTCCGCGCATGGAACATGAACCGCGACGACGAGGTCGCGTTCGCGCGCCAACGAGGTCTCGAGCTCCGGACCGGGCCGGCGTCGCCGTTCTCGGTCGACGAGAACCTGTGGGGACGGAGCGTCGAGGGCGGTCAGCTCGAGGACCCCGCCTCGGTCCCTCCCGAAGCCGCGTTCGAGTGGACGGGCCACCCCGAGAGCTGGCCCCACGAACCGGAAGAGGTTCGGATCACCTTCGCCCAGGGCCTGCCTACGCACCTGGACGGCCGCTCGCTCGACCCCGTCGCGCTCGTCCGGGAGTTGAATGCCCGCGCCGGGGCGCACGGTGTCGGACGGATCGACCACGTGGAAGACCGGGTCGTCGGCATCAAGTCGCGCGAGACCTACGAGTGCCCCGCCGCGCTCACGTTGATCGAGGCCCACCGGGCCCTCGAGCGGCTCGCGCTGCCGCGGGACCTCCTCTCGTTCAAGTCCGAGGTCGAGCGCCGGTTCTCCGACCTCGTCTACGAAGGGCTCTGGTACTCCCCGCTCCGCGAGGCGCTCCAGGCGTTCGTGACCACCACGCAGAGCGTCGTCACCGGCGAGGTGACCGTCCGGCTCCACCAAGGGCGCGCGGTCGTCGTCGCCCGCGACTCGGAGTACTCGCTGCTTCGCCCGGAGCTCACGACCTACGGGGCGGCGAGCCAGTTCCCGCAGGAGCTGGCCGTGGGATTCATCCACCTCTACGGTCTGCCGAACCAGATCGCGTACGCCCGGCGCCAGGCGGCCCGGAGCGCCGCGGACGGATCGGACGGTGTTGCGCGAGCGGTTCTCCCGGCCGCTTGACCCCCGGGCGGTCCGCTTTTCCGCCTCGACCGACGAGGACGCGGCCCTCGTCGGCTACGACCTCTGGGGGTCGATGGCCCACGTCCGGATGCTCGGGACCACCGGGATCATCCCTCGGGCGAACGCTCGGCGCCTCGAGACCGAGCTGCGGCGGCTGGCGCGTCGGGCGGCGAAAGGTGGTCTTCGGCTCGACCCGGCGCTCGAGGACGTTCACCTCAACGTCGAAGTCGAGCTGACCCGTCGGCTGGGCGCGGAGGGCGCGCGTCTCCACACCGGGAGGAGCCGGAACGACCAGGTCGCCACCGACCTCGCACTGTACACCCGGGATGCGCTGCTCGCCGTTGAGGGCGCTGCACTCGACCTCGTTCAGACGTTGCTCGAGAGGGCTCGCTCTCCCGACGGGCGCCTCGTCGTGGCCGGGTGGACCCACTTCCAGGCGGCCCAGCGGGTGTACTGGGCTCAGTGGCTCGCAACGCACGCCGTCCGGTTCCAGCGGGACGTCGAACGGCTCGCGGAGCTCTGGCAGTCCCTCGACTCCTCCCCGCTCGGTAGTGGGGCTATCGCCGGAAGTTCGCTGCCGCTCGACCGGGAGGCCACGGCCCACTGGTTGGCCTTCCCGAAGGTCAATCCCTCCTCCCTCGACGCAACCGGCGACCGCGACTTCGCCACCGACACCTTGTACCTTCTCGCTCGACTCTCGACGCACGCGAGCGGGCTCGCCGAGGAGCTCGTCGTGGGGGCCATGCCCGAGGTCGGGCGCGTGCGCCTCGACGACGCCTTTGTGACGACGAGCTCGCTCATGCCGCACAAACGGAATCCCGATCTCGCCGAGCTCGTACGCGCCGAGGCGGCACCGGCACTCGGGCGGCTCGTGGCGCACCTCACGCTGCTGAAGGGCCTGCCCGTCGGGTATCAACGGGATCTACAGGCCGGCAAGCCGCTCCTGATCGACGGCGTTCGGCGGGGTCTCGGGGTGGTGGCCGTGCTCACGCCGATGATCGCCACCGCCCGGTTCCTCCCCGAGAAATCGCGTAGCACGCAGCCTACCGCCTCCGTCGAGCTCGCCGATGCTCTGGTGATCGCCGGCGTTCCGTTCCGGCGGGCGCACGCACGGGTCGCCCGATTCCTCGATCGGCTGGAGCGGGAGGGAGGAGCGCTCCCGGAGCTGTTGCGCGCTGATCTCGAGAAGGCGTTCCCCGAGCTCGAAGGTACCTCGTTCACGATTCCTCGTCCCGAGGACGAGCCGGAGCGGCGCCGCACACGGGGGGGGAGCTCGTGGCGAGAGGTCGAACGCCTTCTGGTCGAGGTCGAACAGCGCTCGCAGAGCGCGGGCCGTGAGCGTGCTCGGGAGTGCCGGCGGATCGATCGACGCCGTCGGGAACTTGGACTTCCCGCCGGGCTCTTCGCGGTCTAAAGCACCAAGGCAGGCGTCGACGGGCCGCGCTGCCTACGCTTCGATCGGCGGAGATTCGCCGCGGCGGTCGTGGGAGCGGATCGGCTCCGGAGGGACCGGCGCGGTCTGGAGCGCGCCCTGCAGCAGCACCGAACGCTCCCGCGCGTTCAAGCCAGGGTGCTGACCGTAGAGGTGGATCTCCAAGCTAGCGCGCGTAGCGTACTGCCGCGCGCAGACGGGGCAGAGGAACGCCTGCGAGTCGCCGACGAACCGAGCGCATTCGCAGCCGACGACGTGGCAGGGCATCGGAGTGGAACGGTCCCGCGGCCGGCTGAAATGGCGTCGGAGCCGACCGGTCTGAGGAGAGAGAAGGTAGTGGCTGGCGCGGAGGTGGGTGCAGGCCCGGCACGGGAGCAGTCGTAGATGTCGACGCTGGGTGACCACAGTCGGGGTTCGGTCCTCCTTTCCTGGTGTGCCGTCCGCCGGAACTTCTCAGATAGACCCGAGAAGGCCCTAGACGACCGCCGCGCAAGGGCGCCTAGAGGCATATATCCTCGGCGTCGCGCGGGCGACAGTCAACCCCCCCACGATGTCGCCCGGGAGGCACCCCTCCCGAGCGCCTCCGGACGACGAAACCGGGCGCAAGACTCTTCCCGCCGTCCCCCCGTCCGCGCCTCGAGAACAGAGGTCGATGGTCGGGGAGAAGACCGCGGGTCCGACGACGGCGGAAGTGACCCGTCGGTACATCGACGACCACCCGGCGATCCGGGATTGCCTGGGGTACGACATCGTCAACTTCACCGCCCTGGCCCGGAAGATCCGGGCCGACACCGGACTGCCCAACCAGGAGGCGATCGAGGTCGCCCTTCGACGTTACCCGCGGCTCATGAAACCGGAGCGTCCCCTCGAGCTCCGCGTCCTCGACGTCGTCAAGGGGAGCCGTCTCGAGGTCCGGACGCGCGTGGCGATCATCACCGCCCGGGCCGACTGGGACCTTCTCGGCCGCGTGCTGGAGACAGGGCGAACGCTGCTCGCCGACCACCGCCACCTGCTCCAGCTGCTGCAAGGACCGGGCGCCCTGACGATCCTCTGCGAGGAGGACCTCGTGGACGCCGTGCTCGCCGTGCTCGGCAAACGGTCCGTGATCGCGGTGCACCGCCAGCTCTCGGCGCTCACCGTCCGGAGCCCCGAAGCGATCGTCGAGACCCCCGGGGTACTCGCGTTCCTGGCCGGTGCGTTGTTCCGCGCGGGGATCAACAGCCTGGAACTGATGAGCGTGTACACCGACTCCACGTTCGTCGTCCGGGAGCGCGACGTCGTCCACGCCTTCCAGGTCCTCTCGCGCCTCGTGCACCCTCCGGCCGAGGCGCCCGGTTCGCTCGACTAGCTCCCCGTGCGACGGCGACGGCCGGCGTCGTTTCTCGGGGAGAATCGCTCGGCGGGAGGTATATATGACCACGGAGATAGGCGAAGCCTCCAAGAGAGCGTCTCTTGGGAGTCTGGGTCCGTCGATGTCGTATGTAGGTCGCCGCCGCATGGGGTTCCACGGTCTGCGCTCCCGCCGCGGGCTGTCGTCGATCGCCGGAGTGATCGTCATCGTGCTCGTGCTCGCACTGATGGGCGTCACGACCTACGCGCTGACCGGCGGCTTCTCCAAGGTCCCGCCCCCCATCTGCGCTCCGGTGAGCTCACCCGTCTGCACGGCGTCGTCGAACCTCCACGACGTGAGCGTTCTCCTGCCGTACCGATCCGTCCAGCAGGGCGCGCAGGTGCCGGTGACCGCGTCGGTGCCTAGCGGCGAATCCGTCTCCTCCTACACCTTCCACTTCGGCGACGGGAACAACTCCACGACGAACGGCGCGACCGTCTCGCACGTCTACAACGTGCCCGGGATCTATCTCATCGAGGTCCAGGGCAAGGTCGGGCCGACGGTCCACGACAACCTCCAGGGGCTCGTTCAGATCGTCGTCGCCTCGAGCTTCGTCGCCAACACGCAGGGCGAGCTTCCGTCGATCAGCGGCTCGATCGTCGCGAACTCCACCTCCCCCGCCGGGCAGAAGGGGGCGACCGCCGTGCTCCAGCCGGCGCAGACCGTCACGCTTTCCGCGGCGTACACCTCCGCGCCGACGAACCCGTTGTTCCTCGTGAACAAGCCGACCTTCCTGCTCGGAACGGGCCTGACGGGCTCGAACGAGGTCGCCACGAACACGAGCTCCACGGTGACGGTGAGCGCGCTGATCGCGGGCACCTACACCGTCAGCTTTGTCGGCGGCGCGACCTCGGGGAACCTGACCGTCTTCCAGAACTTCACCTGGGATGTCATCGTGGCCGCCGCCGCGGTGCACGCCGGAGTGGTCGGCCAACAGCACCACACGAGCCCGCACCCCGGCACGATCATCGCCTACGAGCTCGTCCCGGGCGGGGCCGCGGGCGAGGACCCTGCGATCGACTACGAGACCGCAGGCGCCGAACCCATCTACAACGTGTACCAGTCGCTGATCACCTACAACCAGTCCCAGGTCGGGCCGGACCCGACCAACTTCGTCCCGATGCTCGCGACCTGCGTGCCGGGCAGCGCCGAGTGCCAGCACCTCTACGGCTCGACCCTCGTGCAAGGGTGGAACTACACCTTCGTGATCAACCCGAACTCGAGCTTCTTCGACCCGAACACCCAGGCGCACTGGGGTGTCTGGCCGACCGATGTCGTCTTCAGCCTCGCACGGACGATGGGCTTCTCCGACCTACCGTGCGTCTCGTGCAACCCGGGTTGGATCATCGCTCAGTCGCTCCTCGACCCCGGTAACCCATCGTGGAGCAACCTGCACAGCTCGTTCAACAACACGCCCGCCCCCGTGTTCAACTCGATGACCATCAACGAGACCGCGGGAGGGGTCTGCCCGGCCGCCGCCATGAGCCCTGCGACCGGACACGGCTGCGTCACTTTCCATGTCCACGGGCACGGCAAGAACTGGCCGTACTTCCTCGAGCTGATCGCCGACCCGCTCGGCGGCGGGATCGTCCCGTGCGGCTGGTTCAGTGCCCAGGCGCAGGGCGCCGGCATCCCGTTCTGGACCGTGGGCAACGTGAGCCAGTCCGGCGACCAGCCGTGCGGCGCTCCGGGCTCGCCGGGCTTTGGGCGCGTTCCGGCGAACATCCCCGCCCTCGGGTGGGACCAGTGGGAGCAGCTCGGCAGCGGCTCGTTCGGCCCGCAGCTCGGCCACGTCCAGTGGAACATGGTCGGCAGCGGCCCGTACTACATGGCCCAGTACATCGTCGGCGTCTCCTTCACGCTCCAGGCGAACCCGGCGTACAGCCCGAATCCGTTCTGCACCTGGACGGGCTGCCAGCCCGCCGCCGGCAGCTACGCGAAGACCGTCGACGTCACCTGGGAGACCACGGCGACGCCGGGGGAGCAGGCGGCGAGCAGCGGGGTCTCCGACTTTGCCTCGATCCCCTCGACCGACATCGCTCTCCTGCTCGAGCTCGTCCAGCAAGGGAAGCTCCAGGTCGTGAACGCCCCGACGATCACGATCGGATTCTATCCGTTCAACACGAACTTCTATCTCGGCGGGGCTCAGAAGTACACGTCGAACCCGATCTCGGTCCCGACCGACTGGTTCGGCTACCTCGGCATGCGCCAGCTGTTCTCGCGGGCGTACCCGTACACGACGATCCAGAACACCATCAACACCCGGGATGGGCTCGTCCTAGGGTTCAACTCCGGCGGGGCGATCCCCCAGTTCATGGGCGCCTACTACCCGTCCAACATCCCGTGGCCGAACACCGACCCGTGCACGGACGCCGCGAACGTCGCCTGTCCGGCGTACTGGTGGGCGCAGCTCCACAACAACAACGGACCGTACTTCGACCCCGAGGTGCTGCATTGCTCGGCGGGGAATCCCTGCTCGCTCCCCATGTTCGGCTCCACCGGAAGTGCGTCGAACGACCAGGTGATGGCGCTCTGGGCCGCCTCGGTGAACCAGATCACCGGGGGCGCGGTCTCCGTCAATCCGGTCGACATCAACTTCGTCGACATCACCATCAACGCGGCGGCCGGCCCCGGCTTGAACGCCATGCCGGTCTACTCGCTCGGTTGGGCGCCGGACTATCCCGACCCGACCGACTACGTGAACCCGCTGTACCTCCCCAACTCGACGTACACCTACGGGAACGCGGTGGTCCAGTCGCTGTGGCAGACCGGCTACGCGACCGGCTGCACGCACCCCACGACCGACTACATGTACTACGCGAACACGAGCTTCCCGCAGAGCTGCCAGGGGACCGCGTACAAGGCGATGATCTACGCCCTGGGCCTCGCCTCGACCGCGCTCTCGGGGCCCTCGCGGGTCCTGCTGTACGACCTCGCGGAGAAGATTGCCTACCAGCTCGCCCTGTACACGTACACCGGCCAGGGGAACGAGGTCGCCACGTCGTCGACCTGGATCGACTCCTCGTCGCTGAACACGAACGTCACGATCGGCGGCGGCGGGGACGAGCTGTTCTTCAACATCCAGGGCAACGGCGTCGCCGCCTAGGCGCGCGCGGATAAACTCAAGTCCCGAGCCCCCTCTCGCGCGCGCGTGGCGGACGAGCCGGACGAGCCGGTCCCGACCGCCGGCGCGCTCTCCCTTTCCGGGCCGGAGCGTCGCCTTCTCGAGGCGCTGCGAGGCCCGAGCCGCACGGCGGTCGGGGAAGAGGAACTGGCGAAGGAGACCGGCCTCGCCGCCGATCAGGTACGCGGCTCGCTCCAGCGGCTGAAATCGAAGCATCTCGCGGTCGTCGAGGAATCGCATCTTGCGCGCGTCGTTCTGACCCCTCGGGGCCTCGCCGCCCGCCCCACAGGGCTCTCGGAACGCCGGCTGCTGCGCGCCCTGAAAGACGCGGGCCACCCCGTCGCGCCGGAAGAGGTCCCGGAAGAGGCACTCTCCGCCGACGAGCGCTCGCCGGCGATAGGCCTCCTCCGCCGGCTCCACTACTTGGAGGAAGGGGTGCCGTTGCGCCTGCGCCCCGACGCCCCACCGTTCTCCGCCGCTTTCCCCGACGAGCTGGCCCTCGAGGCCGTCGCGGGGGGCGAAGCCCTCCCGGACGGACCCGGACAGGAGTCGCTCCGCCGGCGTGGGCTGACGCGCATCGAACGGACGACGCAGCGGCGCTGGTCGGCCTCCGAGGAGGGCCGTCAACTTCCGATGCGCACCGACGATCAGCCCCTCCTAGGTCCCGTCACCCCGCTCTTGCTCCGAGAAGGGGGATGGCAAGGGGCCACCTTCCGGCCCTACGACGTCCGCGCGGACGTGCCCTACATCACCGGAGCGCGACCGCATCCGTACACGGCCTGGCTCCGCCAGTTCGAGGAGGTGCTCGTGGGCCTGGGCTTCAGCGAGGCTCGCGGACCGCTCCTCGAGACGGAGTTCTGGAACGGGGACGTCCTGTTCATGCCCCAGGAACACCCGGCTCGATCGATCCACGACGTCCTCTCCGTCGACGCGGTCACGGGGCATGCCCCGCCGCCGGAGCTCCTGGAGAAGGTCGCCGCCGTCCACGAAGGTCGCCCACTCCCCGGCGACCCCGCTCCGCTCAGCCCGGGCTGGAGGGCCCCCTACGATCGTGCCTTCGCCGCGCGCCCTCTCCTTCGCTCTCAGACGACCGCGGTCTCGGCGCGGTTCATGGCGGCGCACCCCGAGCCGCCGTTCCGGGTGTACTGCCTGGACCGGAACTTCCGGCGCGATGCCGTCGATGCGACCCACCACGTCGAGTTCGCCCAATGCGAGGGGATCCTGGGCGAGGAGGGCGTTACGCTCCGGCATCTCGTTGGCATCTTCGAGGCGCTGACCAAAGCGCTCGGCTTCGGCGAGCTGAAGATCCGGCCGAGCTACTTCCCGTTCACCGAGCCCTCGATCGAAGGGTACGTCAAACATCCGCGGCTCGGATGGATCGAGGTGTTCCCCGGGGGCATGTTCCGGCCGGAGGTGCTCCGGCCGCTCGGAGTCCGGGTTCCGGTCGCCGCCTGGGGCATCGGCGTCATGCGCCTCGCCACGATCGCGCTCGGACTCGACGACGTCCGTGCCGTCTACGACGACGATCTAGGGCGGCTACGCGGCGAGGGACGGTAACCGATGCCCCGTGCGATCGTCTCGGCGGCCCGCCTGCTCGCTGCGGCGGGGGCTTCCGACCCCCAGAAAATCCGCGAACTCCTCGCGACCTCGAAGGCCGAGGTGGCGGAGTGGGCCGGCGACAACGTGACCGTCGAGGCTACTCCCGACCGCCTCGACCTTCTGAACGAGGGAGGGCTCGGGCTCGAGCTCGCCGGACTGCTCGGCCGCGCCGCGGGTACCCCGGCGATGGACCCGATCGCGGCCGCCCCGACGACCACGATCCGGGTGGCCGCGGAGGTCGCCCCGCTCCGACCGTACATCGCCGGAGTGATCGTCGAGGCTCCGTCGGCGGGCGGGCTCGACGAGGGACTGCTCGCCGAGGCCGTCCGGTACCAGGAGCTCCTCCACGCAGCGGCCACCGGCGACCGCCGGTGGGCCAGCTTCGGGATCTATCCCTGGGACCACTCCCCGCCCCAGATCCGGTACGACCTCGAGGCGATCAACGAAGTCCGCATCCGTCCCCTGGACGAGGACGCGGAGATCTCCGGCCTCGAGTTCTTCCGGAGCCACCCGATGGCCCAGAAGTATGGCGCCTTCGGCCGTCAGGGGGACGAGTGTCTTACGCTTCGGGACGGAGAGGGAACGCTCCTGAGCCTACCCCCGATCCTCAATGCGCGGCCTGGCGGCGAGGCGCGGATGGGGCACCGCCGACTCCTGCTCGAGTCGACCGGGACCCGCGCGGCGCGGGTCACCGACGGCCTCGGGTTGCTCCTCAGTGTCTTCGCCTCGCGTGGTTGGAGGCTGGCCCCGGTGGGGGTCGACGCAGCGCTCGGGGCCGGGGACGGCCGAGGGTTCGTAACGCCCCGCGAGCTACGACTCTCCGCGAGAGAGCTCGCTGGCGCGACGGGGCTCGAGCTCAGCTCGGCCGAGGGCACGCGGCTGTTCGGCCGAGCGCGGCTCACAGCAAAACCGGATCCGGACGGCTGGACGGTCTCGGCGCCGCCCTGGCGACCGGATCTCCTCGCCGGGGTCGACCTGGTCGAGGAGCTTGTGATCGCACGCGGCGTCACCTCGAGCGACGCGATCATCCCTCCGAGCCCGGTCGTCGGTCAGCGACGCGGGACCTCTCGGTTCGAGGAGAGCATCGAACTGTTGCTGCTGGGCCTCGGCTACCAGCCGCTGCAGACAACCGTCCTGGTCCCGGAGTCCTCGGTCGCTCTGCTGGGGCGGACCACCGCGATCTCGGTCGCCCGCCCGGTCTCCGAGCTGTACGCTCGGCTCCGCGACACGATGCTCCTCTCGCTCGTGGGGAGCCTCGGTCGGAACGTGCGCCACGCCTACCCTCAGCGCCTCGCCGAGGTCGGACCCGTGATCGTGCGCGCGGAGTCCGAGGAGTCGGGGGCGGCCACCCGGTACCGCGCTGGCGTGATCTACGCCGCGGACGGGGCCGGATTCTCCGACGCGGCCTCGCTCATCGACTATCTGATGGGACGGTTGGGCGCCCGTGGGGTTCGGGAGCCGACCGTGATCCCGGGGACCATCGACGGACGGGCCGCCCGCGTGCGTCTGGCCGGCGAGGTCGTCGCCGAGCTCGGAGAGCTCGAGCCTCGGGTCGTCGCCGCGCTGGGCGTGCCGGTCCCGGTCGTCTGGGCCGAGCTCGACCTGACCGCCCTCTGGCCGCTGTTCCGCCGGTAGGAACGGAGCGACTCGCCGCCCGTCGCCATCCGTTAAATAAGGACCCCAACTCGACAGCCGATGGCCTCCCGTTCTCGTCGCGCGCCGGGGGGCAAGGAGCGTTGGGAGGTCGAAGCGCGCGCCGCCCTAGGCTCCCGGTTCGAGGAAGGAAGCCTGCCCGTCCTCGTCGACGACCCCCACGAATCCGAGGAGGGCTACCTTGGGAAGCTCGGGTTTCCCGGCGCGTACCCGCTGACGCGTGGGATCCAGCCGACGATGTACCGGGGCCGGCTCTGGACGCTCCGGCAGTACTCCGGGTTCGGGAGCGCGACCGAGACGAACCGCAGATTCCGGTACCTGCTCGAAGGGGGCCAGACCGGTCTCTCGGTCGCCTTCGACCTGCCCACGCAGATCGGCTACGACTCGGACCATGCACGCGCCCAGGGCGAAGTAGGCCGTTGCGGCGTGGCGATCACCTCGGTCGGCGACATGCGCACGCTGTTCGACCAGATCCCACTCGACAAGGCGACCGTGTCGATGACGATCAACGCGACCGCGCCGATCCTCACCGCGCTCCTCGTCGCGGTCGGCGAGGAGCAGGGGGTCCCTCGGGCTCGGCTCGGTGGAACGGTCCAGAACGACATCCTGAAGGAGTACATCGCTCGGGGAACGTACATCTACCCGCCCGAACCCTCGATCCGTCTCGCCGTCGACCTGATCGAGTTCGCCACCCGGGAGATGCCCCAGTGGAACTACATCTCCGTCTCCGGTTACCACATGCGCGAGGCGGGGGCCACGGCGGCCCAGGAAGTGGCGTTCACCCTCGCGAACGCGATCGCCTACGTGCGGGCCGTTGTGGAGCGGGGCCTGGACGTCGACGACTTCCTTCCTCGGTTGTCGTTCTTCTTCTCCTCCGACCGTAACTTCCTCGAGGAGATCGCCAAGTTCCGGGCGGCGCGCCGGCTCTGGGCCGAGATCGCCCGCGACGAGCTCGGGGCGAAGAAGCCTCGATCGTGGCCGATGAGGTTTCACACCCAGACCGCGGGCTCGTCGCTCACCGCCCAGCAACCCGAGCTCAACGTCGTACGCACCACCCTCGAGGCGCTGGCCGCCGTCCTCGGCGGGACCCAGTCGCTCCACACGAACGCGCTCGACGAGGCGATCGGCCTTCCGACCGCCCCGGCGGCCCGACTCGCCCTTCGGACCCAGCAGATCCTCGCCGAGGAGTCCGGGGTCGCCGCCACGGTGGACCCGCTCGGGGGCGCCTACGCCATCGAGTACCTGACCGACCGGGTCGAGTCGGAGGCGCGGGCGTACCTTGGCCGGATCGACGAGATGGGCGGCTCGCTCGTGGCCGTCGAACGGGGGTTCTTCCAGTCGGAGATCGCGAAGGAGGCCTACCGCGTCGCCCGCGCTCGGGAGGCGAAGACCGAGATCGTCGTCGGGGTCAATGAGTTCACCACCGGCGACCCGGACTTTTCCCTGGTGGGGGGTCGAGGACGGGCGCGCCGATTGAAGATCGGTCGTGAGCCGGAGCTCGCTCAGAACCGTCGCCTCGCCGCGTGGAAATCCGACCGGGACGCCACCGCGACGCGCGAAGCGCTCGACGGGCTTCGCAAGGAGACCGAGGCGGGCCGGAACGTGATGCCCCCGCTTCTCGTCGCGTTGAAGGCCGGGGCCACGCTCGGCGAAGTGGCGGGCCTTTGGAGAGGGATCTTCGGCGAGTACACCCCCTCTCGCGCGTACTAGGCCAGCCATGAACGTCGATCACCTGGGCATCGCGGTGCCGGACCTCGCGGCCGGCCTCGCCTCGTGGGGCCCCCTTCTCACCGGCATCCCGCCCCCGGTCGAGGAGGTCCCGTCCCAGCGCGTCCGCGTCGCCTTCCTCGAGTTCGGCGGCACCCACCTGGAGCTGCTGGAACCGACCAGCCCTGACTCCGCCGTCGGCCGGTTCCTCTCGAGCCGTGGACCCGGGCTCCACCACATCGCCTTCTCGGTTCCCAGCGTCAACGACGCTCTCGCCGCCGCCGCGGCTCGGGGGCAACGGCTGATCGACCAGAGCGCCCGCGTCGGCGCCCGGGGCCGGAAGGTCGGGTTCGTCCACCCGAGCGGGTTCCAGGGCGTGCTGGTCGAGTTCGTGGAGGCGCCCTGAGCGCCATCGCCCACGTCGCACTGCGACCGATCTACGACAGCCGGGGCGCCGCGACGGTCGAGGCGACCGTCGTCACCGAGGGCGGCTACCGGGCGACCGTCGGTGCGCCGAGCGGCGCGAGCACCGGAGCGCACGAAGTTCACGCCTGGCCGGAGAAGGGGGTGCCCGGGGCTCTCGAAGAATTCGCACGGTGGGGTCGACCGACGCTCGTCGGTCTGCCGGTCGACGATCAGGCGCGCATCGATGGCGCCCTCCACAACGCCGACGGCTCGGCAGATTTCCGTCGCATCGGCGGCAACACGGCCACGGCGTTTTCGCTGGCGAGCGCCCAAGCCGCCGCGAACGAGCGAGGCGTCGCTCTCTGGGAGCTCTTGAAACGCCCGGGCGTCGCGGGAGCCGAGTTCCCGGCGATCGTCGGCAACTGTCTCAACGGAGGAAGGCACGCGATCGGCGGACCGGATATCCAGGAGTTCCACGCCGTAGCCCGCGGGGCCCCGGCAGCGGCGGTGCAGGCCGCGATCGCGGTTCACGTTGAGGTCGGCCGTCGGCTCAAAGCCCAGTTCCCAAAGATGGCCCTCGGGAGGGGCGACGAAGGAGGGTGGGTGGCGCCCCTCGACAATGTCGAGGCCGTTGAACTCCTCGCGGCCGCGTGCACGACGGTCCGAGACGCGACCGGAGCGGACGTCCATCCGGGGCTCGACCTAGCGGCGACCGAGTTCTACCGCGACGGCAAGTACCGGTATCGCGGCCACACCTTCGACACGGAAGCCCAGCTCGACTTCCTCACGCGCCTCGTCGAGCGGTTCGACCTTCGGTACGTCGAAGACCCGTTCGACGAAGAGGCGTTCGACGCGTTCGCACGGCTCACGGAGGCGGTCGGAAAGCGGGCCCTGATCGTGGGCGACGACCTCTACACGACGAGCCTTCCCCGGGTCATGGAAGGGGACCGCCGCCACGCCTCGAACGCCGTCCTCATCAAGGTCAACCAGGTCGGCACGCTCACCGACACCTTCGCCACCGTCGACTACGCACGGGCCCACGGGATGGTGCCGGTCGTCTCGCACCGCTCCGGGGACGTCCCGGACGGCTGGCTCGCCCACCTCGCCCTTGCGACCGAGGCCGCCGGGCTGAAATGCGGTCTCCTCGGCGGTGAACGGGTGGCAAAGCTAAATGAACTCCTTCGTCTCGGCGCGCCTCCGGACACCAAGGCATGAACGGCGACGACGCGATCGGTGAGAACCTCGAGGCCCAGAGCGAGGGGCAGGACACCCGCCCCGGCGAGCTCCTGGTGCCCGAGGAGACCTACCTCACGAGCGGCGTCCACATCGGGACCCAGCAAAAGTCCGCCAGCATGCGGAAGTTCATTTTCAAGATCCGGTACGATGGGCTCCATGTCCTCGACATCCGCGAGACCGACCGACGGATCCGCCTCGCCGCGAAGTTCCTTGGCTCCTTCCCGCCCGGCAAGATCCTGGCGGTGTCGCAGCGTCAGTACGGCCAGAAACCGGTCCGTATCTTCGCCAAGGCGATCGGCGCCGTCTCCTACGCGGAGCGGTTCGTCCCCGGCTGCCTGACCAACCCGAACCTCGCCGACTATTTCGAGCCGAAGGTGCTCGTCGTCACCGACCCCGCCACCGACCAGCAGGCGCTCAGCGAGGCCGTCTCCATCGGGATCCCGGTGGTCGGGCTCTGCGACGTGAACAACGAGACCCGCAACGTTGACCTCGTCATCCCGGTCAACAACAAGGGGCGGGTCGCGCTCGCGACGGTCTACTGGCTCCTCGCGCGCGAGATCGCCAACGCCCGGGAGGGCGGCGAGCCGTTCACGCTCACGATCGAGGATTTCCAGGCGGCCCTGTAGCCGCTTAAGCGCTCGCCCTTCGCCGTGGTCTCCGGCACGGCTTTATCTCAACGGGGGGTCGGAATCGGTCGTGGGGCGGACCGGACGTAGCCTCCACCAGCTGCTGCTGGAGGACGGTGTTCCGGACCGGGGCGCCCGGATCTACCTTGCGGCCTGCCGCGAGGGTCCGCTGACGGCGGCGGAGCTCGCTCGCCGCGCCCAGCTCAATCGGGTCGACGCCTACCGGTTCATCCGACAGCTCGCAGCGAACGGGCTGCTTCGGGCGACGAGCGGCCGTCCGATGCGGTTCGCCCCCCTGCCCCCCGAACAGTTCCTGGACCGGATCCACCACAAGGCGGCCGAGAAGGTCGAAGAGCTCGAGGGAGAGCGCGAGCGTATCCTGCTCGGCTGGCGGGAGGCGCTCGCCTCGCCGGACGGTACCGACGACCGCCGCTTCACGATCCTCGAAGGCGCCGAGGAGGCGGTCCGTTTCCTCAAGCGGAAGGTCGGCGCCACCGAGAAAGAGATCCTCGTGTGCGGCACGCACGACTCGCTGACCCGCACGCTCGACTACGGGCTGGACCGCTGCTGGAAGGAGGCTAGGGCCCGGGGCGTGAAAGTTCGACTTCTCGTCCACATCCAGGCCGATACGCTCCCCCTCGTCAAACAGTTCGAATCGTACGCCGAGATCCGGCACTCGCCGATCCCGATCGGGGTCCCGTCGCTCCAGCTCGACCGGTCCGGGTTGTTCGTCAACATCTCCGACCAGTATGCGAACGGGGCCGCGGCGGAGCCGCTGATCGGCTTGTGGACCACCAGCCCGGAGCTCCTCGCTCAAGGACGAGAGTTCTTTCGTCAGATGTGGGCCCGTTCGACCGAGTCGGCCACGCGCCAGGTAGCGCTCGAAGCCCCGTCCTCCGCCACGCTCAGCATCGTCGCCGGCCGTGAGGACGAGAGCCTGCTCCGTCTCAAGGAGGTCGCGGAGCTCGGGATGCGGGCGGCCGGCGTCCACGAACTGCAGCTCGACCTCGTCGGGCTGATCGACACGATCGGACGGCAGCTCGGTCGCGAGATCGGCGATCGTGTGGGGGGTGAGACGCCGCCGGAGGTGGTCCAGGCGATCCGGGAGTACTACACGGCCCATGGGATGGGCCAGGTCACGGTGGTCAAGGACCGGCCGCTCACGCTACGGGTGAACGAATGCTTCGCGTCCCAGTCACCCTCCTCGGAGGTCGGTCGTGTCCTCTGCCCAGCGATCCTCGGCGCTGCTCTGGAGCGACGTCTCGGATCCCGCTGGAGCGTCACCACGGGTGACCTCGGCCGCGGACGGCGAAGTGGCTGTCTGTTCACGATCGTACCGCCCTGACTCGGCGAGCGTACGCCGAGCGGATCGCTTGTCGTCGAGGGGCCTGACGGCTAGGAGGCCGAACTCCCCTTGACCGTTCGGAGGAAAGGCTCCTCGCGATCCCGAACTCAGGCGCGGGGCCGGCCGGCGGGGACGAGAGGGGGGAGACCGCAGCATTTCTCCGCCGTGGTCCAGATACGAGGCGTCAACCCCTACGTCCTGGTGAGCCCAGTCCGTGCGGCCGCACTCCGGCCCAATTGGAGACGGCCGCTTCCCATTCTTCTCCGTGTCAACGGCACACCCCGCGAGCCGTGGCGAACGAACCTGATGCCGGTCGGCGATGGGAGCTTCTATCTGTACCTCCACGGACCGGCCCGGCAGGCGTCGAACTCGGAACCTGGCCACAGGGTCGACCTCGAGATCCGATTCGACTCAGAGTATCGCAACGGTCCTCTACACCCGATCCCCCCATGGTTCGAGGTGGCGCTGACGCTAGCGCCGCAGGCGCGAAAGAATTGGAGTTCGCTGAGCCCGAGTCGTCAGAAAGAGGTGCTACGGTACTTCGCTCACCTTCGATCGGAGGAGGCCCGTCTCCGAAACCTTGCGAGAGCACTACGAGTGCTTTCGGGGAAGTCGGGACGGTTCATGGGACGGGACTGGGTCGACGGCGCCTGACGCTGCTTCGAGTCGGCGCGTCGGAAGTTAGGATCACACCAGCCACTCGGGTCGGCGTAGCCCGAGCGCCCGACCAAGCGCCTAGGGGCCTTCGAGAGGCTTATCCATCCTCGAGCCTCGGGAATCCGATGTCGCGGCGAGCCGCACTCTTTCTGCCGGCCGTGGCCGTTCTTGTCTTGGCCATTCTCCCCTGGGTGCCCGGAGCCACCGGTGCTACGACGGGCCCCGCGAGCGCGTGTAGCGGCCTCGGCGCGTGCAGCTACACCCTGAACACCTCGGCCGGAACCGGCTGGGCCACGACCACGACGGCGTTCGGGAGTACGGTGTCGTTCCTGCTACCCGGCGAGGCGAATGCCACACGCGGGGTACCCTTCACCTACAAGGTTTCCAACGTTTCCGGCACGACCGATCGCGTGCTGGGTAGCTTCGTCGCCACCGATGCCAACAGTGGCCGGATTCTGTTCGGCTCGACGGACACGAACATCACCGTAACCCAGCACTGCAGCCGCACCGGCTGCTACGACACCTACAAACTCATCAACGGCACCATCGTGTTCCGCACGACCAAGTTCGTAGGGACCACCACGACGCTCACCTGCTCGCCCTCGAGCTTCTCGGCCGGCGGTTCCACGAGGTGCACGGCGACGGTCAAGGACCTTCACAGCGCGACCGTTCATCCCACGGGCACCGTTTCGTTTTCGACCTCGTACGGAGGGTACGGCACGTTCAGCCACAACGGTACTTGCACCCTGTCCGCCGGCAGTTGCGCGGTGAAGTTCACCGCCGGCGACGATACGACGGGGTTGTTCTCGATCGTTGCCTCCTTCGGAACCCACCTGACCTTCTACCAGAGTCAGGGGAGCCAGAAGGTGAGCGTTACCGGCAACTAGGCTCGTCGTTTCAATCACGTTTCGCGAGTTCCGCCGGCTTCCGTTCGTCCCACGACCGGTCCCTCGCGGACCAGGCCGCGCGGAAGCGAGGGCGGCGGCCCACCTCACGTCGACGGGATCCCGGTCAAGGCCGGTCCAGCTGTCCGTTCGGCCCTCGGGTCGCACGTGCGGGGGGGATCTGACGCACCACGACCCAACGGTGCAGGCCGATCTTTCGGGTCTTCCGAAACCCCTCCTTCTCGAACATGCGCAGGGTGCCGCCCCAGAGGAAAGACCGGGAGACCTTCCGACCGGCTACGTCCTCAGGGTAGGCCTCGACGCTCCCCCCGCCCGCGCGGGCGATCGCTCGCAGGGCCTCGCGGAGGGCGAGGTTCGCGATCCCCTCCCCTCGGCGTTCTCGGTCGATGAAGAAGCAGGTGACGCGCCACTCCGGAAGCTCCCCGCGTCCTTCGTCGTACGCCTTTCGGCTCTTGATGTTCGGAAGTTCTGCGGTGGGACCGAACTGGCACCAGCCTACGGCGTCCGGCCCGTCGAACACGAGCGCGGCGTGTGCCTGTCCGTCTCGGACGCGCGCCTCTTTCATGGCTCGATACTGGGCCGGGGTCCGTTTCCCCTCGTCCGGGCCTAGGTGGAAGGAGATGCACCAGCAGCCGCCGAAGATCCCGTGATGCTTTTCCACCAGGCGCGCGAAGGCGGGCCACGTCTCCGGGGACAACGCCTCGGAGGTGAGGGCGGCGAGGCCCCCGTGCCCTCGAGGCTGCGAAGTCGCCGCCGGACGAACCTTGGGGGAGCTGGGGGTCGACCGAGGTCGTCCGCCCATGAACGAGCCCCGGCGACTACGAGCGGGAGGGCGGGAGCCCCTGCACGAATTCGTGGAGGGCGGCGTCGAACGCCTCCGGCCGAGACAGGTTCAGTAGATGGTCCGCCCCGGGGACAAGCTGCACCGTGGCGCCGGCAATGCCCCGTGCGAGAAAGTTCGCGCAATGGGGCATCGCAGGGTTGTCGCGATCCCCGACCAGGATACGGGTGGGAAGACGGATCTCGTTCAAACGGCCCGCGGCCGGCTTTCCTTCACGGGTCTCGAACGCACCGGACGTCTCCTCGAAGATCTCCTTCGCGTTGTCCCGCACCATCGTCCGGAATAGCTCCAGCGAGCTGCCGCTCAGCGCCGAAGCCCAGAGCTGGCGAAGGTACTCGGTAGCCTCCTCGAGACTACCGGCCTTCCAGGCATCGGCCGCGGCCTTCGAGAGGGTCTCGTCTCGTTCAAACGTCGCTTTCCCACCCGGTACTTGGTCGTAGTCCATGCCCGAGTACCCAGGGGCCACGAGAAGGAGGGCAGCGGCTCGGTTGGGATACGCGAGGGTCAGGTCGAGAGCGAGCTTTCCTCCCATGCTCGGGCCGACGATGACCGGCTCCGTCAGCTTGAGGTAGTCCAGGATGGCCGTCAGATCGCGAACGGGGGAGAATCCCGAGGTGGCGGGCGGCGAACTCCCGTAGCCTCGGAAGTCATACCGGACGACGCGGTACTCTCGCGCGAGGCGAGAGAATTCGCGATTCCACATCCGGCGGTCCACGATCCCCTCGTGAAGCAGCACGATCGGGCGACCCTGTCCCTCAATGTCGTAGGAGAGCTTTCCCCCAGGGACCTCCAGCGTCCCCGTGACCACCGGATCTGGCATGGGTCGGGGAGTTGCGCTCGCCCTCTTATGCGAACAGGCGGGGTCCCGGAACGGTCGGGCCGAGCCGGAGAGAATCGACGCGCGGGGCCTTCGGGTCCCAAACCGTGGTGATCGGCTTCGGGACGATCTCCCTCCGCTGAGTCGCTATCAAGGTCGCCTCCGTGGGGAGGCAACCACGTGCGCCGCAGGTGGCCTCGATCCGCCGGTCGGTACGCGGGGCGTTTGGACGACGGGGAAGCTGCCCCCAGCCGAGCCGTGATACTCCAGAACTCGACCGAGCCGACCGGCGACGCTCACCCGGAGGCCGTTCCAACGACCCCGTCCGAAGTTGGTTTCAACCGGTCGACCACCGTCCTAAACGGCGTCGCGGGGGCGGTGGTCTTCCCAAAGCCACCCTCGAACGTTTTGAAAGGAGAACAACGGCAGCGGGCACTCCGGCCTCCAACCCTTACCGTGCCCGATCCGAGGCGACGGTGACGCCGGTCGACCTAGGGCGCACGGGAGGCTTCGGTATCCGCTAGGGAACAACCTACCCGGCTCGGATGGGTTACCGTCGTCCCACGAGCGACTTACCCGTCCGGACGCATTCGTCGAAGGGGAGTGGTGTATGGTTCCGTATGGCGCGGCGCCCCCTCGAGGGGTGGGCGAGGTGCCGCCGAGACGAGGCGTGCCGCCGGGCCCCACCTCGCTCGGGTCGAGGGCGACGAACCGGACCGACCGCGCTCACGGGGTGAGCTGAATGAACGACCTTCCGAAGACTCCGGAGGTCCCCCCGGTTTCGCCGGGCAAGAAGGCGATCAACACGGGGACCGTCGAACTGCTGACGGGCGCACTGTTCAGGACGATCTTCGGCAAGGGAATCCACGTCCCGATCAAGATGAGCGGCGTGCTGGACCTGGACGTCCTGGTCCGAGAGAACGACGTCTTTGTCAACGCGAACCAGGTGCTCGTCGAGCTGCCTCAGCTCTCCATCTGGCGCCTGGTCGTGGCGTACCAGGGCCGGCCGGTCCTGGAGCTGGGCCGGGGGGTTCGGAAGAAGATGCACGTCCACCACGGAGCCCTGCTCTTTGCGCTCCTGCGGATCTGGAGGGACAAGCACCGCGCGGCGAAGGTCTACGCCCTCAAGGAACGGGCAAAGGACCGCGCGGCCCTTAGGGACTCTCCCCCTGCGCCGACCGCGGCGGCCGAGAGCGAGGTGAGCTGAACGTGCGGAAGGCGAGGTCGGTCGGCCCGCAGGTGCCCCTCCCGGTGGATTACCGCACCGTGGCGGCCGCGATCCGACGGCTGATGGGCCAGAACTACGGGGTCCGACGGGTGTCGCTCCGCGCGATCCATTCCGACGCCTCGCGCCTCTCGCTTCCCATGAAGCTGACCGGGTCGGACGCCCGGGGCCGCCCGGTCCGTTATTTCGCGAAGCTCATCGGGAGCCAGGACGTCCTCGCCGAGTGGGTCGCCCAGTCCGCGAAGAACCTCTACCTTCAGCTCAGTCACCGGGAGCCGATGTTCGGATATGCACGGACGGCGGAAGAGATGGCTCGGCAGGAGTACGAGAGCCTCCTCGCCATCGACCGCGCCGGCGTCGCGACGGCGAAGCCTCTCGGGTATCACCGGCTCGACGAGGGGCTCTGGCTGTTCGTGGCAGAATTCCTTTCAGCGCGCCCGCCCGGCGACGCCGGGGAGTTCTCTTCGGGGCAGATCGACGAACTGTTTCGCGACCTGCACCAGCTCCACCGACAGGGCGTGTTCCATGGGGACCTCAAGTGTGACAACATCCTCGTGGGCGAGCGCATCTTTCTCATCGATGCCGGGCTGTTCCGGGACGGGGTGGACGCCAAGCGAAAGGAGGCCTACGACCTGTCGTGCCTGCTCTGCACCCTGTTGGGACGTCACCCGCTCTCCCGGATCCTGCGGATCGCGGGGCGCTACTACTCCCGGGAGCTCTTGCAGGGAACCCTGGAGTATGCGGACCTGATCCAGAAGCGTCAGGACTTCGATTTCGACGACGGGCAGAAGGAGGAGCTCCGCCTACAGTTGAGCTCCACGCTGCACCGACCGATGATCGGGGCCCCCGGCCGGCAACGCGTCGTTCGCCCCGCGAACGCTACCCCGATGCCGGTGGGACCGACGAAATCGTAGCCCTCACGGCTCGGCCGTCGACGACCGATGGCCCACCGGCCCTCTTAGTGCCGGGCGCTCTTCACCAAGGCCACCGCGTGGACCTCGATTCGCGTACCCTCCTTCGTCTCTTCAACGGCAAATTTCCACTGCTCGACGACCGCGCTCATGTCCTTGAAAAAATCCTTCAGCCCCACGCTCCGTTTCTCGATTTCCTTGCGGATGTTGGTTCGCGGCATGATCCCTCCACTTGGTCGGATGTACTCCCGGACTCAGACGGATAGGTCCGCGCGGGAGGTCCTATCGGGGTGGATACCCGCCACCGGCTCCCTCCCACTACCCCTCCCCTCGCTCCCTGGGACCATCACGCACCGATGCAGGCACAAGTCTGGATCGTGCCGGGCCCGCGAACCCAACATGAGCGGAACGATGGCGGGGCGTCGTGCACGGGAACGGAACGGCGGTCGACCGGTGGAAGCTGGCACTCCTTGACGCGCTCGGTCGCTTCGTTCCAAAGCTCGCTGCCGAACGGGGCAAACCGCGCCGGAGCACCGTCGAGCCTGACTCGCGATCGCCGCGTTCCACGGCTTCCAAGCGAGGTGCCCGAGCTCCATCGGAACGACCACCTGAGCTGGAACGTCGAGTCGGTGGCTAGCGTCCTCGAGCGGAGACTCGGAGAGAACGTCCGATCAAGGACCGGAGCGCCTCAGGTGAACGAAATCCTCGGCAAACTGATCACGTACAATCTGACCGTTCTCGTTTACGAGATGTTCGAACATGGGATCGCGACGAACCCCCTGAAACAGAACTCGGCCATCTGAAACAGGACCGGGGATGGGCCGAGGTTTCGGTTCAAAGCCGTGCTAATCCAAATCATGGTGTAGCATATGTAAGAACAAAGCCGACAGGATTCAGACCAACGTATTTATATTAGCCTCGCGTAGCCCGACCAGGTTCAAAATGAGTTCTTCTAGTCGTTCCAGCACGCGCCATCGCGCCCCTCCGGCCGCCGAGCCTGAGGCGACAACCGCTGCCCCTGCGCCGGCCGGCGACGTCTGCCCGGAGTGCGGGTCCACCCACCTCACCCGAGATGAGATCCGCGGCGAGATCGTCTGTGCCGATTGCGGGCTCGTCGTGGACGCTAGCGCCCTCGTGAGTGACCGCGGCCAACGCGGAAGCAAGGACGATACCGGCCGAGAGGCCCGAGGCTGGGGCCCGGTCATCTCGCCCCTCATGCCCGACAAGGGACTGTTCAGCGAGATCGGCGTTCCTACGAGGGACTTCCAGGGGAACAGCCTGTCTCGGAACACTTCGCTCAAGTTCTACCACCTACGCAAGCTCAACCACCGCCTTCGGGCCGCCCGCACGCACCAGCGCAACCTCGTCGTCGCGCTGGGCGAGCTGAACCGGCTCGCCGGCGTGCTCGGGCTCTCCCGGGAGGTCAAGGAGTCGGCGACCTACATCTACCGTCGCGCGCTCGAGCACAAGGCGACGCGCGGCAAGAAGATCGTCGCGCTTGTGGCCGCCAGCGTCTACGCTGCCTGCCGGCAGTGCCATGTTCCGCGGACGATGAAGGAGATCATCGCCCACTCCAAGGCGACCAAGATCGAGGTCGGCCGGGCGTACACGCTCCTTGCGCGCGAGCTCAAGCTGGGCCTCAAGCCCGTGGAGCCGAGGGACTACCTCGTCCGGTTCACCCAGGACCTCAACCTCTCGAAGGAGGTCCGGCACAAGGTGCTCGGGCTCCTCGAGCAGGTCGAGCAGGTCTACTCCACGAGCGGGGTCCTGCCGAACGGCATCCTGGCGACGATCATCTACATCGCGTCGAACCTGATGGGCGAGCCTCGCAGCCAGGACCGCATCGCCGCGGTCGCCAACGTCACCCCCGTGACGATCCGCAACCACTACAAGGAGCTCCTCGACCTCCTCGGACTGCCGAAGAACCTCACAAACCCGCAGGCCCGCGGCAGCCTCCCCCCGCTCCCGAAGCCGGGGACGAAGGTAGAGGAGACGGCCGTCGCCGCCGGGCACTGAGCCCCTCGGCCCCGAAATCGCTTAACCCATCGGCCCGTCCGGCCCCCGTGGCCACGGTCCCGACGCTCAGCTACTCGTCGGTCAGGGCGTACCTCGAGTGCCCCCTCCGCTGGAAGTTCCTCTACATCGACCGTCTCCCAGAGACACCGCGCGGGTACTTCTCCTTCGGGCGGACGGTCCACTCTGTACTCGAGGAGCTGCTCCGGCCCCTCGTTCTTCCGGCCGCCCGGTCGACCTCGGAGAAGGAGAGCCAGACGACCCTCGACGATTTTCCGGGGAGCTCCGGCCATCTCACCGCGGGCCGCCTCCGATCGCGGAACGAGATGCTCGAGCTGTACCGGACCAGCTGGGTCGGCGACGGCTACACCTCGGCCGAAGAGGAACGTCGGTACCGGCAGCTCGGCGAGGAGATACTGGGAAAGTTCTACGACGTGGTCTGCCTCTCGCCTCCCAGCCCGATCGCCGTCGAGGCGCACCTGGAAGCGACGTGGGACGGGGTCCCAGTGCACGGGTACATCGACCGGATCGACCGGACCCCGGAGGGGGGCCTCGAGATCGTCGACTACAAGACGTCGCGGGAGCTCACTTCCGAGGACGCGGAGGGCTCCGACCAGCTCGCCCTCTACCAGGTCCTGGTCGAGAAGAACTACCGCGACCCGGTCGAGCGGCTCACGCTGTACCACCTCCGCAGCCAGACCCCGCTCTCGGTCCCGCGCCGGGCCCGCCCGGCGCTCTCCGAGCTGCACGAGAGGGTCCTCACGGTCCGCGATGGGATCCGGACGGAGGCGTACGAGCCCACCCCCGGGCGACAGTGCTCGCGGTGTGAGTTCCGTGGGATCTGCCCGGAGTTCAAGGAGGTCCCCGCGACGGAGCGGGACCGGCTCAAGGAGCTCGTCGACCGGTTCGACGCCCTCCGCGCGGAGGAGCACCGGATCGACGGGCAGCTCGCCCGGGCGGCGGAGGAGCTCCATCTGGCCGCCGAACGGCTCGGCGTCCACCGGATGCCCGGCTCGCGGGGAGTGGCGATCCGGCGGCGCGAAGAGAACTGGCGGTACCCCGAGGACCGGGTCCGGGGCATCCTGGCCGAGGGAGGGCAGTGGGAGATGCGCTCGCCGCTCGACTCGGAGACGATCCGGAAGCTGCTCCGTGACCCGAACTTGCCCCCTGAGGTCAAGCGTCGCATCTCGGAGCTCGGCAGCCGGGACGTTCGCTGGTACTGGACCCTCGAGGACAGCTAGCGCGCGCGGTACGGGCCGGCAAGGCCCCGACGCACGGTGGCGGAAGGTGATTCACGTAACCATTATCAAGGTCGCCCGGTAGGCGTTCGTATGGGGACGAATCTCGCCAGCGCGGCGCGAGTCGAGCCTCTGTACGACGGACCACTGACCGTCGCGACGCTCTGTTCGCACTCCTCGCTCCAGATCTTCCACGGCGCCCGCACCGAGGGTCTTCCGAGCCTGGGCATCGCGGTCGGTGAGCCGCCGCGTTTCTACGACGCCTTCCCTCTGGCCCGTCCGGACCGGTTCCTGTCGGTGGCGAAGGTCGCCGACGTCGGCAAGGAGGCGAGCCGGCTACGAGGGGAAGGCGCCGTCATCGTCCCGCACGGCTCCTTCGTCGAGTACGTGGGGCCCGAAGCGTTCCAGAACCTAGACGTTCCGGTGTTCGGCAACCGCGCGGTGATCGCGTGGGAGTCGGACCGGGAGAAGGAGCGGATGTGGCTCGAGTCCGCCGGGGTGGAGATGCCCCGTCGGTTCGCCACCCCGGCCGAGGTCGAGGGCCCGGCGATCGTGAAGTACTACGGGGCGAAAGGCGGGAAGGGATTCTTCCTCGCCAAGAACCGGGAGGCGATGGACGACTTCCGTCCGACCGGTCCGTACGTCATCCAGGAGTACGTCCTCGGCACGCGGTACTACGTCCACTTCTTCTATTCGCCGCTCTCCGACCGCGGCTACCGGGTCGGGGACGGCTCCCTCGAGCTCCTCGGGATGGACCGGCGGGACGAAGCGAACATCGACGAGCTGTACAAGCTCGGGGCGCAGGAGGAGCTGCTGAAGGCCGGCATCCGCCCCACGTTCGTCGTGACCGGCAACGTCTCGGTCGTACTCCGCGAGTCGCTCCTCCCCCAGATCTTCGACATCGGGGCCCGGATCATCGAGCGGTCGATCGAGCTGTTCGGGGGCATGGTCGGGCCGTTCTGCGTCGAAGGGATCATGACCGAGGACCTCCGGTTCAAGGTCTTCGAGATCTCCACGCGGATCGTTGCGGGGACGAACCTGTTCATTTCCGGATCGAGCTACTCCGACCTCGTCGCCCCGAACCTCTCGACCGGCCGACGGATCGCAATCGAGCTCAAGCGAGCGCGCTCCGAGCATCGACTGCGCGAAGTGCTCAGCTAGGCGGCTCGCCTCGTCTTCGGCCCTCGGGAGGGGCCGAAGCCCTGAGCCGCAGAGCCCAAGTCCTCGAACGGGTCGACGCGCGCTCAGGGAGGAGTCAGAGTGGACGCCGCCGTGGTCACCAACGGGGTGACGAAGCGATACCCGAAGAGCGGCGACCGACCTCCGGCGCTCAACGGAGTGAGCCTCTCGATCCGCCCGGGGGGCATCTACGGCATCATCGGACCGAACGGGGCCGGCAAGACGACGTTCATCCGGATCTGCACGACCCAGCTGCTCCCGACCTCGGGCGCGGTCACCATCCTCGGCGAGGATGCCGTCGCCGACCCGCGCAAGGTCCGTCCGCGGATCGCCGTCATCCCGCAGGAGTCCCGCCCGCTCTACTTCCTCAACGTGGACGAGCTGATCTACCTGTACCTCAAGATGCGCGGGATGGACCGACCCGAGGCGCGCCGTCGGACCGACGCCGTCCTCGACGAGCTCGGGCTCACCGGCGAGCGGAAACGGCTCGTCAGCCGGCTCTCGGGAGGGATGCGGCGTCGGGCGATGGTCGCGATGGTCCTCGCCTCGGACGCGGAGGTGCTGTTCCTCGACGAGCCGACCACGGGCCTCGACCCGCTCGCGAGGCGGGAGGTCTGGGGCGCCATCCGTCGGACCGTCCGGGACCGACGTACGGTCATCCTGACGACGCACTATCTCGATGAGGCCGAGCAGCTCGCCGCCCGCATTGCCCTCATCGACCGGGGTCAGGTGCGGCTCGAGGGGACCGGCGACGACCTGCGCGCCCGAGTGAAGCACCCCTACCGGGTCACGCTCGACGGCCGGGTGCCCCGGGCGGAGCTCGAACGGTACGGCGAGGTGAGCGACGTCGACGGGGGCCACTTGGTCTTCACCCGCGAGTCCGACGCCCGGGAGCTCGCGCTGCGCGCGCTCGGCTCCGGGGCCAAGGTCTCGATGGGACCGGTCAGCCTCGAGGATATTTTCCTGCAGGTCGTCGGCCACCGGATCGACGACGAGACCCCCGCGGAGGAGGCGGCATGATCGAGCGGCACCGCCTCCGCTCCGTCCTCACGCTCGCCTACCTGAACGGGATCGTCCCGATGCGGACGCAGCCGCTCTTCCTCGTCAGCGTGCTCGCCTCGCCGCTCTCGTTCCTGTTCTTCGTCACGATCGCTTCGGGGGGACTGTTCCTGAAGTACGCGATCACCGGGGGCATGCTGTTCACGATGCTCTCGATCGGCACGTCGCTCCAGACCGACCTCACCCACTACCGGACCGACCTCAAGCTCCAGGACATGGTCGTCGCCTCGCCGGTGGAGGGTCCGGTCTACGTCACCGGCCTCGCCGTCTCCGAGCTGCTCTACTCGTTGCCGGGGCTCGCCGTCTTCGCCGCGCTCTGGGCGACCGGGGGTCCGGCGCTGGGCGCCACCGGGGCCCGCTCCTGGCCGGTGACGCTTCCGAACGCTCTCACCATCGGCTTCACCCTGCTCCTGGTCTGGGGCTTCGCCTCGGCGCTCGGCTTCACGCTCGCCACCTACTTCGAGGACGTCCGGGAGATCTTCCTGTTCTCCTCGCTGATCTCGCTAGGACTGACGGTCTTCCCGCCGGTGTACTACCCGATCTCCGCGCTGCCGGGCTGGGCGCAGGCGATCGCGTACTTCTCCCCGACGACCTACGCCGCCCAACTTCTCCACGCCACGAGCACGACGACCGCCACCCCGATCGGCTCGCTCGCGGCCGATTGGGGGGTGCTGCTGGCCTTCACCGTGGGCCTGCTGTTGCTGGCCGCGCTCAAGGCGCGGTGGCGTGAACCGTAGCCCCGAACGACGCGTCGAATAACGCCGAGGGACCTCGATTTCACCGAGGTCTTATGTACGCGGTCGCCGGTCGAGCGCCCCGAATGCTCGCGCAGGCCGACCTTCGCGCCTCCTTCTCCTCGAACGAGCGGTACCAGCACTGCACGTTCTGCGGCAAGGAGCTGGTCGTGCTCCCGAACGATCGGCGCGGAGGCGCCTGCTTCGACTGCCTCTCGCTGCTGGGCGCGGACCCCGGCCAATGTCAGGAGTGCGGCGCCGAGATCCCGTCGGCGGGCCGCGCCGAAGAGTGCCCCCGGTGCGGGGCGCCCGCCCCGATCGCCTAGTCGTTTCCCCTCGAGGAGCGGGCCCCGCCAAGCTTATTCAACGGCCCCTCTCGGCGAGCCTGGGCGTGCCGAGGTGGCTCAGTCCGGTACGGCGCGAGTCTGGAAAGCTCGTGGCGGAATACGCTTCGGGAGTTCAAAGACCGGGACCGGGCGCCCCGGCCCGGCGGAAAATCTCCCCCTCGGCGCTCCCCTCGCCGGCGACCGGGCGGTGGTGAACTGACCGTCGAGCCGCGGCGCGCTACGCCCGCTCTCCTGCAGATCGACGCCGTACTGTCACGCCTCGCCGGGGTGGAGGCTCTGAGCGAGGTCTGCCGGTTCCTTCGCGCCGAGTTCTCCCGGTACCGATGGGTCGGCGTTTACCGGCTTGAAGGGACCGAGCTCGCGCTCGTGGCCTGGGACGGGGAGCGGCCGACAGAACACACGCGGATCCCGGTGGATCAGGGACTCTGCGGGAAGGCGGTCCGCGAGGCGAGGACGGTCGTCGTCGACGACGTGCGGAGCGCCCCAGAGTACCTCGCCTGCTTTCTGGAGACGCGAGCGGAGATCGTCGTCCCCGTTCGTTCGGCGAACGGGCTCCTCGGCGAGATCGATATCGACGGCAACGAGGTCAAGGCGTTCGACGCGAGCGACGGCCGGTTCCTCGAGAGCGTCGCGGCCCGGATCGCCCCCGCCCTCGCGGCGGCGCCGCCAAGCTCCGCCGGTTGAGCCTACGGCGGATCGTCCGTAGCGCCTCCTGGCGCGCCCCGCCCGCGTCGAACCGCGGGAAACTGCCCGCCGACGGCGGACGCCGTCGCCAGGGACGAAGCTCCTGGGCGATCCGAAGGAGGGCCCGGGACAGTTCGTCGATGACCGGAACGTCGGCGACGCGCGCGGTCCGGGAGAGCGGATTGAGGTCGATGGCGACGATCCGTACCCCCCGTCGTTGGAGCGCCTCCGCGCGATCCCCGTCCTCGAGAGGGATCACGCAGAGGTCCGCCCGAGCGATGCCGCGAGCGTCGACCCGACCTCGATCCGAGGGAAGGCCGGCGATCCGGACCGAAGGGCGGAGGCCCAGGACCTCCACCACGCCCTCCCGTCGGAGGGCCGCGGCGATCGCCCGCACCCTCTGCGGGGTGCGATGGAAGAGATTGATCTCGACCTTCAGAGACGGCCAGGCTCGCGCGAGCTCCGCGACCTGACGGGCCGCGAGCGCCGCGACGTTGCCGTTGACGCTGAGGACGGGCCAGCGAGCGCCCGCGATGTATCTCGCCGCCATCCGCTCGGCCCGGCGGGCCCCCGGGGTGGTCCGCTCTCCGAGGAGGTAGTCGAACGCCTCCGCACGACCGTGGGCGATGAGGCCCTCGGGTACGACGAGGCCGTTCTTCGAAGCCCGGGCGAGTCGGGCGCGGACGAGAAGAGAGGCGAACCGCGGGTGGGAGCGGGGGACGCGCGTCATCCGGCGGCGGGGGCGGCCCTACTCGCCGGTCGCGGGAGTGGTCGGTTTCTCGGGGGAGCCCCGGGCCGCCGGGGTCGGCACGCCGAGCTGGGACTCCAGGTGAGCGACCCGCTGTTCGATGGGGAGAAGGTACTCTTCGATCGTCTTCGCGACCACGAGCTTGAGGCTCTCCTCGAGCGCGACGAGGTCGCGGCCGAGGTCGGTCATACGGCGGGCGTTCTCGCTGAGCAGGAGCCGGGTCTGGGTCGCCACCCGGTAGGTGTCGGCGACATCCTTCGTGACCTGGCGCGATCCCTGAGCGAACGCCTCGACCGAGTCGCTGATCGGTCGCCACTTGACCTCGAGGTCCTTGAGCACCTGCTCGCTGACCCGTTGGGCAACCGTATTCGTACCGTCCTCGATGCCGCGGGCGAGCTGACCCCCGAGGTCCGGTCCCAGCCGCTCGAGCCGCCCTCGAACCTCCTCTTCGAGCGCCCGGTCGCGTTCCTCCGCGCGCGCCAGACGGTCGTCCAGGGCCTCGAGTCGCGAGACCAAGTTCGCGTAGGCCGAGCCGATGAGGGTGTCGACGTGGCTCTGCTCTTGCTCCAGGGCGCGGAGCGTGAGGTGCAACACCCAGTGTTCGCGGCCCTTGGTCTCGGCGAGCGGGCTACGGTCGACGCGGTCTCGCGACTCCCGGCTGTCGATGAGCTGCTGGAGCTCCTTGAGGACCTCGAGGCGAAGGCTTTGGGGTCCGGTCCCGGGAGCTGGTCGACCGGCCATCGGTCGCTGGATGCGTCGCCGGGTTCAAATAGGTAATCGACCGCCGGGCGCTCCGTCGTTCACCGGTCCAAGACGACCGGAATTCTCCGACCAAGCCGCACCGTGGCCGGCTCCACGCGGAGAGTGACCGCCTCGAGAGCGACGCCCGCTGCGGAGGCCGCGTCGAGGGCGCGGGCGAACTCCGGGTCCAGATACCGGTTCGGCCGAAACTCGGCGACGTCGTCTCGCTGCACGGCGAAGACGACCTTGGAGAGGATCCCTCTTCGGCGGGCGCGCGTCAGTGCTCGCAGGTGCCGGGCTCCCCGGGTCGTCGGGGCGTCCGGGAACAACGCCGAAGGGCCCACTTTCAGGTTCGAGCTCTTGACTTCGAGGAGTTCGACGACCCGCCTCCCGCCCGCCGCGAAACGGCCGAAATCCAGCCGAACTCCTCCCCACACCACCTCACGAGACCAAACGCTCCGGCGAGGGGGGCGGAGTACTCCCGCACCGAGGAACTGGCCGATCACCCGGCTCGCAACGTTGCTGTCGATCGACACGTTCGTGCCGTCGTGGACGACGCACACGAGGTCCTCGCCGGTGCGGCGGCGCCCGGCGGCCGCCGCGACGGTCCAGCCCTTCGTCACTCCGGGGATGAGGAGCTCCTCCATCCTCCCGGGGTTCGGAACATGAGCGAGCCGCGGGGTCCCGCCAGCGGTCGGTCGGACCCACGCGAGGAACCGGTTCGGCCTCGCTACGAACCGGACGGCTCGCACCCGACCCGGGTACCGGTAGCTCGGGTCCACGGCCGCCGGCTATTCCGCGAACCCCGGTCCCAGAAGGTCCCGGGCGACGATCAGGCGTCGGATCTCGGAGGTCCCCGCCCCGATCTCGAGCAGCTTGGCGTCGCGCGCGAGCCGCTCGAGCGGGAGGTCGCGCATGTACCCGTAGCCGCCGTGGATCTGGATCGCCTCCAGGGCCACGCGCGTCGACGCCTCCGAGGCGTGGGTCAGCGCTGCCGCGCTGGCGCGGAGGTTGCGCTTGTCGCGCTCGACGCTGTCGAGGGCGGCGTAGACGAGCCAGCGTGACGTCTCGAGGTCGGTGTACATGTTCGCGAGCTTCTCCTGAACGAGCTGGAACTGACCGATCTTCTTCCCGAACTGTTCTCGATCGCGGGCGTACTGGACCGACCGCTCGAGACATTCGACCATGATGCCGAGCGGAATCGCGGCCAAGACCGCCCGCTCCACGTTCAGCCCGCTCATCATCACGCTCACGCCGTCGTTCTCCTTTCCCAGAAGGTGGTCGGCGGGCACGAGGCATCCGTCCAGGCCTAGTTCGCCGGTCGGCGAGCCCCGCATCCCCATCTTGTCGAGGCTCTTCGCGACGGAGAAGCCCGGCGTCGTCCGCTCGAGCAGGAACGTGCTGATCCCGTGGGACCCCTGGGCGGGGTCGGTCTTCGCGTAGACGATGAGGAGATCGGCCACCGGCCCGTTCGTGATGAACTGCTTGGAACCGGTAATCCGGTACCCGAGGCCCGCCCGCTCCGCTCGGGTACGGAGCGCCACCGCATCCGAGCCGGCGGATGGCTCGGTGAGTGCCAGCGCCCCGATCCACTCTCCGCTGATGAGTCGCGGGAGGAACTCCGAGCGTTGGGCGTCGGTGCCGTTCCGCGCGAGGTTGTCGACGCAGAGGTTGGCGTGCGCGCCCACCGAGAGCGCGAGAGCTGGGCTCACCCGCGCGATCTCCTCGAGGACCGCGGCCTGCGCGAGGTAGCCTACGCCGAGGCCCCCGAACTCCGCCGGGACGGTCATGCCCAAGAAACCGTGCTCGCCGAGTCGGCGGAACAGCTCGCGGGGGAAGTAGTCCTCCCGGTCCATCCGCTCCGCCACGGGAGCCACCTCCCGCTGAACGAACTTCCGGGCCGCCGCCCCGAGCTCACGGACCTCGGACGGGACGGTCAGGTCCACGCCGCGCCGAGAGGTCGAGCGGTTTAACGATTGTGCGAGGCCGTCCAGCTCAGGAGCGGAGCCGGAGCCCGAGATGGAGCCTCCAGGCCCCGGCTCGCCGGGGGTAGTCGGCCCGGTAGTGGGCTCCCCGACTTTCGGTACGGAGCGACGCCGCCCGGGTCACGAGCGCCGCGACGAGCGCCGCGTTCGCGAGCACCGAGGGCGGAGTCCGCTCGTCCCGAGGTTCCAGCCGACGTCCCAAGGCGGTGAACGCCCGCTGAGCCCGGGCGAGACCTCGCGCATCCCGGGTGATCCCCACATCCACCCACAATCGTTCGGCGATCGCGCGGCTGTCCTCGGCGCTCCCGACGTCGCCCGCGCCCCTCGACCACGCGACGGTCTCTTGACGCCCCGGGGCGGCGGGGGCTCCCGCGACCGGGTGGAGAAGTTGGCGGACGACCCGCTCGCCGAAGACGAGGCCCTCGAGCAGAGAGTTGCTCGCCAACCGGTTCGCCCCGTGGACGCCGGTCGCGGCGACCTCGCCGCAGACGAGGAGACCGGGAACGGTGCTGCGACCGTCATGGTCGCTGGCGACGCCTCCGATCATGTAGTGCGCCACCGGGGTGACCGGGATCCGGTCTCGGGACGGGTCGAGAGCGTAGCCAGCCAGCGTCCGGCAGACGGTCGGGAACCGGGCGAACAGACGGTGGCGGGGAAGGGCCGTCGCATCGAGGAAGACGCAGGGGTCGCCGGAACGGACGAGCTCGTTGTGGATCGCCCGCGCTACGACGTCGCGGGGGGCAAGCTCGGCGTCAGGGTGGAACTGGGGGAGGAACCGGTGCCCCTCGGCGTTCCGGATGACCGCGCCTTCGCCCCGGATCGCCTCGGTGATCAGGAACCTTGGGGCCCCCGGGCGGTAGAACGCCGTCGGGTGGAACTGGATGAACTCCATGTCGCAGATCAACGCGCCCGCCCGAGCGGCGATCGCGACGCCCTCCCCCGTGGCGATCGACGGGTTCGAGCTCTCCCGGTACAGGGCCCCCGCGCCGCCGGTCGCGAGGACCACGCAGGAGGGGTCGAGCTCGTCCGCGGCTCCGCCGTCGGCGCGGCCGATCACGGCGGTCAGGTGGCCGTCGGCCTTCGGCACCAGCCGCCGCAACGAGCTCCGCTCGCGAATCTGGACCCCCGCGTCGAGGACCCTCCGCTTCAGGGTCTCCTCGATCTGGAGGCCGGTCGCGTCGCCCCCGGCGTGCAGGATCCGGTCCCGCGAGTGGGCCGCCTCCCGGCCGAGGGCGACCTGGCCGTGAACTGTGTCGAAAGGGACCCCGAACCGAACCAGGTCGGCGATCCGAAGGGGCGCCTCCTCCGCGAGGAGGCGGGCCGCCCCGACGTCGACCAGCCCGTCCCCCGCCCGAATGGTGTCGCGCTCGTGCAGGCGTGGAGAGTCGTCGGGGCCCACGGCCGCCGCGATGCCGCCCTGGGCGTAGCGCGTGTTCGACTCCTCGATGGTGGATTTTGTGATCACGACCGGTCGTAGCCCCTCCTCTTGGCACCGTAGGGCGACATAGAGACCGGCGATCCCGCTACCCACGATCAGCGGGGCCCTAGCCACCGACGGCACCCCGGGCCGACGCGACGCCGGCTACAAGGCGTTCCCGGGGGTCTGCGACGGCGCCAAAAGGGAAGCTGGATGACTTCTCGCTCAGGGCCCCAGCTGTGACGGAATCGGTGGATCCTCTGCTCGACGGGGTGAAGGTCCAGCGGGACGAGGCGCTCGAGCAGGAGCTTCGACAGCGGTCCCGGGCGCTGGAAGGACGAGGTTCGGTCTGGGTGACGGACCTTCTCGACCCACGGGGTGCGTACTTCCGGGCGACGCATCCTCAGCCGGTACCGGCCGCCCGCCGGAAGGCGATGGAGCTGGGACGACAGCTCCACGCGCGCTTCGGTCGGCGCGTCGCCGGCCCGTCGTTCCGGGAAGTGAGGGTGCACCGCGACGGCATCGTTGGACAGATCGACCTGCAGGAGAACGACCCGGCCGAAGTGAAAACCTCGAGCGACTTTCCCTCGGCCGCCGACCTTCCGGAGCTTCGACCCAGCCACCTCGAGCAGCTGGCCATGTACTGCAGCCTCGTCGATCGGCCTAGCGGCCACCTCGTCTTGGTTCGGAGCGGGGAGGCCGACCGGATCGAGCCTCGCGCGTACCGCGTGCGATGGGGCGACCTCGCTGCGATCCGCGTGGAAATGGTCCGGCGGGCCGAGGTCCTCGCCTCGGCCTTCGAACACGCCGACCCGACCGGCTTGCCCCGGTGCGCCTGGTGGGCGCGGGGCTGCGAGTTCCACGCCGCCGACCTCTGCCCTTGCCGCGGCGACGAACCTCTGCTCGCGACGACGGCTCTGGACTCGATCCGGGAACTAAGGGAGGATCCCGAGGAGACCCACAGGTTGGAGGAGCGGCTCGAGGGGACCAGCTCCGCCTCGGAGGAAGCTCCCTCGGTGGACCGGTTCTCCGACCTGATCTACCCTCGGCGAGCGTACTTTCAGGCGGTCCGGGCGGGTGCCGGGGACGGAGCGCCCGGCGAGCCGCCCTTCGTGCGCGATGACCTTTACGCGCATCTTTCGCTGGTGATCGACTCCGGTCCGGTCGGTGAATCGATTCGGAAGCCGCCCGTGGCACCGTGGGTCCAGGAATCCGTCGCTTGCTTTCGCGAGGTCCCGGTCCTGCTCAAGGTGACCCGGGCGCGAACCGTCCCAACGCCGGAGACGATGCTCCGGGCGCAGCCGCAGTACTTCACCGACCTCGGCCTGCGGACCGCGGCGGTCGGTGGGTCAACTGCGATCCTCGTTCTGGGCGTCGCCCGGTCGAGCGAGTTGGAGGAGCGTCTGCGGGCGTACCGCGTCGACTATCCGGACGCCCATGCGTTCGCTCTCCGCGGGGGGGAGCGGGCGCGAGAGGTGGTCGACTGCCTCCGAGGGAAGGGCGATCCGCTCGAGCTCCCCGCCTGCCCGGCCTGGATGTACGACCGCTGTCCCTACCGCGATGCTTGCGGCTGCGCCGCCACTCAGGTCACCGGCGCTTCGCGTCTCCAACGGTAAATGATAGAGCGCGTCCAGGGCCGGAACCCCAGCTGGTCGTAGAGCGCACGCGCGGGCGCGTTTGCCTCCGTGACCCAGAGCTGGGCCGAACCGTACCCGAGAGCGCGCAACGCCCGGAGGCTCCACCGGAACAGGTAGAGCCCGAGGCCCCGCCGCCTCCACGCAGGGTCGACGACGGCGTCGAGCACGATCGCCGTTTGCGACGACTGTTCGGCGCAGAGGATCGCAGCGATGGGCGTCCCCTCGCCCGTCACGAGCACGCGCGAGGCCTCGGCGAGAAAGCGCCCGTAGGTGCCCCCGATCAACTCGGCCAGCAGGCGGGCGTTCTCCGCAGGGGTGTCGGCCAGTAGGGAGGCATCGACGGAACCGCGGAACCCGCGGGCGTCGAGCTGCTGGAGAAGCTCGATCGCGACCGAGGCGGGCGAGACCGGGGTGAGCCCAGCCGCGGGAAGGTCTACGTTCGGAGGTGCGGGGGCGTCCGCGACGCCGACGGACATCGCGAACCGACGGACCAGTTCGGAGCCAGGTCGGCTCATCATCGCGCGACCGAACGCTTCCTCCTCGGCCTCCTCGAGACCTGTCACCCCCGCGTCGAGCCGGAGGATCTCGGGCGGCAGCTGGTCAGCGAGGCTCGACAGAAGGGTGACGGCCCATGCGCGCCGGTCCGTAGGGTCCGCGACGTGCACGTGACCGTAGGCCCGGTGGGCTCGCCGCGAGTAGAACGCGAGCGCGCGGGCCGGCGGGACGTACCATCCCACGAGCCGTCCGCTTCGAAGGTCCTCGACCCCGTCGTCGACCCAGTGGGGAGGAACGAGCTCCCCCCGATGGAGGAGCTCCCGCCGGGTGAGCCCCAGCAGTTCGAGCAACTGCTCGGCCGGTGCGCCGCGCGTCGGGACGAGCGCCGTGGCGTCCACCGGCCCGCCTCCCCGCTACAGCTTGGCGCACTGGGTGAGGAGGATCTGCGCGATGTCCGGGGCGACCGACGCTTTTTCCGCCGGGTTGTCGAGGGTGTCGGTCGAGTACATGTCGTCGGTCACGGCCTTGATCCGCTCGAAGGCATCCTTGAGGAACAGGCCGTGGGTGCACGCTGCGGTGATCGCGCCGACCCCGCGCCGCTTCAGCAGCTTCGCCGCCTCGACGACCGTCCCGCCCGTCGAGATGACATCGTCCAGGATGACGACGAACTTCCCGCTGAGCTCCATGGGGAGCTCGCTCGGGAGGTACAGCTCGACCCGCTCGCTATCGATCCGCTTCTTCTCGAGGGCCATCCACGGGCGGTCGAGGATCGCGGCCATGCGCTTGACCCGCTCGATGCCTCCCTTGTCCGGTGAAACCAGCAGGTCGACCGGGCGCTCCTTCAGGCGACGCGCGATCGCGGGGATGCCGCTCGCCTCGAAGGCGGGCTTGCCGAACGACGGGAGGGTGATCGGCGAATGCAGGTCCACCGTGACGATCGCATCCGCGTCGAACGCCGCGTGGCGGGCGAGCGAGCGGGCGCTGACCGGCTCGCCCGGAAAGAACCGCCGATCCTGACGGGCGTAGCCGAAGTACGGCACCACCAGGTAGAGTCGTCGGGCCCCGGCTTCGCGCACCGCGTCCTCCAACAGGAACAGTTCGACCACGTCGCGGTCGGTGCGGGTCGATTGCACGAGGACCACATCCTCCCCTTCGAGGCGACCGCCGACCCGAACGTACAGCTCGCCGTCCGGAAACCGCTTGGTGAACGGGATCCCGAACGGTACGTTCCCAAGTTCCCGTGAGATACGTTCGGCGAGCATCGCGGCCGAAGGGCCGCCTAGAACGTGCAACGGGCTCGCTCTCCGGCCCCAACGACCGGCCCGCTCCTAAAAGTCTTGGCCCCGGCGCAGGGCGAGCGGGGGTCGTGAGCCGCGCTCGACGTCCACCGGACGCAGGACGACTACGGCAGGGACGGACCCGGTACGGCACTGTCACGCGCGGGACGGTAGCGACGGTGGTGCGCGGTGCCGAGCTGGACGCCTCGGTCCTCGGAGCCCCGTAGGGCGGAGAAGACCGCGGCTGCGAACACGAAGCCCGCGGCGAGGTGGAACGCAGCGTGCATGCCGGTGAGGAACAGACCGTTGAGCTGGCCGGGGGTGTACCCAAGGCTGGCCGCCCAGCTCGAGGTGAACGCCCCGCCGAACAGGGCCGCCCCCGCTCCGGCTGGCAGCTGGCTCGTCAGCGCCACCAGACCTAGGGTGTAGCTGAGGGTCATGGCAGCGTTGCGGACCGTCATCATGACCCCAGCCGCCACCCCGTACTGACGTCTCGGGACCCCCAACATGACCGCCGAGGTGTTCGCCGGGAAGAACAGCCCCCCGCCGACCCCGAGGAGCGCCTCGTAGAGAGCGACCGTCGCGAGCGGCGTCGAGGCTTGGATGGTGGAAAAGAGGAGGAAGACGCCGCCTTGGATGACGAGCCCGACCGTGGAGAGCACTCGGGCGCCGTACCGGTCGGAGAGCCGGCCCCCGATGGGACCGACGATGCCGAGCGCGACCGAGAGCGGGATCAGGAGGTAGGCCGCCGTAACGACCGAGACCCCTCGGATCCCCTGGAAGTAGATCATCAGGAGGAAGTTCGCCGCGAACAGGGCGATCCCCTGCAGGACCGACGCCGCCAGCGAGGCGGTGAAGAGCCACTGTCGGAACAGGGCGAACGGGAGGATCGGGTCCCGACTCCATCGGCCCTCCCAGAGGAAAAACGCCGCGAACAGCGGAACGGCGAGGAGGAGAGGTGCGAGGGTGGCCAGATCCGTCCACGACGTGAGGAGCGCCTCGGTCAGGCCGAGGAGCGCCGCCCCGAGGCCGGCCGTGAACAGGATGGCGGCCAGAAGGTCGAAACTCTCCCGCGGGTCCGGGGAGGCCGACTCGCGAAGCACCGCCCTCGCGAGGAACAAGCCGACCACGCCGATCGGCACGTTGATCCAGAAGATCCACCGCCAGTTGGTGACGGAGAGGATCAGACCGCCCAGGACGATGCCGAACACGGAGCCGGTCCCCCAGACGACCGAGTTGATCCCGAAGGCTCGGCCCCGCTCGTTCGGCGGGAAGGCGTCCGAGAGGATGGCGAAGGAGTTCGCGACGAGCATCGCCCCGCCGATCCCCTGGAGGCCCCGGAACACCACGAGCTCCGTGCCGCTCTGCGCGAGGCCGCAGAGGGCGCTCCCGAGGAGGAAGACGCCGAACGCGGCGCCGTACATCCTCTTGCGACCCTTGAGGTCGGAGATGCGACCGAGCGAGAGGACGAGGGCCGTGCCCATCAGGATGTAGACCATCAGGACCCAGACCATGCTCACGAGGTTCGCGGAGAGGTCGCGCGCGATCTGGGGGAAGGCGATGATCACCACCGTCGCGTCGATCGCCCCCATGAGGCTCCCGATGCTGACGACGCCCAGCGCCTTCCAGCGGTACTCCATCGCCGCCCCGGAACGTCAAAGACCCGCGGTGCTCCGATAACCGTTTCCGGCCGTTTCCACGCCCCGTGCTCGCGCGACGCACGGAGGCCGCGCGGCCGCTCTCTCTCGGTGAAAACGGGGCCAATGCGCATCAGTGCGTGTCGAAGTCGATATCGACAGTCAACGAACACGCCTCACCAAGGTTCAAATACCTGAACCCGGCCCTCCCGAACTCCGACAGCGCGAGAACCTCTCGCGGAGGAAACAAGGAATGAACCTGGGAACAAAGACGGAACGGCACTGGCGAAAGAAGGGCAAGCGCGGTGTGTCGCCGATCATCGCTACGATCCTACTCGTGGCGATCACGGTCGTGCTGGCCGCCGTGCTGTACATCCTGATCTCTGGGCTCACCAAGGGACCGGGGAACACTCCGATCGGGACTGCGCTCGCGGTCGGCTCGCCCAGCTACGCGACGAACAAGTGGCAGAACTACGAGAACTACTCCATCGCTTCCGCCGGGGGCGGCATCACCCTCGGGTCGATGAACTTCCAGTTCCAGACGGCGACCGGCTCGATCGTCGCGCCGGCCGCGAATTGGACGCTCAACGTCGTCGGTCTGACCGGCACCGTGGTCGGGACGTACTCCCTGACCACCGCCGCCTGGACCCTCGGATCGGGAACGCCCGCAACGAGCCAGATGACCATCGTAGTCTACTCGGGCAGCGTCCAGCTCCACGGCGACAACATGGTCGTCTCGGGGACGGGATCCTACTCGGGCCAGATCACGGTGAGCATCCCGTAGGAAGAAAGTAGGAGGAACAAAGAACATGCAGTTTGGATTCCGCGCGAAGGAAGTCCGCTGGCGCAAGGCGCGTCAGCGCGGTGTGTCGCCGATCATCGCCACGATCTTGCTCGTGGCGATCACGGTCGTGCTGGCCGCCGTGCTGTACATCCTCATCTCGGGGTTGACGAAGGGACCGGGCAACACGCCCATCGGCACCGCCCTCGCCTTCGGCACGCCGGTCCCCGCCACGAACAAGTGGGCCCACTGGTACAACGCCACCGTTGCCTCGGCCGGCGGCGGGATCACCATGGGAGCGACCAACTGGCAGTTCGTGACGGCGACGGGGTCGATCGTCTCCCCCGCGGCGAACTGGACGCTGAACTTGCTGAGCATCACCGCCACCGTGGTCGGGACGTACAATCTCGGCACGGGGACGTGGACGCTCGGAAGCAGCACCCCGTTGACGAGCCAGATGCAGGTCGTGATCTACTCGGGAAGCGTTGCTCTGGACGGTGACCACGCGGTGGTCTCCGGCTCGGGCTCGTACTCCGGGTCGATCTCGGTGAGCATCCCGTAGGCTTCGTCGGCGCCTCGCCCAACCTTTTCCCCCTTCCCTTTTTTCTCGTTGGGAACGAGAGGCGGCAGCGCCGCCGACCGAAAGGCCCCCCGTGGTGCCGGGGGCGTGACTATTCGTCTTCCTCGTCGTTCTTGTCGGTAGCACGTCCACGGTGCTTCGGCTCGTCCGCGTGCGAGCCTCGCCGAACGTGAGGCCGCGGGCGGCCCTGGAGCCCTCCGGAGTGCCGAACCTGCGTCGGTGGTTCGCGACCCCGACCGGCCCGAGCCGGGGGTGCCTCCGTCTCCTCGGAAGCCTCGTCGTGGTGCCGCCAGGCGTGTAGCGGGTTCCACCTCCGCGGATGACCGTCGAGGGCGTCGACCTCGGCGTGGGCCTTCGCCTCCTCGGCTTCCTTCTCCTTCCGCCGCTCGTCCTCGACCCCTTCACGGTGGAGGACGTAGTGGACCGCGAAGGCGGCGAGCACGAGCGCGATGATCGCGAGTCCCATGAACTGCCAGGATTGCGGGGGAACCTCCTGGGCGTTGCCTTCGAGGGCGAGCTTGAGCGCCCCGAACCAGGGGATCATCCCCCGGGCGACGCCGAGGACCCACCCGGATTGCACGAGCCCCGAGAGCCCGGCCGACTGGTCGGTGATCGGGTTGTTGTCGCCGAGCGTGATGAATCCGGAGCTCGATCCCAGGCCTCCGAGGGCGATCGAGACGTTGAGGGACCTCCAGCCGACGTTGAGGAGCTGGAGCGTGCCGCCGATGTGGCTCCACCCACAACCGCCGCTGCCCGAGGAGCGATAGACGGCGTTGGACGCGCCACCACAGGGCAGCCCGGCGAGGCTGGGTGCCGAGAACGTCCCGCCCCCGTTCCACTGCAGGTACACGATCGACCGATGGATGATCGGTGTCCCGCCGAGCCCGTTCGGTTCGTACAGGATCACGTCGCCGAACTCCCCGTAGGTCGTGTAGCCGGAGGAGAGGCCGTTCGAGTAGGTCTGGACGTGGCTCGGGTCGATCTTCTGGGCCAGGACCAGGTCGCCGGTGTTCAGCAGGCCGAGCTGGTCGGTGCTCCCGTGCTGCATGCTGTCGGATTCGACCACGTAGATCGGGGGCCAGTTCTGGGTGTAGGCGTAGAGGCCGACGAGGAGCAAGACGACGAGCGCGAGGGCGACCAACGGCTCGAAGTAGAGGCTGTCGCGGGCCCGGTAGAACACCGGGCGGCGACGGGGAAGGTGCAGCCGCGGCGGTTCGTCGACCTCCTCCTCCGAGTGGTCCGTCGCGGAGCTCTCGTCCCCCGCCCACGGTTGCATCGGGCTGGGAGGGTCACGGTGCGCCCGGCGACGCGCCGCTCGGCGGGCCGGGGGCTCCTCCTCCTCGTCGGAGTCGTCCCGGGAACGCCGGAGCCGGGCCATGCGGGCGGCCTCGCCCCCACCGTCCTTAACCTTTGGTTTCGACCGGCACCTGGGACGGTACGACGACGGAGACGAACGACCTAACGAGAACGATGCCGACGGCGACGAACGGAACGAGGATCAGGTCCGAGCCTGGCCATGCGAACCCCGCCGCCTCCCCGCCCCAGAAGAGCGCGAAGGAGAACAGGAGGGCGGTCGCGACGACCTTCAGCGTCGGGACCTTGATCCTCCGGACGCGTTCGTGAAGGACGACGGCGACCCCTACGAGCAGCACGCCGCCGGCGATGGCCCCGACGAGCGCTGAAACGCCGTAGCCGGCCGCCGCAAGCGCGATGAGCACGATGACCGTCTCGACCGCCTCGACCACGCCCACGGAAAATCCTCCGGCGAATTGGAGCGTTCTCGAGGTCGACGTGGGAGCTGCGTGGCCGGAGGCGCCGGCCCGCAGCCGACGGTAGGTGCGCAGCGTGCTGCGCAGGAGAAAGACGCCGAAGGCCGCGAGGACGATAGCGGAGGACCAGAGGAGCAGATTCCGAGGGAGGGCCAGCAGGGCGACGCCCGAGACCAGGGTGATCGCGGAGACGACCGCGGTCCCGCTCACCGCGCCGAGCGCTCCGTGGCGCACGCTCCCGTGTTCACTGCCGAAGGCAAAGACGAGGGCGACGACCTCGGTCATCTCGATGACCGTGATGAGGAACGCCGCAAGCAGGGCGGGGAGATAGAGTTCCACGTGGACCGGCGCGAGGACGTCGCGTCAGGCTTTTACGACTTTGCCCGTGGCGGGCCTCGGCGGGAGGAGGTCGGCGGCACGTGGGGTGGCCGGCGGCGCCGGGGACCGGCCCGTATCCGTTGACCCTCAACGTTCCGGCGTTCTACCTGCTCGGCGGGGTGCTCGCGGTCTTCGGCGGGATGCTCTACTTGCTCTACACGCGGCCGTACGGCCACCGGCGTGCCCTGCAAGGCTACCTGGAAGCGGCGGGGATCAGCCTCGTGTTCCTCGTCTTCTCCTTCCTGCTGGTCGTTTGGCTGGCCGTCCACGACCCGATGGGGAACCGGACCTCGAGGGCGCTGTTCGACGTCGTGCTCGGCGGTGTCTGGCTCACCTTTGCGATCCCGATCGTCACGGTGGGCAGCTCGGTCCACCACCGTTCGCACGGCGGAGTGCCCTGGATGCTCCCCTCCGTGGCGATCGCGGTGGGACTCTTCGCGCTGATCTTCGCCGTGTACTACGGCGGTTAGCCCCGAACGCCGAGGTCAGTCGCGTTCGTCCGGCGGCAGCAGGTTGGGGATCCCGTCGTCGATCGGATAGACGAGGTGGCACCCCGTGCAGGTGAGGGTGCCGGTGATGATCTCCGTCCCCTCGGTCTTCGTGGTGGCGAGCGTGAGGTCCGCGCGGCACATCGGGCAGCAGAGGATCTCCATCAGGTCGGGTCTCATTTGGCGGTGCCCTCCACGATGCCGTACCCGATGAGCCGCCACGCGTTCAGCTTCCGGGAGATCGCCACCCGGCTACCGGGGAAGACGGTGACCGGTCGCCCCAGGGCGAGCTCGACCTCGTCGGCGCGCGCGCTCGTGACCTTGCCCGGCGCCACGGTGGTGCCGACGGTGACGGCCAGGATCTCGCTCGTCCGGACCTTTTCGACCTTGAGCTCCTGCTGAGCGCCCAGGACCCGGTCGAGCAGGGTGACCTTGAGCCGGATCTTCTGACTCACCGCGGGCAGGGTCCCGGCGACGCCGACGAGGCGCCCGGTCAGCCGGTCGCCTTTGGTGATCGACGGGTCGAGGCCGGTTCCGAGAGCGGCGAGGCCGCCGGGCTTGAGCTCGTCGAGTTCGTGGCCGCCGGAGATGAGGGCGGTGATCTTCGTGTGGAGCGCCTCCGCGCGGCCTTCCCCCGCGGCGGCGAACCCCGGCCGGATCTCGATATCCTCGCCGACCTTGAGGCGGCCCTGAACGAGGGAGCCTCCCAGCACTCCCCCTCGCAGGTCGGTGGGCCGCGTCCCAGGCCGGTTCACGTCGAACGACCGGGCGACGTACATCAGCGGGGGCTTCGTCGCGTCACGGGCGGGCGTCGGGATCGTCGTCTCGATCTGACCGATGAGCGCGTCGATGTTGACCCGGTGGTTCGCGGAGAGGGGGACGATCGGAGCGGAGGCGATCGGGGAGTCCTTGAGGAACTCGACGATCTCCTCGTGGTTCGCCATCGCCTGCTCGGCGGTGAGCAGGTCGATCTTGTTCTGGACGACGATGACCTTGCGGACCCCGATGATGTCGAGGGCGTAGAGGTGCTCCCGCGTCTGCGGTTGAGGACAGTGCTCGTTCGCGGCGACGAGCAGGAGCGCCCCGTCCATGATCGCCGCGCCGCTGAGCATCGTGGCCATCAGCGTCTCGTGGCCGGGCGCGTCGACGAAGGAGACCGCGCGCAGGAACTTCGTCTTGCTGCCGCAGATCGGGCATTTCGGCTCGGTCGTGTAGCCGGTCGGCGGCTCGTGGTTGGGGCACTGGTAGAACGCCGCGTCGGCGTACCCGAGCTTGATCGAGATGCCGCGGCGCAGCTCCTCGGAGTGGCGGTCCGTCCACTCGCCGGTGAGCGCCTGGGTTAAGGTCGTCTTGCCGTGGTCGACGTGGCCGACCAGGCCTATGTTGACCTCCGGTTGCTTCGGTACCTTCATGACGCCGGGGCGGCCTCCGCGATCGGCCCCGGCCCCTTCTTCTCGACGACGAGGTTGATCTGGACGGTCTCTTCGCTCACGGTGTTGCCGCGGTAGGTGCGCCGGCGGCGCTGCCCGACCCGCGGGGCGTGGAACCCGAAACCGTCACCGACGAACAGGCGGGTCTGCCGAGCGCCCGGCATCTCCGGGCGCATCGGGAAACCGCTGCGGTCGGTCCCCCCTGCGATCCTGAAGGTGTAGCCCGGTAGTCCGATCAGCTCGCCACCGACCGTCTCGCCGATGCGCTTGCCGAGGAAACCGGCGGACTGGGGGTCCGCGACGTCCCGGGCGTACGATTTCTCCTTGTCGGAGACCACGAGCTTGAAGGCGACCATAGGTGCGATTGCGGGCGCGCGAGTAGGCTGTGGTTTATATAGCTTGGCGGACGAAAATGCGCGCTCCCCGCCCCGGCGTGCGGCAGCGACGATCCTCCGACCTCCCGCCCCTCCCCGCCAGGGAAGCTGCCGCCAACGCGCTAAATAGCCGGTAGGAGGCTCATACGGCTGCGCAAGCTCCGGCGTGGTCGGCCTCGGAATGGATCTGGTCAACTGGGCGGGGATCGCAGTTGCGCTCGGCGGTCTCGGCTACGCGGCGTGGTCGGACTGGAGGACCCGTGAGGTCTCCGACCATGTGTGGGAGCTCATGGCCGCGGCGGGGGCGGTCCTCGGGTTCTTCGGCTACGGAACGACCGGGCCCGAAGCTGCGGTGTTGTGGATCGTCGTCAGCCTGTTCGTCGTTCAGCATCTGTTGCCGTGGGATGTCGCCCTCGAGAGGCTCCGCCCGTGGCTCCCGGGCGTCATCGAGGTGGGGATGTACCTCGGCACGTTCACGGTGCTCGCCGTCGCGTTCCTGAGCGGCGGCCTCGGACCCTCCGGACTTCCCATCCCCATCGTCGCGGTCTACGCGAGCGTCCTCTTGGCCCGCCTCATGTTCGAGGTCGGTCTGCTCTACGGGGGAGCGGACGCGAAGGCCCTGATGGTCGTCGCGCTCCTCGTCCCTCTGGACGTAGCCCCGCTCCTCGCCTTACCGAGAACAGCGACCTCGGTGCTCGGGCTCTACCCGTTCGCGCTCAACCTGGTGATGAACGCGGCCCTGCTCAGTCTCGCCGTCCCCATCGGGATCGCGTTCCGGAATGCTCGAAGTGGCGACTTTGAGTTCCCCCGGGGGTTCGTCGGCTACCGTATCTTGGTGAGCGAGCTCCCGCACCGGTTCGTCTGGATCCGGGACCCGACCTTCCGGCGAGAGTCCGAGGAGGCCGAGACCTCGGAAGAGGACCGCCAGATCCGGGAGCGGCAGGCGAAGGAGCTCGCTGCCTCCGGAGCGCGGGAGGTCTGGGTCACGCCTCAACTTCCGTTCGTCGTGCTGCTCGCGAGCGGCGCGATCGTGGCGGTCCTCGCTGGCAATTTGCTCTTCGACCTGTTCAGCGTGCTCTAGGCGGACCGCCGAGACCCGCCCTCGCCGACGCGCCGTCGCGAAAGGCTTTACGGCCGCTCCCGGTGGTACTCCCTAGCCTCCATGGCCCGAACCACGAAGTCGACCCCTATCCGAGTCCTGATCGCCAAGCCCGGCCTCGACGGTCACGACCGCGGCGCGAAGGTCGTCGCACGGGCCCTGCGGGACGCGGGCATGGAGGTCATCTACGCGGGGTTGCGCCAGACCCCTGAGGAGATCGTCGAGGCGGCGATCGAGGAGGACGTCGACCTCGTGGGCCTATCGTGCCTCTCCGGCGCCCACATGGCCCTCTTTCCGAAGGTGCTCCGTCTTCTGAAGCTGCGCAAGGTGAAGGACGTCCCGGTCTTCGCCGGCGGCATCATCCCCGACGAGGACGCCTCGCGCCTCAAACGCGCCGGCGTCCGGGCGGTCTTCGGGCCGGGGACCTCGCTCGAGGCAATCGTCACGACGGCCCGGCAGATCGCCCGCCGGCGGGCATGACCCCCCGCCGAACGATCCCCCCTCTCGCCCGAGGGGTCTTGGAGAAGGATCGTCGGGCGCTCGCGCGGTTGATGACCCTTGTGGAGAACCACGAATCCGCCGCCGAAGCATCAATGGCGGCGATCTATCCGCACGCGGGGAAGGCCCACGTCATCGGCATCACCGGTCCGCTGGGCGTCGGGAAGTCGTCGCTCATCAGCGCGCTCCTCGGCCACCTCCGCTCGAAAGGGCGAACCGTCGGCATCGTGGCGGTGGATCCGTCCAGCCCGTTCAGCGGTGGGTCCGTGCTGGGCGACCGGATCCGACTGGACCGAGCTCCCGGAGATAACGGAGTGTTCATTCGGTCGATGGCCAGCCGCGGTCACGCGGGGGGCATCGCCGAGACGACCCGCGAGGTCGTCCGGCTGCTCGATGCCTTCGGGATGGACGTCATCCTCGTGGAGACGGTCGGCAGCGGCCAGGTCGACGTGGAGATCCGCGACATCGCTTCGACGAGCCTCGTCGTGGTCGTGCCCCACTTGGGCGACGAGGTACAGAGCCTGAAGGCCGGGCTCTTCGAGATCGCGGATGTGTTCTGCGTGAACAAGGGCGACCTCCCGGGGGCCGACGGCGCTGCGCGGTATCTATCGGAGATGGTCAGCCTGGGAACGGACCGCGACGGCTGGCGGCCGAGGGTCGTCTCGGCCTCGGCGACCGCGGCCCAGGGGATCTCCGAACTCTGGGAGGCCCTCGAGGCGCACGAACGGTTCCTCGACGAGAAGAAGCTCCGGGCAGGCTCCGAGCGCGTGCGACTCGGTCGCGAGCTCGTCGAGCTCGTCCGGGAGCGCGTCGGGGACCAGCTGGCCCAGAAGATCGACGACGACCCTCAGCTCGACCGACTGTTGGCGCAGCTCCAGGCGCGCACGATCGACCCTCACGCCGCGGCCGACCGCCTGTTCCGTGCCTTCCGCCCGGAAACTTGAACCACCGGGCGAGCGGTCTCCTCGGCGGAATCCCCCCGGAGGGAGGCCGATGCTGACCCAGAACGACGCTCTCTTCGTGCTCGCGGTAGGAGCGCTCGTCGGCGCCGCCTACTTCATGTTCGCGTCGTTCATCTTCGGGGCCGGCTACCAGCCGGCACCGCGCGCGGTCGTTACGCGGATGCTGGACGACGCCCAGGTCGCTTCCACCGACCGCCTCGTCGACCTCGGAGCTGGGACCGGGGCCATCGTCTTCCGAGCGGCCCGGGAGCGCGGCGCCCGTGCCGTCGCCGTCGAGATCGACCCGTTTCGCATCGGCATCCTGCGCCTCCGGCGGCGTTTCGGCCGAGCCGGGGATCGCGTGGAGATCCGCTGGGGCGACATGTTCCGCCTCGACCTCCGTGCGGCCGACGTCGTAGCGGTGTTCCTCTGGCCCGGGGCGATGCTCCGGCTCCGCTCGGTGTTTGAAACTCAACTGAAAGCAGGCTCTCGTGTGGTGAGCCACTGGCATCCAGTGCCCGGGTGGAAGGCGCACTCCTACGACGAAACGACCCGCGTCTACTTGTATCGCTGGCCCGAGGCTCGCCCCGACCCTTCGCCCAGCGCCGGCTGACCCGAGTCGGCGGTGGAACTTCGAGGCACGACCCCCAAGCTAGCCGGCGCGTGCTGTTCGTCCCGACGGGCGGCAGCCCCGGAACGGCGGCGCCGGCCTTCCGGAAGGTTTAATTCGGACCCGCCAACTCCGCGGCCCATGGCATGGAACGCGGGCCAGAAGTACCTCGCAGAATTCCTGGGCACGTTCGGGCTGCTCCTGATCGGCGGTGGCGCCGCAGTGTTCAGCGGTACCTTCTCGGGTTTCGACCCTAACGCTCGCGTCGTCCTGGTCTCCGCGGCCGTGGGTCTCACGGTGATGGGCGGCGCATACGCCTTCGGTGAGATCTCGGGGGGCCATTTCAACCCGGCCGTGACGCTGTCCATGGCGTTGTCCAAGCGGATGCCGATCCGCGACGTTCCCGGCTACCTGCTCGCCCAGGTCACCGGGGGCATCGTCGGCATTGCCGTCGTGCTCGGTATCGCCGCCGGCGGTAGCTCGGACCAGTACAATTTCGCCCAGGGGGGAGCCCTCGGCTCGCAGTGCTACGCCGGCTTCTCCGCGCCCTTGCCCCCCTGCTACTACTCGCTCGGTTCGGTGTTCCTCTTGGAGGTGGTGCTGACGTTCGTCTTCGTCCTCGTGATCCACCTGGTGACGCGCCCCGAGAACGGAGCCAAGAACCTCGCCCCGCTCGCCATCGGCCTTACCCTGGTCGTCGCCAACCTCATTGCGATCAACGTGGACGGCGCTTCCCTCAACCCCGTGCGCAGTTTCTCCCCGGCTCTCGTCTCGTCGGTGTGGAGCTCGGCGCAATGGGCGATCAAGGAATCCTGGCTGTTCTGGGTCGCCCCGATCCTGGGCGGGCTCCTCGCGAGCGTGGTCGAACGGGCGTTCCGCCCGAGTCCGGGCTAATCGGACGCGCGAGGCCGCGCTCGGCCGTCGTCAGGCCGAGTCGGACTTCGTGCTCTTGCGTCCGTGGGGGTGCGGGCTGGGTTCGTCGCCGGTAGCCGGCGCATCAGGCGGCGGCGCGGGGGTCTCCGTGGGCTCCGCCGCGGCCTTGCTGCCAGGGGTGACGTACTCCTCCACGACCTCGATCGATTTCGGTTTGAGGGTCGTCCGCAGCCGCTCGATGAGCCGGGGCTTCGCCGCAAACCACCCGAGATCGAACTTCGCCCGGTCGGGGACCTTGAGCGTGACCACGTGCTGGTGGACCTTGACGCCGAACTCCTTGCCGCGACCGTAGGCGAGGTCGACCACGGCCCGAGCCTGGTCCTCGGCCTCGGTGAGGCGCTCGACGACCTTGAACACGCCCCGGACCTTGCGACCGGCGAACGGCGGGTTAAAGTCCACGCGGACGCGAGCGGCCGTGAGGCTGACGACCCGACCGCGTCGATTCCGGATGTTGAGCACGGTCCCGACGTCGAGATGCGCATCCTCCCGCCGCATCTCCGGCAAGCGGGAGATCTCGTGCATGGAGAACAGCTCGATGAGCTTCGGGTCCTTCTCGCCGAACGCCTCCGCCGGTGGGAACTCCTTGGTGGTCTCGGTCCCGACGGGAAGACCGACCAGGGAGGTCTCGATCCCGCCCGGGAAGTAGTCGCCGCCGACCAGATGGGGGCGCGGTCCGAAAGTGATCCCCTCGGCCGGCTTCACACCGGCGGTGGACGCGACGTCCTCGCGGCTGGTGTCGATAAGATCGGTGCGTGCGCCGCCCTCGGCCCACAGCTCAAAATCGAGAAGGACCAAGTCCCCCGACTTGGTCTCGGCGGCATCGGCGTGGGGTGACATCGGGCCGCCGACCCGGTCCCGCGCTTAACGTTTTCCGGGAAACCGTGGGGAGTTCCTTCGTCAGGGAACGCGTCGTCCGCTCCGGCCGAAGTGACGCCAGCCCCGGAAGGCCCCGACAAGCGTCGCCCACCGTCGCGGAATCTCGAGGGCGTTGAACCGGAGCCCGGGATATCGAGCGTCCTGACGCCATCCGATCGCCGTCAGAGCGAGCGCCAGCACGGCGAGACCGCCGAGACCGACCGCCAGGAGAAGCTCTCCCGCGAATCGGGCGGAGGGAAGCACGACGAGGACGGCTCCGGCTACGGCGAACAGCGGAAGGAGCACGTACGGCAGGAGCCGGCCTCCCGAGGCCTCGTACGTGCTCCCGTGCCGACGCCAGACCACGTAGCCCCCTTCCGCGTAGACGGCCTGCTTGCGGAGCAACCGCCAGGAGCTCAGGTCGGAGAAATCGTGGTCCACGGTGCCGCCGTCCGTGAGGAACCCTTTCCAGCCGGCCTGGAGCGCGCGAAGAGCGATCTCCTGGTCCTCGCTCGCAGCGCGACGAAACAGGGAGGTGTCGAGGAGACCGACCTGCCGGAAGACCGCCGCCCGCCAGATCGAATTGCCCATCGGGAGGGCATGCGGCTGGGACCGGGCGACGCGGTCGTAGAAGCGCCGGAGGTACCCGTCGTAGAAGCGAGCGCCCACGGTTCGTGCTGTTCCCGGCATGGCGGGCGTGGGGCCTCCGACGAACCCGACCTTCGGGTCGGCGAAGGGGCGCAGCATCTCGTCGAGCCACGAGGGCGGGGCGACCTCGTCGGCGTCGAGGAACGCGACGAACTCGCCCCTCGCGACGCGGAGCGCGGCGTTCCGACTTTCGGGGATGTTGCCGGGCGCGGAGAGGTATCGAACGGTCGGCGACCGCAGCGCGAGCTCGCGAGCGATCTCGCTCACGACCCCGGGACCGCCGCCGTCGTCGACGAGGATCTCCTCCGGCGGGCGTCGCTGGGCGAGCAGGCTCTCTAGTGTTCGACGGACGCGTGGGTCGTTGAGTACGGTGACGACGACCGTCACGGTGCCGACGACCGGGGCGGGGAGCTGCTCCGGCGGGGCGGCCATCGAGCTCAGCTGGGCCGAGCCGCGCGGGCGAGCTCGTGGACGGTGCGCACGACCGCCTCCGCCGAACTCAATTTCGGTCGCCAGCCCAGTCCGCGGATCCGGTCGATCGCGAGCCACTGCCGGGGGACGTCCCCGACCCAACCCCGGTCTCCGCCGGTGTACTCGATGCGCGCGGTGCCCCCGTGGGCCTCCACGACCTTCTGGGCGATCTCCGCCACGGAGATCCGGTCGAAGTTGCCCAGGTTGTAGACGTTGACCGGGGCGTCCGCGTGGCCGGCGCCAACGAGCATGCCGTCCACGCAGTCCTCGACCCGAAGGTAGCTCTTCGCCTGGTGGCCGTCCCCGAGGACCTCGAGGCGCGTCGGGTCCTTCGCGAGCTTCGCAAAGAAGTCGAAGATCACCCCGTGGGTCATCCCCGGGCCGATGATGTTGGCGAACCGGAGGATGTGGTTCTTCATGCCGTAGCAGTGGGCGTAGGCGCTCACCATCGCCTCGCTCGCGAGCTTGCTCGCCCCGTAGAGCGACTCGGGCAGCAACGGCCCGTACTCCTCGGGGGTGGGGAACTTGGTGGGAAAGCCGTAGACCACGCTGGAGGAGGAGATCAGGAACCTTGGCACGTCGGCGCGTCGGGCCGCTTCGAGGGCATGGTACGTCGCTTTGGTCCCGTGGTCGAAGTCGAGCGTCGGGTCCTCGGTCCCGCGCCGTATGTCCGGGTTCGCCGCGAGATGCCAGACCGCGCTCGCTCCCGTGAACGCCGGCGCGACCGCGGCGAGCTCCCGGAGGTCCGCGACCGTCACCGACAGTTTCGGGTGATGCTCGTGGTCGCCGAAATGTGCGGTCCGGCCCGACGAGAGGTTGTCCACGACGCGGCAGGTGTGGCCGTCGTCCAGCAACCGGCGTACGAGCCACGCGCCGATAGCGCCGGCACCGCCGGTGACCACGACCGGGCCCGCCGGGCCGTCGCTCGCCATGGAGGAGTCGGCGACAAGGGAAGCATATATAAATGGAGGGCCGCCTAAGTTCAGCCCACCGGCGTAAGGACGGATCGTCGCATGCGTACCTACGTTCGGATGATCTTCAGCTCCGAGGGCGCCGACCCGCAGGCCGTTCTCAAGGTGATGCGAGAGATCGGCTTCGAAGAGTCGATGGGGATGCACGACTTCGTCTACAAGTGGAAGGAGAAGGCCTCCTTGGACGAGGTGATCCGGCTCACCACCGAGATGCATCAGAAGATGAAGGGCCTCAAGGTCAGCTACGAGATCACGACGATCGCGTAGGCCCCCTGAGGGGCGTTGATGGAAACAGATCGGAGCCGGTCGCTGGAACTCTCCCTCCTCCTGCACCTGCTCGAGTACCGCGGCCACCAGGTCCGGTTCGAAGCCGACCAGAGGACCACGGAGTTCGGCATCTTCCGGGCGTTCTCCACGCTCGACGCCCTCGAGCTCAAGAACGCGCTCCGCACCCTCGAGAACACTCGGCTCATCTACCGCCGCGTCCAGTACGTCGTCGGCTTCAGCGAGCCGAAACTGGTCTACTCGCTCACCCCGAGCGGGCACCGTAAGGCGCTCGACTTCCGCCGGGAGGAGAACGGCGACCCGGTCGGCGCGGGCGCGCCGGGCGAGGGCAACGGCGGCGACAACGATCGACCGGACGGGCTCACGCTCCCGTCGTCGAGGGATGGCTCGTACGCCGACCACACGGGGACGTGACCGAGGTCCCGGTCCTCGAGGGTTTCCGCCTGCGTCTGCGCGCTCCGCACCGCCCGGACATGATGGTCCTGTTCGGGTGGTACAACGACCCCGAAACGGTCGCGCCGTTCGACCGGTTCTCTATCGATAGTTTCGAGGAGTTCGTTGCAGCCGTCGACGGCGCCCCGACCGACGCCCACTCCCTCGCCCCTCGGTTCGTCGTCGAGCGGAAGGAGGACGGTAAGGTGCTCGGCTTCGTGGGCCATTACCAGGCGCATCCGGTCCTCGAGATCACGGACGTCTGGTACGTGCTCGCGCTCCCGGACGAGCGGGGGAAGGGCTACGGCACCGAGGCGGTGGGGCTGCTCGTCGACTACCTGTTCCACTCTCAGAATCTCGCCCGGGTCGGCGCCACGTGCGATGTGGAGAACCTCCCGTCCGCCCGCCTGCTCGAGCGCCTCGGGTTCCGGAGGGAAGGCACGCTCCGTTCGGCCCTGTACCACCATGCGGCGTGGCACGATGTGCTGGTGTTCGGCGTTACCCGGTCGGAGTGGGCGGACCGGCCTCGTCAAGAGTGAACTCGATCCGGGTCGCGGTCGTTCCCGGCACCACGGCCGTCGCGAGGTGCAGGGCGCCGATCTCCTCGGTCGACCGCACGTGCGTACCCCCGCACGGGCACCGGTCGACCCCGGCGAGCTCGATGAGGCGCACGGGATCGACCTGGGGCGGAAGGAGGACAAGTCCCGTGCGAGGATCGGGCGCGCTTTCCCATTCGGCCCGGCTCAGGAAACGGATGTGCGACGGGACGGGGCGCTGACGCACGTCGTTCACGTCGGTCTCTACCTCGGCGAGCGTCGGAGCGGTCGGCCACGCTCCCTCCAGGTCCACCCGTCCTCCGCCGGCACGGATCGAGGCCGCTCGGGTCCGCAGACGAGTGAGGGCGAAGATGCGAGCGCTCAGGAGGTGTTGGGCCGTATGCGCTTGGCGGTGCGCCGCTCGGCGCGCCCCATCGATCTCGCCCGTCACCTCGGCGCCGATACGGAGGCCGGGCGCGGTCGAGGAGCGGCCGGAAGGTCGTCCCAGACGGTGGATCACGGACGGTCCGGTCTTGGAGACCTCCACGACCGGGTACCGCACGCCGTCGAGCTCGATGGTACCCCGGTCGCAAGGTTGGCCGCCCCCGGTCGGGTAGAAGTAGGTCCGGTCGAGGACGACGCCCCCCGGAGGTAGACCTGTCACGAGGGCCCGGAACGAAAGCACGTAGCCCGCGTTCGAGTCGGCCAAGTACGCGAGGACCGTCACGGTCTCACCTTGGGGCTCGGCGTCGCGTCCCGGGGAGAGGAGGAGGGCGGCCGGTACGCCGGCCCGGCCCTCCTGAAGCGGACCCCTCGAGGAACGGATCGCGACCCATCGTCAAACCCCTCGAACTCGCGTGGGAACGACGAGAACGTAGCTCGCTCGACCGGGGAGCATGAGGGAACTCGGGAGCTGGGGCCACGCGGGCGGCAATACGTCTTCGGGACACCGTTCGAGTTCTCGCCAAGCCTTTAAGGGGGTCGAGTGTAGCCGCGCCCCAAGGTCGTTCGATGTTCAAAGCACGGATGAAAATGGAGGTCCTCCGCGAGCTCGTGGAGGTCATCTCCACGCTCGTTTCCGAGGTCAAGCTGAGCGTCTCGAAGGACGGCGTCGAAGTGAAGGCGGTGGACCCGTCCCACGTCGCGATGCTGGTCCTCCACCTCAACAAGGGCGCCTTCGAGGAGTTCACCGGCGAGCCGACGGAGATCGGCGTCGACGTGGAGAAGTTCAAGGAGGTCCTTAGGCTCTCAAAGCCGGGGGACGAGATCGACCTCCAGTACGACGGTGGCAAGAACCGCCTGGTGATCAAGGTCGGCAAGGTCACCCGGCACATGGCCGTCGTCGATCCCGCCGGGATCACCGACCCGAAGGTCCCGAACGTCACGCCCCCAGCGATGGTCGTCGTGAAGATGGACGAGCTCCGCCAGGGGATCCGCGGGAGCGAGAGCATCAGCGACCACGTCACCATCACGCTCGAACCGGACTCCTTCGTCCTCCACAGTGAAGGCGAGACGGACCGCGTCGACATGCGACTGCAGAAGGAGAACCTCACGAAGCTCGAGGTCAAGGAGACGGTCAAGAGCATGTACCCGCTCGATTTCTTCTCGAGCATGGTCAAATCGATCACTTCGAGCGACGCGGTGACCCTTCACGTCGGGAACGAGTACCCCCTGAAGATCGAGTTCAGCGTCGCCGGCGGGAAGGGCGAGGGCCGGTTCCTGCTCGCGCCGCGCGTCGAGGAAGACTAGCCCCGTCGGTTCGGGGCGATACGCTGAAGAACGCCGCCCCGCTCTTCTCCGGCGTGACCACACCGCCGGGCCCGCGCGTCGCGATCGTCGCGGCGGTCCGCACCCCGATCGGCAAGTACGGCGGCGCCCTCAAGCTCACTCCGGCCGTCGACCTGGGCGCTCTCGTCACGCGCGAGCTGCTCGAGCGCGCGAAGGTCACCCCGACCGAGATCCCCGAGGTCGTGTTCGGGCACTGCATTCAGGCCGGCACCGGCCAGAACCCGGCCCGGCAGGTGCTCCGAGGCGCCAGCATCCCGGACACCTCCGGGGCGGTCACGGTGAACATGGTCTGTGGCTCGGGCATGAAAGCGATCCACCTCGCCGCCGCTGAGATCCGCTCCGGCGAGTTCGACCTGGTGGTCGCCGGAGGGATGGAGAGCATGTCGAGCGCTCCCTACCTCGTCACCGGTCGCGCGCGTTGGGGCGTTCGGTACGGCAGCCAGACCCTGGAGGACTCGATGCTCCGAGACGCGCTGACCGACGCCTACGGCGAGCACGAGCACATGGGGCTCACCGGGGAACGGATCGCCGAGGAGCTTCACCTCACGCGCGAGGAGGTCGACGCGTTCGCCGTCCGAAGCCATCGGGCCGCGGCGCAGGCGATCGCGAACGGCACGTTCAACGACGAGCTCACGCCCGTCCCGGCCGGGCTCACGCCGGGGGCCAAAGGTCTCAGCGCCGACGAGGGACCTCGGGGCAACACGTCGCTGGAGACGCTCGCCGCCTTGCGTCCGTCGTTCAAGCGGGACGGCGTCCTTACCGCCGGCAACTCCTCCCAGCTCTCCGACGGGGCGGCCGCGCTCCTGCTCGCGAGCGAGGCGGAGGTCGCCCGCCGATCCTGGACCCCCCTCGCCTGGTTCCATAGCGGTGCGGTCGGTGGCACCCACCCCTCCCGGGTGATGGAGGCGCCGATCCCGACGGTCCGCCGGCACCTCGAGAGGGTCGGTCTCGCCCCGACCGACTTCGACCGCGTCGAGCACAACGAAGCGTTCGCCTCCGCCTCGATCGCCGTCCAGCGGGCGTTCGGATTCACCGACAAGCAGTTCAACGTCCACGGGGGCGCCGTCGCGCTCGGTCACCCCATCGGCTGCAGCGGGGCGCGGATCGTGGTCACCCTGGTCCACGAGCTCCACCGGACCCACGGACGGCTCGGTCTCGCCACCCTCTGCATGGGCGGCGGGAACGGCCTCAGTCTGATCGTCGACCGCCGCGAACCGTAGACGCGGGGCCGGAGACCGACCGACGTTCAGCTCAGTCCGAGGGCGAGGAGACGGTCGAGGCGCGCGTACAGCGCGCGCGCCTCGCGGAGCGAACCCCGCGGCAACCGACCGTCCGGGGCCAGGTCCAGCCGGTAGAGCCAGCCCCGGAGCCGGTCGTACGCACGGTTCGTGGCCAGGTGGTTCAGAATGTCCGCGTGCACGTCGTGGACGAGACGCTTCAGTTCCCGCATCGGTACGCCGCCGCCGGCCCCGAGGGGCAGGGAGGCCCGACAGACCTCGCGGAGGCGCACCCACTCGTTGCGCGCCCGCTCCGCCTCGACCGGGTTCCACTCGACCGAGAGGTTGTACGGCAACGCGAGGAGGTACCACCGAAGCGCCTCCTTTCCATACTCTTCGACACTGGAGCGGATCGTGACGAGGGAGCCGCGGGACTTCGACATCTTCGAGCCGCCCTCCGTCACGAAACCGGTGTGCAGGTAGCACCCCGCGAACCGCTGGCCCCGAAGGGTCAGCGCCAGCTCGTTCTCCGCGTAGTGGTGCGGGAAGATCAGGTCGACCCCGCCTCCGTGCAGGTCGACCGGGAGCCCGAGGTGCCGCTCGGCCATCGCGTAGCATTCGAGGTGCCATCCCGGCACGCCGGCGCCCCAAGGACTGGGCCAGGACGGCGCGGGGGGTTCCTGCCGCTTCCAGACGACGAACTCCCGGGCCTCGTCCGAGTCGGCCGAGGAATCGATCCCCGGCTCGGGGACGACGTGCCGGGCGAACGCCTCCCCCACCGGGAAGTTCCGAGCGTCGGGCGTTCGAGGGGGTTTGTAGTAGAAGGCGTCCTCGCGCTGGACCGCACGGCCCCGACGCTCGAGGGCCCGCACGACCTCTCGGATCTCCGCGATGTGTTCGCTCGAGCGGGGTGCGACGTCCGGGGCAAGGACGTCCAACCGTCGCATGTCCGCCCAAAAGTTCCGCTCCTCGCGACGCGCCAACGTCCGCCAGTCGACCCGGAGGTCGGCCGCGCGCGCGAAGATCTTGTCCTCGACGTCCGTGATGTTCATCGCGTGGTGGAGGGGGATCTCGGCCGCCTCGATCGCCCGGCGAAGGACATCGAAGAACAGGTAGGTGCGAGCGTGTCCGACGTGGGCGGGAGCGTACACCGTCGGGCCGCAGATGTACATACGGAGCGGTCGCCGGGGGTTCCGGTGGATCGACCGGTCCCGACCGGTGAGCGAGTCGCGAAGCCGGAGAGGCATGGACCGGGCCCGCGGGTCGATGACGGACCTTAAGGCTTCCCGGCCACCGAAACTCTCCGCCGGCGCTACCTTCAAGAGCCCGCGCCGGGCTGGGGCGCCTCTCGCCGGAACCGTCGGATGGAGACGCTCTACCTGCTCATCGAGTGCGAGGTCGGCCACCTCGACGAGGTGATGCGGCGGCTCCGGACGATCCCGATGGTCGCCGAGGTCGAGGCCGTTACCGGTCCCTTCGACCTCATCGTCAAGCTCCAGGCGGAGCGGATCAACGAAGCGCTGGACACCGTCGTGAACCGTATCCGTCGGGTCCCGGGCATCAAGGGGACCGAGACGCTGGTCACGGTGAGCGGCCCGTAACCGTCGCCGACCCGGCCGCCCCCCCGGCCCGCGATAAATACTCCCCTCGCCTCGAGAACCGTATGGTCGGAGTTGGAGACGTCGCTCCCGATTTCGAAGCACCCACCCAGGACGGTTCCGAGCTGAAGCTCTCCTCGCTGCGGGGCGCTCCCGTCGTGCTGTACTTCTACCCGAAGGCCGACACGCCCGGATGCACCATCGAATCGAAGGCGTTCCGGGACCACTACGCCGAGCTCCAGTCGAAGAAGGTCCACGTCGTCGGCGTCAGCACCGATACCGTGGACGCTCAGTGCAAGTTCGCGGAGAAGTACTCCCTGCCGTTCCCGCTCGTCGCCGACCACAGCCGCGCGATCGCAACGATGTACGGTGTCCTCCGTGACAGCGGCACGGCCCGGCGCGTCACCTTCTTCCTCGACCCGAAGGGCAAGGTCAGCGACGTGGTCGATTCCGGCGCCCCCGAGCCGCATATCGCCAAGGCCCAGAAGCTCTACCTGGGCCACTGACCGGCCGATCGGGTCGGCGGCCGCCGGGCGCGGCACCCTGTCGGTGCGTTGTTGCCCGCACCTGACGACCTCCTCGGGGACTCAGGGGAGCCCGACGTCGGCTCCCCTCGACCGCCCGCGTCACGGGACGAGGTCCGTTGTGGCGCTCGGAGAGTTCGGGTGGCCGAGAGCACGCTGGCCGCTTGAGATATCGGCACGCGCCGGCGTCGGGAGACGACCTTTGAGCATCAGCGACGCGGCGAAGGCGACCGCCATCAACCCCGCGATTACGCCGAACGTGTCTTGGAACGAGCCGACCAGCGCCCCGTGCACGGCTGCGACGGACGACGCGCAGTTCCCTCCACCCAACGAGCTACCCGCGCAGGACGCTGGCGTGAGCGCCGCCAGTCGGCTGCTGAGTCGCCCCTGCTGGAAAGCGGCGAGGAGCGACACGGCGAGCGCGCCCCCCAGCGTTCCCAGAAACTGGATCATCGCCGTGGCGGAGCCTACCTCGCGCTCCGGAAGTGCGAACTGCGCCGCGAGCAGGGTCACCGGGATCGATAGCCCTACGCCGAAGCCGATGAGCGGCAGGGCCAGGACGAGGCCCCCGGTCGGTAGGAACCCCCACTGGTACTGCGCGACGGTCGAGCTCCCCGCGAGCGCGGTGAGCAGGACCGTGCCGGCGAGCGCGATCGCCAATCCGGGAGCCGTGACCGACCGATAGCCGAGGCGCGTGACCAGCTGGCTCCCGATACCCGCCCCCAGGACCCCCGGGACGAGAAGCCAGTAGAGAACGCTGCGCACAGAATCGGCCGAACCCGCTCCCCCGCGGAGCAGGACCAGCCCGACGAAGACCGCCAGGAACGCGAGTTCGGCCGAGAGCACCGCCCCCCGGAACAGGGCGGCGGCCCCGCTGGCCGCGAAGGTCCGTCGCGCGAAGTGGCGGAGCGGGAGGATCGGCGAGTCGGTGCGGAGCTCCCAGAGGACGAACCCTACGAACAGCACGCCGGCCGTCACGACGAGGCCGACGACCCAGAGGCTGGTCCAGCTCCACGACCCATCGCTCGTCTCCACGAGCGGTAGCGTCAGGCTGCCCACCCAGCCGGCGAGGAGGGCCGCCCCGGGGACGTCGAACCGGCCGGGGCGCTCGGGGACGAGGGGCGGAAGGCGGAAGGCGAGGAGAACCGCGGTCGTCCCGGCGATCGGTAGGTTGAGGAAGAACACCCACGGCCAGCTAGCGTGGTCGATGATGTAGCTCCCCACCAGCGGACCGAGGATCGTCGCGATCACGAACGAGCCGCTGAACAGCCCGGCGATGCGGGCACGAGCGTTCGGTGGGAAGAGGGCCCCCACAATGGCGAACCCGACGATGATGAACGCGCCGCTCGAGAATCCCTGGAGCGCGCGGAACGCGATGAGCTCGTCCAACGTACGGCTGAAACCGGCGAGCGCGGAGCCGGTGAGGAAGGTGGCGAGCCCGATCAAGATCACGGTGCGGCGGCCCCGGATGTCCGCCAGGCGGCCGAAGACGGGGATGCCGATCGTTGCCGAGATGAGGTAGGCGCTGACGACGAAGGTCACGCCGGTCGGTTGGCCGAGCTGTTCGGCGATCTTGGGCAATGCGGTGAGGACGACGAACTGGTCCAGGGCCCCGAGAAGGATCGCCACGAAGATGCCGACGACGATCGCGATCGTCGTCCCTCGGCTCAGCACGCTCGTTCGACCCGGCAGTTCGGCGTCCGTGGGGCTGGTCATGGACCGTCCCACGGCCTCCCGGCATTTCGTCCGGCGTTAGCCGAGACTTTCGAAAAGGGGAAAGTGTGAACTCGGAGGTTCGGATGGCCGGGGGGCATGGACGCGACCGACTTCCGCCTGCTCGTCAGCCTTCACCAGGACGCTCGCCAAAGCTTCCGGTCCCTGGGACGCGAGGTTGGCCTTTCCGCCCCCGCGGTTCGGGAGCGGCTCGACCGGCTCGGCGGCCTCGGGGTCCTCCAGGGATACTGGGTGCGCCCCGACGCGACGATCTTTGGCCGCGAGGACTTGCTCCTGCTCTACCAGGGGGACTGGGGCCGCGGCGAGGTCGAACGGGCCTTGCAGTCGCGGGACGTTGCGTGGATCGCTTGGAAGATCGATGGGGGCCTCACCGCGGGCCTTTGGACGGATCAACGGGCCGACGCAACGCGCGACCTGTCGCAACTGCTGGGAGCGGCGCCGACCGCCGAGGTCCTCGCGCCCCGGCTCCGGTTGGCACCGTTGTCCTTGATCGATTGGAAGATCACGGACGCTCTCCTCGACGATCCACGGGTCGAGCTGCGCACGCTCTGCGAGCGGACCCACCTCACTCCCAAGACCGTACGGCAGCACCTCCGGCACCTGGTCGACGAAGGAGCCCTCTCCATCGCCCCGAGGCTCGGGGCTCTGAACGACTCCGGCGAGCTCGTGTACACGCTCTCCGTGTTCGGTCCCATCGACTTCGGTGAGGTTCGCGAGGTCCTAGGCGACGCGGCCTTGCTCCGGAGGACCTCGACGCCGAAGGCCCAGTACGTCCTCTGCCTCGCTCACTCCTTGGGCGACGTCGCCACGAGAACCGAACGGTTGGCCCATCACCCTCAAGTTACGCGCTCGTTCGTCTCGCTGAATCGAGAACTGTTCGTGCGGACCTCGTTCGCTCGCGGCCTCGTACAGGAGGCGATCCGCCGACTCGAAGACGCCCGGCGATCGCCGGCCCGGTGCGCCCCGGTCCCGCGGCCGCGGCGCCGAGCGCCGGCGGCTTAGGACCCGGTCTCGGGGTCGGCGACCCTGCCGGCGGCAGGGCGCCTTCGCCGTGGTACCAGGCGCCAGACACGGTCCCCCAGAAGCTGGAGCGAGGCGGGAACTAGGTAGGTACGGACCACCATCGCATCGAGCACCACGGCGACGGCGACCGAGAACCCGATCGCGCGCAGCAAGAGGAAATTGCCGGTAGTGAGGATCGCGAAGGCGCTCGCCAGAATGACCGCGGCGGCGGTGATGATCCCTCCGGTCGCCGCCACGGCGCGAACCACGGCGTCGCGGGGCTCCCCGGGTCGCTCGCGCTCTTCCCTCACCCGGGTGAGCACGAAGATGTTGTAGTCGATCCCGAGGCCGAGGATCAGGATGATCATCACGGTAGGCACAAAGAAGAACAGCGGCAGGTGGAAGAGCCCCCCGAAGACGAGGTACGTGATCGCCCACGCCCATCCGATCGAGAGGCCGATGGTCGCTACGGCCAGCAGAGGGATGAGCGCCGAGCGGAGTACGGCGAGCAGCACCACGATCAGGCCGATCGAGACGGCCAGGACCAGCCGCTGCGTGGCGAGGTCCGTCTGCTGCTGAATGTCCCGCGTGGTCGGAGCGCCCCCCCCGAAGGCCAGCCCCGCGACCTCGGGATGGTTCGACGCATAGCCGGAGAGCCGGTCCCCTAGCTCGTGCAACGAGGCGACGGCCGAGGCGGAGAGCCCGTTCGAGGAGTAGTCGACCGACAGCGCCACCGTGCGGCCGTCGGTCCCCACGGAGCCGTCCAGGATCGTCTGAAGCTGCGCCTGGACCCCGGGGGGCTCGGAGGAATAGTTGAGCCAGGTCCCGAGCGGCGCGCCGCCGGGCCCGACCGGCGAGGCGACGGTCGCTACCCCGCTCGTACCCGCGGCGAGGCTCGTCAGCGCGCTGAGGTCCGAAAATTCATCGGCGTTGGTCGAACTCCCGCCCAGCAGGGGCGCGGCGAACGTCACCAGGACCGTCGTCGGAAAGACGAAGCCCGGGCCGAAGTTCGACGCGAGGATCGAGAGGCCGTTCGTGGCGGGCTGCCCGCCCGGAAGTTGCTGATAGAAATCGAAGGAGACGGGCACCGTCAGCGCGACCGCCAGGAGGGGCACGGACGCCGCGAGGACGAGCCCGACCACGACCGCAGGTCGGCGTTGACTGAACCGGCCCGCGCGCCAGAAGTACGTCCGCTCGTGGGCCTGTCGATCGGCGAGCTGGATAGCCTGTCGACGGAAGCGGGGGCCGACGTAGGGCCAGAAGACCTTCGGCCCGACGAGGGCGAGCATCGCCGGGATCAGGGTCAGAGCGATGAGCACGGTCCCGACGATCGCCACCGAGAGCGTCATGCCCCACTGGCTGAGGAGCGCGACGCCCGAGAACGAGAGCGCGAGCGTGGCCAGGAGGGCGGCCGCGCCGCTGGTGGCGATGCTCTGGCCCGCCCACGTGACGGCCGTGACCACCGCCTCGCTGGAATCGGCGCCGCGGATCAACTCCTCGCGATACCGCGCGACCAGGAACACCGAATAATCCGTCCCGATGCCGAGGATGAACGTGTTGACGAGCGTCAGGGCGGTGACGTCGACGTGCGTGACGAGCGTCCCGACGACCACCACGCCCGCGAGGCCGAGGGCGATCGCGATCCCGAGGGCGCCGAACGTGAGCAGAGGAGCGAGCGGGGCCCGGAAGTACAGGATGGTGATCCCCAGGAGTGTGACCAAGGTGAGGGGCAGGACGATGGCGAGGCTGGCGCTGAGGTCCACGCTCTCCGCTTGGTCGAGGGCCGCACCCCCCGTCTGGACGAAGTTCAGCGTGTGGCCTGGGTCGGTCGCGGCGAGCACTTGGGGCACTACCCGGTTGATCTCGACGACGTCGTCGAACACGGGATTGTGCCCCTGAGCATCGGTGTAGCCAGAGTCGACGGTGAAGGCGATCACGATCAGCTCGGTGGCCCCGTTGGGGCTGACGAACGAGTCCTCGATCGCCAAGGGGATCGGAAGGGCGAACGACGAAGAGATCCCGGCGGCGATCGACGCGGCGACGAACCGGGCCACGGAGGGTGCGGGCGCCTCGCTGGGGCCGAGGGTCAGCCAGACCGACCGGATCCACCCGTCGGGAAAGCCGGCGGAGGGAGCCAACGCCGACGCGGCCACGCCCACCCGTGCGGAATAGTTGCTGAAGTTGCCGATCCCGAGTTCGACGAGCACCGTCGCGGCGACGGCCCGCTGGGCTGGGTCAGGAACGATCGAAGGGAGAAGGGTGGCTACGTTGGTACGAACCGCCGTCTCTGCACACCCGGTGACCTGCGTTCCCGGGACCCCCGCGCAGTCGAGCGTGCCGTTGAACCCGCCGTTCGACCCACCGGCGCCGGCGTAGAACGCGGCGAGCACCGCCTCGGCTCCTGGCTGTCCAGCGAATGTCGCTTCAGTCACGTTGTACGACGGGGCGTTCCACATGGCGGGAGGCGTCGACGGATGACCCGCCACTTCGTTCCGCCAGGTGGTGAGGAACATGCCCGGCGGGCCCCAGAGGAGCGAGGCGCTCCCGTTCACCCCGGGGAGCAGGGGCGCTGTCCCGTTCTCCGCCGTTGCGATCACCCGTGAGGTCACGCCTACCATGCCGGTCAGGTAGCTCCCATACGCTGTGTACAGCGAGGAGATCCCGCCGACCTTCGTGAGGGCGGGATCGTGAGCCAGCCGGTCGGTGAGGTTGATCGTCGTCGCGTAGCCGACGGGGCCGGTGACGTCGGAGCCGGTCAGGACCACCTCACTCGCCGTGGGGTAGGTCTGATTCGGAAACAGCCGATCGATCTCGGTCTGGGCGACGGCGCTCGGGGCGTTCGGCGCGAGGTTGGTCGCCGAGTTCGTGGTGACCATGCCCAGGTGGGAGAGGGTGGGGAGGGCGGCCACGAGCACGACGATCCACCCGAGGACGGGGTACCAGGGGTGCCGTACGACGCCCCGGCCCAGCGCGGAGAAGAAGCCGACGCCGAACGGCGCGGAGCTCTTCGGGCCCACGGAGGCCATCGGCCCGCCGATTGGCGGTCGCGTTTAACCTACGCCCCCGGAGCGGGTCCGGCCGCTCGGGGAGCGGCCCGCGCCCCCCAGCGCGGCGGGAAACGGAGGGGGTCGGCGAAGACGCGGGTCCGGGTCACGACCCATCCCGGTCGGCTGCCTTTCATGGCGTCGGCATCGACCTCGGCGGTGCCGTAGGCGACGAACTCGCCGCTGCGGGTGACGAGCGCGACGGTCGCGCCCGCCGAAAAGCTCCGCGTCGTGCTCACGATGCCGCCGCGGGCGAGGGAGGCTCCGTGCGCCAGCGCGGAAGCCGCCGCATCCTTCACCGTCAGCAGCGGGAACTCGCGCCAGACCTCCTCGATCGGTCGAAGGAGCTTCAGCAGCTCCTCCGGTTGACCGGCGCGGGCCCGTTCGGCCGCGTCCTGCAACGCCGTCAAGGGCACGCCGTCCTCCTCGCGGAACGGTCCCGTACCGATGCGCCGGAGCTCCTCGAGGTGCGCCCCGACCCCCAGTGCCTCGCCCAGGTCGACCGCGAGCGTCCGCACGTACGTCCCGGAATCGCCCACGAGGTCGAGGAGCAGCCGCGGGGGCGCGGCCTCTACGAGCTGCAGACGGTGGATGGTCCGAACCCGGCGTTCGCGTTTGACCGCCGAGCGGACGGGGGGGGTCTGGTAGACCGGGCCTGTGAACTCCGCGAGCACCCGCTCGAGCTCCTTCGGCGGGACCTTGCCGTGCAACACCGCGAGCGCCACGTACCGCTTCGGGAATTCGAGGAGGAGCGGGATCAGCTTGAGCGCCGGCCCGGTACCGACCCACAGCAGCCCGGAGACGTTCGGGTCCAGCGTTCCGGCGTGGCCGGTGTGCCTGACCCCGAGGATGTCCCGGGCCCAGGCCGCGACCTGGTGGGACGAGGGTCCGCGAGGCTTGTCGACGAGGACGAACGCCCCCGCGGCGAGTCGAGCGAGGACCGCCTCGGGGAACGGAGCGACCGGTGCCGCGGCGGCGGTCATGAGGAGCCGGCCCGGGGACGGCGGGCGAAGGCGAGGATCCGGTCGACGACCTCCCCGGGGCCGAGCTCGGAGGAATCGATCAGCAGGTCCGGGTGGACCGAGTCCAGGTCGATGCCGTACAGCTTCGCGTACCGCACGCGCTCGCTCTTTTCACGGGCGCGCGTCCGCTCGAGCGCCTCGGCGACTGTGAGGTGATCGCGATGGGCGATCCTCTCCGCGCGCACCGGTTCGGAGGCCGTCACGTCGACCCACAGCGCCGCGGTTCCCCGACGACGTAGGAATTCGCCCACCAACCGTCCTTCGAGCACCCGCCCGGGCTCGGCGAGTCCGGCCATCTTCTCGTCGATCTCGAGGTCGACCTCCGGGTGTTCCTGCGCGTACCACGAGAACTCGACCAGGCTCATGTGGCGCTCCGCCGCCATCCCGCGGAACAGGTCCCCGGCGCTGTGCACCGTAAGGTGGAGCGCCTCGGCGACGCCCTTCGCCGCCGTGGATTTGCCGCTCCCCGGCGGTCCGCCGAGGGCCAACAGCGGGGCGTCGGTCACGCCGCGCCCCCCGTCGCCTCCGGGCCGGCGACCGATGGGCCGCGGAAGGCCGGGTGACGGCGGAGGGTGTAGTGCTTGAGGATGCGCCGGAAGATCAGCGAGAAGGGGAAGGAGTACAGGCTGAACAGGACGAACCAGACCTGGATCGGGCCGATCAGCGAGCCGAGCAGGTTCACCTGAAGGCCGCCCAGGTTGACGAAGGTGCTCGTCGCCACCGGATGGGTGGTGATGCCGCCGGCGGAGCCGCCGAGGAACAGGTAGACCCAGCTGTAGATCGCGATCAGAAGGAACCACGTGACGGCGAGCCCCTTGAGCTGCGCGATCTGCAACTCGCCGGAGAGCTTGGTGATCGTGAGCTGGTGGGGCTTGAGCGCGTCGACGCGGTCCTTCTTGCCCGAGCGCATCGCGGCCACCTGGTGCTTGCGGAACGCCGCGCTCCACTTCTGGGTCTTCGCGGTCTTGACCCAGTCGGTCGTCCAGTTGTAGGCGAGCGCGGCCGCCAACATCTCGATGAGGGCCGCGACGAACATCGTCAGGAGCGGATAGTGGCCGCCGAATCCGATGAGCGGACCGAGCCCGAGCCCCAAGGTCGCCGCCACCTGGTAGCGGAGCTGCCCATCGATGATCATCCCGAACCCGAGGATGAACATGAACGTCAGGATGAACGTCGACGGCTTGAACGGGGCCGGAGGGGGCCGGACCGGGGCGGTCGTTGCGGGAACGCTCTCGGTGGACGTCGTCTCAGCGTCCCCGCTCGGTAACGGCGCGGCGTCGGGGGCCGGGCTCATCGCCTACTCGCCCCCGAGGAACCGACGGAGCAGCGGGTTCATCTCCATCAGTTGCTCGCGGCCCATCGCCTCGTAGAGGTTGATCACGATCCCGACCGTGAGCAGCACGCCGGTGCCGCTGGCGTTGCCGACGGTCCCGATCAGGTCGGCGCCGGCGGCCAGGGCCCCGACGGCCGCCCCGGAGATGACGGTGATCACCGGGATGTATCGAGCGAGGACGCGACGTAACACCCGCGGCTCCCTACGGAACCCGGGGATCTGCATCCCGCTCGCCTCGATCTGGCGGGCGACCGCCTCGGGCCCCATGTTCGTCGTCTGGATCCAGAACTTGGCGAACATGATCGAGCCGACGACCATGACGGAGAAGTAGATGCCCACGTGCAGGAGGTCCTGCCACCACTGGTGGCCGACCAGGAAGTTGCCGTACGTCTGGAAGTTGAGCAACGGCAACAGCCACGATTCCAGCCCGTTGACCGTCGAGAGATAGTAGGCACCTCCGGTAAGAGGGGTCGTCTGGCTCACCCCTAAAGCCGTCGCTTGGGCGGCGGTCGGGTACGAGCCGATCCACCATTTGCCCCCGATGAACGGGAAGTGCGAGAGCGTCGGGTTGTTCCACAGCAGGATCGAGAACATCGAGACGTTGGCGAGGAGAGCGGCCATGAGGATGACCGGGATGTTGCTCGCATAGATCAGACGCAGCGGATACCGGCCCCGGGCGCCGCGCGCCTCGGCGTGGCTCAACGGGAGTTCGATGCGCGTCGACTCGGTCCAGGCCACGAGGAAGAAGATCGCGGCAGTGCCTGCCAAAGCGACGACGGGATTGGGGGCATGCAGCAGTACTTGTTCCCAACCGCCGCTGGCCATCTGGCCGGCGTTGTAGTTCTGGAAGAACCAGATCGCCTTCGGGATCGTGCCCGAAGGGGGGTTCGTCGCCGAGATGGCGCCGGGTTGGGCCGGTAACCAGTTGAGCGTCCCCTGGACGATCTGTTGGGAGACCCCCGCGGCGATGAACAGGGAGATCCCGCTCCCGATCCCCCACTTGCTCACCACCTCGTCCATCAGGAAGACGAGGTAGCTGCCGAAGACGAGCTGGGCGATGATGATCGAGGCCGCCAGGAGGCCGCCGTTCCCCGGCGAGCTGCCGTTGAGCGAGCTCACGAGCGAGCTGCTGGGCGTCAGGTAGCCGAAGACCTGGGGGATCGCCTCGACGAAGATCATCGCGATGACGATCACCTTCTGGGTCCCCTGGTACACCCCCTTGTCCTCGTCGTCGGTGAGGTCCAGGTTGATGATCTTCGCCCCGGTGAACAGTTGCATGATGATCGACCCGGTGACGATCGGCCCGATACCGAGGTGCATCAGCGTCCCCTGCTGCCCGGCGAGGATCGCGCGGTAGCTTTGGAACAGGTCGATGACGGTCGCCTGGTCGACGCCGTAGAGGAAGACGTTCGTCAGGAAGAAGTACATCAACAGGACCGCGACGACCCAGAACAGCTTCGTCCGGAAGTGCACGTGGCCCTTCGGCTGGGCGATCGCCGGCATCCGCGTCGTGACCGGTTTCAGCCCGTACAGCTTCGACTTCGTCCCGTCGTAGGAGAGGCCGAGAAAGACGAGCCCGAGAATCGCCGCGAGTCCGATCGAGGTGAGGCCGAAGGCGAGGAGCGTCGGGTGGGACCAGAACCACTCGATGGACAGGATCAGCGCCCCGATCACCAGGATCGGAACGCCCCACCGGTAGTCCCGGGGGACCTCCTCCTCGGCCATTCTCCTCGGTCGAGCCCGAGGTCATCCTATATACTCTTCGGGTCGCAGGATTGTGATTCCCATCGGTGGGGGCCGTCCGGCGGTCGCTCCTCGGGGCGACCGTCGTTCGGCCTGGGGCCGTCCGAAACGAGCGACGCGGGGCCGGGCCCACCCTACGTGGGCCGACACGAGGCTGAAGTAAGGGCGGTCCCTCTCTCGCTTGGTCTCCCGGGGCCCGTTCGTGACCGAGCCGTGCCGGTTCTGTGCCCGGCTACGGCATAGCCCGTCGTTCCCCGGTGGGGTCCTCTACGAGGACCCGTTCTTCCACGCGACCTTCTGGACGGAGGGCGAAACGAGATCGTACCTCGGTCACGTGATCGTTCAGTCGAAGCGTCACCTCACGTCGCTCAGCGAACTCACCCCGCAGGAGGGGGTGGCGCTCGGCACCCTCGTGCAACGTCTCTCCGCCGCCCTCGGGGAGACGGTCCATCCGGAGCTGGTGTACCTCGACTGCTACATGGAGGTGGTCCGCCATCTCCATCTGTTCCTTACCGCCCGCTACCCCGGGACACCCCCCGAGTTCCTGAGGCTCAAGGTGACCGAGTGGTCGGGCGCGCCGCACGGTGATCGGGCGCAGCTCGACGTGCTAGGGAACCGACTGCGCGCGAGCTTGAATCGGCCCGCCAGCGGCTGAAGGTCGCGGCAACGGGGCAGCCGCGCCGGAGCGTCTCACGCGGCCGGGGCGTCGGCGCTAGGGCGCGCGGGAGCCTCGGTGAGGATCTCGACCTTTTCGCGCGCGTGCTTGCTCGCGTGCGCGACAAAGACCTTCCACGTCCCATCGACCGCTCCTCCGCCCAGCAGTCGGTCGACGCCGATCGCCGAGAGGTCGGCGACGTAGGCGGTGCCGTTCTGGGTGAGCGCCTTGGCAGCCTGCAGCATCGGAACGACGCTCGCGAGCTCCCCGACGTTCAGGGCCGTCGGTCGCGCGACGATCTCCGGAGGCCGTTTGAACCCGTGCCGGCCGAAGTGGTCCGGCGCGTAGATCAGCATCGACTTGAACTTGTACTTGTGAAGCCCGGCGTTGCCGCGACCGCCTTGCTTCCCCGCGCCCCGTCCCGCCTTGATCCCTCGGCCGTGCGTTCGCAGGCCTCGGAACTTCCGTGTCCGGCTCGGCATCGTCCTCGCTCCTCAGACCATCCGGCGCGCGAGCTCGTTGATCGCCGCTCCGCGGTAGCCGAGCGCCCCGCCGCGGGCGAACGTCTTCTTCGTCGACCGCCAGCCGCCCTTCGGTGGGTGGAGCCGGAACATCGGCTTCCAGCCTCCCGCGCGCGCCAAACCGGTCGAAGCGACCTGCGCGGCCGTGGGGGAGGGACCGGGGCTCGCCAGGTCCTTCCGGGCGCGACCCCGCTCCTTGAGCAGCAGCTCGACCGTCGTGGGGTCGGCCTCGCCCCAGGTGACGTACCCTTCGACCTTGGTGATCATGCCGCGGAACGAAGGCTCTTCCGGGACCACGGTCGCGTGGTTCGGTCGCGAGAGGTGGAGGTCGGCGAGCGTCGCCACGATCTCCCGGTTCGCGTGCACGCCGCCGCGCACGCGGATGATCATCCACGTCATGCTACGTCCCTCCCGCCGGCCGTGGGGGAGGGGCCCGGGGCGGCGGGCCCCGGCCCGGCGGGCCACCGCGACCGGGGGGACCCCGACCCGGCCCACCGCGCCCCGGACCTCCACGACCACCGGGGCCGCGCCGTCCAGGACCGCCTCGGCGACCGCCGCGCATCGGCATCGCGCCCTCCTCTTTGGGCGGGAGGATCGACGTGCCGATCGGGCCACGAACGACCTTGAGCCGTTGGGCGTCCTCGGGCGTGAGCTTGAGCTCGCTCAGCGCCTGCAGCGTCTGGAACGCCGCCTGGGCGTAGTTGACCGTCGTCTTCGTGTGACCGTCGGTGTACCCCCAGGTGTCGGTGATGCCGGCAAACCGGAGGATCGGCTTCGCGACGTCCCCGACGGCGAGCCCGACGCCTTGCGGCGCTGGCTTGAAGGTGACCACCACCGAGCCGGAACGCCCGTGGACCTGGAACGGAACGGTGTGCGAGCGCCCGCAGCCGCACTCCCAGCTGCCGCAGCCCCGGAGCACTTCGACGATGGTGAGCTTGGCGCGGTCGATCGCGCGACGGATGGTCGGACCGACCTCGCGCCCCTTCGCCCGGCCCAGGCCAACGAAGCCGTCGCCGTTGCCGACGACGACCGTGACGGCGAACTTGAACCGGCGGCCGGAGTCGGTCATCCGCTGCACCATGTTCACGTCGAGGACCTCGTCGTGGAGTCCGGGGAGGAGTGCGTCGACGATCTGGGCCTCGCGCAAGGGAAGGCCGCTGCGGAGCGCCTGCGACATCGTGGTGATCTCTCCGCCGTGCACCTTGCGGCCGAGCTCGGTCTTCGGGACCCACGGTGGCGGGGGCGCCGCGGGGCCGAAACCTCCGGTGCGGGGCGGAGGCCCGGAGGGACCGGAACGCGAGGGAGCCGCCATCGCCGTCACGCCGCACCTCCTTTGACGCGAGGTGCCACGCTAGCCAGCTTGCCCCGGTAGCTTTCGAGAGGGTCCGGAGGGCGGTGGGCGAGATGGGTCCCCGCGAGCCGGTCGGAGCTCGGGAACGCCCCTTCCCCGTGCGGGATCTCGATGCCGGCGTCGACCAGGCCCTTGACCGCGCCCCAGAGCCGGCCGCCGGCGGAGGGCCGGCGCAGGCCCAGGTCGAGCACGGCGCTCGCGGTCCCGGAGCTCTTCGCTCGGAGGCCTGCCAGGTAGCCGGTCAGGTACGACGCGGGCGTCGACGCGAGCCCGGAGGTGGGGAACCCGATCTTGACGAGCTCAGGGCTCTCCGCCGCCGCGATGACCCGGTCGCCGGTCGGGTCGTACGCCGTCAGCGCCACCACGACACGGTGGTGCGTCAAGCGAACGACGGCTCTCGGCTCGCCGGACTTGAGCAAGGCGAGGCGGTGACGGTAGTCGGTCCTCCCTTCACGGCGCCGTCGGAACGGGACCCGGTACCTCGGACCGCGGCTCACGGTTTCGCCTCCGCGGGCAGGGCGCCGGCGAGCCGCAAGTTGAGCAACAGGTGGGCGCGGCTGCGGAACATGCCGCCCTTCGCGCGCCGGTAGTACTCCCGGTACACCTTCGCCGGGATCTTCTTCGAACCACGGAGTTCCTTGAGCAGGTCGCGCTGGGCACGGATCCGTCGCATCCACCGCTCCTTGCGGGGAACGCGGGCGAACGGAGTGCCGCGACGCGAGCCAGGTCCGGCGTGACGGCCCTTGGCGACCTCGGCGGCATGCCGCCGGGCACGGACGCGGCTCGTGCCGCGGACCGGGATCCGCTGGATCACCTTCGCCTTGATCGCGCTGCGGATGTCCGAGCGCGTGACCGCGTCGGCCAGCTCCTCCTGGCTCGCCGGGTCGAGCCAGACGCGGCCCTCCCCGCAGCGGAGCAGGATCGCCGCCATCCGGCGCTGGTTCGCGAGATCGGGCATCTACGCCTCCCCCCGCTCGGAGACGAGGGGGTTCAAGAGGTGGACGCCGCGCTTGCGCGCCGCTTCCTCGAGCACCAGGCGCTTCTTCGTGCCGACGCCGTGGGCGATGAGAGCGGCCTCGCGGGCCGGGTCGAGCTTCTCGAGGTCACGGGGCGTGTGAATCAGGACCGGCGCGAAGCCGGAGGGGGTCAGGCCGCGAACGAGGCGAGGCCCACGGTAGCCGATCCGAACTACGACGGAGCGGTAGCCGTAGTGGCGTCGCTGCTTCGACTGCAGTCCGCGCGGCCGGCGCCACGCGCCGTCGCGGCCGATCCGCCAGTACCGGTAGGAGGCCTGGCGCGTGAACCGCGGCCGACGGTCGTCCTGGGCGTCGCGCAAGCGGAGGAGCTTCGTGGAGGCGGCGTCGAGCGTGGGCCGTCGGGGCGCCTTCGGACCCTTCTTCTCGGCCTTCTTCGCGGGCGCTGCGTCCGTCGACGGCTTCGCCGCGGCGGAGTCCTTCCGCGCCCCGCTCTTCTTCGGGGTCGCCGCCGGCTTGGGCTCCGGTGGGGACTCCGGCGCGGGGGCCGCGGGCGGGCTCTCCTCCGCCATCAGCTCGCCTCGAGGAGGTGCGCGCGTTCGATCAGGTAGATGCCGTCCTGGAAGACGCGCGGGTCGTAGTCGCGGATCTTCGTCGCCCGCTCGATGTTCGCGGCGCTCTGGCCGACGAGCTCGACGTCCGCGCCTCGGAGCGTGACGATGTCGCCGTCCACGACGGCGCTCACCCCGGGAACGAGCGAGGCGCTCCGGGGATATTTCTCCCCGAGGAAGTTCTCGATGAGGACGGTCGAGTCCTTCACCTGGACCTTCATCGGGAAGTGCGCCGCCACGATCTTCATCCGTGCCTCGACACCGCGGGTGACCCCGCCGACGAGATTGCGCACGTGCGCCTCCCAGGCGTGGAGCAGCGCCTTCGACTGCTTGCGCGTCGACGCGACCTTGAGCCGCAGGACGACCTCACCGGCATCGAACGTGACCTCGAGGACGTCGGACGGGAACGAGCGAACGACCTTCCCTTTCGGTCCCTCGGCGGTCAGCCGCTGGGCGCCCGGGGCGAGCTTCGCGCCCGCCGGGAGCGGCACGCGGGCGATCGAGCGCAGCTCGGTGTCAGTAGACATAGGCGAGCAGCTTCCCCCCGATCTTCCGTTCGCGGGCCGACTGGTGGCTCATCACGCCTTGGTTGGTCGTCAGGACGAGCAGCCCAAAGTCCTGGGCGGGGAGGAACCGGGCCTCGAACCGCTCGAGGTCGCGACCGTGGACGGCGAGCCGGGGCTTGATCACGCCGCAGGAGTTGATCCGTCGGGCGAGCTTGATGTCGTACTTGCCGCCTTGGCCGGTGGCGACGTAGGTGAACTCGTCGATGTAGTGGGCCTCGCGGAAGATTCGAAGGACCTCGCCGATCAGGTGCGAGCTCGGCGCGACGTCGACGCGACCGCGCCCCTGGCGGTCGGCGTGGCGGATCGTGACGAGGGCGTCGTTGAGCGGGTCGTGACGCATGGAACCTCTCTTCCCTCCCCTACTGGTACTTCCGGAAGCCCAAGTCGACCGCGACCTCGCGGAAGCACTGGCGGCAGAGGTGCAGGCCGTACCGCCGGACGATGCCGCGCTTCCGGTCGCACCGGAAGCAGCCGATCTTCCGTCCGAACTGCTTGCGGGGCTTCATCGGTCGTCTACTCCAGGAACGTGACGCGGAAGCTGGAGGCGAGGAAGGCCCGGGTCTCGTCGGGGGTCGGGCGGACGTACCGGGGGAGGGGCCGAGCGCGGACGAGCCGCTCACGGACGCGCCAGCCGGAGCGGCCGACCTCGACGCAGATGTCCATGCCGTGGATGCCGATCGCCGGGTCGTACTTCATCCCCGGAAAGTCGGTGTAGTCCGCGATCCCGAAGGCGAAGTTGCCGGCCCGGTCGACCGAGTCCGGGTCGAGCTGTCGGTCCCGCGCTTCGAAGGCGCGGCCGAGGAACTCGACGGCGGCCGGCCCGCGGAGCGTGACCTTCGCGCCGATCTCCTGCCCTTGGCGGATGCCGAAGTCACGGTTCGTCGAGCGCGAGCGCGTGGCCACCGGCTTCTGGTGCGTGATCATCTGCAAGACCTTCTCGGCCTTGCTGCGGGGTTCGCCGGACTCGCCGACGCCGGCGTTGACGACGACCTTCACGACCTTGAGCGCCCCGTACGGATTGACGGGGGTGGCGGGCGGCAAAGCGGCGGGGGGCGGGGCGGCGGACGCGGGGGTGCTCATCGCGCGACCCCTTCGGGCAAGGTGATCTGGGGCGCGGTGTCCCCGACGACGAAGACGTACTCCTTGATCGTCGAGAACCCCTCCTTGAAATGGACCCGGTTGGGCATCGGGGAGTTCCGGACCTCGATCCGCTCGACGCGGGCGAGCTCGCCGACGTGCGAGCCGCCGGCGACGTAGGCGAGGTGGCCGGTGCTGAGCGGAAGATGGGCGAGAACCTTCTGCGTCGGGAGCTCGATCCGCAGCGAGTCGCCGACCCGCCAGGGGGTGCTCGGCGCCGCCTCGAGATTGCGACCGTCGTGGAGCGTCACCTGGACCTTGCCGCCGCGCAGCGCGTGCTTGAACCGGACGCGGCCGAGCTTGAAGCCGGCCTCCTTCTCGGGGATCGGGACGAGCGTGAGCTTGCCGCGGCGGTCCTTGAGCACGCGGAAGTGCTCGTTGAGCGGCTTACCGAAGGAGACGGTGTCCATCAGACCCACGCCGCGGGCGAGGTCGTGGACGACCTTCCCGTCGACGAGGACCGCCCCCGTGCGAAGGAGAACGCGGGCCTCCCGCGCCGTGGTGGCGAGTTTGCGCAGGTCGCGGAGAACGAGCAAAAGGGGGATCGATTCTTCGGTCGCATGGGGCCCGGGCGCCGGGCGCTTGATCCACTTCGTCCCCTTCCGGGGCACCGTCCAGCTCCGCGGGGCGGCCCGCCGCTTCAGCCGGAACGTCATTCCGCCTCCTCCTTCTCGGCGGCCTTCGCCGGCTTCTTCGCCTTGGCGGCAGGCGGCTTGGCCGGTTCGGTGGCCGGAGCTAGGGCGGGCGTGGAGGTCGGGGCCTCGCCAGCCTCCTCTTCCTCGACCGTCTCGCCTTCCGGCACGCGAAGGACACGGCGGCGCCAGGGGTCGGCCAAGTTGAGGCGGGTGAGCAGGAGGTGGTTGGTGCGGATCGGGAGCGGCTTGAGCTTCGCCTCCCCGGTCTTCACGGTGATGTTGTCGAGCGTGACGGAGTAGGAGCGGCGGTCGACCTTCGCCACCCGCTCTTCGCGGCCGATGTAGCTCCCGGCGAGGACGCGGACGGTGTCGCCTTTGCGGATGGGCATCTGGCGGCGACCGTACCGGGCGCGGAGGTCGCGGGAGAGGGGGACCGACATCAGGCGACGCCGCTTGGTCGTGTGGGCCGTGAACACCGCGAGGCGCTGCTTCCTAGGGAGGCGCGACGGTGCCGACATCCGCTCCGACTCCTCCCTCCCGCTTAGACGATGATCGAACTGGCGGCGGCGATCCTCGGCCAACGCTCGGCGGCTTCCTTGGCGACCGGGCCCTTGATCTGCGAGCCCTTGATCTCGCCGGTCTCCGTGGTGATGACGGCGGCGTTGTCCTCGAACTGGAGCCGCGTGCCGTCGGCGCGGTGGATCGGCGAGCGGGAGCGGACGATCACCGCGTGGAGCACCTGCCGGCGCATCTCCGGCGTGCCCTTCTTCACCGAGACGATGATGAGGTCGGCGATCCCGGCGCGCGGGTAGCGACGGTGGGTGCCGTGCCAGTTGCGCACGGCGATGATCTCGACGATCTTCGCACCGGTGTTGTCGACGCAATCGAGCCGGGCGCCCTTCGGCAGCCCCCGTCCGCGGCGGCCGGGCAGGCCCTTCATTCGGCCGGGGCCTCCGCCGGCGGCTTCGGATGGAGCGGCTCCTCGCCCCGGACCTTCCTCCGCGCGTCGCCCAGGTCCTGTACGATGCAGAAGGAGACGGCCTTGGCGATGGAGCGGGTCTCCGCGATCTTGACCCGGTGGCCGACCGGGATATGGAGGCACGGCGGGCTGTGGACGAGGTACCGGCGGCGCCGCTTCTCGTACCGCTCGTACTTCGGTACGTAGTGGAGCAGCGTTCGCTCGACGACCGCGGTCCGCTGCATGGCGGTCGAGACGACGGTCCCTTCCAGGACCTGGCCCCGGATGGAGAGACGCCCGTGGAACGGACAGTGATGGTCGTCGCACGCCTCCTTCGGGGGTCGTACGTCGAGGCCGATGTCCCGGCCCCGGCGCGCGGGCGTCGGCGAAGAGCGTGCGGGACTCATCAGAGGTTTCTCCGACCGCGCAACTGAAGGCGTTTCGTGCGGTCTTCGGGACGGACGCGAAGTTGCTCGCCTCTTAACGGTAACTCTCGTCCTCCGAGGAGGATCGTCCCTTCGAGGCCGGTCTTCGTCAGGATCCGGGCGCGGGTGCCCCCCCGGGGGCGGACGCGGAGGGTCCTCAGCGTCTCGTCGACGACGGTGCCCACGAGGGGGAGCTGCGCGACGCCGCGCGCCCGGTCGATCTGGACCGGGGCCCCGATGATCTCGCCGGCGAGCTCAACCGGCGGCGCGGGGCGGGGAACGGTGGCTGGGGGTTCGTCGGTTCCGGTCATGGCCCGTCGGAATGTCGGTCCCCCTCCCCCTTAGCGGCGAGCCGCTGCGGCCGCCGCGGTCGGGCGGGTGCGCGAGCGCTCGGTGAGCACGGTCAGGGCGCGGGCGACGTTCGTTCGGAGGGCGCGCATGCGCCCGGGGCTGGGAGGAGCTCCGCCCATCGCGGCCACGCCGCGTTCGCGGAGCAGGTCGTTCTCGATCGCGGCGATCTTGCTCCGCAGCTCCTCGTCGGAGAGCGCGCGGAGCTCCTTCATCCTCAGGAGGCTCATACGGGCGGCTCCCCGACCGGCTCGACGGGGGCGACGACGGCCGCTTCGGCCGGCGGGAGCGGCGGCAGCACCTCGACGACCGGCTTCGGCCGCTCCTCGACGCCCTTGACGTGGATCTCGTCCGGGAGCTTCGCGGTAGGCCGCATGATCCAGACGTTGACGCCGATGACCCCGGGTTTGAGGCGCGCCTGGTAGAACCCCTTCGCGATGTGGAGGTGCGCGGCCTCGCCGCAGTACTTGATCATCCCGGCCTTGAACCGCTCGGTCCGGTGGCGCTCGCCGGTGAGCTTGCCGGAGAGGATCACCTGGCAGCCGCGGGCGCCGGACTCCATGATCCGCCGGACGGTCGAGTGGCCGGCACGGCGGAAGTGCCAGCCCCGCTCGAGCGTGGAGGCGAGCTTCTCCGCCATCAGCTGGGCGTTGAGCGCCGGCTGCCGCTCCTCCTGGACCTCGATCTGAGGGTTGTCGAGCTGGAACCTGGCAGCGATGTCCTGGGTCAACTGCTTGATGAGCTCGCCGCGTCGGCCGATGAGGATCCCCGGGCGCTCGCAGATGAGCGTCACGCGCGTGCCCATCGGGGTGCGCTGGATGTCGAGACCCCCGAAGCCGGCGCGGGCGCTCTCCTGGATCAGGTAGTCCTTGAGCAGGACACGACGCGTCGCCTCCTGGATGACCTTCCGCTCGCTCGCCATCCTTACGCCTTCTCCCCGCGCTCGCTCAGCACGATCTCGATGCTGGTGGTCTGCTCGTTCCACGCGGTCGCGTGACCGTGCGCCCGCGGCATGTTGCCGCGGCGGATGCGTCCGCGCGAGGAGGCGGCGACCTTCACGTACAGCGTCTCGGTGTCCATCCCCTCGAACTCGGCGTTCGCTTCCGCGTTCTGGAGGATCGAGAGGACCGACTTCGCCACCTTCTTCGGGTACCGCCCCGGACCGACCGAGCGCTTGTGGGCGGTCTCCTGGTTGTACCGGCGGAACGGGATGGCGCGCTTGAGCTCGATGACGTCCTCGAGGAGCGTCCGCGCCTTCGTGAGCGGCAACCCGCGGATGGCGTTCAGCACCTCGTAGGTCTTCTTCGGGGAGATCGGGATCTCCACCCCGCGGGCCCGGGCGACCGTCGCGTCCGGTTCCGCCGTGTAGGTGTACCCCCGCATCGCCCTCCCCTCACTTGAGCGGCATGAACTTCGACGACCGCGTGGCGCCGACGCCCGGGCCGGAGTGCTTTTCGAAACGGCGGGTCAGGGCGAACTCGCCGTAGTAGTGGCCGATCATCTCCGGCCGGATCTCGACCTCCTTGAACTCCTTGCCCGTGTGCACGGCGACCCGGTGGCCGACGTGCTGGGGGAGCACGAGCGCGTCGCGAACGTGGGTCTTCAACGCCTGATCCTTCGGCTGAACGAGGATCTTCTCGAGAAAGGAGCGCTGCTCGTCGGTGAAGCCCCGCTTGATCGACCGTCGGGCGCGCGCGGGGAGCAGCTTGCCCAGCTCCGGCAACGGCAACGCCAGGAGCTCCTCGAGCGTCCGCCCCCGGAGCGTGAACTCCCGCTTGCGGCGGACCTCCGCCTTCTTCGTCCGTCGACCTTTCGGCACGGCTACTTGCCTCCCCGCTGGCCCTTACGCTTCCCGCGCTTCGGCGAGAACCGCCCGACCTTCGCCCCCGGCCACGTTCCCGCCGAGACGGTGCTCGGGCGGCCGACGTGCTGGTGGGCACCGCCGCCGTGGGGGTGGTTGACAGGGTTCATCGCCACGCCGCGGACCTTGAAGGCGGCCTTGGCGAGCGAGCGGTAGGCGAGGACCTTCTTCCCCGCCTTGATGAACGGCCGCTCGCCGCGCCCGGCCCCGGCGACGCCGCCGACCTGGGCGCGGCAGGTGCCGAGCAGGCTCTTGAACGCGCCGCTCGGGAGCTGGATGGTGACCTCGCGCCCGGCGTGGGCGACGACGAGCGCGCTCGCGCCGGCGGCCCGGACGAGCCGGCCGCCGTCGAACGGATTCACTTCGATATTGGAGATCAGCGTGCCGTCCGGGATCGAGCCGAGCGGCAGCACGCTGCCGCGGTCGACCGCGCCGGCGTTGAACGAGATCGTGTCGCCCGTGGCGATCCCCGCCGGGGCGATGAGGCGAACGGTGGCGCCGTCCGGGCCGCGCACCTCGACCACGGGGGCCGTCCGTCCCGGCGCCGGCAGCAGGGCCGTGACGGTCCCCGGTCCGACGAGGGAGGCCGGGGGCAGATAGACCGCGCCGTGGTGAAGGTGGCTCGGAGAACTGTACGGGCCGGTGCCGGTCCCCCGGCGCCGTGAGATGATCCGCTTACCCATCAGAACACCCCGGCGCGGCTGCCGATGTCCTCCGCGGAATATTCCGGTTTGAACCGGACGGTCGCGATCTTTCCGACGCGTACGCGTTTGGTGTTCACCTTGGCGACCTTGCAGTTGTAGAGCTGTTCGACGGCGCGCAGGATCTCGGCCCGGGTCGCTCGGGTGTCGACGACGAACTCGAGCTTGTTCTGCCGCTCCATCTCGTCCATCGACTTCTCCGTCACGTAGGCGTGGAGCAGGATCCGGTGCCTCAGGTCGGTCATGCGCTCGCTCCGTCGCGCGCGGCGAGCCGCTCGAGCGCCGCGTGGGCGAACAGCGTGAGCCGTCCGGGGTCGCCGCCCGGCGCGAGGTCCTCCGTGCCGAGCCGTCCGACCGGGACCACGTCCACGCCCGGCAGATTGGAGAACGCGCGGCCCTTCCCGGCGTCGCTCGTGACCACGAGAAGGCTCCGAGCTTGACGGCGGGGACGTCCCCGGCGCTTGCCGCGCCCGGCGCGCTGGTGGGTCGAATCGTCCGCCCGGTCGACATCGGCCCACAGTTGGAGCTTGACGAGGAGCGCCCGCGCCTCGGCGGTCGTTCCGAGCGTCTCGACCGGGTCGTCGAGGACGATCGGAAGGTGCAGCTCCTCCGGCACGAGGTGGCCCCGGGCGCGGGCGAGCGTCGCCTCGCGCGTGGCGGCGAGCGCCGAGCGGAAGGCCCGACGCCGTTCCTTGACATTGATCTTCTTCGCCCAGATCGTCTCGATGCGCGGCGGATGGGCCGGCCGGCCGCTCACGGTGTTCGGCGACTGGGCGCCCCGCATCGAACCCATCAGTCTCGGCGTTCGGGCCACGCCCTTGCCCTTCCCGGACCATTCGACCGAGTGCCGGAGGCCCGCGGTCGGCGAGGTGCCGTGGGGTTGGCGGCGGCGAGATTGCGCCGCGACCACGGCGCGCCGGATGAGGTCCGGGCGGATCGCCTCGGAGAAGGCGGCGGGGAGGTTGACGGTCTTTCCCGGCTTGCCGTCCGCGCCGACGACGTGGACCCGGTGGTGGACGGTGTGCGGCTCGCCGGGCGTCTCGGAGTGCGTCTCGGCCGGGGCGGGGTCGCTCATCCTCCCTGCTTCGAGCGCGTGCTCAGGTAACGGATGTCGACCTTCTCGACGGAGCTCACCCGGCTGCGGATCGGCAGCCGGAAGCGCAGGAGGCGCCGGGCCGGTCCGGGGAGGGAGCCGTGGAGCACCAAGCAGGCGCTTCGGACCTCGCCGTAATGGGGGAACCCACCGACCGGGGTGATCGGCTCCTGGCGGGGATCCTTGACGATCTTGAGGATGCGCATGTTGTAGAACGTGCGCCGGTGGTAGCCCATCTGGCCGGCCTGGGGGATCCGGTACGTCACGAAGCTCGGGTTGTGCGGACCGAGCGTCCCGATCATCCGGCGGTGTTTCGAGTTCTTGCGGGGCTGGAGCTTGACGCCCCAGCGCTTGGTGTGGCCCTGGAACCCTTTGCCCTTCGTCACCCCGAGCACGTCGAGGAACTCCCCCTCGCGGGCGAGCTGGTCGACGCTGAGCTCCTGGCCGAGCTGCTTGAGCGCGAAGGCACGCCGGTCGTCGAACTTCTCTCCGCCGACGCGCACCTCGAACAGTTGGGGAACCTTCGTAGGCACTCCGGTGACGAGCGCCGGCTGCGTGTGGACCACGAGGCGCACTTCGTCGCCTTCCACCCTGTTGAAATGGCCGGTCGCGTCCGTGCCGCTCTCGGGATGGGCCGGCAGCCGTCGGTCGAGGTCGTCGGAGCGCGACCCGCCCCAGACCTCGGCGACCACGCGGCTCCCGTACGGCGCGTCCCGATAGATGCGCGCCGCAGCGACCTTGAGCGGCGGCACCTCGACCACGGTCACCGGTACCGAGACCTCCTGGCCGGCGGTCGTGGAGCGCTTGCGGTAGTCGACGATGAACGCGTGGCTCATGCCCACCTTGAAGCCGGCAAAACCGTCGACGGCGGGGCTCTTCGGACCTTCCGCCCAGGAACGGATCCTAGGAACGGGCCGGATCGAACGGGAACGGGGGGAGTAGCCGAGCGAACCTCGGCGAGGGCGGTGACGTCGAGCCATCGGTCGATAGGGGGTCCTTCCTCCGGTGGGGGGCGGGGAGTTAGGTACCGTATATAAGAGCACGGTCGCGCGCGTCCGAGCACCGAGGTAGAATCGTCGTTTTACCTCGAGAATTCGCGCGAGAAGGTCGCGTTCACGAACGCGCGCGTAGAGAGCGCCGACGCGATCCGGGAGCTCGGCGCGCTTCGGAGCGGCCTCCGACCCCAACGATTAATGCGTCTCGTGGAAGAGGGACCGGCAGCGTGAGCGCGACGGCCCAGGACGCCACGGTCGAGCTGGCGGATGTCGAGCGGGCGGCCGCCGTCGTCCGCCCGGCCGTGGTGCGCACGCCGCTCCTCGAGGCCCCGAAGCTGCTGGGTCCGGACGCGCCTCCGTTCTACCTGAAGCTGGAGAGCCTGCAGAGGACCGGGGCGTTCAAGCTGCGGGGGGCGACGAACAAGATCGCCCAGCTGACGCCGGAGCAGGCCCGGCGCGGAGTGATCGCCGCATCGGCGGGCAACCACGCGCAGGGCGTCGCCTACGCGGCCCGCGCCCGAGGGATCCCGGCGACGATCGTGATGGCCCGCTCGGCGTCGCCGCTCAAGGTCCGTGCGACCGAAGCGCTTGGCGCGAAGGTCGTCTTGCACGGTCTCGATTACGAGGAGGCCCACGAAGAGGCGACGCGTCTCGCCGCCGCGGAGGGGTTGACCGAGGTCCACCCGTTCGACGACAAATTCGTCATCGCCGGACAAGGCACCGTGGGGCTCGAGATCGTCGAGGACCTTCCGGGGGTGAAGCGGATCATTGTCGGCGTCGGCGGGGGCGGGCTCGCGGCGGGGATCGCCGTCGCGGCACGCGGACGCCGGCCCGGGGTCGAGATCGTCTGCGTGCAGCCCGCGGGCGCGGACACGCTCAAGGGTTCACTCGCCCAAGGACGGGTCGTCGTCGGGAAGGCCCCCACCACCTTCGCCGACGGACTCGCGACGAGGCACGTCGGCGACCTCCCGTTCCGGCTGCTGCAGAGCCACGGGGCGAAGGCCCTCGTCGTCGATGACCGCGAGATCGCTCGCGCCACGTTCCTGCTCCTCGAGCAGGCGAAGCTGATCGTCGAAGGAGCGGGGGCCGCTCCGCTGGCGGCGCTGCTCGCGCACCCAGAGCTCGCCGAGGGTGGGGGGACCGTGCTCGTGGTGAGCGGAGGGAACCTCGACCCGTTCCTGCTCGACCGGATCCTGTTCATCGGCCTCGCGGCCGAGGGCCGGCTGCTCCGGATCCGGGCCGGATTGCGGGACACTCCCGGGCGGCTCACGGAGTTCCTTGAGGTGGCGGCCTCGGCGAGCGCCAACGTCCGGCACATCAACCATGACCGCGACTCGCCCGACCGGAGCCCGGGCGAGGTGACCGTGGAGCTCGAACTCGAGGTCCGCGACCCCGAGCACGCCGACCAGGTCGTGCGGGCGTACCGCGAGCGGGGATGGGTCGTCGAGCGACTGACGGCCCACGCCGGCTGACGGTAGCCTTGAGGAGCGCGCAGAGGTAAATAGCGGGGGCTCCATCCCATACGTATCCGCATGCCCGACGAGCCATCGACCGAGCTGCCTGGTCGCCTGTGGACCGTGGAGGAGGCGAACGCCAAGCTCCCGGCGCTCAAGGAGCTCCTTCCGCAGATGGGAGGATGGGTGCACCGTCTCCGTGCGATCCATGAGGAGCTCAAGCGTCTCGGCGCCTTTTGGGGCAAGGAGATCCACGCGGCCGACCACCCCGACCGGGAGCTGACGCACCGGCTCGAGGGGGAGTTCAAGACCCTCACCCAGCGGCTCGAGGCCGAGGTCGCCCGGCTCCACCGGGACGGCATCGAGCTCAAGGGCCTCGACGACGGGCTCGTGGACTTCTTCGCGCGGGTCAACGGCGAGCTCGTCTATCTCTGCTGGCGCCAGGACGAATCCGAGGTCGCGTTCTACCACACGCTCACCAGCGGCTTCCAGGGTCGGCGGCCGCTCAACGACAGCCGACCCCGCGCGCTCCCCCGGCCCCGAAGCGGGCCGGCGTCGCCGTAGCGGGTCGCCCCGGCCTACTCTTCCGGCGCCGACGCCGTGAGGGCGATCGGGACGACCAGCAGGACGAACGCTGCGGCCCCGAGCGCGCCGGCGACGGAGCTCACGAGCAGCGCGTCCGGCAGCACCGTGTCCAGGGTGAGCAACGGAAGCGTGGCCGGCGCAACGATCATCGCCGCCGCCCCGGCGACCGCGAAGCTCGGCCGCCGGTGGCGAACGACCGCCCAAACCCCGACGCAGGCGACCAGCACGCCGACGGCGAAGATCACGGTCGCGGTGAGCAGCGTGGCGACGAACTCCTCGAGGCTGCCCCACGGCGTGTACAGGACCGTGAGGGCGTTGCTCGTGCCGCCGGAGCTCAGGTCGAGCTGTAAGCCGGTGGAGCGCGACGGCTGGGAGAGGATCGAGGAGAAGAACATCTCGAAGGAGGTGTTCGGGTAGCCGGTGGCGTTGACGAGGAGCGTGACCGCGCCGAGCGGCACGCCGGGAAAGTCGAAGCTCCCGTCGGGCGCGTCCGTCCCGGCGGCGCGGTATCCGTTCTCGCCCGAGACGATCAAGTGGGCGAACGGATGCGGGGGGAGCCCCGCGCTTTCCCCGACGAGCACACCGGCGAGGTCGAGGTGGCCCGGCGCGAGGGCGTTCGACGCCTCCGCGGCCGTGAAGCCGGCGAGCGCCGCGGTGATCACGGTCGCGAGCACGAGCGCGCCCAGCACGAACGGGCGAACCGACCGGCGGCCGCCTTCGGAGATCGACGGGATGGGGGGATAGAGCTGGGGGCTGACCTCCCAGGCGAACAGCGGGGGCGGGTCGCGCGGCGCGACGATGGGCACGGTCCCACCGCAGTGCGGGCATCGAACGTACGTCGCCGCGTACGGCGTTCCGATCGCCGCCAACAGCCCGCCGCACGCCGGGCACCGGGCGGTGACGGTCGACGGCGCGGCCATGGACGGTCGCGAGCGTCGGTGCGGCAGATAGCGTTGCGCCCCGCGCTCCACAAGCCGCACCTTCGGCTGGCCGCGGTCGACGACGGGCCGTTCACGCGGCGCCAGAAGTACGCCCCGCTCGTCGCCGTCGTCGTCTCCCTTCCGTCCTCGGTCGAGGCGATCGCCGTCGACCGCGTGCGCATCGACGGGACCGACGCGACCGAACGTATCCTGACCCTCCTCCAGGCGCTGCCGCAGTTGCCCGGGATCCGGACGCTGCTCGTCGACGGGATCGCGGTGGGAGGGTTCAACGTCCTGGACCTAGCAAGGCTGCACCGGGAGCTCGGGATCCCTGTCATCTCAGTGACCCGACGAGCCCCGGACTTCTCCGCGATCCAGGCCGCCCTACGCGCCTACTTCCCGCGCGATGCGCGACGGCGGTACGCGCTCATCCGGGCCTTCCCGCTCCGACGGGTGACCACCGGGGGGGTTCCGATCTGGGCCGCGGGGGTCGGGTTGAGCGCGAACGAGGCGGCGACGGTGGTACGTCGCGCCGCGCTCCAAGGGTACTGGCCGGAGCCGCTGCGCCTCGCGCATCTCGTCGCGCGGGCCATCGGCAAGAGGCCGGCGGCCACGAACGTTTAAGCGCGCCCGGCCGCTACCGTTCCGCCGGGCCTGTAGCTTAGCCTGGACAAAGTACTGGCCTTCTAAGCCAGGTGTCTCGGGTTCAAAAGTCGACCCGCCCGACGCGGGCGGGCGACGGAGACTCCCGACAGGCCCACTCGGCTACCGGTCAGGTGCTGGCGTCCGGCGTGGCATCGACCTCGCGCGCGCACCGTTCGCAGAGGATCCCCCGGTGCGACGGCAGGAGCGGGTCGCCGCAGAGCGGGCAGGTCGCGCGGGAGTCGGCGGCCGCGAGCAGCTCCATGACGCTCGTGCGGAGCGCGGGGTTCGGCAGGGGTGCGAGAGGCTCGTCGAGCATCCGGGCCCGCTCGTCGGCGGTCAGGAAGGCGTCGGGACGGCACCGGTAGATCCCGGTCCGCCGGTCGAACGCGACCAGGCCGCGGGCGCGGAGCCCCTCGAGCGTCGAGGTGACGAGCTCGCGCACCCCGCCCAGCACATGCGCGAGGTCGATCGCCGGTAGGCCGTTCGTCTCGAACAGGACCTCGAGCGCGTGGGAGGCGAGCACGCCGGGCTCCTCGCGCGCGACGTACTGGTCGACCCCGTGGGCGAGCCGGGAGGAGCGTCGGACGCGGCGCGCGAGCGGAAGGCGGCCGGCACGGATATCGGGGAGAAGCTGGCTGTCGACGAGGTCGAGCTCGAAGCGCGCGCGCCCCTCTTCGCCGTAGGTGAGCTGCGCCGCCGAGAACGGCACGATGCCCGTCGACCGGACGAACTCGGCGAACTCGGGCCAGGTGATGAGCCCCGGGCGGACCGCGGCCGCGACCGGGCCGGTGGCGTTGTCGTCGTGGGCCGAGCGGGGGTGATAGTGGTCGCGCAGGATCAGCCGCGCGATGGACCGGTCGGGCTCTGGCGACGCAGCCCCCGGACGTTGGACGGTCGCGGAGCCGTCGGCCGCGACCTCGAGAGCTTGCAACGGGGGGACGAACTCCCAGACCGTCCCGGCCGTGGGCGGGTGGTCGACGGTCAGGCGTACCCGTTCGAAGGTCGTGGTCCCGTCGAGGAGGGCGTGCAGGATCGTGGGGAACGGTTTGCCATCGACCTCGACCATGATCGGGGCGATTCGGGCCCGCCGACCGTCGAGGTACTCGTCGACGGCGCGCTCGAGCGCGGACTCGGAGTAGCTGTCGTGCGAGCCCCGGGGCTCGCGGCGAGCGATCTGGTTGAGCTCAGCGAGCGTGGCCAGCGGCACGACGGTCGTCCCCCGAGAGTAACTGGTCGTAGAGAGAGATAAACCGGCGGGCGGTCGCGTCGATGGAGGCGTGAGCGCGCACGAACGCGAGCCCGTTCTGCCCGAACTCCCGCCGGCGCGGGACGTCGTCGAGCAGCGCGATGAGCGCGTCCGCCATCGCCCTTCGGTCGCGGGGGTCGGCCCGAAGTCCGGAGCGGGCCTCCTGCACGATCTCCGCCGGGCCGCCGAGCGACGACGCGAGGCACGGTGTGCCGCAGGCCATCGCCTCCAGCAGGGCGATGGACGACGTATCGGAGGTCGACGGGAGCACGAACAGGTCGCTCTGCCCCAGCAACGCCGCCTTCTCCTGCTCGGCCACCGGCCCGACGTACCGGACGGAACGCGCGAGCGTCGGCTCGTTGCGCAGGCGCTGGCGGACCGCCGCCTCCTCCGGGCCGCTCCCGCCGATGATCGCGGTCAACGGGCGGTGGGTTCCCACGTCGGCCACCACGTCGAGGAAGCGGTGGATCCCCTTGTCGACGGTCAACCGACCGAGGTACGTCGCGAGAGGTCCGTCCCTCAGGCCGCACCGTTCCCGCCAATCCGGCACCGCCTCCCCGGGCCGGAACTGCTCGACGTCGATGCCGTTCGGCACCACCTCGATCGGCCGATGGAACGGCTTGCTCGCATGCTCGAGCAGAGCGTCCCGCGCGGCGAGCGTCGGCGCCGTCGTCACGTCGCACCGCCAGTAGGTGCCGAGGGTCCACCGCCAGGCGGACTGGAAGAACAGCCACGCCAGCGGACCGCCGCCGAAGCTCCGTCGCATCTCCCAGACGTTCGTGTGGAACGTGCCGACGACCGGCTTATGCCAGTAGCGCGAGGCGAGGAATCCGGTGCTGCCGACGATCCCGGGGGTGTGGAGGTGGATTACGTCCACGTCGGCGAGCTGGTGGCCCCTCAGCTGGGCGATCGGGAACAGTCCCCACCGGTACTCTCGGTACACCGGTACGGGGATCGACCGGACCCGGACGACCGGTACGCCTTCGATCGTGACGGTCTCGGGCGAGGCTCCGGCCACCGGATGCGGTGCGAAGACGGTGACCGAGTGGCCGAGCCGCTGGAGGGTGCGGGCGAGGCCGCTCACGACCGCCGTGACCCCGTCGCGCGTCGGAAGGTAGCTTTCGGTGAAGAACGCGATCCTCATACGCCGACCTCGTCCGTCAGGCCACCGAGGTGAACGCCCGTTGCAACCGGTGGAGGTCGCCGGAGGTCAGCGTCTGCGGGTCGGCGCTCGCGACGAGCACCGAGGCGGTGTGGCTCGCCTGCGTGGTGAGCCAGTTGACGAACCGGAGCGTCGTCTCGACGCCGAACTCGGTGATCAGGAACTCGAGGCCGTCGATGTACACGATCGCCCCTCCTTCCCGCTCCGTCGCCTCGCGCACGCGACCGCCGATCTCCCCCGGCGTCGGTCCGTGGTCGTCCGTCCGCCCGCCCGGTCCGTTCGGCCCGAGTCGGATCAGTTCGACGCGGCCGGGAGCCGCGGCCTCGAGGTCCGGCGGGTGGAGCGAGATCACGAGCAGCCGGGGGTACTTCCCCGCGCTCCGCCGGAGCATCTCGAGCGCGCGGGCCGGCCGCTCCTCCAGGATCAGGTAGGAGCTTCCGAAGACGACCGACGAGGGCGGGGTCGGGACCGGGGGGGCCGGGGTACGGCCCAGGGTACCCCACGAGGTCTTCGGCGGCGGGGCGAGGGCGCTTCGGCGTTTGAACTCGACCTCCTCGGCAACCCGAGCCAGCCGGCTCTCGATGAACAGCCGGAGCTCGGAGGCCGTATGGCCGCGCGAGGCGTGCTGGAGCAGCTCCTTGAGACCGTCGCGCAGCCCGTCGCCGAACCCTTGCGCGTAGGCCTCCGCGAACGACTCGTCCGGGGCCGGCGGACGACGGAGCGGCCCGTCGCGGGAGAGGCTGTCGCCGTTCACGCGCGCGCCGGTTCCCGGGGGACGGGGGCCGGCTCGGGGTCCTTCGACCGTCGCGGTCCGACGTGCCATTCGTCCATCGGGGCGAACTTGTAGCCGTAGTGGATGACGCCGGCCCGGCCTTCCTCGCGGAGCTTGCGGAACGTTGCCCGGACCTTCAGGCCGATGTCCACCTCGCCCGGGGCCACATCGACGACCTGGCCGGTGAGCATCGGTCCCTCCGTCGTCCGGACGATGGCCAGGACGTAGGGGACCTGCATCTCGAACCCCTCCGCCGCGTCGTGGATCACCGAGAAGGTCACGACCTCCCCGTCCCCCGACAGCTGGAACGGCTCCATCTTGCCGATCGAGTGGCGGTGGTGGGCGCACGAGGGGCAGACCGAGCGCGGCGGAAAGTACACGGTCGAGCAGACCGCGCACTGGCTGCCGCCGAGGTTGTACCGTCGGGGAGATTCTCTCCAGAACCGTGCGATCGACATCTCCGACTCCTAGTTCACCCGCTCCAACAGGTGCACGACGCTCGTCGCCCCGGTCCCGCCGACGTCGTGGGCGAGGCCCACGGTCGCTCCGGGCTGTTGACGCTCCTTCGCCTCGCCGCGGAGCTGGCGGACGATCTCGACGACCTGCGCGACCCCGACCGCCCCGAACGGGCGCCCTTGGGCCTTGAGACCGCCGGAGGTGTTCACCGCGAGCTTGCCCGCGCCGGGGGCGAGGCGTCCCTCCGCGAAGGTCGGGCCCGAGTCGCCTTTGGCGACGAACCCCAGGTCTTCCAGGGAGACCAGGCCGCTGATCGAGTAGGCGTCGTGGATCTCGGCGACGTGCACGTCGGTGGGCGTGCGGTGGGCCTGGGCGAACGCGCGCTTCGCGGCGACCACCGTGGCGTCGAGCGTCGTCATCTCGCGGCGATGGTGGACGGCCATCACGTCGCACGCGAGCTGGCTCGCCGCGATGCGGACCGGCGTGTCGGTGAACTTCCTCGCCCGGTCGAGCGGCCCTAGCACGACGGCCGCCGCGCCGTCCGAGAACGGGGCGCAGTCGAGCATCCCGAGGGGCTCGGCGACCGGGGTCGCCTTCATGACGCCCTCGATCGTGAGCAGGTTACGGTAGTGGGCGTTCGGGTTCCTCGCCCCCATCGCATGGTCGTGGACCGGCACGCTGGCGAGCTGCTCGCGGGTCGTGCCGAAGTCGTGCATGTGCCGGCGGGCGATCATCGCCCAGAGACCGGGGAGCGTCGCGCCGAAGACCGCCTCCCACTCGTGGTCCGCGGTCCCGCCGGTGACCCGGTTCGCCTCGGTCTCGGGAACGTCGGTGAGCTTCTCGGCACCGCCGACGACGACGAAATCGTGGGCGCCGCTCGCGACGGCGAGGTACCCTTGATGGAGGGCGACCGCCCCGGAGGCCCCGCCGGCCTCCACCCGGACCGCGGCGAGGTGCTGACCGCCGAGTCCGGCGTAGTCGAGGATCAGCGGCGCGATATGCTCCTGGCTGATCAGGCTCCCGCTCGCCATGTTCCCTAGATAGAGGGCGCCCAGGTCCGCGCTGGAGAGCTTCGCGTCGACGAGCGCTTGGAGCCCGGCCTCGATGCCGATCTCCCGGAACGACCGGTCCCACAGTTCGCCGAATTTCGTCATGCCGACGCCGAGGATCGCGACCTCGCGCACGGCTCACTCCTCTGCCATGTTGATCTTGCCCCGGAACTTCGCGTAGACCGCGTACGGCAGCTCGACGCCGTGGTCGAGGAACTCCTGCACGGGGAGCCCGTAGGAGTGGTCGAACTGCGCGAGCTCCTCGGTCGTCTCGAGGTCGAAGGCGTCGGAACCGGCCCCGCTCCCGTAGCCGACCACGAGGATCCGCTGGCCGGGCTCGGCGACGTCGAGCACGTTCGCGAGACCGATGAGCGCGGCGCCGGAGTAGGTGTTGCCGATGTACGGCGTCACGAGCCCGTAGCGCATCTGCGCGTCCGTGAAGCCGAGCTGGCGGCCGACCCTTTGCGGAAACTTGCCGTTCGGCTGGTGGAAGACGACGTGGGCGTAGTCTTTGGGCTCGGTGCCGGCCCGCTCGAACATCGCGTGCGCGCACTCGGTGACGTGCCGGAAGTAGGCGGGTTCCCCCGTGAACCTACCCCCGTGGCTCGGGTACCTCTGCCCCTCGCGCCGCCAGAAGTCCGGCGTGTCGGTCGTGTAGGAGAGCGTGTGCTGGATCCGGGCGATCACTTTGTCGCGTCCGATGACGAACGCGGCCCCGCCGGCGCTCGCCGAGTACTCCAGCGCGTCGCCGGGCGCCCCCTGCGAGGTGTCCGAGCCGATCGCGACGCCGTACTTGATCATCCCGGAGGCGACCAGGCCGAGGCAGCTCTGGATCGCGGCGGTCCCAGCCTTGCACGCGAACTCGAAATCGGCGGCGGTCAGGTTCGGCGTCGCGCCGATCGCTTGCGCGACGACGGTCGCCGTCGGTTTGACCGCGTACGGATGCGACTCGCTGCCGACGTACAGCGCGCCGATCTCCTGCGGCGGGATGTTCCCGCGCACGAGCGCGATACGGAGCGCCTCCGTGCTGATGGTGATCGTGTCCTCGTCCGGGGCCGGGACGCTCTTGCGCTGGACGTTCAGACCCTGGCCCATGGCCTGGCCGTCGACCCCCCAGACCCGTCCGATCTCCTCCGGCGTGATCCGGTACCGTGGGACGTACGCCCCGTAGCTGACGATCCCCGCCTCCATCCGGTCGTCTCCCTCCTACATCTCCTCCAAACGTTCGAGGACCGCCGGGGCCCTCAGCGACGTGGTGAGGAGCGGGAGATTCTCGACCTCGCTCAGGCGGATCGCGAGCGGGTCGATGCGACCGGGGTTGGCGAAGACCACGGCCGCCGGCTTGAGCGGATGCGCGCGGATCGCGACCATCGGGGAGCGGCCGTACTTGACGTTCGTGAAGATGAGCACGCGCTGCGTCGACCAGCCGTAGACCTCGACGAAGCGGGACGCGTCGATCGAGAGGATGGCGCGGGGGGCGTCGAGGATCGTGTAGCCGTGGATGTCCCGGTGCAGGTCGACGCGGCTCACCGCCCGCGCTTCGAGCGCGTCGGCGAGCGTCTTGAGCGGGATCGCGATCGAGAACTCCCGCAGGCCCAAGATCCCGTCGGAGTGGGTCTTCACGCCGAGGCGCTGACCGATCCGGCCCCCGTGCTCGGCGTCGACCTCGACGAGCGCGTCGACGTACCGCCGGATGAACGCGGCGCCGGGGCTCACCCGACGCTCCGACTCGTAGTCGGAGACGACGCTCGGGACCGTCGTGAGGTGCTTCGCGAGATCGCGTTGGGAGATCCCGAAGTCCTCGCGCCACTTGCGGAGCGTGCGACCGGGATGGGAGGAGAGGACGACCTCCCCCGCGATCTTCTCCTTAAGGTCGGCCTCCACCGAGAGCTCCGAGATTTGCGCGCTATAAAGCGTTGAGTCTGCATGTCGTCCGGGGGGTTCGACAGCCATCGACATTGCGAACGAGGGGGAGTGGACCGGGCGAGAGCTTCCGGCGAGCGGGACGGCCGGACCCGCTCCCCCTTTGAACTCGCGGCCTCTACCTTGCCAAGGTAGCGATCTTCCGCTGATCTACCGGCCCACGCCGGCGCAACCAGCGGTGCCGGACAAATAAAGGCGTGGGCTAGAGCGCGGTTTTCCGAGGGCCGGCGTTGCCGCGGCGTCCAAACTGTTAAGCCCCGCACCCTGCTCCCCGCGCCGGATGGGCGAGGAGAGCGGCAGCGGCGAACCCATCGATATCCTGCTCAAGAGTACGCGCGACCTCCTGCGCCCGGAGGAGCTCGTTCGCGAAGCGACGCGCGACATCGTCAAAGAGGAGATCCGGCACCACCTCGAAAAGACGCTCTCGGCCGACCCGAAGCTCGCGCAGGACCTCAAGGACGCCGTTCGCGCTCTCCTCGAAGCTCGTGCGATGGAGTACGCCGCCCTCGTGCGGGTAGGGACTTGCACTGCGCGTCTCGGGATGGCGGCCGTGCCGCCGGCGATCCGCGCGGCGTTGACGAAAGACGTCGTCGAGCTCATCAGCCGGGAGCTGGGCCAGATCGTCGAGAGGTCGCTGTAGCCCGTGACGCTCGGCCCGGACCAGGTCCGGATCTACGAGATCAAACGCGTCGATGTCGAGGGCGCGATCGTGATCGACGGCTTCCCGTCGGTCGGACTCGTGAGCTCGATCGTCGCGAACTATCTGATCGACACGCTCGAGATGGAGCAGATCGGCATCGTCGAATCCCCGGCGTTCCCCACCGTGTCGCTGATCCGCAACGGCAACCCGCAACACCCCGTCCGGATCTACGCCGGGCACCCCGCCGCCGACCGGACCGGCCGGGTCGCGGACAAGATCGTCGCGTTCGTTTCCGAGTTCCACCCAGCGCCGAGTGTCATCCATCCGCTCGCGACGGCGATCATGGACTGGGTCCAGGAACAGCGGTGCGGCCTGCTCGTCTCCCCGGAGGGTCTGGTCGTCGAGCGGCCGGCCACCGCAACGGGCAAGGGCCGTTCCCCCGCGCTCGCGGACGTCAAGGTCTACGGCGTGGCGAGCACGCGGAAAGCGCGCGACCTGTACATCGAACCGAACATGAGCCCGTTCAACGAGGGCGTCATCACCGGCATCGCCGGGGTGCTGCTGAACGAGGGCCGCCGCCGGGGCTTCGACGTCCTGACGTTCCTCGCCGAGGCGCAGTCCGACTACCCGGACGCGCGCGCTGCGGCGAAGGTGATCGAGACGATCAACCGGATCCTGCTCCGGAACCCGCTCGACCCCGTCCCGCTCTACCACGAGGCCGAGCGGATCGAGCAGCAGCTGCTGACGATCCAGCGCCACGCCGAGAAGGGCGCGGGCGAGCGGCCGACGGTCGCTTCGCAGCCGATGTACCGGTAGGCGTGGGTACCGCGGGCGCCGGGATCCGCTCGATCAGTTCCCGCACTCCGCGGACCAGCGCGTCCGCGTCCTCCGTGGAGTTGTAGAGGTAGAACGAGGCGCGGACGTTGCCGGACAATCCGCGCGCCGCGTACCAGGAGTGGACGCAGTGCATCCCGGAACGGACCAACACGCGGTGGCCGGCGTCGAGGAACAGCGCCGCGTCATTCGGGTCGACCCCATCGACCGTGAAGCCGAAGATGCTCGGTCGCTCGGACGGGGCGGCCGGTCCGAGAACGTGGACTCGCGGCTCGTCCTCGAGGGCGGAGGTGACGCGGGCGTTGAGCGCCGCGTCGTGGGCCCGGACCTCCTCCCGACCGACCCGCTCGAGGTACTCGATCCCCGCGCGGGCGCCGAGCACCCCCGCGTAGTTCTGCAGCCCGGCCTCGAACCGGTGGGGGGGCGGGCGAAGTCGATGGTCGGTGAGCGTCGTCCACTCGACGGTCTCTCCCCCCACGATCAACGGCCGGAGCTCGGCGAGCGTGGCCGACGGCGCGACGAGAAGTCCGGTGCCCGTGGGGCCGAGCATCTTGTGGAGCGAGAGCGCGTAGAAGTCGACCCCGAGCCGGGCCAGGTCGACGGGCTGGTGAGGAGCGGCCTGGCAGCCGTCGACGAGCAGCTGTCCCCCGGCATCGTGCACGCGGTCGGCGATTTCGCGGATCGGCAGCGAGCGGCCGTCGAGGTTGGAGGTGTGGAAGACGCTTACGAGCCGGGGCCGCGGACGGAGCATCCGCTCGAGACGGTCGCCGTCCCACCGCCCTCCGTCCGGCAGCTCGAGTGCCTCGACGTGGACGCCTCGCTCCTTGGCCAGTCGTTGCCAGAGGACGAGGTTGGAGTTGTGCTCCTGGTCGGTGACGATGATCCGATCACCGGCCTGCCAATCGAGTCCGTTGCCGACGACGTTGATCGCTTCGGTCGCGTTCCGTACGAACACCACCCCGTCCCGGTCCGGGGCGCCCAGGAACCGAGCGAACGCGTCGCGGGCCCCCTCGTACCGGTGGCCGACCTCCTCGGCGAACCGGTGAAGGCTGCGGCCGGCGCAACCGGGGAACTCCCGGTAGTACTCCGCCATCGCCGCGAGCACGGAGTCCGGGACGAGCGACATGCACGCCGAGTCGAGGTACGCGGGCGGAGGATGCCCCGGGGAGCCCTGGAGGGCCGGGAAGTCCTCGCGCGCCCGATCGAGGTTCGTCATGCTACGCCCGCTGCAGGCCTTCGACGGCGGCGCACAGTACGGCGGCCCCGTTCACGAGAGCGGACTCGTCGGGGGCGAACCGAGCGGAGTGCAGCGGCGCCGTGTGCTGGGGAGTCCCGACCCCCAGGAACAGGAAGGTCCCCGGCCGTTCGTTGAGGTACCGCGAGAAATCCTCGGCCCCCATGGTCGGCGACTCCATCTCGACGAGCCGGTCGTCGCCGAACTCCTCGGTGAGGGCGCGGACGACGAGCTCCGTAGTGGCCGGGTGGTTCACGAGCACGGGATACCCTTCGCGGTACGTTACGGTGGCGCGCGTCCCGAGGCTGGCCGCGATGTGCTTGACGCGTCGTCGCAACGCCTGCTCCACCTGCCCTCGGGTCGCCGCTCGCACCGTGCGGACCGTTCCCTCGAGTTCGACCATGTCGGGAAGGATGTTGTGCCTCGAGCCTCCGTGGATCATCCCGACGCTGACCACGACCGGATCGGTCGGCTCCCGCATCCGGCTCACCAGGGCCTGGAGGCCGTTCACGACCTCCGCCGCGGCGACGATCACGTCCGTGCTCCGGTGCGGGTAGCCCGCGTGCCCCCCTCGGCCGTGGACGCGGATCACGAAATGGTCGGCGGCGGCCATCATCGGGCCCTTTTTCCAGGCGACCGAGCCGAGGGGAACGCCGGCCGCCACGTGCTGCCCCACGACGAATTCCACGTGGGGCGATTCCAACGCCCCCCGGTCGATGAACCGGGCCGCGCCGCCCTCGGTTCCCTCCTCCTCAGCGGGTTGAAACAGGAACTTCACCGGACCTCGGAGCTTCGACGCGTTCTTCTTGAGGACCGCGGCGGCCCCGAGCAGCGAGGCCATGTGAATGTCGTGGCCGCACGCATGCATCTTCCCGGGGATCTTCGAAGAGAACGGAAGTCCGGTCGCTTCCGTGACGGGCAGGGCATCGAGGTCGGCCCGCAGCGCGACCGTAGGGCCGGCCCGGGGCACGGTCAGGGTCGTGCTGACGCCGTTGAACCCGGCGTACGTCGTGGGCCGGAGCCCTAGCCCGTTCAGCGCCTCCGCGACCTTCGCCCGCGTCCGCGTTTCTTCGTTGGAGAGCTCCGGTTCCTCGTGGAGCGATTTCCGCCACGTCCGCATGGCGGGTAGCAGACGGCGGGCCTCCCTGCTCCAATGCCCGCGGCGGGAGGTCACGCGCGGCGACTCATCCCGACGTATAATACGCGACGGACGCGCGGAGCGCGTGCCCGACCCTCAGGGTCCCTATCCGTCGGCGGTGATGCGATGGATCTTGAGCTGTCCCCCGCCGCGGGACCGGCACCGAGAACGGATCGTGAGTCCGCGGCGTCGCGCCTGCTCGAGGGCGAGCTCGACCGCGGGTCCGGAGAGGGCGTACCAACGGTAGTGGAGTCGAAGGACGCCGGCCGACGAGGTCGGTACGGCTGGTTCCTGTTCACGCCGGTCGACCACCTCGACCCGCAGCCGGGCCCCGGCCCAATCGACTGAGCGGACTCGGCCTCTACGCGACCAGACGCGAATACCCCCCTCCGAGACCTCGAGTCGACGGGCGCGCATGACGGTCAGCCAAAGGCCCACGACTAGCAGCACGGGCCCGAGGAGCAGCAGGGCGATCGACTCTCCGTTGAGGATGGCCCTCGTGAGAGGCTGCGAGTAGGTGTAATTCTGAAGCGCGATGCCCCAGTAGCCGACCCAGAGAAGTCCCGCGCCACCCAGGACCAGAGCCCGAGAGGCCGGCCGGACTTCACGCTTCCAGAACGACTCGAGTTCCTCCGAGCCAACGACCACCGGCCCCCCCGACGGACCCCGATCGCTCGAGGGAGGTTCGCTCGCCGTCACGTCGCTCGTGGGCGAGCGGCGCCCCCGCATTAACTCGCGGAGTCCCCAGCGCGCTCCCTCGTTGAATCGTGAAACGGGGAGGCTGGATACGGAGGGTTCATAGCGGACGCTCGGATTCGCGCCTCGAACCGAGCTCGAAGTTCCTCCGCGATCGTGGAGGACCGGAGCGGGCCGCGAGTTCAAGGGGGAGGGGGTAGGATGTCTTTTTATAGTAGACCTTACATTCCTCTACTGAAAATAGAGCTCGGGTTTCCGTCAGAGAAGTCGGGGCTCACCAGGTGAAACGAGTATGGCGAAGATCATAGGAATCGACCTCGGGACGAGCAACTCCGCGGCGGCGGTACTCGAGGGGGGCCGGCCGGCGATCATTCCGAGCGCCGAAGGCACGACGGTAGGCGGCGGCAAGGCGTTCCCCTCGTACGTCGCGTTCACGCGGGACGGACAGCTCCTCGTCGGAGAACCGGCGCGCCGGCAGGCCGTCTCGAACCCCGAGGGGACCGTCACCGCGTTCAAGCGGAAGATGGGGACCGACTACAAGTACCGGATCTACGGCAAGGAGTACACCCCGCAGCAGCTCTCCGCGTTCCTCCTTCAGAAGATCAAGCGCGACGCCGAGGCGTTCCTCGGCGAGAAGGTCGACAAGGCGGTCATCACCGTCCCAGCGTACTTCAACGACAACCAGCGCCAGGCGACCAAGGACGCCGGCTCGATCGCCGGTCTCGAGGTCGTCCGGATCATCAACGAGCCGACGGCGGCGTCGCTCGCCTACGGGCTCGACAAGGGCGGGAAGTCCCAGAAGATCCTCGTCTTCGACCTCGGGGGCGGCACGCTCGATGTCACGATCATGGAGTTCGGCGACGGGGTCTTTGAGGTGCTCAGCACGAGCGGGGACACGCAGCTCGGCGGCACCGACATGGACGCGACGCTCACCGAGTGGATCGTCAGCGAGTTCCAGAAGGAGAGCGGCATCGACCTCCGCAAGGACAAGATGGCGATGCAGCGGGTGCGCGACGCCGCGGAGAAGGCAAAGATCGAGCTCTCCTCGACGCTCGACACGCAGATCAACCTCCCGTTCCTGACCGCGACCCAGGACGGGCCGAAGCACCTCGCGCTCGGCCTCTCGCGCGCCAAGCTCGAAGAGCTCCTCCGCCCGATCGTCGACCGGTGCCGCGGCCCGGTCGACCAGTCGATCAAGGACGCGAAGCTCGGCAAGGAGCAGATCGACCGGATCGTCCTCGTCGGGGGGCCGACGCGGATGCCGATGGTCCAGAAGCTGCTGGAGTCGCTCATCGGCCGGCCGATCGAGCACGGCGTCGACCCGATGGAGTGCGTCGCGCTCGGCGCGGCGATCCAGGGCGGCGTGCTCGCCGGCGAGGTCAAGGATGTCCTCCTGCTCGACGTGACGCCCCTGTCGCTCGGGGTCGAAACGTTGGGCGGGGTGTTCACGCGGCTCATCGAACGGAACACGACGATCCCGACCCGGAAAAGCCAGATCTTCACCACCGCCGCCGACAACCAGGGGGCCGTCGAGATCAAGGTCTACCAGGGCGAGCGGCCGATCGCGAACGACAACGTCGCGCTCGGCAACTTCATGCTCACCGGCATCCCGCCGGCGCCGCGCGGCACGCCGCAGGTCGAGGTCTCCTTCGACATCGACGCCAACGGGATCCTAAGCGTCTCCGCCAAGGACCTCGCCACCGGCAAGAAGCAGGGGATCACGATCTCCGCCTCCAACAAGCTCTCGAAGGAGGAGGTCCAGAAGATGCTCAAGCAGGCCGAGGAGTTCGCCGACGCGGACCGGGCGCGCGCGGAGTCCGTCGAGGTCCGGAACCGGGCCGAGTCGCTCACCTACGAGGCCGAGAGGGTCCTGACCGACAGCAAGGAGAAGATCGCGGAGGAAGACGCCGCCGACGTGCGCGCGAAGGTCGCCGCGGTGCGCTCGGTGCTCGACAGCAAGGACTCGGCGACGATCAAGGCACGCACCGAGGAGCTCACGCAGGCGTTGCACAAGGTCGCGCAGAAGCTCTACGAGAACGCTCGGAGCTCCGGCCCCGACGCCCCGCCCAGCGGGGGCACGGCCGAAGGGTCGGGCTCTACGGAACCGGGGGCCACCGCCACCGGGGACAGCCCTACCGGCCCGGGCGCGCCGGTGGACGCCGACTTCAAGGTCGTCGACTCGGACAAGGCCGACGACCCCAGCAAGTCGGCGTAGGCCGCCGACGCCCCGACCTTAAGTCGGGGGGCTCCCCGGTCGGGGCCACCTAAGCCCGGTCGGTCCGGTATACCGGACGTCGGGTCGGATCAGGCGGTTGGCGACCGACTGCTCGAGCGCGTGGGCGACCCAGCCGGTCGTTCGGGCGAGAGCGAAGGTCGGGGTGAACAGCTCTCGGGGGAGCCCGACGGCTTCGAGGACGACCGCGCTGTAGTACTCCACGTTGGTGAACAGCCGCGCGTTCGGCCTCGCACGGCGCAACGCGGCCAGCGCCTCCTCCTCGACCCGCTCGGCGAGCTCGAGACGCCGCCGGTCCGCGACCTCGCGGGCGATGGCGTGGAGCCGGACGGCGCGCGGGTCGTCGGTCTTGTACGCCCGGTGGCCGAAGCCGTAGAGGAGCTCCTTCTTCGCCAGACGCTCGGCGATCCAGCTCCCCGCTCGCTCCGCCGTACCTATCGCATCGAGCATCTCCGCGACCCTCGCGGGGGCCCCTCCGTGGATCGGTCCCTTCAGGGCCGCCATCGCGGCCGTCGCCCCGGCGAACAGGTCGGAGTTCGTCGAAAGGACGACGCGCAGGGCGAAGGTCGAGGCGTTCATCCCGTGGTCGGCGAGGAGGATGAAGTACCCCTCGAGCGCGCGGACCTGCTCCGTCGTCGGGCGGACCCCGGAGAGCATCCAGAGGTAGTTCGCGACGTGGCCGAGCGACGGGTCCGGCTCGACGAGCGGCTGTCGCCGCGACCGGCGCACGAACCCGGCGAGCAGCGTAGGGGCGCGGGCGATCAGCTCGTACCCCTGCTCGACCGTCGGCGGGTAGGGATACTGGCCGTTCCCGAGCGCCGAGATCAGCGTCCGCAAAGCGTCCATCGGAGGCGTCACCGGGTCGAGGGCGTCGCGAACGTGTTGGGCCTCCGGGGGCAGGGTCCTGCGCGCGGCGAGCGCACGAACGAGCTCGGCGGGCGGATGCTCGGCGGGAGGCGACCCGGCGAGCAGCAGGTGGACGACGGACTCGTACGGCGTCTCGACGGCCAGGTCCTGGATGTCGTAGCCCCGGTAGGTGAGCCCCCCGGTCTCCCCCGCGACGAGACTGATCGCCGAGTCGCCGATCACAATGTCGTCAAGCCCGGGGCGCGCGGTGTAGAGCGGGCCGGCCACGCCGCGCGGACCTAGGCCCTCGCCTTAACCTTCCCTCCTCGAACGGGCGCCCGGGCAACGCTTATGGTGACCCCCCTCGTCGAGCGCTCGATGGGAACACCGCCGACCGTCCTCCTCGAGCGTCTCCTCGCCCAGCGGGTGACGCTCCGATTGAAGGACAACCGCGTCCTCGAAGGCCGGCTCGCCGGGATCGACGAGCACTTGAACGTCGTCCTCGACGACGTGGCGGAGAGTTCGACGACGATCAACCGCCACTTCCCTCGCGTCGTCCTCCGCGGGTCGAACGTCACCGCCCTCTACGCCCCGAGCGGGCTGCCCAGCCGCCCGGCGTGATCGGAGCCGACCGGTGCCCGCGTCGCGGCGGCGATCCCGGGTCAAGGCCGAGGAGCTTCGCGTCCTCGCGAAGCTCGCCGCCGCCGGGGCCCACCACGCCCCGGTCGCCCTCGCCTCGCGCGAGCTCGGAGCCCAGCTCGGGGTGAGCCAGCAGGCCGCCGATCGCTACCTCGTCGGTCTCGCCGAACGGGGGCTCGTCGTCCGGAACCTCGCACGGCGCCGTCAACAGATCGCGCTCACGCCCGCCGCCGTCGAACTGCTGCGCGGGGAGTTCGAAACGTTGCAACGGGTCTTCCAGGGCCCCTCCGCGGTCCGATTCGCCGGTACGGTCGTCTCCGGCCTCGGAGAAGGTCGGTACTACCTCAGCCAACCGGGGTACGTCGTTCAATTCGCCGAGCGCCTGGGGTACGAGCCGTTCCCTGGGACGCTCAACGTCCGCGTGGGGGCCGAGGAGCTTCCCCGCATCGGGACCGTCCGCCGATGGAAAGGGATCCGGATCGACGGGTTCAAGGCGAGCGGTCGCACCTTCGGGGGCGCGACGTGCTTCCGCGGCCGGCTCGGGGGCCGGAGCTGCCACGCGATCGTCCCGGACCGGACCAGCCACCAGGACGTGGTCGAGTTCATCGCCCCGGAGTTCCTTCGGGGTGCGCTCGGCTTGAAGGACAACGACCCGATCGACGTCGAGATCGTCGAGGCGTGAACGTGGGTGAGTCGGTCGCGCGCGAGGTGGCCCGAGACCGCCGTCCGCTTCCGGCGGACGAAGGCGGGGCGAGCCGGTACGTGAACCTCTGGTCGGAGCCCGAAGCCATCGGGACCCGGCGCGTTCGGGCCTTCGTCCTCATCCTCCGAACGCGGGGCTGCTACTGGGCCGACGTCAAAGGCTGCTCGATGTGCGGGTACGCGAAGGACACCCTGGGCCGCTCCGCGACGCCCGCCGAGCTCGCACACCAGCTCTCCGCCGCCTTGGGTCGGTACCGGGACGAGCCGTACGTGAAGCTGTACACCTCCGGTAGCTTCCTCGACGACCGCGAGGTCGACGCTACGTCGCGCCGGGCGATCGTCGAAGCGTTCGCGGGGCGGGCCGAACGGCTGCTGTTCGAGACGCTGCCGGAGTTCGCGACCTCGGCGACGCTCGATCCGCTCGTCGCCGCGTTCCCCGGGACGCTCGAGGTCGCCGAGGGGCTCGAGTCGACCCAGCCGTACGTTCTCAAACGGCTCATCAACAAGGGGGCGGAGCCCGCCGAGTACTTCGCCGGCGCCGAGAGGATCCGCGCGTCGGGAGCGAGCCCGAAGGGGTACCTGCTGCTCAAGCCCCCGTATCTCACCGAATCGGAGGCCGTGGCCGATGTCGTCCGGTCCGTGGAGCTCGCGGCGCCGCGCTTCGATACGCTCTCGGTGAACCCGGTCCACATCCAGAACGGGACGACCGTGGAGTGGCTCTACCGACGAGGCAGGTACCGGCCCCCGTGGCTCTGGAGCCTGACCGAAGCGATGGTCCAGGGCGCGCCACGCCGTGGGAGCGCGCGACTCGTCACGTTCCCCACCGCGGGCGGCCTTCCGAGGGGACCTCACAACTGCGGTCGCTGCGACGCCACGGTCCTCGCGGCGCTCGAGAACGCCTCCCTCGACCAGTCGTTCGAGCCGCTGACAGCCTTGGGCTGCGACTGCCGGACCACCTGGGCGACCACGACCGCCGTGGAACCCACGGGCGTGGTGGCGTGATCGCAGCGCCGAAGCTCCCCTCCCACGCCCAGCGCACGATCGAGAGGTTCCTCCGCGCGCACGTCGAGCAGGCCGGTGCGAGCGGCGTCGTCCTCGGCCTGAGCGGCGGGATCGACTCCGCGCTGGCCTTTCGACTCTCGGTCGATGCGCTCGGGCCGGACCGGGTGACCGGGGTCCTGTCGCCAGACCCCGGCTATCTCCCCGAGCTCCTGGAGGAGACCCGCCAGTTTGCGGGGGGGCAGGGAGCGCGTGCGGTGGTGCACGAGATCGGAGCGGTCGAGACCGCGTACCACCGATTGTTCCCGAAGGTCGAGGACCGGGTCACGCTCGGCAACCTGAAGGCGCGGATCCGGATGACGATCCTCTACACGGAAGCCCGCGAGCGGCGGGCGCTGGTGGTCGGCACCAGCAACAAGTCGGAGCTTCTGGCCGGCTACTACACGAAATTCGGCGACGGAGCGGCGGACCTTCTTCCGCTCGGCGACCTGTACAAGACCCAGCTTCGGGCGCTGGCCGAGCAGGTCGGCCTACCGGCGGCCATCCGCGAGCGACCGCCGACGGCCGGGTTCTGGGTCGGCCAGACCGACGAGGAAGAGCTCGGGATACGGTACGACGACCTCGACCGGATCCTGCTCGGCCTCGAACAGCTTCGGACGGTCGCGGAGATCGCGGACGGGGGCGGCTGGCCGCTCGAGCTGGTCGAGCGGGTCGCACGGCGAGTGGCCGACGGCCGTCACAAGCGGCGGTCTCCGCCGATCCCGAAGCTCGGCCTGCGGACGGTCGGCCTCGACTGGCGCGACTGACACCCGCCTCGGGACAAGCCTTTTGAGAGTGGCTCGGTCCCGGAGCGTTGCACCGCCCCGACCGCGGACCACGGCCCTGAATGGATCGAGAAACCTACCGTCGCCTTTACGACTCCCTCGCCACTTACGAAGATATCCACCGCATCGCGCACGCGGAGGGGTTCGACGAAGAGCTGCTGTTCGTCATCTACACCCACCGGGTGAGCCGGGACGCGACCCGGCGCTTCTACGTCGTCAAGCGGCAGATGCCGCGGCTCGTCGCGCAATGGCGGCGGGGCCGGACGATGATCGACCTCGCCCGTGAGTGGAAGTTCCCCCCGGTCCTCATGGGGCAGATCCTCCTCGGGGAGCTCAAGGTCCCTCGCAAGAAGGTCTGGGGGACGTTCCTCGATCCGGCGACCGCGCCGGACCAGCGCATCCGCCGGGAGGTCGAGGAGCTGCTCACGAACGACTGGATCTACTCCCCCCGGGGCATGGAGCTCCAGCGCGAGCGGGGACGGCGCGGGGAGGAGCGGATGTACCGGTGGCTCGAACAGCACGGCATCACCTACCGTACGGAGAAGGACCTCCGCGGCAAGTACACGAAGACGCCGGACGCTCTCCTCGACCATCCGATCATCTTCTACGGGCAGAAGCTCAAGTGGCTGGAGTCGAAGGCGAACTTCGGCGACGACGTCGAGCTTCGCAAGAACCTCAAACGGCAGCTCGGACCGTACACCGAGATCTTCGGCGAAGGGGCCGTCGTCTACTGGTACGGGTTCGTCGACGGGGCCGAATCCCCGCCGGGGATCCTCCTCTGGGACGGCCCCACGCTCGAAGGGATCACGCCGGTCGTACAACCTCCTCCGGAGCCAGCTCACGCTGCGCCCCCGTCGCCAGGTCCCGCTCGACGATGATCCCCTTCGCTTTCTCCTGAGGACCGAGGAGGAGCGCCCGGCGCGCCCGCTTGCGCGCCGCCTCCCTCAGCTGGCGGGAGAGGTTGCGGCCGAGCAGGTCACACTCGGCGGCGATCCCAGCGCGGCGCAGCCGTTCGACCCACGCGAACGCGTCCCCGACCTCGTCCGGCGTGATCGCGACGACGTAGGTGTCGAGCGCCGGCTCACCCTCCGGCCATTTCTCGTGCGACCGGAGCAGGATCTCGAGGGTCTGGTCGCCGATCGCGAGGCCGCAGGCCGGCGTGGGAGGACCGCCGAACAGTTCGATGAGGTGGTCGTAGCGCCCCCCGCCGAACAAAGAACGGAGGTCCTCGCTGCGCGCGAAGGCTTCGAACACGGTCGAGGTGTAGTAGGCGAGGCCCCGGACGACCATGGGGTCGAAGACGACGCGGTCGGAGAGCCCCAGCCGGTCGAGGAGCAGGAACAGGCGCCGCAGTCTCGCCACGGCCGCGGCCGCCGCCGCGGAGAGCTCGAGGCCGAGGGCGTAGGTGAAGAACTCCTCGATCGCCGCGCCGCTCAGGCCGGCCCTCGAGGCGTCGAGCCGTTCGACCCAAGCGTCGAGCGACGCCGGCGCCATGCCCGAGGCGCCCAGTTCCGCGACGAACTCGGAGCGGGGCGTCTTGCGGAACCGGTCGATCGCGTGGAAGTACCGGTCCATCTCGCGGACCCCGAACCGCTCCGCCAGGCCCTCGGCGAGGTCGCGGTCGTTCACTCGGAACGCGTAGAGCCCTTCCGCACCGGACTCGTCCATCGCGAGCGCCGCCGTGGCGAGAAGGTCCGCCTCGGCCTCCACGCCCGGGACGCCGAGAATGTCGAGGTTGAATTGGGCGAACTCGCGGGTCCGTCCCTGCTGCGGCTCCTCGTACCGCCAGAGCCGCTGGTAGGTGAACCACTTCACCGGCATCGGTTCGGACTTGGCGCGGGCGGCGAAGATGCGCGCGAGCGACGGCGTCGTCTCCGGCACGAGGGCGACGCTCCGACCCCCCTTGTCCTGGAACGCCCACGCCTGGCTCGCGATCTCCTCGCCGCTCTTCACCTTGAACAGCTCGAGCGATTCGACGCTCGGCGCCTCGAGCTCCCAGTAGCCCGCCCGGCGCGCGGCCGCGCGCATACGGCGCACCAGCTCGGAGCGGGCCCCGGCGTCCGGAGGGGGGTAGTCGCGGAATCCCTTGAGGCCGGAGAACGTCACGCCGGCCCGACAGGGCCGGCGTTATTAGATGGCGCCGGCGACGCCGGCACCGGCCCCACCCGGTCGCGCAGGCGCCGGTACGCTTGGACCGCGGCCCCGTAGTTGCGTCGACGCAGCGCACCGGCGAACTCTCGAAGCTCCTCCACCGCGGGACCGGTCTCTACGGCGCTCGCCCGCTGGCGACCTACTTCGCTTGCCAATCGACGAAGATCCGTAACGATCATCGGGCTCGCCACCGACCAGAGCGCCGCCGCGGCCCGAGCGAGGATCGGTTCGGCCTCCTCGCGGCGCCCCTCGCGCGCCAGGCTCCGCCCGACCTCGAGCGGCCCTAGGGCGGGCGCCGGATCGCCGCCGAGCTCGCGCACCACCCCGGCGATCAGGTCACACTCCGCGACGAGGATCTGCACCGTCGCCCACTCGTCCTCGAGCCGCGTCAGCTCCTCCTCGAGGTGACGGAGCCGGCGGTGGGCGCCGGCGAGGTCGCCGACGCCGAGCGCCGCGCGGCATCCCTCGAGCTCGGCGTCCGGCGTCGAGGTCGCGACGAGCCCTTGCAGCTCGTTGCGCCTCGCGCCCACGCTCTGGAGCTCCTCCACGAGGGCCGCGGCCAGGTGAACGAACAGGTCCCGGCTCAGGGCCTCGAGCTCGCGGCGGTCGTCGGTGACGAGCGCCTCGCGCGCACGACGATGGAACTCGGTGAAATCAAGTCCCTGACGGCGTCCCAGACCGAGGTACTCGTCGATCTGACGCTTGAGCACCGGTATCTCTCCGGCCGTCGGGAGGGCGGGGAGCAGCGGGACACGAGCGGCCCCGGGCGTTGGCCGCGGTCGGTCCGGCCAGGAGGTCGGCGCGGGAAAGCTGCCGGATTGACCTAGCTGGGCGGCCGGGGCCGGGGAGTCCCCGGAAGTCGCGGGGGGAGGATCGTCGACCCCTGCGGCGAGCAGCAGTTCGCGGACGGTTTCCGCGGATCGGCGGTCCGACCCTTCTCCCGCGGCCGCCTCGCGCACGACCTCGAACAGCTCGACCGCCAAGTGGCACCGCGGGCAGGCCACCTCACCGGGGTCGGTCGATTCTCCGCACGCTGGGCAGCTCGCCACTCTGTAGCACTCCGTGGAGGCCTACGGCCGGGTCCCGGAGCCGCGGGTCGGAGCGAAGCGGGGGCTCCCCACGCTCGGCGCGTACCGGTAGGAGACCGGCATCGAACGGAGGCGCGCGATCCGTTCCTCGATCGGCGGGTGGGTCGAGAACAGGTTCGCAAACCAACTGGCGCGGTACGGATTGACGATGTACAGGCTGCTGGAGGCCGGCGAACCGGAAGCGAGCGGGATGCGCGCGTTGCCGACCTCGAGCTTCTCGAGGGCACGGGCCAGCGCCTCGGGGTCTCCGAGCGTCCGCGCCCCGACCTCGTCCGCGCGGAGCTCCCGGGAGCGCGAGATCGCGAGCTGGAGCAGCATCGCGGCGATCGGGGCGGTCACGGCGGCGACGAGGAGGACGACGGGATTGACGTTGCTGCGGTTGTTGCTGCCACCGAACATCGCCGAGAAGATCACGAACTGGGCGAGGTAGGAGATCGCCCCCGCGACGGTCGCGGCGAACGTCATGAGGAGCACGTCCCGGTCCTTCACGTGGGCGAGCTCGTGCGCGAGCACCCCAGCGAGCTCCCGGTCGTTGAGGAGATGGAGGATCCCCTCCGTGGCCGCGACGACCGCGTGTCGCTCGTCCCGCCCGGTGGCAAAGGCGTTCGGCGTCTGCGTCGGGACGATCGCCAGGCGCGGCGCAACGAGCCCGAACTTCGGGGCCAGCTCGCTCACAATGTGGGCGAGCCGCGGGGCCTCCTCCGGGCTGACGATCCGAGCGTTGTTCGCCCACAGGACGAACCGGTCGGCGAAGAAGTAGGAGATGAGGTTGAACGCGAGCGAGAGGAACAGCGCGATGAGGAGACCCCCGACGAACGTCCCGAAGACGAACTCGCCGAGCAGGCCCCCGACGACGACGAAGAGGGCAATGATCGCCCCGAACAGGGCCGCGGTCCGCACACCCGCTCCGACCATCCGCTTCGCCACCTGCCTCGGGGCACGGTGAGGCGGAGGACCCTATTTATCGCCGATGCGCCCGCTGGTCGGGCGTAACCGCCTTACCGCTTTCTTGCGCCATCGCGGGGCACGAACCTTCTCAGGTGCCGCTCCGCACGAAACTCGCGCCCGAGAGTTTGCGGGGAGCTTCATCGCCCCGCGGGGCGCATCGTTTCTCTCCGGCCTCGACCGAGATCTGGGCTCCCGTCCAGTTCGTGAATGCTTCATTCACCGGCTACTCCGTAGGACCGCATCTACGGGGGTGAGCCGGTCGCTTCGCCAGTGGGGTCGAGTCGCACCGTCGTACGGAAGGAAGGTAGGCGCGAGGACCGGCGCGGGGTGGGGTCGAGCGATCGAGCAGGAGGTCCGCGCTAGGCTCGGACCGTCGTCGTCGAGACGCGGCGCATCGCCGGTAGCGGGGCCAAGTGCCTGCGCGCGGAGGGCGTAGGGTGATAGACGCCGAGCTGGAGCGAGGAGGGAACGGTCCGCGTGGGGGCGCGGAGGAGGCGATCCTTCCAGCGACACGTACGGCATCGGTAGCCGTGATCTCGCCCGATCGAACCGAGCCGGCCGCCGCACGCCGGACAACGACCCAACGGCTGACGAACCTGCCGAGGGGCAAGGGCCGTGAGCTCGATCCCCTCTACGCGGAACATAGGATCGGCCGACCGTCCGCCCCAGACACGGACGCGGTCGCCGGGAACGAGCTGGCCTGCGATGGAGGGGAGCGTTTTCGTCGGCTCGAAGACAATGCAATCGAGCTGGCCTCCACGGGCGTCGCGGATCGAGAAGGTGGCGTGTCCGCCTCGGGCGAGGGCTCCCGGAACGACGACGCGCCCCGCGACGGAGGCCGCAGCGTACGGGGTCAGGTCCGCCGCGAACGACCGGTGAAGGTGGTCCCCCGTCGCCTGGTTCGTCCGGAACACGAGCCACCGTTCGACGGGCTCGCTCCGCACTTCGCGCATCGCGGCCGGCAGGACGGAGAATCCGGAGGCGCGCAGTCCGTACAACACCGGACATCGCGTGTGCGGAGTCACCATCACGCGTCGCGTGCGAGGGTCATCGCACAAGAACAGCTCCGGATGCCGGCGGGCCGCCCGACGCACGCTGGCCCGTTCGACCTGGCGGGGTCGCTCGATCCGGGCCGGATCACGGTAGGCGATGAGCTCGAAAGTGGCGCGACGGGCCGGCCAGGCGACCGCGGCGGCGGCACCGACCAGGCCCTGTTCGGAACCGCGCGTCCGGGCCTCCGCTCCTGCGAGCGCCACTTGGTGCTTCGCCTCGTCGATCCCCACCACGCGGTGGGCGGCCGCCCAGTACAGCGACGAGGGGAGAGGACGATCGGTCGCGACGAGCGCCGGGTCGGTTCGTGGTGCGGGCTCGGAGTTGTGGAGGATCGACAGCCACGCCGCCTCGAGGGCCGCCGACCGGAGCGGCGGAGGCAACGGTCGCCCGCGGTTGAACGAGCGAACTGGTCCCTCGGGGAATCGGCCGATCGTGTGGGCCTTTCCGACGCCGATCCCCACCCGGACCCCGAGGGCTGCGTTCCCGCGCGTTTTCCACGGGACGTTCGGATTGAGCCTGACCAACCGAGGGAGGCCGATCACGTCGGCCCCTACGCGCTGAACGCTGCGGATCACCTCCGTCAGCGTGTGGGTCGTGCAACCGCCGGTGGGGCTGTCGGTGTCGTCGATCCCGAGGTACACAACTTCATCCGGTCGGAGTCGAGGCCGGCGCGGCCGGCGTGGGACGGCGCCGGCGCCGCCGTCGCAGGAGGAGCAGCGCCGCCACCGCGGCGACGGCGATCGCCGCGCTCAGCCCAAGCAGCACCTCGCCGAGCGGGAAAGCGTCGTGGAACGAGACCGTGACGTTACCGGAGGTGGCCGGTGCGAAGGTACCGGTCGCGGAGGAGCTGGCCCACCCCCACGGGTCGTTCGTGACGCTCCCGCCGGTGAGCCCGGTGGTCCCGGTGATCGCGGTGCCCGCGGGGGTCGTTGCCGTGAAGCCGACGGTCGGGTCCAGAACGAGGCCGAAGCCGACCGGGGTGGTCCACCCGAGCCCGATCGTGTGCGGGTGGTCGCTGGCGCTCGAGCCGTTGCCGGGGAACGTGTCGGTGAGGTTGAGGTCGATGTCGACCGGCGCGGACGAGCTGTCGACCCCAACGGCCCCGGGAAAGCCGAAGCCGCCGAGCGAGCTCGTCAAAGGAAGGGCGCCGTCCAGCCGGAGGAGGAGAAAGCTCGGGTTGAGGAAGCTCGCCGACGGGAGCAGGCGGGCCTCCTGCTTCAGAAGGGCCGAGAACTGGGTGACCTCCCCGGCGTCCACGTGACCGTCGCGATTGCCGAAGAACCCGGCGAGGAACGGGCTGTTCTCGGTCTGGTTGAGGGTGTTGAGGATCGAGCTCCGGGTCGAGGCGTTCACCGGCAAGCCTTCGACGAACGGGGTGAAGTTCCCATCGATCGCGTACCGGAGCGCCGAACCGTTCCCGTCGGAGAGCGAGAGGCTGACCCCGAGTTGGGTCGAGCTCACGTAGGTGACCGACACCCACGCCTGCTCGCAGTTCGCCGCGCACGGCGCTTGCGCGGTGGACGGCACGGCGGTAGCGAGCAGCAGCCCGACCAGCGCACCCACTCCGATCGCCGCCCACCCGGGGCGCCGCCGGTCAGCTGATCCGCTGGAGGAGCTTGTCGTACTCCGCACGATTCCCTTCGAGCGTGACGTCCGCACGGGCCGGACCGAGCCGGTCGGGAAGCAGCTTGAGCTCGAGCGAGTCGGCCGCGCCTTCCCCGTTCGAGGGCCGGTGCATGACCCCGATCGGGATCCGCCCGGCTTCCATCGTCTCGAGGCAGAGGCGGAACATCGCCTTCCGGTCGGTGGGGTCGTACCCGGGGAGCTTCGCGACGTCCGTGACCTTCTCGCGCCACTCCTTGAACGTGTCGTTGTAGGTCACGCACGGCGAAAGGTCCTCGACGAAGGCGAACCCTTTGCCGGCCCGGTTGAACTGGAGCGCCTCGACGAGGATGGCGGTCATCGTCTTCGGGTCGCCGGAGAAGGTCCGCGCGATGAAGTTGTGGCTCGGGATGGAGAGGGCGGTCAGGATCGAGTCGAACGGATTCTCGACGTTCCCTTCGTAGCCGAGCCGGGCCGTGGGGGAGGCCTGCCCCTTCGTCAGCCCGTAGGTCTCGTTGTTCATCACGATGTAGAGGATCGAGGCGTTCTTCTTGAACGCGTGGATGAAGTGGCCCATCCCGATGGCGTAGCCGTCGCCGTCGCCGCCGGCGGCGATCACGGTGAGCTGCGGGTTGGCGAGCTTGACGCCGACCGCTTGCGCGAGCAGACGACCGTGGAGCGCGTGGATCCCGTTCGATTCGAGGAAGTTGTGGATCCCGCCCGAACAGCCGATGCCCCCGACGAGAACCTCCTCGTGGGGGGGGATCTTGAGCTCGGCCGCGGCTTTCTTCACGGCGGCCAGGACGCCAAAGTCGCCGCAGCCGGCGCACCAGGTCGAGGTGACCGGCTTGACCGTCTCCGTCATGCTTTCGCTCCAGCGACCACGCGAACGATCTCCGGCGAGCGGAACGAGAAGCCGTCGTACTTGACCAGGGAGCGGAGCTTCGCGTGGCGATCGGGGAGCGCCTCGCGGATCAGCCGGGCGAACTGGCCGGTATAGTTGTGCTCGACGACGTACGCGACGTCCACCCCGTCGAGGAACGCGCCGAGCGAGTCGACCGGGACCGGGAACAGCGTGCGGGCCTGATAGAACCGTGTGGCGATCCCCCGTTCGGTGAGGTCGCCCTGCGCCTCCCGGATCGGGCCGAACGTGCTGCCGTAGCCGATGAGACCGATCCGGGCGGAGGCCGGGCCGAAGTACTCCGGGCCGGGAAGCTCGGAGCGCGCGTGGGTCATCTTCTCCATCCGCTTACGCATCATCTTCACGCGGTTCACCGGGTTCACCGAGACGTGACCCATCTCGTTGTGCTCGTTACCGGTGATCTGAGCGACGATCCCCGGGGTCCCGGGCGGGACGTACGGCGTGCGGCCGTCCTCGGAGAACTGGTAGGCGCCGTACTTCGCGAGCTTCGCCGCCTGCTCGGCGGAGAGCATGTTGCTCCGGTCGACCTTTACGCCGGTAAGGTCGAACGGTTTCGTCGTCACCGCGTTCTGACAGAGCGCTTGATCGAGGAGGAGGATCACCGGGACCCGCCATCGCTCGGCGAGATTGAGCGCGTCGATCGTGAGGTGGTAGCAGTCGTCGACGGTGCCGGGCGCGATGATGAACCGGGGATACTCCCCGTGGCCGAGGTTCGCGAGGTGGGACAGGTCGGACTGTTCGTGGCGCGTTGGCTCTCCCGTTGACGGGCCGACCCTCTGGCAGTCGGCGACGACGATCGGGACCTCGGCCGTCGCAGCGTGACCGATCCCCTCGGTCATCAGCGAGAGTCCGGGGCCGCTCGTCGAGGTCATCGCACGGGCCCCCGCGTACGCCGCGCCGATCGTCATGTTGACCGCGGCCAGCTCGTCCTCCGCCTGGCGGACGACGCCGTGAAACGGAGGAAGGTACCGGGTCAGGTACTCCATGATCTCCGTCGCGGGGGTGATCGGGTAGCCGGCGAAGAATCGCCCTCCGCCGACGACGAACCCGAGCGCCGCGGCCTGGTTGCCGGTGGTCAGCACGAACCCGTGGGCGTCCCCGTCGAGCACCGTCCACCGGCGCGCGAGCTCCGGCCGCTCCAGCGCTGCCGCGCGGCCGAGCTCGAACGCCTTGAGGTTCTTCTCGAGCGCCTCGCCGCCGCGCTTCTGGAACTTCTCTTCGATGACGGACCTCGCCACGACCGGGTCAAAGCCCAGCAGGACCGAGATCGCTCCGTAGGCGATCGTGTTCTTGTAGATCGGACGACCGAGCTGGCTGCCGGCGGTCATCGCGAAGGGGAACCCGAAGGAGTTCGGGACCTGGCTCTGGAAGGAGGAGGAGTCGTAGAGGATGAGACCGTCGGAGGCGAGCTCCGACTGGCCGATCTCGATCGCCTCTTCGTCGAACGCGAGCAGGAGGTCGACCTCGGGCTTCATCGCGGCGGTCGGGGCCCGGCAGGCTCGCACCGACGCATCGGCGTGGCCGCCCCGGATACGGGAGAGGACGTTGCGGCAGGAGTAAACGTGGAGTCCTCGCTTGCGGAAGTACCGACCGAGCTGGTCGGAGACGGTGAGCGTCCCGTCGCCGCCTTGGCCCCCGATCATGACCGCGACGTCCGCGAGCTCCTTGGACGGGAGTTCGCTCGCCGGTCCGGCCTCGGCGGCATACGGCGTAGTACGAGCGGCCGGTGTGGTCATGGTGTGGTCCGAAGCGCGGACGCGCCGCGCAACGAATTTTCATGGGCCGACGGTATTTAACGGTGGGCCCGGGGTAGGGCGAACGAAGGCGTCCGGCGGTCCCGGCCTCCCGTGCGAGAGCTGCTGCCGCTCCGCCTAGGCCCGGGCTGAGCCTAGGTCACGCCCGGTCCTCGTCCGAATCCGGTCAATCCGCGTAGTTCCGGAGGTCGTACGCTAACGTACGACCGCCGGTGCCATCAAAGGTTAATGCCGTCGCCCAAGTGGGCGAGGCGATGGCCACTCCGCGACTCGTCGAGGACTTCCATCACGAGACGCTGAGGGATCGACACTTCGCCGAACGGATCGTCTTCTGGGACGAGACGCTGCGCGACGGCGAGCAGATGCCTGGGGTGCATTTCACCCCCGAGGAGAAGCTGCGGATCGCCGAGAAGCTCGGCGAGGTCGGTATCCCGCTCCTGAACGCCGGGATCCCGGTCGTCTCGGACGAAGAGGCAAGGGCCGTGCGCCTGCTGGCGGATGCGGGCCTCCCCTCCAAGATCCTCGCCGCCGGCCGGACCGTGCCGCGGGACATCGACGCCGTCATCCGGAGCGGGGCGAGCCACATTGCGATCTTCGTGGCCGCGAGCGAGGTCCACCTGCGCTACAAGCTCAAGATGACCCAGGACGAAGTGGTGGCCGCTTCCACCGCCTCGATCGCCCAAGCGAAAGCTGCGGGACTGCATGTGGCGTTCGTGACGGAGGACACCGTCCGGGCGCCGTTCGACTTCGTCGAGCGGCTGTACCAGGCTGCCCTAGAGAGCGGCGCCGACCGGCTCGTCGTGTCGGACACCGTCGGGATCATGACCCCGCTCACGTTTCGCTGGTACCTCACGGAATTCGTCCGGCGCCTCCACCCTCGGGACTGGTCCGTCCACTGCCACAACGACTTCGGCCTCGCGGTCGCGAACACGCTCACGGCCCTCGAGCTGGGGGCAACCTCGCCGCATGTCTGCGTCAACGGGCTCGGCGAGCGAGCCGGCAACGCCTCGCTCGAGGAGGTCGCGGTCGCCCTCGAATCGCTCTACGGGGTCCGGACCGGTCTCAAGACCGAAAAGTTGTACGAGCTCTCGCGCCTCGTCGAGGAGGTGGCCGGGGTCCCGGTGGCCGTGAACAAGTCGCTCGTCGGGTACAACTCCTTCTCGCACGAGGCCGGGATCCACACGCACGGGATCCTGGCCAACACGCTCACCTACGAGCCGCTCCAGCCGGAGGCCGTCGGGCGCAAGCGGCAGATGATCCTCGGCAAGCACACCGGGCGCGCCGCGGTGATCGAGAAGCTGAAGGAGCGCGAGGCCCGTCCGACCGATACGCAGCTCGAGGAGCTCGTCCAACAGGTCAAGCTGCGGGGCGAAGGACGCTCGAAAGCGGAGTACGGGCGGTTCGTCGAGGAGTACCGAAGACTCTACGAGCAACCGGGGATTTCGGACGCCGAGTTCTGGGAGATCGCCCAGAAGCTCGGGATCGGAACGAGGACAGCATGACCGAAGGGAACGGACACGGGCTCACCCTCGCCGAGAAGGTGCTGGCGCGGGCGTCGGGGCTGCCGAGCGTCGTACCGGGGCAGATCGTCGACGGCCACGTCGACCTCGCGATGATGCACGAACAAGGCGCCCAGACCGTGGGGCCGTTCCACGACATGGGCGCGAAGAAGGTCTGGGACCCCGACCGCGTGGTCATCGCGATCGACCACTGGGTCCCGGCCTCGACCGAAGGGGCCGCGGTGCTGCATCGGATCCTCCGCCAGTTCGCGGCCGAGCAGCATCTCCCCCACTTCTACGACGTCGGCAACCACGGCATCTGCCACCAGATCCTCGCCGAACATGGGTGGGTGGTTCCCGGCGACCTCGCGGTCGGAACGGACTCGCACACCAACATGCTCGGCGCCATGGGCGCCGTCGCCACCGGCATCGGACCGACGGAGATGGCCGCCGTCCTGGCGCTCGGGCGGTTGTGGCTGAAAGTCCCCCCGACGATCCGGGTTCGCGTGAAGGGCGATCTCGGGAAGGGGGTCCGCGCGAAGGACCTCGTCCTTCGCGTGCTTCAGGAGATCAAGACCACCGGGGCCGCCTACAGGTCCGTCGAGTTCAGCGGGCCCACGATCGAAGGATTCGGCATGCCCGAGCGATTCACCCTCTGCAACATGACCACCGAGATGGGCGCGAAGTGCGGCATGGTCGCACCGGACGCGGCGACGGAGGAGTACCTTCGGGGGATCGCCAAGCATCCGATGCACCCGCTGCGCCCAGACTCCGACGCGCGGTACGAACGGGAGATCGAGATCGACGTCGACGGCATGCCGCCGATGGTCGCCTGTCCGTACTCGCCGGACAACGTCCGGCCGCTCCCGGAGGTCGTGAAGGAGCACATCCGCGTCGACCAGGTGTTCCTCGGCTCCTGCACGAACGCCCGGATCGAGGACATCCGCGACGCGGCGCGGTTGATGAAGGGCGAGAAGGTCGCTCCCGGGGTCCGGTTCATCGTCTCGCCGGCGTCGACGTCGATCTACCAGCAGTGCCTGCACGAAGGGTTGATCGACGTGTTCACCGAGGCCGGCGCGGTGTTCACGAACTCGAGCTGCTCGGCGTGCTTCGGCGGCAACATGGGGATCCTCGCTCCGGACGAGGTCTGTGCGTCGTCGTCGAACCGGAACTTCCCCGGGCGGATGGGCGCGAAGAACGCGCGGATCTACCTGATGTCGCCGATCGCGACCGTCGCGACCGCCATCCGCGGCGAGATCTCCGACCCGCGCGAGCTCGAGTAGGGGGTCGGCGTGCAGGACGTCATCGAGGGCCGCGTCTGGACGCTGGGACGCGACGTCGACACCGACGGGATCATCAGCGGCAAGTACCTCACGGTCATCGACCCCAACGAGCTCAAGAAGCACGTTCTCGAGATCGCTCTCCCGGAGTTCGCCGCGGGCGCACGTCCGGGCGACCTCCTCGTCGCCGACGAGAACTTCGGCTCCGGCTCGAGCCGCGAGCACGCTCCGCAAGCCCTGCGGGCCATCGGCGTCTCGGCGATCGTCGCCGACTCCTTCGCCCGGATCTTCTTCCGGAACGCCATCAACCTGGGCCTTCCGGCGATCGAGGCCCGCGGGGTCCGGGCGTTGTTCGAAACGGGGGACACCGCGCGCATCGAAATGACGCGCGGACGTGTCACGAACCTCCGCACGGGCGGCTCCATCGACTTCCCCCCTCTTCCGCACCATCTCCTCGACCTCCTCCAAGCCGGGGGGCTGGTCGAGAAGGTCCGTGCGGAGCTGGCCGCCCGCGAGGCGGGCGCTCCGGCATGACCGGTGGGACGAGCCGTATCGTCGTGCTCCCGGGCGACGGTACGGGGCCCGAAGTGCTCCGCGAGGCGACGAAACTGCTCGGGGTGCTCGCGGAGAACGACGGCGCACCCTGGAAACTAGAAGAGTACCCCGGCGGCGCCCAGTACTACGCGAAGACCGGCCGTCAATGGGAGCCGGAGGCGGAGGCGGCCACGCAGAGCGCCGACGCGATCCTTCTCGGCGCCGTCGGCTGGCCGGGCATCTCGCTGCCCAACGGCGACCTCGCCGGGGCAGCGCTCGTGCTCGGATTGCGTCAGAACCTCGACCTGTTCGCCAACGTACGCCCGTGCAAACTCCACCCCGGGGTGGTCCATCGGATCAGCGAGGGGTATCGTCCGGTCTGGGCCCCCGAGAACGTCGATATGGTCATCGTGCGCGAGAACACCGAGGACCTGTACACCCCGACGCACGGACGGTTGAGCCGGGCCCGTTCCACCGAGGTCGCCATCGACACCCGTGTCATCACGCGCAAGGGCGCGGAGAGGGTCGTTCGGTACGCGTACGAGCTGGCCCGAAAGCGATCGCGCGGCGCCCCCGGCGACGGCGTCCGCCGCCTTACGTGCGTCGACAAGTCGAACGTGCTCGAGGGGTGCCGGTTCTTCCGCGAGGTGTTCGACGAAGTGGGCACCGAGTACCCGGAGATCGAGCGCGACTACGCGTACGTCGACGCCTTCACCCAGTGGCTCGTGCGTAACCCCGAACACTTCAACGTCGTCGTCTCCACGAACATGATGGGGGACATCATCACCGACCTCGCCTCGGTCCTTCAGGGCGGGATGGGGTTCGCGGCCGGAGGCAACATCGGCCACGAGCACGCGATGTTCGAACCGGTCCACGGCAGCTCCCCGAAGTACGCCGGAAAGAATCAGGTGAATCCGATCGCGGCGCTCAGCGCGACCGCGATGATGCTCCGCTGGCTCGCGGAGCGGCGGAGCGATCCGAAGCTCGGAGCGCAGGCCGACCGTCTGGACGGCGCGATCGCCGAAGTCTTGGCGCGCGGGAGCGCTCGATCGTACGACCAGGGAGGGACCGCGACGACGAGCGCGGTGGGCGACGCGGTGGCCGACGCCGTCCGTTCGAGGCCCGCATGACCTCCCTGCGCAACGTCGCGATCGTCGGCGGGGCAACGACCAAGTTCGGGATGCGGCCCGCGACCTGGTCGGAGCTGTGCCAGGAGGCCGGCGCGTCGCTGTTCCGGGCCGTGCCGAACCTGGACGCCGGCGAGGTCGACTCGTTGTTCGTGGGGGCCGCCGAGCCCGAGCGCTTCGCCTTCCAATCGCACGTCGCGCCGATGGCGGCCGAGCTTCTCGGGATCCGCCCGACGCGGATCATCCAGCGCACCGAGCTGGCCTGCGCCTCCGGTCAGTCCGCGATCCGCAGCGCCTACGCCGCGATCGCCGCCGGTCTCAGCGACGTGGCGGTCGCCGTCGGGGTGGAGAAGATGAACCTCCCGTCCATGGCCGAAGCGAACACAGCGATGGCCTGTGTGCTCGACCGGGCCTGGGACGGCGTCCACGGGGCGACGGCCCCGCCGTTCTTCGCGATGGTCGCCCAGCGCCACATGCTGGAGTACGGCACCACCGAGGCGCAGATGGCCGCCGTCTCGGAGAAGAACCACCGGTTCGCGAACGCGAACCCGACCGCCCAGTTCCACGAGAAGAGCTTCGACCGGGCAAAACTCGCCCGTCTGCCGATGATCGCTCCTCCGTTGCGGCTCGGCGACTGTTCGTCGATGACCGACGGAGCGGCGGCGGTGGTCCTCGTCGCGGAAGAGAAGACCCGGAAGTACACCGACACTCCGGCGTGGGTCCGCGGCACGGGACAGTACTCCGACTTCCACAATCTGGCGAACGCAGGGTCGCTCACCGACTGGGGGGGTCTCCGCTTGGCGGGCCGAGAGGCGATGCGGCGAGCGGGCATCAAGCCCGCCGACCTCGATTTCGCCGAGATCCACGACTGCTTTTCCATCTCGGAGATCGTCGAGTACGAGGCGCTCGGCTTCTGCGCGAAGGGCGAGGGCGGCAGGTTCGCCGAGGAAGGTCGCTCCGACTTGGGCGGGCAGGTCGTCGTCAACCCTCGCGGAGGTCTCCTCGGCTGCGGCCACCCGCTCGGGGCGACCGGCGTCGCTCAAGCCGTCGAGGTGTACCAGCAGTTCGCTCAGGAGGTCGCCCCGGCCCGACAGGTTCCAGACCCCGCCTGGGCGCTCGTTCACAATCTGAGCGGAAGCGCGAACGTCCACTCGGTCATGGTGTACCAGAGGGGGGGCTAGCCCTTGGCATCCGCCCGAAGTCGTCGACGACCCGCGACCGAGCTCCTCCCGCCCGCCGCCTCCGTCGGACCGTCGGCGCCCGATCCCCAGCCGGAAGCCTCTGCGACCGTGGAAGCGCCCCGCCCGAAGGTCCCTCCCGGGCCCAAGCCTCCGTTCTTGCTCGACTTTTTCCCGCTCGAGACACCCGACCAGACCCGACTCTCGGCCTTCTACGACGCGCTCCGGAAGGGAAAGTTCCAAACGACGCGGTGTCGGAACGACCGACAGCTCCACTGGCCGCCGCGGGTCGCGTGCCCGAAGTGCCACACCGAGTCGCTCGAGTGGGTCGACCTGCCGACCCGCGGTAAGATCTACGCGTTCAGCGCCCTCCTGGCCGGCGCCCCCCTCGGCATGGAGGCGGACGTGCCGTTCGTCGTGGGGTTGGTCGACCTCGACGGGGTACCGCTCCGCCTCTTCGGCCGGATCGTGGGGAAGTCGTGGGAGGCCTGTCGGATCGGCGACGCCGTCCGGCTCGAGCCTTTCGAGATCGACGACGGCCGGATCTTCTACCGGTTCCGCACGGAACCGTAGTCCGGAGTCCGGTGAGATTCTGCCGATAGCCGGCTATAAATACATGGCCTAGTCTCGCGCGGCCCGCCGGTCGTCCTCGGCCGGGTTTGCAAGCATGGCTGCGACCGGCGGCGGGTTCTGGCATCGTCACGGCTGGACGATCGTCCTCCTCGCGACGGCGTTCTCGCTCTCGTTCTTCATCCGGACGATCTTCAACCTAGGGCTGCTCAGCCAGTTCGGGCCGCTCTACCTGTACGGCGGCGGCTCCGACTCGTTCTACCACAGTCGCGTCATGGAGTGGATCGTCAACAACCACACGAACCTGATCCGGGACCCGCTGCTCCGGTACCCGACCGGGGCGGTCAACCCGCGGGAGCCGCTGTTCGACTGGATGAATGCCGTCCTCGGCATCCTCTTCGCCCCGTTCTTCGGCGGGAACGCCGTCAAGGCGGGGGCGTTCTTCCTCGATCTGCAAGGCCCGCTCTGGTCGGCGCTCGGCGTGATCCCGATCTACCTGATCGGCCGGGAGGTCAGCTCCCGGCGCATGGGTCTGGTCGCGGCGCTGCTCTACCCGCTGATGGTCGCCAACATCGACTCGTCGGTGTTCGGCTACGCGAACTACCTCTCGTTCTACACGTTCTTCATTCTGCTGACGGCCTACGGTTTCCTCCGCACGGTCCGGGCCGCGGGGACGCGTCGCTGGGTGGAGAGCTATCGCCACCCGAGAGAGATCCTGGCCGGGCTCCGACAGTTCCTCCGGGTCGAGCGTACCGCGGTCAAATGGGCCGTCTTCACCGGCGTCTGCCTGGGCGCCTTGGCCCTCGCTTGGCAGGGGTACTCGTTCGCGATCGCGGCGATCGTGGTCTTCATCGTCTTCGCGATGATCGTCGAGCGGATCCGCCGCGTAGATTCGTTCGGTCTCTACGTGGTCACGTGGATCGTCGGCCTCGTGGGATTCCCGATGGCCGTGCCGTACTACCTTCCCCAGGGGCTGTTCGCGGGCTGGTTCGACCTCCCGCTGCTCGTCTTTTTCGGGGCGCTGGCGATCCTTCTACCGTTCCTCCTTCTCCGCGACGTTCCTTACGTGTTCTCGATCCCGATCCTCGTGCTGATCGCCGGGGCCGGCATGGGCCTGCTGGACGTCGTCAACCACGCCTTCTTCGTCAACATCGTCACGGGCCAGGGCTACTTCGTCAAGACCCTCGTGTACTCGACCGTCGCCGAGGCGCAGGCGCCCTCGATCGACGCGCTGATCCTCGGCTACGGCGTGATCACCTTCTTCCTCGCCTTTGTCGGCTTCATCCTCATCCTGGTCCGCCTCGTGCGCGGCCGGTTCCCACGGGTGTTGATGCTCTTCGGCGTCTTCGCCGTCATCAGCATCTACCTGCCCGTCTCGGCCGCGAAGTTCTTCTTCCTCGGGAGCGCGGCGTTCGCCCTCCTGGCCGCCGAGGCGATCGTCCGTGCCCTGGAGGTCGCCGACTACCCCCAGCTGCGACGCACGGTCGTCTCCCTCAGCGACCGTCGCAGCCAGCTCGGAGCGTTCCGCCGTGCCTTCAAGGCGCGGCACCTGCTCATCATGGTCGTCCTGGTGGGGATCCTCCTCCCGAACATCTGGTATGCGATCGACGCGGGGATCCCGTACAACCTGAAGAGCCAGTACAACCAGCAGATCTTCAGCACCCTTCCGCCGCCGCTGCGGACCTCGCCCTCGAACGCCTCGAGCTTCTACCTCGGCGCGGCCGGGACGCAGTTGGACACACCCACGCAGTACGACGAGAACGGCTACGACTGGCTAGCGCTGCAAGATACGAATCTGCCGCAGCCGCAACGTCCGGCGTTCGTGAGCTGGTGGGACTACGGGTTCCAGGCCGTCGCCGAAGGGAAACACCCCACGGTCGCCGACAATTTCCAGAACGGCATCGTGCCCGCCGGAAATTTCCTGCTCTCCCAGAACGAGTCGCAGGCGATCGCGATCCTCGCCACCACGCTGCTCACGGCCGAGGCGACCGAGAGCGGCCAGCCGTACCTCCCCCCCGCGCTGAACGCCATCCTCGCGCGCGACGGCGTCGACCTCGCGACCCTCCACTCGCTCATGACGAACACCTCGCAGGATGTCCGGCTCGTGCTGGCGCATCCGGAACGGTACCTCGCCGTGGACCCGTCGCATATCGACGGGCAGAACGCGCTGTACGACACGATGGCCTGGTTCCTCGCGACGACCCTACCGGCCGGCGGCGCCGCGCAGGTGTACGATGACGTGCAGGCGTACACGCACTGGTCGATCCGGTACGCGATGGTCGACAGCCGACTGTTCCCCTTCTCCGGGTCGAACACGGGAATCTTCTACGCGCCGGCCGACCTGACGGACCGGGTCATCGGGGCCGGCGGGGCCCCGACCAGCTACTACACGGTGAGCGTCGTCGGGAGCAACGGCAACACCTACGCGCTCGGCAGCGTGCCGCCGGGCGTCGCGGCCGTCAGTTACAACATCAACCGGCTCCCGCCGTTCTACAACTCGATGATCTACAAGATCTTCATCGGGTACAACGGGACCCAGATCGGCGTCGGGACCGGGATCCCGGGGCTCGAGGGGGCGGCCGCCCAGTACCCGATCGAACCCGGCTGGATGCTCCAGCACTTCGAGGTCGTGTACAAGACCGCCTACTACTGCCCGACCCCGAGCACGATCAGCAACCCGAACTGCCCGTTCCCGGCGAACGTTCCGGACGCCGTGCGGCTGGCGAAGGCGACCAACGGCACCGCGTTCACGGACCCGAACCACTACTTCTCCGGCGGCGAGTCGATCCTAGCGTACTACGCCGGCCAGCCGATGACCGGCGAGGTGACCCTCTCCGACGGCACGCCGGTGCCGAACGCCCGCCTCACCGTGTACGACTCGTTCCACGTTCCCCACATGACCGTGGTCACGGGCTCCAACGGCGCCTACACCCTGCTCCTCCCGCCCGGGAACGACACGGTCAACGTCACGGCCGGCTCGCTCGACGGGCTCAGTCAGGCGGGCACCGACCACCTGGCGAGCCTCCACTTCGCCGTCAGCGACGCCGCCGGCTTCGCTCCCGACAGCCCGCCGATGGTCCGCCCGATCGTGCTCCGCGGAGGCCCGGTCCAAGGGTTCGTCTACTGGAACACGGCGAACAACACCACCTACCAGCCGGGGCTGGACGCGCTCGTGAGCGGCGCCACCGCGATCCTTTGGGCGCACGGCTACCCGACCCAGACCCACACCACCGATGCGAGCGGCGCCTTCCGCTTCCCGAACGTTCCCCCGGGGAACTACAACTTGAGCATCGTCTACGCGGGGCACAACTACACCCAGCCGCAGGAGATCGTCCCCTCCGACACCGCCAACAACACCAAGGTGGGCCTTTCCCCGTCCAGCATCGCCGGTACCGTACGTCTGGCCGACGGCTTCGGCGTTCCGGCGGCGATCGTCACCCTCCGGACCTCCGCGGGCGTGGTCGCGAACACCCTCACGGGCACCACCGGCAACTTCTCGATCAAGAACCTCGCCTCAGGCAACTACTCCGTTTCCGCCACCGCGCCGGCCCAGGGGCTCGGCGCCCCGGCGGTCGCGGTCGCCCTCGGGGCCGGCACCGCGCGCACGAAGCTCAACCTGACGCTGGTTCCGGAACAGACCCTGATCCTCACCGTACTCGCGAACGGTAATCCGGTAGCGAACTTCCCGGTCCGCTTCACTCCGATCTTGCCTCCGCCGGAGGTGTTCACGACCCCGCCGTCCCCCGGTGGCGGCGGCGGTCCCGGCGGCACCGGTGGGGCCGGTGGCACCGGCGCGACCGGACCGACGTCACGGACCACCCAATCGCTCGCGACGACGAACTCCACGGTGTTCCTGTCGGACTCGGGCGGCTTCATCCGCGCGGTCCTTCCGGCGGGCAACTATTCGCTCTACGGGTACGGGCTTCTCGGCTCGACCTGGTACGCCGGCCTCTCGAGCGCGTACGTCGGCGCCGCCGGTTCGCTCGTCACGCTCGCCCCGCTCGCCGTAGGCCCGGCCGTTCCGCTCGGAGGCACCGTCACCTTGCCGACCGGGCCGATCACCTCGTTGACCAGCGCCGCCGTGATCACGGTGTACGACGGCCACGGCGACCAGGTCTCGACGTTCTCGAACACGAGCGGTCGGTGGTCGCTGCCGCTCCCCGCCGGCCACTACTCCCTGGCCGCGCTGCAGGGTGCGATCGGTGGCTCGGCGGGATTCTCCGCCGCGCTCCAAAGCGTGGTGCTCCTCTATCCGACCGAGCTCCCCCTGACGCTCGTGCCGGCCGCGGCGATCCACTTGGCCGTCGGATCCCCGACGTTCTCCGGGGTCGGCGCCCTCGCCCCGGCCGCCAGCGCGGTCGTCACGGTCGCGCTCGAGCCGGTGGGGGCCACGATCACGGTCCTGAGCAACTCCACCGGGAACGTCACGGTCGTCGTTCCCGGCTCGGTGGCCGCCGGCGCGACCTACTGCATCAACGCGACCAGCTTCGGCTACGCGCCGTTCCACCTCTGCTCGCTCACCGCGGGCAACGTCGGGTCGGTGACGACGATCCCGCTCACGCTCCTCAACGTCCCCGTCAACGTGGCCGTGGCGGGCCTTCCGAGCGGGGCCCACCTGCATCTGAACCTGACCGCGCTCTCCGCGACCGGGCACTCCGTCTCCGCGAGCGGCGGTGCCTCCTACAACCTCTCCGTCGCCCCGGGGCTCTACCGGCTCAGCGCCTACGCCCCCGCGCCGACAGGGGGAGGGCTCTACCTGCCGAGCGTCACGACGAACGTCACCATCCCGGTCGGCTCGCAGCAGACCAACATCACGCTCTACGTCGTCCGTCAGGTGACGAGCCACGGGAGCCTCGTCCTCCCGACCGGCGTCCCCAACAGCTCGCTCACGCTCCGTCTCACCTCCGCCACGTTCAACACCACCGTCAACGGTGCGGGCTTTGCCGGCAAGTTCTTCATCGCGCCGGGGTCCTACACCGCCTACGCCACGGCGACCGCGGCGAACCAGACCTTCGCAACGCTCACCACCTTGAGCTTCAACGCGACCGGCGTGCTGGCCCACCCGCTCGTCGCGACAGGCCGAGGGGCGATCCTGGAGGTCAACCTCACGCTGCCCGGGGGCAACTCCCTCAACAGCTCGGTCCCGTTCACCTTGACCGGGCCTGGGGGGCTCGCGGTGGCGGCGTCCGCCGACGGGGGCCGCGCGCTGCTCATCCTTCCGATCAACACGAGCTTCGTCCCCACGATCCAGACCGTCCAGTTCGTCCCGAACGGCACCGGCGGGGCGTACTACAACCTGCACGCGGCGACCGGCTCGCTCTGCCGCGTGGGGCCGACGGCGTCGTTCTGCACCGTCGATCTTCTCGGAAGCGTCGAGCTCACGACGTTCAACGGCACGGTCGCCGTCGGCGGATTCCCGGCGCAGGTCCCGAGCGTCGTCCGGTTCCAGGGGCCGGGCCCCGGCGGCCCCGTCACCACCGTCCCCGCACCGAACGGAACGTTCTCCGCGACGCTCACGCCGGGGGTCTACTCGCTCTACGCGACGACGACCGGCGGAGGCCTCGCGCTGGCGAACATCTCGTCGGTCACCGTCCCGGCGACCCCCGGAGCTCCGCTGCTCGTCCGGCTCGCGGCGACGTGGACCGACACGGTCACGATCCTGCCCCCGGCAGGGACCTCGCCTACTTCCGCGAACCTGACGTTCGTCGGCCCCGGGGGGACGTCGCTCACCTTCCTCGGAGAACCGTTCGCCACGCCCTTCTCGGTCGAACTTCCGGTCGGAGTCTGGAAGGTCGCCGCCGCCGCGACCGTCGCTCCGTACGGAGTCGCCACGACCGCGAACGCGAGCGCGACGGTCCCCCTGTTGAGCGGCAACGCGGCGACGACGCTCCCCCTCTCGGTCCTCTGGCACCGTAGCGTCGCCTTCACGCTCGGCGCGCCGAGCTCGATCTCTCTCGGCAACGGGGGCGTAGCGAGCTTCAGGGCGACGCTCCGCAACACCGGCAACATTCCCGTGACCCTGCACTTCCTCGGCAGTCCGAACTTCTGGAACTTCACCTTCTCGCCGAGCAGCGTCACCCTCGGCGTCGTGGGCCTGAACGCGACGGCGGGGGTCGGGGTCACCGTCGTCGTGCCGCCGAACACGGACGTCGCGCACCCGACCGCCGCGCTCGAAGCGCTGCTCCCGAACGGGGCCCTCGCCGGGGTCGCGAACCCCGCCCCGTCGATCACCGTGGCGTCGCGGATCGCGTTCCTCATGGGCGCCCCACCGTCCACGCCGCCGTCCATCGCGCCGACCTCGGCCGTGGTGCCGTTCTTCATCGCGAACAAAGGCAACGTCCCGATCACCCTCGCGCTCAGCGTGGGCGACGCGGCCCGCCTGGCCGGGCTCGGGTGGGTGGCGCGGCTGTTCGCGTCGAACGCGCCGCTGTTGACCAACCCGGCGATCCCGACGGCGACGAACAGTTCGTTCTCCGTGCACCTGACCGCGCCGAGCGGCCACGCGCTGCCGCCGGGCTCGGTCACGGTCATTGCGAGGGCCCTGAACTCCAGCGCGCCGGTCTCCGGCCTCGTCACCCTGACGGTCCCTTCCCTCACCGTGGCGCTCAATTCGACCTCGCTCATCGTCACCGGCCCGTCGCTCGGCTCTCCACCGGCGTACCCCGACTGGCTGGTGCCGCTCCTCTGTTTCGTCCCGGCGATCGCCTTCCTGGTCGCGGTCGGGTCGTACCGGTGGTTCAAGACGCGGCGTTGGAAACGCAGCTAGGAGGGAATCGGTGCACGACGTTCGATCGCGGCGAGCCTGGACCGGCCTGCTCCTCGTCGTCGCCCTGCTCGCCGTTCCGGTGCTCGCCGGCCTCTCCGCCTCCCGGGCCCACGCCGACACCCCAGGCACCGCGGTCACCGGCGGGATCAGCGGCCCGACGAGCGTCGGCCAGGGACTGAAAGCGAAGTACGTCGTGAACGCGACCGGGGGCCCGGCGATCAGCCCGAACGGTTCGCAGAGCGGGACGTTCAGCTTCCATGCCTACTTCATCGCCGCCAACACCACCGGTTCGGTGTTCGCTCCCCCCTCCGGCGTCCTGGTGAACGGCACGGTCACGCTGGCGTTCACGGCGCCGAACGTCACGGAGTCGGCGACGCTTTCCGTGCTGGTCACTTCGGCCAGTGGGGCGAAGAACGCCTCGACGAACTTCACGCTCGCGCTCTCGATCGTCCAGCCGATGCGGCTCTCCGGGGTCCTCGTGGTCTCCGGCTCCGCCGGCGTCGCTCCGTTCGACCTCACGGTCACCCTGGACGGCGCCCCGGTCGGGTCGATCGCGGTCCCGGCGCTCGCCGCCGGCGCGACCTACCCGATCAACTTCGCCTTCGTCGCGCCGCCGCTCGCCTCCGGTTGGCACACCCTCGCGGTCGCGCTGGGGAACGAGCACGGGCTCGTGAACTTCGCCGGCGGGGCGGAGGCGATCAGCCAGAACTTCTATGTCACCGGGCCCGCGCCGAGCTACACGGTCTACTATCTCGCCGGCGTCGCCGCTTTCCTCGGGGCCATCGTTATATGGACCTCCCGGGTGGGCGCGCGCCGCCGAGGCCGAACGCGCGCGTAGCGCCGATTCCGGCCGAGCCGGCGCACCCCCATGGCGTTCACGGAGACCAGCTGTTCGTCCTGCGGCCTAGCGCTCGCGGGCCACGGCGCGACCCATTTCATCTGCCCGGACTGCGCAGGGACGCAGATCGGCCGATGCCGCCGGTGCCGCGACCAGAGCGTCGCCTACCTCTGCCCGAAGTGCGGCTTCGAAGGCCCGTAGGCCGGTAGGGCGCTGCCGATGGGACAGGTCGCCGTGCTCTTTCGTCTGATGCCCCAAGGCGTCGAGACCGACATGCAGGCGCTCGCCACCGCCGCCAAAGGGGCGATCCCGACGGGCGTGACGCTGCGGGGGATGCAGGTCAAGGACATCGCCTACGGGCTCAAGGCGCTCCTCTTGAGCGTCGTCATGCCCGACATGGAGGGGGTGCTCGATGCGACCGAGCACGCGCTCGCGAAGGTCCCGCACGTCGAGTCGGTCGAGGTGATGGAGGAGGGCCTGATCTAGGCCCCGCCCCCACCGCCCAAGTCGATGGACCTTTTCACCCACGTCCTTGTGGCGTACCTCGTCACCTTCGGCCTCGTCGGCTTCCAGCCGTCGTACCTCGCCGCGGGCGCCCTGGCCGGGGGGCTGCCGGACGGCGACGTGATCTTCTGGCCGCTCGCCCGCCGCTTTCCGATCCTGCGGCACCACGGCATCACGCATTCTATCCTCGGGGTGACCGTCGTGGCGGCGGTCGGCGGGCTGCTCATCGCCCCCCGGCTCGCCCCGGGCAACCCTCTGATCTTCTTCGTCGTGATGGAGGCCGCGGGCCTCGCCCACATGTTGCAGGACGGCTTCACGCACTTCTCCGTCCCACCGTTCCTCCCGTTCTCGGAGCGGAAGCTCGAGCTCGACGCCGACCGGGCGATCAACCTCGTCACGCTCGTGGTCTCGGTGTTCTCCTTCTGGCTGCTGCTCGGGGTCGAACGGAACCACGTCGCCTTCCCGGTCTACCTAGCGACCGTCTATGGGCTGATGGCGTTCTTCGGCCTCTACTTCGCCGTCCGGCTCGGCGCGCGGCTGTACATCGGACGGTGGATCCGCCGCGACGGGCGGTTCACCGTACCCGTGCCGACCTCGAACCCGCTCACGTGGATCCTCCTCGCCGAACGGAAGGAGAACGGCCGTTTCCAGACGACCTTCGCGAAGTACACGGTCGGCCGCGGTCTGACGGTCGGCCCGATGCAGGTCGATGTTCCGCTCGACGAGACGAGGCCGGTGCCGCGGCCGACGAACGCGACCGAGGCGCTCGAACGGTCGTACCCGATCGCCCGCAAGGCGAGCGGCTTCTTCGAGGAGACCTACCACTTTGGCGAGGCGGTCGCCGACCCGGCCCGAGGTTGGACCGCGACGTGGTACTCCCTCGAGTACACCGCGTTCGGGCGCGCGGCCGCCGTCCGCGTGAGCTTCCCGCCGACCGGCGCTCCGGAGGTCCACCGGGCCTGGCACACGCCGCTCTGGCGACGCGAGCTGACGTAGCCGTCCGGTCCCCTCGATGCCGGGAGCCTTCACCCTCGTCGACCCGGCGGAAGACCCTACTCTCGTAGAACCGGTCCTCGCCCTCGTCGCGGGAGGCGTTCCTCCCGCGCTGAAAGAGTGGGCCGAGTCGATCCTGAGCGAGCTCCGCGAGGCGCTGACAGGGCAGCCGACGACCGGTCGAGCGATCGTCGATCGGCACGACCGCCCGGCCGGCGTGGTCACCTGGGCCGCGTTGAAGGATGTGACCCGCGGCTTCCGGGCGCACGTGAGTTTGCCGCACCCGGCGTTCGACGGGGCCACGCTCCGTGGGATCCTCGCGTCGTTGGCTCCCGCCGGTCCCAAGCTCGAGCAGGTCGCCCGTGTCTCGCTCGCCCCTCCCCAGGGACTCCCCGCCGCCGGATGGGTCGCCGAACTGGGGCCGGTCGGATTCCGTCCGCGTTCGCGGGTCGATTGCACGTTCGACCTTCACGACGTCTCTCGCCTCCCGTCGGCGCCGGTGGACCGTAAGCCTCGGTCGTTGTCGCTCGCCGACGAAGAGAGGATCTCGGGGCTGATGCTCCGCGCGTACGCACGCAGCCCGGCGGAACGAGCGCTCTTCGAACAGCTCTCCGACCCGGTCGCGGACGCGCGCCTCGGGGCCCAGGACCTCCTCCACGGGGAGATCGGAACCTGGCGCCCGGACGCGTCGTTCGCGATCGACGACGGTCCCGAGCTCGCCGCCGCGACCCTCGTGCAAGACCACCACGGGCTGCTCCTCAGCGAGGTCATGGTCGATCCACGCCACCGGCGACGCGGCTACGCGGCCGCGGTGATCGCGGCCTCGGTCCGCGCCCTCAGCGAGGACGGCTCGGAAGGGCCGCTACGGTTGGTCGTGAGCCGAGAGAACGAGCGGGCGTTCCGGCTGTACGAGAAGCTCGGCTTCAAGCCGGACCCGGCCACGGAGGGCGTGGTCTGGGTCCGAGCGCCTCCCGACCCTTCCGGCAACGCCTGACCACGAGCGGCCGGGGACCGACGAGTTCGACCGAGGCCGAAGCTCGGCCCCGTCGGGGGACTCGGTGGGCACGCCCGCTAGGTCGGGAAACTCGATGGAGCTCCGGGCGTCACCGCGAACGGAATGTAGAGGTTGGAGTCCAGGTTGTTGAGCTGGGCGATGGTGACGTCCCCGGGGACGTACACCTGGAGGCCGCCGCTCTGGGTGGTCTGCCAGATCGGGTTCTTCGCGTTGGCGGACGTGACCGAGGTCGAGTACGTCGAAAGGGCGGCGGCCAGCGCCGCGAAGCTCGTGAGGCAGTGCGCCGTGGGGGCGGAGAGATTCGAGGCGACCGTGGCGGTGCAAGCTCCCGTTGCACGGTCCGGGAAGATGTTGGGGTCGAAGACGAGGACGACGATCGTCCCCCACGGGACGTTCGGGACATTGTCGGTCGTGTTGAGCAGATGGTCGTGGGACGGCGTCGGAAGGACCCCCTCGGGGTAGCCGCCGTATCCGGCGGTGAGATTGATGTGCTGCTCCACCGCGGTGAAAAGCGGTGAATAGATCAGCTTCGGGTGGTCGACGCACGCTGAGGTCGTGCCACCCGCCCCGCACTGTGTCAGCACGGTACCCGAGTTGAAGGTCGGGAAGCCGTCGGTCGACGCGCCGAGGGCGGTGACGCCGAAGATCGACAATCCCGCGAACGCGGGAACCAGGACCCACTCGGGAAGCTGGTCGGGGACGGCGTTCTGACTCGCCGCCCCAGCCTCACAGGGCGTCACCGCTGCCGCGGCGGTCGCCTGGGAGAAGAAGGTGAGAAGTCCGGGCGTGCAGACCCACGTGTTCGTGCCGTTGTAGGTGAACGTGACGACTCCCCCGGCCGTGAAGCCGCCCTCCTGGAGGGGGGGCGCGGAGGAGGACTTGGGCCGAGTATAGTAGTAGACGCCCAGAGCCGCGAGGACCACGAGCACGACCACGACGATCGCCAGGATCATGCCGGTCCGTTTCGGCTTCGGAGGGGCGGCGGGTGGGGCCGCTGCCGGGGCGCTAGGGGCGGCGCTCGTTCCGCTCATCCGACGCGCGACCAGAATCGGGGGTATGAACCCCTCGTTGGTTCCACGGAACGGTCCCACCCGTTCGGATGCGCATTACGAGGTGGTTCCGTGGGAATGACCCGAGGCCGGCGCTAGCGCCAGGAACGCACGCTCGACGACCTCGCTCAGGGCCGGGTGGATGTGCATCCCTTCGACGATCGGACGGGCGCTCTGGGTCTCGGTGTACATCAGGTTGACCGCTTCCTGTACCAGCACCGACGCCTGGGGTCCGACGATGTGGGCCCCGACGAGGCGGTAGCCCTCCCGGTCGACCAGCGCCTTGACGAAGTACGGGGTTCCCTGGAGCGCCATCGCCTCCCCCTTCGCGGTGTCGGCGAACCGGTACCGCCCGATGAGGAGCCGCTCCGGAGGCAGGGCACTGCGCGCTTCGGGCTCGGTGAGACCGACGCCGGCGACCTCCGGATCGGTGAAGACGGCATGCGGCACGGCGTGGTAGTCGGCCTTCTCCTTCTGGCCGTGCGCGAGATTCCGGAAGACGATCTTCGCGTCGTAGTTCGCCTTGTGCTTGAACGGGAAGCGGCCGGTCGCGTCACCGAGCGCGTAGATCCCGGGCTGGCTCGTTTCGAGGTAGTCGTTGACGACCACCCACCCGGCGGGGTCGAGGGCGATCCCGGCCTTCTCCGCGTGGAGCCGACCCGAGGTCGGACCGCGACCGCACGCCACCAGGATCTCGTCGACGGAGAACGTGGTCCGCTGCTGGCTGATACGGTCGAGGGCGACCACGTCCTTCCGCCCGCGCCGCCCGGCCCGCACCTCGACGACCTCGTGGCTGGTCCGGATCGTGAGGTGCCGGCTCAGGCCCTGCTGCGCCACCTGGGCCACTTCCGGGTCCTCGTCCGGTAGGAACCGGGCATTGCGACCGAGGATCGTCACCTCGCAGCCCATCGACGCGAAGAAGTGGCCGTACTCCGCCGCGATGTACCCTCCGCCAATGACCACGAGGCTGGCGGGTCGCTTCTCAAGCCGCAGGACCGTGTCGCTCGTGAGGTAGCCGGCCTCCTCGAGACCGGGGACCCTGGGCACGAGGACTTCGGAGCCGAGGCCGAGCACGATCTTCGGGGCGTGGAGCGTTTCCTCCCCCACTTTCAACGTGTAGGGGGCCACGAACTCTGCGGAGGCCGGGTAGTAGTCGATGTTCGTGGAATGGGAAAGTCCCTGCCGGATCACTTCGATGTCCTTCCCGATGAGCCGACGCATCCGGTCCATCACACGACCGAAGTCCACCGATTTCAGGGGAGCCGTGATGCCGAACTCGGAGGCTCGCTCGACGGTTCGAACGACCTCGGCCGGGTAGAGCAGGAGCTTCGAGGGGATGCAGCCGCGCGTCAGACAGATGCCCCCCGGCTCGTCCTTGTCGACGATCGCCGCTCTCAGGTGGGGGTCTTCCCGCTGCAGTCCGTCCACGACCGAAACGGCTGACCCGGTGCCGATGGCAATGACGTCGTACTCTTTCATGGACGTGTCACGCCCACGGGGTCTCTTCGGGATAGCGATTGCCGGAACGCGACGCGCGGGGCGGAGTCCTTGGAGGTCCCGAACTCCGCGCGCGCGACCGACCCCCGGGCCGAACGGTATATCGGCCCCCTCCGACCATCTCGAGACGTGGTCCTGGTCGTCGACTGGGAGAACCTCGCGTTCGTCGCTCTCCCGTTCCTGACCTGCCTCGGGATCAGCGGGCTGCTCGCCATCGGCCTCTACCGGGTCGCTGCGGTGAGCGGGGTGCCCCATCGACGCGAGCGGTGCCTGCGGTGCCGGTTCGTCGAGGCGCTCCACCGTTCCGGCACCTGCCACGAGCCCTGCGCCGTGAACCAGGTCCCGCAACTTCCGGCGGTCCTCTTCGTCGCGACGTGCACCTTCGCGTTGCTGTTCCTCTTCTTTCCGACGGTCAGCTTCGAGTACGTGATCCCGTTCGAGTTCTCCCCCCCGGACCTAGGCGCAGTCCTCCTCGGGTTCCTTGCGGCGGCGAACTTCGGCGGTTCGGTCGTCCTCGCCGCGTACCTTCTGCAGGACCGCGCGGTGTCTCGAGAGATGTTCAACCGGGTGGCCGCGTTCGGTGCGGTGCTGGGCATCCTCCTCGGCCTCGCCGGCCCGGCGTGGGTGCGTGGGCCGGCGATTGTGCTCACCCCGGTGGCGCTCGCGGCGCTCCTGCTGGGCGTCGGGCTCGAGTATCGTGCCCGGCTCGGCCGACCGGCCGTTGGGTTGAGGGCGGTAGGAGCGGCCACGCTCCCGTTGTTCCTTCTGATCCTCGTGGCCAGCGCCCGGCTCGTCCAACTGCTGCTGTACGCCCGGCCCATCGGCTGAGCGCGGAGCGGTCCCGGCTCGGCGTCTATCCGACCGCGGGGCCGCCGAGCCGTCGTCGACGAGAGTCGAGCGGCGGCGGAGACTCCCTCTCGGGCTCGGCTGGCTGGAGGTCCTCGTAGATCTCATCGAGCTCCTTGATGACCTCGGAGGCGGGGACCGTCGGGGGAGGCGGCTCCTCGCGCGGAGGCGGTCGAGCGCGGGGGGCAGGGGTCGGTTCCGGTTCCGTCGTTCGCACGGCGACGACCGGCTCGGGCGTGGACGGCGGAGTAGGGACGCTCGACGCTTCGGTCCACCTGGGAGGTGGCGTGGGCCGGCGGGTGGACTCCGGCCGTGGCGCGCGGACGACCGGCGCCGGCTCCGGCGCAAGCGGCTCGACCTGGGTCAACCTTTCCCGGGAGCTGTCTCCGCCCGTCGGGACACTGTCCGGGATCAGGAAGAGCCACGCGACGAGCAGGAGGGCCACGCCGAACGCTGTGTCGAACACGATCGGGGCGGAGACGTCCCCCTGAGCGAGAACGTAGTACAGGCCCGAGGCGATCGCGGCCGCGCCGATGAGCAGCAGGAGGACCAGGTAGAGCCGGTCCCGTAGGTCGCGCGCGCGTTCGACCATGTGTGCTCCGACCGGGCGTCCCTGAAACTACGGTGCGCCGTCCCTTATACTCGCCGATTCGAAGGCGGAACGACGTCGCGGACCGTTCACGGCGAGCTGGCGACCACCGTCAGAGCCCCGGCCGTCGTCGTCGTCGCCCCGGTGTTGGTGACCGCGAGCAGGAAGGAGACGTAGAGGACCGTCGTGCCGGAGGTGAGGCTCGTCACGGTCACGGTCGCCCCGGTCCCGACGGCGAGCAGCGAGAGCGTCGACTGGGTGCCGGCGCAGGTCGGCGCGAAGATCGCCCACGGGTTCCCGTTCCCGTCGGTCCCGCTCGAGATCGGGACTCCCGTGTCGGGGACGCCCGTCGGGAGCTGCGAGCAGTAGCTCACGTAGGCCGCGTTGAGCCCCGTCCCGACGAGCGCGGTCGTCACGTCGAGATGGACATGCCAGGTCGTGGCCGACGTGATGTTGCCGACCAGTTCCAGCGTGTCGAGAAGGTAGGTCCCGTACGCCCCGGCCGCCCCGGAGACCTTGGCGGAGACCGAGACGCTCTGCACGTTCGGGTAGGTGTTGGTGGCCAGCCCTTGGGCGTGCGCCGCCGCGTAGTTCCCTCCGTTGGCGAAGACGAACAGCGAACCGACCGACCCCGCCTTCTCCCCGGTCTGGAACATCAGGACAACGTCGGCCACCGCCGCGCCGACCACCCCCACGGCGAGGAGGCTGACGGCGAGCGCGAGCCAGCGGCCCCGTCGGGGCGGTACGCCTCGCAGGGTGCTGCTCCCGGCCATCGAGCCCGACGTGCCTACCCCACGCCCGTCTAAGAATTCATGCTTCGACCGGCGAGCGGGAGGGCTCGAAGAAGGAAGGGAGAAATGGTTGGCCCGCGACGCCCGTTCCCCTACGGCAGGGTCACTGGGATCGCGAACGAATTGAGCGTGGTCGCCGAGACCACACCGCTGGTCGCGATGTAGTAGCTCACGTAGAGCACGATCGTCGTCGCGGCCGTCGCGTTGGGGACCGTGCACGATGCGGCGATGGAGCCCGTGACCGTGCCCGCGACGAGGTTGACGGCGGCGACGTTCGCCGTTCCGCCGGTGCACCCGGACGAGAGCGTCCCGAGCGAGGGCATCGTGGCGGCGCACCCCGCGGGGGCGCCGGCGACCGCGATCGCGCCCGGGGAGGGGGCGGCCGTCGAAACGAAGGCGTACGCGCAGACGACGCCCGCCACCACGATCGCGGAGGGGGACGGGACGAAGACGTTGCCGATGTGGGCGGTGCTGGTCGTGGCAACCGCCGTGATCAGTTCGTTCACGTCGAACATCGAGACCGGGACGGTCGCGATGCCGTTGATCGTGGTCGTCACGCTGACCCCCGGGGAGCTGCCGCCGGGGTAGGTGCTCGTCACGAAGCCGAAGCCATGGGCGGTGCCGTAGTTCGCGCCGTTCTGGAACTCGAACGGGGCGCTCGTGTTCGCTCCGACCCCCGTGCTCGTGGTGAAGTTCAGCACGACGTCGGCGACGACGACGCCGGCCACGAGCACGACGGCCAGGCCGGTCAAGACCGAGAGCCATCGAACGCGAGATTTCGCCTTGCCACTGATCGGTCGTACCCGGAGTTCCTCTGCCATGCGGTTTCTCATCCTCTCACGCAGGGTTAGTGCGTGGGCGCGGTAGCGATTCTATCGATGGGTTCTTGAAGGCTTGGTTCGATTCACCGGCCGCGTGGTGCGGTCGTTGAGCGGGGCGAACGAACCGCCCGGAATCGGTCCACCGCGAGCGCGTCGGCGACGAGCCAAGCTGCCAGCGACGGGCTGGGGAACTCTCCTCCTCGTCGCCCTGCTTGCCGGGGGGTGGGCGCTCCCGAGCGCGACGGGGACGATCCTCGTCCAGTTCCACGGACAAGCGAGCAGCGTTTCGTTGGCCCCGTGGACGTCGCTGACCGGGCTGACCACCCATGCGGGCCTGCTCGGCTGCGCCTCGACGGCGGTGGGAACGGTGCCCGTCCCCGCCGGGTCGGGGCGCGGCTCGGTCGCCGTGACGGAGCCCGCCGGATGCGGGAGCCGAACGCGCCTCGCCTTCCTTCCAGCGCTCCACTTTGGAAACGGGCTCCCCATCCCGGCCGGCCATGTCCTCGACGCTCGCCTGGACCTGATCAAGACGAGCGGCTCCCTCGGTCTCACCGGCAACCTTCAGCTCTATCTGCAGGCGGTGGGCGGCGGCAATCCGATCGTGACTGGGACCCACCTCCTGGTTCGGAACGGGGTGGTCGTCACCACGTCGACCTCCGTCGCCACGCTGGTTGCGGGCACGACCTACGGACCGGGAATCCGGATGATCCTCGTCCACCCTGCGGTGCTCTCGACCCTAACGCTCACGGCCGTGCTCTACGTATATCTCGACGACGGCGGGGTGGTCCGCGCCGTGCAGCAGTTGGCGATTTCCTTCACCTTCACGTACTAGCGACGCCGCACTAGGCTCCACGGGCCCTCGGCCCATCGATGGATCAGCTACCGGAGCGGGGACCGCCCGCGCGATTCGGGAACTTACGACTCAGGCCGCCGGGCCCGCACGCGTCGGGTCGAGTGTCTGGATCATCAGTTGACCCGGCCCCTCGACGTGGAGCGCCTCGAAGCTCATGGCGTGGCCCATGAGGCCGCCGCCGAGGGTCTGGTTGTAGGCCCGGACGGTCACCGACGGGTCCTTCAGGAGGAGCGCCCCGTGGTCGATGTCCATCGCCTCCCCTTGTTTGAGGTTGAAGCTCAGGATGTTGCCGTGGCCCTGGTAGACGATGGTCCCTGGCCCGCTGAGCCGCTCCATCCAGAAGCCGATGAGCCGGCCGATGCGGCCGGTGCCAGCGATGTAGTAGGAGTTGTACTGGACGGTGTTCGTCGCGAGGAGCAAGGAGTGCTCGGCGACGTCGATCGTCTGGCCCGCGGCCAGCTCGATCTGTCGGACCTCCCCCGGCCGGGAGCGGCTGAACGCGGCGTAGCCGGGGCCGGTGAAGACGTGCATGTGGAACGGTACTCCACCGAGGAGCGTCCGCTTGATCGCGCCGCCGACGCCGCCCTGCGTCATCCAGCGGATCTGGAAGCCGACGCTCGGGTCGCTGTAGAGCAACAGGCCCCCCTCGCAGTAGACCTCCTCGCCGGCCGCGAGCTCGACGAGGGCCGCCGGGATCATCTCGCCCTTGATGTCGATCTTCATCGTCCGCTCACCATCCGCTGTGCACCATCACCACGCCCGGCCCGGTGACGTCGACGACCGGCACCGAGGTGCTGACGTTCCCCGCCATCTGACCGGGGGCGAGCCAGTTCAGCGCGAACCGGTTCGTCCCTCCGACCGCCAGCAGCGCGTTGACCGAGGTGCGGAGCGACTCCTGCGGACCGAGGGTGAAGCTCAGGATGTTCCCGATCGACTGGAAGACGATCGTCCCGGGTCCGGTCAGCTCGTCGGCGAAGACGTAGACGGTCGGTCGCTGCCCGTTCTCGTTGGGCGTCGGCGACGGATACTGGAGGAGGACGATCGGATTGTACCTGACCGACGGGTCGAAGCAGATGATGTGGCCCTGGCGAAGGCGGATCGTCTGGCCCGGTTGGAGCTGGAGGATGCGGACCTCTCCGGCCTTGTCCCTCGAGAACGTCACGCTCCCCGGCCCCTCGAATTCAGCGAGGAAGTAGCTCTCCTCGTTGTCGCCCATCGCCCGGAGCCCGAGCATGTGGGTCGTGCTCACGCCGAGGGACTTCAGGGTCCGGCGGGCGAGCTTGACCGTCCCCTCCTTGTAGAGCATGATCTCGTGCGCGGCCAGGATCTTCTCGCCGGGCTGGAGCTGCACGAGGACGGCGGGCGTGATCCCGCCCACAGTGTCCGCCTTCATCGTCGATTCCTACCCCACCGACTGGCCGTCGACGGCGAGCGCGTAGGCGCCGCCGCAGTACTCGCATTTCGCATAGCCACCCTGGATGTTGGCCGGCTTGATCTTCGCGCCGCAGCCCTTGCAGTTGAGCTCCTGCAGCGAGGCGCGACTGATCGTGACCTCGGTCCGCTTCTTGACGAACTCCTCCGGAATCGGCATCCTCCTGCCCTCCTAGTAGTGCGGTTGCTTCGGGTCGATGCTCTGCAACGCGACCTTCCCCGGGCCGGTCAGCAGGAGGACCTCGTACGCTTCGAGCTTGCCCAGGAAGCCGCCGCCGAACGGCAGGTTGTGCGTCGCAGCGTTGACGGTGCCGCTCTTGAACAGCAGCGCGCCCATGTCGGCCGTGATCGTCTCGTTCGGAGCGAGTCCCATGCTGATCACGTTGCCGTAGGCGTGCAGCGCGACCTTGCCGGGTCCGGTGAGACGGTCCATCCAGAACCCGACCATCCGTCCGGGACGGTGCGTCCCCTTGACGTAATGCATGTCGTAGGGAATGTGGTTCTCGGCGCAGATGAGCGAGCCTTCGGCGACGTCCAGGACCTCGTTCGGGGCCAGCTCGACGACGCGGACCTCGCCCACGCCGTCCCGGGAGAAGCCGACGACCCCGGGGCCGGTGAACTCCGTCAGGAAGTACGGGATGCCCCCGACGGTGGTCCGCTCCATCGTTTTGAGCAGTCCGCCCGACTTGATCGTCTTGCGACCGACGCTGACCGACGGGTCTTTGAACAGCATGATGCCGTGCTCGCAGTACACCGATTCGTTCGCCTGGAGCGTCACCAGGATCGAGGGCACGAGACCGGCAACCGTTTCGAACTCCACCCGGCTCGCTCCTCCCCGAGATAGTTGGCGGGGTACTATGAGAGGGTTTCCCCGGCGGGGGACGGCCGGCTCGGTGGCGGCGAGCGTCCCCGCGCCCCGTCGCGGGTCGCCGGGGCCTCCATGACCGCCACGCACCGGGTGCTGCGCGAGGAGCTCGCCTGCTTCGAGCGGGAATCCGACCGTCTCCTCGTGACGCACGCCGGCCAGTTCGTGCTCATTTGCGGCTCGCGCGTGGCGGGGGTGTACGCCACCGAAGCCGAGGCGATCCGGGCAGGCTACGAAGCGTTCGGCCCGGTGGCGTTCTTGGTGCGTTGTCTCCGACCCGGCGTCGACCGTCTCCGCCTCGACGAGCTGGGGCGGAGCTCCTGAGATGCCGTCGTTCACGGCGTCGGTCCGCGACCTGCGCCACGACGGCGCGGTCCTTCCCCTGCTCGTGGGGGTCGGAGCCGACGCCGAGGCCGCGCTCCGTCGCACCGGCCGCTCGGTCCCCGAGGCGCAGCAGGTTCGCGCGTTGATCGACATCGGTGCCGGGCGCAGCCTCATCCGCACCGGGCTGCCGGCCCGGCTGGGTCTCACGCCGGTCGGCGTGGTGGAGATCGACACGCCCTCCTCCACCGACATGGAGGCGGCCGAATACCGGGTCCGCTTTTGGTTGGACCACTCGCTCGGGCTGGAGGTCACCGCGCTGGAGGCTCCCATCCCCGGCGACCGGCTGGGCGCGCTCCTGGGTCGGGACGTCCTCGCGTCGGCCGTCCTCCTCTACGACGGACCGGGTAACCGATTCACGCTCACGCTTCCCGACGGGGCGTAGCGGCCAGCTTCTCCCCGCGACGCGGCGGCCGTCCTAGCCGTTATCACGCTCCGCGCTTCCCCACTTCCGCGTGCCGTTCCCGGCGACCGTCCGAGCGTTGCCCCAGAGCGATCTGTTCGGGGCCCGAGTCTACGTGCACGACAACGGTCGGAGCCAGGTGCTGTTCATCGAGGTCGATCCCCGAGGGCCGGCCGTCGAGGTTCCCACCCACACGCACGGGCTCGAGTGGGGGTTCGTCGCGGAAGGGGCGATCGAGATGACGCTCGGCGGAACGAGGGAGTTGCACGAGGCCGGGGCGACCCACGTGATCCCCGCCCAACTCCCGCACAGCTTCCGATTCCGGCCGGGGACGAGTTCGGTCCACTTCTTCGATGAGCGCCGAGTGACGTTGCCGTCCGCATGAGCCGCCCGCCGGTCCCGGAGGAGTTCGACCCGTACGACGGCGCGGACGCCCTCACGATGGGGGCGAACCGCGTGCAGACCTCCATGGACCGCGACGCCAGCGCCGGGGGGCTCACGACCGGCCGCATCCAGTCGCTGAGCGACGGGATCTTCGGCGTCGCCATGACCCTGATGGTCCTCAACCTGGTCGTCCCCCAGGCGGGCGCGAGCGCCAGCTCGGAGAACGACCTCATCGGTCGGCTGGCGTCGCTGTGGTCGGCGTTCGCGGTCTACGCGTTGAGCTTCGTCATCGCCGGCTTCTACTGGGTAGGTCAGCACTCCCAGTTCCACTACATCCAGGTCTCCGACCGGAGCCTGCTGTGGATCAACCTCGTGTTTCTGATGACCATCGTCCTCATCCCGTTCTCGACCACCCTCGTCGCTCGGTATCCTCGGGACCCTCTCGCCGCCCTGATCTACGGAGCGAACCTCGCCGGCACGGGGATCCTACTGGCCGTCAGTTGGCGGCATGCCGTGCGTGGCCATCTGCTGTTCCCCGGGGTCGACCAGCACACCACGGAGCTCGTTGGCTCCCGCTCCTCGCTCGGAAACCGCATCGTGAGCCTCGGCATGGCCGCCGCCCTTGCGGGGGTTGTGCTCGACGCCGTAGTTCCTGGCCTCTTCGCGGTCGGGTCGGTCTTGGGGTGGGTCGGGTTGGGGGTGTACGCGATCGTGCCGATCGTCTTCGTGCGCCCGAGCCACCTCGACGATCATCTGAAACAACCCCCCGACCGATCCCACGAGTGACGGGGAAGTTGGCGCCGGCGAAGACGTAAGTAACGCTGCCGGCCTCCTCCCCCGGATGCGCACGCTGCTCGGGGGCGCGCTGTTGGCAGCCCTCGTGGTGGTGCTCTCCTCGGTTCCCGCCGCCTCCGCTCCGGCGGCGGCTCCCCCAGCGTCCCATCCGCCTCTGCCCCTTGGACTGGCGGCGCGAAGCCAGCCCCATTCCGGACCTGGCCCTGCCGTCCTGGAGCCGGCCCTGCCGAGGCCCGTGGATGCGACGTTGCGTACGGCCAATGTCTCGATCCCGTGGGCCGGCTCGCCCCCGACCTCGGCGATCTTCGCGAACCCTCCCCCCACCTTGCCCGACACAACGCCCGTCGTCGAGACCGTCGCCTCGAACACGACCAACTGTTGTTCGTACCTGAACTTCGCAGCACCCGCCGGGCCGTTCGCCCTCATCGAGCTGAACTACACCGGGACCGTCTACGGATCCGTGTACGATTCGTCGTACCGAGCCTACGTGGACGGCGTGCCGATCCTCTTCGGAACCACCCCTGAGTTCGGCCGCTGGATCGTGCTGAAGGACCTCACCGAATACGCTTCCCTGTTCCAGGGGGAGGTGAACGTGACGTTCCTCCTGTCGGCGGCGCTGCTCCCCGGCGGTTCGTTCACCTCCACGGTCACCGTCGCTCTCTACCCGGTCCCCAGCGGGGCGGCTCCGCCGAGCTACGCCACCGAGGTGATCCCGCTGTGGACTCCGGCGTACGTCAAGTCCGGCGTCCCGACCTTGACCACCAACGTCACGGTCCCCTCGAACGCGACGAACGCCACGCTCGAGCTCTACGCCTACGGCTTCAGCGCCGACGAGTTCTGGTACGCGAGCGAGCCTACCGAAGCCGCGTTCCGTGCCGTTCAGGTGAGCGCCGACGGGAGCCCGGTCGCGACCGTCCTGCCGTTCCCGTACCTCAACACCGGCGGCCTCGACCTGTTCCTCTGGCGCCCGATCCCGGCGGACTTCACGCTCGACGACCGGCCGTATCACGTCGACCTGACCGGAGCGCTCGGTCAGCTCGAGGGGACCCACGCGATCTCGGTGACGGTCGTGGGCCGCGACGCCGCGAGCCCGTGGATCGTGATGGGGAGCCTGTTCGTGACCACCTCCGCTACCGCACCCCCTGCCGTGACCACCGCCGACACCGTCCTTCCCCTGGTCGATCACACGACGATGCCGACGGGCTCTTCGTACGACAACCTCGGGACCGTGAGCTACTCCTTCGCCTCGACCTTCAGCAGCGGGGGTGTGACCACCAACATCTCCTCCTCGGTCGTGGAACGGTTCGTCAACGACGCCACCATCACCGGATCAGGCTGGGAGAATCTCACCGGCCTCTCGACGATGACGTTCTACACGAACGTCTCGACGCCCACGACCAGCCGCTCGTCGTGGTCGACCTACGACTTCGCTTTCGGCGTCGACCTCGGAGGTTCGTTCGTCGAGACGTCTAACACGGGCGGCGGCTATCCGATCTACGGGAATTTCACCTCCTACACCCTCAACGTCGTCCAGGAGTGGAACGAAACCGGACTCACGGCGGCGGGTACCGGTTACAGCGTCGACGAGCGGCTGGGGGCCTCGGGGGTGTACGCGGGACGGGAGGAGCGGATCAACGCGAACGCCGCGCAGATCCTCAGCATCAATTTCATCCAATCCCAGACGACCGAGGAGTTCGTCTACCGCCTCGTCAACGGCTCGCTGACGGAGCTCATCGACCATCTGCTCGTGGGGTCGTCGTACCAGCCCCCCGGGCCGAACAACGTCGAGACGGTGACCGTCGACCGTTGGGATACGCCGCTCGCGGCGACGCTCGCCCCGTCGGTCTCCGTAGCGGACCTCGGCGAGAGGTTCACGTTCTCCGGGCTGACCGTGGGCGGTCGTGGAGGCGTCTCGGTCGCCTGGCTCCCCGGGATCCCGACCGGATGTTCCGTGACCGCTTCGCCGCTCGTCCTGAGCTGCCGCCCGACGGCGACCGGGACGTTGACCGCAACGCTCGAGGCGAGCGACGGCGCGGGCGACGCGCCGGCGGTCGCTCAGAGCTCGGTGATCGTCCTCGCCGACCCGACGGCGACGATCGCGAGCGACCCTCCGGTCGCCGACCTCGGGATGAGCTTCACCGTGACCCCCACGATCGGCGGCGGGGTCGCACCGTACCGGTGTGCTTGGACGCTGACGGGCGGAACTCCGGGCCGCGCCGGTTCCTGCGCGACGGCGCTCACGATTCCGGCGAACGCCACCGGTCTGCTCGGGTTCACGCTGACGGTTTCGGACGCGACCGGCGGGAGTTGGAGCTACGCCTTCAATCTCACGGTGAACGCTCTGCCGACGGTGACGGTCCAGACCAGTACGAGCTCCACCACCGTAGGTTCCGGGGTCGAGGTAAGCGCCAACCTTTCCGGCGGCACCGCGCCGTACACCGTCAACTGGTCGGTCTCTGTCAACGGGGGCGCCTCGCGGCCTGCCGGGACGGGGGCGGTCGTAGTCTTCACCCCCTCGGCTCCCGGCGTCTATGTGTTCACCGCGAGCGTCGTCGACGCCCTGGGGCAGTCGACGGCCTCGGCCTCCACGAACCTGACGGTAGCGGCCGTCGGCTCGTCCTCCGCCGGTTCTGCCGGTACGTCCCTCCCGACCTGGCAACTCCTCGGCCTCGTCGCCGCCCTCGCGGTCGAGGCGATCGCTCTGGTCGCGCTGCTCGTCCTGCGTCAGCAAGGGCGCCGGCGTCGGCCGCCGCCCCGGAAGCCTCGGCCGACACCCGAGGCGACCTCGGCTCCCCCCGATTGGGAAGAGTAGGCCGGAGCGCCGGCGCCGACCCCGGAATCAGCGCGGCGGCGCGAGCCGACGCCGCATCTCCCAGGAGCGCTCGAAGCCCAGCCGGCGGTACACCGATCGTCCGAACTTCGAGGCGTGCAGCGTGACCCGTGTAACCTTTCGGCGTCGGCACTCCCGCACACAGGCGCGGACGATCCGTGAAGCAAGGCCCTGGTGGCGGAACGCCGGATCGGTGTAGATCGAGAGAATGTAGCCGGTTCGCGCGGACTGGCCGGGGCGAGGGTGGTCCGCGACGAACCAGAGCGCCCCGCTCGCCGCGGCGGCTCCCTTCGGGCCTTCGACGAGGAAGGCGACGAACCGCCCGCCCCGCCACTCCTCGTCGAGCCAACGCCGGTACGCCGGCGCGTGCCGGGCGAGGGCCGTCTCACTGTGGCCGCCGATCTCGCGCCACATCCCCAGCCGGTGCTCGATGAGGACGGGTAGATCGCGGCGCGTCGCGCGACGAAGGGTAAAGGCGCGCGTCGGCACACCGGGCCGCTTCGAACGGCCGGGACGCGTGCGCTTTGTCGACAAGCGGGAGCCCATCGCTCCCATGGGGAGACGTTCGGTAAGACGGTTTCCCGCTCCCCGAGGGCCCGGCCTCGGGGAACGAGCGGAAGGAGTTCGCGACGCCGGGGGCCTACGGACCGATGGGGATCGGAACCGGTGGGCCCAACGGCGGGAGGGGAGCCGGTCCACCCGGGATCGGAGCCATCCTCACCTCACTCGGACAGCAGCTTGTCGAGCTGCTCGTACAGTTCGGTCGTCTGCTTCGATCCGGCGCGTCCGCCTTCCCAGCGCGCCGCTACCACCTTGACAAGCAGGTCCGCGAGCTTGTCCATCCAGGGACCTTCCTCGGCCTCGAACTTCTTCTTGATCTTGTCCCGAAGGAGCTCGTTGTAGGCCCGGTAGGCCGTCCAGACCCAGGGTCCGTAGTTGTCGCCGTCGTGTCCGCTGTCACAGTCTTCGCCCATCGTTGTTCACCTTGCCGTGTTGGCGAAAGCGGTCAGCCGGCGGGGGGGGATATTGACCGGAACCCGAGCCGGCCAGTCACACGATCGGGTCGCGTACTTGGCGCGGCAAAGGCTGAAAGCCTCGCGCCTTTTGAGCGAGCCGATGGCGGGCGCCCTCGGTGCGCGCGAAGCCGGCAACGGCCGAACGCTCGATAGTCGCATCGTCGACACGCTCGAGCGCCTCCGTGGCCGGATCTCCTTCGGGGGGCTTCGGCGTTCGCTCGGAGCCCATCCGGAGTCGCTCTCCCGTGCGCTGCGTCGGCTCGAGCGCGAGGGTGTGGTCGATCGGACCTCGGACGGCTACCGGCTGCTGACGGCCGGGAGCCCGGCCGGCGTCGACCCTTGGGCCTCCGACCGGTTGCTCGCGGAACTGAAGCTCCCCCCCGGGTTCGACCCGACGGTCGCCGTCGACCGACTGGCCGGACGCTGGTTCGGCTCGTTACGCTGGGTCGGGGCCAGCCAACGCGTCGGGGAGCACCGCCTCGTCTGGTCCCGCCGCGACGGCACCGGGGACCTCGTGCTCGCCCTGAGCGCGGGCGCGATCCGCATCTTTTCGAGCGACAACGGCCAGCGGCTCGACGCCGGCGAGGACGAGGAGGCCGCCTACGAGCTCATGTTCCACGCGCTCGATCAGCTGAGGGTCGGCTCCGACCCCCGCGTCAGCCACGCGGTGTTCCTGACCGCGGACGCCTGGCCGACCGGTTGGGCGTCGTAGCCCCCCGGCTGCGGCCTACGGGCCTCCGACAAACGCCGAAAAATCGGCGAGAACGAACTCCGAGTCGGTCGCGGCCACGACGACGAACGGTCCTTGAGCGACGACCGGGTAGAAGATCCGGGGGTAGGCGGTCAGGCCCGTGCTCTGCAGATCGATAGGGTACTCCGCGGACCAGGCGACGGTCCCGGTGCTCAGATTCACCACACGGAACGTCTCGAGGAAGTTCGCGGCCGCGAAATGGTACAGCACCCCGCCGACGAGAGCGTAGGGGCCTGTCAGCGGGATCGGGCCGATCAGGCGGCTCTCGGTGCTGCCGGGCGCGCACCGACAGACCGAACCGTTGAAGGTGAGCGAGACCGGCAGGTGCCAAACAAGGCCGCCTTGGAGGTTGAGCGCATAGTACCCTGGATCGACGTACGAACCGACGACCAGGAGGTCCGCGACCCGCCACAACGTCGAATTCTGGTCGGCGGGAACGGTGATCGGGATCGGCGGGGCCTCGCTCCCGTTCGCGAGGCTCCATCGGTCCGCCTCGACGCCGGCCCCGGCCGAGCCCAACGTGTAGAGGGTCGTACTATCGGCGGTCGAGGCCAGGGGCGTGAGGCTGCTGGTGAGGTCTCGTTGCCACAGGAGGTGACCGTTGGCGTCCGAGACCACCCACGTGGTCTGGTTCGCGTACCCTTGCTCGGCGATCACGTACCCCGGGGCGGCGGTCACGAGCAGGTCCCCCCCCTCGAGCCCATCGAGGCTGGGGGTGAAGCTCGTGGAGAAGTCCCAGAGCTCATGACCGGAGCTCGGGGGTGGAGGGGAGGGCGCGAGCGGTCCGGTCGCCAGGGCCGGCGGTGATCCCAAGGTCGTCAGGTCGAACGCTCGCACGAACAGGCTGGCCGGGGCGGGCCACGGGTCGATCGCCCAGCTGACGAAGAGCCTCGGCGGGTCGGAGAGGAGTTGGGCGCCGGCCGCATCGACCGGTAGACTACTACTGGATTCCGCGAGCAGCTGACCGCTCGAGGCGTTGAAGCGGAGAACGTAGAGCATTGTTTCCCCCGGGCCGGCCGAGAGCAGTCCCGCGTACCCCGACAGGCCATCGGCCACGGCCGCGAGCGCCACGGTCCCGGCCGAGGGCGCCGCGAGGCGTAGGTCGGGTGCACCGGAGCGCTCGAGCACGCCCAAGGTCGGGCTCGACCACGTCGCCTGGCCCGTCCGGAGATCGTAGCCCTGTAGGGCGAAGGAGGTGTTCGACTGGAACCCGCTCGGCGGCGGAGGGGTCCCGGTCAGCACGCTGGCCACGACCGTCCCCCCGGCGACGACCTCGTCGGAGAGCGAGCCGCCGACGGTCGCGGTCCATTTCGTCGGAAAAACCGCCGGAGCGGGGGGCGGGGTCCGGTCCGAGAGGTAGACGAAGGCGGTCATCGCGACCAGGCCCACTGCGAGCAGGACGTAGAGCCGGTTCGGGGGCCCCCGGCGCACTTCGACCGTGGAATAATCGGCCGCGTGACGCGTCAGGGCGGCGCGGATCGAGGCCGTCGGCTGGGAGCTCACGGTAACAGGTACTCGCCTCGTTCGCGAGAAATAGGTTTCGCGCGACCTACGCCAGGGGTTTCACCCCGGAAGCTTCGAGCGCCCGCCGCCGGAGGTCGGTGAGGGCGTTCATGTAATTCGCGTAGGCGTCGTACGGGCTCCCGTAGGAGCTGAAGTACTGATGGACGCCCATGTCGGCGCCGTGGGCGCCGAGGTACATGTAGTAAAAGTGGTCGGAAGTCATCAGCTGACGCCAGATGCCGAGCAGCTCGGCGTCCCCGCTCCGTCGAGCGAGCGTTCCCATCTTCTTCGCCGCCTCGAACGCGGAGCGCTGCAGGTCGTTGCCGAGCCAGGCGCCTAGGTCGCGATTCTGGTCGGCCCAGGTCATCGTCGTCGGGACCCCGAGCGGGCCCTGCGCCGGCTCGGCGACGGCCTCCTCGACCGTGCTCCAGCTCAAGGTGCGCTCCCGGTCGACGAACCGCGGGAGCGCCTGAAGGAAGTCGAGGATGCCGGTCGAGACGTCGTGGTGTTCCCCGAACGTCTCAAAATCCATGAACAGGCCGAGGACCCGGCCGGGCGTCGCCGCGAGCCACCCCGCATACTTCTCCGCGGTCAGGGGGTACTCGGACCAGCCGCGGGCCGAGAAGCGGAAGCCGACGTCGTCGCTCAGCCGGTAGTTGCGCAGCAGGAGCTTCAGGTTCGGTGCCCGGGCCCCGGCGTACACCTGGTTCGGAGAACGGTCCCCGAGGGCGGACTCCCAGCCTTCCGCGAGCATCCCCTTGAATCCGTGGCGCTCGGCGAAGTAGCCGAGCTCGTCGGAGTACGCGAGCTCCGTCATCCGGAGCATCGTCGGCGTCACGCCGAACAGGTCGTGGAGGGTGCTCACGTGGAGGTCGATCTCCTCGGAGAGCTCGGGGGGCGGCAGGAGGAAGGAGAGCGAGTGGTAGTAGGTCTCGGCGAGGAAGCTGACCCGGCCCGTCGCGGCGGCGCGACGGAGGAGCTCGAGGACATCCGGGGCGGCGGCGCGCGCCTGTTCGATGAAGGTGCCGGTGACGGAGAGGCTGAATCGGAACTCGGGGAACCGCTCGAGCGCCTCGAGCAGTCGGGTGAGCGCCGGCCGGTAGCACCGCTCCGAGATCCGTCGGAAGATCGCAAGGTTGCGCTCCCGGTCGATGTACGGTCGGCCGGTGCCGAGGTCGACGTAGCGGAACCGGGCGAGCCGCCACGGCTGGTGCATGTGGAGGTAGAGAACGAGCTTCACGGCCCGGCCGCCGGCGCCGGCAACAGTTCGAGGTAGACGCCCACGGTCTGACGGGCGCGCTCCGCCCACGTAGCGTTGAGGGCGGCCAGGCGCACGGCGTCGCTCATCACGGTGCGTAGGCTGGGATACTTCAGCAGCTCGGCGATCCGGCTCGCGAACTCATCGATGTCCCAGAAGTCGACGGCGAAGACGCTCTCGGTGATCTCAGCGACCCCGCTCGTCTTCGAGACGATCGTCGGGACGCCGGCGACCATCGCCTCCAACGCCGAGATGCCGAACGGTTCGACCACGCTCGGTAGCACGTAGACCGACGCCCGCCCGAGGAGGATCGTCCGCTCCTCTTCGGTGACCCAGCCGAGGAACATCACCCGGTCCGCGATCCCGAGGTGCGCCGCGAGCGTGAGCAGGCGGGGGTACTCCGGACCGTCCCCGGCCACCACGAACGTGGCGTCCGGCACGAACGGGAGGACGCGGGCCGCGGCGCGCAGGAACGTGTCGACGCCTTTCATCGCGGCGAGGCGACCGAGGTAGAGGACGATCGGGTCCGGCCGAGTCAGCCGCTTCAGCCGATCGGTAGGGCGTACGGCATTGTAGACGACGCGGATCTTCCCCGACGGTACGCCAAAGCGCTCGACGAGCTGTTGCTTGAGGTGTCCGCTGACCGAGATCACGCGGTCCGCGGCCTTGACGCCCACCTGCTCCCGGCGGAGGATTGCGTGGTTCGGGAATCCCAGGCTCCGGTCGTACTCCGTGGAGTGGACCGTCATCACAAGCGGCCGCTGGTGGCGGCGGGCGACCGCGGCGGCCCCGACGGTGCCGAACCAGTCGTGGACATGGACCAGATCGACGTCCGGGCCGATCTTCAGGCCGGCGACCCAGTCGTTGTAGTCGGCGAGCGAGTCGGAGACCTCCCCTTCCGGTCCCAGCACGAAACTGTAGGCCCCGGGAGGCGGGGTCCCTTCGCGCTTCGCCGAGCCAGGGTACCGGAACGTCACCCCCGGGACCTCCGTGAACGGCCCGGAGAAGGGCGTGACGAACGTCACGCGGTGGCCGAGACGGGTGAGTTCGCGGCAGAGCTCGTAACAGTGAACGCCGAGCCCGCCCGAAATGTGTGGCGGGAACTCCCATCCGACCATCAGGATGTGCAGTCGCCGGCTCGCCACGTGGACCGGCGCGGGCGGCGCCGCCGAAGCCGGCCGGGTCCACTCGAGCGTTCGTCCCAGGGTTTCCAGCTCGGCCCGTGAGACCGACTTGACCCTCGAGCGCCGAGGAGGGTGCGTCGGAAGCACGGAAGCGCCCTTCGCGGGAAGGACCTTCGGGCGAGGCCGACGTTTCGTCCGTCGAGGGTGGGGCTCCGGGGGCGTCGACGTGGCGGGGTGACGGGCCGTCATCTCCCCCTCAGTTCCGTCACGCGCGTCACGGAGCGCCTACGCAAAGGGAGCGTGTCGGGGCCGGCCGGACTCGCCACGATCACCGCACCCACTCACCAATCGGGGGCGCTCCGACGGCGGTCCCCTCCTTGATGGTTTCGCACCCGGCGGGGGAGCGCCCGGCGGCGCTGTCCGCGAACCAGGGCAAACTCTGGCTAGCGGGGGGATGGCCCGCCGCACGGTGGAGCCAACCGTCCTCAGCCTTGGGCGGTCCCGCCCGTTCGGCCCGCCACGGGCGAAGAGTTATCCGTCTCCGGGAGGGAATCTGTTCGGGCCGGGAGGAATGATCACCCAACTCACCGGGAACGGTCGCATTCTCGTCACGATCGACGAGAGCGGGGAATGGGCGGGTTTGTTCTATCCCTACCCGGGACAGTTCCAACACCTCCGGGAGACCCGACTGGGCCTCTACGAGGTCGGCGAGCGGAAGTTCCAGTGGCTCCGGGACCAGGGCGCCTTCCATCTGTCGCCCGAGTTTCCCGACCCCGGCCACCCCCCGCGGTCCGTCTGGAGCCACGACGGACTGTCGATCACGGTCGAGGATTTCGTCCACCCGAACCACGACCTCATCATTCGGCTGGTGCGGTTCCGCTCGGACCGGCCCCGCGAGCTCCGGCTCTTCTCCTACCAGTCGTTGAACATCGCCGAGTCGCTCTATCAGGAGACGGCGTACTGCGACCCGGATTTCCAGAGCGTCGTCCACTACAAGCGCTCGTTCTACTTCGAATTCTACGGGATCCCCACCTTCACGCGGGCGGTGTGCGGGGAGCACACGCTCAAGGGGCTCAAGGGGACCTACGTCGACGCGGAGGACGGTGTCCTCGACGGCCGCGACATCAGCCACGGGGCGGCGGACAGCGTCATGCAGTTCGACGTCAGCGTCAAGCCGGGCTCCGACAGCACCGTACGGATCTTCGTCGGCATGGGCGATTCGCCCGAGGCGATCCACAAGCTCCACCACTACGTCTGGGACGGCGACCCGACGCGCTTCGAGCGGGAAGCTCAGGCGTTCTGGCGCACCTGGGTCGCCCGCCATCCCCCACGCCTGTCCCAAGGGCTGAGCGAGCGGGGCCGGCAGCTCTACAAGTCCAGCGTCCTCACGCTGCGCCACTCCTGCGGGCTGAACGGGTCGATCGTCGCGTCGCCGGACACCCGCTCGCTCGCCGTCGGGGGCGACACGTACAACTACTGCTGGTGGCGCGACGGCGGCTACATCAGCAAGGCGATGGACGAGGCCGGCCTCTACGACCACGCCGAGCGGTTCCTCGAGTTTGCCAGCCTCTGCCAGCGGCCGGACGGGTCGTTCGTCCACCGCCACTTCCCGGACGGGAGCATCGGGAGTACCTGGCACCCGCCCCCCTTCCTCCAGATCGACCAGACAGGAACCGTCATCGCCGCGGTCTGGCACCACTTCAAGCGGCGCACCAACCTCGATGCGCTGCTCGCCTTCTGGCCGATGGTCAAACAGGCGGCGAATTTCCTGACCGAGTTCCGGGACCCCTCGACCGGCCTCCCGAAGGAGAGCTTCGACCTGTGGGAGGAGAGGAAGGCGGTCGATACGTACAGCGTCGCGGTCGTGGGACACGCGCTCGAGCGCGCGGCGCGCATCGCGCTCGAGCTCGGCAAGGACCCTACTCGGTGGCGTGAGGCGAGCGTCGCCGTCCACACCGCGGCGCTCAAGCACCTCTGGGACGAGGAACATCAGCGGTTCCGCCGGTCGATCAAGCCGGACGACGCTCGCCTCGACTCGTCGATCCTGCTCGCCCTCAAGCTCGGACTGCTCGCGTGGGACGACCCGCGGGCCCGTCACGTGGTGGACGGCATCGAGCAGCGCTTGTGGAACTCGAAGGTCGGCGGGCTCGCCCGCTTCGAGGACGACGCCTACTACGGACGCGAGAATCCGTGGATCCTCTGCACGCTCTGGCTCGCCGAGGCGCGGCTGAACCTGGGCGAGGTCGAGCGTTGTCGCGAGCTGATCGAGTGGGTCGTCGCGCACGCGACCCCGAGCCTCCTCCTGCCCGAGCAGATCGACGCCGTCACCGGGGAGCCGAAGAGCGCCGTGCCCCTGACCTGGTCGCACTCGACCTTCGTCGATGTGGTGCACAAGTACCATCGCGCGCTGAGCGGCGGGGAGTCGACCGACGAGTGACGCGGCCGAGCGCCGGCGGCCCCCCGATCCTCGGCATCGACCTGGGCGGGACGAAGGTCGCGACGGCGATCGTGGACGCTCGCGGTCGCCTCTCGGGCGCTGCGCGCCGCCTCGTGCGGGCCCGGTTGGGTCCGGACGCCGTCTTGGAGGATATCGAGGCCTGCACCGGGACGACCCTGTCGACGAGCAACGCTACCCCCGTCGCGGCGGGGATCGGTGTGGCCGGCCAGGTCGACGCACGCACCGGCCGGGTTCACTACGCGCCGAACCTCCGGTGGAAGGAGTTCCCCCTGGGCGAACGACTCTCCCGGCGACTCTCGTTGGAGGTATCGGTCGTGAACGACGTGCGGGCGGCTACGCTCGCCGAGTGGGCCCACGGGGCCGGCCGGGGTTGGTCGAACGTAGTTGGGATCTTCGTCGGCACCGGCGTCGGCGGAGGCGTGGTGAGCGGCGATCGACTTCTCGAGGGCGCGAGCAACGCCGCCGGCGAACTGGGCCACACGATGCTCGTGGCCGGGGGGCGGAAGTGTCACTGCCCGAACCGCGGATGCCTCGAGGCGTACGTCGGAGGTTGGGCGGTCGCCCGACGGGCGCAGGAGGCGGTCGCCGCCGACCCGCTAGCCGGTAGGACGCTGGTCCGACTGGCCGGGAAGGCGGCGCGGATCTCCGCCGCGACCGTGGACGAGGCCCGCCGTAAGAAGGACCCGCTCGCGTCCGAGATCGATCGAAGTTCCGCCCGGTTCCTCGCCGACGGCCTCGTCGGATTCACCAACGCGTTCAACCCGCAGCGCATCGTGCTCGGCGGGGGTCTCATCGACCATGCGCCCCACTGGGTCGGCGTGAGCGACCGGGCGGTCCGTCGATGGGCCCAGCCGCCCGCCGCTAAGGTCGTTCGCGTCGTACCCGCCCGGCTCGGGAACGAGTCGGTGGTCGTGGGCGCCTCTTTAAGCGCGCGACACCGGCACGGGGCCGCCGGCGCGCAGCACCGCGTGCGGGGGAGAGCCTGATCATGGTCGAGGAGGCCGCACCGAGTACGTCGCCGGAGCTCGATCTCCTCTGCATCGACACGCTACGGTTCCTCTCGGTCGACATGGTCGAGAAGGCGAAATCCGGCCACCCTGGGCTCCCCCTCGGGGCGGCGCCGATGGCCTACGTCCTCTGGACCCGGTTCCTCCGACACCACCCCCAACGTCCGGACTGGCCGGACCGGGACCGGTTCGTCCTCTCGGCGGGCCACGGCTCGGCGCTCCTGTACGCGCTCCTCCACACGACCGGCTACGACCTTCCGATGTCGGAGCTGCAACGGTTCCGGCAGTGGGGGAGCAAGACGCCCGGCCACCCGGAGGTCGGCCACACTCCCGGCGTCGAGGTCACGACGGGGCCTCTCGGGCAGGGATTCGCGATGGGCGTGGGCCTCGCGATCGCCGAGCGTCTCCTGGCGACCCGGTTCAACCGGCCCGGCGCCGAGATCGTGGACCACCGCACCTACGCGATCGTCTCCGACGGCGACCTCATGGAGGGGATCGCGTCGGAGGCAGCCTCGCTGGCCGGCCGCGTCGGGCTGGGCAAGCTCGTCTACCTGTACGACGACAACCACGTTTCGCTGGAGGGGGGCACGAACCTTGCGTTCACCGAGGACGTGCTCGAGCGGTTCCGCGCGTACGGCTGGTTCGTCCAGCGCGTGGAGGACGGCAACGACCTCGACGCGATCGACGCCGCGCTCCGCGCTGCGCTCGCGCAAGCCGAGCGGCCGTCGCTCATCAGCGTGCGGACGCACCTCGGCTACGGTAGCCCCGTCCAGGACACGCGCGAAGCCCACGGAGAGCCGCTCGGCCCCGCCGGGACCGAGGCGACAAAGAAGAAGCTCGGCTGGCCCCTGACGCCGACGTTCCTCGTTCCCGAGGCCGCCGGCGCACGGTTGGCGCTCGCCGTCCCGCGGGGCGAAGCTTGGGTTCGGGAGTGGAGCGGCCGAAGGGAGGCCCTCCGGGCGGCGGACCCGAAGCTCGCGGACGCCTTCGACGCGGCCGTCCGAGGGACGCTCCCCCCGGGATGGGACGCAGGACTTCCCAGCTTCGCGGCGAAGGACGGCGCCGTGGCCACGCGGGACGCGTCGAGCAAGCTCCTCAACCTCCTCGCGTCTCGGATCCCGGCGCTGGTCGGAGGCTCCGCGGACCTCAATCCCTCCACGAAGACGTACCTGAACGGCCTCGGGGATTTCGGCGTCGACGGCGGAACGGGGCGGAACCTCCACTTCGGTGTCCGGGAGCACGCCATGACCTCCATCGTCAACGGCCTCGCGATGCACGGGGGCCTGCTCCCGTTCAGTGCGACCTTCTTCTGCTTCGCCGATTACTCTCGCCCGGGGCTCCGGATCGGGGCTCTGATGCACGCCCGCGCGCTCCACATCTTCACCCACGACTCGGTCGGGCTCGGCGAGGATGGCCCGACGCACCAGCCCGTCGAGCATCTCTGGAGCCTCCGCGTGATGCCCGGGATGACCGTCATCCGCCCGGGAGACGCGAACGAGACGGTGGGCGCCTACCGCCTCGCGTTGGGACGGGCCGGACCTGTCGCCCTCGTGTTGACCCGCCAGAAGCTCCCGACGCTCGACGTCCCGGCGGAGCGGGTCGTGGAAGGCGTCCAACGGGGAGGCTACGTGCTCGTCGAGTCCCCGCGGTCCCCCGCGGAGGTGATCCTCGTGGCGACCGGCTCGGAGCTTTCGCTCGCCGTCCGCGCCGCGACGGCGCTCTCCGAACTCTCCATCGCAACCCGAGTCGTGTCGATGCCGTCGACGACGGTCTTCGACGAACAGCCCGCCGCGTATCGGCACCAGGTGCTCCCTCCCGGTCTGCCCGCGCTCGCCATCGAGGCCGGCGCGACGGCCGGCTGGTGGAAGTACGTGGGGAGCTCCGGCGACGTGCTCGGCCTCGACCGATTCGGTGCCTCCGCGCCCGGGGAGGTCGTGCTCGCCGAGCTCGGGTTCACGGTGGAGAAGGTGGTCGAGCGAGCTCGACGCCTCGTCCGCCCACGCTCGTCGTAGCCGCCGGACCCCGCGCCGGCGCGGAGGTCGGGGCTGGGGGGCGCCGTGCCGGCCCGCTGAAGGTGAGCGCGAGCAGTACGATGACGACCGCCGTCGCACCTGCGGCGATCGCGAGGAACGCGTTCGCAGGACTCAGCAGGGCCACGGCGGCGAAGCCGCCCGTCGCGATCAGCGCGCCGCTCACGGGAACCAGCCCGGCTCCCGGGCCGACGACCGGGGCGGAGGCGGGGGGCGGGAGGATCCGACTCGACGGCCACGGAACGATCCTCCGGGGGGCTGCAAGGTCCCGACGGGGCGCCGAGCCCAGAGAGCGGAATCCGACCGGCGACGGCTGCAACCACGGGAGGAGGAGACCGGCCACCGCCACGATCGCGAGGCCCACGAGCAACGGGGTGACCGCGGTCTCGTACGGGAAGGTGGTCGCCGTCTGCAACCCGCGCCCGACGAGCGCCTCGCCGAGGTGTCCGAACTGCTGGTCGCCGGTGGCGTACCACCGCGCGACGAACACGGAGGAGGAGTCGCTCGCGGTCCACGCGTTCGGTAGCGCGGCCAAAACGGACACGGCCCCAAGGAGTCCCACGCTCAACCCGAGAAGGCCGGCGGCCGGGTGGTCTCCTAGGACGACGGCTACGGCCAACAGCCAAGGGAATCCCCCGAGGAGGAGGGCGACGACCAGGTCCGCGCCGAGGCCTGACGGCGTTCCGGGCGTCAGCAGGGTGATCAGCCCGACGAAGCCGATCATGAGACCCGAGAGACCCACCAGGGGCGCGAGCAGGTTCCCCCGGACCACCGCGACGATCGGAAGCGCGATCACGACCGAAAGGGCGAGGGTGGCCACGGAGAGGGGCCGGATCCCTGCGAGCAAGAGGACCATCGGATACACGAACGCGGGAGCGAGCAGAGCGAGGCGGAGCGCGCGGCCGATCACCGGGCGCTCCCCCAGCCGCGGATCTGCGTGTAGGCGAAGATCACCCGGTCGCTGGCGCCGCGCCGGTCGAATGTGAACGTCGGGATCCCTTGGGTTCGCGCGGCGTTCAACTTTCGGTGGAACCGGCGCAGCTCGTCCTCCTGGGCCCACTCGTACGCCCGGGTCACGCCCTGGTCCGGGGCGCCGGGATAGAATCCGGCGAGGTCCGGCAGGAACAGGTACGGCCGATGGCCGTGGGCCCGGAGGTTGGCGTGGGCCGAGGGCAGCTGCTCGAGCGAGCCGTTCGCTGCGCTGAACACGAACAGGTGCGTGCCGAGCCGAAGCCGGCGTGTGGTGTCGAGGAACAGCGTAGGGAGCTCGCAGCGGCCCGGTCGAAGCTCGGCGAGCGCCAGATTGTCGGCGATCCGCCGGAAGTGTCGACTGCCCCGGCCGGGACGGATGAACTGGTGGACGCGGCCGGCGTACGTGAGGAGGCCGACCTGGTCCTCGCCCCCACGGGCGATGAGGCTTGCGAGCAGCCCCGCAGCCTCCACGCTCGTGTCGAGGGCGCTCCGACCCCAGAGGCCGGCTTCCATCGGGGCGGAGAGGTCGAGCACGAGCAGGAAGTCCTGCCGGCTCTCCTGCTCGAACTCGCGGACGACGAGGTTGTCGATCGTCGACCGCTTCCAGGCGACGTGCCGGATATCGTCGGAAGGCTGGTAGCCCCGCAACGCCCGGAACTCGGTGCCAAAGCCCCGGCGCCGGATCGAAAGGCCGGCCTGCATGCGGGTGAACAACGCCACCCCGAGCTTCCCCAAGCGGCCCATCACCGACGACGGGACGATCATCAGCGGGCGGCCCCGGTCGAGGAGGAGGACGCGCCGCACGAGACCCAAGGCGTCCTCCGCCACGACGACCGTCGGGCCGAGGACGAAGGCGCCCCTCACTCTCGGGCAGACCTTGTACACGAGCCGGACCTTGGCGCCGGGAGCGAGCCAGGTGCTGACCGAGGGGGTGCCTTGCAGCAGGTCGAAGGAGGACGGGAGGATGTCGTAGATCTCCGCCTGGAGACCGGGGCCGTCGGGGTAGCGAACCTCGACCACGACCTCGACGTGGGCGTCCTGGGGGAGTCGCCGAGAGCCCGGCGCTCTCTCTACGACGAACCGGTCGGGCGTGAGCCTGCGTAGCCGGAGCCCCGCGACGAGCATCTCGCTCGCGACGAACCCGAAGGCGGCGACCGCCACCAGTTCGATCACCGGATTGAGCGTGAGGAGCCCGAGGAGCAGGGCGCCGAGGCTCCCCGCGACCGCCTCCCATCCGCGGCGGGTGATCACCGGCGAACTCCCTGCATGGCCGCGAGCGTGGAGAACCGGGCGCTACCGGGGGACCACGGCCTTGCCGAGCGCGTCGCCGACGATCTCCCGGAGCACCGGCTCGAGGCCGGAACGACCCGAAACGTACTGCTGGGTGATCGTCTCCGGGTGCAGCAGGAGCCGGTGGTTGAGCACCTCGAACGCGAGCGATTTCACGTCCTCGGGCGCGACGAACGTCCGGCCGTCGAGCAGCGCCGAGGCTTTCGCCGCCCGCACGAACTGGACGCTGGCGCGCGGCGACGCACCGATCAGGATCCTCGCGTCGGACCGAGTACCGCGCACCACACTGCCGATGTACCGTAGGACCTCGTCGCGCACCTCGAGGCCGAGCGACCGGTCCCGGTAGCGGGTCAACATGTCGGCCGTCAGCGGAGCGGGCGTCGCGGGTTCGTCGATCCGCGAGCCGTGGCGCCGCATGATCTCGAACTCGTCGGCCTCGCTCGGGTAGCCGAGGAGGATCCGGAACAGCAGCCGGTCGAGCTCGGCCTCGGGCAGGGGGTAGGTCCCCTCCTGCTCCACCGGATTCTGCGTCGCGATGACGATGAACGGGCGGGGGAGCGGGTAGGTCACGCCGTCGACCGTCACCTGGCGTTCCTGCATCGCCTCGAGGAGAGCGGACTGGACCTTCGGGGGAGCGCGGTTGATCTCGTCGGCGAGGATCACGTTCGCGAAGACCGGCCCGCGCCGGAACTCGTAACGCTGGGCCGCGGGGTTCAGCACGACGTTGCCGACGATGTCGGACGGGAGCATGTCCGGCGTGAACTGGATCCGCTTGAAGCTCAGGGTCAGCGTCTTCGCGAACTGGTGGACCATGAGCGTCTTCGCGAGCCCCGGCACCCCTTCGAGCAAGACGTGGCCCTCGGCGACCAGGGCTACGGCGAGGAGACGGACCACGCGTTCGCCGCCGACGATCGTCTCGCCGACCGACGCCTGCAGCGAGGCCAGCATCCCTTCGGGGGTGAGCTCGCCGGCCGCCTCGGGCGGGCGCGAGCCCGCGGTGGGAACCGGAGACGGTTGGCTCGGGGCCTCGGCACCGCTTTTCGATGGCATCGTCATGCGTTCTGCTCCAACGTACGGATCAGGGAGTCGGCCCGGTCGATCTGATGGTCGATCGCCGAGAGGAACCGGTCGCGCTCCTCCGCCTCGCTCCGCCAGAACGCCCATCGGAGGTAGAACCGGCTCTCCCGCGCGACCGCGGTCGCCCGCAGGCCCACGAGGTCGCGGTGGACGCGGCGAAGGATCGGCGCGTCCGGGACCCCCGCGCTCCGCGCGCCCCGCGCGGTCCGGGGCAGCTCGTCGAGGGGACGACCCCGACCTCGGGCGACCGCCTCGTTGAACCGGTCGTCGACGACCTCGAGCATCCTCGAGTACTCCCCGTCGGCGAGCGCGAAATAGGTCCGCGAGACCAGGTCGGTCTGCGGCGGTGTCCAGCCGCCCGCCCGTCGGGCCGGCGCCCGGCCGGCGGTCCTCGGCCACGCGAGCCAGGCGACCAGAGTGAGGACCAGAAGCGCGAGAGGCAGGCCGACCGTCGGCTCCCGCAACAAGCGCTCGATGGCGCCGAGCATGTCGGGGCTCATGCGCTCACCTCGCTGGCCTCCGCCGCTCGCCCGGCGTCGGAGCGGGGGAGGGCCCGGACGTCGTCCCGACGAACGCCCTCGACGTACAGCCCCCACATCGCCCGCTGCGCGTAGACGCTCTGGACCAACCGGTCGGGCGAGGGTCCGCTCTCAGGGACGGCCCCGCCGTATCGGATGGGGAGATAGAGGTCGTGGAGCCCTTTGAGGAACGGCACCAACGGTTCCATCTCGGGCGTCACGCCGTGGGCGAGAATGTCGTCGTGCGTCCAGTCCGGCGGGTAGCGGACGCCGTAGGCTCTCTGGAGGTCGTCGAGGACCGCCTCGTAGGCGTAGAGGATCGCTCCGTTCCGGTCCCCCGCGAGCCATCGCCGCTTCGTCTCCGTAAGGACCGGGACTTCGACCGGTCGCATCGTCTCTAGGATCACGAGCCGTGGATGGAACAGCCGCTGGAGCGCGCGCGTCAGACGCCCCGAGGTGGGGCGGGCGCGAGGCTCCGACTCGGGCAAGGTGCCGCCCACACCGGGACGGTTCATAAACCTCGCATGCCTTCTTTCTCCTCGGGAGTCGAGTTCGGTCGGGGTCCGGCCCTACCCCGACCGCGGCAACGGCGTCCGACGCAAGGTCCAGGCGTACGCGGCCCCCGCGAGCGCGAGGAGCAGCGGGGCGAGCAGGAACAGCTCGAGCGTGATCCCTCCGGACGGAAGGAGGCGGAACGGGCTGCTGCCGGTGAGATTGGCCGGCGGTGGGCAGTTGGAGGGGCAGCCACTGACCGGGATAAGGTCGAGTCGGACTCCGGCGAGAATGGCCCGGTACTCGAGGTCGACCGCGGTGGAGTTGTTGAAATAACCGGGCGCAGCTCCGAGCACGACGGCGCGTCCCGGGGGTAGCAGGTCGGAGAAATTCGCCCAGCCGAGCGGCCCGGTCGACGCCGGAGGTCGTCGGTCGATCGTCACCGTACCACCGGCAATGGGCAGGTGGGACCGGGCGTCGATCAAGCGCACGCTCACGTTGGCGCCGTACAGCAGCGGAAGAGGGAGCACGACCACGGTGTCGTTGACCCACCCGTGGAAGATCGCGACCCCGGTGCCGTTGGGGAGGTAGCCCCGCGCCGACGCGTTGACCGAGTAGTTCGATAGCGGCAGGCTCACGTTGAACCAGCCTTGGGCGTCCGTGGCGAAGTCGAACGGACTTCCGTAGGCGCCGAATCCGACCGGCGTGATCGTGCCGACCGCGCGCGGGATCGACGGACCTCCCGGGTCGCGGAGCACGTGGACGTCGAACCCCCCGTACGACAGCAGGTCGAGCGTCACGTTGACGGGTCCGGTGAACGGAACGAACGCAGGGACGGAGGCGTTCGCGTACCCCGCCACGTTCGCGAAAAAGTGGGTCGGTCCCTCCGTCGCGAGCAGGACGGCGATCCGCAGGTAGCCGTTGGCGTCCGAGCTCCCCAGGAGGTCGGGGCCTAGCACCGAATCGTAGAACACCGGGACCCCGGGCAAGGCGACCTCCCCCTGGATCGCATACGTCCCGACGGTGTGGACCGTCAGGGACGGGTACCGGTCCATCTCCACGACAAGACGGCCTGTGGGCACCGGCAGGAGGGCGTAGGTGACGTTGAGGTGGTATGCCGGGAAGGAGGTCGTCACTCGGACGGTCTCGTTTGGTAGGTCCGTGAAGTTCGCGAACCCGCCAGCGAGCGTGGTGAGCTGGAGACTGCAGTAGCCCGTGATGTTCACGACCGCTCCGACCAGACCGAGGTGGGTCGCTCGGTCGAGTACCTGGACGGAGAGGGTGCTCGTGTTCGCACCGACCGGGCAGTTGCCCACGCCTCCGCCACCCGTCGACCCTCCGACCTCATCCCCGCCCCAGTTGTTGCATCCGAGCTGGACGTCCGGGTTCTCGTCGAGGAACCAGCCGTCGGCCGGGGGCGGTGAGTACGCCGTGCTCCCGCCCACGACGAACATCCCGGGGCAGTTGTTCGCATTCAGGAATGCGGCCGGTGAACCGAACCGGGGGGAAGGGCCCCCAGCGCTTGCGACCGTGTCCCAGCTATGGGTCGAGGGCGTGAAGATGAACGTGTCGCCGAGCGGCGCGTAGGTATCGTTCCCCCAGATGAACCCCCCGTTCATCATCGTGATGTTCCAGTTCGGTGACCAGACCTCGGAAGCGCCCGCGCGCGGGGAGGGGACGTCGCCGGACTGCGGGGCCAAAGTCCAATTCCCGCCGGGGATGTACTGGTAAAGTTCGTTCGAACAGAAGGTCGCACAGCCGCCGAACAGGAGGAAGTTGGCCGTCTGCGGGACCCAGACCATCGAACTCCCGAACATCGGTGGGGGTGCCGTCACCGGGGCCTGCTGGGTCCATCGGAACGTCGTGAGGTTGAGCGCCCACGTGTCGTTCCAGAACACGTACGCACCCGAGCCCTTGACCAGATAATCGGGGTCGCGTCCCCCCTGGAGGATCGCGACGTTCCGGGAGGCGTCGATCGCGAACGCCGCCCCCTCCCGAGGAGGCGGAGCGACGGGACCGGTTTCGTTGATCCACGTTCGATTACGGAAGTCGTAGAGGAACGTACCGTTGTCGCTCTGCCCCGTGGTCAGATTGACGACGCCGCCGAAGGCGACTGCGAACTTCCCATCCGGGAGGGTAGCGAACGAGAGGTTGGCCCGAGGGCTCGGGGCCCGGGTCGCTGGTCGGAGGTTCCAGAGCGCGGTCGTTTGATTGTCCGTGATGGTGAGGTTCGTGAGCCCGTGCGACCCCTCGCCACCGAACATCACCACCGTTCCGAGCGGGTCGCTCGATGCCATGGCGGCGCCGAGCCCGCCGACCTCGTCGACCGGGAACGGAGGGAACAGGTTGAGCGGTTGGGGGTCCCAGTCGTACGCCCCGGTGATCGCCGGGGTCGAACGGAGGTTGGCGAGCTGCCCCTCCGCGCCAATCGGGCCGGCCGCGGCCGCCGAGCTCGAGCCCGACGCGGCAGCCGCCGCCTGAGGATGCGGCGGTGGAAGGGCGACGCGGGATTCGGTGCCCCCTATCGGGGGTACGAGAAGGAGGAGCAGCGCCCCCAGGATGAGCGAACGGACCGCCCACGATTTCAAGGCCGGACCCACAGGCGCCCTCGTAGAAGGGCGGCGAGGAGGTCCACTCGGCATAACACTGGCGCCCTGAAACCCCCGGCGCCGTTCCGGGGGCGAGCCGTCCTCGGTGGCGACCTCCGGGCGTACGCAAACTGACATAACGAGTGCCCGGTTCTCCCGCTTACCAACGTGCCGCCCTCCACGTCCATCACGTCGGATTCCTTCCTCGCTCGGGTGGCCCTCCCGTCCGACGCCGAGCAACGATCGGTCGCCGACCGTCTCTCGTCCTGGCAGACCCAATCGGTGGGGGCTCGGGTCTGGAAGAAGGACCCGACGGTCTGGTTCGACTCGATCCGACCGGAGATCGTCGATCGACTCGGCTGGCTTTCCTTGCCGACGGCCCTCACACCCCGGATCGACGAACTGCGGGAGTTCGCCGCCGAGATCCGGGACGCCGGTACCGCCCACGTGGTGCTGCTCGGCATGGGCGGCTCGAGCCTGGCACCCGAGGTCCTCGGACGGATGTTCGGACCGGCGCCCGGCTTTCCGTCCCTGGCGGTGCTCGACAGTACGCACCCCGATGCGGTGCGGGCCGTGGAGGCGTCCATCGATCCGACGACGACCGTTTTCCTGGTCTCGAGCAAGTCGGGTACGACGACCGAGACTCTCACCCTGTTCCGCTACTTCTGGGACCGGGTCGCCGGTTCGACGTCGGCCCCCGGCCGGCGGTTCGTGGCGATCACGGACCCCGGTACGCCGCTCGAAGCGCTGGCACGGAGCCGCGGCTTCCGGACGACGTTCGCCGCCGCCCCGGACCTCGGGGGGCGGTACTCGGCGCTCTCCGTCTTCGGCATGGTGCCGGCGGCGCTTCTCGGGCTCGACCTCGATCGGCTCCTCGCCTCCGCGCGCCGGATGGCGACCGCCTGCGGCCCTGCCACCCCGGCGGACCGGCACCCGGGCCTGCAGCTCGGAGCGGTCCTGGGCGAGCTGGGCCGCAGCGGTCGCGACAAGGTGACCTTGTGGACCTCGCCAGAGCTGGACGCCTTCCCGATCTGGGTGGAACAGCTCATCGCGGAGAGCACGGGCAAGGAGGGTCACGGGCTCGTGCCGGTCGTCTCCGAAGCACGCCGAACCCCGGCGTTCTACGGCGAGGACCGAGTGGTGGTCGACCTCGCGCTCGGCGAGGATCACGCGCGGGACCCGGAGCTCGCTGCGCTCGAGGCTCGCGGGATTCCGACCGTCCGCCTACGATGGGACGATCGGTTCGACCTCGGCGCGGAGTTCTTCCGGTGGGAGTTCGCCATCGCGAGCGCGGGGGCCGTGCTCGGGATCCACCCGTTCGATCAGCCCGACGTAGAGTATGCGAAAGTGCTGGCCCGTCAGGTGCTCGCTGCACCTCCCTCGGGGGCGTCCGCCCCCGGCGTCGCCTCCCCCTCCGCCTCGCCCGACCTCACGAAGCTCCTCGACACGCGACTCCCGTCGGAGTACGTCGCTCTGCAGGCGTATCTCGCACCCTCGGAGGCGATGGACGAGGCGCTCGAGGGCTTGCGGCGAGCCATCGGCGACCGCCTGAAGGTCCCGACCACCGCGGGCTACGGGCCGCGGTTCCTCCATTCGACCGGACAGCTCCACAAGGGCGGTCCGCCCACCGGCCGATTCCTCCAGATCATCGACGCGGCGAAGCCGGACCTCGCGGTGCCGGGGAGCGAGTTCACGTTCGGCGCGCTCATCCACGCGCAGAGTCGAGGCGACGCCACGGCGCTCGAGCAGAGGGGGCGCACCGTGATCACGCTCGCGACGACCGGCTCCGCTCTCGAGTTCGTCGCCTCGATCGCACGGTGGGTCGCGGACCGGCCGGCATCGTAACGTTCCAACGGGAGGGATCAACGTGCAAGTGGGTCTGGTAGGGCTCGGACGGATGGGAGCGAACATGGCCGAACGCTTGGTGCGCGGGGGCCACACGGTCGTCGGCACCGCTCGCCATCGTGAAGTCGTCGATGCCGCGGTGGCGCGGGGCGTCGTCGGCGCCTACTCCCTCGAGGAGATGCTCCAGAAGCTGCCGAGCCCGCGCGTCCTCTGGCTGATGATCCCGGCCGGCGACCCGGTCGACGCGACCCTCAACGAGCTCCTCCCGCAGCTCGCCGCGGGAGACCTGATCGTCGACGGTGGCAATTCCTACTACAAGGACACGCTGCGGCGCAGCGCCACCCTCGCCGCGAAGGGGATCCCGTACGTCGACGTCGGGACCAGCGGCGGGATCTGGGGCCTGGCCGAGGGCTACAGCCTGATGGCCGGTGGACCGGTGGACGCGGTCGCGCGGATCACGCCGCTCCTCACGACGCTCGCGCCTGCGCCGGACAAGGGCTGGGGCCGGGTCGGGCCGACCGGGGCCGGCCACTTCGTGAAGATGGTCCACAACGGGATCGAATACGGCATGATGCAAGCCTACGCCGAAGGGTTCTCGATCCTCAAGCACAAGGACGCCATGGAGCTCGACCTCGCGCAGGTCGCGGAGATCTGGCGGTTCGGGAGCGTCGTCCGGTCCTGGTTGCTCGACCTCACCGCCTCGGCGCTGCACGAGAATCCCGAGCTGACCGGCATCAAGCCGTTCGTCGTCGATTCCGGCGAGGGGCGCTGGACCTCGACCGAAGCGTTCGACCTGGACGTGCCGGCGCCGGTGATCACCCTGTCGCTGGTCGAGCGGATCCGCTCCCGTGAGGCCGAATCGTTCGGCGACAAGCTCCTCGCGGTGATGCGGGCGAAGTTCGGCGGCCATGCCGTCGAGCACGAGGGCTAGCGTGGCCGTCGGACGGAAGCTCGAGACGCGTCCGCTCCTGGTCGTCTTCGGCGCGACCGGCGACCTGATGCGCCGGAAGCTTCTGCCCGCCCTGTACGGACTCTCCGTCGACGGTCACCTCCCTGCCGGTAGCGTGATCCTCGGCGCGGCCCGGTCGACCGACTACCAGGACGCCAGCTACCGGTCCTGGGCCGCGCTGGGCCTGAAACAGTTCAGCCCCTTCCATCCGGATGCGATCGACCCGTGGTGCGACGCGACGCTGTTCTACCAGCCGGTCCGCGACGGGGCCGCGGACGACTACCGCGCCCTCGCCGAGCGGATCGCGGCCCTGGAGAAGGAGCATCAGCTCGACGGCAACCGGGTGCTCTACCTCGCGCTCCCGTTCGAGGCATTCGCGCCGACGATCCAGGGCCTAGGGGAAGCGGGCCTTGGCCACGGCCCCGGCTGGACCCGGATCGTCATCGAAAAGCCGTTCGGACGCGACCTCGACTCCGCCAAGTCGCTCAACCAACTGGTCCATCAGTACTTCGACGAGCCGTCGATCTATCGGATCGACCATTACCTGGGCAAAGAGACGGTCCAGAACCTCCTCGTGCTCCGGTTCGCGAACGTCCTGTTCGAGAGCCTGTGGAGCCGGGACCGGGTGAGCAAGGTCGAGATCACCGTCGCGGAGGACCTAGGCCTGGAGGGTCGGGCCGGCTACTACGACCGCGCGGGCGCCCTGCGCGACATGGTGCAGAACCACCTCACCCAGCTCCTGTCGCTGGTCGCGATGGAGGTGCCGGCCGCCTACGACGCCGAGGCGATCCGGAACGAGAAGGTGAAGGTCCTTCGCTCGATCGCTCCCGTCCGGCCCGAGCAGGCTGTGTTCGGCCAGTACGAGGCCGGGACGATCGACGGAGCGTCGGTCCCCGGGTACCACCAGGAGCAGGGGGTCCCAGGGTCGTCGGTCACGGAGACGTTCGTCGCCCTCCAGCTCCGGATCGAGAACTGGAGATGGCAAGGGGTGCCGTTCTACCTGCGCACCGGCAAGCGGCTCGCGCAGCGGGTCACCCAGGTCGTCGTCAACTTCCACCGTCCGCCGGTGACGTTCTTCAAGGACCTCGACCCGGAGGACGTTCACTCGAACGAGCTCGTCATCACCCTCCAGCCGAACGAAGGGTTCGACCTCGTCTTCGAGGTCAAACCCCCCGGCGAGGCGATGGCCACGAGGACCGAACGGATGCGCTTCCGGTACGCCGAGCAGTTCGGAAACCTGCCGGATGCCTACCAGACGCTGCTGCTGGACGTCCTCGAAGGCGACGCCACGCTGTTCGTTCGCGCAGACGAGGTCGAAGCTTCGTGGCAGCTGTTCGCCGAACTCCTCGCCCACCCCCCCGCACCGAAGGGCTATCCGGCCGGGAGCTGGGGTCCGTCGGCGGCCGACCAGCTGCTCCAGCCGAACGAAGAACCGTGGTCGCGTCCGTGAGAACGCGCATCGAGGTGGTCCGCGACGCGGAGGCGCTGGGACCGCGCGTGGGGCTCAGCCTCGCCGAGGCGGCCCGCCGTTCGGTCGCGCGGGGCGGCCGGTTCCGCGTCGTCCTTCCGGGCGGCTCGTCCCCTCTGCCCCTCTTCCGATGGCTGGCCGGCCCCGGGGTGGGGGAGATCCCGTGGTCCGAGACCGAGCTGTTCTGGGGGGACGAGCGGTGTGTCCCCCCGGAGGATCCCCGGAGCAACTTCGGCTCGGCGTTCCGCACGTTCGTCGCCCGCGTCCCGATCCCAGGAGACCACGTGCACCGCTGGATGGGCGAGCTCGCCGCGCCGGCCAGCGCCGCCGACGAATTGGAGGAGACGCTTCGAGGACTCTCCGCCGGCTCGTTTCCTCCCGCGGCGCCTCTCTTTGACGTCGCGATCCTGGGCATCGGTCCGGACGGACACACCGCCTCGCTGTTCCCGGGCCGACCTTCGCTCGACGTCACGAACCGCTGGACGCTCGTCGAACCGACCCCCGCGTGGGAGCCGACCGTCCCTCGCCTCTCGATGACGCTGCCCGCCCTTTCCGCGAGTCGAGAGGTCTACCTGATCGCGGCCGGGGCTGCGAAACGCGAGATCGTTCGGCGCGTGCTCCTGCCCAGCCCGGAGCCCCCGCTACCGGCGGCTCGGGTCCAGGCCCACGAGGAACGACGCGTCTTCCTCGACACCGCCGCCGCCGAGGGGCTGCCCGGCGTCGATCGCTCGGCGACGTCGGAGCCCGGCGTCGCATGAGATTCCGCGGCACCAACGACGCCTTCGGCGCCCCGGGGATCCCTCCGCGCTGGAGCGCCGGCGACAAACAGGGCGTCGGGACGAGCTACTCGGCGGACAGCCGGGTCTGGTTCACCCTCCAGCGGGGCATCGTGACCGAGGTCTACTTCCCGCTGATCGACCACCCGCAGATCCGGGATCTCCAGTACCTGGTCTCGGACGGGCAGGCCCTTTTCCACGAAGAGAAGCGACACCTCAACGGCCGCGTCGAGCGGATCGGCGACCATGCCCTCGGGTACCGCGTCACCTCGGCCGATCCCGAGGATCGGTATACGCTCACCAAGGAGGTGATCGCCCATCCCCACCTTCCCTCGGTGCTCCTCCGCACCGCCTTCCGGCCCCGGCCGGGTCTCCCGACGCCGCTCCACCTCTACGCCTTGCTCGCCCCGCACCTGGACGTCGGCGGCGCGGGCAACAACGGGTACGTCGTCGAGCTCGCCGACCGGAGCATCCTCGTCGCCGAACGACACGGCACCTGGTTGGCGCTGGGCGCGGACGTGCCGCTCCCCCGCCTCTCGGTCGGGTACGTCGGACGGAGCGACGGATGGACCGACCTCGCGGAGAACTACCGGCTCGATTGGGAGTTCGACCGGGCGCTCGACGGCAATCTCGCCCTCACCGCGGAGCTCGCCGTCCCGCCCGAAAGTGAGTTCACGCTCGCGCTCGCCTTCGGGCAGAGCCTCGAGAGCGCCGTGGCGACGCTGCTCCAGAGCCTCGGTACTCCCTACGACGCCTTACGTCGGCGTTTCCTCCTGCAGTGGGACCGGGCGTGCCAACGGATCCGTCCGCTCGACGCCCGCAGCCACGACCACGGGAACCTCTACCACGCGAGCTACTCGCTCCTGGTCGGCCACGAGGACAAGACGTTCCCCGGGGCGTTCATCGCCTCGCTCTCGATCCCTTGGGGGAACGCGAAAGGCGACGACGACCGGGGCGGGTACCACCTCGTATGGACGCGGGACCTCGCGAAGACGGCGCTCGGTCTGGTCTCCGCCGGGAACCTCGAGACGCCGCTCCGAGCGCTCATCTATCTCGCCGCCGCCCAGCAGTGGGACGGCGGCTTCCCGCAGAACTTCTGGTTGGACGGGCACGCGTACTGGCGCGGGGTCCAGCTCGATGAGGTCTCCTTCCCGATCCTCCTCGCCCACCGCCTCCGCCTCGACCAAGCGCTCCAACATTTCGACCCGTACCCGATGATCCTGCGGGCGGCGCGGTTCCTCATCGACCGGGGTCCCGCGACGCAGCAGGAGCGGTGGGAGGAGCTGAGCGGCTACTCTCCGTCCACCCTCGCCGCGAACATCGCGGCGCTCGTCGCCGCGAGCGTCTTCGCGAGGGACCGCGGCGACCGGGCCACCGAGCGGTTCCTCCTCGACTACGCCGACTTCCTCGAGAGCCACGTCGACGTCTGGACAGTGACGAACCACGGGACGCTCGACCCGTCGATCCGCCGGCACTACATTCGAATCCGTCCCGTCCGTCTCGACGACCCGCGTCCGGACGAGGACCCGGAGACGGGGACCGTCGAGCTCCCGAACCTCCCTCCGGGGTCGCCCAACGTCTTTCCGGCGAAGGAGATCATCGACCCCGGATTCCTCGAGCTGGTCCGGTACGGGATCCGCGCCCCCGACGACCCGGTGATCGTTGACTCGCTCCGCCTCGTCGACCGACTCCTGAAAGTGGAGACCCCGTTCGGGCCGGTGTGGCACCGGTACAATCACGACGGCTACGGAGAACAGGCCGACGGGGGCCCTTACCTCGGGTTCGGCGTGGGGCGGGCCTGGCCCCTGCTCACGGGAGAACGCGGGCTGTACGAGCTCGCGGCGGGGCACGATCCTACCCTGTACGTCCGAGCCCTCGAACGGTTCGCCTGCGAGACGGGGCTCTTGCCGGAACAGGTATGGGACCTTCCGGCTAGCCCCGGCCGCCACTTCCAATTGGGGCGTCCCACCGGCGCCGCCATGCCCCTCCTCTGGGCCCACTCCGAGTACCTGAAATTGCTCCGGTCGATCGACGACCGCGAGATCGTTGGCTGCATCCCCGAGGTCGCGGCGCGCTACCGCGACGGTCGGCTGGCGCGGGAGCGGATCGAAATCTGGAAGATGAACCGACAACCGTCGATCGCCCACGCCGGAGGGCGGTTGCGAATTCTCAACACCGAGCCGTTCCGTCTCCACGTCAGCCGAGACGGTTGGGGCACGGTGGACGACGTTGAGTCGACCTCCACCGCGCTCGGACTTGAGTTCGTTGACTTGGGGCTGGGCGAACGAGAGCAGAGCACCCTCACGTTCACCTTCTTCTGGCCCCGCCGCGGGAGTTGGGAAGGGAAGGACTACGCTGTGCGCGTGGAGCCTTAGCCGTCGCCTCCGAAGGGGGAGGCGACGCGGGGGGCCGAGCGCTCGTCTGGCCCCGTCGCCTTCGGCGGAGCCCCCGTGAGCGAGCCGAGCGACCGCTGGGGTCTCGTGCTCGCGCGCCTAGGTCGTGATCGGAGCCACGGTGCGAGCCATCTCGCTCGAGCCGCGCTAGAGACGGTCCGCGAGGGCACCCTGATGCTTGCGAGGTCGTCCCACGAGGCCCAGCGGAGCACGGTGGATCGGTGGGGGCGGCTCCTCGCCGAGATCCAGCCCGCCATGGGTCTGTTCGTGGTCGCGGGCTCTGAGCTCAGATTCCGTGCCCGGACAGCGCCCCCCGGGGAGCTCCTCGCCGACGTCCGGTCCTACTGCGTCCAGCTCCTCCGACGGATCGACCGAGAGCCTCCCGCGATCGCCCGCGTGGCGCGCGACCTGTTTCCCCCGCACGCGAGGGTCGTTACCCTGAGCCGAAGTGCTACGCTCTTCCGGGTCCTAACGTCGCTCAAAGGTGCGGCGGCGCCGAGCCGCGTCTCCGTCTTGCGAAGCCTTCCGGGCGGGGAAGGCGCCGGGTTCGGCCGAGCTTTGCGGGCGGCCGGGGTCCGTGCCGTCGGCGTCGAGGACGAACTCCGGGACAGGGCGGTCGCCCCCGCCGACCTCGTCCTCGTCGGGGCGGACAGCCTCTTCCGAGACGGATCGATCTCGCACAAAATCGGCACCCAGGCGCTCGCGGAATCGGCCGCCCGTTGGCACGTGCCGTTCATCGTCGCGACCGGCCTCTCCAAGCTCGTCCCCGATCGCGACCGACCTCGGCACGCGTTACCCCCGCTGTTCGATAGGACGTTGGCCCGGCGGATCCGTGAGTACTGGACCGACGCAGGACGGTGGACCCGCGAGGAGGTGGCCCACGAGGCGCACCGCCGACGCCGCGGACGATCCACCTCCTAGGTGGCTTCCGACCGCTCGCGGCACGAAGCCCTGACGAACGACTTCGCGAGCGGGAAGCTCCGGCCGCTCCGCGAGGCGGCCCCGAGGCCAGTTCCCCTATCCGCCCGGGGTGTGTCCGAGGGCCGAACCGGCGAGCTCGAGAATGTCACCATGGCTTCGGGCGAACTTCGTCGGATCCAGCGCCCGTGGTTCGAGGTACTCGAGCCGCTCCCACAGGGCGGGGAACCGAGGCGGCTCGTCCGCCGCCACCCCCCGGTAGATGAAATGCAGGTCCCAGTGGGGATCTACGCCCGACTCTCTGCCGTAGGTCTCCGAGACGATCTTCGGTGGGTGGAGGGGGATTCCCTCCAGCCCCAGCTGTTCGCGAGCGACCCTGTTCGCGGCATCGTCGGGGGACTCGAACACCATCAGGTGACTCGACGGGAGCATCCACCGTCCGCGGCTCTTCGCCGCCCTTCCAGCGTCCATCGCGCCGGCGGAGACCCAGCCGGGGGCCTCTGGGCGCACCGTCCCGAGGAGGACCTTGGTGGTATCGGATTTCGGAGCGAGCAGGAGGAACACGGAGAGGCACATCCCGTCGCCGGGAAGCGGCTCCAGGTCGCCGCCAGGTCGACCCCCGGTGCGGAATCGGCAGAAGCGTCGCGACGCCTCCATGGGAGGAGCCAGGGGCGGGAACTACATGAACTTCCAATTCTGGCGGCGTAGCAGTGCCGGACTCTACAGGCCCCACCAGGAGCGACGAGTCGGGGACGAGGCGCCACGCTCCCGCCAAGGGCCCCGTCGTGATCGGCCTCGCCGGTCTGGGAGGGGCCGGCAAGGGCGAAGTGAAGGAGCTCCTCCTCGCGCATCGACGCGGCACGACAATCCACCTTCGCACGATCGTCGAGGAGGAGCTGGCCCGGGCCGGGCGCCCGGTGACGAATCAGAGCCTCCGGGAGGAGGCCACCCGGCTCCGCGAGCTCGAAGGACCAGCGGCGCTCGCCCGCCGTGCTTCCCCCAAAGTGCTCGCCGCGCTCGACGCCTACGCCACGGTGGTCGTCGATTCGATCAAGTCCGCCGACGAGACCCGGGTCTTTCGTGCGACGGTACCCGCACGATTCGTGGTCCTCGCCGTCCTCGCTCGCCCGGAGTTACGGTTCGAGAGGCTCGCCGCACGGGGCCTTCCGTGGGACATGCACGACCGAGCGAGCTTCGATTGGCGCGACCAGGTCGAATCCGGCTGGGGCACCGGCGACGCGGTGGCCCAGGCGGACTACCGCATCGTTAACGAAGGCAGTCGCGAGGAGTTGGCGGCCAAAGTCCAGGCGTTCTTGGCCTGGCTTGACCGCGGCGAGAGCACCGGCGGCACCTAACTCGACGGATGCGAGGCACCGCCGGTCGAGGCGGTCGACCCATCGGGGCCAGTGACGAGCCTCCCCGCCAGGAGCGTGTCGCGGACCCGTCGCAGGTGCGGGTCGGGCAGGATCGATTGGACCAGGTCGATCACCCGTCCGTCGGGGCCGATGACGAAGGTCACTCGTTTCGCGAGTCCGATCAACCCGAGGATCCCGTACGACCGGGCGATCTCCTTGGCGCGGTCCGGGATCATCGGGAAGTCGGCCCGGCACTCGTCGGCGAACCGCCGTTGCGTCTCCGGCGCGTCGACGCTGATCCCGGCCAGCTGCACGTTGCGCTGACGAAGTTCCGGGTAGATCGCGGAGAAACCCCGCGTTTCCGACGCGCAACCGCGCGTGAACGCTTTGGGATAGAAGTACAGCACGACGTGGCTCCCCCGCCACTCGGAGAGGCGGAACGGTCGACCGTCGGCGGTCGTACCGACGATCTCCGGCGCCGGGTCGCCGAGCTTGGTCATGGTCGGTGGCGTGAACAGCGGGGCCCGCCTATGTATACCCGGCGACGGCTCCCACCGTGTTCTCGGCGCGCGGCGGGGGCCTTACCGACGACCGGGACGCCGGGAGATGACGTAGGCGACCCCCACGATCACGACGGCGGCCGCCACCGCGAGGCCGATCCCGAGAAGCGCCCACGGCGGGAGGGAACCGGAGGAGCCGGACGTAGAACCGGTCGGCGCCGCTTCGAGGACGATCGGAACGAACGTGCCGTTGCCCGCTGTGACGCTCTCGTTCGCGAAGAACGCGAGGTAGCCGTCGGCGGTCGCTTCGACGGCGTGCGGGCCCGGAAGGAGGGAGAGGTTGAACGCTCCTCCGGAGGCGTCGATCGGAGCTCCGTCGACCTGAACTTCGGCGGCTATCGGGTCGATGGTACCTTGGAGGTACCCCGGCCGCAGTGAGAACGCGATCGACGAGCCGCCCGGGGCCCCGGCCACGTCCACGGTCGAGCTGGAGGGGGTGACAATGTACAGGTTCGAGGTGAGGACGGTGAACGAGTAGCTCCCGTTCGGCTCCTCCAGAACGAGCGTCCCGACCGACCCGTTCGCGACCGCACTTCCGATAGAGACCATCCAAGGAAGGCTCGACGGGCGGTTCTCACTGACAAAATCGACGGCAAAGAGGAACGCGCTGAAGTTCACGATCCTTTCCGCGTTCCCGAGCACCGTGACGGTCCCGGACCAGGCGTCGGCGAAGTAGCCGGGCACGGCGCCTACGGTGTACGGATAGGTGCCGTTCGTCTCGTTGAACGCGATCGTGAACGAGGTTCCGCCCTGACGGACGCCGTTGGCGGTCACCGACCACGCCGTCCCCCCCGGGAGCCCGACGGCCACGAACGAGGCGACGTAGTACTGCGGCCGCGCCAGGACGATGCCGACGTACTGTCCCGGGCGGAGCGTGACGTTGAGCGAGGTGACGATGCCGCCCGCGCCGGCGAGTTGCACGAAATAGCTACCGGGCCCGAGGGTGACGTTCACATCGCTTCCGACGTACGGGTGCGGTGTCCCGTTGATGTACAGCGTGCCGGACGGAACCGACGGGACCGAGGCGTTCAAGTCGGAGACGTTGCGGGTGTCGTAGAGAAGCGCGAGGCTGCCGCTCCCGTTGACCTCGTGCCCGGCGAGCGTCCCATCGAGCGGGCTGGAGGTCGGCGAGGAGACGAAGTTCTGGAGGAGCTCGCCCGTGTTGCTGCCGAAGTTGTAGGCGTTCGGCACAGCCTCGAAGTTGTGTCCGTTCCACCGGTCCAGCGAGACGTTCAGGTCGGACCGGACGTCCGTGGACGCCGCTCCGCCCGCGGAGGGCCCGGTGAAGTCGAACTCCGCGTCGAAGAAGATCCCGAGGGGAGTGTAGCGCCAGCCCGTGACGTAGAAACCCTGGTCGACGAAACCGCGGGCGCTGTGAAACGTCACGTTGTCGTACGTGACCCAGCCGAAGCCGTCGTTGTACTCGAAGGCGACGCGCGGCAGGCCCGCGACCTCGCTCGAAACGACCCGCTCCGCGACGGTCGCCGGGTAGGTCAGGGTAGCCAAGTTGCCGGGGAGGCTCGCGGAGGCCCCGGCGGCGTACCACGTCATCGAACCGAGCTGGTTGACCGAGCCGTTGCCGGAGACGTCCCCGGAACCGAGCTGTCCGCTGGAGGAGGATAGGTTCCAGACATTGTCGAGGAAGGCGATCTGGTTCGCCGACGTATCAACGTCGGCCACGTCCTGGATCCAGTAGTCAAGCTCGTTCGGCCCGCTCGTGAACTGGACGACGACGTTCAGCTGGAACGTCATCACGTACGTCGACGAGCCACCGCCCGAGAGATACGTCTGGAGGCTCCGGATGGAGGCGGTCCCCTGGAAGATCGGGGTCGTGTACGAGTACGGGTTCTGGGAGGCGTCCACCCCGTAGTCCGTCAGGCCGGCCGGCGACGGCTCGTTCGTGTGGAAGGCGTACGGGGTGACCCCGGAGGGATGGGGAACCGCCGAAGATCCGCGCGTCGTCGGCCAGATGTGGCCGAGTTCGAGGACGGCCGGAGCGTGGCGGGGGATGCCCAGAGTCGGTGCGCCCGCCGAGTGCGGCGAGAACTCTACCCCGAGGGGCGCGAGGAACAACGCCACGACGAAGGCAACCCCCAGCCACGTCCGCGGGGCGACCGAGCGTCGAGAAGCGAAAACGAGGCCCGGTGCGCCGCACCGGGGTTGCTGGTAGGAGGTCATCGGGAGGGACCCATCGCTGGCCGAGCCCGCCGACCCTCGAGCACTACTTAGACCTTCACTGGGCGCATTTTCGAGGGGCGAAGCGCCGGGGGTCCTAGCGACTCCTGGGAAGAGGGGCAGGCGTTATCTGGGTCGGGTCCGCCGTCGTTCGAAGGGTCGACGGGCATGGAGAGGATGGCCGCGACCGAGACACCGACGAGCGCACCCCGGCTGATGTTCCTGAGCACACCGGGGGAAGTAGCCGAACGAGGGGTGCACGACCTCGCCCGCGTTCGAGCCCTTTGGCGCCATCTCCTGGACGTCGCCGCTCCCCGATCGGTCGCGAACACGTGGGTCGTCTACGACGAAGTTTCGTGGACCCTGGGTCAGCTGATCGTCGAGGGCCGACTGTTGGCTCGAGTTCACCCCACCGCCGAGATGCGAACCGCGGGTGAGAAGCTCAGTCAGGAGGCCGAGGAGCTCGCCACCGAGATCGATCTGGACCCCCGACTGTTCCGAGCGCTCGAGTCGATTCCACTCGGGTCGGAGCCGTCGGCCACCCGTTTCGCCGTCACGAAGACGATCCGGCGCATGCGCCGCAACGGCGCCTCCCTGCCGGACGCCGATCGCGCTCGGGTGCAGAAGCTCCAGGCCGATACGGTCCGACTCGGGCTCGAGTTCGAGAGGAACATCCAGGACCGGATTCGGACGTTCGACTTCCACGACCAAGGAGAGATGGAGGGGCTGCCCTCCGACTACCTCGCCGGCCATCCGCCCCGTCCGGACGGTTCGGTCGCGATCACGACGAGCTACCCGGACGCGTTCCCGGTGTTCAAGTACGCTCGTCGCGGCGACGTCCGCCGCCGGCTCACCGTCGAGTTCCTCAACCAGGCCTATCCGGAAAATGTCCCCGTCCTGGCGGACCTCCTCCGCCAGCGCTCGGCGCTCGCCCACGCCCTCTCCTACCCGAACTTCGCCGCGTACGCGACCGAGGACAAGATGATCGGGACCCCCGACGCCGCCGCGGAGTTCCTCGCGCGGCTCGACGCGGTCGCTCGCGGTCCGGCGCAACGGGAGTTCGCGACGCTGCTCGCCCGCAAGCAGGAGGACGAGCCGAGCGCGACCGGGCTTGGCTTCTGGGACGCCGTCATGTTCGGCGGGGACGTCGGGTACTACACCGAGAAGATCCGCGCCGAGCGGTATCACGCGGATGCTCGGGAGCTCCGGGCGTACTTCCCGTTCGACCAGGTTCGCGAGGGCGTGATGCAGATCACCGGCGAGCTGTTCGGGGTACGATTCGTGCGCGTCGACGAGCCGCGGCGCTGGCACCCGTCGGTCGAGGTCTTCGACCTGTTCGACGGGGAGCAGCGTCTCGGCCGCTTCTACCTCGACCTGCACCCGCGTGAGGGCAAGTTCACCCACGCCATGTGCGCGGAGGTCGTGCTCGGCGTGGCCGGCCGGGCGGCCCCCGAAGCAGCGCTGGTGTGCAACTTCCCCGAGCCCGCCCCCGGCAAGCCGGCGTTGATGGAACCGTCCGACGTGCTGACCTTCTTCCACGAGTTCGGCCACCTGCTCCACGCGTTGTTCTCCGGGCGCGGGCCCTGGACCGCGACGATCATGGGAGAGATCGAGTGGGATTTCGTCGAGGCGCCCTCCCAGTTCCTGGAGGAGTGGGTCCGCGACCCAGCGACCCTCCGACGCTTTGCTCGGCACTACGAGACCGGGGAGCCGATCCCAATCGAGCTCGCCGAAAAGTGGGGGCAGGCCGAGTCGGTGAGCCAGGCGAGCCTCGTCCTGCGCCTGATCGCGAACGCCGCTATCTCCCTCGAGTACTACCGTCGGGAACCGGGCAGCTTTGACACGACCGCTCTCGCGCGCGAGCTTTGGGAGAAGCACCAGCTGATCGGTTGGGTCGAGGGCGCTCACATCGAGTGCCGCTTTGGGCACCTGTTCGGCTACTCGGCTCTCTACTACACCTACGCCTGGTCGCTCGTGATCGCGAAGGACCTGTTCGCCCGATTCCGAGCCAGTGGCGCGTTGATGAACCCGACGGAGGGCCGTCGATACCGTCAGGCCATCCTTGACCCGGGGAGCACTCGACCTGCGGCGGAACTGATCCGGGAGTACCTAGGTCGAGTCTCCTCGCTCGAGTCGTTCGAGCGGTGGCTCGACAGCGCCGCGCCCCCGCCCTCCCGCGCTCAGCGCTGACGCTTTGGTCTCGGCCCGGTCCCGCTACGGGGGCGACCGAGCGGCCGATCACGTTGGAGCTTCGCCGAAGTATGGAGATTCGACCGCTGGAGTGGAAGGATTTCGCCGGTCTGACGGAAGTCTACCTTGACCTGTACCAGGAGGTGGAAACGAATCCCTCCCTCGGGATATCTCTGATGCCAAGCCCCCCCTCCCTCGCGGACGAGGCCGTTTGGTTCGCGCGACTGTACGCCGCGGTCCTCGAAAGGAACGCGGTCGTTTCGGTGGCCGTGGAGGACGGGCGGGTCGTGGGGAGCTGCACGGTCGAGCGGCGGGATCGCCACGCCGAAACCCACGACATCGGCACGCTCGGCCTCCTGGTGGCCCGCGGACGACGAGGCGCCGGGGTGGGCTCGAAGCTCCTCGTCGACGCCCTGGCGCGCTGTCGGGGCCTCTTCGAGGTCGTCGTGTTGACCGTCCGTGCGGACAACCTCCCAGCGCGGCGGATTTACGAGCGGGTGGGGTTCCAATCGTTCGGCGCACTTCCGCACGGTTTCCGACGTGGCGGCGTCTGGAGCGAGATGGTGTGGATGTGGGCCGACCTTACGCAGCCCGGAGGTCACGCCGCCGAACGGAAGACCGCGTAGACCGGGCGAGGAGTCCGGGGCCATCGTCCCCATTATCGAGGGACACCCCTTGAAGCGCGGGGGGACGGGACGATGAAGGTCGGTATTCTGGGCTCCGGGGATGTGGCGAGATCGTTGGCCAAGGGGTTTGTCGGTCGGGGGGACAACGTCCGGCTTGGCACCCGCGATCCCTCGAGCGCGTCGCTAGTGTCGTGGGCCAAGGAGATCGGGCCGAACGTCAGCTTAGGCAGCCTAGCCGACGCGGCCGAGTTCGGAGAGCTCGCGGTCGTTGCGACGCGTGGGTCGGCGGTCCCGGAGGTGCTGCGGCTCGCGGGCCCAAAGAACCTCGTCGGGAAGGTCGTGATCGACGTGACCAACCCCCTGGTGTTCCGCGAGAACGCGCCGCCGAGCCTCTCGGTCGGCCACGACGACAGCGCCGGCGAGCAGGTCCAGCGCGCGCTGCCGGGGGCGCACGTCGTCAAGGCGTTCAACACCGTCGGCAACTCGCTGTTCGTGCACCCGAAGCTCCCGGGCGGTCCCCCGGACATGTTCATTTGCGGCAACGACGCTCAGGCTAAGGCAACCGTGACCAAGGTCCTGAAGGACTTCGGCTGGCCCACGGTCGACATCGGCGGGATCGAGGGCAGTCGGCTCCTCGAACCGATGTGCATCCTCTGGGTGCTCTCGGCGATGAGCCTCGGCTCGTGGGAGATCGCGTTCAAGATCCTTCGGCCCGCCGCGAAGGCGTAAGGCGGTCCGACTGGGCGGCTCGGCGTCTATCCGGTAGCCTTCGTCCCGAGGTGGCGAGCGAAGAATCGAGCGATCTGCGCGAGGGCGACGCGCTGGTTCTCCTTCCGAACGACCCCGTGACCCTCGTCCGGAAAGGCGAGGAGGTCGACCTCGCGTCCGCGTCGCTTGAGCTGCTCGACGATCTGCTCGGCCTCGTGGAGAGGAACGCGCGGGTCGTTCGCCCCATGAATGACGAGGAGGGGGGTTCGAATCTGGTCGACGTGATGGATCGGTGAGATCGACTCGAGGAACGCCCGATCGTCGGCCAGGCTTCCGTACTCGACCTCCCGCAGTCTCCGTCGCCAGGGACCGGTCTCGCTGAGAAAGGTGACGAAGTTCGCGATCCCGACGATGTCGACGGCCGCGGCGAACAGCTCCGGATACGTCGCGATCGCCGCGAGCACCATGAACCCGCCGTAGCTCCCGCCCTTCACGCCCACCGGCGCACGGTCGAGGGTTCCGTTCGCGCGCAGCGCAGCGACGAGGTCGTGAAGGTCCCGCACGGAATCCATCCGGCGACGCACGTCGTCGAGATGGACGAAAGTCCGACCGTACCCCATGCTCCCTCGGACATTCGGGGCGATCACCCGGTACCCTTCCCCGACCAGGAACGCGGTCGCTCGATTGAACGACGGCCGAGCCTGCGCCTCGGGGCCTCCGTGGATGTCGAAGATCGTCCCTCGGATCGGACCGTCCGCCGGAGCGTAGACCCAGTAGGGAACCCGTACGCCGTCCGGGACCTTGACCGAGCCGAGCTTCGGGGGGTTCACCACCGAAGGAACCGGGTCGGGCGGACGGGTCAGCCGTCGCTCCTTGCCGGTCTCGACGAAGCGTAGGTACAGGTCGTTCCCGTCCGGGGTACCGAGCGAGTAGGCGAAGGCGCTCGAGTCCGGGGCCCAGTCGAGGCTGTCGATCACGCCTCGCGGGCCGGAGGTGAACGCGCGATCTTCGAGGGTGGCGAGGTCGAAGAGGTGCGATTCGCTCCACCCCTCCCGGTTGACCGACATCGCGAGTCGCCGCCCGTCCGGCGAGGCGCGTACGATCTCAACGTCGCCCGGGTACTCGGCGAGGAACTCATGTCCCGTCCGACCCGGTCGGAACCGGATCAGACTCGTGAACTCGCGACCGGGGTTCGCGGCGGCGTAGACGGCGTCATGGCCGAACGTCGCCGAAAGAACCGTCATCTCCTGCTCGTGGGGGTTCAGGAGCTCGACGCCCGACCCACCGACGCGCAACAGGTCGACATCGAGGTTGGTCCGGAGGCGGCCCACCAGAAGCTCGCCACGCCCGGTCGCATAGACCTGCAGAAGGGCGTCCTCCCCGTGGACGAGCCGCGTGCGGCCGCTCTCGAGGTCCAACCGGTGGACATCGAAGAAGCGTGGGTCTCGGAGATTCGAGGAGAAGTAGAACGAGCGACCGTCGCGGTCCCAACCCCCGGCGAGGTGGATCGTGGCCGGCGCCTCGGTCAGCGCTCGGGTCTGGGGAGTGGCCCCTCCGCGGAGGTCGGTCTCCACGAGTTGCCAATGTTCGTTGCCCCCTCGGTCGACGGAGAGGATCGCGCGGTCCGCCGTCGGAGAGGCGAAGACGCCGCCCACCCGTTCGCCGGGCGGCCCGAGGGGGCGCGAGGGCCCGCGCGGCAGCTCGACCGTCCACGCGGAGGGAACGCCGGAAGCAGTGGAGACGAACCGCACGGAGTTTCCGTCCGCGGCGAACGACGGCTGGGTCGCGACCGGAACATCGAGCCAACGTCGCAGCCGTGCGTCGAGGCCGGGATCGTCCAGCATGGGTCGGAGCGAACCGTCGCCGACCGCGCCGGAAGATAGGGTTGTCCGGTCGCGGGTCGAGCGCACCGTCAAGAGCACCGCGAGGTCCGGAGCAGCGTGCGTAGCGCCGCGGCGGTCGTCGGCCTCGACCTCGCTGGGAGTCCTCGGCGCTCGACGGGGGTCTGCGTTCTCACCGGCGACGGAACCGCGCGCATGTCGGTCGCGGGCGACGACACGGTGATCCTGGCCGTCTGCCGGCCGCTGCGGGCCGGAGTGGTCGTCATCGACGCGCCGCTCTCGCTCCCGCGCGGACGTCGCTCGCTCGAGGACCGGACCGGTCCGCATCTGCGGGTCTGCGACCGGGAGCTGCTCAAGCGCGGAATTCGGTTCTTCCCGCTGACCCTCGGACCGATGCGGATGTTGACGGCTCGCGGCATGGAGCTCGCAGAACGCTTGCGCAACGAAGGGTGGACCGTGATCGAGGGGTATCCGGGAGGCGCTCAGGACGTCTGGGGAATTCCGCGAAAGGGCACGGACCTCGAAGGGTTGCGTCGAGGGCTCGTCGGTGTTGGGCTAAGGTTCCGCCCCGCCGCCAGCACTCTCACCCACGACGAGCTCGACGCGGCCTGCTGTGCCCTCGTAGGTCGGCAACACACCCGCGGCGAAGCAGAGGCTCTCGGAGACCCGACGGAGGGCCTTCTCTACCTGCCGGGACCCGGTCGACCGTTCGTCTCGAGAAGGTTGCGACGACCGCATCGTGCCACGATGGCATCTCGCCGTGGTTCCAACTGAACAGCTCCTCTCGGATACCCGGGCGTCGCCAGCACCGGGGTCAGAACCGGTGCAATCTCCGGCCGGAGGTATCGCCTTCCTCAACGGATAGAAGGGTGACGTCGTCGCCGCGGAGGGAGATCGCAGATCAGGTGAGGTGGCCCCCATTCTCTCTCCGGACCGTTCGTCCAGACGCCGGACGAGGAACGCCTACCTCGTGATTCCAAGGTTCCTTCGCCCCAGGCTTCGGAGCATCAACTCACGCTCACTACGGGAGTACCGTGGTTCCTCGAGCGCTAGGGTGCGTTCGAACGTTCGAGGACCGAACTCGAGCCGAAGGACCGCGGCGGCGCTCCGGGCCATAAGGGTTGGCCAGACGGTCATGGTCCGGGGTAGGCAAGCGGGGACCATGCCCCGAACGCACGGGCGAAGCTCACCCCAAGTGAGCCCGCGGCCGACCTCGGCCCCGGTCGTCGTCAGCGCGTTCCTCAAGGCGGCGAAAAGGAGCAGGGCCGCCAAGAGGAGTCCCGCTAGGGCGAATCGGATCAGTCCGAACGTGACCGCGCCGACCAGCGGATCACGCAGCGGCACGACGTCGAGATTCTCGGTCGGTTCACCGAGTCTACTCGGTGGGATGCGCCGGACCACCTCGGTCGGTGAACGGAACCCGAATCGACGCTCGACACCCGCTGGGCAGGACGATATCTCCTCGACCCGCGCTCGCCACACCGCGGCGATCGGCCGCGCACACTTCGAGCACTGAGTAACGGCCCTCGCGCCCAGGTGGAACGCGCATGTGGTAGGCGAAAGTACGATCACTCGGGCGCTTCACGGGCGGAGGGGGGCGCCGGTTCGCGGCAACCGGCGCCAGCACGTCGGACGGCCGAGTCCGCCGCATGTGGGAAACTATTTCCTCCCGACGTTCCCTGCTTGCCCTACGGCCGGGATGGGGTAGTCTGGTTATCCTGGGGGACTGTGGATCCCTCGACCCGGGTTCAAACGGTCGCGGGGACCGACCCCGCCGCCTGAGAGTCCCGGTCCCGGCCCTACCGCCTCGGCTTGGCGGAACGCCGCCGGGGGCGGTCGGCTCCACGCGTCCGTGTTCCCTTCAGCAGCTCGGGCAGGACGGTCGGTAGCGCCGAGAGCGCGTAGTCCGCCCAGGCCGCGCCCCAACGAGCCAGATCGTCGGGCGTGAGGGTCCATCCGTGCATCGAGGAGGCTCGTCCGAGGGGGATCACGCCTTCGACCGACCGGGCGGCCTCCATGTCGAAGCGGGAATCCCCCACCAGGAAGAGCGGCGCGCCGGGGTACCGACGGCGGAACTCGGCGAGATGCTCGCGCTTCGTCCCCTGCCCCGAGCCCAGGACGCCCTCGAACCAGTACCGGAGCCCCTCGCGCTCGAGGAGAAGGTCCGCGGTCTCCCGTTCGGCCCCGGTCGAGACGACGAGCGTCCACCCGTCGCGATCGAGCTGCTTGAGGAGCTTCGGCACTTCCGGGAAAGGGGTCGCGTGGGCGTACGCCTCCTTGACCTTCTTCTCGTGGAACGTCCGGGCGGTCGCCAGGCGGTGGTCCGCGGGCGCCTCGGGGTAGAGCTGGGCGAGCTGGGCCTCGAACGGCATACCGGTCGTCGCGAGGTAGTGGATCCGGGCCTCGTCCGGGGGCGTCCCGAACGCTTCGGCGAGGACCTGGCCAGCGACATGGCTGATGAGGCCAATATCGTCGAGCAGGGTCCCGTCGAGGTCAAAGGCGACGACGCCCCGTTCGACGGTCCGAGGGAGGACGGTCTCCTCCAGCCCCGGGAGGTGCGCGATCTCGGCGTACGCGGAGGTCGCCGGACGAACCATCGGCAAGGGAATGTCGACCTCGGGCGTGTCCGGATCCAGCGACGGCGGCGTCTCGGCAGGCTTGACGGGAGCGCGGTCGCGCGACGGTCGTCGGGGCACGAGCCGAGGAGCGGGACCGGGGTTTAAGGAGGGTGGACGGGCGGCGTCCTTTTGGGGCCTCATGCTCCGCGCCCGTTCAGCACCTGACGGAGGAGACACCGATGCACCCAAGCCGCGCGATCCGTGGGCGAACCAGCCAGCTGCTCTCCGGCAAGACGATCGTCATCGGCATCTCCGGGTCCATCGCCGCCGTGGAGACGCCGCGGATCGTTCGCGAGCTGATCCGACACGGCGCCGACGTGCAGGCGGTCATGACGCCGGACGCCGCCCGCATCGTGACCCCCGAAGCGATCCACTTCGCGACGGGACACGCGCCCGTCACGGAGCTCACCGGGGGCGTCGAGCACGTGACCTGGTTCGGACCCGGTGAGGGCCGGGCCGACCTGCTCCTTCTCGCCCCCGCCACGGCGAACACGATCTCGAAAGTGGCCCACGGGATCGACGACACCGCCGTGACCTCCTTCGCGTCGGTCGCGCTCGGCGGAGGGGTCCCCGTCCTCGTGGCCCCCGCGATGCACGCGGACATGGAGCGGAACCCAGCGATCCGGGAGAACCTAGAACGTCTTCGAGGCTGGGGCGTCGGCGTGATCGCCCCGACCGACGCCGAGGGGGAAGCGAAGCTGGGCTCCCCCGAGGAGATCGCGGCCGCGGTCCTCCACCGGCTGGTCCGCGGCAGCTGGGCCGGCCGAGGGGTGGTCGTCATCGGCGGCGCCAGTCGGGAGGCGATCGACGAAGTCCGCTCCGTCACCAACGAGAGCAGTGGGGAAACGGCGGTCAGCCTAGCGGCGCAGTCCTACTACCGGGGGGCGGAAGTGGAACTGTGGTTGGGAAACGCCCAGTACCCGGTCCCGTCGTTCCTCAGAGTCCAACGGTGGAGATCTCTCGAGGACCTCCGGTCCCTGGTCCGCACCCACGGTAGCACGCTCGCCCGCGCCGCGGCCGTCTTTGTGCCCGCGGCCCTCTCCGACTACACGCTCACGCCCCGGCACGGCAAGATCTCCTCGAGGGAGCACCCGACGCTCACGTTGGAGCTTCGTCCGGCGCCGAAACTTCTCCCCGAGCTGCGCCGCCGAGCCCCACGTCCGACCCGCTTGATCGGATTCAAGCTCGAGGCAACGACGGACCCCGCGGCGTTCACCGCCGAGGCCGAGCGCCTGCTGCGCGAGAACGACCTCGACTGGACGGTTGCGAACGACCGGAGCGCAATGGGGGCGAGCACGACGCGTGTTCTCGTCCTCTCGGCACGGGGTACCCGGCACACCTTGGAAGGTCCCAAGTTCGACGTCGCGGGCAAGCTGCTCGACGACCTGGGGCGTGACCTCAGCCATCTGCGTCCCGCCGTCGCCCCTACGGCCGGCTCGAGCCCACGCGACCGTCCGAAGCACCGCGGTCGGCGTTCCAGAGCCCTCTCGAACCGCTGAGCGCCGGGCTCTCGCCGCCGGCGGCCCGGCGGGGTTAAGAGCCGGGTCGTCTGCGCGCGGCCGAGGCCTCCATGGTCAAGCTCGCGGAGTGGCGCGGCAAAGAGGTGTTCCGCCGGTACGGCATCCCGCTGCCCCGCGGGACGGTCGTTCGGTCAGCGGCCGAAGCCCGAGCTGCTGTCGAGCGTGGGGAGGTCCCGGTGCCCTGCGTCGTCAAGGCCCAGGTCCTCGCCGGCGGGCGGGGCAAAGGGGGGGCCGTGCGATTTGCCTCCAACGCGGCGGAAGCGGAGAGCGCCGCGGCGGCGATCCTCGGACTTGAATTCAAGGGCGAGACCGTCAAGGAACTGCTCCTGGAAGAGAAGCTCACCCTAGGTCGGGAGCTGTACGTCGCTCTCGCTCTCGACCGAAGCCGTCGCGTCCCGCTCCTGATGGTCAGCGCTCGCGGAGGCGTCGAGATCGAGTCGGTCGAGGAGGAAGCGATCGTTCGGCTCCCGGTCCACCCGTTCGCAGGACTCGCCGCGTACGAACGGCGGGCCGCGATCGCCGCGCTCGGTCTCTCCGGACCGGTGGCCCGGTCGGCCGACCAGCTTCTCGGGGCGCTCTGGGAGCTCTTCAACCGGGAGGACGCCGAGCTCGTGGAGATCAATCCGCTGGCCGTGGTCGGCGACCAGGTCGTGGCGCTCGACGCGAAAGTGATCATCGAGGACGATGCATCGTTCCGGCATCCGCAGTACGCCGAGCTCCGCGACGACCGAACCCCGCTCGAGGAGATCGCGCGGGAGAAGGAGATCGCCTTCGTGCAGCTCGACGGGAACATCGGGGTCATCGCGAACGGCGCCGGCCTGACCATGGCCACCCTGGACGTCCTCAAAGAGTTCGGCGGCGAGCCCGGCGTCTTCCTCGACCTGGGCGGGACCGACGACCCGAAGAAGGTCACCGAGGCGTTCCTCCTGATGGCGCAGGCCCACCCCAAGGCGGTGTTCCTCAACATCTTCGGCGGCGTCACCCGGTGCGACACCGTCGCGCGCGGGCTCGTCGAAGCCCGGGGCCAGATCCCCCCGGCCGACCGATTCCCGCTCGTCGCGCGGATCCGCGGCAACAACGAAGCCCAGGGGGTCGAGATCCTCCGAGAGGCCGGGATCACCGCCCAGAGCGACCTCAAGTCCGCGGTTCAAGCCGTCGTGGCGGCGGCTCGCGGGCCGCACGTCGCCGCCGAGGTACCGCCGTGACGGTCCTCGTCGACGCCGACACCCGCGTCGTGGTCCAGGGGATCACCGGCCACCAGGGTACGGTCCACACGGTCCAGATGAAGGCGTTCGGGACGAAGGTGGTCGCGGGCGTGACCCCGGGCAAGGGAGGCGGCGAGGTCGAAGGCGTCCCCGTCTTCAACTCGGTCGCCGAGGCCGTCCGATCGACCGGCGCGAACGCTTCCGTGATCTTCGTCCCGGCGCCGTACGCGAAGGACGCGTACCTCGAAGCCGTCGACGCGGGGATCCGTCTCAGCGTCGCCGTAACGGAACACATCCCGTTCCACGACATGCTGACCATGTACCACTACGGCCGCCTTCACGGCGCACAGTTGATCGGTCCGAACTGCCCGGGGATCGCCGCGCCGGGAAAGGCCAAGGTCGGGATCATCCCGAACGTCGTGTTCCGTCCAGGGCGGGTGGGGGTCATCTCGCGCAGCGGCACCCTCACCTACGAGATCGTCAACGGGATCAAGGAGCACGGGCTCGGGCAGAGCACCTGCATCGGCCTCGGAGGAGACCCCGTGGTCGGCACGAGCTTCGTGGACGCCCTGCCGTGGTTCGAGGCGGACCCGGAGACCGACCTCGTCGTGCTGGTCGGAGAGATCGGCGGGACGGCGGAGGAGGAGGCCGCCGAGTTCATCCAGCGGAAGTTCAGTAAGCCGGTCGTCGCCTACGTCGCCGGGCGTTCGGCGCCGCCGGGAAAGCGGATGGGTCACGCCGGCGCGATCATCGCCCGGGGACGTGGGACGGCCGAGAGCAAGCTCGCGGCGCTGAGGGCTGCCGGCGCCGACGTCGCCACCTTCCCCTACGAGATCCCGGGACTGGTGGCCGCCCGACTCGACTCCGCTCGCCGATGAACGGCGACGACGCTCGCGCCGACGACGCCGGCGAAGCCGCTCCGTGCGTGGTGCCCGGCTGCGGTGCCGAAGGAGCCCGCTCCATCGCCCGCACCGAGATCCGGAAGGTCTTCCCGGACGTCGAGGAGCAAGGACGGCGGGGGCCTCTCTGCCGGGAGCACTACCGTGCTTGGAAGAAAGCCACGCGCGACGCGCGCAAGCTCGACCGCCTCACCTGGTGACCCCCGCCGTGGGACGCGCGGCCGCCCGAGGACGGACGGCCGCTTACTGCTTGCGCATGCGCTGAGCCCGCATGCGCCGACGCATCCGCTTCTTGCGCCACTTCCACCGCATGTGGCCGCGCTTTTTCCAAACCCGTGAGCTCCGTTTCATCCAGTACGCGTCCGAGGTCGGGCGCGGGGACGTGCCACGGTTTATTAGCGTTCCCCACGCGCCGCGCCCCCTCGGGTTATCTCCTCGCCCGGCCCTCGCCGGCCGATGGTCGACGACGCCGACCTGGAGACCCATCTCCTCGATTTCATGCTCAAGACGTTCGCCTTCGCGCGAACGGCCCGGGTGGACGACCAAGAGCTCGTCGTCTTCGAACGGACCGAGACCGAGAGCGAGAGCCAGTTCCGGCCCAAGCTCGTCAAGCTGAGGGTGGTGATTCCGCGACCTTGGATCCTCTACGACCTAGCCGGGGATGCCCTGGTCATCGCAAGGGACGGGAAGACCGCCGGCTCCCGACCGACGGGGACGGCCCGCGAGACGGCCGGTGGGACGACGGAGTTCGAAGAACAGGGCGTCCGGTGGAAGCGGAGCAAGTTTCCGGACGGCTCGTTCGTCTACGCCCCTGCCGAGCTACGTGTGAATCTCGCTTCGCCCGGCGGGCGAGCGGTGATCGCCCCCTCGTAGCTCCGCACCCGCACCGTCGCCCCGCCCGGGACCCTCGCTAGAGATACAGCCCGCACGAAGAGCAGTAGTTCCGCCCGTACTGGGGCACGAACATGGCGGGCCGGCCACACCGGTGGCACAAAGGCCCCGGTGGGAGCGGTGCACCGTACTGGTACCCCGGAACCGCCGGCGCCATGGCCGGGTAGCCGCCGTACCACATCCGCTCCCGGATCGCGTCGTCGAGCTTGGTATAGGCGACCAGGTAGAGGACCCCGGGGATGATCGCGAAGAACAGCAGGAGTATCCCGAGCACCAGGGTGGCCGTCCTGGCCCCCTCGTAGTTCCCGTCGCGGATCCGGGCGTACGAGAAGGCGTACCCGACGAACAACAGCACGACCGTCCCCACGACGATCGGCGCGAAGATCGCGAGCAGCAGGATGGCGAACAGGTTCGGGATGTAGAAGAACCCCGGGAAGAACAGCAGGGCGAGGAAGAACACGAGCGCGCTCCCGAGGACCTGGAAGATGAAGGCGATCAAGGCGAGGGTCGCGGCCGTGTCCCCCGACGGCGTCCGCGCGTGCGCCGGATGCGAGAAGAAACCGGGGTGGGGCAGCCGTGTGGGAGGACCGGGGAGCGGTGCCGCGGAGTGCGGCGGAACCGGTGCGACCGCCACGCCGCTCCATGGCCGCGATCTTACTAGAACCTGCCGCGGCGCCTTCGCTCGCGCCGTTCGGTGCCCGGAGGCCGCCCCCACGGGGAGCCGTCAGCTTTAATGGAGCCGGGCTCCACCGTGGAGCGCCATGGCCGACATCAGCACCCTGCGCGCCAACGCGAACGCGACCTTCGAGGCAACGATCACCGCCATCTCTCCGGTGCGCGACGTGACCACCTCGCGCGGCCCTTCCAAGGTCGCCGACGCGACGCTCCAGGATGCCTCCGGAACGATCACGCTCACGCTCTGGGGCGAGGACACCAAGACCTACGCCGTGGGGCAGAAGGTCCAGGTCACGGACGGATGGGTCAAGGACTACCGCGGCCGGCTCCAGGTCTCGATGGGCCGCTCGGGCACGATCAAGATCCTCCCGTAGTCGGTCGCCGCCGTCCCGGGGGCCCCGGGCTTCTGCGGGCGGGTCGGGGTCAGACGATCCCGAGTTCGCGCAACTTCTCGGGTAGGTACGTCGACGTGACGTAGTTGAGGCCGTACTTCGCGAGCGACTGCTGCTCGGCTTTCTTCCCGTTCTTGAGCATCATCCCGATCTCGGCCCTCCACTCGGCGGTGCCGAACCTCGGGTCGGTGAGCTCCGCCTGGAGCGCCCGGACGTCCTGGTCGGTGAGCGCGTCGTGGGGGAGGTCGTAGTTCTCGATGTCGCTCGCGGTGACCCCGAGGAACTCGGCGCCGGGCGTCGCGAGGTACTGGGAGATGTGGGCGGTCTTGATCGCCCCGTAGGCGACGCTCGCGAAGATCCGGAACGACCAGGGGTCCCCGTCGGTGAAGACGACGACGGGCAGCTTGAGCTCCTCCGACGCCCGTTTGAGGAACCTCCGGGTCGAGCGCGCCGGCTGGCCCTTGAGGTGGACGAGGACGGCGTTGTACTGCTCGTCGAAGCCGTTCTCGGCGAGCCGGTCGAACATCCCGCCGCACTCGATGGCGACGATGAACTTCGCCTTCGAGCTGACGAAGTCGATCTTCTCCTTCTCGACGTTGAACGGGAGGGTGTAACCGCCGTCGCCGACGTCGTCGCGGCAGCTGAACTTCTTCACCACCCCCTTGCGGTTGCGCTCGCGCAGCGTAATGTCGCCGAGGACGCTCGCGCCGCTCTCCTCCGGGTGGAGACGGAAATCCTCGCGGAGTCGCTGGCAGATCACCTCGAGGTCCTCGATGAGCGAGTTCGACTCGTCCTCCCCGTGGAACTTGGATTCCTCCCACCCTTCGCTGATGTAGTAGAGCTCCCGCAACGTCGAGGTCTTCCCGTCGCGGGCCATCTCGTTGATGAAATCGACGAGGTAGAAGGTCCGCAGTAGCATCAGCGCCCCGTCGAGCTTCCGGGCGCTGCGCGTCCCGAGCGACCGTCCGAGCTTCCAGACCCCTTCGCGCGCGAGGAACTGGAGGTTCTGTTTCGTGCGCAGCGGCAGTCGCATCCGCGGGATCTCGCCCCGGGCGATCTGCTCGTAGATCTCGCGGGCGAGGTCGAGCGTCGGGACGAGGGCGTCGGCCCGGACCTTCGGGACGTCGTCAGTCGTCGTCGACGTCCGCTTTCCCTTCTTCGGCATCGTAGTCCACCTCCCCCTCCTCGGCGGCGGCGATCGGCTCGCCCGCCTCCTCCGCCGCTTCGATCACCGCGCGCGGCAGCCGGACGTCCCAGTCGCCGGGGAGCGGCTCCGCCCCGATCAGCCGCGCCTCGTCGACCCCCGCGATGTAGAACTCGAGGTCGTCGGCTTCGACTTCCGAGCCCTTGGGAACCTGGACGGTGACCACGCATCGCGTGTTCGGCGAGAGCTTCGGCAGCGTCCACCAAGCCCGTCCCAGCTCCGCGTCGGTCCCGTCCGGTGCGGGGTCGAAGCTCGCCTGGGGGAACTGGTCCGTCGGCATCTCGAGGAACAGTTCGAGGACCCTCGCGCGGGGCGTGTAGTTCGTGATGGTCGTGGCCAGGGCGATCGGCCCCCCTCCCGTGGGCGCTGCGGTCTCCACGTGGACGATGTCCATGATCCGGGTGATGATCGGCGTCAGGTCCGGGACCGGCTTTCCCACGAGCCCGCTCGTCTTCGCCGCGAGCTTCGGGAGTATCTTCTGGATGATCGCGAACTTCTCCGCGGCGTAGTCGCGCCGGGTCCGCCGCGAGAGGTGGACCTTGAGGTGGCGGGCCGCCGCCTGGAGCCCCAGCGTTAGCTCCTTGTCAAGCTCCGGGTCCTCGGCGAGCGCCTCCTTCGCCTCGCTCGTGAACGGGATCTTCGTCGAGGCGACGTGGACCAGGATGAGGCAGGGCCCCACCGGGAGCCCGTTCCCCCCTTTCTGGTCGAGACCGTACCTCCGCCAATCGAGCGCGCCTACGGCCGTGGTGATCGCGCACGCGCCCTGCTGGAACAACAGGGGCACGCGGTTCGCGAACCGGAGCAGCTGCACCGGTTGGTCGGCGGGGAGTCCGCCCCCGTAGACGAGGCCCACCTCGACGACGAACGGAAAGCCTCCCCGGACCTTCGGAGGTCGGCTGACCGCGGGCGCGTAGAACTCCGGCCGGACCTCTCCGAGGACGTTCTTCAATCCGCGCTTGATCAGCATCGGACCGATCGGGGAGAGCGACTCGGCCGACGGCGCGACGAGGGGGACCTCGTGGACCGCCGCGAGCAACTTCTCGACCGACTCCCCCGGTATCTTCGACGGTACCTCGCGACCGGTCAGGCCGGAGCGCGCGATGATCTCCTTGAGCGCCCTCGGGCCAACGCCCGAGCACTCTTGCGTCAAGAACTGGCCGACCGTGGGCCGCTTCGAGCCCTTGAGCCGGTAGTCGAGCTCCCCCAGCTCGAGCCCGTACGGGTGGGGGGGGCTCTCCTTTGGGAGGGCGGGGAGCTCGCCGGTCGCGCGATCGTAGGTGATCTTCGTGCCGTCGGGTTCGAGGAGGGTGAGTCGCGCGTGCGGGTTGACGATCGCCGTGCCCCGCAGATACTCGGTCGGTGACTGGCGGCCCCGGATGTACTTCGCCTTCAGGATGAGCTCGATGCGCGTCCCGCTCGGACGGTCCCAGAGCTCTAGGTCCTCGGAGACGACCCGTGGGAGATTTCGTTGCGTGTCGATAGAGAGCTCTAGAACGTGGGCCGCCTCCTCCTCCTGGACCTTCGAGGTCACGCGCGTCGGCCGGGCCGTGGTGAGCCCGGCGTACAGCACCGCCGCCGAGATCCCGATCCCCTGCTGCCCCCGTGACTGTCGGTTGGCGTGGAAGCGGGAGCCGTAGAGGAGCCGGCCGAAGACGTTCGGGATCTCCTTTCGGAGGATGCCGGGCCCGTTGTCCTCGACGAGTACCTTGAGCCGGTCGGTCCCCTCCTTGGCGATCTCGACGCGGATCTCGGGGAGGACGCGGGCCTCCTCGCAGGCGTCCAACGCGTTGTCGACCGCTTCTTTCACCGTCGTGAGGAGCGCGCGAGTCGGATTGTCGAACCCCAGGATCTGCCGATTCCGTTCGAAGAACTCGGCGACCGAGATCTCCCGCTGACGGGAAGCGAGTTCCTGAGCGAGGGTCCGGGCCGGCGCCACCGCCGCTTGTCGGGGCGAGCGCCTCTATAAACGGAGCGTTCGAGCGGCGCGGTGAACGCAGCCCCTTGGGCGCCCGGCTAAGGGTCGACGCGGGTGGTGGCGTTCGAAGGAGGTGAGTCGAGGTCGCGCAGGACCGGCCGGAACGGGCGCCACCGGGGAACGTCGCTCAGATCGAGGTCGACCACGCCCAGCGTCTCCTCGTCCGCGAGCCCTTTCGTCTCAATCGGGGCGGACGCTACGGCTTCCCCCCGGGGATCCCATGCTCCCGAGCCTCCGCCGAAGACGATGCCGTCCTCGACGCCGACCCGATTGACGTAGACGACCGGGCAACCGTTCTCGACGGCGCGAGCGGGCAGCACTTTCTCGAAGAGGGCTCGGGAGGTCACCGGGGACGCCGAGACTATGACTAGCAGCTCCGCCCCCGCCCGGGCGAGCTCGCGCCCGACCTCCGGGAAGAAACTGTCGTAGCAGATCATCACCCCCGCGCGATGACCGGCGAGGGGGAGCGGAGCGCTGCGGTCCGTCGGGGAGAAGTGGACCCCTTCTTCGAACGGACCGTACGTCGGCAGGAAACGTTTCACCTGGACCGACGGGGCCCCTTCGGGAGGGACGATCAACGCCGCGTTCCACGTCTCGCCCGGGCGGTCGGTGGAGGAGATCGCAGCCCCCAGCACCAGGCTCGTCGCAGACCGATGCGCGATCGACCGGAGCTCCGCCATCCGCCTATCGTCCGGGCGGAGGGCGAGCTCGTGGACCCTATCGCCGACGCGGTAGCCGGTGAGGAACAGCTCTGGAAAGACCGCCGCGTCCGCGAGCCCGGGGCGCACCACCTCCGCGATACGGCGGAGATTCGCTTCGGGGTCGCCTCGGCGAGGGGCCAGTTGGCCGAGGAGCAACCGCATCAGTAGAAGTAGCGACGCACCGAGAGCAGGTAGACGAAGAGCACGAGGAGCACGACGAAGAGCACCGTGAGCGACTCGGTGAAGAACAGGTAGGTGAACGTGAGGAACGTACCGACGATCGTCGTCCAGAGCGCCCAACGCTCCTGGTCCCAGAGGGCGTTCGCGACCGCCAGCATCACGATCCCGAGCAGGGCGAGGATCCCCGAGCCAATCGGGTCGGCCGCTGGGAACAGGTTGAGCCCGGGCGGAAGCACCGGCCCGGCCAGGACGTTGACGAGCGAGAAGATCCCGGAGATGAGGATGATCACTCCGGCCAGTGCGATCACGACCGCCAGGATCGCCACCCCTAGGGGCCTCGGAGGACGTGGCGGTGTGGGGTTCCAGGCCGCCGGGAGGTGCCCCACCTCGACCGGCCCGCTGGCGACGCGCCGCGCCGTCGGAAGTTCGTCCGTGGGGTCGTCCGCGCCTCGCATCGGTCTGATCCGCGACGGGTCGGGTCTCCGCGCGCAGGGCCCTTATGGGTTGCGTTAGACGCGCGGCGTAGAGCGGACGACGGAGGCGCCTAGAAGGGACGCTCCGCCGCGCCGCGGGCAAGCAGCTCCAGGAGGTGAACGTACGGATTGGGGGTCAGCACCGAGAGCGCTTTGACCGCACGGTCCGCCGCGGCCGTCGCCGCCGCCGCGGTCCGCTCGGGCGCCCCGGTGCGGTCGGTGAGCTCCCGCAATCGGAGCAGGTCGTGCGGTTGCTTGCGGTGGAGCGCGAACAGACGCTCGAACTCGCTCTTCTCGCCGCCGGTGAGGTGGGCGTACGCCTCGAGGGTCACGAGCGTCGGGTTGCCTTCGCGCAGGTCCGCGAAGAGAGGCTTTCCCAGCAGGTCCGGGTCGCCGTACATGTCCAGCAGGTCGTCGCGCAGCTGGAAGGCGACGCCGACGGCCTTGCCGTACTGCGCCAAGCCGTCGACGATCGCGGGCTTCATCCCGGCGATCTCCCCGACGCTGGCGAGCGCGGCGCTGACGATCGCCGCGGTCTTCATCTCGATGACCCGGTAGTACCGCTCGACCCCCGTCGTCAGGTCGAACCGGCTCGTCTCCTGGAGGATCTCCCCCTCCGCGAGGTCGGCGCACGCCTCGCCGCATCGGAGGATGATCGAGCGCGGATACTCGGCGGCCAGCTCGAACGCACGGACGAACAGGTAGTCGCCTGCGACGATCGCGGCCGGGAGGCCGAACGCCCGGGCCACGGACGGCCGCCCGCGCCGCTGCTCGGCATGGTCGATGACGTCGTCGTGGACGAGGGTCGCGGTGTGGATCAGCTGGAAGGAGGCGGCGAGGGCCAGGATGGGGCGGGGGGTCGTCCCACCGAGGGCGCGATGGGCTACGGCCATCAGGAGCGGTCGCACCCGCTTGCCGCCCGAACGGCTCGCGTACGTCGCGGCCTCCCGAAGCCGCGGGTAGGTGGAGGTGAGGGACCGGTCGAGGACGAAGTCGATCTCGGCGAGGTCGGAGGTGAGGGCCGGGACGAGCGCACTGAGCGACTCCGGGACGGTCCGGCCGAACGTCTTGGAGACGACCGCCTCGAGCGGCATTTCGGCGGCGTCGGAGGTCGGCGTCGTCATGCGTTCCCTCCGAGCCGGCCCGGCCACTTGAGCCGCATCATCGCGTCCAACCCCCCCGCCCCGATATATCGCATGCCTAACGCCAGGAGGAGGTCATGTTCGACGACCCGGTCGCCGAAACGCTTGATCCGGTGCGCCCGCTCGAGGGGGGCGTAGAGGTGCTCCTTCCAGCGACGGTCGTAGTGGTCGAGCGAGAGGCCGTTCCGGACATGCTCCGCCGCGACCTGGCCGGCGTGGTACCCGGAGAGGATCGCGGTCGGAATCCCTCCGCCGTTGGTCGCCATGACCAGGTTGGCGGCGTCGCCGACGAACAGCGCTGACCCGCGTCGCGCGGAGTCGGGGGGAGGTCCCAGCGGGACCCACCATTGCGTACGCTCGCTCGCCGTCCCGAACCCCTGCTCGGTCGCGAATTCGTCCAGGAGGCCGCCGAGGGTGCTCCCTCGGGGCAGGTGGGCCACGCCGAGCCCGACGTTCGCGTCGTCCGCCCGAGGGATGGTCCACGCGTAGCCCCCGGGGGCGAGACGGCCGAAGAATAGCGCGATCTCGTCCGGGAAACGGCCCTGAGCGGTCGCGGTGATCATCCGGTACATCCGGCGCGGCACCTGGAAGCCCACGCACCGTCCCACGGTCGAGATCGGGCCGTCGGCGGCGATGACGACCTTCGCCTGGACCGGTGGCCCCTGGGCGAAGTCGACGACCGTCCCGCGGAGCCCCGTCACGCCGCACGGGTGGCGGAGCTGCGCCCCGGCCCCTTCGGCTCGGAGCGCGAGGCTCTTGTCGAAGGCGCGTCGGCTGACGGTGTAGCCGTCGAGCGGGAACTCGTACCGGCGACCGGTCGGCGCCACGCACGCCATCGTTCTCGTGGCCCGCAACACGGACTCGGGGGGGATCTCGAAGCTGGCGTGGATCGACTCCGGGTCGTCGAACAGGTCGGTGAGCTCGTGCGCCGCAGGAAGGAACTCGCCGCACTGGACGGGGTGGCCCAGCTCCGGCCGGCGGTCGACGAGCAGGGTCGTGGCGCCGCCTTCCGCGGCGAAGCGGGCGGCGGTCGAGCCGGCGGGACCCGCGCCGACCACGACGACGTCGAACGACTCCATCGGCTCACGGCCCGGTAAGGACGAAGTGCTGGGCCGCCGATTGGAAGGCGGCGAGCAGCGGCTGCGGGTAGACGCCGAAGGCGACGATGGCGACCGTGGCGAGCGCGATCGCGGCGGCTCGTCCGTAGCCGAATCCCCCGGCCGCGAGCGGCGGAGGCCCGGAGCCGCCGACCCCCGGGCTCCCCGGAACGGGGGCGGGCGCCGGCACCGCCGGGTCCATGTACATCACTTTCAGCACCCGAGCGTAGTAGAACACGGAGACCGCGCTGTTGAGAAGCCCGGCGACCGCGAGGACGAGGTAGAACCCCTGGGCCTGGACGGCGGCGCTGAACAGGATGAACTTCGAGACGAAGCCGACGGTCAGGGGGATGCCGGCCAGGGACAGCAGCATCAGTGCGAACGCGACCGAGGCGAGAGGACGGCGTGCCGCGAGACCCCGATAATCCTCGATCAGCGGACCGACGCCGATCGCGGCGAAGCCCGCGACGAGGAGGAACGCCCCTGCCTTCATGAAGACGTGGGCGAACACCTGCAACGTGGCACCGGCGAGGGCCGGGGCCGTGCCGACGGCGAGCCCGATGAGCATGTAACCGGCCTGCGAGATCGACGAGTAGGCGAGCATCCGCTTCATTGTCCGCTGCATCAGCGCGAGCAGGTTGCCGACCGTCATGGTCAGCACCGCCAGCACGCCGAGGGCGATGGTGATCGTGGCGTGAAAGTCGTAGATCGCGCCGCACGTCGGGGCAAGACACGCCGCGCCGCGGACGGTGAAGAACGTCAGCGGGCCGATGAAGACGAGGAAGAAGGCGAAGATCCCGATCTTCTTCGAACCGCCAGCGAGGAACGCGCTCACGTCGGTCGGCGCCCCGTCGTAGACGTCGACGGCCCAGGCGTGGAACGGGACGGCGGTGACTTTGAAGCCGAGGCCGACCAACAGGAACCCGAAGCCGAGCAGCGCCAAGGTCGGCTGGCTTGTTCCGCCCAGCGCCCCCGTGACCGCCACGAGGCTCGTCGAGCCGTACGCTCCGTAGAGCAGCGAGACGCCGAAGAACGACAGCGCGGTCGAGAGCGCGCCGATGATGTAGAACTTCATCGCCGCCTCCAGGCCGCGCGGGTCCCGTCGCGTGTAGCCCACCATGAGGTACGTCGCGATGCTGGTCACCTCGATCGCGAGGACGAGGAAGATCAGGTCCGCGGCCACGGCGACGAGCAGCATCCCCGTGGTCGCCAGCAGCAGCAGCCCGTGGAAGATCGCGGAGCCTTTCTCGTCGGACGGCCGTGAGGCGGAGGCGAGGGCGACCAACGTCGCGGTCAGGAGGAAGATCGCCTGGAAGAGGAGCCCGAGGCTCGTGAACGCGTAGAGCGCGCGGGGCGTCGCCGCCGAGCTCACGTCGACCGCGGAGGGGTCGAGCGTCCGGAGGAACGCGAGCGGCGCGAAGCCGGTGTCGGCGAGGACCAGGAGAAGAGCCAGCGCGCCCGTGACGGTGGCGATCCCTGCGAACAGCTCGTTGCGGCGCACCCCGATCGTGTCGAGGAGGAAGATGAGCAGCGTCCCGGCGACGAGCACGACTTCCGGGGCGAAGGCGACGATCCCGATCGACGACACCTTTTGCCCCCTCCTCCTACGGCAGTCCGAACGGCGCTCGGAGGATCGGCGAGTTGACGATCAGGTTCACGAGCAGGAACGGTAGAAGACCGTAGATCACGGTCAGGGCGACGAGGATGCCCATCCCGAGCCCCTCGTGGCGGGGGACGTCTTCGACGCGTTCCGGAAGCCCCTTCGGGGGACCGAACAGCATCCGCTGCATCATCCACAGGTAGAACGCCGCCGTGAGAACCAGGCCGAACAGCGGCACGAACACCCAGTAGCCGATCGCGGCCCAGGTCGCCTGGAGGGCGGTGAACTCCGCCGGGAAGCTGATCAGCGCCGGCAGTCCGAGGGACGCCAGCGAACCGATCATGATTGTGGTCGCGAGCACGGGCGTGCGCGGCGTCATCCCTCCCAGCCGCGAGATGTCCCGGCTACCGGTGCTGTGGTGCACCGTCCCGGCGATCATGAACAGCAGCCCGCTCACGACCCCGTGGGCGAACATGAGGAGCACCGCCGCGAGGATCCCGAGGGGCGAATTGAGGGCGATCGCGAGGAGCACGATGCCCATGTGGTTGATCGAGGAGAACGCCACGAGCCGTTTCAGGTCCCGCTGGGCGAGGGAGACGATCGACCCCCAGAGGATCGAGGCGAACGCGACGACGAACAGGATCCACCGGACATGCGGGATGGCGGCCGGGAGAAGTTCGACGGCCCACCGGATCAGCCCGTACCCCCCCAGCTTGAGCAGGAGTCCGGCGAGCAGCACGCTTCCGCCGGTCGGCGCCTCGACGTGCGCGTCGGGCAGCCAGGTATGGAACGGGACGATCGGGAACTTGACCCCGAAACCGAAGAACAGGGCGAGGAAGATGAACGACTGAGCGGTCGCGACCAGCGAGGTCGTAGTGCCCGCGAGGGCGACAAAATCGAAGGAGGTCGAGCCCGAGTAGAAGACGAGGACGAGCAGCCCGACGAGCATGACGATGCTCGCGACGTGGGTGTAGATGAAGAACTTCAGCGCGGCATACCGGCGGCGCGGTCCGCCCCAGTAGCCGATGATGAAGAACATCGGGACGAGGACCGCCTCCCAGAAGAGGAAGAACAGCAGGACGTCCAGGGCGACGAACACCCCGAAACAGCCGAGGCACGTCAGGAGGACGAGCCCGAACCAAGCACCCGGTCGTTTCGGTTCGTTCCACGAGTAGACAACGGTCGCGATCTGGAGGAACGCGGTCAGCAGGATCAGCACGAGGCTGATGCCGTCGACGCCGACCGCGTAGTCGACGTGCATCCACGGGACGGAGATCCACGTGTACGTCTCGGAGAATGCGAAGTTCGTGATGCCGGGCGGGGAGCCTCCGGTGGGCCAGGTGAACTCGTAAAGCAGGGCGGTGGTGAGGACCAGGAACACGATCGAGGTCCCCAAGGCGAGCCAGCGCGCCCGCTCGCCGGCGAGGAACGTGAGCACCGTGCCCACGAGGAGGGCCAGCAGCGTGATCGACAGCAGGGGCCACATCGACCTACGCCCCCCAGGCGTTCGCCAGCCACGGCGCGACGAAGATCAGGAGCAAGAGGAAGCCCACGAGGCCCGCCACGACGTAGGCGGCGTAGTCGCTCACGACCCCCGTCTGCACCTGCCGCAGTCGGCGCGAGAGCTCGGCGAAGGTGCGCTCGAAACCGTGGATCGTCCCGTCGATGACGTACCGGTCGACGAAGTCGGCGAACCGAGCCACGGTGTACACCCCGCGCAGCCCGACCCAATCGTAGGCGTCCTTCAGGTAGTACCGGCGGAGCAGGAGGCGGCGGAGCGGCTGCCAGCTCGAACTCTCCGAGAGCGCGAAGAGCCGACCGTTCCCCCACAGCGAGAAGGCGAGCCCGATACCGCCGACGCCCAGGGCGGTCGAGAGGCCCGAGAGGAGGAGGTCAGTCGTTCCGTAGGTCGGAGGCACGTTCACCCCTGGCAGCAGGCCGTCAAAACCGGGGAGGAAGACGAGCGCTCCCGCCACGATCGCGAGCGCGGAGAGGAGCACGAGCGGCACGCGCATGACCCACGGCGGTTCGTGCGCCTCCGGCAGGGAGGTGTCCCGCGGCGAGCCGGAAAAGGCGAGGAAGAACGCGCGGAAGATGTAGTACGCCGTGAGGAAGACGGTCGCCAGGGCGCAGGCGAAGAACGGCCAGTAAAGAGGGTGGGCGGCGGTCTGGCTCAGGACGGAGCCGAGGATGTCGTCCTTGCTCCAGAACCCGGCGAGCGGGGGGATTCCCGCGAGCGAAAGGCCCCCCACGGCGAAGGCGATCGTCGTGACCCGCATCTTCCGGCCGAGGCCCCCCATCCGGAACAGGTCCTGGGTGCCGACGGCATGGATGACGGAGCCCGCGGCGAGGAACAGGAGCGCCTTGAAGAACGCATGCGTGAACAGGTGGAACAGCCCCACCATCGTGAAGCCCGCGCCCACGGCGAGCACCATGTAGCCGAGCTGCGAGATCGTCGAGTAGGCGATCACGCGCTTGATGTCGCGATTGACGACGGCCATGCTCGCCGCCCAGACCGTCGTGAACCCGCCGATCGCCACGATCGCCAGCTGGTCCGTGGGCGTGAAGCCGAGGAACAGGGAGGTGACGGCGAGAAGGTAGACGCCCGCCGCCACCATCGTCGCGGCGTGGATGAGGGCGCTGACGGTCGTCGGCCCCTCCATCGCGTCCGGGAGCCAGACGTCCAGCGGGAACTGGGCGGATTTGCCTGCGGCCCCGGCGAGCATCATCAGTCCGGCGACCGTGAGCAGCGGAGTGTTGCCCCCGACGAGCGACCCCAGGAACGGGTGTCCGTTCGAGGTGAACAGGAACCCCGAGGCGGCCCAACCCGGGCCCGCGCCCGAGGTAGCGTAGACCGCGAAATAGATGAAAATCCCGAGGAGGAAGAGGACGTCGCCGATCCGTGTGACGAGGAACGCCTCCTTCGCGGCGCTCGCGGCGCTGGGTTTCTCGTAGTAGAACCCGATCAGGAAGTACGAGCAGACCCCGACCAGCTCCCAGAACAGGAAGAACTCGAGCAGGTTGTCGGAGAGCACCAATCCGTTCATCGCGGCGAGGAACAGCGAGAGCTCGGCGTAGTACCGGGGCAGGCCCCGGTCGTGGTGCATGTAGCCGATCGAGTACAGCATCACGAGGAAGCCGACGACGTTGACGACGACCAGCATCAACGCCGAGATCGGGTCGACGAGCGTCCCCATGACGAGCGAGAAGCCGTGGGGGAAGGTCCCGGTCGTGCTCGGCAGGCTGAGCCAGGCGTACGAGCGGTCGGTGTACTGGCCCGGGTTGAGCGCCTCGCCGAGGGCGATCAGTACGCCGATCACCATCGCCGCTCCGGAGAACACGACCGCGACCCAGCCGCCCCACTCGAGCCGACGCAGGCGCGTACCGAACAGTCCGACAAGGACGAAGGCGAGCGCCGGTAACAGCGGGACCAGGTAGGCGAAGGCGAAGAGGCCGTCGAGGGGCGTCGTCAGTTCGTCCCCCTCCTACAGCTTGAGCGACGTCGCCTCGGCGACGTTGATCGAGCCGCGCTGGCGGTTGAGGGCGAGAACGATGGCGAGACCCACCGCCACCTCGGTCGCGGCGAGCCCGACCAAGACGACCGCGGCCGCCTGGCCGTTGACCCCGCTGCCGCCCGACAAGAACGCGGAGAAGACGACGAAGTTCAGGATCGCCGCGTTCATCGAGATCTCGACGGCGATGAGCAGCAGGATGAAGTTGCGACGCGTGAGGATGCCGAACAGGCCGATCCCGAGCAGCGCCGCGGAGAGGCCCAACAGGTCGGCGAGCGCGAGCGCGGTCATTCGCGGCCCTCCCTCACGAGATAGATCGACCCGGAGAGGGCCGCGAGCATCGTGAGCCCCAGCAGGATCAGCCATCCGCCGCCCGTCGCCCCGCACGACGAGCCGGTCGGGCAATTCGCCGCGTCCGTGCTGAACAGGTAGTTCGCTAGCGCGACGGGGGCGTGCACAGCGAGCGAGCTATCGACGGTCGAGGCGCTGGCCGCCCCGGTCGTCACGAGCACCACGATCCCCAGGGCGAGCGCGAGGCGCGCGGGCCCGATCCCGGTCGCCGCCTCTCGCGAGAAGATCCGCTTGCGCGTGACCATCACTCCGAACAGCAGGAGGATGGTGACCGCGCCCGCGTACACCCCGAGCTGCAGCACGCCCAAGAACGGGGCGGCGAGCAGGAAGTAGATCCCAGCGAGAGTGACGAAGAACACCGCGACCCACATGATCGTGTGGACGAGCTCGCGGACGAGCAGGGCGAGGAGCGCGGTGACGACGGCCACGGCCGCCAGCGCGAGGAATGCGAGGTCCTCGAGGCTCAATGATGAGTCCCCCAGAACAGGCATTCCTTGGGGCAAACCGAGATGCACGTGCCGCACCGGACGCAGTCCGAGTCGTTGATCACCGGCTCCTTCCAGATCCGCTTCGGAAGCTTCTCCCCGGGCTTCGCCGTCGGCTTGGGGATGTCGAGCATCGTGATGCACTGCGTCGGACAGTCCCGCGCGCAGGCGTTGCAGCCGATGCACAGGGGCACGTCGAGCAGGATCGCGTCCTCGTTGGCGGGCCGCTCCACCCGGATCGGGTTCATCGGGAGCTTGCGCTCGAAGATCTCGTACATCTTTTGCGGCGAGTAGATCATCTCCGAGCGCTTCGGGGTGGCGAGCTCGTACTTGGTGGTCATCGAGAGGCAGCCCTCGGGGCAGGCGTCCGAGCAGAACCCGCAGTAGCTGCATTTCCCGTAGTCGATCTGGGGGCACTTCTTCGGGTGCTTCGGGTCCCCTCCGGGGACCGTCACCATGTCGATGCAGAGGTCCGGGCAACTGAACGCGCAGAGGTTGCACGAGATGCACGTAGCGATGTTGAGCGCGTGGACCCCACGGTAGTTGTCCCAGACGTGGCCCACGCCGATCGGCTTGCCGGCCGCCACCGCGACCTTGTCCCGGAACTCCGGGTCCTCGAGGCGCTCGAACGGATAGACGATCGTGGAGGGCCGGAGCAGGCTCTTCATGAACTGGCGCGCGGCGGTCGCCATGGGCTTCGCGACGTACAGGATGGGGTTCTCGCTGGTCGAGTCCGGTGCGGGCTCGGAGGTCGCCATCTACCTCTCCCTACCCTCCGAGACCGGGCACGCAGCCGAACACGGGAAGGCACCGAACGACGACCAGCACGGCCGCCAGCACCACGGAGAGCAGGGAGAGGGGGATCATCCGCATCCAGCCCACCCGAAGCAGCTGGTCGGTGCGCACGCGCGGCAGCGAGGCCCGCACCCACACGAAGAGGCCGAAGACCAGGTAGGTCTTCAGCATGAACCAGAAGATGCCGGCGAGCGGGAAGCTCGTGAGCACGCTCGGCACGTAGCTCGGGAGCGTCCAGCCCCCGAGGAACAGCAGCACGACGAGGATGCTGCCGACCAGGGCGCGGACGTAGTCGGCGAGCATGAAGAAGGCGAACAGCATCCCGCCGTACTCGGTGTTCCACCCCTCGACGAGCTCCGCCTCGGCCTCGGGGAGGTCGAACGGGATCCGCTCCATCTCGGCGAGCATGCCGACCACAAAGACGAGGAGCGCGAGGAACAGCGGTCCCCAGAACCAGTAGTTCTGCTGCAGGTTGACGATCGTCGTGAGGTCGAAGCTGCCGGAGACCAGGACGACCGCGACGACGGCGAGGAGGATCGGGACCTCGTAGGCGATCATCTGGGCGGCCGAGCGCATTCCGCCGAGCAGGGAGTACTTGTTGTTGCTCGACCAGGCGCTGACGAAGATGAACAGCGGCGCGAAGGAGAAGATCGCGAGGGCGAGAAGCAGGCTGAGGGGGAGGATGCCGCTCGACCAGCCGGTCGAGATGGGCAGGATCCCAAAGATCAGCACCGACGTGACCATGTAGGCGGTCGGGCCGGCGTAGAATCCGAGCGAGTCGGCCTCGCGGGGGCGCAGGGTGTGCTTGCGGAACAGCTTGAGACCGTCGGCGAAGTTCTGCAGAAGACCGGCGTACCCGACGTGCATCGCGCCGCGGCGGTCCATGAACCGCCCGAGCATCTTCCGCTCGAACCAGATCAGCATGATCGTGTTGATCATGCTCGCGCCGAGCAGGATCGCGCCGAAGAGCAGCGCCGCGAGTCCGAAGATCAGGTTGGGATTGATGAGCCAGCCGTGCAGCGGCTGCGGCAGGATCGAGCCGATCCCGGTCAGCAGGACCGTCGAGAGGATGTTCGCGACGTCGAAGAGCGTGAGCGAGCTCATGGCCTACCGGTCGACCTCCCCGACGCAAATGTCGACGCTGCCCATGATCGGCGGGATATCGGCTACGCGGTAGCCGATCATGTAGTGCCTCGCCGCGGAGAGGTTGACGAAGACCGGTGAACGGAGCTTGACCCGGTACGGGTGCTCGCCGCCCGTGTTGACGACGTAGGCCTGAGCCTCGCCGTGGGGCTCCTCGACCGACGCGAACCCGGTCCCCTTCGGATAGTTGCGCCGGAGAAGGTAGTCCTCCTTGCCGACGGGGGCGTACGGCGCACCGAGCCATCGGGGAAGGTGGTCGGCGAGCACCGGGCCGGGGTGTTTGTCGAGCCAGTCGAGCGTCTGCCGAACGATCCTCACCGACTGACGCATCTCTTCCATCCGCACGAGATAGCGTGCCGTCACGTCGGCGGCGTTCGCCGTGGCGACGTCGAACTCGACCCGATCGTACGCGGCGTACGGCCGGTCCTTGCGGAGGTCGCGGGCGACCCCGGCCGACCGAAGCATCGGTCCGGTGACACCGAGGTCGACGCACTCCTTCGCCTTGAGCACCCCGAGGCCGTCGCACCGGCGGCGGAAGATGTCGCTGCCCAAGCAGAGCCGGTCGTACTCGACGAACCGGTCCATCAACCAGTCCATCACCTTGCGGCAGCGGTCGGTGAAGCCGGACGGCAGGTCGTTCCGCACACCGCCGACCCGGTTGTACTCGTAGGTCAGCCGACCGCCGGTGAAGCTTTGGAACAGGTCGAGGATCAGGTCCCGGTCCCGCATGCCGTAGAGGAACGGGCTCATCAGGCCCAGGTCCTGGACGAACGCAGCGTACCACATGATGTGGGACGCCAGCCGCTGGAGCTCGTCGCACATCACGCGAAGCCACTCCGCCCTCTCGGGGGGAGAGATGTGGAGCGCGTGCTCGGCGCCGGAGATGTAGACGTGTTCCCAGGCGATGCCGGCGACGTAGCAGCACCGGTCCATGAGCGTGATGATCTCGTTGTAATGCCGGTCCTCGCTGATCTTCTCGATCCCGCGGTGGAGGTAGCCCATCTCCGGGTCGACGTCGACGATGATCTCCCCGTCGATCTTGACGCGCAGGTTCCACAGTCCGTGCGTCATGGGGTGCTGAGGCCCCATGTTCACCCACATCTCAGACACTGCGCAACTTCACCTCCAGCTCCTCGGGCTCGTGGAGCTTGAACGACCGGAGCAGCGGGTGGAACGCGTAGCCGTCCGGCATCAGCAGGTGCCGGAGGTCCGGGTGGTTGTCGAAGTGCACGCCCACGAGCTCCCACGCCTCGCGCTCGTGCCAGTTCGCGCTCGGCCAGACCGGCGTGGCCGATTCGATGTGGGGGTGCTCCCCGGTGAGGTCCGCGGTGAGCCCTAGATACTGCTTCGTGGTGTCCGACCAGAGGATGTAGAACACCTCGCGGTGATCGACCCAGTCGATCGCGCCGACCATCGCGAGGTGGTCGTAGCCGAGCTCCTCGCGCACGGCCTTGAAGACGTCGAGAGCTCCCTCCGGCCGGAAACGGATTCGGGCCGCCAGCCCCTCGAACGCCTCCACCCCAAGCACGTGGGTCCCCGCGCGCGGGGCGATCCGGGAGGCGAGGTCGTCGTTCGGCATCCGTCTCGTTCCAGGGCAGCGTCGCGCGGCGGGGGGGGTAGGCCTACTCCCCCCGCCGGCGAATCAGCTCCTCCAGTTGAAGGATCCCGTCGAGCAGGGCTTCCGGTCGGGGGGGGCAGCCGGCAATGTAGACGTCGACCGGCACGAGTTTGTCCACGCCGGGGACGACCGAGTAGGCGGTCCGGAACGGGCCTCCGCCGGTCGCGCAGTTGCCCATGGCGATGACCCACTTGGGCTCCGGCATCTGCTCGTAGAGCGTGATCAGCTTGTGGGCGACCTTCCAGGTGACCGTCCCGTTGACGATGAGCAGGTCGCACTGGCGCGGTGAGGAGCGCGGCACGACGCCGAACCGCTCGGCGTCCCATCGCGCGCCGAAGGCGGCGGCGAACTCGATCGCGCAGCACGCGAGACCCCAGTGCAGCGGGAACAACGAGTTGCGGCCCGCCCAGTTGAAGACCGGCCGCAGGAGTTTCCCCTCCATCTGCTCGCGGAGCATCGAGCTCAGCGCCTCCTTTGCCTGGGGGATGAACTCCCTCGCGCGAAGGGTCTCGATCTCGACGAACGGCACCGCGGGGCCGTTGACCAGGGGAATTTCAGCCTCCACGGTGGACGCCGCTCCCGGCTTGGTCGCGCTCGCGGGGCTGACCGCGGGCGCGGGGGAGCTCATACGACCCACCGGCGCTCGCCGTGGAGCGCGTAGTAGATACCGGCCAGCGCGAGGGCCGTGAACCCGAAGGCGATGAGGGTCGGCGTCCACGTGAAGTTGTTGCCCACCAACGAGGGTCGGAACGAGAGACCCCACAGAGCCAGGATGAACCCGATCACGTCGACGGCGACGAACACGATCGCGAAGACGTAGTGTTGCGTCGGGAAGTCGATCTGCGCCTCCCCCTCGGCCTCCTCGCCGCATTCGTAGGTGGTCGCCCCGAGGTAGGATCGACGCCGCTTGGCCCCCAGCATTCGGTTCGCGACGATCGAGCCAACGCCGAAGAGGGCCGCGATGCCCGCGAAGACCAGGAACGTTACAACCCCCGCCTCCGCCATCACCTACCTCCGGCTCGCCACCGCCGAGAATTGCGACCCCGAGAGTTTATTTAACCCCTGAGGCCGAGTGCCACTCCTCGGCACGGAGTCAGGGGGGACGGGGCAGTGCCGGACGCGGAATCCGTTCGAGTTCAGCCCCGCTCGGAGCCGCGCTTCCGCCCTCCCGTCACCTTGGTGGGTCGGTACGTCGAACTGGTCCCCCTGAGCCCTGACCACGCCTTGTCCCTTGCGAAGGCGGGCGCGGAACCCTCCGTCTGGGAGTTCATGGTCGTGAAGCCGGCCACAGACCTTTCCGCGATGCGTTCCGCAATTGAGTGGCTCCTCGAACGGCAGTCGAAAGGGACGGACTTGCCGTTCACCGTGCTCGACCGTTCCTCGGGGCGAGCGATCGGCATGACGCGGTTCCTGGAGATCGAGCGATCGGACCGCGCCGTCGAAATCGGTGGAACTTGGTACGACCCGCGCTTCTGGCGATCGCCGATCAACACCGAATCGAAACGGCTGATGCTCGAGCACGCCTTTGACGTAGAGAAGGTTAACCGCGTCCAGCTCCGCACGGATGTGCTGAACCTACGCTCTCAACGAGCGATCGAACGGCTCGGCGCCGTCCGCGAAGGCGTCCTCCGCGACCACCGCGTAGTCTGGAACGGCCGCGTCCGAAGCTCGGTGGTCTACAGCATCCTACGGGGCGAGTGGCCCTCGGTACGGGATCGGTTGGACTCGTTTCTCGCGCGTCCGTGGACGCCCGGCACCGGTGGGTCGGCGGTCTAGGGCGGGGGCGGGAAGACAGCGGCGCGCTTGGCCCGGAACGCCTGAATCCCCTCGGGGAGCTCGGAGCCGCGGGCGGCTTCTACGGCACCACGACGCTCGAGGGCCAGCTGGGCCTCGAGGGACTGGGAGAACGCCGAAACGAGCAGGCGCTTGATCCATCCGTAGGCGAAGGTCGGTCCGCGTGCGAGTTCCTCTGCGCGGGCTTGGGCCCTGGCCACGAGCTGGTCCGCCGGGACGACTTCGTGCAGGAGACCGAGCTCGCGACCGCGTTCCGCGGGAATCCGCGAGTTCGTGAACAACAGCTCTTGAGCCAGTCCAAGCCCGAGGAAATGCGGCAGCAGGTAGGTGAGCCCACCGTCGGGCACGGCGCCGAGCGCGGGAAACGCCGGGACGAGCGTCGCGGAGGAAGCGGCGATCCTCCAGTCTGCCGCCAAAGCGAGGGCCAGTCCACCGCCCGCTGCCACGCCCGGGAGGGCCGCCACCACCGGCTTCGCCATGGTCATGATATCTCGAACGGAGTCCTCCTGGACCCCTGTGAGCTCGTGGAAGAGCCGGGGCAATTCCCCTCGGGCCCGATATTCGTCCATGACGGCCACGTCGCCGCCGGCGCAAAAGGCTGTACCTTCTCCCGTCAGTATCACCGCGCGCACCTTGGGATCCAAGGCGACGCGTTGGATCTCGGCGTGGACGGCCCGGAACGATGGAACATCGAGAGAATTCAGTCGCGAGGGGCGAGAGATCGTGATGGTGGCGACCGGTCCACGATGGTCGGTCCGAACAGGGGCGGCTGACGACATCGGACGAGCCGACGGTCGGACCCCATAAGTAAGGGCGCCCAGCGGCTACGCCCCTGGGGCGAGGATCAAACGTCCCGGATTCTCCCCCTCTAGCCACCGACGGTACCCGGAGGACCCGTCGTCCACAACGAGCTGATGCGGGGAAGTAGGCGGGCACGGGTACGCTGAAGCGAGGACGGCCTCCTGCGCCACGGACGGGGCCGGACGTCGAGCGGGGCGGTACGAAATGTTGCGCGAGCTGCGTCTGACCCAACGCGCCTTCCGGAATTGGGCGGCCGTCGCCGCGCTTCGGCTGTTGGGCCGCGGTCCCCACACCTTGGTCCTGCGGTCCGGCGCGAACCTGCGGTTAGGACCGAACGCCCGTGCGTTCAACAAACTGGCGTTGGCCGAGCTTCTCGATGGGGGTTGGCGAGTTTCGGCGGTGGAAGGACGGACGTTCCTTCTTGAAAGTCCGACAGGCGCGAAATTGGTGTGTCGATTCCCGGAGTCCGCCGACATCGATCACGCGAACCAGATTTTTCTTGGACGATGGCTAGGCAGCGACTTCCAGGGGATGACCGTCGTCGACGTCGGCGCCGCGAACGGAGATTCGGCGGTCTATTTCGCCGTGAACGGGGCGTCCCGCGTGATCGCCCTTGAGCCCGACCGCTCCTCGTTCACCTTAGCCCGGGCGAGCGTGGCGGCATCGGGAGTGGGGGACCGGGTCACGGTCGTCGAAGCCGGGCTGGGAGCCTACTCGGGCGATCGCGAGCTTCACACATCGTCGACCCACCCGAACGCCAGCGCCGTAGATCCCCCTCCCCTCGTGTCCGAACGGATCGGTTACGACAGGGTCGCCACGGTCCCGATCCTCAGCCTCGCCGACGTCCTGCAGAAGTTTGGATTGGTTCGAATTGACCTGCTCAAATTGAGCTGCGTCGGGTGCGAATACGCAGTGATTGGCGCGCTATCTCGAGATCTTCTCGATCGCGTCGGGGCATTGATCGTCCAGTTCCATGACGGAGTTCAAGAGCTGGAACCGCTGCTACGACACAGCGGATTCCGAACTACGCACGAATTCACGGCCGGCCGCATCGGCGTGCTGCGCGCACGGCGCCTCCCTGGCGCGGTCCCAATCTTGCCCGAGACCCACTAGGGGAGTCAGCTACCCCGCCGACCGACCCGAGATGCCCGCTTGGGAATAAGGGACCTCCAACGCAACAGGCCAGGGTGGGTCGGTGGGGCGAGGTTCTGCCCGCCCCGCCCATCTAGCCCTGGCGGGGCCTACCGTCGACTCTGCCAGGGCGGACCCGAACGAACAGGGTCGGGAGAAAGGGGATCGGGCGAAGCGCCGTGGCGAGGGTCAGGGAGAACCGGGCCGGCATCGATCGAAACGGGAGATAATCCTCCAACCCACTACTCCACACCCGGTCCACCCGGAATCCGGCCGCGGCGATGTCCTCGGCCAGCGCGGGATAGTTCGGTGCGAAGGTCGGGAACGAGCTGGGGTGGATCCGGACGCTTCTCTGCCGTGCGAACGTCGCAAATCGGAACGGCTCGCCGCGACGATCGGCGAGCGCCCACTTCACGTCGGCGACGAGCGTGGCGATCGAAGGGCGAGGGTCGCAGGAGAACACGAGCAGCCCGTCCGGGCCGAGGACGCGTCGAATTTCTTGCAGCAGCGCCGTCGGTCGTTCCAAGAAATTGTAGACGCGGACCATCACCACCGCATCGAACGCCGCCTCCCGGAACGGAAGTCGGTAGCCGTCGGCCGCGGCCAAGCGGGGGGGGCGCGACGAATCCGAGTCTCCTCGGAGCTCCCGCAGGAACTCCGGAGTCCTGTCCGCGCCCACGTACTCGTTGGCTCGAGCCTGGAGCTGCGAGGAGAGCCGGCCGTTGCCGGTTCCTAATTCGAGCAATCGTCCGATGGGGCCTTCGCCGAGCGCGCGCTGAACCAGTTCCGATTCCACCAGGGTCGTCCGTTCTCGCCCTTTCCAAAGCGAGGAGAAATCCAGTCCGGCAAAGCTCGACGCCGGAATGCCGGGGGGCCCGCGCTCCTTCGAGTCCGGCGACTCCATGCCCTGGGTCACCGCCTCGTCAGCGTAACCAGAAAGTGGTCCCCGAGGGTGCTCCACGGCCATCGCCGGCCGAGCCACGCATCGAACGAAGCGAGCTGGTCGAAATGGCGGGCAAACTTCTCGGCATACCCCGTCAGGTCGGACGGGGGAAGGGCCACGGGCACCCCCTCGACGGAAGCAACCCGGAACCCGTCGTGGAACGCTCGTACGACGTCCGATACCGAGTACGCGTAGACGTCGACGCAGAATCGCGAGGCCCCGACGCGGACCGGGTTCGACCGGCGTCCGAACGCCCGCGCCCCTTGGAGCGACATTGTGTAGCCGAGAAGTTCGAAGAGGCACCACCGGTTGTAGATCCCGAGGACGAGCGAAGCGTTCGGCTTGAGAAGGTCGTGGAACGCCGCGCTGACCGGACGTAGATCCGGTTCGCAGTTGATGGCGCCGTAGGTCGAGTAGGCGCCGTCGAACGCCTCCGGCCCCACCTCGTCAACGAGCCGGGAGAGCTCCGAGGCCCGAAGCTGTCGGGTGGTTAATCGCGACTCGATCTTTTCAGCCACGGTCTTGGTCCGAACGACGTCGAGCATCCGCTCGGAGATGTCGACGGCGGTCACCGAGTGTCCCTCTCTGAGCAGGGGAAGTGTCTCCATCCCTGAACCGCAGCCGACCTCTAGAAGCCGCGGGGCGTCCCGGAACAGCGGTCGAAGGCGGGCCAGGGACCGGTCCCGGAGCAGGCGGTTCATCCGGTTGCCGGTGATGTGGTGGTCGTAGTCGGCAGCGACAACGTCGAATTCCGACTCGAGCCAACGATAGTACGTCTGGGCCTCGTGGCCGGGCGCGACGGACGCCTGGTCGACGAGGTCGACGCGCAGCACCCGGGCCGGGCGGTCGTACCATCGGGCGAACCGCTCGTCGCCGTACTTCCGACGGAAACGCTCGAGGATCTGAACCGACTCTCCCGCGTCGCGCACGAGAGCCGCCTCCCCCCGATGGGCACCGTCGGCGAGCCGTAGCTCGGCGACCCCCGTGCGGAGCAACTCGATCGGCCACTGCGCGGAGCGCTCACGCGCCACGAGGTAGACGGTCGGTCCGTCCTGGACGTAGCCGAGCGGGACGGCCCCCCGCGGCGTCGCGACGAGCAGGCTTTCCCCGTCCGGGGGGCGAGCGGCCATCGACCCGGAGAGTCGACGGTGGGAACGTATAGTTGTCCCCAGCTCCCCGGGCTGGGAGGGGGGAACGACGAGCCTGGCCCAACCGCCGCCCGCGGGAGCCGCGGTGGACGTCCTCGTCCGCACGTTCAACTCGGCCCCTGGCCTCCGAGCCTGTCTGCAGTCGATCCGTGAGCGTGTGCCCGTCGCGCGCCTCATCGTGGTCGACCGCAACAGCACCGACGCTACGGTCCCGATCGCGCGCGAATTCGGCGCAGAGGTGCAGTTCGAGGAGCGCGGCCTGGGGGAGGCGACCAACCGGGCCCTCGCCGCCGCCACCACCGACCGGGTCCTGTTCGTGGACAGCGATGTCACGATCGTTCGTCCCGATTTCTACGCCCGAGCCACGGACGAGCTCGACCGGCCCGGGGTCGGGGCGGTGGTCGGAACTTCGGTCGGGCACAGGTTCCTGTACGGATTGCCGTTGGGCCTGACCCTCCTGCCACGCCGCTGGGCCTCGACCGTTGCGATACCCTCGACGGCGCAGGGGGCGGAAACGTACTATTTCCGTCGGGCTCTCCGCCGGCAGGGCCTCCGGGTGCGGTACGTCGCGGAGGCGATGGTGCACCGCTCGATCTACCGGGGGAGGGATTGGCCCGAGTGGCAAGGGGCCCAGATCCGGGCCGCGGCGGGATGGAGTCCGCGCGAGGTCGTCAACTCGCTGTTGGTGGTGGTCCTCATCCACCTGAACAGTCGTCAACTTCGAAACGTCGCGTACACTCCCGTGTTCTACGCGAAGTTCTTGCGGGGCTATCTTCGGCCGGAGACCTGGCAGTTCCGGGACCGTCGGGTTATCGGGGTCCGGGCGGGTCCTCCGTAGACCCGTCCGGGCTTGGCTGGCGCGCGGGAACGGATTGGGCCGCAAGATGGCCGAGCGCCTCGTACGCGGGAGCACGGCGGAGCATGCCCTCGAGAACGGGTAGGAAAAACACGAGGTAGAGGCTGCCCTTCAGCGAGATATTGAGAAGGTAGCCGGCCGGCTGCTGGAGAAACGTGAGGCCGGTGACCAGAGGGAATCCTAAGGCGAACCAGGTAGCGAATCCGGCGATCGAGTAGCCTAGGGTGGCCCACCATTTCCAGGTGACCCGCCACCAGCCGAGACCCGTGAGACCGAGCAGTACCCAGGTCCCGTAGGAGAACATCACGTACGGCTGGGCGTAGCCGAGGAACAGCCCCGGGTGGAGGTAGTGCCCCGCTTCCTGAAAGATGATCTCGAACGCGCCAGGCCCGGCGAACGGAACCGTTCCGGCGATGAGGAAGGTCCGGGCCGGACCGAGGGTGGTCCGACGGAGTCCCGCCGACATGAGGACGGCGAAAGTGCCGACCGCGAACGCATAGGTGAACGGAAAGATGACGTCGGATTTCTGAAACGTGAAGGCGAGGTAGAACGAGTAGAGGTAGTCGGTGCCGAACCCCCACGGGGCCACGTTGACCAGCAGCCAGACGGCTGCCACGACCACGAACACTCGCTCGGGCTTCGCTCGGATCCGCGAGCGCTCGACGAGCCGCGCGAGCGGTCGAGAGAACCAGGGGGCGCATCGCTCCGAACCTGGCGGGCGTCGGGGCGGCGGGAGTTCGGAGACCCGACGGGCGTCCTCCTTTCGCTCCTCCCTCCGATCGTCCGCTGTCACGATCCCCCGGTCTCCTCGCGCGGTTCCACCAGAACTCGAAAGCGGCGATGCACCCGTCGCGGCACCGGCCACTCAACTTCGAGAGGCTATGTCCCGGCCCCCGGTTGAACCCGGGGGGAGCGCTCGGCTGCTAGGGCCGACACGATCTCGGGGATTTCGTAATCGAGATTCTCGACGACCTTGTCGCCCACCGGCCGGCGCTGCAGGATGAGTCCGGCCTTCGACAGGAGGAGAAGGTAGGAGCGATCTTTCATGTCGATCCCGAAACAGACGCCGTGGTTGGAGAACAGGTACTTCAGGAACAGTCGTTCCGAGTAGACCTTCACACGCTCGCCCACCGGCCGGCCAGGAAACGGCCGCTCTATAGCCACTCGCATGAGTCTCTCCCCTGGCGGGGCGCTCGAACGGCAGCCCCCCCTCCCGCGGACCCCCCGAGGAGGCTGATCCCGACTCAACGGCGCATGGATCGCCCAGACGAATCACCGTCAGCCCTCGCGGAAACGGGTGGGCTACCCTGTCCACGAATCATAGAAGGGGACGCGGCACGGCCTGCTGATTCTCACCGTCGAAACGGTGACCGGGTCATATATACCGGGCCTCGGGTGGGCCGTTTCGCGTAGCCTCGATGACCGCGCAGGTGGCGACCGAGAGCGAGTCCACGGTCACCCTTCGACGGGTGGAGACCGTGTTGCAGGTCGCCGACGAGTTCGGCACCGGCGTGGGCCTTCACGAACTCTCCGAGCTGTTGACCGTCGAGGCGCCGGCGACTCCCGAGTCGATGGAGCGGTACCTGGCCAAGCACGCGCCCACGAGCACCGTCTCGGGCGGCGTCGCCTATCGCGGTCCGCCCTCGACCCGGGGCGAGGAGCTGGATCGGCGCCGCGCCCGAGGGCAAGCCTATCTGGCGTCGGCGTCGTACCTCGTCCGTTCGTTCCTTGCGCCGGCGCGCGGGCTCGTACGGTGCGCCGCCGTGACCGGCTCGACGGCGTACGGAGAACCGGAATCCGGGGACGACTGCGACCTCCTCGTCGTGACGCGCCGCGGCGCCCTCTGGCCGTTCCTTGCGTTCACTTACCTCCGTCTGCGGCTTCGCCGAGCGGCGTTGCCGGCCGAGGCGCCGTCCGTCTGGTGCTTCAACTTCGTGCTCGACGAACGGGCGGCGGTCCACGAGTTCTCCGTCCCCCAAGGGTTCTTGTTCGCCCGGGAGGCGCTCACGGCACGCGTGGTCGAGGGCGAATCGTACTATCGCGGGCTCGTGGGATCGGCCGGTTGGCTTGGGACCGAGGCGCCGCGTCTCTATGCCCGCTGGAAGCAGGAGGGCTTCCCGGCGGCGGCACCGGAAGCGCCGGCACCTTCGTTCGTCCGCGTTCTCAACGTCCTGTTGTTCCCGATCGTCGGCACGTACCTCCAGGCGATCTGCTTGCTCCGGAACTGGCGGCTCCGACGCGCCGGGCGCTCGGGCGAAGCGTTCCGAACGGTCACTCGCCTCGGGCGCCTCGCGTACGAGACGGAAAAATTCGGGCGCCTTACCGAGCTGTTCGCTCCGGCGACGGTGGTGGCTCCGGAAGCGTGACCCACCGGGTGTGGTCCCGGCGGGGAGGGACTCGGTCCCACTCGGCGAACACCCCGGCGGCGATCTCCGCGGCCAGGAGGATGGCGAACGCCCGCAGCGCTCGTGGCCGGCCCTTCATGGAGTCCAGAAGGAGTCGCGTCGCCGAGCGCGGGTGGTGGAGCGCGAACCGTTCGAGCGTGGACGGGGCTACGCCGGTGAGACGGCCGACCTGGTGATGCCCATACACGATCCGGCGGCGCTGCGCCACATGGTCGTGGAACCGAAGCGGAACTTGGATGGTCGCCTCCGCTCGGGGGGCGTAGGCGAGTCGCCCGCCGAGCGTCGTCAACCACGCCCCGAGGTACGCCCCGTCGTTCACTACGCCCGGGGGGAGCGGAGGCAACGACTCGGTCGGGAGAAGCAGAAGCTCGTCGGAGAGGTGCGTCCCCTCTCCCCGTCCGAGAACGAGCTCGTGGAATCGGTGGTGAAGTTCCCAGAGCAAGGCGACGCTATCCGCAAACCCTGGCGCTCCACGAGGGGGCTGCGGACGCCCCATCACCGCGAACGGAGGGGAGAGTGGGGCCGCGGCCGACAGGAGCTCGCGGACGGCGGTGGGGGAGGCGACCGCGTCCGAATTGAGCAACACCAGGTAGTCGCCCGGAGCGCGACGGAAGATCTCGAGCAGCGCAGCGGCCTTGCCCCGCCGTACGGGCTCCTCCACCACCCGGATCCGGGGGTCGACCGACCGGGCGACGTCGGCCGTCCTGTCGGTGCATCCGCTCGCGACGACCCAGATTCGATCCCACGATGCGCCCGGCGGCAGCTCTTGTCCGAGCAGGGACTCCAGCGAGGCCCGGATCCTCGGGGCCTCGTTGTAGGCGACGACGCCGCCGCTCAGGGAAGGGAATCGCCGGCTCATCGGGGGCCACCTGCCCTCCCTACGCCGCGGGGGGCAAAACCTCCGCGGCCGATTCTACGGCGCGGGGGTCGTTCCCGGCTTCTTCGCGGCCGGCGCCGGGGGAGGTAGGTCCTCGGGAGGAGGGACGGCCGAACCCGGCGGAGCGAACTGTCCGGCGGGGCGCACGGCCTTGCCCCCGCTGGGTTCGACGAGCGCGCTCGACTCCTCGGCCTCGGCCGCGATCTCCTCTTCGATCGTCTTGATCTCCGAGAGGAGCTCCGACTGCTTCGGGATCGAACCGAGGACGTCGTCGAGCGTGCCGACGTTTTGTTGGAGCTCGCCGAGGGTATTGATCGACCGCTCCGCGATGCCCTTCGAGGTGCCGAGGTACTCCGCCGCCCCTTCCATCAACCGCGAGAACTCGAAGGGGAACAGGATCTTGGTCGCCTGACCGTTGGCCATATTCGTCACGGTGTCCAGGGAGAGGACCGTCAGCGACTTCGCATCCAGCGTCGCGGCCCCCAGCGACAGGATCCGGAGTCGTTGGGCCTCGCCTTGGGCGGTCAGGATCGTCGCCGTCCGGGCACCCTCGGCCTCGAGGATCTGGGACTGCCGAACCCCTTCGGCCTGAAGGATGCGGGACCGTTTCTGGCCCTCGGCCACCAGGATGGCGCTCCGCTTCTCCCCGTCGGCGCGCAGCACGGCGGCCCGCCGCTGCCGCTCGGCGGAGGTCTGCTCCTCCATCGCCGACTTGACGGGGCCGACCGGGTCGACCTCCTTGATCTCGACCGCCTCAACGCGAACGCCCCAACGGTCCGTCGCCTCGTCCAGGATGTCGCGGAGCCGGGTGTTGATCCTCTCGCGGTTGTAGAGGATCTCGTCCAGTTCCATGTCGCCGATGATCGACCGGAGCGTCGTCTGCGCGAGTGCGACGGTCGCGATGTGATAGTCCTGGACCTGGAAGATGGCCTTCGGCGCGTCGACGACCTTGATGTAGATGATCGCGTCGACGTTGGTCGGCGAGTTGTCCTTCGTGATGACCTCCTGGCGGGGGACCTCGAGCACCTGCGTTCGCAGGTCGATCGGGACCACGCGGGCGAGCGGGTGGACGAAGTTCAGGCCAGGATTGATGATGCGCTTGAACGAACCGAACAGGGTGACGATCGCCTGTTGGTAGGGCTGGACAGTGTGGATCGTCCGCGCGAAGATGATCAGGACGATGACGATGATCAGGAACGCGAGGATCCCGAAGCTGATGATGTCGACCATGGGGCGGAGTGGCTCAAGCCGGTACTGCGCTTAACGCATCTGGAAGGGAGGAGTCGCCACCGGGGAGGGCGTGGGTCGGTACTCGGGCAGAGCAGGGTATCTGCCTACCGGCACCGGGGGCGACGATCCCTGCGCGGGTAGGCCTTGTGAGGCGCGGAGGAGTTCTAGGTCGTCGATCGCCAGCCCCCATTCGGCAAGGGTGGGTTCCACTGCTCCCTGGAGGCGTGCGGACAGCGGGTCTCGTAGCAGGTTGACCTCGATCGGGGACAGGGAACTCACTGGGGCCCGGATCTCTCGGCCCGCGCGTTGCGTCGTGGCCGGCTCGAACTGGGATCGGAAGAAAACCGACCGACGCGCGTCGGCGACACGGACGATCAGACGAAGGTCGAGGGGGTACGGCCTCCCGTCCGGAGACGTCGCATCTGCCACGGAGAATTCGAGGGTCTTCGGCGGAGATCCACAGGGTGGACTCGGACCCAGAGATTGAGGATGTGGACGCCAGGATTCAGGACGCCCTTGCACGATCCGAACAGGACGGCCACCCCTCGCTGAGACGCTTGGACGGTGTGGATCGACCGGGCCACAGCACGAAGACGATGCCCATCAACCGAGTCGCGAGGACGCTGAAAGTGAGCAGGTCGACCGCGGCTCACGCCTCGGAGTTCGACGGGTCCGACCGGTGTCGGTCTAGGTGGGTGCAGCCGCCGGGCTTTCCGGCACGACCCAAACGGAAACCCCCTCGCCGCGCACGACCCGCACTTTCGTCCCCGACGGTATCGGGCGCTCGGACTGGGCGGACCAGATCTCCGAACGGATGCGCACTTTCCCTCGCAGGGTATCGGGAATGACGTCGCTCACGACGAGGCCGGTCTCCCCTTGAAGCGAGCCGGACGTCGTGCTCATGGGGCGATGGATGGGCGCGATCCGCTGGTAGTACGGGATCGTGGCGAAGGCGGCGGCAAACGCGGCGACCGTGATCGCCACCGGCCCCCAGATCGTGTCGAGCAGGATGTCCGGCGCGAAGATGTAGATGACCCCCGCGACCAGGATCGCCGTGGCCGGAATGAGCAAGAAGACGCCCGGGTGTGCGAGCTCGATGCCCAGTAGGACGAGGCCCAGGATGATCAGGAACAGTCCGATCGCTAGCCCAAAGACTTCCACGGGTCCGCCGGCCCGTTGATGCGGGCACGCCGCTTAAGGATTCGCTGACGGCGGACGCCGTCAACGCGTGGGCTGGGTTCGAGCGTACGGTCCCTACCGCGGGGCGCCCGTCGGGGGTGGCCCCTCCGGCGGGCCGGTCTAGCGGATGTACGTCGCCGTAGAATCGAGGTCGAAACCGCGAACGACCCGGACGGTCTGTCCGTCGCCGCCTCGAGCGTAGCGCAGCGCCGGGAACATGCTCCAAAGGTCGCCTTCGGCCATCTTCGTCGCGGCATGGTCGGCGCCGAAGACCTCCCGGGCGACCTGCGCGGTCACGGGGCGCACCTGCGACTCGGAGAGGTACCCGAGCGCGTGCAGGTACTCATGGGCGAGAATGACGAAGACGAAGGAATTGTACTCGCGGGAGGAGGAGGCCGTCGCCCGCATCACGCGGAGCAACCCTTCGTTCATCACGATGAGGTTCCCGGTCACCTGCCAGTAGGCACCGAGCTGGGGCGGCAGGTCCGAGAGCCCAAGACCCAACCCGGGTCGCTCCTGACCGAGCGTCCGCCGCACCGCGCTTCGGACGATCCGGTACACCGCATCGAACGAGCTCGCCCGGTCGAGGGCCTCCGTGAGCTCGGAGGGGCGGGTCGCCGTGCCCGTAGGAGCGGTGAGCGCGCCCGTGAGCGTTGGACCCCGAGGAGGGGTGTCGGACAGCAGAGGCATGGGTGTATGTAGTGAGGCAGAGCGGAAAAGGAGTGAGTTACGCTGGGGCCACTCACATCTCGCTTTGGGAGGAGGTCCCGGGCGGCCCGCAGCGGGCGCATCGGCCTATAGCTCGGCCCGCCTCCCCCGGCCGTGAGCGAAGCCGAGGAGCTCCTCTTTCCACGCCGCAAGGAGCGGATGGAGGACCGTCGGAAGGAGGGCCAGCAGCGCAAGCTCCTCGACGAGTTCTTCGACCACTCCACCCTGATGGTCATCTCTCGCCTCGTGAGCCGGGGTCATATCGGGACCATCGACTACCCGATCGCCACCGGGAAGGAGGGCGGCGTGTTCCGAACGACCGGACCGGAGGGTTTCCGGGCGGTCAAGATCTACCGCGTGGGCAACACGATGTTCCGGCGGCTGCCCCCCTACGTCCTCGAACAGCTCCGGCGGGAGGCGAGTCTCGGGAACTTCGGCCGTCTCATCTCGGCCTGGGTCCGCCGCGAGCACACGATCCTCGGGAGACTTCACGACGCCCACGTGCGGGTGCCGGACCCGTTCGTCCATCTCCGCAACGTGCTCGTCATGGAGTTCATCGGCACGGACGGCGTGGCAGCCCCCATCCTCCAGCAGATGGCGGTCGGGGAGCCGGACGCCCTCCGCGACGAGCTCGCGGTTCAGATCCGCCGCATGATCGCGGACGCCCACCTGGTCCACGGCGACCTCTCTCCGTACAACGTGCTGCTGCACGAAGGGCAACCGGTCCTGATCGACGTGGCGCAGGCGATCCCGAGCGATCACCCTCAGGCCCCGGCGCTGTTCGCTCGCGACTGCCAGAACTTCGGCAAGTACCTGCGCAAGATGGGGGCCGAAACCTCCCCGGACGACTTCCTCGAACGCTGCGGGGGGCCGATCCTCCCGAAGGAGGAGTGAGCATGCCCACGCTGTTGGTCCGCGTACCGGACGACCGCGTGGGCGTCCTGATCGGCACCGCCGGCGTCACCAAGCACGCGATCGAGAGCCGGACCCACACGGCGGTGGCCGTCGACCCAGAAGACGGAGCGGTGACGATCGCAGCCCCCGACGACCGCCCGGACGACGCGATGCGGGGACGTGACATCGTCCTCGCGATCGGCCGGGGCTTCTCGCCCGAACGCGCCTTCCGACTGCTGAAGGACGATACGTACCTCGGGGTGATCGAGATCCGTCGGGTCACGGGGCGCCGGGAGAAGGCCGCGCTCTGGCGCATCCGCTCTCGGCTCATCGGGGAGCGGGGCCGCGCGCGAAGTCGTATCGAGGAGCTTTCCGGCTGCTCGATGAGCGTGTACGGCGGGACGGTAGCGCTGATCGGCAAGGAGAAGGAGCTCGAACGCGCCACGCGGGCGGTCGAACTTCTTCTCCGGGGCAGCGAGCACGCGGCGGTCTTCCACATGCTGGCCCGCCAGAGGACCGACGACGCCCTCACCGAGGCGACGCAGGGCGACATCCCAGCCGAAGGGGGGGAGTAGCCCTGGGCAAATCCGCCGTCCTCGAGGGCCGCGAGCTCGCCTTCGCTCGCGACCAGTTCCGCTCCTACTACCGCTCGACGCCCGTAGTCCCGCCGGTGCGGTTCGAACGGCGGGAGTTCGCATCGTTCCCCTTCACGACCGAGCCGTTGATGCGGCGGCACGAGGCGTTCCGTTCCGCCGACGAGCTCCGCCGATTCCTGGACCACGACCCTCCGCGTCACCTCTACTACTCGGCCGCCTACTACCAGAGCCCCGACCGTCCCTCGATGGAGGCGAAGGAGTGGCTCGGCGCGGACGTGATCTTCGACCTCGACGCCGATCACCTGCGCGGCGCCGGAGGTCGAAGCTACGCCGAACAGCTCGTCCGCGTCAAGGAGCAGTTGCAGCGACTGCTCGACGATTTCGTCTTCGGCGACTTCGGCGTCGACCCCTCGGAGGTTCAGGTCGTCTTCTCCGGCGGGCGCGGGTACCACGTCCACCTTCGGGACGAGCGGTTTCTCTCCCTGACGAGCGCCGAGCGGAGAGAGCTCGTCGAGTACGTCACGGGGGCCGGATTCGACCCTACGGCTGGAGCCGGGCGTTCCGCGAGCCGAAGCGCGTCTGCCGGAGAGGCGGCCGCAGGTTGGCGGGCGTTCCCGGGAGTGAACGAGCCCGGGTGGAAGGGGCGGCGCTCCCGGGGCCTGCTCGAGCTGCTCGCCCGATGGGAAAGGGAAGGCAAGCCGGTGGTCGAGCGGGAGCTCACGGCCGCCGGGCTCTCCGCTGAGGTCGCGGCGACCTGCGCCCGCTCGCTCCTCGATCGTGGACGCGCCGAACAGATCCGTTCCATGCAGAGCTTCGCGGTGTTCAAGGCCCGCCCGCAGGAGGGCCTGATCGACGCTCTATGGACGTGCGGCGCCCTCGAGGCGCAAGGGGAGACCGACGCCCCGGTCACCACCGACGTTCACCGTCTCATCCGGCTCCCCGGCTCCCTCCACGGGGGCTCGGGCCTCCGGGTGATGTCGGTGGCTCCGGCGGAGCTGCCTCGGTTCGAACCGCTCCGCGACGCGACGGCACGGTTCGCCGAGAACGGCCACGAGACGGAGGTGGAACTCCTCGAGTCGGTCGACCACCCGTTCGGGAACGGACGACTTCAAGGGGCGGCGGGGGCCCGGCGTTCCTTGCCTACGGCGGGGGCGGTGTTCCTGGTCCTGCGGGGGGAAGCGCGGCTTCCGCCTTGACCGGGACCGCGAGCCGGCCGATCCGGTCGATCGTTCCTTCGATCGTGTCGCCGGGCTTCAGTTTCCGGCTCTCCTTGCCGAACTCAAAGCCCGGCGTGCCGCCGAGGCTCCCGAGCGAGATCACGTCCCCAGGCTCCAGCGTGATCCCCTGGGAGAGATGCGCGAGGATGTCGGGCAGCCGGAAGACGTAGTCGTTGGTGTCGCCGGCCTGTCGCACCTGACCCCCGACCTTGAGCTCCATTTTCAGAGGGTACGGTTCGCCGACCTCCTCCTTCGGAACGACCCACGGTCCCACGGCCATCGCGGCGTCGAACCCCTTGCCCATCACCCAGTCCGTCGACCCGTCGCCGGGATACTGAAGGTCCCGGTAGCCCATGTCGAAGGCGACGGTGTAGCCGGCGACGTGCTCCATCGCCTGACCCTTCGTGATGTGCTTGCCGGACTTGCCGATCACCGCGGCGAGTTCGAGCTCCACGTCCGGGAACGTTCCCGCGCGGTGGAGGATGAGGGGCTCGCTCGGGCCCACCAGGCTGTTGAAGTATCGGGTGAAGAAGGTCGGCCGCGTCGGGGTGGGCTTCTGCTGCTCGGCGAGGTGGCTCTTCGAGTTCGAGGCGAGGCAGTAGATCTTCGCGCCGTTGAGGACCGGCGCGAGCAGCCGGATCCCCTCTTCGGGCTTGAAGAGGTACCGCGCCCCGGTCGCGGCGCGCGGGGTCCAACCGGCCTTGCGACGCCGGTCGATGTACTCTAGGATCTTGCGCGTGAGCGCGACCGAGTCGGTGCCCCCGGTGAAGAACGCCCGCATGTCGCGGAACCGGCTGGGGTCCGCCCCCTTCACCGGGTTCACGCCGAAGTAGTCGCGGCAGGCGGTGTCGAGGTCGATGTACTCTCCCGAGTCCGTGACCATGCCGAAATGGAACTGGTCGCCGAGTAGGAAGTGGACGAGTTTCACGGCGGCGACCTCGGAGTCGTTCCGCCATTTAACGGTGGCCCGGGTCGTCTCGTCCCGATCTACGTCGAGGGGCCCGACGGTACGTAGGTCAAGAGCGTCCCGTCGTCGAGGGGTCGGCTCTCGAGGCGGCGCAGGGGTACAACGGGGGCAGGGTCGCTTCGACCCATGGGGAACGTGGCCAGGATCGGCGCCGTCGGGTCACCGATCACCACCGGGGCGACGTACACCGTGAGTCGGTCGACGCAGCCGCCGAGCAGAAAGCTACCGATCACTTGCGATCCGCCTTCCACCATCAACTTGTGGATCCCAAGGTCGACGAGAGCCGCCAGGAGCCTCGGGAGGTCGACGCGACGAGCGCCCGCGCGGAGGACGGTGACGGAGGAAGGGAACTCCCGGCGACACTCCTCGGCGGTCGCCACGATCGTGGCTTGGCTCCCGTCGAGGACACGCGCCTGCGGGGGTGTTCGGCCGTTGGAGTCGAGGACGATCCGAGTGGGGGACCTCGCCGGAGTCCTCTGGAGGAGGTCCCAATGCACCCGTAGGGAGGGATCGTCGAGGACCACGGTGCCGACCCCGACCAAGATGCCGTCGGAGGCCGCTCGGAGTTCGTGGACCCGTCGAAGGTCTTCCGGGCCGGAGAGCCGGGCTCGCCGCCCGCCTGCGTACGCCAGACGGCCGTCCACCGAGACGGCGCAGTTGACATGCACCTCGGGCCGGGCGCCAGGAGTCGGCATCGTCCGGCCCTTCGGAGCTACCGGCCCATCGCGAGGCGGGCGGCTTCTTGCTCGAGCTCGGCGACCGGGACTCCCTCGGCCTTTAGCTCGTCGAGGTTCACGCGGACGTTGGCGAGCGCCCCGACGCGTGAGGCGTCCAGGAGCGCGACGGCCGTGACGAAGTCGCTCGTCACGTTCCGGTTGAACGACGGTTGGGCGCCACGAAGCCGGTCGGCGACCGAGCGGGCCCGACGGGCCACCCCGAGAGGCACCTCCGCGGCGAGGCGGACCGCTTGCACCCAGGCGGACTTCGCTTCGGCGCTTTCCGGTGCCTCCCGTCGCTGTTTGCGGGCGACCCGCACCGCCTCGTACGCCTGCGCGTCCGCGTCGACCCCGAGAAGGAACGCCCGTCGATCTTCCTGGAGCTCGTGACTCAGGGCGGTGAGCGTGGGGTCGGGCGACTTCGCCGAATGGCTGTAGGCGACCACCATCTCCCCGAGGCCCGTGGCGAGGGCGCCGGCCGAGGCCGCTGCACTTCCGCCCCCGGGCGTGGGGGTGCGGGCGGCGAGTCGATCGGTCAGACGCGCGAACGGGAGGTCACGGAGCGTGGACCCCGAGTCGGCGGCCGCCCGAAGTTTGCGTTCGAGGACCGTACCGCGGTCGAAGTGGAGAAGTTGAAGATAGAACTCCGCCGCATCGAGCAGCGCGTCGTCCGGCACCAGCCCGACGATCTCGGACTCCTCGACGCCGACGCCGCGCTGGGCCGCCTCCTTCCGGACCGCCTCGAGGGCCCGGTGGATCGGGGTAACGTGGTAGTCGGTGAGGTTCATCGACACCTGGGCCCGGTTCCGTTCCTTGATCTCGAACCCGAGCGCCTTGACCGTCGGCAGCCCCCCATCGCGCGCGCGGACCGCTTTGGCGATCTGCTTCGCCACCTGCACGTCGGGCGTCGTCAGATAGGCATTGTACGCGATCAGGACGGGACGCGCCCCGACGGCGACGATCCCCCCCGTCGGATGGACCGCGCGTTCACCGACGTCCGGTGCACGGGCCGGCTCCGTGGCGATGGTAGCGCGGATCCCTTCGAACTCTCCCTTTCGGATCACGGCGAGGTCCTCGTGCTCCGGGCGGGTCGACGCGGTTCCGTACAGGTAGACCGGCAGCCGGAAGGCTCCCCACAGGCGGTCGGCGACCCGGCGGGCGAGCGCCACCGCCTCGGCCATCGGCGTGTCGCCCAGAGGTACGAACGGGATCACGTCGACCGCTCCCATCCTGGGATGCTCGCCTCGGTGGTGGTTCAGGTCGATCTTCTCGAGCGCGACGCGGGTCATCCCGACGATCGCCTCCTCGAGCGGTCCCGCGTCGCCCACGAGACTGATCACGCATCGGTTGTGGTCGGCGTTCCGCTCGACGTCCAGGACCGTCACACCGGTGACCGAGCGCGCGGCAGCCGCGAGCGCGTCGATCGTCGAGGTTTCCCGCCCCTCGGAGAAGTTCGGGACGCACTCGAACAGGCTCATGCTTCCTGGCCCCCGAACGAGTCGAGGAGTGCTTGACGCCCCTTCGTGGCCCCCGGCGAGGAGGCCGGCGGCGGACGTTGCCGGGCCCGGCGCACCGCTCCGCGTACCCGGTCGCCCGAGAATCCGTGCGCGTCCACGAGGAGCCGGACGACCTCCTCCTCGTTCACGGGCCCGAAGCTGGGCGTCGGGACCTCGGTCGTCGCCGGGTTCCGGAACAGCTCGGCCACCTCGGTGACGGAACTCGGTTCGAGGCCCACGTGCTTCAACGTCGCCTCCCATCCGAGATGTTGCTGGACGAGCTTGAGCGCCTTCTTCGGGCCGTACCCTGCGACCCCTTCGTTGTAGTCCGTGCCGATGAGCAGCCCGACGAGGATCAGCTCCTCGTCGTTGATCCCGAGCGTGGCGAGGAGCTCCGTCCGGTCGATCAGCTGAGCCCCCGTCGAGGCGTTCCGGCTCCCTCGGGCCGCCAGACCCCGGACGAGTCGTGGGGCGCCGAACAGAAGGCAGTCGTAATCCTCCGAGGCGGTCCCCCAGACCGAGCCGGAGCGCGCCATCCGGGCCGCTTGCGCTTCGCCCTCCGAGGGGGCCTGGACGGTCGGGACACCGAGAGCGGCCAACAACGCCTTCGCCTCCTCGACCATTGGGCCGGTGAGTCGGGAGGTCTGCGCGGCCTTGCGACGCGCCCGGTCGAGGTCCCCCTCGGCCAAGGCCTCCTTCCACTCCGACTCGGCCCGCTCCTTGGCGAGGATCCGTCCCCGGATGGTCCCGGCCTTCAGGTCGGGCGGACGGCCGTCGAACACCCAGACCGGCAACACCCCGTCGCCCAGCAGGGAGGTGGTCCGGTAGAACAGGCCCATTAGATGGCTCGTCACGCGTCCCTGCGCGTCGGTGAACAGTTGCCCGTCCCGCTGGCGGATCGTGGCGAGGAACTGGTAGATGGCGTTGTAGGCGTCGACGGCGAGGGTCCGTCCCGCGAGCGCCGGCCAGTCGAGCTCCTTGGGGCTCACTAGGTCGCGGAGCGGAAGGCCCACGGTGCGCCGAGGGGCGAGGAGTATTTGCCGCTTCGTTCGTCCTCGGGCGGAGGCGGCGCTATGTACCGCCGCCGGTAGTCGAAGACGGTTCGGTTATGGGTTATACGTGGCGCGACGAACCCGGGGTCCAGGGCCTGGCCGACGAAGCGGTGGTTCTCGTCAGCTTCCCCAGCGCAGGGCTGGCAGCGACCGTCGCCGCGCATTTCATTGTTCAGTCGCTGAAGCTCCCGCGCATTGGTACCTTTGAGTCCCCCGACCTGCCCCCGCTGGCGGTGATCCAGGGTGGCCAGGTGCAACCGCCGATCCGGGTGTACGGCCGATCGGAGTTCGCCCTCGTGGTCTCAGAGTTCCCGGTCCCCCCCGACCAGGCGACCCCGATCGCGGAAACGCTGCTCGCCGGAGCGGCGACCCGTCACGCCTCGATGGTCCTGAGCCTCGAAGGGGTCGTTCCCCACCCGACCCCCGAGCCCGAGGACAGCGCGGACGAGAGCATGTGGGCCATTACTTCCCGTCCGGAGGACGGCCTCGTAGGGCGACTTCAGAAGGCGGGCGCGCGCACGTTGGCCGACGGCGTGATCGGCGGGGTCTCCGGTGCGCTGCTCATCGCTGGGATCCGCGCCCAGGTGCCGACCGCGACGCTGCTCGTCAGCGCACGGACGACCGAAGGGTATCCGGACCACAGGGCCGGGGCCGCCCTCATCGAGACCCTCGACCGACTGCTGCCGGTCCTGAAGCTGGACACGGGACCGCTCCGCTCCCAGGCGGAGATGATCGAGAGGGCGCTCCGCGCAGCGATGAAGCCCAGGTCCAAGCCAGCTCCCGAGGCGACGGCGTCCGGCGAGATGACCATCTACCAGTAGGCCGGGGCTGCTTCCCCCGGGGGCCCTAGAAGGAGTCCGAGTAGCTGAGCAAGTACAGGCTGCCGGCGATCATCGTGGCGATCAACGCCAGGATCGCGAGGGGATTGAGGGAGAACCGGAGGACGACGACCCCCAGGAGCACCGCCGGAAGGACGATGGTGAGCAGGGCGGTGGCGATACGGCCGTCCATCGCCGGCCCGGACGCGGGTCAGCTCATAAGCTCTGGGCGGGCGAGAACGGCGGAGCGCTCCTAGAGGGACGGACGGGCCCGGTCCGGAACGACCTCGAAGGTGACTTCCGCGTCGGAGGCGAAGTCGGCCATGAACGCCGGCGCGGCCGCCAGCGGAGGAGCGCTAGGTCGGTGCGCCCCCGCGAGCGGGCTCATCCCCGGCAGAGGGGGCACGAGCCCTCCACCGTTCCGGGGCCCGAACCCCGTGTCCACGGCCTGGGCGAGCCGGCGGGCTTCCAGCGCCGCCTCGACCGGTAGCAGATAGTCCTGCTCGATCTGGGTGCGGATGATCTCCGCGTAGGTCGCGTTGAGCTCGCCGAAGGCGGCGCGCGGGTGCCCCCGGGCGAACGTCTCGTTGTCGAGGACCTTGAGCGTCGCCGCGCGCCGTTGCTGCTTCTCGACGAACGGGTCGACGAAATGGAGACGGGCGATCGCCCGGTCGGCGGTCGACCGGCGGTCCCCTTCGGCGGTGAACGGCTTGACCACGAACGCGGTCAGGAACTCGCTGTGCCGCGCCGCGGCCTCGAGGACGAACGGCAGCGCGCCGGTGCCGGCGCCGCCGCCCAGGCTCGCGATGACCGTGACGAAGGTCGCGCCGTCGAACAAGCGCTCGAGCGCGGGCTCGGCCGCGCGAGCGTGCTGCGCGGCCACGAGCGGCGATCCGCCCGTGTCCTCTGCGGAGCCGTCCCAGCCGAGGCAGACCCGGCGGTCGTAGACATCGTGGCTCTGGACCCGCTCGTCGCAGTTGATGGCGATGGTCTCCAGATGGCGGAGGTGGTGGCTCGCGACGATCCTTCCTACGCGGACGGCGCCACCGCCGACGGCGGCGAGCACGAAGCGGACGTCGTGGCCGAGCCGCAGGGTCTCGACCCCACCGACCTCAGTCCCGTCGTACGCGTCCCTCGTTCGGCCCCATCCGTTCCCTTTGGCCTCGGTTTCGTACGTCGCCCCCACCCCCGCCCGATCGACAGTCTGACCCTTGCTAGCGCCCCACGACCCCTTTCCGGCTCAGCTCTTCCCCGCTCTCTTGCAGGGCGCGGAGCTCCGCCTCGGTCTCGGCCGCACCGCGGACCGAGCGTCGGGCGCGCTCCACGAGCTCGCCAACCTTGAGCTCGATCTCGCCGCGCCGGGCCAGTTGGGCCACGACGTCGGCGAGCTCGGTCCCGTTGGCGATCATCCGGCCGTAGGCCCGATAGGTCTCCGCCTCGTCCGGCCGGAGGTGCACCGCTACCTCCACGAGTCGCTCCCCGCTCGCTGCGGGGCTCACCGGAGCGGCGCCCAGGGAGCGGGCCCGGAGGAACTCGAGCAGCGCCGCCCTCATGAGCTCGGAGCGGCTGCGGAACTCTCCACTCGCTACGAACGAGTCCAAGAGCTGCAGCTCGCGCCGGTTGCACCGGAGGGCGATCCGCTCGTCTTCGGGACCGACCCGGGACCGTCCGGCCTCGTCGGCCGGCGTGGTCGCGCGTCGGGGGGCTTTGTCGAACACGGCTTGGGCAGGCCATCCCGACTCGTTCTACTTAAACTGATGGTCGTCCCCGCCCCGAAAAATATCCGGCGCGCTCGACGCGCGCTCCGCTGACGTGTCGAACAAATCCGGAGGGCCGTCGGAGCCGTCGTTCGTCGCTGATTCGTCCGTATAACCGACCCGTTTTTTCGCTCCAAAATCGACCGGTGTATCCGGACGTGTGAATGCGCATTGAACCGTTCGTCGATACTCCGTTGCGGCGCCGGCGGCGCCACGTCTACCAACCTCTAAATACGGGGCGCAAGCATCGTACACTGTTCCCCCACTGTTCGCCGGTGGGGAAGCGGTACGGAGCGTCCTCGTGCACCGACGGTTTACGCGGCGTCGCCCCTGGCGGGCGCCGAACCCGCGAGGAGTTTCCGATGTCGTCGCGACGATCCTCCTCCTCGCGCTGACGGTCACGCTCTTCGCGTCGATCTTCTTCTTCGTCAATACCTTCCCACGTCCGCCCCCCCAACCCGCGAACCAGTTCGCGGCCCAGCTCCTGTACGGCGGCGCCGGAGGGTTGCATATCAACGGCATCACGATCCTCCACCTGGCCGGCCCGACGCTCACCGGTTCGATCTTGTTCTACCTGCAGTCCGCCGCGCACCCTACCTTCGTGCCGAATCCGTTCACCCTCGCCAACGGGCTCAACGGCTCGACGACCTGGGGGCTGGGTCAGACCTGGTACCTGAACATGGCCAGCTTTGGCCTGACGGCGCCGGACAACCTCTCCGTGTCGATCGTCTCCACGACCGAGCTCCTGTTCCGGACCACCTTACCGGGCTCGAATCCGAACATCCCGCCGACCTTCCTCACGACCGGGACCTCCCCCGCCACGCCCACGATCGGCGGAGCGGTCCAGATCCAGGCCCAGATCGTCGACGATGACCTCCGCAACTACTCGGTGTACGTCAACCTGTCCCAGATCCCCGGCGTCTCCGTCTCCGGCCCGCAGTTGATGAGCTACCTCGGTTCCATCGGGATGTGGGTCTACAACATCAGCGCCGGCACGACCAGCCAGGCGGGGACGTTCTTCGCCTTCGTCAACGCCACCGACCAGGTCGGCCAGATCGGCTCGGTAGCGATACCGGTCACCGTCGTCAGCCCGACCTCGTCCTCGATCATCACCGTCAGCCTCCTTGCCAACCCTAGCGCGCCGATCAAGGGCTCCGGGACCACGGTCACTTCGCTGGTCACGAACAACGGTGGGAGTTCGCTTCCCGTCACGCTGGCGTTCCTCGCGGCGGGCACCAACGTCGGCTCGGCGTCGGGAACGATCGGCGGGGGCCAGACCAGCACCTTCTCGATCACCTGGACCCCGACGACCGTCGGCGCGATCCAGCTCGTCGTCGACGTGACGATCTCCGGCGGGGGCAGCGGCGCTGCCTCCCTCAACCTCACCGTCTGGCCGAAGATCCTGTTCATCGCCCACGACCAGATCAGCGGGCAGCGGAACGCGAGCAACGAGAGCGCCTACTTCGCGAACGAGCTCGTGGCCGACGGGGTGCCGTTCACCTCGATGTTCGTTGCGTGCACCGCCGCGCTCCCGAGCCAGGCGGCCCTGGACGCCTACGGCCTCGTCATCGTCGACTTTGGCAGCGCGAACGCCGGCGGCTGCAAGAACAGCCCGAGCACCGCTGAGCAGGCGAAGCTGCAGGGTACCAACTTCATCGTCACCGGCGCCGCGCTGTTCGCGGCCACGACCTCGGCGAGCTACGGCGCCACGTTCCTTACGAACTTCGGCATCACCTCCGCTGCAACGGTCACCGCGACGGTGACCGCGGCGACGACGACCCTGACCTACACCGCCTCCGTGCCCAACCGGTTGAGGGCCGACGGCGTGCCGGCGACCCTGAAACTGAACCAAACGCTCGCCGGATCGGCGGCGTTCACCCCGATCTCCTACTTCAAGGCCGGGACCACCAACCCGGCGTGGCTCAAGGACGGAAGCAACCACGCCATCGGCTCTTGGTTCGTCACCGGTGGACACAACTTCGTCGCCCTGGGCACGGACCCCTCCCTGCTGACCACGCCTTTGACCCCTTCCGCCAACTCGTGGGGCACCGGGGCCGCGGGAGCCGCCGTCGTGTACAACTTGGTGGGCTTTGCGGGCGGGATCGCGACGAGCGGCTCGGCCGGCCGCGCTCTCTACGATTTCGGCATTTCGGGGGCGGTCCTCCTCGGCCAGCACCCGTCCTCGCTCACGACGATCTACGCGGCGCTCCGTGAGAACGGGGCGACCGGGGCGACGGTCACCGCCACGCTCTACGTGAACGGCAGCGTCGCCGTCTACCAGGGGATCGCGGTCACGGCCTCCGTGACGCTCTCCTTCGCGGGGAACTGGTCGTACGTCTCCCTCTTCTGGCAGGCGCCAGGGGCGGGGAGCTACACCCTGAGCGTCGTGCTGACGGTCCCCGGTTCGCAGTTCAATCTGCTCGACGACCAGATGCCGATCTCGCTGCTCAACCAGCCGTCGAAGTTCACGTAACGCGGACGACCCCGCCCTACTTCGGGGCGGAGGCCAGTGGGGCCGAGGACGGGGCGCTCTTGGACAGCGGGGCGCCGCACTTCCAGCAGTTCGCTTCGTTGGGATAGACGACCGCCTTGCAGTTCGGGCAGCTTAGCTCCGGCTTCGGCGGGGGGGCGGGAGTCCCACCGGCGGTGGGTACGCTCGCAGGAGCGGGGGTCGTCCCGTCGTCCCGAGGCTCCGGGGGCGGGGCCCGGGCAGCCTTGCGCCGTGCCTCTCGGGACTTGAACAGCGCGTAGACCAGCAGGGCGATGTAGAACGGAACGCCGTCGTAGATCAGAACGTACTGGTAGACGGACGGCAGGACGATCCCCACCGTGCTCAGGAAGTCGCCGGTGATCGGACCCTCCACGCCGGGGTAGCCTGTCTGTGGGTCGAGGAAGATCCAAGTGATGTTGCCGCCGGTCGTATTGCGGGTGGCGGCGGCCATCTGCCACCACCAGATGTTGTCGCCGTGGAGCGTGACGTTGAACTGGACCATCGTGCTGTTCCGGGTGCCGGCGGTCCCAAACGTATCGTTGAACGGCCCGTAGAACGGATAGCCGGACGCGCAGTAGTTCGAGGAGGAGCTGGTCGCCCCCGGACACGTGCTCACCCAGAGTTCGACCCAGGCGACCTGGGTCTGAGGGTAGGGGAGGTTGCCCGGGACGAGGTGGACGGTGAAGACGAACGTCGACCCGCCGCCCCCCAGGTACGGGGCGACCTTGGCCCCCTGGAGGACCGCGCTGCTGTTGCCGCTGTCCGGAAAGACGGTCGGGGAGTTCACGGCGCCGGGGGGCGTCCGCAGCATCGCGGCTTCGCCCAAGCCCGCCAGCGGCGAAGCGATCAGGAGGCCCACGAGTCCCCAGACGGCGAGACGCCGAGGGCGCTTCTCGCCCATGTAGATCGGCAGGGCGAGACCGAAGAGCAGGAACGTAGGGATCGCGATGAACGGACCGAGCTCGAGCAGGGCCCCGACGAGGGTGCCGATCGCCAGCGCGATGAGCGCGACGCGCCCGATCGGACGCGTCGCGAACGTCTTTATCGCGCTCGGCGGCTGCACGCGCCGCGGCCAACTGGCCCACTCCATATAACGATATGACAGGCGCGCGCACCGAGAGCCTGCATCGAGCGCTCATCATCCTCGATGGGCTCGGCGACCGACCCCATCCGGAGACGAGCGGCCTCTCGCCGGTCGAGGCGGCGAAGACCCCGAATCTCGACCGCCTGCTCGCCGACGGGCGACGCGGACTGGTGATGCTCATCGGCCCCGGGACCGCCCCGGAATCCGACGCCGGGGTCCTCGCGCTCCTGGGCTACGACCCGGAGAAGGACTCCCCGGGGCGTGGAGTTCTCGAAGCGCTCGGCGTCGAAGTCCCGCTGGAGCCTGGCGACGTGGCCCTGCGGATGAACTTCGCCACCCTCGCCCCCGACGGGACGATCGCCGACTCCCGCGTCGGCCGGGGACTTTCCACGTCGGAATCGACCGCGCTCGCCCGCACCCTCACGGAGGCGAATCTCCTCGCCCCGGAAGGGATCCGCGCCGAGCTCCGCGCCACCGTCGGGCACCGAGGCGTCCTCTGGCTACACCCGATCCACGGCGGAGGACTGTCGCCGGAGGTCTCCAACGCGGACCCGTTCTACGAGCGGGTCGGCGGCTTGGGAAGGGCCCGAACCCCCACGAACCCTAGGGTGCTCCTCGTCGCGCCGCTCGATGACCGACTCGCCTCCGTGCGCACCGCCGACGCCGTGAACCGCTTCCTGGAACGGGCGCGAAGCCCGTTGGCCGCCCACCCCGTCAACCAGCGCCGTGCTCAGGAGGGCCGCCCCCTAGCCAACGGTATCCTTCTCAGGAATGCTGGGACACTTCCTGCACCCCCTCCTGAGCCGTTCCTAGAAAAGTACGGCATGTCAGGGGCCGCGGTGACGGAGATGCCGGTCGAGCGCGGCATCGCGCGCCTGCTCGGCCTCGACGATCTGTACGTCGGGCCTATGGGAGCTGACCGCGACGCCGCGCTGCGGGAGCGCGCGCGGGTCACGCGCGAGGCGCTGGCCCGCCAACCGTTCGTGTACGTCCACCTCAAGGGGCCGGACGAGCCGGGGCACGACGGGAAGGCGGTCGCGAAGAAGGAGATCATCGAGGCGCTCGACCGGTCGTTCTTCGGGCCGTTCCTTGACGGGATCGATTGGGCGAGCACCCGGATCGCGGTGACGGCCGACCATGCGACGCCCTGCATACTCCGCGCCCACTCCGACGATCCCGTGCCGCTCGTGATGGCTGGCTTTGGCCCGGAGCCGACGGCTCGGACGGGCCGAGGGGACGGGAAGTTCTCCGAGCGGGTCTGTGCCGAAGGCTCGCTGGGGGTCCAGCCGGCCCGGCTGCTGCTCGCACGTCTGCTCGCGAGCGGCTCCTCTCCCACTCCATGAGAAGCTGGGCGGCCGTCGTCGACACTGCGCACGCGGAGGTGCTGCGCCGTCAGCTGAAGGAACTTCGGCTCCTACGCCCGGACCTGCGCGTCGCCCGCCGTGACGGCGAGGTCTGGTTCCCCCTGACAGGCCCGCCCTCGGCGCAACCCGAGATTGGGCGGATCGTCGAGGCCGAGTTCGAGCCGACCGACGCGCCGCCCCTCACGTCGTACCGAGACCACGTCGACCTGACTCCCGCCGAACGGGCGACCCTACCGCGGTCGTTCGACGTCGTCGGGGACATCGTGCTGATCCGCCTGCCGGAGACGATGTCCGACCGCGCGCTCGCCATCGGCGAGGCCTTGCTAAGGTTCGTCCCCGGAGCACGGGTCGTGGGATGGGACAAAGGGGTCCACGGTCCGGAACGGACCCACACGATCGAGCGGATCGCCGGGGAGGGGGACTTCCGCACGTGGTATCGTGAGAACGGGCTGGCGATCCGGGTCGACCTCGAGCGCGCCTACTTCTCCCCGCGGCTGGCGCGTGAACATGCGCTCGTCGCGGCGGAGGTCGGAGCCGGCGAGGCGGTGTACGACCTCTGCTGCGGCGTCGGACCCTTCACGCTCACGATCGCGGCGGCTGGCCGTGCGGCGTCGATCGTCGCGGTCGACGCCAACCCCCAGGCTATCGAACTGCTCGGGACGAGCCTGGCGAGGCTACCGCGACGACCGCCGGTGACCGCGATCGTCGACCGCCTAGAATCGTTTCTCCCCTCGGCGGGCCGCGTTCAGCGCGTCATCGTGAACCTTCCTCTCGAAGGGATTAAGTATGCCGCCTCGGTCGGCGCGACGGTGGCCGCCGGCGGAGTGCTGTATTACTACATCGTCGCCGACCGGACCGACGTGACCGGGGCCCAGGAGCGCCTGGCGGCAGGGCTGCCCGACCCCGGGGCCTGGAAGTGCGTCGACCGCCACGTCGTGCACCCCTACTCGCCGCGCGCCGACCTCGTCGCGTTCCGGTTCCACCGGGGCGACGCGTAGGTGCTCTCGTGCCGTTCATCGTCGATCTCGCGGACGTCTCCGACTCCGACCTCCCGCTCGTCGGCGGAAAGGCCGGCAAGCTCGGGGAGCTCGTCCGTCAGGGGCTGCCGATCCCTCCCGGGTTCGTCGTCACGACGGAGTGCTACCAGGCGTTCGTCGATCAGACACCCCTAGCGGCCGAGATCCCGGCAGCGATCGCGACGCTGGACCTCGACCGACCGGACAGCGTCGATGCCGTCGCCAAGCGGATCCGGTCGATCTTCGAGGCGACGGAGTTCCCGGAAGAGATGCGGGCGGCGCTCGAGCAGGCGTACCGGCACTACGTCGAGAGCCACGAGGTCCGGTTCAGCGCCGTTCGCTCCTCGGCGACCGCCGAGGACCTCGAGGGGGCGTCGTTCGCAGGGTTGCAGGAGACCTACCTGAACGTCACCGGGACGGACGAGGTCCTGGCCGCGATCCGGAAGTGCTGGGGCTCGCTGTTCACCGGCCGCGTTCTCGTCTACCGGGCGCGCAAGGGATTCGACCACCTCCAGGTCCGACTCGCCGTCCTCGTCCAGAAGATGGTCGAGAGCGAGGTGAGCGGGATCCTGTTCACCCGGGACCCGAACACCGGCGAGAACCACATGATCATCGAGGCCGGCTTCGGTCTCGGCGAGGCGATCGTCGGGGGGGAGGTGACCCCGGACCACTACGTGGTCGACGGGATGACCCAGCGGATCGTCCATAAGCAGATCTCCGAGCAGAACTTCCGTGTGGTCCGGGCCGAGGGCGGGGGGAACCGACGGGAGGACCTGGACGCCGAGCACCGGTCGATCCAGAAGCTCTCCGACGAACGGATCGAGCAGCTGGCCTCCTTGGCCCGAGTGATCGAGTCCCACTACCGCCGGCCCATGGATATCGAGTGGTGCGAGGACGGTTCGGGCCTCTACATCGTCCAGGCCCGCCCGATCACCACGATCTCCGCCAAGGCCATGGGAACCCCCGCTCCTGCGCCGCACATGGCCCCACCCGTGTCTCACGGACCGAAGGAGAGCCGCGTTGCGCCGACCCCCTCGAAGGGGTCGGAGAGTGAGGGCATGGGTGAGGCGATCGTGCGCGGCCTCGGGGCCAGTCCGGGCATCGCATCGGGCCGCGCTCGGCTGACGCTGAAGGCTGCGGAGATGGACCGACTGAAGGAAGGCGAGATCCTGGTCACCTCGATGACCACGCCGGACATGGTTCCGGCGATGACGAAGTCCGCCGGGATCGTCACGGACGAAGGCGGGATGACCTGCCACGCCGCGATCGTCTCGCGAGAGCTCGGCGTCCCCTGCATCGTCGGGACCCGCACCGCGACGAAGACCATCGCCGACGGCGCCGAGATCACCCTCGACGGCAAGACCGGTCTGGTCTATGCCGGGCGCCGTGCCGAAAAGACCGCCGCGCCGGCCCCCGAGGCCGCCGCGCACGGCGGGGGCGGCAGCGACCACGGCGTCCCTGTGACGGCGACGAAGATCTTCGTGAACGTCGCCGTGCCGGAGAAGGCCGCGGAGTACGCCCGCCTCCCGGTCCAGGGGGTCGGGCTCCTTCGGATCGAGTTCATTTTCACGGCCCACATCCGAGAGCACCCGCTCGTCCTGATCAAGCAGGGCAAGCAGGCGCAGCTCGTCGAGCGGCTCGCCGATGGCATCGGCAAGGTCTGCGAGGCGTTCTACCCCCGCCCGGTGATCGTCCGTACGTCCGACTTCAAGACGAACGAGTACCGCGGGATGCCGGGGGGCGAAGAGTTCGAGCCGAAGGAGGAGAACCCGATGATCGGCTGGCGGGGCTGCTCCCGCTACATCTCCCCCATCTACCGGCCCGCGTTCCTGCTCGAGCTCGAGGCGATCCACAAGGTCCGGACCGAGAAGGGCCTGAAGAACGCCCAGGTGATGCTCCCGTTCGTCCGGAACACCTGGGAGCTCGAACAGATCGCGGAGATGCTCAAGGAGGCGGGGCTGAAGCGATCGCGCGACCTCAAGCTGTACCTGATGGCCGAGGTGCCGTCGACCGTGCTCCTCGCCCGCGAGTTCTCCCAGCACTGCGACGGTTTCTCGATCGGGTCGAACGACCTCACGCAGCTCGTCCTCGGCGCGGACCGCGACTCGGAGACGCTCGGGCGGATGGGCTACTTCGACGAGCGGGACCCGGCCGTGCAGCGAGCCATCGAGCTGCTGATCGAGGGAGCCCACGCCGCCGGGAAGACGGTCGGGATCTGCGGACAGGGTCCCAGCGTCTATCCGGAGTTCGCGGAGTTCCTCGTGCGCCAAGGGATCGACTCGATCTCGCTGAACGCCGACACCGTGGTGACCACCACGCGGACGATCGCGGCCCTCGAGCAGCGCCTCAAGCTCGACGGCCTGCGACGCGGGGCCGTCGGCTAGTCGGTCGTTCCTCGCCGGGCTCCGCCGGGCGATGGGCTAGCGCTTCCGGGGTCGTGCTCGACGTTTGGGGGCGGCTCGCTTCGGCACCGGGGCGCGGGACCGGAGGGTTTCCCGGACCATCGCTGTGGGGGCCTCGATGAGCCAGAAGATGTTCCCGTCGGGGTCGGCGAACTTCGCGATCTTCCCCCAGCTCTCGGCCTTCACCGGCTCCGGGAACGTCACGCCGCCCCGGACCATCCGAGCGATCAGTCGGTCGATCTCGTCCGTGAGGAAGGCGATGCCGGTGTTCCCGGTTTCCGCGGGCGCGAACCCCTCGCAGAGGTGGAGGACGAACCGGTCGCCGGGCGGGGCCACGAGGATCGCGTGCCCGGTGCCCCCCACGATGAACTCGGAGAAGCCCAGGTTCTTCTGCCACCAGGCAGCGGAGGCCTTGGCGTCCGAGACGACGACGGCCACATCGGCGAGCGCGATCATCCTTGGGCCGACTCCTTCCCGGCTCTTGAACCGTAGGCCGCCGGACTTCCGTTAGGGGGATCTCGTCCGACCTCGGGGTGGCCGCCAGCGGGCCGGGGTCGGTGGCCCGGGAGGCGGGAGGCTGAGCTCGGCGTCCGGAGGCAGGTCGAAGACCGTGTAACTCGCGACCTTCCCGAATCCCAAAGGGGCCAAGTGGCGTTCGAGCGACGCGTGCTCGGAGAGCAGCCAGATCGACCCACCCTCCGGGGTCAGGTCCCCCGCCATGGCTCGGCGGACGAGGGCCGTGGCGACCCCGCTCCCTCGAGCGCCCGGTTGGGTCGCGACGCCGTGGATCCCGGTGGTGGAGCGGTAGCGATGAAGGAGCGCCGTGACGACCGGCTTTCCGTCGCGGAACCCTAGGAGCGGCGTGAGCTTCTCCTGTCGACCCGGCCGGTCCCACGCGACTTCGAGGTGCCGTCGCAACTCCAACTGCTCCGGGGGGCTCGCAAAGGAGGTGACCACGGACTCGAGCTCCTCCGGTCGAGCGGGGCGCACCTCGATCGAGGGCTCCTCCGTCGGGCGGCCGCCCCGGGTGGTCGTGTGGAGCAAGGCTAGTTCGGTGGGCCGCCGGTGGAAGCCGAGCAGTTCGAGCGTGGCACCCGCGTGGACCGAAGCGTCGGTGGCGACTCGGAAGGTCGGTCGGATCGCCCGTTGGAAATAGTGGTCGAGGGCGACCTCGAAGAATCCGGTCGAGCGCTCCCGTTGGACGTCGACCTCCTGGACGAAATTGAACCGGGGGAACGGGATCTTCTCATGGACGACGAACACCCCGCCGTGCAGGCTGAGCGAGTAGCCGCCCAGGGTGTGGACGAACTCTCGTTCCTCGCGGAGCAGCGGTTCGACGTCGATGGAGAGCGCCCCCGCCCGGCGACCTCACCGAGGTTATGGCGGAATCGGAGCCGCCCCGGCCCAACCATTAAAAGCTGCCCACCGTCTGGCGCCGACCGCGGGCCCTCCCGCGGGAAGCTCCTTCGCAACGATGCCGCTCGCGACGCTCCAACCGCCGGAACCGGTCGCCGTGCTCGGGGCGGGGAACATGGGCAGCGGGATCGCGCAGGCGTGCGCGCAGGCGGGCTTCTCCGTGCGCGTGCGGGACGTGGACGACGCCGCGATCGCCCGGGGCCGGTCGCTCATCGAGGCGACGCTCGACGGCGCGATCCAACGCAAGAAGCTCACCCCGGCGGCCAAATCCGAGATCCTGGGCCGGATCGTCTTCACGACCGACCTCGCCGCCGCCGTCGGCGGCGCCGCGCTCGTCGTCGAAGCGGTCTTCGAGGACGAGGCCGTGAAGCGCGCGCTGTTTACCGAAGTCGGACCGCACCTACGCCCCGACGCGGTGGTCGCCACCAACACCTCCTCCCTGAGCGTCGCGGCGCTCGCTTCGGCGGTTCCTAATCCCGGCCGGTTCGCCGGCCTGCACTTCTTCTTCCCGGCCGCCGTGAACCGGCTGCTCGAGATCATCGCCGGCCCTCAGACCGACCCGCTGACGATGGGGGCGCTCGAAGCGTTCGGCTACCGCCTCCGCAAGATCCCGGTGCGGGTGAAGGACAGCGCCGGCTTTGCCGTGAACCGGTTCTTCGTCCCGTACCTGAACGAAGCCACGCGGCTCGTGGAGGAGATGGCCGCCACCCCGGCGACGATCGAGGAGGTCGGACGGGAGCTGTTCGGCACGACCCTCGGTCCGTTCGAGCTGATGAACGTCACCGGGATCCCGATCGCCTTCCACTCGATGGGCTCGCTCGAAAAATCGTTCGGACCGGCGTACGCCCCCTCGAAGGCGCTCGAGGCGCAGTTCCGGGCCGGCACCCCGTGGGATTGGAAGTCTTCGCGGGTCGAACCGGGGCTCAAGGACCTCGTCCGCGACCGTCTGCTCGGTCTCGTCATCGGGATCTCGGCCCGGCTCGTGGAGGAGGGCGTCGCGAGCCCCGAGGCCGTCGACCGGGCGGCCGTGGTCGGGCTTCGCTGGGCGAAAGGTCCGTTCGGCTTGCTCAACCAGACCGGGCTTCGTCGGGCGTTCGAACTCGTCGAAGCGCATGCGCGCCGGTGGGGCCCCGCCTTCCCGGTCTCCCGGGAGCTCAAGATGCGGGCCGAGCGGGGCGAGACCCGCTGGCCGCTCCGGTACGTTCGCACCGAGCGTCCGGGCCCGGTCGCCTGGGTGCTCCTCGACCGCCCTGAGGTGCTGAACTCGCTCAACACCGAGGTCCTGGACCAGCTCGACGAGGCGTTCCGCGCCCTCGAGAACGAACCGTCGGTGCGCGTGGTGGTGCTGGCCGGTGCGTCCCCGGTCTTCGCCGCGGGCGCCGACATCGCCGAGATGGCGAAGAAGACCGTCGAAGAAGGCCGAGAGTTCGGATTCCACGGCCAGAGGGTCTGCAAGCGGATCGAGGAGTTCCCCCGGCCCGTACTGGCGCTCGTCGAGGGGTACGCGCTCGGGGGCGGACTCGAGCTCGCTCTCGCCTGCGATTTCATCGTCGCCGCCGAGGGCGCCCAGCTAGGGCTCCCCGAGACCACGGTCGGCATCCATCCGGGGTTCGGAGGCGCGAGCCGGCTCACGCGGCTCATCGGTCGGGCCCGGACGAAGATGTTGGTGTACTCCGGGACGGCGGTCTATGCCGACGAGGCGGCACGGCTTGGGTTCGTCGCGCGGCTCGTACCGGAGGCGACCGCCCGCGCCGAGGTCCAGGCGCTCGCCGAGCAGATCGCCGAGCGCGCACCGTTCGGCCTCTCGAGCGTGAAGGCCGTGATCGACCGAGGGATGGATGCCTCGCTCGATGCGGCCCTGCGCCTCGAGGCCGAATCGGCGGGCCACACCTTCTGGACCGAGGACCGGAAGGAAGGGATGAACGCCTTCCTCGAGCGCCGTAAGCCGAAATTCAAGGGCCACTAGCCCGTCGGGCGAAGTGCGCTCCTACGCAGGAGCCCCGCCCTTTCGGCCCTTCGAGGTAGGCGTCCTCCGCGAACGGGAAACGCGTTCGGCACCGTGTATGGCGAGGAAGCGACGGGCGTCGTCCTCCGAGGGTGATACCCCTGGACGAGCTCCGAGAGTCCGACGAGGCCGCCTTCCGTTACGCGCGGAAACCCCGAACGGTCTCGTAGTGCAGGAGCAGCTCTCCGTCTTCCATGGTCTTGGAGGTGAGCAGTTTGAGGGTCGCCTGGGCCTCCATCGGACCCCAGTACTGTGGACCCTTCCCGTAGACCACGGGCTGCACGACGAGCCAGTAGTCGTCCGCGAGCCCCCGCCGGAGGAACTCGAGGACCAGTCTCGGACCCCCCTCCGCGATGATATTCCCGCCCTTCTCCCGCTTGAGCTTGGCCACGATCTTCGAAAGGTCGCCCTTCAAGATCCGGGAGTTCTCCCACCCCGGTGATTTCAATCGGTGCGACAGGCACACCTTGTCGACGGCGTCGAGCCACCGGGAGTAGTCGACCAGGAACTTCGGGTCGGTCGGTTTCCTCGCCTTCTCGGTCCAAACACGTCGGTGACCAAGGAACGACCTCCGGCCCATGATCACGGTCGTGACGTCGTCGAACCGGTTCAGCCACATCTCGCGCCACATGTCGTTCGCCTCCTTCGTGTCCCGGTCCCATCCAGGATACTTCGGGAACGCGCCGCGGCCGTCCAGCGTCATGTACAGACTTGCGGTGATCTTGCGCATGGGGGGGACCCCCTCCGTGTGCTGGAAAAGATGCGCTCCGCATATAGTCCGAAGCCGAGTTTTTCCCCGGGAGAAGCGCGCTAGCGCTCGCGCGCCAAGCTCTTCGAGGGCCGGTCCGGCCCCGGTGGCGGTGCCGCCGATCGGGGGGATCCGTCCCGAGAGAGCTCAGCCTTCGCCGATCTGGGCGCGGTACTCTGCCGCCGACAGAAGACCCGAAGGAGGCGAGGCCCCCGCGAGACGGATCTTGTACAGCCAGCCCTCTCCGTACGGGTCGACGTTGATGAGTCCCGGTTTGGCCTTCAGGGCCGGGTTCGCCTCGAGGACGGTGCCCATCATCGGAGCGTAGACGTCGGCGACGGTCTTGACCGACTCTAGGACGAGGACGCTCTCGCCGGCCTTGACCTCCTTCGGGACCCTGGGCAGGTCGACGAAGACGATGTCGGTCAGCTCCGCCTGGGCGTGGTCGGTGATCCCCACGGTGGCATGGTCCCCCTCGAGACGAAGCCACTCGTGCGTGGCGGTGTAGCGCAACTCCTCCGGCAAACGCGACGGGCTCACGACCCCCCCTGCCACGAATCGAGATAGGTCCGCTGGACGGCGGTGAGCTCATCGATCGCGGCGCCGAGAGGGCCGAGAGCGGCGGCCGCCACCTCCCGGTCGATCTCCGCCGGGACAGCGTGGACCTTCACCGCCATCGATTTCCCGTGCTTCGCCAGATGCTCGGCGCTGCGCGCCTGCAACGCAAAGGAGAGGTCCATGATCTCGACCGGATGGCCCTGCCCGGTCGCGAGATTGACGAGTCGTCCGTCCGCGAGCAGGTGGACGCGTCGCCCGTCGGCGAACTGGTAGGTCTCCACGCCCGGTCGGGCGAGGGCGTGGCTCACGGCCATCCCTTCGAGGTCCGGCTTGTTGATCTCGATATCGAAGTGGCCGGCGTTGGCGAGCAGACAACCGTTCTTCACGACCTTGAGGTGCTCCGCCCGGACCACGTCCCGGTTGCCGGTGACCGTGACGATCAGATCGGCGACCTTAGCCGCGTCGAGCATCGGGAGAACTCGGAACCCTTCGAGCCGGGCTTCGATCGCCTTCACCGGGTCGATCTCGGTGACGACGACCTCCGCGCCCAGGCCTCGAAGGCGCGAGGCGACCCCGCGGCCGCACCAGCCGTAGCCCGCGACGACGGCCACGCGGCCGGCGATGAGCAGGTTCGTGGCGTTCATGATGCCGTCCAGGGTCGACTGACCGGTGCCGAACCGGTTGTCGAACAGGTGCTTCATCGTCGCGTCGTTGACGTCGATCGCCGGCCACCGGAGCGCGCCGTGCTTCTCCATCGCCCGCAGTCGCGTGATCCCCGTGGTCGTCTCTTCGGTCGAGCCCAGGATCTTCCCGCGGTCCGCCCGCTCGGTGTGGGCGAGGGCCACGAGGTCGGCGCCGTCGTCAACGATCAGGTCCGGGTCGGCGTCCAGCATCGCGCGGACGCCCTGGTGAAAGTCGGCGACCGACTCCCCCTTGCGCGCGAGGGTGGGCAGTCCGTCCGCGTTCAGCGCGGCCACGACGTCGTCGTCCGTGGAGAGCGGGTTCCCAGCGGCGAGGTGCACGTCGCCTCCGCCGGCGCGAAGGGCGAGCGCCAGCGCGGCCGTCTTCGCCTCAACGTGGAGGACGACCGAGAGCGTGAGCCCCCGGAACGGGTGCTCCGCCTCCAAGCGACGTCGGATCCCTTCGAGGACCGGCATGTGGGAGCGCGCCCAGGCGATCTTGAGCTCCCCGGTGCGCTGCTCCCCCGTCATCCGATGCGCCGCGGCGCATCAGTTCGCGTCGCATAAAAGGCGGTCGGAAAGCGGCGCCCCGGCGCCGTGGAACCGCGCCGGGGACGATGGGGGTTGCGCGGGCCTAGCGGGTCACCGCGCCGCAGAACGGACAGACCAGGTAGTCGGGCGGGATCTCCTTGCCGCAGTTCGAGCACGCCTTCATGGCCGCTCCCCCCGCCGAGGGCGCCACCGCCGAAGGGGGCGGGGCCGTCGCCGCGGGTGGCGTCGTCGGGGCGGCGGTCGGCGGGGCCCGTCCGACCGGGGCGGCCGTGCGGGCGGCGGTGGAGGAGGGACGCGCCGAGGTCGGAGCCGGAGTTTGGGCCGGTCCGGCCGTGACCCCACCCGCGCCGCCGCCGCGTCGAGGCGGAGGCGACGGGGCAGGGGGTGAGATGACCGGGACGTCGTCGGAGTCGCCGCCGGGAGGGGCCGACATACCGCTGCGGGTCCCCTGGCCCTGCTGCAGGCGCCACTGGCTGAAGGAGACGTACGTCGCCTGGCGCTTCCACCAGTCCCAGAACGCTCCCTCGCTGTAGTTGTCGCCGAGCTCCTTGCGGGCGTCGATGCGGTACCGCTCGATGAAGTCCGCGTACCCCTGCTGCTCCGGATCGGCCCCGGCACCCTCGGCCTTGCCGAGGAGCTGCGCCGAGCATTCGGGGCAGACCTTCGAGTTCGCCGGTATCGTCGAGCTGCAACGGCTGCACCGGACGAGGTCCGACTCGAACTCGGCCCCGCACTTCGGACAGACCGTGGCGTTCTCGGGGATCAGTTCGCCGCACTCCCCGCACTCGACGAGCTTGCCCTTCGCCGAGCGGCCGAGGACGAACAGCGCGGCGAGGACCGCGCCCACGCCGATCGCTGCGATCACGAGGAGCAGCCAGATCGGGAGCCCGAGGAGGGTGTTGGTCAGGAAGGAGAGCGGTCCCTGGGAGCTCGACGCCCCCGGGATCGTGTAGGCGTTCGTGAAGTTGTCGTAGGCGGTGACGGTGTTGTACTCGGCGCTCACGATGAGCGTGTAGGTCCCCGGCCCCATCGTGGGGAGCGGCGACACCCCGGCCTCGAAGGTACCGTTCGGGGTCTGGAAGGTGTTGAGGAGGAAGCTTCCGCCCGGACCGATCGCGGTGACGTTGATGTACGCGCCGCCGCGGCCGGCGAAGTTGACCGTCCCCGGAGCGAAGTAGTCGTGGCCGACCTCGAACTGGGTGCCGGGCGGGGTGAGCGTGACGGAGATCGGGGCCGGCAGGATCGTGACGGGCACGAGGAGATCGACGATCCCGGCGTTTGGTCCCACGCCACCGTTCCAGGTGGCGGTGAGGAGGAAGTTGGCGAGGAACTTCCCGTGGTCCCCGGTCACCGACTCGTTGACGAGCCACGAGAGGTTCACCGACTGGCTGTGACCCGGCGCGAGGGCGTTGAAGGAGAGGGTCGCAGCGACCGGCTTCGGCTGAAGCGGGGCCGCGAGCTTGTAGGAGAGGTTCGCCGTGTACGCCGCGACCGAGGCGGTCCCGGTGTTCGTGATGACCGCGGAGACGGTGAGCGTCTGTCCGATCGCGACCGAGGCCGACCCGGTCAACTGGCCGGCCGCCGAGACGGTGACCTGGCCCACACCGATCGAGGCGAGGTACCCGGGGTAGGAGAAGGCGGGCGTGACGTCGGGGGTCGCCGGAGCCATCGACGCAGGGTAGGGCGTCGTGGAGGCGTACACCCACTGGGTCGCGTTCGACGTCAGAGCGGCGACATCGACCGCGATGTGGTAGGTGCCCAGATACGTCCCGTCGGGGAGCCCCGGGCCGGTCAGCACGGAGCTCGCCAGCAGCAGGTTCGAGTTGCCGTGGAAGTCGCTGATCCCGTAGCCGGAGACGTGGTCGAGCTTGTCCCACGCGGTCACGTAGGTGGCCAGGTCGGGGTCGGCGCTGCCGAGGTTGTTGTACGCCGTCGCCGTGGCATTGTTGAGCTGGATCGCGTTGTTCGCGTAGAACGCGCTCGCCTGGGCCCCCGGGATCGGGATGCCCGCCGAGGCGGCGACCGGGACCTGTTCCCACCGGTAGAACACCGCGGTGCTGGACGCGTCCGGCATCACCGCGGAGTCGTTCAGGTAGACCGCGGTCCACGGTGAGGAGAGCGAGAGGTTGGCGAGGAACGCCGTCGCCCCGTTCGTGATCTCGAGCTTGCTCGAGCCCCACGGGGTCAGCGACGAGCGGTTGAAGTTGAGGTCGAAGAAGCTGTCGGCCGCTGTCAGGATCGACCCGGCCCCCGTGACGGTGATGTTCGAACTGATCGCCGGAACGGTGACCAACTGGGCGTAGGTGAGGTTGACCGGCGTCGCCGACCCGGTGGTTCCGACGTCGATGTTCACGAGGCTGGTGCCACCGAAGCTGCCGGTCGCCTGAAGGAAGGCGGTCCACCCCAACGCATTGATGCCCTGGACCGTCGCCGGGGGCAGCGGAAGGACGACCTCGGCCCCGGCCATCGGGAAGTTGGCCGTGCCGATCGGGAAGTTCGACGCGCCGTAATTGAGCGTGACCGGCGCGGAGGTGCCGACCGCCGTGCCGTAGTCCAGGATGATCGAGCCGCCGGCGATGGTCGGGTACAGGTCGGCCTTGGTCAGGTTCTCAGGGTCCGGGGGCAGGACGAGATGACCGAAGCTCGCCCACCGGGCGTTCGTCACGGTCTGGGCCGTGGTGTTGAAGAGGATCGGGGTCGCCGGCTGGGGAACGCCCGACACCGACGTGTTGTCCTTGTAGGTCTGGAGCAGCGCGCTCTGCCCGAGCAAGGCGTGGGCGCCCGCGGCGATCGTCACGGTGGGGGCGAACACGCTGTTCGCGAGCACCGTCCGGTTCCACAGGTAGCTCGGGGTCTGGAGCGCGGGGTTGCCGGTGATCGCGCTTCCGTTCAGGACGAGCATCGAGCCCGCGCCGGTGACGGTGACGCTCCCGGGGAACTGGAAGGCGGAGTCCTTCAGGGTCAGCGAGCCGCCGCCCGTGACGTTGAGGTTCAGCTTGGGGTAGGCGTTGATCACCTGGACGTCGGTCGTGAGGACCGAGTGGTCGAACGTCGCCTTCCCCTGGATCGAGACCGTGTACAGGTGGGAAAGCCGGTTCGCGGCGGTCCCCTCGATCCCGACGTACTGGACCACGGAGAAGGTCAGGTTCCGGACGATCAGCGTCCCGCCGCTCAGGACGGTGACGTTCCCCTCTTGGTAGTAGGTGTTCGCGCCAACGGTCGCGGGGGTGAGGATGAGCGGGGAGTTGGCCGCTCCGACCACCAGGTCGCCGCGGCTGGCCAGCGGCGCGAGGAGCAGCGGGTGAGCGTGGAAATGCCCGGGGGCCGCTAGGGTCCCGGTGGCCCCGGGTGCCGAGGCTCCGACGAAGCCGGCAGCCAGGAATCCGACGAACACCGCGGCCAGAATTAAGGGTCGTGCGAGCGGGCGCATAAGCGGATGAAACCTCCCCCAACGGGAAGGGTGCCCTTGGGTACCCTCCACGAGAAAAATACAGGCGAGCGCCCTGTATAAATACCATCCGAGAGCGGCCCGCCGTCGGTGCGCGTATCGTGCCGTATAGCACGAAGTTCTCCGCCGGTGGCACGGCGAAAGTCGGCCCGACGACCGCCGCTATGGCGCGGTACGCAGGACGACCTTGCCGAACAGGTCCGGCGCCTCCATCCGGGCCAGCGCTTCGGCCCCTTGGTCCCAGGCGAATTCGTGGTCGATCACGGGCCGGACGGTGCCGTGCGCGAGCTCGGCGAGGACCGCTTCGAACTCCTTCCGGCTCGCCATCGTGCTCCCCCGGATCGACGCCTGGCGCCAAAAGACGGTCCGCAAGTCGACCTCCACGATCGGGCCGGAGGTGGCCCCGATGATCACGAGGCGCCCCCCACGGGCCAACGCCCGAAGCGTACGCGGAACGGTGACGAGCCCCACGGAGTCGAAGATCACATCGACCCCTTCCTTCTCGCTCCACGCCCACAACCGTCGGTCGAGGGAGGTCCCGGCCTCCTCCACCAGGACCGCGTCGGCGCCGAGCTTCCGGGCCTTCTCCCCCTTCTCCGCCGACCGGGTGGTCACCGCGACCCTCGCTCCCGCCGCCTTAGCGATCTGAATGGCCGCGGTAGCAACCCCGCCCCCGGCGCCGATGATCGCGACGCGCTCGCCGGTGCGGAGCTCTCCGACGGTACGAAGGGCCCGGTACGCCGTCTGGAAAACGAGCGGGAACGCCGCCGCCTCCCCGAAGCTCATCGCGGGAGGGATCGGGTAGACGTTCGACCGGGGCACCACGACGAACTCGGTCGCGGTCCCTTGGGTGTGCTCCCCCACGATCCGAAAGCTCCGGCAGAGCGATTCCTGTCCGGCACGGCAGGCGGTGCAGGTGCCGTCGGAGAGCCCCGGGTTGAGCAGCACCCGCGCGCCCGGAGTGAGGTCGAAGACCCGGTCCCCCACCGCATCGACCGTCCCCGCCCCGTCGGAACCGAGGATATGCGGCCGCTCGATGGGTACCCCGGGGATCCCCTCGAGGGTGAACCGGTCGAGCCGATTGAACGCGGAGGCCTGCACCCGGATACGTACCTCGTTCGGACCCGGCACCGGGGTGGGAATGTCGACGATCTCGACCCGGTCGAGGCCGCCATGCTCCCGGAAGCCGAGACCTTTCATGGGCGATCCGACGGCCCGACCAGGTGCCAGCCGGTTTCGGTGCCGTGGTCCTCGAGCTGGACGCCCGCCCGCCCAAGCTCGGTGCGGATACGGTCGGCTTCCGCGTAGTCCCCGCGGCCGCGCGCGGCGGCGCGGGCCTCGATCGAGGCAGCGACGAGACGCGCGAGGGCCTCGTCCCGAGCATCGGGCTCCCCCGAGACCCCGAACAGTCCCAACATCTCGGCCGCCCACCGGTAGGGAGCCTCCAAGGTCGCGAGGGCGCTCGGCGAGAGCTTCGAAAGACCGGGAAGCCACTCGGCGACCGATCGGGACCACACGAACAGTCGGGCGATCGCTTCCCGGGTGTTGAAATCGTCCGCGAGGAGCTCGTCGAGCTCTCCGACGGCGGTCTCCGACGCTGCGGTCACAGCTTCCGGCAGTTCGCCCCCTTCGGCCGCGCTCCCCGCCGACCGAACGGCCGCAGCGATCCGTCGCGCGGGGCCGGCCAGTCTCTCGTACGCCTCGCCGGCCTCCTCCAGGCTTTTGCCGGGAACGAAGTCGAGCGGGCTCCGGTAGTGGGCGTTGAGGTAGTAGAACCGGAGCACCTCGGGGCCGTGGACGCCTAACGCCTCGTCGAGGCCGTAGACGTTCCCGAGCGACTTCGACATCTTCTCGCCCTTCATCGTCACGAGGCCGACGTGCATCCAGTAGTTCACGAGCGGCGCCTCGCCGGTCGCGGCCTCCGCCTGAGCGATCTCCGCCTCGTGGTGGGGGAACTTGAGGTCCATCCCGCCTCCGTGAAGGTCGTACCGTGGGCCGTGGAGGCGGACGGTGATCGCCGTGTCCTCGATGTGCCAGCCCGGGCGGCCCGGACCCCAGGGGCTCTCCCAGGTCGGTTCGCCGGGTTTGGAGGCCTTCCAGAGCACGAAATCCTCCGGGGAACGCTTGCCGGCTTCGACGGCGACGCGGGCGCCGGGCTGGAGCGCTTCGACCCGCTGGCCGGAGAGCCTCCCGTACGCCGGGAATCTCCCCACGTCGTAGTAGACCGAGCCGTTCGCGGCGTAGGCGAAGCCGCGGTCGACGAGCTGCCCGACCTGGACGAGGATCTCCGGGATGTAGTCGGTGGCGTGCGGGTAGTAGTTCACCGACCGGACGTTGAGCCGGTCCATCGCCTGGCGCCAAGCGCCGAAGTGCTGGTCGGCGAGCTTGAGCGGGTCGGTGGACGTGGCGCCCCCCCGCTCGATGAGCCGGTCGTCCAGGTTCGTGACGTTCTGGAGGTAGAAGACGCGGTAGCCCCACCGGCTCAACGCGCGCGCGACGACGTCGAAGACGACCGCCACCTTCGCATGCCCGACGTGGGCCTCGGCGTACGGCGTCAACCCGCAGACGAACAGACCGACCTTCGGCGGCGTGATCGGGACGAAGAGCCGGGTCTCCCGGGTCAGGGTGTCGTAGATCTGAACCCGTCGCACCCGCCTACACGCTCCTCAGGCTCCGAACCACATCGTCGACAAGATCGGCCGGGTCCTCGATCCCGACCGAGAACCGGAGAAGGCCGTCGGTGATCCCGACCGCCTCGCGGGCGGCCTTCGGGACGCTCGAATGGGTCATCGACGCGGGATGCTCGGCGAGCGATTCGACGCCCCCGAGGCTCTCGGCGAGCGTGAAGACCCGGAGCCGGCGAAGTAACCGACCCGCCGCAGAGGCGCCTCCTCGGACCTCGGCGCTGAGCATGCCGCCGAAGCCGTCCATCTGCTTTCGGGCCAGCTTGTGCTGGGGATGATCCTTGAGTCCCGGATAGTGAACCCGGAGGACCTTCCCGCTCGACGCGAGCGCTTCGGCGACCGCCTGGGCCCCCTCGCAGTGGCGCCGCATCCGGACGCCCAACGTCCGGATCCCCCGCAGCACGAGGAAGGAGTCGACCGGGCTGGGGATAGCCCCCACCGCGTTCTGCAACCACGCGAGCCGCTCCCCCGTAGCGCGCCGGCGTGCGACGAGGGCGCCGCCGAGGATGTCGGAGTGACCGCCGAGATACTTCGTGGTCGAGTGCAGCACGACGCCCGCCCCGTGCTCGATCGGCCGCTGGAGAGCCGGAGAGGCGAAGGTGTTGTCGACGACGAACCGGGCCCGATGCCGCCGGGCCAGCTCCCCGACGCGCGCGAGATCACAGATCCCGATCAGAGGGTTGGTCGGCGACTCGACGTACACCATCTCCGCGGGGGCGGCGTCGAGAGCCCGGGCGAAGGCGTCGGTCTCGGAGGTCGCGACGTAGTCGACCGTTAGGCCGAACTGGGTCCGGTGGTGCTCGAACAGTCTACGCGTGCCGCCGTAGAGGTCGCTCCCCGCGACGATGCGCGAGCCGGAGGGCAGGTCCTCGAGGAGGGTCGTCAGCGCTCCGAGCCCGGAGGAGAACGCGAGGCCCCGTCGGCCCCCCTCGAGGTCGGCGAGCACACGTTCTAGGACAGTCCGCGTCGGGTTCGAGGTCCGACCGTACACGTACCCCTTGTTCTGGTTCGGGGCCGACTGGGCGAACGTGCTGGAGAGATAGATCGGCGTGTTGACGGCGCCGGTGAGTTCGTCCGGCGGCTGAGCGGCGTGGATGACCCTTGTATCAAACCGCATGCGTGGTTCCTCGGACGGACAGGAAAGCGACGACGTCGTGACGCGTCAGTACCCCGACCGGAGCGCCGGTCCCAGAGTCCCGGACCAGAAGGGCATGCTCTTCCCGCAGGCGATGCAGGATGTCGCCGAGGGCCGACTCCTCCGCGACCTCGTTGAACGGAGGTGCCATGACGGCGGTCACGGTTCGCTCCATCACCGTTTGGTCCCCGATCGTCGCCCGAAGGATGTCCTCCTCGTGGACGCTCCCGACGTTCTCCTTCCCGGCGAGCACCGGCATCTGGGAGATCCCCGCGCGCCGGAGCGTGGCCAGGGCGTCGCGCACGACCGTGGTCGGGTCGGCGGCGACCAGTGCCGGGGTGGCCTCCTTCGCCGCGATCAGGTCCGCCGCGGTGGCCCCTTCGTCGAGGAACCGGTTCTCCCGCATCCACTCGTCGCTGTAGAACTTCGAGAGATACCGGTCCCCCGAGTCCGGGAGAACGATCACGACGCTCTGCCCCTCCGGGATCGGTCGCGTGGAGAGCCACTTGATCGCGCCGGCGACCGCCGCTCCGGAGGAGCCCCCTCCGAAGAGACCCTCCTCCCGGGCCAGCCGGCGGGCGGTGAGGAACGACTCCTTGTCGTCGACCTCCACGAACTCGTCGATGTACTCGAAATGGACGGTCTTCGGGATCATGTCCTCGCCGATCCCCTCGACCTTGTACGGGACGGCTCGCGCGAGCTCCTTGGTCCGGGCGAACGGGGCGAGCACGGAGCCCTTCGGGTCGACCGCGATGATCTTCACCGACGGCCGATGCTCCTTGAAGTACTGGCCGATGCCGCTGACCGTCCCTCCGGTCCCGATCGACGCGACGACGGCGCCGAGCATCGGGCCTCCGTCCGCGTCGATCTCCGGCCCCGTCGTGCGCCGGTGCGCCTCCGGGTTCCACGGATTCTCGTACTGGTTGGGATAGTAGGCGTTCGGGATCTCTTTGGAGAGCCTCCGTGCCACCGAGTAGTGGCTCATCGGGTGGTCGGGAGGGAGCTGGCTGGGCGTGATCACGACCCGAGCACCGTACGCCCGGAGCAGCCGGATCTTCTCGGAGCTCATCTTGTCGGGGATGACGAAGACCACGCGATACCCGCGCACCGCCGCAACGAGGGCGAGGCCGACGCCGGTGTTGCCGCTCGTCGCTTCGACGATCGTGCCCCCGGGTTTGAGCAGTCCCCGCGCTTCTGCGTCATCGATCATCGCGGGGCCGATCCGGTCCTTCACCGAGCCGCCGGGATTGAGGAACTCTAGCTTGGCGAGGAGACGGTACGGCAGTCCCTTCCCCAGCCTATTGAGCGGCACCGTCGGGGTGTGACCGACCAGGTCGAGGATGGACTTGGCGCTCCCCGGGCCTGCGGTCATGCCGGCGGGGAGGGGGGTTCCGAATTAACGGTTCGCCCGAGGAGCGCTTCCCCGATTTTCCCCGGGGTTCCCGTCTCGACGCTCAACCAATTCGTTCGAGTTCGTACTCGTCGAGCCAGTCGGGGCGTCACGGTTAAGGAGCCCCCGCCCCCTCTTCGAACGTGGCAGCTCCCATGGTCGGCTCCCTGGAGACGGAGGCCCTCATCGCCCTCCGGGAGGTCGGAGAGGGGCCGGCGCGCGACGTCCGCGAGCAGCTCGCCGTGGCGGGGGTGCAGGTCGCCTACACCACCGTCGCCACGATCCTGGCTCGACTGCACGACAAGGGGCTGGTCCGGCGCCGTCGTGAGAAGTGCCAAGGGGGGGAACGGTATGTCTACCGCACGGTCGATTTCGAGCGGCGGTACCTCCGCAACCTGCTTCGGGGCGTGGTGACGATGTTCGGGCCCTCGGGGGTCGTCCACCTCAACGAGGAGCTCGCCAAGATGAACCCCGCGGAAGAGCGGGAGCTTCGGCGGCGGCTGAAGATCTGAACCCGGTCCGGGTCATGTTTCCCCCCGTTGTGGCGGTCCTCTACCTCCCGGTCGCCGCGTGGATCGTCGCCGGCGTCGGCCTGATGTACGCCTTCCGGAAGTCCGCCCCGCCGGTGGTCCTGCGCCTCGCCGCGACGTTCCTCGCGCTGTGGGCGCTCCTTGCGACGACCACCCTGATCTGGGTGCTCGCGAACGGCGGCTTCGCTGCGATCGAGGCGTTGATGCGTTCGCCGTGGCTCCTCTTCGACCCGAAGTACCTGCGCTGGTGGGCCTTCGGGGCCGTCGGCGCACTGCTCGTGTTCACCGTCGCGTTCCTCGTCAACCAGCTCGTTGGACGGGGGTTCCTCCACGTCCTACGGCCGCGCCCGCTCCCGTGGCCTGAGTCTCTCCCGAGCCCGCGGGAGCGCGCGAGCCTGCTCGCGTACACGTCCTCGCGGCCCGAGGCGTTCTCCTTCACGCTCGTCGAGCTCGCTCCGGCCCGCGGATTCCGGCCTCACCGGCACGAGGTCGTGCTCCTGTCGACGGCGCTGCTCGACCTCCTCTCGATCCCCGAGCGCGACGCGGCGATCGCCCACGAGCTGGGCCACATCCGCGACCTGGACAGCCGGTACCTGACGTTCGTACGAACGTTCTCCAGGATGATGCGCTGGGACCCGTTGCTCGCCTACCTCGCGCGATCGCTGACTCGGCGCGAGGAGATCCGTGCTGACGACGAAGCGGTGCGGATGACCCGCCGCCCTCTCGCCTTGGCGAGGGCGCTCTACAAGGTCGTCACGCACGAGAGCAGCGTCGCGCGCGGCGGGGCGGCGGGGTTCCTCGGCGCGACCGGCGCGAGCGGCCGCCGGGCGGCCCTCGACCGGATCCAGCGTCTGGTCGCGTTGGCCGAATCCGGGAATTTTCCGGAGCCGTCGAGTGCCTAGCGACCTTCGGCGGGGCCTCGGCGGTCTCCGCGCTCTCGGCGTTCTCGCCTTCGCGACGGTTCTCCTGCTCCCGGCGGCGAGCGGAGCCCCGGCGTACCCGGTTCTTCCGCTCGCCACATCGAACGGCTTCCTCGCCCATCTCGCGGTGCCGGTGACGGCCCCGGGCAGCTCGTCGAGTTTCACGTGGACCTTGCACGACCCTCTCCCTTCGTCCCTCGCTCAGGTGGTGGTTCGGTTCGAGCTGTACGCCTTCAACGCCTATCCAGGGAATGCCACCGGCCCGATCGGGGGCGGCACCGTCCCGGAGCTCTCCAACGGTTCGGGCTCGTTCGCCGGCGTCGTCTCCTACGCCTTCAGCTCCCTCGCGTCGTCGTCGAGCGAGTCGGGGTCCACTCAGGTCCTCGTACCTACGGGTACACCCCTCGGCGACTACGCGGTGCGGACCTCGCTGCGGTTCGAGGTGAACGGGACCGGCTTCTACCTCGCTTCCCGGGGGTTCTTCAGCTCGAGCAGTTGGAGCTACGCGACCAACGGCAGCCACGCCCCGACCGGACTCCCGTCCCTCAACGTCAGCCGCCTGAACGTTTCCGGCGTCCTTCCCGAGACGGCGGTCACGGTCCTCGCGCCAACCCAGAGCCTTTGGATCTACGGCCTTCTCGCCGGGGCGATCATCGCCGCGGGGGTAGGCGGTTACTACGGACTCCGCCGGGGACCGACGTCGAGCTCCGGCGCTCGGACGCCGCCGGACGAGAGCAGGGCGGACAGGGCCTTCGGGAACAACCGCACGAGCGACGGCGACTGACGGAGCAACGCCCGCGCGACGCCCGTCGGGAAGTCGATGTCACCGAACGCTACGATCACCTCGGTGAGTCCGGCACCCTTGAGGGCCGATACGACCTTTTCGAGGTCGGCGTCGGAGAGGCGCAGTAAGAGCCGCCGAAGGTAGAGCGCCTTCGAGAACTCTTCCCCCAGCTCCGCCTTCCAGCTCGCGTCATAGACGGCTAGGGCACGAGCCGAGAGGTCGTTCGACCCTAGCGCACGGTGGGCGACCTCGGCGGCGATCTGGGCGCACCGCATGCCGGTGTAGATGCCCCCGCCGCTGAGCGGTTTCACCTGGGCCGCCGCATCGCCGACGAGCAACACGCGATCGGCGCTCGTGCGCGGTAGCGTGCCGATAGGGATCCCGGAGACGAGGAAGCCGGTCGGCGCCTTCAACGGGCGACCGAAGCGACGGGCGATCTGGCGTTCGAGCCGCTGGCAGTACTCGCGGGCCGTGATCGCGCCCGCGTTGACCGCGACTCCGGCCCGGGCGCCGCCGTCCCCGTCCGGGATCCACCATCCGAACAGTCCCGGGGAAAGTTCGTTGCCCAGATACACCTCGACCGTGTCCGGGTCTCCCGGGCTCTCGCCGAACTCCGATTCGAACGCGGGGAGGATCTCGACCGGCCGTCGGAGCCGAAAGGCGCGGGCGACGGCGGAGGCGACCCCGTCGGCCCCCACGACGAGTCGCGCGTCGATCGATCTGGCTTCGTTCGACGGTCCCAAGAGACGGAGACGTGCGGAGCCGTTCGGCGGTGCGTCCAGTCCGTCGAACCTCCAGCCGGTCAGCACCGTCGCGCCGGCACGCGCGGCGCGGTCGGCCAAGTGGATGTCGAGGCCGGCCCGGTCGATCACGAAGGCGCGCGGTTCCGCTGCGCGGAACGTGACCGACTGGAGCGCCGGCGAGAACACGGTGGCGCCCTTCACCGGTCGGCGCACGAAGGAGGTCGAGCCGGCGAGGTCGAGCACGCGCTGTGAGACGAGACCGGCGCACTGCACGGGGCGCCCGACCCTCGCGTGCTCCTCGACCAGTACGACGTGGTGACCGTGTCGCGCGAGCTCGAAGGCGACGGTCGAGCCGGCCGGGCCGGCTCCGACCACGACGACGTCGGCCGCCTCCACGGTCGAGCCAGCCCGGAGCGCTTGATAACGGCGGCCCGACCGCACGGGGCGGGTTGGTGAGGTTTATGGAGGGGCCCCCTCTCGCTCGCCCGTGGCCAAGCGCCGGATCCAACGTTCCCCGGAGAAGGCTCCCGAGCAGCTCACTCCGGAGGAACGCCGCGAGAAACGACGGCGCGACCGCTCCGCGAAGGGCAAGCATGGGGGCAAGGGCGTCGGCTCGCCGTGGCGGCGTGCGGCGGTCGTCGGCGGATCGAGCGGCGTGGTCATCGCGGTGGTCGTCGTGCTCGTGGTCTTCCACCCGTTCAGCGTCCCGTGTCTCCAGTTCACCGCCAACCCGAGCGGGACGCCGGCGTTCCCTCCACACTCGACGACCGATTTCTCGGGCACCTGGTGTCCGGGCGCGGCACTGGCCGTCAACGTCCATTCGTTCGTGCGGCTCTCGATCAACGGCCAGACGGTGGCCTTCCCCGATTCGATCGGCCGGAACACGTCGTACTCGATGAACGGAGCTCCGTACGAGTGCGACCTCCCGCTCGCCACGCATCCGCCGGCGCCCCCGAATCTTCCTGTCGGGACGATCTACCTCCAGTCGCCGTGGCCGTACACTTACAATCTATCGGACTTCTTCTCGGTCTGGTCCCAGTCGTATACGTCGGTCTCGGTCAACTCCACCGCGGCCAACCGACCGATCGTCTACACCACCAACGACCTTCTGGGCTACACGCCCGACAGCTCGCACTCGATCGCGCTGTATGTCGACGGTCAGCCAGCGCCGGCGGGACCTAACCTCGAACTGAACACCCTCGACTACTCCCCCAGCCCGTACCCATCGTGCCTCGGCGAAGTGTACGGAACCGGCCACACGATCGCCCTCGTGTACGGCCCTCGTGGCGTCACGGCGCTCACTCCCTCCGAACGTACCCCGTTGCTGGCCACCGGCATCGCGGACCCGCTTCTTCCCCTGCTGACCTGGGATGGTCCCTTGCCGCACTTCGGAGGGAGCGTCGGGGCCTCGATGCACGCGCTCGGCGCCACCGGTCTTACCTGGCTGGTCCTGGCTCGCCTTCGCTAGGGCGCGGGCCAGAGGGCCGTCGACTCCTTCGGGACGGCGCCCTCGTCACGGAGAGTGTCCGGGCCTGCGCGATTGCCTCGATCGAGTCGCGACTCGGGGACCAACTAATCTACGAGCCCCCATGCAGGGTCCGTGGCTGCGGCTCGGCGGCTCGCCGCGATCATGTTCACCGACATGGTCGGCTTTACCGCGCTCACCCAGCGCGACGAGCACCACGCCCTAGAACTTCTCGAAGCGCATCACCGGCTTCTCCGACCGATCTTTCCCGACTACCACGGTCGCGAGATCAAGACGATCGGAGATTCGTTCCTCGTCGAGTTCGACAGCGCGCTCGAGGCCACCGCGTGCGCGATCGAGGTCCAGCGCCGGCTCCAGCAGCACAACCTCAGGGTGACGGAGCCGGACCGGATCCTCGTGCGGATCGGGATCCATCTGGGGGACGTGGTCCACTCCGAGGACGACGTCCTCGGCGACGCGATCAACCTTGCCTCTCGCATCGAGCCGCTGGCCGAGCCCGGGGGGATCTGCATCTCAGAGCAGGTGTTCGCGCAGGTCCACAACAAGGTCGCGAACTCGATGACCAAGCTCCCCCGGACCGCCCTCAAGAACGTGGAGTTCCCGATGGAGGTCTACGCCGTGGCCCTCGATTCAGCCCTGGCGCCGGTGGTCGACGGCCTCCCCCCCGGCGCCTTCGCCCGACGGATCGCGGTGCTGCCGCTGGCCAACATGAGCCCTGACCCTCAGGACGAGTTCTTCGCCGATGGCCTCACCGAGGAGATCATCGCGGAGCTCTCCCGGGTCCCGGGCCTTCGGGTGATCGCTCGGACGTCCGTCATGCGGTACCGCGGGGCGAGGAAGGGTGTCTCGGAGATCGGGAGGGAACTGCGCGTCGGGAGCATCCTGGAGGGGAGCGTCCGTCGAGCGGGCACGCGGATCCGGGTGACCGCCCAGCTCGTCGACGCAGCAACGGAGGAGCACCTCTGGTCGGAGCGGTACGACCGCGAGCTCGTCGATATCTTCGCGATCCAGAGCGACGTCGCGAAGGAGGTGGCGACCGCGCTCAACGTGGCGTTGCCGCCGTTGGCCCCGGAGGACCACCGGCCCCCCCCGGACCCCGCGGCCTTCAGCGCCTATCTTCGGGGGCGGTATCTCTGGAACCGCCGGTCGGAGGAGCCCGTTCGCGCGGCGCTCCGTTCCTTCGACGAGGCGTTGCGGATCGACCCCACATACGCTGCCGCCTGGTCCGGGATCGCCGACTGCTACTCGATCCTGGTCAACCAGTCGTGGATCGACCCGAAAGAGGGCGGCGCCAAGGCCCAAGAGGCCGCCGAGCGGGCGATAGCGCTCGACCCGCGCATGGCCGAGGCCCACGCCTCCCTGGGCCTGTCGTTCGCCCGCCAATACCGATGGTCGGAGTCGGAGCGCGAGTTCCGGCGGGCGATCGAACTCAATCCCATGTACGCCTCCGCGCGCCAGTGGTACTACTTGGATCTCATGTCGCTCGGACGGGAGGCGGAGGCGATCCACCAACTTGAGCGCGCCGAGGAGGCGGACCCGCTCTCTCCGGTGATCCTGTTCCACCGGGCGCTCCGCGGATGGCTCGTCGGCGACGATGCGGCCGCTCTCGCGGGATGGAAGCGGCTCGAGGAGCTCGGAGGCGAGTGGGACCTGGCCCGATTCTACAAGATGGCGTACTTTGCCTACCGCGGCCAAAAGTTGGAGGCCCTGGCCGCTCTCCAGTCGCTCGACCCCGCCGGCCGGGGGGCGTTGCGGTACGCCGCGGCGACGACCGCCTACGGGCTGCTAGGCATGCGGGAGGAAGCCCTGCGGGAGCTCGAGAGCCTGCGGGCGGTCGGCGCCGAACGCCCGGTCTCTTCGGTCCTGCTCGTGTGGGCGTACGCCGCCGTGGGCGATGCGGACCGGATGTTCGAGGCGTTGTTCCAGGCCGCGGCCGAAGGGACCCGGAGCCCCTCCGAGTTCGCGAGGACACCCGTCTTCGAACGGTACCGTAGCGATCCGCGGTACCAGGAGTACCTCCGTCGGGTCCGGCTCCGGGCCGACTGAGGCGTTGGCCCTCGCCCAACCTCCAACCGCTCCTCGGGGTGGGTCCCCCGGACCGATTCGCGTGCGGTCACCCCGCCGGCGGGAGCCGCCACGGCGCCTCGACGAGGTCGGTCCGCTGGCGGGGCTCGACCCGGGAGGCGGAGACCGGGACCACTCGCCCGGCGCCAAAGGCGAGCGCCCCGGTCCACGCGATCATCGCACCGTTGTCGACGCAGAGCGACTTGGGGGGCGCGAACGAGGTCCCGCCTTGCCCCTCGGCCATCGCCCGCACCATCCCCCGCAACCGTTCGTTGCACGCGACCCCTCCGCCCAGGACGACGCTCGTACGACGGCGGTGCGCGAGCGCCCGTTCGGTGATCTCCGTGAGCATGCTGTAGGCGGTCACCTCGACCGAATGCGCCAGGTCCGGGCGCGGCACCCCTTGGGCGTAGAGCCCGAGCGTCGCGGTGAGCATGCCGGAGAACGCCACGTCCATGCCGTGGACCGAGTAGGGGAGCGGGATCAGTTCGTGGCCGAGCTTCGCCTCCGCCTCGAGGGCAGGGCCACCGGGGAAGGTGCCGCCCATCGCGATCCACAGCTTGTCCAGGAAGTTCCCGATGCCGACGTCGAGCGTTTCGCCGAGGACCCGGTACCGACCGGCGCCGTAGGCGACCACCTGCGTGTTGCCCCCGCTCGCGTACAAGAGCAAGGGATCGTCCAGCCCGCTCAGCACCCGCGCGATCTCGATGTGAGCCACACAGTGGTTGACGGGAACCAGTGGGCGTTCCCACGTCAGCGCGAGCATCCGCGCGACGGTCGCGCCGGCCCGCAGGCAGGGCCCGAGTCCGGGGCCTTGCGCGAAGGCGACCGCGTCGATCTCCCGGGGTCGAAGATGAGCGGCTTCGAGCGCGCGGGCGACCAGGCCGGGAAGCAGTTCGACGTGGTGGTTGGCCGCTTCTCGAGGGTGGATCCCGCCGGCCGCCGGCCGGTACATGTCCGACGCGAGGCCCAAGACCTCGGCGTTCTCTCCGACGATGCCGACGGACGCGGTGTGCGCGGTCGACTCGATCCCGAGGACGATCATGCGACGACCGCTCTGCGACCAGCTCGGAAGAAGGTGGTCGGGGAGCTTGGGATTGGGTCAGTCGGTCGTCGACTCGAGCCGGAAGTAAACGCGCTGCCCGCGGAGCGCGGCCTGCACCCGGTCGCCGAACTCGAGCGACTCACGGACCGACGCGGGTCGGGGCCAGTCGTAGACAAAGTCGTAGCCGGAATCCTGCCGCCGGAACCCGAGGTCCTCGAGAAGGTCGGCCACATCGGAGTAGGCGCCTCCCTCGCTGTCGAGCTGCAGGAGGAGGAAGGTCCGCACGGTAGTGGCCTCACGGGGTGAGCTATGCGCCCGCAGGCGGGCGAGGCATGATAACCTCGACGCTTACGAATCGTCCGGCGCAAGGTCCGGCGGCGCGGAGGCCTCGCCGAGCCGCGGTCCGCTCTCCGACTCCTCGATCTGGGGCTCGCGACTGTGGGCGTGGCCGATCACGCGCACCGCGACCCCCCGCTGGAACCGGCCCATCTCGTGCGGGGCGAGCAGCAGTCGGCCGACGGCGAGGAGGCGGTCGTCCGGATCGACGAGGAGGGCGGAGGAGCCCGGGACGAGGCCGGCGTCCCCGCCCTGTACGAACGTCGAGAACAGGCTCCGCCCGGCGGCGACGAACTCGACTGCGTCAGGTTGTACGATGATCCGGCTCTGCGGGTGCGGCAGCACCGACCGGAGCAGTTCGGCGCCCGGCCAGGTAGGACGCGGGACACCGTCCACACCGACCACGAACGCCGGTGCTCCGGGTCCCCGGCGGATCGCGCGCAGCCGACCGGAGCGAGGAGAACGGTCGCCGACGAGCCCCGCGGCTACCAACGTTCGCGCCGCCTCCCCTCCGTACTGCCACTCGAGGAGGCTCGCGACCTGTCGCTCGGTCCAGGCGCCGCTCCAATCGCGATCCCGGTCGACGGGGAGCTCGCCGGTCTCTATGTCGGCGGGGAGCGGAACGCGTCGCCACGGCCCTTCGTCGAACTCCTCCGGGCCGAGGAAGCAGCCGACGGGGTACAACTCGGTCAACTCGACCGGCACCGGCCCGAGTCCGGTCAGCGCTTCCCAACGGATCGGCTCGCCGGATCGGGTCTCGGTCGGCGAGTGACGGAGGCCGAGCGGGGAGAGTGGGACGAGCGGATGAGGGCGGAAGCTCCCCTTCGACTCCTTCCAGCGAGCCACTCGGGCTCGGAACCGTATCGCGGCGGGGCGCAGGCCGCTAAGTGCCCCGATCACACGGAACGACGCTCGGGTCTCCGGCTCCGTGGGGATGAACGCTCGGAGCCCTCGGATCGCGGTTCGCAGTCCCGCGAACAGGGCGGGGTGGGCCGCCGCGCGCCGCTCCGCGAGCTCCCAGAGCTCGCCGTCGCGGATCGCTTGCCGAACCTTCGCCACCTCCGCGGCGCAGGCGAGTAGGTTGTGTTCGGCGACGCGACGGACGCGCTCGTCGGGCGGGGCCTTCGCGACCTCGGGGAGCGGCATCTTCTCGCAGAGGAAGCACCGGCAGAACGGCTCGCGCAGGGTGTCGAGGGCGACGGTACCGGACGGGAACATCAGATCGCCGCGACGCGCGAACTTCAGGTAGGCGGAGGAGTCGAACAGATCAACGCCGAAGAGCGTGGAGAAAGCGAACACCATCGGGTGCCCTGCCCCGAAGAGGTGGACCGGCAGCTGCGGGGCCAGGGCGGGCCGGGCCGCCAAGAGCGCGCGCGCGAGCTCGGGGTACCGATACTTCTCGAACAGCGGTACCACGCCGCCGACGGCCAGGACATCTCCGATCTCGCTCGCCTGCGCCGCCGCGCGGTTTCGAAGATCGGCGTGGCGGCCGCCCTGGACCGGGACCGCGAGCAGGCCGCGATGGAGGTCGCGGGCGGCGCGGGCCCGGCCGATCGTCGTCTCCACCGCCTTTGCGGCGGCGGCCTCGTCGACGTCGGGCTCGGTGAACTCGTCGAGCACCGTGACGATGTCGCTCCCGATCCGCCGCTGGAAACCCAGGATCGCGTCGGCGCCTACCTCGAGGTGGCCGTACGCGTGCTGTTGGAAGGCGCCGGAGTCCGTCATCACCGGCCCGTCGAAGTTCAGGAGCGCGTGAATGCCGGAGCTTTCGGCCTGCTCCCGGAGCGGAGGGGATCGCCAGGTGATGTACGCCGAAGTGATCACCGCGCCGAGACCGTACCGCCGTCGGATCTCGGACGGGGCGATGGGTTGCCGGGCCGGATCCGGATGGACGACCGGCAAAAGCGTCGGGGTCAGGATCGGGCCGTGGGGCGTATCCAACCGTCCCAGCCGGGCGAGCCCGTCGCGCTCGAGGAGCTCGAAGGTCATTCGCGCGCCGCCACCCCCCGCCTCGGTTAGCGTTGACGAGCGCCGGGAGCTTCACCGCTCCACGACGCTCGAATCTGGTCGAGCAGGCCGACCAGCATCGGCTGGGTGAACTTTCCGGTGTTGGTGTTCTGGGGACTCGGGTGGAACGAGGCGTAGACCAACGGGCGGCCCGGGCCGAGCACGGCGCAGGCTCCGTGGCGGAACGGTACCTTCGGTCGAGGAACGCCGTGACAGGCGGCCGCCGCGTCGAGCGTGGCCTCCCACGCGATCCCCCCGAGCGCGAGATACGCGCGCGCGTTCGAGAGAGCGCGGAACTCCGCCACGAGGTACGGTCGACAGTTTCGTTCTTCGTCCGGCTTGGGCCGATTGTCGGGCGGGGCGCATCGAAGGGCAGCGGTCAGGTACAGGTCCGAGTACCGAAGGCCGTCGCCGCGGTGGGTCGACGTCGGCTGGTTGGCGAAGCCAGCGGCGTGGAGCGCACGGACCAGGAACGCTGCCGAGCGGTCCCCGGTGAAGACCCGCCCGGTCCGATTCGAGCCGTGGGCGGCGGGGGCGAGCCCGACGGCGACGAGTCGGGCGTTGGGGTCACCGAAACCCGGGACGGGCTTGGCCCAGTAGGTCTGGTCTCGGAACTCCTTTTTCCGCGTCCGGGCGATCGATTCGCAGTACCGTCGTAGGCGGGGACACTGCTGGCACGCGACGACCGCTTCGCGGATCGAACCTAGGGATGTCAGCTCTGGCGTCCTATTCCCCGGGGCCGCATTAGCGCTTCTCGCGTAAAGCAGGCGGGGCTATGCGTTTCCGATCAGTCGGGCTCGCACCAGCGAGAGCCGGTCACCGGCTCAGGTTCGACCGTCCCGGACGGGGCAGCAGCCCTCGACCCCCGCGCGGGAATCCCCTCGGGCCCCTCTGCCTCGGGCGTGATCCGGGTCGCCGCTTCGGGCGAATCCCGCTCGGTCTCCGCCATCGTTGGGCGATGGAGGCGGGTGGATAAGCCCCTCTGTTTCCGCGCCGTTAGACGTCGAATCCACGCGAGAATTGCGTGCGAACTAGCATTATGCTCGCCCAATTGGGGCACTCGAGAGGGTCGGGTGGCCCACGGAGAAAAGCGCCGGGTCCTCGGCCGCGGTTCCAACGAGCGAGACTCACGGGTCGTGACCTAACGTATTAGATGCCCCCTCCCGTAACTCCACCTCGATGAGCGACCTCGACGTCGCGCCGGGTACTCGCGCCCGCCTCGGGCAGGTCGATGGCGACGTCCGGGTAGGGCCCGGAGCCACGCTCGAAGCGGAAGGCGCCGGGCCGATTCGGATCTCCGGCACCCTCGAGATCCGTGGGGATGCCACGATCGCAGCCCCGATCGAGTGCGGCCGGATCCGGATGCGCGATGGGCACCTCCGAGCCACCGGCTCCGTGACCGTCCGCGGGGACGTCGACGCCGACGATTCGGACGTGGAGATCGCCGGGGCTTTCCAGGCGGCCGATGTGAACGTCGACCGTCGACTCGAGCTCCGGGGGCCCGCGAAGGTTCAGAACCTGGAGGTCGGCGGGGTGCTTCGCGCCGAAGGGACGATCGACGGTCAGGAGCTGTCGGTCGGGGGGTCGGCCGAGATCGGAGGGAAGCTGACGGCCCGGAGCTTGGAGCTCGGCGGTCGCGGGCAGCTCGACCTCGTGGAGCTCGAGACCCTAGAGGTCGGCGGCACGATCGAGCTCAAGGGAGGTGCGGTCCGACGCTCGATCGAGGTCGGCGGGAAGATCAGCGTGCAGGGGCCGCTCACATTCGGCTCGCTGGAGGTCGGCGGCTCCGCCACGCTCGGCGGAGCTTCGACCGGCGGCTCGATCGAGGTCGGCGGACAGTTCACGGCCCAGGCAGGCCTCACTTTCGACTCGCTCGAGGTCGGCGGGGTCGTCGCGCTCGGGGGGGCGTCCACCGGCCGGTCGATCGAGATCGGCGGCGTCCTCGAGGCGGAGGGAACCATCGAGCTCTCCGGAAAGCTCGAGGTCGGAGGCGACGCCCGGGGCCGAGCGACGATCCATGCACGGGACCTTGAGGTCGGCGGGGGGATCGAGGCGACGGAGATCCGGGCGGATGCGAGGGCGGAGATCGGCGGCTCCGTACGCACCCAGAAGGGGCTGCGCGCGGAGACCCTCGAGCTCGGGCGACGGACGCGCGCCGCCGGCCCGCTCATCGGCGATCGCGTCGAGCTCGACGACCGGTGCATGGTGGAGGATGTCTATGGACGTGAGGTCCGGATCGGATCGAACTGCTTCGTGAGGACCGTCAACGCCGACACGGTGACGATCGAGGACGGGAGCCAGGTCGCCAAGGTCCTCTACACGAAGGAGTGCCGCGTCGACGGGAAGAAGGTCCTGTTCGGGTCGCCGCCGGAGAAGGTCGCGCAGCGCCCGGAACCCCCGGCGTAGGGGAGCCGCCGGCCACCGCGAGGGGGGAGCGACCTGGCGGAGGCGGGGCGTCGGCGCGAACAGACCGACCTCTACGCCACGATCCTCGAGGTCGTCAAGCGCCACCACGGGGAGGGTCGGATCACCAGGATCTCCTACGGCGCGGGGATGCCGGTCGACCGGCTCCGGTCGGCCGTCGACAAGCTGGTTGGCCTCGGCCTCGTCAAGCGCGACGACCGCGGCGACTACGCGACGTTCGACATCACCGCGCGGGGTCAGCAGTTCCTGGACGCGTACTGGAAGCTCAAGGGATTCACGGACCTGCTCGACCGGCCCCTGGGCGAGCCGCGACCCTGAGTCAGAACCGTCGTACGTCGGGGCGCGGCCCAAATAGCTCCGCCCGCTCGCTCCGCCATGTTCCTCGATTACGCCGGCATTCGTGTGACGGACCTCGAGCGCTCGGTGCGGTTCTACCGAAAGGCCCTGGGTCTCAAGGAGTTGCGGCGCGGGTCGACCGATGGCCTCGGCACCTGGGTCCTGCTCGAGGACCCGCTCTCGAAACAGAAGCTCGAGCTCAACTACTACGTCCCGGCCTCGCCGTTCGCGACGCCGTTCGTCGTCGGAGAGGGCCTCGACCACCTGGGTTTTCGAGTCCCGGACCCACGCCGCACCGCAGCGAAGATGCTGAAGCTCGGGGCCAAGGCCGGGCCGAAGGAGGCGTCGTCCCCCGACGGCGGGCTCCTCTACCTGCTCGACCCGGATGGACTTTGGATCGAGCTCATCCAGACCCCGGCCGCGGACGCGCGCCGGATCCTACCCAAGGCTCGCAGGACCAGTGCCCGGGGCCGATCGAAGCGAACCCGAGCGCGGTGAACCCGACGAGCATGATCCTGCGACGGCGCCGCCGCCGACACCCCCGCGAACAAGGTCCAGCGAGGGGAGCTCGACCTGAGAGGTTCGCCCTCGCACGCGGAGGCGGCGGGCGTCTCGGTCAGTAGTATCGCGGTACCGTCGGGTCGACTTTCGCGGACCAGGCGTCGATCCCACCGGTCAGGTTCGCCACGTCGGTGAACCCTTCCTTCTCGAGGTACGCGGCGACCATCGCCGACCGGGTCCCGTGGTGGCAGTACACCACGATCCGTCGGTCGCGCGGGAGCTCAGCATGACGCTCCGGAATGTCGTTCATCGGGATGTGCACCGACGGTTGGATCGCCGCGGTCTTTCGTTCGAACGGTTCACGGACGTCGAGCAGCAGGAGCGTCCCTCGGTCCTTCCCGTCCTTTCCGAGGGCCTCCGCGAGCTCCTCGGCGCGCAACGAGACGACCATCGGTCGATCGTAGCGGCGCCGGGATTAGAGTCTTTGCGGAGAAACCTCCATGGACCCCGCGGGGGTCGACGACGCGTGGGGCCGAAGCCTAATCCTCCCGGCTGAGTGGCCCTGCCATGGCCCCGTTCATCGAAGGGCTCCAAGCCGTGACGGTGCACGTGACGGACCTAGAGAAGGCGCGAGCGTTCTACTCGAAGATCCTCCTCCTCGAGGAAGAACGGCCGGTCCCCAACATCCCTCGGATCATCTACAAGCTTCACGGAACGACCACCCGACTTCTGATGCACGTGCAGGACTCCACCGAGGGGGGCCGCGAACCAGGGACCGTGAGCGGGATCACCTTCTACTGCCCCGACCCGGTCGCCGCGTGCGCCATCATCCAGAAGAAGGGCGGCAAGATCGTCGACGAGCCCTGGACGATGCAACGGGGCCACTCGACCGTCGTCCGGGCGGTCATCGCCGACCCCGACGGAAACGAGTTCCTCCTCTCGTCCGGAATGTAGGGGTACCTCCGGCCGGCCCCGCGTCGGCTGGATGCGGAACGGTGGGCGAACGTGCGGACCCGGTCGCTCCGTATCAGACTCGGTTGGGATCGCGGGCGATCCGTCGACCGACCGCGAGGAATGCCAACGTCGCCGGCACCGCCGGCGCGACCAGCACCACCCAGATGAGGAACGGGGAGGCCACCGCGGACAGGACGAGGCCTCCGAGGAGGATGCCCGCCATCGGCCCGATCCCGCTCAACGTCGCGAACGCGCCGTTGTAGGAACCGACCTCGCCCGGGACGGCGAGGTTCGACGGCAACGTTTGGAGAGGGACCGTGAAGACGTTCTCCCCAACCGTGGCGATCACCACGAAGACGAAGAACACGAGGACCGGGGCCACCGAGACCGTCCCGGCGAGGCCGAGGAGGAGGAACGCGCCGATGTACAGCACCGCGCCGAGGGCGGCGGCCGTGGTGTGCCGGTGGCCGATCAGGAGGCGGGTGGTCAGTCCTTGACCGAAGACGACGAGCAGGCCATTGAGCGCGAAGCCCGCGCCCAGGATCGAGTAGGAGAGGTGGAGATTCTGGTGAACGAACAACGGCATGACGAACCCCCACTGCACGGTCGTGACCTCCGCGAGCGCCGCGACGATGCAGAAGGCCAGGAACAGCCGGTCGCGCGCGAGGATCCTCAACGACTGTCGGATGGTCCCCGGCCGAACGAACTCCGAAGGCGTCGCCGGGTCCGCGGCCCCGGCGCGAAGCGCGAGATCGTACGGCGAAGGGGCCAACGTGCTCGCGAGGAAGACGAGGCCGACGACGGTCACTCCGGCCGCGAGGAGGACGACGGGAACGAAACCCAGGGACCCGATGAGGGCGCCCCCGGTGAAAACGCCAGCGGCGAATCCCGCGTTGTGCCCGACGCGCAGCCACGTGTACGCCCGCGTTCGGTCGGAGCTCAGGGAGAGGTCGGCGACGTAGGCGGAGAGCGCCGGACCTCCGGCGGTTCCGGCGAGGCTCAGGACCCCGACTCCCACTACGACCCCCACAAAGGAGCCGGCGAGCATGAACGCGGAGACGCCGAACATCGAGGCGGATTCGCCGGCGATCGCAAGCAAGAGCAGGCGACGGCGCCCGAGCCGATCGGCGAGCAGCCCGCCGAAGGCCACGATCAACAACGGAGGGATGCTGACGGCGATCGATGCGAGCGCGATCGTCGCGTAGTCGATGTGCAGGACATTGCGCAGGTAGAGACTGAAGAAGGGGCTCGCGAGCGAGAGCCCGAGGGCCCGGAACCCACCGCCGATCCCGAGGTACCTCAAGTTCCGGTCCATGCGTCCGCGCCGGAGCCTTCGGGCGAGTTAACGCGACGGTCGGTACGCTCGACGTAAACCCTTAATCGCGGCGGCGGGTCGAGCCGCCGGGCGATGGGCGACCAGGACCTCTCGACCGAGCTCGCGGGGCAAGGGTACCAGCTGACCGGTCGCCATTCGGCGGTGAAGCTCTGCTACTGGACGCGCCAGTCGCTCGTAGAAGGGCGCGACTGCTACAAGGGCCGTTTCTACGGCATCGAGAGCCACCGTTGCGTGCAGATGTCGCCCGCGATCGACTCGTGCAATCTGCACTGCCGTTTCTGCTGGCGGAGCCAGGGTTGGGAGAACGACGAGATGATGACGGAGTACGACGACCCGGAGGCGCTCCTGGACCGTTCGATCGACGCGCAGCTCCGCATGCTCTCCGGCTTCAAGGGCGACCCGGCCGTCACGCTCGAGCGCTGGGAGGCCGCGCAGTCGCCGCGGCATATCGCCATCTCGTTGACCGGCGAGCCGACGCTCTACCCGAAGATGAACCGGTTCCTCGAGCTCTGCCACGCCCGGGGGATCACGACGTTCCTCGTGACGAACGGAACGAACCCGGACGGGCTGCGCGCTCTCGACCCGCTGCCGACGCAGCTCTACATCTCCGTGACCGCGCCGAACGAGGAGGTCTTCCGGCGGCTCACGTTGCCGACCGACCCTCACGCCTGGTCACGGCTGCGGGAGTCGCTCGAGATCCTTCGTCACTTGCGGACCCGGAGGGTGGTCCGGCACACGCTCGTGCGCGGGTGGAACCTCGGTTGGGTCGAGCAGTACGCCGAGCTCGACGGGCTGGCCCGGCCGGATTTCATCGAGCCGAAGGGGTACGTGTACATGGGTCGCTCTCGGCAGCGCCTCGGGCGGGACCACGTGCCCGAGCACTCGGAGATCTCGGGGTTCGCCCACCAGCTGGCCGGACGGACGGGCTACGAAGTGCTCGACGAATCGCGGGAATCGAAGGTCCTCCTGCTCGGCCACCAGGACGTCGAACGATATCTTCCGGGCCGGGCACCGCTCCGCGTTGGGGGGTAACTCAGGGCGGGCGTCCTCTCCGTCGTGACCGGAGGGTGGGGCACTCGATCCGCTCTGAGGAGAGCCGGCGGATTTAGCCGGAGGGGTTTAAGACCACGAATCCGACGTGATGGGGAGCGTGAACGGCGCGCTCCTCGCGACGTCCGGGGTCTCTCGCGAGCCCCCCTCGGCCTCCGCGAGCGGGCCGAAATGGTGGGGCCTGACGCGGCGGTCGCGCTGGATCCTGCTGTTGATCACCCTGGCGGTGGGAATCCCGGAGGTCCTCACCGGGTCGACGAACCTGAACACGCTGTTCGTCAACCCGCTCAGCTTCGTGCTGTTCACCGTTCCGTCGGAGCTGGCGCTCTACGGCGCCGGCGTCCTCCTGATCCGTGAAGCCGCGGTCGTGTGGAAGAAAAGCTGGGCGAGTGTTCTCCTTTGGGGTGGGGCGTACGGGATCCTCGAAGAAGGGTTCGCGGTCCATACCTTCTTCATGACCTCGGGCAGCCCAGTTGGCGCCCTCGGTTCCTACGGCCATTACTGGGGCGTGAACTGGGTCTGGGCGGTCGGCCTCATGATCTTCCACGCGGTCTACAGCATCGCGCTCCCGATCCTCCTGGTCCGCCTCTTCTACCCGGAGACGTCCACGATGCGCTGGCTCACCCGGCGCCAGATCGGCCTAGTCGGAGGACTGTACGCCGCGGACGTCGTCATCCTCGGCCTGCTCGTGGGCTCCGGCCCTGCGACCGGTCCTTTCGTCTTCTTCGCGGCGTTGGTCGTAGGGTTGATCCTGCTCGGTCTGGCTCTGCCCCCAAAGCTGTTCGCCCCCCGGGCCGGACCGATGCGGGTCCGCCCCCGAACGCTAGCGCTGCTCGCGGCGACCCCGTTCGCCTCCTGGGTGGTGCTCGGGTACATCCTGCACAGCTCCATCCCGGCGCCGGTCGTCACGATCGGACTCATCGTGGCCGCCAACGCCCTCGCGTTCTTCGCCCTCCTCCGCTGGGCCGGAACCGACACCCCGTTGAAGTCCGGCTTCGCGATCGCCGAGGGGCTGCTGGTTACCTTGCTCCTCTGGACCCCTCTCGTGCTCCTGCTCGGCGAAGTCGCCAATCTGATCGGGGTCGTTCTGGTGGTCTACTTCCTGTTCCGGCTGCGGCGGCGCCTCGGAGCGGCGCTCGATCCGCTGGGGACTCCGTTGGTCCCTAGCGGGGCGAGCTTGTCCCGAGTCAGCTGAGCGCGGCCCCGGGTCTATCGGCGCCGACTCTCGGACCGCCGCACCGGGCTCAGACAAACTTCCAGTTTAGTTCGTTTCTCGTCAGAGGGTCGCCCGAACTTGACCGAGGCGGACGTGGATCGCGCGTTCGTAACCCTCGCCCGACGGCTAGCTCGAACTCCTCTCTCCTGGCTCCACCCGACCGAGGAGTGAGCCCGTTCCCGGGGGTCTTTGGACCCCCGGCCATTCAACCCCCCAGTCGGGACGGGGCAACCTGCATTCGTTACACCGACGTTTCCGAGGTCGAGTCTCCGCGGGCAAACAGGTCAATTAAGGGGTTGGAATTCGGGGAATCGTGGCCGATGTCTCCCCTCGCGTGGAATGGATTCCTGGGCTCTCGATTGCCCGGTGGAGTGCCGGGTTCCTCGCGATCCTCCTGGGGGGAGTGACCGCGGGCTCGCTGATCGCGAACGCCTTTGGAATCTTGTCGCGATTCCCGGCGGGATCAGGCGCTCTGGTCGCGGCCGGTTTTGAGGCGATGATCTTGATCCCCGCGGTACTAGCGTACGTGTTTCTGGTCCCCTCCTCAGCAACTCTAGGGATCGCCCTTGAAGGTCTGATTGTGGAAATTCGCACGCCCGATGCAAGGCGAAGCGGTTTCCGGCAGGGCTACCGTTGGGAGGAGCTGAGGCTACGGGGAAACCGGCTCCAGCTTCCCCGAAGAACATTGAATTTTCCGTTTGGTCTTCGTCTCACTAACCTCCAGGCAGAGAGAGTCGCATCGAAGGTTTCCCCGCGCTGAGCAGTTCCCGCCTCAGAGGACTACCCGACGGAGGTTCGAATCCGCTCGGGGCTATCCGATCGTGCTTTTGCCCTTTTTCGCCAAATCGACCCCTGCCCGCTGGATCACGCCGACCTCGAACGCCTCAACCGCGAGTATGCCAACCGCCTCCGCTCGGCCTCTCTCCCACCCTAAGTGAGCCAACCATTTCGGGGGGTCCGGTCCTCCCCGGGCCCTCCCCCGATTTTCCACATTTGCGGGTCGGACCTAAGGTGCGATTGAGGACCCTTCCTCATTCTCAGGCATGGATTGGTCGGTGATCGGGACATACCTTGCCGACCTGAGCATCGCAGTCGTCGGCGGGCTAGTCTCTACCGGAGTCAATCTCCTCTACCAGAAGTGGCGGACGATTCCGATGGACACGGTCGTGGTCTGTCCGATGCTCCTAGAAGCCGTCCAGGGGAAGAGGCCGGAGGACCCCGTCTACCCTCTGTCGCTCGTGACCCTCGAAAAGGACGCGGTCGCGGCGGGCGTACGAATCGGGCTGAAGGTGCCTGGACACGACCTGCGACGATCGTTCGGTCGGGCCGCCTACTAGGCTGGGGTATCGCTCGTCGACCTGAAGAACATCTACGGCCACGAATCGGTGGACATGACCGCCCACTACATCGGTCTGGACGAGGAAGAGATGCGGGCCGGAATGCGAATCTTCAGTGCAGCGATGGAGCCCTATCTGAAGGCGTAGCCATGAAAAGGGGGCACTTCTCTGAGGTCAAACGAACTTCCAGTTCAGGACCTCGACGAGGATCGCGGCGCCGATCCCGAGCACGAGGACGATGTACGGGTCGATCTTCAGCGCCCGTGTCTCCTCCATGTCGTAGTACTGGATGAGACCGGCCGCGGAGTGGAATCCGCTGCGCTTGTTTTCGGGCACGGCAATTTTGAGACGGCGGACGGATATAAATGGCTGGTGTGCCGCCGCCCGGCCGGGGATTCCGCCGCGCGATCGGACGAGTCCGGCCGAGACCGCAGTGTCCGGGGACACGCTGGGTACTGGGGCGAGGGAAAATCCCGTCCATACGTTCTTTAACTTTGGCTACGGTATTTGGAGCCTAAGGACGTCCCGGGCCTCCTAGAGGATCGGGCCATGCGCCGTGGTCGAAGAGGGTCATGCGGACGGGCTCGACCCGCCCGGCGGACCGGTCCCAGCCGATAAGCGACGCCGACGTACTCGTCTGGCCCTCAACCTGATGCTTCTCGGTGCGGCGTACTTCGTAGCGGGGAAAGCCGGACTGTTCCTGGCCACCGGGAACGCGAGCGTCTCGGCGGTCTGGCCCCCGACGGGCATCGCCATCGCCGCGTTGGTGCTGGGCGGCGCCGAGCTCTGGCCCGCGGTCTTTGTGGGTGCCTTTTTCGTCAATCTCACTACCACGTGGGACCTTTCGAGCACGCTCGGAATCGCTTCAGGAAACACGATGGAGGGGCTCGTCGGGGCCTACCTTGCCGTCCGTTACGCCTCCGGGAAAAGGGCGCTGGAGCGACCCCAGACGGTGCTCGCTTTCGCTCTGCTCTCCGGATTCCTCGCCTCGACCATCGCCGCAACGGTCGGCACGACGAGCCTGTGGTTGGCCCATCTGGCCCGACCGGCGGACCTCCTCCGTACCTGGGTACCGTACTGGCTCGGGGATTCGATCGGCGCGATCGAGGTGGGGGGCCTCCTTCTGGCCGTCGCCCCGCTCCGCTCGACATCCCGCCCGGCGTTCTCAACCCCGGGCCGGCCGGAGGTCGCCGCGCTCGGGCTGATCACCGTCAGTACCGCGTTGCTCGTGTTCGCGCGGAGTCCCGGATCGGTGCTCGGCGGATATCCGCTGGTCTTCCTCGTTCTGCCGCCGATCGTGTGGGCCGCCTTCCGATTCGGCCCCGCCGGGGCGGCCGTCTCGACGAGCGTCGTGTCGGTGGTCGCCATCGCAGCCACGGTGTCGGGGCTAGGCCCGTTCGCGACCTTGCCCACGTCCGTTTCGCTGCTCGCGCTCCGCGTCTTCATCGGGTCGCTCGCGTTGACGGCGCTCCTCGTAGCCGCCGATGTCGCTGAACACGACCGGGTCGAGGGCGAACTGAATCACGCCCGCAAAGAGCTGCAGCTCATGCTGCGGGAGCGCACCGTTCAGCTCGACGAAGCCCGGTCGTTCGCCAACGTCGGGCAATGGACGTTCGACGTCGCCTCCCGGAAGACAGTGTGGACCGAGGAGATGTACCGGATCTTCGGCTACGGAGAAGAGCGGTTTTCGGTCGTCCTGTCGAGGGCGCTGGAACATGTCCACCCCGACGACCAGGAACCGTTTCTCACGGAGCTCCGAGCGGCCATGCGTTCGACGGACCCACGGAATCACGTCGCCAAGGAGAACCGGTATCGACTCCTCCTCCCCGGGGGAGAGCGGCGCACGGTGGTGGGCAAACTCCAGATCACCGGGGTCGAGGACGGCCATGCCGCCAAGATCACCGGGACCGTCCTGGACATCACGGAACGTCAGCGGATCGAGGACGAGCTCAGCCGCATTCGGGAGGCCGGGGGATCGGTTCCACCGTCCGAGCAGGACTTCCTACTGTGGGCCGTTCCTTGGATGGGAAAACGCAAGTCGTGACGATCCGCCAGGCGTTCGTAGGACCAGGCGCTTCGCGCTGGGGCTAGCTCGACGTTCGGGTCGCGTCCGAAGGGCGGAGGGGGTCGACGAGCGAACGGCCTTCCGACCTCCGACCGAGGACTCGGATGGTCGTGCTGCGGTAACTCCCCGTCCGTCGGGGGACCGTCGAGGTCCCCTCCGAGCGGGATCGGGCGCTAGGGTCGACCGAGGATCTGGTCGAGCACCGCGTCCTCGACCAGCTCGCCCAAACCGCGGACCGCCGGTGCGATCAGCGGAGCCGCCGTCCCGGCGAGGACGCGCTCGAGGAACGGACGACGAGGAGCCACGAACACGGTTCGCTTCGTCGAAACCCCGGTCAGTCGCCCGAGCTCCTCGAGGGCGGCCTCCCGGTCGCCGAGCGCGTCCACGAGGCCGAGCCCGAGCGCCTGCTGCCCGCTCCAGAACTCCCCGGTGGCGAGAGGGAGGACGTCGGAGATCGACTTGTTCCGCTCGCGGGCCACGACCTCGACGAACGAACGGTAGTTCTGCTCGGTCACCGCGAGGAGCTTCGTACGCTCCTCGTCGGTCAGGGCGCGCAACCCCTGGTAGGCGTCCTTGTGGCGTCCCTGGTGGATGAGCTCGACCTGTACGCCGAGCTTGTCGAGGAGCCCCCCGACGGCGATGTGCGGGAGCACGACGCCGATGGAGCCGACCCCGGACTCCGGGTACGCGAAGATCTTCCGCGCGCCGAGCGCGGCCAGGTAGGCGCCCGAGGCGCCGATCGACCCGATCGACGCGACGACCGGCTTGACCGCGTTCAGTCGCTTGACCGCCAGGTACAGGTCCGTCGAAGGTACGCTCCCGCCACCGCCGCTCGAGATATCGAACAGAACGCCCCGAACGCGCCGCTTGGTCCGAAGGGCGGCGAACATCCGGAGGAACGGCTCGACGGACCGTTCGCGAATGGTGCCGCGGAATTGGATGTGGGCGAGCAGTTCGCGCAAGCGAAGGACCTCGGGCCACGAAGCCCGCGACCCCGATAATCCCTCGGTGGCATGCGAGCCACCACGCAGGCCGCTGCGCCGGGGCAAACCGTAAAGAGGCCGCCCCCTCCACGACCGCCCGGCGGCGAATCGTGGCAGCGTCGACCACCGACGTAGTGTGGGTCGAGAAGTACCGACCCCACTCGCTCCGGGACATGGTGGGGCAGGAAGGGATCGTCCCGTTCCTGACGGCGTACGCCGAGAAGAAGTCCCTCCCCCACCTCCTGTTCGCGGGCTCGCCGGGCACCGGCAAGACGACGGCCGCGCTGGCGCTCGCCCGAGACCTGTACGGCGAGAGCTGGCGTCAGAGCTTCCTCGAGCTCAACGCCTCCGACGAGCGGGGGATCGAGACCGTCCGAACGACGATCAAGAACTATGCCCGGAGCGCATCGATGGGGGGCGCGGCGAGCTTCAAACTGCTGTTCCTCGACGAGGCCGACAACCTGACCCAAGAGGCCCAAGCCTCGCTCCGCCGCCTGATGGAGCGACACAGCGCCGCCTGTCGGTTCATCCTCTCCTGCAACTACTCCTCCCGGATCATCGAGCCGATCCAGTCCCGGTGTGCCGTGTTCCGATTCCGGTCGCTCGGGCCGCAGGACATGCAGCGCCGTCTCGAGACCATCGTGGCGGCGGAGGACAAGAAGGTCGACGCGGGCGCCTACGCCGCGATCCTGGCGGCGAGCGACGGCGACCTTCGGCGCGCGATCAACTTGCTGCAGCTCGCCGCCACGTACGCCGAACACATCACCGAGGCGACGATCGCCGAATGCGCGACCGTCCCGCTCCGTTCGGAGGTCGAGGGGATGCTGCTGAGCGCCCTCCGGGGCGACTTTCCGGGGGCACGGACGCGCCTGTTGGCCCTGATCGCGGACCGCGGGGCCTCCGGGGAGGATATCATCCGGTCGATCCACAGCTACCTGCCGTCGCTCCCCGACGCGACGATCTCTCCGCTCGACAAGATCCGGCTGGTCGAGTACCTCGCCGAGATCGACTTCCGCCTCGCCCAAGGGGCCAGCGACCGGCTTCAGCTCGAGGCGGTCCTCGCCAAGCTCGCCCTCACGCGGCCGAGCGGGGCGTGAGCCCGATGGTCCGTCAGAGCGCGATCTCCGCCAAGCCGGTCGTGTACCGTCGGGCCGTGGCCCGTGGAACGCTTCGGTTGCGACCCCGGACCCTCAAGGCGATCCGGCGGGGCAAGGTCGCGAAGGGCGACGCTCTCCATACCGGCGAGCTCGCGGGGCTGCTCGCCATGAAGAGGACCGCTGAACTGATCCCTCACTGTCATCCGTTGCCCCTGACCGGGAGCTCCGTCGAGATCGAGCTCCGCTCCCGCGACGTCCGCGTCGCGGCGGAGGCGGAGTCGGTCGGCCGGACCGGCGTGGAGATGGAGGCGCTGGTCGGCGCGACGGTGTCGCTGCTGACGGTGTGGGACATGGTGAAGTACCTCGAGAAGGACGCAAAGGGCCTCTACCCGATCGCGCGCATCGACGGCATCCGCGTCACGCAGAAAGTGAAGCGCGCGATGCCGAAGGGCCGATGAGCGAACCGCACCCGGAGGCGAGCCCGGCCTCCCGCCACCACCTCGGCGGAGGCCGCTCGATCGGCTTCGTCATCCTCTCGGTCTCCGACACGCATACCGAGGAGGACGACGTCTCCGGCCACCTCGCGGTGGAGCTGATCTCCCATGCCGGCCACAAGAAGGTCCACTACGACCTCGTCGCGAACTCGGTCGCCGACGTTCGCGAGAAGCTCGACCCGTACCTGGGGGAGATCCCCGTCGAGGCGGTCGTCACGGTCGGAGGGACGGGCGTGAGCTCGCGGGACCTGACGGTCAACGCGCTCGAGGCGATGGGAGGCAAGGTGCTGCCGGGCTTCGGCGAGCTCTACCGCTCCCTGAGCTTCGCCGAGGTGGGCCCGCTCGCGCTCCTCAGCCGTGCCACGCTCTTCCTGGTCCGGGGCAAGCCGGTCTTCGCTCTACCGGGTTCCGAGCGCGCGGTGCGCACCGCGCTCGACAAGCTGATCCTGCCGTCGGTCCAGCACCTCGTCGAGGAGCTCGAGCGCTAGAACCGCGCACCCGATCGCACGGACACCGCGCCCATGGGGGGCGGTCCGGGGTCGAGGATCTGCGCGGCCGATCCTTGCGCCGTGCAGAACTCCGCCCACACCGGATTGGCGTCGACATGGTGAGCCAGCAAGACGGCCCGCTCGCTCAGGGAACCCCACGCCGTTCGGAGCTCGAACCGGGCCCGGTCGGCGCTCGGTCCGTTGTCGTAGAAGAACAGGTCGATAGGTCCACCACCGTTCAGGATCTGGCGGACCCGCTCCTCCGTGTTGCCGAGCACGAGCGTCCACCGGGCTCGGAGCGAAGGATGTACGAATTGGCCGACGCTGTAGTCGTGGACGCCCGAGGGCCGACCGGCGATCGGCCCCGGGCCGATCGACACGAGTTCGCCGCCGCCGTTATCGTTGAGCGCGGCGAGCAGCCACGCGGTCGAGTAGCCGGGACCGACCCCAGTCTCCACGATCTTTCGAGGGCGAAGGGCTCGAACGAGGAGGTAGAGGAGGGGCCCCTGGGGAAGCTCGCGCGCAAAGGCGAGGCCGGCCCCGCGCTGCAACAGCAGGTCCGGCAACGCGCTCTCCTGAAGCTCGTGGCGCCAAACCTTGAGGTCGGTCGACGAGGCGCCCGTCAGCTGTTGCACTCGGTCGACTCCGGCCTGCCGAAGGAGGAGCATCCGGTGTCGCATCCCCTTGCGCGCGGCAGGAGTGAGGAGGAGGGGCGACCGAGGGAGGCCCACTCCGGAGGGGACGGTGGCGCCTGGCGAGGCGGTGGGGACCAGATCCAGCTCCGGCGAAGGATTTCGTGTCATCCGGGAGGAATAGTCGTTCCGGGTCATAGATTGTCGGAAGACGACGTATCCACCGACAAGCTCCGGTGCCGACGCGGCCGCCACCAGATGAATCGCGCTCAACCCACAGCCCAACGGATTTATAGCCGGCCGGGCCTGATTCGTCGAGGATGTCCATGCCGGTCCAAGAACTCGACGGGGGAGGGTTCGACAAGTTCGCCTCCGGGAACAAGGTCGCGGTCGTGGACGTCTGGGCGCCGTGGTGTGGCCCCTGCCGGATGGTCTCTCCGATCGTGGACCGGCTCAGCGACCGGTACAACGGAAAGGTCGCCTTCGGCAAGCTCAACAGCGATGACCACGGCGACAAGGCCGGCGCCCTCGGGATCATGAGCATCCCCACGTTGCTGTTCTTCAAGGAAGGCAAGCTCGTCGACCGGATCGTCGGGGCGTACCCCGAAGAGGTCATCGACGAGCACATTCGCAAGCTCCTCTGACTGCACCGCCCCGGCGAGGGGGCCTCCCCATTCGGGTCCGGTGGTGCACGTGACCTCCCGCGCGGTGTAGCGGGCCAGTTCCGGGGGCGCGTGCAATGAGCACCCCCGACACGCAGCTCGCGCGGTACTCCTTCCAGCGCAAGCTCGATGAGATCAAGGCCTGCCGCGGGCGCGCGACCGAGCTGATCTCGCTCTACGTCTCGCCCACCCGGCAGATCGCCGAAGTGATGGGCTACCTGCGGAACGAGTACGCGCAGAGCTCGAACATCAAGAGCCGCACGACCCGGAAGAACGTCATGTGGGCGATCGAATCGCTCATGGGCCGCGTCCGGGCCTTCAAGACCCCGCCGACGAACGGCGTCGCGTTCTTCGTCGGCGCGAAGGCGATCGGCGCGGACAAGACGGAGAACGTCACCTACATCGTCGAGCCGCCCGAGCCGCTCAACACCTACCTCTACCGGTGCGATTCGACCTTCTACCTCGACCCGCTGCTCTCGATGGTCCACGAGCCGGACCTCTGGGGGCTCGTCGTGATGGACCGCGCCGAAGTGACGCTCGGTTGGCTGCGCGGCAAACGCATCGAGACCGTGAAGAACCGGCAGTCGCTGGTCCCTTCCAAGCACGGCCGCGGAGGTCAGTCGGCCCACCGGTTCGAGCGGATGATCGAGCACGCGGCCCACGAGTTCTTCGTCAAATGTGGGGAGATGTCGAACGACCTGTTCCTGCCGAAGAAGGACCAGCTCAAAGGGATCCTCCTCGGGGGACCGGGGGCGACGAAGGAGTACTTCTACAAGGAGAACTACCTCCACTACGAGCTCCAGCAGAAGGTCGTCCAGCCGCTGTTCGACGTCGGGTACACCGACGAGTACGGACTCAAGGAACTCGTCGAACGGGCGACGCAGACGCTCCACGGCATCGAACTGACGGAGGAGAAGCGCATCATCCAGAAGCTGATGGGCGAGATCCGCCGCGCTGAGGAGGGTCTCGCGGCGTACGGCGAAGCCGACGTCCAGCGCGCGCTCGACGCGGGCGCCGTCGACACCCTGTTGCTCTCCGAAGGGCTCCGTCGACGCCGCCTCGACCTGAAGTGCGCCCAGTGCGGCCGCGAATTCCACCGAACCGTACCCGACGAGGAGGTCGACAAGCTCCTTGACGGGCCGTGCCCGCAGTGCGGTCAGCCCGCGCTGACGAAGACCGCGGAGGAAGACTACGTCGAGGGGCTCTTCCGTCGTGCGGAGACTTCCGGCGCCAAGATCCGACTCATCTCAAGCGAGAGTGAAGAAGGAGAGATGCTGCAGAAGGCGTTCGCGGGCGTGGCAGCGATCCTGCGGTACCCCCTGCCGCAGGTACGCGGTTCTCCGCCGCCCTCGGCGGCGGCAAAGGCAAGCTGACGAACACCGCTGTCAGGGGCGCCCGCCGCTCTCACGAGTGAGCGAAACAGCGAGGTTTATAGAGGGGTTATACGTCCGCCCGACCCATGACAGCCCTAGCGCGCGGTCTCGTTCTGGTGGCAGTGGCTTTCGCGGCGATCATGCTGATCCCGTCCGGCGCGCTCGGTGCGGCCGCCGGGACTCCTCACGTCGCCTCGGCGGCGCATACACCCGCCAGCGCCGCTGTACCGACCCACGCGACCGCTGCTACCGTGAACCCGACCGTGCAAAAGGCCCTCACGGCGATTCGCGAGAACCACATTCCAACGCGGGACGTGCTCCTGCCCAACATCAACTCCCACCCCTCCGTCGTCAACGGAGTCGTGCAGCCTCTCTACTCGGCCGCCCCGGCTCCGATGGGGCTCGGCTACTTCGGCGTCCACAAGTCCGGCGGAGTCAACGTCGGCACGATCTCCTACACCAAGAGCGTCGAGGCCGTCGTCCACGTAGGTAGCGTCGACCCGTTCCTCCTGTCGTCCACCTCGCCGGATTACTTTACCCTGCAACTGAACACCGTAGCGACGAACGTCGACGTGCTGGGCAACACCAGCGGTCAGTACTGGATCCAGAACGTGCCGGTCTACCAGGCGAGCACGGGCGTCCTCTACATCGAGGACAACATCTGGAACTTCAGCTCCCCGACCGCCGGCATGCAGACCAGTACCCTCTACAGCTACTCGGGGCAGGTCGTCCCGGGCGTCTTCTACTACACCGTCGGCCCGGCGTTCTACATGCCAACCCCGTTCACGATCGCGCTCTGGAACAACGCGAGCGTCGTGAACAACCGCCCGACGATCTTCTTCAACTACTCCATCACCGCGGCGAACGGGACGAACTACCAGGGCTCCTACGACCAGGTCGAGTTCAACTCGTCGGCCCTCGCGCACCCACCGCGCGCGCCGATGCCGGTCTACCAGATCAACGGGAAAGCGACCAACCCGCTCGGCCTCCTCAACGACGCTGAAGTGATGATCGGCGGGCCCGGCGGCGGCACGACGACGACGCTCCTCGGGATCGACGCGACGATGGGGCTCTGGACGCTGCCGAACGGGTCGGCGACCTACAAGGTCGTACCCGCAGGCTCGAGCTTCGGGACCGACACCGGCGAGACCTCCGAAGGGATCGCCGAGTGGACGGCGGGTGGCACCAACCCGGTCGCGGTCCTCGGCGGTGGCCCGTCGCTCCTCCAGCCGCTCTGGGGCCTCGTCGGGACGCACAGCGGTTCGGTGAAGACGACCTTGACCGTCACGCCGTCCAACGCGTTCGTCTTCGCCTGGACCGGCGGTTCGTTCAGCACTGCGAACGCGGCCTGGGCGCCGTTCCCGGCGGCCGGCACCGCTACCTTCCAGCTCCCGCCCGGCACCTACACCTGGAAGATCCTGTTGAGCGACTACCGCGCGGTGACCTCCACGGTCAGTGCGAGCTCCCACCTCACGGTGAACCTCGTAGCCGATGCGAGCAAGGGCGTCTACACGCCCCTCTGGGCCTGGAACAACGCGCAGCTCGCCGCGATCTCCCAGGCGGGCGGAACGGGGACGGTCACCCACCCGTACGTCCTCGACAACAACGGTGTCGGGCCGATCTCGCCGCTGTTCGGGGAGTTCAACGACTTCTTCTTCCCCGTGTTCCCCGGGCTGTTCCTCGCCGACACCACGGCCTACGTCACGGCCAGCGGACTCCCCGACTTCGCGGTCTCCTACTCGCTGCCGGCGGAGGGGGCCGAGGCGGCTCGGTTCGGGACGCCGCTCTCGAACAACCTTCAGCTGCAGGTCTACAACGCCGAGCACGTCTCGCTCGTCAACAACCCGCAGATCACCGGCTGGGGCTGGTTCCAGAACTCCTTCCAGGTGAGCGCGTTGTTCTGGCACGTCAGCGACAGCCTGATCGCCGGGAACGGCTTCCAGGTTCAGAGCCAGGGGCTCTACCTGTCGGTCGGAGGCACGAACAACGTCGTCTGGGGCAACGACTTCTCCGCCGCGACCACGACGGCGGCCAACCCCGGGACGATCGCCAACGGCGGAGCGCAGATCGGCTTCGAGGACTACGAGTCGGGCGACCTGATCTACAACAACGCGTTCACGACGCCGTTCACCGCGGCGACCCCCGGTTTCGACCTCTACACCGGCGGGCCCGGTCTCTGGACGGACCGGTGGAACGTCGCGCTTCAAGCGGCGACCAACACGCGCACCGTCAACGGCTGGGTCCTCTCCGGCAACATCCTGGGGCTCCACTACGAGGGCGGGAACTACTGGGGGAACTACGGCTCGGCGACGGACCCGTTCGGCGTCCTCCCGTACAACGACGGGGGCGCGATCTCGGTCGGCGGCGACCAGCACCCGCTCACGCCGTTCACCCTGACGAAGGTGATCTTCCGTGAGACCGGCCTCCCCCCCGCCACGGCGTGGACCGTCACGCTCAACGGGATCACCAAGGGGACGACCGGTCACGAGCTGATCTTCTGGGAGCCGGCGGGCACCTACGCCTACACGGTCGGCGCGGTCGCGGGCCACACCGCGAGCCCGTCGAGCGGAGCGGCGATCGTCGGGAGCACGACCCTCTGGGTCCACATCGCCTGGACCTAGGCGAACGAATTCACTGCGGGGAGGTAGGCGCGCCTGCGCCCCTCCCCGCGAACCTTTTCGATCGACCAACCCCGGGCGGGCGCCCGGGCTAGCTCGTAAACCCCGCCGCCCAAGGATTAATATCGCACGCCCAGGGTCGGTGCTTCGAGAGGGCCACGATGGGAGCACCGATGTACGGGAGCCCATACGCGGGATCGCCGGACGTCTCGCTGGTTCGGTCCCTGCTCAGCGTCGGCCGTATCCTGGCGCTCGTCATCGCCGTGCTCGGGATCGTCGCGCTGGCACTGAACGCGCTCGCCGCAGCGGCCTTCAGCGCGACCTTCGGGTACTACTCGGCCGGGTACTTCGTCGGGTTCGGGTACTACGGCATCATGATCGTCGTCAATCTGCTCGCCTTCTTCCAGCTCGGGCCGATGCTCACCCAGTTCGAACAAGGCCAGTACGTCGGCCTGCGGGAGCGGATGGTCATCTGGGCGATTCTCACCCTGATCTTCGGCGTCCTGGTCGGCATCCTTCTCCTCATCGCCTACGTCAAGCTCGAAGAGGTCCAACGAGCCGGGGTCGTGCCCATGCCGGCCGCACCTGGCCCGATGGCTTCGGCCCCGGCGTACGCGGCCTCCCCGTATGGGACCCCGCCGTACCCGGCCGCACCCGGGCCGGCCGCGGCGGCCCCGGCCCCCATGGCCGCACCTCCATCCCCGCCGCCCGCCCCCGCTTCCAACGCTCCCCAGGTCCCCAACTGCCCTCGGTGCGGGCGCCCGGCGACCTGGATACCACAGTACAATCGATGGTACTGTTACGCTGATTCTCAGTATCTGTGAGACGTAGAGCGACGCACGGCGCGGCGCTGGGCGACCCTAGGCTCGTCGGGTGACTCCATCGCTGGACCGCCGACCGACCGGCCACGGCGACGTCGAAACCGGGGCTTGCACTCCTCGAATGCTCGGTGGCAGGCCCCAGGGCCGGCCTACCAGAGGTGGTCTAACGGATCGGCCGCATCGGGAGTCTCGGCGACTGCTGGAGCTGCCTCGGCGGAGGTCGCCTGCGCGGCCGGGGTAGGTCCCGCGGCACCGGCCGGATAGCCCGGCGCGCTCCGTCGCTTCGGTGGCCGAACGGGCCTCCGCCGGGCGGCGATCGTTAGGACGAGTCCGACCACGGCAGCGGTGAGCAGGGACGCGACGACGAGACCGCCGAGCGTGCCCCGGCCGAGGGCCGACGGTGGGCCGCTCCCCGGGCAGGTCGACGTGACAAGGCAGTCGGAATTCTGCTGGGCCGACTGGACGCTCTCCGGCTGGCCCTGGAGCTGGACGCCGCTCGGAGCCGCGGACGGCGTCACCGACGGCGTCGAGCCCGGCTGATTCGGATTGGCGACCGCCCCGGCGTAGCCGGTGGCCGTCGCGAGGAGCCCGAAGTGCCCGACCCCGTGGAGCGCCAGGTCCAACGCCGAGGTGTCCGCCGTCTCGGCGCTCGACTCGGCTCCGCTCCAGTCGTGGCCTGCCCCCCCGAACAGGTCCGCGCCGAGCGGGACGAGAAGGATCCCCTCGCGAAGGTCGAACGGTCCGGTGATCGAGAGATGCACGGCGGAGGTCAGCGCCCCGTCGTTGAGCTGCTCGCTCCCCGCGTAGGCACCCTGGACCGAGAGGTTGCCGGACCCGTTCGCGCTCCCGGAGAACAGCCTCTGCCCCCCGACCGGCGTCCCGTTGAAGCCGGTTCGCGCGACGAGATACCCGCCCAGCCAGGAGCCGGTGGCGACGTAGTGGCTCGTCGACGACCAGGTCTGATGGGGAGAGAGGTTGGTCGGGATCAAGCCAAGCGCTGGGGAGAACGCCACCGAGACCGTCGCGGCGTCGTGCACGGCGGTGTAGCCGGACGCCGTGGAGCTCGACCCGATCAGGCGGTGCACGGTCCCGGTCAACGACTCCGTCACGTTCCCGTTGACCGAGGCGTGATCGTCGACGATCGCGAGCGCCGGAACCGCCGAGCCGTTGAGTTCGACGGAGCCCGTCGTGGTGAAGTTGGCGAATCCGACGGACCGTTCCCACGCCTTCACGCTGAGATTCGCGTAGAGAATCGGATGGGCGCAGTTCGGGTTGCAGAACGTCGCGTAGACGGTGAACCCCATCGTTCGGACGATCTCGAGCTCGAAGGTGGCCGCGGAGAGGTTCGTTTGCGTCAGGATCACGTGCCAGCCGAAGTAGACACTACGGGATTCCATCGTGCCGTTGTGCACGCCGGAGACGTTGGAGCCTCCCTGAGCGCCGTACGCCCAGAGGACGGTTCCGTTCGAGGTGCTTGGCGGAGACAAGGGCCCCGCGGCCGCCAGGGCCGAGAAGGGTCCGCCGAGGAGGATCATCGCGCCGGTGGCGACGAACACCGTGGCCCAACTCGTCGTTCGATGGGTCCCCATGGTCGGGCCGAAGCTCCCTCCGTTGAGACAGAAGAGTCAAAGTACGATTCATAAGGTCATGTTCAACGGGGTCCTGGGATCGTTGGACAGCGTGCTAAGCCGTCGCGGCACCGGGAGGCGACGGACGTGCGGTCGCTGACCGACGCGGAAGCACGGGTGCTCACCGCGTTGGTGGCGGATGTGCCCGAAGGCGAACGCGACCGGCTCCGACGCATCGCCCTTCCCCGGTCCACCTACCACGCCGCCCGTCGGCGTTGTTACGCCGAGTCCTGGGTGCTCGACCGCTACGTCCCGGATCCTGTTGCGTTCGGGTTTCCCTGGGTTGCCTTCCTGGCGGCTCGACCGTTCGCGGACCGGATCCGGGAGTTCGTCAAGATGCTCTCGGACCACCCCGCCGCCGTAGTGGTCGCCAGCAGCCCTCAGTTCCTGTTGGGGGTCGCTTGGGCGGAGAGCGAGCGTGCGGCCCGCGAGTTCGTGGATTCGCCGACCAAGAACGGTCTCGCCGGCTGGTCGTACGGAGTCGTGTCGGACGCACGGAGCGGATCCATCCCGGTCTATTTCGACTACGAGGGCGCGTGGTCCCACGTCGCAGGGGCGATGGGGACCACCGACTACCCTCGCGGACTGGGAGGGAATCCGCCCGGCGAGAACGACCCGGGTCCCAGCTCCCGACGGACGAGCTGGGCCGCCCTCGAGCTCGTCCATCGCCCGTTCGCAGCGGAAGCCGAGGGCCGTCCGGGCCACGTGATCGGAACGTTCGGACTTCCGTGGTCGCAACGTCGACTCCTCGAGGCCGGGACCGTTCGGCACCGCGTTCTCCTCGACGCGGGGAGAATCCCGCCGTACCAAGGACGAGCTGCCGGACAGCTCGTGGCCATCACGGGGACGTTGAAGGAAGGACATTCCGCGGGTGCTTTGCTCGCGACGCTTACCCAGGCCTCACGCGTGTTTCCGCTGCTGATGGCCTCCGGGTCGGGTCGTCTCATCATCCTGGCGCTTGGGCAGGCCGCCGGGCCATCCTCGCACAGCTTCCCTCGCGACGCGGAGCGCCAGCCGCCGATGTCACGATTGCGCGACGCGCTCGAGGGCATCGAGATCCTTCAAGACTCGGTGACCTCGATCTCGCCCTGGGTAAATCACCGGTACGACCGGTTGCTCCCGCCTCGCGGCTCGGGATGATTCGGTGCGAGGAGGGCTCGGCCGGGAGCTCTCGGGTCCTCGGTGACCATCGGCAGCGCTCGTGATGGTCCAGCGTTTGCGCCCTCTGAATCTAGTCGACGGTCCGATCGGCCACGAACCGCACCCTTCGAACTCCGAGAGGGGCGCGTGCAGACCAGCTCGGGTCGGCGGTTCGGCGGGCCGCGAAAGGGGCGAGGGACAGGAGGTCTCTCTGGAGAGCTCCATCTCCGCTGCGAACGGCACGGGGGGGTGTATCCTGGTTCAACGTCGTTCATCGAGAAAGCGCAGAACGAACCGGACTAGGCATGAACGGACACCGGAGAGCAAGGGCTCACGTTCCGGACCGCGGCCGCCGTCCGGGTAAGGACCTGTTCCGGGCCGAACCCTGGAGGTGGCCGACCGCCTCAGCTAGGCGGGGATCCGGCCCGCCTCGTAGTTTTCAGAGGGCGGGCTGGATCGCCCAGTACCAGGTTTTCGGGCCGGAAACCATTCCAGAGGCGACATTGATCAGCCACTCGGCGCTTCCCATGCACGGTGCGCCGGAGTTCGAGTTCGCTGGGCACGAGGTTGCCGGTGCTTGCCAATTCACGGCGATGACGTACTCGTAGATGCCCGAGCTGTTCTGGGCTAGCGCATTCCACGGGAAGCTCGGGTCGCCCCACTGATGGACCAGAGCGTAATACGCGGGGCTCTCGCAGACTGCCAACCATCCGTTGACCACGTTCAGTACGGCGACCGACTCGCGCGGATAGGCGCCTACGCCGGGCGGGCCTTGGTTGATGAGCCCGGACCCAGATCCCGAGGTGTTGCCGTTCCCCTCGTACAGATGAACGATCCCTTGCGTCAGAGTTGCGTTCGACACCTTGGCCGTGCACGTTGTGGCGCTGAAGTGGGGTCCGGAGGAGCTGGTCTGGGGGGGGCTCAACGGGCCCGATTGAGGTTTGCCGAACAAGACGGCAGGGCTGAACACGGACGCATGCGCAGCCGACGTAAGGAACAGGATCGCGATGACCACCCCAACGCTGCCCGCGAGGAGACGACTCCTCCACACGGCTCGGGGCGCTCGAACCCCACCCGAACTCCGATCCTCCATGGTCTCATCATCGCTGCGCGAGCAATAAGCCGTCCCAGTCGGCAGAATCGTGGTGATGAACTATCCGCCGGAGCTGGCACGGGCCGTGTCGAAAAGTCGAGGGTAGTCGCAGTTCCCGAAGTTCCGAAAGTGTCGACCTACGGTGACGGAGGGTAGAGATCAGTCGATTGGCCTCTCGGTCTGCGTAGGCGGGACCGGGTCCACAAGGGTAATGCGCTGGAAAGGGAGACGATTCTCGGGGCGTGTAGCCTCGTCTGGGTTGGGCAACCCACCTCCCAACTCCTCCCGTTTTCACCCGGAAGCGCTGACGGGAGACGCGACACCGACGTACGGCTCTCGACCCTCCGCCGCTTGGGCGCTCTAAGCGCTTCAGAGGGTCCGGCCCTCCCCGGGCTCTCCACACGTATCGGGTTCAGGTAGGAGGATTCCTCGGGCTACGGCGGTCGGCCTGCCTCGAGCCGAATGAGGGGCCTCCACCCTCCCAGACTCGCTCCAGATCCGGTCCCCGTCCATCGACCCGGGCGCCAAGGCGGCCGCCCTCGGAGGGAGGACCAAGGCCCCACTCGGCGGGGAGTCGGCGGGGCCCAACCGTGCCCCGTTCGAGCCGGAGCACTCGCCCCGGCCCACCGAAATCCGCCTCCTTAAGGCGCGGACCCCCCTGCCGAACCCGGCGGGCAATGGAGGGGCTCAGACTTCCCGGGGTCGGAGTCAGGCGGCTGCCCGCGCGATCGACCGCATTCCTCGGGTGCTTGCTCGTCACGGTTTCCGGATTCGGCTTCGCCCTCGTCGCACCCACCGGGCATTCGGGCCCGTCGTCGAGCTGGGTGGAACCTGGGAACGCGACCGCCCGAGCCTCGTTCCATGATCCCGTCGCCTCCGGAGTCCGTCACGCTGAGCTTCGCTCCCAGCCCGCGGTTCGGGGGGTCGCCGGGAACGGCCTCCGGGTCCCGACCGTCCTGCCGGCCCCCGTTGTGAACGACACTCTAGTCCTGCTGAACGACACTCTGCAAGCGGGGAACTTCCTCGCGGGTCACGGCCAGGGGCCGGCGGCTGTGGCGTACGACCGCGGGAAGGGGGAGTTCTTCGTGGCCGACATGGGCTCGGGCAATGTCAGCGTGATCAACGACACCTCGCAGGTGGTCGTCGCGACCGTGGCGGTCAGGACCTCTCCGATCGCGCTCGCCTACGATAGCGGGCGGGGGGAGGTCTACGTCTCGAATTACGAAAACGCGAGCGTGAGCGTCATCTCGGACACGACGGACACGGTCGTGGCGACCATCCCGCTGGCGAGCGCTCCGGGGGGGATCGCGTACGACCCGGCCCAGGGGACCGTCTTCGTGACCCAGTACTACACCCACACGGTCGAAGTGATCTCGGACTCGACCAACGCCGTCGTCAAGATCATCGCGGTAGGCTCCGCCCCGTACGGGATCGCCTACGATGCCGGGGAGGGCGAAGTGTTCGTGGCGAACCTGATCTCGGACAATGTGAGCGTGATCGGGGCCGGATCGGACACGGTCCTGAAGACCTTCGCGGTGGGCTCGGAGCCGCTGGGCGTCGCCTACGAGAGCCAGACGAACCAGGTCTTCGTCACGAACTCGAATTCGAGCAACGTGAGCGTCATCTCCGACACGAACTTCCAGATCGCCGCGACGGTCTCCGTGTCGCCGTATCCGGGGGCCGTCGTCTTCGATCCGAATCAGGGGGAGGTCTTCGTCGCGCACGTCTTCACCAACAATCTGAGTGTGATCGCGACGATCGGTGACGTAGTCGTCCGGAACATCAGCATCGGCGCTGGTCCAGCGGGGTTAGCGTACGACCTCGGGCATATGCAGGTCGTCGTGGCGAACCACGGTTCGAGCACCGTGGGCGTCATCTCGGATACGACGAATGCGATCGTCGGCACGATCGCGCTCGAGGACCTCCCCACCGGAGTGGCGTTCGATGGCGCCTTGCGGGAATTCTTCGTCGCCGACTCTTCGACGAATCGGTTGGACGTGGTCTCTGCGACGACCCGGCAGGTCGTCGCGACGATCCCGGTCGGAATCGAACCCACCGCAGTCGTCTACGATTCGGGCAAGAGCGAGGTCTTCGTCTCGAACTACGGGGCGAACTCGGTCTCGGTCGTTTCGGACGCGACGAACACGGTCGTGGCGACCGTCCCCGTCCAGGCCGCCCCCGAAGGGGTCGCGTACGATGCCGCGCGAGGAGAGGTCGTCGTCGCGGATCTCGACTCCAACAATGTGAGCGTGATCTCCGACAGCTCCAACACGGTGGTCCGGACGATTCCCGTCGGAACGGGGCCGATCGGGGTCGCCTGCGACGGAGGCAAGGGGGAGCTGTTCGTCACGAACTTCGGCTCCGCCAACGTCAGCGTGATCTCGGACTCGACCGACTCGGTCGTCGCGACGGTCGGGGTCGGCGCGGACCCCCTCGGTGTCAGCTACGACAGCGGGCAGGGCCAGGTGTTCGTCGCGAACTCCAACTCCGGGAACGTCAGCGAGATCTCGGATGCGACGAACACGGTCGGCGCCACTATCGCCGTCGGAAGCGTTCCGGAGACCATCACATACGAGGCCGGTCAGGGCGAGCTGTTCGTCACCTCCGGCGTGGTCGACAAGGTCAGCGTGATCTCGGACATGACGGACCTCGTGACGTCGACGGTCAGGGTGGGGGGGAACCCCGACGGGGTAGCGTACGACGCCGGGAGCGGGACCACGTACGTGAGCAACTACCTCCAAGGGACGATCTCGATCCTCTCCCAGGCCCTCGCTCCTCCGAGCTTCGAGGTCACCTTCACCGAGACCGGGCTGCCGAGCAGCGCTACATGGTTCGTGAACATCAGCGGCGAGCCCGCGATGTCGGTCCGGGCCTCGAGCGGCACGGGCGCGACCCAATCGATCTCCCTCACGGCCGGCACGTACCCGTTCTCGGCATCGACGACCAACAAGACCTGGGCGCCCATCTACGCCTCACCCTTCGTCGTAGGGGCGAGCCCCGTCGCCGTGTCGATCAGCTTCCGGGAGGTCACCTATGCCGTCTCGTTCAACGAAACCGGGCTCCCCGCCGGAGAGTCGTGGTCGATGAGCTTCAACGGCTTCCCGGCGAGCCGTGCGACCGATGGCGGGACGGACACCGTTTCCTTCGCGGCGGTACCTAACGGAACGTACCCCTATGTGATCGGCGTGATTCCGGGATACTCCGCCACCCCCTCTCGCGGGAATCTGACGGCGCATGGCGCCCCGGTGCACCAGGACATTAACTTCTCAGCAGCCTCCGAGCGAGGTCAGTACGTCGTGACCTTCGAGGAATCCGGGCTTCCCGCCCGGACGTCCTGGGGCGTGACCCTGAACGGAAGTCTGCTGACTTCCACCTCGCCCTCGCTCAGTTTCTCCGAGGCGAACGGTAGCTTCCCGTTCGACGTCAGCTTGGTAGCTGGGCATGCCGCGAGCCCGAGCAGCGGGTCGGTGCATGTGGCGGGAGCCACTCCGCCGGTGTCGATCACCTTCCGGCTCTCGCCGATGTCTGGGCCCACCCACGCCCCCACTTTTCTCGGCCTGCCCCCGCTGGAGGGATATGCTCTCCTCGGGGGCATCGGCCTGGTCGTGCTCGGAGGCATCGTGGGGGCGGTGCTCGTCCGTCGCCGAAGGAAGTCCCCTCCAGTCCCGGTGGATTGACAGCGCACCTTGTAGCGGCCCTGTTGTCGCTAGGGGAAGCTCGATTTGGCACCGACTCCGGAAGTATTCGCACCTCCTTCGCCCCGGAGACGTGTCGAGTCGGGCGCGTCCGATCCGCTGTACGCGAGGCGACTCGCCTTGAATCGACTCGAAAAGGGGGACCTCCCGGGAAGGACCGGACCCGCCGAATGGGTTGACCTACGGTGGCGTAGCGTGGAGATCGGTCGATCGGCGTCTCGGTCGGAAGAGGCGCGACCAGGTCCACAAGTGTAATGGGTCGGAAAAGGGCACGATTCTCGGGGCGTGTAGCCTAGTCTGGATAGGGCACCGGGTTCCTAACCCGGCGGTCGGGGGTTCAAATCCCCCCACGCCCGGCCGCACGCCGAGCGCCACGTGGCGAGCTTGAGCTCGCTCGACGAGGAATCCGTTGGGACCTCCAGCGGCAGGGATCCGCCCCTCAAGGGGTCCTCATATCCGATTCCAGACTATCATGCAGAATGGGACCGTCGAATAAGCCTGCGATCTGGTTCCCCGTCGTTGGTGCAATTCTGATACTGTACTCTCTGTTTATTCTTGGCGCATCCAACTCGTTCGTGCTGGCGATCGGACTGACTCTCCTCGTGGTCGGGGCACTCTTGTTCTTCACGGGGATTCGGTCGTTCAGAAGGCGGCGCGGCCGAAATCCCGTCGGGTTCTGAGATATCCTTGAGGTGGTTTGGAGAAGTCAAGATCAACCTAGCCGCTGTCTACGGGTGGTCGTCCGTTCGGCGAGGCATGCGGAACCGTCGGGTTCGACTATCTCTGCTCCAGCGAGGAGGGGGCAGGGAAATTCGGGCAGCGAGCTGGGTCGTCAGGCGGGGGAGGCTCTCGATCGCCCCCGGGCACGACGCGACGTCGGCAGCCGTTTGACGGCCGGGTACGCGCGTGGTCCGGCTGGGGTAGGGAGTGCGATATGGGGGGAGAAGCTCGATAACCCCCCTCCGCGGTGGCCACGGTCGGAGTATCGTTGTGTTGCGATCACTAGGGAAGGGCCAACGCGTGAAACTCCTGATCGTGGTTCTCCTCACCGCCACCCTGGGCATTATCGGCGGCGGGGAGCTAACAGCGTGGAGCCACTCTGCAACTCCCTCCCCCGTAGGAGGACCTCACGCGGCCGCGTCGTCCGCGACTTCGTCGGGGAGCCCATCCTCGCCGCCGAAAGCCGTCGCCAGCGGGTCTCCGGAGGTCCGAAACGCGTCCAGCATTCCCGGTTGGGAGAATATCTCGGCCTCCACCGGCGCCACACCCGACTACCGGGACTACGGCCGGAGTTTCGCGTACGATGCGAAGGACGGCTACGTCGTCCTATTCGGTGGCGACGGGGCTTCGGGGTACTTGGACGACACGTGGACGTTCCACGCCGGAACCTGGAAATTGTTGCACCCCTCGGTGGCCCCGTCCGGGCGCGACCACTCCACGCTCGCGTACGACCCCGTCGACGGCTATCTCGTCCTGTTCGGGGGATCGACCTCCTCAACGTCCGACGCGGACACGTGGACCTTCTCCGGTGGGAACTGGACGCTCCTCCACGGCGCGACCCATCCGTCCTCCCGCTGGGGCTCCTCTCTGGCTTGGGACTATGCCGACCAGGTGATGCTCCTCTTTGGCGGCTGCGGAGGGGCGGCGCTCGGCGACACGTGGACGTTCGTCCACGGCAACTGGACCCAGGTCCATCCTGCGAGCTCGCCCCCAGCGCGCGAGAACCCCTCGCTGGTCTCGGACCCCGCGGCCAACACGACGGTCCTGTTCGGCGGCGACGATTACGGAGGGAGCTACGCCGGGGATACCTGGACGTTCAACGCGGGCAACTGGACGCAGGTGACCACTCCCCTGCACCCCGAGGCCCGGTCCATGGCGAGCATCGCGTACGATCCGGCGATCCCCGGCGTCGTGGTGTTCGGAGGCTCGGGCGCGTCGTACGGCGCTCTCGGAGACACCTGGTTGTTCCACCGCGGGAACTGGAGCCAGGTAACCCCCTCGCAGTCCCCCGCCGGCCGATATTTCGGCATGATGTCGGACGACCCGGCCGATTCCGAGCTCGTCCTCTTTGGCGGCTCGGGAACTCTCTCCTACAACGACACCTGGGTGTTTCGAGGCTTCAACCTGACCGCATCGATCTCGACGAGCGGCGGTTCGGCACCCTTGACCGTCGGCTTCGTGGCCAACGAGACCGGAGGGGACAACCCGACTTTCCAGTGGTCGTTCGGCGACGGCAACGGGAGCTCCAATGCGACGGCTACCTACCTGTACCCCCAACCCGGGAGCTACTTCCCCACGATCAGCGTTATTGATGAGTACGGCGCCACGGCGTCGGCGTCGTTCGTACTCCTGGTGGGCGTTCCGCTCTCCCTCGCCGCCCTCGCGACCCCCACGAACGGGACGGTCCCGCTCACGGTCTCCTTCGCGGCGATCGCTTCGGGCGGGAGCGCGCCGTACACGTACCGATGGGAGTCCGGAACCGGCAACCTGAGCTCCCTCCCATCGCCGGCGTTCACGTACGGTGCTCCAGGGTCGTTCGTCGCCACCCTGCTCGTGACCGACGCGATGGGCGTCGTTCTGAACCGGAGCTTCTCGATCCAGGTGCAGGCTCAGGTCATCGCTCCCCTGGAGGTGACCGCCTCGGCGTCGACGTTGACCGGACCCGAACCGCTCATCGTGATCTTCCGCTCCTCCGTCGTCGGGGGCACCGCCCCGTACAGCCTCGACTGGAATTTCGGCGATGGGACTCGCTCGACCGCGCCCGACGTGGAGCATTCGTTCAACGCCGTGGGCAGCTTCCCGGTCACCCTGACGGTGCACGACGCTAGAGGCGGGGCTGCCCGCGCGACGCTGACCATCGCCCCCACGCCCGGGGTTTGGGCCCACGCTTCCTCAGAGCCGACGACCGCGGCGGCGATGACCTCGATTTCGTTCTTCGGGGCGGCCGGAGGCGGCACCGCCCCGTACATCACCATCTGGAATTTCGGGGACGGGGCCGGAGCGACGGCACTGAACACGACTCATGAGTTCCGGTCGGCCGGGACCTTCACCGCGACTCTGACGGTGGTTGATTCGCTCGGGCACACAGCGAACCAGAGCCTGTCGTTGACCATCACCCCCGCCGCAGTCGTCCCCCCGCCCGCGACGGCCACGCCGGTGAGCGGCAACGCCAATGGCCCGGGCACCACTTCGGTCGTGATCGGGATCGTGGTCGGGGCCGTCATCGTCGCGGCTGCGATTGTGCTGGCCCGCTCCCGGCGGTGACGTGACCCCGGCCCCTCCGCGACCGTTCTGTCTGTCCCCTCGGGGAGCGGTCCGCAATCGGGGGTTCGAGCGAGAGCGTCGACGCCGCGTTCTCGGAGGAGTCCTTCCAAGCCTCCGGTTTGGCTGCGCAGCCAGAGCGAGCCCCTGCGCGCTAGGAATCTCTCCGTAGTTGGGAATCGAGACCGCCCGAACGGGAAGGTCGAGAGAATCCATCGAACCGAGAACTCTGGGGGGCGTTTCGAGCCCTGCCTATCTACCTAAAATACCGCAACCCCGCTCAGGAGCTGCACGTCGCCTCGCGGCGTCGGAAAGTGGACCGGATATGGCGGGCAAGAAGATGCGGATCCTCGTCGGCACGCGGAAAGGGGCCTATGTCGTGGAAGGCGACACTTCCCGGAAGGAGTGGAAGGTCGCTCCCCCGTTCGAGACCGGCTACGAGGTGTTCCACATGGCCGCCGACCCTCGTCATCCCGGGGATGTCTATGCGTGTGTCAACTCCTGGCTCTGGGGTCCGGCGCTCTACCGTTCCCGCGACTACGGGAAGAAGTGGACCGAGATCGGAACCCCGATGCTCTCGGCGAAGTCCGCGCGAAAGCCCCGTTTCGACCCGGACAATCCGGAGGCACCGGCTCCGACCTACCCGGTCGCGAACCTCTGGCATTTGGAACCCGGTCACCCGTCCGAGCCCGACACGTTGTTCATGGGCCTGGACCCCTACTCGCTGCACCGCAGCGACGATCTGGGCGCTACGTGGAGTCCGGTCACTGGACTCAACGACCACCCGACGAAGGGCAAGTGGAATCCCGGCAACGGGGGCCCGTGCCTCCACACCGTGATCATCGATCCCTCCCGCCCCGAACGGATCTACGCCGGCATCTCCGCGGCCGGACTTTTCCGCACGGACGACGGGGGCGACACTTGGGCGCTGGCGAACAAAGGGGTGGAAACCCCGTATAGCCCGGAGAAGTTCCCGGAGGTCGGACAGTGCGTGCACAAGGTCGCCATCGACCCGGCGAAGCCCGACGTGCTCTACCGTCAGGACCACGGCGGAATCTACGTCAGCACGAACGCCGGGGAACGTTGGGAGCGGATCGGAAAATCGCTGGACGACGACTTCGGCTTCGTGGTGGCGTCGGCGAAGAGTCTCCCCGGCCGGGCCTTCTTCGTCCCGCTCCACAACGAGAACCGAATGACCTACAAGGGCGGCTTACAGGTCTACGAGTGGAGCCAGTCGACCAAGAAGTGGAGCACGCTGATGCCCCCCAGCCGGTTCCCGGGGGACTTCGGAACGCACCGGGAGGCCCTGGCGACCGACACGCTCGACCCCGCGGGGATCTATGTCGGGACCACGACCGGCCAGCTGTTCTACAGCCCCAACGCGGGCAAGAGCTGGGACCAGGTGCCGTACCAGTTTCCGTTGATCCACTCGGTCTCCGTCGCAGGGCCCGGCTAGTCGGACGGCGCGAACACCTACGTTCACCCATCGACGAAGTCGCGCCCGCGCCCGGGGGAACCGCTACGGCCGAGCCCGCGGCAACGGGATCGGCCCGGACCCTACGAGATTCCATGGGCGCGGGACAGCCTCGGGAACTCGCAAGTTGCTGGCCCAGACGACGCCGGATAGGTGGCGGACCGCGAGGTTAACTCTTGAGGGAAGCTGAGGAGGCGATGCCTCGGGCTGCCCGCCGGCTTGCGGCGATCATGTTCACCGACATCGTGGGTTTCACCACGCTCGCCCAGCGGGACGAAGCGGCGGCGGTACGACTCCTCGAAGAGCACCGCGCGCTTCTTCTCCCCGCGTTTACCGCCTACGGAGGGCGGGTGGTCAAGACCCTGGGCGACGGCTTTCTTGTTGAGTTTACGAGCGCGCTCGAGTCGGTGCGGTGCGCCCGCGAGATCCAGGCGGCCGTCGTCCGCCGGAACCGCTCGGCTGGGGAGCGTCCGGAGCTCATGCTGCGGGTCGGCATCCACGTCGGCGAGGTCATCGATCAGGGAGGCGACATCGTCGGCGACGCGGTCAACGTGGCCTCCCGACTCGAACCGCTGGCCCCGACGGGAGGCATCTGCATCTCTCAGCAGGTGCTCGATCAGGTCCGCAACAAGATGGCCGAGAACTGGGAGCAGCTCGTTGCGCCCCACATGAAGAACGTCGAGTTCCCGGTTCAAGCGTACCGACTCGCGGAGAGCGCGGGCGGGAACCCCGTCCCTGGAGGCCCGACGGAGCCGGCCTCGTACACCCGCGTGGCCGTCCTCCCGTTCGCGAGCATGAGCCCGGACCCGGCGGACGAGTTCTTCGCCGACGGCCTCACGGAGGAGCTGATCGTTCACCTCTCCACCGGCACGGCGCTGCGCGTCGTGGCTCGGACCTCCGTCATGCCCTACAAAGGGGTCCGGAAGGGGATCCGGGAGATCGGGCGTGAGCTCGGGGTCGGTTCGATCCTCGAGGGCAGCGTCCGGCGCTCCTCCACCACCCTCCGCGTGGCAGTCCAACTGATCGACGCCGGGACGGAGGAGCATCTGTGGGCGAGTCGGTTCGACCGCGAGGCGAGCGATGTGCTCGCCATCCAGGACGAGATCGCGCGTTGTGTCTCGTCGGTGCTCCAGGGGAAGCTCGTGGCCCGGATCCCCCCCGGATTGCGGAACTTTCGGGCACGACCTCCTTTCATCCCCAACTAGACGCCCCGACGCCGTTGGCAGACATTCGGACCGCCTAGACCCGCCCTGCGCGGCTTAAACTGCCCGAGGTCGTCGCCGTCCCGTGATGGCGCCACGACGGCTCGCCGCGATCATGTTCACCGACTTGGTGAACTCGACGGCCGCCGCCCAGGCCGACGAATCGTCAGCGCTCGCCCTCGGCCGTGAGCACGACGCGCTGCTGCGGCCGTTGTTCGAGGCCCACCAGGGTCGCGTGATCAAATCGATGGGCGATGGGTTCCTCGCGGAGTTCGACAGCGCCCTGCGGGCCGTCGAGTGCGCGGTCGATATTCAGGCGCGACTGCGCGTTCGGAATTCGGTCCCGGGCGTGGCCCCGATCGACCTCCGGATCGGAATCCATCTCGGGGACGTAGAGCCGCGAGGCTCGGACATCGTGGGGGACGCTGTGAACCTGACCTCGCGCATCGAACCGCTGGCCGCGCCCGGAGGGATCTGCATCTCCGGAGAGGTCTTCCGTCAGGTTCGGAACAAGATACCGAACCGGATCGATCGGCTGCCGACCGTCGCCCTGAAGGGCGTGAAGTTCCCGTTCGAGGTCTACCGGATCGCCCTTTCGGGGGAACCGCCCCGCCCATCGCCCGATCCGGACGGGCCGCCGCGGATGGCCGTGCTCCCGTTCGCCAACATCAGCCCCGACCCGAGCGATGAGTACTTCGCGGACGGCCTCACGGAGGAGCTGATCGGGACGCTCTCGAAGCTGAGGGACCTGCGGGTGATCGCCCGGACCTCCGTGGCCCAGTACAAGGCCACGCCGAAGTCGGCGGCGCAGATCGGGGCGGAGCTCGGCGTCGCCTCGTTGCTCGAGGGGAGCGTGCGCAAGGCGGGCCGCCGGTTGCGCATCGCCGTGCAGCTGGTGAGCGTGAGCACGGAAGAGCCCGTCTGGGCGGAGACCTACGATCGCGAACTCGACGACGTGTTCGCCATCCAGACCGAGGTCGCCTCCCGGGTGGCGAGCTCGCTCTCCCGCAGTGTCCTTGGCCCCCTCCCGACGAAGGAGACCGCCAGCGTGGAGGGTTACCTCTACTACCTTCGTGCGGTCCAGCTGTTGCACGAGGACGACGTACCCCGGCTGAGGGAATCGGTCGCGCTCTTCGAGCGGGCCATCTCCGAGGACCCGGCCTTCGCCCGTGCGTACGTCGGACTGGCGCGAGCCTGTGACGCTCTCGTCATGCGCGGAGGCGCAGAGTACACCGACGTCACGACGAAGGCTGAACCGGCGGCCCGGCGCGCGTTGGAGCTGGCGCCCGATTCGGCCGAAGGTCATGCTGCGCTCGCCGAGATCCACGGGATGTTGGACCGCACGGAGGAGGGGATCGTGGAGGCGCAGCGGGCGATCGACCTCAATCCGAACCTGGCCGAGGCGTACGAAACCCTCGGTCGCCAGCTCGTGAACGTCCATGGGCTCGAGGCCAGCCTACAGTCCTTCCGCAAGGGGTTCGAGCTCGACCCGCTCGGTCTCCGGGCGGCGCTCTTGTACGCGTGGTTTGCTCAACTGGCGGGCCACGAGGCGGAGGCATGGGCCGTCATCGACCGCATGCACCGGCTCAACCCAACGAACGCGAGCGTGTCCGATGCGGTGGGCGAGTACTATCGGCTGAAGGGGGATCTCTCCAAAGCGAGGGAAGCGTTCGAGCGGGGATTGAGGGAGAGCCCCGAGGACGAAGCGCTCCGGGTTGACATGGCTGTGCTGTTCGCCTTGGACGGCGATCGGAAGGAAGCGGAACGGAGATTGGCCGAGATTGGGGAAAGCGCCCAAGGTGCGGGGCAGCTCAACGCCCAACTCTTCGTCCGGTCGGCCCTGGGCGACCTCGACCGGGCGTTCGAGGCGCTCCGACGACTCGAAGAGATGCATGCCTGGCCTTCGGTCGTCGGCGTCCATCCCACGTTCGAGCGGTTGAGGAACGACGCACGCTTCCAGGCGTTCCGAGCGCGCCTCCATCTGGCGACGTAGCTCCCGAAATCGCCCGAGCTGTCCCGGGAGCCCGGAGAGTGGTTGCTCCCCCTCGACGGAAGTTGCTCCTGAAGCGCGGGTGGACCTGGGTCCGGCCTACGTTAGGAGCGGCCCCGTGAGCATCACAATCCGGCCGTCAGGATCGCGGAGGAACGCGTTCCGGACCCCCATCGGCTCGCGAGGAGCCGGTGGACTCAGGAACCGTGTCCCGGTAACGCTCAGTCGCTCGAAGGTCTCGTCGAGGTCAGCGACCTGGACCGCCAGGACGGTGTTCGAGAGGGGGGCCTCGCTCTGCGGGGGGCGATCCGAGGCGTTGACCCGGGCCCACCAGCCGGCTTCGACGATGGAGAACGTCGAGCTTTTGGAGACGCATTTGGCGTACGGCGCGGATCCCGTGACCGGCAGCCCGAGCACCGTGCGGTAGAAGCTCACCGTCAGCTCGAAATCCCTCGCCACCAGCAGGGGGCCAAAGAAGGTCGGTTCGGGGTGCGGCTCCTCCACGCCACGGCGCACGCACTTCCCCCAGAAAAGCGACGAGGCCTCCCTAGGGCAGGGAACGACACCCGGGGCGAGCCGGGGAAACTCCTCCCTACCGGCAACCAAGAATCGAGAAAGGGGGGCGGGACCTCGGGACTATATCGCGACGGGATCTTGCCGCGGCATGCCAACCTCGGCGGCGACGGGGGCCCTCCCGGTGCTGCTCGTGGGCGCCACCGGCGACCTGGGGGGACGGACGCTCCAAGCCCTCCTCGCTCGGGGCAAGAGCGTCCGAGCCCTCGTACGACCTGGGAGCGACGTGAGCGGGCTCCCGAAGGAGGGCGTGACGATCGTTCCCGGCGACATGCTCGACCCGACGTCGCTCACCCGCGCTATGGCAGGCGTGAGCGCCGTCGTCAGCACGGCCATCGGCTACTCCCGCCGCAAGAAAGGGGACTCGCTGCGCACCGACTTCGAGGGGAACCGGAACCTGGTCGACGCCGCGAAGCACGCGGCGGTCCCGAGATTCGTGTTCCTGGGCATCCTCGCTAGCGAGAGGGCCCCGAACGTGCCCCACTTCTGGGCGAAGAAGGTGACCGAGGACTACCTTCAGTCCCAGGGGGTGCCGTTCGTGTCGCTTCGCCCCGGTGCCTTCCTCGGGGCACCTAAAGGGTCCAACCGCGAGTGGATGCTGGACGGACTTCGAAAAGGCCGGGTCATGGGACTGACCCCCGCCGGGGTCCGCATGTCGTTCATCGCCCCCGACGAGGTCGCGCGGGCCTTGGCCCTCGCGGTCGACGAGCCGCGCGCGCTCGGCCAGCGGATCGACCTCGGCTCCGATCGCCCGCTCTCCGGCCCCGAGCTTACCGAGCTGATCGGCCGACTCTTGGGGCGTCCGATGACGACCCGTTCGATGAGCGGGCCCGGCTTTCAGCTCCTCGGTCGGATCGCTGCTGTCTTCAGCCCCTCGACGCGGGGGATGATGGCCATGGGTCGGTTCTTTGCGACCGGACAGTACATTGCCGACACTCGGATGCAGGCGGAACTGTTCGGTCCGGTCCCAACGGTAGAGGATGCCGCACGCCAGACCCTTAGCGACCTGGGCCTGGTTCCGCCCGCACCAGGACTGTAGACGCACTAAACCGGCTTCCGTGTGGCGACGCGAACGAGCCTCGCCCCGGCCGACCGGCATGGTCTTCCGCCCCGAGCACACCGCCGGTTCGTACGGGCCGGCGCCCGAGGTCGGCGGGGTGCCCTCGGAGGGAACCACCCGGGGAGCCGCGCGCAGTCCTGGTTCGGAGGAGCAAAGCCTTACCGAGTCGCGATAACCGTTGCATAGTTCGATAACCCCCTCGTTCGGTCGGCCCTCAATTGAGAACCATGACCGTACGAACGCTGACCACCGTCCGCCCGTCCCGGCTCGCGCTTGTGATTCTCCTCCTGGCGGCTGCCACGATGGTGGCCACTCAGGGAGTTCCGACCAGTTCGGTCCACCGGTCTCCTCCGGGCCTGTCGCCCAGCTCGGGGGCGGCCGCCCTGTCCGTCCTGACCGCGCCGGCGAAACCGCAGGGTCATCCCCTCAGCTTCGGGCCGGTCACCGAGAACGGTTCGAGCCTCCCCGGATGGGCGAACCTGACCGGCACCACCGGGAGCACTCCCCCCTACCGTAGCTACGGTCGAAGTTTCGCGTTTGACCCGGTCGACAACTACCTTCTGATGTTCGGCGGGTACGTGGGGAGCTACCTCGCCGACACGTGGGCCTTCCACGCCGGGAAGTGGACGCAGCTGCACCCGCACACCTCGCCCCCGGGACGCGACCATTCGACGCTGGCGTGGGATCCGATCGACGGCTACCTGGTCCTCTTCGGCGGATCGAACAGTGGCGGCGACCTCTCCGACACCTGGACGTTCCTGCACGGCAACTGGACGGAGCTCGCCCCCACGAGCCATCCCTCCGCCCGCTGGGCCTCGTCGATGGCGTGGGACTCCGCCGACCAGGAGATCCTGCTCTTCGGCGGTTGCGCCGGCGGTGCGATCGGCGACACGTGGACGTTCGTGAACGGCAACTGGACGCAACTCCATCCCAGCCCGTCGCCGTCGGCTCGGGAGAATCCGTCGCTGGTCAGCGACCCGGCCGACAACACCACGGTACTGTTCGGCGGGGATGACTACGGGAGCAACTACGACGGGGACACGTGGACGTTCAACGCCGGCAACTGGACGGAGAACACGGCCATCGTTCACCCGACCGCGCGTTCCGAGGCGAGCGCCGCGTTCGACCCGACGATCCCCGCCGTCGTGATCTACGGGGGAGCGGGCACCTACTCCTACAACCTCGGCGACACCTGGTGGTTTTCGGCAGGCCGGTGGACCGAGCAGAGCTCGATCGCTTCGCCGCCCGGCCGTCTCTTTGGAGAGATGGCCGACGACCCGGTGGACTCCGTGCTCGTTCTGTTCAGCGGGAGCGGGGCCTCGAGCTTGGACGATACCTGGGAGTACTACGGCCTCAACCTGACGGCGTCGATCACCGCGAACGGGGGGGCGGCGCCGCTCACGGTGAACGTCACCGCCTCGGAGGCCGGTGGACTGGCTCCCTTCACCTATGCTTGGGATCTCGGGAACGGCCAGGTCGTCGACAACGCGACCGCCGGGGTCGTCTACACCACGGCCGGGATGTACTTCCCGTCGGCCACCGTGATGGACGCGAACGGTGCGTCGGCCGTGGCCCACTTCAGTGTCGACGTCATCATCCCCCTGGAGCTGACCGCCCTCGCCTCCCCGGTGAACGGGACGGCGCCGCTGTCCGTGCAGTTCTCCTCCATAGCCACCGGGGGAACCGCGCCGTACACCTACTCCTGGAGCTCCGGAGTCGGGAGCCCGAGCTCGCTCGCCTCGCCGACCTTCGTCTACCCGGCCGCCGGCGTCTTCGTGGCGACCGTGACCGTCACCGACACCGTGGGCGCGAGCCAGGACCACAGCTTCACCATCCACGTGATCGCGCCCACGGTCGTACCACTCTCCGTCGTGGCGACCGCCTCGACGGTGTCGGGACCCGCGCCGCTCTCGGTCTGGTTCGCGTCGAACGTCGCCGGGGGTTTCGCGCCGTACACCCTGCGATGGAACTTCGGGGATGGTACACTGTCCACCCAGCCCACGGTCCAGCACACGTTCAACGCCAGCGGGTCGATCGGGGTCACGCTCTTGGCGGTCGACGCCCGAGGAACCCAACACGTGGCGTTCGTCAATCTCACGGTGACGACCGGGCTATGGGCTGAGGCGCTCGCGGAACCCCTCACCGCCCGAGCGACGACGAACGTCACCTTCCTCGGCTCCGTCGGCGGGGGGACCGGACCCTACTTCGAGGCCTGGAACTTCGGCGACGGCCTCGGCTCCGCCCAGCTCAACACCACCCACGCCTACCAGAACGCCGGCACCTACACGGCGACGCTCACCGTCGTCGACTCGAACGGCCGGACCAGCGCTCAGTCCGTCACGTTGACGATCGGCCCAGGACCGACGCGGTCCCTGCCTCCACCGCCCTCTACCCCGACCACCTCGGCCGGCTCGGGCACGGTGAGCGCGGAATGGATCGCTGTCGGTACGGTCGTCGGGGCGGTCGTGATCGCGGCCGCCGTGATCCTCTCGCGCCCGCGGCGCTAGGGCGACGTTCCGAGCGCTCGGCGGCGGTCGGGCGCTGTTCCGGCGCTACGGCGTCCGGGGCTCCCCACCGCTCGGGGGGGCCCGTCGAGTCGCGAGCCAGAGCGTCGCGACGACGCCGGCAGCGCCGACGATCAGCCCGGCCCCGATCCATTCTTCGGTGGTCACGGTGCTGGAGCTGTTCTTCGGGGTCGGCGGTAGCACCGGGTGCACCGACCCCGGGCAGGCGACCAGGACGATCGTGGTCGACGTGGAGGAGCTCGCGAGCGAACCGTTCGTATCGTGCACCGTGACGTTGACGGCGAACGTTCCGTTCCGGGTGTAGTTGTGGGCGACGGTGGCTCCCGCCGGAGCGTTCGAGCTACCGTCGCCGAACTGCCAACCGTAGGTGTAGGGCGGCCCGCCCCCGGTGGCGGAGGCGTGGAACGTGACCTCGATCGCGTGGGCCGGGCAACTCTCGTTCGACGCCACCGGCGCGGAGAGGGCCGACGCGAGGGGTGCGCCCACGTTGATGTGGAAGCTCTGGGTCACGTCGGCATTCACCTGGTCCCGAACCTCGAGCGTCGTGGTATACTGGCCCGGTTGCAGGAATGTGTGGTAGACGGTGCTCTGCGTCGACTCGGGGCTCTGGTCGCCGAAGTTCCACGTGAATCGGTACGGCGACGACCCGTTGAGCGCCGAGGCCATGAACAACACCTGGAGCGGAGCCACGCCCGCGAGCGTGGACGCGTGCGCCGTGGCCGACAGCGGAGCGCCGACGCTCACGACGGCCGTTGCGTTCGCCGTATGGCCCACCGGATCGCGTGCCTCCAACCCGACCGTGTAGGTGCCGGCCGAACCAAACCGATGGCTCGTGGTCGCCGCGAACGTCACAGGTGAGCCGTCGCCGAAATCCCAACTGAAGTTGTACGGGGCCCCGGCGCCGTTCTGCGCCACGGCGGTGAGCGAGACCGTCAAGGGGGCCACTCCGGAGGTAGGGACGAGCTCGATGGACGTGGTCAGGGGAGCGCCGACCACGATCTGGAGGGTGGCGTTTCGGCTCGCGTTGGCCGAGTCGCGTACTTGGAGCGAGATGTTGAACGTGCCGCCCAGCGAGTACCAATGGACCGTAGGGCTTCCGAATCCGACGCTCCCGTCCCCGAACGACCAGGAGAAGTTGTACGGCGGCATCCCGCCCGTCGGGCTCCCGGTGAAACGGACGCCCACGGGCGCGGAGCCGCTCGTGGGGGTCTCGTTCGCGGCGAGGCCGAGCGGGAGCCCGACCGCGTAGAAGTAGCCGGTCGTCGACGAGTCGCCGGATTCAAAGAAGATCCGGCCCTGCGCGATGCTCGGCGCCCCGTTGATCGTCTGGCCGCTGGCGATGGAGAGGGTCTTGAGCGCCGTGCCGTTCGCGGCGTCGAGGACCTCGAGCGTCGCGCCGGAACCATCGACCACGAGCCCGTTCGCATACGCGAGGCCCGCGTAGACGAGCGCCGAGGTGCCGTGGGTCCATCGGACGCTCCCGTTCGCCGGGTCGACCGCCCGGACCGAGCCGGCGAAGTTCGTGCTACCGACCGTGACCGCTCCGCCGCCGGCGTACAGCGTGCTGCCGTCGAACGCCGCCGGCGAGAACCCGCCCCCGGTCGTCAGGGTCCACACCGGCGCCCAGCTGCCGTTCTCCGTCACGTTGCTGCGGTTGAGCGCGTAGAGGACCCCGTTCTTGTTCGTCGCGGCGACGAGGGTACGGCCGGTGCTGTCGTTGAAGAGCGTGGGCCCGGCACCGAAGTCGGAGTCGGTGCCCACGACCCCGGGCACCTGCCAGTGCCCGACCAGCGACAGGTTGGAGGCGTTGAGCGCGACGATCGCCTCCGTGTACGGCTGACTCGACGAGCCGTCGTCGTTGCCGGACGAGACCCAGATCCGTCCGGTCGCCGGGTCGACCGCGGAGGTCGTCCAGATCGTTCCGCCGGTCTGGCCGTTCGGAACGAAGTCGAAGCTGTGGACGATGCCGTGGGTCCCGGAGAGGTTGACCATGAGGAGCTTCCCCTGCACCAGGGGGCTATCGATGCAGCTGGCGATGCCGATGTACTCGAAGCCGTGGTAGATCAGCGGGCTCGCCCAGTTGAAGTTCCCGCCGGACGGGCTGTTGTCCCCGACCTTCACCCGCCAGTCGACCGAACCGTTCGCTGCATTGAGCGCGTACCAGTAATCGTCGCCGCCCCCGACGAACACCGTGCCGTTCCACACGGCGGCGCTTCCGTCGATGCCCATCGGGTTCCCCCAGCTGCAGTTCGGGTCCGTTCCCAGCTTCGCCTTCCAAAGGATGTGGCCGGTCGAGGCGTTCAGCGCGTACTCGTAGCCGTCCCAGGCTCCGGCGAACACGGTGCCGTTGACGATGGTCGGGGAACCGAACCCGGAGCCGTTGGTCTTGATCGACCAGAGGATCGAGAGGTTCGAAGCGTTCGAGACCGCGATCGTCCGCTCTCCGAGATTCGCCCCCGTGCGCTCCGGATTCGAGAGGTAGGTCGGCCAAGAGTCGACCGGGTAGCCGGACGGTGGAACGGTCGGACGATGCAGCGTTCCGGGACGGACGGTCCCGAGCGACGCGGTCGGAGCGTGGGCTCCGTGGGGGGCAGCTCCTGCCCCCGACGCCGCCGGCAACAGGAGGACGAGCGCGGTCACCGCGAGCAGGCGATTCCAGCGCATCGTCATCGAGAGAAATCCGTTCCTACTTACAAGGCGCGCACCGGCAGCCTTCCACCTTCCGCGGCTCTCCGCTGCAGGAGCGCTCAGCCTCACGAACCAACGCCGTGGAGGCCGTCGGCGAGCGACGCCCGGTGGTCGCCCACGCGACGCGCGGCGGCCTCAAATCGCCCGCATTCGGTTGTTCTTGGGGTTGTTCTCGACCTCGGCGAGGCCGAGGACCTTCATGACCGGTGGGACGTAGACCCCGAACCGTCCGCGCAGGCCTTTCTTCAGCCCATACCAGCCGCCCACCGGATTCTTCGGGGACCGACCCCACGCTTCCACCGTCCCGTCCGCGGCGGGCTTTAGCTCATCGGCGCCGCCGAGGGGAACCCAGTCCCCTTTCGACTTCAGATAGACACGGAGGTCGTCGAGGCACCGCAACTGGTAGCGAAGTTCGGTCTTGCCCACTTGAACGACCAGGGCCGGAGGCGACAGGCTCTCGTCCCTGAACGCCAGGAACTCCGATCCTCCGCTCGGGGTCGTGAGTTTCCACGGCCGGTCCCTGGTGCCCGCTCCCGATCCGCCCGTCGCGCCCGCCGGCTTCGATCCCTTCGCTGATGCGTTCATGATGCCACCGGGAGGAGGGCTGGAAACCCCCCGCGCCCGACGCGTCGCCAAGCGGCCCACGCTATAGAGAGTTTGGCCCGGTTCGCGGCCCTCGCGTAGCCGGGGTTGATCTCGACGTCTCTCCCCGCGCCGAGGCAGGCTCCGTCAGCGGCCTACGGGGCGTCGGAGCTCCACGTCCAGGACCGTATCTCTTCGGGGTCCTCGAAATGTTCGAGAGCATAGGCGCTCGCTGTGGTCAGTTTCGCCTCGAGCTCCGCGAGGATCGCCGGCGCGCGATCCTTCAGCCGCCCGACCCGCCGGACCGCCTCGCTCGCGAGGTGGAAGCGGCTCATCCCGTTGAGCGCCACCATCTCGAAGGGGGTCGTGGTCGTTCCCTGTTCGCAAAAGCCGCGCACGTGGAACCGGTCGACGTTCGGGTGGCCGTGGATGATCTCGTGGATCGCCCGCTGGTAGCCGTGGAAGGCGAAGACGACCGGCCGGTCGGCGGTGAACATCTCGACGAACCGGGCCTCGTCGAGGCCGTGAGGGTGGTACTCCGGCGGGAAGAGGGCCATGAGGTCGACGACGTTGACCACCCGGACCTTGAGGTCCGGAGCCAAACGGCGGAGCCACCACGCCGCCGCGACGGTCTCGAGCGTGGGGATGTCGCCCGCGCAGGCGAGGACCACGTCGGGGGACCCGTCGTCGAGATGGCCCGCCCACGCCCAGGTCGAGGCGCCTCGCGCGCAGTGCGCGCGCGCCTCCTCGAGGCTGAGCCACTGGAGTTGGGGCTGCTTGTCGATGACGATGAGGTTCACGTAGTTGCGCGAGCGAAGGCAATGGTCGGCGACCGAGAGCAGGCAGTTCGCGTCCGGGGGTAGGTAGATCCGGGCGACGGTCCCCCTCTTGGAGAGGACGACGTCGATCAGTCCCGGTCCCTGGTGGCTGAAGCCGTTGTGGTCGTTCCGCCAGCAGGTCGACGTGAGGAGGATGTTCAGCGAGGGGATCGGGACTCGCCAGGGAAGTCCGGCCGCCTCCTCGAGCCATTTCGAGAACTGGACCGTCATCGAGGCGGAGACCATGGCGAACGCCTCGTACGTGGCGAAGAGGCCGTGACGGCCAGTGAGAAGGTACCCTTCGAGCCACCCGTGGCAGTTGTGCTCGCTCAACACCTCCATCACTCGCCCTTCGGGAGCGACGTGGTCGTCGACGGAGAGGACCGGTCCGACGAAGCAGCGCTTCTCGACGCTGAAGACGTCGCCCAGACGGTTCGAGTTCGCCTCGTCGGGGCAGAACAGCCGGAAGTTCCGGTCCGTGGCGGTCGCTGTGTAAATGTCCCGCAGCCAGCGACCGAGTTGGCGGGTGGACTCCGCCGTTTCGACCCCGGGGTGGGCTACGGGCAGCGCGTAGGCCGCATACTCCGGCAGCGACAGGTCGATCGGCCGGCCCCCACCGTTCGCGTGCGGGTTCGACCCGAGCCGGCGCCCCCCCACGGGTGCCAGAGCCCGGAGCTCTGGGACGAGGGTCCCGGCGGCGTCGAACAGTTCGTCGGGTCGGTAGCTCCGCAGCCATGCCTCCAGTCGCCGGAGCTGTTCAGGGTCGGTTCGCACGTTCGCCAGCGGGACCTGGTGGGCCCGGAACGTACCCTCGATCGGAACCCCGTCAAGCTCGTCCGGTCCGGTCCAGCCTTTCGGCGTTCGAAGGACGATCATTGGCCAGGTGACCCGCCCCACCACCCCGCGGGCGCGCGCCTCCGACTGAATCGACCGGATGCGCGAGTGGCAGGCGTCGAGGGCCGCTGCGAACTGCTGATGGACGGACTCGGGGCGGTCGCCCTCCACGAAGGTCGGTTCGTATCCCAGCCCCTGCAACCAGGCGCGAAGGTCCGCGTCCGAGGTCCGGCCGAGGACGGTCGGACCGGCGATCTTGTAGCCGTTCAAGTGAAGGATGGGCAGCACCGCCCCATCCCGCGCCGGATGAAGGAAACGAATCCCCTTCCACGACCCTTCGAGCGGGCCGGTCTCGGCCTCCCCGTCGCCGACCACGGCCACGACGAGCAGCTCCGGGTTGTCGAACGCGGCACCGAAGGCGTGGAGGAGGACGTAACCGAGCTCCCCGCCCTCATGGATCGAACCGGGCGTCGGGGCGCTCACGTGGCTCGGTACGCCCCCCGGGGTCGAGAACTGACGGAACAGCCGACGCAGGCCCTCCTCGTTCGTCGGCATCGCGGGGTAGACTTCCGAGTACGTTCCTTCGAGGTAGACGTTCGCGAGGATCGCCGGCCCGCCGTGCCCCGGTCCGGCGAGAAGGATCACGTTCGCGTCGGTCGACCGGATCAACCGGTTCAGGTGGGCGTAGATGAAGCTCAGCCCGGGGGAGGTCCCCCAGTGGCCCAGCAGCCGTGGTTTGAGGTGTTCGCGTCGGAGCGGCTCGTGGAGCAGCGGATTCGCGAGGAGGTAGATCTGGCCGACCGTCAGGTAATTCGCGGCCTGCCAGTAACGGTCGATCAGGCGCAGCTCGCTCTCGGAGAGGGGCCCGGAGGCCGGCGGAGTTGGCTCCGGCTCGCCGTCGGCCGGGACGGCGCTCGAGTAGGTCGGGTCAAATCGGAACATGCGTCACGGAGCCTTCTCGAGGAAGGTTCGAAGGTGCTGGGCCACGACCCGGTTCTCGTCCGTTTTCATCACCCGCACGTTCACCGAGCTCGCTCCGGAGGAGATGAGAGAAGCCCCGGCACGGTTCGCCACCGGATCGAGTCGAAGCCCGAGGAACTCCCATCCCGCGCAGACGCGGGCCCGGATCTCCTCAGAATTCTCCCCGATGCCTCCGGTGAAGACGAGCGTGTCGAGCCCCCCGAGGACGGCGACGTAGGCCCCGAGGTACTTTCGGGCCTGGTAACAGAAGCTCTCCACGGCGTCTGCGGCCCCTGTGTCCGAACCCTGACGGGCGAGGAGCGTCTTCATGTCGCTGGTCCCTCCGGACAAGGCCCAAAGTCCGGCCTCCCGGTTGAGCAGCCGGACGAGCCCGGCGCGATCCTCGCCGAACCGCTCCATGAGGAACGGCAGGATCCCTGGGTCGAGGTCGCCGGACCGGGAGCTCATGATCAGACCCCCGGTCGGGGTGAATCCCATCGAGGTGTCGACGCCGGTCCCCCGCAGGATCGCCGCCATGCTGGCGCCGCTCCCGAGGTGGGCGACGACCGTTCTTCCGCCGACGTTGCCCGGGTCGAGCTTGCGCAGCTCGCCTACAATGTACTCGTAGGAGAGGCCGTGGAACCCGTAGCGTTCTACCCCCGCCTCCCGGTACTTTCGAGGGAGAGGGTAGCGGCGGGCCACCGGAGGCATCGTCCGATGGAACGCCGTGTCGTAGCACACCACCTGCGGAATCGTCGGGTAACGCTCGCCCACTAGCTCGATGGCCCGTACAGACTGAGGCAAATGGTCGGGGTCTACGCTCCCCCAAGCCCACAGGTCTCGGAGGAGCTCCGGGGTCACCGACGACGGATAGAATCGCCCCGGGCCGCCGTGGACGATCCGGTGGCCTACCCCTCGAAGTTGCCCTGGCGGTCGTTGACCGTCCATCCAGTCGAGGATCTTCGTCACGGCCACTGCGTGATCCGTCGCAGCACCCTCGAGCCGGTGAAGGAGACTTCCGTCGGCGGACCAGACCGATACCCGGTTCTCACTACCTCCAATTCCCTCAGCGACTGCCGAAACGATTCCGGCCAGCGCGGCAGAATCGTCGAAGGCGGCACACTTCACGCTCGACGAGCCCGTGTCTACGGCGAGAAGGTAACCGGGGGACGCTCGTGGGGTCATCGCAGCGTTGTCCTTGCACGTGGGCAGGACTTCCTCGCCCACCGCACGCGCTTGCTTTCGCCCTGAAAGCCCTTTGCCGGATCGGGCGCGGCGCCGTGGGCTAGCATCGTCTCGGTGCCCCCTGCCGGTCGAACGGACTCGGCCCGACAGAAGACATCAACGACCCAAGGAACCCCCCGGCGTTGTCGGAGCGGCCCAGGGCCAGGCACGCTGGGAGGAGAGTTCGCCGATCCGCTCGACGGAGAGGTCGGCCGCGGGGAAGCTCGCCTGCAACGCCGAATCGAGGGCGTAGTGTCCTTGCCGCGGCTGCAGCGTGGTGACCCGTTCCCCCCAAACTCCCTTGACGGCCGTCAAGATCCGAAGCTTGTCGTCGATCAGCGCATAGCGGTCCGCCGGGAACCGGCGTTCGACCTCGTCGAGCGAGTCCTCCTTGTGGACGCACACCATGACGCGACCTCCCACGCGGTCCGCGAGACCCGAACGGTCGATCTTCAGCGGCTGAAACACCGCGTCTCCGTCGGAGAGGATCACGGTCGTTCCGAACTCGCCGAGGCGCTGCACGACTTGGTCGACGCCCGGGTAAAGGCGATCCCGGAACGGGTACCCAAGCAGGAACGGCCCGATCCTGGGAAGCTCCGGTTCCCGCGGGAACGCGGTCCGCAATTGTTGGACGGCGCCGAGAAAGTCCACGTAGCCGAGCCGGGCGCGGAGCTCTTCGACAATCGCCCAGTAGCGCGTGCTCCCCGCCTCGCCGATGGTGGAGAGCAAGAATCGGCGTAGGTCCGACTCGAACCGGTCGTTGTCGAGCAGGGTGTTGTCGACGTCGAGGAGGAACACCCACTGAGGACCCGGCGGAGCGACTTGGCTCGCCATCTTTCCCCGTTGGGACGATATCCCTCGAGGTAAAGGACTCCCCCCGGGCGAACGGGTCGCCCGGAACCAGGTCGGCATGCAGGGCGTCGCGCACAAGGACGTCCGACAGGTGCCGGCAGTCCCGGCGCACGAACGTGGAAGTAATACGCATGAATGCGCATACTTTCGCGCGGCAAGCCTCCCCCGTCCGGTTTCGAGGAGGAAAGCTCGGAATTTATTCTCCTGGCTGCATCCTCTAGGCGTGGCCGCCGTCGGGTCCGGGACGGAAACGCGCGGCGATGGGCGGGGCCTCGCCTGCAGCTGCTGCAATTGCTCGAGCTGTTGCCGGTGCTGTGCCTGCTGTGCGGTGAACGCCTCGTGTTGCCCGGGATGCGAGTCCGACTCGCTTCGACCCGGGTCGGTTCGCTAGGCGCTCGCGGCGAGAGCGTCCCGCACGAAGGCCATCCCCTCGTCGGCGAGCCGACGGGCGGTGGACGGCTCTCTCGCCTCGGCAAAGATCCGGATGAGAGGCTCGGTCCCGCTCGGTCGAAGGAGGATCCAACCTTCGTCCCGGAGGATCTTCACGCCGTCGATCGTGACGACGCGGCCGCCCTTGGATTGGACCGCCGCGGTGATGGCTCGGATCACTTGGTCACGGCGCTCCACGGGGCACTCGACCTTCTCCTTGAGCAAGGCATACTGGGGAAGTCGGTCGACCGACGCCCCCAAGGTCAGATCGCTGTGCGCGAGGTAGTCGAGGACCGCGGCCGCGGTCATCGCCCCATCCCGGGCCATTTGGAACGCCGGGAAGATCAATCCCCCGTTCTCCTCTCCCCCGAAGACGGCCTTCCGTGCGACCATCTCCCGGGTCACGGACGGTGAGCCCACCCGCGTGTAGACGACCTCCCCGCCGAGCGGCCGGACGGCGTCCTCGACGCTCTGCGGGGCGGAGACGGGGGTCACGACGACGCCCCCGTGGTGGCGCCGAACGAACTCCTGAGCGAGGAGGGTGAGCGTCTTTTCACCCGGCAGGTACCGACCCGAGGCGTCGACGAACACCGCTCGGTCGGCGTCGCCGTCGTGGGCGATCCCAAGGTCCGCGCCGACCGCGGGAACCGTCCTCGCCAGATCCTTCAGGTTCGACTCCGTCGGCTCCGAGAGGTGCCCCGGGAAGGTCCCGTCCACGTGCCCGTTCAGGGTGACGACCTGGCAGCCCAGCAGGCGCAGGAGGGCCGGGCTCGTCACGACGGAGGCGCCGTTCCCGCAGTCGAGCACGATGCGGAACTTGCGGGCGCGGATCGCCGGGACGTCGACCTGCTGGAGGATCCCCTCGAGGTACCGCTCCCCGCCGTGGCCGTCCGACCGGATCGACCCGACGTGATCGAAGGCGACCGCGGCCCCCTCCCCGCGCTCGACCGAGGCCTCGATCGACTCCTCGACGGAGCGGGGGACCTCGAGGCCGTCGGCGGCGATGCACTTGATGCCGTTGAACTCCGGTGGGTTGTGCGACGCGGTGAGGATCACCGCGAACTGCGCCCCGACGGCCCGGACGCTGTACTGGATGGCCGGGGTGGGGAGGAGCCCCAGCTCCACCACCGCGTGGCCGCCCAACGCCAACGTCGCGCCGAGGAGCCGAGCCCCCGCGACGCTGGAGGTTCGACCGTCCCATCCGACGGCGATGGGCGCGCCGACCGGGAGGAGCTTCGCGATGGCCCCGGCGACGTCCACGACGAGTTTCGGGGCGAACTTGACCCCGACGACCTCGCGGATGCCGTTCGTTCCGAACAGGCGCACGGGGGGCGGTGAGGCGCTCGGGCATAAAGGGTCGCCCGGTTTCGCCCGAGGAATGGCCGTCGAAGGGGCCGCTCCCGGGCCGCTCCCGAGGTTCCTCGCCGACGAGATGCTCGGCCGCTTGGCGCGGTATCTCCGGTTCGCCGGCTTCGACACCGCGTACGCCCGCGGCCTGGCCGACGAGGAGATCCTGCGTTGGGCCGAGCGGGAGTCTCGAACCCTCCTTACTCGGGACCGACGGCTCGCCGCGCGTCGACCCGACGCGGTCCTCTTGAGCAGCGGAGCGCTCGACGGGCAGGTACGGGGCGTTCGCGCCTCGTTCCCTGCGTTGAGGTTTGGAGTCCGCTTCGACCGGTGCACGATGTGCAACGGGGAGCTCCGTGTCCTCCCGGTCGAGCGCTACGGGGACGCCCCAGCCCTCCCAGCCGCGGTCCGGGAATCGGGAGAGCCGGTGTTCCGGTGTTCGGTCTGCGGTCACCTCTATTGGGAAGGGAGCCACACGCGCGCGATCCGCGACCGGTTCGAGCAGTGGGGTCGTTGACGGAGCATGACCCGGTACTGGTTCGAGCTCTCCGGCGAGAACGGCCCCCTCGCCCGGGCTGAACTCGACGCGGTGGTGGAGACGCTGGGGGGATCAAGCCCTCCCGGCGGGGACCACCCCGCAGGTGTGGAGAGTGTGGAGTTTGACGACCGAGCGATGGCCGAGACGGCGGCGGCCCAACTTGCCTCAGCTCGTCGTGTGCTCGAGCTCTGGCCCGCGGCGACCGCCGAGGAACTCGAGGAGCGCTTCCGGCTGGCCGCTCGCGAGCCCAGCTCGGCCGCCTTCCGTCTCTTCGGGGGTGGGAGCGGCGCCCCGGTTCCCGGAGTGATCCGGAGTCTCGCGCGTGCGTATGTGATGGGCGGGGGCTCCATCGACCTCGAACGCCCCGCCCGACGCTTCTGGCTCGCGGAGGCCGGGCCTGGGTGGGTGGTGGGGGAGGAGCTCCCCCAGGTGGACCGACGATCGTTCACGGCCCGGAACATGCCGAAGCTTCCGTTCCAGCGGCCGGTCTCGCTGCCCCCTCGCCTCGCCCGGATCGCGGTCAACCTCGGCCACGTACGTCGCGGCGCTCGGGTCGTCGATCCGTTCGTCGGAACCGGCGCCCTCCTTGCCGAAGCCGCTCTCGTAGGGGCTCGTGTGACGGGGGTCGATCGCGACGCGTCCATGATCCGTGGAGCGACCCGGAACTTTGCGTATCTTCGACTGGCCGCCGAGGCGTGGATCGTCGACGATGCGTCGACCGCAGCGCAGTCGATCCCGCCGCGGAGCTTCGACGTCCTCGTGACCGACCCCCCGTATGGGCGGGCCTCGTCCTCGGGAGGGGAAACGCCTCCCGCGCTGATCGCCCGCGTGCTGCAGGCGTGGGCTCCCGCGGTTCGGCCGGACGGCCGCATCGTGTTGGTCACGGCCGGGGGCCCGGAGCCGTTACCCGCGCCGTGGCAGCTCGAGCTCGCCGTGAAGGATCGGGTGCACCGAAGCCTCACCCGAGAGTTTCGGGTGTATCGCCGCCGCGACTAGGGCTCAGTCGATCATGTACGTGAAGGTCTGCGGACCAGGCCCCCCGTAGGTGCACAGCTCGCCGACGGAGACGTCGACCGTGACCGCCGCCTGTTGGGCGGCGTTGGAGAACGTCAGATTCAGTCGGGCGGAGGCCCCGGCGTTGAGCTGGGTGTACTGGCTCAGGGGCGCCGACCAGGCTCCGCCCACGAACCGCGTCGAATTGCCGTTCGGCAGATGTACCGTCCAGGTCGAATTGGCCTCGAACTCCGCGAGGGCCGATTGGTTGAGGACCTGATTCTTGCCGTTGATCGACGCCGTCACGGACTCGATCGCGCCGGAGAACACGAAGCCGTGGGCCACCTGGTCCTGGTTCACCACGGTGAGCGAAAGGTTGTCGGACATGCCGGCGCGTGGCAGGAGGTTCGACGAGCTGTGGGCGGGCAAGGCAAAGCTCCCGCTGGGCTGAGCGATCGGGACGATCACGAACCCGGTGACGAGGATCGCGGCCGTCAGAACGCCCAGGCCCCACCGCTTCGTGTCGAGCGGGCTGATGTCGTTGAGCGGCGGAGGATGGCGCATCCCGAGGAAGAAGATCAGGATCGCGAAGATGAACCACCCCTGGTAGAAGAACCCGAGAGCGAACAGGCCCACGAACGCTCCCCAGCTGATGTACCGCGCCCGGTCTCCGGCGAGGGCCCGGAACACGTGGCCTCCGTCGAGTTGACCGGCCGGAAGGAGGTTGATCGCGGTGACCAGGATCCCGACCCAGCCCGCGATCGCCATCGGGTGGAGGTTCGAGATCGAGAACGGCACGAACAGGTGAAGGAAGTAGCCGAAGATCGAGGTGAAGATCCCGAACTCGAGGTTCCCGTAGTTGACTCCGAGGATGGTGGGGCCGCAGTTCGCGACCGAAAGCTGCGGGCCGTGCGCCGACAGCCCGAGGCCGACCAACAGGACCGGGACCGCGACCGCGAAACCCGCGAGGGGGCCGGACGCCCCGATGTCCAGGAGGACCTTCTTCGACGGGATCGGCTCGCGGAGGCTGATGAACGCGCCGAACGTTCCGAAGAGGAGGTACGGGGGCGGCACGGGGAGGAAGTACGGCAACGAGGCCTCGACGTGGTGGTGGCGCGCGACGAGGAAATGCGCGAGCTCGTGGAAGCCGAGGATCGCCAGGAGCGGCAGGCCGAAGAACAGCCCTCCCCAGAGGAAGTCGGTCGCCACCAGGCGACTCCCACCCTCGTAGGCGAGCCAGAGAAAGGCTCCCGCGGTGACCGTGGTTCCGATCGTTCCGACAAGAAGGATGAGGTTCACCCAGAGGCCGTAGGGCTTGCGGCTCGGACGACGGACCACCTCGACGACGTACTCGCCGCCCTCGTACCGAATCTGCGGAACGTAGAACTTCGCCCAGAGGTCCTGCCGCAGCCGGTCGAACCGCGCCTCGAGCGTGGCCGCGTCGGCGTGGACGAGGAGGATCAGCGAATTCGGCGTGACGCGCGTCTCGTAGACCGGGAACTGCTCGGAGACCGCCGCGCGGATCCGTTCGATCTCCGTCGGGGCCCCGGACGGCGGCAGCGGTCCGCGGCCTCCGGCCACGAGCTCACGACCCCGAGGCCGCCGCCTTCGCGGCCTTCTGGAGCCGCTTCGCCCGCTCCTTGGACGTGAAGCCGGTGGCTGCCGCGAGGAACTGGTTGTAGCGTCGGATCGTATCCCGCGCGACTTCCTCGGGAACCTTCGGGTTCATCGTGACCTCCACGGCGAGCTCCTTGCCCTCCGACCAGACCGAGAGTGCGGCGATAGCGCCGAACGTGGTGGAGACTTTTGGCCCGTCGCGCGCCGCGGTATCGAAGTGCGTCCCGCACAGAGCCTCGAGCCGTTCGGGCGTGAGCTCCTTGCGGACGGTCGACTTGACCGGGTACTTCTGCACGGGGACGGCTTCGATGCGGCTCGCCGAACTTAACCTTAACCGCGCGACACGCGGCGGTCAGACCGTCTCGATCTCGAAAAGGACCCGGAACCCGCGCAACATCCGGGTGACCTCATCGCACAGGTCGAGGAGCTGATCGCCGGTCGGGGAGCCCCGCCAGTCGTAGACGAAATCGTAGTTCCCCTGCGTCGGAGCAAAGCCGAAGGTGCGGAGCTTGTCCGCGATCTCGGAGGGCTTCGCCCCCTCGCTATCGAACGTCACCCGGAGATACGTCTCCACGGGCGGTCCGAGACGACCCGCGCAGAATAAGCCTTCGAATGCGCCAAAGGCTCAGCGCGCCGCGCGTTGGTTCGGCGGGGCCTTCGGGGCCCTCTGACCTCGCGCATCGATCTCACCGGAGCGGATCCGTCGCGAGGCGATCGGACGACCGTCCGCCCCGCGGACCAGCGGGACCAGCACGATCGCGAGCGGCGGCAATCCGCGCCGCCGTCGCTCCCGATTGACCGCATGGGCTCCCCGGCGGGTATCGGGCGTCGCGAGCAGCACATCGATCCCCGGTTCCACGGACCGCCCCCATCCGTCGTTGAGAGGGGCGAGCCAGAATCCCCGACCTGGGTACTTACGTCGAAGGAACTTCGTGAGCGCAGCACGACGGCTGCGGTAGCTCCGGATCGTCCCGCCCATCGGCTTGGGATGGCGGTGGAGGTACTGGTCCGTGGTCACCCCGATGCCGACGGAATCCGCGGCGGCAAACGCGCGAGCGAGCAGTCGTTCATGGCCCGCATGCAACCGGTCGAAGGTCCCGCCGAGAACCGCGATCCGGTACCGACGCGCCACGACGTAGGTTCGCTGAGGCTAGTGCACGTAGGTCAGCAGGAAGATCAGAATGAGGAAGCCGATGATCGCGTACATCGCGTAGGTGTAGTTCTTCCGGGTCCGCAGGACGAGCTCGCGTCGCGTCCGGCACGCAGCGCTGCAGGTCTCCTCCCCCACCCCGCAGACCTTGCCACAGACCTTGCAGTGGCGGTGGTCGTCCTCCGACATGCTTCTCCCGGGGGACCGGGGCGGCCGAAATAGCGTTGGTGGGCAGGCCTAGCGGCCGCTCGTGCGGCGAGCGCGGCGCCGTACCGGTGCGTCCGCCTCATCGGTCAGGTCCGACAGGTCGTCCGGGCGCGAGCCGCTCGGCGAGGCGCTCGGTCGGACCGGACGGGAGGCCGGTGCGAGCCAGGCATCGATCGTCTCCTCCTCGGTCGGCTCGGCCTCCGGCTCGGGCGGCGGGGCGGGGGCCGGTCGCGCGGCGCGCCGGCCCTCGGTGAGGGCGGAGATCTGCTGGATGAGGGTAAGCCAGACTTTCCCCTGGTTGGTGATCGAGGTCTCCATCCGGTCGCGCATCTCCTGCACTTGCTCCGTCACCAGCGCCTCCAACCGGCGCGTGTCCCGAGAGACCTCGCGCCGGACCTGGTTGATCCGGTAGTCGGTGTCGGCGGTGTCCGGGTTGCGCTTCTCGAGCTCGGAGATCCGCAGCCACGTCTTGCGCATGATCGGAACCAACCGTTCCGAGAGGATCGTCGTCCGGCGCTCGAGGTCGTCGAGGTCGGAGTGGAGCGCTTGCTCGAGCAGGATGATCTCCTGCTCGCGATCCTTGAGCTCGGCCTCGATTCCGTCGACGCGACGCAAGTGGTCACCCTGCTCCTCCCGGAGCCGGCTTTCGACGCTCGACGCTGCCTCCGTGGCGAGCTTCTGGGTCTCCGACGGGAGGCTTTCGAGCGTGCGGGAGATCCTCTCGCGGAGCACGGTGTCCACCCGGTTCGACTCGGCGGCCTTGACCATCGTCGCGTCGATCTCCGCCCGGAGTCGGGCGAGGAGTTCGAGGTACTTCTCCCGCTCCCGGTCGATCCCTTCGCGCACCTTCTGGTCGGCGTAGGATTGCAGACGGACCTGGAGGTCGGCGGTCGCCTGGACCTGAGCGTTCTGGAGGTCGTTCGACCGCTCGTCGCCGGCCGCCGTCAGGCGCGCTTCCGCGGCGCGGAGCTGCTCGTCGAGCGACTTGCCGAGCCGCCCCTCCATCTGCGTCTGGGAGGTCGCGAGCCGTTCCTGGGTCTCCCGTTGACGACCGTCGACGAGGAGCCCGAGCCGCTGCTCCAGCTCCTTCGTCTCTCGGCTGCGACGCTGGTCGCCCTCGAGCTGACGTTGCAAGAGGAGGTCCTTGAGCCGGTTCTCCTGGCCCTCGTGGACCGTCTGCTCGCGGTCGGCGGCCTCGCGGAGGTGGAGGTCGAGTTGGGCGGAGAGTCCGGCCCGCAGCTGCTCCTCGGCGGTCGCGCTCTTCGCGCGAACGTCCTCGACCGCCGCGTTCACTGCCGTGCGTAGCTGCTCGGTGATCTGGCGAGATTCCGCTCGGATGCTCTCGGTGGCCTTCCCGGTCGCCGCCGCGATCTTCGGCTCGAGGCTCGGCCCGATCTTCCGGTCCACCTCGCCCGCGACCGCGGTCGGCATCGCCTGCATCAGGCGGCCCTCGACCTCCCCGAGCTGGCGTCGCACCTCGGCGAGGAGCTCGGTGCGCAGGGCGATCGACCGGCGGTCGAACGACTCCTGCAGCGAAGCGACCTGCGCGTCGCTCCTCTGCGTGATCTCGGTACGGAACGTCTGTTGCGACGCCGCCACGCCGCGCTGAGCGGCGCCGACGGCCGCGGGGGCGAGACGTTCGTCGACGTACCGCATGAGACTCTGTTCGATCTCCCGGCGCAACGCGGCCGCGTCGGTTGGGGGGGCCGGAGCGGGGACGACGAGCGGCGTGGGTAGAGAGGAAGGGGCGCCCGCGGGCCGTGGGCCGGTTCCAGCGGTGATGGCCGCCGGCGCGTCTTGGATCGGGATCGAGGAAGGACGTGCCGGCGGGAGCGGAGCCGTCCCCGGCGGTACGGGGGTCGGAGCCCCGGAGGATTTCGACGTGCTCGCGGGCGGTGGGAAGAGCGCGGAGAACTGGGAGCTCCTTGGCCCCGGGTTCGTGGCCGGGGCTGCGGGGGACGGCGCGAGGGCCGGGGGTGCCGAGGCCTTGAGGAGCGACGGGTCATCGCTCGTAGAGACCGGCACCGCTTCGTTCCGAGCGGCGGCCATCGGTTCGGGAGCTCGCTGCAGCCACGGTGGAACCGTCGGTGGAGGCGGGGGAGCCGGGGCGGCAGCCGCTGAAGCGACGACCGCGGGCGTCGGAACCGGGACCACCGCGGCTTCGGGCGGTCCCTCGGAGTCGACGGCCGGGACGCGCGCCTGAAGGTACTCTTGAGCCCTCTTCGCGGTCTCCTGGCTGACCGGGACGTGCCGGCCCCGGGACTTCTGCAACAGGAGCGCCGCGCTCTCCATCGCCGTCGCGATCCGCCACATCTCCTTGCGTCGGTCGCGTCCGCCCTGCCGCTCGGGGTCGGAGAGGTGGGGAAGGAGCCGAGGGATCTCGACCGCGTCGACGCGCTGGACGATCGGTTCGAGCTTCGTCTCGTTGTGGTCGCGGACGAACTGAAGGACGAGGGGGACCGTGTCCTTCCCGCGGCCGGTCGGGGAGGGCGCGCCGTCGGTCACGTCGCGCACGGTCACCGACGAGCCTTCCCAGCTGACGATCCGCTTGGCGTGGCGCTCGGTACCGGCCTCGCCCTTGCCGACGCGCATCATCGCCAGCGCCAGCGGGATCTGCTCGGCGAACTCGTGGAGGTTCGTCTTCGGCTGGGGGAGGAAGTAGGGGAAGGCGAGGATCGCCCCGAGCGCCACGAGCGACGCGGGGAGGGAACGGACGAGGTCGAAGATCACCTGCATGCCCGCCTCCCACTCGGCGCTCGCGACGACGACCAGAGGGTCGGTGGCTCCGCGATGGAAGAGGAACCCCTCGCCGAGCGCGGCGTACAGGTTCGCGTCGGGCATGGGCGGCGGTCGCCCGCCGTCCCGCCGCGCGCCGCCCATGGACGCGTGCCAACGGAGGATCGTCGCCCCGAACTCGCCCGTGGCGAGCAGTTGGCGCGTGTCGAGGACGAGGGTCTTCATGCCGAGGCGCGGGCGGTCCTCCGTCGAGAGGAACATCCGCCCGACGCACGTGTACCGTCCGCCGTAGGCCGGGTAGAGGAACAGGTTCGGGTAGTACGACAACGGCTGGCTCGGGTCGGGGTCCCAGTAGTCGTGCGTGTCGGCGATGTTCACCGTCAGGTTGCCGACGACCCGGATGAGGTCGAGCGTCTCGCGGTGACCGGGGAACTCCTCGGGAACGGTCGTGTAGCCGGGGCTCTCCGCCTCGTTGTCGACCTGGCGGCACCAGACAACGGCGACCGGAGAGGTCGAGGCCGAACGGGTGAGCGGTCCTGGTCCGAACTCGCTCATCACCGGGCTCGCCCCTTCCGTCGCCATCAACTGCCTTTGGTCTGCCGACGCTCCAGCACCCGCTCGCAGATCCGCGCCAACGGGAGGGTGGTATTCACCATCACGGGCACCCCGAGCGTCTCGCCGCCGTTCTGCGTCGCCTCGAGGCCGGTGTCCATGAGGAGGAGAGGGTGGCCCTCGCCGGTCGACACGGCCGAGGAGACGAGGAAGACGTCCTCCTTCGAGGAAAAGCCGCGGCCGTCCTGGGCGACGAGGATCGTGCCCATCCCGGCCCCGTCGCGACGGAGCAGGAAGTCGGCCGTGTCGAAGCCGCTCTGGTAGGTCCGGTCCCGCACGGCGTGGTCGATCTCGCCGTAGAAGTCCCGGAGCTTGTCGGCTTTCGAGATCGCGATGACGAGCGGGATGTTCTTCTGCCGCACGTACCGGAAGACGCCCCGGGCGAGGTTGATCTGCTGCGCCTGGTCGCGGAGCGACGGGAGCGCGGGGGAGAGCAGGAGGATGATCCCCTCGGCCTCGTGGACGAACCGCCCGAGCAGGGTAAGGCCGCGCCGCCACAGGTCGCGTCGGTCCGGCCGCCAGGTGTCGAAGTGGGGGATCACCCGGCAGCTCTTCTCGTCGACCTCGCCGTCGGCGCTGTCGAGCCACATCCGGTCGTAGGTGAAGTAGTCGGAGATGATCCCGCCGGCCTCGTCGATCGTGCGGAGCACCATCGGGCGGGAGCGCCCCGCGCTGCCGTTCAGGCTCCCGTACCGGAAGTTCATCTGCATCTCGACGAACTGGTTGAACTTGGTCGGAAGAGGGTACTTCGTCAGCACTCCTTGCTCCTCGCGGCCGGCGGCGAGCTCGACCCAGAGGCGCTTGCGGTCGGTCATCGGCCGGTTGACGTAGAATCGGGTCGTCGTCTCGAGTGAGCCCTCCGGGTCGGTGGGGTCGGTCGTCTCGTACGTCGTCTCCTCGAGGACGACCTCGCTCTCCAAGTTGCCGTAGAGGGGGAGGGTCTGACCCTCCGGCCGCGTCGGGACGAACAGGATCGGGAGGTTCAGGCCGAAGTGGCCGGAGAGGTAGCGGAAGTACGTCGTCTTCCCGGACGCCGGGATCCCGACGACCGCGACGCGCGCGGTGTCCGGCGGGAGCGCCTTCGGCTCCTTGCGCGCCGTCTTCGTTCGACTTTTGGTGGTGGATTTCGCTTCGGGCATGCTGGGGGTTTCCTTACCGCATCTCGGCGAGGCAGATCTCGATGAAGTCGAGGGCGCCTTCGACGGCCGCCTCGCCCGAGGTGTTCTCGAGCCGGGTGTCCTGGAGGAGGCCGAAGATCGATTCGACGGCCGCCTCGTGGTCCTGCGCGGCTTTCGCGGCGTCGACCTCGCCCTCGAGGCGGGTGAGCCGGTAAGTGCTGCGCAGCTCCATGAGGCGGCTGAACAGGTCGTGGAGGCGCGCCTTCATGACCGGGTCGGCGCGCGCGAGCTTGTGGTCGGTCTCGTCGATGAACTGCACGAGGGTCTCGGTCTCCTTGTCGTTCTGCATGCGGGCCTGGAGCAGGGCGAGACGCCGGACGATCCGGACCCGGTTGTCGGGCGGCAGCTTCTCCGCCTCGTTCCACGCCTCGAGCAGGTGCCGGGCGGCGTCCACGACCTCGCCGCGAGCAAAACGGATCCGCGCCTCCCAATAGGCGCCGGTGACGGAGGGCAGGAGCGGCTTCGCCTTGCCGAGACGCTCGAGCGCCTCGTTGTAATCCTGATGGAGGTACGCCTCGATGACGACCCCGAGAGGGCCGTACCGCTCGCGCAGGTACGCCGGCGCCACTCCCCCGGGCGCGCTCAGGACGTCGACCTCCATGATCGGCGCCGCCTCGCCGGTGGCGAGCGTCGCGGCGGTCGACGGAGGGGCGGAGAAGTGGTCGGAGAGCCGGGTCACGACGACGTGCTGCTGCGGCTCTTTGAGGGCCCGCGCGGCGCCCGCCGCGTGGCGGGCGAGCTCCTCGGGGTGCAGCTGGTCCAGGGACTGGGACCCTTCGTAGTCGACGTCCAGGAACGCGTGCACCATCTGCGCGAACAGCTGGGAACCCGTGACGACCTCCTGGTAGGTGAAGCCGGCGGCCAATCCCAGCTCGGTCGCGCGACCGTTGAGCTGACCGAGGAGCCGGTTCATGGCTACGGAGTCGACCCCCTTGTCCCGCTCCTGGCCGCTGCCGATGCCGATGATCCGGAACGACAGCTCCGAGCTCGGGGGGAGAAGGTGGGGGACCAGGTCGCCCTTCGGCCCGGGGGGCTTGACGTCGGTCGGGTCCCGGACCTCGAAGCGCGTGGAGGCGTTGTCCCATCCGTCGGTGACGAGGACGAGGTTGCCCCGGACGCCGCCCGGACCGCTCCGAAGGAGGTCGGCGCCGACCGCGAGCGCGTCCCAGATCGCCGACCGTCCGCTCGGCGTGAGCATCGCGATCAGGCTCTCGAGGTACGGGAGGTTCTCTCCGCGGATCTCGCTCAACGGGACGGCGATGCGAACGGTCTCGGTGAACGTCACCAGCCCGAAGGAGGCACCGACCTTCGAGGCGTTTTCGACGATCCGGTACACCGCGGTTCGGGCGACCTCGATCTTCTGCTTCTCGGCCCCCGGGGCGTCCGGCTCAGGGAGGGGAGCCAGCATGCTCTTGGAAAGGTCGAGGACGAGCACGTGCCGCTCCCGCGGGGCCGGCGGGGTCGGGGCGTCGGTCGACTCCTCGTCCTCCATCCAATTCTCGTGCCGGGGCTCACAGGGGCGAGCTAAGTCCCGTACTCCGCGCGTAGAGCGCGGTGGGTCCCCCGAGACCTCGCCGACACGTGTGTAATTTAGCTCGGGTGGCCTATTTGTGCCTTCCTGAGTTCATCGAGGAGCGGTCCCGCTGTTATCCGTCGTCCGAACCGCCCCGGAGCCGCACGGCGCGTTGGGAACGGTTATAACCGCCACCTCGGTCGGCGCCGCTCGCATGGGCAACATCCGCCAGACGTATATCAAGCGGGTCGCGATCGAGCTCGTGCGTCACTACCCCGAAGAGTTCAAGGGGGATTTCGCCTCGAACAAGAAGAAGGTCCTCGAGCTCACCGACCTCACGGTCATGGTCGACGGCGTTCCTCAGGTGACGTACAAGAAGCTCGCCAACCGCATCGCCGGGTACGTCACGCGCTACGTCAAGCGCAAGCGCGGTACGTAGGCGCGCGCTCCGGGCGGGGCCCGGGCCCGAGCCCGAGATCAGGCTGTTCGAAGGGACCGAACGGGCGGTACGGCGCCAGCGAAATAGTCCGGAGGAGCTTGGGGTCGGCGCGACGAACCATGCAGCTCCGCCCGCTTGGCTCCACCGGACTCTCCATCGCTCCGCTCGTCCTGGGGGGGAACGTCTTCGGGTGGACCGTGGACGATGTGACCGGGTTCCGGCTTCTCGATGCGTTCGTCGACGCCGGGTTCAACGCGATCGACACGGCGGATGTCTACTCGAGCTGGGTCGACGGCCACTCCGGCGGCGAGTCGGAGAGCCTCATCGGCCGCTGGATCGCCGCGCGCGGGCGAAGATCGGACGTGCTTCTGTTCACCAAGGTCGGCATGGAGATGGGCGATGGGTCGAAGGGGCTCTCCCCGGGCCACATCCGCGCCTCCCTCGACGCTTCGCTCAAGCGACTCCACACCGACCACATCGATCTGTACCAGTCGCACCAGGACGACCCGTCCACGCCGCTCGAGGAGACCCTAGGAGCCTACGCGAGCCCCCTGAAGGACGGTCGGGTCCGGGCGCTCGGCGCCTCGAACTATTCGGCCGAGCGACTCGAGGCGGCGCTCTCCGCGAGCCGGAAGAGCGAGCTACCGATCTACCAGACCCTCCAACCTCGGTACAACCTCTTGGACCGCAAGGAGTTCGAAGGCGACGTCGAAGAACTCTGTCGACGCCACAAGTTGGGGGTCATCACCTACTCGTCGCTGGCGAGCGGTTTCCTCTCGGGAAAATACCGCTCGGCGGAGGACGCCGGCAAGAGCGCGCGTGGCCGCCGCGCCATCTCGCGACTCGACGACCGAGGGCGTCGGATCCTCTCCGCCCTCGACCAGGTGGCTGCTGAGGTGCAAACGACCCCCTCCGCGGTAGCGATCGCGTGGTTGCTGGCTCGGCCGACCGTCACCGCGCCGATCGCAAGTGCGACCTCGGTCGAGCAGCTGCACGAGCTCCTCGCTGGCACAACGCTCCGCCTAGGGGCCGACGCGGTCCGTCAGCTCGACGAGGCTAGCCGATAGCGGTCTCGGCCTTGCGCCCCGCCCTCCCCGGGGTGGTTGGAGTGTGCCCACCAGCGCGGTAGCCCCTGAAATGGTCGATTCCTACCCCTGAGAGGCGCCCGGAGCCGGCCTGCCGGGCCTTTCAGCCGAAGGCGAATCGTCCCGGTGGCCGTCGAGACCGGGGGCTAGGGGTTCGGGCCGCGGGTCGACTTGACCTCACGGACCCACTCGCACTGGATCCCGGCGTGCTGGTGGTGGTGCTCGACCGCCTCGCGCGAAGGCGCGTCCAGAACACAGTACACGCGGTCCTCCTCGGCGTTGAAGAGGATGTCGTGGTGCGTGACCCCGAACTGGTCCTTCGGCGCGGTTTGGAGGTGCTTGAGCTGTTCGGGCGTGAGCTTCCCCAAAGGGTGTGTGTCGATGTATTTCGGCATACGTTCCCGGAATCGTTCCTCGCTTTAGAGGTGTCGCACCCGTGAACCCGCACCTACGCGCGATCGCCCCGTTCGCGCGTGCCGCGGCGGTTTCGGACAGTTCACGCGGCGGCTCGCCGGGCCCAGATCCAACGGACGGCGCCGCCGAGGGAAGGGGTGACTTCGACCTCCGCGAAGCCCGCGCGGGAAAAGGCCGCCGGCGCGCGAACCTCCCAGCCCGAGCTCTCGGCGATCGTGGCCAGGAATCCGAAGAGGTTCGCCGCCTCCCCAGAGAGTCGGCTCGTCGCAGGGCCCACCACCGGCAGGACCCGATGGAGGTACAGCGAATAGAGCGCTCCGACCGAGGTCCCGTGCTGGGGTCGGGAGAAGTCGTACCCGCCGAACCGACCCCCGGGCCCGAGAAGGCGTCCCACCTCGCGCGCGAATCGGTCGAGGTCGACGTACTTGAGAAGATACCCAGCGGTCACGACGTCGAACGAACCGGGGGTGAACGGCAGTCGCTCGGCATCGGCCTGGACGAGATGGGGGAGAGGGAACCGAGGGCGCCGAGCGAGGAGCATCGACCGACTGAGGTCCGCTCCCACGACCCGCGAACCGGGAAGCCTTGCCGACAAACGATCGAGCAGGAGGCCGGTCCCGCAGGCGAGGTCGAGCGCCCGGTCCCCTTCCGAGACCCGAAGCCTTCGAAGCAGGTGCTGCTTCCAGCGAAGGTCTTGGCCGAGCGTGTAGGCGAGGACGAAACGGTCGTACCGAGGCGCCAGTCCCCGGAAAAGTTGGCGCACGAACCGACGTTCGGGTACTGGCGACCCCGGGACGAACTGCGCAGGGGTGCGAACTTTCGCCCCGCCGACCACGCTCACCCCCCCGATGCAACGCGAAGGGCCAACGAAGCCGCCGCCGCTAACATCGAGCCCGCCACGAGCGCCTGAAGGACGAGCTCGGGTCGTCGTCGCCCGGGCGTCGGTCGCCCCGCACCCCCGGGCGAGGGTTGGACGGCACCCCGCCGTCGGGCCTCCCGGGATGCCCGCGAGGCCCGGATTTCGACGACGGCTACCAGCGCGAGGCTCGCACCGACGAGAAGTGCGGCGATCGTGATCGAGCGGGATTGTGCGTAGAAGCTGATGAGGAACGGGAGGGCGCCCCACGAAATTGCGAAGACCGAGTCCCGATGTAGAAGGCCCGCGAACTTCGGGGCCAGCGGGTACCCGACCGCGACCGTTCCCTGGGCCGCCACCAACACGAGGAACCACGGACCCAGGCGGACGACGGCTCCCGCCGCCCCGATGACGACGCCGCCGGTCACCCCTAGCGTCCCGACGACCCCCAACGCCCACGACGGCCAGTGGCGGACGTACCGCGAGCCCATCCCCGGCAGCTGGTCGAGGAAGTGCGAGCCGATACCGAGGGCGAGAAAGTAGGCGCTCAAGGTCGCCAGCAGCACCGGCCAGGAGAGCGTGGGGGAGAGCGATGCGCCGAGGACCACGAAGGCCAGGACCATGCCGGTGTACGGGAGATGGAGCATCGTCCAGAGCTCCCCCTGCCACGAATCCGGTCCGGCGTACCACGTCCGGCGGACTCTCGCGGTCGGAGGATCCGACACAGTTCGGGCCAGGCCGTCCAAAGGCACGTGAGTTTCGCTCGTTCCTCGCCTCGGAATTCAACCCCGGTTCCGACGCCCCACCGTCTGGGCTTCGGTGAAGCGATCCTCTCGGAGACTGCGCCCCGGGTCAATCTCGGGGTGGAAACGCAGGTGGCGCCGGTTCCCAGACCAGCTCCGCGACGTCCAGCAACAGCGAGGCTTGCGGTCCGGGAACGGCTCGCGGATCCGGCGGATCCGCCGGCGAAGGAGGAGGTCCCACATGGCCGGTGCCCACCCCGACCACGTCGTTCAGCCAGCGATAGTTCTCGTGGTCACTCAAGTGGAAGGCCGTGGCCACCCACTCCCGTCGGTCGGCGCCGGCGACCCGGTCGTTTTCGGGCGTGTGCGCCCGGCCGAACCCCCGGTACTCGACCAGCACGGTCGCGCCGTCCGAGCACTCGATCGCCCCTCGGAGGTCGGTCACCGCCGTTCGGTCGGTCCGGCGACGGGGATAGTTCGCCCCGTGGAACCGACCCTGGAGGCGTCCCTCGACCGTTCCCTCGGCCAGCAAGAACACCTGCTGCTCGTGGCCGCCGGGCCCCGCGATATCGACCTCCCAGTCGCGGGGATAGACGAACTGTAGTCGGTAGAGCGGTTTCAGCTGCACGCGCGGACGCTCCGGTCGGCGGAACAAGCCCCGGCGGTATCTTAGTTTCGAACCACTCGAGCAGCCGGCCTGCCGCCGATGCGCCTAGTCGAAGACCTGCAGCCCCTCTTGGAGGTGCGAGATCTCGACCGAGGTCGTCGGTCGCCCGGCGAGGATCGCCTTGCTGTTCGCCACGAGGCAGGCGCCGACCACGGGAACGCCAAAGTTCGCCGTGGAGCGGTGGGCCGGCACCCCCAGCACCTCCTCGATCGCCCGGGCCTCGTGCTCGGTGACCTTCGGATGAAGGACGACGCCCACGTTCGTCGCGATCCCCACCATCCCGACGGTGCCGAGCCCCGCGATGGTGCCCCGTCGGGCGGGGACCTCCAGGGCGCGGCCGATCGCCGCGACGGCGTCGTCGGAGAGATCCGGGTTCACGATCGCACCACGGTCGTTGGCCAGCACGTTGTTGCCGAGAGCGTTGAACCGGCCGCGCACCTCGTGCACCGGGCCGACGGCCTTCAACGCGTCGAGCTCGCTCTGTCGAAGATAGGCGCCCACGGCGACGCCGTGCGTGTTGAACGTCACGAACGAGCCGACGACCTCGGTGTCGAACAGGCGCGTTCGCACGAGCGGCACGTGGAACAGGCTCTCCAGCAGGTGGAGCAGAGGCCCCGGCGTCGACGGCGGCACGACGGCCGCGTTCTCCCCGACCTTTAGATGGACCCCAAGGAACGGGCTCCCCGCGAAGGTCGCCCGCCCGACCGGCACCCCGTCGCTCCCGGCGTCAGGCGGACGCGCCGTGCTCGAGCAGGTCGACCTCGATGAGGCCGTCCTCGAACCGGATCGCCTTCACGCGGACTTGCCGCGGGAGGTGCTGGATGCCGCGCTCCCAGATGTACTCGTTCAACCGAGGGTCGATCCAGACGTCGGCGCGGGCGCCCTTCATGTGGCGCATGACGAACCGGCGCACCGTCTCGAGGGCGTGACCGGCGCGCCGCCGACGCGACGGCTGGTGCTGGCTCGGCCGGAGCGGGATGGTGTACTCGCGCTCGAGCTCCTCGGTGCGGCTCTTCTTCGTTTCGCGTGCCATGGATCGTCCGGTTCAGAGGTGGAGGTGGCCGCGCTTCCAGGTGCGGCGCTTCGGATGGCGGGTCACCTGACGGTTCGTGCGCTGGATCACCCACGCCGGAACGCGCCGGTTCCGGCGGACCGCGCGGAACAGGCGGGTCTTCCGCGCGAGACTCTTCCTTCGATTCGCCATGAGAGACCGCCCGACCGACCTACCGTCGGGTGATATTGATTTCCCGTCGCTCGGGATTCAGCCGCTCGAGCAACAGACGGAGGGTCGCGTCGTCGACCATCCGTTGGAGGCGTCCCTGCGCGGCCAGCGTCAGCACCTGCTGCTCGGCCGCCTGGGCGACCTCCGGTCGCGTCATGCGGATCCGGGCGAGGCGCTCGCGGGCCTCGGGAGTGAAGACCCGCCGGAGCGCCTCCTGGCGCTCGGCGTCCCGACGCTCGGCCTCCGCCTGCTGCTGGACGATCGCCTGGGGGTTTCCGTAGGCGGCCTGGGCCTGCATCTCTTGAATCTGCTGCATGCGCCGTCGGCGGAGTTCGGCGAGCTCTGCGTCCCCGTCCATCGCTCTAGCGGTAGGTCCGTTCCAACCGATCAGAGGTACTTGGCGAGCTCGGGCTGCTTCTCCGCGAGCTGCTTGAGCGTATCTCTGGCGACCGTGGCGATGAGCTTCTGACCGTCGGCGCTGAGCCGGCGCCCGCGCTTCTTCAGCGGTTCTACCAGGCCGGCGTGCTCGAGCTGCTGGACGATCTCCCGGACGACCGAGCGCGAGCCGCTGCGGGCGTGGTAGGGGGCGGAACCTCGGTCCCGCTTGCCGCCGTACTCCGCGGCCATCCGCGCGACGCCGGTCGGTCCTCGGATGTAGAACTTCCTCAGCACGGAGGCGCTCCGGAGGTACCACCAGTCCGGCTGGGTGGGGGCGCGCTGACGGTTCACGCCGGTTTTGGCGAATCCCGCCCAGGGCGGAGGCTGGATCGCCGGACGGCCCCGGAGCTCCAGCGCAAGGCGCGGGAGCAGGACGGAGGTGGGGACGTCGGTCGCTCGGGTCATGATAACCGGCGCGGCCAGCGGGCGGAGTTATTTAAACATAGGCATGAGTTCTCTCGAAAGCACCTCGCATGTGGGAGAATCCGGCCGCCGACGGCGACCGCCACCGGCCGTCGTGGGCGGCCGGGGTCATCCTCGCGGCCGGGGCGTCCCGCCGGATGGGCGGCTACCCGAAGGCGACCGTCCGCATCGGTCCGGAGGTGAGCCTCGTCCGCGTGAGCCGTCTTGCCCGGGAGGCGGAGCTCGACCCGGTGATCGTCGTGCTCGGCCCCCACGCCGAGGCCTCGCGACCTCATCTGCGAGAGGCCTCGGTCACGGTCGTCGAGAATCCGCTCTGGACCGACGGCCGGACCGGCTCGCTCCAAACCGGCCTCGACCGGCTCGACCCTGAACAGAGCGTCGTCGTCTGGCCGATCGACCACCCGTTCGTCCGCGCCGAAACAGTGCTGGAGCTCGGCCACGTCGCGGCGAGAGACGCGCTGGCGCTGTGGGTGATCCCGACCTTCGAGGGACGAGGAGGACATCCGGTGATCCTCCGCCCTCCCGTGCTCGAGCTCGTACGCCAGATGGGACGCTCCGAGCCGCTCCGCAACCTGATGGCCCATTACGGTCCCCAGGTCCGCCGCGTCGCGGTCGACGACCCCGGGGTCGTCGCGACCGTGGACAGCTGGCCCGAGTACGACCGGAACCTCGCCGCCTGGCAGGCCCGAGAGCCCCGAGAGGAGCAGCGATGGACCGGCGGCTGACCCGCGAGGCGCTCCGGCTCATGGAGCGTCACGAACCGTTCGTGCGCGCCATGGTTGTGAACGCCATCGGGTCGGTCCCCGGCAAGATCGGCGCGTCGATGATCATCCGCGGCGACCGGAGCTTCCTCGGTACCGTCGGCGGCGCCGCGCTCGAAGAAAAGGTTAAGGAGCACGCCGCCCACGCGATGCGCATACGGCGAGGAGAGCTCCTCCACTTCGACCTGCAGAAGTGGAAAGAGGGCGGTCTTCCGAGCTGGTGCGGGGGGTCGGTGGATATCGCGATCGAGTACGTCCCCGCCCGGCCGAACCTGCTGCTGTGGGGCGGAGGCCACGTGGCGCAGGCGCTCGCGAACCTCCTTCCAGCTCTGGAGTACGACTTCAGCGTCGCCGACGACCGGCCCGAATGGGTCGGGGCGGACCGGTTCCGGGAGGCCGAGCGCCGGGAGGTCGTCCCACCCAGCGAGCTGTGGGACCGGTTCGACCCATCCGCGTTCACCCACCTCTACCTGCTCGGCTACGACGCGGTGAAGGACACCGAGCTCCTTCGCCTCTCGGTCGACCGATTTTCGGGGTGGATCGGCGTCATCGCTAGCGCGGCAAAGCGGGAACGGATGCTCGCGTCGCTCCGGGAAGCGGGGGTCGGGCGGGCAGCGCTTGCTCGTGTCCACTCGCCCGTGGGCGTCGCGATCCGGGCGGAAACCCCGGCGGAGATCGCCGTGAGCATCGTGGCCGAGTTGATCCAGGAGCAACACCCCCGAGCCCCGGAACCCCCGGTGCGCGCCGGCTCGGAGAAGAAAGTCCCGGTGGCCCGATGAGCTCGAAGCTCCTGCGCCTCGAGGTCAACGGCCACCCCGTCGAGATCAGCTGTCCCCCGGAGCGGATCCTTCTCGACCTGCTCCGGGAGGAGCTCAACCTCACGGGAACGAAGCGCGGCTGCGACCTGGGTACCTGCGGATGCTGCACCGTGCTCCTGGACGGTCGGCCGACGCTCTCCTGCCTCACCCTGGCGCACCTGGCGGAGGGCCACCCGATCACGACGATCGAGGGGGTTTCTCCTCCCCAAGGACTGAACCCCGTCCAGCAGGCGTTCGTCGAGCACGGCGCGACCCAGTGCGGCTTTTGCACGCCCGGCTTCATCGTGACCGGGACCGCGCTGTTGCGCGAGCATCCGCACCCCACCCGCGACGAGGTCGAACGCGCCGTGAGCGGGAACCTATGCCGCTGCACGGGCTACACGAAGATCATCGAAGCGATTCTGGCGGCCTCCGAGGCCCCGTGAGCGCGGTCCCTCCCGCTCGCGAGGAGCTCCGCCTGCTCGGTTCGCGAATCCCCTACATCGAGGGCCCGCTCAAGGTCACGGGCCGGGCCGAGTACACCGACGACATCAAGCGGCCCGGCATGCTCGTCGGGCGCCTCCTCCGCAGCCCTTGGCCCCACGCCCGGCTGAGATCGATCGACACGAGCGCAGCCCGTGCGATGCCGGGGGTGTACGCGGTCCTCACCGGGGAGAAGTATCCGACACCGTTCGGTGTCCTCCCGATCACCCACGATGAGACCGCCATCGCGGTCGACAAGGCCCGGTACATCGGCGACATCATCGCGGCCGTCGCCGCCCGCGACGAGCTGACGGCCGAGCGGGCGCTCGCCGCGATCCGGGTCGACGCCGAGGTCCTGCCGGAGTACACGGACCCGCGCGTGGGGCTCTCGCCGGTCGCCGAACCGATCCACCGACGAGGGCTCGCCGGGACGAACATCCAGAAGGAGGTCCTCCAGCACTTCGGTGACGTGGACGCCGCGTTTGCGAAGGCCGCCGTGCAGGTCCGGGTCCGGGGCAACTTCGCCGGGGTCACTCACGCCTTCACCGAGCCGATGGCGACGATCGCCGACGCGACCCCGGACGGCCGGCTCACCGTCTGGAGCGCGACGCAGGTGCCCCACTACCTGCACCGCTCGTTGAGCGAAGTGCTCGGCCTGCCGATGCACCGGATCCGTGTCATCAAGCCCGAGGTCGGCGGCGGCTTTGGCGGAAAATCCGACCCGCTTCCGCACGAGATCGTCTGCGCCGCCTTGGCGATCGAGACCGGCCACCCGGTGAAGATCCTCTTCGACCGGGAGGACGTCTTCCTGACGAACCACGGCCGACACCCGACCCAGAACGACGTCCGGATCGCGGCCGACGCTGACGGGCGACTGCTCGCCTACGACATCGAGGCGTTGATCGACGGGGGCGCCTGGAGCTCGTTCGGGACCGTCACGACCTACTACAACGGCGTGCTGTCGATGGGGCCGTACCGCGTGCCGAACTTCCGGTACCGCGGCCGCCGCGTCTACACCAACCGGCCCCCGAGCGGCGCGATGCGCGCCCACGGAGGCACCAACATCCGCTACTCCATCGAGGTCGCGCTCGACGAGCTCGCTGAGAAGCTCAACGTCGACCCGTTCGAGCTCCGGCACCTCAACGCGCTCCCGCCGAACTCCAAGACCGTCAACGAGTTCCGGATCACTTCCACCTCCTTCCGCAAGTGCCTCACGGTCGCGCGCGAGAAGAGCGGGTTCGCCGAGAAGTGGCGGAAGCTTCCCTACGGGGAGGGCGTCGGGCTCGGCTGCGGCTTCTACATCTCCGGCTCGAACAGCCCGATCCACTTCACGCCGAAGATGCCCCAGTCGACGGTGCACCTCAAGGTCGACATGGACGGCGGGATCGCCGTCCACTCGATGCAGGCGGACATCGGTCAGGGTTCGAACACCCTGCTCGCGGCGATCGTCGCCGAAGTGCTCGGCGTCGACCTCGACCGCGTGCACGTCCAGCGCGTCGACACGGACGTGAGCCCGGTCGACCTTGGCAGCTACTCGAGCCGGGTCACCTTCATGATGGGGAACGCCGCGCGCCGCGCGGCCGAGCAGCTCAAGGAGAAGCTGCTCCACGCCGCGTCGGTCCTTACCGGCTATCCGCCGGACCACCTCGTGGTCGCCCACGAGCGCCTCCATGTCCGGCACCGCGACGACATCGGGGTGAGCTTCCTCGAGGCGTTGCACAAGGCGATGGAGACCTCCGGCGCGCTCACGGCCACCGGAGCGTACAACTCCCCGCCGATGGGCGGGTCGTTCAAGGGGGCGCGCGCGGGGACCGCGCCGGCGTACTCCTTCGCCGCCTACGTCGCCCAAGTGAAGGTGGACGCCGACACCGGCGAGTTCCGCGCGACCAAGGTCTGGGCGGCGTTCGACTGCGGCCGCGTCCTCAACCGACTCGCCGTCGAGGGACAGATCGAGGGATCGATCCATATGGGCCTCGGCCAGCTGATGGGCGAGTCGATGAACTACCGCGGCGCACGTCTCCTGAACCCCGCGCTGCTCGAGTACAAGATCCCGATGCCGTTCCAGATGCCCGAGGTCGAATGCCTGCTCGTCGGCGACGACGATCCGGAGGGCCCGTTCGGGGCGAAAGAGGCGGGCGAAGGCCCGTTGATCGCGACGTTGCCGGCGGTCGCCAACGCCCTGTACGACGCCGTCGGCGTCCGGTTCTACGACCTCCCGATCACCCCTGACAAGGTGGTCAAGGGGATCGACGATCGCCAGCACGAAGGCCGGCCGTGGAAGGGGGCGTAGCGCGCCGATGCATCTCGACCCGTTCGAGCTCCATCGGCCCACGACCGTGGACGAGACGGTCCGACTCGCACGCGAATTCGCCGGTCAGTCCGACTACCTCGCCGGGGGCACCGACCTGCTGCCGAACTACAAGATGCACCTCAACGTCCGTCCCCATCTCATCGCGCTCGACCGCGTCGACGAGCTCGTCGGCATCACGCCGGAGCGGATCGGGGCGATGGCCCGCCTCGCCGACGTGGAACGCGAGCCGACGCTGCGCGCCGGGTTTCCTGGTGTCGTTTCGGCCGTGGGCGAGATCGCGACGCCGCTCGTGCGCGCCGGCGGCACCGTGGGCGGGAACCTGCTCGTCGAGACGCGCTGCTTCTTCTTCAACCAGAGCTACTTCTGGCGGCAGTCGCTCGGCTTCTGCCTGAAGGCCGACGGCGACAAGTGCCACGTCGTCCCTCAGAAGGAGAAGTGCTACGCGACCTTCAGCGGCGACCTCGCGCCCGCCCTCGCGGTGGTCGACGCGGAGGTCGAGATCGCCGGTCCGGAGGGCCGGCGTCGCGTGCCGGTCCTCGGTCTCTACGACGCGACGGGCGACGGGATCAAGAGGACCCGCCTCGCGCCCGGGGAGCTCGCGGTCGCGGTCCACCTGCCCAAGGCCAGCCGAGGCCGACGGGCGAGCTACCGAAAGTTGCGGGTACGCCCGTCGTTCGATTTCCCCGAGCTCGGCGTCGCGGCCGCCGCCTCGTTCGACGGTGCACGGCTCTCGAGCCTGGCACTGGCGGTCGGGGGGCTCGAGACGTACCCCCGAAGATTCGACGCCCTGACCGAACCGCTCGTGGGCGAGACGCTGACGCCCGAACGGATCGACAAGGTCGCTGAAGAGATCCGGCGTCAGGTCCGCCCCGTCCACAATACGTTCCTCGCCCCGGACTACCGGAAGCGCATGGCCGGGGTGTTCGTCCGCCGGGCGCTGGGCGACCTTGGTCCGAGTTCGGGGAACGCTTCGTGAAGTCCCGGATTCGCTTTGCGCTCCTCCGCCCGGAGCGGCTGCGGATCCACGAGGAGATCGTCCCGGAGCGCGTGGAAGCCCTCGTGCAGGAGATCCGGGGCAGCGGTCGCGTCGAGCAACCGATCCTGGTCGCGCGGGGCAGTGGGGTGGTGCTGGACGGTCACCACCGGTTCGAGGCGCTTCGCCGGCTCGGCGTGAGCAAGGTTCCGGCGTGGGTCGTGGACTACGAGGACACGCTCGTTCAGCTCGACCGGTGGGACTCGGGACCGGCTCTTTCCAAGAGCGACGTGGTCGAGCGGGCGCGCGCGGGCCGGCCTTTCCCCCCGAAGACGAGCCGCCACCGCATCCTGATCGCGCTGCCGGCCCGACCGGTCCGGCTTGAGGAGCTCATGACCTCGGCGGCGCGTCGTCCGGGCTCGGGCCGCCGTGCTCGCGCGACGCGCCCGGGTCCGGCCGCCCCACGTCCGGAGTGAACGGCAGCGACCAACGTCCGTCCGCGAACCGACGCACGGACTCGTACAGGAGCCTGAGCTCCACCGGGCGCACCCGATCCCGCAGGAGCCCCGGGGTATCGTCCGGGAGTACCGGCACCGCCTCTTGCAAGAGCACGGGGCCGGCGTCGAGGTCGTCAGTGACCAGGTGCACCGAGGCGCCGCTCTCCTTCGCTCCGGACTTCAACACCGCCTCGTGGACCTTCGTTCCGTACATCCCTGGGCCCCCGAAGGAGGGGAGCAACGACGGGTGGAGATTGATCACGCGGCCGTGCCATCGGGCGAGGAACGCCGTCGGAAGGACGGCGAGGAATCCGGCCAGGATCACCAGGTCCACACCCGTCCCGCGGAGCGTGGCGTCGAGCTCGGCCGCCCAGCCGGCCTCGTCGCGCCCGCGCAGGGGGAGGACGCTCGTTGGCAGGCCCCGGCGTCGGGCCTTCTCGAGGCCTGGCGCGTGCGGGCGGTCGGCCACCACGATCGCGATCCGGGCCGGAAGGTGTCCCCCCGCGATCGTCTCCGCGAGGGCGTCCAGGGTCGTGCCCTCCCCGGAGATCAGCACGCCAAGGTGGAGAGGCCGGGCCATCGAGGCCCACTACGTCCGGTCCGTTAGAAGAGGGTGGCGGAGGTGAAGGTGAACTTCCCCACCACGCCCGCGGGCGCGTTCACGCAGGTGTACCCCCGCTCGTCGGCGAAGCAGCGGCGCTCGCGGCCGAGCGCCTCGATGCCCTTGAGCATCCGGAGGACGCTCTCGGTGAACCGGAGGTTCTTAAGCGGAGCCCCGAGGCGTCCCCGTTCGATACGGTAGGTCCCGTCCCGGGTCATGCCGGTAATGACGCCTCGCCCCGGATGAACGACACGAACGTAGTGGAACCGCGTGACGAGGATCCCGTCACCGGTCGCTCGGAGGAGGTCGTCGAACGAAGCAGGGCCCGGGCCGAGGATCATGTGGGCCGGCGTCGCACCGACCTCGCCGTACGGTGTCTCGGGGGGTCCCGCGTGCCCGGTGGGCGCCTGCTTGAGGTGGCCGCCGGTCACCAGGTCCACGACGGCTCCTCGCGCGGTGCCCCGCTGCACGAGAGGCGTCACCCGCTTCGCGGCCCCTTCGTAATCGATCGCAGCGGGGAGGGTCAGGGGCGACCGAGCGTCGTCGAGCAGGTTCACCGAGCTTGGGGCGATCGCTCGACCGCGGCGGTGGGCGAGGCAGCTCCAGCCGTCCTCCTGGGCCTTACCCGCAAACCCGAGGTAGCCGAGGTAGGCGATCGCCTCGGACATCGCTGGTCCGGCCAGCAGCACCCGGTAGGTTCCCGGACGCGCGGACTCCGGCGCGGTGGTAGGCATCCGCTCCGCCGCCTCCGTTCCGAGGCGGGCAGGGTCCATCGATCGAGCGTCCCAATGCGCGCCCTCCGACCACCCCGAGACCGGCGCCTCGCCGCCCGGGCGCTCGACGAGGACGCTGGACTCGAAGATCGACCGACGCATCGAGCGGAGCAGGTCGGAGGTGTTCGCGACGGCCAACATCTCGAGCCCCTGGTTGACGACGCCCGAGACGCGAGCCCCCGGGGCGACCGCGAGCGCCGCCTCGATCGTACGCTGCGCGGCCTTCCCTTGGCCCTCGGGGTCGACCCGGGCGGTCGTCGCCGAGAACGGGGTCGCCCCCGGCGCATGGCCGTTCGGGGCCGAGAAGCCCGGGAATCGTTCGTCCCTCGGCGCCGCGTGGGCCAACCCGGTCGCGTTGCGCACCACGGCCGCGAGCCCGGCTGGGGTGAGGTCGTCGGTCGTCGCGGTGCCCAGGCGTTGGTCGTCGCAAACTCGAAGGGAGACGACCGTCCGCTCCTCGAGCATCGGCTGGTGGATCCAGGAGTTCGCGAAGCGCATCGTCCCGAACCGGGAGTACTCGATCCGGACGTCGGCGGTGCGTCCCGAAGGGACCTTGTCGATCACCTGCTGGGCGAGGCGCTCGAGGGCGCGGGGGGTCTCCCTCGTCATCGTCAGCCCGCCCAGACCTTGACGTGCTGAAACCGGGCCGCAGGGGCCCCGTGACCGACGCGGGCGACCTGCGACGGCTGACCTTTCCCGCAGTTCGGAACGCCCCACAGGTGCCAGGTCGTGGCGTCCCCGACGGCGTCCATCGACTGCCAGAACTCGGGCGTCATCCCGGCGTAGATCGGATTGCGGACGAGACCGCCCAGCTCCCCGTGACGGATCCGACGTCCGACCTCGGTCCCGAACTGGAAGTTGAGCCGCTTGTCGTCGATCGACCACGAGCGGTTCGTCTGGAAGTAGAGCCCCTCGGAGATCCCGTCCAGCAGTTCGTCGAACGAGCGGTCGCCCGCGGCGAGGTCGATGTTTGTCATCCGGATGAGCGGGAACCGGTAGGCGCCCTCCGCGCGCATGGTTCCGCCCGAGCGCTCCCAACCAAGCTTCGCCGCGGTCTCGCGGGAGGTGAGGAGCCCGGTCAGGCGACCTCGCTCGATCAACGGGAGCCGACGCGCCGCCACGCCGTCGTCGTCCCAGCCGAAGGTCCCGAGTCCCCCCGGCTCTGTGGCGTCGGCGGAGATCTGCATCTGGGGCGAACCGTACACGCGGGTTCCGACATCCTCGGGAGCCACGAACGAGGTCCCCGCGTAGCCGGCCTCCGTCCCGAGGATCCGGTCGAGTTCGGTGGCGTGCCCCACCGACTCGTGAACTTGGAGAGCACACTGGTCGGAGGCGAGCACGATCGGCATCGTGCCCGTCGGGCAGGCGGGCGCTTTGAGCAGCGCCACGGCCTCGCGCCCGACGTTCGGAGCGATCCCGGGAAGATCGAGGCTCCGGATGTACTCGAAGCCGGCCTGGCGGAAATCTCCGCCGAAGGAGGTCGGCCCGCTGCGACGCTGTACCTCCGCCCCCGAAGTGGCCGTCGCCTCGACGCCTGCACCCACATGGACGATCGTCGACCGGTACCGTGTGCCCTCCGTCGAGGCGAACCATTTCTCCTCCTTCCACGCGCAGTAGGAGGCACGGCCGCTCTTCACCTCCGGTCGGACGTGGAGCGCCTTCTCGGCGTCGAGCAGGAGACGGAGCTTGGTCGCGAGGGGCACCGAGAACGGGTCCGTTCGAAGCTTCGTCGAATACCGGCCGTTGGTCGGGCCCTTCTCGTCTGTGACGGTGAGCGGGCCGAAGGCGGACCTATCCGCGGCACGGGCTGCCCGCACGGCGCGCTCGGCGGCCGCGCGGGCCGCCGCCTTGGTCGTGGCGGACGCGGTCCCGAACCCCCAGGCTCGTGCGGTGCGGACGCGCACGCCGACCGCCGAGCGGACGGTGGAGGTCAGGGCGCTCGCCGTACCGTTGCGGACCGCGAGGTACTCGAGGGCGTACGGGGCGACGACCCGGGCGTCGGCGTACACGACCGCAGCGTCCCGGGTCGCGCTGTGGAGCGCGTGCCCCAGGAGCTCGTCCAACCGCCGGATCCCCCCGAGAGGTGCTTAGAGCATGACGCGGAGGTTCAGCTTCTCGGTGAGCTCCTTGTACCGGTTGCGGATCGTGACCTCGGTCACGCCCGCCACTTCGGCGACCTCGCGCTGCGTGCGGCGTTCCCCGCACTGGACGCTGGCGATGTAGATCGCCGCGGCGGCAACGCCGGTCGGGCCCCGACCGCTGGTGAGCTCGCGCTCGGTGGCCTCCTTGAGGATCTCGTTCGCGCGGGTCTGGATCTCGCCCTTGAGCTTGAGCTCCGAGCAGAACCGCTGGATGTAGTCCTGCGGTTTCGTCGGCATCAGCTTGAGCTTGAGCTCGCGGGTCATGAACCGGTAGGTGCGGCCGATCTCCTTCCGGCCGATCCGCGACTTGCTCGCGATCTCGTCGAGCGTGCGCGGCACGTTGCACTGGCGGCAGCTGCCGTACAGCGACGCGGCGACCACGCCCTCGATCGAGCGGCCCCGGATCAGGTTGCGCTGGACCGCCTTCCGGTAGATCATCGCGGCCGTCTCCCGGACGTTGCGCGGCAGGGCCATGCTCGAGGCGATCCGGTCGAGCTCGGCGAGGGCGAAGGCGAGGTTCCGTTCCGTCGCGTTGGAGACGCGGATCCGCCGTTGCCATTTGCGAAGCCGGTAGAGCTGGGCCCGGTTCCGGGTGGGGATCGACTTGCCGTACGGATCCCGGTTCTTCCAGCCGATCTCGGTGGAGAGCCCCTTGTCGTGGATGGTGAGCGTGCTGGGCGCCCCGGTCCGCGTGCGCTTCTCGCCCTGCTCGGCGTCGAACGCGCGCCACTCCGGCCCCTGGTCGATCATCGCCTCCTCGAGCACGAGGCCGCACTCGTCGCAGACGATCTCGCCCTTCTCGTAGTCCCGGGTCAGATGGCTCGAGCCGCAGTTCGAGCAGCGCGTAGGTACGACGATGTCACTCGTACGCTCGTCGGCCGGTTTCGCCCCGTTCGGCGTCGCTGCGTCATCGGATGCCATCGGTTTCTATTCTCCTTCGTCGAGCACGGTCGCGCCGATCCAGGCCGCCGCCTCGTTGAGCGTCGGTGGGCGGAGCGGGCGGACCGAGACGTACGGCTGCGCCACGGGACCGAAGACGCGCGCCACGCGTCCAAGGTTCCGGCCGGTGCGGTCAAAGACCATGTGCCCCTCCGAGGGGAACGACCGACCGGCCGCGCGAACCGTCACGTTACCGGACGCCGCGACGGCCAGCACGACGCCAAACTCTCGCAACCGCGACTCCGCGCGGGTCCCCCGCCGAGCCAATTGGTATAAAGGATTTGCGATAGGTATTTAAAGATTACGGTCGTTCCTCTCGCGGTTGAGTCGCGGAGCGTCATGAACTGACCTCTTCGGGCAGGCGATTCTCCCCCTGTTCCGTCTGCCCCGGCGGTCAATCGCGGTCGTCTCGGGTCACCGCGCTCCTCGCTCTTTCTCGGCGGGGCGGGCAGAGGGAAGATCCGGCCGTACTTAGTCGGGGCGCGGTGCGCGACCTTCCGCGACGTCGTCCCGGGAGAACCGAGCGCGCCGCAGTTTCGCAACGAGGCCCGGCAGGTCCTCCCGCACAAACCGCCAGACCTTTTCGGCCTTGATCTCCGCGTACTCGTGCACGAGATCGTTCCGAACGGCTCCCAACGACTCCCAGGGGAGTCGAGGGTTGGCCTCTCGAAACGATGACCCCAGCTTGGTCGCCGTTTCGGTGAAATGGAGGATCCGGAGCTCCACTGCGTCCCTGAGCTCCGGGTAGCGGAGGTCGAAAAACAACGCCTTGCCACGGGCCGCGTACCTTGAGGCGGCGTCCGCCTCCCTCAGCATCCTGTCAACGAGAGTTCGCTGACGAGAGGAGGAGTCTCTCACAACACGACCGCCTCAGCCAGCACTCGTGGCCGAACGGACCAGGGAAGGCTGCCCTCCTCGACGACGTCCACGTGGCGGCCGACCAGCTCGCTCAGCTCGGCTTCCAGCCGGGCATGGTCCAACAGGGAGGCGTCCGGAAGGTCGTCCACGAGCAGGTCGATGTCGCTCCGCCGAGTAGCTTCCCGCCGGCGAACGGATCCGAAGACGCGGATGCGTTTCGCGCCGTACTTCCGGGCGATCGCAACGATCCGGTCTCGATGGGGGCCGAGGAGCTCCGGTATCCCCAAGCCTGGTCCCAACCGGACCATGAAGGTCGCAGGTTGATCCCATTTTTTCGATTTGCAGCGCGGGCACATTCGGACGGGCGTCCTCCGGGGGGTCCACGAATAGATGCAACGATAGCAGTGAAGCTCGGGCAACGTTGCGTCGGGCATGTGGGATGGTGCTCGAGGTCTACGCAGATTAGGCTTACCTATGGGTAAGGTTCTTCAAAGTAACCGCGCCCGGCGACTGCCCCCGCCTGGCCCAGGTCAGAGAATCGATAACGGCACGGTCGAAGCCAGGAAATCCGGGGGCTGCCCGAGAGCCGCCGAGGAGTCTCTCGACGCGTAGGTACGGCCGAGGAGAAACGGTGTGCCTCTGGGCCCTGCCGAAGGTCGTTCGCTACCGGCTTCGACTACGACGGGTCGACACGGGAGGAAGCGGAGGGCCCCCAGAATCCGGGTCGTCCGGAGGGGCGTCGAACTCGCTCGAGGGGGGCTGGGCGTACTCGGGAGGCTCCGGCGGAGCCGGGGCGAGGTCGCCCTCCTTTCGCTCGGCGGTCAGGCGGTCCACCTCCTTCCACAGCTCCTCGATCTCCTCCTCGGGTGACCCGTAGCGCCGGTCTTCGCTCAGCGCCGCGCGGACCTGCGCCATTAGACGGGCAGCGCTCTGGGCGTCGCGCGCGCGTCCCTTGATGCGATGGAGGCGCCGCGCCAAGTTGCGCGCCTCGTCGAGGATCTCCTCCTCCTCCTCGTGGGCGATGGCGAGGATGACCGGTGCCTTCGGGATGCGCAGAACGGCGCTTCGAAGCTCGAGGAGCGCACGGGCCGCCTGGGCCGAGTGTTCCTCCTGCAACGTACGAAGGAGCGAACGGAACGACTCCATCACCTCGCGGACGTCCTCCCCTCGCTTCTCCGCGGCCCGGATCGATTCGCCGTACTTCCGCGCCTCCAGGACGCAGTACTTCGGCACGGCGTCACTCAGCACCGCCAGCGCCAGCGACGCGCTCGCGGCGGCCTTTTCCAGCGCCCCGGTGGAGAGGGTTCCCGTGCGGAGCTGCGAGCGCGGGTCTCCGACCCGGGCGGTCAGGTGGTCGACGTCGAGACCGATCTTCTGCGCGAGCTCGTGGATCTCATCGACCCGCTCGAGGAGTCCGCGAAGCCATCCCCAGTCGCTGGAGGCCTTTTGGTAGAGCGTCTCGCCGCGCCGCATCGCCACCGCGGCCCGGTCGTTGTCTCCGACATCGAGCGCGGTCTGGACCATCTCGCGGACCTGGTCGGTGGGGAACGGGAGCCCCTCGAGCTCCAGGGCACGGCCGTGCGCGACGAGGGCGTCGAGTCGGCCGGCGAGCTCCGGCGGGGCCTCGTCCACGGCCACGGACTAGCCCTCCGCGAGCGGCTCGGAGCTCAAGGTCATCATGAGACGCGTCAGCGTTCGCTCGGCCTCGTCGAGCTTGCGCGCGCGCAACAGTTCGGTCGCGCGGCGGATCTCCGCAGCCGCCTCGAAGGCGACCTCGCTGTCGTTCGGCAACGAGCGGACCCGGGCGGCGAGCTCCCGGGCTCGCAGGAGGAGTCGCTCCAAGGTCGCCGGGGCGGGGGCGGGCGGCGCGGGGGCAGGGAGGGGCGCTCTCGGCTCCTCCCCCTCCGCCGAGGGGGGAGTCGGAGCCTCGGGGGGCGGAGCCGGCGCGGCGACGGGGACCGGCGGGATCGTCTTCAGGACCTCGCGAAGTTCGCGGAGGCTCACGGTCGCCTCGGTGAGCCGTCCTCGACGGAGGTGGCGGGCCGTCTCGCCGTGGAGCGAGCGGGCCCGACGGCTCGGCGGGTGGTCGGTCGGGTAGCTGCCGAGCAGCTTCGCGTGGTCCGCCAGCTCGGCTTCGATGAGCGGCGGTAGGGCTTCGTGGAGGAGCATGAGAGCGCGGGCCGCGGTCTGGGCCGCCGAGTCGAGCGTGGCAACGCCGACCGGCGGCTTGCCGAGCATCGAGCGCACCTGGCTGACGTCGGACTCGACTTCGGGGATCGCCTTCCCGGCGGCCTTGATCGCCGTCCGCAGCTGGTCGATCTGCGCGAGCAGCCCTTTCAATCCCCGCCAGTCGCTCTCGACGCGGACGACCTCCGCCTCCGTCGTGCGCAGTAGCTCGATCGCGCCGGTCCGGTCGTTCGTCTCGAACCGCTCCCGGATCGTCAAGAACGCCGGGGCGTAGTCGGCGCCGACGCCGTCCTGGGTGAGCTGGAGCTGTCGGTGCTCGAGCTCCTCGATCCGGCGGGCGCACAGGTCGCGGGTGCGGCTCTGGGCCCGTGCGAGCGTCCCGCGCAGCAGGCTCAGCGCCTCGCTGACGCGCCCGTCGGCCTGGGTCAGCGCCGCTTGGCGCATGTCGCTGTTGCCTTCGGAGGTGTCGGCTCCGAGCTCGCGCACGAGCGCGAGCTGGCCGCGGACCTCCCCGGCGATGCGGTAGCAGAGGTCGGCCTGAGGGTCTCGGGTCGTCGCGACCGTCCGGGCGGCCGGGCCGCCCCGGCGGCCTCCCCGCTCAGGAGGGGTCGGCGTCGTGTCCGGCTCCTCGCTCAGGTGGCCGGCGTCGGGCGCCAGCGCGACGGGGAAGCCGCAGACCGCGCACGCCGAAGCGCCCTCGACGAGCGGCTTCGAGCAGATGGGACAGTCAACGGGCACGAAGCCTCCCCACGCTTAGACTCGGAAGGAAACCGGCGTGCGCCCCCTTAACTCCTTGGACATCCGCCGGGACAGTCGTATACCCGGGGCTTCGCCACGCACTCGCTCGCGCTCGGAGCCGGCGCTCAACCCCCCGGCGGCCCCTCGGAAGCGCCGGCCGGGAGGAGGAAGGAGGTCGCCGAGCCGCGACGGCGTCGGCGGAGCCAGAGGATCTCGGCCACGATCAGCGCGAGGACGAGAAGCGGGAGGAGGGCGAGCACCCAGAACTCCGGGGAGCCGACCGCGAGCCGCGAGCCGAACGGCGAGTCGATGCCGCTGCCGGGGGTCCCGCCTCCGGTGCAGGGGGCGAACAGGGAGCCGCACGGGACCTGCAGATTCACCACGGGGGTCAGGTAGATCGTGAGGAAGACCGGCGGGGAGTTCGGGTGCAGGGTCACCGACGTCGAGTTCGTCACGTACTGCGGCGCGGACGCCTCGATCGCGTAGACCGCCGGGGGCACCGCGAACCAGACGAACGTCCCGGCGAGCCCCGCGTGCCAGAGGCCGAGGTCGTAGAGGGGCCCGCCGATCACTGAGAGGGAGAGCGTCAGGTTGGCCCCCGGGATCGGACGGAGCGTGTGGACGTCGAGGACCGTGACCGTGACGTCCGGACCCGGCAGCGGCTGGAGCAGGACGCTGACGGCCTTGATCGCCGCCTCGGGGACGAGCACGAGCTGGGTGATCGGGGATGGCGGCAGCGGGACGTTCGAGACGAAGCCGTACGCCGAGACATACAGGGTATGCCAACCCGCGGGGAGCGTCAGCGACGCCGCACCTCCGAGGTCGGTGAACGTGGAGACGGACGCCGCCGGCCGTCCGGGAGTCCCCACCTGGACGAACGCGCCTCCGAGCGCGTAGTGGACGAGACCCAGGTAGGAGACGCCCGCGACGTTCACGAGGAGGCCCCCCGATCGAACGAGGGTGAGGTCACACCGGACGGTCGAACCGCTGAGCACGGTGGCCACCGTCGTGTTGTTCAAGTAGCCGGCGAGGGAGCCGTTGACCCAGGTCCGTCCGGGGGCGACGTGCGTGAAGTTCGCCCATCCCGTCGGGCCGCTTCGGCTCTGGGCGATGAGCCCCGTGCCGTTGGTCAACCACACGGTGGCGCTGGGCAGGAAGAGGCCGGCGAGCCCGCGGACGTGGACCGAAAGATTGCCGAAGAACGGCGGGTTCGGGACCGTCGGCCGCGGCTCGACCCCGCAGACGGCGGGGGTCGCCGTACCGTTCGGTTCGGGGAGCAGGTTCTCGTCGAGCGCCCACAGGTCGGCCGCGGCCCCCGCCGCCACCGTGCTCCCTCCGAGCACGAGCACCGATGGGCAGCGGGGGTCTCCGAGGAAGCCGGAGGCCACGCCATACCGCCCCGAAGGTCCGTTGCCCGGAGGAACGACCGGGGACCAGGTCGAGTTCGCGACGAACCACGCATAGGTCTCGTTGTCCGGAACTAGGACGCCACTGTAGAGGCGGTAGCCGCCGAAGAGGACCGCGGCACCCGCCGTCGGATCCCACACCCACGCCGAGCCGCCGGCTCCGGGGACGATCGGGCCGCTGGCCCCGCTCCACGGCGCCCACGTGCCGAACAGTCCGGTGAGGGCCCAACCGTCGGTCGTGCACGACCGGGCGCAGCCCCCGTACAGCAGGAACGCGTGGTCCGGCGGTACGTAGGTCATCACGGCGTCCGTGCGGGGGGGCGGCCCGAACCCCCGGCTGATCAGGTTCCACGTGTGGCTCGTAAGGTTCAGCGACCAGGTATCGTTCCAAAGGACCGACCCGACGCCGCCTTGGAGCGGGTACCCCGGGTCCGAACCGCCCTCGAGGACGCCCACCGAACCGTTGAGGTCGACGGCGCTCGCGGCGCCCTCCCGGGGAGGTGGGGCGCCGGCCGCGGAGAGTTCTGACCAGGTGTCGTTGGCGAAATAGAAGATCCAGGTCTGGTTGTCGCACTGGTCGGTAGCCAGATCGACGACCCCGCCGAAGAGGACCGCGACGCCCAGCGCGGGATCCGAGAACAGGGTGAAATTCGTCCGGGGGGACGGCGCGGGGTTCGTGGACGGCAGGGCCGACCACGACCCGTTCGACAGGTTCCAAAGTGCGGTGGTGCCCGTGAGCCCCTGCGCCCCCTCGCCGCCGAAGAGCATCGCCGTGCCGGCGGAGGTGTCGACGGCGAGGCGAGAGCCTTCACCGCCAACGCCGGAAGGCAGGGCGCTACCGGCCTTCGATGCGACGCGGTCCCAATCCATCGGGGAGATCGGCGCGTCGTAGACCTCCACGAAGCTCGTGACCTTTCCGGCGAGGGGGGCCCAGTTGATGCCGAGCGAGTGGGAGCCGGCGCCGAGGATCCCGCTCGCCTCGACGCCGAGGAACCCCGACCAGCCCCAGAGGCCGAGGGTCGTAAGGCCGTTGTAATCGACGGAGGCGCTCGAGGCGTTCTCCCCGGCCGCGACCAGCAGGACGTACGCTGGGCCCGAGAGATTCAGCGTGACATAGTTCGAAAGGTCGGTGGTCACATGTTGCCCGCCTACGCCCAGCGCGACATTGACCCCGATCCCGACCATCGTCAACAGCTGGGGCGAGACCGACGTCTCGGTCGCGCTCCCTTCGTCGTTGAACGATCGACCCACCACAGCGTCGACCGGGCCAGACGCCGTACCGATCGATGCGTCGGAGGTGAAATTCAGTGATGTGAAGCCGGAGCCGGCCGTCACGGCGAGGTAGACGTACGAGCACTGGGCAGGCGGTACGTCGATCCTAAGCAGGTGGGAGACATTCACGGGCGTCGCGATCGCGTCCGCCGTGGTGCAAGGGCCCCGGAGAGAGGACGGGTGCGATGCGAGCGAACGCCACGCGGGCGAACTAGGCTCGGCCGCAGTGAACGGGGCGACGCCATGAGCCCCCGGGGGCGCGAGGGCCGCCAGCGGGGGCCCCGACATCGGGGCGGACCCGAGGCCCAGCAGGGCGACCGAGACGATCAGGGCCAGCCGAAGGAGGGACCGACGGCCTGGCCGCACGCTCCGTTCGACTCAACGCCGGGCCATACGTGCTTCGGGCCGGCACTCCCCGTCTTCCGAGCGTGCCGGCGCGGCGTGTTCCGGAGGCAAACGCAGATAGGGGCCGCGCTATCGTCCCGACCGGAGAAGGGGGCCGCTCGGTGTTCGGCGGAGGAAAGAGGGGGAGCCCCGCCTCTCCAAGCACGGCCGGCACCTACGCGGTGATCCGGCCGCTCGAGGTCCCGGTCGTCACCGAAACCAAACGGCTGATGGGACGTGGCGAGTCGGCGCGCGCGGTGCGGTACGCCTATCCGGCGGTATTCTCCGACGCGAGCCGAGCGTTCCACTGGGAGTTCGAAGCCAGCGCGACCCACCGCGAGCTGCTCGCGCGGTTCGCGGAGAAAGCCCCCGCCCATTTCGTTACCCACCTGGCCCGACTGTACGCCCTCTACGAACCCGCGAGGTACGGACGGGACGCGCCGCCCCTCCTCGAAGACCCGGTGCAGATCTTGCTCAGCCTCTACTCGTTTCCGGACCTGTGGATGCTGTACGCCGCGCCCCCCGCACGCTCGCCGCCCAACGGCGGTGGGGGCGCGGCGGCCCCAAAGAAAGCGGCGCGGCCGGGCGGTCTCTTGCTGGGGGAGTAGCTCCGATGGACCCGATCGACGCCTTCCTTACCGCGCTGACCGGCGGCTCGGTCACGTTCACGCCGGTCGCCGGTGCGTTCACCCTCCTGGTCGTCGCCTTCGTCGCGTGGCTCCTGTGGGCCCGCATCGCCCGCACACCGTTCCTGCGGCCTCGCCCGACCCGGCACGCGCCCCGCGTCGACGCGGTCGCTAGAGTGTACAGCGCCCTGGAGGCTCCCCGGCTCTCCGACGTCGCCCTGTTGTGGCGCCAACATCTCGTGACCACCCTGGAGCAAACCGCAGGGCTGCCCTGGGAAAGGATCGGGTTGCTCGCGGCGCCCTCCTCGGGGCTTGACCCGGCCATCGCCACATCGTTGCGTCGGCTCGGGCGGGCGTTGACCCTGAATCAGCACGAGTTCGAACGCGAGGAGGCCGAGCGGGACGCTTCGGTGATCGACACGGGACGGTCGTTCCCGCCCGATGCCCGCATGGTGCGAAGGCTCACCGAGCTGACCCGCCGCACGGCCGAGTTGGTCGCACGATTGGAGTCGGACGCTCACGAGAGGTCGTTGAGGCCGCTCTCCGCTCCCGCGGGCGTGAGGGCCGCATCCCCATCTCCGGTAGGGGCCGTCTCATGAGCGGGACGGTCCGTGCGCCAGGACGCGGGTGAGACCGTTGGTGACCCCAGAGCGCCCGATCGACCTTGCGCCCGTCTCCCCTGCGACGCTCGAACCGACGCCTCCCGCCGGTGCGATCAGTGGGGCCCCCCAGCCACCGCCTCCGCTCGTCCCGCTCTCGCCTCCCGCGGTGCTCGCCGAGCTCCAGAAGAGCATCGGTGCGTCGGTCGTCGGTTCGGCGAAGGTCGTCCGGCTGTTCAGCGTCGCGTTGACCGCCGGCGGCCATGTACTGCTGGAAGGAGTCCCCGGGCTCGCCAAGACCTACCTGGTCCGATCGTTCGCGCGGTGCCTGGCGCTCTCCTTCAAACGCATTCAGTTCACGCCGGACATGCTGCCGTCCGACGTCATCGGGGCGGTCGTCATCGACCCCCGCAGCCGCGGCTTCGAGTTCCGTCCCGGGCCGATCTTCGGCAACGTGATCCTGGCCGACGAGATCAACCGGGCCTCCCCGAAGGTCCAGTCGGCGCTGTTGGAGGCGATGCAGGAGCGCCAGGTGACCGTCGAAGGTCGCAGCTACCCGCTCCCGAACCCGTTCATCGTGATCGCCACCGAAAACCCGATCGAGCAGGAAGGCACCTACCCGCTGCCCGAGGCCGAGCTCGACCGGTTCCTGTTCCGGATCCTGCTGTCGTACCCCGACGAGGCGGAGGAGCTCGAGATCCTGAAGAGCCGGTCGGAGGTCGGCGACCTCTACCCGGAGCATCCCGTCGTCGGCCCCGACGATCTGCTCCGGTACCAAGCGCTCGCCCGCGCGGTCTTCGCTTCCGACGAGCTCCTTCAGTACATCGCCGGCATCGTGCGCGCCTCCCGCGTCGAGCCCCGCGTCCTTTTCGGCGGCTCCCCTCGCGCTGCGGTCCAGTTCCTGAACGCCTCGAAGGCGTCGGCGCTGTTCGCGGGGCGCTCCCATCTCGTTCCGGACGATATCAAGGAGCTCGCCTTCCACGTGCTCAACCACCGGCTCGTGCTCCACCCGGAGGCGCTCGCCCAGCAGATCGCCTCCGGTCGCGGGACGACGGAGGACCTGCTGCGCGCGGTCCTCACGACGCTCCTCGAGCAGGTCGAGGTCCCCCGGTAGAGGACCCCTCGCCCGGGGCGACGAGGGGAGGGTCCGATGATCACACAGCGGGGCTGGGCGGTGATCGCCGCGGGCCTCGCGAGCCTGGCGGTCGCCCTGTTCACGCTGAACTTGTTGTTTTTCGTCGTCGCCATCGTCGTCCTCTCGATCGTGATCAGCGAGATCCTGATCTTCTCCGTGGGCACCCTCCGTTTCCGACCGACGTGGTTCAGCGCGAGCCGGCTCGACCCACGCGACCGGATCGGCTCGAGCGGCGTCGCGATCTATGCGTTGACGCTGACCCACCTCGGCCGACGAGGGTTCTGGGCGGAGGTCTACGACACCGTTCCGGCGTCGTTCGAGCTGCTCTCCGGTTCCCCCCGGATCCAGACCTGGTGGGAGCCCGGGACCCCGCTGACCCTCTCCTACGCGGTCCGCCCCACCTTCCGGGGCGTCTTCGCGGTCGGGCCGACGGTCGTCGTCGCCCACGACCCGATGGGGCTCGCGTTCCGGGTGACGGTCGTCGAAACGCGGCTCGCGGTGACCGTCGCACCGCCGTTCCCCTCGACCCGCGTCTCGCAGCTCGGCCACTGGCTGACGACGCGCATCCACGGCTCCACGATGCTGCGCCGCCGCGGCTACGGCACGGAGTTCCGGTCGCTCCGTCCCTACGGCCCGGGCGATGACGTCCGGAGCATCGCCTGGAAACGGTCGACGCCTGAGGAGCTGATCGTCCGCGAGAGCGAGCAGGAGAGCCGCGAGCAGTTCGTTGTCGTCCTCGACGCGAGCGCGGCAATGGCGAGCGGGCCGGCCGGCGCCACCGCCTTCGACCACGCCGCCGACGCGGCCGGCCTGCTCATGGCGTACGTGGCGCACCGCGAAGATCGGCTCGGTCTGCTCGTACACTCCGACCACGTCCTTACGTGGATCCCTCCCGGGCGCGGCGCCCGCCACGCGCTGAGCGTCGCGCACGCTCTCGCCCGCGTCCGACCCGGCTCCGCCCGCTTCGACCTCGGGGGCGCGCTCCGCTTCCTCGGCACGCGCGTACGCGGACGCACCCAGGTCCTCGCGTTCAGTTCGTTGAGCGAGCCGCTCACGAGCTTTCCCCGGGACCACGCCGAGTTCGCGACGCACGGGCATCGCCTGCACCTGTTCGTGCCTCGCATCCCTGCGCTCTACGCGGCCCCCGAGGGCCGCCTCGGGACGGCGGCCGTGACGGAGGCGACGCGCATGGAGGAGGCGCGGGCCACCGTGGCGCTGAGCACGGTCCGGCGGCGGGGGATCCCGACCTTCCTGTACGACCAGAGGGGTGCGGCGACCCGCTTGCTCACGGTGTACTCGCGGCTGCGTGCGTGGGGGGTGGCCTGGTGAAGATCGTCCCGGTCCGATTCGTCTTCGTTCTTCCGATCATCGGCTACACGCTCTACGTGATCGCGCGCCCCGGTCTGCTGTGGAGTCCGGGGGCCGCGATTGCGACGCTCCTCGCGGTCGGGGCCGGCCTACTCCCGGTGCTCGCGCCGCGACGGTGGACGTTCAGTTGGGCGCCGTTCGCCGCCATCCTCATCGGCTCGGCGGCCGCCACCGTCACGACGCTGCTCCCCTCCGGCGAACTCCCGGGGTCGCTCGGCGCGCTGTTCTTGGCGCTCGGGGTCGCCGGCTTGGTCAGCGTGCCCGTGGTCGTGCCGTTGTGGGCCTCGCTCGCCCGTCGGGCGCCGGCGGCCCAGCTCCTGTTGATCGTCCTCGGAGCGTTCTCGACGGTCCTCCTCGCTCAAGCGATCCAGACGGCGCAGGGGAGCGGCATTCCGGCGGCGGTGGGCTCCCTCCCGGAAGCGGTCGACAATGTCGATGGGGCCCAGGCGGCCTCCTTCGTGGCCAATCTCCTCGGGCACGGTCCCTCGGCCGAACCGCCGCTGTCGAGCGCGCTGGACCCTGTGTTCGTCCTGGCCACGTTGCTCGCCTTGGCGGGGGTACTGCTCTCCTGGATCGTCCCGCAGACCGACCGAGGAGTCTCGCTCCTCGAAGAGGAGGAGCTGGTTCGGTCGCGAGCCCGGGTCGCCGACCCGCTTCGGTTCGTGGCCCCGGAAGAGCGAGCCCGCTTGGCGCTCGCCTCCTCCCCGGCACGCCCCCCCCTCGGCAGTTTTCCCGGGGTCGGGCCAGTTGCCGTTGCCGCCGTCGCGTCGATCGTCTTCGTGACTTCGGCCGCGATCTTCACTCGGGAGGCGCTCCCCTACCTCCTCGTCGCCGTGCTCGCGGGCCTCGCCGCGGTCTACGCGCTGGGACGTTCCCCGATCGGCGCGATCATCCGCCGGAGAACGTCGGCACGACGGTGAGCCGACGGTCCGAGACGACCGGGGCGTCGAGTGGCAGGGGTGTCTCCCCGTCGAGGACGGCGCATCCCTCCGCGGCCCACCCCGAGGCCCGAAGGGCGGCGCGAACGGGGCTCCCCGCGGGAAGCTCCACGACGCGAAGTTCGCGTCGCCCGGCGCGGACCCATTCGAGCTCCAGGCGGACCATCGCGGGGGAGGCGCTGAGGGGGAGAGTCTCCGGTACGGCGGCCGGTGCCGCCGGACCCTTTGAACTCCCGCGATGCATACGCACCACCAGATCTCGAATCTGGCGCCTTGGCCGGGCTAGGCTACCTCAGCACCCGGACCGAGAGGAAGGATGCCCCCTCAAAGCCATTTCTGCGTCTGAAGAAGCTCACGACCCGCCGTCCAACCTCTTCGAAACCGACCGAGGCGGTCGGAAGGCGCTACTTCTTTCGACGAGATTTTGGCCGAGCCCGCGCGCGCCGTAGCAAAGCGAGCCCCGGTCCGATCGAAGCCCGGACGTCGGTCAATACCGGCGTCGCGAGAGGGTCGACCGCAGCCCGTTCGGCAAGGAAGAGGCTGACGTGGTCGCCGAAGAGCACGCCGGCCAGCACCGTCTCGAGAGGGTCGGCGCCCGGCAGTTCGATGCGGTGGGCGGCCACACCGCGGGCGGCCAGGCGAGACTCCAGGAATCGGAAGCCGGCGGCGATCGGGGGGGGAGTGTCGCCAGCCACGAGGAGCACGACCTGTTCGCGTTGGGCCAGCGTCCGGCTCAGGGCGTCCCAGCCCACCAGCGCGTTGTGAAGCGCTTCCGGGAGCTCCTCGTGAACGGCGAGCTGTTTCGCGTTCTCCTCGAACTGGGTCGCCCAACGACGGGCGACGGGGACGAGCTCCCCGTGACCGTAGATGTGAGTCCGGCCGCGGCCGAGGCGACGTGCCAGAAGGGCCGCGGGACCGGACCTTGCCGAGTAGCGAGCCTCGAGCATCCGGAGCCGTTCCACCACGGCCGCTAGCCGGCGTTCGTTCGACTCGGGAAACGCCGCGTCGAGCAGGCCGAGGATCGCCCCGAACAGGAAACCGACGGCGGCCCGCGGCGGGAGTCCAGCGGGCAGCGGAACGTGGGGAACCTCCTCGTCGATGGCCCGACGGGTGAGTTCGCCTCCGCTCGAGACCACGATCCGAGAGCACCGCCGACGACCGGCCTCGTCGTACCCGGCGAGGGTTTCCCAGGTTTCACCCGAGTAGCTCACGAGGATCACGACGGTCCCGGCGGTCGCGGCTTTCGGCAAGGACGGCCCGCGGACGACATGCAGGTCGAGCTCTGCCTCTCGCTCGACCAGCCCCCGCACCAGGTCCGGGCCGATGGCCGACCCTCCGAGCCCGAGCACGTACACCGCCCGTGGTGTTCGAGGGACCGCTCCCAGGACCTCCGCTCCGCCGGCGAAGCCGGCCAGCAACTGACTCGGAAGCTCGGCGACCCGCGCCCTGAGCAGGTGCGCGCCGCTCGGCGTGGTACGCGGCACGGTCGTCGCGGCGGACCGGCGGAGATAGCCCTTGCGTCGGCGAATCCCAGACCGTCGCCGACGGCTCGTCGCGAGCCGCCTCTCCCTTTGGGGGCCGAAACCCTCCCTTCTCCCCGAAAACGTGCGCCGAATAGACGCAACATCTATCTTGGCTCTCAAGCATCGTTCGGCGTACGAAGCGGCCGGGCCCGTACGGGACGCCTCTGTGCCGGGTGGCCCGTGCCCTCGCCTGACGACGGAGCGGGGCCGGAGGAGCCCCGGGTACCGACCGGGATCCCGGAACTCGACGCGATGCTCGAGGGGGGGCTCGTCGCCCATCGTCCCTACCTGATCGTCGGTCCCGCGGGCAGCGGGAAGACCAAGCTCGCGCTCCGCTTCCTGGTCGAGGGGATCCGACGGGGCGAGAACTGCCTCGTCGTGACGCTCGAAGAGCCCCCCAACGAGATGAAGATCAACCACCGGGGGATGCAGGAGGACCTCGACCGGGTGTACGTCTTCGATGCGATCCCGGACGTGATGCGGTACGAGCGCGCCCCGTTCAAGGACATCGCGGCCGTGCGCGCCTCGGTGAGGTTCAGCGACGTGCCCCTCGACATCCGCAAGACGCCGGAGCTCTCGAGCATCGAAGTGACGTTCACCGCGCTCGAACAGACGCTGAAGATGGAGATGGCCCGCCGTCCGTACGCCCGTCTCGTGATCGACTCGCTCACGGCGCTGCAGTACTTCTGCATGAAGGGGTTCGACGAGACGATCGGCGCGCAGACGTTCCTCCGGTTCCTAGCCGACCTGCGCATCACCACGCTCCTCACCGTGGAAGCCCCGCTCGAGGATGTGGAGACCGCGGAGCGACAGCTCGCGCGCGGAGAGATCCGGCTCTTCCGGTGGGATCTCGAGGGCCGCACGGTGCGCGCCATCGGCGTCGAGAAGATCCGGGGCAGCCCCCACGACGTCCGGTTGCACCCGTACCGCATCACGCCGGCCGGCATCGAGATCAACCTCGGCGCGACGATCTCCCGGGATACGCGACAGATCGTCGAGGGCCTAGCGGTCGAGGCACCCCCGAGCCCTAGGCCCGCGGCGCCCACCCCCGCCGAGGCCGCCGCACCGCCCGCCGCGTTCGACGTCGGTGCCTTCGACGAGGAACTGGCGGCCCTGCTGGCCGTCCATGCCGACGTCCACGCCGTCCGCTCTGCGTTGGACGCCGCTGCGTCGGCGCGGGCGCGCTCCCGACCTGACGCGGCCGCCAAGCAGCTCGAGCGGGCCGCCGTGGTGACCCGCGAGCTTCTCGGGAAACTGGCCGCGAAGACCCCCGAGTTTCCCCCGAGCGTCCCGGTCTCAGCACGCGATCGTCTGCTCGAGCTCGCGCGCAATCGGGCCGACCGCCCGGTCGGGCCGCTCCGAAGCTCGGAGCTCGACGCGGCCTGGAAGCATATCGAACCGTTCCTGAGCCAGCCCGTCCCGGCCCGAGCGTCCCCGCCCGTTGCGGCTCCCGCGCCCCCCGCCGCTCAGGTTCCAGCCCCCGGCCCTCCCGCCGTGCGGACTCCAGCGGCACCGCCTCCGCCGTCTACCGTGGTCGCTGCGCCGACGCCTCCACCTCCGGTGGCCGCCCCACCCGTGCCGCTGAAGGAGGAGCCTCCGGGTACCGTCGTCGATACGTCGACGGCCAAGCCGGGCGGGCCGATCACCCGGACCGCGACGAAGATCGCAGGTGCGTTCGTTCGGGCGGGCGGGGCGATCGCGCACCCTGGCCATCCCGGCGAAACCGCACCGTCCTCGAGCGCCTCGTCGCCCACGCCCCCAACGAACACCCCGCCGCCACCTCCGGCCGGCCCACCCCCGCTCCCCGCCTCCAGGCCCTCGAGCGGGACGCCCCACCCCGCCGCCGCTGCACCGACCGCGCCGCCCGAGCCCTCGCGGATCGACCCAGCCTCCGCTCGATCGATGCCGTCCGTTACGATTCAACAGGCAGGGGTTTCCGCTGCACCACGCCCTCCCCTCCCGGACGCGGCACCGACGGAGACCCTCCTTGCCCGACCGCCCTCCGTCGACCCCTCACCCTCTCCGGTCGTCCCCGTCCCATCCGAACCGGTCCCAGCGGCACCACCGGTACCCACGCCATCCAAAACCCGCCGACGGGCCACCGCAACGCCTCGAAAGCGAAAGGCGCCGCCGGTGGACTCGGTCTCCGTACCCACCCCGCCGGCTGCGACGTACGCGCCGTCAGCAGAGCCAGGGCCGTCGGCACCGATGTCCGAAAAGCCGCCGAGCGAAGCCGCGCCGGTGATTCCGAAGGTGAACCGTCGGAAGCCCCGCAAAAAGAAGGCCTCTCCGGTGGAGTCGGCGATACCGGGCGCTTCCCCCCCGTCCCCCGCGGCCCCAGCAAGCGCGCCGGCCGCGACCGAGCCATCCCCGAGTCCGCCGCCCAAGGAGGAGCCGAAACCTAGCAGCGCCACGGCGAGCGCCGCCTCGGCAGAGCCCGGCCCCCCGGGGGGTGCGTAGGGCGTGTACAATCCGGACCGAGTGTCGATCGGGGTCCCGGGGCTCGACCGCATGCTCGGCGGCGGACTGATCCCCGGTCGTCCGTACTTGGTGACAGGGGGATCCGGGAGCGGCAAGACGTTGCTCGCCCTCAGCTTCCTGCTCGAAGGCCTCCGTCGCGACGAAGACGTCCTGCTCGTCGCGGTCGACGAGCCTCCCGCGGAGATCGTCGAGAACGTCCGGCGACTCGCCTGGGACCTGAGCCGGATCCGGACCCTGGACGCCAACCCCGGGACGCGGGCGATCAAACGGATGGCCGACGTGCAGACGATCCGGACGCTCACGGACCTCAAGTCGATGAAGGAGATCGCCCAGGAAGGCAAACGGCAGTCCGACGTCGACGATATCTCGATCCAGTCGATCCATCTCAAGCTTCGTCAACAGATGAAGGAGGTACCGTTCCGCCGCGTCGTCGTCGACTCGATCAGTACGCTGCGGCGGTTCGCGATCAAGGCGTCGCCGGATCACCAGGCGGAGCGCTCCGAGATCCAGTCACTCCTCCGCTTCCTGAGCGAACGGGCGGTGACGACCCTGATCACCGCCACGCCGGGCAACCCGGCGCATCTTGCTCCGGAGGAGGTGCTCACGCGCGGAGAGGTCCTTCTCACCCGCAAGTGGATCGGCGACCGGTCGGTCCGTCAGGCGAAGATCGTCCGCATGCGCGGCTCGGCCCACGACCCGGAGCGCCGGCCGTTCGTGATCACCGACGCCGGGTTCGTCATCGGCTGACCGACGGAAGGCGCTCGTAGAGCCGTCGGTGCGCCTCGACGATCGCCGGCCAGGCGTACTTCTGTTCCGCGACGTGCCGCGCGTTCTCGCCGAGACGGCGTAACGCCCCGACGTCCCCCACGAGCGCGCTCGCGCGTTCGCGCAGGGCCGCGACGACCGACGGCGGGTCGTCGCGCAGGCTCGTCCAGCCGGTGACGCCGTCCACGACCAGCCCTCGGACCGCGGGCGCGCCGAGCACCGGAACACCCGAGGCCATCGACTGGACCACGACCCCCGCCATGATCTCGACCGCGCTCGGGTGGACCAGGAGGTCGGCGGAGCTGAATCGGCGGACGAGCTCCTCGTCACTGACCTCGCCGAGCAGCTCGACGCGGTCCCCCGCCCGACGCACGCTCTCGGCGTAGGCGGGATCTGGCGTCGGGCCGGCGAGGACGAGCCGCCAGCCGGTGCCCTTGAGAGCGGCTGCGGCGAGCTCCCAGCGCTTGAACGGCGCGACCACGCCGACGCCGAGCGCGACGTTGCCGAGCCGATGCTCCCAGGAGGGGCGGAACTTCTCGAGGTCGACGCCGATCGGGATCACCTCGAGCGGGGCGAGGGACGACGAAGGAAGGACGGGGGCGATCCGGTCCCGCAGCGCCGGGGTGAGCGCTACGACGGCCGCCGCGCCTCGTACGGCCCGTCGCTCGAGGAACAGCCCCCACCGACCGTGCCAGTCGTCCCGCTGGAACCAGTGTCGCGAATGCGTAGTGTATACATACGGGACTCCCGCACCGCGCAGGCGGTTCGCGACGACCGGCGTGCTCGCGTGCACGACGTCGCCCGGCGCGAGCTCGAGCCGTTTCGGGAGGTGGAGCGCGAACCAGTACTCGTCGCGCGGCCGGCCGTGGCGGACCTCGTGGACCAGCCGGACCCCGATCCCGGCGCGACGCAAGGCCTCGGCGTATTCGGCGATCGTCCGTTCCACGCCGCCATACCCCGGCGGCGGGATCGGGAGCACGCCGGTCCCGACGAGGACGACCCGCACGACCGTCTAGCCGGCCCTGGGATAAACTCTCTACCGACGCGCCGGCAGCGAGAGCGGGACTGCGGCCGAGGGACGCGTCGTCACGCGGGAGGGGGAGGTGGCTCGGGCGCTGCCTCGAGGGGAGCCGGCATCGGGGAGGGAGGCGAAGCCGGAGTGGGACCAGGCGGACCCGGCCGCCGCCGCACGAGGAAGACCACGACCAGCGCAGCGAACGCCACGATCGCGCCGATCCCGACGCCGAGCGCGAGCGTGCTACCCGCGAATCCTCCCGGCACGCTGACGGAGCTCGTGGGGGTGGCGAGCGCCGCGGAGGCGCTCGAGTTGGAGGCGCCGGCCGCGTTCCAGGCGATCACGTGGAAGGTGTAGAACGACCCCGGCAGGAGCCCGGGGATCGTCGCCGACAGCACCGTCCCCTCGCTGATCGAAAGGACCGGACCGGTGCCGAGCGCGTACTCGAGCGTGTAGTTGGTGACGGGGCTCCCGTCCGTCGACGCCGGGGCCCCCCAGACGACCACCGCGCTCGAGCCGTGCGCGGTCGCGCTGATGCTCGAGGGGGGATACGGGATACCGATCGGGGCAGCGTCGACCGGCCCCGCGGAGGGCCCTGTCCCCACGAAGTTCCCGGCCGTGACGGTGACGGCGTACACCACGCCATCCGTGAGTCCGGTGAACGTGTGCTGGAGCGCGGAGGTGTTGATGAGGCGCATCGGCGCCCCCACCGAAGGCGTCAGCGTCACGTTGTAGAGGACCTGCCCGTTCGCTCCGGCGACCGCCGTCCAGTTCACCGAGAGCGTATTGTTGCTCGCCACGACGACCGGCCCGCCCGGTGCCGAGGGGACCGACAGCCGGCTCCACACGGTGGCCGAGCTCGTGTTCAGCCCGACCAGGACGAACGCCCCCGACGTGTTGTCGAAGGTAAGGCCGCCCGTCGCGTTCCCCGCCCAGGCGTTCGCGTACGGAAGGCCGTCGCTGACGTTCAGCATCTGCACGAGCGCGCTCGAGCCGTCCGCGACCGCCAGCAGGCCGTCCGGTACATCCTCGGCGAGGAGGAGCGGGTTGCCCGGCCCGAGCGGGATCGCCGCGCGGGCGCCGTTCGCCAGGGCGATGGTGGTGAGGTTGTCGGAGACGAAGTTCGCGACGATCAGTTCGCCGCTCGGGTCGAGGACGATCGAGGTCGGGTCGTTGCCGACGGCGTAGATCGTTCCGGTGTTGAACGTCCCGCTCCGGACCGTCGTCACGTTGCCGTTCGGCTGGCAGTTGACGAAGTAGGCGGCGAGGCGGACCGAGTCCGCGGTCCCGGCGCAGGCCGTGAGGAACGGGGTCATCGCGGTTCCGGCGAGGGCCCCGGTGACGCTGCTGAACACCTGGACCTGCCCGGGGTTCTCCGCGACGTACAGGAAGTGGTGGAGAGAGTCGACGGCGAGCGCGGTCACGTTCATGCCGAGCGGAAGGGGGATCGCGGCCCCCGGGCTTCCCGTGTCGGCGTTGACGGTCAGCACGTTCCCGCTCACCCCGTCCGCGAGGAACACCACGCCGGCCTGGGTGTCGATCGCCATCGGGGGTTCGAGGGACGCCGGGGCGAACGACGGCAGCGGCGTGGTCCAAGCTACGGCGCCCGTCGCCTCGACCCGGGCCTGGAGCTGCGTCGGGTACTGTCCGAAGGTGACGAACGTCCCGCGCGTGGGGTTGGCAACCGTGGAACCCGAGTAGCTTGCGTAGCTGCCGTAGGTGTGCGCGATGTTCAGGGTCGGAAGCGACAGGGCCGTCGTGGGGGCGCTGAAAGAGCCGGGGAGGACCAGGTTCGCCGTGCCGGGGTCGATCGCCATCTTGCCGAACGAGGCCCCGTACGCCCCGAGCGCCTGGAAGTGACCGAGGACGATCCCGGTGCCGGCGTCGACCAGCTCGATCGCGTCGTAGAATCCGTAGGTGCAGCTCACGACGCCCGGGCAGCTGGTGGAGAAGTTCTCGATCAGGAGGGCGTTGTCGGCCGCGTCGTACGCCATCCAGTTCGCGTAGCTGGGGTCGCCGGGAAGGCTGCCGGAAAAGCTGTTGGAGATCAGGTTGAATCGGTAGAACAGTGTGTTGCCCGAGAACGAGAAGTTCGCGGCGTACAGCGTGAAAGTGGCCGGGTTGTAGGCGAGCGTGATCGGGTAGAACTGCGGGTTGGTCGTCGTGATCGTCGTGATCATGTGGTCGTTCGTCGTGTTGTAGAGGACGATGGCGTTCTGTCCCGTGGCGAGGGCGAGCTCGTGGAGGTTCGGGGCAGCCACAATGTCGTCGCCCTGGCAGAACGCCACCGTGCAGGCGATCCACTTTGTGACGATCCCGGTGGACGCGTTGATCGCGGCGAGAAGTCCGTCCGTCGAGTTCACCGCGAACAGCTGGTTCGACGCGGGGTCGTAGGTCAGGACGAACGGCTGAAAGTAGAGGGTCGGCGCGCCGGCGAAATTGACGACGCCGACCTGCCTCAGGGTCGTTTCGTTGTACATCAGGAGGAAGCCGGGGCGGGCGCCGTTCACGTACACGCCGACGAACACGAGGTGGCTCGTCGGGTTCAGCGCGACCGCCTGCGCGTACTCGCCGATCAGCGGGTTGCCGGCGGCGACCTGGCCGATCAAGGTGCCGTTCGACTCGTAGAAGGCAGCGAGGTCGTCGCCGTTCCCGTTCGTGGCGAACACCTCGTGGAGGGTCGGATCGACCGTCGCGAACGCCGAGTCGGTGATCACCCCAGAGGCCGGGTAGGTGACGTTCTGGAAGAAGTGGCCGTTGTACGGCCCCACGACCGAGCTCGTCGGGTGGATCGCGGTGGGATGCGCCGCGAGCGAGGCGCGGTCGAAGGCCGTCGGCAAAGCAAGATGGGGTCCCGTCGCGGTGGGTGCGACGACGCCCCCCGGAGAAGCCCCGAGGACCATTAGCAGGGCCACGCCGACGGCCCACGGCGAGGCGAGTCGCAAGACCGAGGACCCGGCGGCGGCGAACGTGCGCATCGCCGGGTCCCTACGACTCCCCATATTTGGTCACGTTGGTTCGGTAGTTCGACGGTTGGACCGCCGGTTCAACCTTCCACCAAGCGCACGACGGCCCGGCGGAGCGCCCTCGCCTCGGCGCGGACCCGGCTCGCACCGTAGAGGTTGACGGCCGAGGGCTGGGGCGGGCGTGCCCAGATCGAGTGCCAGAGGGAGGCGCGGCGGAACGGTCGGGTCGGACGACCGTCCTCCAGGAGCACCACGGAGCCGAAGTCGCTCGCCGGGTCCGTCCGGGGCACCACCCCGGAGAGGTCGAGCAGCACGGAGCCGACGGGCGCTCGGAGACGGTGGGCGAGATCGTCCTCGATCTCGCGCCGCCGTGCGGGCCGCCGAAGCAAGCGGGTCCACGCCGCCCGGTCGCCGAGCTCGTCCGGCTTCCAGCCGGTCATTCGCTTGTGCAGACGTCGCTCGAGCAATCCCTGGACCAGCTCACCGGACGCCCCGGGTACGAGGGCGAGGGCCGCGAGAAGTTCCCCGTCGGTTCCGAGCAGGAGCGTGCCGGCGACCTCAGGAAAACCGGGCATCCTCTCGACCGCCGCCTGAGCCATCAGCTCCGCCGACCGGACAGTTTTGTGGAAGTAGACGGAGGTGTACATGAGGCTCCGACCTACGAGGAACCCCTCGAGGGCGCTCCGGCCCTTCTCGGCGAAGGCCAGCCGGTTCTGGTACACCCGCGTCGTCTCGAGCAGTCGGACGGCGTCGATCGCTCCGTGGGCGACGCCGGTGTAATGGGCGTCGCGCTGGAGGTAATCGATTCGGTCGGCGTCGACCGCGCTGTGGAGCATCGTTCGAAGGAGCTCGGAGTCCCGACCGGCGGTCCTCGGGTCGACGAGCTCCGCGACCCCCTTCGGGTCCAGGCCGAACCGCTCCAGGAGCGCCGGAAGGGTCGAACCGAACGGCCGCTCGCCCACGATCCTCGCGCGCGAGATCGCCTCGTGCCCGTGGCCGAACACCTCGTGCAGTGTCGGGTCGAAGGTGTGGGAGAACGGAGGGTGGCCCAGGTCGTGAAGTAGTCCTCCCGAGGCGACCATCATCGTGTCGTGGATTCCGAGGCCGAGCCGTTCGGCCATGGTGCGGGCCACCCAGTAGACGCCGAGGGAGTGCTCGAGCCGCGTGTGGTTCGCACCCGGGAACACCAGGTGAGCGAAACCCGTCTGCCGGATGCCCCAGAGCCGCTGGAACGCAGCGTCTCCCACGAGGGCGAGCGGTGCCTCCGAGAGGGTGACCGTCCCGTGGACCGGGTCGTAGATCGACTTGCGTCGGGAGCGGTGTCGAGACCCCGGCACGAGGGTCGGGAGGGGACGCCGCACTAAAGGCCCTTCATGGTCGGTGCGCGGTGCTTCTCGCGCGAATGAGACTATTTATCGGCGGGCCGGGCCTTTGTCCATCGTGGCGACGGCCGGAGGCACGACGCGACCGCCGACCGCGGGCGCGTCGGCCATCGACGAGGCGCGGCGGCTCTTCCGCCAGGCCGAGGAGCGGGAGAGTCACCACGACAAGACCCGCTACTCCGAGGCGCTGAAGGCGTACCTCGCGCACGTCGAGGCCCATCGTCGCCGGCTGGGCGACGACGCCGCGGAGGTCGCCGGTCGCTTGGACGACGCGGCGATGGCGTTCTACCGACTTTCCCAACCGGAGCTCGCCCGACGGGCGGCGGACGTCGGGCTCGAGCTGGCGCCGGGCTCGGCCGGGCTCCTCCACCACAAGGCGCTGATCCTCATTGCGCTCAACGACCCCCCGAAGGAGATCCTCGCCCTCCTCGACAAGGCGGAGAAGGCGAAGCCGAACGACAAGGCGATCTGGGCGGCGCGCGGCGACGTGCTGCGACTGCTCAATCGGCCGCGCGAGGCCGCCGCCGCGTACCTTCGGGCGCAGGAGCTCGACCCGACCACGACCCGGTATGTCGACCGGGCGCTCAAGCTGCTCCCGCGGGACCCTGCAGCCCTCGCGGCCAAACTGGCGATCGCGCGGGCCCACGGGGAGGAGAAGTCGGCGCTCGAGACGTGCGACACGCTTCTGACGCTCACGCCGGGCGACCGCGAACTATCGATCACGCGGATCGAGCTGCTCACGGCACTCGGAGACCTGAACGGCGCCCTCACCGCCGTCACTCAGCTCGCTCCGGCAACCACGGCCGACCTGCGCGTGCCCTACCTCGCCGGAAAGCTGCAGCTGGCGCTCGGCCAGGTCGACGCCTCGGTCGGGCAGCTGCAGACGCTGTTCGCAGGACCGGCCCTCCCGGACGCTGCCATGACCCGGGACGTCGCCGAACGTCTGGAGTCGGCCAAGGTCGCTCCCGAGCTCTCCCTGCGCGCCCGCCAGAGGCTGCTCGAGCTGGAGCCGAGGAACTTGCAGAATCTCAACGGCCTCCGTGCCCTCGCGGTGCAGGTGGGCAAGCCGGAGGTGGCGATCGCCGCCTGCCGGTCGACGCTCGCGGCCTCGCCGGAAAATCTCGAGGCGATGCGCGCGCTCGCCGAACTCCTGGTGGAGAGCGGGAAGCTCGACGACGGGTTCGAGGCGTTCCGCGCGTTGATCAAGGCGCACCCTCACGATGCGGCCGCGATGCGGCACGCGGTCCAATCGGCGGAGTCCGCCACTCGTCCGGAACTGGTGCTTGAGTTCGCTCGGGCCCTGGTCGCAGCGGCCCCGGAGGACCGACCGGCCCGCGAGCAGCTCGAGAAGGCGCTCGTCGGAGCCGGCCGCCCCGAGGAGGCGCTCACGGTCGTGGACGGTCTGCTGCAGCTGGCGCCGGACACGGCGGCCTACTGGCACGAGAAACGACGACTGCTCCTCGAGCTCGACCGTCCGACGGAGCAGCTCGTCGTGTACGACGAACTGTTCCGGCTCGACCCGACACGGAACGATGTGGCGATCGAGCGCGGAAATCTCCAGCTCGCCCGGGCTTTCGAGGCGGCCGAGGGCTCCCCCGAGCGAGAAGCCGCGGCCCGTGCCGCGCTCGTCGCCTACGAGCGCGCCTCCCTGGCCCCCGAGCTCAGCGTCCCGGCCCAGCTCGGGGTCGCCCGAGCCTCTCGCCTGGTCAAGGACCCAGAGCGGGCGATCGCCGCCTACCAGGCGGTCCTCGCCGCCCCGGGGGTAGGCGGTCGCGACGACCTCCAAAAGGAGCTAGGTCACGCGCTGAGGGAGGTCGGGCGTCCTGCGGACGCCGAGGCCGCGTACACCCAGGCGATCGAGGCAGGCCGAGAGGACCCTGACCTGCTGTGGGGCGAGGTCCAGGTACTGAGCCAGCTCAACCAGGACGCCCGGGCTCTGCGCTACCTCGACCTGCTGCTAAGCCGCGACTCAGCGAACCCGATGTTCCTGCGACGGAAGGGCCAGCTGCTCCTGAAGACGGGGCACCGGCCCGAGGGTCTTGCTGCGCTGAAGGGTGCGGTCAGTAGCGCCGGCAACGACCCCCACGCTTACTTCGAGGTCGGCGAGGCCCTTCGGGCGCAAGGGGCGTACGCCGACGCCGTCACCTACTATCTCCAAGGGTTGGCGCTGGACGCGAAGAGCCGGCCGGGCCGGCTCGCTCTCGCGGAGACCCTACAGCTCGCGGGTCGGTACAACGAGGTGATCCCGCAGGTCGACGAGCTGCTGCGCGAGGAGCCGAACGACCTCGGGGCGTGGCGCACGCGGGCCGACGCCTACCGGGCCCTCGACCGTCCGGCCGAGGTCCAGTACTCGCTCAAGGCGATCCTCCTGCTCGACCCCCATAACGGGCCGGCCCTGTACGAACGGTTCCGACTCCATCACAGCGCCAACGAGGCCGCCGAGGCGTTCGAGGCGCTCAGTCAACTGCTCCACACCGGGGGACCGGAGTCCCAGGACGCCGCCCTCTGGCTGACCCACGGGGACCTCGCCTCCGCCCTCGGGCACACCGACGAGGCGACGCGCTCCTACGAGCACGCCGCGACCCTCGACCCCACCCAAGCGATGGAGATCGCGGCCCGACGGGCGCGCGCCCGCCTCGTCGCCGGGCGGCCCGACCTGGCGCTCGAAGCGCTGGATTCGGCGCTGGCGAACGCGCCGATGGCCGAACGCGGGCTCGCCACGCTCGCCCTCCGTGCCGAAATCCTCACCGCCCTCGAGCGTCCGGAAGAGGCGAAGGCGGTCTACGAGGAGGTCCGGCGACGGGAGCCGAGCTCCCCGACGGCGCTCGCGGGGATCGCCCGCAGCCTGCTCGACCAGGGACACCATGCGGAGGCGCGCGAGCTGCTGCGAGGCTCGATGTCGAGCGTTCCGGCCGACCCGAAGTTGTTCCTCCTTCTCGCCGAGGCCGAGAGCGGCGTCGGGGCTGTTCCCGAAGCGATCCAGGCGGTCCAGCAGGGCGTGGCGCTCCTCCCCAGCTCCGGCGAGCTGTGGAGCCGGCTCGGGGAGCTGAACATCGCGAAGGACCAGTGGAGCGAGGCCGCGGGGGCGCTCGCCCACGCGATCGCGCTCGACGGCCAGAGGCCCGAGCTCCACGTCAAGGCGGGCTTCGTCGCCGAGAAGCTCGGCCACCCGAACGAGGCGCTCGCGCTCTACGACCGCGCGACGCAGGTCGCGCCGGGCGACAAGTACGCGTGGACCAGCCGCGGTCTGGTCCTGATCACGCTCGGCCGCGCCGACGACGCGCGGGCCAGTTTCGAGCGCGCGCTGGCGCTCGACTCCGACTTCGACGCCGCGAAGGAGGGGAAGAAGGTAGCCATGCAGAAGTCGCGCGAGGGGCTCATCGACCGTCACGGTCGGGAGGCGCTGCTGCTCGAGGCCCGCCTCCACCGCCCCGTGACCAAGAACGACCTGTTCGTGACGCTCCACGTCCCCTACGAGATGCTCGACCCGGTGCTGGCGACCCTGTCGCGCACCCCGAAGGTCGACGTCGATCGCTTGAGCGAATCCGACTTGAAGGAGCTCGAGTCCGCGTCGTACGAGCTCATCACCACGGCCCTCGAGCGTCGACCGGAAGGGATCGAACGGCGAGGGTTCACCCTCGCCGACGTCGCCGCCCTGAGCCCCCCGACGCTCTCCTTGGCGGCGACGCAGCGCCTGTTCGGCTACCTCAAGGCGGTGCTCGAGACCGAGCTGCGGCCGGAGAACCTGAAGCTCGCGCCGGACGTCGAGGAACTGGCCCGCCGCGCGTTGCTGTTGCCCGACAGCCAGCGGACGCTGTTCCAGATCGTCCGGACGTTGAAGGTAGGCATCTACAAGGCCCGCCTGATCAAGGCCGTGGAGACCGCAGGGACCGCGGTCCACGCACCGTTGCCGTCGCTCAATCTCGGTGCGTTCTCGCCCGAATTCAGCGCGGAGGGCGCCCCAGCTCCGGGCCCTCAGGACGGAACGCGGTACTTCGCTCCGGAGGCGGCGTCGCCGCCGCCGAGCACGCCCGCCGCCACGCCCCGCGACGCCGTCGCCCCCTCTCCGAGCGCCTTCGTTCCCCCAGGGGCCCGGTGCGTCGGATGCGGGGGGATCGCCTCCGTGCGGCACAGCTGTGGGGCGACGCTCTGTCAGGTCTGCCTCGCGCAGTTTCCGAACTGTCCCAAGTGCGGGTTGGTCGTGAGCGCCGGCTCCCGCCAACCGATCGCGCCCGCGCCGTCCGCTCACGCCGGAGGCGAGGCCCGTCGCTCCGCGCCCCACCCAGCCCGCCCCCCGGTCGCGAAGCCCAAGCCGGTCGCCGATCGGGCGCCCGAGCCGGCCCGCCACCCGGCGGCGCACCCGGCCGCCGCTCCAACGCCCGCCGCAACGAAACCGAAAGCCGAGCCGGCGTCAGCGAAAGTGCACGAACCCGCTCCCGCTGCGCCGCCCACGGAAGCTGCTCCGGTGCGCCCCCGCCCTCCCCCTCACGATAAGGCGGACGACGAGCCGCGCCTGTAGCGCTCCGGCTCGGGGATAACGGCTAATAGACGACCGTTGCATGCTCGGGAAGGTGTCCGCATGAGCGGGAGTCCATCGCCGGTGGAGAGGGTCGGGCGCCTAGCCCCGGTCGTCCTGGCCGCCCTTCTAGGGTTCGTTGCGTTCCTCCTGTTCCTCGGGATCTACCTCGCGGTCCCGTTCGTCAATCACTTCTACGCGCTGGTCACCATCGGCGTTCTCGCGCTGCTGTTCGCCATCATCAGCTACTTCACCCAGGCTCTGTCGGCCGACGCGTCGCTCCAACGCGCGTTCTCCTGGGGCTTTGCCGCCATGGGCTTCGCGCTGCTGTTCCTCGCCATCCTGCTCCCGCTCAACACCGGTATCACCTTCCTCGGACAGCTCGCCGCCCTGATCGTCCTCATGCTCCTCGTGATCGTCTGGGTCGTCGGGATCAGCTGGGGGGTGCGGGCCCGCGGCATGATGCGCCAGCGCACCGCCCAGCGGGAGTCGTGGGCGAGTCACCCGCCCCCCTCGGCGTTCAGCTACGGATCCTCGAACGCACCCGCTCCGACGCCGCCTGCCGGGGCCACGAACCCGACGCCGCCGGGAGCCCGCTGAGGATGGCGGCCGCGACGCCCTCGGCGACGCCGGTGCCGATGATCTGCCCGGCCTGCCAGGCCACGATCACCACGGCGAGCCGTTTCTGCCCGTCCTGCGGCGCGTCGCTCTCGGCGCCCGCCCCTCCGGCCTCCGCGTCCGCCAACCCCACCGATATCCGTCAGCGCGTCGACCAGGACCGCGGCTTCCTCAAGCGGCTCGAACTCCTCATCCCGGGCTTCCACGGCTACCGGGTCAACGAGGACATTCGGGAGGCCGACAGCCTTCTCCGGCTGCAGATCGCGGACAAGGTCAAGGGGGTCCTCGGGCAGCTCAACGACCTGCGGGCTACGATGACGCAGAACGGGCAGTTCGCCAGCCTGACGGACCTCGCCTCGATCCTCGCCGACCTCCAGGTCCTCGAGGGGAGCATCCGCCACGCCGAGCAGGGCTACTCCGGCATCGCCGCGCCGATCCGCGTGCAGGCGAACAGCCTCGATCAACTGTACCAGTACGACTACGGGTTCGCCATCGCGGCGGACCAGGTCGCCCAGAGCGTCCCCCCGATCAAGAGCGCCGCCCTCGGCGGCGACGTGGCGTCGATGCGCCAGGCCGTCGCGCAGATGCGCGACCAGGTCGGCCAGCTCCAGACGACCTTCCGGTCCCGGATGCAGGCGATCGAAGGGATCAAAGTCGCGTAGGCAGGAAGGAGCAGGTCGATCATGGTCACGAACAATCCGGTCCCGGCGAAAGGCGGCAGTCTCTTCGGCGCGACGACCGTCGCCTGGGAGGACGTCTACAAGGGCAGCAACGTGATGTGGCGCGTCCCGCGCAACATCCGCTACGGCGACAACATCGTCGTCCGCGAGGACGAGACCGCGGTTTTCTTCCGCGACGGCAAGGTCCTCGCCTATCTCGATAAGCCCGGCCGGTACGGCCTCACCAGCCTGAACGTCGGCGTTCTCGGCAACCTGATCCAGTCGCTGACCGGCGTCCGCCAGGAGGCCGAGGTCTACTACCTGCAGCGCCGCATCTTCGACGGCAAGTTCGGCTCGAGCGAACCGTACGTCTTCCGAGACCCGGATTTCGGCCTCGTCAACCTCCGGCTGTTCGGCGACTACCGTTGGAAGGTCGGTACGCCGGACCTGTTCATCAGCCAGTTCGTCGGGACGTTCGGCGCGGCCGCCTCCTCGGACGTCGAGGCGCGGCTCCGCGATCAGATGGTCCTGCTCGTCTACAACACGCTCGGCAAGCTCAAGGACCAGGGGATGCGGGTCACCGACCTTGCGACCCAGCTGACGACGATCGAGCAGGCCGTCCTCGGCGCCTCCGCCTCACACTTCGGGCCGCTCGGCGTCGAGGTCCAGCAGCTCCAGGGGCTTTCGGTCAACCTGCCGGACGACGTGCAGAAGGCGATCGATACCCGCTCGTCGATGGGCGTCCTCGGGGTCAACTACATGCAGTACCAGGCGGGCCAGGCGCTCACCCAGGCCGCCTCGAACCCGTCCGGCGGTGCCGGCTCCCTGGTGGGCGCCGGGGTCGGTCTCGGCGCGGGGCTCGGGATGGGTGCGCAGATGGGCGGAGCGATGATGGGCGGAGGCTCCGCCGTCCCGTGCCCGAAATGCCAGACGATGGTCCCGTCGAACGTCCGGTTCTGCCCCTCGTGCGGCACCTCGATGGTCCCGGCCGCGCCCGCGGCGGCGGGTCCGTCGACGGCCTGCCCGAAGTGTAACGCGAGCGTCCCGGCCGGCATGAAGTTCTGCCCGAACTGTGGTACCTCGATGGCCCCGCAGACGCGCACCTGCCCGAAGTGCCAGGCGACCGTGACGGGCCCCTCCAAGTTCTGTCCGAACTGCGGCCAGGCGATGCCCTAGTGGCTCCGATCCACCCGTGAGACCGCCCCGGAGGGTACGATGAACTGCGCGAACTGCGGCACGCCGCTGCCGGACAATGCGAAGTTCTGCCTGACGTGCGGCAGACCGGTCACGGCCGCGACCGGGGCCCCGGCGGCTCCCGCCGCCGCCGCGGCTCCTCAGAAGGTCAACTGCCCCGGGTGCGGTGCCCCGCTCGTGCCGGTGTTCGGCGAGATGGTGATCACGTGCGACTACTGCGGCGGGGTCGTCGCCCTCGGGGGCGGCGGCTGGAAGGAGATCAACAAGCACACGATGCTCACCCCGAAGATCGTCGACGCGAAAGGGGCGCTCGCCGTGGTGCAGCAGTTCCTTGACGTCGGCATGTTCCACCGCCACGCCTTCGAAGAGTCGACGATCGCCGAGCAGAATCTGTCGTTCGTTCCGTTCTGGGTGATCCCGGCCTCCGCGTCGACGAGCTATCTCTACCAGGACCTCGCCGTCGGCATTGGCGGCACCGTCGCCTCGATCGCCGGCGCCGAGCTGCTCGGGGCGGCGCTCGGGGGGGGCCGGCGGGGCGGGTTCCTGCCGATCCCGGTGATGACCGGTCCGCCGGTCAATCCGACGCGGAACGAGACGCTGCAGGGGACGTACGAGTACCCGGTCGTCGCGGTGAAAGGGATGACCGACTACCAGCCGAAGAGCTACGAGTTCCCGATGAAGGAGCGAACGTTCTTCGACAAGAAGTCGATCCCGGCAGGGGCGCCGATCCTCAACGGCGACCTCGGCGAGGACGCCGCCCAGCACGCGGCCAAGTCCTACGTCGGTCAGCTCCAAAGCGATCTCGCCCACAAGAAACACCACATGGTGAGCCAGATCCAGAGCCAGGTCGAGGTGAGCGAGGGGGAGCTCGTCCACGTGCCGATCTGGTACATCCTTCTCGACCGGAAGGGCCAGAAGAGCATGCTCCTCGTCGACTCCCACGCCAGTCGGGTGATCCCCACCTTCGTGCCGAGCTGAGCGGAGCTTCTAGCCACGAGGCTCGTGGGCGGTTCTCCGCGGTAGCGAGGCCCCCCTACGAACTTCGCGGCAGCCCGTCGCCGCGGCAAAAGTCGAAGTACCGGCGCCCGACTCCCCCGACGGTGACCCGTTCTCCCCCCCGCTGGAATCCGGCGACCGTTTCGGTGGCCATGGCGCTGACGCTGCTACTCCTGCTCAGTGCCGGCGGCCTTCCGAAGCTGGCGCCGGTGTTGGGAAACGGGGGGCCGACGACCGCCGTGGTCCCGAGGACGCTCGGAGGTTGGACCCCGACGCCGGTCCGCTCCGCGAGTCCCGCCCCAGCCACTCCGCTCACCGTACCGGTGAACGGCTCCTATCCCGCTTGGGCGAACCTCACGGGGACGGTCGGCGCGGCGCCGCCGGGTCGCTCTTTCAGTACAGCGACGATCTACGACCCGATCGACCACTACTCCCTCGTCTTCGGCGGCTACACGAACCGACACGCCTACCTCAACGACACCTGGAGCTACACCACCGGCCACTGGACCAACCTCTCCCCGGCGCACTCGCCGCCCCCCCGCGACCATGCCTCCCTCGCGTTCGACGCGCGCGACGGCTACGTCCTCCTGTTCGGCGGAACCGGGCCCGGGCTCTACTACAACGACACTTGGTCGTTCGTCGGTGGGGTCTGGACGAACATCACCCCCGCGATCTCGCCGGGGGCGAGGTGGGCCGCCGCCATGGCCTACGACCCTCGCGACCGCGACGTCGTACTCTACGGCGGGTGCCTCACCGTCGAGCTCAGTGACACCTGGACGTTCACCGGGGGCCTCTGGACGCAGCTGCATCCGTCCCCCTCCCCGGCGGGACGTGGCGGCGCCGACTTCGGCTACGACCCTGCGGACGGGTTCATGACCCTGTTCGGCGGTGACAACGCCTCGCTGATCTACAACGACACGTGGTGGTACGCGAACGGTACGTGGGAGCAGGTACTCACCACGGTGAGTCCGCCGGCGCGCCACGGCGGGACGTTCGCCTTCGACGCCACGCTCGAGCAGATGGTGCTGTTCGGAGGCGGGACCTCGAACGGCGTCGTCAACGACACCTGGTGGTTCACCCATCGGACCTGGCGCAACGAGACCTACGGGCCGTCGCCGTCGATTCGAGAGTACGCGATGATGTCGAACGATTCGTCGGACGGCTACCTCGTCCTCTTCGGAGGCGAGGGTCCGGGAAATCTCCTCTTGACCGACACGTGGGTGTACGACGCGATCGTCACCAACGCGGCGGCCGTCCCGGGCGGCGGGCTCGCGCCCCTCAACGTCTCGTTCACCGAGGCGACCACCAACGGTTTCGGCCCCTACGCGGAAAGCTGGTCGTTCGGCGACGGGGTCTCCGCGACCGGGGTCGTCACGACCCATCAGTACCACTATGGGGGAGCGTACCGGCCCTCGGTCGCCGTCACCGACCGGTACGGAGCCGCCTCGATCGCGGTGCTCACCGTCGACGTCGCCGGTCCGCTCGACGGGACGTTCACGGCGCAAGGGGTCGCGCTGCCCGCTGCGGGCGTGGTGCCCTTGAACGTCACCTTCGCCGGCTTGGCAGCGAGCGGCGACCCGCCGTACCGTTATCTCTGGTCCTTCGGCGACGGCAACAACTCGAGCACGAACGAGGTCGCGCACACGTACACCCGGACCGGCACCTTCCTCGCCCGATTCACGGCGTGGGACGCCTTCGGGTCGACGTCGATCCAGAATGTGACCGTCGTCGTCGCCGACGACCTCGCGCTCGGCTTTGACGTGACCCAGGGCCAGGGGTCCACAGCGACGTACTACACCGTCACCGTGAATGCGTCGGTGGCGGGGGGATTCCCGCCGTATCAGCTCAACGTCTCGTGGGACGACGGGAGCTACTCCTCGGCGTACAACGTCTCGCACCACTACACGAAGTATGGTGCCTACGCCATCACCCTCACCGCGACCGACAGCCATCAGGACCGGGTCGTTCGTGCGATCCCGGTGTCGGCCACTCTCGGCTCCGGAGGCGGGGGGAACCCACTGAACGGTCTCCTCGGAGGTCCTTCGGGGATCGCCATTGCCGCCCTCGCCGGCGCGGTCGTGGGAGGTCTGATCATCCGGGCCATGCTCGGGCGCAAACCGGACGGAGGGGGGGCTACGACGACCGCTCCGGAGCCGGAAATCGAGGGAGAACCGCTGGGTAACGGCGTTGTAGGCGGTCGAAAGGTGTAAAGAGGGCTTTCGGTTCGTGGATATAGCCGAACCGACCGATGAGCGAACTCGCTGAAGGCTTGGGATGTCTCCGTCGCCCCCGGAACTGGTTGCTCCCCATCGGGCTCGCAGCGTTCGTCGCCGCGTTTGCGCTCAACGCGTTCGCCCTCGCACCGACGATGCCGGCGGCAGGTCACACCCTCGCGGGAAGCGCCTTGCCGACCAATCATGCCGCCACGGCGGCCGTCACTGGTTCGACCTTGCCGCCCGCCCGACTCAACCTCGGGGCGACGGCGGTTCCTCACGCGATTTGTGCGTTCACCGAGACCTCGTGCGCGGCCGGCACGGGGGTCGGTCGTGTAACGCTGACAGCCAGCGCCGACACTGCCGGCCTCGTATCTTGGCCCGCAGTTCAGGTCGTATTCGTCGTCGAGTACAGCCCATTGGACGGCGTGTACAACCCGGACGAACAGAAGGCGCCCTACTCCTGCCCAGGTGGTGGCGTGCCCCAGGGGCTGCCGTGCGAGGAGTCGAACGGCGTGCCGTTCTTCATCCAGAATGCCGGTGAGGTCGCCTCCGCGATCCAGGCGGAGAACCCCCACTCCTCCGTGACGTTCGGGCTCGTCGACTACTACGCGACCAACGACCAGTGGGACACGGACGGCGGCGCCGAGTACCACGTGGACGTGGCGAACTTCCTGCCCTCGAACGACTTTGGAGCGGCAGTCAAATCGACGTTCCAGGCGGACGTGCTCAACGGCGGCTGGACGTACTGGTACTCGGGCTTCCAGGACAACTTCCTGCACTCCTCGATGATCACGGCGCTCTACGGGACGCTGACCGGCCAGGGACTGAGCTGGACGAACAACACCCACCACGTCGTGATCTGGATGGGGTCGACGGCCCCACGGGATCCCAACTACGTGGAGAACTACTGCGTCAGCCCCTCGTTCCAGGTGACCACCTGGAACTCCTACTCCGGCTGCACCGCCAACACGTGCGAGCCGAGCTACATCTACTCGACCACCTCCTCACCGCCCTGCGAAGGGTGGGTCAAGGCGCAGGACGGAGTGCCTACCGACTCGATCGCGGCGCTGGCTCACACCTCGGCGGTCTGTCAGGGGGCGATCGGGGGCAGCTGCCCGATCGACATGATCGACCTCGTGGATAGCGCGACGGACTTCCTCTCGAAGGACTGGCAGACGAGCCACACCGCCCCGGGTGGTGGGGTCGGCGGCTCGCAGGTCCAGCTCGATGTCGACCACGTCCTCGAAGCAGGCTGTGACATGGCTGCGGCGACCGGCGGAAGCTGGGACGGTCCTACATGGTTCACGTGTCCGGACGGTACGCAAGGAACGCTCACGTACGTTCCCCACGGTCCGGCGGACAAGCCGAACACGGAGAACCCGTCGTTGATGGCGGCGTTCCGCACGGCAGCGTTCGGTCCGGTGATCCAAACTCAGGTCGCCCAAGGGACCGGCAAGCCGATGTTCACGTTCGTCGGCTTCGGCAACATCGCCCCGGCGTCCGGCGCCGAACTCCAAGCCGCGACCGCGTGCGAGCGCGGGCTCCAGACGGTGACCACCTGCCAGACCGTACCCACGGTCTCCGTGATCAACGGCCGCACGACCCTCGCCTGGAACTGGTCGACGGTCCCGAAGCTGAACACGATGTATGTCGGGGACAGCTGGACCGCGTCGTTCAATATCGTGGCGAACGGACCGCCGTTTGCGACGGTGCCGGTCGATGCGTGTACGCTGATCACGTGCTTGCAGGCGGGAAGCGACTCGGTGTCGGGCGGACTGTTCACGAACGCGCTCTACATCCCGAGCACGAACGGGACGGCGATCCAACCGTCGTTCCCGATCGCGACGATCCAAGTCGAGCCGACGAGCGTACCCGCGCCGGCCCCGGTGCCACCTCCGCCGATCCCACCGGTGCCGCCGGCGATCCCAGTGCCGGCGCCATCGGCGGTCCCGATCCTGCAGCTCATTGGCCTGGGGAACCAGGTCGGGGTCGGAACTGTGTCGCTGCAAGCAACGGCCGCCGGATTGCTGGCGGCGGGTTTCATGCGGGTGGCGACGAAGAACCGTCCGATCGCGATGGCGGTGGCGGCGAAGTCGGGGGCGTTCAAGTCCGCCTTCGATGCGGGACCCAAGGCCGAGAGCAGTTCTTGGCTCGGCAAGATGGAGTAAGTACTCCGTCACCTCCGCGGCGGGCACCGGCCCTGATCTCTTAGCGGCTGCCGACGCCAAAACCCGACTCGCGCCAGCATCGGGGATGGCGGTGGCTACGCCCCGGGGTCTCCGCGGGCGCGCTCCAGGTCTGCCGCGATAGCCGGATTCCCGTGGATAACGGCGGCGTAAGGAGGAGAAAGGGGTAAGGAGCTCCTGCAACCTTCTTGTACCTCGGAAGCGCCGAGGAACGGCGCACCGGTGGCACCGATGGAGCTAGACCGCAGCCGGCGACTCCTCCTCCCGATCGGGCTCTCGATATTCGTCGGGGCGCTCGCGCTCAATGCGTTCGCCCTCGCGCCGACGATGCCGGCGGCGGGACACACCCTCGCGGGAAGCGCCGTACCGACCGATCATGCGGTCGCCGCGACCGTTACCGGTTCGACCTTGCCGCCCGCCCGACTCAACCTCGGGGTAACGGCGGTCCCTCACGCCATTTGCGCGTTCACCGAAACGTCGTGCGCGGCCGGCACGGGTGTGGGACGCGTGACGCTGACGGCCAGCGCCGACACCGCCGGCCTCGTGTCGTGGCCTGCGGTTCAGGTCGTCTTTGTGATCGAGTACTCTCCTCTGGACGGCGTGTACAATCCTGACGAGGTCAAGGCGCCCTACTCCTGCCCAGGTGGCGGCGTGCCTCAGGGGCTGCCGTGCGAGGAGTCGAACGGCGTACCGTTCTTCATCCAGAATGCGGGCGAGGTCGCGACGGCGATCCAGGCGGAGAATCCTCACTCTTCCGTGACGTTCGGGCTCGTCGACTACTACGCGACCAACGACCAGTGGGACCTCGATGGGGGCTCGGAGTATCACGTGGACGTCTCGAACTTCTTGCCGTCGAACGACTTCGGAGCAGCGGTCAAGTCGACGTTCCAGTCGGACGTTCTGAACGGTGGGTGGACCTACTGGTTCTCCGGCTTTCAGGACAACTTCCTGCACTCCTCGATGATCACGGCGCTCTACGGGACGCTGACGGGACAGGGACTGAGCTGGACGAACAACACGCATCACGTGGTGATCTGGATGGGGTCGACCGCCCCACGGGATCCCAACTACGTGGAGAACTACTGCGTCAGCCCCTCGTTCCAAATCACGGTCTGGGGGAACTACGCGGGCTGCACGGACAACACCTGCGAGCCGAGCTACATCTTCCCAACCACCGCCTCACCCCCTTGCGAAGGGTGGGTCAAGTCGCAGGACGGAGTGCCTACCGACTCGATCGCGGCGCTGGCTCACACTTCCCCGGTTTGCCAGGGCGCGATCGGGGGCAGTTGCCCGATCGACATGATCGACCTCGTGGATAGCGCGACGGACTTCCTCTCGAAGGACTGGCAGACGAGCCACACCGCCCCGGGTGGTGGGGTCGGCGGCTCGCAGGTCCAGCTCGATGTCGACCACGTCCTCGAAGCAGGCTGTGACATGGCTGCGGCGACCGGCGGAAGCTGGGACGGTCCTACATGGTTCACGTGTCCGGACGGTACGCAAGGAACGCTCACGTACGTTCCCCACGGTCCGGCGGACAAGCCGAACACGGAGAACCCGTCGTTGATGGCGGCGTTCCGGACAGCGGCATTCGGTCCGGTGATCCAAACTCAGGTAGCCCAAGGGACGGGAAAGCCGATGTTCACGTTCGTCGGCTTCGGCAACATCGCCCCCGCGTCGGGGGCCGAACTCCAGGCCGCGACCGCCTGCGAACGGGGTGTCCTCGCGTTGTCGAGCTGTCAGACGGTCCCGACGGTCTCGGTGGTCAACGGCCGCACGACGCTTTCCTGGAACTGGTCGACGAACCCGAAATTGAACACGATGTACGTGGGCGACAGCTGGACCGCGTCGTTCAACATCGTGGCGAACGGACCGCCGTTTGCGACGGTGCCGGTCGACGCGTGCACGCTGTTGACGTGCCTGCAGGCGGGAAGCGACTCGGTGTCGGGCGGACTGTTCACGAACGCGCTCTACATCCCGAGCACGAACGGGACGGCGATCCAACCGTCGTTCCCGATCGCGACGATCCAAGTCGAGCCGACGAGCGTACCCGCGCCGGCCCCGGTGCCACCCCCACCGATCCCACCGGTGCCCCCGGCGATCCCTGTGCCGGCACCGTCCGCCGTTCCGATTCTGCAGCTCATCGGCCTGGGGAACCAGGTAGGGGTCGGAACAGTGTCCCTGCAAGCGACGGCAGCGGGGCTACTGGCGGCAGGATTCATGCGCGTGGCGACGAAGAACCGTCCGATCGCGATGGCAGTGGCGGCGAAGTCAGGGGCGTTCAAGTCAGCGTTCGATGCCGGCCCCAAGGCCGAGAACAGTTCCTGGCTCGGCAAGATGGAATAGACTAGCGACGAGAGCCGCGCCGTCCCCGCTCGAAGATGTACCGAACGGGCACACGCCGTCGCAAGCGCGTCCAGTAGGCGCATCGGGTGCACCGGTACCCAACGGTTACCGTCGTTCCATCGAGCGTCCGGTTCGGGATCGCCCGGAGGTCCCCACCACAGACCGGGCATCGCTCCGTGGGCGGAGGTCCTGGGCGCTCGCCGTAGCGAACCCGTACGATGACCCCGGGCGTCTCCAGGAGGAGGCGTCGAACACGGGTCCCGCCGACCGCGAGCTCGGGGTCGGCGCGACGCAGCCTGCGCACGATCTCGGCGGCGAACGACTTCTGGGAGGCGAAGGGCCGGTGGCTCGCCCGAAGGAGCTCGAGGGCCACGGTCCGGACCATCTCCGGCGTCGCCCGCCGGAAGCGTCGCGGCGCCGGCTCAGGACGCGGAACCGCGACGACCTTCGCGGGCGTCGATCTCCTCCCGGTAGAACCGTTCGGCGAACTCCGACTCCCCGCGACCGATCGGAAGCGTCGAGGTCGCCTCGTGGCGGAAGTAGCCGAGCACCGCCGCGGCCGCGGCGAGCTTCACCGCCCTTGACTTGAGGCGTGGGGAGAACTTCGGGTGCTCCGTGCGGGCGAGCGCGCTCTCGCTGACACCGCGCAATCGTTCGTAGAGTTTCGCCTCAAGCCGGACCGGCTTGCGGGGGAATCGACCGGCGACCAGGGGGTGGCCGACCTCGATGGCATGGACCAGGGTCAGGTGGTCCCGGATCTTCCCGGCGAGCTCGAAGGTGATCGCGCCCAGCTCGAGCCGTTCCGCGCTCCCCTCGACCGCCCGGAACCGTTCCCGGGTCATCGGGTGGAAGCGCAGCAGCATGCGGTCCTCGAGCGCGGCGAAGTTCGGGTCGGCGACGGTCGTCCAGTAGTCGACCGCGCCGCTGGTGCGGACGTTGTAGTTCACGGAGAAGAAGGAGCTGAACGTGTACGGGCCGACGGTGCCGAGGGTCGTCTCCCACTTCACTTCGCGCTGCTCCATCACGAGCTTGAGCGGTTCGACCATGCCGCGGTACTTGAACCAGTCGTTGAATTCGGGTACGATGAAGTTGAACGTTCGACCGGCGTAGTGCGAGCCGACGCGGAGGAACTGCGCCGGGGTAATCCCACCGCAGTAGCGGTTGCGGCCCGGGAGTCCGTGCGGAGGAACGCCGGTCTGGGGGTTCCCTCGGATCATGTCGTCGATCGCGAAGGTCTTGCCCGTCCCCGGCGGGCCGAACAGCGCGAGGTGGAAGCCGGTTTGGCCGGTGCGACGGCCGGTAGGGGCGAGGAGGGGGACGTCGGCGAGGGCGTACTGTTGCAACATCGAGATGAGCGAGTCGACGTAGAGGATGTCGCCGAAGAGGTCGCGCAGGTACTTCGCGAGTCGCCCGATATCGAAGGTCCGACCGAATTCGACGGTCGCCTCCAGGCGCTCCGTGAGGACCTCGCGGAGAGCGGCGAGGAAATCGCCGTCGAGGCTCCGGATCTCCTCCCTCTCGTCCGGGACGGGGGCGAGCGCGGTCGGCGCCGACTCTTCGACCTCACGCCGCCCGATCTCCTCCATTAGGAGCCGGGCGAGCTCCTCGGGGAACGGCACTACGTAGGTCCGGTCGTTCCGTCCCTCGGGCCGCTCCTCCAGCAGTCCGCGCCGGCGCAGACGGGTCAGGAGGCGGCTCGGGTCCTCGAAGATCCGCTCCTTCAGGAGTCGGCCGCGCAACTCCGAGAGGCGAAAGGTGGCCGCCGAACCCGCGATGCCCCGCACCTGTCGACGCCGGTCGGAGTCGTGAACCAGCTCGGCGACGAGCCGCGCGACGGCGAACTCCTCCTCGACGATCTCGAGGGCGCCGCCCGCCGCCACGACCTTCATCGTCCACCGGTCCCGAAGGTATATGCGCTTGGGTCGGCGTGAAGCCGCCGTGGTCCGGGGGGCCGGCTACGAGCGGGAGCTGCGGGCCCTGCTCGAGGGCGACCCCGAGGTTTTGGCCCGGTATGCTCGGGCCCTGCCTCCCGAAGACCGGAAGGTCCTCGAGCGGCTCGCCCGGACGCCGTTCCTCGTGGTGCGCGCTGCGGGCTCCTTCGGCTTCGACCTGGTCGCCCTCCGCTCCGAATTCTCCTTTCCCCTGGAAGTGAAGGCTTCCCGTGCGACGACGATCCGGTTCAGCGCGGCGAGCGGGAGGGCGGATGCCCAGCTCGCCGAACACACCCGTGCGGTCGACCGCGTCGGGCTCGTCGTGGTCTACGCCTACCGGAAGATCGGCGGGGAGCGGGGCGACCCTTGGCGCGTCTACATTGCCGAGGGCCCCGACGGCTCCGGCTGGCGGCGCGTCGTCCGACGACGGGTGCCCGTGGTGCAGTCGACGCGCGACGGGAACGGGGTCCTGCGGTGGGAGTGCGGGATGCCGCTCGTTCGCTTTCTCGACCTCCTCACCTCGCTCGCAGAACCGATCGTGGAGCGTCGACCGTGACCCCGGTCCAGATCACCGCGGCGGCCGTGGGGCGCTTCGGTCGTCGCCCCGAATCCCTGGTCGACCTGCTCGCCGAGGCGGGCGGACTCGCTTTGGAACGCCTTGGTCGCCGTCCGGTCGACCTGGTGATCGTCGGCAACATGGCCGCCAGCGTCCTGGGGGAGACGGAGAACCTCACCTCTCGGATTGCGGACCGTTTGGGGTTGGACGGCGCGGCGGGTCTGCGGGTCGAAGCCGCGAGCGCCAGCGGGGCGGCGGCCCTCCACGCCGGGGTCTGGGCGATCGCTGGAGGCGGCTACCGGCGTGCCCTGATCCTCGCCGGGGAAAAGATGACCGACCAGCCCACCGCCGAGGTCGCCCGGGTGCTCGGTCGTTCGTTGGCCTCCCCGGAGATCCGGGTGGGGGCGACGATGCCCGCGCTGGCCGCGATCGTCACGCAACGCTACCTGGACAAGTTCGGGCTTGACGATCGGGCGATCGACCCCGTCTCGGTGGCCGCACGCGCGGCGGCCCGCCACAATCCGAACGCGCAGTTCCAGACACCGGTCTCGGCCGAGGAGGTGGCGGCGAGCCGACCGGTGGCGCTCCCGCTCCATCTGTTACACTGCTCGGCCGTCAGCGACGGCGCCGCTGCCGTCGTTCTCGAACCGGGCGTCGGACCGGCGACCGTACTGGGGGTCGGACAGGGGTTCGACACCCTCGCCGTGACGGAGCGTGACGATCTGACGACGTTCCGGGCCACGAGGGTCGCCGCGCAGCGGGCGTACGAGATGGCAGGGATGACCCGCAAGTCGGTCGATTTCGCCGAGCTGCACGACGCCTTCGCCCCGTTCGCGATGATCGACCTCGAAGACGTTGGGCTGTGTGGTCCGGGGGAAGCCCCGGCATGGTTCGCCCAGGGATGGACGGGCGCCACCGGCCGCTGCCCCGTGAACCCGTCCGGCGGACTGCTCGGTCGGGGCCATCCGGTGGGCGCGAGCGGGCTCGCCCAAGTCGTCGAGGTGACCCGTCAACTCGTCGGCGAGGCCGGGGCGATGTCGATCGCCAAGCCGCCGCGCGTCGGTCTGGCCCAATCGATCGGTGGCCTCGCCGCCCACAATTTCGTGACGCTCCTCGGGCGGGGGGATGCCGGATGAGCCACGGACGCGAGGGCCCGTCCCCGGAGCTCGTCGTCAATCAGTGCGGTCACTGTCCGGCCCGCTTCCTTCCGCGACCGGGGGGGTGTCCCCGGTGCGGCAGCACGGAGATCTCCGCTCGTTCCGTGTCGTCCGAAGGTTCGGTATTGGCCGCCACCGAGCTGCTGGCGCCGGCTACCGGCTGGCCGGCTCCCCACCGTCTCGCGCTCGTCGAGTTCGACGCCGGCGTACGAGTTCTCGGCGTGGTCGACGGCGACCTTCCTACGCTAGGGACGCGGGTCCGAGTCGTCCGGGATCAGGACGTGTATCACATCGCCGCGATCGGGCCGTAGCTGGTCGGCGGGCTCCGGGGCGGGACACGGGCACGCGGGGAGGGGGAGACTCCGGCCGTCGGTCGGTTCCGGCGGCCCTTTGAACCCCCGAGGTGAAATCACCACTGGATTAGCAATCCAGCGCCGTACCGGGCTGGGCCATCCCCGCGCGAGTCAGCCGAGGGGCCCCCTCTCTTAAAGAGTTCCCGGCAGGGCGACGACAGGCTCCCACCTTTATCGGAGAAGGCGGGTAACCGCCGCGGAGTCGAGCGATGCGAGTGCGTCGGGTCGGGGTCGTGGGAGCGGGAACGATGGGCGCCGCTATCGCCGAGCTGTTCGCCTTCAACGGGATCGACGTCGTGCTCAAAGACATCGATCAGCCGACCGTGGAGAAAGGTCTCGCCCGGGTCCGGTCGATCGTGGATGAGCTGGTGCACTTCCACGCCCATCGAGCGGAACGTGAGGTCGAGCGGATCCGGGGATTCGGCGTCGAGCTCAACACGGAGCAGCGATCGAACCTCGAGCATGCGCTCGCGCCACGGGTCACCGCCGAGACGGGGGCCGAGATCGTCGGCCGTGTCCACGGGGTGATCTCGTACGACCGTTTCGCGGACGTGGAGTTGGTCGTGGAGGCCGTCTTCGAGGACGCCGGGGTCAAGCGTGGCGTGCTCGAGGCGGTCGACGCCGTCGTACCCGAGCACGCGGTGATCGGGTCGAACACCTCCTCGCTCTCGATCTCCCAACTCGCCCGTGGGCTCGCCCACGTCCGCTCCACGCTCGTGACCCACTTCTTCAATCCCACGTCCACCTTGCCGCTCGTCGAAGTCGCGAGCGGCGTCGACACCCGCGAGGAGGTCGCGGGCGAAGTCGTCGACTTTCTCCAAACGCTTCGGAACCACCGGTTCCCCCTCCTGCCGCTCCGGGTGAAGGAGTCCCCAGGGTTCGTCGTGAATCGCCTCCTGCTGCCGGTCCTGAACGAGGCGTGTTTTGCCCTCGACGAGGGTCTCGCCGGAGCCCGTGAGATCGACCAGGCGATGAAGGCCGGGGCGGGGCTGCCCATGGGGCCGTTCGAACTCGCGGACCTGATCGGTCTCGATGTGACCCTTGAGGTCGCGCGAACACTGCAGCGGGATACGGGCGACCCGAAGTACCGGCCCTCGCCCGGGCTACGCCGCCTGGTCGACGCCGGCCACCTGGGGCGGAAGACCGGGCGCGGATTCTACGACTACCTCTGACCGGTGGCGCGTCCGGCCGCCGCATCTACGGCCTCACGTGGCGACTTGAGCGCCCGGGCGTACCACTCCAGCTCGTCGAACAGTCGATCGAACTTCACCGGGAACTCGTCCGCGGCCGAGAGCGGACCTTCCGGGCCGAAAGCTTTCGCCACCTGATGGACCGCGAGGTGCGTGGGGACGGTGATCGCCCCGATGCCCGAGACGACCTGGCGGAGTTGGTCGATCGCTCGAAGTCCGCCGGAGAGGCCCCCGGCGCCGACGAACGCGAACGGCTTCCGGTTCCACTCCTTGTAGAGGTGGTCGATCATGTTCTTCAGGGCGCCCGGCATCCCATAGTTGTACTCGGGCGTGACAATCAGGAAACCGTCCGCCCGCGACATCTCCGCCGAGAACTCTTCGATCGCCGGCACCGGCGGACGGCGCTCCCATTGCCGGAGCACCAGGTTTCCGAGGGGGAGGTCCCGCGGGTCGAACAAGCGAGTCTCGACGCCCGGCCGACGGGCGAGACGCTGGACCGCGTACTGGGCCACGTGGATGCTGACGCGACCCTCGCGGGTGGTGCCGTACAGCACGGGGAGGTAGAGGGCCATCTCCCCCCGAGTCGCCGCGGGCGTTAAGATGCCATCCCCCCCTCTCTGGTGACCCCCGCTCGAGTGAGCTTCCTCCCGGCGTTCCGCAGAGCGCTATGTACCGGAGCGTCTCGCTCCGCAGGTCACGGCGGCCATGAAGTTCCTATCGCAGGAGTGGGCAAACCAGTTCCGGGCCGCGCTGAACGCGAACGCGGCGTACCACGCGGCGGGGGCGGCCTGGGAAGGCGAGATCCTGCTCCTCGTGCTGCCAGACGAACGAGCCCCGAAAGGCGAGGGAATCTTTCTCGATCTGGGCGCGGGGGCGTGCCGCGACGCACGGTACGTCCCGGACGCCGTCGAGCGGCAGTGCGAGTTCGTCTACCAGGGGGCCAGGTCCGACTGGGCACGACTTCTCCGGCGTGAGGTCGATCCGGTAAAGGCGCTGTTCGACGGGACTTTTCGCATCAAGGGGAATCTCGCGAAGGCGATGCGGTTCACTCGCGCGGCCAAGGAGCTCGTGGACACGGTGGCCCAGGTCCCCGGCGAGATCTGAGCGTCGGTTCAGGCCGCTACCGGGGGCGATGTCGAGGCGACCGGCGGCGGGGCCACCTTCGGAGCGGGCGGGACAGAGTCCGCGGGAGACACCGGGGGCGCGGTGGTCCGAGTCGGCGGCGGCGGAGGCTTGGGCGGTGGGGGCATGAGGCGCGCCTGGACGAATCCCACGATCCGTTTCCACGCCTCTTCCGCCACGGCGATGTCGTACGCCTTCAGGTCGCGCGCGAGGAAGTTGTGCCGTCCCGCCGCGAAGTAGACCGTCTCGAGCGAGGGTGAGCTGCCCGGCATCGCGACGCGTAGCTGCTGCTCGGCGCGCTGGGCCACGGAGTCTCGCCCGCCCCGCACGAGGAGCGTGGGCGCGGTGATCAGTCGCGCGATCTCGGGGGGATCGACCGGGCGCGGATAGGCGAGGGCCAACGCCGTTAGCTTCTGCTCGCGGGAGGCGAGACCGATCGCCAGGCTCGCGCCGTAGGAGGCACCGAAGAAGGCGGTCTTCTCGGGGTCGACCATGTCGCGAGCCCGCAGGGAACGGAGCGCATCGCCGTACAGGTCGAGCAGCCGACCCACGCGCGCGTGCTCGAGGGGTACGCTCTTGCGGCGGGCGAACCCCCCGCGGAGGGCAACGTGCTCTCGCGGCCCGAACCCGGAGGTCTTGAGCACGTCAGGGAGGAGGACCTCGAACCCTTGCCGCGCGAAACGGATCGCCCCGTCGAGCAAAGCGGTGGTGAGCCCGAAGAGGTCGGGAGTGACGAGGACCACTGGGTGCCGAACGACCTTCGTCGGCGACAGGACGATGGCGGGCGCGGTCCCGTCCGGAGTCAGCGGGGTCTCGAACCACACCCGTTCGCTCCGGTACGCCGGCAGCGGCGCACCCGGCGATCGGTTCGATCCGATCCAGCTCTTGTTGAGGAAGTCCAGTACGCAGAGCTTGAACCGCTCCTTGCGGAGGACGATGACCGCCTGCCGCTGGCCGCAGACGTCGCAGACCCCGATGACCCCGCTCCCGAACTCGGGCTCTAGGAGCGGCACCATGAGGTCGTCGTCGGTCATCGACACCCGCTGGGTGAATCGACTCGAATTCGGCTCTTAACTGTTACCTCGTGGGCGAGCGACGCGGCGCGATGGCCGGCGTTCGCCGCGCCGTCGCTCGAGTCGTGCGCGGTCACGCGGAGCCAGGACGTCCACGCCTCGCTCCTGCAACAACCGCTGGAGCTCGCGATCGGCTGTAACGACCATATCCCCTGGTCCGACAAGCTCAAGGATCGCTGCGTCACCGGCGCCCGGGTTCGCCGCCGCCGGGAAACGGGAGGCCAGCTGCAGCGCCTCGCTCGCGCGCGGTTCTCCTCGAGCAACGAGGCGACCGAGCTCCCGGAGGACGGAGCGCGGGACGAAGACCTGGGGGTGGTCGACCAGCCTCTCGATCTCGCGCGGAAGGTCCGTGCCGGCCACGAACGGGAGGAAGAGGGCGTTCGCGTCGAGGAAGACGCGGCTCCGGGGCGCGGGGGGGTCACGGACGGCGGACGACGATCCCGAGCTTCTCCCGGTCGTACTCATCGCCTCCCCGGCGGCCCTTGAGCAGGTACCGCTGCGCCTTCTGGTTCGCCGTCTTCGGGATCTCCTCGACGAACTCGACGTAGCGGGGCACCATGAAGAACGGAAGGTGCTCGGCGCACCAGCCGAACAGCTCCTTAGCGTCGACGTTCGCGCCGTCGCGCCGGTGGACGAACGCCTTCACGTCCTCCTCGCCCAGCTCGGAGGGCACGCCGGCGACGACCGACTCGAAGACCGCCGGGTGGCTGTTGAGGACGCTCTCAACGTCGTACGGCGCGATGTTCTCCCCGCGCCGCCGGATCACGTCCTTCTTCCGGTCGATGAAGTAGTAGTAGCCGTCGAGATCGCGCCGAACGTAGTCGCCCGTGTGGAACCAGAGGTTTCGCCAGGCGTCGACCGTCGCCTCGGGTTTGTTGTGGTACCGGAGGAACATCGTGAAAGGCCGTCGAGGACGCACGAGCAGCTCGCCGCGCTCGCCCGGTCCGACCGGTCGGTCGTCGTCGTCGACGACCTCCGCCTCGACGAACCCCAGCGGGGTGCCGACCGACCCGACGCGGACCTCTCCGGGCGGGTTCATCAGCGTCGTGCACCCGCATTCCGTCATGCCGTACAGCTCGATGATAGACAGTCCGAAGCGCCGCTCGAACTCCGGCCACACCTCCTTGGTGGCCCCTGCGGTGAGCGCGGTGCGGACCTGGTGAGTCCGGTCGCTCGCCCGCTCGGGCTGCTTGAACAGCACATTGACCATCGAGATCAGGAGCGAGACGTGCGTGGCGCCGAACTTCCCGGCCGTCTCCCAGTAGGTGGAGGCATGGAACCGCTCGTCGTAGGCGGCCGTGACGTCGTACAGCAACGCGGTGAGCGTCGTCATCTCCTGGGCATTGCAGTGGAAGAGGGGTAACGACGTGAACAGCACCGACTCCGGCTGCAGCCGGCTCCGCAGGCCGATCTCGCGCGGGGTGGTGAGCAACTTTTCGTGGGGCACCACGGCCCCCTTCGGGGGACCCGTGGTCCCACTAGTGTAGAGGATCGACGCCGGGTCCGAGGGTCGGACGATTACGGGAGCCGGTCGTCCGGCCTCCCGACGTAGCTCCTCCCAGGGGGCGACCTCCTTCGGAATGTTGACCTTCGAATCTCCGTTGTCGACGATCCACTCGCGCGGGACCGGCGCTTGGGCGCGGACGGCTAGGTACGGCTCGGCCACCGAATGCTCAAAGACCAGGGCCGCGGGCGCGCTGTCCGAGAGTTCGTAGCGGAGCAGCTCCCCCTTAAGCGCCGTGTTGAGCGGGACGAGCACGGCACCCCGCTTAGCGACCCCGAACCAGAGCGAGAGAAACTCGGGCCGATTGTAGAGGAGGGCGGCGATTCGGTCCCCGGGGCCGATCCCCGCCGCCTCGAGCCCACGGGCCACCCGGTCGCTCTCCTGGTCGAGGTCGGCGTAGCTCCAGGTGAGCCCGGCGAACCGGACCGCCGGACGGTCCCCGTTCTTCTCGGCCTTCGCCCGTATGAGCGACGGGAGGTCGTGGTAGGATTCCGTCGGGTCGAGCAACGGCCGAGCGGACGAGTCGGCGTGCTTTAGGATTCCCCCGTAACCCGCTGACGCCGGCCGACGCTTCCGACGATTCGCGGGGGAGGCCTCTTACGCGGAGGAGGTGTGGGCGGCCGTGCGCCACGCCGCCCGGCCGTTCGACCCTGATCGTCCGGTCGTCGCCGAGCTTGCGGCCGGCGCCGTCCTTGTCCAGCGCCCATCGCGCCGACTCCTGCTCCTCCACCTCCGCGAAGAGGATCGATGGTGTTTCCCGAAGGGTCACGTCGAAGCCGGGGAGAGCCTCCGCGACTGCGCCGAGCGCGAGGTCGCCGAAGAGACGGGGATCCGATCGTTCCGGCTATCGCGTGAACTCGCCGAGGTGACCTACCGGTTCTTTCAGCCGGCGAAGGGAAGAAATGTTGTGAAGACCACGGTCTACTTCCTTGGCTTTACCCGAGAGACGACGACGCATCCTGAGCCGCTATTCGACGCCTCGAGCTGGATGTCCGTCACCGCCGCTCGTTCGCGGGTCGCCTACTTGACCGACCGCACCACCATCGACGCCGCCCGTCGCGCGCTCGGCCGATCCCGAGCTCCGAGCCGGCGTCGGCGCCGCCCCCTTACCTAGAAAGAAAGGGCCGAAGGGGTTGGTCCGGACCCTCTACGGGGGCCCTACTCGCTGGCTAGGGGGACATCGGCGGGCGAGGGTACTCGCCCGGCTGCGGGGCAGTCGGCGCGCCGGGGACGGGGCCGTAGGCGCCCGGCGGAGGATTGTGGGTCGTGTCCCGCAGCGGACCGGAGGTCCCGGGCTTCGCGGCGAGCGGACCGTGGCGCAGGCGCCAGGTCCGGTACTCCACGACGGAGACGGTGCCGAGCACGGCCGCGATCACGAGACCGATCACCAGGACAAACGCCCAGCCGCTGGCGGCAGACGCTGCCGTGCTCGGGCAGCTGCCCACGAGGCAGTTGGACGCCTGTTGTGCGGTCGGAACGCTCTCAGGCTGCGCCTGGAACTCCGACGGAGCAGGGCCCGCGGGGGCGGCCGCCGGACCGGAGGCCGTCGAGCCGCCGACCGCGTTCCTCAGGCTGGCGTCCTGCGGGCCGTCGGTCGTCGCGGCCGCCTCGAAGACCGCCCGGTGGTGGAGCGCGTCTACGAAGACGTCGACCTTCGAGGTGGCGATCGCTTCGCCGGCGAGCGCGAGATGGCCGTAAGCGTGGCCCATCGCCCCGAAGAAGTCGAAGTCGTGCGGTACGAGGATGACCCCGTCGACGTCGTCGAACGGTCCCAGGACGAGCAGTCCGATCACCGGGACGGTCTTGCCGTTGTTCAGGGTGATCGAGCCGAGGTCCTTGCCGAAGATCGACACCGAGCCGCTCGCGTTGACGGTCCCCGTCGGGTTGCCTGAACTGTTCAGGTGGGCACCCGCGAAGGTCGTCCGCGCCCAGCTGTAGGCGACCGACCACGCGCCCTGCGCGGTGAAGGCGCTCGTCGAGTTCCAGCTGAGACCGCTCGAGAGGTTCCACGGAACGATGCCCAGCGCGGGCGCGAAGGCGATGGAGGAGGTCGCGTGGCCCGCGAGGTCAAAGTTCGCCGTCGAACTGCGGCTCGTCCCGCCGATGGTCGCGGTGATCGACAGCGCCTCCGAGAGGTTGCCGGAGCTCTGGGATGAGGCGTTCTGGATCCCAAGGGCCGGGGCCGGTGTGCCGTTCTCGTAGACTTGGGCGGCCGTCGTCAGGTTCGCGAACGCCGCGTTCTTCTCCCAGCCCTTGACGCTCAAGTTGCCCTGGAGGGTCGGGCTGGTGCAGTTGGGAGAGCAGAGGCTCGCGTGGTAGGTCGCGAGCATCGCCCGTTGCGCCTCGAGCTCGAACGTACTGGAGGACGTGTTCGTCGCGGTGAAGACGACGTGCCAGCCGAAGAACGCTTGGGCGCTGTAGGTCGCGTTCGGCAGCGTGATCGTCACGTTCACCCATTTCTCGGTACCGTAGGCCCACTGGGTCGACGCGTTGGCCGAGCCGGTCGCGGCGACGGTCGTCGCCGAGGCCGGGAGTGCGAGCGCCGGGATGACGAGCGTCACCATCAGCGCGGCCACCGCCACCACCAGGGAGCGGATCGTTCGTCCGGTTCGCTTCATCGTTGCTTCGTACCTCGTTGTGACGGTCCTGCCGTCAACCGTTTCGACCCGTGGGCGGCCATATCAACGGATGTTCCATCCGGCTCTCGTGCGGTTGGACGGGATGCTAGGGCATAGCAGCCGCGCCGGCCGAAGCGGGGCCGGCTACCGACGGGGAATACGGAACTTGGCGCGGGCGGCAAGCTCGAGCGAGGCGGGGTATCCCGCGTCGGCGTGGCGGGCGACCCCCAGCCCGGGGTCGTTGTGGAGGGTCCGCCCGAGACGGCGGTCCGCTTCCGGAGTTCCGTCGGCGACGACGACGAGGCCAGCGTGGATCGAGTTCCCGATGCCGGTCCCTCCGCCGTGATGGACGCTCACCCACGTCGCGCCGCTGGCGACGTTCAGCAAGGCGTTCAGGATAGGCCAGTCCGCGATCGCGTCCGACCCATCGCGCATCGCCTCGGTCTCGCGGTAGGGGCTCGCGACGCTCCCGGTGTCGTGGTGGTCTCGCCCGATCGCGATCGGAGCCGAGAGCTCTCCGTCCCGGACGAGATCGTTGACGCGGTGGCCGAACCGCTCTCGCTCGCCGTAGCCCATGTAGCAGATCCGCGCCGGCAGGCCCTGGAACTTGACCTTCTCCGCCGCGAGCCGAATCCAACGGGCGAGGTGTTCGTCCTGGCCGAACTCGCTGAGGAGGAGCCGGTCGATGCGCGCGATGTCGTTTGCCTCTCCGCTGAGCGCGACCCACCGGAACGGGCCGCTCCCCACCTCGAACAGGGGACGGATGTACCGCGGGACGTACCCTTCGATATCGAAGGCGTCCGCCACCCCCGCCTCCCGAGCTTGCGTGCGGAAGTTGTTCCCGTAGTCGAACGCTTTGGCTCCCCGCGCCCTTAGTCCAAGGATCGCTCGGGCCTCGAGGGCGATCGACGCTTGGACCCCGAGCCGGTACGCCACAGGGTCCTTTCGCCGAGCCTCAGCCGCCTGCTCCACCGTGTACCCTCGCGGGATGTACCCGACCATCAGGTCGTGCGCGGCCGTCTGGTCGGAGACGACGTCGGGGGTGATCTTGCGCCGGAGGATCTCGGGGAACACGTCCGCGGCGTTCCCCAGAAGGCCCACGGACCGGGGTTCGCGCGCGGCTACCGCCCGCTGGACCTGCTCCAGCGCGTCATCGAGATCCGCCGCCTTCTCGTCGAGGTATCGCCCCTTGAGTCGCCGCTCGATGGCCCTCGGGTCGACGTCGACGATGAGCGCGACGCCCCCCAACATCGTCGTCGCGAGGGGCTGAGCCCCGCCCATCTCCCCGAGCCCCGAGGAGAGGAACCATCGGCCGGCGAGGTCGGGGGCTCCAAACTCGGTCCGGGCGAGCGCGGCCAACGTTTCGAACGTGCCCTGAAGAATGCCCTGAGTCCCGATGTAGATCCAGCTCCCCGCGGTCATCTGGCCGTACATCGTGAGGCCCCGGGCCTCGAGATCCCAGAAGATGTCGTCCGTCGCCCACTTGGGGACGACCATCGCGTTGACGATCAGCACCCTGGGTGCGTCGGCGTGGGTCGGGAACACGCCCACCGCTTTCCCCGATTGAACGAGGAGGGTCTCCTCTTCTCCGAGTCCTCGGAGCGCCGCGACGATCGCCTCGAAGTCCCTCCAGCTCCGGGCGGCCTTTCCGCGACCGCCGTAGACGACGAGATGCTCAGGATCTCGAGCGACCTCGGGGTCGAGATTGTTCATCAGCAGCCGAAGTGCCGACTCTGCCCCCCAGGTTCGACAGGAGAGCGTGGGCCCCCGAGGAGCCCGGACGACCCGGGCACCGACGACCGAGGCCGCCACGACCCGGAAACCCCTGGCGGGTGTAAGACGGTTGCCGGGGAGGACCGTCGAGGAACGGAACCCACGGCGCGCTATCGACCACTATATATGGAGCTATATTCTAATTTCAGAGCCTATATATTCGCTGCAAACCTCCCACTCCCCAATGACCGAGATGAACGCATTCGAGGCGCCGCGAGGCGGCGCCGGGCGCCCGTTGGACTCCTCCCCGATGATCAGTGTGAACGAGTCGGCCTCCGGCTCGGTCCGACGCCTGCAACGCATGGGCGCCGTCACCGTCGGGGTCTCGTTGCCCCGGACCTGGGTGAGCGAGAGGGACCTGGGAGTGGGTAGCCCGGTCGTGGTGAGGCTCGTGTCGAACGGTGCGATCGTGATCCGTTCGCCCTCCGGCGCCGACGCACGCGTGCGGGCCCAGATCGGGGTCGAGAATGGGCCGCCTCCGGAGCACCTGTTCCGCCGCCTCATCGGGGCGTACCTTCGCGGGGCCGAGGAGTTCGTGGTCCACCAGGACGGAGGCCTGTCCCCGACCTCTCGTACCACCGTCCGTACCTTCCAGCGGCGCACCGTCCACCCTCAGATCGTCTTCGAGGACCGGGAGAACATCGTCCTACGGGACGTTTCGAACGGTGCCAGCCTCGGCATCCCCGTCCTTCTTCGAAGGATGTTCCAAGTGGTCGTCGAGATGCACGAGGACGCCGAGAAGACCTGGCAGAGCTCGGGCCTGGCGACGGAAGAGTCGATGGAGACTCGGGACGACGAGGTCGACCGGTACGCCTGGCTCATCGAGCGGACGCTCGCGCTCCGACTCAGGGACGACCCGGGTGGGACGTCGTTGGGCGGCCCGTTCGACGGTCCTCTACCGGTCTTCTTGCTCACGCGCTGCCTCGAGCGGATCGCGGACCACGCGGTCATCCTCGCGGAGAACGGAGCCCACTTGAGGGAGTCCTCGATCCCTCCCGCCACGCTCCGCGCCTTGACCGGCTACCACCGTCAAGTCCTCGAGCAGCTGCGGGCCGCGTTCCACGTCGCGGAACACCCGGACCCGAGCGCGGCGAACGAGGTCCTCGACGGCGCCACGGCGTTGGAGGCAACGCATGCGACGCTCGCGGGGCGATTCCTCACTCCCGCTGCACCGTCCACGCTTCCGGCGGCGGCGCTGACCTCCTTGGGACTGATCCTTCAGTCGATCGACCGGACGACGGCGTACGCTCGGGACATCGCCCAGGTAGGCCTCGGCACGCGCGAAGAGCCGGCGGTCGCTCTCCCTCCCCAGGTCGCCGTCTCCGCCCGTCCGATCGCCCGACCGCTCGCCCCGTAGGGCCCGTCTCGCGATCCGGGCTCCCAGGGGTGGATTCGAGCTTCGCGTTTGTCGCGTAAGTACGACAATCGGCTCGACCGCCTACATGGCCCCGGGTCGCAAAAGAACATCGGGTGCTTCGATCGCCGTTGACCGGCCTCCCGCCTCAGCGGCTGAAACTCACCTGGCGAACGAGAGCACCGATGGCCCGCCGGGAGCGGATGCCCGATTCCAGTCGACTCCCTACGGGGCGCCGGAGGAGTTGGTCGCGTGGTTGGGCACCGCATCATCCGCCGCGAGCAAGGAGGGCTCGCCGAGCTTCGGGTTCGCACATCACTCGCGCTCTCAGCGCGGTCCGACATTGATCGCAGCCCCCACCCGTCGAGGTCGTGCTCGTTGGCTACCGTAGTGCGACCAGGACGCGGAAGTCTCCTTCTTGCCACGGAACCCGGACCTCACGGAATCCCACCCTTCGCAACGCCCGCTCGTGGAACTCGAGCGAGGCAGGGTTCCTGGGTCCGGTTGTCCTCCTCGGTGGGATCGCGCCCGGCATCCTTACTCGTCGCTTTGCGAGGGCTCCTTGCAGGAGAGGTTCCGAAGACACAGCGCTCCACCATCCCCGCCACAGCGCCTTGAAGGAAGCCAGATCGCGGTCGAGGGGCAACTTGGCCCCGGTGTGAGCGCACGTCGGTCGGCGGGGCGGTTTCCCGGGAATTGCACGGGGCAAGTAATCCCCGTTGACAAGGAACCCGTCGGGACGGAGAAGCCGCGCAACGCCCCGGTAGACGTCTTCGATCTGCTCCTCCTCGAGCCAGTGTAGGGCGAGGGACGAGACCACCACGTCGAATCGCTTGGTGCGGAGCAGAGATGGCCAGTCACGACCTCGTAGGTCCCGCAAGATCCACTGAACGCGTCGGTTGGTCCGATCCATCGCCCACCTGCCAACCTCGAGCATCACAGGGTCCGTGTCGATCGCGACTACATGGCAGTTTGAGAAACGTCGCAATAGTCGACGGCTCATCGGGCCCGGGCCGGACCCAAGGTCGAGAAAGCGGGCGGACCCCCGGGGCCCCTTTCCCACGCAACGTAGGATAGCGTTCATCCTGCGGAAGCGAGTCGGGTCAACCGTCTCGTGGAACATCGAGTCCCATCGGTCGAGCAAGTTCTCGCACAGGCGAGCTACTCTGACCTGATCAGTAGCCGATGGACTGGACGTCATCTGACCGGCGTATCACTCGTACGCTCGCCAAAACCAAGTCCGGACTTCGCATTCGCCGGCAAAGCTCCGGCGCGACCGGGAATCCACGCGGCGGCGAGTGTCGGAGGGGATCCGCGGACGTCCCTCACTCGCATGAGTGGGGCGAGAGGCCCGTGCAAGCAATCCCCTCCGAGGAGGACGATAACGCCCGGGGTGGGACGTTACCGCTTCTTGGTCTTCTTTCCCTTCCCGCCCTTCTTCGGCATCGCGAGTCCAGTAGGTTCCGGAGTACTTCAGGTCCGCACCTCGCCGCCCGCGAAGGACTTTCGACCAGGAAGGCATCTCGCGGCGGTCGTGGCGCGCCTCTCGGTCCGTCATCGACCTCGTGCCTCCGCCTCCAGTCTCCTACGACGGTGGAGCGCTCCGCGGTGTAGGGAGATCACTCCGCGCGTCCAGAAACCGGTGTCTTAGCAGAGGGCTATTGGGATCGGCCCCTCTTGGCCCAGTGCCCGTTCCGCTCGGTCGCCTCCCACGCCAACCTCAGGTCTGCCCGGAGGCGCTCGCAGAGGCTCCAAGCCGGGGCCGCGCGCGTCCCGCTGGAGACCCGGGGACTCACCCTCAGCCCTTGGACCTGAGGTTCTCAGCTCACCGTCTTCGAATCGTCCTGCTCGAGCCGTCCGAGGGGCTTGTATGTAAGGACCGCCACTCCGCTCTTGCTCGTCAGCGAATCGACAAGTTGAAACCGTTCGGACGGGAAGCCGTCCTCGAACAGCCGCGCGCCTCTCCCCGCTACGACGGGGAAGACGGCGAGTCGCAGCAGGTCGAGTACATTCGCTCGGATGAGAGACCCGACAAGCGTGGGGCTTCCGTGGACGCCTATGTTTCCGCCGGGTTGATTCTTGAGGGCCAAGACGCTGTCTCGCAGACCGCCGCTAAGGAGATGCGCGTGACCTTTCGTGGGCCAAGTGACCGACTTCAAGGTCCTCGACACCACATACTTCGGAACGCCGTTGATGTGGCTCGCAAACGGCTCGATCTTTGAATTGGGCCAAAACTGAAGCCACTCCTCGTAGGTCTTCCGCCCCAGCAGCATCGCATCTTCCTCCGCAATCTTCGAGGCGGAGTCTCCCTGGACTTGGTCATCGATATGGTCCATGATCGCCGCACGAACCGCCTCAAACTTCGCGACGCCGTCGAGCGTGAGGATCATGTGGGCAACTACGGTTCTCGTCAAAGCCAATCCCTCGGATCGCGTAGTTGATCGAACGATGGGCAGCGAGCATTAGCCGCGTGTCTCTGTTTCCTCATCGCCTTCTCCCGACCGCCCCCGTCGAGCGAGCCCGACCATGCCGGCTCTCTACAAGAATCGTTGGTCGCTGCTTCTCCCAGCTCCCCCGCGATTTTCTCGCGCGCTCACCGCAGTAAGCCATCGGCCGCGCCCGCCCTTGTTGAACGTCACGCGGAGGCCGCCGCCAAATCTCCCGGCCCGCTACCATAGGGCGAGGAGTGGGCCCGTGAAGCTACCCGACACGTCAGCCGCGACACACGGACCTTCGGGGCAGGCGGCACCGAACTGGTAGAAGCCGCCGACCGAGACCAACGAGCCAGAGCCACTGGATCCATTTCCGTCATACGCCTCCTGGTTAGCCGATAGGCTGACCACGAAGAAAGTGATCGGAGTCGGAGCGGACCAGTGAAAAACTAAGGTCGTCCCTTGGGTCGTATCTACTTCCGAGCAGTACACGCTGTGGATGCCCTGGCAGGCCGAATTTGGGTCGTAGATCGCCGTTCCTCTCAGAGTGAACTGTTGGCGGACCGGCACCAGCGCAAACGCCAGGAATGTGGTGAGAGCGACCGCAATGACGATTCCGACGATAACGAGTCTCCGCACGTTTCCACCCCGAGCGGGTTAGCAGTTCCAGTATTGCGTTCCTTGGCAAAAGGGTCACCCGGGACGTGGGGTGAGTTCGAGCCGGGCCCTGCGGCGCGCGCCAGAGTGTATTCTCTGGCTCGCGCGCGCCTCGCGGTCGCCATCGACCGGGCGCCGCTCATGAAGGTCGCGGTGGGTCGGTCGTTCGTGTTGGTCAGCGTCTAGTTAGAGTGTAGATTTCCAAGACGTTGTTATCCGGATCTTTCCATGCGTTCGACGTGTACCATGCTGGGCCATGGGCGCGTTGCTTCGACGTCGGGTAGACCGGTTTGAGACCCCGCCGGCGTAGAGCCGTTTCCAAGTCTCCGACTCTCTTAGGGGAAGGGGCCCAAAATCCGAGATGGTCCGAAATAGGGTCTTTCACGCCGTCCGTAGGAACATGAGGAGTTCGACGCGCAACTCGTGTTGGATGGCTGGCCGTGATCCACAACGCGACCCGCCCTCTTCGATAGCCCGCCCAGAAACGGTCGTAGGGTTGAACCCGAACGAATCCAAGAATCGGCAGGAAACGGTCGTAGAAGCGACGTGCCCGCGCCAAGTCAGTCACTTCGATGTTCACGTGCCCAAGACGGACCCCGTCGGACAACACCATGTGGGCCGGAAAGCCCCTCGAGGCTTCAGAGTTGACCAGGTCGGAGGCTCGCCTCGGAACGCGCCCGCACCAACCTTCGGGCCCATCGTGTGATGTCGTCGACCGCGCGCGCGGCTCACATTTCATGCGCGGCGAACGCCATCCGGACACCTTTTTTCCACATATCGGGCATCCGATATCGCGGCAAGTCCGCGCGCGGAACCCAAGCAAACGCTGAGTGCTCTTGCGGTCTGAGCCGGGGCATCCTCCGATTCTGGCTCGAACAAACGTAAGTCACTCCCACGCCTAGGATCGACTTGCCGCGACCACGCTTCCCGACGGCCTCATAGACGTCGACAACACGCCCTACTCTGGCTGCCAGGCTCGTTTCCTCCAACACTTCCCGAACAACAGCTTCTTCGAGAGTTTCGCCGTGCTCGACATAACCGCCGGGAAGGTCCCAGAAACCGGCGTAGGTGGGCGAACGCCGAGACCTGCGAAGTATGAGGGCGCGGTCCTCGCGGATGATGACCGCCTTGACTCCCAGCGCCCCGCGCAAGCCGGCAGTCATCCGCGGCGAGAGAGTCCGACGGGGTAGTTCGATTCAACCGCGCGCTCATCGCGGTCGCCATCGACCGCGTGCGCCGCTCATATGGCGCGAACGGCATGGGTGGTGAGGGAGTCGATCGCCAGCCGGAGTTCCACGCAGAGCCCCCCGTTCAATCAGCCGAGCCATTCGGGAGCGTACTGAGCCATCGGAGCGGGCAACCATCTCTTAAGCCCGCCACAGTCCCGGAGGTTAGTGCCGGCTAGGCAAGCGCCCGAAGATGCACGCGCGCAATTCGCGAAGTTAGCCCAGGAGATGGCTTCGGGGGACGTCGCAATCTCTGCCCACCGGAAGGGGTTCGGGACGAGATCGATGTTCGTCGGCCGGAAGATGTTCGCGGTCCTAGATCGGACGGGTGAGCTGGTGGTCAAGCTGCCCCCCGAGCGAGTACAGGAGCTCATCCACGCGAAGGTTGGCAGAGGCTGGAGCCCTGGGAGTGGTTTGCCCCTCAAGGAGTACGTCGCAATCTCGTTGGCCCACTGTGCGGAATGGTCTCGTTTTGCCCGCGAGGCGCGTGCATACATGGGCGGACGGAGCTAGCGGGCCGGTCGTCGCCGACGCGACTTGCATGTCAATCGATCTCTGTTAGAGCCCTGACCCGCAGGTTCCGCATAGGAGCCGTTTCATTAGCCCAGCCAAGATCGGACCTCCCCGTCGCCGAGGGGTGGGGGCGTGGATGCGCTCAAGTGTGAGCCGTTTGCGTGCGGCAAGAGGTTCGTGCCCAGGGCCAACGAGTTACGAGCGGGCGTCCCTCCCTCCGAGGGTAATGTGTGTTCCTGGCGATTTGCCCGCACTCCAAGGTGCTGTTCGGCGACCAGGTTCCGGCGAACGCGGATTATGGGTGCCCCGTCGGCTGACGGGATGCCCACGTCGGGTCGCGGCCTGTTACACGGGGGCGAAGGCCTCCCGAAGAGGCCGATCGCGATCTGAACTAGATGACGCCGGCATCGTCGCGACGGCCTTTGCGAACTGGAACGAGCTGGTCCCTGGAGACGCTTCGACGGGAGCTCCGATCGTACGGAACGGGTAGCGGGGATCCCTCGCGAGCCTCACCGACCTCGGCGCCTTTCGATCCCGGACGCGGCCGCCGGCCCCATCGAACCGGGGCCATGGCCCCGGTGCGCCGAGAGTCCTCCAGGATGGGAGCCAGGGTGTTCATGACCTTGCGTTCGGCCTTACGAACGTGTTCCTCGAACGTCGTCCGTCCGATTCCGAGGTTCTCCGCAATCTGACCCCGCGTGACCCTCCGGACCTCGCGATAGTACCCTGCGCGATGAGCTTCGATGAGCGCCTCCGCCTGCTTGGGAGAAAGATCAGCGAACACGGTCTCGACCCAAGTGGTGCTGGGTAGGACCTCCAGCGGGAGCTTCCGTTTCGAGACCAACCGCGACGGGCCGACGCGTTCGAGTTCGTGCAAGAGGGATACGATTCGACTCTCCTCGAGGCACTGGACCCGGAAGTACCCCGATCCGTCGAGGTACTTCCACGGAACCGTCAATTGGCACTGGCTCGAATCGAATATCGTTCGAATTCCCCCTCGGAAATTCCCGGCGTCCGAGAATACGATGAGGTGCGACCCTCGGGAGCCCGAAGAGTCCAGGATCCTTCCCCCTGCGCGCTGGACGTGCCGAACCGCTGTGTGGACGACCGCGGAAGACGAGGCCGGGAACTGCAACCAGGTTCGAGATCCCAAGCAACCACAGTACAATGGGACGGAGGGAATCTCTGAGGAAAGTGTAGCAAGCGGGTAGTCATACTCGCATCGCAAGTTCGCTTCCCACACTGCCATCGACCCGCCTAGGTCGCTCGCCTACATAGGAATTTGATGGGCCCGGGGGCACCGAGTCATCCCCCCCCCCGCCGTCGGACTTCTGACCCAAGCCGGACTGATCGGACCCTGCCTCCCGCCGCGCGGCCAGCCGTGTTCTCCTAGCCACGGGAACGGTCCAAGTGGGCGTTCAGCACCCGAGGGATTGCTCCACAAAAGTCGGAGGTGGCGAATCTCCCCACGGGAACGAGTTTGGAATGGCCCATCCCACCGAGGGGGCACGGTTCTACCTATATCCGCGGCATGGCGCTTAGGCGCCGGGGCAATGCTGCTCCGGCCTCGTCGGACGGGCTCCGTCTCCCGTCTCGCAATTGCGATGGCAGTGGCCGGGATTTTTGCGGGAGGGTCCCTGGTACCCGCTGCCGTGGGCTCGACGCCGTCGCCATGGCCGAATGCGCCTCGTCCGGCGCCCGAACCGGCCCCGTCAATTCCGCTCGCCGTGGGAAGCACTCCCGCTTCCCACCTCGTTCGGCCGCCGCCACTGGCAGCTCCGACCGCTCCGGGCTGGTGGGACGTTACGGCCTCGAGTGGGGCGGCCCTGCCCCCGATCTGGTTTACCGAGGGCACGTGGGATGCCGCCGACGGGTACGTTCTGACGTACGGCGGCGATAACAACGCCGGGACCACGTACAACCAAACCTGGTCGTACGTCGCCGGTAACTGGAGCGAGATCACGACGGTCGGGAGTCCTGGCCCCCTCGACGGGCCCGCGATGGCCTACGACCCAGCGATCGGACAGGTCGTGATGTACGGAGGACTCAGCTCCTACTCCCCTGTCACGGCGCCGACGGCGACGTTCTTCTACTCGGGCGGGACGTGGACGAACCGTACGATTTCGCCGAATCCGGGCCCGCTGGTCTCCGCGATGATGACCTACGACCCTGACCTTGGGGGTGTCGTGCTCTTTGGAGGGGCGGTCTCGTTCAGCGCGTACTCGAACAGCCTTTGGCTCTTCAAGAACGACAGTTGGACGAAGATCGCTGCGACCAACCCCCCACCCGGCCGGGTCCTCAGCGATATAACGTACGACCCGAACCTCCGTGAGCTCGTCCTGTACGGGGGGTACCCGGGCTTCTCGAGTTCGACGACCCTGAACGACACCTGGACCTTCCAAGGCTCCTCGTGGACCCACGTGCTCACCCCCACGAGCGCCATCCCGTCGCTCGGAGGGCCCATGCTCGATTACGACGCGGACCTGGGCCACGTCGTCCTCGCTGCTGGCTCGAAGAACGGGACGTTGCAGAACGGTACCTGGGAGTTTGATGGGAGTTCCTGGCTTCGACTCGTGACGACCGGCTCCTGCGATTTCCACCTCAACGCGGTCGGGGTCTGGGACCCGCTCGACCACGAGTTCGTGCTCGGCGGAGGCGATTTCCCGACGAGCCACACCGACGTGCTGTCGATGCCCCTCGCCGTTGAATCGGTCACGGCCGCCACGGAGGCCGATGTCGGTCAACCGCTCGCCTTCAATGCTACGGCGATCGGAGGCACGACCCCGCACGGCTATCGCTGGAACTGGGGCGACGGCTCGGCGGATAGCGCCACGTCTCGCGCGATCCACGCTTTCGCCGCCCCGGGAAACTACACCGTGACGTTGACCGTCACCGGACCGGCGTTCGAGGTCGCGACGTGGAGCGGGAACGTCTCCGTTCGGGCCGGGCTGATCGCCTACATGGCCCTCAACGTCCCAGCCTTCGACACCGGGATTCCAGGAAGCTTCCAGGCCCTCGGGACGGGGGGCTTCTCTCCGTATCGCTTCTCCTGGTCGTTCGGGGATGGAGGCTCGGCACAAGGGACGTTCGCGAACCATACCTACCCCACCACCGGGACAGAGCGGGTCACGCTCACGATGACCGATGCCGTCTCGGGGTCGACGTCGATCTCGAAGATGGTCATGGTCAACTCCGCGCCGACGGTCACGACCGGAACTGCCCCTCCCGCCGACGTCGGAGTTCCGCTCCGGCTGACCGCCAGTGTGTCGGGTGGCACTTCGCCGTTCACCTACTCGTGGACGAGCGAGCCGGGAACGACCGCGACCGGGATGTCCGCCTCCTTCACGTTCTTGAGGGCCGGCCCTCAATCGATCGCGGTGAACGCGACCGATGCGGACAACGCGAGTGCGAGCCATACGGCGGTCGTGAACGTGCAGCCGGCGCTCGCGGTCTCGATCTCCGGCCCGACGACCGCGACGCTCGCCATCCCGAGTACGTGGGCCACCGTGGTCCAGGGCGGGTCGGCGCCGTTCGTGGACTCCTGGAATTTCTCGGACGGTTCTCACCCGACCGGGGAGTCGATTGCCCACGCGTTCAGCTCGACCGGGACCTACGGCGTCACCCTTACCGTGACCGACGCTGCGGGGGCAAGTGTCGAAGCGTTCGAGAATGTCTCGGTATCTCCTCCCTCCTCAGTTCACGAGACTACAATTCTGGGGCTATCGCCGCTCGCCTTCGCTGGAATCGTTGTCGCCTGCGGGGTCGTAGCGGCCGGCGTGGCGATCGTCCTTCGCAAGCGGAAAGGGCGAACCCCCACCGAGTAAAGCGTCCCTCCTCCGTCGTGGTCGCGGGCGACTTCAACCTCGCGACCTGACCCCATCGCAGGGTCCTGTTCGACTACCAGGTGCCGGCGGAGGGGGATTATGGCTGCCCGGCTTAACCGCCGTGGCTTTATCGGGAATCCTGTGATTGAGGACTTCATCGGGAACGGGGCGCTCACGTTCAAAACGGCGAGCTACGGGAATCCCGACTAGAGCATTAGCTCCCCTACTTCTGGGTCAGGGTCTGATTCGGCGGCATTCACTCGACGCAGCTTGCTGCGCCGCCTTTGGGTACTCCTTACGATTGCAATTGCCATCGGCATCGCTGTGAGCTTGGTCTTCGCGCTCGGGATCTACCCGCCAAAAGCGGTGACGGTTTTCGGCTCGGTCGTCGCGCGGGGAAGTTGCGATGCACTCTGTCCAGCCATCCATCCCATCTTCAAGTTGACCGTTCCTTCGCATACCGAACTTGCACTGTCGTGGCACGAGATGGCCGGCTCCAAAGTAACACTCGAGCTTGTCGACGAGGAGAGCGGCTCTGTAAGGTGTCAATGGCCATCAGCGTCCGGTTCGTGCGAGTTCGTTTCCGATTCGACCAATTACTCGGTCCAAGTCTTCCCCCCTCGACCTCCGATCCAGCCGATTTATGCGGTCAACTTCACGCTGACCTACCATGTCATGAGTCTCTGAGAGTTGAGGATGCTCAACTGTACGCGAGCGTTGAGTACTCGCCGCTTCTGACCGGTAGGTTCGCCTGCAATTCTAGTTGACCTTGTGTTATGATATCCGCGGCTGGGACCCTTGGCGGCCAGTCCGCGCAACAGGGAGTCACGCTTGCAAGGCGCGCCCCTCGCGGTCGCCCTCGGCCGCGCGCGCCGCTCATAAAGGTCGGGGGGCTAGCCGACGCGGTCGGTGCGTTTGTCGATTGTTGGCCGCACCACCCGCTCTATCCCGCTCACGAGGAACTGCAACGCTTCGGCGCCGCGGTCGCTCAGTTTGACTCGCTCCGTCATCTCCTCATCGTTCTCGACTATCACAAGCCCTCTCTCTGCCAGCCGCCCCAGATACCGAGAGAACACCGTGTAGTTGACCCCAGCCGCGAGCTGGAGGGGCGTCTTCCGGATTCCCTTCGGATTCCGTCGGAGTACCTCGAGTATGCGGACCACGACGAACAGGTCGGGTCGATCCGGGGGGAGCGGCAATGGCGCCCCTCAGTACCGGTCCCAGAAGGCCTGCTCAAGACGCGCGAGCGCAAGGACCCACCGACGTAGCTCCGCCTGGAGGTTCTCGATACGATCCAGTCGATAGGCGGTCCACACGACGACGAACAAGGCAAGGGGAAGTGCCAGATTGCTGAAGAGTGCGTTCGCGACATCCAAGGGGTCCGAGGGAATCCCAAAGTAGCCGGGCGCAAACCAAAGTCGAGTGACGATAAGCACCGCGGCGAGGGCCGCGGCGTTCCGGCCGCGTCCCGCCGTCGCGCGGGCACGGTCGAGTTGCTCGACGGCCTCGTCGATTCGCGCGAGGGCCGGGCTTGCCGGCGCGGTGGGAGAGGGCGCGGCAATTCCCACCGCTTCAGTCGCCCGGACTCCGCGGAGGAACAAGCTAGCCCAAGAAACTCCGACGAGCCCCACAATCGCGAGAACAATCCCTTCACCCCCGTCGCCGTAGACAGCACTTGCCGCGGCCATCGAGAGAAGGGCGAGGGCCGCGGCAGCCAGTACCACGGCCGCGATTGGGCGCTCCGTACCCGCCGTTCGTCGAGCCTTCTCTTGCCTCCCAAGCAACTCCCTTTCAACCGCCACCACGTCCAGGTCCGCAAGGACAGTCGGTGCTGCGTCTCTAGGAACGCTGGACGGCGGGCCGGTCCCCGCCGGGCCCTGACCCCCCAGCGAATCCAGGATCTCACGTCGCTGGCGATCGATCTCCGAACGAGTCCACCGAACTGACAGGAGTATCGCACCGACTTGGAGGCAGGCGAACCCCCCGCATCCAAGGGTGAGGGAGAGGGTGATGACCCATGCCATCGGAGGAGAGAGGCGGGGCGAGGCGACGGCTATCGAGAAGACGAGCAGGAACACCATCAAGGGAAGCAAGAACGCGCAGACGACCGCGGCTTCGAAGTTCCGTCGGAGCGCATCACGCCACGCACCGGCTCGCTCCAACAAGTGGATCGATAGCAGCGAACCGGAATCGCTTGAGAGGGCGGACCACTCTTCGCGGAGAGCTCGGGTCTCGCGGGAGCGGGCGGTCCAAATTGTCAGGCTGGAGACCACCAACGCGGTTGTCACGAGAGAAGAAAGGACTCCCGACCCGCGCCCTTCGAGTAGGTAGTCTAATCCAAGTCCGCAACAGTAGCGACTGCCGAAGGACCGCCCCGCGAAGACGCCCGCGATCCAGACGAGAAGTATCACGACTCCGAGGCCCAACGTCAGGGCTCGGAGATCATCGACCTGGCCCCGGATCGCGCCGATGATCGGACTTACCGCGGCTGCGACGCGGGGTGGCGATTCTCGGCTCTCTCTCATGTCGTAGTACAGTGGTAGCTCACGCTCGCCGTCTCGATGGGAGGCGGGCGGGGAAGTGCGAAATCGTAGGTCGCGTTGTGACTCCCGGAATCCGCGGTGAACGAACCGCTTCCCGATTTCCCCGTGTGGTTGTAGATCGGCTGAAAGGTCGGATCCAGAACTACGAAGGTGACGGGACTACCGGTCGTCGAGGTCCATGAGAACGAGACGGAGACTCCCGGCGTCCAGCTCAGTCCGTAAACCCCACCGTACTCGCTCGGCGTGCTGATGTTGGCCTCCGTGTTCGAAAGTCCAAGGCCCCCGTCCCCGCAGACTCGGGGAACAGGGATCTGAGTGTACAGATATCCGGCGAGCAGGGAAACCACGGCGACTGCAATCGAGAGGGCTGCTCGCGCAACAAGCCGCACAGCTATCCGATCACCGGGCCGTCCTTACCCCTTCCTCCGCGGTGATGCGTCCCGACGAGCAGCTTTCGCGAAAGCCCCTCCCGACGCAGGTGGGATCTCAAGCGGGTCCCGGGCTCGCTACTGAGTTCTTCCCGGCCCGCGCGCTTCTCGCTGTCCGCCGTCGACCGCGCGCCTTTCAGAAGGCTCGGGGCGAGCTTGGCTCGGCTGGATTTGATAAGACGTGACGCGTTCAGACTTGGCCAGGGGCATGCGTATGGTCGAAAAAGTGAACCTGGATCAGAAGCTTGGACTCTTCGCGGATTACTGGAGTCCCAAAATTGTCGCTGAGGTCAACGACTCGAACGTCAAGGTAGTGAAGCTCAAAGGCGAGTTCGATTGGCATAGTCACGAAAAGGAGGATGAGCTGTTCCTCGTTCTGAAGGGGCAATTCCGCCTATGTCTTCGGTCAGGCGATCTTGTGCTGAGAGTAGGCGACCTCGCAGTCGTACCCCGGGGAGTGGAACACAAACCCGTTGCTGATGAGGAGGCGCATGTCCTTCTCCTCGAGCCCAAGACCACCGTTAACACCGGCAGCGTGAGGAGCGAGCGGACGGTTGCAGAACCCGAGAGAATCTAGCGCCTCGCAGCCTCACAGAAGGTGCGTTTTCCCCCCGTGCTCCTCGCGGTCGGTCATTGACCGCTCGTGGCATCGATGCCGCCCGCCTTCATTCTGACATCTCGAATTGTGCCGGCGCGTTTCGACTCAGTGTCAGGCTCCTTCGGGGACCGTCAAACGTGGGGAGGAGCCCCGGATTGAACCCGGCTTCTTCGGGGTGCTCCGTTTCGTAGGGAAGCGCCGGGTGCTGGACCAGGTGTGATTTCAGGTCGTCTGGAAGCCGCCGCCATGATGGCGTAAACGATAGCAGGATGCAGTCGCGTCTGGCTTGGCTGGAATTCGGGTGGGTTCCATGAAGCAGCCGATAGTCGATGACCGCCGCATCTCCGGACCCCAGGCCGAGGGTCACCTCGTCCGGAAGATCTTTCATGGCCTCGTGGTCGGAATCTAGTTCTTCAGCAGACCTACTGTGTGCCTCGGGGAGGACTGCGTGGATTGCGGTGCTCGCGTGATGGCTGCCCGGTAAGACGCGCAACGCGCCGTTGACTTCGCTCGTGTCGTCGAGGTAGGTCAGGACAGCGACCTGCGCGGCCTCTCTTCGGAAGCTGATTGCATGATCCCAACACCACCAATCGGAGTGCCACCAGAGGGCGGGACTCCTTGCTTCCTTTATGCTGATGTAACCCGAGATCCATTTCAGGTCGTCAGCGCCCATCGCGCGGGACAGCTCACGGATTCGGGACTCGGAGCGGAGCAAGAGCTGGACTATGGGGTCATTCCATCGAAGCGGCACCAGCATGTTGTTAGGACGAGCACAGGCAGTCTCGTGCGGTAGCTTGAGAGTCTCGTCAACTAGGGTCCGAACCTTTGAGGTCTCCTCGGGGTCCAGAAACCCTTTCAGTTGTGCGAACCCGTCGAGTTCCAGGTTGGCTCTGGAGCTCTCCGCCCGAACTATGAGAGAGTCGCCAAGCTGAGGGTTCGCGCCGGCTCCGTTATCGCTCACAATCGAGGTGGCCCTTTTGGAGTGCAATCCAACGAGGCGATTCGCCTTCAATACGTTCACCATCCGCTAGCTCCGTGTCACGCGCGCTCCTCGCGGTCCGCCCTCGACCGCGCGCGCCTCCAATCGAGGACCCCCGGCCTTCACCACCTCACGAGAAACGAGCACATTCGCCAGGGACCCACCTACGTAGGCATGGTGGGCTAGAGGGCAGCGTCAAGAGTCGAGTGCGAGTCAGCCGGTTGCGTGCAGCCGATGGCACTTTCCGAAGCACGCGATCCAGCTGGCGATACGGCGTCGAAACGACTCCACGGACTTTCAGTCTGGGGACCAATCGACTGGCAGGCCCAGCAGTTTCCGGTCAGCTTGCACGGGGCAGTGGTGGGCGCAAATTGGAACGTAATCGGCCCGCGATTACAGAGTGCAATGAAAGAACTCGGGTTCCTTCTCACCACTGAGGGGGAAACGGTCCAGAGGGGTACGGGCAAGAATTGGTCCGTAATCCGAATCATAGTCGCGGAGAGGGCACAACGAACTTCGAGCGCTCGAAGTGTGAAGACCTGGCTCTTGAGTTTACGTGCCATCGGGTGGATCCTACTCCTGGCGGTATTTGTCGGGTTTCTAGTCGCTGGTCTCATCGGGTACTGGCCGCTGCCACTAGGATTGCTAGCCGCTCCCGTCATGATGGTCGGAGTTGGAGTCTTGACTGCCTACTTCTCTCGGCGGCAAGTGACCGAGCTGGTCCGAATCGTAGGCGAAGGCAGAGTTGAGTCTGGAGGTGCAAGCGGGCGAGTAACGTCGAGTACCCCGGAGCCAACTCTATGGACCGTCTCGGTGGACTACGGACGCGCTACGTCCCATAATCGGTCGAAGCCTCGGCTCCGCTCGGAGCGTTCACTAGGCCGACTCGACACCTCTCCTCAGGGCGAATCCGTGGCGCGCGCCATACTGACGCGAATTGCCCAGGGATAATCAGTCGAAGGGTCACGCGCGCTCATCGCGGTCGCCATCGACCGCGCGCGCCGCTCATTAAACCCGCGCGGAGGCAGACGCCACGGCTCCGATCACGATGCGCGAGTAAGCTTGGCACCCTCGAACATCGCGGGGTGACCGCTCCCCCCAACTGAGAGGTCGGCGTGCGCGGTGTCCGGAGTATTGGCGATCCAACAAAATACCGACCCGCTCAGGAGAATCTGGAGAGTGTAGCTGTCGCCGGCCGACATTGGTACGACGAATGGAAGAGATACGTGCCGGTTGAAGCTCCAGTTAGCCGAACCCCGGTCCAGAATGTAGGAGTCGTTATCGTACCCATGACCGATCGGCTGAATGCTCCCAGGCGGAAGGGGCACCATCGGTTGGTAGAACGTCGGGGGGGTCCAAGCTTGGCCCGTGGTCTGATCGAAGAGCTCGAGTGAGACATAGATTTCATGGCCTGCTTCCTCCACGTGTCCCGAGAGACTCGAGACCCCGGGATTCCACACCCGGGTGCTCCAGGAAAGGATCCAGTCGGTTCTGACGACATACGCTCCGTTGGTGGCGATTCGGAGATTCGGGCTCACCAGTGACACGGCCGCGCTCGCGGCAGCGCTTGGATACATGTAGCAGGCTCCAGGAGGCCCACTAGCATTCGACCTCAGCGTAAAAGCGACGGCCCCGGTCGTGACGTTGAACGTAGGCGACGTGGGCACCGACGCGTTGCCGTCGCATGACGAGTTAGAGAAACTGGTCGAAACCTTGAACGAGGTGAACGGTACGACGAGATTCGAAGTGGCAACGGATGTGATCGCGGTTGTGGGCTGGCTCACCATCAGGAGGACGGCGAAGGTCGAGAATACAGATGCCCCAATCGCTCCCGCCGAAAGTTTGGATAGCCGCCATCCCATCGATTTTCTCGTGTCTGTCCTTTCTCGAGCTTGTTCGGACCCCATCCCCTTCAACCTCCAAATCGAGGGCCGGCTACTATTCGGGAACCACTCGCCCTTCGAGCCGGTCAGCGAATCTCGAGCTAAAGACCTCCTCCCGGCGGAATCAACGAGCCGATATCTACCTCCAGACCCGGGACGCCACACTCGCCCAGGTCCCCGTCGGGGGTGTACTTGAGCTGCTCTGAGGTCCGCAAAGGATGGCATCCGCGCGCTCCTCTCGGTCGCCATCGACCGCGCGAGCCCTGGTTCGGGGACGCCTCATGCGATCTCTCTCGGGCCATTCAAGCGAAGGATAGTACGTGGGCCTATCCCGCCGGTCCGCGCCATCGAGGCTGAATACTGCCGTGCATTGAATCCCACGTCGCCCTATGCCCATCCGCCGACGGATCGTGTTTGCTATCGCCGCCATCGCCACTGTCGCGATAGTGACACTAGCGGGCGTAGCGGTCCTGAGCACGAGGCGTCCCTCCCCGCCGACCCCCTGGTCCCTCACCGTCCCTAGTTCACCGTGCGGGGGCCCGGGCGTGTCGCGGCTCTTCAACTTCGGCGCGCATGTCTCTGCGACTTGGGAGACCCAACCTGGCTTCCCGGAAATCGTCGGCTATTGGTTCAATGTCTCTGACGCGAGCGGTCAGCTCATGTCCAGCTACGTCGGCGGGGGAGGCGGAGGCATCGGGATGGGAGCGGGATTTGGGTTCTTGTCCACCGGAGGTGACTACACTTTCCAAGGATGCGCAGTCCCCCGCGGTGCGGGATCGCCCATCCAAGTCACAGGGAACTGGACCTGATTCCTTCGCGTACGCCGAACAGGCGCTTGCCGACCCGCTCGACGCTACCTCGCGCGTTCATCGCGGTCAAGTCATCGACCGCGCGCGCCTTTCTTCAAGCTCGGGCGGAGTCAGCTGCCACGGTCCGGCGTATTGTGCCGGCGGAGCCAGCGCTCGCCTTTACACAGCCTACCGATCGCGCCGACTTCGCCGCCAGATCACAACACCGACGGCCGCAGCCACAGCGGCGGCCGTTAGTCCGATAATCACGAAGACCGCGAGGGGCTCGACGGTCGATGACGCGACGGCCACCGTGCTCGTCGCATTCTGGCTCTGGCCCGCGCCATCGGTTATCGACACGGCTACGGTGTACGTTCCCGCTGCCTGGAAGGTGTGGTTCGCACTCAATCCGATCCCCACACTACCGTCGCCGAAGCCCCACGAGGCAGCGTAGGGTGGGGTTCCACCGGTGACCAGCGCCCGCAGGGCTAGAGCGGTCCCGGCCGATGGCGAGTTCGAGAGGAGGGCGATCGAGACACTCGGAAGGTTGTGGACCTTCACGGTCGCGGTCGCGGAGGCGCGCGCCCCTGCTGAATCCGTGGCATTCAATCCCACGGTCAAGTTCCCAGGCTGTTGGAACGCGAAGCTGACCGACTCTCCCGTTCGTGACCCTTCGAGTCCGAAGCTCCAATTGAAGGTGAATGGCCCGGTCCCGTTGTTCAGAAGCGCCGAGTAGGTCGATACCACGCCCACGTCCGTCGAGGATAGGGGAACCCCTATGCTCACCGTCGGCGCCTCGGAAATGACCACGCGCAAACTTGCGTTTGCAGTTTCCCCGACGAGATCTGTGAGTCGAAGCGAGATGATCCAGCCGCCAGGCGTCCTGTATTCGTGACTGGGCGTGGGAGTTGTGTTACGTGTCCCGTCGCCGAACGCCCACGCGTACGTGAACGGACCAAGGCCCCCTGTGACGTTCATCGAAACGAGGATGCCAATCCCAGTGTCCGAGTGAGGATCGGCCGCCGAGATCGTTGCCGAGGGCGCGATTCCGTACCCCCAGGTTACTTGGGTTGCTCCGCCGCCGACATATCCTGCCAATCCGCCAAAGAGGAGCACCATTCGGTCAACGGAGTCCCAGCAGATTGGAGCTTCATCGTGGTATCCAATTGATGTGTTCGCAGCGAGTTCTGACCACCCGCCCCGGGAGAAAAGCCAGAGGTCCGAATACACGCCGTAGTCGCCATTCCCTCCAAACAGAACGATCCCTCCTAGCTCAGGGTCGTAGTCGGCTCCGGCCTGGAACCTACCCTGTGGTGGTGCCGTAGAGAGGACCTGGGCCCATCTTCCGCCCGAGAACGTCCAGGTCGATGGGAGGAGTGTTGTACCGCTCCCGCCACCAAACAGGACGAGGTATCCGTCGGCTGCGTCGAAGGTAAGAGTACCAAGCGCGTCGGCCGGCGGCGCGGAGGAGGGGTGAAGCTGAGTCCATGAGCCTCCGGCGTATGCCCATGTGTCGTTGAATGTGACCGATCGATTGGAACCCCCGAATAGGATGACCTCCTGGTCTATGGGATCATAGGCCATCTGCGCATCCCATCTCGCCGAAGGCGCCGTAGGAGGCTGCATTTGACTCCAAACGCCGCGAGAGAAGGTCCATGTGTCGGCCATTGGGCCAGAAGCGTTTCCACCGCCGAATAGCAGCAGATATCCATCTCGCGCGTCGTAGACCATGTTAGCATCGTTCCGGGCCGCGGGTGACGTCTTTGGTGCGAGATTCTCCCAAGTCCCGTTCACGTAGCTCCACGTGTCGCCGATGGCATGGGCGCCCAAGCCTCCAAAGAGGACAACGTACCCGTCCGATTCGTCATCGGCGATGGCGAACGCCGCCCTTGGAGACGGCGTAAGTATCGACCGGCCGGTGAGGTCCCACCATCGGGACTGCGCGGCCGAAGGCCCTCCAATTTGGTACTTGATTGGAAGAAAAGGTGCTCGATCCGGAGGGGTTGCCGGGATGCCGGCTCCGTTCCTTGAGGGAGACGTGACTTGTTTCTGAGTTCCAGCTGGCAGCGGGTCGTAAGGTCCTTGGATGGTCGCCCGGAGGTTTCCTGAGAAAGGATGTTGGCCCGAACGTGTGGGAATCGTGGATACCCCCAAGCTCCCGAAAACCACCATCGCAACAGCGGCTAGCACGCGGACCCGGTGGCGCGTCGCCCGAGCGCCAAGACGAATTCGCAACACCGTTCCTCGGGACACGGATTGGGTCGGCCAAGCGCCATCTGCCCGAGAAGCTAAAGCTCCTTTCGACGGCGCGCTCCTCGCGGTCGCCCCTCGACCGCGCCCGCCCTTCGAGAATGTCGCGAGCTAAGGAAGGACTCGAAGACCCGCGCGTTCGGCAATCGGCAGCGTGGAATCGTGTCCCTTCACTCAGGAGTCGCGATCGAGGCCCTAATTCGCGAAACTACTTCTCCAATTTCGGTCGTCCTCGTAGAGTCAATGAGTTCCCGACGTTGCTGGTATAGCGGCTTCGGGTAGGTGAGCTGAGAAAGTAGTCGAGCGGCACTAACGCGAAGTCTGACCTGTTCCGGAGTCCGGCCCCCGGCTTCTGGAGCCTCTGGCAATAATTCGACCTTTATCGCTACAGTCCGAACAAGTCTTCTCGTCCTTGCCGCCCACCAAGTGCCGAGGACGACGAGCGGCGGCGAGACTACCAGAATTATTGCTCGTGGATCTCTAACAAAGTTGATTCCTGATGCCAACACCAGCACGGCAACGAATCCGAAAAGACATGTGGCACCTATTACGATCCAACTGCCATCTGGCATGAGCAGGTCGTGAGTGGCCGTTTTGAAATCCAAATCGGCGCGACGCTCGTACAGGATCGTTGTCGAGTCTCCCTTGTTCCCCAGTTGATGGGAGATGGGTCCCGCACCCAGTCGAGACTGGGCGGCGTACCCTGAGCTACTGAGACTCTCTCGAATGCCCTGCATGAGCCGCGCGATATCGGACCTCGGAAGGTCACCTGACAGCAAAGGCTCGAACGACGCGCCCTGCCACTCCTCGGAGTCCCACGGAACGAGCTTCGCTTCCAATGATCTGCGCTCGGCTTCGTCCGACCCCAACCCACCCGGGACTTAGAGGGAATCCTGCTCGCGCGCTCATCGCGGTCCCCTCATCGACCGCGCGCCCTCCACATCAAGCCGCCGGGGCTCGCTCAATCTCGCGGTGCGCTAGCCTCGCTCGCCCCTGCGGCAAGATGGGAGGACGGCCGTCCTCGTCGCACGCATGGCTCCTCGGACGGCCTGCGCGCTTGCTCCGCATCGATGACCGGGTCGGACCCGACCTCGAGCTCGCAAATCCGTTCCCCGAATTACATGCTAGCCAGGGACGAATTCAAGGATAGACATTCCGAATCCGCCCATGACCGAAGCGCCTTGGATTACCCTGGGTCGGACCTCCGGGCCTACGGCGCCGAGTAGGGTGAACAGCGGACCGAGATTTCCCTCCGGCTTGATAGTATTCCACTTACTCCGGTCGAACGATACTAGCGCCTGATCGTTCCTCACGCGGAGGAGCTCTAGGATTTCCTGTTCGATTCGTTCCCCCTCGGGCCATCGAGCATCCGGCGCCGGGTCGAACCGGTCGAAGTTGTGCGTTATAGAACCGGTCGCGAGAAAGGCGATTGGTTTCGGCCACGACGCGAGCGCAGGCCGGAACGCACGTCCGAGGCTGATGTGGGTCTCGGGAGATTGCTGGGTGATTGAGACAGGTACCACCGGGGTGTCCCCTCTGGGCAGCAACTGCATGAGAGGGGCCCAGGCCCCGTGATCGAGGCCCCAATCCTCGGTCCCCTCAGCTCCGATCCCGGCAGCTTGGGCCGACGCCACGAGCGCGCGGGCTAGCTCCGGGTCGCCAGGGGGCGCATACCTCGCAGCGGAAAGACTGGGGGGCATCCCAGAGAAATCGAAGATCTGCCGAGGGCGCGAGCTTACGTTCACACGGAAGCCGGTTCGCGCGACCCAGTGGGGAGATGAGACCACCGCACTTCCGGGATTGAAACGCTCCTTCAATCTTAGTCCCCGAATTGCCGCGGCGCCTTCCGCACCTGCACCGCCAAAGGCCTCGGGCGAGATCAGGAAGGGTGCGTTCGGCAGGTAGGCCGCGTAGACCAGCGGCATGAGTCTTTCTACTTCCCGGCAACGGAGTTGTCAACGGGGGGATGGGATCCTAGCAGGACATTACGAAAGTCCGATCTGGCGCAATAGCCCGACCAGATCATAGAACAATCGCTCCTCGATAATCGCGCCAGAGTCGTTCCACGTCGCCAGCGTGCAGAACTCCACGTGGAAGCTCTTGCCGGTGGGTGGAATGAGTTTGCCCCCGGCGCCTTTCATCGGGCCCGTCATCGTCCCCGTGAAATCGGCGACCGAACAGGTGTGGTTGCCGGCGGCGAAGAAGATCTTGTATGGATGATTGATGAGGTGGTTGTCGGGAAAAGTCTTGAAGAACTCCACGGCCTCCAGGTGATGGTTATGCCGTCCCTTAGTGGGGTCGGGTTGGCCGGGCCAGTAAACCGCGACGTGCTCCGTATGGCGCTTCTTGAACGTCTCCCAGAGCTTGCTGCTGGGTCCGGCGTTCCAGGCATCGTCCAGTGTTTGCATGAGTCCCGCTAGCTCTTCCGGATTCATTCTAAAATCTCCGGCCAGCCGACCCTTCAATCCGCGAGCGCTTCCCGGGTCTTAACCCCCACGACGTCCGGAGAGGCGGCTAGGTCGGTCCGCGGAGGCCGCGAGGGCCAACGTGACCGATCGGGCTTCGCGTCGCGGACCCGCCATGCCTCTCGTTCCGCGCGCTCATCGCGGTCCGCATCGACCGCGCGCCGCGCACCAACGCCCATGGACGTGGACGACGTGTCGCCACCCAATCGAAGGGGAAACCATGGCCGGCAGGGCTCAGTCTTCCTTTGCCCCGACTACTCCTCTCCAAAGACCTCGGCCGCGGCGAGCCGGAAAGCCGTGAGCCGCTGGTTCTCATCCCGTTCAACGAATGGGTAGAACGATCTTGCGTCCTTCCCTCCAGTCTCGAGCTTCTGCTGCAGGACCTTCAAGTGGGCCATGTAGCCGTCGAATGCTTCAACGAATTCAGCGAGCCTCTTCTGTCGGTCGATCGACATACCGACCGGCACGATCCAAGAGGCTTGAAGGTTGACTCGGTCTCGGGCCTCGGGACAATGAAGCGGCGTGATGCCAATAGTTGGACACCGGTTTGACAGAACTTTCTCCCCGCGGTCTTCAAGGTCAGTAACCGATCACGCTCGGTGGGACGATTCTATCGGGCCGGATATTGCATCCGGCTCGCGGCCGAAAAGCTCCTATCAGGGCGAATCGAATCGACTCGGGGCGGATGCCGCTATAGCTCAGTTGGTAGAGCGGCTGATTTGTAATCAGCAGGTCGGGAGTTCAATCCTCTCTAGCGGCTCTCCCTCCTCGTCGCCCGGCGGGAGATTGGTCGAACTTTCGGGACGGGGCCGGATGAGCGGGGATCCATTGAAGAATCTAGTCGCTACGTCGATCGGTCGGTTCCTTTCTTAGGAGGCGCCGAGGGTGCCGCAGCGGTCGAAGAGTCCCGTGCTCCGCTGTCCGAGCTACTTCCCGATCGCGAGAGCAGAGTGGCAAGGTAGGCGGCGAAGAGCGTGTTGGGGCTACCGGAGTCCGCCCCGGCGGTCACCAGAGTGTCGGGTGTGATGCGAACGTTCCCGGAGCTGACCTGCTCCATCACCCGCACGAGCGCGACGCGGTCGGCGCCGATTACTAGGGCCTGAGCGTTGTAGGCGTCGGCCTGGGCTTGGCCCACGGTGCGGACCGCGGCCGCGTCGCCGTCGGCCTTGATCCGAGTGGAGTCCCGGATCCCCTCGGCCTGTTTCACCAGGGCCCTCGCCTCGTTCTCGTTGATCTCGACCTGCAGCACCGCGGTCACCACCTGCGGCTGGAGGTTCGCGCGGGCGGTCTTCTCCTGCACAGCGATCCGCTGCTCTTCGGCGAGCGCCTGCTGTTGGTACTGAGCCTGCTGCTGCTGGGCGATCTCCTTCTGCGTCTGGGTCGCGAGCAGCGACGCGTCGACCGCGATGTAGGAGATTAGGAGGTTCTGCGCCTCGACCATGTACTTCGCGAACTCGGTGCGGGCCTTCTCGAGGGCCTCCTGCTGGAGCTGCGAGCGGCTCTGAACGAACTCGAGCGCTTTCTTCTCGCCCGCGTTGTTGCGGAACGACGAATCGATGAGCGGGTGCACAATCTGCTGGATCAGGTTGAACACCGAGCCGAAGCGCGCGATGATGAACGCCGCGTTCTCCGGGAGGATCCGGATGACCATCCGGACGTCGACCTCGAGCTGAAAGCCGTCCTTGCTGGTGACCTTGAGCTGGGAGAACTGGAAGAAGGAGACCCCTTTGGCCGTCTGGTCGGTCAAGTACGGGTAGGAGGAGGTGTCCCTCGTCGGGGTCGTCGACGGCCGGGACATCTCCGGCGCGTTCGGGCGGTCCGAGCTCGCCCAGTCGACCATGATCGCGCTCGTCGGGACGAGATACGCCGTGAAGCCGACCGGATTGAGGTTGTACTTTCCAGGGGCCACTGGGGATTGCCAGATGCCGCGACGATTTCGGTCCGGAGTGAGCAACGTCTCGATGGCGCTGTGGACCGTCTGGTCGAAGTCCGGCCGGTCGGTCACCGGGGTCGGCTTGGTGTCGGTCCGGTCCAGTTCCTCGCCGATGTTGGACCGGAGGACGGCGACGAATCCGGGCGGGACCTCGTAGACGCTGGTGATGTCCACGTTGAACAGGAGCGGATTGATGTAGTAGCGACCCGGCTGGAGAGTATCGAGCTGCGTTCCTCGGAACCCTCCGCAGTCGAGGAACGCCTGTCCGTCCTGGTAGTAGTTGTGGGGGCGGGCGTGCGGATGTTGGGGGGAGGGGGTCGGCACCGGCGCCGGGGCGACCAGGAGCTTGGGAGGCAAGGGTTGGCCGTCCTGCGCGGTGATCACCCCAACGCTCCCGGCGTTGATCTGGGCGGCGGTCCACATCTTCACGGCAAACGCGATCGTGTTGATCCGGTACTTTCCGGGGCGCAGGATCCCCACCTGCGGTCCCTTGAACCCACCCCCATCGAGGAACCGCTCCGCGTCCTGGAACTGGTTGCACTCGACCTCATCGCCGAGCAGGCGGCCCTTGGGGAGCGGGTGGCCGTCGATCGATTCCACGGTCGCGATGTTGAGCTCGCCGACCTCGAGCACCCCGGACTTGCGGATGGTCCAGATGATCGGGAACCGCCAGTAGAGTCCCGGCATCAGGGTCGCTGCCTGCACGCCGATCTGTCCGTGACGGGCGATCACCTGTCCGGGCGGCATCTTGCGCCCGGTCATCTTCCGCGTAAGGATGCCGACCTGATTCTCTGTGATCAGGAACAAACCCTTGAGGAAGAAAATCAGCACCGCAAGGACGACGATCACCAGGACGATGTCGGTGGTGGGGTCGTCGAACAGCCCCATCAGGAAAGCTCGCCTTGGGCGAGGATTCGCGCGACAGCACGAGTTACGCGCGAGTACCGCGCCCGGACCCCGGCCCACGCGCGAGGGACCATTCCGCGGGAGATGGCCACCCCCTCCTAAAGCCCTCCCCCCCCGGACCGATTGCAAGTCGATGGCTGAAGTCGTGCGCCTGAGGTGCGCTCAAACGGTTGACCAAAATCCCAGATCGGGACTTAGGGCGATTCGACCCCGATTAACGGCGCCGTGACCGTCAGGCGGAGGGCGTCCGGTGTCCTGAGGGCGCGGGTCCATCCACCCGGTCGGAACAGCCCCTCCACAAGATCGTCGAATTTCAGGCACCCCACGCTCGACCCGTTCGCCGGCGGCCACTCGGCTCCGAAAGGACTGCCCTTGTCGACGCCGGACCGATAGTTGCCTATTAGGGCACTATTATGGGGCCTGAGCGAGTACAGGGGTTTGATGAAGACCGCCGTTGACCCTTCCCTCCTCTCATTGTTCGGCAGTCGGACGCGATTGCTGACGATGGCCGTGCTCGCGAACGCGGACGAGCCGCTAACGGGGTACCGGGTCGCCGTGATCGCCGGACTCCCGCGAGAGAAAGTCTACCCCGAGCTACGCAAGGGCATCGCCACCGGGTTGCTTAGGAGCTCGAGCAACGGGTTTCGTATGGTGGACAGCGACGTCCGAGCGCTGCTCCGGAAACGGGTCAGAATCCGCTGGGATGAGGAGTGGGACCGGGCGCGCGCCGGTTGGAATGCGGAGACCCGCAGTCAGCTGCGCGCGATGCTCGCGTCGATCCCCACCGATGCCACCTATCTACGTCCGAAGGGCTGGAAACCGTCATCCTCAGCGCGGAAGGCGATTCGGGAGATGGGGCGCCTAGCGTCGAAGGATACTGAACTGAGCCGAAGAGGTCTCCGAACCTCGGCGCGACTGGACTGGGCCGGCCGTGGACGCTGAGGAGTTTCGCTCTGCCGTCCGGCTCGAGCGGCCGAAGTATCGTCGGATTCTAGCCTTCACGGCGATGCTCGCCACGGAGACCGGTCTGGGGACCGAAGGGCTGACCATCGTTGGCGGCTCGGCCCTTGAGATCTATACTACCGGGGATTATGTTTCGGCTGATGTGGACCTTGTAGCCGAGGATCGAGGGCGGGTGGTCCACGTTCTCCAACTGTGGGGTTTTGCGTCGAAGGGAATGTACTGGATCAGCCCCGACCTTGACCCGTCCGTACAGATCGTCGGCAAGTACGATAGCGGATCCCGACAGCTCTCGCAGGTAGTGACCACTCGCTACGGACGAGTCCGCCTGGCCGCGCTCGAGGACATCGTGGTGAAGCGACTCATTGAGGCGCGTCATTGGGCCCGACCCGAAGCGTTGGCGGAGGCGATGCTCGCGGTAAGCCGATCCGCACGCGACCTAGATTGGGAGTACCTCATCCAGACCGCGTCGAGGGACGGTGTCGCCGACCTTGCGTTGGATCTTCGTCGACGTGGGGCGAAGGCACTGGGGCGTTCGGGCGCGGACCCTCCCATCGGACAACCGTAGGTGGGGGTCGGGGATCTTCTGTCTCCCACGACGGTTGTCGTCTCGATACGTTGGCCCGGATTGGACCTGCCGGGGGTAGACAACCGGACGACGCCCCGACACGGCCTCCAACGAATGGGACCGGTGACCGCAGTGAGGAGCCGTTTCTCCTGGAGCAGCCAGATTCACGTCCCGTGGGCAGGACGAGAGGGACGACCTATCCCGGGGGCCGCAGGCCTTTTTGAGAGGAGAGGTTACCGTCGGCCTGAGGCGACACCATGGTTCAGAAAGTGACCGAGGTCGTGGGTACGTCCGAGCAGAGCTTTGCGAAAGCGGCGGAGAACGCGGTGACGACGGCCGCCAAGACCGTCCGGAACCTGAAGTGGTTCCGGGTGACGGAGCTTGAGGGGCAGATCGCCGGGCAGAAGATCTCCAGCTACCACGCGACGGTGAAGATCTACTTCGAGTTCGAAAGCTAGAACCACCGACGGGCGCCGCCGCGCGGCTCAGTTCTCTCGCTTCTGCGAAAGTGGGCGCCACGGGCGGCGCCCCGTGACCATGTAGATCACGTGCTGGCCGATGTTGACGGCGTGGTCGGAGATCCGCTCGAGGTAGCGGTTGATCAGGATGTACTGGGCGCCGACCGTCGGGGAGAGAGATCGGTCCGCCATCTGGTCTACCACGTCGAGGAACACCTGGTCGTGGAGCGAGTCCACCGCGTCGTCGGCCTGGATGATGTTCCGGACGGACTCCGCATCCCCCTCGACGAACGCCCGGATCGCCGTGTCGACCATCTGGATCGTGAGCTCGCTCATCCGGTGCACCTTCGGGAGTTGCGGGAGGCCGTCCTTGGCGGCCTCGTGGATGCGCGTCGCCGACTCGACGATGTCTCGGGAGTAACGTCCGATCCGGTCGAGGTCCGTGGTGATCTCGAGCGACGTGGTGATGCGCCGCAGGTCACGGGCGACGGGAGCGTGCAAGGCGATCAGGTCGACGCACGACTTTACGGTCTCCTCGCGGAGGCCGAAGATCTCCTGGTCGAGAGTGAAGACGGCCGACGAGTCAGAGTCGCCGTCGTGCTCGAGCACGTCGGTGGCCTTGCGGATGGCGAGCTGGGCGAGCTCGGCGAGCGTGGTCATGTTCTCCCGAAGCTTGTCGAGCCCCTCGGAGAGAGCCTTCCGCTCGGTCGCGGGCGACACTACCCGAACCTCCCCGTGATGTACCCCTCCGTCAATTTCTCCGTCGGCGACTCGAACATCTTCTTCGTGTTGTCGAATTCGATGAGCTTGCCGAGGTACATGAAGGCCGTCCATTCGGCGACCCGCGCGGCCTGCTGCATGTTGTGCGTCACGATGACCACCGTGTAGCTCTGCTTCAGGTCGAAGATCAGGTCCTCGATCTTCGCCGTGGCGATCGGGTCGAGCGCACTGCACGGCTCGTCCATGAGGATGACCTCCGGCTGGACGGCAAGCGCCCGGGCGATGCACAGCCGTTGTTGCTGCCCTCCGGAGAGCCGGATCCCCGGCCCGTCCAGATTGTCCTTGACCTCCTCCCACAGCGCCGCCTGCTTCAGGCTCCGAACGACCGCCTCGTCGAGCTCGGCCCGGTCGCGCACCCCGTTGAGCCGAAGGCCGGCGGAGACGTTCTGGTAGACCGACATCGTCGGAAACGGGTTCGCCTTCTGGAAGACCATCCCGATCCGTCGACGGACCGCGACCGGATCGAGGGCGTGGATCTCCTCCCCGTCGAGCCGGATCTCCCCGGTGGTGGTCGCCTTCGGCGTCACCTCGTGCATCCGGTTCAAGCACCGGATGAGGGTCGACTTGCCGCACCCGGACGGGCCGATGATGGCCGTGACCGTGTTCGGCGGGAAGGCGATGGTGACGTCGTGGATCGCCTCCTTCTTCGCGTAGAAGGCACTGAGGTGGTCCGTCTCGAGCTTGGGCGGCAGGGCTCTTCATCCCCCCGCGAAGGCGCGGAACCGGTTCCGAAGGACGAGACGCGCGAGGACCGAGATTCCGAGCATAAGCACGATGAGGATTAGCGCCCCACCCCAGGCGTCCGCTTGCCAATTGCTGCCGGGACCGGCTTGACCGTACTCGAAGATGATCGGGGGAATGGCGCCCACCGGCTGGCCGAACCCGACGAAGCCGAATCGGTTCCCGAACGCCGTGAGCAGCAGCGGGGCCGCCTCCCCGCCGGCGCGCATCACAGCGAGCAAGGCCCCGGTCAGTACGGCGGGGAGCGCCGAAGGCAGGACGACCCGGAGGATCCCGCGGTACTTCGGGATCCCCAGGCCCAGCGTCGCCTCCCGGATCGCGTGCGGGACCGCCCGGAGCGACTCCTCGCTCGTCCGGGCGACGATGGGGACCATGATGATCGCCAACGCGATCGATCCCGTGATGGCGCTGAAGACGATGGTCGGATAGTAGAGGACGAACAGGCCGTACACGAAGACCCCCACAACGATCGACGGTAGGCCGGTCATCACGTCGGTGAAGAAGCTGACGGCCTTGCCGACGCCGTACCCGCCGTACTCGCTCGTGAAGATGCCCACCAAGATCCCGAGGGGGACGGCCATCGCCGAGGCGAGGGCCACAAGGACCAGCGTTCCTCCGATCAAGGGGCCGATCCCGCCGATCGGGCACGAGGCGCCGGAGCTCCGTTGGCACAACCCGGGCGGGAGTCCCGCGGTGAGGAAGTGGACGCTGATCACGCCCCCTCCGTTCACCAACGCCGTGTACAGGATGCTGACCAGCGGGATCAGGACGACCCCGACGCACGCAAGGGAAAGGCCAGCGAAGATCCAGTTCACCAGGTTCCGGATTCGCGGCGACGCCATCAGGCACCCCCCGCCACGGCGCCCGAGCGGGTGACGCGCCAGACGAGCAGTCGTGCCACGACATTGACGGCCAGCGTGATGAGCAGAAGGACGAGGCCGGCCTCGATCAGGGCGCTCGGGTAGAGGGTTCCGGTCGCCTCCGTGAACTCGTTGGCGATCAGGGAGGCGAGGGTCTGGCCCTGGGCGAGGAGGGAGGTGAAGATCGCGTCACGGTTGCCGATCGTCATCGTGACCGCCATCGTTTCGCCGATGGCTCGCCCCAGCCCGAGGATGACCCCGCCGATGATCCCCGTGCGAGCGTACTTCAGAACGGCGAGGCGGGTCGTCTCCCACTTGGTCGCGCCCAGGCTGAGAGCGGCCTCGCGCTGCTCGCGCGGGACCGCGGCGAGGGATTCGCGGGAGATGGCGGAGATCGTCGGAATGACCATGATCGCCAGCACGACGCTCGCGGTGAACACGTCCCCGTGACCGGCGGACGACGGGTTGAACAACTGGGTCCAACCGAAGACGCTTCGAAGGCCCGGCTCGATGCTCGAACGCATGACGGGGACGAGGACGGCGAAGCCCCAAAATCCGTAGACGACCGAAGGCACGGCCGCGAGCAGCTCGATCACGTAGCCGATCGGGTCCCGCAGCCAGCCGGGCGCGTGCTCGGAGAGAAAGATCGCGGCCCCTAGGCTTAACGGGATGGCGATCAGGAGCGCGACGGCGGAGGTGACGAGGGTGCCTTCGATGGCGAAGGCGACCCCGAAAATTTGGTGCGGCGGGTCCCAGGTCGCAGTTACGAAGTACGATCCGCCGAACTGGAGGAGGCTGGGCCGCGCTCCGTTGAGGAGGACGAGAACGAAGACCCCGACCAGGGCGAGGACGCCGAGCCCGACGACGGCGACGAAACTAGAGAAGATACGGTCACCGATATGGGTGGGGCGGCCCCCGCGGCGCGGGGGCCTCCCGCCGGAGAAAAGGTTCGTCACCTCGCACGACCGTACCTACGTCAGGGGGTTCAGATCGCCCCGCCGTTGAACGTCATCGTGGCCAGGGTCGCGGTGTCGATCGCCACGATGTTCAGCGGGAGCGGGACGTAGTAGAGGGCCTGAGAGTAGGTCTGGCCGGTCGTGAGGGTCCACGCGAGGAACGCGAACAATGCCGCCGCCTTGTCGTGCGAGTACGACGAGCCGAACGCCACGCCCGGGTCCTGGTAGAACACGAGGTAGGTCAGCGTGGTGATCGGGTAGTCGCCGGCACCCGGCGAGTTCAAGATCGTCACGTTGCTCCAGTCCCCGGCACCGTTCGGGAACGTGGACTTCGTGTCCGCGATCGCCGAGGCCGCCGACGCGATCGTCGGGGTGATGAACGCACTGCTCGGGTTCTCGACCGTCCCGTAGGTCACGTGGTTGACGAGCGCGTACTCGAGGTCGACGTACCCGATCCCCCCCATCGTGGTCTGGACGGTGGAGGTGACCGCCGAGCTGCCCTTCGCTCCAGTGCCGACGGGCCAGTTCACGGAGGTCCCGTGACCGACCTGCGACGCCCAGCTCGTGTTCTCTGCCGAAAGATACGAGGTGAAGACGAACGACGTGCCGCTGCCGTCCGACCGGTGCACGACAGCGATCGGCTGGCTCGGCAAGGTCACGCCCGAAGCCTGGATCGATTGGATCGCCGGGTCGTTCCAGTGGGTGATCTTCCCGAGATAGATAGCGGCGAGCACGGGTCCGGTGAACTGCACCGTCGCCGTGACACCGGGGATGTTGTAGATGATGGCCACCGCGCCGGCCGACTCAGGGAACTGCAGGATACCGGGGGCCGCGGCCTTCTGGGTCCCGCTCAGGGGAGCGTCGGTCGCCCCGAAGTCGACGGTCTTGGCGGTGATCTGCTGGATGCCGGCCCCGCTGCCGACTGACTGGTAGTTCACGTTCGCCGTGGTGTAGGAGCTCTCCCACTGGCTCATCAGGGGGAAGACGAAGGTCGACCCAGCGCCTGTGAGAGACTGCTTCGAGGTCTTGGGGGTCAGCCACCCGGCGGCGTACGCGCCACCGAGGACGATGACGATGATCACGATCACGACGACGGCGATGATCGGCCCCTTGCGCGACTTCTTGCGGACGATGGTGTCTCCCGGGGGCGTTCCCGACGGAGCACCGGCGTTCGGTGGGTTTGCGTTTGCGCTGCTCATAGCTTCCTGACCGACCCGGGGTCGGCGACGTTCGGACGACTGGGAAGGTTCGTATATAGTAGCTGGGTATAGAATATAGTTGACTACGTACCTCACTATAGTCGGTTGTAGCCAATGTATCCGCCGGCACCCCCGGCCCAAGGTTCACCCGGCGAACCAGCGGAGGAGCTGGGTTCGCTCCTCCTCGTCGAACGGAACCCACGATTCGGGTGTTGCCAGGAGCTCGAGCGTTTCGACAGCGCGCGGGGCCACGACCACGGAGGCGACGTTCGGAGACTCGAGCAGGGCTTGCACCGCCGCAACGGCCAGAGGTCGGCGATGGCCCGCGGTCAAGAACCCTAGGTTGGTCACCGGGAGCAAGCGCTCCCTCAGCACCTTCCAGTCCGGCGGCCCGTGAGGATCGAGGCGAGCGAGTCCGCCTTCCTCGAGCAGGCTTCCGTCGAGCCGGCCGTCGGCGTGGGGATTCGAGATCACTCGAGGCAGGGCTTTCTCGTGGGAGGCCGATTCGACGGCCCTCCAGCTCGCGAGGTCGATCAAGTTCGCCTCGAAGCGGACCAGGATGGCTCCCCGACGCGCCGCTTCGGCTAGCGCCGGGGGCGATGGAGGGCCACTCGGCAACTCGAGCCCCCAGGGGCCTGGCGCCTCGAGGTCCAACCGCTCCGTTCGAGCCGACCGCTCTCGGTGTGGGGCCGAAGAGTCCGGAGGGTTTCCTCGCGAAGGGATCAGCACCACCGTGCCGGCCTCTCTTACGGCGGACGGCGAGCCGGCCAATGATGCGGAACGCACGGCGGGAACCTCGGGCCGACGTGCTGCTGTGGCCGACGGTCGGGCTAGGCCGAAGTCGGGGGGCACGACTAGTGTGATGGCGTCGCTGAACCGATCCGACAGAGCCCGAACGGTCAGCTCCCGATTGCCCGCCGGGTCGGGGCCAGACGAGAGGTCAATGAGGTTGATCCCGAGGTCGAGGGCCCTTTGGAGGAGACCGGCCGTTAGCGCGTCAGCGCCGGGGGGCCGCTGTGCACGCATCGCCCCTACATCGAGGCCCACCTCGGAGAGCGGAGGGAATCCGCTCAGCAGGCTACGGAACCTCATTCCCACCTGCTCCGCGGCCCGGCGGCGGTTCCGAGCCGATCCGAGAGTGGATGGGTTGGCTCGCGTACCTGCTCTCGGCGCAGAACCACGCTCGGGGGAAGCCTGGGGTACTCCGAGTTCGGCGTTCGGATTCGTGATTCCATAGAGAGGTACCGGCTCGACCCCGCCCGTCGGCGGGCCGGACGTGCCGGGGTGATAAGCGCGCGCGCTTCGTCCGCTCGATGCCCCCGCCCGAGAGCGTGTCCGCCGATCGTCGTCCCCTCGTCGAGCGGGCTCGCCCGGATCGACTCAGCGGCATCGCCGGCAATCGTGAGCCCCTTGCGAAGCTCCGGGAGTGGGCGGACCGGTGGAGCACCGGATCGACCCCACCCCGTTTTCGCGCCGCCCTCCTCGAAGGGCCGCCCGGCGTGGGAAAGACGACAGCCGCCTTGGCGCTTGCCCGCGATTACGGCTGGACCGTCGTCGAGATGAACGCGTCGGACGCGAGGAATCAGCACGCGATCGAACAGGTCGCCGGCCGGGCCTCCCTGACCGCCACGCTCGGCGACGACGGGGTCTTCCGGCGTCCCGCGGAAGGCGGAAGGACCTTGATCGTCCTCGATGAGGCGGACAGCCTGAGCGGTCGCGCACTCGAGGTCAGAACCGATCGGGCGGCGCCCGTCACCCTCCGCGACTTTCTCCGGAGCCGCTATGTCACAATCGACGCGGTGAATCGTGCCTGGGGATTGGGCGCCTCGGGGGCGCCGAAGGCGTTCACGGAATGGTCCGACCTCCCCGCCTCCGGTGGCCGCGCGGCATGGAGCAAGCTAGCGCCCGCGCAACGCGACTTGGCCGACTGGAAGTCGGACGCCCGCCCCCCCGATTACTCGGACCGCGGGGGACTCGGAGCGATCGCCCGACTTGTGCGCGACACGCGGCAGCCGGTGCTGCTCATCGTCAACGACTCCGACCCCTTGCTGCGGAACGCCCCGGGACTGAAGGCGCTGCTCACCCTCATCCGGTTCCGCGCACTCGAACCGGCCGAGGTCAAGGGCCTGCTGCGGTCGACCATCCTGCACGAGTCCTACCTCGTCTCACCGGAGGCGTTGGACGGGATCGTCCGGCGGAGTTTCGGGGACGTCCGGGGCGCACTGAACGACCTCGAGGTCGTGGCGGCCCTGCCCCCCGACCACGCAGCGGCGTTCCTGGCGAGTCGGGACCTCACCGGGGACGTCTGGAGGTTCGTCGGAGAGGTGTTCCGGGAGCCTCGCTTCTACCGAAATGTCGAGGTCCGGGACCGTTCCGACACGACCCCCGATGATCTGTTCCCGTGGTTCGAGGAGAACCTGATCCGGTTCGCCTCGAGCCCCCGGGCCTTGGCGGACGGGGTCACGAGTTTGGGGCGCGCGGAGCTTGCCTTGGCGCGTGCGAGGCGTCACCGCGTCTGGGGCCTCTGGAGCTTTGCGTCGGAGATCTTCACGGGCGGGGCCGCGCTGTACGCCGCCGACGGTCGGACGCCCCGGGAGACCACCGTGGGCTTTCCCTCGTTCCTCTCGTTGATGGGTCGCACCCGTTTCACGCGGCAGCTCCGGCAGTCGGCCGCGGGCAAGTCGGGGGCCCGTTTCCACGTCTCCCGCCGCAAGGCCACTGAGATCTATCTCCCCTTCCTCGAGGCGCTCGCTCGGGAGGGCGGGGGCCGCCGCCGGTCCGACGCGCGCACCGCGCTGGCCGCCAGTGTCGTTCGAGAGCTCCAGCTCACACCGGAAGAGGTCGGTGTAATCCTTGGCGCCGGACCGGAGGAAGCGGTGGTGACACGGCTGTTCGCGGAGTCCTCCGGAACTCCGGAGGCTGAGGAGAGCGAGACGCCCGACGAGAGCGCGAGTCGAGGCGTTCGCGCGCCGCGGGGCAAGGGAGCCCGAGCGACTCCGCGTACTGGGCAGCGCCGACTGGGGAGCAGCTGAGCGTCGTCGGAGGGCGATTGTGACCGGGGCTCGGTGCGACCGGTCAATATGCCCCTCCCGTTCTTCGACCGTGTCTCGTCGGCACACGGTCGTCGGTGGGCCTTCGGGGAAGGAAAGGATCGATGTCGCTGGAGGCCGTCGAAGCGCAACTTACGGAATCCGTCGCCCGACTGAGCCGGAGCGTCGTTCGCGTCACGCGCGAAGCGGTCGCACCTCAACGCGGAATGAGGGGCGGAGTGCCCGAAGGTTCGGGGAGTGGAGTGGTGATCGACGCGCGGGGGCTCGTCGTCACGAACGACCACGTCGTGCGGGGTGCCCCGATCGTCCGCGTCCAGCTCCCCTCGGGAGTGGAGGTCGCCGGAGAACGGCTGGGCGAGGACCCGCTCACGGACCTCGCCGTACTTCGGATCGGCCGGAGCGACACGCCGGCCGTCGAGTTCGGTGACTCCGACCAGCTCAAGGTCGGCCAGTTCGCGCTGGCGGTCGGCAACTCCCTCGGCCTCCCCGGAGGACCGACCGCGTCGGTCGGGGTCATCAGCGCGCTCGGCCGCCCGCTGCCGGGGGCCGACTTCGTCTTCGAGGGGCTCTTGCAGACGGACGCGGCGATCAACCCGGGGAACAGCGGTGGACCCCTCGCCGACCTCCGTGGTCGCGTCATCGGGATCACCAGCGCCGTGGCCCCGTTCGCGCAGGGCGTCGGCTTCGCGGTGCCGATCAACACGGTGCGGCGCATCGCCGACCAGCTCGTCACCCAAGGCCGGGTCGTACGCCCTTGGCTCGGGATCATGGGGATGGCGCCCCCGGTTCCGGGGGCCGAGCCGGGGATCGACCTGGCAAGCGTCGTTCCCGGTAGTCCGGCCGAGCAAGCTGGGCTCCGGCCCGGAGACCGGATCCTGTCGGTCGGCGGTCAAGGCTCGGCGACCGTGAGGGACCTGCTGCGGCGGCTCTCCGAACTTCCGCTCGGCGGCGCCGTCGACCTGGTCTATCGACGGGGCGGGGCCTTGCGTAGGACGGTCGTTCGGATCATGGAGCCGGTAGCCCCTCGACCCCAGTAGCCGCCGGCTGGAACCCTCTCCTGACCCGGGCCCACCGAGGCGGGAGACGCCTCAAGGCGCCCGAATCACCCGGGGGCGAACCAGGGAAGCTAGGCGCCTCGTAGCTTTGCGTGAACGCGGATATCGACGTTGCCAGCGAGAGCCTTCGAGATGGGGCAGCCCGAGCCGGCGCCCTTCGCAGCCTCCTCGAACTGGGCGGCGGTCGCGCCGGGGACGCTCCCCTCCACGTGCAGGTCCATCGTCGTGACCTTCCACCCGTCGCCGACCTTGTCGAACGTCGCCACGGCCTTGACCGCGATCTCGGTCGGAGGAAGCTGCATCTTGGCGAGGGTATTTGAGAGCGCCATGGAAAAACAGCTGCCGTGAGCGGCGGCGAGCAGCTCTTCCGGGCTCGTGCGGCCGCCGAGCTGTTCCGTCCTCGCGGACCAGCTGATCCCCACTTCGGGCCACGAGCCGCCGCTGGGCTTGACCCGCCCCTCGCCGTGCAAGAGGTCACGCTGCCACGTCGCTTCTGCCGACCGCATCGCCGCCATGGGCGAGCCCACCGAGGTCGGCGATTTAACTCTGCCCGCGCGAAAGGTACGGTCGCGAAGTGAGTTCGCGAGACCGACCTTTCCGTTACGCCGGGGGCGGCTGGAAGTCGTCCGGAGTCTCCTTCCACTCGGCCGGCATGTAGCAGAGGAGCTGCGGGCCGGACGGGTGCAGTTTCGCCCGCTTCCACGCGATGTAGGTGACCCAGGCGGAGAGCGCCGCCATGATCGTGGCACCGGCGAGCGGCGGGACCAGTACCCAGCCGAACCGGTCGAACGTGGCCACCGCGGCACTCGGCGGGACGGCCGTGAGCGACGCGGTCGTCAGGGCGGTGACCAGCAGGTGGGTCGAGGCGGACGCGGCATCGCCGTGCACGTCGCTCGCGGTGACGCTCACTAGGTAGCTCCCGGGGACGGTGAACCGGCAGGAGACGTTCGAGGTCGTCGGGGCCCCGCACGTGGCCGGCAGACCGGTCCAAGCGAAGACGAGACTCCCGGTGCCCCCAAAGCTGGTGGCGACGAACGTCGCGTTCTCCGTCGCCACGATCGGCGTCGGAACTGCGGTCAGTTGCAGGACGAGGGGCGGGTAGGTGACGACGATGGAGGTGTACGTGATCACCTGCGCGTTCCGGGCATCGTAGGCCGTCAGTTGAGCCCTGTACGATCCGGCCGTGGCGTAGGCGTGCGTGGTCGACGAGGCGTTGCTCGGAGCGCTCTGGTCGCCAAAGTGCCAGATGAACCGGTACGGCATGATCCCGCCCTGCGCGTACGCCCCGAAGGTCACGGTCGCGCCGGGGGCCACGGTGGTGGGGGTCGCGGCGACCTGCGCCGCGAGCGGGTGGACGAAGATCCAGCTCGCGGAGGCAAGGGACTTGCCCGCGGAACCGCCGAAGAGGAGCGTGTAGCCGTCCACGAGGTCGTAGGCGCCGGCCGCGCCGCTGCGCGGGGTCGGCGACCGACCGATGACCGAAGTGAGGTTCTCCCAGACCCCTTCGTTGAACAACCACGTGTCGCTCATGACCGTCCCGTTCGCGGCGCCCCCCACGAGCATGAGCGCTCCGTAGAACGGGTCGAAGTCGAGGGTGGCCGCGACGCGACCGGCCGGCTGCGAACTACTCGCCGAAGTGAGCGCCTGCCAAGATCCAGCGTAGAACGTCCACGAGTCCGCGAGCGCGGCTCCCGCGGAGTTCTGCCCTCCGAAGAGGAGGACGTACCGGGGCTGGGGGTAGAAGACGGCCATCGCACCGGTCCGCGCAGGAGGAGCCGGCGAGCTTCCGGTCGGGAGCGGCTGCCAGGCCCCGTTCGAGAGGATCCACGTGTCGCTGAGGACGGTGCCGTTCGTGTCGGTCCCGCCGAAGAGGACGTCCTGACGGTCGCGGAGGTCGGCCGCAAAGGAGGCGCCGTACCGAGCGGAAGGAGCGAAGGAGTTCGCCGTCGCAAGCTGATGCCACTGACCGGTACGGTACACCCACGTGTCGGCCGTGACCCCGCTCGCGGTCTTTCCACCGAAGAGGACCACGCCGAGGTTCGACGGGTCGTAGACCATCGACGCCCCGGACCGCGGCGCCGGCGCGGTGGTGAGGTTCGCGGTGAGGTTCGTCCACGCGCCGTGGAGGTAGATCCAGGTGTCCCCCATCGGGCAGATCCGACTGCAGCCCCCAAAGAGGACGTAGTACCCGTCCCAGCCGTCGTAGGCGGCCATCGCGCCGGTGCGGAGCGGCGGGACCGCGCCGTTGACGGACGGGAGATGGGTCCAGGTGGCGCTCGCGGGTGTCGCAGAGGTCGTCATCGCCGTGAACGGAGCGGCGCTCCGTGCGGCGGACGACGGCTGCGCGGCAGGGTGGGCTCCGAGGAGCCCGCCGAAGGCGATGAGGGCGACGGTCGCGATCGCCGCGACCGTCCAGAGCGGACGGTGCGTCGCTGTCATACGTATTAATACGTGCTTGTACGGGTAGGGTATTTGGAGCCTCCGCGCTAATTTGTACTCCCCGGAGGGTCTCCGCGCCGGACTTACGGCGGGCCGAGGTCTAAATACGCCGGGTCGGCTCGGAGGCCGAATGAGTTCTCCAACGGCTCCCCCGGAGGGTCCGATGGAGCCGTACAAGGTCAAGGTCGTCGAACGGCTCCCGCTGCTGGACCGGCCCGGTCGCGAGGCCGCGCTAGAGCGGGCCGGCTACAATCTCTTCAATCTCACCTCGGACGAGGTGACGATCGACCTCCTGACCGACTCCGGCACCTCGGCGATGAGCGACCGGCAGTGGGGCGGGCTCATGGTCGGCGACGAGAGCTACGCGGGCAGCCGGAACTTCGCTCACTTCGAGCGCGTCGTCCGCGACCTGACCGGCTTCTCCCACGTCATCCCGGCCCACCAGGGGCGGGCCGCTGAGCACCTCCTGCTTTCCCAGCTCGTGCACCCCGGGCAGATCGTCCCGAACAACATGCACTTCGACACGACGCGCGCCCACGTGGTCCACGCCGGGGGGCGTCCGATGGACCTCGCCATCCGCGAAGCGTACGACCCGACGAGCCTCCACCCGTTCAAGGGGAACGTGGACGTCGCCCGTCTCGAGACCCTCCTCGCCGCCGAGGGAGCCCGTCGGGTGCCGCTCGTGATGGTGACCATCACGAACAACACCGGAGGAGGTCAGCCGGTCTCGGTCGCGAACCTCCGGGAGGTCGCGGCCGTGAGCCACCGGCACGGCGTACCGGTCTATCTGGACATGTGCCGGTGGGCGGAGAACGCCTACTTCGTGCGCGAACGCGAAGCGGAGTTCGCGGACCGCTCGATCCGGGAGATCGGACGGACGGTCTTCGACCTCGTCGACGGAGCGACGATGTCGGCGAAGAAGGACGGGCTGGTCAACATCGGAGGGTTCGTCGTCACCCGGGACGTCGAGCTCGCGAACCGGATCAAAGAGCAGTTGATCCTGTTCGAGGGATTCCCGACGTACGGTGGTCTCGCCCGTCGAGACCTGGAGGCGATGGCGATCGGGCTCGAGGAAGCGACCGACCTCGACTATCTCCGCCACCGGATCGGCCAGGTGCGCTACCTCGCGTCCTTGCTCTCGGCCGCCGGCGTCCCGCTGGTCGAGCCCACGGGGGGTCACGGAGTGTACCTCGACGCTCACCGATTCCTACCGCACGTTCCCCCCGAGCAGTTCCCGGGGCAATCGATCGTCGTCGAGCTCTACCGCGAAGGCGGGGTTCGTACCGTCGAGATCGGGGAAGTATTCCGAGGTGAGAAGGCGAACGACGACCCGACCGCGCCCGAGCTCTCCCTCGTGAGGATGGCGATCCCTCGGCGGGTCTACTCCTCCTCGCACCTGGCCCACGTGGCGCGGACCGTGATCGCCGTCTGGAATCGCCGTGCGACGGTCCGTGGGCTCTTGATGCTCGAGGCGCCCGAGCGACTTCGCCACTTTACGGCCCGGTTCGGCCCCGCGCCCCCTGCTGAAGCCGTCACCGCCCCGGTGGCGAAGCTCGCGACCGGTCGCCCCTGAACGCTGTGCCCAGGAAAATCGGAACTTTCCGTAGAGACATATACCTCTGAGCGACTGGGGTTAGTGCCCGAGTCATCGGGGAGGGAACGAACATGGGATGCGGACGGTGGAAGGTAGCGTGTGACGACGGATTCGAGGTCATCTCGAAGGACCAGAAGGAGCTCGTGGCCCTCGTTCAGTGGCACACGAAGAACGCTCACCAGAAAGAAACCACGCACGAAGAAGTGCTGAAGATGGCCCGGCACCCCTAAGCGGGCGCCGAGCCCTCTTCGGTTCAACCCTTTCCCACTTTTCGACCACCTCCTTCGTTTCGTTCCACTCGGTACGGTCCGCCTCGGCTAGCCCAACCGTGCTCCCGCGGGGACGCTCGCGCGGAGCGTGCCGTTGGACGCGTCGCTCGTGCCCATAGCTGGGGGGCGCCGCCGTGCGCGGCGTACCAGGACTACCGTCACCACCACCCCGCCGAGCAGGAGCGCGACGAGGAAGGGGGCCGCCGAGCCGGTGGCGTGCGCCACCGGCCGAGCCGGCGCACCGAGCGAACGCATCGACTCTTTCGCGTTGCTCACCGAGAGGGGCACGGCGGTCACGCTCTTCCCCGAGGACGGCGTCGTCTGCTGAGAGTCGACCATCTTGCGCACCGGGGAATAGACCGCGCGCGTGGGGGCGGCCGTCGCGGGCGTCGCGGCCGCGGCCGCCGGGTGCTCCGCCACGGCCGAGGTGACGCCGGCGCTGTGCGTCGGGTCCTGGCCGGGCAACACGACGAGCCCGTTCGCGACCAACACGGAGGAGCCGTTGCCGTTCTCCACCGTGATCACGTAGTCGGTCTCGTTCTGCCCGTTCGGATAGACGATCGTGGTCGTACCGGTGACCGCGAGATGGAGGTGGACCGACGTCGTCAGGTTGACGGCGGTCGCCCCGGAGTTGGCCGCTTGGTACGTGGCGCCCCCCGCGTGCGCGGTGACGAGCGACGCCGAGTTCGCGACCCCCCGGAAGGCGACGGTCGAGTTCGCCCACCAGCTCTTCCCGACGAACAGCGGCCCCTCGATGATGGGCAGCGCCGGCGTGAAGTTCGCCGTGAGGTCGATCGCGACGTACGCTTGCTCGGTGATCGCGCCTGTGACATACTTGAGCGTCGTCGAGTTCGGCACGGTCGACGTGACATTGGGGAAGTTCACCGCGTCGAGCGAGATGTTCACCGCCCGCGCGAAGGCGACATGCTCGTTGACGACGGCGAGCGAGCCGTTCGCTCCGGCCGTGTAGTTCACGTAGGCGAGGTAGACGCTGAGGACCTCGACCGAGGCGGCGAGGCTCACGTTGAGCGGAGCGAGCGGGACGGCGGCTCCGACGGGGTAGGTGCCAGCGACCGGGAACGCACCGCTCGCGACCAGGTGCAGCCGCTCGACCTGGAGCTCGGCGGCCTGGACGGTGACGTAGCGCGCAGTCGCGTTCGGGCTCGACTCGTTAACGATCGCGTAGACCGCGTAGCCGAGCGAGGCATTCTCGGTGGCGGCCAGATACGCCCCGCTCGTCGTCAGGTTTCCGCCGACCAGCGCCTGCGAGGCGTTGTAGGCTCCGAGGAACGAGACGCCGATCGAGACGTTCGCCTCCGCACCCCACGCCCAGCTTCCGCTGGGGCCGGCGACCGAGGACGGCTGCGCCCACACTGTGCCCGGGGGGACGGCGGGGGTCGCCGAGGCCGACGGCAGGCCCCCCGCGGCGAGGAAGAGCGTCGCCGCGCCGACCAGCAGCAGTACCGCCGCAACGGCACTGGTCCGGTGGGCGTTCGTTCGTCGGTCGCGAGGCTCCGCTCGGGGTTCGGTTCTCTCGGTCGTAGGGCTCACCCGCTGTAGCCAGGGGACCGGGGTCGATGGTCCGACCGGCATCATCGGGCCGGTCCTGTCTTTCGGAGGGTCTTATCTACCGGAGGGGGAAGGTTCGGACGTGGTGGACCCCTCCGGAGTGGAGGACCCGATCTCGGCGATCTTCGACCTGGCCGACCGGGCGGCCGAGATGGCCCCAACCGTCCGTCGGATGTATCGGTACACCGCGTCGATCGTGGTCGTCTGGATCGTCCTCACGGCGTTCGTAACGCTGGTGACGATCGGGTCGACGCCGCTGCTCGCGGTGTTGAGCTTCTTCGGCCTCGTCGCCGGCGTCATCGCCTTGAGCCTACTGCGCCGCACCGACCGGTTCTTCGGCTCCTTCGTACAACGCCACCGTTCGATCCGACTCGTGCGGGACGCCGATCCCGTCGTGAAGATCCCCGAGGGACGTACGCCGGTAGAACGGCTCGGTCGCTACCTGGTTCAGTCGAGCCCCACCGTCGAGTCGACCGTCCGGGAGGACCCCGGCGCGATGCGCTACCGGGTGCAGCTTTCCGCGCCCGGGGCGGCGCGGCCCTTCGACATCGTGGTCACCCGCCGCGGAGGGACGCTCTGGCGCGCCCTCGGTCGAGGGGACCGGGGCTTTTCCGTGCTCGGGCGCATCGCGCCGGAGACGGTGAGCATCGACGACCTTCGGCGGATGGAGACCGACGCTCTCGCCGTCGCCCCCCAGCTTCCCGGGGCGGTGGTCCGACTGATCCTGCTCCGGCCGAAGACCGCGCCCCTACCCGAGGACGCGTACGAGTACGCGGTCGGTCACCCGGTCGTCTTCCGTCGGGGGCTCGGGAGCTATCGGGCCAGCCTCGAAGTGATCAGCGAGAACGCGGACGGGAGCTACGACTTCGTCCCTCATGTCCTCGGCGTGCCGTAAGCGCCGCAGGGCTCAGCCCTTCATCCACTCCGGCGGTCGCACGAACCGGTAGTGTTGGTCGAGCTCGGAGCGGTACAGGTCGCGGTAGAATTGATTGTACTTCCTCAGGTGGTCGACGCCGGCGGGCGTGATCCGGATGTCGTAGCCGCGGTCGTCACGCTGGACGGTGGCGTACCCCTCGGAGGTCAGGAATTCAAGGACCTTCTCGGTCATGTGGGAGTTGGAGCGGATGGCGTGCAGAACCTCCTCTTTCGAGATCCGGCCTGAGTAGGAAGCGAGCGCGGCCTCGGCGCGGTGGACCACATCGTCCTGCCGCAGGTCCAGGTTGAGCTCGGCGAACAACCGGGCCAGGGCGATGTAGGCGTAGATCCGATAGCCCTTGTACCGCCGGTCCGCCACCGGACTCCTATCAGACCTGCAACTTAATTTGAGTGTGGTTCGCGGGGGTCCTATAGGGGGCTGGCGCGCCTAGACCCGGGCGAATGGCATCGACGAACCGGCGTCCCCGCCTCTTCCGTCGGCGGACCGTGATCCTGTACGTCCTTGGCCTGTTGCTCGTGCCGGTCCTCTTCGGCGTCGTGCTCGGGTGGTACGGCCTCGACCCGCCCCAGGCAGAACGACTAGCGCCGGTCGGCTCGGAGGCTCACCAGTTGCTGAACGGCTTTCCCGACGACCGACTCGTCGTGGAGATCGCCGCTCCGCCGGGCGAAGGGCCGACGGGGGCTTCGGTCGGGCTACTGTGGATGCGGATGAACGAGACGCTCAGCAAGATGTCGATCAGCTTCGAGGTGGAGACGATCCATTCGACGGCCACCTCGTTCACGACGGCCGACCTCTGGAACTTGGAAGCCGCCACTCGGACCACGTGGCCGGGACCGGGACAAATGTCGCTGTTCTACCTGTTCGTCCCCGGCAGCTACGCCGGGGACTCCTCAGTGATCGGGCTCGCGTACTTCGGGAGCTCGATCGCGGTGTTCCCCGCGACGATCGCCGCCGCTGGCGGGTCGGCGGCGGTGACGAGCACCGTCATGATCCACGAGTTCGGACACGAGCTCGGGCTGGTCGGGATCGTCGGCTCCGCGCCGAACGAGGACCCCGCGCATCCGTACCACTCCGCCGACCCGAACGACGTCATGTACTGGGCCGTGGACACGACCGCTATCCTCTCCGGTCTCCTCGGCGGCGGCCCGCCGACCCAATTCGGCTCGGCCGACCTCCAGGACCTCAGCACCGTCCGCTCGACGGTCATCGTGCTGGAGGTCCTCCCCTGTGTGGTGCTTGCCGCCGTCTTCGGAGGCGCGCTGGCGGTGGTGGTGTACCATCGACGAGCCCACCGCCGGGGATCCCCGCCTCTCCCGTCGACCTCCAAGTAGGCCCTCGCAACGGTCAATACCCGTGCCGCCCCCACGGGCGCGGCGGCCGACGCGATGATCAACGAGATCGGATTCTTCCTCGCGGTGACCGTGAGCATCTTCGCCATCGTCGACCCGTTCGGAACGCTCCCGTTCTTCGTGGGCCTGACCGACGGCTTCACCGACGTCGACCGCGCGGTCGTGCTCCGCCGCGCCGTCGTCGTGTTGGGCGCCACGTTGGGGATCTTCGCGATCGCCGGCCGGTTCCTGTTCGCGGCGTTCGGCTTCACGCTCGCGGCGTTCGAGATCGCCGGCGGCATCATCCTGTTCTTGGTCGCGTACGAGATGCTCCAGGGCCGCCTCGCTCGGTCGAAGCTCACCCCCCAGGACCAGGACGAGGCGCTCGCCCGCCGTGACGAGATCTCGGTGGTCCCGCTCGGGATCCCCTTGCTGGCGGGCCCGGGAGCGATCTCCACCACGATGATCTACGCAGCGACCGCCGGCTCCGACCCCGTCGCGCTGACCTCTACGCTGATCGCCGTCGCGATCACGACCGGCTCGACGTTCGTGGTGCTGACGTTCGGCCAACGGATCTTCCGGGCCATGGGCCGACTCGGGGTGATGGCCCTCACCCGTGTGATGGGGCTCGTGCTGGCGGCGGTGGGGGTTCAGTTCGTGATCAACGGCGCCGTCGCGACGTACCTCATGATTCTCCACGGCGGAGCGTGAGTCACGCCGGACGGCGGGGACTACTTCCGACGCTTGTTCGTGGGTCGCTCCCGGGGAGCGGCCTTCGCCTGGGCGGGCGGGGCGGGCTGGACGGCTTTGGAGGCCGCCGTTCGCGCGCGGGCCTTCTTCACCATGTCGATCACCACGGTGTTCGGCGTCCGCGGGTTGCGGTCGGCCGACCAGACCTTCTCGCCGGCCGGGATCGGCACCGGTAGGTCGTTCTCGGCCGGGGGGAAGGCGCACTCGTAGGCGTCGGTGTACGCGCAGTACGGGTTGAACGCCCGATTGAAGTCGAGCTCGTAGTCGTCGGTCTCGTTGAGCTCGATCGTCAGGTAGCGCCCAGGCCCGTAGGTCTCACGTCCGGAAGTACCGTCGCGGAACGGGACGAAGGCGGAGAGCCCGACCCCCTCGCCGGCGTGGTAGACCCGAAGGTGCAGCCGACGTTTCGTCACCGTGAACTCGAGCTCGCCGAGGAATCGCATCGTTGATTCGCCGTCGCGGTTGGTGCGGAGGAACGCCTCGCGCGGAGCCTCGAGCCGCTTGAGGGCGGCGGGGATCCGGTATCGCTCGTCGACCGGGAAGTAGTGAAGGCCCTGGAACCCCCCCACGGCTTCGGCGACGAACGGCGACTCGGGATGCCGGCCCATGAACTCGTCCTTCATGCGTCGCTCGGTGGCGACTTCCTTCTCGTACTCCTCGCCCATGGACACCCCGCCGAGGTGCGGCCTTTCTTAACTCCGCCCCGCGGGCCGGGCGCTCCGTTCGGGGAGCCGCGCGAGCTCTGCCGGAAAGACGGCGGAGACGACGAAGTTGGGTTCATCGACGATCTCGGCGATTCGGAGGTCCCCGACCAAGCTCGTGAGGAGGTACCCCTCCTCGTAGCTCCAACCGAGCTCGACGAGCCGGTCCAGGAGGTTCTCGACCGCTGCGCGCGCGGCGGCGTGGAGGTCCGGTCCGATGCCGGTGGCGCTGACGATCTCGCGCGACGGGAGCGTCTCCTCGTGGCCCTCGATCCGCGGGAACGGAGGGGCCTGACCGGGTCGCAGGTCGACCCGGAGTCGCACCCGGGCCGACGTCTCGATCCCGGTCCCGCAGACCTCGCCGTTCCCCTGCAGCGCGTGCGGGTCGCCCACCGATAGCCCGGCCCCGGCCCGGAGTACCGGGAGTTCGACCCGGGTACCGGCGCACTGGAGCGGGTTGTCCATGTTGCCGCCGAACCGTTCGGGCGGAATCATGGGGTACTCCCCCGACGCCGGGGCCACGGCGATGACGCCCAACATCGGTCGAAGCGGCAGACGGAGGTCCCGCAGGAACCCGGAGGCGGGGGTGGCCCACCCGTCCCGGAGCTTCCAGAGGACGAGATCCGGATCGAACCGGCCCTGGATCAACCCGAACTCGCGAAAGATGCCGGACCAGCCCCAACCTCCGGGTACGATCTCCAACAGTTCGACGACGAGCGCGTCGCCCGGCTCGGCGCCTCGCACGTCGATGGGGCCCACGGCGGGGTCGACGCGCGTCAGGTCCATCGACGCCAGGTCGGCCCGGGTCGAGGTTTCTGTGAGTTGCGCGCCGGACGAATCGGGAACCTCGATCTCGACGACCGCGCCGGGCTCCACGACCAGGATGGGCTCTCGGTCGCTCCTCCAGGAGCGTTGCAGGTTCTCCGCCCTTCGGCCATCGATGCGGAGCGTCATCGCCTACCGTCCCTTCCGGCTCGATCCCCACCTGGGCGGTCGCAGGAAGGATTCTCGACGAGCTGTGCTGAGCCGCCGACGATCGAAGCCGGTCACCCGCGGGCCGTCGGTCCGTCCGGGGGCGCGTCGAGGACGAGGTACACGCGCTTGTTCTTCGCGCCCTTGTTCTCGATGCGGTCGAGCCGCACGGTCCCGACCTCCTTCGTCGAACGAACGTGCGTTCCGCCGTCGGCTTGGACGTCGTACCCTTCGATGTCGATGAGACGTACCTGGTCCACCTCCGGCATCAGTTCGGCCGCGACGCGGACCAGCGACGGGTCCCGCTCGGCCTCCGCCCGAGGAAGGAAGCGCACGCGGACGGGATGGTCCTCGGCGACCACGCGGTTGACCTCGGCGATCAGCTCCTCGGCGACGGCCCGGTTGAACTCGGGCATCGAGAAGTCGGTGCGGGCCCGGTCCTCGTAGATCTGGCCGCCGGTGATCCCCGCCCCGAACCTCCGGAAGACCGCGCCGCTGAGGAGGTGCAAGCAAGAGTGGTACCGCATGTGCTGGTACCGCCGGCGCCAGTCGATGGCCAGGTGAACGGGGGTCCCGACCGCGGGAGGTGCGGTCCCGGCGACTGCATGCACGACGCCCTCGGAAGACTTGCTGGCGCCGGAGATCGCGCACACCCCTCCGTCAGACGAGGTCAGGGTCCCGGTATCGGAAGGCTGGCCGCCCCCTTCGGGGTAGCAGACCGTCCTGTCCAAGATCACGCCACCGTCGCGGAGGCCGACGACGGTCGCGTCGCACTGGACGAGGTACGCATCCGTCAGGTACAGGCAGTCGGTCACGGCCGCGCCATCGACTCCCTCCTTTTCCGCTCTCGGTGGGCGGCCTTCGGCGGTCACGTCATGAAACAGAGGAAAAGGTATATGAACCGACGACCAAAGAACAGCCCGTGCGCATACGCGGGGCGTCGCCACCGGGAGCTCTGCAGCATTTCCGGCTGAGGAATGCGCTGATCGTCGTCGGAATCCTGCTCCTGTTCCTATCGTTCGTCCCGCCAGCGTCGTCCCCCGCGGCGGCCACCCCAGCGCGGTCGGTGGTCCATCCGTTGGCCCAGACGTTTCACCCGCGTGGGCACCTCGGCATCCCGGGCTCGTCCCGCACCGTGACTCTCCGCGGGGTCCACCCTCTGCAGGGGGGCGAGTTCTACACCCAGCAAGGGATGACCGTCGCGCAGATCAACGGGGGGAACTCGGTCGGCGTCACGAAGATCATCGAGGACATCAAGGCGGTCACCAGCCCCTACCCGATCGCCTACGAATTGAACGGACTCACCGACGTCGGCGACTGGTTTCAGATCACCCTCGACGACAATTGGCCGGGTTGCTCGGGCTTTCAGGAGCTCATGGAGGTCTGGTCGAACACGCAAGGGAGCGGTCCGGTCGTCTGCGACTCGACGGTCAGCTATTCCGCCGGCGACATGATCGAGCTCGAGCTGAATTTCACGAGCGGCGGCAACGTCTGCATGGACTTCACTAAGCTCGCGACGTCCACCACGCACATCGTCTGTCAGGCGCCCCCCGACAGCGGCGGGACGAAGTGGGTCTTCCTCAACACGATCTCCGACTCGAACGGATTCTACACCGGGCCGATGACGGAGATCCTCAACCAGACGGCCTCCTCCTGCCCCGACTACACCGTCATGCCCGAGCTCTCCTACCTCTATCCCACGAATTTCGTGGTGACGCAAGAGACCCCGTGGTCCGACGAGTTCGACCTGCTCAGCGGGGCCTGCTACACGAGCGGGAACGGCCTCGACACGTTCTCGCCCGGGGACATGACGACGCACTACTTCGACACGGCGAGCGGCACGGGCTACGGCCCCCACTGGTCCGGCGCACAGAACTACTCGGTCGTCAACCCCAGCTACGGCTGGCGGTACCAGACCGACCCGAACCCGATCACCAGCGTGAGCGGGAGCGCCTACCCCACCCTGGTCTCCCCGGGCCAGCCGGTCCAGATGAACACGACGATCGCCGGTGGCGTCACGCCGTACCAACCCCTCTGGAGCCTGAACGGCACCTTGCTGGGCTACCAGTCGGCGAGCTGGACCTGGACCGCGCCCGCGGTCCCGGGGCAGTACGTCTTTTCGGTCTACGGCGTCGACGCGCAGAAGGACGTGGCCGGTCCTGCGCCGGACGTCATCGTCAGCGTTGCGGGTCCTTTGTACACGCACGGCCTCCTCCTCGCGCCGGGTGCCGGCACGATCGACCTGGGTCAGACGATCACGATGAGCGTGGTCTACTCCGGCGGCATTCCGCCCTACCAGTTCACCTGGACCGGGCTCCCCGCCGGGTGTCCCGCCCCTGACCGAGCGACGTTGACCTGCATTCCCAGCGCCACCGGAACCTCCTCCGTGAGCGTCTCCGTCCGGGACGCGAACGGCTCCGTGCGCGCCGCGGGACCGGCGACGATCGTCGTCACCCCCGACCCCGCGGTCTCGGTCAGTGCCAGCGGCCAGGCGTTCGACCTCGGACAGGCCGTCATCCTCACCGCGAGCGCGTCGGGAGGGACGGGGATCTACTCGTTCACCTGGTCGTTCCTACCGGCGGGGTGCACGTCGCTCAACGGGAGCCGCATCCGGTGCGTCCCCACCTCGCCGGGCGGCTACGGAGTCTACGTCACCGCGAACGACACGGCGGGATTCTCGACGTTCGGGGGGCCGGCCTCGTTCTCCATCGCGGCCGATCCGACCGTCAGCATCCGCTTGAATCGGACTCAGATCGAGGTCGGGGAGAGCCTGAACGTCACCGCCCTCGTCCAAGGGGGCAGCGGGACGATGACGCTGAGCTGGACCGGACTTCCCCTCGGTTGTCCCGCCACGAACCGCTCGCAGCTCACCTGCGTCGTCTCCGGTCCGGGCCTCTTCAACATCGGGGCCAGCGTCCGGGACGGCGCCGGGTTCGGAGCCCGCGCTCTCTACGTCGAGGTCCGGGTCTTCGCCGTGCTTCAGGCCCAGCTGCTCGCTCAGCCCAGCTCCGTGACCGCGGGTGCGACCACGGTCCTCTCGCTCAACGCCACGGGGGGCATCCCGAACCTGGCCTACCATTGGAACGGGCTCCCGGCCGTCTGCACGCTGAATCCGAACGACCTCACGGCGACCTGCGCCGGGGCCGCGCCGGGAAGCTATACCGTGACGGTGACGGTCGTCGACAGCACCGGAGTGACGCGGACGGCCACGACCACCTTCACCGTCCTTCCCGCGCCCCCGGCCCCCGCGGGCGGGCTCGGCGGCAACTCGCTGTTCCTCCCGCTGCTGATCGTGATCCTGCTGGCGGCCGCGGTCATCGGGATTGCGGCCGGAGTCCGCTCGCGACGTCGGCGGCCGCCAGCCGAGACGGAACGCTCGGCCTATGCGGCGCAGCCGTGGTCGGAGTAGGGCGCGCCTACAGGTAGCCGAACTGGCGTTTCGCGAACTCGCTCATCCGGTCCGGGGTCCACGCGGGCTCCCAGACCATGTCGACCGTCGCTTCTTTGACCTCGGGGACCTTCTCCGCCGCGGCCTTGACCTCCTCGGCGAGGATCCCAGCGACCGGACAGCCCGGCGCCGTCAGGGTCATCCGAAGCGTCAGCTTGTCGTCGTGCCAGTCGAAGCCGTAGATCAGACCCAGGTCGACGATGTTCATCGGGATCTCGGGGTCGTAGACCTTCTTGAGGTTCTCCAGGATCTTCTTCTCGCTCTCCGCGTGCGGGCCCGTCGTCGGGGGGGCTCCGCTGGCAGAGGCGGGCGGAGGCGCGGCAGCGGCTGCGGGCGGGGGCGCGACGGCGGCTACGGGCGGCGTCGCGGCCTCGCTTCCGTTCGTGGCGCTCATGGACCTTCGACGGCGCCCGGCCTCATAACGTCCCGCTGAGTGTGCCGTAACTCCGAGCGCGCGCAAGCCGTTTATCTTGCGCCCGGGTCGGCGCGCCGTGATCGACGTCCACGCGCAGCTCCCGAGGTTCGGCCGGCTCAGCCTGCGTCGCGTGGGGGTCACGGGGATCAAGAAGCCGCTCGCCGTACAGCGGCCGGACCGCGTCGTCACGCTCACCGCCTCCTTCGATGTGGCCGTCGACCTTCCCTCCGACCGGAAAGGCTCGGACCTCTCCCGGAACGCCGAGCTGCTCGCCGAGGTCGTCGACGCGACGGCGACGCGGCCGGTCGCGAGCTTGGAATCGGCGTGCTCGGAGATCGCCGCGGAGCTGCTCCGCCGGCATCCGTACGCGCGCGTCGCCGAGGTCGCCTCCCGCGCGGAGTACTTCCTCAGCCGAGGGATCTCGGACGATCGTCGCAGCTACGAGGACTACCTGCTGATCGCCGAAGCCCGAGCCGTTCGGAACGGCGATCGGGTCCAACTGTTCCGGTCGATCGGCGCCGAAGCGGTGGGGATGACCGCCTGTCCGTGCGCGATGTCGACCTGCCGGGCCCGGCTCGTCGAGGAGTTCCCGCTCCTCGCCGACCCGTCGCTCAAGGAGCTGCCGATCATCACCCACAACCAGCGGAACCGGACCCGGCTCGTCTTCGAGATCCCCGAGAAGGTGGAGATCGAGGCGGATGCGGTGCTCGACGCGATCGAGGAGGGCCAGTCCTCGCCGACCTACGCGATCTTGAAGCGGGGCGACGAGGCGACGGTTGTGCTCAACGCCCACCGGAACCCCAAGTTCGTCGAGGATGTCCTCCGGAGCCTGCTCAGCGGGGTCGTCCGACGGTTCCCGGGGCTGCCCGACGACGTGAACGTGCGGGCCAGCACGGTCAGCGAAGAGTCGATCCACAAGTACGACGTGATCGCCGCCAACGAGCTCACCCTCGGCGAGCTGCGCCGCCAGGTCGCGGCGTAAACGCCGGCCGGGGGCGGGAAGGGTGCACGACGCCTTCACCGGGCTCCGACGGCGGCCCGGGCGCACCGCGGCGACCGCGCTCGGGATCGGGCTGGCGACCGCCCTCGTGGTCCTCCTGCTGAGCCTGTCGACCGGCATCCAGCAGAGCTCGGCCCGACTCGCGACCGCGAGCGGCGTCGACCTGTTGGCGGCGAGCGCCAACACCTCCATCACGAGCGGGTCGTTCCCTCCGGTCGAGTCCGCCCACACGCTCGCCGCCTCGCTTCCCCGCAGCGATCCGAACGTTGCGACGGCGAGCCCGTGGCTCGTCGCCCCTCTCGTGTTTGGCAACGCATCACTGCGCGCCGCCGCGAACGCCTCGCCGCGGGGAGGGTCGATCCCTCCCGGCTGGGGGCTCGCCGGAGCCGCGTCGATCGGCTGGATCCCGGGTCGCAACGCCGGACTCGAGGTTCCCGCGGTGTATGCCGGGCCGGGATTCAGTTCGCCGGGAGACCCGCACTACGCCAACGGAAGCTACGCCGGGCCGTCGACGCACGAGATCGTGCTCGACCAGGGTCTTGCTGGACTGCTCAACGTGAGCGTCGGCGCGAGTGTCTGGGCCAGCCCTCAGTCCGCGGCCGGGCCGGCCGAGGTCGCCGGATGGTACGCCAACGCCTCTTCGTTCCGGGTCGTCGGGCTCTCGGGCCCGTACTGGCTGTTTCCGTCGAGCTCCCTCGGTTTCTTCTATCTCTCGGAGCTCCAAGGGCTGCTCGGCCCGGGCTCGACTCGGGGCGACGAGGCGTCGCTCATCCTGATCCATCTGAACGACCCGACGCAGGCCGACCACGACCAAGCGCGGCTCGCCACCGCCTTCCCCACCCTGACCGTCTTCAGCCTCGGCAATATCCTCGGGGCGGTCGAACAGGCGGTCTCGCTCTACCGGACCTTTGGGACGCTGATCGGGCTCGTCGGGGTCGTCGTGGCCACGTTGTTCACGACCACGGTCCTCGGCATCTCGGTCGACGAGCGGAGCCGTGAGATCGCGGTGCGCCGGGCCCTCGGCTTTCCGCGACGGGCGGTCGGGTGGCTGGTCGTGCAGGAGGCGCTGGTCCTCGGGGTCCTCGGCCTTTGCGTGGGGCTTCCCACGGGCCTGGCGGGCGCGTTCCTGGTCAACTCCTTCCTGGTCCATCTCGTGAACGGGCTACCGGCCGGGTTCACCTTCGTCGCGGTCGATCCGTTCGTGATCGGCAGCGGCCTCGCCGAGGTGACCGCGATTGGCCTCGTCGCAAGCATCGGTCCGGCGTTCTACGCGATGCGCCTGCCGATCGCGGGGGAGCTGCGAGCCCCGTGAGGCGTCGGCCCCTCCGTCACCGTCAGTTCCAGCGGGTCCTCGCCGTCGCGGCCCTGGCGACGGCCGTCGCGCTCCCGGTGCTCCTGCTCTCGGTCGGGGGCGGCGTGGCCCAGCACGAGCTTGCGGCCCTGGCTTCCTCAGGGTACCAGGTCTCGGTCTCCGCCGCCGGGCTGCACGGGATCGCGGACGCCCACCGCCTCACGCGGGCGATCGACCGGCTCCCGAACGTCGGAGCCGCGTCGCCGATCCTCAGCGAGGCGGTCGATGCGGTCACGGCCGGCGGGAGCTTCGTACCGGTGCTGGCGGAGGGGGTGATCCCGTCGGCGTTCGCGGCCACGGAAGGGTCGACCGAGCGGGCGCTGTTCCCCCCGAACCTGGCCCTAGGGGATCCCGCCGACGTCGTCCATTTCGCGAACGGGAGCTACGCTGGGACGGCTTCGAACGAGCTCCTGATCTCGAGCCCGCTCGCCAACGCCCACGGACTCCGCGCCGGCATGCAGCTCGCGCTCGCCAGCACCCCGAACGCGAGCGCGGCAGTCGCCTACAACATCACCGGCATCTTCGGTGTCCCGCCGACCCTGCTCGGCCCGACCGCGGCGTTCGCCGTGGTCCTTCCGCTCTCCAACCTCCAGGTGATGATCGGCAGCGCGCGGGGAGGCACGAACGGGTCTCTCCTCTTGGACGAGGCGGACACGGTGCAGGTCGGACTTCTCCCTGCGGTGGCCAGCGACCCGGCAACGATTCGCGCGGTCGCAAGTTCGATCGGAGCTCTCGTACCGTACTACGGGGTCTCCTCCCAGCTCGAAGAGGCGAATTCCATCCGGGCTGCGCAGGGCGTCCTCAATGGGTTCTACCTCGCGCTATCGTCGGTCGGCCTCGTGGTCGGTCTCGTTTTCCTGACGCTCGTGCTCGTGCGAAAGGTGGAGACCGAGCGACCGGTCATCGGGGTGCAACGGGCGATCGGAGTGCCTGCGCGGCTCATCGCCGGGTCGATGGCCCGAGAAGGGCTGGTGCTCGCCTTGTCCGGAGTGATCTGCGGCGTGGCGCTCGGCGTGGTGCTCGTTGCGATCCTGGCCCGGTTCGCCGCGGGCAGCGTGGCGACGGTTGCCTCCGACGCGGTGTTCGACCCGGCGACGCTCGCGCTCCTCGGGCTTTCGATCCTCGGGCTGGCGGCGCTCTCGTCGCTCCTGCCGACCCGCCTCGCCTTGCGGCTGTCGATCCCGGAGGTGCTTCGGTGAACGACCCGCGCGTCCCTCGGGTCGCCCTTAAGGGGGTCTCCAAGCTCTACGGCGGGAAGGAGGCCGAGCCGGTGCGAGCGCTCACCGACGCGAGCCTCACCATCGAGCCGGGGAGCTTCGTCGCGATCGAGGGGCCGTCCGGCTGCGGGAAGACCACGATGCTCAATCTCTTGGGTCTCCTGGACACGCCCAGCTCCGGGACGATCGAGTGGGACGGCGAGCGGGTCGACGGCCTCAAGGAACGAGAGCGGGCCCGACGGCGGCTGACCGAGATCGGGTTCGTCTTTCAGCGATTCCATCTGATCCCGACGATGACCGCGCAGGAGAACGTCGAGCTACCGCTCCGCGCCCGCGGCATCGCGCGGCGGGAACGCGCGGAGCGCGCGAGCGAGCTGCTCGGGCAGGTGGGCCTCGCTCCGCGTCGCCGCGCCTACCCCCACCAGCTCTCCGGCGGGGAGGAGCAGCGCGTGGCGATCGCGCGCGCGCTCGCCAACCGACCCCGGCTTCTCCTCGCGGACGAGCCGACCGGCGAGCTCGACAGCGTGAACGCCGCCCAGGTGCTGGCGCTCCTTACCGAGCTTCACCGCGCGACCGGCGCCTCCCTCGTGCTCGTCACGCATAATCCGGCGATCGCGGCGCAGGCCGGCCATCGCGTGCGCATGGCGGACGGACGCATCCTCCCGGGGGAGGCGGCGTAACGCATGGCGCGCATCGCGATCCTCCTCAACGACCGGTGCCACCCGAAGGAGTGCCAATGGGAGTGCCAGGCCTACTGCCCCCCCGTCCGGATGGGGCAGGAGTGCATCATCGAGGGCCCGACCGGCAAGCCGATCATCTCCGAAACGCTCTGCATCGGCTGCGGCATATGTGTACACAAGTGCCCGTTCGACGCGATCAAGATCCTGAACACCCCGCAGGCCGACGAGGCGGAGATCGTTCACCGCTACGGGTACAACGGGTTCCGACTGTATCGACTGCCGACCCCGCCGACCCAGGGGGTGACCGGCCTGCTCGGACCGAACGGGACCGGCAAATCGACGGCGCTTCGGATCCTTGGCGGGACCGAGGTCCCCAACCTGGGAGAGTACAGCAAGCCCCCTAGCTGGGAAGCAGTGCGCGACCGATTCCGCGGTACCGCGCTGTTCGCGCACTTCGAGAAGATACGTTCGGGTGCCCTCCGGACGGCGATCAAGCCGCAGTACGTCGACAAGCTCGCGGAGGAGGCCCAGAGCCTCGGGGAGTTCGTAGCTGCGGGCGGTCCGGGGTCGGAGCCGGCGCTCGACGACGTCGGCCTCGCCGCCGAAGCCTCGCGGCCCGTGAAAGAGCTCTCCGGCGGCCAGCTCCAGCTCGCGGCGATCGCGCGGACGATCGCGACCGACGCGGACCTTTACCTGTTCGACGAGCCGTCGAGCTATCTCGACATCATCCACCGTCTCCAGGTCGCCCGGCTCCTGCGCCGGTTGGGCACGACGAAGAGCGTCTTCGTCGTGGAGCACGACCTCGCGCTGCTCGACTATCTCGCCGACCAGGCTCACCTTGTGTACGGCGAGGAGGCCGCGTTCGGGGTGATCACGCATCCCCTGCCGATGCGGTCGGCGATCAACACCTACCTGACCGGCTACCTGCGGGACGAGAACGTCCGCTTTCGGACCGAGCCGGTGCGGTTCGTCGCCCACCCCCCCAAGCTCGCCGTCCAGCGCAACGTGCTGGTCCGGTTCCCGGCGTTGGTCAAGGAGTTCCCGAGCTTCCGGCTCTCGGTGAGCGCCGGGGAGCTCACGCGGGGCGAGACGGTCGGCGTGGTCGGACCGAACGCGACGGGGAAGACGACCTTCGTGAGGATGCTCGCGGGGGCGGAGCCGCCCACGGAGGGGACTCCCCCGGCGGGCGTGAGCGTCAGCTACAAGCCGCAGTATCTCAAGGCGACCAATCGCCAGAGCCTCCGGGAGCGGGCGGAGGCCCTTCGCGCGGACCCGGCGTTCGACGGCGGCCTCTTCGACCGGGAGCTCGTGCCCGGTCTCCACCTCGATTCCCTTCTCGACGTCGCGATGCCGGACCTCTCGGGAGGCGAGCTCCAACGAGCGGCGGTCGCGCTCGCCCTCGCGCGGCCCGCGACGCTCTACCTGTTGGACGAGCCCTCCGCCTACCTCGACGCGGACGAGCGGATGGCGATGGCGCGACTGATCCGACGGCAGGTCGAGCGCCAGGCCGCCTGCGCCCTCGTCGTCGACCACGACGTCTACTTTCTCGACCTCGCCAGCGACAGCCTCATGGTCTTCCTCCCGGACGGAGAGAGCTCGGGCGTCCCGACCGCAGGTCGGGGCGACGGGCCGTTCGCGATGCGCGAGGGGATGAACCGTCTGCTCAAGGAGGTCGGCGTGACGTTCCGCCGGGACGCGGAGACGTTGCGCCCTCGGATCAACCGGGAAGGTTCGGTGCTCGACCGGGAGCAGCGAGCGGAGGGGGAGTACTACTACGAAGCCGCCAGCTGACGAGTGGGACCCGGACGATTTCCGCAGGGGCCGGTCGCCATCGTGCTCGGGGCGGGTGGTGAGCGGAACCCTCCCTGGGCCGGGCACGTTGCCTCGCTGACAGGCCCGTACGCCGACGCGCTGAGGCGCGTTCACGACCGCTAAACCCGGGAAGCCCGCAACAAGGCCGACAGGCCGTATCCCGGCGGTTGAAAACCCCGTCCGGGCCCTCCCCTAACGCCGCGGGTGGAATGGAGCTCGAATGATGCGATACCGTTGGGTGGCTCCCTGCGTCAGTCTTGCGATTGTGGGTCTGTTGATGTTGCCTTCGAGCGGAGGGGCGGGCGCACACTCCCATCCCTTCGGCGTGCAATCGACACTGTTCCTTCGAAGTGGCCTCGTGGTTCCCGGTAACGCCGCCAGCGGCCAACCGCACCCGACGGGGATCGCCTGGGATTCCGTCAACGGCATGACGTACGTGGCCGACGCCGCTGGTCTCATCGAGTACTTTGGCTCGGGATCCTCCGGGTCCGTCCGTCAGATCTACCTGGGGGTTGCGCCCGGCGGAATCGCCGTGGATGGGGCCCGCCACCGACTGTACGTGACCGAACCGTCGCTCGACCGACTGGCGGTCTTCAACGCGTCGACGGGCCAGGCGGTCACCACGGTCCCCGTCGGAAGTCAGCCCGAGGGCGTCGCGGTGGACGCGGCGCTGGGCGTTGTCCTCGTCGTGAACTCCGGCTCTGGGAACTTGACGGAAGTACGCTCCACTACCGACCGTTCCGCGGGTTCACTGCCGGCGGGGCCGGGGCCCTTTGGTATTGCGGTCGACACCCGCAATGGCCAGCTGTTCGTCACCGACCCGGTCGGGTGTCCGGGGGCCGCGACGAGCAAGTGCAATGTCAGTGTCATCAACGCGTCCTCGGGCTCCCTGATCGCCCACATCAAGGTCGGGCAGGACCCGACCGCGGTCGTCTACGATTCGGCCAACAATCGGATCTACGTTGCGGTGACGAACTCCAACCGCGTCGCCGTCATCAACGCCAGCGCGAACGCCGTCGCCACCTCGATCAGTTTCATGTCGATCGCGTCCGGCCTGAACCCGAGGTCGCTCGCGATCGACCCCGCTCTCGGGGTTCTCTTCGCCTCGGACCAGTACGAGGTCGAGGGGATCAACACCACCACGAACACCTTCGGGCTTCGCGTTACCCACGCCGGGTGGGGATTCCCTGGGTACCTCGCGTTCGATACGACCCGCAACACGCTGCTCGTCACCGATGCAGGTCCCGGGTGGAGCCCGGAAGCCATGGTGCACACCTACTCCCCGGCCCACAACCGGTACGGGGCAGACGTCCAGCTTGCGGCGTCGGCGAACGGGGTCGCCTTCGACCCGGCCAATGGGGTGATGTACGTCTCCGATGGCCTGCGGAACGCGATCTACACGGTGGGCGCGGTGAACGGTACGATCTTCGGCACCGTTCCCCGGGAGACGCCCGGGCCCATCGGCTTCGACCCCCTCACGGGGCACCTCTTCGTAGGGCACGGCTCGACCATCGACGTGCTCAACGGCAAGACATACGGGCGCGTCGCGCAGATCGCCGACCCCCATGGCGTCTTCGCGCTCGCGTTCGACTCGCGCAGTGGGAACCTGTGGGTGGCGAACCAAGACGAGAACGTCACGGTCTACCGCGTAGCGACCAACACGACGGTCGCCACCGTGTTCTTCAACGGCTCGCTCATAGGTTATTCCGGACAGTCACCGTACGGTCCGAACGTCATCACCGGCTTCGCGTTCGACCCCCAGACCCATTCCGCGTTCATCGAGGCGAGTTGGTGGGACGACTCCTGCGACTGCGGAGCGGAACAGGTCGGAGCGATCAACGCGTCCACGTTCTCGATCGTCCGAAACTGGACCGGCCCCTGGTTCGGCGGCGCGTTGACGGTCGACCCGCTCCACTTCCGCCTCTACCAGCTCAACTACGACCCCGCCTACGGCGGGGCCTGGGTCAACGCGTTCAACGCCCGGACGCTCGCCGCGCTCGGCTCAGCGACCATCTACCCGTGGAACTCGGGGTATCCCGGCGGTCTCGGCTGGGCCCCCACGACGAGCGACGTGTACGTTTCGGGTACGAACGGGACGAACGACCTGTTCAAGGTCAACACTTCGAGCTACACGGTCGCCGCGACGGTCCATCCAGGATCGAATCCGGCGGGCGTGGTCTTCGACCCGCTCTCGAACCGACTGTGGGTGGCCGTGGTGGCGACCGGGGCGATCGCGATTGTCTATCCCTGACCCGACCCTGGGCGTCGGGGTCCCCATCCCGCCCGACGGACCTCCCACGAGCTCCTATGGTCGCACTAGGGTCCCGAAGCGGTCGGTCGTCAGGGCCTCGCTCCCGGTGCACCATCCCGTTCTCGAAGGAGCGAACTCGTGGAACGGGGCCATGACTTATCCACAGTGAGGGGCTGAACGAGAGGTGCGAATCGGGACGTCGCTCCGATCGATTTTTCCCCCGGGCGCTCGGAGTCCGAGGGTCGAATGAGCGCGGTCCCGACTCCAGTACGCACCCCCGCCTCGGACGCGGCCACGTCGGCGGAGCCGACGGGCGACTCCCACGGGCTCGATCGCCAGGGCCGCTTCCGCATGCACGCCGCGATCCCGCTGTCGACGGTCGGGTTCTACATGCTGCTCGTGGCCCTGCTGCTCTACGCCGACTCGCGCAATCCGACCGGCGGCTTTCCGTTCGTCGTCACGTTCCTCATCGCCGTCATCATGGTCTTCCTCGCTCGATTCCTCACGACGGAGTACCTCCTCGACGCGGAGTTCCTTCGGGCCCGCCGTCTGTTCGGCTCCCGCCGCGTCCGGCTCGAGGAGGTCCGGAAGATCGAGTACGGCAACCTCCGCGAGCTCGGCGGGGTGAGCTTCTTTGGTGGATGGGGCTGGCGCGGCCGGCTGTGGAGTCCGGTCGTCGGCTCGTTCGACTCGATCAGCACCGTCTCCCGCGGGCTCCTCGTGAGCGAAGGGAGAGTCCCCGTGTTCATCTCCCCCAAGGACGTGGACGGCTTCGCGCGAGAGCTCTCGCGCCGTGCCCGCTCCTACCACCAGGAACTCGAAGTCGATGTCGGGGCGAAGTAGGGGCGACCGAACGTCTACGGTTCGCCCGGAGGAGGAAGAGCGCCGCCGTCCAGAGATTTCGGGGCGGTAGGAGTCAGGCGCCGTCGGGGTCCGAGGACGAGCACCGACACGAGGTAGGCAGCGACCGCCACCCCGCTCACATTGGTTACCGTGGCGTGGAAGGGGGCCTCGACGTGGACGAAGAAGAGGAGGCTCCACAGCGCCGTGCCGTTCGGCGCGATCAGGGCGGCGGTGACTTCGTACAGGCCCTCGACCACCCAGCGATAGCTCGCGAAGGAGACCGTGTACGTCGCCGAACCGTTCGAGGCGAGGACGACCCCGTTCTCGAGGTGAGAGCTCGTCGCGGCGACCGTACCGAGAAAGCCGAGGTCAAGGCGCTCCGAGGCGACCGCGACCAGGCCGGGCTCTCCGAGCTTCCCACCTTTCGCCGACCAGACGAACAGGACGGGAAGCGCCGAGCCGAGATCGAGCGGGATCGCCGAGGCCCCGGCGCCAGCGGTGGACGCGTCGACGCCGTCGAAGCGCAGCGTAGCGACGACCACGGGCGGGGAGGGTTGAGTCGGGTTCACCGACGGCGCGGACCCAGGGACGCCCGCGACGGCGGCGCCGAGCGAGCTCCCAAGTACGGCGAGCGCGACGAACAGGGCCAGGGGCACGGCCGCATGCGAAGGGAGCATCCTAGCGAACCCAAGGGTGGCACTCGGCATCCGCCTGACGCCCGGCGCTCGCTCCCCGCTCAGTACTGCGGGATCGACGGGTCGATCTTCTCGGCCCAGGCGAGGATCCCCCCGTGGAGATTGCGAACATTGTTGAATCCAAGGTCGAGGAGCAGGCGCGTCGCCTGGGCCGACCGGTTGCCGGAGCGACAGTACACCACGAGCTCGCTGGCGCGGGTGAGCTCGGTCACCCGCTGGCCGAGTTGCCCGCGGGGGATCAACGTGGCGTTCGGAAGATGGGCGATCGCGTACTCGCCGGGTTCGCGGACGTCGAGCAGGAACGGTGCGTCGCCGCGGTCGAGGCGCGCTTTGAGTTCCTCCACCGTGACCTCCGGGATCCCCGAGGGCACCGTGTCGGCATCGGCGACTCCGCAGAACGCGGGGTAGTCGATGAGACCGGTCTGCGTTGCGTTCGGGCCGCAGAGGACGCAGTCGGGGTTCTTCCGAAGCTTGAGCTCGTGGAACCGCATCGACATCGCGTCGAACAGCAGAAGTCTACCCACCAGCGTCTCGGGCGCGCCGAGGAGGATCTTGACGGTCTCGATCGCCTGGATCGTTCCGATCAACCCGGGGAGCACCCCGAGCACCCCTCCCTCCGCGCACGAGGGGGCGAGCCCGGGCGGCGGCGGCTCGGCGTAGAGACACCGGTAGCACGGGCCCTTGCGGGCATCGAAGACGCTCGCCTGGCCCTCGAACCGGTACACCGAACCGTAGACGTTCGGCTTGCCGAGCAGCACGCAGGCGTCGTTCACCAGGTAGCGGGTCGCAAAATTGTCGGTGCCGTCGACGACGACGTCGTACTCACGAAGGATGTCGAGCGCGTGTTCGCTCGTAAGACGGCCTTCGTGGGGGACGATCTTCACGTCCGGGTTGAGGTTGTTGAGCCGAGCGGTGGCCGCCTCGATCTTGGGCCGCCCGACGTCGGTCGTCCCGTACAGGATCTGGCGTTGGAGGTTCGAGATCTCGACCTTGTCGAAGTCGACGAGGCCGAGCTGGCCGACGCCCGCGGCCGCCAGATACAGAGCCGACGGCGCCCCCAGCCCGCCCGCGCCGACGAGAAGGACCTTCCCCCGTCGGAGACGTTGCTGCCCCTCGACCCCGACCTCGGGCAGCAGCAGGTGCCGGCTGTACCGGCGGAGTTGATCCGGTGTGAGGGAATCCCCCGCGGCGCGCGGGGGGGACCACCCGGTCGAAGAACCTCCGGCGATCGCGGGAACGAGGGCCACCACATCCCCGGACTTGACCGCCGTGGCCTCCCGTTCGAGGTACCGCACGTCCTCGTCGTTGAGGAACACGGTGACTCCGCTTCGAAGGCGGCCCTCGCCGTTCAGGAGCTGCGCTTTGAGACCTGTGTGACGTCGGACCAGATCATCGAGTACTCCGCCCACCGTCGCCCCTTCCGCAACAACCTTCGCCTCGCCGTTGGTGAACGTGCGCAACGGCGATGGGACTTTGATCTGCACCTCGGCCATCAGGCTTTCCCGGAGACAGCGGAAGTCGTAGGAGGGTGTGACGCTGGCGGAAGGGGGCGCTCCAACGTAACGGCGCGGACCGAACGGAACTCTCGTCGGTCGGGGTCGAGCTCGAAGCATCCCATCTCGGAAGCTTGACCGGCGACGACGCGGACGATGAGGTAGGTGTACCACGGCCAGGCATGTTCCGTGTCGAAGCTCGACGGTAAGGCAGGATGGTCCGGATGGGAATGGTAGAACCCGAGTACCGTTAGGCCCTCGGGTTCGAGTCTCTCCTCGAGGTCGGCCAGGTCCTGAGGGACGATGGCGAATCGTCGCTCGCGGTCCTCGCTCACCCGGTTCCTTGCGGCCAGAGCGCGGTGTACGGTTCGGTGTTGGGTCGATGGGTCGACTTCGCCGACCAAGAAGCCGCAACACTCCTCGGGGTAGTCGCGCTCGGCGTGGGCGCGCAGGGCGACGAGCGCTTCGGGAGGGAGCCAGAGATCGCTCACCCGCATCCACCGTCCTCGGAGGTCGTGTCGTTCATGGTTGGAAGCCCGGCTGGGAGACGGACGGAGGCCGGGGCGATCGACGGACGAGGAGACTGAGCGTGGGCGACTCGGGAACGGCGCGACGGGCGGGTGAGAGTCCTACTTGAGCTGAATCAGATGCGTGCACCGCATCCCACCCCGGCCGATCGTCTCCGTGAGGTCGAGGCCGGTCTGCCCAAGGAGCTCCTCGGTGAGGTTCTTGTCGAAGACGTCGCAGAGGAGGTAGGAGTGCGTGAGGGCGTTGTGGCGGAAGACGCAATTCGTCCGGACGATCTTCAGGGTCCCGTCGGGGTCCTCGGTGACCGTGGAGCGGAAGCCGAGGTGGTTCAGGGCGGAGACCAGGGCGTTGGCCCGCTCTCGGACGCTCGCGTTGCGCGGAAGCTCGCGGGCGATCTCGCGCGCCATTCGGCGGGCTGCCTCTGCGAACAGCGCGGAGGCGAACCCCTCGCCCTCGCGGGCGAGCAGCTCGTTCATGACGCTGTCGAGCAGCATCTCGTAGCGTCGCGGGAACAGTTCCTGCCCCTCGGAGGTCAGGACGTACCGCTTCCTCGGTCGCCCGACGCCCTCCCGGCGGAACGACGGAACGACGAACCCTCGCTGCTCGAGCCGCTCGAGGTGACCTCGAGCCGCGCTCTCCTGGATGCCGAGCTGCTGAGCGAGGTCGCGGGCAGTGCGCGGGGCGATCGCGAGCTCCTCGAGGATCTTCCCGCGGGTCCCCTCGCCGGGTCGCATGTCGGCCGCGCTCATCGAATTCTAACTCCACCTATTGCCGGGGACAGTATGAATATTTTACACACCGCGCCATGCTTAAATAACCGTATCGGGTGGTAACGCCGGAGCGCGATCCATGGCGGCCGGTGACACCCCTCCGAAGACCCTCGTTGTCAAGGGCCTCCGATGCGAGATCGGTGGAAAGGAGATCCTCAAAGGGGTCGACCTGACGCTCCGTACGGGCGAGCTGACCGCGTTGATGGGGCCGAACGGCTCCGGAAAGAGCACGCTCTCCTACGCGTTGATGGGCCACCCGAAGTACAAGGTGACCGCAGGGACGGCGACGCTCGACGGCAAGGACCTTTTGGCGATGCCCGTCGACCAGCGAGCTCGGGCCGGGCTGTTCCTGGGGTTCCAGTACCCTCAGGAGGTCTCCGGGCTTTCGCTCTCGAAGTTCCTCTGGACCGCCTACATGCAGCGGCACACCGCGGACAACGCTGACGCCGAAGGCTTCGGCAAGACGCTCGATGCCAACATGGCGACGCTCGGGCTCGAGAACGCTTTCCTCAAGCGCTCGCTGAACGAGGGGTTCTCGGGCGGCGAGAAGAAGCGTGTCGAGGTCCTCCAGATGGCGACGCTCGACCCACTGTTCGCGATCCTCGACGAGCCGGATTCGGGGCTCGACATCGACGCGGTCCGCTCCGTCGGCGAGGCGGTCGCCCGGTACCAGAACCCGAAGATCGGCATCCTCGTCATCACGCACTATCAGCGCATCCTGAAGTTCCTTAACCCCGACCGCGTCCATGTGATGGTCGACGGGGTGATCGCCCGCTCGGGCGGTAAGGAGCTCGCCGAAGAGCTCGAGCAGAAGGGGTACGACTTCGTCAAGGTCGCGCCGGCCCACGCCGCGTAGGGGCCGCGGATCCCGCCGATGAACTCCCCCCGCCTCGTTGAGGTGCAGGAGTGAACGTCGAGAAGATTCGGGAGGACTTCCCGATCCTCCAGCGAAGCTTTCACGGAAAGCCCCTCGTGTACCTCGACTCGGCGGCCACCTCGCAAAAGCCGACCGCGGTCATCGAGGCCGAATCGACGTTCTACCGGGAGCAGAACGCGAACCCGCACCGCGGGGTCTATGCTCTCAGCGAGGAGGCGACGGAAGCTTACGAGGGAGCACGGGCGCACGTCGCGCGATTCCTCAGGGCCTCGGGCCCGGAGGAGGTCGTCTTCGTGCGCGGGACCACGGAAGCGATCAACACCGTCGCGACCTCGCTCGGGCGAGGCCTCCTGCACAAAGGCGACCGGGTCGTTTCCACCGTCATGGAGCACCACTCCAACATCGTCCCTTGGCACATGCTCCGAGGCGAGCAGGGGATCGAGCTCGAGTTCATCGACATCGATGAGCACGGCCGCCTCCGGCTCGAGGAGCTCGACCGGCTGCTCACGAAAAACACGAAGGTCGTCGCGGTGACGGCCGTCTCGAACGTCCTGGGAACGGTCAACAAGGTCCGGGAGATCGCCGACCGGGCCCACGAAGTGGGGGCCCTGGTCGTCGTCGACGGCGCCCAGGCGGCCCCGCACAAGCCGGTGGACGTGGGCGCCCTGGGCGCTGACTTCTTCGCCTTCTCCGGGCACAAGACGCTCGGTCCCACCGGGATCGGCGTGCTCTGGGGGCGGCATGAGCTTCTCGAGAAGATGCCGCCGTGCGAAGGCGGCGGCGAGATGATCCGGGAGGTCCACCTGGACCGGGTCAGTTACCGGGAACCTCCGGGAAAGTTCGAGGCCGGCACGCCCAACGTCGCGGGGGCCATCGGTCTCTCGGCGGCGCTCAGCTACCTAGAAAAGGTCGGGTACGACAGCATCGCCGCGCACGAGCACCGTCTGGTCCAACGGGCGTACGACCGGGCCGCCGAGCAGTTCGGCGAACGGCTGACCATCTACGGTCCCCCCCCCAACGGGGACCACGAGGCCGTCCTCTCCTTCGCCCTGAAGGGCGTTCACCCGCACGACATCGCGAGCCTGCTGGACGCCGATGGGGTGGCCATCCGAAGCGGGCACCATTGTGCCCAGCCCCTCATGGAGCGACTCGGCGTACCGGCCCTCTCCCGAGCGAGCCCCTACCTGTACAACACCGAGGGCGAGATCGACCAGTTGTTCGACTCTCTGGTCCGCGCCGAGAAGGTTTTCGCTCGATGAGCTACAGGCCGCGCCTACCGCGCGTAAAGGCCTGCCGAGGGAGACCGTCGCGTCCCGGGCTACGTCCCATTTAAATACCATTATGTGATGGAATTATTGAGGGGGTCAACGATGGCGCAGAGTGCCGAATTCCAGCCGCTCGACTACACGCGCTACGACTTCAAGGACCCCGAGACGTACAAAGTCCGGACCGCCCGGGGGCTCTCCCGAGAGGTCGTCAACGCGATCTCCGATCTAAAGAGCGAGCCGGAGTGGATGCGCGAGTATCGCCTCCGGGCCTACGAACATTTCGTCGAGCGTCCGATGCCCGACTGGGGCCCGAACCTCGACGAGCTCGACTTCGATGCGTACACCTACTACGCCAATCCCCTCGCCGAGGGGGACACGAAGAAGCGGTGGGAGGACCTACCGGCGGACATCCGCAACACCTTCGATAAGCTTGGAATCCCGAAGGCGGAACGGGACTACTTCGGTGGTGTCGGCGCCCAGTACGACAGCGGGACGGTCTACCACAAGATCCGCGAGGACCTCAGCAAGAAGGGCGTCATCTTCACCGACACCGACACGGCGCTCAAGGAGTACCCCGAGATCTTCCGGAAGTACTACGGGAAGATCATCCCCTACAACGACAACAAGTTCTCCGCCCTCAACAGCGCCGTCTGGTCCGGCGGGAGCTTCGTCTACGTTCCGCCCGGAGTCGACGTCGGGATCCCGCTCCAGGCGTACTTCCGCATCAACGCCAAGAACGTCGGGCAGTTCGAGCGAACCCTGATCATCGCCGACCGCGGTGCGAAGGTCCATTATGTCGAGGGGTGCACTGCACCTGTCTACTCGACCAACTCGCTGCACGCCGCCGTCGTCGAGGTGATCGCCGAGCCGTACGCCAAGGTCCGGTACACCACCGTCCAGAACTGGTCGAAGAACGTCTACAACCTGGTCACGAAGCGCGCCTTCGCGATGGAGAACGCCCTCGTCGAGTGGGTCGATGGCAACATGGGCTCCCGCGTGACGATGAAGTACCCGTCGGTGTTCCTCAAGGGTCGCGGCGCGCGGGCCGACATCCTGTCGGTCGCCTTCGCCTCCGAAGGCCAGATCATCGACAGTGGTGCCAAGGCGGTCCACTCCGCCCCCGACACCTCCAGCAAGATCGTTTCGAAGTCGATCGCGATCCGCGGGGGCCAGACGAGCTACCGGGGCCTGCTCCACGTCGCGAAGGGCGCCACCGGCGTGAAGGCGGCGGTCCGCTGCGACGCACTGCTCCCGGACGAGTCCAGCCGCAGCGACACCTACCCCTACAACGAGATCCACGAGGAGGACGCCACGATCACCCACGAGGCGGTCGTCGGGAAGATCGGCGAGGAGCAGATCTTCTACCTGATGAGCCGAGGCCTGAACGAGAATGACGCCATCCACCTCATCCTCATGGGCTTCCTCGCGGAGTTCGCGAAAGAGCTCCCGGTCGACTACGCGCTCGAGCTCAACCGGCTCATCCAGCTCGAGATGACCGGTGCGGTCGGCTAGGCTCGCTCCCGGCACCCAGGCGCCGGTGCGAGCCGGGTCGAGTTAACACTCAGAGGAGCTTCGAATCGAACCGCCACTCTTCCGCGCCCGCCTCGGTGGAGATGGCGAGGGCCTGGAGGGCGAGCGGATTCGGGACCGTCCAGAGCACGGGGCGCCGTCCCCAGCGGGCGTCCATGATCGGGAGGAGCTGCTCGCGGAGTCCGTCGATGGGCGAACGTTCCAGGACGTAGGAGAGGAAACCCTCGGCGAGCATCCGTACGGCGTCCTCGGGGTCGATCCCCCGGCTCTCGAGGTAGAAGACCTTCTCCGGGTCGACGGGCGCCACGGAGGAGGAGTGCGTCGCCTTCACGTCGCGGCAGAGGATCTCGAGGATCGGAACGGTGTCGGACCGCGCCCCCCGGGAGAGGAGCATCGCATGCTCGGAGATGTAGCTCAACGTCCGCCGCGCCTCCTTCTCGATCCGGACGAGCCCGCGGCTCATCCCTCGACTCTGGCCCTGGAAGACGCCCCGGGTGATGGACCGGGCGTGGGTATCCGTGCCGACGTGGGTCATCTTCACGTAGCTGTCGTACGATTGTTCGGCGTCCCCGTAGAACGTCTGAAGGTCGTCGACGTCGCTGCCGTTCCCGGTGAGGTCGGTGAAGTTCCGGCACCGTGTCCGGAACCCTCCGAACCCGGACCAGATCCATCGTAGCCGCGCGTGGGTCCCGACGTCGGCCGAGCGCCGGTAGACCGAGACGACCTTCGGGTCGGGCGCGTGGAGCGTGAGGAGGACCGACGTGGAGTCGGGGGCCGACCGCACGTCCGTCGAGGAGGCGTACCAACGCTGGTGATCGGGCGCCGAGGTGGAGAAGACCTGCTCGCTCGCGAGGAGCCGCGCCCTTCGGCCGAGCCGGAACTGTCGACGGACCGCGAGCCCTTCGTGGGGCTGCGACAGGACGATGAGCTCCCTCACCTGAACGGGCACCGGGCAGTCGTCGGGCACGGTGAGCCGAGTTCCACGGTTCACGAGGGCGATGGAAAGGGCGGTCAGTCGATCGGTCGGAGTCTCCCCTCCCGCGAGGAACTCCGCGGCCCCGTCGTTCGAGCGAAGGATGTCACCGAGCGTCTCGACCCGGACCCCGGCGCGCTCGAGCACCGACGGTAGCCCCACATGGGTCCCCGCGGCGTCATGGACGATCTGGAGCTCAGTAGGGTTCGGGGCCGGAACGACGACCGGCGGCCCTTCCGCGAGAGGGTTCAGTCCATGGAGGTCAACGCCTGCGAAGTAGCCGTACTTCCGGTAGAGCGGATCCGGTTCGAGCGGCAGCGCCAGGAACGCCGCGTGCGATTCCTGCCGGAATCGGGCGATCGCGGGAGGGTCGCCCACCTTCGACGACAGCGCTGCGACGGCCGAGCCCTCGAGCCAAGTGTCGAATCGGGGCGCGGCGGCAGCCATTCGATTTACACACTCGGGAGTGGTTATAACATTCGCGAATCGGAGCACCGACCTGAGGCGACGACCGCCACCGCCACGCTGCGCGGCGGCCGCCGCCGTCGGTGCCGCGTTCCCTAGTCCGACCGAAGTTCCCCCGATGTCCCGAGCCCCGTTGGGGGTGGTCGGGCGGCTCGGGTCGCCCGGCGTCGCACACGAAAGGCTATTTCGACCCGACGGCGTCGTGAAGGACTGCGGGAGCGACGGAGGGAGGAACGGTGGCCTACGACATGTACCAGGAGATCATCCTCCAGCATTACCGGAGTCCGAAGAACTTCGGAACCCTGGTCGAGCCGGACCTGGTCGGTGAGGAGAGCAACCCCCTCTGCGGTGACCACATCACGCTCCAGCTCAAGCTCGATGCCGCCCGTCTGAACGTGGAGGATGTCCGTTTTTCTGGAGACGGTTGTGCCATCAGCGTCGCGAGCGCGTCGATGCTCACGCAGAAGGTGAAGGGACTCTCGCTCGACGCGGTCCAGAAGCTCACCCGCGACGACGTGATCAAGCTCGTGGGCATTCCGCTCTCACCGGTGCGCGTGAAGTGCGCGCTGACCGGTTTTGCCGCTCTCGGTCGCGCGCTCTATGGCGAAGCGGCCCAGGCGCGACCCGCCGGGATCGAGGCTCCCGGAGGGACGACGCCGACGTGATCGCCGTCGATCACGACGCCTGCGTGCTTTGCGGACTCTGCACGGGGGTCTGCCCCCCGAACGCGCTCGACCTCACTCCGACGAGGCTCGAGGTCCTTCCGCACTGTTCGGACTGTGGCTGGTGCGTTCCGTACTGCCCGGTCGGTGCTCTCTCTGGCGGACGGTCGCGCGGAGGCCGCCGTGGCTGAACCGGCTCGGGGCACGCACCCGGCGATCGGCGGCGGCCGTCTCCTGCTCGTCGATCCGTACATGGCGCGCGAAGACCCGATGGAGCGCAAGTACGTCGAACTCTACCCCTCGCTGGGCCTGCTGACGCTCGCGGCGTACGCCCGAGAGCACGGCGTCGCGACGAAGGTCGTCGATCTCACGTTCGCGCGAGATCTCGCTCCGGTCCGAGCCGCCTTGCGCTCCCACCGGCCCGACGTGGTCGGTGTCCACACCAAGACGTTGACCGCCCGGCGCGCGATGACGATCGCCGGCCTCGCCGGCGACGTCGGCGTCCTCGCAGTGGCCGGGGGCCCGGACGCGGCGACGCGTCCGGAGCTGTACCTCGACGGCGGCTACGGCGCCGTTGTCCCCGGTGAGGGGGAACGCACTCTCGTTGAACTCGTGGAGAGGAACTCGTCCGGGGTCGACATCGCCGAGACCCCCGGGTTGCTGACGCGTTCGCAGGGCCGCACTCACCGGGGGCCTCCGCGCCCGTTCCTGCGCGATCTCGATGAACTTCCGCTACCCGCGTGGGACCTCATCGACATGGAGGGGTACCTTCGCCGCTGGGAGCGCCGGACCGGCGAAAGGCGCGCGGCGGTCCTCACCTCCCGGGGCTGTCCGTTCGACTGCTCGTGGTGTTCGAAGCCGACGTTCGGGAGGACCTTCCGGCAGCAGAGTCCCGACCGGGTCCTCGCCGAGCTTCAGGCGCTCAAAGCGCGGTACCGCGTCGACTACGTTCGGTTCTGCGACGATGTCTTCGGGGTCGACCGTCGCTGGCTCGAGACGCTCCTCGACCGGATGGCTTCCGCGGCGCTCGACCTCAAGTTCGAGTGCCTCGCGCGCGTTGACCTGCTGAAACCGGACCTGCTCGCCCGGATGCGGGCGGTCGGGCTCTCGCGCGTGTACGTGGGGGTGGAGTCGGGGAGCCAGAAGATGCTCGACCTCATGAACCGCGGCACCCGCCTCGCCCAGGTCGAGCGCGCGGCCGAGAGCCTTCGCCGCGAAGGGATCCGCCAGTTCTGGTTCCTGATGCTCGGCTACCCGGGAGAGACCCTGGACGACATCGAAGCGACGCTCCGGCTGTTCCGGCGTTTCTCGCCGGAGGAGTACTCCGTCTCGATCGCGGTCCCGGTGCCAGGAACACGTTTCTACGACGCGGTGAAAAGCCGCCTCAAGGCGACGACCCGGCGCACCCCACGTTCGGGCGGCGCCTCGCTGCTCTTCGAGGCAGCCTATCCGCGCTCGATGTACCGATGGGAGCAGGCTCGCTTTGACCTCGAGGCGGCGCTGCTTCGTGCCCGGGGCCGGATCTCGGACCGGCTCATCGCCCAGATCGCCGAAGCGGCCGACCGGTTCCACGAGCGCGTCGCTACGCCCCTCATCCTCGGCCGTGAGAGTGCCCGTCCTCCCACCTCCCCCTCGCTTCGGCCGACGCGAACGCCGACCGCCGCCTCCGCACCTCCCGGTCGTCCAGGTTAGGATCGAACCGAACGGGGGCCGCCCGGCCCGCCTCGTGGCCCGCTCGCTCGACGCGGAGCGAGCGCCGTGGGCCTAGGCGGCGCGGCCGCGCGAGATCCCGGGGAACATGTTGTCGCGCACCCGTCGCATGTGGCGGAGGGCGTCCTTGCGCGTCAGGCCGGCAAGGTCCATGTCGAGGCGCGCTTTCTGGCTCGCCGCCTCGTGCGCGAGCGCCTCCCCCGCGAGATCCCGCTCCAGACGTGTCAGGGGCCAGGCGACCACCTCCTCGAGTTTGGCGAGCAGGCCCATCGGACGAGCATTGACCGTGGGCCACTCCTCGGGCGGCCGTGGAGTGAGGCGCGCGAGGACGGGCGCCAGGTCGGCGGCGATCGCGTCCCGCTGCGTCAGGGGCAGGCCCAGCGACCAGCGCTCCCGAAGCGTGCGGATCATCGACGTGGCCCGGAACTCCTGGCTGACGACGGTTCTTGGCTCGAGCCAGGCCGAGATCGCGACGGTCGGGACTCGGACCCCGGAGCGTCCGAAGTCGAACCCCTCCTCCTCCTGACCGGTCCGGGGTCCGGGCGGCGGGACACGGGGCGGCGGCACGTGGTCGTAGGTCCCACCGTGCTCGTCGAAGGTGATCAGTAGCAGCGTGTTGGCGAAGTTCGAGCCGGAGCTGCTCGATGACGTCCGCACCGCGTTGTAGACGTCGGCGAGGAGTCGCTCACCGCCGAGCATCGCCCCCGGCGGGGGCAGATGGAGCTCCTGGCGAAGGCGTCCGAAGCCGGGCGGATGCATGTCGGAGTGAGGATGGAGCATGTTCGGCTCCAGGAACGCGTAGGCGGGAAGGGTCCCCTTGCGCGCATCGTCGTAGAAGTCGTAGAGCGTGGCGAAGTGATCGGCGAAGAACGGGGCGAGTCGTTGGGCGTGGATGAGGGCGGTCGCCGGCACCAGCTGCGAGGGGTCGATGTACACGCGCCAGGGGAGACCGGCGGCGAAGAGGCGCTCGAAGATCGTGGGCGCCACGTTCCGGGCGGCGAACTTGCCGTGAGGGCCGTTCAGGACGAACCCGGAGGAGCTCGCGGCGTGGAAGAACGAACGGTTGGGGTAGGTTTGCGAGGGGACCTCGCAGAACCACCGGTCGAATGTCGCGAACCCGCGGGCGAGCGTCGAGAGGACGGGCAGCTGCTCCGGCGTGTAGCACGCCATGATCTGCGAGTACTCCGATACGGTCGGCATCCGGTCGAGCTCCGCCCGGAACCGGTTGATGTAGTCCGCCACGAAACCGTCCATCGTCGGCTCGACGGTCGGAGAGGGGGGGAGATTGAACGGCGCCTCCATCTCGGGCACGTCCCGGAACCGGTTCGACGCCGGGACCACGGTCCCGTACAGCTGCGTGTTGATGTGGGGATGCTCCTCCCCCGGGTCCGGGTCCGGAGTATCGAGGTTCGTCGCCGCGTGGACCGGGATGCTCGTCTGCCCGGGCGTGGCTACATCGGCCGGGATCGGGTTCGAATGACTGCCGAAGGCGACTCCGTCGAACGAAGGGACCTCGTCGGGTCGGTACAGATAGCCAAGAAGGTTGTCGAACGAGCGGTTTTCGAACATCAGCACGACGACATGGTCGAGCCGGTGGTCCCGCTCCGCATCAGTCATCGAGCCACGAACTCCTTCAGAGAGGGCACGGCCTCCTCGCCGGGCCTTGTGTTTCCTACTAGGGTTCCGTACCTCATGAAACGCCCGCTCGGGCGCGGGGGCCTCCTCGTCGGGGGCCTCTGCAACGTCCGGTGGCCAGCCCAACGACAGGCGAGGTCGGCCTCGACGGTCACGGAGGAGGTCGGCAGCCGAGCGCTCGCGGTGGGGACCTCACGCCGCGTGTCGACGTAGATCCCGCTGGCCGTCGAGCTCGCGCTGCATTTGCCGGAGCTGGTCGACGGTGATCTCCCCCCGGGCGAATCGTTCTAGAAGGATCTCGCTTGCGGCGTCCGCGACCTCGTAGCACCCGCGATCATACCCTCCCCAGCCCCACCAGCCCCAACGGACCAACCCGAAGAATACGAAGACGACCAGCACGAACCCGAACGGGAAGAAAGGCCAGAAGAACGGGAAAGGGCCCTCTTCGGTGGCCGACGGCAGACGGCCGAAAACCGCGAGAATGGACGACACTAGCAGCGCTGCGATGAGCACCCCGACCAGAATCCATGGCCACGGTCGCGCGCGGAGAGGCGGGCGCCGCTGGGGAGCAGTCCGTTCGGTCGTCGCCCCCGTTTGGTAGGCTCTTGCGCTCATGCTGCTCCCGGGGACGACGGCTCGGGCCGACGCGTCCAGCTAGCCCGGAGGAGGAGTGCCGCACTTAGGAGGAGACCCGCGAACCCGACCGACATGAGGTAGGAGGCACCCGCGCTCCCGCCCCCGAACGCGAAGCTGAGTCCGGCGAGGAACGCGCCGAGACCGGAGCCCAGGCCAATCGCCCCGGCGACCGCCGTGGAACGATCGCGCGCGCGGACGCCGAGCGAGAGGACACGACCGAGGAGTCCGAGGAGCATAACGCCGACCGCGATATGCACGTCCAGCCACGGACTGGTCGCCAGGATCGTCGCGGGCGACCCCGATGGGACCGCGATGAACAGATTGAGCGCCATGCCGAGGAGGAACTCGACGGCGAGCAACCCGAGGAGGGGGATCGCGAGGACCGAGGAGATCGGGGGGCGGGGCCGCACGTTCGGAGCGAAGGCCGTTGCACCCAGGGTCGGGCCCTCCGCTGGGAGCCGAAATTCGGGGCTCGCGTTCATCATTCATTGGATAGGCTGTAAGCCTAAATAACTGTGTCGGCATACTCTCAAGGCGAGGGACGACCCCCGGTCCGTGTCCATGACGCCGCGAGCGTACCATTCGGTCCGGCGGAAGGAAGCCGTCGAGTTGACACGGACGCGGGTCCTTGAGGCGACCCGCGCGATCATCGGCGGCAAAGGCGACCTCACGAGCTTCTCGATGGAGGCCGTGGCGCGAAAGGCCGGCGTCGCTCGCATGACGGTGTACTATCAGTTCCACTCCCGCGAGCAGCTCCTCGACGCCCTCGCGGACCATCTGGCCGAGCACGGGGGGATGCGGCGGATGCGGGAAGTGTTCCTGGAGGCGGATCCGGCGAAGGCCCTGCGCCGGCTCGTGGAGGTGTTCGTATCGTTCTGGGCGTCGGACCGGGTCACCCTTCGGCGGCTGCGAGCGATGGGCGTCGTGGCGCCGCGTCAGGACCGGGGGCCCCGCGACCGGGACGCCTGGCGTCGGGAGGCGGTCCAGACGTTGCTGACTCGGATCGCGCGCACTCGAGGCAAGGCGAAGCTCGCCGACCGCGCAGACCTCGTCGATCTCGTCACGTCGCTCACCAGCTTCGAGACGTTCGACGTCTTATGTACCTCGGCTCGAGCGCCGGAGTCGGTCGCTTCCCTGCTCTCGGACCTCGTAGTTCGGCTCGCCGGAATCGACTGATACGCCGTCGTACCGCCGAGCGGAGCGCTGGGGAGTGGACCGGCGAGCCGTCCCGGCCCCGAGTTCAAGGTGCAAGGTCCGGGGGCGCGGTCCTAGCGACCCTAGGCGGGCGGGCGGCTGCCGCGCTTGAGGAAGGTCCCGTTCTGGTACTCCTCGACGGCCTGCTCGAGGTCTTTGCGATTCGTCATGACGATCGGCCCCCACCAGGCGACCGGCTCTCCGATCGGCCGGCCGGAGATCAGGAGCATCCGCAGCGACTTGTCCCGGGTGGTGAGACGGACGCCCTCCCCGTCCCGGAAGAGTACGAGGTGGCCCCCGTCGACGACCTCGCGGGCGTCCGGATCAAACGTGCCGGCTCCGTCGAGGGCGTAGGCGAACGCAGTGTGCCCTACCGGAAGAGGGTGGACGTAGTCGGTCCTCGGGGACAATCGGACGTCGAGGAACTCCGGGTCGACCACGATATTTTGGACCGGTCCCTGAACGTTGCCGACGCGTCCAGCGACCACCCGCATGCGAACTCCCGGCGCGGGCTCTGCCTCGGGGATGCCTCGGCTCGGCACTTCCTGGTAGCGTGGGTCCATCATCTTGTTCGCGCCCGGCAGATTGACCCAGAGCTGAAACCCGCCGAGCCGTCCGTCACCGAGCCGTGGCATCTCCTGGTGGATGATGCCGCTGCCAGAGGTCATCCACTGCACGTCGCCCGGCCCGATCGCGCCCCGGTTCCCAATGCTGTCCTCGTGGTCGACGCGTCCGTCGAGCATGTAGGTGACCGTTTCGATCCCTCGATGCGGGTGCCAGGGGAAACCGGCCACGAACTCCGCCGGGTTCTCCGAGCGGAAATCGTCGAGCATCAGGAACGGGTCCAGACGAGGCACCTCACGATGGCCGAACGCTCGCCGGAGGTGCACTCCGGCGCCTTCGATCGTCGGCTGGCTCTCGAGGATCTCGGCGGTGGAGCGCAACATGCCGGTCCCAGAAGGCGGTCCCATAAAGGCACCGCGTAGAGCGGCCGTTACGAGGTGGCCTCGGGACCACTGGACTCCGAGCCCCGTCGCCGTTCAGGACGCTACGAAGCACGTCGCCCGTGGATCGGGCACTGCCGCTTGAGCCGGCAGAACCGACACTTCTCGACGGGCACCGGTGGGATGGGCTTGCGCAATCGGCCGTACTTTCGGCGGGGCAAGTTCGACCCTTGGGAGCGTACCGCCCCGGCTCATCACGATGGCCCCCCGCTTCCGGCGACCGCTAAGAGCGGGCAGCTCCGTGGACCTGCGCCGATGCCGCGCGCCTCTCGCCTCCGGAGCTCCGAGGCGATCGAGCTCGTTCGGCGCGGTTGGGATCGGGCCGCGTCGTTCTACCGCCCTCCCGGTGCGGCGTACCACGACGCGTTCGGGCATACACGGTCGGAGTACGCCGCGTGGCTCGACGTCCTGCGTTGGGAGGTCGAGCCCCACGCGCCGGTGCTCGAGCTCGGCTGCGGCAGCGGCGTCCCGGCCGGCGAGTGGCTCGCGGGCCGGTTCGACCTCACCGGCGTGGACGTTTCGAAGGTTCAGGTGGACCTCGCCCGGCGTCGCCTGCGGAGCTCCCGAATCCTCCACGCCTCGATGACCGACGTCGCGTTCCGCCCCGATTCGTTCGCTGCGGTGGTCGCCCTCTACTCGATCATCCATGTCCCGCTGACCGCTCAACCGCGGCTGTTGAAGGCGATGTACCGGTGGCTGCGACCGGGGGGGCTGTTCTTGGCCGTGCTCGGCGAGGGGGCGTACACGGGCGTGGGTCGAAACTGGCTCGGCTCCGGGGCTTCCATGTACTGGAGCCACGCCGACCGGAGGACGTACGCCCGCTGGCTCGCCCGCATCGGGTTTGTCCTTCTGCGTCGAAGCTTCCTCCCGGAAGGTCGAGCGGGCCACGCTCTCTTTCTGGCTCGCAAACCTTTCGATCGCTCGTCGACGCCGGGCCCGGCCGGTCTCCGCCGGTGAGCTCCGGCCAGCCCTGAAGAGCGGCCTCGACGTTCGGCGTTTCCCGGTCGCCCTCCCCAACCCCTATAGCCGATAGGAGCAGACGAAGTTGTGGACCTTGCGCCGGGCCAGGCGACCCCGGACGGGACGCGCCGATTCCGCGACCGGGCCGTCGAGGACGAGGGGGTCTCGCCCGCTCACTTCCGTACGGCTCCCGTCCGCCTCGAACTGACCTCGCTCGGGCTCGGCACCTACATCGGGGAGCCGGACGCGGCCACCGACTCGGCGGTCGAGGCGGCTGTCGCTCGCTGCCTGAGCAGCCGACGTATCAACGTGCTCGATACGGCCATCAACTACCGATACCAACGGGCCGAGCGAAGCGTCGGGCGCGCGCTCGCGGCCGCCGTCGGCTCGGGCCGGGTCGCGAGGGACGAGGTGTTCGTCGCGACCAAGAGCGGCTACTTCGCTCCGGACGCCGAGTCGGGCGTCGCTCCCGACCGGTGGGTCGAGAGCGAACTGGTGGAGAAGGGGGTCCTGGACGTCGCCGACATCGTCGACGGCTGCCACGCGATGAGCGTCGGGTACCTGCGCGACCAGTTCGAGCGGAGCCGGAGGAATTTGGGACTGGCCACCCTCGACCTCCTGTATCTGCACAACGCTCCGGACGCCCAACTCGCCGTGGTGGGGCGGGAGGAGTTCGAACGTCGCCTCCGTTCGGCGTTCGAACTGTACGAGGGATACCGCGATGCCGGCGTGCTCGGCGCCTACGGTCTCGCCACCTGGGACTGCTTGCGGGCCAAACGGACGGACCCGGGATACCTCGCCGTCCAGGACGCGCTCCGCATCGCCCGGGAGGTCGGCGGGGAGGACCATGGACTTCGCTTCCTCCAGTTCCCGTTCAATGTCGGGATGCCCGAGGCCGCGGTAGAGCGGAACCAGGTCGTCGGAGGCACGCGCCTTACCCTCTTCGATGCCGCGCGGGCCCTGGGCCTGGGATGCTTCACGAGCGTGCCCCTGCTCCAGGGCCAGCTCGCCCGGCGGGGGATCGCGGCCCCCGACCTCACCCCCGCCCAAACGGCGATCCAGTTCGCGAGGTCGGCGCCGGGGACGCTCGCCGCCCTCGTGGGCCAGAAGCGGGCGGAACACCTCGACGAGAATCTCTCGGTCGCCTCTCGGCCGCCGTGGACCGAGGCCGAGTTCGACAAGCTGCTCTAGACCGCCGGCGGGGCCGTGGCCGGCTCGCCGTCCAGCGTGGCCTTGCGTCGCCGGGTCCGTCGCGCGGCGGCCAAACCAGTGGCGGACGGCGGCGAGCTCGAGGCGACCGTACGACCGGTCCCTCCGTCGGTCCCTTCGAGCACCGACTCACCCGCGACCTTGCGGACCCTCACGACGCGGTCCGAGATCGCGGCGAGCGCGCCCTCGTGCGAGACGAGGATCACCTGCGGGATCTGGAGGGACTCGATGAGCTCGCCCATCCGAATCACCTGCTCGGGCGAGAAGCCATCCGTCGGCTCGTCGAGCAGGAGCGTTTCGAGCTGAAGGCGTCCCGCGGAACGAACCACTTCGCCCAGGGCCAGGCGGAACGCCAGCGCCAGCGCGGTACGTTCGCCCCCGCTCAGCGCTTCCGGCGGGGTCCACTCGCCCTCGATCTCCACCGCCGGGGCGAACGAGCTTCCGCAGCGGGCCACCATCGCCGGGTCCTCGACGAGCGTCGCGAAATGACGAGCGAGCGTCCGTTCAAACTCGACCTGAGCGGCGGCTAGGCGCCGACGCTCGACAACCTCGATCGCTTCGGTGAAGGGCCCGGCCAACCATCCCGCGAGGGCTCGTCGGTGGTCGGCGTCGGCGACGAGCTCCCCGCGACGGCGTCTCCCAGCCACGGAAGCGTCCCGACGGTCACGCTTGTCCGCGAGCTGTTGCTCCGCCCGAGCGAGGGACTGTTCGGCGTGCGCCGTCGCGCCTTCGATCCTGTCCCGTTCCTGCCGGGAGTGAGCCAGCTCTTGCGCGAGGCCCTCGGCCCCCTCCAACCGTTCGCTAAGCTCTAGGCTCCGTGCTGAGAGCAACGACATCTGTTCTCCCGCGGCGACGAGCTCCCGAGCAAGCTCTTCGGTCCGACGGCGCCCGGAGGCCCGACGCTCCTCGCCTGCGCGGAGCCGCTCGAGGTCCCTCACCAGCTGCGCCCTTTGACCGTCGGCCGACTCCACCATCCGCTCGACCTCACCGAGGGGGTCGAGAAGTCCGTGAAGCTCCGATTCCCTCGGTTCTAGGCGGGTGATGTTCCGCGCGAGAGCGCCGAGCGCTGCCACGGCCCGGTCCTGCGCCGCTGTGAGTTCCTGCACCGAAGCGCGGAGTCGGTCCCGGCGGCCGAGCAGCTCGGCTTGCGCGCGCTCCCGTTCGATCCAACGGTCGTGCGCCCGCTCGTAACGCTCCCGCGCACGGCGCTCCTCGCGGAGGGACGTGGCCGAGGTTTCGAGCTCAGCGGCCGTTCGACGCGCCTCCTCCACCGCCCGCAGCGCCTCCGCGCGGTGGCTTTCGAACTCCTCCGGGCGGACCGCCTGGTGGCACCTCGGGCAGCGGCCCACGGTCAACAGCTCCTCGACCTCATGGGCCGCACCGTCCAGACGCCCCACCTCCGACGTCGCCACCGATCGACGTTCCTCGATCTGCGCGGAGTCACGGTCGATGTCGGCGAGGCCGCGGGGCGTGGGCGCCGGGGGTTCCCGTAGAGGGCCTGAACCGGCGCCCGTCTGCAGGGCCGCTTCCGCCCGCTCGACCTCCTGGGCGGTCTCGATGAGCTGCCGCTGCGCCCCGCGCTGCGTCGCCTCGAGCGCCGCGCGCTCGGAGCGAAGCCGTGGGAGTTCGGAGAGTATCGAGGTCAGCTCGGATTGACGACGACGAAGTCCCTCTCGTCGGCCGCGGAGCTCGGCGAGAGCGGCGTCGTGTCGTTCCAGCTCCCCCGGCGTGGTAGCGAGGCTCGTGAGCTCGCGTTCGAGCGTCTCGGACTCGAGCCGGAGCTCCCCGGCCCGACGTTCGACCTCCGAGGTCCGGGCGCGAGCCGACGCGATCTGTCCGTCGAGCTCGTTGAGCCGTGTGCGGTCGAACTCCGCCGACTGGCGCCGTTGTTCGAGCGCTTCGAGGCTCCGACGCTGCTCGTCCCGCTCCCCGCGAAGTCGTGCTACCTGCTCCGTCAGCTCGGGGAGGGCGGCGTCCTGCGCTTCGATCTCGGCCGAGAGCCGCGTGAACTCGTCGTCGTGGTGACGAAGTCCCTCGGCCTCGGCCTCGAGCTTCTCGGCATCCGCGCGCAGGCGCGGAGCGACCACATCATGAGCGTTCTCGCTGGCGATCCGATACTGTTCGAGTCCCAGCGATTTGCGGACGGTCTCCAGCCGCGACCCTGCCTCCTGGTCGAGGACGTCCCGCATCCGTTCCTGCGGCAGATACACGGCCCAGCGCCACAGGTCGGAGTGCGCCCGCGGGTTCGGATTGTCCGGAAATCCGAGCAGGTCGATGACCCGCTGACGAAGTTCGGTGGCCGAGTACTGCGTGGCGGCCCCGTTGCGCCGAAACGTCGCCGCGGTGACCTCGAAGCTCGCCCGGGACTTACGCGTCAGACGCTTGAGGTGGCGCGAGACCTCGATCCGATCGTCACCGTCCGCGAGCCCGACGGTGACCTCGGCCTCGCTCGCGTCCTGGCGCACGAGGTACGGTGCCTCGACCTCCGCGAATCCGAACAAGGCGAGCTCGATCCCGTACAGGAGGGACGTCTTGCCGCTCCCGACATCCCCGACGATCAGCGTCGTGCCCGGGCCCAGCGCGAGCGTCGCCTCGCGGTAGCTCCGGATGTTCCGGAGCTTGAGCTCTCTAAGTTGCACGGGCCCTCGGCTCCGCTCGTGGACGGTGCGCGCGAGTCACCCCGAGGATCTCGAGGGCCACCTCGATCCGTTCGACCCGGTAATCGGCGAGCGACTGGCCGTCCGCGCGGGCGAAGCCAAGCTGGCGCACCAGCTCGCCCATCTTCGACTCCCCGTCGGGGCCCGCGAGTTCGGGCAGGGCAGGGTCCTGGTTCCGGGCCAACTCCGCGAATACCTCGCGGTCGACCACGTCGCCGGTCGCTAGGGGCGCTCCGTCCGCCTCCCGCTCGACCGCCACCTCTTGCACGTCCCAGTGAACGGCCGCGGCGCCGAGCGCCGAGGCTTCGGCGTCCGAAGCCCGCAGCCCGAGCCCTGCGAGCGAGCCGTCGGAGATCCGTCCGTGGAGTCGGGGGAACAATAGCGCCCCCGGGGAGGCCTGCGTCTCGATCGCCTTCGCCACCGTGGCCCGGGCCTCTTCGGCGGAGCGACCGGTGAGGTCGACGTCGAACACCTTCAGTCGAGCTCGCGGGGCGGTGTCGACGAACTCGACCTCGGGCCGACCGTCTTGGACGGTGACCACGACGACACCCTGATGCGAGCGTCCGGCCGCCCCGTACTCGAGGTCCTTGACGCTGGTGCCGAACACCGCGCCGGGGTTGACCAGCAGGCCGCCATCGGGCCCCTCCCCGGTGTAGGAGTAGTGGATGTGGCCCCCTGCGTAGTAGTCGCAGCCGCCGGGGAGGTCGTGGACCGGCACGCCGTGGATGTGACCTCGGAACGGCTCGGGGAGGTACTCCTCGATGGCGGCGTGGAACTGGAAGATCTTGAACCCCGGCGCCGCCCGGAACGCCTCGGAGTCGACGGCCGCGAAATAGCTCCGGTCGAGGCCATGCGCCCGGCCCGAGATCCCTGCGATCTGGGCCCCGGTGGGGCCATCGGTGTGGAACGGGAGCGTCCACCGCTCTCCCTCGACGCGCACCGCCTCGGGGGCGGCACGAAGGAAGATTCCGGTCTCGGCGAGGACATCGAGCCAGCTGACCCGGTGCGCCACGTAATCGTGCGAGCCGTAGATCACATACACGCGGCGCCCGGCGTCGGTGAGGCGCTTCAGGGCCGCGGCGACCGGGGCGACCTCGGAAGGTTCGGGGATCGGGGTGTGGAACAGGTCGCCGCTGATCAGCAGGAACTCGCAGTCTCGAGTTTCTACCTCGGCGAGCGCCCCGAGAACGCTCGCGCGAAGGGCGTGACGGACCGCCGCGTCCCGGCTCCAGGCACCGACGTGAGCATCGGCCAAATGGGCGAAGCGGAAGTTCCGAGGGTCCATGGACCCTCCGATCAGGACGGACGGCCGGACTCGGCCGGTTTCGGCCCCTCGGTAGCGCGGCGGAGCACGGCCGCGAGCAGGCCGGCCCCCGCGCCCGCGAACAGAAGGCCGGTCCACAGCGTATCGTCGGAGAGGGCCATCGGCATCGGGAGCGTCGGCACCCCCGCCAGACGCGACGCGGTCGTCGCAGACGCTGCCGGGGCGCGGGCTGCGGCCGCTCGCGCGGCGTTCAGCAGGCCCTGTTGGAGAGAGAACAGCTCGGTCGCCTCCTCCATGGTGATCTGCTTGGTCCGAAGGCGCGTCATCAGGTAGACGTACCGCGCGCTGGTCGCCGGGGGTACGTTGGTGGCGGAGATCGCGGCGAGGTCGGCGTCGGCCATCGAAACGGTCCCTCCAGCCCGCGCTTCCTCATGAAGGGTGGGACTGGCGAGGAGCAGGCTCCGCCCGCCGGCTCGCGCTTATAGGCCCCGGTAGACATCGACCGGCATGGCTTCGGATCAGGATGCTTCGGGAGCTCCGGAGGAGCACAAACATCTGCACGTCCGGCTGAGCGATGGACGAAGTTCGGTGTACGACCTCGTGACGGAGTACCTCCAGACCGCGGGCAAGGCTCCGGACTGGTTCTGGCGGACCGCCGGCCGGCTCGAGGGGAACGACGTGGAGAACCTGGAAGAGCTGATCACCTCCGCGTTCGAGGCGGGGGCGTACGTGAGCCACGAGCACCCCGAGGACCTCCAGTTCCAGTGGGTCACCGAGGACGACTGCGAGCGGGAGCGTCGCAACGAGGAGCGCGGCGAGCAGCGCGAAGCGTCACGCAAGGACCGCTCCTCCCTCAGCCACTACGCCTAACGCCTCCGATCCTTCGTCGCCAAACCAGGGGCCAAGCCCCTGGCACGTCGGCGGCCCGGACGACGCGACACGTGGCCAAGGAGGTCACTTGGGTTTCTTTTCCGGGGTGCAGCCGCAGGTGTCGCACATGCGCGGACAACCTCCGAAAGCGGGAGGTCGGCCGCCGTTATCAAAGGTTCGCGCGACCGATAACCCGTTTGGAGGGCCCCGCCGCCCGACCCTTAGAGTCCGATCACCGAGTGGGCCACCATCAGCGCGACGAACAGGATGGAAATGGTGTTGACGACCTTGATGAGCGGGTTGATCGCCGGACCGGCGGTGTCCTTGGTCGCGTCGCCGACCGTGTCGCCGACGATCGCCGCCTTGTGCGCGTCCGAGTGCTTGCCGCCGTAGTGGCCGGACTCGATGTACTTCTTCGCGTTGTCCCAAGCCCCACCGCCGGTGGTCATGGTAAGGGCGAGCGGGAAACCGGAGAGGATGACGCCGAGCAGGAGGCCCGCGAGCGCGATGGGGCCGAGAAGGAAGCCGACCGCGAGAGGAGTGACGACCGCGATGGCCGCGGGCACCGCGAGCTGCCGCAGGGCGGTGACCGTGACGATCCGCACGCAGTTCGCGTACTCCGGCTGGGCCGTCCCCTCCATGATCCCCTTGATCTCGCGGAACTGACGCCGCACCTCGAAGACGATCGACTGCGCGGCGACTCCGACCGCGTTCATCAGGAACGATGTGAAGAAGAACGGCAGGATCGCGCCGATGATCAGCCCCGCGACGACCAGCGGATTGTCGATGGTGAGCTGGGACGTGAAGCTCGTCCAGCCGATGTTGGCGCTGTTGGCCACGGCGAAGGTGTAGGCGGCGAAGAGCGCTAGCGCCGCGAGGGCGGCCGAGCCGATGGCGTACCCCTTCGTGATCGCTTTCGTCGTGTTGCCAACGGCGTCGAGCGGGTCGGTGACCGCGCGGGCTTCGGGGGGCAGTTTTGCCATTTCCGCGATGCCGCCGGCGTTGTCGGTGATCGGTCCGAAGGCGTCGATCGAGATGATCATCCCGGTGACGGCGAGCATGCTCGCCGCCGCTAGGCCGATGCCGTAGAGCCCGTAGGACGAGGCCGCGAGGCCGGTCCCGATCCCCGCGGGGCTCGCGGACGCGAGGGCGGCGTACGCACCGAGCGTCCCCGCGACGATGACCAACCCCGGTACCCAGGCGGACTCCAGGCCGACGGAGAGTCCGGTGATGACCGTCGGGCCCGCGCCGGCCTGCGCGCTGTCCGCGATCCGCGCGACCGGCTTGTACTTGGCCGAGGTGTAGTAGTCGGTGACGACGACGATCAGGACCATGACGATCAGACCGATCGCGGTCGCGACGAAGATCGGAACGCTACCCCCCATCAACTGACCGTCGAGGAAGTAGAGCCCGACGAGGCCCACCACGGTCGTGGCGCCGAGGCCCTGGTACAGGGCCCCCATGATCGAGCCGCCGGGGCGCATCCGCACGAACAGAGCTCCGACCACGGTCGCGACGATCGCCCACGCGCAGACCACCAACGGGAACAGGACAGCGTTCGGGAACGTCGCCAGGAAGTTCGTGGGTCCTTTGTCGATCAGGTAGGCCAAGAGCATCGTGCCGAGGGCGGTCACCACGTACGTTTCGAACAGGTCGGCCGCCATCCCCGCGCAGTCGCCCACGTTGTCGCCGACGTTGTCCGCAATGACCGCCGGGTTTCTCGGGTCGTCCTCCGGGATGCCGGCCTCGACCTTTCCCACGAGGTCGGCGCCGACGTCGGCACCCTTCGTGTAGATCCCTCCGCCGACCCGCGCGAACAGGCTCATCAGCGAGGCGCCGAACAGGAGCCCGATCATTTGGGTCACATCGCCGTTGAAGACGACGTAGAAGCCAATCAGCTCGAGGAGGGCGAGCCCGGCCACCGTGAGACCGGTGACGCTACCGCCCCGGAAGGCGAAGGACATCGTCGCGGCGAGGTTGCCCTTGCGCGCGTGCGCGGCCGTCCGCACGTTCGCCCGCACCGAGACGAGCATCCCCGCGGCGCCCGCGAGGGCGCTCCCCGCCGCGCCGAACAGGAAGCCGACCGCGAGCGCGGGGCCCGGACCGGAGATACCGAAGGCGACCGCGATGATGATCGCGAGGGCGATCGCGACCGCGAAGACCACCGTGTACTCTTGGCGTAGGAAGGCGACCGCTCCCTCCCGGATCGCTTGGGAGATGCGGCGCATCTCTTCCGTCCCCTCCTCCTCGCGAAGGACGAGCACGGTCTGGATGCCGGCGTAGGCGAGCGCTAGGATCCCGGCGAGCGCGATCAGGAGTTCGACCGTTTCCATGGGGAGACCCGCGCGTGAAAGACCGAGGGCGGCGGGGGGGGAGGGCTATTAAACGGTTACCCGAGTCAATCGGCGGCTCCGCCACCTCGAAAAATCGCCGAATTCGCCCCCCCCGGATCGCCCGCGCCGGTAGAGCGAGGGTCTCTTACTCCTCTTTGAACGGACAGGTTCAGCCTCGTCCGCTCGCTTTCGCGTCGTCTCCTTTCATTGGCTCGCCGGCGGGGCCCGGACTTCTCTCGTCGTCCGGACGCCATCGCGCCGCCTCCAAGAGCTCGTTGCGCGCGCTCGGGGGAGGAGCCGCTCCCCGTAGGAGGTGGTGACCTCGGCCCAGGATGACCAACGCGGCCGCCCGGTCCCGGTGCCAATCCCCCTGGCAGTGCCCGCATGTCGCCCGTCGCCACGAGGGGTGGGCCAGCGGCCCACCGCAGTTCGGACACTCCGAGGAGGTCCCTCTCGCGTTCACTCGAACAACCGCTGTCGTGGACTTGTAGCGCACGATCCTTTGGAACTCCCCGTGTGTCCAGGCCGAAAGTCTTCGGCGCGCGTCAGGATCACCCCCGCGCGTGATCTTCTGGCACTCCTCCGTCGTGCTCGATAGGTCTTCGAAGACGACGTTCCTAGTCCCGACCTGCCTCAGCAGCTCGTTCCCCACGGCGTGGAGGAGTGGCCGGACCCGGTTCCTCTCCCGTCGACGATACCGTCGGAGCACGGCCCGCTGATGGCGGAGATCCTTCGAGATGTGGCGGGAGATGGCGGCCCGTTTCCGCGCCATCGCTCCTTGGATGGCGGTGATCGGTCGAAGGTCGAGGGAGCTCGTTCGCCCGTCCGAGGTAGCGAGGTCGGCCGACGGCATGTTGAGGTCGACCCCGGCGCTCTCGGCGACGATCGGCTGATCTTGAGGGACCCGAAACTGGAAGATCAGAGCTCGGTCAGTGACGGCGAGACCGAACGTCCAGTTCGACGCGGTTCCGTATCGCTCGAAGAGGGGGTTCCGGACGAACCCGAGCTCGATCTGGACGTGGCGATCGCGATGCAGGGTGATGTCGAGGACACGACCGCGGAGGCGATAGAGGGCCCGATGAAGGCTCCCCTTCACGGCACGACGTCGGGGAATCTGGTCGTGGAGTCGAGCCCAGCGTGGCGGGTCGAGCCGCTTCATCCGTCGGAGCCAGCGGTCCCAGGAACGGAGGGACGCCGAGGCTTCGTTCGCCATCGTCACAACCCAACTGGACGCGAGGTGGGGGTAGCTAGCTCGCAGGCTCGGGTAGACCCGCTTCGTCGCTTCGAACCGACACTCCTCGGGACGCGATCTCCAGTCGGCAAGCAGTCGCTGGGTGCCCGAGCGGACATCTAGAAGGGCGCGGAGGAGAGGGTAGGGAGGGCGGAATGGGACGACCACGGTGCGGACTGGCGTCTCATTGCGACCACGCACGGTTTATCGACGGTTCGGGGGGGAATGAACGTGAGGAGAGGTCGTGGAACGGTGGGAGAGTCAGGGGCACTGTGCCGGAATTGGGTGATGAAGCCAACTTTGCTCTCGGGGTTCGGGGAAGACCGGAGATCCATGAACAACTGGGGAAACAGGATTCGGGACCCCCGCGTCAACAATTTACGGGACAGAACTGTAGAGACGGCGGTTTTCCTCTCGTGGCAAAGAGGAATAAGAGGGGGGGTCGTGGCGCCACTGAATGCAGGCCGGGCTGGCGCGGGACTCCCGCTCGTCGCGTCGCTCCCGGGTCACCTGCCCGAAGTGTGGTACCCTCGTCGAGCTTTCCCGCATGCGCATGCATCTTCGGGAGGCCCACCAGGTCGGATCCGTCGAACTTGAGACTCGGATTCTCAGCGCGCGGAAAGACGCCTTGAGGGCCCTGCGGGCTTCGCGCCGCTGAGGGCCCCCGGGCCCGACCGGGCGCCGGGGCTCATCGAGCTTGGTCTACGGGTCGAAGGAGCGGTGCTTCAAACGCTCCAGGACGCGACCGAGGAGCTCCACCCGGGAGAGCGTGAGGGGGGCCTTCTCGCCCCGCACGCGCAGCGCGACCGTGTGGTTCGCGACCTCCTGGTCGCCGACGACCGCGACATAGGGAACACGCTCCAGCTCGGCGGCCCGCACCCGCTTGCCGAGCGTCTCGTCGGCCGGAGCGAGCTCGGCCCGAACGTGCGCCGCCACGAACTCCTCGACGAGGCTCTTCGCGGCCACGACGTGCACGTCCGTCACCGGAAGGACCCGCAGTTGGACGGGGGCCAGCCACGGTGGCAGTCGGCCGTTGGTGTGCTCGAGCAGGACCCCTAGGAACCTCTCCCACGTTCCGAGGATGGTCCGGTGAATGACGATCGGTATGTGCAGCTGTCCGTCGGCGCCCTGGTACTGGAGTCGAAACCGCTTCGGCATCTGGTAGTCGAGCTGGATCGTGCCGGTCTGCCAGGGCCGTCCGAGGCTGTCGCGGATGTGGATATCGATCTTGGGAGCGTAGAATCCCCCCTCCCCGGGCGAGATCTTGTAGGCGACCTTGGAGGCCTTGAGGCACCGCTCGAGCGCCGCCTCGGCCCGGTCCCACTCCGCCGGCTCGCCCAGGAACTTCGCGGGCCGCGTCGACAGCTCGTAGCTCCAGCTGAGCCGGAACGTCGAGAAGGCCCGGTCGATCCACGCGAGCAGCGTGGCGATCTCGGTCTCGACCTGCTCCTCGGTGACGAACAGGTGCGCGTCGTCCTGGACGAGCTCGCGCACCCGCGTCAGCCCGTGGAGGGTGCCGCTCGGCTCCAGACGGTGCAGCGGTGCGAACTCGGCGAGGCGCATCGGGAGCTCGCGGTAGCTGCGCGCCCGGGACCCGAAGATCAGCATCGATCCGGGGCAGTTCATCGGCTTGATCCCGTACGGTCGACCATCGACCTCGAGCAGGAACATGTTCTCCCGGAAGTTCTCCCAATGACCGCTCGTCTCGTAGATCGCGCTGGAGAACAGGAGCGGGGTCCGGACCTCGGAGTAGCCGGATTCGCCCAGGTGCTCGGTCACGAACCGCTCGAGCTCGCGGATCACGATCATGCCCTTGGGGAGCCAGAACGGGAAACCGGGCACGTCGTCGTGGAAGGTGAACAGCTCGAGCTTGGCCCCGAGCACACGGTGGTCGCGCGCCTCCGCTTCCTTCCGCAGCTTGAGGTACTCCCGGAGCTGGCTGGCCGTCGGGAAGGCGACGCCGCGGATCCGTTGGAACGACCCGCCGCCGTGCCGCTCCTCCGAGGTGATTGCGGAGAAGCCGAGCAGGTGGAGGCCCCCGAGCCAGGAGGTATCCGGGACGTGTGGTCCCCGGCACAGGTCGACCCAGTCGCCCGTTCGGTAGGTGCTGACCTTCTCGCCCTCCGGGATCGCTTCGATGTACTCGACCTTGTGGCGGTTGTTTCGGAACTGTTCGACGGCTGAGGCATGATCGATCTCCTCGCGGCGGAACGGCTCGGCCGCTGCCACGATCCGGGCCACGGCGGCCTCCACCGCTTTCTGGTCGTCCGGGGTCAGGGGCCGTACGTCGAAGTCGTAGTAGAACCCCTCGTCGGTCGGCGGCCCGACCGTGGGCAGGGCGGCCGGTTCGACCAGGGTGAGCGCTTTCGCCACGACGTGGGCGGCAGAATGCTGGAGGATTTCCCGACCGAGTTTGTCGTCAAAACTGAGAGGCGCGAGGAGACCCGAGCGCTCGAGCGGGGCCGCCAGGTCGACGGGCCGTCCGTCCAAAGTCGCTGCGAGGTACGTCGCGGCCCGCTCCGGTTGCCAGGCCGCGAGCGCGTGCCGAACGGTCGTCCCGTCGGGTACCGGGTGCTCCGTTCCGTCGGGGAATCGAATTCGATGAACCGCCTTCGAGGTGGACATCGTCGGCGCGATGGACGCGGCGCGTCCTATAAGGCCAACGCGCACGCTCGAGGGAAAACGTGCTCGCCGGTCTGCCGAAGTTCCGCGATCAACCAGGGTGCCGGCACCCCGCGTTTTCCGATCTTGGGGGAATCCAGGCAGTCAGCTCGCCCATTCACTCATCACCGTTCAGCTGGTTCTGTGTGTCATCATCCTGCGAGGATTCTTCGACGGAGGCACCGGAGCTCCCCTCATGAGCAATCCCACTCCCTTAATGGAGACGCCGAAGTCGCGCGAGAGGACGCGCGCCGCGGGTTCGGTTACGTCCGAGGAGGCGGGTCACTCCTCCTCGGCGGGAGGCGGGCCGGCGCTCCGTCGGCGGCGACGAACGACCAGTACCGCCGCGACCAGCGCCACGGCAACGAGAGCGGCCCCGCCGATCTCGATCCAATCGTTGGAGGCGAACGACGCCGACGCGTTCGCCGTCGGTGGAGGGCACGAGGCGTAGGTGACGTAGACGACCGTCATCGCGCTTCGGTTGGCTCCGGAGGCGTCTGTCCCCACAACCGTCACGTTGAACCGGGCGAGCTGGTGGTACTGGTAGATGACCGACCCGTTCGAGGTCGCGGTTCCTCCGTCGCCGAAGGTCCAACCGAACTGGAAGGGGGGCGTGCCCCCGCTCCCGTTCGCGACGAAGGAGGTGGGGGATGGAACCGAGCCGGTACAACCGACGATGTTGCCCGACCAAGTGAGCCGAACGACCGGGAGCGGGTGCACGACGAGCTGGGTGGTCGACGTCGCGTTCGAGCCGGCCGCGTCGGTGACGAGCACGGTCACGGTGAAGGTGCCCGAGGAGGTCGGGCGGCAGAAAAGACTCGAGAGGTTTGCGCTCGTGCAGCCCCGGGGCAGGCCGCTCCAGAGGTAGGTGGGACTCGGGAGACCTCCAGTGGCTACCGCATCCAGGATCGTCTCGGTCGTCACTGTCAGGGCCGCAGGACTCGCCGTGAGCCCTACCGCCAGGGGGGCGGGGACGTCGACCGTCCGCTGCGCCCCCTGGACCTGACCCGCATGGTCCCGGACCAGGAGGTCAACGGCGTAGGTTCCGGCCGAGTATGTATGGTTCGTCCACGGAGTGGCGGAGTAGACCATCGAACCGTCTCCGAATCTCCAGGTGAAGTTCTGGTACGGGGGCACGCCTCCGGAGGCAGCCGCGGTGAAGCCGACGCTCGTCGGGGAGGCGGCCGGACGTAGATCGTAGGTGAACGACGCCACGAGGTCGCTGGGCGGCAACGCCTCCACCTCGTCCAGGGGGAAAGTGAGTTGGCTCCAGTTCCCCGTGGCGGGGTCGATGTACTGAGCGACGGTGGCGAGCCCGGAGAGGGCCCCACTCCCGGCGATCGAGCACCCCGCCGCCCAGCACCGGTCGACCGGGACGGTCCCGCGGAGGAGAGCATTGACCTCGACATCGAACGACGCCGACCACCGGTCGCCGACGTGCACGATCCCGTTGGCGGTGAAGTTCCATTCCAGCGCCGAGCCAGCGGTGGTGGAGGCAACAACGACCGCCGGGCAGTTGACCGCGAACCCGCTGGCGAGCCGGCAACTCGTCGTCGCGTTGATTGGTAGTGCAAATGCGATCGAGGGACCGGGAACGAACTGGAACCCGGAACCGTTCGAGGGTGAAGCATAACCCGCGTCGGCGGGGCGGCCGAGCGAGACGTTCTCGAACGCGCCGATGAGCGACGTGTCGATCGACGGGGCGTCGATCGAGTGGACCGGGAGCGTCCCGGTCCGACCGTCCGCGCACAGGTAGTTACTCGGACCGTCCCAGCTTCCTCCGGTGGCGGCGGAAAGGTCGCACCCTGCCCCGAGCACGTTCGACGCGTCCGTGCGTGCCGTTGTGCTGTTCACCCTCTGCCAGCCCTTGAGCGTCGGGTCGGTGGGTACGGTCCGTGGATTCACCACGTCGATGGTGCACTCTCGCCCCGGGGTCCCCCGACACGCAAATCCATTGGTCGCCAGCGCGGCGATCGAATCGCCTGCCGTGCCGTCGGAGGAGCTCACCCAACCCTCGCAGGCCGGGGAAGCCCCGGTCGAGAAGTTCCAGGACGGTTCGCAACTCGGCGCCAAACAGGTGCCGCACCCGGGGGTGTAGGGGCTGTAGGTCGGGGCGTAGCTCTCGAGGTAGTTGGCGTCCCGTGGCGCTGCCGACCCGACCCAGACAACTACGCGGTGCGCGCCGCTCGTCCAGTTTACCAACCCACCGGCCAAAGCCCCGTAGATTTGGGTGATCGATGGGCCGGTCAGAAAATTGTCACTGAGGTCCGACTCGGCGATCGTCGGACCGCTGGACCATGGGCCGCCGGTGAGCGACGTATTCACCGCCTGGGCGAAGGCCGTCGTGTTGGAGGTGAAGTGGGGGATGTCCTGCCAGACGACCGCCCCGTCCCCATCGTCGTATGCATCGTGCGTGGCGAATCCGTCGAGCATGGCGAAGGAGACGTTGGCACCCGGATGAGTCGCCTGAATCCCGCCCAGGATCGTGCGGCTGAACTGCGTGAAGGTCCGCAGGGCGTCCGATTCGTTGCACAGTGAAGTGTCCGAGGCGCCAGAGCAGGAGCGCAAACCCATGGAGTTCGGGTCCGCACCGCCATCGTACGGCGTAGTCTCGAGAATGAACACAACGTTCACGCGCGAGTACGTCTGGTTGGCGCCACCGGGGAGCGCCGTGGCATTGAGCGTGACTCGCGCGACGCCCGTACCGGCGGAGCAGGAGCTAGTCCCTTCGTCGCAGACGACGTGGGGAGAGACAGAGATCGAGACATTGAACGCGGAAGAGCCCGGGACCGGCGGGAGCGCGGCCGCCGACAATGGACTCGGCGTTCCGAGGGCAGCGAGCTCCGTGGGGGCGCCGAGGGCGGGGGTCACGAGGGAGGTCGACCCGGGGTGGACCTGCCCGGCGAGGACCACGAAGGCAGCCACCGCCAGGGAGGCGACTACAGTGCTCGCGGCACCCCTCGTACTGTTCGCTCGCAGGGTCATTGTTGAGGTGCTCGCGCGACCTCCCCAGCGCGCATAGGGCTTGCGCGTTGGTACTCGGACCGGGGCGGTTGGGCGAGGGGTGGGTCGGGGATCCGGTCAGCCCCAGCGGGGACCGTGGGGGGGGCCAGGCGAGCCACCATCGGGCGGAGGTGCGGTAAGAAGGAAGAGCTGCCATTCCGAACCGGGTCGGGCGACCGAAGTGGGCGCTCCGAGCTGTCGGTCCCGGCTCACGCTTCGCCAACCTTCGTGAGCGGCGGATGGAAGATGCCCCCTCGGGCTCCCGAGGAGAGGAGGCTTCTCTGCTCGGCGAGCTCGAAGGTCCCGTCGACCCAGGTCGGGCCTCCCTCGGCCAAGCGGCGGACGAGTCCCCAGTCAATCGGGATCTCCCGCGGGCTGAGGACGATGTCCGTCAGCCCGATCGCGCGGACCGAAAGGGCGACCGAGACAGGGTCGGCCCCTTTCCAATCGGCATGACGCGCCGAGGTTCCGGTCGAATTGAGCTCTATCTCGAACGCCAGCTCGGGCGAGAGCTTCCACGCGCGGCGAACCTCGAGCGGCGAGCGGATCCGGGTGCTCGAGATCACAGCGTGACTCGCGCCAGCGATGAGGACGTCGGCCACCTCCCCGCCGTTCTTCGGACCGGCGTCGACCCAGAGCTCGGTCCCTCGGGAGAGCTCCTGAAGGTAGTCGAGCTGCGGCGCGCTTCGCTCGATCCCGTCGAGGTCGACGACGTAGAGCGCGCCGTACTGAGCGGCGAGCGCGTCTGCGGTCTCGAAGACGTCGGGCAGCGCACCGTCGGCCCCGCGTGCGACGACCGGCCCTTCCGGTCCGGGGATCATGACCTTCCCCTTCGCCAACAGGAACGTCGGGAGGAGGGCCGGACCGCTCGGCGGCCGACCGCGTTCGCCGGCCTTCGGGGGCGGGGTCGCCACGCGGCCGGGCAGACGGGGGCGGTCTTGAGGGTATCCGAGCTTCCCGCGCACATTATCGTGCCCGACCGCCTCCCGATGGCCGCCAGGAGGCGGAGGGCGGCTGACGGTGGGGTGCTCTGCAAAGGGATCCCCGCTGAGGAAACTCCCCACTCCGGGGGTCACGGGGACGGGCGGGAGCCCGTCAGGCGAGAGCCTGAGCAACGGAGCAGAAACGACACAGCCGCGAGGTACGGTGAAGGCGTTGCGCCGGAGCTTCCTCGCGGACCTGGTGAAACGGCCGACTCCCCGGGAGCAAGCCCGATTCGGCGGGATGACCCTGACCCCGAGAACGCCGAGGTGTGCGCGCAGTCGAATGCCGTCTAGAACAGAATGGGGGTTACTCCCGCGACCTGGCCGGCCCGGTCGTTACTGACCGGGCCGTAACTCGCCTGGGATCCGTCGACCCCGTTGAGTCGTTCCGAGAGAGGCCCGCGCTCCCGTTCACTCGAGGGCGAGCGGTACGGAGGCCGATGGGCGCATCGGCTCGCTAGCTCGGGTCCGGTTCGTGAGATACACGGCGATAACCACCAGGCCGACGCCGACCAACTGGACCGCGTCCAGCCGTTCGCCGAGCAGGAGGGTGGAGGCACCCAGCGCTACGACGGGTACGAGGAAGACGTACCGGCTCAACACTCCCGCCGGTGTCCGTCCCAGCATCGTGAACCAGACACCGTACGCGAACGCCGTTCCGACTAGTCCGAGGTACAGCGCGACTGGGACGAGCGTCATAGGGGCCGTGGTCGTCGGCACGCCCTCGAAGATCGCCGCCGCAACGGCGAGCGCCGAGGTTCCCCCGAGAAGTTGGAAAGCGTTCACTTCGATCATCGTCGCCGCTCCGAACCGGCGCTGGATGAGGACGGTCCCTAGGGCCCACGAGATCGATCCACCGAGCAGCGCCAGCAGCGGGAGCGCGGTCGGCGTGCTGAGGTCCAGCGTCCACGCTCGAGCGATTAGGAACACCCCGGTGAAACCGCCCGCGAGGGCAGCACCGCCCAGGGGACGGAGCCGCTCGCCCAACAGCGGGCCGGCCAGGATCGCCACCCAGAGCGGAAAGGTGTAGACGACGACCGCCGTCTCGCCCGGAAGGAGGTACGTCGCGGCGACGAACCAGAGCCCGAAGAAGGCGGCCGTGTTCGGGAGGCCCAACAGGAAAGCGTCCCGACGACCCCGAGGATCCAGCCGAGTCGGCGCGCGTCGGACGAGCAGGTACGCCACGACGCCGAGCGCCCCGACACCGGCCCGGTAGGTAGCCAACCAGAGCGGGGGGCTCGCGGTGAGTCCTACCCGGACGACGAGATAGTTGAACCCCCACGCCAACACGAGCGCCACGAACAGCCCTCCCGCTGCGAGCTGCCCGGGTGGTACCCCGGGTGGGCTACGCGTCCGCTCGGGGCCGTCGATCGCCGTCACCCGGAGCCGCTGCGCCGCCGTACGCCAAAGGGTTATCTCGGAGCCCCTTGTCCAATCCTCGAATGGGTCTCAAGGGCCGGGACCTGATCAGCATCCGCGACCTCTCGCGTGAGGAGATCGAGGAGGTCCTGAAGGCCTCTCGTCGGATGATCCCGATCGCCGAGGGGACCAAGCCGAGCTCGGCGCTCGAGGGCAAGATCCTCACGCTGGCGTTCTTCGAGCCGTCGACGCGTACCCGGCTCTCCTTCGAGTCCGCGGCCACGCGGCTCGGCGGCCACTGCGTCTCGATCTCGGATGCAGCCCAAAGCTCCGTGCGGAAAGGCGAGAGCCTCTACGATACGGTCCACATGCTCTCGTCGTACGGCGACGCGATCGTCCTTCGACACCCGAACGAAGGGTCGGCCCGGCTCGCCGCGCAGACGAGCGAGAAGCCCGTCATCAACGCGGGCGACGGCGCGGGGCAGCACCCGTCCCAGACGCTGCTCGACCTCGCGACGATGCACGAGGCGTTCGGCACCCTTTCGGGACTCCGGGTCGCTCTGCTTGGCGACCTCAAGTACGGCCGGACCGTCCACTCTCTCGCCCACGCCCTGGCGATGTTCGGCGTCGAGCTCGTGGTCTCCTCACCGCCCGGCCTCGGACTCCCCGAGGAGGTCCGTGAGCACCTCGACCAGCTCGGCGCACGCGTGACCGAGGTCGACCAGATCCACCGGGCCGTTCGAGACGTCGACGTCCTCTACGTGACCCGAATCCAGAAGGAGCGGTTTGGCGACCTCGCGGAGTACGAGAAGGTCGCAGGCTCGTACCGGATCGACCGGGCTGTTCTGGCCGGCGCGAAGCCCCGGCTCATCGTCATGCACCCGCTGCCGCGCACCGGCGAGATCGCACCGGAGGTCGACGCCACGCCCCACGCCGCCTACTTCCGGCAGGCGTTCCTCGGGGTGCCGGTCCGGATGGCGTTGCTCAGCCTGATCCTGACCGGGAAGGCGGGTTAAGGAGGCTTCCCATGGTCCGGGAACTGAAGATCACGCCGATCAAGAACGGTACCGTGATCGACCACATCGGCAACGGGCTGTCGCTCGAGGTCCTCCGGATCATCGGGGTGGGCGAGCTCGACAAGGACTCGACCGTGAGCGTGGCCCTCCACGTCCGTAGCCAGAAGATCGGATGGAAGGACATCGTGAAGGTCGAGAACATGGAGCTGTCGCCCCGCAAGGTGAACGCGATAGCACTCATCGCGCCGACCGCGACGATCTCGATCATCCGGGACTTCAAGGTCCTCGAGAAGCGGCCGGTCGACCTTCCCGACCGGATCGTTGGGATCCTGAAGTGCCCGAACCCGGGCTGCATCACCAACCAGAACGAGCCGGTGGAGAGCGAGTTCGACGTCGCCCGGCGACGACCGGTCGTCCTCCGGTGCGCCTACTGCGACCGGGCGGTCGACGAGTTCCTCAGCCACCTTGCCTGACGCCCCGAAGGGGACGGACCACCGGTGTCGACGTCGACGCTCGCGGTGTTCGCCATCGTCTTCGCTGTCGTCGGTGCGACGGAGTTCCTCGACCGAACGAACTTCGCGATGATCGGCCTCGCCACGAAGCATCCGCCCTTCCGGCTCTGGCAGGGCGCGGCCGCTGCGTTCCTCGCGACGACGATCATCGCGGTGGCGGCCGGTGGCATCTTCCTCGCCGCGGTCGGCCCCCATCTGTTCTACCTTCGCCTGGGCGGAGGACTGTTCCTGCTCGGCTACGCGAGCTACCTCGCGCTCGTGCCGGCGGCCGACCGTCCCATCGCGGGGACGACGAGCGCGTTTCGCGCCGGATTTCTGACGATCTTGCTGCTCGAACTCGGCGACACCACGATGATCCTCGTCGTGCTGTTCGTCGGGACGTTCCCCGGAGCCTACATCACGATCGGGCTCGCGGCCGCGCTGGCCCTCGTCATGGTCGCGGCATCGGCCTGCTTCCTCGGCGGGCGCATCGCGAAGCGGGTGGACCCGGACCGGCTCGAGCGGTACGTGATCGTGGTGCTATTCGTCGTCGCCGGCGTCACGATCGCCTACGCCCTCGACCCGAGTCTCCTTCCCCCGCTGCTGGGCTGACGGGGCCCGATCCTCCGGGGCCGATCCCTCGGCGGGCGAGCGGGGCGGCTTCGGAGCGCTCCGGGCGCCGCTTTGGTGGAACTCCGGATGGGGACCCACCGTCGGCTCGACCGAGTGCAACCGATCGACGATCGCCTCGACGACGGAAGCGTCGCCGACCTTCTCGGCGATCGGAAGGAGTCGCTCGAGCGCCTCGGCGCGGATGGCCGGGGGCGCCAGCGCGGGGCTGAGGTCGGCCACGGCCTCGAACCGCTCGCGGGCCGCGGCATCGTCGCACAGCGCCGAGTTCCGTCCCTCGGCCAACCAGAGCCGCAGGAGCAACGGAGAGGGGGGCATCAGGTGCTGGCGTTCGACGATCTCGCGCGCTCGGCGGAGGGCGACCTCGAGCCGGGCGTCCGGCGTCCCTTCGAGCAGCGTCTCGGCAAAGCCTAGGGTGTGGTACAGCTCGAGGAGCAAGTTGCGAGGCCGTTGGGAGGCGGCGATCCCCGCCTCCCAGGCCGCGAGGAGCTTCTTCCGGTCGAGCTCGTGGACCGTCTGCCGGGTCCGCACCTCCTCGACCAGACGTTCGAGCGCGTACCGCCGCGCTCCGCGGAAAGCAAGGGAGGACGATTGCAGGAACCGGGAGGCCATCGCCTGCTCGGCCGGCGTTCCCCCGAGCCGGGAGAGACCGACCGCGAACAGGGCCAACCCCTGCGTCGCACCGTCGGCACTCCGTCGACCGAGCCGTGCGGCCCGGTTCGCGTCAGTCCGCGCCTTGGCCTTGCGTCCGCGCGCGAGTTCGAGTTCGGTCAGCACGGCGAGGATGAGCACCTCCGCACCGGTCGCCCCCACATCGTGGCACCGATCGGCGAGCTCGCCCAGTAGGGTGATCAGCGCCGGCCGAGGGCCGGCTGCCCGGAGCGCCGGGATCGCCCCCTCGACCCACTCTTCGACGCGCTCGCGGGCTACGTGCGCTGCGATCGCGGCGCTGAGCCCCTCGGCGAGCTCCCGCCCCGCTTCGCCGGCCCGGCCGCAGAAGACGAGCACGCGAGCCCGGAAGAACCGAAGCTCGGCCTCGGCCTCGGGGCGGTCGGCCGCGGGCAGCGACGCGACGCACTGCAGAGCTTTGTCGAGGATCTCGGCGACCGTGTCGTACGCGTTGAGCCGCTCGCTCAGCTCGGCGGCCTCGAGGAGGTACCGCAGGGCGCTCGGACCCCGGTTCCACTCGAAGAAGTGGTCGGCGATCTCGATCCGCCTCGAGAGGACAGGTTCGGGGTTGAGGGCCGAGAGCGCCTCGGCGATCTCGCGGTGCATCTCCGAGCGCGACTCCGGGGCCAACAGGTCGACGATCAGGGCCGACGAGCCCTCCTCGACGACCGTGACGCGCCCGCCGCCGACTTTGACAAGACCGGCCTCGGTGGCCGGTAGAAGCGTCTCCGCGAGGGCACGGAACCCTTCGCGGGCCACACGGCTCAGGTTGACCTCGCTCACGCTGCCGCCCATGAGAGCCGCGTAGCCGACCACGGTCCGCGTGCGCAGCGGCAGGGCCAGGAAGCTCTCGCGGACCTTCCGCGCCTCGCGGGCGTCGGGACGCGGGTGGGAGAACTTCACCCAGTCGACGTCGCCGCGAGCGAGCAGGCGCTCCTCCCAGATCGAGTAGCCCGGAAGCGAGCTGTCGAGGACGAGGACGATCAAAAGGGGCCGCAGCCGGGCCCGTTCGGAGAGAAACAGGAGGAAGTCGCGCGACTCACTGTCCGCGAGGGCGGCGTCCTCCACGAGGATCGCCACCGGGGTCGGCTTTGGCTCCCGGAACCGCTTGACGAGGCTGTCCCAGTAACCCATCGCATCGATCGGTGCGGCCGAACGGGCTCGGGTCGGCACGCCGAGGAGGGCGGCGCCTACGGAGGTTCGCGAGGTCGGCCCACGGCGCCGGCGGCTCTCGACGGGGGCGTACTCGGGCACGTAGGCAGCGACCTCGGGTGCGACCAGCGGGGGCCCACCGTCCTCATCGGCGGCTTCGTTGAGTTCGCTAGCGAGCGGCGAAGCCTGGAGCGGCGCTACCGTAGCGAGGGGGGTGGAGCGGTCCCGGTACGACGCGACGAGGGCATGCACTTCGGCGTTCGTCCCCCGAACCTGGGCCTGGATGGCCTCCAACAGCTGGCTCTTCCCCGACAAGGGAGGGCCGGCAATCACCAACGTTCGACCGCTGCCGTCAGCGAGGGCGGCGAACCCACGGAGCACCGCCGAAGGGAACTCTGGCACCGGTAGAGGTCTGTACCCGTCGTGGGGGCTCATAAGGCTCCCGCCTCGGCCGGGAGGCCTGTTCCGGCCCGGAAACCGTCGAATCGCCCCGAACCCTCGGCCGGCGCGGCCGATTCCTCGGGTTCCGGTGGCCCACAGGGCGAGGTCGGCCCTCTCCTCGTAGGGGTTATCTCGGAGTGGCCGTAGCCGCGCGCGTGCCGACTTCTGTGAAGGCCGGTCGCCGGGGATTGCTCACCCGGGACGTCGTGCCGGTGGACGTCACGAAGTTGAGGAACATCGGCGACCTGCTGCAGGCGTTCCAGCGCACCTCGATCCAGGCGCGAAATCTCGGCCGCGCTCTCGACGTCTGGGAGAACGCCCTCACCGACCCTCATCGGCCCACGATCTTCCTCGGCCTCTCCGGCCCGCTCATCGCGGCTGGGCTTCGGAAAGTGGTGCGGGACCTGATCGACTGGGGCGTCGTGGACGTCGTCGTCTCGACGGGGGCCGTCTACTACCAGGACATCTACCAGAGCGTCGGCGGCCGCCACTGGATGGGGACGCCGACCGCCGATGACGTGGAGCTCCGCCGGCTCTTCCTCGACCGGATCTACGACACGTACGTCGACGAGCTCAAGTTCGAGGACACCGACCGGGCCATCGGTCGCATCACAGAGAAGTTCCCGGCCCGCCCCGCCTCGTCACGAGAGTACCTGGAGTTCCTTGGGCAACAGTTCGACGACCCGCAGTCGATCGTCGCGACCGCTGCGCGGAGAGGCGTCCCGATGTTCTCGCCCGCGCTGATCGATAGCTCGATCGGGATCGGCCTGACACTGCACTACGCGAAGCACCGGGGCAAACCGAGGTTCCTGCTCGACGCGGTCCGAGACAACTACGAGCTCGTGCAGATACTTGGCCAATCCCCGCGGACCGCCGCGATCTACATCGGCGGAGGAACTCCCAAGAACTGGGTGAACGACGGGATCGTGATGGCCAACTACAATTTCAATCGCCAGGGCGAGGGGCACTACTACGCGCTGCAGCTCACCACGGACGTGCCGCACTGGGGCGGGCTGAGCGGTAGCACGCTCGATGAGGCCCAGTCCTGGGGCAAGGTCTCGGCGACCGCCACCCGCGCGATGGCTCACCTCGAAGCCTCGATCGGACTTCCTCTGCTCGCGGCCGCACTCTGGGACCGTCGGTCCGTGTGGCAACCTCGGCCCCGGCTCACGTTCAACTGGTCGGGGGACGAGGTCACGATCCAACGACCGGGCGCTCCGTCGAGTCGCTCACGATCCTCACGGTCGAAGTAAGCACCGATATCCCGTTGCGCGGACTCGACCCGCCGTGCGCCCACGCGTGCCTCCTGGCCAGGTCGTGACCCACGGCTGGCCGGTGCTCCACGCTGGCAGCGTTCCGTCGGAACTCACGGCCACTAGCTGGGACCTAGCGGTGCACGGCGAGGTGGAAGTCCCAACACGGATCGACTTCCCGACGCTGCTCAAGCTGCCTCAACGCGAGCTCGTGACCGACATTCACTGCGTTACTTCCTGGACGAAACAGGACATGCGGTGGTCGGGCGTCCCGTTCCGGGCGATCGCGGAGGCGGCGCGCGTGAAGCCGACCGCCCGGTTCGTCGTCATGGAATGCGAGCAGGGATTCACCACGTCGCTTCCGGTCGAGCCGCTGCTCGAGGACGACGTCCTCCTCGCGCACACGGTCGACGGTGCTCCGCTACCGTTGGAGCATGGAGGCCCCGTGCGAATGCTCGTTCCTCGGCGGTACTTCTACAAAAGTGCCAAGTGGGTGAGAGGCCTCAAGTTCGTGACGGTCGACGAGCCGGGGTTTTGGGAGGTCCGCGGCTACTCCAACGTCGCGGACCCGTGGCTGCAGACACGGTACACTGTGGACGACGTTCGAGTGATCCACCGGATGCGCAAGGAGAACTTGTTTCGCGAAGTGATATCCAAGAGGTAAGGGAGTAAACTTCGTCCGCATTGCAAACACATCGCGAGCCTATTTTCGACGTAGTGTGGCCCGCCTTCTGAGTTTTCTTAGTTTTGTGCGCACTTATCCTTATGAATGTGTGTTGTATATCCGTAGGTTTTGCACGTCCATAAATGGATTACGTTTAAATACCCACTAACCGCGGCGGCCCTCGGAGGTGAGTCCCCGAATGTACTTCCCCGCTGCACCGCCGGTTCCGCGCGCACAGCTGTAAACGGTTTGACAGTGGGGGGCTTCCCCCTCCGCTGCCGACAGCGGGCGACCAACTCAGGTCTCGGTCGCCCGCTGGTTTTCCGAGCCCGCCGATCGGCCTGCTTCGCCAAGATCGGCCAACTGTGTCTGAATGCTCTCCACCCACGAGGTCATCCCCAGACTTCGGCCCATTTTTGATGCCTCGTTGAGCTGCTCGATAGCGTCCTGATTTCTGCCGAGGTCCATGTAGGCGTCCGCTAGGTAGCACCGGGCGAGAACGAGCGAGTCGGAAGGAGGGTATCGCGCGAGCACAGTGACCCCCCGCTCCCCATGGGCCACAGCTTCCGTGGCGAGGCCCTGTCGCGCCTCGGACTCGCAGAGCAGCCCAAGCGTGTGCCCGAGGGCGATGTCGTTCCCAAGTCTCTCGGCGAGGGCGATCGCTTGCCTCGCATAGGCCATGACTTCCGGCCAACGTTGCGCTTCGAGAGCCATCGCGCAAAGCCCGCTGAGAGTGTAGGTAAGGTAGCTGAGATAGCCGAGGGCTTCGGCCTCCTGCCGAATGCTTCGCATTTCTGCCTCGGCGAGTTCTCGGCGGTTCTCATCCGAGTAGGTACGAGCCCGGACGAGCATCAGACTGAACACGATGTCGAGACGACCGGACTGGCGAGCGGCAGGCAAAGCTTCCTCGACCACGCGGAGGGCCGCCTCGCGTTCGCCGCCGAGCGAGGCTAGACGAGACCAAGCCACCACCGCCTCGAGCGCAAGGTCGCCTAGGCGGAATCTCCGGGCACGGTCGAACGTGTCCTGGAACATCGATTGGGCACGAGGCAAGTCTCCTTCAGCCTCAACGATTCGGGCCTCACTGAGCAGAAGCGATAGCTGGGCCCGCCGGCTGGGAGCACCTCGCCGCCGTGCCTCTTCGAAGGTGAAGCGCGCATCGTCCAGCTGATGGAGTCGAACGTAGAGTTCCACGATTGTAGTGAGGCACTCCGACTCCGTTCGCATGTCACCCTCTGCCTCCACGACCGCACGTCGCAGAGAGAGTACCGCCTCGGCGTATTCCGAATGAATTCGCAGTAGGGCGGCTTCGGCACGGAGCGCCTTGACGCGCTGGCTACCGTGCGGCACTGCAATCGCCAAGTGACGCAGGGCGTTACGCAACGAATCGGAGTATCCGAGGGCAAGGAGAGTCCGCTCGAGTCGAGTGAGCAGATCCATGGCGGGCCTCCAAGCCTCGGCGGAGACGAGGTGGAGGAACCGCTCCCGGACCGATTCCTGACGGTGGCTCCGGGAGTAGAATGCGGCAAGCCGCAAGTGGGCGTCGCGTTCCTCCCTGGGGGTGACCCTCGCCAGAATCGCCGTGCGTACGATCTGTAGGACGTCGAGGCGCCCCTCGTGCGATCTCTGGGCGATGCCGAAGGTGATGAGCTGGTTCAGACGATCGTTACTGACCGCACTTCCTTCCTGGACGAAAGTCACGGGAAGAGGCTCGTTCGCGAGAGCGATCGGCAGCAGGACGAGCACCTCATCCTGAGACAGCCGGTCGACGACGGCCGCCGGTAGCCCCTTAGCGGACGCCTCGATTCCCGGGCTCGAAACCGCAAGTTGCAGCAATAGTGGGCTCCCCAGCGTCGCCTGATAGATCGTCTCGAACCGGTCGGCAAGCCCGCCCCGGCGGTCGGTGAGCTCGTGAGCAGAGGGTCGGTCCAGTCCTCCAAGTAAGACGTGATGCGACGGGAACCGATCGGGTGTGAAGAAGGGCGGCTCTTCGCTCAGGAAGAAGAGAAGGTGATCGTTCGCGGTCGCGAGCCCAGAGACGAACTCAGCGATGAAGCCCCGCAGGTCCTTGTCGGCGGTCTGGGCGCTGTCAACGACCATGAGGATCCCACGATCGCCAAGCGCCCTCTGGGTGAGATCCGCTACCTCCCGGCCCTGAGGCTGACGGGGTAGTTGCGAGTAGTAGGAAAGTTGTTGGCTGCCTAGGGGCGCGAGGGCGTGCGCCAACGCGCTGGTGAAATGTCGAGGAGAGTGTCCCGGTCTGACGGAGAACCAGAACGGCAGGCGGGCCGACTTCAATCTTCGGGCGTGGCGCGCCATGAGGGCGGTCTTTCCCATGCCAGCGGGACCCTCGATGAACACAACGCACCGGCCGGGGTCCGTCAGTGTCTGAAGCTCCCGAAGCTCGGGTTTCCTACCAAAGAACGGGTTCGGCGGCGGCGGGATGGCGGAAGTAAGGAGCGGGAGGTCTCGAGTCTCCTTTCGTAGCCGCTCGCGGCCCAGGTCGGTTAGGCGGTAGGTAAGCTGCTTTCGTTCGCCTCCCCGAACCGTCCCGCGTCGGACCGACAGTAGGCCGGTGGAGACGAGCTCGGCAAGAGGCCGGGACATCGAGCAGGGGTGCGACCCCAAGGACTTCGCCAGCTCCCGTTGGCTAACTCCGTAGGGGGAATCGGGAGGGGGGGCGTGAGTATCCACATAGTCGAGGATCTCCGCCGGTAGGTAGGTCACCCGCGGCACGGCAAGCGTGTGTACGCGCAGTCCCTATACATAGAACTATTTTGTACAAACTATCCGAGGACGTTTAAATACCGTAAAAGCCCCAGACTCCTTTGCAATGCCAGGGGATTCGGAGAGCGCCGCCTACTTGGGAGGCATCGGAACGATGGTCTCCCAGTCGGATGTCTGCCCGACCTGCGGGGAGGAGCACAAGACCCGGCGCTTCGGCCTCCGCGTGGTCCGGGAGAGCGGCTGCCCGGTCGTTGTCCTCGGTTCGTTCCCCGTCTTCACCGAGCACCCCGCGGGCCACGACTCGGTCTCGGAGGGGCTCACGGTGCCCGAGGCGCGTGGTTCCGAGCGCAACGAGCCGATCGTGGTGCCGTTCTTCTCGAGCCGAAAGGGCTCGAGCCTGGCGATCCCGTGGCCCGCGCCTCCCCTGACGGAGGATTACCTGTGACGCTGGCGATCGACTTCGCCGAGGCCGGCGGCTACATGCGAGCCCGGCGGGCCCCTTCGGGCGACGGTAGGGAGCTCCTCTTCACGCTGACAGACGGCCTCCCCCAGTCGGGCGAGGCGGTCTTCCTCTGGCCGTCGTGGCTGGCGCCGCACGAGGCGCCCTCGACGCGCCAGCGAACCCGAACGCACCTTACTCCGCGCCGGAGGAACTAGGATGTCCGTCATTCCCCTTTAACCGACCTCACGATGTTTTGGGCTCCCGTCGGGTGACCCGGACCCGACGGGAGCCGGCTTTTTTTTCTGGGCGATCAAAGTTTCGGGCGCACCCGTTATCCTCGGTCGAGGCTGAGGGCCTCGTCCATGGCCGAGGCTCAGTGTGCGACGTGCGGGGGGCCGCTCGAGAAAGGGTTTGTCTCCTCGTCGAACGGTTCGGGGTTGTTCTGGTCGCACGAAGCGGCGACCAGCCGGCTCCGACCGAACGACCTCGAGGTCCTGGTTCCCACGGGGTTCATGGGTACCTATTCGGCGAACCTCGCCGGCGAACGATGCCGGCAGTGCCGCACGATCCTGGTGCGCACGAAGTAGGTCCCCGGGGCAGCCCGGAAGGCCTCTCGGGGTGTCCTAAGCCCCCGCCACGTCCACGTTCTCGACCAGGACCGTTGGGGAGTCCAGATGGCCGATCAACTGCGAAGTGCGGCCGATTGACGTGACGGACTTCAGGAACGACGGCTCGTCCGGCCCCGCCAGGATGACGCTGCCGATCGTGCCTCCGCGGAGCGGCTCGGCGAGCTTGCCGTCACGGATCCGGTAGGCGAGGCGGATCTCTCCACCGAACGCGGTCGAGAGCGGGTCGGGAAATGCCCAGCCGAGCTGGTCGAGCCAGATGCCATCGCCCGTGGCCTCGATGAGTTCCTCATCCGTCCCGCCCGTCCCTGGGCGAATCGCCAGGGTCGTGGGACCCGGGCCCGGAGGGGTGGCGAACTTGTACCAGAACGGAGAGGCCGGGGACTGGCGACGGGCGTTTCCCGTGGTACGGTGGCCCGCGGCTTCGGCGTGCAGAAGATCGTAGAGCGTCTCCTGGCTCTTGCCCCCCTCGATCAGGGTCCCGCGCCGCTGGGGCGTTCCCTCGTCGTCATGCGGCGAGCTTCCGAGCGCTCGGGGCCGTAGCCCTTCGTCCGTGACCGTGATCGACTCGGCGGCGACGACGGTTCCCGGCGCGGGCGTCATCTTCCGCAGCTCCGCTACGCCGGAGAACCGGTACCCCAGCGCGACCGGCAGGATCTCCGTGAGGACGTCCGCCGGAAACAGCACGCGGAGCTTCCCGTTGGGGGGCGCCTGGGCGTGCCGGGCATCTTCGGCCTTCTTCGCCCAACCGCGCGCCTCATGGACCAGCTTGCGCGCGTCGATGTGCCGGAACCTGGAGTTGACCCAGTACTCACCCGGGGGGGGGCCCTCGGGCCCGCCAGAGGCCTTGACCGCGATCTCGAGCTCCACTTGGGTGTGAGGATAGCTGACGTGGGCTCCCGCCGAGTTCGCGTAGGTGACCTCGGTGAGCGTCCCTCGGACCGAGCCAAAGCTCGGCTCGACGTTCCGAACGCTTCTGGCGGCCTCGACGAGCTGTTCGGCGAACGCTTCGAGCGTCTTCAACGGGTCCGCCCAGAGGACCGGGTCGACGAGCTCCAGGTCGCCGGGCGCAGCGCTGGTGGGGCCCGGGAACTCCATCTTCTTCGCGGGGAACGACGCGTGCCGACCGACCGCGGTCGCTGAGGCGAGGGCGGCATCGACACCCTCCGCCGAAAGGTCGGAGCTGGCGGCGAAGCCGACCCCGACCCCGCCGTTCTTCGGGGTGATCAGGCGGAGGCCGAACCCCTCGATGGTGATCGGTCCTCGGACCATTTCGATCGAGGAGCGGTTCAGGTGGATCTCAAAACGACGGACCCGTTCGGCATAGACGTCCCAGGTAGCGGGGGCCTTGCCGTGGACGCGCTCCGCCACTCGGAACGCTGTGTCCGGGTCGCTGGGGGGGGCCGTCATGCCGGTCCCACGATGGCGTGGGAGAGGAGGTAGCTTCCCCCGGAAGAGACCGGGAGTAGGTCGGTATGACCCTTGCCACAGAAGCCGGGGGACATCTCGAAGTCCGCACGCCGCCCGATCCCCCGGATCCCCTTCAGGAAGTCCAGGACCTTCCCCGACAGCGCGAGCGACGGAACGATGCGACCGAGCTCGCCGTGTTCGATCAGGTGGCCCTTCTTCACCTTGATCTGCATGTTCCCGCCGAGCGGGTCCTCGATCCCGCTCGTACACGTCTGCAACACCACGCCGTCCTTCGCCTCCCGGAGAAGCTCCTCGAAGCTCCACCGGCCCGGCTCGACGTACGTGTTGGTCATGCGGACGAAGGGGCGGCTCAGAAAGTCCGCGCGACGGGTGTTCCCGGTCGCCGGCCGGTGCATCGCCGCGGCCGACTCTCGGTCGTGAAGGACGTTGACGAACCGGCCGTGGTCGACGAGGACGGTCCGCTGGGCCTTGTGCCCCTCGTCGTCGAAGAAGATCGACCCCCACGCGCTCGGGTAGGCTCCCTCGTCGATCAGCGTGAGCTCCTCCGGGCCGAGGAGCTCGCCGAGCAGGGGTTTGAGGTAGGAGCGCTCGCGCAGGAACTGGTCGGCTTCCGTGCCATGCCCGAACGACTCGTGGGCGAAGGTGCCGGCGGTTCCCGGGTCGAGTACGACGTTCATCGAACCGGTCGGGGGCGCGGCGGCTTGGAGCAACGCCTTCGCCTCCTTCGCGACGCCGCGGATCTTCTCTTCGGTCATGCCGTCGATCAGCTCGACGCCCCCCGTCCCGCCCATGCTCTCGAAATCGAACTCCACCTTCCCGCTCTCCATCGCGATCGGGGTGACGAACGCGCGGACGCGACCTATCTGTTGCAGGCACCGCGCCCCGGCCGTCGAAAGGAACAACCGTTCTTCGCGAGCGGTGCCGACGGCAGAGAAGACGTTCTGGATCCCCGGCTCAGCGAGGCCCCACTCGTGGAGCTGCTTGGCTCGAGCGATCTGATCCTCCAGAGAGAAGTCCGCCACCGGTTTCACCTCGCGGGTCGCCGCCTCCATGCGGCCGGTGGGTGACTCCCCCGGCGGTGAGCCTAGCCCCGCGCCGGTGCGCAACCGCCCAGCCAACGCGTCGGCCGTCGCGCGCAACGCCCCTCCGGACAGCTCGCCGCAGGCCGCCTCCTCCCAACGTCCCCCGGACCAGGCTCGGAACACCGCCCCGCGTAACCGGGGCGACGGCGTGGCCATGACCTGCGCCTTGTCGAATCGGACCGTGCGTCCCTCGGAGGCCTCGGCCATCACTTCGGCGTAGGAGCTACGGGATTCGAGGCGATGGAGAGCCGCGGCGAGGTCCGCCTCGGCGCTCGCGATCGTCGCGGCCATCACCGGGCTCCTGGGCGCGGCGAAAAGAGAGTCTTCGTCCAGGACAACGCTGGAATGTCGGACCTACCGGCGGGCATGGCGACTACCGTCAAACCGGGCCGCCTATACGTCCCACGCCCCCGACGGGAACGGAGGATCGTGGGGCTCGGAGGCGTCGGTCGACCGGACGTTTATGGCCGCTCGAGTACGGCTCAAGGATGGCTTCGTACGTTGTCGGCCTCTCCTGCCGAGCCTGTTGCACGTCGATGCCCGCGTCGCGGCTCGTGAACACCTGCATGACCTGCGGCGGCCCCCTCCTCGTAGACTACGATATGGATCGGGTGGGGGGAATCGTCGAGCGATCGACCTGGGCCAGCCGTCCGCCGACGATGTGGCGGTACCGGGAGCTGCTCCCCCTGAACGACCCGGCCGAGGCGGTGTCGCTCGGCGAACCCATCACGCCGATCGTGACGCTGTCCGAACTCGATCGGGCGCCCTCGAACCTGCTGCTCCTCAAGGATGACGGCCGGCTGCCGTTGGGCTCGTTCAAGGCGCGCGGGATGGCCGTCGCCGTCTCGCGCGCCCGAGCCCTCGGCGCGAAAGCTCTGTTTGCGCCGAGCGCCGGCAACGCCGGGGCGGCCCTGGCCGCGTACGCGGCGCGGGCGGGGCTGCGCAGCCGGGTCTACCTCCCGGCCGCGACCTCGGAGCCGTTCCGTTCCTGGCCCGCGGCGCTCGGGGCGGAGACCGTGCTCGTGGACGGTACGATCCGCGAAGCCGGGGAGCGGGCCCGGTCCGAGTGCCGCGGGGACGGCTGGTTCGAGATGTCGACGCTGAGGGAGCCGTACCGGGTCGAAGGCAAGAAAACGATGGGATTCGAGATGTTCGACCAGCTCCACGGCCGTTCGTGGCCCGACGCGATCCTCTACCCGACGGGCGGCGGGACCGGCCTCCTCGGTCTCGCGAAGGCGTTCGACGAGCTCACCCAGCTCGGCTGGATCGAAAGGAGGCCTCGCCTCATCGCCGTCCAACCGGACCGGTGCGCTCCGATCGTGAAGGCGCTCGACGAAGGCACGCCCCGGGCCGCCCCATGGCCGAATCCTTCGACCGTCGCTCCGGGCCTGCTCGTCCCTTCGCCATTCGGGTCCGAGCGGGTCCTGGAGGCGATTCGGCTCTCCGGTGGCGCCGGCGTCACGGTAAGCGACCAGGCGATCCTCGACGCCATGGGCGAGCTGCTTCGCCGTCACGGTGTCTCCGCCTCCCCCGAGGGGGCGGCGACCTATGCGGGGGCGCTCGAACTGCTCGAGCGCGGGACCCTGCGTGCCGGAGAGACGGTGCCCCTGTACAACACCGGCTCGGGGCTACCGTTCGACCTCGCAGCCCTCCGCGACCTGGTGCCCGCTGGTTCCCCACCGTAGCCGCCCGACCTGCGTCGGGCGTGGACGAGCTCACTCCTCTTCGAGCCGAAACGCGAGGTAGATCATGCCCATCGCGTCGGACGCAGGTCGGTAGTCGGTCAGTTCGACCGCGAGCGACGGATCGGGGTTGGGAAGCCGCCGACGATTGAACCAGACCGCCACGAGCCCCGCGGCCCGAGCGCCGAGGACATCGGCCGCCCAGGAGTCGCCGACCATGACCGCCTCGTCGCGCGCGACACCGAGTTTGTCGAGGGCCGCCTGGAAGATCTCTGGGTCGGGCTTCGCCGCGCCGGCCTCCTCGGACGTCATCACGACTTTAAAGCGGTCGGCGAGCCCGATCGCCCGAAGCTTGTCGAGCTGACCCCTTCGCGGGTTGTTGCTCACGATGCCGAGGCGCGCGCTCTTGGCGAGGCCAGTGAGGAGGGGCGCGACACCGGGGACCGCGCGCCGATGGTCGAGGTACTGACGTCGATACTCCGCTGCTCGTTCCCGGGCCTCGTTCACCTTCAGCGGGAGCCCCGCCCATCGGAACAGCGCTTGGAACCGGAGAGCGCGTGACTCCGACTCCCCGAGCTCGCCGTTCAAGACCCTACGGTGGAACTGATCGAGGAGCTCGACATACTTCCGTCGGATCTCCTCGGCCGACCGTTTCCGGAGGACGGGTTCACTTCGCCGGATTCCATCGAGGGCCTGGGTCAGCGCGTGGGCGTGGTCAAAGACTGTATCGTCGAGGTCGAAGAGGACTCCGCGAAGCCCTTCGGGTCGGTTCGGCGCCTTCGCCCCGGTCCTGGCTGGGCCCGCAAGGTCGCGCCGCCGCTTCGGCGCCCGAGGAGACACACTGCGGTCCACGCTCCGGCGTTCTTAGCGGCACCGGCCGTTCGAGCGCGCGGACCTACCCGGCGCACGCGGCAAGAGGATCGACCGCCTCCGGCACGCTAGCTCGGGATCCCCACGCACGTCGGCTGGAGGGCTGAACCTCGTCCGTGGGATTCCCGGCCCCGGGGCGCGAGTTACGATCAAGCGTACCAGGGAGGCCCGACGGTCGAGGCCCCCGAGACCGGGGCCGGGCGCGCCGGTACGGAGTACTTCTTGGGAATGCGACCGCTGGGACCGCCATGTCGCGAGGGATCTCCTTCGACCGCGTGGCATCGGTGTACGACGCGACACGCGGTCTACCACCGGGGGCGGAGCGGGATGTCGCCGACCGCCTCGCGCGGCTCCTCGCGAAGGAGAAGACGCTCGAAGTCGGAGTCGGTACCGCACGCTGGGCCCGACCGCTCCAGCTCCGGGGAGCGTGGGTAGTCGGAGTCGATCTCGGACGATCGATGCTCGCCGTGGCCCGGTCCAAGGGTTTCAGCGCCGCCGTGCAGGCGAATGCGCTTCATCTTCCTTTCCGGGACGCGACGTTCGACGGAGCGCTCGCCAACCACCTCCTCCATCTGCTACACGACGTCCCCAGTGCGTTGGAGGAGGTCGGTCGGGTGATCTCCGGCCGACTCCGCAGTATTGTCGAGTACGAGGTCGCGCGCCCGGACCTAATGGGCGAGTACATCGAGCTTGTGGGCAACGCCGGTCTCAACCCGAGGCCGCCGGGAGTGTCGGAGCGGAGCCTGGCCCGACGACTGACCCCGGATCGGGTGCAGGACGCGTCCGTCTTTCACGTCCGGGCGTCGTCTGGCCCCGCGCTCGGGGCGATCGAGTCGAGAGCCTTTCGCGACACGTGGGGGACCCCGGAACCGCTCCACCAGGAGATCCTGTCCACGCTGAGGAGACTGCACGGGCGGAGCGAAGTCCTGACGGAGACGCGCGTCGAGATCGTCGAATGGGATCGCCGGCGACTGCTCGACTTTGCGAAGGAGTGGCGCCGCGACGGAAAACCCCCGGCCGAGCAGGCGACGGCGCCTGGATCGGAGGCCGCATGACGGCGACCGATCGGGCCTACGTCGCCTTGCTGCGCGCGGTGAACGTCGGAGGCACGGTCCTGAAGATGGAGAGACTCCGGCGCGCGGCCGAGGGACTCGGTCTCTCCGACGTGCGCACGTTGCTCCAATCCGGGAATCTCGTCTTTCGGAGCCGCGCGAGCGATCCCGCTCGGCTGGAGGAGGAGCTTCAGCGGACGATCGCTGCGTCCGAGGGGCTTGCGACCGACGTCTTCGTCCGACCGGCGAGAGAGTGGCGCGAAGTGCTTCTCGGAAATCCGTTCCCGCAGGAGGCGGTCGACGACCCCGGGCGGCTCGTCGTCACGGCGCTGAAAGGTCCCCCACCTCCCTCAGCTTGGACCGAGCTGCACGCGGCAATCCCTGGGCGCGAGCGCGTACAGGGGATCGGACGTCACGCCTACATTGTCTACCCGGATGGTCAAGGGCGATCGAAGCTCACCATCGCGCTCATCGAGCGGAAGCTCGGGACCAGGGGCACGAGTCGGAACTGGAACACGGTCCGGAAGCTCGAGGCCGCAGCCTCCGAGTGATCACCGGCGCGGGGGGCGTCCGGTCGGACTGGCGTCCGGCACGGAGGCAGAGGTCGTGGTGGGAAGGATCGGCGGGAGCGTTCGAGCGAACTCGGTCAGCGGCCCGAGCATCAGCTCCGCGTCCTTCGGGTAGACCTCCAGGAGGTCGCGAGGGCGCCCGTCCGCGAAGACCTTCCGGGCATGCTGGCGGATACCGAACTCGAAGAGGGAGGCGAGGATCGGCCACGCCTCGAGCCCCTTGTCCGTGAGGGCGTAGAAAGGGTGGCGGGGGTCCTCCGGCGGTACGACACGTCGGATCAGCCCTTCCGAGGCGAGCTGGCGGAGCCGCAGCGAGAGTGTGCGTTGAAGGAGCCCCGGGTTCCTTTTCCGAATGAACCCGAAGCTCGCCTTCGGGAAGAACGCGACGTCGCGAAGGATGGGGAGCGTCCATTTCCTCCCCAGAGAGCCCAAGGTCGTGGCGATCGGGCACGCCTCCATCGGCACGAGGGGCGGCGACGGGTAGGGGGTCGCGCTGGCGCGCATCAACGCCTCACCCCCGGGGACCCCGATAAGACTGCTCGCCCGTCGAGAGAGCGAAGGCGAGGGGGGCCCCCCGGGGCGCCCTGATTCACTTCTTGGCGGCCAGCTTCCGGAGCGCGGCGTTGTCCTCGTTGAACGCCTGCTCGAACGAGGCCATGACCACCGAATGGAGCTGGCCGTGTGGGATCATCTTCGAGTCGAACTCACCGATTGCGCTCACGCCGGTCTTCGCGCCGTTCGGCGAATAGTAGAAGATAAACTTCGAACCGGCGAGAGGTCCTTCGATCGAGTGGACCATCATTGCGATCGGCGGGAAGGTCGTGACGTGGTTGACGACCTTGACCCACTGACCCTGAACGTCCTGTTCCCAAGAGACCCGCATCCCCCCGCTAGGGTCAGGGGCGCCATCGATGTTGCGACGACCGGTGTGGGACTCGCCGTGGTCGTCCGGGGACTGGATGAACTTCCAGACTAGGTCAAGCGGTGCGTCGAACTGGCTGCCCAAATCCTCGATATGGACCATGCTTCGAGGACGGCGGGGCAGTACATGAATGGGAACGGAACGAACGTATACCAGCGCCCCAGCGTCGGGGCCGACCTTTCTGTCCACTTGTTCGCAAGGCGCGAACGCTCGTCACCGTCCGACCTCAGTCAAGCTCATTCTGTGAGCTTCCTTCTGGAGCCCGCCGATGGGGGCCCGAATGTCGCCGGCCGGGGAGGTCGCGCTCCTCGGCGGGGCGTTCCCCGCGCCGGGCCTCCGGACTCCTAACGGAGCGGTCGGGATTCTGCTCTCGGGTCTCCCGCTGCCCCTGGCGAGCTTTCCGGCAGCCACGATCACCAACCGACAGTTTCGCCAGTTCGACCTGACGACGTGGGACCGGTACTTTCTACCACCGACCCTGTGTCCGCTCTCCGACGTCGAGCCGATCGAGGTCCGCGACGCGATCGAGGACGACAACCGAAGCGCCATCTTTCCTGCCCCGGTGGCGACGATGGACGGCACTCCGTTCTACCTCTCGGTGAAAGGCGTCGGCTCGGGGGTGGACCCGTTCTCGTTGCGCCGGTTGGACGGCGCGTACGCCGCCGAGCTCACCGACGACCCTGACGTCCGCGCTCGCCTGACGTCCGTCAAGGGGGACCGACCGGGTGGGATGATCACCGGCGAGCTGTGGCTTCGAGGTTCTCCGTACGGGGGCCAGGGACTGCCTCATGCCACGACCGCCCTGAACGTCTCCGAGCGGGCCGATCTTACCTCGCTGGCCGGATTCCGCATCGCCCCCGTGGTGAAGATCGCGTTGCTCCCGGCCGAGGTGGAGGCCCGGATCAAGGGCCTCCACTGGTACCGAAAGTTTGGAGGTCGCCTCGTTCAGGAGCTTCGTCTGGTGCCGTCCAATGTTCGGGTCTACTTCCACGCCCGGACCAACGTCGGCCAGGAGGTCGCCCGCGTATTCGACCTGTTCCGGATCGATTCCGCCGAGAAGGCACACCGTTTCGAGGTCAATTTCGTGCGCAGCGCAATCCCGCTGCTCACCCTGTTCGCTCGGACCCTCTCCTTCGAGCGCGAGCGCGGCCGGTATCGTGGCCTCGACTTCCAGGATGTCTGGCTCGACAAGGACGCGGTGGTCGCTCCGGACGGTACGATCTACTTCGTCGATCTCGAGGGGGTCGAGGAGGTAGCGGTCGAGCCCACCGACGTCCGAGAGAAGCTAGAGGACCAAGTATACCGGTCGCTCTACGAGTTCATGTTCGCCTACGCCCAGATCGAGGCGGAGCGTTCCCGCCGGTACGGCGCGGCGGGGAGCCGCAAACGACAGTTCGAGGCCATCGTCCTCGAGGCCCTGCGCGACGACCCGTTCGTCCGACCGATCCACGAGGGCGGCCGGCTGCTTCTCCGGATCGGGAACCGGTCTCTGGAGGAATCGTTATCCCTCGACTTTCCGCTGGTGGACGCCTGAGATGGCACGCTGCAAGGACGTCTTCACCTTCTTCAACCAGGTAAGCACGAAGAGCGCGGTCGCGCTTCTTCCGGAGGCCGATGCCGCCTTGCTCGCGCAACTCAATCTCGTCCAATTCCTTACCGGAGACCAGTACCGCCAGGTCCAAAGTGATGCGGCGAACCTCAACGCGGAGCAGATGGAGGTGGCGCAAGCCTCGGCGCAACGGACCGAGATCGCGAGGGAGCTCTCCCGGGAGACGGAGCGGACCCACTCGATCCTTTTCCACCTCGAGGGTAAGCAAAAGCAGTCGGCCGAGCTTCAGCGCGCCGCGCAGCTCGCGGGTTCGTACAGTGCGGCGGCCGGAGACCTCGCCAAGAAACAACAGGAGTTCGGTCGCCTCGTCGGCCAGCGAACGCTGCTCGATACGCTGACGCCGTACGGCGACCGGTACGTTGCGCTCTCAGGCCTTGGTCTCGTCGAGATGCGCGACCTCGGGGTTCGGCTCTACCGGGCCGGCGATATCGACTTCAAGAGCTACTGGGACCAGGAACAGACCCTCACCGAGGACCTCAACGACCTGGCGCTCGCCGCCACGGAGTACTTCGCTCGGCTCTTCCCGGCCCTACCGGGCGCCGACCGGTCGTACCTCTGGGGGATCTCGATCGGTCTGCCCAAGCTGCAATCGGACCCTACCCAGGGGACCGCCGCCTTCCTCAACGCGTACCGCCAGGTCTCCTCGCTTTCCTCCAACGTCGAGAATCTCCTGATGGCCTCCGAGATCCTCCTCGGGCTGCCCCGCCCACTCGCCGAGGAGTTCCCGGCCCTGACCCAACTTCTGCACGAGGTGAAACGGCTGACCCTTCCCTCCGAGTCGGCGCTCGGCGTGGCCTCGATCCTCCTCGTCGGCCGGCGGGCCGACGGCACCGTGGCGACCCCGAGCCTCCAGGAGTACCTGACGGTCACCCGTTCCTACGAGTCGGCCGCCCTCCTCGCGATCGTCAACCTCCCGGTGATGGAGCTCGCCGCCAAGTTCCAGGGGCTGCGGACGATGTTCGCCGGGTGGGGCTACGAGCCGTCGGAGGATGTGGAGCTCTCGTCGGCGTACCTGGCGGTCTCCGAGCTCCCCATCGAAGGGATCGGGACCAAGCTCGCGATCATCGCCAAAGGGCTCTCCGCCTACCTCGAGTATCCGTTGGTCGCCGCCTCGGTCCTCGCCTCGCTCTCGACGCTCGAGGCGAACGAGACGCTGAACCTGCTCGAGCGCGCCTACGACATCATCGGCCGCCGCACGATGCCGATGTCGCAGGGCGAGATCATCACGCTCGCGGTCCGCATGCTCCACGGCGTCCGCAACGAGCTGGTCGGCCCGCTCGACACGACGGCGCCCCCGCCCCCCACGCCCGCGGCGCTCGCGAACGTGTACGGGCCGCGGTTCTTCTTCGTGCCGATCGTCGTCGCGCACAACTCCTACTTCTCGTCGTACAGCGGGCTCGGGGGCGCGCACCCGGGGCACGTCCACGGCTTTGGGGGCGGCGGAGGCGGGTTCGCCGGATGAGCCTGCAACTCGGGTTCTGGGCGGCCCTTGGAGCCCTCGTCCTCGTGTCGATATCGGCGGGGAGCTCCACCGCGCACTACGCGCCGGCCGGGGGGGACCAGTTCTCGTACGGCGAGACCATCACGGTCGCGAACGGTACCGGCAACTACACCGGTTACACCGAGTCGACGGTCATCAACGGCTCCTTGGGTGTCACGGCCGCGCCCGCGAACGGCACGGACCCCGCGTACTACTACAACGACAACGTGTTCCAGAACAATCAGGGGGCGCACTCGAGCTGGGTCGCGTCCGGTCGGTTCACCTTCTCGACGCAGACCTTCCACTACGTGAGCGGAACCGAAAATCAGACCGGGTATACCAATCCGTACGTATGGTTCTTCGTCGACAACACGTTCGCCCCCCCGGCCTCGTTCTTTCTCCTCAACAGCCAGATGACGGTCATGGGCACGTCGGTCACCTACGGGCTCAACACCGCCGCCGGCAACTACGTGAAGGCCATCTTCGCGGAAGGGAGCCACGTCTACCAGCGCAACGACGTCTACGGTACGTTCACCGCGACCTACGACTGGAAGGCGTACTTCGATCCGGCTACGGGATACATCATTGGCTACGTGTACACGGAACAGGACACCGATTCGGCCGGAGACGGATTCACCTACATCGAGACGCTAGGCGTCACGCACACCTCCTACCCTCTAACTGCCGCGTCCCCGCCGCCAACGATGTCCTCCGCCTCTGGCTCCGGGTTCACCGTCTACGACGCGGTCGCCGCGGGGGCGATCCTCGTCGTGATCGTTCTCATCGTCGTGATCGCCCGCCGCCGTCCTAAGCTGGCACAGCACCCGTCCGGCGGTCAGGTTACCTACAGTCCGCCCCCGGTCGGGCCGGCGCCGCCGCCGATCCATTTGACCCCCTCAGGAGAACCTGCCGTCCAGCAGATCGTCATCCGGGAGACCGTGAAGGTGAAGTGCCAGTACTGTGGCGCCCTGATCGACTCGACGTTGCTCCGGTGTCCGAACTGCGGCGCCGCCCGAACCTAGGGACGCTTACCCCGGCGGGCTGGCCGGCGGATACAGGTAGATGGCCCCGGCGGGTCGCATCCCGGCCCGTTCGGCCAGGATGGTCGAGCCGACACTCCGCTCCGAGATCTCGGAGATCACATGGGCCGCTCCGGAGCGGAAGGCCCATAGCACCCGCGCGGCCACGAGGTCGCTCGCCACGCCGAGGCGACGGAACCGGGGGCGGACCGACAACGAGTGGAGGCGAGCGCGGCCGTCGACCAGGGAGACCCAACCCACGCCCGCGAGTCGGCCTCCGACCTCGGCCAGTATCCCGAACTCGGGGAGGTCGGAGAGTCTCCGGAACCATCGTTCGTTGACCGACCCATCGACCTCCCGAGCGAGGTCGATCACCCCGGGCAGATCGTCCGGTCCGACCGGGCGAAGTTGATGACGGAACGAATGCGGCGGGGGGGGCGCCGAAAACGACCGCTCGTAGACGACGAACGGTTCGGCTCTCGGTTCGAACCTGTGCTCGCAGTACGTTGCGAAGGATCCCCGCTCCCGGAACAGCCGTTCGGCCACGGTCGCGGAACGGGCGAAGATCGACGCGATCCGCTCGGACGGGTCGGTCAGCCAGAGTCCGGCAACGGACCCGTCCTCCCGCACCACACGGGCCTCCCCCCCACATCGGACGGCTTCGAGCGCGAAGTACGGTAGGAACTCGGCGAACCGGGGAGAGAGCTCTGCGCGCTCGAGATCGACGAACTCCCGCTCGACGTCCGAGCGGATGGGGATCGGGGGGCCGAGCATCCGGTGGCCCGAGGGGGAGGCGGCCTAGGCAACCGTCGAGCGCCGAGGGGTCCGGGCCACCGGCCGCGGCATCGGGGCCACGGCGTGCATCCACGCCGCGTACTTCGGCTCCTCGCCCTTGATGATCCGGTAGAACACCTGCATGATGTCGCGGGTGATCGGCCCCGGGCGCCCGTCGCCGAGCGTGAAGTGGCTGATCTCCCGGATCGGGGCGATCTCCGCGTACGTACCGGAGAAGAACGCCTCGTCGGCGGTCAAGAGCTCGTTGACCGAGAGGAGTTTCTCCACGACCGTGTAGCCAAGGTCCTTGGCGATCTGGATCACCGAGTCCCGAGTGATCCCGAGCAGGATGTCCGACTCCAGCCCGGGGGTGTAGACATTCCCGTTGCGGACGAGGAAGATGTTCTCGCCGGTCCCCTCCGCGACGTACCCGTTCTGGTCGAGGAGGATTGCCTCCTCGTAGCCGTCGTCCGCGGCATCGAGCCCGGCGAGGTAGCTGTTCAGGTAGTTGCCGTCGGCCTTCGCAAACGAGGGGATCGCATCGGAATGCGGCTTGCGGTACGGCGAGATCTTCGCGCGGACCCCCGCCTCCGAGCCCTCACCCAGGTACTTCTTGGCGGGGATGGCGGCGACCGCCAGCGACACCTTTCCCTTGCTGTTCTTGACGCCGAGCGCGGGCTCGCCACGGTAGACGATGGGCCGGATGTACGAGGGGACGATCTCGTTCGCCGCCTGGGTCTCGACGATCGCTTGGACGATCTGCTCCTCCGTGTAGGGGAGCGGCATCCGGTAGAGACGCGCGGAACTCACCAAGCGCCGCACATGCTCCCGGACCCGGAAGATCGCGGGTCCGTTCGGTGTGCCGTAGCAGCGGATCCCCTCGAAAACCCCGACACCATAGTGCAGGGTGTGGTTCAACACGTGCACGGTCGCGTTGGCGGAGTCGACCAACCGGCCGTCCATCCAGATCTTCTTGGTGCTCGCAGCCATCATCGTGGTTTCCTCCCGAGCCGGCCCGCGCGCCGAACCGTACCGCAAGCAAGCACGGTCCACCTTATTATGCATCTGAACGCCCGCCCAAACCGACCGTTCGTTCAGTCGCACCGCGCAGGACGAGCGCGCGGTTGGTCGTTCGACGCGCCCCTTCGGTCCTGCGGGACGACACGCATAGGCCCGCACTGACCACCACGGGCCGGCCGAGAGTTTAGATACCGAGTCCCCCTCCGGGGCAGCGGCTTCGATCGGTCCGGAGGAGGGCCGGGGTTCTCTCCGGTCTACTGCCCGGGTCCGAGGGGGGCTACCGGGTGAACCAGATGGGGTCCAAAGCGAATCGAAGGTGGGGAGCCATTCTTGCGTGGACTGCGGCCGTGGTCGTCGTAGCGAGCGCAGCGTTCGTGCTCGTGGCGGTCCGTGAGGCGAGCGCGGGGCCAACGTGCAACGTCACGGTGAACACGGAGAACGTGGCCCACAACGCCGTGCAAAGCGCCATCAACAGCGCCAATCCCGGATGGACGATCTGCCTCGGCTCCAACTCCTTTCCCGAGCAGTTGAACGTCCCAACGAAAGGGATCACCCTAGTCGGCGCCGGCGCAGCCTCGACCATCATCGACCCGCCAACCATCGCACTCAACACCGTCGATTGGGACAGTGCCTCCCCCCAGCAGCCGCTCGGGGCGATCATCCTCGTCGACAACACGACCGGCGTGAACATCAAGGCGCTCACCGTCGACGGAACGGCGGGGGCGAGCTCCTTCTCCTCGTGCGCGGACGCCTACGCGGGGATCGACTACCAGAACTCGACCGGTGCGATCACCTCGGTGAAGGTCAAAGGGATCGAGTTCGCGCCGTCGCTGCTCGGCTGCCAGTCGCAGCTCGCCATCTACGCGTACACCGGCTGGTTCAACACCGGCTTCGTCCCGCTTCCAGTCTACAAGGTGTCGATCCAAAAGACCACGGTCACAGCGTACGGCAAGAACGGGATCACGTGCGACGACCCCGGTCTCGTCTGCACGATCGGCGACTCGACGACGACCGGGATCGGCGGGACCTCCGTCACCGCCCAGAACGGCATTCAGATCGCCTACGGGGCCGTCGGTCACCTGAGCTTCAACACCGTCTCGGGCGACAACTACACGGGCAGCGGGTCGACGCTCGATTGGTACGGTACTGGTTACCAAGCTTCCGGGGTCCTGCTGTACAATGCGGGGAGCGGAACAACGGTGACCCACACAACTGTCACTGGCTGCCCGATCCCGATCGCGAGCTTCGCGACGACTGCCGCGACCCTGTTTATCACCAGCAATACGCTGAGCGGGTTCGAAGGCTACGGCATCGTGGCGAACGGCGCCCCGGGTTCCTCGACCTTCATCGGCAACAACAGCTTGAACGCACTCGCCACTGGGGCTCCGGGAATCCTCGTGGACAACGGAACGTTCAACGTCACGGGCAATACGATCTCGCACGTCGCGAAGACGGGGACCCAAGGCGCGAGCCAGGTGGTCTGCGGGACCGGCAGCTATCTCAGCTGTTCCCCCACGCTCTCAATCCACACGGCCGCCATCCAGGCGGTCTCCGAAGGGAGCGGGGGGGCTACGGACCTGACGGTCTACCGCAATACGTTCTCTCACGACAGCCTGAGCCTCGCGACGTTGGCGATGCCGACCGGCTCGGTGTCGGTGGACTGGGTCTAAAGCGGCGAGACGTGCCCGCGGACCCCGGCGGCCGCTGCCGCCGGGGTCCGATTAGGTCGGCGGAGACGGTGGCCTCGGGCGATCGACGTACGGCCGCCGGTCGATGACGTAGACGCGGTGCCCGCCGTTCTCCTCGAAACCGAGCGACGCGTAGAACGGCTCTTCGACGCCCTGGGCGATGTAGGTCGCGACGAATTGGGCTCCCCGACGCCACAGTTCGTCCAACAGCACGCGACCGAGAGCGTGGCCCACGCCCGAGGCGTCGTGCTCGATCAACGAGCCGTTGGCGTGGCGCAGCGGGCCCCCTTGGACGTTCCGAGCGATGCAAAACTCGACGAGCTGCGCCTCGCGGCCGTCGAACATGGCCCGGGCGATCGCGACCAGCGCTCCGTTCCGGTACCCCGCGACGATCACGCTCGACTGTCGAAGGACCACCGTCGCCTGCTCGCGCGGGTACCCTTCCTCGCAGATGCCGTTCTCCCGGTAGAAGTCGAACAGCTCGTCATCGGCGATGGGAGGGTTCACGAGGAAGGTAACGTCGGCCACCGGGTCCGTCATGCGACGACACTTCCGAGAGCCCTAAGGCCGCAGTTCGTCAGGGAGGCCCCCGCTGAAGCGCGAAGCTCGACGCGTACGCGACGAACAGCACGACGAGCGCCCGCGGTACCGCCAGGACCGCTTCTCCGCTGAACGTGAGATGCGCTCGCGGCCACAGGGTCCACGACTCGAGCCGGACCGTGCCCACCGCCAACGTGCCTTGGAGGACGTCGAAACCCTTCCAGCTGAAGGTGGAGATGCGCGCGGTCAATCCCGGGCCCGCCGTCGTCCGCAGGTTGAGGTGGAAGTTCGCCAACCCCACCCGTCGATCGATCGACCCAATGACGCTGCCGGTAGAGTCGAGCACCGACCAGGCTCCCAGTCGATGGAGCCCGGGCTTCGGGGGGGGTTGCCGGAGCCGGTAGAGAGCACGACCCGCGCTATCTTCGAGGACGAAGTTCATCAAGAACACTCTAAGTCCGGCGCCGTCGCGGAGGTACCGAGCGCGCAGTCCCCCGGCCGGATCCGTAACCTGAGCGCTGCCCAAGAACGGCTGGTCCAGGCTTGGTCGAACGATCAGCTCGGGTGCACCGTCGAACGGGTCGATCGGTCGGGAAGGGAGCCCTGACGGCGGAGTCGAGCTAACTTCCCACGGAGCGCCCGCCATGGTAGCGGGCTGACCGAAGCTCCTCTCCCCCTAAGGACCTGCGCCAAGTCAGGCGAGCGCCGAACTTTCGAACCTTCCCGCCGCACCTAGGATTCGCCGGAATCCTGACCAGTCACCCGAGGTGAACATTCCCCGTGCGTTGGAGGTATGGGCGCCCCCGCCCGCTGGCCTCCCGACGATGGTGACTCCCCCCGGACCCTCTGACCCTCGCCTGCGCGCTCCCCTGTTCCGCCGAAGAGGGCTGACGCTGTTGATCGCTGCGGGCCTCATCTCCCAGACCGGCGACTGGGTGCTCCTCGTCGGGCTCCCGTTCTTCGTCTACCGCCTCACCGGTTCGGCGCTCGCTACCAGCGGCGTGTTCCTCGCGGGCCTGGTTCCGCCTATCGTAGTCGGAACGGTGGCGGGGGTGTTCGTCGACCGGTGGTCCCGCAAACGGACGATGATCGCCACCAATCTCGTGCTGGCCGCCGGGCTCGTTCCTCTCCTCTTCGTGCACTCCGCCGCCCAGCTCTGGCTGCTGTACGTCGTCATCGTCTTCGAGTCGTGCGTCGACCCGTTCTTCGGCCCCGCCGAAGGGGCGTTGATCCCGCAGCTCGTCCCCCCCGAGGAGCTCGTCGGTGCGAACGGAGCGTACGCCGGCGCCCGGCAGGTCTCCCGACTCCTCGGTGCGGCCACGGGAGGGCTGGTCGTCGGGCTCCTGGGCCTCCTCGGGGTGGTCGCGGTCGATTCCCTGAGCTTCGTCGCCTCGGCCGCGCTCTTGGCCTTCATTTCGGAAGGCGGACGCACGATCCTTCGCGACGCGACCGTGAAGGTTGCGACGCTCGTGGCGCGGCTGCGAGCCGTTGTCGTCGAGTGGAAAGCGGGGCTCGCCGTCGCCTGGGAGAGCCCGCGGGCCCGGGAGGTCCTCGCCTTTGCGATGCTGCTCGGACTCGGCGAGGGGGTTTTCGCAGCGCTGGCCGCTCCCTTCCTCGTCGGGATTCTGAGCGCCGACGGGGCCGAGTACGGGCTGTTCTTCTCGCTCCAGGCCGTCGGCGGCGTCGCGGGAGGCGTGGTGGCCGGAACAGCGCTTCGGGCGCGACGCCCCGAGAGGGTCCTCCCTTGGGCGTTCGTGGCGTTCGCGGTGCTCGATGGGCTCCTGTTCAACTATCCCCTCGTCTCACCCCGCATCCTCCCCGCGTTCCTCATCATCGGCTTCGTCGGAGTGCCGTCGACGATCGGGATCGCCGCGTTCTCCTCCCTGCAACAGACGGCGGTCCCTGACGAATATCGCGGGCGCTTTCTAGGCTCGGCCAACGCCGCCTTGGGATTCACGATGGTGATCGGAGCCGTGCTCGCTGGGACCCTGGCGTCCGTGGTGGGCGTGATCCCCCTACTCGAGCTGCAGGTCGTCGGACCCCTGCTCGGCGCCCTCTGGGTCTGGCGCGCCGAGCGCAACGGTTCCGCCGGCGCCCGCTCTCGAACGACCACGGAGAGGGCGGCGGCGTAGTCTGCTCTACCGACCGGCGGCGAGAGCGGGCGGGGAGCCTCGAAGCGGCGGGACCCACCGATCCTGTCGAGAGCGCCGACGCGGCGGGGCCCGGCCCGAGTCGGGGGATGGATGTACTCGGAGGTCTTCTGACGACCATGGCCGGTTACCGAGTGACGTACCGTATGGATCCACCAGGCGATTTCGGCGAGACGCTGTTTGTCATGCGCAAGGAGATCAGCCGTTACACGCCGCAGACCCCGCACGAGTGGTACATGGAGAACAAGGGCGATTTCAAGGACAAGCGGATCATCTCGATCGAAGCGGTCGACTGACCAGTCGGTCCAGCGTCCGGCGGCCCTCGCACCTCGACGGGTCTTCGTCGCTCGATTCCTGCCTCCTTGACGGGCGTCCAGGTGCGGCGCCTGGGGGCTTCAGGCCCTACGCCCTCTCGCCCGCATCCGGTGGCCCAAAAGGGGTTGGTCGACGACCCGGGCCCCCACCGGTTCTCGGGGGCGTGCCGCAACAGGATCGTCGACGCCCGGCCTACGTGGGGCCCTAGGTGAGGACGTAAATCTTGTCGGTGAGGTACCCGCTCACGTAGACGTCGTTGTTGAAATCGTCGTAAGCGACGCCGGCGGGACCGGCGGGGCTCGTGAGGTGGACCTTCGACACGACCGTCGTCCCATCCAGGACCCAGACGCTGTTGGAGTTCCGGTTGGCGACGTACATGTGAAGGGTGGCGGCCGAGAACGCGATGCCGTCCGGATACTTTCCGACGGCCACGGTCGCGAGGAGCGATCCCGCGCCGTTGATCTCCGACACGTTGTTCGAGTGGACATTGGCCACGTAGTCCCGCTGATCGTGCGGGTCGTAGGCGATGGCGTACGGACTTGTTCCGACCCTCACGCTCCCGTGGCCAGCTGAGAACGGAAAGGTGGCGTTGATGATCGTCACGTTGGCGCTGGCGGCGTTGGTCACGAGCACGACGCTGTAGAACGGGTCGTACGCCACTTGGACGGGGTTGGACCCGACCCCAATGTGGGTGGAAATGACGGTGAGTCCGGTGATCACGGTGAGATTGTCACCGAAGAAGTTCGGGACCAGCATGATCCCGTCCCCAGGGTCGAAGGCGAGACCGCCCGGGGCACTGAACGAGCCGGTGAGGTTCGCGATGACCGTCGTTCCGCTCAGCACGTGGACCTCGTCGAGGCCCCCGTCGGTCACGTAGACGTAGTTGTTCCGTGGATTGAACGCCGCTGCGAAGGGGCTCGCCCCCGTCGCGAGATGGATCGTCGCGACCACGCCGCAGGTCGATTTCAGGACGGTGATCGTGCCGTTCCCGTTCGGGACGTAGACGTGGTGATTCACCGGGTCGTAGGCGCTGAAGTACGGACCGGTCTGGCCGGCGCAGGTCGTTGCGAGCGTCGAGTGGGTCGGGTGGGTTAGGTTCGCTGCCGCGTTCGAGGGCACCAACATCAGGGCCACGATGCCGATCGCGGTCAGCGCGACGAGGGCCCAGCCCGCCCGCGAACCGTTCGCTTGACGCCTTGCTCGATGCTCCATCTGTTCACCGCGAGGGGTACTCCCTCGCCGCCCCATCGTCTCCGAGCCATAAACCAGCGTGACCGCCCGGCCCGTGTCGGCGTGGTCAGCGCCTGGGATGCCGTGTCGTCCCCGTGAACTCGGTGTCCTCCTCGACGAAACAGAGCGAGTGGCCGAACGGGTCGACCCGAGACTTCCTCAGGCTTTCGGGCGATGCGGTGGAATTCCGGCGGCGTCCGCCCGGAGCTGGCGAGCGAGGCCCTCTCCCCGGGGGGTCAGACGGTAGACCTTGACGCGTCGGTCCATTCCCTGAACGTGTCCGGTGGACCGCGCGATGATCCCTGCCGACTCCAGCCGTTGGAGGACCCCCGCAAGAGCCCCTTGACGCGCGGCGAGCGCTTCGCGCATGCCGGCCTGACAGAGCGCTCGCGGGGCGACCTCGCCCAGAGCGACGACCCCCTGGCCGTAGACGTGGAGCACCACCCGGTGGGAGAGCTGCAGAGTAGGCTCGGAGACCTCGATCTGCACCGAGGTCCGGAACTCCGTCGGCGAGCGGGTCGGAGGAGGGGACTCCGGACGGAGCCTCCTCTCGGCGAACGAAGCGGTCAACGGTGCTCCGCCGAGGGCGCCGGAGCTCGACGGGGCCGCGGCCATGGGAACCCGCATCAGCAGAGGCCGCGGGCTCTCGTGCACGCGGGGTAGGTCCGGCAGGTCGGCGGCCGCCGGGTACGTTGGACCGGTGCGTCGAGCGGCTGCGTGTTGGCGCCGCACCAAGTAGAACCGGATCGTCGCGTAGCCGCCGGCCGACACCCCTAGCCCGACGGCCAGGCCCACGACAAAGTCGGCCGGGATCACAGGCGAATCATCCCCCCGGCCGACCTATCGGCGGTGCGCGCGACCGAGGCCACCTCCCGTGGGTACGAACCCCGGGGGCTTACTAGAGTTCCCGGGGAGGCCCGCTGACCTCTAACGAACCCTCCGCGCCGCGGGTCCCAGGCCCGGGCGCTCGACGCTCCAGGTCCTGGACGATCGCTTCACCCTCGCGGATACGCTGGAATCGGCGGCGTGCCCAGAGGGCGGTCGCCGCGAACGCCAACAGTCCGATCGCGAGCCCGAGCGTGAAGGCGACGGGGCCGGGACCGAACCACGATGCCGCCGCCCCCGACGAGGACTGCCCCGGTGCGGAACCGGGATGTGGGGGGGTGGTCGACGGGGCGGCCGCCACCGTCACCGTCAGGGCGGCCGCCGCCAGGGCCCCCGTCGCGTCGACTGCGGTCACGGTCACGGAGTACTCTCCGGTGACGGCGGCGAGGCAGCTCAGCGTGGCCCCGTTCCCGCCACCGCAGCCCGCGGGCAGTCCGGCATAGAGGTAGACGAACGGCGCGGTTCCGCCCGACACTTGGACGGCGAGGTCGATCGAACCGCCGACGGTGACCTGCGGGGAGCTCGCCGAGAAACCCGTGATGGTTGGGTCGCCGTGCACGGTGAGCGCCGCCGTCCCGCTCGTTCCCCCACCGAGCTGGTCGGTCACGCCGATCTGCACCACGTAGGAGCCGGGGGCCATGGGCAGGCAGCGGAAGGAGAGCTGGTCGACGCTCGCGCACCCGAGGGGGAGTCCAAGGTAAGCGTAGGTGAACGGTCCCACGCCGCCCGCGCTCAGGGCCGCCACCACGACCGGTTGACCCACATCGACGACCGGGGGCGAGACCGTGAACGCCGCGACGGCCGGGGCGGGCACGACGCTCAAGGTCGTCGCGGCGACGGCCTCGACGCCGAGCGCGTCGGTCGCTTGGGCGATTACGGGGAACGTCCCCGCCTCCGTCGGAACGCAGTTCACCGTCGACGATTGGGTCGCCACGCATCCCGTCGGCAGTCCTGCGTAGGCGAAAGTGAGCGCGCCCGTGCCCCCGACCCCGTCCGCCGAGAGCGACACGGGCCGACCGACTTCAGCGATCGGCAGGCTCGGGACGAACGAGGCGAGCGTGGGCCGGGGATCGACCAGGATCGATCGCGTCAGGGAGACGACCACCCCGACCGAATCGATCACACGGACGGTAACGGCGTAGTCTCCCGGCTGCTGCGTGGTGCACGAGAGGCGGGGCGTGCTTCGGCTCGAGCAACCGGGCGGCAGTCCGGCGTAGCTGTACTCGAGGGCGCCGCTCTGGGGGACCGTACGGACCTCGAGCGTGAAGGGGGTGCCGGCGTCCGCCCCCACCGCGGTCAGGCCGAGAACGGGGGCGACGAACGACCAGCTCGAATTCCCGAGGAGCCACGTGACCGGGGTCACGTTCGTCGTGGTCGAGTTGAACACCTCTTCCACGAGGACGAGGTTCCCCGAGGAGGGGTCGAACACGAACGGGTTCTCCCAGAGCGTGACGTTCGACGGCGCTGTCAGGCTCTGGTTCGTCCACGTCCCTCCTGAGTAGCTCCAGGTGTCGTTCAGCGCCGTGTAGTTCATGTACCGCACGCTCGCGTTCGGGTCGTAGAGCCACCCCGTGCTCCGGCTTCCGCCGAAGATCACGAGCTGGCCGAGGGTCGGGTCGTAGGTGACCCCCGAGCCCGAGCGGGGCGGTGGGGCGTTGGTGACGTTGGCGCTGCGGTTGGTCCACACGCCGGCGTGGAACGTCCACGTCGCGTTGTTGAACCACCAGGAGTTGGCGAACCCTCCGAAGCTGACGACGTACTGATCGGCGGCGTCGTAGCCGAAGGCGCCGCCGAACGGTGGGGTGGTGGGGCTGACGGCGGTGAGGTTGGTCCAGGCGCCCCCCGCGTACGACCAGGTCTGATTGACGTCGTAGCTGGTGTAGAGCAGGACGTACTCATCGGCGGCGTCGTACGTCATCTCGATCGCCGTTCCCGCGGGCGGGGGCGCGGCGCCGACGGTGCCGGTCAAGTTCGTCCAGACCCCGCCGGCGTACTTCCACGTCTCGTTCGACATGTAGTAGGCCGTCGGCGTGCCGGAGTATCCGCTGATGCGCAGACCGCCGAACAGGAGCGCGTACTGGTCGTGGGCGTCGTAGACGAGCGCCGGGTCCAGCGCGTTGGCGGGCGCTCCGGTCGTGGCGAGAACCGACCAGGTCCCGTTGGAGAACTTCCAGGTGATATCGCTCACGCCCCAGGTCGCCGTGCGCAGCGGGCCGGTGCAGTTGGGCGTGACGGCAAGGACGTAGCCGTCGACTGCGTCCCAGACCATGTTCAAACTCAGGACTTGGCTCGTGGAAGCGAAAGAAGGGTGCGCCAGCTGGGGCAACGGGGTGGCCCCTGGGCCGGCGCCCCGCGCCGCGGCGCTCTGGGCTGCGGCGAGCTCGATCGAGGCTCGCGATGAGCTGTGGGGGGTCGCCGCAGCCGCCGGACGGAGGGGCGTCGCGTGAGGACCAAGCGCTGCCGATACCGGAACGAGGAGGAGGGCAGTCAGACTGAGCGCGCTGAGGACGGCCGCCCAACCACGGGCGCCGAACGGCGAGCGGAGGATCCGAACTCGCTCTCGGGGCAAAGGGCTCGGTGGAAGGTTCGTCGATCGAACGCGTCGCCGATGCGGGGGCTCAACGGCCATCATCGGCGCTCAGTGAACGGCGCCCCGTTCATAAGGGGTGGTCGGATAGTTCAGCGATATATCGAGGATTTTCGATGTATCCTTCAGAGCGGGGGCCCTGGATTCGCAGCCCCCACCGCCGCGGCAGGAGGCCCTCGCACCAGCAAGCAGCTCACGCCGGGCCGCCGCAGAGATCGGCGATGATTCCCGAGAGACCCGTGCACTGCGAAGGAATATAGGGGGCATGGGGGTGGTCCGCGGCGGTAGCCATGAGCGGAAAAGTAGGCCATTTTGAGATCCCGGCGGACAACCCCGAACGCGCCCGCAAGTTCTACGGAGGGGTGTTCAGCTGGCACTTCACCGAAATGCCCGGTATGGACTACACGATGGTCGGCACCGGGCCCGCCAACGAGCAGGGGATGCCCACCGAACCGGGGTACATCGGCGGAGGGATCGGCAAGCGAGCGAGCCCCCTCGAGCACCCGGTCGTGACGATCATCGTGGAGGACCTCGCCAAGGCCGAGAAGGACATCGAGAAGCACGGGGGAAAGATCATCCAGCGCAAGAAACCGATCGGCGACGGCTCGATGGGCTTCACGGGCTACTTCAAGGACAGCGAAGGGAACACCGTCGGTCTCTACCAGGCCGGCACCCAGCAGAGCTGAACCACCGAAATCCCCGCCCGCACCGAGGGCTCCGCGTCCGCGGAGCCCCCGGAACCTGTTTGAACCGGGCCGCCATCGCCCGAGCATGATTGGTGCGGCCGAATCCGGAGTCGGTGCGTGAGATGACCGCAAAAGGGGAGACGTGGCGCGGCTCCGAAATGAAGATCGTGATCACCCCGGACGGCCCGTACCGGGTCTCGGGGTCCGTACCGCTCTCGATCATGACCATTCAGCCGAACGCCGAGGGGTTCTCTTGGGAGTGGGTGGAAGGGCGCAAGTTCGAGACCGACGCGGAGTATTCGCTCTGCCGTTGCGGGCAGTCGAAGACCAAGCCGTTCTGTGACTCCTCCCACCTGAAGGTCCGATTCGACGGGAAGGAGACGGCGACCCGTCAGCCGTACGCCCGTCAGGCCGAGTCGGTCGACGGGCCGAGCCTACTGCTGCATGACGCCGAGGAGCTCTGCGCCTTTGCCCGGTTCTGCGACCCGGGCGGGAAGATCTGGGGGCTCGTGCCAGCCTCGGAGGACCCGGAGGCGCGTAAGCTCGCGATCCGCGAAGGGATGAGCTGTCCCGCCGGGCGGCTCGTGTTGACCGACAAACGAACCCGGCTCGTCATCGAGCCGAAGCTGCCGCCGTCGATCGGGATCGTCGAGGACCCGGCGCTCCAGTGCAGCGGCCCGCTCTGGGTGCGGGGCGGGGTACGGATCGAGTCGGCGAACGGGACGCCCTACGAGCTCCGGAACCGGGTCACGTTGTGCCGCTGCGGCGTCTCTGTCAACAAGCCGTTCTGCAACGGCAGCCATGCGAGCATCCGGTTCAACGACGGGCTGCTATGACGGGTTCCGGGCCCTCAGAGGCCCGGACAAAGTTCCACCGCCCGTTCGCCGTGAATCCCCACACGCTGCCCAACGCGATCCCGGAGAACTGACCCACGAGGTAGGCCTGGTGCAGCCAGGTGAGTACGGCGAGCGTACCGAGGTTGATCCCGAGGCTGAGGAGCTGAATGCCGGCGTAGAGCCCGAAGTGGATCTCGATGCGCCGGTGCTGCCGCCCTTGGAACGTCCAAAGATAGTTCCACGTGAAGTTCCAGCTGGTCGCTACAAAGAACGCCGAGGTGCTCGCGATCAGGACGGCGGAGAGCTCCGTACCGACGAACCGAGTCACCAGGAGGAACACGACGAGGTTGACGCCCACGCCGGTGGCCCCCACCAGCAGGTAGGCCCCGAACCGGCGCCAGGCGCCCAGGAGGCGGCGGAGCAGCCCGTTCCAGCCGACGGTGGCGCCGGTCGTCGGCGCTACCGGAACTTCGACCTCCACCGTCGCCGACCTTGCCGGCGCGGCGCCGACGGGCGGCCATGCGCTCCCGCTTTTGAAGACTCTCACGGTTTCCCGGTGGAGCGCGGCAGAGGCCGTCGCGATCGGTGGGTAGGTCCGCCACGACGTTCCGATTTACATACGCTCGCCGGTTCCGCCTCACCATGCCTGAGACGAGGACGACCTGGGTCGGTTCGATCGTGATCGATTGCAAGAACTGGGACCGGATGCTCGCGTTCTGGAAGGCAGCCCTGGGCTATGAGCTCCGGCGCCCGCCGGACGACGACTGGGCCCTGCTCTACGACCCTGCGGGGACCGGCCCGAACCTAGCGTTCCAGAAGGATCCGAACGGCCCCGGGACGGTCTACTGGTTCCACCTCGACCTCTACTCCTCCGAGCCCGAGAGCGAGGTCCAGCGTCTGTTGGCGCTCGGGGCGACCATGCGGCAACCTGCGAAAGACGGGTACGACTATGTTACCCTCGCCGACCCGGACGGGAACCCGTTCGACGTCGTCGAGGCCCGACGGTTCGCCTTCGGCCAGCGAGCGGAATGAAACGAACCCGGCGGCTTATTCCACCGCGGCGGTAGGCGATGAAGATGGAAGCAGGCGATCCGAGCTCCACCGGACCCTCCGACCCGTGGCCAGCCCTCGTTCAGGGGACCGGTCGGCCGGTCGTCTTTCTCCACGGCTACCCGCTCTCCCACGCCATATGGACGGCCCTGGTCCCGCACCTGACGGCTCACTGCCGAACGGTGCTGCTCGATCTGCCCGGATATGGCCTCGCCGCGGGCTGGCCCGTGCCGACCACCCTCGGGGGATTCGCCGATAGCGTCCACGCCACCCTAAGGAAGCACCTCCGGGAACCGTGTGTGCTGGTGGGCCACTCCTTCGGCGGCTACATCGCTCTCGAGCTGTACCGAACCCATCCCGAGCTGTTCTCGGGACTGGTCCTGGCGGACACGCGTTCGGAAGCGGACACGCCGGAAGCGAGGGAAAAAAGGCTCGCCACGATCCGTCGACTGGAGGAGACACGTCAGCCGCTGGACGTCGAAGCGACGGCCCGGGGGCTGCTGGCTGCCGCCACGTGGGCGAGCGACGGAGCCCTCCCGACCGTGGTCCGAGAGATCGTTCGCAGCGTCGGCACCCGAACCGTGATCGCCTCCCTCCAGGCGATCGCCGGACGACCGGACCTCACGCCGGTGCTTCCGACGGTCCGCGTGCCTACCCTCGTCATCTGGGGCGACGAGGACGCGCTCATCCCCGCCGATCAGTCGAAATCGATGGTCCCGCGGGTCCCCGGCGCCACCGGCGTGGGCATTCCGGGGGCCGGCCATCTTCCGTGCCTGGAAAAGCCGGAACTGTTCTCGCGAGCAACTCTAGAGTTCCTGACGCGGCTCGACCCACGGTAGGGGCTACCCTCCCGCGGCCTCGCCTTCCCTCCCAGCCCACCCACCCAGGGTCAAGCCCTATCTCGAGAGCCGCGGTGGCGCGTCATGGTCTTCCTGGAGGATCGCTCGAGTGTCTTCCCCGCACCCGTCTCCGACGTTTGGAGACTCGTAGGGTCCGGGGCCACCCACTCCGCCGCCCATCGCCACCGAAGGGTCCACCGCCGCCCCCTCGGGCGGGAGAAAGGGAGGTACTCGTGAGAGCAGGAGTTCCTCGGAAGGACCGAACGGTTCACGATGCGATGGACCTCCTTCCACCCCGTCGGGGTTGCGTACGACGTCCTCGAGGGCCCGTTCGCCGGCTCGCGTTTCTTTCTCTACTACACGCCCCGAGGTCAGCGCACGGGGGTGACCGTGGCGGGCGAATTCGTCTCCCCCACTCTTCCGTCCGGCGAGCTAGAGAAGGCGGTCGACGCGTTCTTGGCGACAGAATTCCGGCAGGACCGAGACGCGTTGCTCCGGGGAACGGGGCGTCGGGCTCCGGCGGGACTCATCCGCGGAAGGGATCGAATTGCTTCGGGCCGAGCCCGGGCGGTCCGTCCTGCCGCTCAGAAGGCCGGCTGATCACGGCGGAGGCGGGCCCCCACCGGGGGGATCCCCCTAGCTGCCGAGCAGGGCCCCGTCGAAGGGGTGGCCGTCAGCACCCGGTCAGACGAACACCATGACCCGGTTCCCTTCGACCGCCACGGGATACGGGCGGAGCTGTTCGCAGCGGATCTTCGCCATGACCTGGCCCATTTGGGAGAACGCTTCGACCATCTCCGGGGGGAGCTTGTCCATCCCCGACATGTGCATCTGAGGTTGACCGCGTACCGCCCCCGTCTCGGCATCGAATACGGCGGAGTGGAGCGCGCACTTGATCACGCCACTCTTGAACTGCCCGATGCTCATCGGAGCCGACATGTGACCACAGCGATCCTCGAAAGCACGGATGCCGGTCGCCCCGTGGACCAGCACGACACGTGCACCCCCCGCTTCGATGCCCTTCATCGTTCCCAATGGAATCTCCTTCGTCTCTCCCGCGTCAATCCAACCCGTCATGAGTGTAGGCCCTCAGTGCAGCATACCATTCGGGCACTATATTCGCAATCTTGCCGTTCAGTAAGTAGGGCACGTCACTGCCACCACGTCCCCGACGGTCCAACTCCACATATGTAGATGCATATGTGGTGTGAGAACTCTCCGGCACGACGAGGTGGGCCGTGCCCGGCTTTGCCCGGGCTAGGTCGATTCGGTAGAACGGACTCCGTCCAACGAACGGCGACGTTGAAGGAAGAGCGCAATGGAGGCGGCCAGTAACGCTGCCTCGACCAGGATCAAGGCGAACTCGAGCGCGCGGATTGCCGCCGGGGGGGAGTAGGGGGAGAACAGACCGAGCTGGTCGAGGATGACGGAGGGAAGGACGAGAAAGAGGCCGGCAGCGCCGAGGATCGCCGAGATCCTAGGGCGCCGGCCGAGGACCCCCAGCGCAACGGCGTTGAGGGCCGCCGCGACGAAAATGAGGATGAGGGTCGCGACACCGAGGGGGTGGACCGCGGCAGGCGGCCGGGTCTCTAGTCCCGAGAGCGGCGTAAGCAGTACAACGATCACGAACATCACGACCGCCAAGGCGACAAAGGCACGAGCTGGCCAGCGACTCACGGAGTCTTCCCCGCCTGGTCAACCCCGACCGGGACGTCCGAGCTGGTCGCAGAGAGGGGACGGCGATTCGTCTCGGTCGACCGACAGTTTACCGCCCTCATCGGCCCGGGGCATGGATTGGACGAATAAGACGGGGGTATCCTCCCTCTCGGAATGGGCTCACCTCGTTCTGCCCTCGAGGCAGCGGGTCCAACTCAGGGTTGACCCGGAACCAGCGTCGTATAACTGGAGTTATACGAACCCTCGAGGAGAGAGCCGATCGGCCCGACGAGCAAGGTCGACTCAGAGTAACCTATATTGGCTTCCTCACTCGCCTTGTCGCGCTACTAGGGTTACTAATGCACGTGGTTATCGGATTAAGCCGTTCGGACACTTTGGGGCACCTGGGACGGCCCTTTAGCCCAGAAATGGCTGTAAGGGCCGTTTCCGCGATCCTCCGTCAGGGGCTGAGGGTCAGAGTAGCGGCTATTGGACCTCTATAGATATGGAGTAGCGCAACTCATGATTCTGCGTTAAGCAACATCCACTACGCGCCACTTGACCTTCGATTCGCGACGCCTCGGACCCGGGCTCGCGGTGATCCACTCTGAGCAGCCGTTCGCCTCCAGGGTCCCCAAGATGAGGTCCAGGTTCGGTAGCGCTGCCGAGCTTGCGTGGGTCTTCAGGTCGCGAAGCCCCGCGCGGACTCCCCGTTCGTCCACGGGGAGCACCGTAAGTTTCCTCCTTAGCCGGTCCAAACTGGCCAGGCGCCGCTCCCGCCCAGGGTGAGGGTCGAGTCGAGCGAGCGCCTCGAGCTCGTACAGATTCACCTCGGTCGTGGCAATCTCCTCCCCGCTCAGGGAGCGGACCAGCGCTCGGGCTCCGGGGGACCCCCGCAGGAAGGCCAGCAGCACGGGGGTATCGAGGGCCTTCACGCGCGTCTCCGGCGAGCCGAGCGCGATCGACCTCGCCACGCGGCCAACAAGCGGGCCTCACGAGCGTCGGCCACGCGGCCCCAGGCCCCGGCAAGATCCTCGAGGGGTCCTCGTTGGTTCAACAGCCTCTGGAACAGGCGGGTGAACGACTCTTGGGGCCGTTTCTCTCGAACCAACGCGTCGTAGACATCCTTGCGAACGGCGACGTTCCGGGACGACATACATATGAATCAACATATGTGGATATAGAACACTCGGTGGATTACTCTACCTCCGACCCCATTCCCGGAGTACAGCCGCCGTTGCGTCGAGAGTCCGAGTTCTCTCCGTCGATGGGTGCGCGGAACCGCGCCTATCGGTCCGTTCGAACGGTCTAGTGGACCGCGGCCGCCCGTCCACGGGATACTTAAGCATCCGCCGATTCTTGCGTGGACCGGTGAAGGATCGACCCGCCGCAACCCCCGACGTCGCCGAGTCGAGCGCCTCGGGAATAGACTCCTTCCTCCTCTCCTACATCCGAACCCACCCGGGACAAGGATTCGGCGCTATCGTCCAGGCCGCGCAGGGTGCGTGCCATGTCTCGCGAACGACGGCCGCGAGGCATTTGTCGCGACTGGTTCGGTTCGGAACTATCCTACAGCTTTCCGAGGGAAGCTACGTGATTGGCGACCGGACCGCCGCGACCGCCAACGCGATCGCCGAAGTTCGGTGGTCCGACTACACGGTGGTCGTCAATCCCGACGGTAGCGCCCGCATCTTCATCGCCCAAGAGTGGCGCGTGGTCGCCGGTGAGGTCGATCACATCGATTTCTTCAGCCCGAAACCTCCCCGTCGGTTCATCTGGTGGTCTTCGAGCGCCGCACGCTTGACCCGTATTCCCGCGACCCGCGCGGTCACTCGGCAGACCACCCACCGACTGACCTGGAATACCCCGGTCACCGCCCGGGATTCCGCGTGGCAGTGGTACCGAATCTGCTACGACCTCCGCCCCACCTACCGCATGGCGTTCACGCCGAGGGGGCCCTCGACATCGACCGGAGACACGAACCATCCGGACAATGAGTTCGAAACGGTCGAAGTCAAGAGCCGGACCCGACCTTTTCTCCAACGGCTCGTCCCCGAGGCCCAGGTGCGTCTCCATGTGATCCTTCCCGAGGGCTATCCCTTCGGGCGCGTTCAGTGTCACGTCCGACTCCTGGCGGAATCGGCTCGGTTCGATGAGCCCGAGGAGAAGCGCCTGGCGCGGCTCGGGAAGGAACCGGGGCACCAGTTTGGGCTCCGACGCGACGGAACCTCGTTTACCCTCTCGGTCCCTCGTCCGCTCGTCGATCGACATTACGAGATCGCCTGGTCCTTGCCGACGGTCGCAGGGTACCGCCGCTGGCTCTCGGCTCTCTCCCGGCAGTGGGCGCGCTGAACTTCAAACGTAGCAGGAGGAGGGGGTGACCCTTCGGACAGAAGGGCAGGCTCGACCGATCTCCCCCTTCGAGTCGTCCGCCCGGGCTACCGATGTCGTTGGCAGGTTGGAACGAGGGCTGGAACAGTGTCTAATTCGGTGTATTGATACCGCAGGACCCAGGTCGGTGGGGGGAATGTCGACACCCCGGGAATCTGGGCGGTCGACAATGTCCTCCGAGTCGATGGCCGAGTCAACCCCACCGCCCGAAGTACTGACACGCCGGAATCCGTCCGGTCGCTGTGACCGCCGGACGATGCGGTCGGCACGATCCTTCTCCTGGCGCCCGTTCTTCGTCTTGCTCACGGTCTGTGCGATGCTCTCGTGGGGTGTCGTCGGCGGGGCGCAGTTCGTGGCTGCGGCCACTACACCGGCTTCAGGGACTGGACTCCATGCCCACTCCGGGGGAAGTCCTCGGGGCGGGTCTCTCGCCCCCGAACTCCTCACGCCAAGTTCCACCGGGGGCAACGGCACGTTCTTTCAGAACAATTCGAACATCGCCTATGCGAGTTTCAACTCCTCGAACGAGCTGAGCCTCGGCTGCGTCCAGTTCCAATTCGGTTGCAACACCTACGGCTACATCCAGGAATCGAGCTCGCCAGGTCTCCTAGCCCTCCCCAATGGGAATGTCGGCCTGGCCTACCAGGTAATCCTGAACACCTCCCAGAGCCTCTGCAACTTCTCCGCCAACCAGACGATCTCCCACATCGCCTTCGTCAATTCGACGGACGGCGGAGCCCACTGGGGCGTCCCCCAGTATCTCGGCGACACCAACGCCACCTGCCCCTACAACCAGGAGCTGGAGCCCTCGTTCGCCACCAACGACACGGGCTCCGCGCTCGGGGTGTACGTGGTGGCGCAAGCGAACCTCACTGGCTTTGGTAACGCTTCGGCCCGGGAGACCTGCACCTTCTCCGGCCCGTTCCCGACCTGCAACTACACGGCTCTGGCAAGCCCGGTCAACGGCTACGTGAACCGCTCCTCCGACGCGCTCGTCTTCGTCAACTCCTCGGACAGCGGCGTGACCTTCTCTCCCGGGAGGATCATAGAAGCGGGGGCCAACTTCGCCCGGCCGGCGATCGCCGATTTCGGCCATACGATCTACGTCGCGTACGAGGACATCAACAACTCTACCACGCCGCTCCCCGATGGCAACTATCCGATCTCCGTCCAATTGGTCTACTCCACCGACGGCGGGACCACGTGGAGCACTCCCGTCCTGCTTCCGGGCGAGAACGCGAGCGAGCTGAACACCTCCGAGTCTCCCTCGATCTCCGTCTCGTCGACTGGAGAGGTGGCTGTGGCCTATGACACGAACCGAAGCTGCCTTGCGAACTGCAGTGTGGGGACCATCGGCCCGCTCTCCAACTTCGGCGATGACGTGGTGGTGGCGACCTCGACCACCAACAACTCGAGTTGGGCGCTGCACACCATCTATCATGCGACCGGGGAACCGACGCAGAGCTTCTACTGTTACTACGGCCCCTGCCGCAACACTCTGGTCAAGGCTTCGTACATATACGACGATGTCCAGGACAGCTCCACGGGTGGTCAGTACCAGGAGTACCCGTTCGCGTACTACGGCTCCGCCCTCACCCACCTCTTCCAGTACGCTCCTCCGACCTCGGTCGCTTGGAACACCACCGGCTCCGCGATCTTCGTCGCGTGGGGGGGGTCGACGAACGAGAGCCGGTACTTCTACGACTGCTCGGCGGGGGGATTCTTCTGCATCCCCTCGAACGGCTACTCCGATTACGGCTACCAGGGACTGTACGTAGCCAGTTCTGCGAACGGAGGCGTGAGCTGGAGCTGGGAACAGCTCGGCTACACCGGAGGGACCGTCGGGGGGAATCCGAGCCCGTGCAATCCGTTCTGCAATCAGATCTCGGGCGATGTCCCCCTCAACTACTACAACATCGGGCTCACCGTCGCCGGTGGGGTGGTCTATCTAGCGTACCAAACTGCGAACACGACCGTCATCCCTCAGGCGGGATCGACCGCGCTCTGCGGGTTCCCCGAGCAGCCCGGCTACACCGGGGCGACGGTGGAATGGCTCACGAACAGCTCGGACGGTCTCCACTGGTCGGCGCCCTGGGTGGTCGCCGACCACAGCACGCCGTACTACGCGAACGTCGGCGTGATGCCGTACATCGCCTACGGCTCCTCGGTCCTCATCCGGAATCACCAGCCGATCGTCGCCACGGCGATGCTCTCGTTCTGCTCGCAGTACCTCACGTACTCGTACTGGAACGGGGTGCGGTACGTCAACCAGACCTACTGCGCTTCCACCGACCCTTCCGACCCGTACGACACGGTGTTTTCCACGATCGACGTCGCGACGGTGAGCGCGGCTCCTCGAGTCTGGCTGACCGTCCAAGAGACGGGCCTTCCCTCTGGAACGGCCTGGTCCTTCGGTCTCCTGGGAAACCAGTACCTCCTGTCGACCACCTCGGCGAACGTCAGCGTCCTCAACGGCTCCGCGTTCATCCTGACCGTCGAGAGCCCCCTGTTCTCGGCGGGGTCGGAGTACCTCGGCTACGCCGGCGGAGGCGCGTTCAACTTCTCGGCGAACGGGAGCGTACTTAGTGTAGGCTACGTCGGCCTCGAGCCGTTCAATCTGACCTTCGACCCGTCCTACACGCCGAGCACCCTCTCGTCGATCTCCAACTACACCTGGGGCTTTGGGTACGGCGTCCAGTCGAGCACCGCCTGCCAATTCACCGGCCCGGCGACCTGCCAGTGGGTTACGAGCGTCCAAGGTTGCCCAATGCCCTGGCTTCTCCCGGCCGGCTACGCCCTGACCGTCGCCGACACGAACGCCTACGAGCCCACGAATCTCACGGTCGCAAGCTCGGGGCCGCCGTTGACCTGGTGGGCGGGGACCGGTTCCGGCAACTACTCCGGCACCGCGACCAACTTCACCGTGGTGATGAACAACCCGATCAACGAGACGTTCTGGAGTCTCCCGATCGGCTACTACGGCGTCGACGTGGAGGCGCCCGGGCTCCCGTCGACCTCCCACTTCGGCTTCAACTGGGACGGCGTCGCCCAGGCCACCGCCGCCGGCGGCGGCACGGACGTCATCTCGAACGCGGTGACCGGCGTCCACACGATCTCGAATATCAGCGCGACCTCGACGCAGACCGGCTGGGTCTACATCGGTCACGTTCCCGGTGGGGACCAGGTGATCGTCCCGCTGACCCCCGTGGTGAATCTCTCCTTTGCGTACGAGGACCTAGGTACGCCCGCGGGCGTCGTCGCGTTCCATGCGGCCAACCTCACCGTCGGGACCGCTTGGCAGCTCAGCGTGAACGGTACGACGTACAGCTCGCTGACACCGTGGATCAACGTGACCACCCATACCGGAACCTACGACTATTCGGTGGGCCCCGCGGCGTCGGCGGACGGTTCGACCGGGTATGTGGCGCAGGGGAGCCCGTCGACGATCTCGGTCACCGCGGGGGACACCGTGGCGGTCAACTACACCCCAGCGTTCAAGCTGACCCTGCTAGGATCGCGCGGAGGCACGGTCCTCCCGAGCGGGGTCGAGTGGCTGCTTCCCGGAGCGACCACGCTTCCTCTCACCGCAGCGCCGAGGCCCGGCAACACCTTCGTAGGTTGGTCGGGGACGGGCAACGGCGCCTACAACGGCTCGGACCCGCACCCTGTGCTGACGATCAACGGGCCCGTCGTGGAGACGGCGGACTTCGCTCCGCTCCCTGCCGACCGGTTCGACCTGAATTTCACCGAATCCGGGATCCCGCTCGGAGCCTCGTGGGAGGTGCAAGTGGGAGGTACGCCGTACTCGACGAACGGCAGTCAGCTGGTGGTCCCCCACCTTGACCGGGCACCCGCGCACTACCTGTACTCGGTTCCGAGCGTGTACGGGGCCAACGCGACGGACCCGACCCGGTACGTTCCGGTGACGTCCTCCGGCGTCGTGGTCGCCGGGACCAACCTCAACGTCTCGATCGCCTTCCAGACTCAGTACTTCCTCACCCTCGAGTCGACGAACGGCGGCACCGTCTCGGCCCAGGCGGGCAACCAGTTCCCCGCCGGGTCGCAGTGGTTCCCGACCGGGACGGGCGTCTCCCTCTACGCGGTGCCTGCGACCGGAGAGCTGTTCGTGGGGTGGGTCGGCGTCGGCCCTGGCAGCTACACCGGCCCGAACGCCTCGCAGATCATCTCCCCCTCGGGGTCGGTGAGCGAGCTCGCTACCTTCGCGCCCGAAGCGCCGCCACCCCCACCCACCACCTACACGATCGAGTTCGCCCTCGCCCAGCCCGTGGCGGCCGGGACGGCGTGGTCCGTGACCCTCGGCGGCAGCACGTACGGCTCGGTAGGTGCGACCCTCAATGTCACGGGCCTCTCGGCGGGCACGTTGACGGCGAACATTCCGGTCGCCTACGCTCCGAATCAGCTGATGGAGTACACGGCCCAGAACCGCTCGGCGACGATCCACATCGGCCCGAGCACGGGAACGGTTTGGGTCACGTTCAAGACGGCGTACTGGGTGGAGGTCATCGCCGTAGGCCCGGGGACGGTTTCGGCCGGCTCGACGTTCGTGACCAGCGGCGTCGCGCTCTCGGTGCTGGCCCTACCCGATCCTGGGGACGTCCTGACGACGTGGTCGGGGACGGGCCCGGGCGCGTACACCGGCACGCTACCGTACGCGAACGTGACGGCCGTCTCGGGGCCCGTCGTGGAGGTCGCCTCTTTCTCGAGCGCCCCGCCCGCCTCCCCCGCTGGCCAGGCGTCGTTCTTGCAGTCTGAGACCGGCCTGGTCCTGTTGGCTGGGGTCGGACTTGTGGTCGGGGCCGTGCTCGGGGTGCTCGGACGACGGCGCGTACGTCGACCGCCCCTCTCGGAGGGCGGCGAATCTCCGCCGGAACCGGCCGAGTCGTGGGATGAAACCCGGGCGGACGCGCCGTGAGCGGCTCCTGTGGTCCGGCGTGTCGTGCCCGCCCTCTAGAGCAGTCTCCTCCGCCGATCGGCCGGACGACGGTGGTAGTCGTGGCGATCGTGGCCTTCCTTCTCCTCGCATCGGTGGTCGGCGTCGTGGGTGGGCCACTCCGGTCGGACGGTGGCGCTCCGGCATCGCGCGCGGCCGGGGCGCCGTCGATACTCTCTCCTGCGACGCGGACCTCCAGCAGCTCGGTCAGCGCGGGCAACGGGACGTTCTGGTTGAACAGCCCGCTCCCGAACGTTTCCTCGAACAACTCGATCTGCACGGTGAGCCCGTTCGGGTTCGGGGCGCCGCGTTGCGGACAGACGAACATTACGAACGAGCCGAGCCTCAACTTGAGCTCGCACGGGGTCCTGGTCGCTGCGTACACGGCGTACACCAACTCCACGCCGTGTGACGCCCCCTACCCGCTCCTGCGCGGCTCGACGTTCACGCAGATTGGGATCTCGACCTCCACCGACGGCGGGAACCGTTGGTCGGCGCCGCAGTACCTGGGGAATCGGAACTGCACCTCGACCGCCTCGGCGAACGTCGCCATCGCCGGCGAAGAAGGTGCGGTGTTCGTCCCCCAGACCGGCGATTGGTTCGTCACGAACTACAAGGCCAACACCGTCAGCGTGATCTCACCCACGAACGGCACCTTGCTCCGCACGATCGCCGTGGGGACCGGTCCGGACGCCATCGCGTCCGACTCGAGCATGTTCTCCTTCTCGAACGATGTCTACGTGGCGAACTACGGCTCGAACAATGTGACCCTCATCGACCCGTACTGTTTCTGCGTCTCCAGTTCCGTCCCGGTGGGCAGCCACCCAGACGGGATCGCATCGGACTCGCGATCGGGCTCCGTGTTCGTCGCGAACGCCGGCTCCGCGAACGTGAGTGTCATCTCCGGCTACAACAACACCGACTACGCGTCGATCGCCGTGGGCTCCGAGCCGGCCGGTATCGTCGACGAACCGAACTATCTCCAACTGTACGTGTCGAACTACGGTTCGAACAATGTGAGCGTCATCGCCGCGTACTCGCTCCAGGTCGTCGCCACGGTGGGGGTTGGCACAGGTCCTCAGGGGATCGCTTACGACGGGGCGAACGGGATCTACGTCGCCAACAACGGCTCGAACAACGTGTCCGTGATCTCCGTGTCGACCAACACGGTCGGCGCCAGCATCGGAGTGGGGGCCGGCCCGAACGGCGTTGCCTACGACGCCGTCCTCGGGGAGGTGCTGGTCACCAACTATGCTTCCAACAACGTCAGCGAGATCTCCCCGACGACGTACCTCGTGGTCGGCTCGCTGGGTGCGGGGGCCGGCCCCTCGGCGGTCGCGTATGGCCAGTTCGACCTCCTCATCGCTAGCTCCGTCGCGGGGAGCGTGAGCCTGACCTCCGCGGTGAACGCGAACGAGTATCTCAACGACTGGCAGCCCACCGTCACTTCGTTGGCGAACGGGACCCTGGTCGTCGCGTGGGTCGAGTTCAATCAGTCCAGCCAGTTCGACTGCCAGCCGTTCGGCTGCTACGGCGGGCAGTTCCCGAGCCTCTCCGTCGGGCAGTACGGTGGGAGTCGGCTGGTCGTCGCCTTCAGCTACGACAACGGTACGAGGTGGACCGACCCGACCCCCCTCAACACCTCCCCGGTCTACGGCGCTACCTGCGGCGGTTGTTCCACGCGCTCGGCATGGATCCAGCAAGAGCCGTCGATCACCGCGGTCGGCCAGACGCTCTACCTCGCCTGGACCAACATCACCTCGAGCTGGAACCAGTACTACCCCGGGCGTGGCCAGCTGCAAATGTGCGCGCAGTACTCCTTCTACTCCTTCTTCTGCCCGCAAGGCGACGCCGGCGTGCAGTTCTCCGTCTCCCCGAACGGGACGGCGAACTTCCTCTCGCCAGTGGCGCTGCCGGCGCTCCGGGCTCCCGGCGTGGTCAATGCCTCGCTCGACGTGGCCGCGAACCCCTCGCTGCTCGTCACCCCCAACGGCACGGTCGTCGTGGCCTACACGACCAACGTCTCCTTCAACGGATCGCGTGGGGATCGAGGGTATCCGTGCACCTACCAGCCGCTCCAGCAGAACACCAACTGCGGCGGGACGGTCGCGAGCGTGGTCGTCGCCCAATCCGGGAACAACGGCACCACGTGGACGACGGGCGTGGTGACCAACGGCGTCTACGACGCGCGAGATTACCAGTCCGGCTACGACCCTCAGGACCAGTGGGCTCCGAGCGACCGGGGCCTGCCGGCGCCGAAGGCGACGTTCGACCCGGCCTCCCAACAACTGATCCTCACGTACGTCGGGGATCTCTCCTTTTACGACTGCGTGCAGCTGTTGGGCGGCTGTCGGGGGTACTACCTCAACCAGTTCAGCGCGAGCGAGGTCTATGTGGCCCACGGAACTTTGGCCAACAACAGCTGGAGCTCAGGCCTGGTCGCCGCCTGGACCGGGCTCGGCAACGCCACGCTCAACGGCCAGCTCGACTCCTACTTCTACAACCCCGCGATCGTAAGCACCGCCGACGGAACGATCTACCTCACGGCCCAGTTCGTCAACGGATCGGCCTGTACCAACGTTCCCGCCGGATCGTACTACTTCTACAACCCCATCACCTACTGCGGGGAAGGCGTCGAGCTGTTCGGTACCAGCACCGACAACGGTACCACCTTCACTCCCCCGGGCGAGATGGAGAACACGGGGACCTGGTACAGCGAGATGCCGTCGGGGCTGCAGTCCTCGATGGTCGCCGCCGGGAACCAGGTGTGGGTCGCGTGGACCCAGACGACGTGTCCGGGGTGGAACGGAACGACGCAGACAAGGTGCAACTGGCAGGGGAACCTCTTTGGTTTCGGTGGCCCCGGAGGGTTCACCTCGAACACGACGGTCGTCGTCTCGCGCCTCTACCTCGGGCCAGGAATCCAGGTCTCGTTCACCGAGACGGGCCTGCCCGCGGGCACATCGTGGTCCGTGGACCTCTCCGGAAACACCCGGAGCGGACTGGCCGGGACGACGCTCTCCGTCGGCGAAGTGCCTCCCGGCACCAATCAGACCTGGAACGCTTCGGTCGTCCCGTGGGGCCCCGGGGGTCGATACTTCGGCACTCCGAGCCTCGCGTCCCCGGGCAACTTCTCCTCCAACACGACCATCAGTTGGACGTTCGTCCTGCAGTACACGCTGACGATCGGGTCGATCCCCGGCTATCCGAGCGGGTCGTCGGAAGGGTACATCTGGTTCGAGGGGGGGACCTACTGCCCCAGCTCGTCGAGCTCCGAGTACGCCTTCGACCCGGCCCCCTCGCCGTGCCTCTACTCCCAAGCCACCTCGATCAACTACAATATGACCCCCGGCCCGGCCACGATCTGGGCCGACGCGGGTACGCCGATCCGGCTCCAGGCGATCCCGTTGAACGGCTCCGAGTTCTGGCAGGCGTACGCCTGCTTCGGCTGTGACTGGAACTACGTCAATCTGACGTTCGAGGCCTGGACGGGGACCGGAGCGGGCTCCTACAACGGCACCCTGAACGACACGTCGATCACGCTGAACGGGCCGGTGACGGAGACGGCCAGCTACGGCATCAACGACTACTGCTACTGGACGAGATCCCCCGCGTGGATGTCGAACTGCGCGCCGAGCGGGCTCACGGTGTTCTTCAAGGAGACCGGGCTCCCCGCGGGCGACCCCTGGGGCGTCTCGGTCTGGGGCGCGGGGCCGAACCAGACCTCCCCCTACCCCGCGTTCACGAACCACAGCACGCTGTCCGTCGAGGATCCCGTGCTCACCTCGGTGGCGTACTTCCAGGCCTACACGGTCCCCTCCAGCACCCCGGGGGAAGTGTGGGCCGCGACCGAGGACCCTGCCTCTCCGCTCCTCGGTCCGATCGACGGCGCCTCCACCCTCCACTACACCCTCACCTCCGTCGCGACGGACGTCTTCCCGTCGACCGTCCAGGAGGTGGGGCTTCCGAACGGCACCGCATGGTCGTTCTCCCTCAACGGGGTCGGCATGGGGGTCAACGGCACCCTCGACAACGTGACCATCCCGGGGGGAAGCCGAACCCTCACGGCGAACCCGGTGTACCTCTCCAACGGCACCGGGTACGAGGCGCACGCGATCGCGATCGACCCGTTCGTGTTGAACGAGAGCTGGGCGAACGAAAGCTCCAGCTCCGCGACCTACACGTTCAACGGTTCGGCGTCGATCCTCATCTTCTACACGCCCGTCTACGAGCTCACCAGCGTCGCCTCCGCGGGTGGCTCGGTCGCCCAGGCCGGGACGAGCTGGCACGCACCAGCCCAGCGCGTAACGCTGAGCGCGAGCGCGGACGCCGGGTACTACTTCGTGGGGTGGACCGGGAGCGGGGCCGGCAGCATCACCACCTCCGGGTCCCCGGCCCCGACGGTGATCAACGTGACCTTCGCGGGCGGGCCGATCTCCGAGCTCGCGACGTTCGCACCGAACGCGACCCCGCTCTACGTCATCACCGTGACCGCGACCGGCGTGCTGGCCGGCGGCATGTTCGGCGTCACGTTCAACGGCACGACGTACTTCGGCAACGGGACCTTCGACCTCCCCGCCTACCCCGGGGGCGACTACACGATCACCGCGCCGATCGCCTACGACAACTCGAGCTCGTTGATCCGGTTCCTCCCCATTTCGCTCACGACCTCCGGGCTCGCCGCCGGGCCGGGAGGCACCTACGTCCTGGGCTCCAACGGAGGGCAGATCCAGCTCGGCTTCGTCACCCAGTACGCGCTCGTCGTCAGCGAGTCCGGCTCGGGGAGCACGGCGCCCGCACCCGGGATCTACTGGGAGTCGTCGGGAAACCACACCGTCCTGACCGCGAGGGCGTCGGCGGGAAGCGTGTTCGTGCGCTGGACCGGCACCGGGAGCGGCTCGCAGAATTCGTCCCTCCCGACCTTCGCGGTGACGACCACCGGGCCCTCCGCAGAAGCGGCCGAGTTCCTCCCGTACGTTCGTCCCCCTGCCGCCACGTTCACCCTCGTGGTCACGGAGTCCGGCCTGCCCGCCGGTATCCCGTGGGTTCTCTCCGACGGATCTACCGGGGTCGGCTCGATCACCGCCACCGACCGGCTCTCCGGTCTCAACGGAACCTACCTCGTTACGGTGCCGACCGTTCGGGTGGCCACCGGGGAGCAGTATGTCTCGGATCTTACGGCGGTTTCCGAACAGGTCACCTCGAACCGTACGGTGGCCGTCGCGTTCTCCCAGCAGTTTCTTCTCACGGTCATCGCCGGGTCGGGGGGTACGGCCACGCCCGGGACCGAGTGGGTCGACGCTGGCTCGGTCGTGCCGCTGACGGCTACGAGCCTCCCGGGCGAGCATTTTGTGCGATGGAACGGCACCGGGGCCGGAAACTACGACGGAACCGCTGCCACCGGCTCGGTGACGGTGGGGGCAGCCGTTAGCGAGACGGCCGAGTTCGCGTCCAACGCGTCGAGCACCTCCGCCCGAGGGACACCCACGCTCCCCTCGTACCTGCCCTGGTTCGCGCTCGGCGCGTTGTTCGCGGTGGGGCTGGTGGCCGCCTATCTCCTCGGTCGGCGAGGCTCGGACCGCTCCCCAGTTCCCTCTTCGAGCGCCGATCTTGGGGGCGGCCCCTCGGGCGGTCAGGCCGCGGGCGCCGACGCTCCGGAGCCTGCCATCTCTTCGTACGACGAGGCGGAGACCTCCGAGACAACCTAGGTCGGTCTCCCTCGCCATTCCCCTCAGGGAGATCGCCACGGGTTGCGGAGGAGGCACCTTAATCGGCCGGCGAGCGGTGATTCCCTCGAGGAGCGCCCGGGACGCGCGCACAGGGATGGGGGAGACGAGCATCGCGAAGGTTCCCAGCTTCGCCGCGGCCGGCACCGCACCCGTCCCTTCGGGGATGATCTTGGGATACCTCGACCTCGCCATCCGCGGGGTGCTCGAGTACCCGAGATTCTCGGCGGTGTACCTGGGTCCCTGGTGGGACATGTCGGCCAACGTCGACCTGGACGGAGTCGAGGGCTGGAAACGCGCGGTCCTGCGCCGCGTACCCCACGGGGGGGCCCAACACTGGGGGCATCTCTTCCTGATCATGACGCGCCGATGGGCGAAAGTGGAGGTCGACCCGGAGCGGTTCGGTCTCCCCTCGGCCGCCGCCGCCCAGCCGACCACCTCGCTCCAATTGCGGGCGGGCGACCCTCATGCCGTGCTGATCGGGCGCCCCTCCCGGCCGGAGCGCGCCGGGGAGCTCGCGGAGTTCATGCACGAGGTCGTGGACCGGTTCGTCTACCAACGCGATTGAGACGCCGAATCGGCCCCTAAAGGGGGGGTGAAGGGCATCGGCCTGACCGAAGTTTTGGATACGTATTTATACGTGCAATTACATCGGTTTCGTGTTTCAGGACGGTTTCGTGGCAGCCCCTGCGCAGAAACGACCCTCAGGAGCGTTTTTCCCGTCAGAAGTGCCAAAGCCTGCCCGGCCCCGCACCAACGGAGTTACGCACGTTCTGGACCGGCTCCACGGCCTTTCTCCCGAAGAGCTGCGGCCGCTCGCCCCGTACATCGACGTGGTCAAGATCGGCTGGGGGCTACCCCTGCTGCTTCCCCGGGAGGATGTCCGGCGGAGGATCCGGTTCTACCACGACATCGGGGTGGAGGTCTCCACCGGCGGGACCCTCCTGGAGTACGCGATCACGCGGGAGAAGGTCAGTTCGGCCCTCGACGAGGCCCGCGAGCTCGGGTTCGACATCATCGAGATCTCCGACGGCATCATCGAACTGTCGGAGGCTCAGATCGCCCGCCTGCACGAAGAGGTCCATCGCCGGTCGTTGGACGACTTCATCGAGGTCGGCAAGAAAAACCCACAGAACCAGCTCTCCTTGCGCGAAACGCTCGACCGCATCGGTCGGGCCCGGCAGCTCAAGCCGCGCAAGGTGGTCATCGAGAGCCGAGAGTCCGGTCGCGGTGTCGGGATCTACGACGGCGACGGTCAGGTCAAGTGGGACTGGACCCGCGCGATCGTCGCCGAGCACCCCCAGGAGGACCTGATCTTCGAGGCTCCGCTCGAGCACCAGCAGGTCGCCCTCCTGCGCGAGCTCGGGGCGGAGATCAATCTCGGTAACATCGCCCTCAACTCGATCGCTCCGCTCGCCACCGAACGTCTCGGGCTGCGAGGCGACACCTTCGGGAGCCTCAGGACCTCCCGAACCGTGAAGGGCCCTCCCGCGACCAAGTTCCTCTACTTCCTGCTCGAAAAGTACCGGGGGCTCGACCAGACCGAGCTCGTCCGCATGTCGCGACTTCCTCGAAGAACCGTGCAGAGCGCCCTGGAATCGCTCCGGCGTCAGGGCTTGGTTCGCGAGGGCGTCTCCCTCGTGGACTCCCGACGCCGGGAGTATCGACTGACATAGCCGACCGCCCCCATGCTTGATGTAGCAGGGGCCGCGTCTGTCCAGCGGAGCACGTGGCGGCGTTCGACCGGCGCGTCCGGACCTCCGTCGACTCGGTGATGTTCTGTGGCCCGGACCGAACGGCCCTCGCCGCGGCGGCGTTCGCTCTTGCCTCCCACAGCGAGCGGACCGTCACGTGGCTCGATATCCGGAACCCGAACCGGCCGGAGGACCCTTATGTTCCACTGTTTGCCCCCCTAGTTCCGCCGAGGCATCGCCTCGTGACGAGCACGCCCGACGAACTCGCCCCCGAGATCGCAGTTTCCAACGTGGCCACGTGGAGCCTCATCCGGCAGGACGAACCGCGGGAGGTCGTGATGTCCTTGGTCGATTTCCTCCGCCTTCCGGAAGCGGTTCAGCGGCTCGTTACCTCCGAAGCCTTAGACCGTACGCCGGCGACGCTGCTGGTCACCAACTCCGACCGGATCGCGCCGCTGTACCCGGAGGACGTGGAGTCGACTCGGCTCTACGTCCAAGCGATCAAGAGCCAGTCCATCAAGCTCGTCGCCACGTTACCCGAGCTGGACCGACGCGACCGGCTCGCCTACGATTTCGTGTTCCAGGTGCAGCCAGGCCGTGAAGCCGGTTGGAAGGAGTCGACCCTCCAGGTCGAGGCGGGCGAGCTCCCGTTAGGGTCGGCCGGCCGGGCGCCGACCCCCTTCGGCTCGGTGGACGAACTTCGGACGATTCTAGCAGCCGCCCCCTGATCCACATCCGCGAACGGGGACGCTTTCTTCCTCTGGACGGACGGTGTCGCCACCGTCCGAGGGGGGGTGCACGGGTCGAACTCGGCGCCACCGGTCGCGGAGACAATTATTAGCACCTGGCGGCCGTACTGGGGACCGTGTACTCTCCGGGGGGTCGGGTCCGCCCCCGGATCGGTCGACCTGAGGCCTGGTCGACGATCGTCGCCCGAGGGCGCCGAGCGTTAACCGGGGAAGGCGGGCTGACCCTGCTGGAGGGTTCGCACGGGATCGGGAAGTCGACGTTCCTCGAGCTCGTCGCTGACGAGGCGAAGGGATGGGGGTTTCTCGTCGCGGCCGCCAAGGCATCGTGGATCGAAGACCCCCCGCCGTTTCGGATGATCGGCGACGCGCTCAAGCTCTTGGCCAAGGTCCCGAGAACCGCCGCCACGGAGGGAGGCGCGCAAGGCTCGTCCGCGCCCCTCGCCTTCCAGCCTGCCCTCGAGAAGGGGAAGCCCCGGAACGTCCGGATGGACCCTCTCGGGTCGATGGCCGACGACGCCCGGTCCGACCTAGCCTCCGACCGGCTCGCGATGTTGCGCTCCCTGGCCGAACCGCTCCTCGCTGCCGCCCAACGGACCCCGGTCCTCCTCCTCCTCCACGACTTGGATGCCGCCGACGAGGCCTCCCAGTCGTTCCTCGTGTACTTGCTGCCCCACATCGCGAAGCTCCCCGTGTGGGTCCTGGCCTCGACGGCGGAGGAGACGCGAGGCTCAAATCGGACGCCCGAGTCGCTGGCGACGCTGCGCCGGCGTCCGGAGGTCGACCACGTGGTGCTTCGTCCCCTGACCGAATCGGAGGTCGGCGACTTCGTACGGTGGGTGCTGCCCCAGGGCCTGTTCCACGAAGCCGAGATCCGGCGGCTCCACGAGGAGGCGGAGGGCAATCCCGCGCGGGTCATCCAACGTCTGTTCCCTACCACGGCGGAAGGATCCCCGGCCGCTCTCCGGGCCTCCGGCTCTGGAGCGGCGAACGTGGACCTGGGAGGGTTCGAGCCCGAGGCGGTCCGGGTCCTCGAATTGGCCCTGGTGGCGGGACCGAAGTTCTCGGTCAAAGAGTTGGCCAGCGCCGCAGGGCTCGACGAGAAACGGACGGTTCGACACCTGGTACGGTTCGAGGAGCTCGGCATCCTTCGGCCGCTCGGTGAGCAGCACTTCGCCTTCGACCGTGAGGAGACCCGTGATCGTTTCTATGCCCGGATCGGCCCGGAACGCATTCGACAGGATCACCAGCGGTTCGCCGAAGCACTGATTCGCGACGGTGGCTCCGACATGGCGACGGTGTACGCCCTCGCCCGTCACACCTACCTCGGGGGCATGGACGCCGAGGCGGTCGAGTACAACCAACGCGCGGCGGCCTACGCCGCCGAGACCTATCAGCCGGGACTCGCTCTGCTCTACCTGCGGCTGGCCCTCGAGGCGCTGAACCGCACCACCCAGCCCGACCCTCATCTCGAGTTCCGTCTCCAGCTCGAGGCGGTGGTGCAACAGGTCCACCTCGGGGAGGTCGAGGCCGCGGACGAGGCGCTCGCGGCGATCCGGGCCTCCGACCGGCTCTGGGGGTCGGCGAGCCCCGTCGACCGGGCGCTGCTTTGGGTCTACCGCGCCCGAGTCATGGCTGACCAGGGTCGGTGGGACGAGGCCGAGGAGTCCCTTCAGGGGATGCCGGCGAATCTCCGGGGCCTCGAGCCGGGCGACGTCCGTCGGACCGCGCTACGGCTCAAGGGGGAGATCCAGTTCTACCGCGGCAACTACGGCGGGGCCGTCGAGGCGCACGAGGCCGCGGTCGAGGTCGCCCAGGAGGCCGGGGAGGCCCGGGACCTCGCCTCGGAGCAGATCCGCCTGGCGACCGCTCTGTCGATGATCCCGGAGCGGGCCTGGGAGGTCCCGGAGCTGTTCGCCTCGGCGATCGACCGTTTGGTCGACCTCGGCGATATGGCGGAGGCGGCCTTTGGCTCGCTCTGCCTAGGCGCCTACCTGGCGAGCCAGGGTCGGAGCGAGGAGGCGCGCGAGGCGCTGCACCGGTCGATCCGGCTCTCGGAAGGCTCCCGGGACGAGCGCCGGGCGGGTTGGGCGCACCTCAATCTGGCGGACCTCGAGTTCGGGCTCGACCACCCGAAGGAAGCGCGGGCCGAGGTCGAGCGGGCGCGCACGGCGTTCGAGCATGTTGATGACGACCTAGGGACCGCTCGGGTCGAGCTGACGCGGGGGCGGCTCGCTCTGAAGCAGGGCGAGCTCGACGTCGCAGCCCATGGCTTCGAGGCCGCTCGGCGGATCTTCGTCAGCCGCCACCTCGCCGCCGACGAAATGGAGGCCGACCTGCGGTCGGCGGAGGTCGAAGTGGCACGGAACGACAAAGCCGGAGCTCGGCGGCGACTCCTCGCGATGGTGGAGAACGGCTTGGCGAGTCTACGCCCCGACCTCGTCGACGAAGCCCGGCGATTGGGTAAGCGACTGGGCGCCCCTGCGATCGACGTTCACTGATCGGGGCGGGAAGCTGGTTCCGTCCGCGGAGGAACCGCCTCGGGCCGAGGCGCGGCGGCCTGACGGACCGAACGGATGCTGCGGGAGCTCAGGGCGATCAGCCCGACCACGGCGAGGCCCACCGCCGCGATCGCGAAGCCGACGCGTACCCCCCAGCTCTGGGCGATCACCCCGCCGGCGACGACCCCGAACGGAGCGACCGTCCAGGTCAGTGTCTCGTCGAGGCCGAGGAACCGACCTAGGAGCTCGCTGGGGACCGTCCGCTGGACCAGCGTGATGAACCCGGTGGTCACCAGTCCCATCAGCATCCCGATGGCCCAGAGCGCCACGACCGCGGTGGGTAGGAAGGGAAGCAGGACGAGTCCCCCCAGGAGGCCGCCGCTCCCCAACAGGGCGAGGATCAAGAACGTCCCGTACACCCGGCTGACCTTGAGACGGGCGGCGAGCAAGGAGCCGACGAAGTACCCGGCGCTGTAGCTCCCGATGAGATAACCGAAGACGCTGGGCGCGAGACCGAGGACTTTCGCCGTATAGACGACCAGGTACGGCGAGAACATCGTCAGGAAGAAGGTCGCCGCCACGGAGACGAGCGCCAACTGCCAGAGCCAACGGTGCTCCTGCACGAACTGCCAGACCTCTCGGAACTCCTCGCGGAGCCGGAGCCGAGGAGGGACGAGAGCTCCCCCGACGGGAGCTCCCGTTGGTCTCGCCACGGAAGCGAGGAAGATCGCGCCCAGCCCGAACACCGCGAAGTCGAACAGAAAGCTGCCGGTCGTCCCGATGGCGACGATCAGGACCGCCGCGACGGCGGAGCCGACCGTCGCGGCGACCGAGGTGAACGCCTCCGAGACCGCGTTGGCGCTGTCGAGCGCGGTCGAACCGACGAGACTCGGGAGGATCGCGGAGACCGGGGGGCGGTAGACAACGGTGGCGGACTCGAAGGCCACCGCGAGGACGAGCACGAGCCACAGGCGGAAGCCAAAGATCCCAAGGGTGAGCGGGATCACCGCCATGATCGTCGCCTGGACGATCGACGTGAGCAGCAGCAGCCGCCGGCGACTGTACCGGTCGGCCAGGACCCCGGCGAAGAACCCGATCGCGATCGGAGGCGCGGCCTGGGCGAGCCCGACCGCCGCCACGGCGAGGGTGGACCCGGTTTCCGAGAAGACGAGCCAGAGGAGCAGCACGTCGGCGATCCCGAGCCCCGCCCAGTTGGCGGTGTTGCCCCCCAGGTAGTACCGGAACGACGGGCTGGAGAGAGGAGCCGCTCCTCCCGCGCGCGCCGCGTCCAAGTCGGCTGGGAGCACGGTCGAGCTACGGTAGGTCCCTCAACTTGGACCCATCGCCGCTCACGAAGCGGAGCTAGCTCTCCGCCGCCGAGCCGTCGACGAGGAGCCGTGCGACCCCGAACCGCAGGCCGGACAGCCCTTCCAATATCGCGTCCGCACGACCCTCAGGTCGTCCAGCCGCCAGAGGTTCAGGTGCAGCATCCACCCCTCCTCCTCCCGGCGGAGGCCGGTAAGGAAATACAGGGCCCGCAGCGCGCCGTAGTGGCCGGCGATCCCCGCGGTGGGGGCGATGACCGCGTTGTCCGTGGCCTCCGGAAAGAGGTTCGCCCCGTCCAAGGTCCCCTGTGCCCGTTGCCGGGAGGCGAGCTGGTGCTGCAGACACCGCAGGCACGGCGTGCGACCTGGGACGAACAGGGCGATCGCGCACCGGGGCCCGGAGTAGCTGTTCTCCAGCCAAGGGGTCCGGCTCGCCACGGCCGCGTCGTTCGTCCACAGGAGGATCTCGTGCGGGCGGTCCGCGCCCAGGACGAACAGGTCGCAATCTTGGAGGAGCGGAGGAAGGTCCCCGGGCGCCTCGACCTGCCGACGCTCGGCCGTCACGCGAAGGTGCGGGTTGAGGGCACGAAGGTGCTCCGCCGCGACGTCGACCTTGGGCTGTCCCACATCGGCCGACCGGTAGAGCAGCTGCCGGTTCAGGTTGGAGGTCTCGACGAGGTCGGGGTCGTACAGCCGCAGATGGCCCACGCCGGCCGCAGCCAGGCTCTCGGCGGTCGAACTGCCGATCGCCCCGACGCCCAAGATCGTCACACGGGCGTCCCGGAGCTGGCGCTGCAGGGAGACCGCCGAGCGCGAAGTCCCAAGGGTAACGAGAGAGAAGTAGTCGAGGTTGCGGGAGTACCGGTCCGCCTCTGCGGCGGGCAGCCGCGAGGCCCTGGCATCCCCTCGCTCCTCGACCACCCCGATCCGGCGAAGCTCGGCGACGGCACGGCGGACCGCACCCGCGGTCAGCCGCGGGCGAAGCTTCCGCATGCCCCGCACGAGGGCGGAGAGGTCCCGGGACCCGTCCATGAGGCGGAGGAGGCTCCAGAGGGTGCCTCCGGCGTCGTCGTGAAGGGTTACACCGAGCCCGTAGACATCCCGGGCCAGCAAGATCTGGCCGTTGGGAAGGCGGAACGGCCGGAGGGCGGGCTTCGTGCTCGGGTTGGACACTAGTTCGACCGGACCGTTCGCCGGCTCATCCACCTACCGGTGGTGGTGCCTGGGAAACATAAGAAAACAAGAACACGAGGGAGAGGGGGCCCCGCCGGCCTCTCGACCGGCGGGGGTTGTCGAAGGGAACTCGATCGGCGCGCCTACTTCCTGTACGGCGTCGCCAGCGGCGAGGTCTTGGCACGCGTCAACGGCTGCACCCGGATCCGAATCGCTTGGTTCGTTCTCATGGTTGTTCTTGCCCCCCGTCCCGGGGAGGGCGAATTTACATGCCTGGGCCCTCTATATTAAGGATGCGCGAAGCGGCCCGTATGGATGCGCACTGGTACGCGTGGGTCCGAGGACCGGCGCTCGACCGCCGGTCGCTGGGAACCACCACCCGCTCGGTCGAACCGCGGGTGCGTCAACGGTAGTGACTCCGGCGTGCCCGGGTAACCGGCCGGTTAGGCACGGTATAATTGGACGACCGTCGGTCGGGCGATTATGCACGCCACCAAGCCGAATTCGTCCGGAGAGTTCGAAGAGCATGCCCCTCGCAACGGACAGGTCTGCGAGCTGTCCGAGGCGATGACCTACGGTTGGGAGGTGTATGCGGGAGGGGAAGTGGTAGCGCGATCGGACTGCGGCCAGACCCCCGCGTTCGACGTGATGGTCTACCGTCAGGGCGCGGCCGCGCAAGGTCCCGTGCTGGCGTGGCGCGTCTTTGGGATCTGCGACTCCCACCTGCCGAGGATCTTCGACCTGGACGATGCGGCCCGCGTGGCGGAGGATTCCCCGCCGGATCTCGCGCCCAGGGTCCTCGGGGCCGTTCGCTAGCGCCGGAACTCGGCAGTTCGCGCGGAGGCGACCGCTCGCTGCAAAGCACGGCGAACGGGTAGGTAGTAACCGGGGAGACCGAACATCGAAAATACCGTGCGCCCCGGAGTTCTCTCTCGATGATAGCGGACGGCACCCACCGAATCGGCAAGGCCCGCGGGGGGAGCTCGACGGCTCTCGCCGTCGGACTGGTCGTGGTCGTCCTCCTCGTTGCCGCCGTCGGCTACTACGTGGTTCGGCCGTACTTCGCCCACCGTGGTGCTGCGGCTCACGCTCCACCGTTTACTGGGGAGATCGACATTCTCCCCGCGGCCGGGATAGCCCCCGGCTGCGTCGTAGCCACTCCCGGCGCCGGGGTGCCGACGAAGTCGCTCGACAACGGGTCGCTGGAGGCGAACACGTTCAGCGTTCCCGCCGGCACCTCCGGCTCGGTCGGGCTTTGCTACAACGCGAACGACGGCTCCGTGCTCAACTACGTCAACTGGAGCCAGGTCGGAGGTTCGGGGGGCTGGTTCTCCTACCCTGAGATCTCTTACGGCGTCGAGGCGTGGGGGGGCTCAGCCACGACCTACACGCCCCAATCGTCCCATTGGAGCCTGCCGGCGACGGTCGCTTCCGTGGTCGGGAGCAACGTCTGGGGCACGGTGAGCTACTCCTACCACCCGCCGAACCCGAGCGTCGCGCGAGGGAACGACTACTCGTTCGACGACTTCCTCACCCAGACGCTCCCGCCGGCGTTCGAGCAGGGGCCGTTCATCGAGGTGATGGTCTGGTTCGACCACCACGTGATCTATCCGCTCGCCTTCAGCCCGTACTCGATGCCGACGCTGGTCAACGGGGTCGTCTCCAGCGAGCGGTGGGACGTCGGCTACTGGTGCCACGCGCCCCACAACGGCACGAGCCCGCTCCTGACGTTCGACTACGCTTTTCGGGGAGTTTCGTCGACCGGGCTCGCCGCCGGAACGGTCGGCGTCGACCTGAGCCAGGTCCTCGCGAGCGTCGAGCAGCTGATGCCCTCCGTGAGCTGTTGGACCGGCCCGACCGGCGGATTCTCGCAGTTCTATCTCGACCAGGTCAACCTCGGCTCCGAAGAGACCGTTAACGGGAGCGCCGCGCTCAACTACAATTGGACCGAAAGCTCGTACTGCCTTCACCTTCTGACAGCGGCTCCCTCGGCGGCCTCCCTCGGGTGCGGCCGGTCAGGTTGAGCTCGGCCAGCGGCCCCGCGGCTAGGAGAATCCCGACAGCAGCTCGGAGAGAGCGAGCGCGGGGTCGCTCGATCGGGTCACCGCGCTGGCGACCAGGACGCCGTGACTACCCAGCTCGAGAGCGCGTCGTACGTCCTCGGAACTGTGGACCCCCGCGCCGCAGAGGACCCGCGTCGCCGGCGCGACGCTGCGGACGGCCGCGACGCTTCCGGAGATCACCTCTGGTCGGGCCATGGAGACCGAACGGTCACCCCCGATGAGCTCCGGCGGTTCTACGGCCAAGTACGCCGGGTGGACCCCCGCCAGCAGCCGAGCGTCGTCGACGTCTTGCGCGCAGACGACGACCGCGAGCCCGATCGCGTGGAGCCGCGTGGTGGCTTCAGCGACCTCCGGCGGCGCGAGCCGGTGCTCCGAATGATTGAGGAGCGAGCCTCGGCCGCCGGCCGCGAGGACCGCCTCCGGGACGACGTAGCCGGTCCGCGCGCCCGGGTCGAACGGGTCCACGTGCTGGGCGAGCACGGGGATCGTGAGCTCGCTTGCGAGGCGTCCAAGATCTGGGGCGGCGGGGGCGATCGCCGCTGGGACGCCAGCAGAGGCCGCGGCCTCCTCGAGAAGGCGCCCGAGCTCGAGCGCGGCGTCGCCCAAACACGCGGGGTACGACTTGAGGTTCAGCAGGAACAGCCGTTCGCCGAGCGGCGCGAGCTCAGTGGGTGACGGTGGCCCTCGGCCGGCGGGGTCGCGAGCAGATGGCATACTCGTCCCCGTCGAAGAAGACTTCCCGGTCCGGGTGCTTGCGCTGGAGCTCGCCGATCTTCGCAAGGACGTCTTCGAGAGTCGTGTTTTCGTCATTCGGGTCGATGCGCAGGTGGACCGTCTTGTCGTGCTTCTCGGGTCTCGCACCCGTGTCCACCATGACACTCCGGCGAGGGGTGGTTACCGAGGTCCTTACAAATACCCTTTCCGAGCGTCTTGGGAGCCGTTTTATGCGCACTATCGGCTCGCTCTCCGAGTCCGAACCGATGAAAGATCGAGGCGAGCTCAGCCGCATCATCTTCGGCCGGACCCGCGTCGTCCTCACGCGCGACCTCTCGATCATGAACCCGAACCTGGTCGAGGGAGCCTCCGGGATGGTCGTGGGGAAGCTCGCCAGCTACACGTTGAAGGTCGCGTTCCCGAAGGTGACCGTCGGGATCAACTGGCAGGATTGCGACATCGTCGAAGGGAAGACCGGGATGCCCACCGACGCCGAACAGCCGAAGGTCATCCCGAAGCCCCGCGCCATGGGCGAAGAGTAGCCCGGGACGAGCGACCGGTCGGGCGAGGTGGAGCATGCCCGAGTCGGACGGAGGGTCGGAGCCCAAAGTTCGATTCCGGCGTTCGCTCGGCACGCCGCTCGCACGCAACGCCGCGAAGCTCCTCCTGCTCGGGAGCGGAGAGATCGGGCGCGAAGTGGCTATCGAGGCGATCCGCCTCGGCGCGGAGGTGATCGCGGTCGACCGGTACGCGAACGCTCCGGCGATGCACGTCGCGCACCGGAGCCACGTGGTACCGATGACCGACGGCCGAGCGCTCCGGGCGATCGTCGAACGCGAACAGCCGGACGTGATCGTGCCCGAGATCGAGCAGATTGACACGACCGAGCTCGTGCGGTTGCAAGAGGACGGCTTCGCCGTGGTGCCGAACGCGTCGGCGACCCGGATCACGATGAACCGGGAACGGATCCGACGGCTCGCCGCGGAGACGGGGCGTGTCCGAACCTCGCACTACCTTCTCGCCGACACGGTGGACGAGGCACGACGGGCCGCTCGGGAGATCGGCTACCCGTGCTTCGTCAAGGCGCTCGTCAGCAGCTCCGGCCACGGCATGACCCGAGTCCAGAGCGCCCGCGGGATCGAACGCGCGTACCGGGAAGCGACGCGGCACGGCCGAGTGCCGAATCGACGCGTGATGATCGAGGAGTCGATCGACTTTGACCTGGAGGTGACCGCGCTCACGGTGCGCCATTACCTCTCCTCCGGGCGACTCGGGACGACGGCCCTCGAACCGATCGGGCACTCTCGACCCTCGACCGTCTACCACGAGAGCTGGCAACCCGCGGGCTTGACGCCGAAGGTAGTACACGGGCTCAACACCGTCGCGAAGAAAGTCACCGACCTCCTCGGGGGCGTCGGGGTCTTCGGCGTCGAGTGTTTCGTGAAGGGGGAGCGGGTCTACTTCAGCGAAGTCTCCCCGCGCCCCCACGACACGGGCCTCGTGACGCTCGGCAGCCAGTGGAACAGCGAGTTCGCGCTTCATGCGCGCGCGGTGCTGGGTCTTCCCTACAAGGGTCCCGAACCCGTCGTCCCGGCGGCGGCCCACGTCGTCCTAGGATCGGAGGTAGGCTGGTCCCCTGGGTTCGGCGGCCTCGACCAGGCGTTGGGCGAACCCGGCGTGCGCGTCTTCCTGTTCGGCAAACCCGAGGCCTACCCGGAGCGGCGCCTCGGGGTCGTTGTGGCTCGAGGTACGAGCGTGGCGGCGGCCCGTCGGAGCGCCGCGCGCGCCGCGCACGCGATCGAGCGCACGATTGCGATTCCGCCTCGTCGCGGTGCTAGGGCGGCCTAGCGTCGCGGCTCACTAGGCGGCCGCCCGACTGCGGCCAGAAGCGCGTGACGCTGTGAACGCACGGTACTCCCACGCGGCGGACCTGAGCGTCTACGGAGAAACGAGGGCCGGTCCGTGCGGCGCGGTGACAGACAATGTGCGCGAGGAAACGCGCGGTATCCCCCCGAATTCGCGCGCTCAGATACGTTTAGATACGTAGTCCACTCCCGTTCGTTTTACCCTCCATGGACCTGCCGACGTTCAACGTTCCGATCGCCGTCCTGGCGTTCTTCGCGGCCGTCCTAAACGGGGCGATCGGCTACGGATTCTCGTCGACGGTCACCCCGATCGCGCTGTTCTTCACCACGAACAAGGTGTTGAACCCTGCCCTCGTGCTCGTCGAGCTCGCCGTCAACGCGACCCTTCTGGTTCGGGAGCGGAAGATCTTCAGGGCGATGTGGCCCCGCGCCTGGCCGGTGATCGGGGGCCTGTTGCCGGGCGTGATCGCCGGTTCGATCCTCCTCAACGTCCTGGCGTCGACCTCGGTCCGCCTCATCGTGTACGCGGCCCTACTCCCGCTCATCGTCCTGCAACTCCTGGGGGTTGCTCGACCGCTGCGCCGGGAGCGCCAGACCGGCCCGTTCGTGGGCACCGGCATCGGATTCCTCTACTCGCTCACCACGATCTCGGGCCCGCCCCTCGCGCTGTTCTGGCGGAACCAGGGCCTCAGCAAGGACCAGTTCCGGTGCGTCATGGCCCAGGTCCGGACGGCCGAGGCGTCGTTCACGGCCGTGAGCTACCTTTCCCTCGGTTACTTTACCCCCTCGGCGAGCGCCCTGATCCCTTCGCTCTTGATCCCGGTGCTCATCGGCGTTCCGCTGGGCACCCTTCTCCTGACGCGCTTCTCTCGAGACTTCTTCCGAGCCGTCGTGATGGAGGCCGACGGAGTGATCGTGGCGTACGGTCTCAACAGCGTCCTGATCAAGCTCAAGCTGATGTCGGTCGCGGTCGCCGATACCCTCACGATCGCCGTGGTGGTCGTTCTCGGAACCTTGCTCTACCGGAACCTCCGCAGCCTGCCCGGGATCATGGCGGTCCACGATGCCCCGAAACCCCACGCCGCGGGATGGAGCGCGGACGCCGTCGCCAGTTCGGTGCCCTCCTCGCCCCTCGATCGGTCCTGACAGCAGCAGGGACCCTCCCGGTCCCGACCCCGGTCAGTTCGAGGTGAATCCGGCGAAACCGGTGGGGATGAGGACCAGAAGTCCGGCGAGGACGGCAATCGACACGACGACCCGCAGGAAGGAGGGACGGTCTCGGAGCTTCGCGATGGGATGCACGGCGAGGAAGAAGAGGACCACCGCGAGGACGATGAGTGCCAGCTGCACGGGGTAGGCTAGCGGGTAGGCGACCAGAGAGGCGGGGGCAAAGAACGGGAAGCTCCCGCCGTCGACCCCGAGGTGGACGAGCACGGCCGCCACCGCGGCCAACATCCCAAACCGTCCCCGCGCAGCAAACAGGACGGTGGCCAAGATCGCGAGGAGGAAGAGATCGTGCGCCGGTCGAATGATCACGGTAGGAAGGACGCTCCCGAAAAGATGGTCGACGTCGAGGCCGAGCGACAGCGCCGGGGCGGCCCAGAGCAACGTTCGTTGCCGCGCAGGCAGGGCGGCGAGGAAGCCGGTCGCCAGGTGCCAGAGGCCGTCGAGAAACCCGAAGCTCGCGCCGGGTAGCGTCCCGGCGCGGAGTCGGTCGCCGTACGCTAGCTCGATCCCCAGCGATACCGCACTCCAAAGGAAGACGATCGCGCCGAACAGGAGGCCCGTGACGAGGCCCTCCCGAACCGTGGGGGAGGTCAACTCCCATCGCCGCCGCCACCAGCCGGGCGCGCCCGAGGGCGGCCCGGCGGGCGCGCGCAAGCCCGGAGTCAGGCCGTCCGTCGACCGGTCCCCCTCTAGCGGATTCGCTCGAGCGAGAAGGAGCCGATGACGAGGCCTCGACCGGTGGCGCGGAACTCGATCCACTCGCGGCTCGCGACCTCGCCTAGTCCCTGGACCGTCAGGTAGGAGCGGCCGCGCTCGATCTTGACCTCGATGGCGCCGTCGACCCGCCCTTGGATCGTCTGGATCTGCGGCTCGCTGACCGCACCGCGGTCGACCGCGTAGACGACGAGAGCATTGCGTCCTTTGAGGATGCCGACGAGGTTCTGCACAAAGACGTGCCCCGTCTTCTCGTCCGCGTGCGCCAAGGTGGCGGAGAGGCCCAGGAAGCCGACCCGCACGGTCTTCGCTCCGGCGGCCTCGGCCTTGTTCACCGCCGCTACGAGCGCGCTGAGGATGCCCGCGTGGTCGGAGGGTCCCTTGACGGCGGCGGCCCCGCGGCTGGGAACAGCCGACGGGCCGGAGGCGTCGATCCACAGCACCTTCCCGCGCTGCGCGAACTCCTTGAACTGAGGCAACAGCACGCCGATCTTCTGTTCGATCTCGGCGGGCGACTGGGCAGCGGTGATCAACACCGCCGACTGACCGTCGCGGAGGCCCTGCGCGATGAACGCGTACAGGATCATCTCCTTCTCCGTGAACGGCGGCCCCACGACAAGCAGATGCGTTCGGGGTGTTAGCCCACCGAGGAGCAGGTCGTCGAGCCGGTTGGTGCCCGAGGGGATCCGGTCAGGCTGGCGAGTCACCGGGGGTCGGAGCAGGCTCTCCGAGGCGTCCGCGCCGGCGAGTCGGATGCCGGGCTGAGCGGGGCCTGCCCCGCCCGCACTTGGCCGGATCGAGATCTCCGCCGAGCGCGATTCAACGGACAGCTCCCGTTCACGGACCTGGCGCTCGAGCTTCTCGATCGAGCTTCGGTCGGCGGCTATCTTGGCCTCCATCGTCTTGACGGCCGCTTCCTTCTGGCTCGCGGCCATCGACAGGCGGCCGATCTCGGAGGACCGGGCCCGGAGCTCGGCCTCGCGCACCTCGAGCTCCTTGGCGCGCTCCTCGAACCCTCGAAGGGCGGTCGAGAACTTCTCTCGGGTGGCGCTCCCGACCTCGACCCGGTCGCGCAGGTCGGTCTCCTGGCGTTCGAGAGCGATCTGGCGAGCGGTGAGCGCCTCCTCGCGCCGTGCGACCTCTCCCGCCGAGCGTTGGGACTCGAGGAGCAGGCGCTCGAGATCCTTGGCCTTCCGGCCAAGGTTCGCGTTCTGCTCGTCGAGAACGATCTTCAGTCGGCCGAGCTGGGTCTCGCGCTGCTCCACGTCCTGCACGCGGGCCAAATCGGCGCTACCGGCCGGGGCGGCCGGAGCGACCGCCGTGGTGCGGAGCTCGCTCTCCCGCTGGAGCAATTCGCCGGTCTTCGCATCAACCTCGAGCTGGCGCGAGGAGAGACGGTTCTCCCACTCCTTGAGCTGGATCTCGCGGGCGTCAAGGTTTCCATGCTTGGAACCGAACTCCGCCTCGCGCTGCGCTACGGCCGCCTCCTTGGTGACGGCGCGCTGCTCGCGGTCGGTGATGCGCGCGAGGCGGGTCGTGACCTCCTCGTCGCGAACGTCGAGCTCGGACTTCCGGTTCTCGAGGGTCAAGGTGGCGGCGTTGGTCTCGGCCGTTCGCACCTCGAAGTCACGCTCGCGCTGGGCGAGCTCTTGGTCGCGATGGTCGATCCCGGCCTCCATGGTCATGACGCGCTGACGTTGGTCCTCGAGCGCCTCCGACGACCGGCGAAGGGTCGCCTCGCCGGTGTCGATCTCGGCCTGCCGCTTGCTCAGCGAGGTCTCGCGGAACCGGAGCGCCTCCTGCTGCTCCTGGATCGACTGGGCGAGCTGGACGATCCGGTTCTGTCCGGAGCTGATCACCTGGCGCTCCTGGACGTCGGTGCCCGAGGAGGTGAGGTGAAGGAACGAGCCGGACATCTGGAACAGCACCGCGCTCGCGAACAGCGTTACCGCGAGCTCGTTCGCGGCGGTCGCCGCGCTGGCCGGGTAGTACAATGCGAAGGCGATCGGGACGGGAAGCAACGAGGCGGCGAAAGCCCCGGTCTTGTGGCGACTCCACTCGCCCCAGGTGAGGCTCAGGGCGGCGAGCGGGAGCGCGATCACCGCGAGCGCCACCGGATAGAACCAGGGGAGCAGCGGGAGATTCGCGGTCGGGCCGAAGTGGAAGATCGCGGCGAAGTAGAGGAACGCCGCGAAGAGGCTCAGGGCCGCCCCGGCGACGGTGAGGGAGAAGTGGGACTCCCACGGCCACATCTGGAAGACCTCCCACTTAGAGCGTAGGCCGAAGATCCCGAGGTAGACCCCCGCGACGATCGGAGGAAGGAGGAACCATCGGTTCCCAAAGAACGGCGTGGAGGCGAGGAAGTTCGAGGGGAGCAACAGTTCCAGGAAGCCGTCGAGCAGGAGGGCCGCCGCCACGATGACGGTGTAGTAATGGGCCGACCGGCCGATACGGAGTTGAAGGAGGGCGTCTTCCTTCGCCTGTTCGAGGTCGGCGGTCGTCGGCGTCGCGGAGTGCGAGCTCCGGCTGCGCGTGGGCAGCGCCACGTTGCGATTCACGGTCCCCCCCACCCAAGAAGCCGTCGAAGGCGTCCGGGCTGACAAACTAGGCGAGCGCCCGGTACATAGACCTGACGTTTTTGAGTTTCAAGAGGGGCTACCCGACCCCGATCGTTTGAAAGCGACCAGGACGGCCGCGGCGCGATCCCACCGTGCAGGCTCCCGGCCGAGTTGTTCCTCGACCTCGAGGAGCCGGGACCAGGCCGCCGGATCCCCGCGCAAGGCGGCCGTACGCTCCGCATCCAAACCGAGCGCCGGCGCGACCGCCACCGTTTCGCCGGCCTCGAACCCGCGGCTCCGAAGCCAATTCGCGGCCGTGGGTACGCGCACCGGCCGAAACGTCGCGCGCGGTCCTCGCGACGCAGGCCCGGGGACGAAACCTTCGCGGTTGATGCGCTTCACGAGCCAAGTCGCGGGGGAACGGAAGAGGCGTACCACGGCGCCGGGGGGGAGACGAGTCAAGTAGCGGGAACTCTCGCCGGAACCTGCGGCCAGTTCGAGGAGAAGTCGACCGCTTGGCGAGACCAGGTCGGCGACCGCTTGCACGATCGCTTCCGCGTCCGTAGCGCCGAACCCTACTACGTTGCCTAGGACGACAGCTTCGCCGAAGACCCCCGGCCGGAACGGCGGTCGTGCGGCGTCCCCAGCAAGGAGGTCGAGCTGGCGCAGAAACGCCGCATCCCCCCGGTACCGACGCGGTACCTCACGAAGCATGGAGACGGAGAGGTCGAGCAGCACCTTTCGCGTCCCGGGGGCCCCCACCCTCGGCGTGAATCTTCCGGGTCCCGGGCCCACCTCTAACGCGCGGTCGCCGGAGACCGCGTGGCGTTCTAAGAACCGTTCGCGGAGGATCCGGTAGAGGTCCCGCGTCGGCGTGCCTTCGTAGCGGGACCACTCGCGCTGGACCCGGTAGGCGTCGAGCTCACGGAATCGAGAGCGGGGCGAGGGATCGGTCGATGCGCTCCTCCCCCCCTTTGGTGGTCGATCGCTGCGTTCGGGCGAGGTCGGGCGGGGGGGCCTAGAACGCGGCCTTCGAAGCGATTTGCCTCCCACCCGGATCGCCCTCTGCCCGCTCTCGGCGGGATTCCGGCTTATATATAAACCCCCGAGAAGTGACGCTGCTAGCCATGCCGTACTACGAGTGTCCAAAATGTGGGGGCGGCTACGTCATCGACGTCCCGCCCAGCGCCCGGCCGATCTGCGATCGCGACGGCGCGCGCCTCAAGCGAACCAGCGACGCTTCCTACGAGAAGAACGCGCGGCAGGACTGATTCCGGACGGCGGACGCGAGCTACCCGGACCCCTCCTCGTTGTCTGCTGAGGAGGTGGTCCCTTGACGTCCTTCGGTCCGATGGTCCATCGGTCGGCTCGCTTTGGCGGGTTGCTGTTCCTCCTCGGCTCCTTGCAGTTCGTCATCGCCATGATCGTCGTACAGGCGATGTACCCCGCGTACACGGACTTTGGAAATTACGTGAGCGATCTCGGCTCGAGTCACTCTCCGTGGGCGTGGCTGTTCAACGACGCCATCCGCCTGCTCGGCGTCCTCGGCTTCCTCGGGACGCTGTTCATTCGGAGCGCGATCCCGGCTCGACTCTCGGGCCGAGTGGGACTCGGCTTCCTCCTGATCGCCTCGATCGGTGCCTTTCTGGTCGGGAGTTTCCCCGAAGGCTCCCCGGAGCTGGGAGGGAATGTCCATAGCGTGGTCTCGGCGGTGACGTTCATCGGGTCCGGTCTGGGACTGCTCGCCCTGGGGCCCGCGATGCTCCGGGACACTCGATGGGAAGGTTTCCGGGGGTACACCTTCCTCTCCGGTATCGTGACCCTCGTCGCACTCGTCCTGTTCTTCGCGGGCGCCTACCCCGGCCTGGGTCCCGGAGGGATGGAACGGATCATTATCGCACCCATCCTGTTGTGGGCGATAGTCGCCGGCGCCCACCTCCTTCGGCTCCAACCGTACTCGGGTGTCCGCCTCGCATCGCCCACCTGAGACTCCGCTGGCACGAGGGGAACGTGCTGCCGCTACGTGAGCGGTGGGCCCGGTTCGGGCCAAACGACGCCCGATGGCTCCAACATGTTCCCCGCGGTGGCGTCTGCCTTTCGGCCTTCCTCGTAGTGCAGAACCGGCGAGGCGACGTTCTGCTCGGCCGTCCCCGGCGCCACCGCGCCTGGCCGGAGCAAGGGTGCCTTCCGTACTGGCGACTCGACCCCATTATTGAGCATGGCGGTTGGATTCTCCCTGCCTCGCACCTCCTGGTCGGGGAGCCCCCGGACCGGGCGGTTCAACGTATTGCGCGGGTATGGGCGAGGCTGCCGAACCTCGTCTCGCGGCTGGTCGCGCTGGACTCCAGCGCCATGCCGATTGGGCGCTCGACAGGAAGGGGCAGTGCACGCCGCCCCATTCGTCACTGGGCCGTCGGATTCGTCTACCGAGCCCGGACGAGCGAGCGCCCTGGTTCCGCGCCCTGGTGGGAGGAGCTCCGCTTCGTTCCCCGCACCGAGCTGCCCCGACACTCGATTGGTCGGTCCCACCAGGACCTGATCGACCTCGCGTTGTCCGCGCCGGCGCGGCCCGCGCTGCCAAGCTAGGTCGCCGCCGAGGATCAGCGGCGAGTCCCGGCGCTCCCGCGACGCGGTCGAGGGCGGGAGCAACCTCTTAACCTCGGGCGGCGCCCAAGGACGCTCGCCATGGAAATGTACCGGGGGCGCGCCCCCTTGCGGGTCAGTTTCGCTGGCGGCGGGACGGACGTTTCGCCGTACCCCGAAGAGAAGGGAGGGGCCGTCCTCAATTGCACGATCGACAAGAACGCGTACGCGACTCTCAAAGTGAAGCGGGACGGCCGGGGAGCGACGCACGTTCACTCGCTCGATTACAATCTCAGCGTGCGGTACGACAAGCCCGACGACCTGGTGTACAACGGCGAGCTGGACCTGGTGAAAGCCGCCCTGAACGTGCTCCACGCGAAAGGGGGGAACGGGCAGGTGCGGGACTCTCTCGAACTGTTCCTACACTCCGACGCGCCGCCCGGCACCGGTCTCGGGAGCTCGTCCACGATGACGGTCGCCCTCGTCGGGGCCTTCCAACGGTACCTTCGGGAGACCTGGACGCAGTACGAGATGGCGGAGCTCGCCTACAAGATCGAGCGGGAGGAGCTCGGGATCAAGGGCGGTCGGCAGGACCAGTACGCCGCCGTCTTCGGCGGATTCAATTTCATCGAGTTCAGCGGCGACAAGACGATCGTCAATCCTCTGAAGATCGGCCAGGACGTCCTCAACGAGCTCGCCTACCGCCTGCTGCTCTGCTACACCGGGACGAGCCACTACTCCAACGACATCATCGAGCGCCAGCAGGCGAGCTACACGCAGCGCAAGGTCGACACCGTCTCGGCCCTCGATGCGACCAAGCAGCTCGCGATCGACATGAAGAACGAGCTCCTTCGGGGGAACATCGACGAGATGGGCAAGCTCCTCGACGCCGGCTGGGAACTGAAGAAGAAGTTCACCGAGGGGATCTCGAATCTCCAGATCGACACGTTCTACACGAAGGCTCGGGAGGCGGGGGCGCTCGGCGGAAAGCTCGTGGGCGCCGGCGGCGGTGGCTACCTGCTCCTCTTCTGCGACTTCGAGAGGCGGGCGAACGTCGCCCGGGCCGTCAACGAGTCGGGTGGAGAGGTCGTCGACTTCACGCTGGTCATGGACGGCGTGCAGGCGTGGCCGGTCCGGTCGAGCAGCTAGCCGGCCGGTCCCGCCGACACCGCCAGCGACAGGGGAGAACCGATGCGCGTGGATACGGATACTTATAAGGAGCGGTCGGACGGTCGCTCCGTGGGTTCGTACTGAATGCCTGACGGGGCGGAGGACAACGAGGCCCGCACGCTGCGGGCCGTCGGCAAGGGCGCCTCGGTGATGGTCGTCACGACCATCCTCCTGTTCGTCTTCGCCTTCCTCGGACGGGTCGCTGTCGCGCGCATCTACGGCGCGGCCTTCTGGGGCGACTTCAGCATCGGTCTAGCCCTCACGCAGGCGATCGCCTTGGTCTCGATGCTCGGTCTCAACCAGGCGACCGCGCAGATGCTCGCCTCGCACCGGAACCCTGCCACCCGCTGGGCGATCATCCGGACGTCGCTGTTTTGGACGAGCTTGGGCTCGGTGGTCTCCTCGATCGCCGTTTTCTTCGCGGCCCCGGACCTCGCCCGGCTGTTCCAGGCCTCGGACCCTTCCCAAGTGGCGAACCTGACGTTGATCTTCCAGATGTTCTCGGTGACGATCGGCTTCACGCTGATGTCCCTGTACCTGGCCGCGATCTTCCAGGGATTCGAGAACATCGCGCCGAACGCCTGGTTCAACCAGGTCATCAACCCAGCGCTGTTCGTGGTCTTCGTCTTCCTGTTCCTCGCGCTCCACCTCGCGATCTTCGGTTCGTTGCTCGCCTACACGCTGGCGAACGGCGTCGCCTTCGGCGCGCTGGCGCTCTACACGGTGCGACGGTTGCCGCGGGTGCTTCCCCCCGCCTCCTCGGTCGCCAAAGCACCGGTGCCTCCGCATCTTTGGACGCTGTCGGTCTCTCTCTGGGGAGTCAGCGCCCTGGCGTTCGTCACGACCTACGTCGACACGATCATCCTCGGCCTCTACCGGCCGCCGACGGTCGTCGGCTGGTACTCCTCGGCCACCACCCTCGCCCGCCTGCTGATCATCGGCAGCGGCGCCCTGACCTACATCTATCTCCCGGTCGTCGCCCGCCTAGCGCGCGATGGGGACTTCGCGACGATGCGGAGCTCCTACGTCACCACGACCCGCTGGATCCTCGTGTTCACCGTTCCGCTGTTCTTCCTGTTCGCCTTCATGCCGGTCCAGTCGATGGGAGCGATCTTTGGCAGCAAGTTCACGAACGGCGCGGCCGCGTTGGCCATCCTGACTTGGGGGTCGGTGGTGGCGGTGATGTTCGGCCCCGTCAACGCCACCCAGGCCGGCCTCGGCAAGGGGCGGATCCTCCTCGTGGCCGCCGCCGTGGCGGCCTCCTCGAACGTGATCCTCAGTTTCGCGCTCTCGCCGACCTACGGAATCATCGGAGCCGCTGTCGCGTGGACCGTCGCGCGCGTCCTGTACCCAGGGGTCGGGCTCTACGCCCTGATCCGGGACGACCATATCTCCCCGTTCCAGCGCTCCCTCCTGCTGCCGATGGGGGTGGCGCTCGCGATCGGCGTACCGCTGTTCGTGGGCGTGAACTACCTCGTCCCGCAGTACTGGATCGTCTTCCCGATGTACTTCGTCGGCGTGGGTGTCTTTCTCCTGGCCTTGTTCGCCACTCGGAGCCTCCACTCCGGCGACCTCCTGGTCGCCAAGTACGTGGAGCGATTGATCGGCCGCCCCCTGCCGAAGCTCTGGCGATTCCTCGAGCGGTTCGTCGAGACCCCACGGGTGGCCCCCGAGCCGCTCCCTTGAGATGACCCCCGCGGCGGTGTCGACAGCGCGCCCGGTCACCGTTTTCGTGCCGTTGCCACCCTCGTACCGGGGGGGCACGGAGGAGTATGCGTACCGCGTCGCGGCGCACCTGGCCCTCTCCCGTCCGGTGCGGATCCTCACGACCACCGCGCGATGGTCGCCGGGCCCCGACGTACTGCCGACCGGTGGCGCCTCCCTGGAGCTCCTCCCGGCCCGCGAGCTCCTCCAGAGACCGGTCGTTACCTCCCGATCGGCCCGCGGTGCGATCCGGGCGGCGGTTCGGAGCTCGTCCCTCGTCCACGTGCATATGCCGTTCCCGATGGTCGAACGCTGGGTGGCCACGGAGGCGGCCGACGCGTCTATCCCGTCGCTCTTCACCTACCATATGGACGCCGAGCTGGGGCGCGGGCCAGGGCGGCTCGTCACTCGGGCCTACCGGGCGATCTCGGCGCGTCCCGCCTTACGCCGGGCCGGGGCGATCGTTTCGAACAGCCGGGGCTATGCGACGGCCTCACCCGTGCTCAGGGACTTCGTCTCCCGGGTCCGAGTTATCCACAAGGGCGTCGACCTGGCCCGGTTCGGACTCACCACACCCTCGCCGACCCCGACGGCTGCCGTGGGGAGCGCGTTCGCGGAGCCCGCCGATCGCTCCCGGACAATCCTGTTCGTCGGTCGGTTGGTGCCCTACAAGGGGCTTCCCCAGCTGGTTCGGGCCTTCGCCGAGCTTCGTCGCGCGGGAACGGACGCGCGGCTGCTGATCGCCGGGCGAGGCCCCGACGAGTCGAGAGTACGAACGGAGCTGCAACGTCTTCACCTCGACAGCTTCGTACGGCTGCTCGGATTCGTACCGGACGTTGAGCTACGGGAGCTGTACCGCGGGGCGGACGTGGTAGCGTGCCCATCGCTCAGCCTCCTTGAGTCGACGCCGACTTCGCTGGAGGAGGCCGTCGCCATGGGGGTCCCAATCGTGGGATCGTCGATACCCGGGGCCGACGAGACGTTGCCGAACGACGGCGTTCGCGGCCGGTTGAGCCCGCCCGGGAACGTACCCTCCTTGGTCGCGGCGTTGAAAGAGATGCTGGCCGTGCCCCGACCGACTCCGCCCGTCACGCTGCGAACCTGGGGGGAGGCCGGTGAGGAGTACGCCGCGCTCATCGACGAGCTCTTGAACGCTCCAGTCGGATGAGGGTGGAAGGCTCAGCCGGTGCCCGTTGACGTCCGTTCCGTCTCTTTCGGGCGACTTCCCGAGCGCAATCGCGGCCCCGCCCCCTCCGCCTCCTCGGCGAACCTCTCGGCGTCGCCTCGGGCTCGTTCTCGGCGCGATCGTTGCGGCCGGCCTCGTCGTCGTCGTGGGCTTCGAGCTCGGCTGGTGGGCTCCTCGGCACGGTCTCGCGGCCTGCGCGACGGGGGAGACGCTGACGGGCGCGGGAGCGACCTTCCTGCTCCCGCTCGAGAGTGCCTGGGCGGCTCAGTTTCTGAATGTGTCCGGCTCCGCCGTCGATTATCAGGCGACCGATTCGGGAGCCGGGGTCACGTCGCTCCTCCAGAAGACCGTCGACTTCGCAGCATCCGAGGCTCCGCTTGGAGCGAACGAGCGCGCCAAGTTCCCGAGCCCGGTGCTCACCCTGCCCGTGGCCGCCGGCGGGATCGCGATCGTCTACAACCTGCCGGGCCTTCGCACCCCTCTCAATCTTTCCGGGGGCGACCTGGCCGACATCTACCTTGGGAAGGTGACTCGTTGGAACGACCCGGTGTTGGCGCGCAACAACTCCGGGCTCGCCCTCCCGAACGCGACAATCACCGCCGTCCACCGCTCGGATGCGGCGGGGACGTCCTTCGTCATGACCGACTTCCTGGCCCGGGAGAGTCTGAACTGGAGTCACGGAACGGGAGTAGGGATCTCCGTATTGTGGCCCGGCGATCCCGCTCAGGTCGGCCAACCGTCCGACGCTAAGCTGGCCAACTTCGTGCACGGACGCGCGTACACGATCGGATACGTCGACCTCACCGACGCCCTCGCCACGCCCCACCTGGCCTACGCGAACGTCCGGAATCCCTCGGGGGAGTTCGTCCGTCCTACCGAGCGTTCGATCGCCTCCGCGATCGCCTCGGAGGCGAGCTCGATCTCGCTTCCCTCGGCCTCCGCAGACTGGGAGAACGTCTCCCTCGTGGATGCCGCAGGACCGAAGGACTACCCGCTCGTGACGCTCGCCTACCTTTACACGTACCAGTCGACCGACCGGGGCTTTCAGCCCTCCCTCGAAAAATCCGTGGCGTTGGGCCAATGGCTCAGCTGGGTCGTCACTGCCGGCCAGAACGACGCGACCGCTCTCAGCTACGTGCCCCTGCCTTCAGCGGCCGTCAGCTCGACCCAGGCCGGTATCGGCAGCCTCCGGTTCAACGGGGCGGCCGTGTCTCCGTGTCAATGACGCCGTCAGCAGGCCCCCGACGGCGACGGAGCACCTACCGCCCCGGACGTTCGCCCCGGCGGCGAGCTCCGCGTTACTCGGCGACACTCGCCGCGTCGAAGGTTTCATAACCTCGACCTTCTGCGTACAGATGCGGATAAGCAGGCACCATGTCGCACCACGGTTTCTGTCTCTGGTTGACGGGACTCCCCTCAGCGGGAAAGACGACGATCGCGAAGGCCCTCACGCCGAAGCTGAAGGCGCGAGGCTGGCCCGTGGAACTCCTCGACGGGGACGAGGTCCGCATGGGGTTGAGCGCGGACCTGGGGTTCGACCGGAAGTCGCGTGAAGTGCACGCCTCCCGGGTCACGTTCGTCGCGAAGCTGCTCGCCCGGAACGGCGCGATCCCTATCGTGGCGCTGATCTCGCCGTACGCGAGCTCTCGCGCCAAGGCTCGCTCGGACATCGGCGCCTTCGTCGAGGTCTACGTCACGACGCCGCTCGAGGTCTGCGAGCAACGCGATGTGAAGGGGCTCTACAAGAAAGCCCGCGCGGGGGTCATCCACGAAATGACGGGGATCGACGACCCGTACGAGGCGCCCACGAACGCGGAGATCGTCGTGGACACGGTCGCCGGCACTCCGGATGAATCGGCCGAGTACATCCTCCATGAGCTCGAGCGTCTCAAGTGGATCGCTCCCGCCGTGGAGTCGCGCGAACCCCTCGTCGGGGGCCCAGCGGCCTCCGCTCGTCTTGCGGGCAACGCCTAACGGACGGAGCCCGACCATGGCCGCCCGGTCCGCCTGATGCGGGGCCGGCGACGGCCGGGAGGACGTGCCGTCGGAGCCTTGGGGATCCTGGGCCTGCTCGTGGTCTCGGGAGTCTATGTTCTGCCGCCGACCTCGGCGGCCCCGACCAACTCGGTCGGGAAGTTCTCCGCGATCAAGCACATCGTCCTCGTGCTGATGGAGAACCACGCCTTCGACAACTACTTCGGGACCTACTGTCAGGTCATGGGCCCCTACTGCCCCGACGCCGCGAACGGCATCCCCGCCGGGACCTGCCTCCCAATCAATCTGACGAACGCTTCGCAGGGGTGTATCCGGCCGTACAATTTCACGAAGGCCAACCTTACCACCCGGAGCCCCCCGCACACGTGGAACGTCTCGCATATCGACTACAACAACGGCTCGATGAACGGTTTCTATCAGGGCGAGAAGACCGGCTCGGTCCCGTTCGGGACGTACAACGGCTCGGTGCTGCCGGTCTATTGGGACATGGCCCAGGAGTTCGGTCTCTCGGACAACTTCTACTCCTCGACGCTCACCAACAGCCTCCCCAACCACTGGTACATCGTCGCCGGGACGACCCCCGCCATCATCCACAAGGGCATCCTCGCCGACTTCTCCACGCGACAGAAGCACGTCTACCTGGACGAGGCGAACGTCACGCCGACGATCGAGCAAGAGCTCGTGAACAAGAGCTCGGTGAGCTGGAAGTACTACGACTGGAGCCTGCTCCCGTACTCGACGGCGATCAACAACTTCGGCGCCGAGGCCGCGGGGAGCGCGTACAACATCTGGAACCCGTTCGCGGGGAAGAACCAGTCGTACGCGCTCACGTCGCACTTCGTCCCAGTTCCCCACTTCTTCCAGGACGTGAAGGGGGCCAATTTCCCGGCCCTGAGCTGGGTCATCCCCGAACCCAACTTCTCCGACCACCCGATGGCGAACCTCACCCGCGGAGAGAACCTGGTCTCCTCGGTCGTCAACGCGGTGGCGCAGTCTCGGAACTGGAACTCCACCGCGATCTTCGTGACGTGGGACGATTTCGGCGGCTTCTACGACCACGTCGCCCCCCCGCAGATCGACGGTTACGGACTCTCCTTCCGAGTTCCGTTCCTCGTGATCTCGCCCTGGACCCCGGCGGGGCAGGTCGACCACACGACGTTGAGCTTCGATTCGGTCCTCCACTTCGAGGAGTGGCGGTTCGGGCTCGGCTGCCTGACGAGCCGCGACTGCAACGCCACGCTCCCTTCGGCCTTCTTCAACTTCTCGATCCACCGGTCCCCGATCTCCTTCCCCTCCGCGTTGAGCGCCGCCTACCCTTACGTCGCCCACTCCCCCGCCAACGGATACATCGAGGATTCCGTGGACTTCGCCCCCACCTGGACCGGCAACATCTCCGACACCGACTAGGGCCCTCCACGCGAGGGTGCTAGACGTGGGCCCCTCTACCGGGGTCTCCGTGAGGGCCGCCCTAGCCCTCTACGGAGTGCTCGAAGGTGGGTTCCCCATCTCGGACGGCTCGCCGGCGCTCCCGGCGGGAGTCGTGGCCGGCGGAGCTGGCCCGCGTTTCCTGCCCCGGACTAGGAGCACGGCGAGGACGACCACGACCACGAGGACGGCCGCTCCAATCGCAGCGAGCTCCTCGACGCCCAAGCTCCCGGAGGATTTCGACTGCGAGGCGGGGGGATCCCCGCCGCTGACGGGAGTGCCCTGGAGGTCGACGACCGGGATATTGCCGCACACTCTCGTTCCCGGCAACGCCTGGGTGCCGCTTGCTGCCACCCACGAGTTCGCAGTCACGAACTCCACGTCCGAGGCCGAATCGACGTGCGGGTTGGCCAGGCAGACGGTCGCCGTGCCGTCGGTGAGGCCCACGACCTTCACGTCGTAGGCTCCGAGGTAGTTCGTCAGCGGGAACGACGGGGTACCGGCGAGGGCTTGGGCGAGGTGGACCGAGACGATCGTCACGTTCGTGCCGTCCGAAGCGCTCGAGCCGGAGATCGAGACCGAGACGTCGGTGCTGCTCGTCTGGTCCGCGGACGACTTTCCTCCCGAGGCGGTCGTCGAGGTCGAAGCGGTGCCGACCGCAGGTTGCGCCAGGTTGAACACGGTCGTACTCCCCCTCGACCCGACATTGTTCATGTCCCCGGGATAGCTGGCGGTCAAGGTCGGGACCCCCTCCGTGGTGTCGGTGTACGTTACGGTGCAGGTGCCGGCGGCTCCGGTCTTGCAGAGAGCAGGGGAGAACTTGCCGGTGGTCGAGTCGGTGTAGAGGGTGACGACCGCCCCCACGATGGGACCGGAGCTGCCGGTGACGGTGATCGTGCACGTCGCGCTCTGGCCGACGGTCATCGCGGTAGGGGTGCAATCGATCGTGACCGTCGCTCTGGTCGGTGCGGCGACCGGGATCGGTTCGCAGACTGGTCCCGCGGGAGCGTTGTTGGCGTCGCCGCTGTAGGAGACCTCGATAGAGTTGTAGCTGGTCGGGGAGGGGGCGGTACTGAACAGCGCGTTCGAGCCGACCTGGCCGTTCGTCACGGAGACGATGTAGGTCTGTCCGGTCGGTGTCGTGCAGGTGCGGTCATCGTTCTGCGTGTACGTCACCGTTCCCCCGGCGTTCGGCGTCGTCGCGCTGAGAGTCGCCACGTCGCCGTACGTCCCCCCAGGGCGGGCGGTGGTCTGCGACAGTGCGGTGGTCAGCCTTGAGTTGGCCAAGACATGCAACTGCTCGCACGAGGAGGCAGCGGGTTGGTTCCTCGCGTCCCCCGTGAATGTGGCCCGAACGGACATGTAGCCCGCGGGGGGGAGGGTCGCGGTGAAATCGGGGGACGTCGCGGTCGTCCCTAGGAGCGGCGCGGAGCCGTACGAGCTCAGCGGTGCCAAGCAACCCCCGTTGGGATAGACCTTGAAGACGATGAGCTCCCCCGAGGCGACCGTCCCACCGGTGATCGTGGCGGTATCGTTGAACATGCTTCCGACCAGCACGGTCGTGGACGACAGGCTGGTGGTGAGGGCGGGGTGGCCCGGCGGAGTCGACACAAGATAGGCGAGGAAGACCTCCGCCACGCCGCCCCCCGTGCAGAGCGCGTTCAGTTTAGCAAGAACGCAGCTGAGGTAGTACGAGAAGAGGGGCGCGTCGCCGTACGCGGTCCCGGCCGCCCACGCGCCGACCCCGGTCGACGAGAGCTGTGCGTAGGAGACATTGTCCACGGCGGTATTGGTACGGTTGTTGCCGTCGACACAGAGAACCCACTGGACGTACACGAGGCACGCTGTAGCGTAGATCGGGAGCCCGCCGCTCCCCACCGTCCCCGAGGCGGCCCCGTAGTCCGTCGCTTCCGTCCACGCGCCGACGCCGCTCGAGGACACCGGTGCGAAGAACACCTTGCTCGTGGCCCCGCCCGCGCTGCCGCCGATACAGTACAGGTACGAGGCGTTCGTCACGCACGAGGTAGCCGTGACGGATTCCCCGCCGCTCCCGCTCGTACCGGAGGTGGCCGCGAAGTCGGTGGTCTCCGTCCAGGCACCGACCCCGCTCGAGGAGAGCGAGGCGAAGAAGACCTTCGAGTTCCCCCCGCCCACACAGTAGGCGTACCCGTTCGCCGGAGCGCAGCTGAGGTCGAACGCCGCGACGCCGCCGGTCCCCGAACTCCCGGAGGCCGCTCCGTAGTCGGTCGTCTCCGCCCACGCCCCGACGCCTTGGGCCGAGAGTGGGGCGAAGAACACCTGGCTAACGATGGACGGTGAGCCCGAATGAGCCCCCCCCACGCAGTAGACGTAGCCCTGATAGTAGACACAGCTCGGAAACTCGACACCGACGCCGCCCGACCCGGTGGTCCCTGATGCGGCGGCGTAATCGGTCGTCTCGCTCCACGGACCGCTCACTCCGGCGGCCGAGACGTTGGCAAAGAACACGTCGCTGAGATCGGTGCCCGTCTGGAAGTTCTGGCCTCCCACGCAGTACACGAACGTCCCGTTCGCGACGCACGAATCCCCCTGGATCTTGAGGCCTCCCGATCCGGTCGTCCCGCTGACCGCGCCGTAGTCGATCTGTTCGGTCCAATTCGAAGGTCCCGAGAAGTTCGAGGAGGGAAGCGGTGCGATCGCCAGTCGAGGCGCCGCGACGCCGTGGGAAGGTGCGAGCTGTCGGCCCTCCGCATTCGGCCGGTCGCTCCCGTGAGCCGGCACGACGGTCGAACCGACGACCGCCAGCAGGACGGCGATGACCGCGAAGGTCTGCACGAAGGCCCAGCGATGCGGTGGGTCACCGGGTTCGGCGGTCATCAGGTTCTCCCGGGAACCCGAGGGGTGCGATATGAACGTTCGCCAATCTTTCCCGAGCTCCGTCCAGTCCGGCGGCCGATCGCTCCAGGATCACGGCGGCGGCTCTTCGAAAGAAGGGGTCTCGGGAGGTGGGGAGCTTTCGGTCCAACCTGGCACGTCGTCGGGCGGAGGGACGTACTCTCGTGGGGGCAGCGGGGCTGTTCCCGCTGGCTCGGACGGAGAGGGAGGTTTCCGGAAGCGGTACCAGATTCCGGCGATCGCCACGACGATCGCACCGATCAGCAGCGCCCATACCCACCACGGCAGGCCCCCGATGGAGCTCCCTCCCGGCGAGGGGCCTTTTCCCCCTGCGCTCGACGTAACGCTAAGGTTGGTGGTAGCGCCCGCCGTCACCCCGAACCGATCCGCGACCGTCACCTGTACGAGGTAGCTGCCCGCTTGGCTGGGCGTACACGCGAGGCTCGAGCTGTTCTGGGTCGAGCAACCCGTCGGCAGGTTCGTGTACGCGTACGAGAGCGGTGCCGTCCCGCCCACGGCGGTAACCGAGAACGCCGTGCTCGACCCGAAACCAAGCGTGGACGGTGAAGCGGCGAAGTCCGTGATCTCGGGCGCAGGGTTGACCTGGAGCTCGACCGAGCCGCGAGCGCCGACGCCATCAGCATCCGTTGCGGTGACGTTGACCGAGAAGTTCCCGGCGAGCCCCGGACGGCACACTAACGTGGACGTAGAGGCGGTCGTGCATCCTGCCGGTAGTCCCGCGTAGAGGTAGGTAAAGGGCCCGGTGCCCCCGCGAACGGTCGTCACCAGGTTCGTGGCCGCCCCGACCGTCACCGGGGATGGGTTGGCCAGGAACGACGATACCGAGGGGGCCGCGTTGACGGTCACCGTCACGTTGGCATACGCGCTCTCCCCGACGGCATCCGTCGCGTCGACCTCCACTACGCTGACCGCGACGGCCGTGGGCGTGCACGGCTCCGTCGAGCTGTTGACCGAGAGACACCCGCCGGGAAGCTGGAAGTACTGGTAGGCGAACGGTCCGACCCCGCCCACGACGGCGACCTGGAGCGAAGTGCTACCGCCGAGGTCGAACTGCGACGGCGTTGCCGTGAACTGACTGACCGCCGGGGACGTCACGACGCGCAGGAGGAGCGCCGGGCTCTCGACGGGTACCCCCGCCGGGCCGGTCACGGCCACCTGCACGCTGAGGGTCCCGGCCGACGAGGCGACGCACGTCATCGACGGCGAATCGGCCGAGGCGCAGTCGCTGGGCAATCCGAGCCAACCGTAGCTGAACGGACCGGTTCCGTTCGCCACAGCCGTCAGTTGTACGGAGCTTCCCACGTCCAAGACGGTCCGGGAGGCGAGGAGGAGTCCTACGGCGTAGGGGACCGTGAGCGCGGTCAGGGTCCCAGCGGTTTGGACGGTGATCTTCGCCGCCGAGGAGAACGGTGGCGGAGCGCTCACGGGGAGGGAGCTCGACCAACCGACGAACGTGGTGTTCACGCCCACCGAGGCGCTGATGTTGAACGTGCCGCGGGGGAGGTGGACGGTTTGTCCATTGACGGCATGGACGCCGTTGATCGTCGCGACCACCGGGCTTCCGGACGTGGCCACGAAGGTGACCGCGTAGAAGCGGAGCGTGAAATGCGCGGTGAGCGCCCCGCCAGCGCCGGTGACCGTGAGGAGGCCGCCCGCGACGAAGATCGGTCCCGTGAAGGTCCACCCGGTGAACCGGTACCGGGCGCCGGCGTTCCCGGCGATAAGGTAGGTACCGTTCGCGAGGCTCTTGTTGGTACCGCCGTCCCCGTAGGGGCTGATCAGATTGAACTGGATCGTACCGGCGCCCACCGGAAGAACGTGGAACGTCAGGTTCACCGCACTCCGGACCTGGTAGGTGAGGGTGATCGTCACCGAAGCGTTCAGTTGCAACCGGGAGTGGGAGGTTCCCGGACGGACGATCCAAGCGGCCGAGGGGTCGTTGACCGACCATCGCTTGAAGGCGAACCCGCCGAACGGGACGGCGTCCAGGTAGTAGCTCCCCACGGGCTGTGTCGTCACCGTTCCGTTGGCGATCGGGGCGCGGCTGTCCAACGAAGCGAGACCGTCCGTCGAAGGCGTGATGAGGAACGTCACGCGCGCCCCCATCGACACCGACAGGTTCGTCGTGCCGTTCTCGACCGACACGTTCGCATCGGCCCCGTAATCGGTTTCGATGCCGCTCGGCCCGGTCGACCATCCGAGGAAGCTCCAACCGGCCGCCGGGGTGGCCGTGATCGAGTAGGCTCCGACCGCGACCCGATACACGCCGAAGGAGGAGTGGTTCGAGGCAAAGTAGGGGACCGGCGCGCCGGCGAACGTGAGCGTTCCGTTTCCAATGCCGCGGACCACGACCGTGGCCTGCTCGAGGGAGGCGACGTAGGAGACGGCCACGGAGAGCGAGGAGGTCGCCCCGGTCACGGTCAGCCAGGTGACCGGCTCGTTCGGCGCCGCTAGGCTTCCCCCCGGTCCTGCGGTGGACCACGCCGCGAACAGGGAGCCAGGCGTAGGATAGGCCTCGATCGTATAGAGGCCAGCGGCCAGAACGATGGAGCCTCCAGAGACGACCGTGGCGAGGGGCGTCCCGTTGCGGTCCGCGACGGCCCGGGAGACGGCGACCGCACCTCCGCCGCCGGTTCCGTTGAACCAGACGGTGGTGGTCGGTCCCGAGGCCGCGAAACCAGCGGTGACGGAGCCGTTCCCTCGGACGTCGAGGGTGGTCCAGGGCGAGCTCCGGTCGGCGATCTGAGCCATGCCGACGGTCGACCATCCCGAGAACGCGCTTCCCGTCGGTGCGACGGCATGGATCGAGTAAGGACCCGGCGCCAGAGGGCTGAACGCCGTGGTTTGCGCTCCCGACGGCGCGACCAGCTGCGAGAGGAACTCGACGCTCCCTCCCGCGGAGCCGCTCGTGCCGACCGTCAGGGTCGCGCTGGACTTCCCGCAGGTGGGGAGCGAGTAGTTGGCGGCCGGGTAGTACGAGAGTCCCAGGGCGTTCGTATGGGAGCTCTGGGCATACTCGAGCTGTTGACCGAAGTCCGTGGTGACGCCCGCGAAGTTCGTGGCTCCGAACTCGAAGCCCCCGGTGGGGCAGGAGTAGCTGAACCACGGATACGTGCAGAACGAGCTGCCGATGCGGTTGAGGCAGCTCCCGTTGCTCAACGTCGTGATCGCTTGGACACCTCCGAAATCATTGGAGAATGCGACCTGCGCGGGCATCGAACGGCTCCCAACGGCTCCGAAGGTCGGAGCGTCGATCACCCACGGCTGTCGGGTGTCGTTCGCCCAGCTGGCAGGGTCATAGCTAGGGCACGGGATGGCGGGATTGACGACCGTCGGTGGAGGGACGCCCGGGCTGCACCCCTGGAAGCTGCTGTTCGAAGGGACCGTCGGGTTGCCTCCGTGGCCGAGCTCAAAGCCCATGACGGCGGGAAGGCCACCCCCCGCGGTCCACTGCACACTATCCTCGTACGCGCTGGCTGTGTAGGCGGGGAGGATAGGGCCGCCGGCGCTGGAATTCGTGGCCGTGATCGAGGAGCTCGCCCCGGTCGTCAGGTCGTTCACCGTCACGTTTTCGCCAACCGCCGACCCGGACCAACCCGCGAACTGAATGCGAAGCTTGTCACCCTGGGTAAGGTTCAGGAACTGACCCACGCCGGCGCCCTGGCGGTAGAAGGGCTGGGAGACACAGGTGTCTTCGCGGCCGGTCGTGAGGTCGACCTGCCAGCCGACCAGGCGGCCGACCCAGTTGCCGTTGTCCGTGGCTGCGGGATTGGACGTTGACCTATCGTACCAGCTCGCGTCCGGGTAGAACTGGGCCTCGAGGAAGCATTGGCCCATCCAGGCCGACGAGATCGTAGCGGGGATCCCGAACCAGACCGCGGAGTAAAGGTCCGATTGGTTCTGCGTAGGTCCGGCATCGACCGGGAGCGTCGCCGTCCACGTGACGTTCCCACCGCTCCCCGTAGCGTTGGAGTAGAAGCTCAGCGTGGCTTCATCGTGCCCTCGACACGGCGGGTCGTAGGGGGTCGCCGGCACGGTCGCGGCCAGTATCCCGAAGCAGCCGACCGGCCCGACAGGAGGCAGCGGGGGGAGGCCCGGGGCGCCGGGTAGAGAGGTCACCGCGGCTACTCCGATGGCGGCACGTGGAGCGCTCGAGGCGGGTGTCACACCGCTAGCCAGGACCACGTGCCCCGGGCCGGTGGGTGCTGACAACGCCGGGAATTCCAAACTCCGAGCCCCCACCGAGCTAAGGCCGGGCCACGAGCTCAGCAGGAGGAGAGCGATCGCGAGTCCGGAGAGCCCGGCGTTGACCGCGTTCGGCGTGAAACTCGGGCTGGTTCGGTATCGCGTTTGCATCGGTTCCCGGAGGGGTGAAGAGGTCGGCGGGCGACAACGCATTCCTGCGCACTCATAAACATATTCACAGACGGGAAGCCCGGGCGCCGGCCCGCGTTCTGCTCCGATAGGGGCAGTTCTGTAATGATGCGCATAAGCACACACGACAGCGCCGCCGGGACCCATCCGCAAAGGGTGCGTATACTTTCCCCTGACATGCGCAGCACGCATGGGTCGGGGCGCCACTCGGCTACGTCCCCACCGACGCCAAACTGCCTAGGTTAAGACGGTCGGGCGTTGAGAATCCCTGCGATGCGGTGGGTAGCGACGGTCGGGGGGGTGCTGCTCCTCCTCCTCGGTGCGGCCTGCGCGTCGGGGATCGCTCCGGGGCACCCTGCCACGGCGGTGACTCCCTCCAGCGAGGCGAGCGCCACGCCCGCCGTGACCACCTCGCCCCATGGCAACATCCTCATCCGGAGCGCGGCCCCCCAAGGAGACGTGCCCCCGGGGATGGTGCTCACCGTCCAGTATCGGCTCGCGATCGTCAACGACACCACCTCGACCGGCGTCGTCCCGGTGCGGGTCCCCGGCACCCTGGCGAGCTTCCAGACGCACACCGGTCCCCTCTTCGTCTTCGGTCTGGGGCGCAACGTGAGCTTGAGCGGCCCGGGCTTTAGCGACCCGAACCTGACGACGACCTCGACCCTGCTCGACAACGAAACCGTCTTCCAGACCGGGGCGACCGCCTCCTTCGACACGCAGCTCGCGGCGCTGATGACCCCGTTTCCGTACGGGTCGATCGCCCTCTATGCGCAGTGGAAATGGACCCTCGTCGCTCAGGACGGCTCCGAGGTCAACAGCTCCTGGTCCCCCGCGGCCCCGGAGCTCCTCCAACCGGCGCAGTACGCCGACCTGCTGAGCATCGTGCCGGTGCAGCTCGCGCCGGGAGGGGGGATCACCTCCTGCCTCGGCGGTTCGATCGTGAACCGGACGTTCTCGCTGCACGCCGAGACCGTCCGCCCGCTCAACGACTTTGTACAGAACACGAACACGGTTCCCGCGAACGAGACGAACTCGTTCTGTCAAACGATCGTGATCCCCTCGAACGTCGCCCCTCAGCCCCTCATCGTCCACATCTGGGATTACACCGTCGTGACCCTGCTGCTCTACATCGTGAAGGTCAGCCTGGTCAACGCGACCAAGCTCAACGCGAGCGCCGTCCTCGGGTTGCCTCCGGTGCTCTATCTCGACGTCGGCGCGCTCGTCGTCACGGTGGCGATCCTCCTCTGGGTCCTCGGGGTGCGGCGTCCGACCGAGGAGCTCCCAGAAACTCCGGACCCCCGCGAGTCGATGCCGGAGTGATCGAGGGCCCGGCGAACCCTCGTTGGGGCCGGGGACCTACTCTGGCCCCCCCGGCGGCTGGGGGGCCGACGGCGGGGCGCGGACCTTGCGGTGGTGGCGCCACGCGACCGCGGCGACAACCGCCACGACCACCCCTCCGACGACGATCTCGGCGGTGTGGGTCGCCGTCCAGAAGGTCGACGGCGCCGCCGCGCTGACCACTAGATTGAGCGTCGCCTGTCCGGTCACGTTGACGTTGTCGACCACCGTCGCGACCAGCGAGTAGCCGCCGATCGCCGTAGGGATGCAGGAGAAGCGAGAGCTGTTCGGCGAACCACATCCTGGAGGTACACCGGCGAACGAGAACCGAAGGTGCCCCGTGCCCCCCGAGACGGTGACGACGAACGTCACGTTCGTGACTCCCACCACGGCCGAGTAGGGCGACGCCGTGAATCCGACGATCGTAGGTATCGGGTTGACGATGAGCAGGCTCGGCGCGCTGGAGGCCGTAGCCCCCTGCGTGTCGATCGCCGTGACGACGATCGACACCGGGGGCCCGGAAGAGTTCGGTTGACAGGTCAGCATCGAACGATTGGCGGAGAGGCATCCCTGCGGAAGCCCCTGCCAAGAGTAGGAGTAGGTCCCGGAGCCGCCGAACGCCACCGTCGAGAGTTGGACAGTGAGGTAGGCATCCGTGGCGGAGGGTACGACGGCCGCGGCGGTGAGGTTGAGCGCACCCGCCCCGAACTCCCATTCGTCCGTTCCTCCCGCCACCCCGCCGAGGCTTCCCCCGAAGAGCAGCAAGAATTGACCCGACGGCGAGCCCCCGGCGACGGTCGCCATAGGGGGAGCTGCCCTCGGGCTCGGAGCGCTCGTCTCCAACGAGGTCACGTCGCTCCAAGCGCCGGACACGAACGTCCACGTCTCGCCCAGCAGCGCGCCCGTAGTACCGAGGCCACCGAACAGCACGAGCCGTCCGTGAGCAACATCAAACCCCGATCCCGTCGCATACCGCGGCGTCGGGGCCGCGCCGCCCGTCACGTTCCGCCAGGTACCGCCCGAGAACTCCCAGGTGTCGTTCGCCGCCGTCGGCGTGGCCCCACCGAACAGCACCACTGCCGCCTCGGCCGGGTCGTACGTCATCGCCGCCCCGGAGCGATGGGTCGGGGACGAGGCGACGGTCAGATTCGTGGGCGTACGGGTCGTCCACGTCCCGAGAGAGAAGCTCCAGCTGTCCCGCAGGAGATGGCCGGCCGAAATCCCCCCGAAGAGGAGCAGGTAACCGTCCGTCGCGTCGTACGCCATGGAGGCGTTGACCCTTCCCAGGGGAGACATTCCCCCGCCGGTACCGAGGAGCGTCCAATGGCCGGCTTGGAACCCCCAGGTCTGGCCGTTCACCCCTTTGGGTCCGACGCCCCCGAACAGGACGACCTGGTGGTCGGCCGCGTCGTACGACATCGAGGCGAACGCAAGGGGAGGCGGGGAATCGCGCACGTTCAGTACGCCCGGAGTGAACGAGACCCACGCACCAGATTTGAACGCCCAGGTATCGCGCAACGTACGGCCCGATGCGTTCGCGCCACCGAAGAGCAGCGGGTAGCCGTCTTGGGCATCGTAGGCCATCGCCGAGCCGTACCGTGCCGAGGGGCCGGCGGCGACCCCCGGCGTCAAGTTCACCCAATCGGGGGCGGAGACCTTGGGGAGAACGACTGCGCTTGAGCACGTCATCGCCGCGGATCCCTGAGCGCATTTGCTCGGTACGTGAATGGAATGGTTTGCGACGACAACGAGGTGCGTCTCCATCCCCGCCGATCTATTGACGGTCAATCCGACGGCCCCGATTCCCCCGTACGGCGGGAGGGAGAGGGCCAGGAGTGTCCCCACCGCGAGTAGGGCGAGGGCGGCCGGGTGGCGAGTGGAGTTGCGCCGGTGCACCCGCGGGGCCACCGACGTTCGGGAGGGGTTCACTTCGGCTCCATTCACCCTGCGGAGCGGGCCGGAATCGTTGTGGGTTCGAGGTCGACAGGTCCGCCGGTTAAGGGGAGCCCGGAGAGTAGCCCGCGGCCAAAGCTGGACGCTGTGTCGCCGTCGGGCATCGTCGACCTCGGAACGGGTTGCGCCTAGGTACGTAAGGATATCGCCGAGGAGGTTAGGGCTGAAGGCGGAGTACGCTGCAGGATAGGTCCCGCTACGGTCGCTCACCGTGCCGGCAACATATTGATTAGCGCGCCGTTTCCTCCCTGAACATCAACCCTGGACGTAGCCGCCGATGAGTCGACGCATGATCGTGATCGGGCTCGACTCGGCCTCGCCGGAGTACCTCTTCGGCCGGTGCCTGCCGTTCATGCCCAACGTTCGTCGGCTGCTCAGCGCCGGCGTGCACGGGACCCTGCGGACCACGGACCCGCCGATCTCCATTCCTGCGTGGGCGGTGATGTTCACCGGGGTCGACCCCGGCACGCTCGGCTTCTACGGGTTCCGCCACCGACGGAAGAACTCCTACACCGAGACCTACGGGCCGACCTCCGACCTCCTGCCTGTGCCCAGCTTCTGGGAACTGCTCTCCGACCGCGGCAAGCGCGTCTGCGTCGTCGGGATGCCGCCGGGCTATCCGGCCCCCGAGGTCAACGGGCTGTACGTCTCGGACTTCCTCACGCCCCCCGACGGGAAGGAGTCGACGTATCCGCGAGAGCTGGCCGCCGAGCTCGAGCAGAGGTACGGTCCGTACGTCTTCGACGTGACGTTCCGCGCCCAGGAGCGTCGGCAGCTCTACCGCGACCTCCTCGCGATGACCCAACAGCACTTCGCGATCGCCGAGGAGCTCTACCTGAAGGAAAAGTGGGACGTCTTCGCCATCCACGAGGTCGGAACGGACCGGCTCCACCATGCGTACACTCAGTATTTTGACCCGAACCACCACAGCTACGTCCCCGGCAACCCCTTCGAGTACGTCCTCGAGGATTACTACCGGGCCCTCGATCAGTCGATCGGCCGGTTGGTCGCTCATGCCGACCGGGAGTCCCTCGTCGTGATCGCCTCCGATCACGGCAGCATGCCGATGACCGGTTGCTTCTGTATCAACCAGTGGCTCGTCGAACGTGGCTACCTCGTCCTCAAGCAGCCGGTCTCCTCCCCCATCGCCCTGGAGAAGGCGCAGGTCGACTGGGGCAAGACGCGCGTCTGGGGCGCCGGCGGCTACTACGCCCGGCTGTTCTTCAACGTCAAAGGGCGCGAGGCCAGTGGCACGGTGTCCCCGGATCAGGTCCCAGCACTCAGCGCTCGGCTCCGCGCCGAGCTCACCGCGTTGCAAGGTCCGGACGGTCGGACGATGCCGACGCAGGTGCTCGAACCTCGCTCGCTCTACCGAGAGGTCCGCGGCGACCCTCCGGACCTCATGGTGTACTTCGGCGCTCTGAAGTGGAGGTCGGCCGGCACGCTCGGCCATCCCTCGCTCTACCTTCGGGAGAACGACACCGGCCCGGACGACGCCGTTCACTCGTACGAGGGCGTGTTCGCGTTGTACGATCCTGAGCAGACCGTCGCCCGCGAGATCCCCGAGCAGCAGATCGTCGATGTGACCCCTACCCTTCTCCGCCTGCTCGACGAGCCGATCCCGCCGCATATCCAAGGGACGGCGATGCGCGCGGTGTTCGGGGAGCCGCCCCCACAAGAGGTCACTGTCCCGCGTCGGGACTAGTCGTACCCCCACGACCGCATCTTGTCGTCGCCCAACGGAGCCCGCGCAACCTCGGCCGCGTCGGCGCGGTACCTCGCCCAATCGGCGTCGCCGAAGATTCCGTAGACCCTCTCGAGGACGGACCGGCGCTGCTCGTCCGTGGGCACCGACGCGGGAGCACGGTCGGGACGTTCGGTGGCATCCCAGCCCCCGAGCTCCTCCGTCGCGAGGTCGAGGACCCACTTCTCGCGGCCGAGGTAGGCCGCGAGGAGCCGGTGATTCCACCGTCGGTCGCTGCCGATCCCGCGCAGGGAGTAGTTAGGATCCGACGCCGGTCCGCCCTCGCAGAACACCGGCGTCCGCGCCGGCGGTGACGCGGGGAACGGCACGCTCGCCGCGCCCTCCTCCCCGAACGCGGGGAGTCCCAGGGCCGCCGACTTGAGGTAGGAGGGGATCTCGCAGAGGCTGACCCAACCGTCGACCTCGCGAGGGAGACTCATCCCGTCGGGCGCGGCGACGACCATCGGAACGCGTGCGACCGAGTCCGAAGCGCCGCACCCGTGGTAGATGTTGCCGTGCTCCCCGAACGATTGGCCGTGGTCGGCGGTCACGATCACCATCGTCCGTCCGAGCTCGCCGTTCCGTTCTAACGCCGCGAGGATCCCCCCCACTTTATGGTCGGCGCTTTCGATCGCGGCCAGGTACCGCTGCTCGACCAGCGCCCAGGGGACGTGACGGGCAAGCCCGGGAACCGCAAGCAGGTAGAAGCGTGGCACGTGAGCGTACCCTCGGGCGGAGAGGCCGACGGGCGCATCCCCGTCGGGAGGGTAGGGTTCGTGACCGTCGACGAAATTGAAGAACGCGTGGAACGGGCGCTCCGGCGAACGCGCCGAGAGCCAGCGTCCGAACTCGTCGACCAGGTACGTTCCGCACACGTCTCGCTTGAAAGCGAGCTCTTGGCGGGCGTTCACCATCGTCATCGGGATCGCGACCGGCGGGACGCGTTCCATCAGCCCCCGGACCGCCGACGAGTAGAGGAAACCGGAATGCCCCACCAGACGGTTGACGAGGGTCCTCTGCTCGTCGGTGGTCTGGTAGCGGCGCGCATACCGGAACGCGTAGCCGTCCTCGAGTCCGTAGCCCGCGACGAGGTGCGTCTCCTCCGTGAACATCGCCGTCTCGTACCCTTGGCGGGCGAGCCACGTGGCGATCGGCTCGAACGGGGGGGGCCCGGAGCGGAAGGTCCGACGGCGATGGACCCACGGATAGGTCCCGGTCGTGATCGACATGTGGGAGGGGATCGTCCAGTTACCGGGGGCGATCGCCCCCGTGAAGGTGGTCCCCCGGGCCCGAAGCCTGTCAAGCACCGGCGTGCGTGCGACCGGGCCCGTCGCCGTTGGCGCCACGCTCGCCGCCCGCACGCAGTCCAAGACGATGACGATCAGGTTGGGAGGCCGGGCGGGCCGGCCCGCGGACGGGCTCGCCGTGCTGGCCGGGACGGCGGAGTCCCCCATTCACCCCTCCAGGATCTGCCAGTCCGGGTTCGTGTAGCCGACCTGGTAGTCGTAGACGGACTCGTAGTACGCCACGGTGACAGCGCTCGACGGTACGTTCGGCAGGAGCAGGAAGTGGATGTCGTGGGTCGTGAGGAAGCCGACGGTGTCGAGGTAGCTCGGCAGCACGACGGCCGGGTTGCTGGCCGACGGAGTCGTCAGGTGGAGGGAGACGGAGAACGGGCCGCCACCGTTCGGGTCGTTGAACGCGAGCTGGAGCGTGCTGCCGACGCCCGAAGGCCGGAACGTAGCGCTCGCAGGGGCCGGGGTCATCGTGCCCACCGTATCGATCGGTTGGTTGCCGGGGAGTCGCCCGAGGAGCGAGGAGACGTTCCAGTAAAGCACGCCGCCCGAGGTATTCACCGAGGGCGAGCCGCCGGTATTGATCAGCGCGACCTGCCGAGGTGGGTCGGCGAGAGTGACGACCAGCTGCCGAAGCTGCGCGCCCCCGACCGGAGTGACCGAGTAGTTGATCCAAGCCTCACCCCCCGGGGTCGGAAGAGTGGCCGTCTGGGTCACCTGGAAGCTGCCTCCGGAGTACACCGTCACGCCCGAGAGACCCTGGGGACCCGGGACCGTCAGCGTCGGGGTCGACGCGGCGGTGAGCGCCTGCTGAACCGTGCTGTTGCCGACCGTGCTCGTCACGAACGAGCCGCCCGGGAGAGCGCGCAGCAGGGAGACCGTCACTCCCTCGTCGATCACCGAATACATCGGCGCCTGGCTGAGAAGGGGCGAACCGAATCCCGAGTAGGAGAGGACCGCCTCGTTGTTCGTGATCGCCGAGCGCGAGTTGAGGGCCCAGTACGTCTCCTCGCTGTCGAGGACCTGCCACGGCTCGAACAGCAGCCAGGTGGGACCCACGTCGTAGCCGCCCCGGTCCGTCAACGCCTCGGTCCACCGGATCGCCCGGTCGACCGTCAGCACCGAGCCGCTCGTCGGATTCGATCGTAGCCAGCTCGCCGCGTCGACGAAGTAGGCGTTGTGGCTCGTGCCGGTGTTCAGTTTCTCGTTGAGGAAGATCGTCGGGACCGCCACGTTCCCAGCGAGGACCACCACGATCGTCAACGCCGCCACGAGGGCCACCGTGCCGCTCGCCTGGCGGCGATCGGCCGACCGCGTCGTCGGCGTCGCGGTTTCGACGGGCCTCGGCGTGGGGCCGGGGTCGACGGCGCGGCCGGCGCGGAACAGCAACTGCTCGAGAGCGAGCGCGACGAAGAGAAACCCGGGGAGCGGCAGGAAGTACAAGAATCGGGGGTAGTCCGTGTCGACGTGGGCGATCCACCCGACGACCGGGGTGAGCAACGCGGCCACCAGCCAGCCTTCCGTGAGCAGCAGGGAATTGGGAGAGAAGCGCCGCCACCGCAAGCCGACATAGGCCCCGCCGACGACCAGGACCACGGCCGCCAGCGTGAGGAGGAGAAGCACCGCCAGCGGCGCGAGAACGAGGGGAGGACCGCTGAGATAGAGCGACGGCGCGTTCGCCAGGGGGACGAACAGCTCCCCCAAATTGTCGATCACGTAGGAGGCTGGATTCGCGGAGAGGTAGTTCGGCGTCGGAATACTGTAGAACTTGATCGCCGCGGTGTACGCCGCGATCGTCCCTAGAAGGAGCCCCGCCCCTAGCAGCGTGGGACGACGGACGAGAAGCTTGAGGTCGACGCGCTTCGCGGCCCAGAGTAGGAAGAACGCGACGGCGAGGGCGAACACGAGAAGGTCGAAGGTGAGAGAGTGGGCCAGGTACTCGAGCGAGAGCAGCGCGAACAGCACGAGGCCGTCGACGGGCCGGCCCTTCGCGGTGTACGCAGCGAAAGCGAGGATCGCCTCGTTGAACAGGATGAAGGCCAGGAAGTTCGGGTACGCTCCCCAAAACAACATCGACAGCGTCGTGCCGTTGAACAGAGCGACCCCGACGAACGCGACCTGCGTCGGCCCGGTAGTGAGGAAGCGTCGGGCCAGGCGGACCACGGTCAGGCCGTAGCCGGCCAGGAGGACTCCGGCCACGACGTATCCGGTGGTCGTGGCGCTTCCCGTAAGGAGATAGACGCCGCCGACGATCGGGAAGATCAGCGGCGGGTAGAGGTAGGGCGAGCCGACGGCGAGGACGGGGGGATGAGGCTGCCCGACGAAGGCGTACGACCGTTGGATCCAATCCCCCGGGTCCGAGCCCGGCGGAACGGGCGAGGCGGACAAGGCGATCTCGTAGATCGCGGTCACGACCGCGACCATCCCGAGCATGAGGGCCAGGTGGACCGGAGCCGGTCGCCAGCTCCGCTCCACGACCGGTACGGAAGCGGAAGGCGGTCGCCCCGGCGCGGCGTTGGGCGCCATCCGGTCGGAGCTACCGATTCGGACGGAAATACCCGCGCTCCCGCCCGTCGGGGGCCCACCCATGGCGGGGTACGCTCAGAGCCAGGCCGGGATCGCCCGGCCCTGCATTTCGGCCGGGACCGGGACGTCCATCATCTTGAGGAGGGTCGGGCCAACGTCCAGGATCGACTGCTGCGGGAGGGCGGTGCGCCCGGAATGGCCGGGTCGCGCCAGCAGGAACACGCCGTCGAACGAGTGGACCGAATCGTCAGGCCCGGTGTCGTTCTCGTTGAGGAACAGACTGTCGTTCCCGAGCGTGCCTGCGGACCTCCACTTGAGGTGGCCGAAGTAGGCCATCAGGTCCGGCGCGTCGCCACGGACCTGCCGGTAGATCTGGTCCGGGGCCCGCACTTCCGGCGCGAGCGGCTGGCCGTTGGGTAGGCGCACCTTCTCGAGGTCTTCCGCGAGGCGCCGCCGGAGTTCGGGGACCTCCTTCGGGTCGACGATCCCCTGAGGCTCCCGCCCCCGGACGTTGAAGTTGAGCCGCGCATAGTAGCCGCCCGCCCCCCAGACCGAGGTCTTCGACCAGTTCACCGACGTTTTCTCCAGCGGGGTGCCGCGCGCCGGGGCCGGCCCGTTGAGCGCGAGGTAATCGTTCTCGATCAGCCACTGGTTGATGCAGAAGCAGCCGTCCATCGCTTGGCTGCCATGGTCGGAGGCGACGAGGATGTTCACCTTGTCATCGACCGTCTCGAGGAGCTTGCCGATCTCCTCGTCGACCATCGCGTAGTACCGGTCGGCGAGGTCGGTGAACTGCGGGTGCTCCTCGTGGCGGGGGTGCGTCGCATCGAAGTACTTCCAGAAGGCGTGGTGAAGCCGGTCCGGACCGATCTCGTGAAGGGCGAAGAAGTCCCACTTCTCTTTGGCCCACAGGTGGCGAGCGACCTTGAACCGTCGCTCGGTCATCGTGAACAGTTCCTTCGCGATCCGCTCCCGGTCGTCGGCACGGAACGTCACGTCGAACGTGTAGCCGCCGGAGACCGCCTGGACTTCGGGGACCAGGCTCGCCGGATGACAGAAGTCCCGGGCGGAGGAGGGGGTCAGGAAGTCGGAGATGTAGACCCCGTTCACCTTGGGCGGCGGATAGCCCGGGGGCATCCCAATGACGCAGACGCGTCGGCCGAGTCGGGAGAGGATCTCCCAGATCGGCGGCTGCGGGATCATCTGAGGCGTCGGAGTGTAGTTGTCCCAGTACGACCGGGGGCGGCGGTGACGGAAACCGTAGATCCCGAGCGTGCCCGGGTCGACGCCCGTGAACATGACCGCCCACGCTGGGACGGTGATCGGGGGGTCGATGGTACGGAGGGTCCCGTGCTGGCCCCGGTCGAGCAGCGACTTGAGATGGGGCATCTGGGGTAGGAACCGGTCGAACAGGAAGTCGGGCGGGACGGAGTCGAGCCCGAGGAGGAGCACGCGGGGGTTGGTCTCGGTCACGGGTTTGCGGGGATGAGACGGCGTTTAAAGCATTGCGGTTCGGCGAGGTTTATGCGCATATCTACGTGGCGGCCGCGGCCAAGCCGCTCGAGATCGGACACGGAGAGCCCGCGAGCCCTAGCCGGCGGCGTGGGGGGAGCGGCTGCTCGCCCGTGATCCAGGGCCGGATCCGCTCGGTCACGGGTCGGAATCCTTCGAACGGGAACGCCGGAATGCCCATCCGTTCGCAGTAGCCGAGCAACCGGCGACGGGCGAAGACGACGTCCGCCACCTCGGCCGCGAACTGGTCGGTGCTCCCGTCCCCGACGAAGACGACGTGACCGTTCGGGGTGGACTCGGCGCGGACCGCCTGCGCCTTGCAGATCCCGCAGAGGCGGCAGGTCGCGTGACCGTGAGGATGGAGTACCTGGAGCTGCCCGTCGGGTCCGGCGACCGCGGCATCGCTGAGCACCGGGAGGTCGAGGCCCTCCCGCTGGAGGACCGGGTGGATGTAGAAGTCGAGGCCCCCCGAGACGATCTTGGTCGGGATGCGGTGCTCCTTGAGCAGGTTCAGCAGTTCCCGGGCGCCCTCACGGAGAGGGACGTTCTTCACCGTATAGTCGACCATCTCCGGGATGCGATCGGCGCGCATCAGGGCGGCCTCCCGCTCCCAGGCCTCGCGCAAGGTGATCTTCCCTTCGTGCAACTGGATGTCGACCTCGTGGGCCACCTCGTCGCCGTTCGGACAGAACTTCTCGACCAGCACGATGGCGACGTTCGGTTCGACGAGGGTCCCGTCGAAGTCGATCAGCATCGTGAACGGGGGGGTCGCAGGCATGGAGTCTCCGGATTCCTCCTTCTACTCCCGTGGCCGAGTATATGAGGCGAGCGGGCTGAATGTGTATCTGGGCGCATCTCCGGCCCGCTCGAGGGTCGGCGTCTAATACCCGACCTTGTGTCGGCCCCGCCGAACCCCATGCTTCCTCCTGCGCACGGCGGGCGACTCGTCCAACGGGTGGCCAGCGACAACGAACGCGCCCGACGCGACGCCGAACTCTCGGACCTGCCGAAGCTGGCCCCGTTCATCGATGCGGTCTACGACGCGGAGAAGATCGCGATCGGTGCCTACAGCCCCCTCGAGGGGTTCATGGACCGGGCGACGTTCGACTCGGTCACGGCGGACGACCGTCTCCCCAACGGGCTGCCGTGGACCATGCCGATCGTGCTCGCTCCGAGCGACCAACACGGCGCCGAGTCGGTCCGGAACGTCCGGGCCGGCGAGGACGTGGCGTTGATGGACGGCAAGGGCCGGTTCTTCGCGATGCTCCACGTGGAGGAACGCTACCCCCTCGACCGAAAGCGGTTCGCGGAAGCGGCCTACGGGACGACCGACCCGGCGCACCCGAACGTGGCCGACATCTTCGCCCTCGGCGGAGAAGCCCTGGCCGGCCCCGTCCAGCTGATCCGGCGCCTCGAGACCCCCCACGGGCCCACCGAGCTCACCCCTACGGAGACCCGCGAAGCGTTCGAGAAGCGCGGGTGGAAGAACGTCGCCGCGTACCAATGCCGCAATCCGCCCCACACCGCCCACGAGTACCTTCAGCGCCTCACGCTCGAGCGTTCCGACGTCGACGGGCTGTTCATCCACCCGGTGGTCGGCCGATTGAAGAGCGGCGACTACCGGCCCGACGTCATCCTCCGCAGCTACGAGGCGCTCGTCCAGCACTACTACCCCGCGGACCGGGTCATGCTGGCGGGGTTTACGATCACGATGCGGTACGCCGGTCCCAAGGCCGCGGTGTTCCTCGCGATCGTCCGGAAGAACTACGGCTGCGGGCTCTACATCGTCGGGAGGGACCAGGCGGGGGTGGGCAAGTACTACGACCCGTACGCCTGCCACCGTGTCTTCGACGGGCTCGATCTGGGTTTGGTCCCCCTACGGTACGAAGAGACGTTCTTCTGCCGGAAGTGCGGGTGGATGGCGACGACCAAGACGTGCGCCCACCCGGCCTCCGAGCGCGTGGCGACGAGCCAGACACGCATCCGCCAGGCCCTGGCGGCCCGAGAACCCCTCCCCGTGGAGATCATCCGACCCGAGGTGGCCGAGATCCTTTCGGGGACGGAAGGGGTCCTCTCCGGCTGAGGCAGAGGCCCCGGGCCGTCCCTCGAGCGAAGGCGCTTGTCCGAGCGAAGATTCTTATTGATGCGCATAATGCCACACCTCGGCCCGTTCGCCTGACGGGGCCAACGGGACCGGGACGCAGCGGACGATGAGCGAAGCCCACGACGCCGGTCCGCGCCTCGCCCCCCCTCCTCCGAGCGACCCCTTGGCCGCGTTCCGAGGGGTGGAGACCGCGATCGTCCTGCCGACCTTGAACGAGTCGCTCGGGGTGGCGCGGACGATCGCGTCGCTCCCTCTCGAGCAGCTCGCCGCCCTGGGGTATCGCGCGGTTCCGCTGGTCATCGACGGCGGATCGACCGACGACACGGTCCAGATCGTGCGGCGACTTGGGGTCGCATCGGTGCGTCAGACGAGCCGGGGCAAAGGGGCGGCGATCCGCGAAGCGCTCGCGTCCCTGCGAGCCCACGGTGTCCGGTATGCCATCGTGCTCGACGCCGATTGCACGTACCCGGGCGAGGCGATCGGGCCGGCTCTCGCCCTGCTCCGTGCCGGCAGCGATCTCGTCATCGGGATCCGTCGCCCCCTGGTCGCACCGCTCTCGGGCGTCCGCGACGCCATCCATCGCGTCGGGAACGCCGCGCTGAACTACGCAGCCACCCGGTTCAGCCGCGAGCCGATCCTCGACCTTTGCAGCGGGTTCTGGGGGGTCGACCTGCGCTCCAACCTCGATACGCGACTGATCTCCACCGGATTCGAGATCGAAGCGGAACTGTTCCTGGCGGCGTACGCCGAGGGACGGAACGTCACGCAGATCCCGATCCAGTACCGGACCCGGGTGGGCCAGGCCAAGCTCCGAACGTTCCGCGACGGGGTCCGGATCATGCTGACGGTGCTTCGATCGGGCCGGTCCGGGGGAGGGCGACCAACCTTGGAACGCGACCCGTCGGCCCTGCTTCGCGAAACGCTCTCGATCTGTTTTGCGAACGGGGCGTCGGAGCTCACCGTGATCTCGGACCCTACTCGACGAACGGAGGCCGAGGACCTGATCGCTCACTTCCGAGGTACGGGCATCGCTCCTCGCCTGACGATGATGCCGACGGATACCTCCGGCGCCTCCTCGGCGCCGAGGGGTTCACGGCCCGCTCCGCGCGCGATCGTCCTCCTACCGGATTCCAGTCGGATGATCTACCTCGGGGAGTCCCCCCCGCCTCGGCCTGGGAACCTCCCGAGGGAGGGGATGAGCTGGACGCCGCCGGAGAGCGCCCGAAGCGCCTGGGTGCGCGAGGTGCCGCCGGTCCGGGGTCGGCCGCTGATGTGGCTGCAGGAGCTGGGCTCGAAGGTCGACCACTCCCGCCGGCGCCGCGAGCTCCGCATGCTGGGGGCGAACGATTTCGCCGCCGACTTGACGATCTGGTACGACCGGAGCGACGAACGCCACAGCCCGGTCCCCACGCTCTACTTGTTCGCCCGACCCTAAGGAAGGGCAGCCTCGCGGGGCGCTCGCGCCCGGCTCAGTATTGCTGAGCGACCTGCAAGAACCAGTTCACGAACCGGCGCGGCAGGCGCTTCGAGATCGGGCCGTTGGCCACTCGCATCGCCAGCAGCGAGACGAACATATCGGCCATGGTCCGGATCAGGGGGAGCTTGCTCCGGTCGTCGTGGCGCCAGGTTACGGGCACTTCCGCGATCGTGTAGCCCGAGCGGCGGAAGTGGAAGAGCAGCGCCACGTCAAACGCCCAGTTCATGAGCTCGACGCGGGGGATGATCTGGTGGACCGCGTAGGTCCGGAAGAACTTCGCCCCGCACTGCGTGTCCTTGTACGGGAGGCTGAGCATCAGCTTGACCATCACGTTCCAGGTCCGGCTCGCGAGTCGCCGCACCGGGGGCAGTCGCTCGGGGACGACGCTCCCGTCCATCCACCGCGAGGCGATGACACAGTCGCTGGAGTCGAGCGCTCGGATCAACTTCATCAGGTCGTCGACGGCCAGGGAACCATCGGCGTCCACGAACCCTACGCGACTGTACCGCGCGGCCTGGAGTCCCTTGAGCGTCGCACCGCCCTTGCCCAGCCGCTCGGGGAACTCGAGGGCGTAGACGCCCCGGTCTCGGTAGCTTTGAGCGAGCTTCGCCGTCCCGTCGGTCGACCCGTCCGTGACGACGATCACTTCGAACGGAAGTCCCAGCTTTTCGAGCCGAGGGAGGTACTCTTCGAGCGTCGGCCTGAGCCGTTCCTCCTCGTTCCAAGCAGGGATAACGACGGTGATTCCATCGAGTGTCATGTGAAGGTAAGCCCGCCGTAACTCCCCGGGTTCTTAAATATCGTCAATACGCAGGAATTGCGCGTCTATACACACTCGGTATTCGCTCCATTATGCCCGCACCGACCGATGTGTACCCGTTCCGACTCGAGTCAATTCTCTTGGGCCGACGGAGCCCCATTAACCTTTGGAGGGCCGGAGCCCCCCTTGCATAGTTGACGCATCGCACGGCCCTTCCCACGGGGAATCGCGGTCGGTGGCCCGAGCGGGGACCGTCGTTCTCTCCCAAATGAACATAGCCGCCTTAGTCTAGTCATATTCGACGATGGGCGCTCCCCGTGGGTCGGTCGGACGTTGAGCGGGTCGACGGCCGCACCGACCGGCCCGCAGGGGCCCGGGGTCGACCCGAGCCCCCCGGCCAGCCCCTCGGAGAGTCGTTCGACCGCTGAACCCGTCCCGCCGCCGCTCGAGAGCGATCGTACGGGGGCTACCGCCCGAGTCGTCCGCTGGTTCACCGAGCCGGCCCGGAGCCCGAGATTGTTGGTCTCGACGATCTTGACGGCCGCCTTCGTGAGCCTTACGCTGTTCTACACCCGCGGGCACCTGCTGTACGGGCTCGACTATCCTGGGGTGTATTCCGTCCAGGATTTCCTGTACCGGCCGCTACCGGACTGGCTGCTGCCGGCCGTAGGGGTCGGATTGGCGGGCGGCAACCCGTACCTCGGGTTCTACTTCGGCTACGCCGTCGGGACGTTCTTCGCCACCTACACCTGCCAGCTGTTCGCGCGGGAAGTCTTCGGACGAAGCTTCACGGAGACCCAGCTCATCGTGCTCCAGGCCCTCGCGGCGAGCTTCTATCTGTTCAGCCCGGCCGCGGTCGTTGCAAGCTACCGGAGCCTGATCCAGATCGTCTTCCTCAGCTCCGGTGCTTTCTTCCTCGTCCTCGCCATGCTCGTTCGTCTCGCCCGACGCCTCAGTCTGGGCTGGTCGTTCCGACCGTACGACGCCCTGCTCCTGGGCGTGGGCGTTGGACTCGCCATGCCGGACTCCTTCCCCAATCAGGCTCGGGTGCTGGTGCTGACCCTCATCGGTATCGTCGTAGCCATCGCAGGCGCCTTCCTCCTCCGGAAGGAGTCCGTCCACCTCTTCGCGGTCGGTCGGGGGCTGAAATCGCTCCTGACGGTCACCCTCCCCGCGAGCCTGGCCCTACTGAGCTATGTCCTGTACTCGGCAGCTACGCAGTGGCTCACGAATCCCGTCGCCTTGCGCACCGTCGCGGGCGCGTACGTGCCGTTGTTCACGAACACCACGTACGACACCTTCCCGTTCGTCGTCCGGCTTCTTGGCCGACGTTCGTTCCCCCTCCTGCACTACGCCGGACTCTACCAGACCAACCCGTGGGTCACCGTGGGCTCGTTCCTCTGGCCGGTGCTCGCGATCAACGTCGCCCTGCTCTTCGCCTATTTCCTACGTCCCAGAGATCGACGTTGGGTCTACCTGCTGGCGGCCCTCTGCCTCGCGTCGATCGTCTGGGACACCGGAGCCAACCCGCCGTTCGGGGGTCTCAACACCGGTCTCATCGGGCTGTTCCCCTCCCTGCGGGTTCTTCTCCCCATCTACTTCCTGAGCGGGCTCCTCGTCGCCAAGCTGTTCCCTGTGCTGATCGCCTTCTCCGTGGTCACGCTCGCCGTCGAGGTGCCGCGTCGGTGGGCGACGTGGCGCGCGCATCGCCCGGGGGCCCTCGCGCCCGCCGCCTCAACGACCCGAGACGCCACGGGGGAGGTTCGCCGCGCCGAATACCGACGCGGTTCGCGGAATCGGAATCTCTTCGGGGCGGCGATCACGATCGGCGTCGCGAGCTTGGTCCTCGTCGCCGCCCTCCCGGTGTTCGCGGGAACGGTCGAAGGGGGCGGCAAGCGCAAGGGGTTCGTCGTCCCGACGGACTACTTCGTGGTTCGCCATCAGCTTCAATCGGTCCACGGTAACGCGCTCCTCCTGCCGGCGATCTTCGTCTACTTCCGGACCAGCTGGGGGTTCCAGGGCGCCAACTCGTTCTACGTTGCGTTCAACTATCCGTCCCAGGTGATCGTTCCGGGGTACTGGGGACCGTACACCTACCTGCTCAACAAGACCAAGCAGGACTACTCCTTGGCCACCACCCCCGTAGTCCCGAACCCGACCTCCTTCCCGGTGTTAGGAGGGCTCGCTGCGAACGAGTCGAAGACCCCGAAGGGCGGGCTGATCGAGGAGTATCGACTCCATACTCCGCTCAATGCCACCGGCTACCAGTGGCTCCTGCTGACGTTCCCGAAAGCCAACACGACCGCCGTCTCGTCGTTGATTCGGGCCGGCGAACTGAAGGTGGGCGTCCGGAGCAACGATACGGGGGGGACCGGGTGGTACTACCCCGGTGAAGGATTCAACGAGCTCGCCAATACGTCCGGTACGGGAGTCTCGCTCGAATTGTTGGTCGGAGAGCCGGCCTCCCCCCAGCATTACGACCCGAACAAGATCACGAGCGTCGTCGTCATCGAGAAGACCAACGGTACGAACGGCGCGACCCCATTTGGCCGGATGAACGTGAGCGGGGTCGTCGACAGCGTCGTGCGGCCGGGGTGGGTGGAGACCGTCAGCTCCTACCACGTCCACTATCTGCTGATCGACCGGTCGATACGGCACGGCGCCGCGCAGACGTATAAATACGTAGCCATTTGCCTCGCGACCCTCGCTGCCGCCGGGGTCATCGTCCCCATCTACGGCGGGGCGGACCTACAGCTTTACTACCTGTCCTGACCACCGAAGGAGGTCCGGACTTCGCGTCGTCTTCTTTCATCGGCTCGACCGTGAGACCCGAGCTCGTTCGACCGTCGGAACGGTCGCTCGACCCCGGACGCCACGTCGCCGCCTCCAGAAGCGCGGAGCGCGCGCTCGGGGCGATAGTGACTCCCCGTAGGATGTCGCAGCCGCGGGCCAGGACGGCGATCGCCGCCGCCACATCCCGATGCCACGAGCCTCCACACTCCCCACAGACCAGCTGACGGGTCATTCGGTTCCTTCCGTCGGAGCCGAGGACCTTTCCCTCGGACGGGAGAGCCAGTTGCCCTCCGCAGCGAGGACACTCTTGCGAGGTCCTCTCCGGGTTCACCCAGACGGTCGGCGTTCGGGCCTTGTAGCGGACGATCTCCACGAGGCGCCCGTGGGTCCACGCGGAGAGGCGACGATTGGTGGCGGGACTATGTCGATGCAATTCTCGTCGCAGAATCGATTGTGTTGCGTCGTTCAGGTCCTCCAAAACGAGGGCACGAAGGCCCGCGTGGGCGAGTAGTTCGTTGGCCGACCAATGGAGGAGCGGAGCCACTCGTCGGCGCTCCCGCCCTTGGTAGCGACGCAGGACGGCCCGCTGGTGACGAAGGTCCTTGGAGAGCTGCCGAGCGATGCTTTGCCGCTTCTGGGCACAACGTTCCTGCAGGCGAGTGATCGGACGAAGATCGATTCGGACGCATTTACCGTCCGAGGTCGCGAGGTCGGCGGAGTCGAAGTTCAGGTCGACACCGACGGCTCCGACCGCCGACTCGATCGAACGGGGAATTCGAAAGTGGAAGAGAAGGGCGCTAGGGCGAAGGGTCAGACCGAATCTCCAGTTCGCCGCCTCCCCATATCTCCAGAAGAGGGGGTGTTGAAGCCTGGCAAGATCGATGTGAACGTGAGCGCCCCTTCTGATCGTCACGTCCAAGCAACGCAGAACGGGATTCCACCTGAACAGCCCCGGGTGAAGGCTCGCCTTCAAACGGCGACGGCGGGGGACCGCGTCGTTCAATCGCACGAAGCGCTCGGGTGAGTGCCGAGCACGCCTTAGCGCACGACGCCACGCGTTTCGGACGGCCGAGGTCTCATTGGCGATGGTCGTGCACCATGCGGCGGCAAGGTGGGGATAGGCGGCACGGAGCCATGGATATGTCCGCTTGGTGGCGGTGAACCGCGGCTCTGTCCTCCGCTCGAGCCAGTCCGGCATCAATCGATTCACGCCGCTACGAACATCGAGTAGGGCTCGGAAGAGGGCGAGCTCCAACCGGTGCGGAACGACGACAGTTCGGATGGAATAGGTAGAGGAGTTGGTGGCCACGGCACGAGGACTTTGGAGCATAGGAATTGACTTATGCACCCTCGTGGAAGGTGAACGATGGGCCGGGAGGTAAGGTGATTCGATCAAAGTAGTCGGGCCGGCGCGAGATCGGCCCTATCTGTGCGGGTTTAGTTCTCGTAGCGGCTCGAGTTCGGCGATACGTCCCCTTCTGGTTCCTCGGCAATGACAGGAGTAGCGCCAGCCTCCCCGCGAGCGCCCGACTTTCTGGTCATCGTGATGGACTGCGTCCGGGCGCGGGACTTTCCCGGTGGACCGGAACCGGTCACCGGCTTGTCGTTCGTTGAGGGACTTCGACGCGAGTCGGTCCTGTTCCCGCGCGCCGTGAGCCCGGCGCCTTGGACGATCCCTTCCCACGCGAGCCTTTTCACCGGCCTCTACCCCTGGGAGCACGGCGTGACGATGCTCGGGGAGGTGATGCTACGCGACTCGATCCCCACGATTCCCCAACTACTCCGCGCCCGGGGCTACGGTACTTTTACCCTGGCCGCGAACGGATTCATCTCCCCGGAGATGGGTCTGGTCCAAGGCTTCGATGCCGCGACGTGGGGGGACTGGTGGGAGCGCTACCTCCGCCTGCCGGACCGGGTCAACCCTCCGCGGGCGCGCAACATCGGCCCGACTCAGAAGTTGCCGGGGGGGCCGGGGTGGAGTCAGCTCGAGAGCAAGGCCTGGTACGCGCACCGTATGCCGTTCCTCATCGACGCGACGAACCGTTTCGTCCAGCAGCTCAAGTTCCGGGGCGACGCGCGTCGCCTCGCCATCTCTCCGTGGATCGAGCCGACGTACGACCGGTGGCTTCGGACGCAGCCCGCGGACCGCCCGACCTTCACCTTTGTTAACCTGATGGAAGGTCACGAGCCGTACCTAACCGACCCGGAGACTGTCCATGGCCTCCTAGGGTGGTTTCGAGCGGCGAACGTCCGGATGGACAAGACCAGCGTGCTCACCGGCGACTGGAAACCTTCCGTGGAGGAGTCGCGCCGGCTTCGTCAGCTCTACCGCGACATGATTCGCTTCATTGACCGCCGGATCGAGGGGCTCGCTGACGCCCTCAAGTCGAACGGGCGCTGGGAGAACACGGTCGTGGTCCTGACGAGCGATCACGGTCAATCGTTCGGCGAGCACGGTTGCATGTTCCACGGCCAGAAGGTCTGGGATTCGCTCGTCCGCATCCCGATGTGGGTGCGCCTTCCGGACGGGCGATATTCGGGGGGTGTGGCGAAGGGATGGGCGAGCCTGGTCGACGTCGCGCCGATGGTGATGGACCTCGCCGGCGCGACGAACGGCCACTTCCCCTCCTCGATCTCCCTCGAGCGTCTTATCGATGCCGAGCGGCCGACGCCGGTCTACACGATGGCCGACGGGATCCACCAGAAAACGCACGTCAAGAAGTTCGCCGACCCGGCGGTCATGGCGCAGTGGGAACGGTGCTACGTCGCCGCGTACGAGGGCGACGACAAAGTCATCGTCGACCTCACCGATGACCACGTCCAGGCGTTCGACGTGGCGCGCGATCCGGGTGAAATGACCGACCTTTGGCCGACCCAGGCAGCCCGCCTTGGGACGGTCGCGGACGGGGCCCGACGGATCGGACAGCAGCTGCTCGGCAAGTTGACGGGCGAGACCTCCCTCGAGGTCGAGGAACGGCTTCGATCGTGGGGCTACCTCTAGCGCCGCCTCTCCCCCCGCCTACCGGGGACGCCAAGACCAAGGTTCCCTCGGGACCTGGCTCGAGCTCAGAACACCGCCGGATCACCTTCTTCGGGACGTTCTACCCAACCCCGCACCGGGCGGGGAATTCCTCGACGGGGATAGTGACAGTCCTCTCACGGTCACCGAAGGTCGATCAGATCACGGCGTTCGTGCCCCGGGGTTCGGCGGTCCCACCTGCCGCCGTGGCGGCGCGGCTTACGCTTCGTCCGACCTGGGCGCACGACGACCTCGGAAGCCTGGTTCGTACCCTGTTACGGATGTTGCGCGCGGGTCCGAGGACCGACCTCTACCTGTTCAACATCTACGTCACGTCGTTCGGCCGGAATCCGATCGTCAACGCCTTCGGTCTGATGATGCCCGTGGCGCTCGCTCGGTGGACCCGCAAGCCGGTGAGGGTCTACATGCACAACTTCCTCGAGACTCAGGACGTCGAACAGCTCGGCTACCGGCCTTCCCCCTGGGTTCGGCGCGTCGTCCGTTGGCTGGAGCGTCGGCTCATCGGCCATGCCAGCGTGGTCGTCGCGCTCGCCAGTCAGGGTGCGGTCGTCGAACGGGAGGTCGGGGGCCACGTCGAGCCGTTCATCCTGCCGTACATCGAGACGATGCCGAGCATCTACGCCCGGCTGAGCTCCGGCGCCGCCTTGGCCCCGGCCCCCGTCGAATCGACCGCCCCCGTTCGGGTCCTCCTCTTTGGGGTGTGGGGCCCGCAGAAAGATCTCGGCGGCGCCCTCGATCTCCTCAAGCAGGTGCAAGCCGCGGGAGAGCGCATCCAGGTCACCGTGGCGGGAGGGGCGAACCCCAGCTTCCCCGAGTACGCCGCGGAGATCTCCAAGTTCGAGGCGGCGGCGCCAAAGGCATCGTTCCGGTTCCTCGGGTGGGTCTCCGAGGATGATGTCCTGGCGTTGACCTTGGAGCAGGACCTCCTCTTCCTCCCGTACCGCGCGACGGGCGGTTATTCCGGTGCGATGAACTGCGGGGCCCTCACCGACCTCCCCGTGGTGGCCTACGACCTGCCGCAACTCCGCGAGTTCGCCCAGGAACTCGGGGTGAGTCCGACGTTCATCGACCCGGCCCGGTCCGAGCAGCTCGCCGCGGCGGTCCAGAAGGCGGCGGAGAGCCGAGCGGCGCGGACCCGTCTGGCGCGCGGAACGATCGAGGCCCGTCTGGAGACCACGGGCGAGAGGGTCGATCGGCTGGCGACCGCCCCGGTGTCGTCAACGACCTGACGGTCCGGGCTTCGTCTACCGGGTCCCGGGAGGTTGGCCCACCTTGGGCGGGGTCGTCGGTGGTCCGCTCGGGGAGGGGCGAGTCGCGCCGGCAGGGGGGCCCGGGCTGGGTGTGGGCTTGGGGGCCGGCGATGCGGCGGGCGGAGGCGTCCAAGGCGTGGGGGGCGGAGCGATGCTCCCGCGTCGCCGCCGGCGATAGAGGACCGCGACGACCAGGAGGATGACGACGAGCGCCACCAGCGCCCCGATATCGAGGCCGTACCGTTGCAGGAAGCTCTTGGCATGGGGGGTACCGTTGCCCCCGGTCCCCGAGGCGCTGACCACGATCGTGAACTCGTTGTTCGAGCTGTTCCCTTCGCTGTCGTTCACCCAGACCTTCGAATGGAACGTCCCCACCGCCTCGAAGACGTGGGAGGTGCTGGCGACCGTCGCCCCGGTGCCGTCGCCGAACTTCCAGAGATAGGCGTAGGGAGGCGTCCCGCCGTGCGCGGTGGTCGAGAACGCGACCTGGAGCGGAACGAGCCCGCTCGTCGGCACCGCCGTTGCGCCGCTGGTCAGACCGATACCGTAGGCGTTGAGGTACCCGTTGCACCCGATGAAGATCTTGCCCTCCGCGATCGTAGGGTCGCTCTGCATCCCGAACGCGCAACCGGATTTGTACAGCGTCCGTCCGCTCGACGCCGCGATGATGTACAGGGCCTTGGTGGCCTCGACGACGAGGAACCCGTTCGCGTAGGCGGCAGCCCGGAAGACGTGGTCGACGACCGGCTTGACCCACTTGACCGTCCCGTTGGACGGGTAGATCGCGTAGAAGGTCCCGAGCGAGATGTTTCCTGAGAGGTTCCACTGGCCCGCACCCTGGTAGATGATCCCGTTCGCGATGCTTGCCGTGCCGATGTTGTAGCCGTTCGGAGTTCCCTGCCCGAGCTGGTCCTCCCAAAGGGGACCGGTCGAAACGTTGCTCTGGTTCCAGGCGTACAGGACTCCGTTCTTGTTGATCGCGACGACGAGGTCGTGGCCCCCCGCGGAAACGAGGGACGGCGTGGCGCCGAAGTCGCCGTCGTGGACCCGTTGGGCGTAGGGAACCGTCCAGATCGATTGTTCCGCCAGCGTGCTCGCGTTCACGGCGATGATGGAGTCCTGGTCGTACATCGGCGGGTTGCCGGAACGGTTGGCCGAGTTGCCGGTCGTCACGTAGACGGTGTGCCGCGTGAGGTTGATCGTCGGGGTCGACCAGATCGACGCGCCGAGCGCACCGGCCGCCGTCGTATTGAAGAACCGCACGACCTGATGGGCGACGGGGTCGATCTGGAGGAGCGCCGCGGGGACGAGCGGCGAGTCGCAGCGGCTCGAGGTGCCTAGATAGATCGAGCCGGCCGCATAGAGCGGGCTACCCCAGCCGTAGAATCCCTGCGAGTTGTTGCCCACGAAGACGCGCCACTCGATCGCCCCGGTCGAGGCGTTCAGGGAGTAGAAGTACGAGTCTCCCCCGGCGACGTAGATGTGCCCTGCGTGGACCGTCGCGCTGTCGGCGACCCCCCCGGTGGTGTTGCAGATCACGCTGGTCCCGAGGAAGGTCGTCCAGCGCAGGCTTCCGTTGGAGACGTAGAGCGAGGAGAAGTTCCCGGTCCCGCTGCCGATGTAGAGCGCCCCGCCGGAGACGACGGCCGAGCCCTGGATCGCGCCGTGGAGGTGGTAGGTCCACAGCAGCGAGATGTTGTGGACGTTCCCGACGTTCAGAGCCGTCTCGTTGAGGTTGGCCGAGCTGTGACCGAGGTCCTGCATGTACATCGGCCAGTCGTCGTTCAGGGCGTTGCCCTGAGGAGCGACCGCGCTCGGCCCGCCGACCGCCCCGCCGCGCGCGGATAGGGGAGGGTGGGCCGAGGTCGACCCCCCGACGAGGGAGGGAACGTTCGCCACGAGGACGAACACGACGACGCTGCAGGCAAACGAGGCGTTCGCGAGAGATCCGAACCGTACCACGCTGGGATCCTCCGCTGGCTAGCCCCGAAGGGCGACACCACGCCCCCCAAAAGACCGGCGGACGAACGTTCGGGTCACGTGTTCAGAGGAATTTGGCGGTCAGGGTGCCGTCGGCGCTCACGACGACCGAGGCGGAGAGCTTGCCGATCGGGTCGGGGTCGACACCGTTGTTCCCCTCCCAGCCGACGAACGTGTGGCCGGCGCAGGCTCCGACGCTGATCGCGTAGCTGGTGGTCGAAGGCGCGAGCACCACGGACGACCGGTTGGCGTAGGCGGTCCCGTTGAAGGTCACTGGACCGCACGTCGACGGTGCGACATCGATACGGAGGACGGCGCTCGCGTTGTAGACTGCGACCTCCGAGAGGCTGTAGATGATCGCGCCGCAGTGATCGTGGACATGGAGGAGCGCTTTGGTGGGGGCGAGATTGTTGTCGACCGACATCATCAGGATGTGGGCTCGGAACGGCGTCGCGTTGCCGGCCGGGGTCTTCTCGGTCACCGTGTTGAACACGTCCCCGGACGAGTACTCAAGTTCGACCAGGAAGGAGGTCGAGGAGATCGCGCCCGTCAGGTTCGCGTCCGCGACGGCGCCGATCGTCACGGTCGGGCCGTTCCGGGAGGCGAGGTTCACGAGGGGGGCGGGCTCGAAGATGCTCGGGGGAAAGGCGTGGGAGGTCGGGTGGGTCCACGGCCCGATAGTGACCCCGTGGCCGTTCGCGCTCTGGTTGACCGTCCACATCCACCGGAACTCGAGAGTAAGGTTGCCGTAGGCGGAGTTGCTCGCCATGATGGCGATCTTTTGGCTCGAGAGCGTCGCATTCCCTGGGTTCGCGAAGGTGTACGCGGCCTTGATCGCCTTCGTATCGGTCGCGAGCGACGGGTCCGTCCACGAGCCGTTCTGGATGACGATCACGCGGTGAAGCAGCAGGAAGGGGAGGGTGGTGCCGTTGGAGAGAGGGAAGCTCGCCTGAACGCTGGGGATGTGGACCGCCTCACCGACCACGGCCGACGTGAAGCCGCTCACCATAAACTCGTAGACGACCGTCATTGTGTCCCCTGCGCTCAGGGTGACGGTCGGGTTCTTCGAATGGATGTACAGGGCGGCCGGAGTCGGACCCGAGGCCGTGCCGCAGGTGTTGGCGAAGGTCACGACGCGGCTGTTCACCACGGCTCCGCCGGTGGCTGCCGTCGCTCCGATCGAGAGCAACGAAGGAACCGCCAGGGCGAGGACCGTTAGGGCTACCGCGGTCTTCCAGCGTCGGTGGGGCTCGGAGCGCAATCGTGTGCTTTTCGGCATGAGCTGTAGGTCGGACCCACAAAAGGTCCGGGATTAAAGGCTACCGTTCGTTCGGCGGTAGGTATCCGCAGTGATACGGGCGCATGCGCACGCCTAAACCGGCCTCCCACCGCCCGTAGGGGGGAGCTCGCCCCTACGACCGGCGGTACGAGTACGCCTTCGAGGCGGCCCTGCGCCGTGCCAGCCGGCGACGCCGAGCCATCGCTACCTCAAGAACGACCATCCCGACCACCAACGCGAGTCCGAGAAGGGCGATCAGGCCCCGGGATCCACCGAGAGACGTTGGGAACGCGGGAGCCCCGCCGTGGGATCCACCGCCGCTGCCGGGCGAGCCCGGCGTCGCGGGCGAGCTCGGGGAGCCGGGCGACCCCGGACCGGTGCCCGTCGGCGGTGGGGAGCTGTTCGGGGGTGGAGTTCCGGAGCTCGTGAGGATCACCAGGGTCGCCTGGGCGGAGGCCTGGACCCCGACCCCATCACGCACCGTGACCATGATTGGATAGGAGCCAGCCGAAGCCGTCGGGGTACACCCTAGCGTGGCAGAATCCGCGGAGCCACAACCCGCCGGCAGCTGTGGCCAACCGATGGTGTACGGAAGGGAGCCCCCTTGGATGGACACGGTCATCACAACGCGCTGACCCAGCCCAACGCTCCCCGGTTGGATCGCGAGGGTGACGGCCGGAGCGGGGAAGATCGTTACGGGGATCGAGGACGAACGGCTCGCACCGGCGGCGTCGGTGATCGTGAACGTGGCGATGTAGTTGCCCACCGAGGAGTACGTGTACGTCGTGTGGGTGGTTCCGGCCCCTTGGCCGTCCCCGAACGTCCACGACCCCGACCACGGGGGAACACCGCCAGAGTAGCCTCCGACGAAGAGAATCGAGGCCCCCACATCCGTGGCCGCGCCGGACGGAGTTTGCGCGGAGGCGCGCAGGGGGGTGACGAACGCCCATGTGTCGGTCAACGAGGTGCCCCCTGCAATGCCACCGAAGAGGACCTCGAGCCCGTCGCGCGCGTCGTAACCGAGTACGGCACCCGCGCGGGCGGTAGGCCCCGGCGGGACGTTCATCCGAGACCAACCCCCCGAGGCGTACGCCCACGCATCTTGCAGAAGACCCGTCGTGGACCCTCCAAAGAGAACGGAGTAATCGTAGGCGCCGTCAAAGCTGAAGCTCGAAGCGCTCCGCGGGCTGGGAGAAGCGACCGAGGAGATTCGGTGCCACGTACCCTGGCCGAAGCCGAATGTCTCGTTGGTGGGGCCGGCTTGGGTAGTCCCGCCGAACAGGATCACTTCGCCCTGCTCCGGGTCGTAGGACGCGCTCGCTAGCGAGCGCGCCGACGGTGAAACGCCAGGCGTGAGCTGGCTCCACTGGCCTCCGACAAACGCCCAAGTGTCTTTGAGGAGCTGGCCGTTGGATCCTCCGAAGAGTAGGACGAAGCCGGTCGACGCGTCGTACGCGATGCTCGCGTCGGAGCGCGGCTGTGGGGTGTCGGTGGGCGCTAGGCGGGTCCACACACCGCCGGTGTAGCTCCAAGTGTCACCCAGGTAGTTGCCGTCGAACCCACCAAAGAGGAGCACATAGCCGTCGGCCGCATCGTACGCCAAGCTAGCGCCCTCGCGCGCGGCAGGGGAGGTCAGCGGACGGAGCGCGGTCCAGAGTCCCCCGGAGAACTTCCACGTGATCGAGGAAGCGAACTCTGGGTAGCCCCCGACCAGGAGCAGGTAGCCATCCTGCCCGTCGTAGGCCGCCTTGTTGGAGACTGAAGGAGGGGGTGCGTTGCTGGGGAACAGCTCGGACCAGGCCCCCGCGGAGAACGACCAGGTGTCGTCCATCCAGTAACCGGTGTATCCGCCGAAGAGCACGAGATAACCGTCGGCGGCGTCGTACGCAAGGCTGGCCGCGAAGCGAGCCGGCGGGCCGGTGCCGGCCCTCGCATACGACCAGCTTCCGGCTTGGTACGTCCAGGAACTCTGGACGTAGGCGGTGCTGAGACCGCCGTACATGAGCACGAAGTGGTCGGCCGGATCGTACTCAAGCGCGGGTTGCATGACCGCCGGCGGGCGGAAGCTTCCCGACACGTCGGTCCAACTGCCTCCGGCGAACGTCCAGGTGTCGTTGAGGTACCCAGCACCGCCGACGCCACCGTACAGCAGTGCGTAGCCGTCCAGGGCGTCGTACGTCAGCCCCGCGCCCCACCTCGGGGCGGGGGCCCGGGATACCGACACCTGCGTCCACTGGCCAGTCGTGAACGACCAGGTATCGCTGAGGCTCCCTCCCGAACCGAGGCCGCCGAACAGCAGCAGGTCGCCGCTCTTGCCGTCGAACGTGAAGCTCGCGTTGGCGCGGGGTGGCGGCGAAGAGGCGGGGAAGATCTCCGTCCACACACCGCCCGAGTACGTCCAAGTGTCCCCGAGGACCGACGAGGCATTTTGACCGCCGAAGAGCACGACGTACCCGTCGGTCGGGTCGTACGCCATCACGGCGCCGGAGCGGGGCGAGGGACTGAGCCCTGGGTTCAGCTGCTCCCAGTTCGACCCGACGTAGCTCCAGGTGTCGTGGAAGAAGCCGCCCCCCCAGCCCGTAAGGCCACCGGTGCCGCCCCCGAACAACAGGATGTACCCGTCCTTCGCGTCGTAGGCGTAGGCTGCGTCATCCCGTCCCGGCGGAGCGAAGAGAGGTTGGACCACGGTCCAGCTTCCGCCGCTGAACTTCCAAGTGTCCGAGGAATTCTGGGGGTTGGCCCCGGAGAAAAGAACCACGTAGCCGTCGACCGGGTCGAACGACGCCGCGGCGAGACCCCGGGCCGCCGGGGACACCGGCGTCGAGAGGTGGGTCCAGACTCCGCCGAGGTAGGTCCACGTCGCGTCGAAGTACGCCCCCGCATACCCCCCGAACGCGACGGTGTACCCGTCGACCGGATCGTACGCCAGCGAGATCCCGTTTCCGCCGGTCGGATTGGTCGCGGTGGTGATCGGGGTCCATTGCCCGGCAGCGAACTTCCAGGTGTCGTCGTACGCCGGCGCGGTCGCCCCTCCGAACAGAAGGACGTAGCCGTCAGCGCCGTCGTATGTCATCCCCATCATGTCCCGGGGGCTCGGGGCCTGGTGAGGGGCGAGCTGGGTCCAAGCGCCGCCTGTGAACTTCCAGGTGTCGCTCAGGTAGCTGCCGGCGTTCTGCCCACCGAACAGGAGAAGGTAGCCGTCCTTCGCGTCGTAGGTCATCCCGGCATACCCTCGAGCCGCGGGGCTCGAGGCGATCGACAACCTGCTCCACGCGCCGTGGGTGAACTCCCACGTGTCGCCGTAGGCCGTATCGCAGGTCCCGAGAACGCCGGTCGAGAAGCAACCTCCGAACAGGATCACGTAACCGTCCGCCGCATCGAATCCGAGCGCGGCCCCGGCGCGAGGCGAAGGAGCCGTGGGGGAAGCGATCGACGTCCATAGTCCACCGACGTACGTCCACGTGTCCTGGAAGTACGTCCCGTAGTGGTAGCGGCTGACCCCGCCGAACATGACGAGGTAGCCGTCCTGAGCGTCGAAGGCACTTTCGGCCCCGTACCGTGGGGGCGGCGCGCCGACCGTGAGATTGGCCCAACCGGTGCTAGCGTTGAGCGTGGAGCACTGGGCCGTGAGCGGCGAGCCCAGGTAGCAACTGGCGGGGTAGACCCCGGCCGGCCCCTCGCCCCGGGCTAGCGAGGCCGCTGCGGCCGCGATCGACCGCGAACCCTGTGGCTGATCGCTGACCGCGTTAGAGTAGAAGTGGGCGGAAGGGCCTACCTCGATCGACCCCGCCGGGACCGCCGTCTGGAGCAGAACGAGGAGAACAAGACCGACCCCCCAGCCGGCCCGTGTAGATACGTATCCGTACCTACAGCTCCGAGAGCGGAACTGCACGCCAGTTTCACCTTTTTTCTCCTACTTAAAAGCGAGGTGCAAATTTGTCGACTCCCTCCAGAGTGCGTAGGACGTAACAGGTCGGTACCACCTCTTCGCCGCCCCGTTAGAGATCCGGCCCTCGGGAGTCTCGAAATCGAATGCCAAAAGGATTAACGCGGACAGAGGTGTTCAAGTAGTAAGGACATGTGCGCACCGCTCCAACGGGCGGGTGGCGAATCGGGCTGAATGGCGACTTCAACAGACGCGACGACGACTGTCGTCGTCGTCGATTCCCCGAACATTCTCCGGCGCCTGCTGCGCTGGCTCAACGAACCGAGCCGTCGGACCCGGCTTGAACTCTCGTTCGCGGTTGCCGCGCTATTCACCGCCACCATCTTGGTGTACACACGGGGCAACCTCCTCTACGGCGAGGACTACCCCGGGATCTACTCTCTCCAAGACTTTGCGCTCCGCCCAATCCCTGACTTTCTGATTCCGGCCTTGGCTGTGGGCCTTACGGGCGGGAACATTTACGTCGGATTCTACCTCGCGTTAGGCGTTGAAGCGTTCGTCGTGAGCTATGCCTGCCAACTGTTCGCCCGAGAGCTTTTCACTCCGGCATTCACCGAAAAGGAGCTCACCGTTGTCCAAGGTCTCGCGGCCGTCTTTTACGTGATGAGTCCGGCGGCAGTAATCACGAGTTACAAGAGCCTCATCGGGATCGTGTTCCTCAGCGCGGCGGGATTTTTCCTCGTGATGACCCTTATCCTCCGGTTGGCGCGTCGACTCACGCGAGGCTGGTCGTTCAGGCCCTACGACGCGGCCCTCCTCGGCCTCGGAATCGGACTCGCAATGCCTGATTCCTTCCCCAACCAGCTGCGCATGCTCGGACTGACGGTGGGAACTATCGGGGCTATTCTGGTGTGGTTCACGCTTTTTCCCAGAAGCGAGGCTCAGTGGTTCGGTGCGAAGAAGGCCCTCCGAAACATCGTACTTGTGACGATCCCCATCGCCCTGGCCCTCTTGGCCGATGCGCTGTACCTGATCGTCACGCAATGGGGTTCGGACCTCAAGGACATCCACCAGGTCTCTGCCGCGTACGTCCCTGTGTTTACGGGGACAACGTACAACTCGCTGCCCTTGGTCGTACGGCTACTGGGCAAGCACAGTTTCAACTCCCTGATTTACGCTTCCCTCTACCAGACGAACCCGATCGTCGTCTTCGCCTCGTACCTCTGGCCCTTGCTCGCCATTGTCGTGCCGACGGCCTTCGCGTACTATACGCGGATGCGTACACGTCGATGGATCTATGGGATTGAGCTAGTAATCGTCGCGTGCGTCATCTGGGACACCGGGACGAATCCACCGTTTGGGGCGCTCACGGGTTCGATCCAGAACGCCCTCCCGTTTGGCGCGACGCTGCTCCCGACCTACTACCTTTCACTGCTGGTGCTGTCCAAAATTTACCCGGTGATGATCGCTTTCTCCATCGTGGTCACCGCCGAATGGGCAAGGCGATGGGTCTCGCGTCATTGGCGTCCCGCCAAGTCGAAGGTCGCGGCGCCGAAGGTGGCCGTCCCCGCCGTTCGGCCGGCGTTCCGCCTCGGTGCGAGGACTTTTGGCTGGTCCGGAACGCTCGCCATTGCTGCGATTACCGTGCTGATCCTCGTAGCCGCAGTTCCGATCTTCGCGGGCCAGGTCGAGGGCGGTGGAGCGCGGAAGGGGTTCGCGATCCCGGACGATTACTTCGTGGTCCGACACCTCCTGCAGAGCGCCCACGCGAACGCCGTGCTTCTCCCCGCGATTTCGCTCTATTTCACCGAGATCTGGGGGTACCAGGGGGCCAACTCGTTCTTCATTAATTTCAACTATCCCTCCCAGGTCGTCGTGCCGGGCTTTTGGGGCCCTTACTCGTACTATCTCAATTCGACCCAAGAGGCGTACAACAACGCGACGACTCTCGTCGAGCCCGGCGGCAACGCGACAGCCGTGACGCCCCCCGTTACGCCCAAGTCGTTTTCGAACTCGAAGGGGGTCGAGACCGAGGTCTACCGCCTACCCGAGCCCCCGGGCCAGGGTCTCAACATGACCAACTCGGAGTGGATTTCACTCGAGTTCCCGAACGCCCCTCCCGCGGCTGTCCAAGCGCTGATATCGGCTAGCGAACTTCAGATTGGCATCGAGAGCAACAACTCGGGGACTATCGGATGGTACTCGATTGGGGCCGGATCGAACTCCTACATCGACTATTCCGGAGCGACGGGCGTGGCGATCGACCTGATCGTGGGGAACCCGACGAGCAGCATCCATTACAACTCCAGTTACATCTCCCAGATCTATGTTCAGGAGCAAGGCATTTCAGAGGCCGGGTACGTGGAGTTCGGCCACCTCACTGTAGGAAGCGTCGTGACGGGCCTCGTAAGTCCGGTCTGGCTCGCGGAAATGCAGGCGCTTGGAGTCACCTACGTCCTCGAAGATCATAACATCCGAAAGGGGGCTGGTCAAAGTTTCCACTTCGTGACGTACTCCATCAACACTCTCCTGGCCTCAGGTTACCTGACGCCGGTCTACAACGATACCTCGCTCTTCCTCTACCAGATCCGCTAGCGATTCGAGCCCATGCATCAGGGGGGGTCAGCGGCCGCTCCACGACCAGGGCGGAGCCAAGTCCACTCTCTCAGGCGTGAAGTTACTCGATTCGTAGAGGGGAGCCCTCCTCGCCGGTATCTCGGCCCCCGACGATGGACAGTTTGCCGGGGTGGCCGGGCCGAGCGTGGCGAAGAACTGCTCAAACGCACGGTTCTCCTGGAGGGTACCACGATATGGTGCGCCAGCGCGTGTGGCGCAAAGCCTCGGCAATCGAGCTCCGATTTTCCGGTGCCGGCCCCGAGCGCATTGCGATAGGCACCGCACTAGCTCTGACCGACGTCACCCCGATTCCCCGTGCCCGGGAAGTCTCTCGTTCAATCGCCCTCCTCAGCTGAGTCGGTGCTTCGACGTGAGGTCGTGGACGAGCCCGCCAACTCGCCCAGAGGCCAAGCACCCCCGAGTTGTCGATCGCTCGAATCACGTACGAATCAGTACCACGAACGATTTCATGAAATCGTGAATGCCTTTCGCGTCCATTGACGATGCGGAGAGCGCACTGAAGATTGGGTCCACCGATGTTGCGTACCCCCGCAGCGCCTCGGCCTTGTGGCGTGAGGAAGCAGTGGAGCGGCGCATATTGTACCACTTCTCGCGGTGGATCGAAACCGCCAACATCTTAGCCTGCAGCATCGCCCTTGTGAGGCCGGCTTCCTGCATCGGCTCACGCGCAGACGCGCCCTGATCGACGAGCGACTGCGCCAAAGTCCGGAGGCGGGGCCGGATTTCCCCCCACGCCCCAGGCAGGTACGGTGGAGCCTGAGGGTAAAACAAGCTCTGCTGCTCTTTCAAATTCGACACAACCCAGTCCAGGTCGGATCGGAAAAACTCAAGGAACTCCAGGATTCGCCGAATGTCCTTCAGGACTGTCGCCTCGCTCGTGCTTCGTGAGGGAACAGCCATCTTGGGTGAAACGCCCTCCTCGGCGAGCGGGCTGGGCTATGTAAGTCTTGACCACCAGAGCTTCTTCCCGGCGCGACGAACGGCGGTTCCCGCACGCCCCTTTTGGGGGGAATCGAACTGTGGCTAATCCCGCTTCGGGCACGGGCCCGAGGCCCAGCGAACGTTAGAGAATCGGGGTGGCAATGGTGCCATAGACATGGACCGAGAGGCTTGGCGATATTCCCGAGCCGCAGGCGCAAGAAAAGACGTACGGGGCTCCGTCTGAGATGAATGCGAACGACCCCGAAGCGGCGGTGGTCTGATACACGACCTTGGCTGGCGACCCGACTCCCTCCTCGAGTGAGATGTTCTGGTAGGCATTCGTCAGCGTGAAAGTCGTCGGCTGCCCGCTCACGCTTTGCCACTGGAACGTGATCCGATCGTTGGCCCGGAACTGTTGGGTGGATCGTGTGGCCCCGACCGTAGCGGAGAAGTGGGATGGAACAGTTAGGACGGAGAGCGTAAGCACGGACGTGAAGGCAATCACGGTACCGAGAACCAGCAAACCTTCAAGTCGCGAGCGAGACCGGAGCGACGGCGGCTTCGCTGAAGAGGCAATCTCGACCATCCCGGAGCCCGTGGGTTCGACTGCTCAACAGCCTAATGTAACTTACGTCCACCCCCTACCCGTGGATTCGGAGGCACCCGCGCGGGCAACTCTGGCAACCTCGACCTGCGCCGTCGCTGAAGCCGCCTCGCCGCGCTCCGCGCCTTTCCATCGGTCGGGCAACCTCCGGGACTCCCTCCTGTGTCGGCGGGAGGCATCACTGGGTCAACCTGGGGACTCGAGCGCTGCGGCTAGCTCGCCGGCGCAGGGGGACCGGAGGTTTCACCGGACTCGGTTTCCGAAGTGGTCGAGACACGGTCAGCCGTGTCTCCGATGCGGTGAGAAGATCTTTGGGGCCCTGCGGCAGAGGGGCTAGCTCGGGAGCGGTCATGGGTTTGCGCATCCTGGTGTTCGGGGCGGATTCGATGGTAGGGAGCCATTTCGTCGCGGCGTCTCCCGCCGACTGGGACATCTCAACGGCGGGGCGAACCGACCCGCGACACGACGGACTACGCGTGGCATCGTTCGACCGTCTCGATCTCTCCGATCGGGGGGCCACCATGTCGTTTTTGGACCGCTCCTCATCCGACGTATGGGTGAACTTCGCCGCCCGGACCGACGTCGATGGGTGCGAACGGGAGCGACAGCCTGAAGGTACGCCCGACAACCGTCTCGACTCACCTGGGTCCGCATGGAACGTAAACGGCCTCTTCCCAGGATGGGCCGCCGCTCGAGCATCGAGCTCGGGAAGGTTCTTAGTGCATGTCTCAACGGACTACGTTTTCGACGGGACCCGTGGCCCGTATTCTGAAGAGGACGAGCCGAGCGGCCTGACGCCGCTTGTCTCGTGGTACGGCTACACGAAGGGTGTAGGGGAGAGAAACGCCAGCGGGTATGGCAGCACGGTCTGCATTGTTCGGATTGCGCACCCGTACCGGGCGAGGTTCCCCAAGAAACTCGATTTCGCACGAGCGATTATCAAGCAACAGTCCAGCGGAACCTTGCCACGCTACTACCAGGATCAGACGATCACCCCGAGCTGGATTCCGGACGTGACGGACGCCCTCCAATTGTTGATCCACCGCCGACACGGCGGTACGGTGCACGTCGGCTCCCCTGAACCTACCTCGCCCTGGGAGTTTGCGTCGACTCTGCTCCGGGAGCTAGGCCTGGACGCCGCCTCCGCCGCCCCGGGAACCTTCCGCGACGGAGCGAAAGACCCAGGTCGCGCCCCCCGGCCAGAACGGGGGGGCCTGGCACTGAGTGCCATCGACCGCCTCGGAGTCCACCCGAGGTCGTTCCGGGAAGGGATACACGAGTTAGTCGATGCTCTTCGAGATGAGGGACACCCGACTTCGGCCGCTCCCCCTCCCTAGTGTACTGCCGGTTTCCGGCTCGTCCCTAGCCCGGGTGAAAAAGCAGCCATGGCTTATGGGTCGGCTGAGAACGTCCCGCCCTGGACAAGCCTCGCTCCCTCTGCGACCGTGGAAAGTCTTCTAGTGTAGGGCAATCTCCCAGAGCATCTCAAGCCCAATACGGATGGCTCGAAGGCGGCTCGACCCGGCCCCTTTCGATTGGCCGACGCGAGCGCGGAACTGCACGGGCACCTCGATAACCGTGTCCCAATCACGAAGGGCCATCAAGATCATGTGCGGAGAGAAGTACATCCCACCGACCGTTAGCCTGTCGATTATCCGTGCGAGTGATTCGCGTCGAATCACTCGAAACGTGCAGCCGACGTCAGTAAGTTGCACGCGCCCGAGAAAGGTCCAATCCCAGTAACGCAACCGAATCAAGAACGCGAGAAACAGGTTGCCCCACGATGTGAACCAGTCCATCTGCGAGCCGCGTCGTGTAAGCGCTCGACTTGTCCGGGTGCCGACCACCATATCGCCGTGCCCGATGTACGGGAGCATCTTGCGGATGTCCTCTGCGAAGAACGTCATGTCACCCTCGGCAAGCGCGATAATCGGCGAGTCGGTTCGGTCTAGCGCATAGCGCAATCCGGCACGGCAAGCGAAACCGTACCCCTGTTTCGTTTCGGGAATCACAGTCGCGCCGCGCGAGCGAGCTACCTCGGCAGTGCGGTCGACGCAGTTGTTATCCACGACTATGATTTGTCCGATCTCCTGCAATCGACGGAACTCTTCAATCGCGGGGCCAATCGATGCCTCGTCGTTGTAGGCTGTCAGCACTACAGTGACATTCGCCATGGGCCAGGGCAACGGCGACGGCACCCGCCAACGCGCTGGATGCTTGCCTCTCAGCAGGTCAGAGACGAGCAGCATCAGCACCCCAACGGGGACGATGATATCGAAGTACCAGAGGGCAAAGGCAAGCCATGGTCCAGCCCACGCCAGGAGCTGAGGGAGGGCTGGAGGAGGGGGGAGGTCTGCAGCGGGAAGCGTGAAGCGCGCTAGAATCCAGGCGTCCCTGGCGGCATGCAGAACTCCCAGCACGACCGTGACCCCCGCAAACACGATGCTGCCGAGGAAGAGCCAGACCAGAGGGCGCGCCAACTCAATCCCCTACGCCGAACGGCATTGTCCCCTCGGCGCCTTGAGATAATCCTCCTTTCGAAGAGAGATAAGACTCCAGCGGGAATCGACGGATTCGGAAGGAAGGACACCCGATCTCGCGAAGTTAGCGAACCCAGGATACCACGAGCTGGACCGCCCTCGAGCTCCCAGCACGGTCCCCTCAAAGGGGTAGCAATGCGCATCGTGAGGTATAAATGACTTGCGGCCTCGCCTGAGGTGACCTTCCGAAACGTGGGTGTGTTGGAACGCACGCACTGACGGGTGCGATGAGGAACCGCCATAATATATCGTGGGCCAGTTCGCGGTGCGGAATGACAGGATGGATTGCTTCGTTAACCGTCGCAGTCTGCTTGATTGGCGTGGGACTGATTTACTTCCCACTGCAGCATATTGAATTCGGTCCCTCCTTTCCAACCGCAGCTGAGTTCCAGATGGCCGCTGTCAGTCCCGCGACATTTCCTATCAGTCACTATGTGATCATTACGATGGAGAACCACGCCTTCGACAACCTATTTGGGACCTACTGCCCGACTCTCTCGAGGAACTGCGACGATACGGCGACTGGACTCAACCAGAGCTACTGCATTCCGTACTTCCCCAGCAACCCGGGTGCGGGCTGCATCCGACCCTATCCTTTCGCCTCGGCGACGATCAATTTGACGGATATAGGACACGGATGGCTCTCTAGTACAACCGCATTCGACAACGGACGAATGGACAACTTCTATGCTGGAGAATTGGGCCTCCCTCCGAACAAGACGCGCGCCTTGGAATCTTTTGGGTATTACAACGGAAGCACGGCCGCACTATTTTGGGATCTCGCTCAGCAATATGGCCTATCGGACCGGTTCTTCGCTTCCAACCTAAGCTACTCTTTGCCCAACCATTGGTTCGAGGAAGCCGGGGCCGCTCCTTGGTCGTCTATTCACTACTACGTCGGAGACCGGATTGCGACCTTGCAAGGGAATCAAACCTGCAACGTTCTGTGCGTCCAAGCAATGGAACTGGAGGACGGTACTTTTGGCCCGAACCTGACTGGGAATTACACAGTCGACCAATCTTACCTCGAGGAGGCGAATCACACTAACACCTTCGAGGATCTTTTCAACGGGACGAACGTCACATGGAAGTATTACGATCAGTTGCTCCCGTCGTCCTACTCGCGCGCGGTCGCTTCTGGTGCGGCCTATGGTTTCTGGGATCCTACATTCGCTCGGAGCGAAAGCTACGGCACTGAATTCTCATCCCGGTACGTCGACCGTAGCCAGTTCTTCGCGGATGCGGCTGCTGGCGCGCTTCCAAACGTCTCGTGGGTGATTCCGCCCCCGGTACAGTCTTGCCATCCCCCCTACGCACTGGGTTGGTGTGAAGGGTTCGTCGCCAGTTACGTGAATGCCGTGGAGCAATCTCCGGAATGGAAGTCGACCGCGGTCTTCGTGACCATGGACGAGTACGGCGGGTTCTACGACACTGTTCGGCCGCCGACGATCAACGGTTCCGCGCTGGGACTCCGTGTACCCCTGATCGTGATCAGTGCGTACACCCCGGAGGCCTATGTCTCGCACGACTTGGGCTACTTTGAATCCGTTCTCCGTACAATCGAGTGGCGATTTGGGTTGCCCAGTCTTACTGTCCGCGACGCAAAGGCCCCCTTGCTTCTCGGCTTCTTCGACACCCATGCCAAGCCTCGAAAGCCCATCTACTTCGCGGCCAACTACTCAACGGCCCGTTATCCTGCCATCTTTCAACCGCTAGGATCGCCGGACCCTCCCGTGTCCCTTCGTGGCACGGTACTCTCGGCCTCGGCTGTCCGGCTAACATGGTCCGAGGGCTTCGGAAAAGCCCCGGTGGCAGGCTGGAACGTAACGTGGGGTGGTCACGCTGTGCGCGTCGGTCCGTCGACGCACGCCTTCCAAGTGATCGGCTTGACCCCGGGTAAGACCTACACCTTCACAGTCGCTTCATTCGATGGGCCGAACAACACCGCGGGCTCAAGGGCTGTGCAACTTGCACTCCCGCTCAAAGACGTTGCGAACCCCCCTGAGGGAGCAGTCCCGCGACGACTCACAATTGTCGGCGGCGCCGACCTTACGTAGCAGCGTCAGCGGGGTGCAGCGTTTGGACGTACCCGACGTAGGCGCGGCTCGGGCGCGTCGCAACGGTCCTACGCCGTGACAAGGAAAGACAGAAGCGTCGGGGCCTCCTGTCCCGGCCCCAACGTTCGAGTACGCTTGCTCAGACCCATGAGTCGACGGCCGCCGCGAATAGCCTTAGATACCAATCCCACACAGCTCAGAATCGTCGCGCCGATGCTGATCTAATGCGAATGCCCACAGCAAAACCGGACGTGGTCATCGTCGTCATGGATTGCGTTCGAGCATCAGATTTCCCCGGAGGCAGCTCACCCGTAGGCGGTATGCAGTTCGTCGAGGAGCTGCAGAAGTCCGCAGTGACATTCCCAAGGGCTGCCTCGGTCGCTCCGTGGACGATCCCGGCACACGCAAGCATCTTCACAGGCCTTTATCCTTGGAATCACGGGGCTCACGCGAAGCGGAATCTTGTACTCGACAAGGAGATTCGCCGGCTACCCGAGATGCTGCGAGAAGACGGATACCGCACTATCTCACTTTCGGCGAATCCTTTCATCAGTGCGACTTTCAACCTCGACCAAGGATTCGATACCGCGGCTTGGGGAGGGTGGTCCGAGTCGTTCCTACGATTGCGACGTACGGAGCCTCCGGAGATGGTCGTTAGCGGACGTCGGACCGCCGTGGCCGCTCAAAGCCTGGCAACAGGATCGATGGGTGCGATCCTTCGCCGATTCATGCACGATGCTTACAGATTTCCGATGGTGCTCGATGGGGCCAATCGCCTGGCCCAGAGAATCATCGAGCCTCAACTTCCCCAGAACCAGTCAATAGCTACCTGGATAGAACCGACATTTGAGCGGTGGATGACTACAGTTCCTTCAAGTCAGCCACTCTTCGCCTTCGTGAATCTTGTAGATGCCCACGAGCCATACTATCCGGTTCGGTCTCCGTTGGACGGAGCATTCAGGTGGTATCAGCAGGCCCGGATTCGACAAGATCAGCTGAGTTTCGTGGCCGGGAGATGGATTCCTGACCCCGCGGATCTCGACGCACTCTGGCACCTCTATAGATCGGCGATTGTTCGACTGGATCTACGATTGAAGCGCCTCGTCGAATTGCTTAAGGCGGAGGACCGCTGGGAGAATACCCTCTTCATCCTTACAAGCGATCACGGACAAGCATTCGGTGAGCACGGCCTACTCTTCCACATGTTTAGGCCGGACGAGCCTGAATTGCGCATCCCGCTGGTCGTTCGATTCCCTCATGACGTGTCCGGCGGAGCCCGCGGCCAAGGGTGGGCGAGCCTCGTGGACTTGGCGCCGACGGTTTGCCAATCGGTCGGTCTGCTGTCCGATAACTTCCGAGATGGGGTTCCTCTTCAAAGCCTGGTATCGGCGGATCGCGTCGGACCCATACTTGCGATGGCAGACGGGTTGATTTGGGACCACATTCGGGCCCGATTTGAGGGCGCCGCCCGCGAGAGGCTGGACCATATAATCGGGGTTGCGTACGAGGGGAAGTACAAGGCCCTTTTCGATGTGAGCTCTCGAACCCGAAGCGTCTATGACATCGAATCGGATCCTGGCGAGCGTTCTGATATCTCCACCACACTGGCTGACCGCGGGGCTCTCCTTATCGCGATGGCGGAGCAGGCAGGGCAGCAAATCGGAGCGTCGGACCGGAGATCGATGTCCTCCGACGTCGAGGAACGGCTTCGGTCTTGGGGCTACATCTGATCCAGGGAGAGGCACCCGCAGTCTCGGATTCGGTCGCGACTCGATGGCGGTCCGTCGGGTCCGCGCCCATTCGGGCCACGAGGCTCCTCTAGGAAAGGTTCCTCACCGCAGAAAGCCCCTGCCGAATCCGTAAACCTATGTCGGGTCAGGGTGGCGGGGCAATCTCATCTAAGGTGAGCTGGTAGAACCAGACGGAAACATTCGGCGATAGTGTAGCCGCTGCGAAGCTCAAATAACCGTCGCCGGGCCAGGTGACGTTGAACGTCGTCGTGATCTTGGCGGTTTGCGACGGGACGTGAGCGATTGTGATGAGAGCGGGGTTGAGCTGCGTGGAGTTCGCATGGTCCGGTCCGACTGTAATCGAGTAATGGAACCCCGCCCGTGTGAAAAGGGTCTTTACCAGGCTCACCTGAGTTGGGATCTCTAGGGTTCGCAACCTCGTCCCGGGATCGGCTCGAGCGTCCTGAATCTTCCAGATGAGCGTCACACGGTAGACTCCAGGAGGAATCGCCGGGTCATTCGGTCCGGACCAAAGGCGAGCACCGGATTGATTGTCGGGAGCGTGATAGAGGACCGCGCCGGATGGGCTCTGTGGATCTGGACCTTGGGTCGAATCGAATGAATTCATCTCGCCCGGGTCCACCGTCTTGGAGAAGGGCTCCCACAATACTGGGGGACCGTTCCAACCACGCTCGAACAGATAGGCACCGTCCGCTCCGGCGAACAAGCCGAAAGCCGTGAGGTTCACGAAATGGTACAGCAGCTGGGCCGGCAGCTGATCTGCGACAATGTCGACAAGGATGAACTGGGACAGGTTCACCAAGCGATCCACGACAGCGGTGTAGTTGTAAGATTGGCCGAACAGCTCCCCGTATGGCAAGAGGTACGCAGCGGCCCGATTCGACACATGGGGAAATAGCTTCGTTGTTGTCAACACGGAAGCATGGGCGGGGAGCCATGCAATGACCTGATCCAAAAAGTGGTCGTGATTCGTGATCGGAACAATGCCGTACGCATTCCACTCGACTAGATCGACCGGCTCGCCGTTGAGAGGTGAGGTGAGCGCAGAGCTGGTTACGATAAGCACCAGAAAGATGGCGCCCACCGCGGCACCCTCGAGCATTCTCGTGCGCGAGGGGCCAGGGGCGAGCGCGGCCCTCCACCTCCGAGGGAGGGCGTTCGTCGGACGAGCTGACCCAACCGAGGCGTCTGGGACAAAGCGTCCGCTACCAAGGGTCGCTTGTTGCGGAGACCAGGGTCTCATGATCGCTACAGCCCCTCCGACGGCACCCGCGAATAGGAATGGAGTCGCGTAGCACTGATACTGAGTTCCAAAAGTGTAGAAGCCGTTGGAATTGGAAAACAGGGCCAACCCCATCCAGGCGATCGCGGGCAGAAGGTACCGCCGGTCGCCGAAGATGGGCAGGAGACCCGTAGATCCGACAAGGAGAAGGATGTACTCAATCTTTTGATTGCCGGCGAAGGTCAATGCAGTATAGGCGGCAGCTGGGTGAAAGACAATCCGAGTAAACACCTGAGGAATCGACGTCGCGCCGAGTACGGAGAATCGGCGAGAATAGCTATCGCCGAACACGCCCCCAAGGGGACTCAAAGAGTAGAGAACCGCCACCGCGAAGCCTATCCAGAGGAATGCAACCACAATGGCCGCGATCAGCACCCGACGCTGGGCTGGCGTGGCTGATGGCGCCAATCGGCGCAGGAAAGAAGGGACGTACTTCTTCCAGTCCACGGTGCCTAGAAGGGCAAGGACGGCGAAAATCAAGAGCAGGGGGGCGATCGCCTCAATCACCGCGAGTGCCAGGACCCACGCTGCCAGAAACGCGTAGTGGCGGCGTGTCGTGAAGAAATAGAAGGCCGAGAGAATCACCAAGGGGAGGAACACTTCGGGATCAAAGCTGTTCCAATCCGCGGTGATGGTCAACGGCGAGAGCAAATAGCCGAAGGCGAAGAGAGCTCCCCACCGCTCCGAGCGAAGACGGGCGCTTGCCAATCCGTAGGCCGGGAAGGCGCCCAGTGCCAAGGCGACAGTCCGGATAATCAGTAGCCCGCCCACGTTCGGGTCGAAGGCATACGCCGCCGCGGGAATCACTAGGAACGGCGAGAAATGAATGGCCAAGAACTGTCCGCTCAGTCCCGAGGGGATTCCGATTGTGGTGTGGAATGGCGAACCTGAAAAATCTGTGGTGTAAAGCACCTGATTGTACGTCCCGAGGTCTCCGGCGAACGTCTTGTACCCCGCGTTCGCTTGAATCTGGTAGAAGCTCAGGACGACGATCTCGATGATAACGCCAATCGCGACAAGCAGAAGGTACCTCCGCCTCGTGATGACGTTACGAATAACCCACCTCCATCCGCTCGCCGAGGCGGAACGGGCGGAGTAAGCGGGCTGTGCGAGCGGCGATGGAGTCTGGGTCAGCTGAGCCGCCACTGGTTCTTCACTCACGCTTCTTGGACGCACGGTACAGACGCCTCGATCCCAGAATCGCACGCTTCCTCGGGGTGGCAAATCCTCGAGCGGGCGAGGTCCGAAAACCTCTGCTCTCAACCGATTGCTGCGGGAGAACGGATAACCTTTGCTTCAACATCTGTGGCCCAGAAGCGAGGGAACAGCCCTACAATCGCTGGCATAAGGCGGCGAATGATGGCATGTACGCCCCGCGGTTATTGTGGGACAGTGTCGTCCCGCATCAAACTGACCATGATGTCTCTCAATCGTCCTTTGTATTCTGGATGGCGGTATGCGAACTCCAGATTGGTTCGTAGCCACAGGAACCGGTCGCCGATATCATACCGAGTCCCCCTGAAAGTCGTTGCCAGCACTGTATGCTCTTGGGTGAGAAGTTGGATCGCGTCCGTTAACTGCACTTCCCCATTGCGTCCGGGCGGAGTGCGATCGATCGCCAGAAAAATGTCTGGACTGAATACATATGCGCCAGTGATACCGAGCCGACTGGGAGTGGAAGCGGGATCTGGCTTCTCGAGTAGCTCCTCGCACTGATAGAGCCCAGGCTCGATCTCCCGGCCGGTTACAATACCGTAATCACGGACTTTCTCGACCGGCACGCTTTCGACGGCGATGACGCTCGACCGGTGCAGTTGGGCGATCGCCCAAAGCTGGTGGAGGAGGGGCGGAGTACAGACGTTGATCGTGTCCCCCAGAAGGACACCAAAATACTCCGTTCCGACGTGCCGACGGGCTATTCCGACGGCGTCCGCGAGGCCGCGAGGCTCACGCTGGCGAATGTAATGCAAGCTCACGCGTTTTGAAAGCTCGTCAAGAGACTGCAGCTCCGGTAGCTGTCCCCACTTCTGAAGTTCGGGACTGACGTCGAAATGATCTTCGATTGCGCGCTTGGAGCGCCCGGTGATGATGAGAATGTCGTCGGCTCCTGAGGCTACGGCGTCTTCGACCACGTACTGGATAACCGGGCGGTCCAAAACCGGTAGCATTTCCTTGGGCTGGCTCTTAGTAGCGGGAAAGAATCGGACACCCTGACCGGCTGCCGGGATAACGACCTTCATGAGCCTCCGGCAGCGGTTCCGGACCTATCGCTCCCAAACGATGCAGCCCTGGTGACGCCGCCCGAGGGCCATGTCGTCCCGTCCCCTAGCGCATAGTAGCGTAACTGACCCCGCGACCTTGACATCGGCGGTAGGGCTCTTCGAAGATCGAGGAACTGAGGGTCCCGCATGCTTCGGCTCCAGGACGTTGGCCAGGTCAGGTAGTCAGGCCATGCTGACTGTAGGACTGCCAGGTCGGCACCTTTGATCGCCGACGCCGCCGTGCGACAGAAGACAAGATTCGACGGCAACGGGCCCGTGGTACGTTCCCACTCGCGACGGAAGGTCTCAAGGGCTTGGGGATCATGTACGCGCACTTCCACCCCCCTTCGGACGAGGGCGCGAGCTATCGGAAACGCTCGGGATTCACGGACGTCGTCGGTCCCATCCTTGAAGGAGAGTCCGAGGATCGCGACGCGTGACTTCGAAGGGCGCCCCACAAGAGATTCGATGAGTTGTAAGCAATGTGCTGCCTGGAGACGATTGGCCGACAACGCTGCCCGAAGGGTCTCGAACCGGACACCGCTCTTCGATCCAGCTGCGACCATCGCTCGCAGGTCTTTGTCAAAACAGCTGCCTCCGAACCCCGGGCCTGCCGCGAGGAATCGCCGGCCGATGCGATTATCGCGGCCGACAACATCCATGACTTCGTCGATATTCACGCCCATTCCCCCAGCGAACTGGGCCATTTCGTTGGCGAATGAGATCTTCAGTGCAAGGAATGCGTTGGAAGCATACTTGACCATCTCCGCGCCCGTCGGGGTCAAGGAGAACGTCGGTCGATGGAAGGGTTTGTAGATCGCATGTAGCAACCGGTGGGTGCGCACCTCGCTTACTCCGAGGACGATACGTTGCGGATTCAATGCGTCCTGGACCATGCTTCCCTCGGCGAGGAACTCCGGGTTCGAGGCCGCGCCGATGCTCCCCTGGGGTGCGGCGCGGTTGGAATTCAGTAGGGGCCGGACGACGCCCTCCGTGGTACCTGGTACGACAGTACTTTTCACTACCACGGTTCGAGGTTTTCGGATGTCCCTCAGCGCCGCTCTAAGTTGACGGACGCCTGCGACCAGAGGTCGGAGGTCAATCCGGCCGGACCGCGTGGTCGGGGTGGGCAGGCACAGAAAGATAACGTCGGCCACTCGGGCTAAGTCACCAAGAGTTGTCGCGACCTCGAACCGCCCGGCGTCCAGATTCCTCGTCAGCAGTTCCTGAAGTCCTGGCTCAAAGACCGGGGTGTTGCCGGAAGTGATGGACTTACGTCGGGCTTCGTCAATGTCGAACCCGACCGTTCCGATGCCGCGTTGGGCGAACGCGAGGCCGCTGGCCAGGCCCATGTACCCTAGCCCGTCGATACCCACAAGGAGGGGCGGTGACGAGCTCACAACGCTCCTCGTGGTCCGCGCGGCCGCAAGGAACGAAGGTATTCCATAGTGCGCCTTAGACCTTCCTCGAGGGGGACCTCGGGTGTCCAAGCCAATTCTCGAACGGCCCTTCCGATATCGGGGCAGCGGCGTTTGGGGTCGTCGGTTGGAAGCTCGTGCGTTTCTGTGATCAGGGGGACCTTGGCAATCTTGGCGACGATCTCGGCCAGTCGTCGGACCGACACTTCTCCTGGGTTCCCTAGATTCACCGGCCCCTCGATCTCCTGGGCCTCCATGAGCTGGGACAACCCGCGCACCAAGTCGGACACGTAGCAGAACGATCGAGTCTGAGTGCCAGTCCCGTAGACCGTCAGCGCCTTCCCCTCTAGTGCCTGACTGATGAAGTTCGAAACTACGCGACCGTCGTCGGGATCCATGCGCGGGCCGTATGTGTTGAAGATCCGTGCGATTCGAACGTCCAGCCCATACTTTCGGCGGAACGCGGTTCCGAGAGCTTCCGCGTATCGCTTACCCTCGTCGTAGCAGCTCCTAGGACCGATTGGATTGACGTGACCCCAGTACCACTCCGCTTGAGGATGAACCTCCGGGTCGCCATAGATTTCGCTCGTCGACGCGAGTACTATTGCCGCGTCGTGCTTTCGGCCGGCTTCGAGGACCTGCTCGAATCCGAACGAGTTGACCTGCAACGTGCCGATAGGGTCATCCTGATATGCGGCGGGAGAGGCGGGGGACGCCAAGTGGAAGTACCTGGCAGCGGAAGGAATCCGGACGGTCCGCCTCAAATCCGCCTTGATGATTTTGAGGGAGGAACCACCCACGCGATGGCCAAGATTCGCCGCGCGACCAGTTGAAAAATTGTCCACGACCGTGACGGACGATCCTCGATCGAGAAGGAAATCTACCAGGTGGGATCCCACAAACCCGGCTCCGCCGGTTACGACCGCGTCAAATTTCGGGTTCGCCAGTTCCGACACCCTGCTGCCGATTGATGTTGGGAGGGACTACTAATGAATTCTGGCCACCCCGGCGATCGCCAGCGGGGCGGAGAGCCTGGGCTCTAACTGGCGACTCCTCAAGGCTCGACAGCCCCTAATAGTCGGTCCCGGCCTTCATTGGCCTGTCCGAGCGGTCATGCGAGTGTTGTTCGGTGGTGCAGTGCTCCAGCCAGGTTGGACAGGTGGGGAACCTCTCGCCGCCCGAATCCTAGTCGAAGGGTTCAAACAACGGGGACTGGAAGTCCAAGTCTGCTCGCAATCGCGGAACGGCCTAGCATTAGCCTCGTTGGCGATCTTTCCGCACGACGCCGATCCTATTGCGGTCGGAGGGTATCGTTCCGCGCTCCAGCGGGTCCGGCCGGACGTGGTGCTCGGATTCTACGATTACGACACGTCTCTTTGCGAAGCCTGCCGCTTGGAACACGTGCCGTTCATTTCATGCGTGCAGATCCATTGGCCCGCCTGTCCCGTCGGAACGCTCTATATCGACGGGCAAGGCATCTGCTCAGGTCCCGGTTTCGGCAAGTGCCTGAGCCATTTCGATCATGGGGTGCCCCCTAGTCGCCTACCGGGGGCTCGGAGCCAATTGCCCCCGCCCGTGGGCGCCGTGGTTTACGCAAAGTTCCGTAGCCGGCGCGGCATTCTCGGTTCGGCGGCTCGGCTCATCGTTCCGAGCCTTCAGATGAAGCGCGCGATGGAAAGGATAGGGTATGAACGCGTCATCGCGGTTCCCAGCGGCATCCCGTTAGCGGACATCAACTGGCGGCCATGGGCCGGAGGCCGAAAGACCGTGCTCTACCCGTCCGGATCCGCGACCGAACGGAAAGGTCTCGAAGACTTCCGAATCGTCGCGCATTCACTGGCTCAGGAGGCCGCCGGCGTCCGCTTCATCGCTCCTAACTTTCCAGGCGACGACGTAATTCCATCAATGCCGTACCTCCCTCGTCAGGAACTCCTTACGCTCATGAGAGAGTCCTATCTTGTGGTCCTGCCAATCCGGTGGGATGAGCCATTTGGTCTGGTCGCAGTTGAGGCAATGGCGTGCGGACGACCTGTAGTCGCCTATGCTTCCGGGGCTCTGCCCGAAATCGTCCTTGACGGCGAGACCGGTCTTCTTGTTCCACGCGGGGACACGCGGGCGTTACGCGCAGCGGTCAAGAGCCTCCTGAGCGATGAGTCTCGATGCGCGGCCATGGGAGTCGCGGCGCGGCGAAGGGCCGAAACGCACTTCGGTGTGGACCGTATGACCGAGGGGTATCTGAGCGTCGTTCGCGAAGTGTGTGGTCCTCTTCCATTGCGGTCAGGGGAGAATTGAGATGCGCGTCCTCGTGACGGGCGGAGCAGGATTCATTGGCGCCAACCTAGTCCACCATTGGGTGCGCGAGCACCCTTCCGACCAGGTAGTGGTGCTCGATCGGCTCACGTACGCGGGAGTCCATCAATCCATTCTTGATCTTGAGGTGTCTCAACGCATCAGCTTCATTCGAGGGGATATTTGTGACCCCGCCACCGTTGATTCCGTGATGCGTGAACGGCCGGACCTTGTCCTGCACCTCGCGGCAGAGACCCACGTGGACCGCTCCATCGCGGACTCCTCCCCGTTTGTCCGTACGAACGTTCTCGGAACGCAGGTCATGCTGGATGTGTCCCGGAAGCGCGACGTCTCCCGGTTTCATCATGTCTCCACGGACGAGGTCTTTGGCTCCCTACCCCTTTCGCCCAAAGACACCCGGTTCGACCTCAGGTCGCCATACGATCCCCACAGCCCTTACGCTGCGTCGAAAGCGGCTAGCGACCACCTAGTTCGGGCGTATTTCAGCACTTACGGCCTCCCTGTCACCATCTCAAACTGCGGGAACAACTACGGGCCGTACCAACATCCCGAGAAGTTCATTCCGAATTTCATTACGCGACTCATCGACAATCGACGAGTTCCACTTTATGGCACCGGACAGAATGTCCGGGACTGGATTTTCGTAGATGATCATTGTCGGGCGCTTGACCTCATCGCTCGCCAAGGCACGTTGGGGGCGACCTATCTGGTCGGTGCTGGAGTCGAGCGATCTAATCGAGAGGTCACGGAAGGCTTGCTCCAGCTTTTCGGGCGCGGTGAGGAATCAATTGTGCATGTTCCGGATCGACTGGGACACGACCTTCGATACGCCATCGACCCGACATTTCTGGCTCGGAGCCTGGGGTGGCTCCCGACGGTTCCATTCCTGGAGGGGCTGCAGAGAACCGTAAATTGGTACCGTGACCATGTTGACTGGTGGCGCCCGCTTCTCGCCCCAGTGGGTGAGAGGCCGACGGGACCTCCCACGGAAGGAACCGCTGACGCGAGTTCGGCATCCAGTTAGGACCCAGGAGCGAGTTGTACGCCTACGGTCGGTCTGCTCGCAGAGTCGTAAACCCAGTAGGTGATTCCCCAACCGTCATGAGGCCGACCTCTTCGTGAATACGAATGACAGAACCGGGCCCCAACGGAACGAGTCGGTCCGCTCGCCGCTCCAGGCGCTGGCTTTTCGCGCTCCTAGCGGCGGCGCTGGTCGTCGGAGCTGCGACATTCACGTTCGAAGAAGTCGGGCACACTCCGAATCCGATTCCGATGTCGGGACTCGGACAAATCCAGCACATAGTTTTCGTGCTGATGGAAAACCACGCCTACGACAACTACTTTGGGGAGTACTGTCTCGCCACGTCGTCGGTCTGCCCCGAGGTCGCCAACGGACTCCCAGCTGGCGGATGCATCCCTGAGAACCCGTTCTCCGGTACAGGAAGCTGTGCCCGGCCGTTCAACGAAACATCGCTCGTTGTCCCGGACATCTTCCATACGTGGTCCGCGTCGCACATCGACTACGACAGCGGCAGAATGGATGGTTTCTACTATGCCGAAAACAATTCGACTGAGACCTTGGGCCACTACAACGGTTCGACCCTTCCCGTCTACTGGGATCTGGCCCAGGAATACGGTCTCGGTGACAATTTCTTCTCGTCGACGCTGAGCTACAGCCTTCCCAACCACTGGTACATCGTCGCCGCCAATACTCCGACGTATGCGCTGTACTACGGGTTCAACAGCTCGTCGACCAACCAGTCGAGGCACCTCTACCTCAACGAGGCGAACTCCACGAACACTATCGAAGAGGAATTGGCAGGAAAGCCCTCGGTGACGTGGAGCTACTACGACTGGCCGCTTCTGAGTTACGATCGCGCCATTAACACCGTCGACTGGACGGTTCAGGGCAGTGCCTACGCCTACTGGAACCCACTCGCGGCGAGGAGTCCTTCGTATTCGATGGTCGCCCACTTCGCCTCCCGTCCCCAGTTCTTTTCCGATGTTGCCAATGGTTCACTACCGGACATCTCCTGGTTCGTCCCGCCCGGGGGATCATCTGACCACCCACCCGCGAATCTGTCTCAGGGGGAGGACATGGTGGCGACGATCGTCAACAGCATCGAACGATCATCGTATTGGAATTCCACGGCCATCCTCCTTACGTGGGATGATTTCGGCGGATTCTACGACCACGTTGCGCCCCCCCAGGTGGACCCGTTCGGCCTTTCGTTCCGGGTACCGTTGATCGTCATCAGTCCCTGGACACCTGCCGGCTATGTCGGTCACCACCTCGAGAGTTTCGAATCGATACTTCGTTTAATGGAAGTCCGATTCGGCCTGGGTTGCCTTACCGCCCGCGATTGCGGCGCAACTCTCCCGCTCGACTTCTTCAACTTCTCTTTGCACCGGGAGCCTCAGTTCTTCACCAGCCCTAATTCGGCCCGGTACCCGTACGTTCCACCCTCAGCGAACGCTACTCTTTTCCTGGAGAATCCGGCGCAGTACTTTGCGGACAACTACACTAGTCTCGCTGACACAGATTGAGTAACCGGGCTATCGCGAGCTTGCGCAGCCGATTAGCCGGTACGCTGGTTCAGGTGCGCCGGATCCTCGACCAGAGACTTCGATCATCCGAGGAGGATCCGCAGAAACTTCGGGGGGGGTCCCTCGAAGGAGCCTCGAATCGTCTCGCCGGGGGAAAGCCGAATCGGGCCGCACGGCCCCCACGCCGCTGCGCCGGGCGGGCCCCACGGCGGCGCCCCGGATAATGTCACGCCCCCATCGAGGGGGACGCATATGGCCTCGGGCACCTCACTATTCGCCACATACTCAAATGGCGACGGGCCGGTGTAAAACGTCTCGATCTGTCGAGGTGGAGAGCCGGTGAACCCGGAAGAGTCGGCAAGGCCGCCGTCGGACCGATCAAGCAGCGCTCGTTCCGCCCCGGTGGCCCAAACTCGGATCAGCCGGACCCGATCCGCGCCAGGGTACACGGTCACCCCGTAGAGTGAAGGCTTCATGGCGAAGCGGGTGGAGACACACTCTTCGAACCCAACTCCGGACACAGTATGCGGGGAAGTAGTGAGGACGCCTATTCCCGCCCCCGCCGGGTTCGAATAGCCCGTGCCGCAGTCGAGACCAATCGCGCACCGGACGAGTACCTCCCTCTGATCACGCGTTTGATAGGTGGGGTCGCCGATCGCGACGACCTGTGCCGCGCAAGCGGTTCCGACGACATTGGACACTTCTACGTTGGATCCCATTACCGAGACGACGCAGTTGAGGTCCGTCCCTGCCACATCTCGCACGATAGTCCCTGAACAGCGTCCAACGTCGATTCCGTCTTGGTAGCCTCCAGTATTCCGGACTCGAATCGAACGAATCTCGACCTGCTGAATGTCCGGGGCATCGGCGTTTGCCGAGACATTGATCAGAGCCCCTGGCGCCCCATGCGCCGTAAAGACTCGGCCGCCGTCGATGTCGCAGTCGTGCACTATGATGCCTCTGACCGGTTTCGTAGTTGCGGAGCTCGAGACAACGCGAACCACCGCCTCGCCCGGATCGGCGGTCAGCCGCGAGTTTACGCCGGAAATGTCGAGTCCCGAACTGTCGTCCGTCCGTATGACCGATGCGTCGTCAGAGCGGAGATCGCCGCCGATACTGACCCGTTCCGAGTTCTGGACGAAGACGAACGGTTTCGCGCCGGTAATTCCCATTGCGTTCGCGACGAGATTGACCTGGATGTCGTGCGCGCCGGTAATCCGAATCGCGGAGCGAGGAGTTCCGCCGCCGTCGAAGGAAAGGGATCCCGTCAGCTGGACATCATGACCCCCAGTGTTCACGGCGAAGACCTGGTCGTCCCCTTCACGACGAATGGAGGCGCCGTCGAGTTCCAGTGATGATCCGGAGGCGAGCGTGGTCACATGAGATGTGGTAAAGCTTCCGGGGCCGAGCCGCCCACGAAGTCCGTCCCAAACAATCGACTGCTCGACATCCGGCGCCATGGCGTGGCGCATGCCCCAGGCAGCTTGAACCGTTTGCCGCATCTGGCACGTGGTCTGGTCGTGAGTCCCAAGGAATGGTTGGCCCAATCCATCGCAAAGCCCCACCGGAACCAGAGCGACCCGGGAACTAGGGCCTCCGGTTTCCCCTGAGGAAGGGGTCCAATGGTCATGCTGGATCTGGCGAAGGGTGGCGCCCGATACGTTTGGGCCACCTTGTCCTTATCGTCGCACCCGATTCACGCCCGTTTTCCCCTCGCCCCGACGTCGTTCAGGCCGCACATGTCTCCGTCCGCCTCCCACGCCCCAACGCCGTCGGCCGGGCCCGGGGCCCTAGGTACTACCTGCACGCACAGTGTTCATATTCTGAGAAGCTTGCGACCCCTCGTTGGCGAAAGTCGAGGAGCTGGCTCAACCGCAAGCGGTCGCACTGACCTTCAGACGTCTTGCAGCCGTGCTCGCAGTCGCCGCACTTGTCGGTACCGGCACCAACATCGTCGCACTCCCATACCCGTCGTCTAATCTTATCCAAACGTTTCAACTCTCGAAGCTGGACCACATCGTATTCGTTGTGATGGAGAATCGCGCTTACGACGATTACTTTGGGGTGTATTGTCAGCATGCTTCCCTGGATTGTCCGGAGCCCGCAAACGGGATTCCACCCCCTACTTGCATCCCTCGAGTGATAGGGTCCTTGGCCACGGGGTGCGTGCGACCGTTCAACGAAACCTCCCTAGTGACGCCAGACATGCCCCACTACTGGGCTCCCGCTCACACCGCCTACGACAACGGAAAGATGGACGGGTTCTACCCCGCGGAGGACAATAACTCCGAAACCATGGGCCACTACAACGGCTCGACGATTCCGGTCTACTGGGACCTCGCTCAAGAATTTGGTATGAGTGACTCGTTCTTCTCGTCGACGTTGTCCTATAGCTTGCCGAACCATTGGTACATCATTGCGGGCCAGACGCCGCAATCGATCCTGCAAGGGGTGCTCCCGTCGATCGGGGCGTTTCCCCAACACCATCAGTATCTCAACGAAGCCAACGCGACGCCCACCATCGAAGGCGAGTTGGCCCATCACCCGGCAGTAAGCTGGACCTACTACGACTTTCCGCTGGTAACGTACCATTCGGCCATTAACATCCTCAATGACAATCTCGACGGCAGCGCGTACTCCCTTTGGAATCCACTCGCCGCGCCGTTCTCGTCGTACACGCTGACCTCCCACTTCGCGCCGCGCACACAGTTCTTTACCGACGTCGCCGCTGGCTCCCTTCCTGACCTATCTTGGGTTATCCCGTCGGGCAGTACCTCGGACCACCCGCCTCAGAACATCTCCCTTGGCGAGAACTTCATCGCGACGGTCGTCAATAGCGTCGAAGAATCCGCCTACTGGAACAGTACCGCAGTATTCCTGACTTGGGATGACTACGGGGGATTCTATGACCATGTCGCTCCGCCCCAGGTCGATGGGTTCGGACTCTCTTTCCGGGTACCGTTCCTCGTGGTCAGTCCCTGGACCCCCGCAGGGTACGTGAGCCACGCCACGGAGGATTTCGAGTCGGTACTCCGCCTCATGGAGCTGAGGTTCGGCCTAGGATGCCTCACCGCGCGGGATTGCGGCGCGACGTTGCCGCTCGACTTCTTCCAGTTCAACCTCCACCGTTCGCCGGTCTACTTCGAGAATGCCACCTCCTCGCGGTACCCGTACTTTCAGCCCCCCTCAGGGACCGGAGTGTACCGCGCGAATGTGGAGCAATACCTTGCCGAGAACTACTCGAGCCTCGCCGACGAGGACTGACGTGTCTGGACCTTCCGCGCTCTATAGACTCCGGCCCAGGCAGTGCCGACCCGCCCACGCCCCCATGTATAAATACGCCGTTGACAAGATTGTCGATTGTGACGGACCAGCCAAGGCTCGCGACAATCGAGCCTTTCGACTCCCACCTGCACGATGTGATCGTCCTCCCCCGGACGGTTCACTTCGATCCGCGCGGATTTCTGATTGAGACTCTTCGCTCGGACGACGCGAGCGTCGCCGGCGACCGTTTCGCCATGAGCTACACGTCGGTAACTGTGCCCGGCGAACGGCGGGACATTGACCGGTGGCACGTCCACCACCACCAAGAAGATCGCTTCGTCGTGCCGCTGGGGGAGATGATCCTGGCGCTCTACGATCCACGACCCTTGAGCCCCACCCGGGGCAGGATCGAGGCGATTCGCATGGCCGGAGCTCCGGTTCACCAACCGGCGTCGCCGGCGGGGAAGCGGGACCTCGCGACAGCGATGGTGACGATCCCTCGCGAGGTGTACCACTGCATCGGGAACCTGCACCGCGAGGAACCGTTCCTACTCCAGAATTACCCGACGGCGCTCTACAACGCGGCCGACGAAGGTCGAGTCCCGTTCGTCGATTCTCCCATTTCTTCCCTCGGCGGCCGACCTTTCTCCTGGGACCTCGTCGAGGTGGTGCGCCCATGAAAGGCCTGCTGCTCGCTGGAGGTCATGGAACGCGCCTTCGACCGCTGACCTTTTCCGGCAACAAGCACATGATTCCGATCGCGAACCAACCGATGCTGTTCTACGGTCTGCAGCACCTTCGGGCGGCGGGCGTGAGGGAGGCCGCGGTCATCCTAGGCCCCATCCGAGAGGGCATCGAGGAGCAGGTCGGCGACGGGAGCCGATTCGGTCTACGGGTGACCTACGTGCCCCAAGCTGAGCCGAAGGGTCTGGCCCACGCCGTACTCTGTGCCCGGGACTTCCTCGGCGACGAGCCGTTCCTGATGTACCTCGGCGACAACATGCTCGAGCACGGCGCGAAACCGTTTGCGGACCGTTTCGGGGTCGGGGACGCCCGCGGGGTCGTCGGCGTCGTACCTGTGAAAGAACCCTCCCAATACGGAGTTGCCGAGCTCGACGCACACGACACCATCGTCTCGGTCGAAGAGAAGCCGAAGTCCCCCCGGAGCAATCTCGCCGTCGTTGGGGTGTATCTCTTCGATCCCGCGATCCACGACGTGATCGCCCAACTCAAACCCTCGCAACGGGGCGAGCTCGAGATCACCGATGCGATCCGGCTCCTGCAGCAGGAAACGGGCCAGGTTCGCGTTATTCGGCTTGACGGTTGGTGGAAGGACACGGGCCGGCCCGAGGACCTCCTCGAAGCCAACGAGCGCGTTCTCGCCAGTCGCTCTCGCAGCGAGTTCCAAGTTCGTGGTCAGATCGATCCTCACGCCTCGGTCAGCGGGCTCATCGAGCTGGGCGAGGGCAGCACGATCGGCCCAGGTACCGCAGTACGGGGCCCGGTGGCTCTCGGCCGAGACGTCCACCTTGAGGACGGGGCCTTCTTGGGCCCGTACACCTCCGTCGGCGACCATTCGGTCATCCGCAAAGCCGAGGTGGACCGCTCGATCCTCATGGAGGGGGTTCAGATCGACGCTCGCATCCGGATCGTCGATAGCATCATCGGGCGCGGGGCCGTCCTGAACGCGAGAACGCACCCGCCGTCGGGCGAGTCGTTCATCATCGGGGACGCCTGCCGCATCATCCTCTGATCTCTCCGCCCGGGCTCGGCTAGGCGGGATTGCAGGGCGGCGGGTCCTGCCCTCACGGCTCGCGACCTGGGATATCCCAGGGCGACCGACCTAACTCAGAGGTAACCATCGGCCCCCCTACTGATTACCCGTTCACGAGCAAGACTCGATCATGGTAAGCCGGGTTCGCTCCGGACCAAAGCTCCGCTCTGGTGAATCCTCGAAGTCAGCCCTCGCAGCTGTGGCGTGCGCGGTCTTGGTAGTCCTAGCCGGGTACGCGCTCGTCCGCGCCTCCGGTCCCGCCACTGGAATCTTCCCAGAGAAGCTTCGATCCCTCGAACACATCATTTTCGTCGTCATGGAGAATCATGCGTACGACAACTACTTCGGCACCTACTGCCGAGTCGTTTCCGCTGTATGCCCCGTCGCGGCAAACGGTCTTCCCCCAGGGGTCTGCCTCCCGAGGAACCTTTCGGACCTAAGCCTGGGGTGCGTCCGACCGTACCCGCAAACGAACCTCTCCACTCCGAATATTCCGCATACGTGGGTCCCGTCCCACGTGGCCTACGACGACGGCCGGATGGACGGATTCCTCCCAGCGGAGAACAACAGCACCACGACGCTCGGCTACTACAACGGCTCGACCCTCCCTGTGTACTGGGACATGGCCCAGGAGTTTGGGTTGAGCGACGCGTTCTTCTCCTCGGCCCTGAGCTACAGCCTTCCAAACCACTGGTACATCGTCGCCGGACAGTCTCCGGCCTCAGTTCTGCAACTTCCCGCGGGTGGCTTGACAACGTTCGCCCAGCGCCACAACTACCTCAACCAGTCCAACGCGACCCCGACGATCGAGGAGGAACTCGCGTTACACCCTGAGGTGTCCTGGACGTACTACGAGTGGCCCCTCCTGACGTATCCCGTTGCGATCAACACGCTGGGCGACCTGACGCCGGGCAGCGCGTATGCCATTTGGAATCCGTTGGCTGGTCGGGCCCAGTCGTACAATGTCGCGCCGCATTTCGCCTCGCGCCCGCAGTTCTTCGCCGACATTGCCGCCGGTACGCTACCAAACCTCGCTTGGTTCGTCCCGCCCGGCGGGGCCTCGGACCATCCGCCGTCGAACCTCAGCGACGGCGAGAATCTGGTGGCCTCGATCGTGAACAGCGTCGAGAGCTCATCCTACTGGAATTCCACGGCGATCTTCGTGACCTGGGACGACTACGGTGGGTACTACGACCACGTCGCTCCGCCGCAGGTGGACGCGAACGGACTCTCCTTCCGGGTCCCGTTGCTCGTGATCAGTCCATGGACACCTGCCGGGTATGTGAGCCACGCACCGGAATCCTTCGACAGTATCCTTCGGTTGATGGAACAGAGGTTCGGGTTAGGGTGCCTCACTGCCAGGGACTGCCAGGCGACCCTCCCTGTAGACTATTTCGATTGGGCGATGCATCGTGCCCCTGTGTTCTTCTCGAACGCCACTGACGCCCGGTACCCAGATACGTCGCCCACGCTGGGCCGGCCGGTGTTCGAAGAGAATCCCGCTCAATATCTGGCCGACAATTATTCCAGCCCTCAGGAAGTCGACTGAGCCGCGACCACAACCGACCGTGGTCGGTGGTTGTGTGAATCGACCGGAGCGCGACACCTCACCGGGGCCGTTCCGTAGTGGGGTCGAGGGATCGGACCCCCAGAATCTGGAAGGCTGCTGATGGGCGGACCCAGGCGATGGGAGAGCTCAGGACGGAGAGGGCGAATCCGAGGGGGGCGGGGGCGACCACGAGTCGATTTCGGGCGGTCCGCAGCGGTCGCCAGCCTCGGACCCCACCGACGCGGTAGCCTTGCCGCTCCAGGTCCGAGACCGTCCAGCCGGAGAGGTGCTCCTGATGCGGGTTATCGTCCCCCGCCTGAGGGAGAAACCCGTTCGGGGTGAAAACGATCACTTTGCGCCGTGCCACGCGCTCCATTTCCCGAAGCAGTCGATAGCCGTCCTCCTTCGGGAGGTGTTCGATCACGTCGAGGGCCAGGACCGCATCGAACGAACGGTCCCGGAACGGAAGATGCAGCCCGGATCCCTGGACCGGCCTCCGCCACCGCATCGACTCGGTGGCACGAGCTTCCAGGTAGGGTCGGAAGACGTCGAGTCCGACGCCCCGGTCTAGTTGCTCAGGCGATAGGTGGCGGTGCCAGGTACGGGCCGGGTACCCGCTTCCGACTTCCAGGATCGCGCGAGACGTCCGGAGCTCCCGTCGGACGCGAAAGCCTAGGAGCAGCTCAGTGTCCAGCGCGTAGTACGCGATCCCACGCCAACGTGCCCACGCCGGAACCGGGACTGTCCGCGGCTCGGCGACCCCCGGCGCGACCGAGGAGTCCCTGGCAGTTCCGTCCCTGAGCGTCATCGCACGCTCCGAGGGAGCAGGGCACGGGTCAAGACCTCGGCCACGACCCGATTGTGGCTCGCCCAATCGTGGTGGCGGGACGTCTCTAACGCCGCCGACGCCATCCGGTCCCTCCGCACCGGATCCGCCAACAACCCCCGCGCCGCCGCGACGAATTCGTCGACCGAGCCGCGAGGAAGGAGCAGGCCTTCTCGTCCGTCGAGAATCAGCTCCGAGGCGCCCGCGTCGCGTGTGCAGATCACAGGGATCCCGGAGGCCATCGCTTCCAGAACCCCCATCGCGAAGCCTTCGGCGGTCCATTGAAGGTAGGCGTACGCTCCCTGGAAAAGCTGGTCCATCTTGTCCTGGGTGACCGGACCGGTGATCGTGATCTGGGCGCCGTTCTTCTCGTGGGCGGTCGCGGCTTCACGGCGGATTGCTGACTCGGTCTCGGCATCCAGCCACGTGCCGGCCAACACCACCGGAATGCCGGAGTCCGCGGCCAGCGTGACCGCAAAGCCGGGGTTCCGGCCGGCGTCCCATTTGCTCGCGGAAAGGAGATAGCGGTCGGACGATCGGGACGGGGGCGGACCCTCGACCGGGTGACACCCCGGGGCCTGGACGACTCCCGGGCGTCCGACGACAGCGGGGAACCGCGCCTCGATCGCTTTGCGAGTTCTCATCGATACGAAGACGCGCTCGCAGGCTCCCAGCAGGATCCGCGATTCCAGTCGCCGCAGCAGCCGCGCGAGCAGTCGGGCTACGATGCGGTGCCGGCCAATCCGCAGATTCTGCACGCCTTCAAGGTCGGAGACCGGTTCGGCAACGTAGAGCACATACGGCGTTCCGCGAAGCCGGTTGCGGAGGTAGGCGCCGGCGCCCACGAACTGGTCCTCGGCGTAGAGGACGTCGAACGCCGCACGTCCCGTCACCGCCCAGAGAAGGATCTCGACGACCGGGATGGAGCTCTCCACGCCTCGGATCGGCGGGGTCAGCGAGAGGAACAGCCGGCGCAGCAATCGGGTCCATCGGGGCCGACGGTACGGGAGCCGGACATCGATCCCGTTTTTCTGGATCAGATCGTCGTAGTGGTAACCGTTGCCGCTCACATCAAAGGGTATGAGGGACGCCGCGAACCCTTCGCGGTCGCGTAACCACGACACCTCCTCGATCGCGTGCCGGGCGAAGCTCCCTGCCCAGAGGTTGCGCAACAGGACCCCGACCCGGGGGCGGCGCCCGCTCTCCGGCGACACGGGATCCATGGAGCCTCGCGTTCCGACGAACTAGCGGGGGGCTTCGGTCGGGGGGGAGGAAGTCGGCGCCCGTGAGAGCCGCGCCCCGAGGGCGCGCAGGCGACGCACCACCCCCGGCCGCCAGGGGCGGGCCACCACCGCAACGAGGGCTGCGAGCGATCCGACGGAGACGACCTGACTGGCTGGGACCAGCCCCTGGAGCGAGAATGCGAGTTCCATCGAAAACTCCGACCGAGAGCTGTTCAAGAGCCATCCGTTCGCAAAGTCGTCGGCTACGAAATGGAAGGCGCTGACGCCTCCACCGGAGACGGTGAGGGTCCAGTGGGGGTCGTACTCCTGGAGGAAGACGAGCAGGGTGGAGCCGTTGTTCCCCGCCACATCAACGTGGAAGTGCGTCGGGTCGATTCGGTGGAAGCTGACGGTCGAGGCCGAGAGCCGTCGGACCGACGACCGCACCCCGTCGGGAATGAGTGCGGTGCCCACGGGATGGAAGGTAGGCAATGCGAAGGTGGAACTCCCCGCCGTCAGCCGCACGGTGCCGTTGATGTACCCGGCATAGCCATTCCCCGGTTGAAGCTGGATGAGGATGTGCCGCACGACCCCATCGGGGATCGCGGCCAAGGTGGCGGGCGAGGCAAGGTCGTACACGATTCGGTACTGTCCGGGTCCGGTGTCGTGCGTCGAACTCACGATCGGTGCTGAAAAGAACTGCTGCAGGGTCCGGTCGGGGTCGTTGGGGAGCACCTTGAGCACCGGAACGGAGGAGAAAGCCACGATCGGAGTGGCATTCCCGCTCAAGTTGAGGTCGAGCGTGAGATACGGGAAGTTGCCGACACGTAGGTCGATCGGCACGGAGTTGACGATCTCGGGCCACCCGGGGTAATGGAATCCGGTTCCGTGCTGCTCTCGCTCGACGAGCGAAGGCCAGTACTCGGTGATCGTGAACGCTCGCGGGGAGGCGTTGACGATCGCCGCGGAGCTGGTGAAGAAGCCCGCCGTGGATTCGTCGGTGTTGTTCGCAGCGCTCCGCGAGTAGTTCCGGCCTAGTACGAAACCGGGGCCGACCGTCTGATTCCCGGTCAGCACCTGGTCCGCGCGGTAGAGGATCGGGTTGCGGGCCGTGGTCGAGTAGACCTGGTAGCCGCCGATGGTGCCGACTCTTGTAAGTCCAGATTGGTGCTGAAGCGACCAGCTCGTCGTGCTCAGGTTCGCCCAGCTGGCGATAGGATTGGCTACCGAGTAGGTGTCCAGCACCACGTAGTGCACGCCGATGAGAGCGTACAACCGCGAATACTCCCCGGAAGCATTGTTCGGCGGAAGCGCCGCGGCGAGCGAGAGGACGTCGTTGGGACGGGTCCCGATGGGGGGTCCGACGTACTGGATCGTCGGCCGCCCGGTCATGAAACCGAGGAACGGTGGTCCGACGTAACCGCCGCCAGGCCAGCTATCGGCCACGAGGTTGTTCGTCGCGGGATAGACGAAGCTGGTGTTCAGCCCCTGGTTCGCGGAGAGGAACCCGGCCAGGTCATAGGTAGCGGGTGGGAACACGGGAGTGGCCGGCTCATCGAGGGCACGGACGGTTGCGCCGGACCAGTAGGGCCAGCCCTCGCCCGCGACGAGCGCCAGGACCACGAAGGCCATTGGAACACTCGCCGGAGGAGTCCACGAACGAACTCGCCAACGTCGCGAAGCAGAAGTGGGAACGTTCGCCAGGGTGAGGTCGGCCCTCCCGGAGGGGACAACGTGACGTCGGAGGAACAGGGCAAGCCCGCCGGCCCCCACCCCGAAAGTGACCGAGCTGAAGACGGCCATCCCGGCTCCCCAGGTCAAGTACGGACCGCGCAGAAACGCCTGGGCGAGGAGACTCGAGTTGAAGGCCGCGAGATACACGTCGCGCAGCGGGTTGCTCGGATTGTTCCCCATGAGCAAGGCCGCCGTGAAAAGCCATCCGGCGAGTAGGCCCAGGACGAGCGACCCATGACGCAGTGGAGACGGTCGGGAGCGAACCCAGAGCGCTGAGGCGAACGCGATGGCGGCCGCGGCCGCCGGAAGGAGGACCGAACTGAGCCCGGCTTCGCTGTACAGCGGGTGCCAAAGGGCGAACGAATTCGAGAGGGGAAAGTAGGTCAACGTGAGGGTGCTCCACGGACTCGCCAGCGCGCTATTCCCGGTGAGGATGGCGAGGTCGTACCCCGTGCTGTAGGAGCCGGGGCCGGACGCGTAGGAGGTAACGAGGAGTTCGGGCAGCCACCAGAAGAGGTTCAACGTGGCAATCGCGGCCGCCGACAGGGCGAGGAAAGCGAGACGTCGACGTGCCGCGACGCGACTGGGAGATCGCGAGAGCAAGAAGTACGCGAGAAACGGGACGGCGACCAGAACCGCCGAGGCGATGTACGGTACCTCCGAGGTCGCCGCAAAGACGGAGGCGAGCCCGGCTCCGAGGATGGCGCCTCGGTCGAGACGATCGGTCCGAGCGGCCTGGAAGCCTCGGACCAAGAAATACAGTAACGCAGGCAGGCCGACAAACAGGCCAGCTGCCCCCGGAAAATTGAGGTACCAGTACAGATCGAGAAAGACCGGGTTGAAAAGGTAGAACAACGAGGCACTGAGTCCGGCGAAGGTCGCGGTGGGTCCGTCGACGAACGAGATGCGCCGGACGAGCCAGAACATGAAGAGGGCGCCGGCTCCGAGGATCGAGTAGTACAACAACGCCTGCGAGAACCAGAGCGGGAGCAGCAGGACATTGTGGAACAGGCCCACGACGAGGATCAGGGGGATCAGAGGGAAGTTCGTGACATTGAGCGTGCCCACCCCGTTGTAGTCGCTCCAAGCGTAGCCGAACTGGCCCAGGTCGGCCGGCGGATTGAACGGGAAGTAGTTGTCGATGAAGTAGACGAAGTTCCCCTGACGGAACCACGCGCCGATCACGGCGACCGGTACCAAGGCAAGGAAGATCTCGGGCCAACGGGCCCGCACGCGGCGCATCCAGGACCGCCAGGGCCAGGCTCGGATCATCGATGGTACTGGAGTCCTTTCAAGAACCTGTTGAGGCCGTGGTAGGTCCCCGAATTCGTGAAGCCATCGATGACGCGGAGGGATAACCTCGGCGCCACGGCGCCGCAGATCCCGTAGAACAAGGCGTAGCCGAAGAGCAGGCGGGGCCCGATGACCCCCTGCGGGGTCACGATCCGCCGCCCGGGGTACCTTCGCTGCAGGTCGAGGGCGCTCGTGACCCAATTGAGGACATGTCGCCGCTTACGCACGGCCGTTTCGGACTCGTTTCTCGCGGCCGGTCCCAGATTGAAATGGGCGAACGCCAACGGGACGAGGTAGACCGCCTCGCCCGAGGTCACCATCCGGAGGGAGTACTCCGCCGCGCAGAGATGGAATCCGCGCGTCACAGCCGGCCGGAACGGCTCGCGCTCCCAGACGTTTCGTTCGACCACGAACAGGGCTTCGTCCAGCAGGTCGGCCCGGATCGGCTCGGTCACCGCCAGCCCGGGGTCCGTCCTCAGCACTTCGGTATCGGAATAGTAGAGTCGGGTTCCCACGATTCCGCTAGGCCCAGCCACTCCGAATCGGGTCGTGGAAACGAACCGCTCCAGAGCCGCGTACGTCTCCGGGCCCGCAAAGCGGACATCCTGATGGACGAAGACGAGAAATCGTCCGTGGGACCTTTCCGCGCCGTCGTTGTACGCCGCCGCGATCGACGTGTAGCGTCGGTTCGCCGAGTTGTCGAGCACCACGAGTTCTGCCCCAGCTCGCTCGGCCTCGCGAAGTCCCGGCAGGACGTACTGCTCGGCGATTGCCGGGTCGCTCACGCACACGACAAACGAGAGTAGAGGGGACTCGGGCAAGTTAGACCCGCTCCGTCGCTACTTCATCGACCCAACGGTCGTATTCTCCTTGCCATCGCCGCGCGTCGAACCGTTCGAGGATGAAACTGCGGTTCGTAGCACCCAGGCGACGGCGCACGCCGGGATCCCGACAGATCGTCAGAGCCGAGCGCAACGCGACGCTGTCGCCCTGCTCCACGACCGGGTTCCCCGGACCGACGAGCTCGTCGTTGGCCCCCGATCGGGTCGTGATGACGGGCAGGCCGGAGGCCTGGGCTTCGAGCAGGGGGAAGGTGTACTGCCCGTCCTCCTGGAGGAGTCGACCTCTCCACCGGGTGTCGAGCCCTGGATTCAGGTAGACATCGCTCTCTCGGTACAGTTCTGCCAGTCGCGCGTAGGGAACCCGCCCCACCACGTCGATCGGCAATCGGCGTGCCTCCTCGCGAAGTCGTCCCGCCAACGGACCGTCCCCGGCTACGGTAAGCCGAACCGACGCCCCGTCCGCAACGAGGGCCCGGATCGCTTCGACCGCGAACCACAGCCCGTTCTTCTCCTCCAACCGGCGGGCGAACAGGTACCGCGTCGTGCCGCGGTCGAGCGGCGAGGCCGCGGGGTGAAACAGCTCGGTATCGATCCCCAGCGGGAGGAGGCGGATAGCCGCGTCGTCGACCCCGAGGCGACGCAGTCGGGCGCCCGCTCGCCCCGTGAGGACCCGATACATCCGAGTGCATTCACGAACCGTGCGGCGGTGGCCCCGCCATGGGGGGAACCGCGAGATCGGTGTCCCGTCGACCGTCTCGAGGCAGGTCGTGATCGCCGGCCGTCGCAGGCGCTTCGCTGCACGAGCGACGCCCGCCGAGTATCCGTTCGAATCCTCGGCCACGTCGACCACGCGCGCCCCCTGGACAAGGTCGGCCGCGCGTCGCACGTGTCCGAGGAGAAGGACCCTCGCTCGGAGGCTGATCGTCCGGAGCGGGCGCGATCGGAGGCGAGGCGAGACCGCCACCGGCTGGGGCACGCGGGACGCGGGATGGACGTAGAGGTCTACGCGCGGCAGGGACGAGTACCGGGCGATCGATTGGGCCAACGCCAGGTTGTCGCCCCCGCCGAACGGCCAGGGCCGGACGATCGCCACGTCCGCGCGGTCACCGTTCACGGGCCCCGCCGCGCCACCGAGCGAGCGCCCTCGAGACGGCGGCGGAACTGCAGACGGCCCTCGAGGACTCCGATCTCGTAGGGGACGGCTTTGGCTAACCCGAGGAGGTTCGCCGCGAACCGTACGCGCATCGAAAGGGGTTCGCTCGTCGGACCGGTGGCTGCGACGGCGGGGGCGAACCTCCCGCGAAGGAGCATCCGATAGTCGGGAAACCCACTCAGGACCCCCGTCCCGAACCCCCAGCGCCAGCTCTTGGAGACCAACCCTCGCACCGTGGAAGGGTCCGCGTGCTCGATCGCCTCCGGCACGACAAAACTCCTGGGTCGACCCCGGCCGACCTCGTACGCGATGATCTGGTGGTCACGGTCGGAGACGACCTCGGCCAGCTCCGGACGGATCCGTTCGATCGCAGCCTGAAGGAGGCGGGTTCGGAACAGGCGGGGAAGAACGAGACCACTTCGAGGGTCGCCGTACGTCGCGACGTTCGATTGAACCACCTCGCGACGGGCTTGGTAGAGGCGGCTCACGGCCGTCGAGGGGGTCCGACCCTTCTCCAGTAGGAACCCGATGTCGTACCCGTCCGAGGTCTCCGCACACCGCGCGAGGAGATCGGGTTGGAGCACCTGATCCGAGTCGAGCAGGAGAGTGAACTCCGTACGCATCGCACGGATCCCCACGAGGCGGGCGGAGAGCAGTCCCGCGGGACACTCGAGGACGAGGGTGTCAAACTGACGAGCTATCTCTCGCGTCGGGTCGCGGCTGCCGCCATCGACAATGACCACCTGCGACGCCGCGGGACGTTGGTCGCGAACCGATGCCAGGGTAGCGCGCAACGTCGACGCCGAGTTGAGCGTGGGGATCGTGATGCCGAAGGTCGTCATGCGCCGACCGTTTCCCTGAGCCCGGGCCCTTCTGCAGCGACTGGACCGGCGCTCTCGGTGGCGGCCAGCCACTCTCGGGTTGTCCGTTCGACCGTGTACCCGCGCGCCGTGGTGAGCGCGGCTGCCGATCTCCGCGCGAGCTCGGAGGAGTCCCCCAGGCATCGCTCCAGCCGGTCGGTGAGTGCGCCGAGGTCTCCGACGGGGTACGTCGCGCCGTTGATGCCGTTCTCGATGAGGTCCCCCACGCCGAACAGCTCGGGGTTGGCCGGACGAGCCACGATCGGAGTGCGGCCGCAACCCATCGCCTCGAGCGTGGCGATGGAGAAACCCTCCCGCTCCGAAGGGAGTACGAACGTCCGCCCGGCCTTCAGGATGCCGTACTTTTGGGCGTCGTCCACCGACCCCCAAAACGTCACCTGGTCGCGAAGTCCGAGTTGGTTCGTTAGTCGCTCGAGGCGAGGGTGGTCCGAACCTTCCCCGAGGACATGCAGCGTCGGGCGCAGCCCTCGCGCTCGAAGGAGGTCCAGGGCCCGCACGCCGTCCTCGACGCGCTTGTACGGCTCCAATCGGCTCAGCATGACGATGTCGGCCGAGACGCGGGCGGGGTCCTGGTGAGCTATCGCCTCATGGTCGATGGACGGCGGGACAACGCGAATTCGCTCGCCCGCCACCCGAAAACGCCGCGTCAAGGCGACACGGGTTCGTGTGGCCCCGACCAACACCGGATGGGTCCCCGCCGTGGCGAACCGAATGAGGTTCCGGATCGCAACCCGGGCCAAGCGGGTCCGTAATCCGCTCCCCTCCGGGTAGTCGAACCAGGCTTCCCATACTGTGACCCCCCACCGGTCACGTCCCAACGCAAGACGTCCGCGCAGTCCAGGAATCTGGGCGTAGGGAATGCCTTGGAGATCGACGAAGTCGTGGTGCCTCGAAGCGGGGAGATAGGCGCTCTGGCTCGCGGCGAGAACGACGGCGCTTCCTGCGCCATGGCCACCCACCGCGCGCGTGTACGACCAGAACGGGGAGATCCGTACAAAGTCGACTCCCTCACGTCGCAGACGCTTGACCGGTAGGGAGGTGTAGACCGTAACGCGGTGATCCTTGGCGAGAGCCCGCGCGAGATCCCAGAGATGGCGCTCGTACCCTCCTAGGTAGAACGGGCCCGAACGGTCGGAGACGAACGCTAGGTCGCGCGACTCCATCTCCGTCCCTCCGGTCGACGCGCTGAACTCTCCGGCATGGGGCCGCTTCTGGACGGACCGCCGTCAGGAATAACGGTTCGCTCGAAACGACAGGGAAGCCTGCGACCCCGTTCAGACGGTGCCCCACTGACCGTGGAACCAACGAACCAGTCCCGTAGGGACTCGGCGACCGCCGGGCAAGTTCATCAGTCGAACGGCGAGGAGCGAGAGGAGCATCAAAGGTACCGCCCGGGCGATCGGCATCCTCGATTCGGGGTCGTGCCGCCAGGTCACTGGGTACTCCAGAATCCTCCCCCCCGCTTTCCGCACGTGGTACAGAAGGTCAACGTCGAAGGCACGATTGGTGAGCGAGACTGCGCGCAGCGCCGAGTCCATCGTGGAACGCCGGAGGAACTTCACGCCGCACTGAGTATCGCGCACGGGGACGAGAAGGACCGTCCGGGTGAGAATGTTCCAAAGTCGCCCCGCAACCACGTTCGGCCAACGCTCTTGCCGGAGGATGTGGCTCTCGGGCAGCCAGCGCGAACCGACGACGCAGTCGTACCGATCGAGCAGATCGATGATCTCGACGAGTTCGACCTCGGGAACCGGGCCGTCGGCGTCCACGAATCCCACGCGGTCGTATTTCGCGGCCGCGAAACCGGCCAGCACCGCGCCGCCTTTCCCGAGCTTGAGGGGGAACTCCAAGACTCGGACCCCTTTCTCGGCGTACCGCCGAGCCAGGCCGGGAGTGTCGTCCTCGCGCCCGTCCGCGACGACGATGATCTCGAACGGCTCGCCGCGGGCCTGCATGGCCACGAGGTAACGGTCCAGAGTGCGGCCGAGGCGGGAGGCCTCGTTCCAGGCGGGGATGACAATGCTCGCGCCGGACAACGGAGCCCTTGGTCCCCCATGTTACGACGCGGAATCCGGTTAATAAGACCCTCGTGCGAACTCGCGCTCACCCGCCGGATTCCCCGATTATACGACACTGTTTGTGTAATTTGTAAACCATAATCATCAAAATACCCCCGGGCCTGGTCCCGCCGTGGACCCGGAGGAGAGAACAGTGGAGCTAGCTTCGACCTCGCCGCGCCGGAGGGTTCTTGAGGTCCTCAAGCGACGGCCCGACGCGACCCTCGAAACGGTCGCGCGCGACCTGGGGGTGACGAAGGTCGCAGCCCTCCGCCATCTTGCACGTCTCGAGGCGGCGGGCCTGGTCTCCCGCTCCACTCCGAACGCCGGGGTCGGCCGACCTCCGGCCCATTTCCGGTTGACGGAGTCGTCCGCCCGCCTCTTCCCCCAGGCGTACACCCAGATGTCGACCTCTGCTCTCGCCTTCATCGAGCGAAACTTGGGTCGGCCGGCCGTTGTCCAGCTCCTCCAGGAACGCTCGGCGGAGGTCGCCGAAGGAGCCGTTCCCCGTCTGCGCGGAAAGCCGCTCCCCCAGCGGATTGACGAACTGGCCCTGATTCGGGAGGAGGGCGGGTACATGGCCGAGGTCGGGGCCCGACGGCGAGCCACGACCGAGCTCCTCGAGCACAACTGCCCCATCCTCGCGATCGCCTCGGGATTCCCGGAAGCGTGCGAGGTCGAGCGCCAGCTGTTCCAGCGACTGCTTCGAGCGGACGTAAGCTCTGAGCACCGGATGGCGGCGGGTCATCCGGTCTGCCGGTTCCTCGTGAGGCCCGCGAAAGGAGAGGGGGAACGTGCAGCGTGAACCGGTCGGGGCAAGGACGGCTGTCGTCACCGGGGCGAGTCGAGGACTGGGGCGCATGCTCGCCGAACATCTCCAGACCTCCGGGTACCGGGTGGTGGGCGTCGCCCGATCGGCGCCCTCAACTTCCGAAGCCATACCCCGCTCCGGCGACGGATCCAACATCGTCTGGATCACGGGCGACGTAGCCGACGCTGCGAGCGTGGGCCAAGTCGTTGAACGCGTACGATCGTTCGGACGACTCGACCTCCTCGTCAACAACGCCTCGGACCTGGGCCCCTCCCCCCTCGTCGAACTGAACCAGCTGTCCACGGCCACGCTGCGGCGCATCCTCGAAGTGAACCTGCTCGCGCCGTTGGAGCTTGCTCGCGAGCTCTACCCGTTCCTCAGAACTGCCCGCGGTCTGGTCGTGAACATCTCGAGCGATGCAGCGGTCGCGGGGTATCCGCGATGGGGTGGGTACGGGGCGTCGAAGGCCGCCCTCGACCTGGCGACACGAACCCTCGCGGCGGAGTCCGGCGCCGAGGGCGTGACCTTCGTGAGCGTAGACCCTGGAGACATGCGCACGGCGATGCACCAGGCCGCCTTCCCCGGCGAGGACATCTCGGACAGACCCCTCCCGGAGTCGACGCGCCCGTTCTGGGTGTGGCTCCTCGGCCAGAGGTTCGAGCGGATCAACGGGGGGCGGTTCCGGGCTCAGGCCGAGACGTGGGAGCTGCCGCCCCTGCTTGCATGATCGCCCCGTTCGACGCCTCGCGGATCATCTCCGCCACCTCTCCGCCCGAATGGGAGGGGCGAGAGCGCAGCGACGTGCGGTTGCTCGTGAGCCGATCGGGGACGATCGAGCACCGTCGGTTTCGGGAGCTCGGCCAGTCGTTTCGGCCGGGCGATCTGCTGGTCGTCAACGAGAGTTCCGCGTGGCCAGCGAGCCTGCCTGCCGACGCGGAACACGGTCGATTCCGGGTCAACCTGAGTACCGAATACGGCGACGGCATCTGGCTCGTCGAGCCGCGGGTCGATTCGGCTACGCCCGGCCCTCTCCCACTCCGAGCAGGGGAGGAGATTCGAGTTGGGGGGTTACCGGTCGAAGTCCTTGAAGAGTTTCCCGGGGTTCCGCGGCTACGGTTCGTTCGATTCGGACAAGATGCCCACCCTGCGATCTGGCAGTTCGGTGAACCGATACGCTACGGTTACTCGGCCGGACCATTCCCGCTCTCGGCGTACCAGACGGTGTTCTCTCGGCGTCCCTGGAGCGCCGAAATGCCTTCGGCGTCGCGACCATTCAGTCGGGGAATCGTGCGGGAGCTTCTGCGGGCCGGAGTCCGGTTTACCCCGGTGGTCCTCCATGCGGGCGTCTCGAGCTTCGATGCCGAAACGCCTGGCACGCTTCCCGTGGTGTACCCCGAGCCGTTCGAGGTCCCCGAGCGTACCGCCCGGGCGATCGAGAGGACGCGCCGGAACGGAGGCCGCGTGGTTGCCATCGGCACGACGGTTCTCCGGGCCTTGGAGTCGGCCTACCGCGACGGAGCCGTTCGTTCCGCCGCGGGATTCACCTCGGTCCGGGTGGACCCGAATCGTCCGGTCCGCTCCGTCGACGCCCTGCTTTCTGGGTTCCACAACTCCGGGACCTCCCACCTTGCGATGTTGGAGGCAGTGCTAGGTCGGGCTGAGCTCGAGCGGGCCTACGACGCAGCGATCCAGGAGCGGTATCGATGGCACGAGTTTGGAGACGCCCATCTCATGTTTAGGCCCACGGAGGCGATGTCGCCCGCGGCGGGGTAAGGCACCGGAGGACCGTCTTCTCCCAGCAAGGCCACGACGATCGACAAAACGTCCAGTCGTCGGTGACTCACGACCTGCCTCAACGGCACCCGGGTCGGCCGTGGGGCGAACGGTTCCGTCGAAGAACGGAGTCTAGCTCTTGGAGCCGGCGGGGAGGCCCGCCCGTTGGCGAAGGGCGTAGTAGAAGCCCCCGAAGGAGGTCGAGGTCGGAGTCCGGAGTCCCTGCAATCGAAGCGACTCCTTGACTTCCTTCGGCCCTTGGCGGATGTCGAGGGTCTTGGTCGTGTCGAACCGGTACTGGAACGTGCCAGGAGGTCCGCGCGGGAACGCCTCCCAGTCCTTGGCCGTGGTCGCCCGCAGTTCGTGATGCTTCTTCGCGTCGCCGACGGGCGCGAAGGCGGGGAGCGTGTGATGCTCCTCGTTCAGCCACATCATCGTCGCCTCACGGATCGCGTGGTCCGTCGTCTCGTCGAGCGACCCGGGGGAGACCTGCGATTGGACCCAGCCGACCATCGCGTCGAACGTCTTCTCCGAGTTCTCTTCGAGGATCTGCAGCACCGCTTGGCGGATCGCCGATCGACGCAGCTGGCTGACCCCGGTGTCGGAGAGTCGGTACTCGACCGTCAATCCGAGCAGGGCCTCGGCGTTCTCCGCGAGCTCCTTCAAACCGAGGATGAACAGGGGCGTCGAAGGCTCGGTCCCGTTCACGAACCAGAGCGCGAACTCCTGGCCGTTGGTGACGAGCACTAGGGGTGCGTTGGCCCCTTTGGCAAGCTTTCCGACGCTCTCCCCGTCCGCGTCGGGGCTCTTCGGCTTGCGGACATCGATGAGCAGCCTCGCTTGGCCGCCGGAGTCGAGCAGGGCGTAGTCGGCCTTGATCCCCTCAGCTTTCAGCGGGAAATCCAGATAGACCTGCTTCTTGTCGTGCGGGTCCCAGCCGAGCGAGACCAGGAACGGGTTGAGGATCCAGTGCTTGACCTGTTGGTCGGTGATCTCCGGCACGTCGCGAAGCACCTCGCTCGCTACGAGGTAGAAATCGCCCATTCGACGCGTGAGATCGCTGGCTTCCATCAGGAACTTGCAAGGGCGGGGGGGAGGGATAAATGTGCTGTAGCCCAGGGCGGGTCGCCCCCGCTCGCGGCTCGTCGTTCCGAGGAACCCCGAGCGGGCGACCCGTTCCGAACGCGCCCGTCGGGACTACGTATATCTACAGGGTCTCTGTGGGCCGAACAGGACCTGTGGATCGACGCCGGGTGTCTCCGATCTCACGGGGCTGTGTTTCTCTCCTTGTCGCGGCCACGCTGGCCCTCACGGCCGGGGTGGGCTCGACGCTCGTCCCCGCGCCCGGCTCGCTGCACGCGGCCTCGCCCCGGATCGCGGGCTCGTTCACGGCCGCCGGCGATTGGACGATGTTCCTTCACGACCTGGGTCGCTCCGGCAATGCCGTCGCCGAACAGCTGCTCTCGGCCGCCTCGGCGCCCACCCTGGCTCCCGCGTGGTCGTACGCCACCGGCGGCGTGATCGGTGCCCAGCCGGTCATCGTCGGTGGCCACGTGTTCGTCTCGTCGTGGGACGGCTACTTCTACGATCTGAACGCCACGGGGGGCCTCCTCTGGAAGAGCTTTCTCGGGATCGATGCGAACAAGCTCTGCTCCAAGCCTCCGGCCCCGCCGGCTCCCAGGGGGCCTTCCGACACGGCCACGGTCGTCGGAGGTACCGTCTACGTCGGCGGAGGCGATGGGGCGCTGTACGCTCTCAACGCCAGCACAGGCAACCTGCTCTGGCGGGTCCCGCTCGGGAACACGTCGGCCGGCTACTACCTCTGGTCGAGTCCGCTCGTGGTGGGAACGGTCCTCTACATCGGGATCGCCAGCAGCTGCACCCATCCTTTCGTTCGCGGGGCTGTGGTGGAGATCAATCTCAAGACGCATACGATCCTGCACCGTTTCTCCCTCGCGAAGCCTTCCGCCCCCGGCGCCGGGGTCTGGGGTTCGCCGACGTTCGATGCGGCGACCAAGGACGTCTACGTCGTGACCGGGAGCGCGGTCAAGCCCGTCCCCTTCAACGAATCGGTCGTCCAATTCAACGACAACCGCCTCTCGCTGGTCGGCAAATGGTCGATCCCGACGAGCCAGCAGGTCAACGACAGTGACTTCGGAACGACCCCTACGCTGATCACCCCAGCCAGCGGACCCGCGCTCGTCGTCGCGACGAACAAGAACGGGATCGCCTATGCTTGGAACGCGTCGAACGTGAGCCGCGGCCCGGCTTGGGAGCAGCGCATCTCGAACGGGGGGCCTAGCCCGGAAGACGGACGCGGGGACATCGCGCCGGCGGCCTTCAATGGCTCCACCCTCTTCGAGGGAGGCGAGGACCTCACCGTGAACGGAAAACTCGTACCCGGGACGGTGTCGGCGCTGAACCCGACGAACGGGTCGATCCTGTGGAGAGAGAACGTGGCGGGCCACGTGCTGGGGGCCCTTACCTACGCGGACGGGCTCGTGCTCGCCGGAGCGGGCGCGATGTTGGAGGTGCTGGACTCCTCGAACGGCACGCTCCTGTGGAACGCCACCCCATCGCAGCTCGCGGGGTTCTTCGGCGCCCCCTCGGTCTCGAACGGTTGCATCTATGAGGGGTCCTCCGATGGGTCGCTCTACGCTTGGGGGGTTTCCGGCGGGATCTGCTTCCCCCCCCTCCACGGGCTCCCGGGCCATCACCCACCTTCTGCCCGAGCTCCTGCCTCGCCGGTCAGGGTGGCTGTGTCGCCGCTGCTCCGCCCCCGAAGTGAACGCCCCTAACCGGGTCCTCCGAGGCGGGGATCGCTCCGAGACCGTTCGAGTCCGGTGGAGCATTGTCGGCGCACCGGCGACGCGTGGGCCTAGGACGAAGCTCGAAGGCTACCCCGGAGGCGGCAGCAGACTGCGAAGGTACGGTTCTACCCGTTCCAAGGGCCCCCCGATCCCCTCGGCGACGGGTTGGACGAGCAGGTCGCTCATCAACCACTCGACCTCGTAGGCATACAGAAGGTTCGACCCGAAACTCTGGAGGAGCCCCGCGAGTCGAATTCCGTTGCGAGCGTTCATCGTCCAGTACCGTGGCCGTCTGCCCGCGACGCGAAAGAGGAGGTCCGTCAACTGTCGGTAGCGGAACGTCTCCGGGCCCCCGAGGTCGAACTGCCCGACGGTGCTACTCCCCGCCAGCTTTCGGATCTGCCGGGCGAGGTCCGCCACGGCGAGGGGGTTGACTCGGAACGACCCGTCGCCGAACATGGGGAAGAACGGGTACCGTCGGACCATACGGAGCATGACGGAGAGGAGCACGTCCCCCGGACCGAACAGCAGGGTCGGGCGAACGATGGCGTAGGAGAGACCGGAATCCGTCAGCTCCTGGTCGAACCGCCGTTTCCATCGGAGGTAGGGTAGCTCTCGCTCCATCCGAAGTGGGGCGGCGGGGACGCTCAGCTGCAAGAACCGGTGCACCTTCGCGTCGATGGCTGCGGTGAGGAGCCCTCTCAACCCACCGTAGAGTTCCTCAAACCTCCGCGGTCTTGCCCACCGATACCAGGCGAGATTGACGACGACCTGGACATCGCGGAGGACCGGCGTCCAATCCCGAAGGCGGGCCACGTCGCCCTCGACCCACTCGACGCCGGGGACCGCCTCGGAGGCGACGGGATGCCGATGGATCGAACGAACGTCGAACTCGCGAAGAAGGAGCGGCAGCAATTGGCGACCGACGAAGCCGCCCCCTCCGCCGACGAGCAGAACTCTAGGCCGGCCGCCGGCGCTCACGATACGACGGCCGGATCGCTCGAGCCCGCGACCCTCGGCGGCATCGAGGGGTTGTCCGCTTCACCGAAGATGAGGTTCCAGGCGGCCACGACCGGCGGTTTGGCGTCGCCCAGCGTGACCTCTTCCCCGACCTCCGCCGCTACGGACGTCATCACCGAGCCGTCGAACCCGCACGGCCGGAACGACCGGAACGGCCTGAGGTCGGTGGCGACGTTCAGCGCGAAACCGTGGAACGTGACCCACTGCTCGACCGCTACGCCAACGGAGGCGATCTTCCGCTCGCCCTCCACCCAGACCCCCCTACGGCCCGCGACGCGACCGGCGACGATCCCCCACGTCCGGAGCGCCTGGCCGACGAGCTCCTCGACGTCATGGACGAAGCGCCGTACGTCGTGCCCGCGGGGATCTAGGTCGACGATCGGGTAGCCGACGAGCTGCCCGGGCCCGTGGTAGGTCCCTTTGCCGCCGCGTTCGACGTGGACGACGGGAAGACCCGGCGGCAGGGTCTCCCCGTCGTCGCCCTGCACGCCGACCGTGACCACCGGGGGATGCTCGACGAGGATCAAGGTGTCCGCGATCTCGCCGCGCCGGCGCGCCGCGCGCAGCCGTCGCATCTCGGCGAGGGAGCTCGTGTACTCCCGCGTGCCCCAGTCGAGAACGTCAGGCACGTGGGCCTCGGCGGGCGCTCACGTGCAGCGGCTCGCCCAGCCAGAGCAGCGCGGCCTCTTGCAAGGTCTCGGAGAAGGTCGGGTGGGGGTGGATCGTGAGCGCGAGGTCGCGTATCGTCGCCCCCATCTCGATCGCGAGACCGGCCTCGGCGACGAACTCGCCCGTAGATTCGCCGGCCGCATGCACACCGAGGAGCAATCCACTCTGGTCGTCGCCAACGACCTTGAGCCAGCCGACGGTCCGGTGGGCGGCGTGGGCTCGACCCAACGCGGCGAAGGGGAAGCGCGCTTCCCGGGGCGTGTACCCGTGAACGGTCGCGTCGGCGGCCGTCAGCCCTACGCTCGCAAGCTCAGGGCTCGTGAAAACGACCGACGGCATGGCCTGGAACTGGAATCGGGTCGGCCGCCCGGCGATCACTTCCGCGGCGACGACGCCCTCCCGGTACGCCTTGTGAGCGAGCATCGGGGGCCGGGCCACGTCGCCGACGGCAAAGATCGTGGGGACGTTCGTCCGCTGCTGGTCGTCGACCGTGATGAAACCGCCCTTGCCGCGCTCCACCCCAGCTTCCTCCAACCCAAGGTTCGCCGTGTCCGGCCGCTTGCCGACCGTGACGAACAGAACCTCGGCCGAGAGCTCCTCCTTCCCGGCGTCGCTCTCCACGGTCAACCGGACCCCGCCGGCGGAGCGTTCGAGGGAGGTGGCCTTCGTGCGCGTCTTCGACTTGACCCCGGCCTTCTCGAGGGCGTTGGTCAGCTCCCGCGAGAGGTCCGGATCGAACCCGGGGAGAAGTTGGTCGAGCAGCTCGACGATCGTGACCTCGACGCCGAGGTTGGCCAAGAACTCGCCGAGCTCGCATCCGCTCACCCCACCCCCGAGGACCAGCACGCTCGCGGGGAGGCGGCGCAAGTTCAGGAGCTGCGCGGCGTTGACCACCGTCGTCCCGTCCGGTTCGAACCCCGGAAGTACGGTGTGGAGCGCTCCGGTGGCGATGATCGCATGGCCGAAGTCGACTCTCTCTCGGCCGCCGTCGGGAGCGACGATCTCGGCCGTCTTGGGTCCGGTGAATCGAGCCTCGCCCTTCAGAACCGTGGCGTTCGCCGCCTTGAGCAGGGTGGCTACACCCTGGCGTTCCTTCGCGACGACCGCCTCCTTCCACTTCTGGCACTGCTCAAGGTCGAACCGTACGTCGCTGGCGGTGACGCCGACCTCCGGGCCCTCGCTGCGGACGTCCCGGTAGAGGAGCGAGGCGTGGATGAGAGCCTTCGACGGTATGCACCCGCGGTTGAGGCATTCTCCACCGAGCTCGTCCCGTTCGATCAGCAGGACTTTCTTGCCCAGCTGACCGAGCCGATCAGCGGCGACGTAGCCCCCCGGTCCCCCGCCGATGACGAGCACCTCGGTAGCTCGGGCATACGTCCCCGCCATCAGGTACGCTCCGGCGGGGAGGAGGATGGCGACGCGTTCGCAAAGACCCCGTTGGTCATCGTCTCGGGGAGAGGGGGGCCGACCTTTTCCGCCTCAACGACCGCCGCCCGGATCTCGACGTCGATCTCCTCGCGCGCGCGTTCGGTCCAGCCGGCCTCGATGAGCCCTAATCGGTGCAGAAGTTCCTCAACGCGAAGCAGAGGGTCGTGGGCCAGGGCCCGGTCGGCCCAATCGCCGCGCTGGTAGCGCGCCGGGTCGTCGGAGCTCGAATGGGGGGTCATGCGGTAGGTGACGAACTCGACGAGCGTCGGCCCACCCCCCGATCGAGCGGTCGCCAGCGCCTCCCGGAGCGCCGCGTACGAAGCGAGGAGGTCCGTCCCATCGACCCGCACGCCCGGCAGGCCGTACGCGGCGGCCTTGGCGACCAGCTCCGGGGAGCCGCTCTGGCGCTCGACCGGCTGGGAGATCGCCCACTGGTTGTTGGCGAGCCCGAAGACGATCGGGAGACCGAAGACCCCCGCGAAGTTGAGGCCCGCGTGGAAATCGTTCGCGCTCGTCGCGCCGTCGCCGAAGAAACCGAGGGTGACCGCGTTGTCCTTGCGGTGCCGCATCGCGTACGCGGCCCCGACCGCCTGGGTGATCTGCGTGCCGACGACCGAGGACATCGAGACGTAGTTGACCTCTCGGGCGGTCGGGTGGCAGGGCATCTGCCGCCCCAACGCCGGGTCGAGGCCGTTCGCGAAAAGGTGATGGAGGTACTCGGTGAGGCCATGCCCTCGCACGAGCGCCACGAGCTGCTCACGCAGCCCCGGGAAGATCCAGTCGGTCGGGCCGGCGGCGAGACCGGCCGCGACGTTCACGCCCTCCTGGCCGGTCGCCGGACCGTAGAAGCCGATGCGACCCTGCCGTTGGAGCGCGAGCATCCGCTGGTCGAGGGTGCGGCCGACGAGCATCCAGCGGTACGCCCGCTTGAGGAGCGCCGGACCTTCAGAGCCGAGCCGCGCGGTCACGGCCGCGGTGTCGTCGTACGGCAGCGGTACGACGGTGGGGTTCATGCGAGCTCGGCGAACAGCTGGTGCGGGTCCTCGAGGTTCGACTTGACCACGGCGAGGAACTGCGCGCCGATGATCCCGTCGAGGACCCGGTGGTCGAGCGAGACCGAGAGATTCATCAGCTCTGCGACACCGATCGTGCCGTCGGGAAGCACCACGGGGCGGCGGGCTATCTTGTGCACGCCCAGGATCCCGACTTCCGGGTAGTTCAGGATCGGTGTGGCCAGTACGCCGCCCAGCGCCCCGAGGCTTGTGATCGTGAAGGTGCCCCCGCTCATTTCCGCGCGCGTCAGCTTGCCGGCCCGCCCACGTTCGGCTAGGACCTGGATCTCCTTCGCGAGCTGGTTGACGCTCTTCCGGTCGGCGTGGTGAAGGACCGGAACGAGGAGACCGTCGGGGGCCGCCGTGGCGATGCCGATGTTGTAGTTGCCGTGGACCACGAGCTCCTGCGCCGCGTCGTCCATCGAGGCGTTCATCCGGGGCTCGGCCCGGAGCCCGGCGACGACCGCTTTGATGACGAACGGCAAGTAGGAGAGCTTCGCGCCCTGCTTCTCGACGTGCTTCGCCATGTGGTCGCGGAGTCGGACGACCTCGGTCATGTCGACCTCCTCGACGTAGGTGAAGTGGGCGGCTCGATGCGTCGACTCGGTCATGTGCTCGGCGATGACGCGACGTACTCCTCGGATCGGGATCCGCTCCAGCACGTCGGTCGCCTCCCCTGCCGCGGGCACGGAAGGAGCATTGCCGGTGGACAGGGCCGCACCCGAGTCGCTCGGTGCGACGGGTCCGGGCGCCTTTGGGGCGGGCGAGGGGGGGGGAGCCTCCGTCGACGTTACGGCCGGGGACGTCGTGGCGTGGAGTACATCGTCTTCGGTGATCCGCCCCCCCGGGCCACTCCCACTGACCTTCGAGAGGTCCAGCCCCTTCTCCGCGGCCAACCTTCGAACGCCTGGCGTCGCCAGGACTCGGCCGCCCGACGAGGGAGCGGGTGGAACGGCGGCTCCGGAGGGCTTTGCCGGGGTCTCGGGCACGGTGGAGGCGACCGGCGAGACTACCTGGGCGGTGGGTGCAGCTTCGGACCCGCCGCCCGCGACCTCGATGGTCACGAGCAGACCACCGACCTTGACCTTCTCACCGACCTTCGCATGCAGCTTCGCGATCCGGCCGGCCTTCGGGGACGGGATCTCTACGTTCGCCTTGTCGGTGAGCACGGAGACCAGCGGCGCATCCTCCTGGACGACGTCGCCTTCTTTGACGAACCAAGAGACGACCTCACCCTCAGCAACGCCCTCCCCGATGTCAGGGAGCCGGAACTCGTACGCCATCGGACTTCCCCCGGTTTACCCCATCGCGACCGCGCCCTTCACGGCGTGGACGACCCGCTCGACGTTCGGCAGGTACAGGTGCTCCAGGGCATAGGGGAACGGAGTGTCATAGCCGGTCACGCGCACGATCGGCGACTTGAGCGAGTACAGCGCTTTCTCCGCGACGATCGCCGCGAGCTCCGCTCCGTAGCCACAGAAACGGGGCGCCTCGTGGAGGATGACGCATCGTCCGGTTTTTTCGACGGACGCCAGCACGGCGGCTTCGTCGAGCGGGACCAGAGTCCGGAGATCGATCACTTCGACCTGCGTCCCCTCGGTCGCGAGCTGTTCGGCAGCTTGGGTCGCGACCGGTACCATCGCACCGTAGCAGACCAGGGTCACATCGCCCCCTTCTCGCACCACGCGCGCAACGCCGAACGGGACACGGTGGTCCCCTTCGGGAACCTCCCCGGTAAGGGAGCGGTAGATCCGCTTCGGCTCCATGAACAGGACAGGGTCGGGGTCATGGATCGCCGTCAGCAGCAGCCCTTTCGCATCGGCCGGCGTGGAGGGGATCACCACCTTGATCCCCGCCGTGTGAGCGAAGTACGCCTCCGCGCTCTGCGAGTGGTAGAGGCCGCCCTTGATGCCCCCGCCGTACGGCGTCCGCACGACCACGTGGCACGGGTACTGGCCTCCCGACCGGTACCGGAACTTCGCGAGCTCGCTGACGATCTGGTCGAAGGCCGGGTAGATGAAGTCCATGAACTGGATCTCAGCGATCGGTTTGAGACCGTAGAGGGCCATCCCGATCGCGGCTCCCACGATCCCGGTCTCCGAGAGCGGGGTATCGACGACCCGTTCGGCGCCGAACTCTTTGAGCAGGCCGTCGGTGGCACGGAACACGCCGCCGTTCACTCCGACGTCCTCCCCGAGCACGAGCACGTCCGCGTCCTCTCGCATCGCCTGAGCGAGCCCACGGTTGACCGCTTGCACGAGGGTCAGGTCGCTCACGGCCGGAGGACCCCCGCCTTGAGCAGTTCGGCGAACTCGGCCCGCTCCGCCTCGAGCTGGGGCGTTCGGCTCTCGAACGTATCGTCGAACAGGGTCATCGGGTCGACCGGCGGCTGGGTTTCGGCCTCCGCGAGCGCACGGCCGACCGCCTCCTTCGCCGTAGCCCAGACCCGGGCGTCGGCCTCGTCGTCGAGCAGTCCGCGCTCTCGAAGTTGGTGCTTCAGGCGCGCGAGCGGGTCTCGCTCCTTCCATTCGGCGAGCTCGGCGTCGGTCCGGTACCGACGCGGGTCGTCCGACGTCGAGTGGGGACCCAGACGGTACACCTGGGCCTCCACGAGCGTTGGACCCTCGCCCGCCAAGGCCCGCTTGCGGGCGTCCGCGACGACCCGGTACACCGCGTGGACGTCGGTGCCGTCGACCACGACGCCCGGGAACCCGTAGGCCCCCGCTTTTTCGGCGAGCGTGGCGGAGCGGGTCTGCCGCTCGCGCGGCATCGAGATCGCCCACTGGTTGTTCTGACAGAAGAAGATGGTCGGGGTGCGAAAGACACCGGCAAAGTTCAGGCCGGCGTGGAAGTCGTTCGAGCTGGTCGTGCCGTCGCCGAAGAAGGTGGCGGTGACGATGGCGTCCTGCCGCCGCTGGGCCGCCATCGCCGCGCCGACGGCCTGGGAGATCTGCGTGCCGACCGGGCTCGACGCGGTGACGAAGTTGAACCGACGGTAGCCGTAGTGGTTCGGCATCTGGCGTCCTTTGAGCTCGTCCGCGGAGCTTCCGATGAACTGGTCGAGGAGCGTCCGGACCGGGATCCCGCGTACCAAGGCGACGCCCAGCTCGCGGTACGCCGGAAAGATCCAATCCTCCTTGGCGAGGGCCAGGGCGCATCCGACCTGGGCGGCCTCTTGGCCTTGCATAGGTACGTAGAAGCCGATCCGGCCCTGGCGTTGAAGGGTCAGGCAACGCTCGTCGACCGTCCGGGCCAGCGCCATCGTGGCGTACGCCGCGAGGAGTCCTTGCGAGCCCAAGCCGCCTGCTACCGCCTCCTCCGGCGTCGCCGGAATCGACGTGCTCTCTGCCACTCCCTGCTCCCCACGGGCCGAGCCGGGCGATTGTTATAACACTGAGCGCGGCGAACGACCGGCGAGCGGATCTCGGAGGAGATCCGGTCGATCTGTGGGCCAATCCCGCCCAGAAAGACCCCGGAACCGAGCCGTCCGCGCCTCGCGGTGCGGCGAAGGGTGGATATAGGTGAGGTTGGCAGAAACTGCGTGATTCGGATGCCGAAGGAGAATCATTCTCGCCGGAAGGTCCTCGTCGCCCTTGGAACCCTGCTGACCGCGACTGCGCTCCTCGTTCTCTTCGCCGCCCCGGCGACGTCGACGACCCCGCTAGCCCACGGGGGCAGCCCCGTCGCTCCGCGCGGAGCACTCGCACCTGCATCGTACCTCTCGAAGGTCGCGCCGGCGGTGGTGCACCCCGCCACGGTGATCGGGCCCATCCACGGGAAGTACTACGTACAAAACACCAGCCTTCCTGCGGGGACGTCCAACTACGGCGTTTCGAACGCCGTCGACCCCGTGACCCAGACGGTGTACTCCGACAACCTGTTCGGCGGGACGATCACCGCGTTCTCCGAGTCGACCGGACAGGTCGAGCGGTCGGTCACGGTCGGGGACATCCAGTTCGGCATCCTCCCCTACGCCTTGGTCTTTGATTCGCGCTCCAACACGCTGTTCGTCGCGGTCCTCGCGACCCCGTCCGGCTGGGTCCTCGAGCTGAACGCGACGACGTTCAGCCAGATCGCGAACATCTCCACGGCCGGTGCCCCGAGCGGCCACTTCGAGCCGTTCATCGGGGGGGCCTACGACACGGCCTCCAACCAGGTGTTCTTCTCCAACCAGTCGGACGGCGAGCTGCTCGCGATCAACGCGGCCACCGACCACGTGACCTTCGTTGCCTGCCCCGCGGCCGGCTGTGCTCGAGGGCTGCTGCTCGCGGTCCCTCAGCTCGGCGAGCTGGTCGAGACGACCGGCACCCAGTACCTGGTCGTCTACAACACCTCGACCGACAACCCCGTCGCGACCCTGACCCTGCCGGTCGCCACCGCGCTCACGGTCGGCTCCGCGTACATCCCCGCGAGCGAGACGCTCGTGGTCGGGAACGAGAGCTCGGCCCCGTCGACCGTCTTCTTCGAGTACAATCTCTCGACGCGGGTTTACCTAGGTACGCTCGGGCACTGCCCCTCCAGCGTCGTCGCCCTGGTCTACGACGCTGCGCACAACGACATCCTGGCGACCGGCACCAACGGCAGCCGCTACGTCATCGCGGTGAACGCAGCGAGCGACGTCGTCGACGGCCTCTACCAGGAGGCCCCCAACGGGCTCTTCTACTACGCTCTATCGCTGGACGCCCCGGCCAACGTGGTCATCGCGACGGGCTTCGTGAACAACAGCTCGATCGCCCTGCGCCTGCCGTCGCTGACGCCGGTCATAGCCTACTCCTCGTTCCCGCTCGAGCAGGTCGCCGTCGCAGTCGATCCTGTGACCGGGACCATCTACACCCTCGGTATCAAGCAGTCCACGCTCCGGGCGACCTCCGAATCGACCGGGGCCACGCTATGGACCGAGTACCAACGGTTCGGCACGACGTTGTCCGACCCTGACGCGCTCGCCGTCGACGCGACCACCGACACGCTCTACGTCATTGCCGGCGGGACCGGCCACATCGAGGTCCTCAACGGGTCGACCGGAACGGTGGTGACGCGCCTCTTCCTCGGCCACGGCGTGAACGGCACGACGCTGGCCCTCGACCCGACGGCCCACCTCCTCTACGTCGCCCAGGACAACCAGACGGTGTCGATCTGGTCGACGACCACGCATGCGCTCCTCGGCAGCGTCATCATCGCCGGCTTTAGTGGGTGCGGCGGTGCCGCCAGCCTCACCCTCCACTACGCCTACTTTACGAACTGCAACGTGGGAGGGAACGTCACCACCGTCAGCGGTCTGACCTACACCCGCGGCACGATCTACGGCACCGGTGCCACGCCCGAGGGGATCGCCATCGACGGCGGCGGCATCCTGTATGCGGTGAACGCCGGGTCAAGGAACGTGACGCGGATCAACACCGCGACCTCCACCGAAACGACTCCGCTATCGCTCGGGAGCTACCAACCGCTGCAGGCGGTCGTCGACTCCGCCGATGGGATCCTGGCGGTCACCAGTATCCAGTCCACCAGCCTCGAACTGATCGATCCCTCCACGGGCATCCTGCTCGCTGCCCCGAACGTCGGGTCGATCGGTTTCTCCGCGGCGTTCGACGTCACGTCGGGTACGTTCGTGTTTCCCCAGATCGTGACGGGAGTGACCGTCAAGCTAACCCCGCTGAGCGCGCCGTCGGTCCCGACGGGACTGAGCGCATCGGCGGGCAACACCACGCTCCTCCTCGGGTGGGCCCCGGTCGCGTCGGGCGGGAGCGGAGTGAACTACACGGTCTCCCTCGCCACCTCGCTGAGCGGACCGTGGGGGAACAACCACACCCTCGCCGGGACGACCTACACCTACTCCGGGCTGACGGACGGGACGACGTACTTTGTCACTGTCACCGCCAGCAATCTCGTCGGAGTGGGACCGACCTCAGCGGCCGTCAACGCGACCCCGCTCGGAGTGCCGTACCCGCCGGTCTCCGTGGTGGCGACCGGAGCGAGCAACGCCTCGATCAATGTCTCCTGGGTCGCCCCGGCGTCGACCGGCGGCTCCCCGGTGACCAACTACACCCTCAAGTGGGCCCTCGCAGGCTCGGCGAGCTGGACCAGCGTCAGCGAGGGGACCGCGCTTGCCGCGACGGTCTCCGGACTCCACCCGGTCAGCAACTACACGGTGTTCGTGGTGGCGTGGAACAAGGTCGGCGGCTCCAACGCGAGCGCTAAGGCGACGGCGGAGACGAAGGCGACGCCCCCTGCACCCCCGTCGAAGTCGACGAGCAGCTCGGGCAACAATCTGCTCTACTACCTGATCGCCGGCGTCGTCGTCGCTGCGGTGATCGCCGCGCTGGCGCTCCTGATGATGCGACGCAAGAGACCGAGCGGGGTCCAGCCGTACCAGCCCGGACCCGCCGCAACGACCCCCGGGGGGCCGAGCCCGCCGCCCCCGCCTCCGGGCGCTACCCCGTGGGCGGAAGAGGCGAACCCCGCCCCCCCGCCAGGGGTCCGGTAGATCGCCCGCGGCCCCCGGGTGGAGGCGGGACGCCCCCTCCGACCCGGGGGCTCTCGCGCGGCCGAACCATGCGGAGGGTCCTTCGGACCAGCCGTGGCTTTCGCGACCCGTCGGCCGAAGACGGAGGAGGTGTCCCCACCGGTATCGACGGGGTTTCTGGACCGAGGAGGGCCGGGCTGGTCGTTGACTCCGGCGAAGGGTCGATATAGGGGAGCTCCACAGAAAGGAGCCTGATTCGAATGCCGAACGAGAATCGATTGCGCCGTAACGTCGTCGCCGCCCTCGGAACCATGCTCCTCGCGACCGCGGTGATCGCCTCGATGGCGATCGTCGCTCCGTCGCAGGCCACGGTGGGAGGCGTTCACCCCGCGATCTCGCCTCACACCGCGGCCGCGAACGCCCTGGTGCACCCGACGGTGACCCCCGCCGCCCCTCGCCCGGACGCACTGATCGGCCCAATCCATGGCAAGTACTTCGTCGGCAACACGAGCCTGCCCAGCGGGGCCTCCAACTTCGCTCAATCGGTCGCCGTCGACACGGCTACCCAGACCGTGTACTCCGCCAACTTCCTCGCCACCACCGTGACCGCGTTTTCCGAGTCGACCGGCCAGGTCGAACAGGCGGCCGTCGTCGGCAACGTCTACACCGACCTTCCGATCGCCCTCGCGGTCGACCCGAAGACGAACACCCTGTTCGTGGCCGAGATCTCCACCACCACCGGCTGGGTCCTTGCGATGAACGCCTCCACGCTAAGCGTGGAAGCGAACCTCTCGACCTTGGGCTCCCCGCACGCGGCGTTCCAACCGTCGTACGGCAGCGCCTTCGACCCTTCCTCGAACCAGGTCTTCTTCGAGAACAGCACGGACGGGCTTCTCATGGCGATCAACGCCGCCACGAACCACGTGACGTACATCGCTTGCCCCGCGACGCCCTGCAGCGGCCGCGAGATCATCGCCGTGCCGCAGCTCGGCGAACTCGTCCAGACGACCGGTGGTCCGAACGTGGTCATCTACAACACCTCTACCGACACCCCCTCGGCGACGCTGACGGTCCCGACCGTGCCCACCCTCCTCGCGAACACCTACGCCGTCGCCTACGATCCCAGCTCGGAGATGATCGTCGTCGGCAACCACAGCAGCTCGAACACCGCCGTCTTCTTCGAGTTCAACCTGAGCACCCACGCGTACGTGGGAACGCTACCGAACGACCCGTCGTACGTCTACCAGATGGTCTACGACGCGGCCCACAACGACCTCATCGCCGAGGGCGCGAACGTCAGCCGGACGCTCGTGGCGGTCAACGCCGCCACCGGGGTCGTGGACGGCCAGTACCAGGAGGCCTCCACCGGCTTCGTGTTCTACTCCCTCGCGCTCGACGAGCCCGCGGGCGTCGTCATTACGAGCGGCGTCCTGAACAACAGTTCCTTCGCCTTCCACCTCCCGTCGTTGACGCCGGCCGTCGCCTACTCCTCCTTCCCGTACCTCCAGATCGGCATCGCGGTGAACCCGGCGACCGACACCGCCTTCTCGCTGGACTACTATCAGGGCGCGATCCGGGCGACCTCCGAATCGACCGGGGCCGCGGTGTGGATCTACTATCTGCACAACATCGCGCCCGGGACCGCCTCCAACGTCGCCGTCGTCGACCCGACGACCGATACCTTGTACGTGGTGCTCCATGTCGGCCACGTCGCCGTGTTCAATGCGAGCACCGGCGCGCTGGAGACCCGCCTGACGCTCAGCGCCGGGGTCAACGCGACCACGCTCGCCATCGATACGACCGCCCACCTGCTGTTCGTCGCGCAGAACGATGAGAACGTCTCGGTCTGGTCGACGACGACCCACGCGCGACTCGGGACGGTCATGGTCAAGGGCCTCATCGCCTGCGCTGCAGCGGTGAACCCGGTCCTCCATCTGGCCTATTTCGCCAACTGCGCGACCCCCGGCAACGTCTCCTCGGTCAACGGGATCACCTTCACCCAGGGGCCGACCTTCGGCGCCGGAAGCAACCCCGTGAGCCTGGCGATCGACGCGGCCGGGATCCTCTACGTCTCGAACGAGTACAGCAACAACATCACGCGGATCAACACCGGAACCGCGGTCGAACTCTCGGCCCTCACCTTGGGCTCGTACTCGCCCCTCCAGCTGGCCGTAGACTCCGCCGACAGCCTTCTCGCGCTGACGAGCGTTTCTTCCGCGAGCGTCGAGCTCGTCGACCCCGGGACCGGCATCCTTCTCGCCGCCGCGCTCGTGGGTACCGAGACCTACTCGATCGCGTACGACCCGACGAGCCAGACGTTCCTCGCACCAACCTACTACGGGGGCTCGATGTTCGAGCTTCAGGCGCTCGCGTCGCCGTCCGCCCCGACCGGCGTGACCGCGACGGCCGGCAACACGACCCTCAAGGCGTCGTGGACACCCCCGAGCTCCGCCGTTCCGATCACGGGCTTCACGGTCTCGCTCGGCACCTCGGCGACCGGGCCCTGGGGGCAGAACCAGTCGGTGACCACGACCAACTACACCTACTCGGGGCTGACGGACGGAACGAAGTACTTCGTCGTCATCACGGCGACGACCGTGGCCGGCACGAGCCCGGCCTCGGCGAGCGCGAACGGTACTCCGCTCGGAGTTCCGTTCCCCCCGACCGCAGTGGCGGCCGTCACCGGCAACAGCACGCAGATCAACGTCAGCTGGGCCGCCCCGAGCTCCACGCAGGGGTCGGCGGTGGTCAACTACACGCTCAAGTGGACGATCGCGGGCGGTGCCACGTGGACCTCGGTGAGCGAGGGAACCGCGCTGAGCGCGGTCCTCAGCGGACTCCACCCGTCCACGAACTTCACCGTAGAGGTCGTGGCCTGGAACTCCGTCGGAGCGTCCCACACGAGCGCTCCGTCGACGGCGGCGACCAAAGCCGCCCCCTCGCACTCGAGCTCGTCCGGCTCGGGAGGCAGCAACAACCTGCTCTACTACGTGATCGCGGGCGTCGTCATCGCGGCCCTTCTCGCGGCCGTGGCGATCGCGATGATGCGCCGGAAGAAGCCGAGCGGAGGGGTGACCCCCTATTCTCCGGGGCCCTCGAGCGCACCTCCTACCGGGACCGCGCCCCCTGCGTCGCCCCCTCCCGGGGCAGCCCAAGCGTGGACCGAGGACTCCGGGGCCAGCCCGCCCCCCGGCGCTCGCTAGAAGCGCCGGTCTTGGTGCTCCGGGGCCCCGAGGCCCCGGAGCGAACGGCACCGACCTGAGCGAGCGGCCTAGTAGACCCAAGTCCCGGTGAGGTACGCGCCGCTCTCCATCACGACCTGGTCGGTGACCGGGTCGAACGCCATCCCTTGGCTGAAGTCGTCCCCCGGGAAGAACGCCGGGGTGAGCAGGGTCCAGGCCCCTCCCACGAAGCTGAACGTCGCGGCGTGCACGACGGAGGAGGAGTCGATGCCCCCGTACAGGAGAACGTACCCGTCGTACGTGTCGTCCACCATCCCCGCGTACGCGAGGCCCGTAGGGTACGACGAGAGGGACGGGGTGAGGTTCGTCCAGGTCCCGGCGAGGTACGTCCACGTATCGGGGTAGAGCGCCCCCGACGGTTGCTGGCCGGAGAAGAGGAGGACGTAGCCGTCCTCCGAGTCGTAGGTCATTTCACCGGCGACCCGAGGAGAGGGCGCGCCGACGTAGGACCCGGTCGGGACCGACCAGGTGCCCCCGGAGAACGCCCAGGTGTCGTTGAAGTATCCGGCCGTGCCGTTGTAGCCACCGAACATCAGGACGTAGCCGTCCGCCCAATCGTACGCCACGCCGGCAAAGACCCGGGCGTAGGGACCGGTCACCCCCGGGATTTGCGACCAGACGCCGGCGGAGTACGTCCAGGTGTCCGCGAAATATCCCGCGACGGAGGAGTAACCCCCGAACAGCACGACGTACCCGTCGGCCGCGTCGTACGCCATCGCGCCGCCGTCGCGGGGCAGGGGGGAGGTGAGGGTGTGGCGGTTCGTCCATACCCCGCTCTGGAAGGTCCAGGTGTCGCCGAGATGGTTCGCTGTGTTGACCGACAGTCCCCCGAAAAGAAGCACGTACCCGTCCGCTTCGTCGTACGTCATCATCGTGTCGTACCGGTCCACCGGTTGGGGCGGGATCACGTGACTCCAGACGAGCCCGTGAAACGTCCAGGTGTCCCCCTCGTAGCCTACCGTGGGGGAGTACCCCCCGAACAGGACGACGTTCGTCGTCGACGTCCCGTCGGCCGCCATCGCGTAGATTCGGCTCGACGGGTGCCCCGCCGTTCCGATCTTGGTCCACACGCCGCCGGTGAACGTCCAGGTGTCGGAGAGGTAGGTCCCGAAGGCTCCTCCAAAGAGCATCAGCTTCCCGTCCTTGGCGCTGTAGGCGAGCGCCGCCTCGTAGCGGGCGGACGGCGATCCCGCCGGCGTGAAGTGGGTCCATTTCCCACCGACGAACGTCCATGTGTCGCCGAAGATCATCGAGCCGTTGAATCCTCCGAACGCGACCGCGTACCCGTCCTTGGCGTCGTAGCTCAGCACGAATGAGGAGCGCCCGGGCATTGATTTCGCCGGGGTGATGTTGGTCCACTGACCGGCCGAGAACTTCCACGTGGCGTTGTGCACCACGAAATTGCTCGTCTCGCCTCCGAAGTACAGGACGTACCCATCTTTGGCATCGTAGGTAGCGGCCCCGAACCAAAGGCTCCCGGGGTTTTTCGTAGGCGTGAGCTTCGTCCACGTTCCGCCGACGAACGTCCACGTCTCGGCCAAGGCGGGGCCGGCGCCCGTCCGCCCGCCGAAGAGTACGACGTACTTGTCAGCCGCATCGTACGCCACGGCCCCGAGGTACCTGGCCGACGGGCTCGTCGCCGGATGGAGTTGGGTCCAACGGCCCGCCGCGAAAGTCCAGGTGTCGTGGACGACCACGCCACTCACGACCCCGCCGAAGAGCAGGACGTAGCTGTCCTTCGCATCGTACACCATGTAGGCACCGTATCGGGGGGAGGGGGCCGGGTTCACGACCTGGCGCCACGTCGGAGCCACCCCGCTGTTGAAGATAGAGGGCGAGCCGGGGGCCGGCGCTCCGCAGCGCACGGCCCCACCCGAAGAGCCCGTGCCCTGACAGCTCATCGGGGCCCCGGCCGCAGGCCCGGACCCGGCCCCTAACGACCGCTCCGCGGCGGAGATCGCCGCCGAGCCGCCCCCCGCCCCGCTGGGAGCGCGGACCTCCCGAGATTCGACGGCCGACTGGGGAGCGGAGAACGCCGAAGAGCCGGCGAGGAGGACGCTCAGCAGCTCGATGGCCCCGACCGAGATCACGATCATGGCCAGGGCGCTGGTCGCGGCTCGCTTGCTCCGTAGCGTTCGGATGTACGATTTCATGGGAAGGTACCGTCCCGCGACGGGAGTCGGGCGGGGGTTATCAAACCCGATGTATAACCCGGGATGGCGGGCCTGGTGGGTCGCGCGGTGAGTCGGCGGAGAAGGGCCACGGGTTCGGGGTCGGTTGGACAAGTCCCCTCTCCGTCGTTGTACCGGACCGCTCCCACGGCGGCTCGAGGCACGCTCGGGCGGTCCGAAGCGTTTCCGGACCTCGCCTCAAGTGATGTCCCCTGGTGCGTTTGGTGAAACCATTAGTACGGGTACCGGAGTCGCGGCGCCTCTCTGCCCATGTCGAACGGCTTTGCGATCGAGACCCACAACGTCCACCGTTCGTTCCGATCCCGGAAAGGGTTCCTGTTCAACGAGATCGTCGCGACCGAGGCGCTCCGGGGTGTCGACCTCCAGGTCCCGGCCGGCGAGATCTTCGGCCTCCTCGGGCCCAACGGGGCGGGCAAGACGACGCTCACCAAGATCCTGGCAACGCTGCTGCTTCCGACGTCCGGCGAGGCGCTCGTACTGGGCCACGACGTCGCGACCGACGCGCTCGCGCTGCGCCCCAAGATCGGGCTCGTCCTCGGCGGTGAGCGAGGACTCTACAATCGGATCAGCGCGCGCGAGAACCTGAGGTACTTCGCCGACCTGTACGGGGTACCCCTGCCCCAACGAGCCTCTCGCATCGACGAGGTGCTCGCTCGGGTCGGACTTGCGGACTCCGCCGACCGACGGGTCGAGGAGTACTCCCGAGGCATGAAGCAAAAGCTGCACATCGCCCGCGGGATCCTCCACCGGCCCCAGGTCCTTTTCCTGGACGAGCCGACGATCGGCCTCGACCCCAAGAGCGCTCGCGAAACGCGCAAGCTCATCCGGGGCCTAGTCGCCGAGGGCGTGACGATCTTCCTGACCACCCACTACATGTTCGAGGCGGAGGAGCTCTGCCGCCAGATTGCCGTACTTTCCAAAGGACGGATCGTCGCCCGCGATACGGTCGCCGGGCTCCGCCGACTGGTGGGCGGTGACCGGACGTTGGAGCTCGAGGCGTATGGCTTCGAGGACGCGGAGATTACGCGGATCAAGGGGATGCCTGGGGTCTCGCGCGTCATGGCGGAGGAGTTCGGACCGCGCCTCCGGCTGACGCTCCGTGTCCGAACGAGCGAGCTGCTCCCCACCGACCTCGAGCAACGTCTGCCGGGACACCCCGAGCTGACGATCCGCGAGAGGCGGACCAGCCTCGAGGACATCTATCTCGACCTCGTTGAAGAGGAGGCGAGCTGATGACGCCCGGCGGCGGCTCCCGGGGCCGAACGCTGCTCGCTTCGATCCGGCTCGCGGTCCTCCAGTTCCTCGCCGACCCGCAGTGGCTCGTCCCGAGCATGATCGCGCCCGTGGTGTTCGGCCTGGTCTCCTACGAACTGTTCCGCGGGTCGGGACCGAACTTCGCGCTCTACGCGATCCTTGGCGCCGGGATGATGAGCATGTGGGGCCAGACGCTCTACGGGAGCGGATGGGCGACCGGCCAAGACCGGGAGCTGGGCACCTTGGAGCCGACCCTCTCGGCGCCGACCCCGTACCTCTGGGTCGTCCTGGGCCGCGTCGTCTGGAACACGGTCTCGGGCCTGATCGGAGGTGCGATCGTGTACGTCGTGGTGCTCGCGTCGTACGGGCATCCGCTCAGCGTGCCGAACCCGCTGGGCTTCCTCGCGATGTTCATCTTCGTCATCGTCACCCTCGCTTCGGTGGGCATCGTCTTCGCCGCGTGGTACGTGTACACCCGGTACGCGGGATTCGTCCAGAACGTCGGAGAGTTCGCGTTCTACGTCGGCACGGGCTGCATGTTCCCGGTGATCCTCCTGCCGTTCTGGACCAACCCGATCTCCCTCGCGTTCCCCCCGACCTGGGCGGTCGACGCGCTCCGGTACGTCAGCGTTCCGGGCTACGTGGGGTTCGGTTGGGGGCTTTGGGGGGACCTCGCCGGGGCGGTCGCCACGACCGCCGTCTATCTCGCCGTCGCAGGGACTGTCTTTCACCGGGTGGAGAAGCACGTCCTAGAGACCGGCAATCTCTCGGAGTGGTGAGATGGGGACCGCGCTCGCCTCCCTACGTGCGGGAGAGAACCATCCGTCGTTCTGGCGCACGTTGTGGGTCAACGCGATCTTCGCCCCCCGGACGAGCCTCGGTTTCATGCGCCTCGACTTCGTCCTCGGGACGGTGTTCATCATCCCGTTCACCCAGATGCTCTTCTTCGCCTTCGTGGCGAACCTCGCCCCGGGCGCCGGCAATTCGGTCGCCTACGTCGCCGTCGGCAACGCCGTCGCCACCGTCACCTACTCGTCGATCTTCTCGGTCTGTCAGACGACCGACTCGGAGAAGAACAACGGGACGATGGAGCACCTGCTCGTCTCCCCGACGAACCGATTCGCGCTGTACTTTGGGCGGGGCCTGATCCCGATCCTCGTCTCCCTGGCCACGGTCGCGGTCGGACTCCTCTACGCGGTGTTCGTCTTCGGCGCCCCGTTCGCACCTGGGGCAGCTGCTCCGGTGGCGGTCTCCGTCGTCCTGGCCGCCTTCTCGATGGTCGGTTTCGGCCTCCTCCTCGGCGGCGTCGCCCTGTACCTCCGCACCTCGATCGTCCTCGGCAACATCTTCCTCTTCCTCGGGCTGCTCGTCTCCGGGACCAACTTCCCGGTCTCCAATCTCCCGGTCCCCTTGCAGTACGTTGGGTACGCCCTGCCGCTCACGTACGCCGTCTCGGCCGTGCGCGGCTCCCTCGCGGGAGCCCCGCTCGGAGTGTTGCTAGGCCTCTGGGGCGCGTTGGCCCTCGCGGGACTCGTCAGCTACGGGATCGCGATCCTCCTGTGGAAGATCTTTGAGCGCCGGGCGCTCGCGACCGGAAGCATTGCCAAGTTCTGACGGAGGGACTCGCGCCCGGGAGGGCCTGGTTCCAAGGTCGCCGAGCCGGGGCCCCGAGGGGAGGGAATCGGGAAGAAGGGGGGACGCTACCGACCCTTGTGACCGGGACCGTAGAACGGATCGGGGTGAAGGGAGACGTGCCGAACGAGACCGGCCTCCCTAAACCGTCGGTCGCGTACGCCACCGTCCGGGCCCCGGGGCTCGACGGCGACTACAACCACTATCGGCAACAGGAGCTGCACGGCGACCTCGATAGCGCAGTGCTCCTGCTCACTGCGGAGACCCTCGAGGAGCTGAACCGGGACGGCTGGCCGGTGAAGCCGGGGGACCTGGGGGAGAACCTCACCGTACGAGGACTCCCGGTCGACTCGCTCGGCCCTGGGGCCCGGCTGGCCGCGGGCGAGGTCGAGATCGAGATCCGCCGGAGCTGCGACCCATGCCGGAACCTGTTCGGGCTACCGTATGTCGGTTCGGAACGAGGCCCGGCGTTCCTCCGCGCGACCTTGGGCCGGCGAGGGTGGTACGGTCGGGTCCTACGGGAAGGCTCCGTCCGCGTCGGCGACCGGATCGAGGTCGTGCGTCCCCGGGATCCGCCTACGGTCCGAGCTCGTCCAGTTTGACGGCGTCGCGGATCAACCCCGCGAGCGTCGGGTCCTTCGCCTCGTCCACCGAGCGGACCTTCATGTGGCGCATCCCTTTCCCCGTGCCCTCGAGACGTCGGTACTTGGTCGTCAGCTTCGCGCCGTGGAACAGCCCGAGGTTCACGTGGTCGTCGTAGAGCATCAGACAGAGGACCGGCTTTCGCCCCCTCCAGACCGGGTTCTGCCACATGAGCGTCTCTCGAAGCTCGGGGGCCGTCCGGCGGATCTTCGATTGGAGGGCTTGCGCGATGGTCCGCATCGGCGGAGCTAGCTCGGCGATCGTCCGGTCGACTTCGGGGGCGGGGGAGTCGCGCCGCGTCATCGGGAAGCAAGGGTAAATCGAGGGGGGAGAAAATCCTACCGACCGGCCCAGGGACCCGCCGCGGGCTCCAACTTCTCGACGACCGCGTCCGCGAACTTTGTCGCCGCCTCCGGGTGGCCGCGTAGGAGCAGCTCGGGCTCGATCAGCTCAAGCTCGCCCAACCACCAGCCGCCGATCGGGGACGGAAGGAAGTCGACGCGCGCGTAGAGGGGAACGGCATCGAGCTGCTGCAGAATCCCTACGGCGGCGCGGACCTCACCCGCCGAAGGGTGGGCCGGCGTCGGCCTTCGTGGGTCGTTCTCGAGAACGTACGCGTAGTCGACGGCGAACGCGAAGCGGCCGTTGAAGAAGACGAGCGAACGTTCGCCGCGCTCCCGAGCCGGGGCCACGTACGGTTGGACCAGCACATCCCCCGATCCAAGGAGGGCCTGGAGATGGCGCTGACCCGCGCCGGCATCGTCGGGTCCGCTTCGTAGCAACCCCTTCGAGCTCGAGCTGACCGCCGGCTTGACGACCACCTCGGCCCACCCCTGGCGCTTGCGGACCTCGTCCAAAGTCGTGTCGACGCCGCGCGCCAGGAGGACCGTGGGCACGATGGCCGTCCCCCGCCGGGCGAGGTCGAGGAGGTAGCCCTTGTGGGAGTTCCAGGCGACCATCGCTGGCGGGTTCCAGAGCGGCGCCGAGCGGCTGGCCCGGTCGACCCACGCCAGAAACCGATCGCGTTTCGTGGGGTAATCCCACGGCGAGCGAATGACGATCAGGTCAAAACCCGACCACTCAACGCCTTCCGCGTCCCACACCGCCGGCACGACGGTGACCTGCCGGCGAGCGAGCTCCTCGACCGCGAGCGCATCGTCGGGGGTTCCACGAGGGGACTCCGAATCGGTGACGAACGCCACTCTCGCAGAGCGTCGGAGTAAGGGGTGTTCGACGCCGGGGTTGCGGCCCACGGGCGCGGGGGACCGTTCTCTCCTATGAGGGTTCGCTCTCCGGGCCCCGGGCTCGCCGTCCCGGTTCGGGGAGGGAGAGCGGAGTGCCTGTCGCGCCCTCCTCCGCGCCCCGCCCCCTCCTCCCTTAGGCGAACGAGAACATCTCCTGCAGCGGCGGGTTCAGCGACGCCTTGTCGTTGCGACCGTTCGACCCCAGCCCGAGCAACCACTCGATCGTCGTGAGGACGCTGTAGTGGCTCGAATTCGAGGCGATGAGCCCTGCGACCGGACTGTACGGGCTGACCGCGACCAGGAACACGTGACCCCCCGCGAAGTGGCCGTAGCCGGCGTTCGTAGAGCCCTCGTCGTAGGTGATCAGGAACACCGTGTTCCGCGCCCAGGTCGTCTTGAGGAGCGGCGTGAGCCACCCTTTGAGCCAGGTGTCGGCGTACGCGACCCCCGTGTCGTGCCCGTCGTTCTTCAGGTTCGGCGTGATGAACGCAAAGTTCGGGATGCTCCCGGCCTTCACGTCCGCCGTCCACGAGGCCCAGGTCAGGTCGTGCGCGTCGCACCGCGACTTGTTCTTCTGGATGTCCGAGTAGAAGACGAGCGGGTTGTGCTTGACGGCGTACGGGTAACTGTCGGTCGTGTCGCACGCCTTCGGCATGCTCTGGGAGAACGAGGCCCAGCTCTCCTTCTTCGCAGCGAGGAGGTCGCCGATGTTCGAGCCGGAGTAAAGGTGGTGCGCGTCCGAGCCGCACTGCGTGAACGTGCCCCCGCTCGTGAGCGCGAGGTAGTTTGGCGCCGACGGGTGGCAGATCGCGTAGTCGAGCGAAGCGTACGCGTAGTTGTCCGAGAGCGACTCCTCGTACGGCCCGTGTTTCAGGACCGTCGACGCTTCCGCGTTCTCCAGCAGGACGAGCACGACGTGGTGGATCGAGCTCGCGAAGCGCGCGGGCGTTGTCGCCGTCAGCTCGCCGGACGGAGTGGCGCCTGCTGGATTATCGGTCGTCGGGTGCGGAGTGGCGGCCGAGACGAATCCCGTCGCCAGCATCCCCAGGGCGATCGCAAGGCCCAAGACGATTCGGGTCCATTGGTTCACGTTTCAACCCCCTTGGAGAGTGAGTCATGGCTCGTCGGAGTATCTCCGGCGCCGATCGGTCTTATACTTCGTCGATTCGCTTTTTTCGGGTAGGTCCTTCCGATGGCCGGCGCGGGTCGGCGTCCGAGCGGTGGTCCCCGCCGTGCGCTGGGCCTAAGGAGTCGCGGCCGGCGTCGCTCGACCGCGCGCGAGCGCCACCGCCACCGGCGAGAGCGCGGCGAAAACCTGACCCTCCGGCGCTCCGGCCGAACTCGGCTGCAACTGCACGGGGACTTCGGCCGCTCCGGCGATCGATGAAACGTTGAACGTGCTGTTGGGCGCGGCGACCGGCAGGGCAAGGTTCAGGAGCAAGATCCCCTGCGACGGGACCTTCACGCTCGACGAGCTCAAACCCGAGGCCGCGGTCGGCGTACTCTGACCAGGTCCCCACGAGTAGCTGGTTGCCGGGATCAGGAGGGGGAGTATGGTGCCCAGGGAAAGCGACAGCGGATGGCCGAGGTTGGCATTGACGACGAACAGGCTCTCCTTCAGCCCGTTGACCTCGCGCAGGGCCCAGACGTTACCGAGCGTGGTCTTGATCGGCGCGGTCTCGATGGTCCCGCCGACCAGGTGACGAAGGACGCTGGTATAGAGAACTCCCGGCGGGGCCAAGGCACTCGAACCGTTCATGAGCGAGTATCCGTAGCTCGTCGTCGAGTAGGTCTGCAGATTGAAGATCGAGAGCATTGCGACACGGGCCTCGAGCGCCTGGATCGTCGACGCCGCGAGGAATACCGCGTTCGCGTAGCTCCCGCCCCAGTTCGACGGGGACCAGCCCGGCCCGCTGTTGAACTCGCCCACGAAGATCGGTAGGGTCGCGCACCCCCCGCACTTCCCGGCGATGTCCGCGCGGACCGTCGCGTAGCTCGTCGTGATGTTAGAGGTGCTCGCGAGCGGGGCGTAGTACTGCGCCAGCGTCTCTGACGTTTGGAGGTAGGTCGACGGGTAGGTGTGGTACGCGATCGCGGAGAGGTTCGGGCCGTTGACCTGGACGATGGCCTTGAACCAGGTCGGCGAACATTCGCAGTCGGCCTGGATGCCGATGAACTTCGCCCCGGGGTCGACCTTCTTCACCGCAGCGATCGCCGCTTTCACGTCGAAGGCGTACGCCAGCGGCGTGGGGGCGCGGTGGTCGGTCGTCGCCCACTGGCCCCACGGCTTGCCGTAGTGCTTCCAGAGCTGGGGCTCGTTGCCGATCGACCAGTAGTCCGGCTGGAAGCCGACCGTGTGGACGATCCACTTGGCGATCACCGCGTCCTCCACGCTGTTGTTGTTCTCACCGGGGAGGTCGAGGAAGGTGTGGCAGCCGGCGGCGCGCGAGGCACACCAGTCCTTGAACGAGCTTAGGTCAAAGCCGCAGCCGCTCACGACCTGGCCGTTGTCGCCGTACATCTGGTTCGAGCTGATGTTGCACTGGTCGTTCTGCTGCCCGTAGCGGAACCAGCCGAACGGGCTCGCATTGACGAACTGGCCTACGTCGGGGTTCGTGAGGAATCCCTGACGGCTCGCGGTCTGTGCGACGAGCGACCAGAAGTCGGCCGGCACCGAGCCGACGCTCCGGCCGCCGAGGAGGGTACCGCCGATGCTCGTCCCCGACGCGCCCGCACCGGCGTTCGTCCCTCCGAGGGGGATCACGCGCACCGGGTGGGGGGAGATCAGAATCAGGGCGGAGAGCCCGGCCATGCCGACGGTCAGGAGGACGGCGACCGCGCAGACCCGCCGGAGTGAGAGCGACTTGGCGGCAGGGTTCGGCCTCGCTAATGGACTTTGCATTACGCTGGGCTGCACCGGCACCGCGTCGGCGCCGGGCAACCACCTTACTGAGAAGTAAGGTAGTTAGACTCCTATTAGACCATTACAAAGTTACGTCGTAATTTTCGTTCGCCCGTCTGGTCCCTCGAAACAGCGCCTGCGCAGCCCTGTCCGGTTCGGCCTGTGCTAGGCGGAGTTCTCCCACCGCGAGATCGCGCAGCTACTCCGCAGCCCACGACGAGGATTTCGCTCGGCCCCGTCCCGGGCGCGAACGCTCCGGGCACTCTCTGAAGCGGACCGCGGAGCGTCCACCCTCGTGGTACGTATGCGTGCGCGTCCCCTCGAGAGGCGATAGTTCGTTCTCGGTCGCATACAGACGGTTTGTAAAGCGGAGCGTGCCGTACTCAGACGAGAATCGATGGCTCGAGGGACTCCTGCGAGGCGCCGGCACGCCGACCGAAGCCGCCGCAGGCGATGGGCGTTCGCTCTCGTCGGGGCCCTGCTCGTCGCTTCCGCCGGTCTAGGGTGGGTCCTTCTCGACAGTACGCGAGGGCACGCGGGGCTTCTCCCGTCGAAGAGTTCGGTGTCGCCGTTCGCATCGTTCGGTGGGCTCCATGTCGTCGGCAAGTCCCCTCGCGCGGTCACGCTGGCCTGGCCCGCGAGCACCGACCTACTGTTCAGCTACTACGACGTCGACCTATCGTCGGCCGGGACGAGCGGCCCTTGGAGCACGATCGCGACGTTGCCGCTGGTGAGCGACGTCGCGTACTTCCACGATGGCCTCGTTCCCTCGAATACCTACAGTTGGCGCGTCGTGGAGTACAACACCCTTGGGCTCACGTCGACCTCCAACGCGCTGAACGTGACTCAGCCGTTCCCCGCGCACCTGACGGCGAGCCTCTCGGGACCGAGCTCCGCGCGGCTGAGCTGGACCAACGGCGCGCAGTACGGCACGGGAGTGGCGTTCGTCACGTACACCGTCCTCGCCTCGCTCGGGGGGGGCGCCAGCCTCCCGCTCGCGACCATCACGTCGGTCGCGAACCGCAGCTTCACCGCGACTTCCCTGGTGCCCGGCAGCTCCTACCTCTTCACCGTTCAGACCACGGACCGGTGCGCCGGCGCCTCCAACTGCGGAACGAACGGCCCGATGACGAACTCCACCTCCTCCCCCTCTTCGGCCAGCACTCCGTTGCCGGTCCAAGTGACGGCGACCGCCGCGTCGCCGACGATCCTCACGGGCCATGCGGAGAACTTCAGCTGCTCCGCGAGCGGGGGCGTGGCGCCCTACACTTTCCTCTGGAGTTTCGGGGACGGCGCGACGGCCCACAGCGCAGTGGCCAGCCACGTGTACCCGTCGGCCGGCAATTTCACTGCCCGGTGCACCGCGACCGACTTCCTCGGGGAACAGGGGAGCGGGACGGCCGCCGTCTCGGTCACCTCCCCCAGCGGAGGGGGAGGAGGAGGCGGGGGTGGCTCGGGCGGAGGGGGCGGGGGAGGCTCGGGGGGCGGAAGCGGCAACGGCTCGGGCAACGGCTCGGGGAATGGCTCGGGTTCCGGTAACCGAAGCGGAAACGGCACGGGCCCGTCGCACCCCCTGCCGCCCTCCGGCGGCCACGCCTCCCACGTCGGGACGATCCTCTTCAGCCCCGCCGCTAGCTGGCTGGTCGCCGGCGCGGTCCTGGCGAGCGTGCTCCTCCTCCTTCTCTTCGCCATCCCCCGGCGACGTGGTTCCCATCGGAATCGCGATCGGACGCTTCCACCGGGCATGGCGCCCGAGATTCCGCCCCCCCCGAGCGGCCTGCCGATCGCCGCCGTGCCCGCCGAGAGTGGGGCGGCAGGAACGGTGCCGCCCGCCTCGCCGTGGGTCCCCCCAGGAGTTGACGACCGGATCGATTTCGACGTGCTCTGGGAGCAGCGGGACCGCGGGACGACGGTGCGCCCCACCCGCCGTCCTCGAACGGCCTCTGATCCCTCGCGCTGAAGCGAAGAACTGACTCGTTCGGTGACCGCCGTCGCGAAACCGGCGGCCCCGTCACCGGGTCCTGGCCGCGCTCGTCACCGGCTCGCCGCTCTCGGAAGGCCGCTGGAGCCACCCGGCTCGGGCGAGCACGTCCACGATTCCGGCCGCCACCATCGCCGGCGGTCCCCGACGTCCGTCGACGAGCACCTCGGGACGACCGGCCGGTTCTGGGTCGGTTTCGAGGAGAGTGCGCTCCACAAGGGCGCCGTTGGCGACGGCGCGGTAGATGACCGGGACTTGCGCCGGGGCCGCTGGTACCTCGCTGCCGTCGAGCGAGATCTCCACGATCGACCCTACCACCCCTCGTGCGACGCCCCGCTCGGCGGCTCCGGCGAGACGGTAGGTGACCAGCACCGAGGTCCCCGATCGGACGAGGGCACCTGCGGTCACGGCGAGCGCGGCGACCTCCCCTTGGCGTACCGGGCAACCGGAACAATGGTCGTGTCCCGAGCTCGCTGCCCCGCCGGGGACGCCGCTGAGCTCCGCCATCGCGCCTGCGAGCTCCCGCTGCAGCTCCGGCGCGACGCGGTCGAAACATTCCAGGGATTCGGAGGTGAGCCAGAAACACGTCGGGGCGGGGAGTAGGACTTCAGCTCCCGTCAGGTCGGCCGGCTCGTGAAGCTCGCGCCGGCTTTCCGGTGTTCCCAGGACGCCGCGACGACTTCGAAGGGCGCGACGCCTCAGCATCGTGCTCGTTCCGGTCGGTGACTCTTGCGTGCGAGCGCGGCGGCCACGAACGAGAGCGTCGCCCACGCCACCGGGCACCGTCCCTGGATCCGGTCGCTCTGCGTCCTCGCCTGGGACTCGACACCGGCGACGGAAGGTCCCTCGTTTGAGCGGGTCGCCACAACCACCTAAGCGGACGGAGCGCTCGTCCGGGCGGCCGGCGGCCGATCGGCCGGCTGTCGTGGAACGGGAAAGTCCCCAAGGTCGAGGATCGCCTGCGCCCGCGCCGGGTTCCAACTCTCGGCGAAGACCCGCCGGCGGAGCTCGGTCCCGGAGTCTCGGAGGATCACCCAGCCGTCGACGTAGATCGCTCGAAGGTCGTTTCGAGGGTCGCGACGACGGACGAGCATCCCGTCGATCGGCGCTTCTGCCGCACGGTTACTTCGGCTCATCTGACCTCACAGGTCCCCGCGGCGACGCGCTCTCCCGACACGCAGCTCGAGGGCCGGGACCAGCGTGGTCAGGCCCAAGGGTCGGCGCGCGGTACTGCGGAAGACTCCGACCCGGGCGGGGCCGGCGTTGGCCGCGAGGAGAGCGAGTTCGCGTTGTCGCCAGGACGGCTCGAACGAGGAGCTGAGGATGAACCACGCCGTGACCGCCCCGACCGGCAGCCGTTCGCGCCGGAACTGAGGGGACGGGCGATGTCCGACCTGGGCCGGCGAGACTTCCGCGTCCACCGCGCCCGACGGCTCGCAAAGTCGAACGAACCGCTTCGTTCGGGGGATCTCGATGAGGAATTCTCGGTACCCGCCCTCCAGCGGCGGGGGCAGCAACACCTCGATGGGGGGCTGGACCGTCGTGAAAGGGGCCGTCGCTCCCGAGAGCAGCTCCGGGTCCCAGGGGTGGGGTCCGGCCGCCGGGACCGCAGCCGTGGCAATGTCGGCCTTCGGGATCGCCGCGCGGAGCCGCTCGGCCGTCCGACCGGCCTCCTCGAACCGTTCGGGCGCCGCCAGGAGCACCACCCGTTCGGGCTGGAGCCCGATCAGCATCGCGGCAAGGGGGCTCGACGGACGACCGTACCGCGAAAGCACGCCCGAGCCGGGCGAACTGCTTCGCGCGTACCGAAGGATCGAGAGCAGGATCCGTGAGCCGTCGCGGACGGTGTGGAGCTTCGCCTCCCCGATACGCGGGCGGTAGGTCACCGGCAGCTGGACCACGCGCCACTGGCGTCGGAACGCCTTGATGAACAGCTCGGACTCGATCTCGAATCCGTTCGATTCGAGCGCTAGCTCCTCGAGCCGCTCCAGCCCGATCGCCCAGAATCCGCTGCAGATGTCCAAGACGGGTCGCTGGGTGAACTCGCCAGCGGCGAAGTTGAGCAGGCTGTTGCCGAGACGGTGGAGCAGCTCTCGAGGTCGGCCGACGGGGGGGCGATCCGGTCGCCGCACGCCGACGACCAAGTCGACCCCGCTTTCGAGCAGGTCGAACACCCCCGGTAGGCTATCGACGGGGTAGGTCCCGTCGGCGTCGAGGAGCGCGACGTGGGCGAATCCCTGCGCGCGGGCAAACGCGAGGCCCTCGCGCACGGCCGCGCCCTTCCCCCGGCTCCTCTGCTGCAGCACCGGGACCCGCCGGTCCCGGGCCACGGCGAGAGTGCCGTCGGTCGAGCCGCCGTCGATGACGAGGATCGAGGGGGCGCTCTCCGGCGCGCGGAAGTCAACCCCCCGTAGTTCGGAAAGCGTGTAGGCCAGCCCCTGCTCCTCGTTCAACGTGGGAAGCAGCACCAGGCGGGATGCCGACGCGTTGGGAAGAAGCGAGGGGATCGAGGACGGCGCGGAGCGCCGCGACGACCCGGGGGGGCGGGGCGTGAGCTGGGCGTCGCCTCCGTCGGAGCCTCCTTCGGGATTCACCCGAGGTCCGGGAGGCGCGTCCGGGCGAACCCGTACCGCTTCGTCCCCTCGCATCGAGGAAAAACATCGATTTCGACTTTAAAGGTCTACCGTAATTCATGGATAACCCTATGTCAACGCAGGCAGGGCGAGTGATGTATGCATCATTAGTCGGTTGATTCCGTAAAGAAACTCTTGACTTCATGTTACCTCATAATCGACTGGTCAGGGAGTGCCGCGGAGCTTGGCCCTCTTTCTGTCCGGGCGCGGCACGTCCGACGGACCCGTCACGAGCGACCCTCCACAGAGCGGACGAAGCAACAGCCCGAGTCGGGAGCCCAACTGCCCACCGAGGGGTCGCCACAGCGAGCTACCCGCACCGATGAGATACGACCTGACGATTCTCTATCGTCAACTCTTTGGACCCCCTCCCGGCTGACGTCGCATGGCGCACCAGATGTCGCAGCCTACGAGAGGTGGAGGGCTGTCGCCGCCGGCCCAAACCGGGTCCGAGCTCGAGTTCTACGTTTGGATCACTGCGCGTCCCGAATCGAGAACCTACCTTCGCTCCGGCCGGAGGTCGGCCCCGTCCGGAGAAGCCAGGGGAAGCGCCCCTACGGTCTGCGACCGAACTCCCCTACCTACGTCACGGGTGGAACATCATGGCGTGGTGACCGTCGTTTCCCTCGTCTCAAGACGGGCCCGCAACGACGGCGGGGAGTCGGGCCTGTTCGTTCCGTTCTACGGAGCCTACCTCGGCTCCGCCCTCGCCGCTCGCGAGGCGCGGACCCTTACCGGTGGTGCCTGAGACCCCCCATTGCTTGGGAGGTCCTGGTGACTGCGGTCTCGGGAAGCGGGGCTAACGTGCTTGGGTCAGACTCGCCCTTACGTGGGTTGAACCCGGCTCTGCCTTCTCCATCCGGGCTTCCCGTAGGCGCGGACCGGTGAGTTCGATCCCCAGGGCCGGCATCGCAGCCCGGAAAGGAGCAGTACGCAGTCCCGCGCGCGGCCGAGGCCCGATTCGCCTTCTGCAATATTTCCTATCAATCTCACCACGGAGAGAATTTTCTTCGCGGCCCGTAGGAATCGTCAGCGCGCACACCGCACAGGGGCCTACGGAGGGAGGAAATTCTATCGTGCCCGTATCCGGATCCTCGAACCCCTCGGCTCCACGCCCGTCGGTGCGACCAACGTCAGCGCCCCTCGCCGGAGAAGCACCCCCCCACCCCGTCGTCTCGTCGACGCTCGTGGCTCAGGGGCCGCTCGACGCGAAGGCTCTCCCGTCCTCGGGACCTGCCCCGGTGCTGCGTGATCGACCGCGGACCCGTGGGGCGGCGAGCCGGTGGTACCTTCTCCCGATGTCGGCCATCGTCGCAGCCGCGACGGCACTCTTGGTGTTCGAGTTCCTGCGGGCACCGCTGCCCCCGGGCGTCGACCCGGGCCACTGGTTGTCGATCTCGTACGGGTACGTCGGACGACCACAAGCACCCGACCCGGCCGACCGGCCGTTCTTCTACTCCCCGTTGCTCTTCCCGTTCCTCGGCGGGTTGGTCCTCCTCACGGGGAGCCCGCCGGCGGCGGCGACGATCACGGCCGCAGCGCTCCTAGTGCTGTACGGCCTCACGGTGATCCATCTCGCGCGGCGGTTCCTGTTCTCGGGTACGCTCCAGGTTCTTCTCGTCGGCCTTGCGGTCTTCGCAGGCACGACCTTCCGGATGCTCTTCTGGGGCGGATATCCGAACTTCCTGGGGTTCATCTTTCTCAACGAGTCGATGATCTTCTTCCTCCTCTACGCGCGCGGGCGTCAGACCCGCGACGCCGCCCTGTTCTTCGCGGCGGTCGGCGCGACGTTCTTCGCCCATGACCTCACGTTCTTCGTCCTCCTGGGTGTGCTCGGCATCGCGACGTTGTTCCTCCTCGCCTTCGAAAAGCTCCCCTTGCGGTTCCTCGTCGACAAGCGCAACCTGATCGGGATCACCGCCCTCGTCGCCCTCGTCGTCGGCTACAACAATCTCACGAGCCACCTCGGGATTTCGCACCCGAACTACTTCTTCGGCAACCCATCGGCGTACCATATCGACGAGATCGGCGAGCTGTTCGTTCCTCTCGGCGGCTCCCCGATGTTCCTGCCCGCGGGTCCTCCGGTCGTCCTCGGAGCGCTGTTCACCGTCCTGCTCCTCCTCGCCGTACCGGTCGGCCTGTTGTGCGGCCTCTTCGCCGTCCGCACGCGCTGGCCGGACCGCGTCGACTCCCGCTTGCTCGTCGCCTCCGGGTGGCTCTCCGCCACGGCGACGTTGCCCGCGATCGGCTACCTCCTGAAGGTGGACACCGACTACGAACGGTTCCTCTACTTCCTCCCCTTGCCATTCCTGCTGCTCCTGACCCTGGCCCTCGAGCGAGCTGCGATCCGCCCACTTCTCGGCGAGCGGCGAGCGTCCGCGCCCCGAGCCGCCTCCGACCCGCCGCCGGCCCTGCAACCCCCCCGCTGGTTTCGTCACAGCCGGTCCGACGCCGAGCCGCTCGCGGCCGCGGCGGTCGCGCTCGTCGTGTTCTTCGTGTTCGTCGGGGTGACGATACCGGTCGCTCAGCGGGCCGAGACGAGCGGTGCCGGGGCCAGCCACGACGCGGCGTTTGTCGCCGCTGCCACCTGGCTCGACCGCTCCCCCACGCCCGGCAACGTGCTCACTCCGGCGACCGACGCCCGTTGGACCGAGGCGCTCGCGAACCGGCAGGCGTTCGACAACGGGCCGGTCTGGCTCCTGTTCGACCCGTTCCAGATCGTCAATTCCGAGGAAAGCTACTGGGCCTTGAACTCGGAGTACGCCGTCTCGAACGGGCAGGTGGTGCTCTCCTACTCCGGGTTCTCCACGACGCTGTACGGCCAAGCGCCGATGTACACCGCGAACGACCAAGGGATCGCCTTCCCGGTGTTCCGCCTGCTCCCCGGCGCCGTCGCCCTCAACGCGACGACGCCCAGCTACTCGGGGCTCTACTCCGTGCTCCCTACCCCCGCGCCCGCGCTGAGCGTGGACGCGGCGCCGCCGGGGCACGGGACCATCGTCTACGCCACCGGGGCCGGGACGGTGACGGAGACCGCTGCGCCGGGCGCCGGTGGTTCGGCCGCGGTCCAGTTCCAGGTCCAACCCAAGCCCGGAGCCCAGGTCCGGTCGCTCGTCCTCGAGCTCGCCGGCCCACCGCCGACGAGCGCCATGCTCGCCCGCGACAGGCTCCTCAACCTGTCGACGACCCCGAGCGGTCTCACCTGGGTCGTGACGGGACAGCTCGGCGAATACCCGTACCCGGCCGTGCTCACGACCCAGGTGGGCTTCTCCCTCCGCCCCTCTTCGGAGCGGTTCGGAGGGTTCCAGGGTTCGTATGGGGTTCGGGCCGAATTCCCCAATCCGAACCCGTCCCAACCGTTCACGCTGACGATCACCGCCACGACGGACGGGACGAGCAATCCCACGAAGGCGTTCCCTACCGCGTTCGGGACCGCCCAGTTCCTCCAGAGCCAGAACATCCACTTCCTGCTCTGGCCGAACAGCTCCACGGCGCCCTACCAGGTGACCTACTACGAGTCGACGTTCGGTTTCCAGTCCGTATACAACAATCCGGAGTGGGTGATCTTGCAGGTATGAACGCGACCGCGGCCACTCCCCCTCGAACCGACGATCCTGGCGGGACGAGCTCCCGCGGGTCGAGTCCCGTCGCCGCCCGACCTCCGAACGTCCTGTTCGTCATCTGGGACTGCGCCCGGGCCAAGAGCATCGGTCTATCAGGAGGAGAGCGGGTCGCGCACACCCCGACCCTCGACCGCCTCGCCCACGAAGGAACCTGGTTCCCGAGGGCCGTCGCCCCCTCGAACTGGACCGTTCCGTCCCACATGTCGTTCCTGACCGGGGTGTACCCGAACGTCCACGGAGTCCGCACCTTTCAGCGCGGACGGCCACCGCTGGAGACGATCGCCGCCTGGATGCACCGCCGCCAGTACGAGACCGCCCTGTTCACCGAGATGGTCCACCTCGTCGGCGGCTACGGCCTCGAGGAGGGGTTTGACCATCGGGCCGGGCGTCGGCTCGGGATCAGCGACGAGGAGCGGACGATGACCAACCGTCTGGTTGGCCACGCCAACGTGCTGTACTCGGCGCGGGTACGCCGGCTCGTCGAGCGCCTTCCACCGCTCATCGTCCCGATGAACGCGGCGAACCACCCGCAGGAGGTCGCCTTCAAACGGGAGGTCTGTGGCGACGCGATGGTGGACGAGTTCGGCGGCTGGCTCTCCCAACGGTCGCCGTCGCGGCCGTTCTTCTCGGTCTTCAATTTCGTCGACGCTCACGAGCCGTACCCGACCGTCGACAACGGCCGCCGCGTTGGCCCACTCGCGCGTTGGTACGCCCGAACGCCGAGGTTCTTCCTCCTGGCCGTCGACGGCCTCCAGCGGCTCGTCCCTTGGGAGAGCCTCCTCGACGGGTACCACGCGTCGATCGAGGTCGCCGACCGGAAGCTCGGCCGCCTCCTCGGACTCCTCGAGCAGTCCGGGGAACGAGACCGTACGATGGTCATCGTCACGGCGGACCACGGCCAGTCGTTCGGGGAGGGGCAGAACGTCTACCACGGCTGTGGGGCCACGGATTCGATCACGCGGGTGCCTCTCGTGGTCGCTCCTCCGCCGGAGCTGCCCGTGCCGGCGGTCGTCCAGAGTTGGACGAGCCTCTGCGCCCTCCCGTCGTGGATCAAGGCGGCTGCCACGGGCCGGTCACCGTACGACGACACCGGTCGCGCGCCCGTGCCGTTCGGGGTCAGTGCGCCCGCGGGGCCGATCGTCTACTGCGAGGGCGCTCCCGCCTCCGACCCGAACCGATCCCTTCGTGGCGTCCGGTCGCAGGAGCTCTGGAACCATCGGCTGCTCGCCGGGTACCGCGACGACCAGAAGGTCATCCTCGACACCAGGACCGGGCGGTTGTACGAGTGGCGCGGGCCGGAAGACCCGGACCACCGGGCGCCCAGGGTCTGGGAGCCGACGGAAGGGGCCGCTCTCCGCGCCGAGTTCTTTGGCGCCTACGAAACGACCGGGACCAAGCCGGCCTCCTCGGTCGCCGGGCGGGAGACCATGCCGACCGAGATCAGCCGACGGTTACGTTCGTGGGGCTACGATTGACGGCCCGCCACCGGTCCGCCGGGGTGGAAGGTCGATGACGGCCGGCTCCACCGACAATAACCACTCTTTTAGCGTCTATTTATATCGGGCGACCCAGATTCGTGAGGCGGTGATGGCAAGCGCTCCGACCTCGGCGCCGGTCTCCCGTCGTCCGATTCGGCCCGTCATGAAGACGCTGACCTCCGCGGATCGGGAGGTCGAACGTGGCTTCCGTGAGTTCCGCGAGGCCGCGGTCCGGCTCGTCGAACAGATCTCCGACGCCGTCGGCACCGTCCAGGATCCCATCGCGGCCGCTCAGGCCGACCTTCGGATCGTTCGTTCCATCTTCGGGAAATGGTCCGCCGACGTCCTGCTCGTCCTGCACAGCGTTCCCGCGGTCGGGTTCGAGCAGCTGCGGCGAAGTCTGCCGAAGATCTCTCCGCGGGTGCTGTCGTTGAAGCTCAAGGAGCTCGAGCATGCCGGGATGGTCGAGAGGACGATCATCGACTCTCGCCCGCCCCGCGTCAGCTACTCGCTCACCGAGCGCGGTTGGACCGTGACGTGGCTCGCGCAACCGATCCTCCTCTACCTGCGCCTTTCAGAGCGCCCGCCGCCCCCCGAGAGCGTGATCGTTGCCGCACCAGCGGCGGCCCCCGTCGAGCGGTGAGCTCGAGGGGGACCCTGAGCGGCCGGGCGGCGGCCGAACGTAATTCCCGGTTGGGAACGGTCGGGGTATATCCCATGGTCCCGTCGGTTGGCCCGTGTACCCTCGCCCAGTGCCTGCCGCTCGGTCTCGAAGTGCCCGCAACTGCCGGCGTGACCTCGGGATAGCGGCTGGTCCGGCTTCGCGCACTCGGGTCAGGGGATGTCCCACGTGATGCCTCCGCCCCACGGGGGGCGCTTGGTGAACCGCGAGCTGTCGCGGTCGGAGCTCGCGCGGCGGGAGGGCGAGCTGGCCAAGCTCCCCCGGCTCCGCCCCGAGGTCGACCAACTCTTGGACGTGGAGAAGATCGCGGTAGGGGCCTACTCGCCGCTCGAGGGGTTCATGGACCGTCGCACCCTGGACGGCGTCCTCGAGAGCTCTCGGCTGCCGAACTCGGTCGCCTGGACCATCCCCATCGTGCTCACCCCTCCGGGGCCGGCGAACCGACGGGTGATCGACGGGCTCGGGGTCGGGGACGAGGTCGCCCTCCTCGACGAACGGGAGCAGCCGGTCGCGCTCCTCCGACTTCGCGAGAAGTACGCGTTCGACCGGGGGAAGGTCGCCCGGAACACCTACGGTACGCGCGACCCGGCGCATCCGAACGTCGCGGACCTGCAGAGGACCGGCGAGACCGCGCTCGCCGGCGCGATCGAGCTGCTCGCTCGTCGGCCGTCGCCGTACGGGGCGTACGAGCTCACCCCGGCCGAGATGCGCGCCGCCTTCGCGCGACGGCACTGGACCAGCGTCGCGGCCTACCAGACGAGGAACGTGCCGCACCGGGCGCACGAGCACATTCAAAAGCTGACCCTCGAGCGCGAGGACATCGACGGGTTGTTGATCCACCCCGTCGTCGGACGGCTCAAGCTGGGGGACTACCGGCCCGACGTCGTCCTGCGGTGCTACGAGGCGCTGATCGGTCACTACTTCCCGGCCGACCGCATCCTGCTCGCGACCCTCTCGATCGCGATGCGGTACGCGGGCCCGAAGGCCGCGCTGTTCCTCGCGATCGTTCGCAAGAACTTTGGCTGCAGCCATTATATCGTCGGGAGGGACCAGGCCGGGGTAGGTCAGTTCTACGACCCGTACGAGAGCCACCGGATCTTCGACGAGCTCCCGGTCGGGATCACGCCGATCCGGTACCGGGAAGCGTTCTACTGCCGCGCGTGCGGAGGCGTCGAGTCGTTCAAGACCTGCCCGCACCCGGAAGGCCGACGACTCCTGACCAGCCAGACGCTCATCCGCGGAGCGATCCGGAGTGGGCAACCGATCCCTCCGGAGCTGGTCCGTCCCGAAGTTCGCGCCATCCTCGCCGAAGGGAACGTCGTGCTCGAGGACGACCCGAACCACCTGCGAGGCCGCCCTTCCACGCAAGTGGAGGAGAGCCGCGAAGCGCGCCGCACCGCCGCCGTGCCGTTCCCGGCGACCGCGACCCCGGCTCGGTAAAGCTCCGGTCGACCCCCGGCTCGGATGCGTCGCACCGGAAGGCAGGAGGCCGTGCGGTCGTTACCCGTTGGTTACCCTCTATCGAACGCGGTACCATTGAACTTTATATGTCGTGACCGACTTGCAGCCTGTCTGCATGGTGGGGAAGACCACCGAGGCGGTTGTGGGGATCGCCTCGACGGCGACGCTCCTTGAGTCCGTCGGCGACTACCGAGGGTTCCTCCAGAACGTTCTGGAGTCCTCGACCGAGTACTCGATCATCGCGACCGACCTCCACCGCCGCATCCTCCTCTGGAACGAGGGGGCCCGCCGGATCTACGGCTACTCCGACGAGGAGATCCTAGGTCGGGACCCGGCGATCCTCCACCCGGAGAAGGACGTCGAGGACGGCGTCGTCGAGAAGATCTTCGCGACCGCCCTCGAACGAGGCAAGTTCGAAGGCGTAGTGCGGCGCCAACGGAAGTCCGGCGAGCAGTTCCCCGCTCGGCTCGTCATGACGGTCGTCAAGGAGCCGTCCGGGCAACCCTCGGGGTTCCTGATCGTCTCGAAGGACATCACCGACGACGAGCGGCTCCGTAAGCAGCTGGTCGACTCCGAGGAGTACAACCGCAGCCTGATCGAGTCGAACATCGACGCGATGATGGCGACGGACACGCTCGGCGTCATCCGCGACGTCAACCGCCAGATGGAGGAGGTGACCGGCTACCCGCGGGAGCAGCTGATCGGGACGCCGTTCAAGAACTACTTCACCGAGCCCGACCGGGCGGAGGAGGCGATCCGTCGTGTCCTCGCCGAGAACCGGGTGACGAACTTCGACCTCGTGCTCAAGCATCGCCAAGGCGGGTCCGTCGTCGTCTCGTACAATGCGACGACCCTCCGGGGCCGCGACGGCCGGCTCCGCGGCGTCTTTGCCGCCGCGCGCGATGTTACCGAGCAGAAGACGCTCGAGTCCGAGCTCCGCGAGGCGCAGAACTACACGCGGGGCCTGATCGAGGCGTCGCTCGATGCGCTCGTCACGGTCGACCGCGACGGTCTCATCACCGACCTGAACCGTCAGACGGAGACGGTGACGGGGTACTCCCGGGAGGAGCTTCTCGGCAGCCGGTTCTCCGAGTACTTCACCGATACCGCCCGCGCCCTCGAAGGGATCCGCAAGACCCTCGAGGAGGGGTTCGTCACCAATTACGAGCTCGTCCTCAAGCCGCGGAGCGGCCCGCAGAAGATCGTCTCGTTCAACGCCTCCGTCTTCAAGGACGTTGCCGGGGGGATCAAAGGGATCTTCGCCTCGGCGCGGGATATCACGGAACAGGAGCGGCTGCAGCAGCAGCTGCGGGAGTCCCAGCTCTACAACCGCAGCCTGATCGAGGGGGCGGTGGACGCGCTCGTCGCCGTCGACCGGGACCTGATGATCACGGACGTCAACGAACAGATGGTCAAGGTCACCGGCTACTCCCGGGAGGAGCTGATCGGCAGCCCGTTCAAGAACTACTTCGAGGACCCACGGCGGGTCGTCGCCGGGGTCCGTCACACCTTCGAAAAGGGGTACGTCACGAACTACGAGCTGATCCTGAAGCCCAAGGACCGCAAGCCCGTGGTCGTCTCGCTGAACGCCTCCGTCTTCCGCGACCCCGAGGGGGAGGTCAAGGGTATCTTCGCTTCGGCGCGCGACGTCACCGACCAGCGGGCGCTCGAGGAGCGGATCCGAGAGTCGCAGAACTACAACCGGGGGCTCATCGAGGCGGCCGCGGACGCAATGGTCATCGTCGACACGAACCTGGTGATCACCGACGTCAACGAGCAGATGGTCAAGCTCACCGGGCACACCCGCAAGCAGCTGACCGGTTCGACGTTCACGGCGTATTTCACCGAGCCGGACCGCGCCGCCGCCGGCGTCCGCCAGACCCTCGAGAAAGGCTCGGTGACCAACTACGAGGTCGTGCTCCGTTCCAAGCACGGGGTGGTCACCCCGGTGTCGCTCAGCGCCTCGGTGTTCCGCGACATCGAGGGGAGCGTCAAGGGCGTCTTCGCGAGCGCGCGGGACATCACCGAGCAGAAGAAGCTCGAAGCGAAGCTGCGGGAGTCGGAGAACTACAACCGGGGCCTGATCGAGTCGAGCGTCGACGGGCTGTTCACGACCGACGCCGTCGGCATCGTCACGGACGTCAACCGGCAAATGGAGATCGTCACGGGTCTGCCCCGGGACCAGCTCATCGGCACCCCGCTGAAGAACTACTTCACCCATCCCGAGACGGCCGAAGAGGGGGTTCGCCGCGTGCTCGAGCAGAACCGGCTCACGAACTACGAGCTGGTGTTGAAGTCCCTCAACGGGGTCGAGACCCCGGTCTCGTTCAACGCGACCACCTTCCGCGGACCGGACGGGCAGCTCAAGGGGATCTTCGCCTCCTCGCGCGATGTCACCGAGCAGAAGAAGCTCGAGACCGATCTCACGGAGTCGCAGAACTACAACCGGAGCCTGATCGAGGCCTCCATCGACGCGCTCGTCACCGTCGGCCCGAACCTGACGATCACCGACGTCAACGAGCAGATGGTGAAGGTCACCGGCTACGCCCGGCAGGAGCTGGTCGGCTCGCTGTTCCCCGACTACTTCACCGACCCCGCGCGCGCCAGCGGCGCGGTCCGGCAGACCTTCGAGCAGGGGATGGTCACGAACTACGAGCTCACCCTGCGGAGCCACCACGGCCGGCTCGCCCAGGTGTCGATGAACGCCTCGGTGTTCCGCGACCTCGAAGGGCACGTCAAGGGGATCTTCGCGTCCGCGCGCGACATCACCGAGCAGAAGCGCCTCCAGGAGCAGCTGCGCGAGTCGCAGCTGTACAACCGCAGCCTGATCGAGGCGTCGCCGGACGCGCTCGTCACCGTCGACCCGGACCTGGTGATCACCGACGTCAACGAGCAGATGGTCAAATTGACGGGGGTCAAGCGCGACGAGCTGGTGGGCACCCCGTTCCCGAGCTACTTCACCGACGCCGAGCGGGCCGCCTCCGGGGTCCGACGCACGCTGCGCGAAGGGCTGGTCACGAACTACGAGCTCGTGCTCACCTCCGCGCACGGCAAGCGGACCCTCGTGTCGTTCAACGCCGCCGTCTTCAAGGACGTCGAGGGGCGCGTCGCGGGGATCTTCGCTGCCGCGCGGGACATCACCGAGCAGAAGAAGACGGAGGAGAAGCTCCGGGAGGCGCAGAACTACAACCGGGGCCTGATCGAGGCGTCGCCGGATGCGCTGGTCACCGTCGACCCCGACCTGATCATTACCGACATCAACGAACAGATGGCACGCCTGACCGGCTCGACGCGCAAGCGACTGCTGGGGAGCCGGTTCCCGGAGCTGTTCACCGACCCGCACCGGGCCGAGCACGGAGTCCGCAGCGCGCTCGCCGACGGGACGGTCACGAACTACGAGCTCGTGCTGCGCAAGCGGAACGGGCAGAAGATCCCCGTCTCCTTCAACGCGGGGACGGCGTACGACAGCGCGGGCAACGTCCGCGGCGTCCTGGCGGCCGCGCGCGACATCACCGAGCAGAAGCGGCTGGAGTCCCAGCTCCGCGAGTCGCAGAACTACAACCGGCGTCTCGTCGAGTCGAACATCGACGCGCTGATGACGACGGACGTCCTCGGGAGCATCACGGACGTCAACCGGCAGATGGAGGTGCTGACCGGACTGACCCGCGACCAACTGATCGGCACGCCGTTCAAGAAGTACTTCACCGACCCGGCGAAGGCCGAGGAGGGGATCCGACGCGTGCTCAGCGAGGACCGGGTCACGGACTTCGAGCTCACCATGCGCACGCCGAGCGACCAGACGGTCGACGTCTCGTACAACGCCGCCACCTTCCGCGACACCGAGGGCCGGCTTCGAGGCGTCTTCGCCGCGGCGCGCGACGTCACGGAACAGAAGCGTCTGCGCGAGCAGATCGAGCAGCGCAACCGGGAGCTCGAGATCCAGAACCAGCGCGTCCAGGAGGCGAACCGGCTCAAGAGCGAGTTCCTAGCCAACATGTCCCACGAGCTGCGCACGCCGCTCAACAGCATCATCGGGTTCTCCGACTTCCTCCTCGCCGACGGCGCGGAGGGGCTCTCCCCCGACCAGCGCGAGTACCTCGGCGACATCTACAACAGCGGCCACCACCTCCTCCAGCTGATCAACGACGTCCTCGACCTCGCCAAGGTCGAGGCCGGCAAGATGGAGCTCACGGCCGAGGAGCTCTCGCCCGAGCGGGCGGTCGCCGAGGTCTGCTCGGTGACCAAGCCTCTGGTCGAGCAGAAGCGGCTCAAGGTCACCACCGAGGTCGCGCCCGGCCTCTCGACCGTCTACCTCGACCCGCTTAGGTTCAAGCAGATCCTCTACAACCTCGTCTCGAACGCGGTCAAGTTCACCGACGCGGAGGGCCGGGTCTCGATCACCCTCGCCCCGTACAACGACCAGTTCTTCGTCACCCGCGTCACGGACACCGGCATCGGGATCTCCCCGGCCGACCTTCCGAGGCTGTTCCGTGAGTTCGAGCAGCTCGACGCGGGTCCCGGCCGCCGCTTTGAGGGCTCCGGGCTCGGGCTCTCGTTGACGAAGAAGCTCGTCGAACTCCACGGCGGGACCATCGAGGTCTCCAGCGAGGTCGGCAAGGGGACGACCTTCACCGTGATGCTGCCCACCCACTTCAACGGCGCCTCAGAGAACGGGGGGGTCGCGAACGGGGCGACGGCCTAACCGGAGGGGAGTGGCGCATCGTGACGCGCATCCTATTGGTCGAGGATAATCCGCAGAACATGAAGCTCGCGTCGGTCATCCTCCGGAAGGCGGGGTATGAGGTCATCGCGGCGGCCGACTCGGACGAGGCCGAGAGCTCGATCGAGGCGCAGGTGCCGGACCTCATCCTGATGGACCTCGGCCTTCCCGGCAAGGACGGCTACACGCTCACCCGCGAGCTCAAGCGCCGGCCGCGGACCGCGAGCGTGCCGATCCTCGCCGTCACCTCTTACGCGATGAAAGGCGATGAAGCGAAAGCCCGGGACGCGGGCTGCAGCGGCTATCTAGCGAAGCCGATCGACCGTCTTGAGCTCCTCAGGACCGTCCGCTCGCTCGTCGAGACGGACGGGGACGGAGGCGGTCCGTGACCGAGCGGGGGCCCCCGGCGGACCGGGAGTTCGACATCGACGACTTCCCGGCTCCGCCCCGGTCGAAACGGGACGCGCCGTCGCTCAAGATCCTCGCCGTCGAGAACTCCTCCTCCGCCCAGCGGCTCATGCAGGCGGTCCTGCTGAAGCTCGGCGTTGCGCTCCCCGACCTCCGGCTCGCGACCAGCTCCTCGGAGGCGATGCAGCTGTTCACGAGCTGGCGACCGGACGTCGTCTTCGTCGACCTGGACCTCGGGAGCGCCTACCCACGGACGACCGAGCCCGGCGCGAACGGCAAGGACGTCGACGGGGACGAGCTCGCCCGACAGCTGTTGAGCCGGAACCCCCGCCTCAACGTCGTCGTCGTGACCGCCTACGACCGGGACCATCCGCGCGTCAAGACGATCCTCGCCGAGGGGGCGAGGGACGTGATCATGAAGCCCCTGCGCGCCCAACGGGTCCAGGAGGCGCTCGCCCTGTGCGCGACCCCGCGCGTGCCCCCCGCCGCTGGTGCCGGGCGCCCCGGGGCCCCACCGGGGATGGGCGCCCCCGCCCCCCGGACCGCCGCCAAACGATGAGGGATCTCGCCGTCGTCGTTCGACCCCCGGAGAGCATCTACCACGCTTCCGGTCCGATCCAGGACGGGACTTTCGACGGTCGGTGGCATTTCTCGTTCGACCGGTACCGCGACCCCGCGCACGTGCAGTTCGGTAACCTCCGGGTCCTCAACGACGATACGTTCAGCCCCGGAGCCACCTGGCCGCTTCACCCCCACCGCCAGAACGAGGTCGTCACCTACGTGGCCGAGGGGGAGTTCCGCCACGAAGACGAACGAGGGAAGGGCGGCGTGCTTCACCAGGGCGGTGTTCAGCACACGACAGTCGGTAGTGGGATGTTTCACGCGGAGATCAATCCGCGCCCGGACATCCCGTTGCGTTTCGTCCAGATCTGGTTCATCCCCGAGCAGCGGGACCTCGCACCGTCCGTCGAGCAGCGAGAGGTCGCCCGCGGGGAGAGGACGAACCGGTGGTTGCCGCTCGCGTCGCCGCACCACTCCGGCGCGCTCCCGCTCCGCGCGGACGGAGCCGTGTTCGCGAGCTACCTCGAGGCGGGGGCGACCGTCGAGCATCCCGTCGAGGCGGGTCGGGGTCTGTACTGCTACCTCCTGAACGGCGGCCCGGTGACGGTGGGAGAGCAACGCCTTCCGACCCTCGCCGCAGCAGAGGTCCGAGGTGAAGGCGCGGTGGCGGTCGAGGCGGAGCGACCCTCCGAATTGTTGCTGCTCGACGTGAACCTCCACAAGGATTGGCCTTAGCGTCGGCCACTCGACGATGGGGGAGTGGCCCGCGGCTCCCGGTGCTTGGCCTCCCCATCGAGCCGAGCCGACGCTCACCAGGGGCGAACGAGCGTCGCCCCCGACTCGGTGATAGCGCGATCGTCCTCGGCGTCGATAACCTCCCCGGCGTCCCCCCGAAACTCGCCCGCCCCTCGCGAACGACTCCGGAGGTGGTGCGACAACCATATCGCTCCGTCGTCGACATGGCTCCATGGTGAGCGAGAAACGGGCCGCCGCCTCGGCGGACCTCGACCCGCCGCTCCGGCCGCAGGGCTCCGGTGGGCCGCCCGGAGAGAGTCCCCGGTCGGAAGGTCCTGGGGTCGCTCGGCGACACCGGCGATCCCGACTCCCTTTGGTCCTCGGCGCCGCGCTCGCGGTCCTTCTGGGGGGAGCGCTCTGGGTCGGGGTCTTCGGCCTCCCCCCCGCTCCCAGCCTCGCGAACGGCAAACCGCCTCCGACTCCACCCCCCGCCCCCAATGACTCGATCGTGATTCTCCCAGCTGGGACCATATGGGACGTGGGGGCCGGTCACTTCGAGAGCGTCTGGTTCGCCGTTCCGTCGGTCTCCGAGGTGTACGGTCAGCTCCGAGCCTCATCCGTTGTCAAGCTCTGGATCGTCCCAACTGGAGCGTATCCGGGCTGGTCCGGCTCCAACGGAACCTACGGGGCCGACCCGCCCGCAGGATCTTCAGGGGAGCTCGCGGCGAACTGGAGCACCGGTCCGACGACCACCGCGGCCCTTTCCGCCATTCAACTCGGGCCCGGGTCGTACGATTTCATCGTCGAGAACACCGACTCGGCCCAGAGTTCGTCCGTGTCCGTCTTCTCCGACCTGGCCGACGCCCCCTACGGCGCTGACTGATCAGGGGCGCCGCGTCAGAAGCCCCGGAACACCTCGTAATCGACGTCGTCCTCGGCAACACCGAGGCGCTCTTGCAGGATCCCGACGATCTCGGTGACCATCTCCGGGAGTCCGGCCACGTAGACCTTCGGCCGGTCCATGCCGCGAATCGCCTCGCGGATGGACGGCTCGTCGATCCGCCCTTTCCGGCCCTCCCACGGGGTGGACGAACCCCCCGATCGCGTCACCGAATAGTCGACGCGGACCTGGGGGCCGATGCGCGCAAACTCGTCCAACTCGCGACGAAAGATCAGGTCCTCCGCCGTCCGTGCCGAGTAGAGGAGGCGACGCTCGGACGCGACGTGCGTGTCCGCCGCGTACCTCAGCATGCCTCGGAACGGCGTGATTCCGATGCCGCCAGCGAGGAAGAGGGCCGGCCGAGACGGATCGAACAAGAACACGCCCAGGGGGCCGTACACTTCCGCGGTCTCACCTGGCTGGAGCCGGGACAAGGCTTGTTTGAACGGCGTCTCCGAGATCCTGCACGTCACGCTCAGGCGGTCGATCTCTGTCGGGCTTGAGGAGAGGGAGAAAGTTCGCGCCGCCCCCCAGGGATCCTCCACGCCGGGGAGGGCCAGGCGAATCGCCTGCTGGGAGAGGTACCGGAATCCTGTATTCGCCGTCGAAAACTCGAAGGTCATGATCGTCGGGGATTCTACCCGACTCGCGAGAAGGGGCACCACGAACCGACGGGGCGCTGGGAGCGCGACTGGGGGGCCGCCGATCACGTGCACCGACACCTGGTCAAGGCGGGCTAGGGGTTGTTGAGTGACCCACGGGCCACCCGCTCACGACCCGCCCTTTCGCTCGCCCTGCACGGAGGTGAGGCGCGCGCAGGGCTCGGTTCAGCTCCGACCCCCCTGGGCTCCGGGGAGACGTCGCAACTCCGTGGCGTCGAAGGCCTGGAGATACTCTCGGATCTTGCCTCCCTCGATCCGCTGAAAGGAGGCCGTTCGGAGCGTCCCGACGGGTGGCGGAAGCTCGCAGTCGTACATCAGCGCGGCTTTGTTGCGCTCGACCACGAGCTCGACGATTCGGGCTCCCGAGAGCATCGCGGCAAAGCGCATGAGCGGTGGGAGTAGATCGTCGGCACGGTGGTATCGGTTGAGGGGACCGGAATACTCTAGGTCGTTCGCCATCAGCGCGCGCGCTTCGGCGGGTTTGTTGGACGTCCAGGCGGCGAAGAAGTTCTCGGCGACGCGGCGGGTCTCGTCGTGTATCGCCATTTTTTCCTCCCTTGGACCTCGGTAGGCGACCGTCCCATATACCCCCGACCAGGCTCGATCGAGACCGCCCTCCGCCTCGTGCCCGACTCGTCGTCTGCGAATCCCGAGCAGCAAGAAAGGCGCGGGGCAGGACGTCAGCAGGTCGGGCGGAGAACGCGCTGGACCCTTGCGCCCCGGAGCGTATTTTTGGCTTACCCTAATAATTAGGGTCTACCATAAATAGGTCCCGGCAGTTCGCGCAGACATGGAAACGCTCCAGCGCCTCACGCGGCGTCAGGTCGAGACCCTCGCGGCCATCACCGGGAGGGAAACCCCCGAGCACGGCGCCTCGCTCAAGGCGATCGCACAAGCGCTCAAAGTGAGCGCCCCGTCCGCGTTGGCGCACGTCACGTTGCTCGAGCGGCTCGCTCTCGTCTCCAGATTTCGAGGGAAATCGCGGCTCTCCACGAAGGGCCAGACGACCTACCTCGAGTACCTCCGCCATCATCGGATCGCCGAGGGACTGTTCAGCCAGCTCGGGCTACCCCCGGGAGACGTCTGCGCCGCGGCCCACGAAGTCGACCTCGCGATGTCCCATCGCACGGTCGAGCGACTCTGCCAAGCTGAGCGGCACCCGACGGTCTGCCCCCACGGTGACCCGATCCCTCCGTGTGCGTCAGACCACTGAGGGGTTGCCATGACGAACCCCACCCTCGGAACACCGGGCACTCCTGGCGCCCCCTCCGACGCTCGAGGGCGCTCCAACCGGCGACGATCGATTCTTGCGATCGGGCTCGCGGCGATCCTGGTCGCGGGGGGCACGCTCGTGGCGTTGCACTACTATCACCCCTCCCCGGGCTCAAAACAGACCGGCGGCGTCATCCCGGTCGTAGCGGCAGAGAACTTCTGGGGCAGCCTGATCGCTCAGCTCGGAGGCGTCCACGTAAGCGTCACGAGCGTCGTTTCCGACCCGAACGCGGACCCCCATGAGTACGAGAGCAATACCTCGGACGCGATCGCGATCGCCAACGCGCAGCTCGTCATCGAGAACGGAGCCGGCTACGATGACTGGTGCTCCCAGCTAGTGGCCGCGAGCGCGTCGCCCCACCAGGTAATCCTGAACGTGGCTACGCTATTGGGCAAGGTCGCCGGAGACAACCCCCACTTCTGGTATGGGGCTAGCTACGTCAACGCGACGATCGCGGCGATGTACTCCGACCTTCTCTCGGTCGACGCCACCGATCACACCTACTACCAGCAGCAGTACGCCGCTCTGAACGCCTCGCTCGTACCGGTCTGGGCCCGGGAAGCAGAAATCCGTGGACAGTTCCACGGGACGAACGTCTCGTCCACGGAGAGCATCTTCGAGTACATGGCCAACTCGACCGGCCTCAACCTCATCTCACCGCCCGAGTTCATGCGGGCCGTGGCCGAGGGGAATGACCCCCCCACCGCAAGCATTACCGAGTTCCAGAATCAGCTGGAAAGCGGGAACGTGAGCGTACTGGTGTACAACCTCCAGACGGTCACGCCGCTCACGCAGCAAATGAAGACCATCGCGACGCAGCACAATGTCTCGGTCATCGGCGTGACCGAGACGATCCAGCCCCCGGACGTCTCCTTCGAGATCTGGATGGAGGGCGAGCTGCTCACGCTCCAGAACGCCCTCAATCAGAAAGCGCTCGGTCACTAGGCCGGCGGTAGGAGGACATACCGACCCTTGGCCCCACCGCCCGATCGAACTCCCGTGATCGTCGCCGACCGACTCGAGGTCGGCTACCAGGGCCGGAGCGTCTGGCGAAACGCCACCTTCACGGTCGAGCCCGGGGAGTTCGTCGCGGTGATCGGACCGAACGGTGCCGGCAAGACGACGCTCTTCCGACTCCTCTTGGGCCTCCACCCGGCGTGGTCGGGCGGTCTCCGGGTCTTCGACGCCGTTCCGAAACGGGGGAACGCACGGATCGGCTACGTACCACAGCGGCACACGATCGACTTCGAGACCCACGTCCGCTGCTTCGACCTGGTCCGACTCGGCTACTCCGGCCACAAGTGGGGCTTTCCGCTGTCCGGACGTCGCGAAAAAGAGGCGGCGCGTCGTGCGTTGGAGACCACCGGGGCCTCGGCGCTCTCCGACCGGCCGCTCGGTGGGCTCTCCGGGGGCGAACTCCAGCGCGTCTTCCTGGCGGAGGCCCTCGTCGGAAACCCAGACCTGCTGCTGCTGGACGAACCGCTCTCCAACCTCGACCTTCGAAGGGCGAAAGCGTTGGTTCACCTCGTGGCGGACGTGGTCCGCTCCCGGAAGGTCGCGGCCCTCCTCGTGGCCCACGACATCAACCCGCTGATCCCCTACCTCGACAAGGTGATCTACATGGCCAACGGCAACGTCGCTTGCGGCCTCCCTTCCGAGGTCCTCACCTCCGCGAGTCTGAGCCGGCTCTACGGTGTGCACGTGGAGGTCTTGCGCGATTCCCGCGGCAACATCGTCATCGTCGGCGGCGAGGACCACACCGAAGGCGAGCTCGGCGGGGGCGAGGACCATCATGAAGGAGAGGCCGTCGCCAGACCCTTCCCCCGGGGGGACGCGAGAACATGACGACGTTCAGCTACGACATCATCGGCGACCTCCAGCAGATGCTCGGCTACCAGTTCATGGTGCACGCCTTCGAGGCCGGCACCCTCGTGGCGATCATCGCCGGGCTCGTCGGCTACCTGGTGGTCCTCCGCCGCTCGGCGTTCGCCGCCCACGCGCTCGCGCACACCGGCTTTGCGGGCGCGGCCGGGGCCGTCCTTCTCGGGGTGAACCCGGTCTACGGACTGGTGCTGTTCACGAGCGTGAGCGGCTCCGGCATGGCCGTGCTCGGCCAGCGCGCCTCCCAACGGGATGTGGAGATCGGGACGGTCCTGGCGTTCATGCTCGGGCTGGGACTCCTCTTCATCAACCTCTACCGCGGCGGCGTGGCCACGGAGACGTACTCGATCCTCTTCGGTGAGATCCTCGGCATCGACAGCGCCAGCGTGCTGCTCACCTTCGAAGTCTTTCTCGCGCTCCTGGTAGCGAGCTTCGTGGTCTACCGCCCACTGCTCTTCTCCGCCCTCGACGAGGATGTTTCCCAGGCGAAGGGAATGCCGACGCTCGCCCTCGGCATCATTTTCATGCTTCTGGTCGCGATCGCGGTCTCGATGGCCGTCCAGGTGGTGGGGGTACTCCTGGTCTTTGCGCTGATGGTCACGCCCGCGGCCATCGCTGTGCGGCTGACGACCCGGCCGCTCTACGCCGTGGCGATCTCGGTCGGCGTCGCGCTGGCGGCCACTTGGCTCGGGCTGTTCATCGCGTGGTACGTGCAGTACCCGGTGAGCTTCTTCATCACGACGCTGGTCTTCGGCTGCTATCTGCTCGTGCGTGTCATCGGATGGTTGGTCGGCTGGATCGACCGGACCTGGGCCGCGACCGAACGCACGGCCGCTACCTCGCCCTCCGAGCCCGTCTAACCGGGCGTTGGCCGCCCTGAGCGTTAGGCAAGGGTGCGGGACTTTTCGGGCAAGGCGGTAGCCCAACCGTCTTCCATGAGCTCCCGGTCGACCTGGGTGACGAGCTGGGAGTGGTTCTCACAAACGACGAACTCGCGGACGGGCGCACCCGTCCGATGCCGGTCCCCCACCCCGCCGAGAAGTTTCAGCGAATAGGTCGCCTCCTCCCGGCAGGCCGTCTCCAACGACATCCGCCGGTCGTGCACCGGCATCGCGGAAGGGGGAAGGGCGAACTTGGTCGCGGCCTGAACTTGGCACTGCGTCATGGTGCACCGACACCCGGCCCACCGTATGAGCCTGACCCAGGCATCGGCGCGGTCGACTTCGCCACCAACAGCCACGCGCGGAGCGGGCGCGCGGCTGGAACCACACCGACCTCAGCACGGTACTCCAAGTCCGGCTTCAGCTCACCGAGGCGCGGCCAGCACGGCCCAAGCCGAAAGGTCAACTCGGGATAGTTAGAAAAAAACGGGATAAATACGCGGAGTTGTATCGTTCGGGCATGTCGAGGTCGATCAGCCACGCCCGGGTTGCGGCAGTCGCCATCGGTGCCCTGATGCTGGCCTCGGCGGGGCTAGTCGGGGTTTCCGTCGGGGCGACGGCGACGCACCTCCTCACCCCGACGCACGGGCTCCGCCACGGAAGTAGCACCAACTGGGCGGGATTCGCCGTGACCGGGCCGTCGAAGTCGGTGACCGACGTCAAAGGTTCCTGGATCGTGCCGTCGATCCACGGCAGCTGTCCGTCGGCCACCCAGTACTCCTCGTTCTGGGTGGGCATCGACGGCTACGGCTCGAACTCCGTCGAGCAGACGGGGACCGACTCCGATTGCCAAGGCGGTAGCGCCGTGTACTACGCGTGGTACGAGTTCTACCCTCACCCGTCCCACCAGATCACCACCCTGACCATCTCTTCCGGGGACACTATTCGGGCCGAGGTCCATTTCGCCTCGGGGAAGTTTACGGCGACGATCAAGGACGTCACGACCGGCAAATCGTTCTCTACCTCCGCGAGGGTCGCCGCCCAGCGAACGTCGGCGGAATGGATCGCGGAGGCCCCGAGCCTGTGCACGATCACGTCCTGCACGGTGCAGCCCCTCGCCGACTTCGGGACGGTCGACTTTGGGACGGACTATACCTCCGTCCCGTCGACCAACAACGCCACGGTGTCCGGCACCAACGGGACGATGGGCTCGTTCGCCCATCTGCACTCGATCGCCATGGTCAACAACGCCGGCACGAAGAACAAAGCGACGCCGTCGGCCGTCTCCAGCGACAAGACGAGCTTCACCGTGACTTGGGTCAGCGCCGGGCCCTAGCGTCGGGGTCGCCTCGAAGCGCCGAGAGGGAGGGCCCGTTCGGCTGGGGAAAGGGGACTCGGACCGCCCGCGGATCCGACGCCTGGGCGTCGTCCCGGAGACAGGCTATCGGACTTATCGCTCGAGGGGGACCGTAGGAGCCCTGTCGGAGCCGGTGGCAGCTTGCTAGACGGTGACTACCCTGAACTACGCGATCCACGCAGTGTAGTAGAAATACACTAGGTAGACGCCGACGATCACCAGCGCGACCGCGCTGACCTTCTTGATCACCGGCGTGAACGCCTTGAGCTGGTTGACGTACTTCTTGCCGGCCAGCGCCAGCATCAGCGTGACGGCGATCATGAGCACTGCCGCCGTGAGGCTGAAGATCAGGATGTTGATGATGCCGCCCGTCAGGCCGAGCGCCAACCCCGCTACGATCGCGGAAAAGATCACGGGGAACACGCACCCCGCAGCGGCCGCGGCGTACCCCATCCCGTAGCTGAACAGCTTGACGTAGAGGCCCCGACCCCCGGTAGGGGTCGGACTCGCCAGGTTCGCTTCCGCGCCCTTGCCGCCGAGCCGCTGCCAGAGCATCTGCAGCGGTTTGACGATCCTCCAATATTGGAGGTTCGTGAGAAGGAGCGCGCCCAGTCCGATGAGCACCACCCCGACCACGATCAAAAGGTCGGGAATGTACCCGCTGACCAGGCTCGCGGCCAGGATCAAGGCGATACCCACCATCGAGAAGACGACGATCATGCCGGTCGCGGTGACGGAGCCCGCGAGGACGGCCCGTCGCGCCGCACCCCGGTAGGTGGCGGTCGCCCCCGACGGCGCGTCCGACTGCCGGGTGTTCAATCCGAGAAACAGCCCCATGTACCCGGGGAGCATCGGGAACGCGCACGGGGAGAAGAACGTCGTGACCCCGGCGAGCGCCGCCAGAGCGAAGACGCTCACCGTGACGAGGGAGATCGCGACGGCGGTCCCGGCGAGGGCCGACTCGATCGTCGATCGGAGGTGGTTCGGGTCCTGGACCCCGGTCACATCGTAGACCAGGTGCCCTTGCTTGTCGATGATCACGACCGTCGGCAACGCCGTGACCCCGTAGGCTTCCGACACCGCGAGCGAGTTGGTGTCCTGGGCCATGGTCCAGGTGATGTTGTTCTTGGCGTGGTAGGTCTTGAGGGCCGGGATCGAGTCGCCGAACTGCGGTTCGGTGTAGACGGAGACGATGTGCACCGGGCTCGTCCCGGTTTGATTGTAGGAAGCGTACAACGAACGCAGGCTCTGCATGACCACCTGGCATTCGGCGCAGGACAGCGCCGTGAACTCGGTCACGACGACGGACTTGTTGCGGAAGTCGGAGATGTTGAAGGTGTGACCGTAGATGTCGGTCAGCGTGAAGGTGGGGGCGACCGAGGACGGTGTGGAGTGCCCTTTGGTTGGGGGGACGAGAAAGCCAAGGTAGAGCGCCGCGGCGACGATGGTCACGCCGACGACAAGGATCGGCACGAGCTTGCGAACGCGCATGAGCTTCAACCGGAACCGGTAATGACCACCGGTACGCAGACGAAAAGGTACTCGGGGTAGCGCGAAGCTGTGGCGCGGCGGGCCCCCATCACGAGCCTTGGTCGGAGACTGTGGCCCGGTGCTGCCTCCGTTTCCATTCCGACTCGAGCCCCGCCAGAAACTCTGAATCCCGTAAACGACCGGTCGGGACTCCGCTGTCGTCTAGGTCGGCGGGCCGGAAGGTGGAGTCGTTGCCCCCGAGCTCTCTGACCGCCCGGTGGCGCCAAATCGGCGCCGCTTCCTCATCAAGGCGACCGCGACCAGCGCGACCACGACGACGAGAAGCGCCGCGACGATCGCCCACCCGGGGACTCCCGCGAACGAGTTCGTCAAGAATCCGGAGAGCCCTCCACCCCCGCTCGTCTTCTTCCCCGCCGGGGCGGAAGCGTTGGTGAGCGGGACGTTCTGAACGGTGTCACGCCCGTCGACGACCACTGTCTGGTTGGTCGTTTTGTATCCGGGATGGGCTACTTCGAGACGGTACGTCCCGTTCTGAACCGCGCCGAACGTGTAGGCCCCCTCGCCGCTCGTAACGGCGGTCGTTGTACTCCCGTTCTGGGCGTTCAACGTGAGGTGGGCGGCCGCGAGCACGCCGGAGGTGGTCGAATCTTGGACGACACCGGTGAGGTTGAAGGTGAGGTTGCTGACCGACATCGCGAACATGAACCATCCGCTCCCTACCTCGGTGGCCACCGTCAGGTTGCTGAACGCGTTGGGGAACGCCGGCACGGTGATGTTGTGGTTGTCGGTGTAGACGATCGTGATGTTGTAGCCGGCCCGACTCCCCGGGACCATCTGATAGTAACTGGACATGGGATTCGTGGTCCCCACGTACCAGTTCGGCGCGTGCAGGGTCATGGCGACCGGCCGATAGCAGACCGGGCTGGTCAGTTGACAGAAATTGAAGTACGCATACGAAATCCCCGTCGTGCTCGCCACCTGTACCGAGACGGTGAACCGTTGGTGCTCGGTGATGTGGTTCGACTGGTAGATCGCCACGATCAGGCTCGAGTTGCTCTTGGGGGACTCGGCGGAAACTCCGGACGCCGCCAGTAGCAGCGCACACGCGCCGAGCGCGAAGACGGACGCGAGCTTCCTCACCACCCTCAACTCCTCCCTTCCGCAGGGCGGCAAGTCGGCCCTGGACGTCGCCACGGCTCTGCGTACGCGGTCGACCCGCGGGACCGATCGGTCCGAGGGGCGTCGGAGCTCACGACTCCTCGTCGTTCGGTCCGTCGGACTCCTGGGAGTCCTGCCGTGGGGACCGAGGCATCCGAGACCGCTGCTTCCGGGAGGCAACGACCGCCGCACCGCCGACGATGGCGATCGCCGCGATCACGCCGACCGCAACGAGCAGCGCATCGGTGGTGGAGAGGCCGCCGACGGAGCCCGAGGAGCCCGCGGTGGACGGGACCTTGTTGAGCGGAACGTTCCAGGTGGTGAGGTTCCCCGGGGTCAGCGTGACCGCGGAGGAGTTGGCCACGTAGCCGTTCGCGCTCACGTTGACCGTGTAGGTCCCTGCGACGAGCGCCTCGGAGAACGCACCGCCGACGACCGCCACGACCACGCCGTCGACGGTCACGGAAGCGGAGGCGGGGGTCACCGTCCCGGCGAGCGTGGCGTACCGTGGCACGAAGGCGACGGGGACCGTAAGCGGGACGACGGTGACCACGATCGCCGAGCCCGCGCCCGTTCCCTCATAGGCATACGAGGTCGGACCGAAGCTGTAGCTGAAGGTGCCGCTCGGCAGGTAGAGGGCGAGGCTCGCGTTCGTGTGCGACGTGAAGTTCTTCGTGGCGATGTCGACCCACCAGCCGACGCCCGTCGGAAGCCCCTGAGTCTGGATGGTCACCCCGGAGGCCGAGAGCGCGCTCGTGTTCGACGAGAAGCCCCCGAAGTTCTGGGCGTTCACTTTGTAGGTGTAGCACTGCCCGGCGGCGAGGCCGGTATCGTTGTAGGAGCTGGTCAAGGAGGTGCTGATCTCCGAGAATCCCGTCGTCCGACAGACGGCTCGGTAGATGTGGTAGGTGAGGCCGTTCGCCCCGGACGCGGGGGCGGTCCAGTTCAGGGTGACCTGCTGCTTGCCCGCACCGAGGTTCAGGCTCGTCGGCACATCGGGAACCACGATCGGATTGACGAGCAGGTTGACCGTTCCGGTGCCGAGCGTGTAGTCGGGCGCGGCGACCTGCACGGAGATCTTGAGGTTGGTCGAGGCGAGGACCGTCGGAGCCTGGAACGTGGCGGAGAAGCTGCCGTCCGAGGCCGTTACCCCGCTCGCGGGGGAGAACACACCCCCGGTGTCCGAGAGGAGCGTCACGGCGGCCCCCGACACGGGATTCCCCGTGGTGCTGTTCGCGACCTTGACCGTGAGCCCGGCGATTCCCGAGGAGGAGACCGAGGTCCGGTTGATGGTGAACGCCGTGGTCATCGTCGGGACAGAGACCCAATTGGCGTTCTCGACGATCTTGGTCGAGTTCTGTTGAATGAAGGTGACCACACTGAAGTTGAGGTCGTTCCAGCCCGTGGCGATCGCACCCATCGCGTCGATCTCCGTCGTCCCGCCGGCGACGAGGCTCACCGGGTGGTTGACCAGGGTCTTGCGGACCACATTGTCGACATCGTGGGGGCCGTAGCCGTTGCTCTGGTTCAGTTTGTCGATCTTTTCAAGGAGGTAGCTGACGGCATTGTAGGTGCCCGTGACGGCGGAGGTCACGTTGGCGTGGAGCGTGACGTTGCCGCCGACGACCAGCGCGCTCTGCGAAATGGAGACATTGCCGGGGTAGGCGGAAGCGTTGGCGATCTTGTGTTGGTAGTCGTTCTGGGTCTCGGGTATCGAATTGCTGGCGCCGCACGAATCGTGGAGCCCGTCAAAGAAGACATCCGGGAAACCGCAGACACTGTAGAACGCTCCCCGAGCATCCGAGGTGCCGTCCGGAGGGACGTAGTTCTCAAGGCAAGGCCCGGAGCCCGGAGGAAAGGCGCACACGTGGAGCTCAGCGATGTCGATGACGCTGCGGTTCGTGGCTCCGTCGATGTTGTGCAGGGCCGAGGACTCCGCGGGGCAGTGGATGCACCAAACCCCGGTGAACGTCTCGACGAGCACGGTCCGGGCGAATCCGGCTTTCGGCGTTGGCACCGAGGGCGTAACGACGCTCGGGCCGGAAGCGAAGGTGAAATGGTTCGAGGGAGCGACGGTCGGGAGGCGGAAATGGCCCACGGAGCTCGCGGGGCCGGGCGCCATCAACAGCGTGATCGTCGTTAGGACCAGTGCTAGCGTTGCGACGAAATGCCCTTTCTTCATGTACCGAACCCTACCTCACTTTGTCCTCAGACGAGTGGACGCTCCTGCACGAAACGACCGCGTCACCCTCGAGCCGTCTCTCGGCGGGAACCGACGTCGCCTCTCCGCCGAATATCTCGGGGAATCGGACATCGTCCAGACGGGCGTCGGAGCCTCGGTGGTCCACGAGTTGCCACCGGGCACCACTACTTAAACTTCGAGGATTGGACCGGAGTCGATAAATCGGGGCGACCTCGCTCGGGTGGACGCCGTGCGCCGCCGTGCGCACTGGACCAATGCCTGACCGCTCCAGCCCCGGAACGGCTCGTTGGGGAACCGACAGGGCGAACGGGGTCGTAGTCGTAGGTGGCGGTTTGGAGTAAGCGATTCCCCCGCGGCCGACGAGGCGACGCCGACCTCGATAGGTGCGGCTTGCTGCTCCCGCCCGACCGTGCGGGGATTCTGGCCCGGGTCCTTAGACGAAGGCCAAGGTCGCCGAGGCACTCTCCAAACCTGGGACCTGCGTACCGGCGTCGCCCACTAGCTGGCCGCCTTACGGTACGGGCAGGTCGACGTCCACAGTGGCACGTGTCGGCCGCACGTTGGGCAGGGAGGTCCCAGGTCCGCGCTCGAGAGCGTGGGTCGACCCCGGAACGACGAAGCCGAAAAGCCGGGCGTGAGGACGAGCAGAGACCCGCCCAAGGTTCCCAGCAAGGTTCCGAGGAGGTAGCCGCTGATCCCGAACAAGGAGGCCAAGGCGATCAACAGGATCAGGGCGCCGAACAGCTGCCGAAAGCGGCTCCGCAGTTCGGCGGCCACCGCAAGTCCCACGATCGCGCCTCCGGCGACCACGGCGAACTCCGAGAGCTCGGCGAATCCGTAGGACCAGCCGAGCGCTCCTTCCAGAAAGATCAGAACGCCTCCGACGACGGCCACGGCGGCTCCCGCCCGCCCGACAGTGGCTCCGCGGAAAGGGAGCGGAAGGACGATCGTTGATTCCGGCGGCGAGCCCATCGGTCCCACGGCTTTGAACACTTCGAACGGCACCGTCGACCCTTCCGGGCGACGCTCCACGCCGTCGACGACCCCGCCCAGGGCCACGCGCAGCCCGGGCGCCAATCCGGCAGTTAGTTCAGGAGTGGTAACGGCGGCGGTCCCGTCTAGATATAGACCTCTGGCTCAGCATGGGCGAAGGGCTCCTCTCTCTCCGCGTTCGGTGCCGCCGCCAGCTCGGTCCGGTCGGGCGAGGCGGGGGCCCTCCGGAGTCCGGCGTGCACGGAGCGAGAAACCAAAACGCGAGCTTCGATCGGCCGCCCCAAAGGTCGGAGGGGAGCTCTCGAACCACCGCGATGATCGCGCTGTTGGCGGCGGCCCTGTTCATCGTCTCGACCGCAGCCCTCCCGCTCCCGGGGCACGCGGGTGGGACCGTCCAGCTAGCCCGAGTCCCGGTCGGGCCGAGCCCGCGGTCGGGAGAGCTCCCGGGGACGACCACCTTCCCCACCCCGATCCATCACGTGTTCACGATCTTCCTCGAGAACGAAGAGCTCTCCTCGGTCACCCAGAACGGCCCCTTCGAAGTGAAGCTCGCGAAGACGTACGCCAGCGCCTCGCACTACTACGCCCTCTGTCATCCCTCCGCTCCGAACTACCTGGCCGTGAGCTCCGGGGCCACCTGGCAGTGCGGGAGCGACGCGGTCACCTCTCGCTCCTCCGAGAACATCGGCGACCTCGCCCAGAAGGCCGGCCTCAGTTGGGGGGGTTTCTTCGAATCGATGCCGTCGGCGTGCGACCGCTCCGATGCCTACCCGTACATCGCCCACCACAATCCGTTCGTCTACTATCCGGACGTCTACCAGAATGCCTCGCTCTGCCGGGCGCACGACCAGTCGTTCACGGCCTGGAACAGCGACGTCGCGGCCGGCACCATTCCGGAGTATGCCTTCTTTGCGCCGAACATGACGGACGACGGCCACGATACCAGCACCGCGTACGCGGACCACTGGCTCGACCGGTGGCTGTCGCCGTATCTCAACGCCTCCTGGTTCGCGAGCTCGGTCTGGTTCGTCACGTGGGACGAAGGTACCACCAACGGCGGATGCTGCGGCTTCCAAGGAGGCCACCTGTTCTTCGCGGCCGTCTCTCCGTTCTCTCGCGGAGGGGCCGTCGTCGCCACCAACGCCACCCACTACAGCCTGCTCTCCACGACCGAGTGGCTGCTCGGGCTCAAGGTCGGCGGCTGCGGCCACGCCGACAACTCCTCGGCGTACGCTCCGCTCAAGGGCCTGTTCAACTTCTCGACGACGCCGCCGTCCGAGTACGCGCTCCACGGGACGGTGACCTCGGCCTCGGACGGGACCGCGATCGCCGGGGCCAACGTGACGCTCGGCGCAAGTGCGTGGACGACGACGGACGCGGCGGGCGACTACTCCTTCACAGTACCAAACGGGTCGTACCTCGTTTCGGCGGCCGCGAGCGGATTTGTCGCGCAGTCCGCCACGGTGGCGGTGTCAGGATCACCGGCGGTGCAGAACTTCGCTCTTGTCGCTGCGACCGCCCCCGAGTTCCCGATCGTGGGCACCGTGACCTACGCCCTCAACGGCTCCCCCGCCGTGGGAGCCGCGGTCAACCTGGTCGGGGGTGCCTCGACGTTGACCACCGGCGGCGGTGCGTACGCCTTGTCCGCGCCGAACGGTAGCTACGCCCTCGCCGCATGGCAGTCCGGTTCGAGTGCTGTGCGGGTGCCGGTGACCGTCGCCGGGTCCAGGGTCGTCCAGAACTTCTCGCTGGAACGCTTTCTCTGGAACCAGAGCGGCACTATCACGGACGCGACCACCGGCCAACCCGTCGTGGGAGCGACCGTGTCGGTGGCGAGCGGCCCCGCAGGGATCACCGGCGGGAACGTGAGCGGGCCGGCGGGGGAGTTCCGGTTGAGTCTCGCCAACGGCAGCTACCGCCTCGCGATCACGGCCGCCCTCTACCGCCCGTCAACGGTCCCGCTTACCGTGGCCGGCGCGCCGTCACCGCTGGGCGTGATGCTGGCCCGGCTCGTGCCGGTGTTTTCCATCTACGGTCAGGTGCAATTCGGGAATGGCACCCCGGCCCCGGCCGGCGTCGAGCTTCTTCTGAACTCCTCGACGGACGGGACGACCACGGCGAACGGAAGCTTCTCGTTGTGGGCCTCCAACGGTTCGTACGTCCTCAGCGCACGGATGCCGGGCTGGTACTCGGCCCCAGAACACATCACCGTGGCCGGAGTCGCCCTCTCCCACGTCCTCACGCTTGTCCCGTTCACCTTCCTGGTGTCGGGTACGGTGCGCTTCGCGAACGGTACCCCCGTGAGCGCGGGGGTCGTCCGGCTCCTTCCGATCGGGCTGTCGACCGTGACGACGCCGGACGGACGGTACTCGTTCGAGGTGCCGAACGGCACCTACTCCCTCACGGTCACCTTGGGCGGAGCCAATGTCGGGGGGTCCACCATCGTCGTCAACGGGGGGGCGGAGGTGCACGATGTCTCCATCGGTGGAGCTCCGAACACGAGCCCTCCGCCGGGGAGTCTCCTCCCGATCCTTCCGATTCTGATCGGGGGAGCCGCGGTTGTCGCTGTCATGGCTGGTTCGCTCTACTGGCGACGGGTACGACGGCCCCGGCCGCCGCCACCTGGGTCCGGCCCGTCAGGGTAGGATCTTCCTTTGCCTCCGGGCGACCGAAGGCGGCTTCTCGATCGGTCCGTGCCCGCGAGGGGGAGCGTTGCCGCAGGAACGACGCCCGCCCGAGCCCGGGCGCGCACGGAGTGACGCCGGCTGCTCGTCGGCGTCGTGTATCCCACACAGAGACTCCCCGGCCGTAGGGATACGTACTAGGCTCTCGCGTCTATCTCCCCGGGGTGACCAATCCTGGGGCGAGGCAGGGCCTAGTGCAGCTCTCGCCGCCGCCCAGGGTGGTGTCCAGGGAGCCCAGTTTGCGCCGAACCGAGCGACGGCCCGGCGATCTCCGAGCAGGCTCCCTTCGAAGGTTCCGCGGCGTCGTCTAGGAACCTCGGCGGAGCCGGATTCTTCACCTGCCTTGGCTGGGAGATCAAGATCGCAGGACCAAGGAGCACGCCGACCGCGCGGGGCTGCGGTGGGCAGAGGCGAGATTTAGGTCGCTGGGTTCGTTGTGCTCCGAGGGCCGGCGATGGTCGGAGGCGGGGTCGGAGGGCGTCTCCGACGAGCGACGGCCAGCCCGAAGACCGCGGCGACGACACCGGCCCCGATCGGAATCCAGCCCCAAGGGGGAACGGCCCCGATCACGGCCTCGACCATGGGGGAGCCGGAGGCCGAGGCGTTGGCCACGACGAGGGTCAGCGACCCGTTGCCCTCGGCGCCCGAACGGTCCCGAACGCTGAGGCCGATGTCGTAGCTTCCTGCGGGCAGCGGACCCAGACCGAGCGTCGCCCCCGTATCGTTCGCGAGGTGCCGGTCGATCGTCCACCGGTAGGCGACGATCGAAACGTTGCCGGCGACCGCCGCGGTGATCGTGACGTGATCGCCCGGTTGCGGCGAGGTCGGCGTGGAGGAAAGCCGGACCTCGAGCCCCGAGGTGACCGAGATCACCAGGGTGTGGCTCGCGGTCGTACCTCCTGAGTCGCGGGCGGTCACCGTCGCGGTGAAGTTCCCGGGCCGGACGTACAGGTGGCTAACGGTGGCCCCGGAGGAGCGGCCGCCGTCCCCGGTGTCCCAGTTGTAGACGTACGGTGGAGTCCCACCCGAGGCGGTCACCGATAACGCCACCCAGAGGGGCGCCGGTCCGGTGGAAACGTTGCTCGAGACGTGGAGGGAGAGCCCAGTGCCGGTGCCTTCCACCGTCACAGTCGAACGGGCCGACGCGGTGGCGCCGGTGGAATCGGTCACCGAGAGCTGGACGGCGAAGCTTCCACCGACGAGGTAGGTGTGGGACGGGTCGGCGGCAGGGCTGGTTCCCCCGTCGCCGAACGTCCATGCGTACACGTAGGGCGGTGCGCCGGAAGTGACCTGCGAGCCGAAACTAACCGTCAGCGGCGCCGGCCCGGAGAGGGGCTGGGCCGACGTGGACACGGTGAGCCCATTGCGTGCCGTCACGGTGACCGAGACACTGTACAGGAGGGAGCCCATCAGATTGTGAATATGGACGAGGTACTGGCCGGGCGACAGGCGTCCGCACCAGCAGTCGTACGCGATCGTGACATTGTGGGCGGTCGTGTTCCCCGCCGGGGTCGTTTGGCCGTGCGAGTAGACGACCGTCCCCGTGGGCGTCTCGAGTTCGAGGAAGATGTACTGGTGGGAGGTGAACCCGGTCAACGCCGCCGTGAAGGTGCTACCGGTGGGTCCCTTGAGGTTCCAATCCTGGACCAGGTCGACGTAGGGGGCCGGCCAGAAATCGCTCGGGCAATTCTGGTCCACCGTGTTGACCGACCAGGGACTTACCGAGCTCCCTGCGACCGTCGTGCTCACCCAGTGCCACCGAAACGATAGGTTCAGGCCCTCGAACTGGGTCGTTGTCGCCATGACCGCGAGGAGCTCGCTCGAGAGGTGGGCCGTCCCGCCGGTCGCGAAGGTCGTCGTCGAGTTGAGGGTGCGGCTGGACGTGCCAGCGGGGGCGGCGGTCCAATTGCCGTCGGCGACGGTCAACTGCTGCGGCGCCACGCTCAGGGCGAAGGTGGTCCCACCGGCCAGCGGGAAGGTAGCGAACAACCGTGGGAGGTAGACGGCGAGGCGGCCGTCGGACGGCGAGTAGTGGACGATCTCGAATTCGTAAGTGAACGAGAGGGTGGAACCGGAAGCAAGCGATCCCGACGGACCGGCGAGCGGCATGAGCACGGAGGCCGGCTTCGAGCAGTGAGCCCCAGCGGAGGTACCCGCAGGTGTGCCGTGCCCGGTCGAATTTCCGATGGTGGTGAGAGGGGCCGCTCCGAGTAAAGTCACCGCAGCGAGGAAGAGTGAGGGCACAATGGCCCTCCATCGGCTCGACGAGTAACCCCTCGGGTCCATGCCTGATTCCTCGGCCCGGATCGTGATGAGGCCGACGACTCCCTTTCCCCGGTCAGGGCCTTTAGGCCGCGAGGTAGGACCTCTCAATCACGACCGCCGACCTCCCTCAAGGTAAGGGGGGAACTCCGCTCCAGGTCTGCGTCCACGGTTTCTCTCTCGGCAAGAATCCACGCCCTCTCCCCTCGAGAATCGCTCGAATAGCCGGCGCTGAAACCGAAATCGGAATTCTTGGTCCCCTGCCGAGGAGGTGGGCCCAGCCGGATTCCATCCCCCGACATCCCGGACCCCGCCGAATTCTGGGGGGTGCGTAAATTGGCGAAACTTTGGGAAGGAGCCCTACGCCGCGACTGTCCGCGATGCCTAACGGGACACGAAGGATCGTTTGATCGCTGCGGCGCCGCCAACGGGCGTCGGCTTCCACCAGAACATGTGCGAGGCTCCTATAGCTGCGAGAAAAGCCCCGATGTAGAATCCGGAAACGAGCGCCGTTAGGTTGCTCACGAACAGGAAAACCCAGATGGCCGCACCGTCGAGGCGGTGCAATTCAGGCTGGCCGAATCCGACCACCCCCAACCCAGAGACCGCGAACCCGGTCAGCACCATAACGAGTGCTTCGGAACCGGGCGGGAGGGTGAATGCAACATGGTAGAGCCAGGAAGGAAGAGCCTTCGGGTACGCTGAGATTAGGACTCCCTCCATCAGCATCAGCATTCCTCCGACGATGCAGAGTGCTGCCCCTGTCGAAGGTCGTTGACCCGCCGACCCGTAGTCCTTCGGGTGAGGAATGTACGATAGGGGCCGGGAAGGGGTCGCCGGTCCCGACTGGGCCACGGTGGGCAACGTGAGTCCGACTACTTCAAGACCCCGCAAAACAAGGCGCCATCGCGTTCCCGGAGGTCACCGGGAGTCGAGCCGATCTCAAGCCGAAGTCGTTACACTCAAGCTCACAGTGAGGACCCCGTTGAAAGCCGTTGACGGTGTAATGATTTGCATTTGCAAGAGCTGACTTCCGCCAGCGATGATCGTGATTGGCGCGTTCGAGGATGCGACCGTGAAGCCATTGGTGACGGACGGATTGGAGAACGTGCAGCTACCGAAAGGCGCGTTGTTGACCAAGAAGAGACTCTCGGAGATTGAATCCCCAGCAGTTACGGTCGTCCCAGACCTGGTCGATTGGGGCGAGTCACCGCTACAGCCTGACCCCGTGAGATTCCAATTCACCGCCGTGATTACGACCTTTGTTGAACTCTTCACGAGCGCGCCGTAGGCGAGGTATCCGACGACGAGCAGAACAACGATCACGACGACGGCGACCAGCGCATACAGCCCCGCGTGAGACTTGGGGTTCGGGTTACGCGACGGTCCCGCCATCCTTGAGGCGACCAAGGTTTGCGGCTATGAACCTGCCGTCCGGGCAAGACTACATTTTTGGTAGCTTGTCAGGTTCCTGACAAGCTACGGGCCGTTTTCGGAACCCAAACGGTAAACGGTGTTTTTTCGATGGGGCGATTCTCTGACGTGAAGTGGGCCCAGTCGGATTTGAACCGACGACCTCCCGGTTATCAGCCGGCACGTCAGGGAATCTGCCGTTCGGAAGCCCACTACCCGATTTGGGACCCGGATGACGCTCCCGTGGATGCCCTGGATCGCTCGTTCGCCTGGCTCGCCGAGTTCGCGTACTCCGAGGCCGCTCGGTCCTCCACCGAAAGCGACCTCGACAACCTAGACTAACCCCTTCGCCCCGGGGCCACCCGGGGCGTCCCCATTTTTCACCAGATTGGGCTGCCCGAATTGGGGGTGGGACTCCCCCGGAACGGCTCTGGTCGAACAGGTCTTCGAAGCATCGGCAGCAGCTCGCGCGTGGTCAGTTCCTCGGGCGGTGGGGAACCAGCGATGCGCTCGACATCCCTTCTGCACGTACGCCCCACGTGCCGAGGAACCGCGGCCAGCAGGGTGCTCGCCCGTCCGAAGGGTTTTATAGAATCTGCTCAATCACCTTTTGTGATGATTCCCCCGGACAAGCATCTTGTCTACGTGCTCGGCCACCCCGAGGCATGGAGAGTGCTCGCCGTCCTGGACGAAGGCCCCATCGATCGATACGAGCAGGTCCGCAAGGCCCTCGGGATGCACAGCCAGGCCTTCCAGCGGTTGCTGTACTGGATGCGGGGGTATGGCCTCGTCCGAGTTCGCGCGGAACGCACCGGACGGGGTCGCCGCGGCGCGGTCCCCGTGCACCTCGAGATCTCCCAAAAAGGTCGGGCCATGCTGAAGCTCCTTCGAAGTCTCGAGAAGGAGGTTCAGGGTCGTCGTGAGGAGCTCGGGGTACGAACCGCCGATCTCCTCACGACGGCCTGAATGGCGCTGATTCTCCTCGGACCTTCGGCCTGGGTCCGGAGATATCGACCGGCGATTCCCGCGTGGGTCGTGGATATCCTTCCCACCGGACGAACCGTGGAGGGAGAGCCGATCCCCACTCCCCGGGACGTTAGGTTCGGCCTCGTGGCGCGCTTGCGGCTCGCGGACCTAAGGGCTACCGCCCTCGAGCTCCACCACGATCGCTCACAGGAGACCCCGGTCGACAAGCTCCTTCGGATCGCGCACGAGGCTCGCATTGATCGGTACGCCATCTACTGGCCGTACGGAGCGGTCCGGCCCGCCCTCGACGTCGAGATCGGCTGGCTTCTCCACTCGCTTCAGCGGAAGGAAATTTACGGCGAGAGCATCGGCCTATTCTACGAGTCGAACTCGGAGGGACGCCAAGCGGCCCGCGAACGCTCGCGTACTGATGGCCGGGTCGTCTTCGAATCCCTGGAACGGGGCCGGAGAACGACGTACTATCAGAGCCTCGTGGCCTGGGGCGCAATCCCCATCCCGTGGTCAAGCTACGAGGACCTGATCGAATTCCTGGAAGTCTTTGCGAGTTAGTCACTCCGCATCGTCGTGCGCACCATCCGCTGGTGAGCCTTCGCCTGCGACAAGGAGTTCGTGCCGAAATCGGACGACGTACGGAGCGGACATCCGCACCTTCGCGGGACGTGGGTGTTCCTCGCGATCTGCCCGCATTGCAAGGTGTTTTTTGACTACCAGGTCCCGGCGAAGGGAGAGTACGGGAGTCCCGTCGGTTGAAGTGGAAGGACGGCAATTTCAACCCTGGATACCGTCGGCGATTGTTGGGGCAACGATTTTCAACGGCTACGGCAATGCCGAATTGATGGATCTCACAAGCACGATTCTGCTCATAGTCGTTCCCACAGGCGTCGCGTCGGCCTTCTTCGCTTACCTTCTCTGGGCCAACCGAAGACGCGGCGAACCCGATGCGGTGACCTTCTGGCCTCGAACTGGCCAACGCCCGGCGAAGAAGGCGAGTCGGAAACGGGCCATCGGGCCCTTCGAGTAGCCGGCTCGCACGCAAGGACCGGCTCGATCGGATCGGCCCCGAGGAAGCTCGTTCCCGATGACCAAGATTTCAAAAATTCGGGCGACCGATCTAGGCGTCACCATCGAGCTTGAAGGGGAGAAGGTGGATCTTCCCTGGAGGAACCTTATCGTCAGAGAGTCGAAATGGAGGAAAGGAGCCCTGGTGATTCCGTGCATCTGCCCGGATGAACAGCACTGGGGAGAGCTCGTTCTCACTCCGTACGGATTCGCACAAGTCAGAATCAATCCGGCTTTCCACTTTGATCGGATCCCCCAAGAGATCCGGAACAATCTGCAGCTCACGCCCATCGACTCTTCGGCAGGGGTCGGCGACTTCTGGGTTTCTATCCCTTTTTCCCCCTAATCAGGCCCAGGCCTGAGAATCCGCCACTATCCGGGGCCTCGCCGATGCATCCTACTGTGCGATTCGACCTTGCTCTGCCAGCTCGGCCGCGTGACCCGCACAGAGTGTAAAGGTGGCCTTCGAACCTTCGATGTACGCCCCCCTCACGCAGGCCGCCGCTAACTCCCCGCTGCAAGGTACCTTGATCCCCCCGAACAGTCCCGGCCGGCGGTTCGTGGTGTAGGCCTGGGCGAAGGCAATGTCGCAACGCGGGTTCGTTTGCGTCATGGCCGGGTCCGAGTCCACGACGACAATATCGGAGCCGCGATTTAGGCTAGCTCACGTAGGGCCCGAGACGGCGACTGCGCGCGCAGCGCATCAAGGTCGGGGAATCCCTGCGGTGCTTAACTCGAGAAACCTGTCCGTTGTCACGGAAAGGGACTCTGGTCGAGAGACGCTTGGGGAAAGCCCCTTAAGAACGACGGCCGCAGTCTGGGGATTGTGTCGTACGACCCCGTCGCGGTGAGTGAAATTCTCATCGCTGCCGGGACAGTCATAGGCGTCGTCCTCACCGTCTTGCTCAATATCAACGCGGCACGCTTCGATAGGTTGTCGGGCGCCCGTTGGATTCGAAGGCTGCGCAAATTATCTCCGGATCTCGACCAATCGTTCAACTTGCTCGAGGGTCGCGGAACCAAGACTCGCAGCTTTGTGGTGGGAACGTTCGTCGGGGTGATCCTTGCAACTCTTGCTCTCGCGTCGGCTCTCGCGTATCTCGAGTTGGTGGCCGCAAGCATCTTCGCGTCGGCCAGCATCTTCGTTCTGCTCGTCCCGTTCGCCGTTGTCGACAAGAAGACACGACTCGCAATCGAGCAGATGCCACCGAATCGATCCTTGGATGTGCAGGCCTGGAACGCGTCGTCGACGCAGTGGGTGGAAGCCGATTTTGTTGCCGCAGGCGGGGTGACCATTTCGACGTTCCTACTCTACATCGCCGGACTCCGCGGCGGGGTTGCCTTCTTGTCGTCGTGGTCCACTTACTGGGGAATCGGGCTCACTGTCTTTTACATGGTCTTGGTAGTAAGAAAACGACTGAGCGCCGGGGAGAAGGTAGCTTCTCAGTTGTACCAGACTCAAATCATCTCAGACCATCGAGAGATTGACGTGTGGGTGGAACTCGAGTCTAGCCACAATTCCGTTCCGGTTTCCGGCTTCATACTCGGCATCGGCGACCGGTTGAGGTTGGTACGGAACGATCTCTACTTCGAGGACATTGACTGGTACAGCATCGCGAGGATTGCAGTAGGTCCCCGAAAGGTCGACAATCAGCCCACTCGGACCGATATATCGAAACTCGGTTGAGCTTGCTAGTCCCCTTCGGAAATGCGCCCCAATCTGCTCGTTCAAGTTGGGTTCGTGCCACCGGACCGTTTCCCGAGCCGGGTATTGTTTCGGATGGGGCTCCCGAATGGGGTCCGGTCGCGATGGTCCATGCTCAAGAGTGGCATCGGAGCTGGGGCGTCAGCCGCCGGCGCCGTATCCTGCGTGCTCCTCGCGGTCCGTCATCGATCGCGCGCGCCTTTCATGCAGGTCGCCTGGATGTAGACCGGCTTGCTATCACGTACTTCACGGGCCCATGGAATCCCATCTTTTCCCCGCGGTCGATTACGGCCGCGCCGCTCGCCCGCGCGAACGCGACGAATAGTTCGAGAGCCGCAGGGGGAAGGACGACGCCTAGGTGCCATCGAATCGAGAACCAGTAATGATCTCCCCAATACTCCGGGTCCGATGACCGATAGATCTTCCATTTGAAGGGTTGTCCCCTCCACGCTACCCGCAGGTTGCGCGATCCGTTGTAGAAGAAAGTCACACTCGCCTCGTCGAGTCGAAGCGAAGTGGCCGGAGCCTTCCGGACGGTCTGTCGGAGAATCAAGACGACGACGAACCCCGCGGCGGAGAAGGTCGCGACCCCCGCAACTCCCACCCGGTTTCCAGATAGAGATCCCGCAAAGGGCGCGAAGGCTGCGGTCCCGGCCAGGGCCACCGCGGCGATTCCCAAAACGGCCAATGCGGCGATGGTTCTGAATCGTAGAGACCGGTTGATTGGGTCTTCAAAGGTCCGTCGACTGATACCCGTGAGATCGATCGACGTTTCCGAAACGGCCATCAACCTCTCGCGATCATCCTCGGATTGTCATAGCCTTGCGGTCATCGAAATGGGCTTACTAGCGCGAATCGCGGTCCGTCATCGGCCGCGGGCGCCCTTCTTCGATGTCGCGGCGACCTGCTGCCCCCCTCACTAAAGGCGGGACCGCGGGCTTATCCCCGAAGACAACTGTCCCGACGCCCCGAGCCGACATGCGCGCCCGTACGTATCAGCTAATGTCGTTCACAGTTATCTTTGCGACCATTGGGATCATGATGATTCCGGCGCTCTTCCAAGGAAAGGCCCCCACGAGTCAGGCGAATCTCAGTGCCTCCAATCTTCCGTCGGTCGCGCAATCCGTGAACTGGTCAAAGATTCCAATCGGCGATTCCCACCCGAATCTTTGGGACCCGGTCATGGCCTACGACAAGGCCGATGGCTACGTCCTCCTGTACGGAGCCACCCCGTTCTGCTGCGGGTTCCCGTACGCGACCCAGACGTGGATCTTCCATGCCGGCATCTGGAAGCGCTTGAACGTCAGCGCAGACCCTGGCGTGGAGAGAGCCAGCATGGCCTACGACGCGAGGGACGGCTACGTTCTACTGTTCGGTGGAGTGCAACTCAACTGCGCCGTCAACATCTGCGAGGTGAACAACACGTGGAAGTTCCACGCCGGGAATTGGACGAATATCTCGTCTGCCGTCGCCCCGTTCCCCCGAGCCGACGCGAGCATGGTCTATGACACGAGCGACCGTTACGTCCTGATTTTCGGAGGCGAGTGGGGGTCCACGTCGGTGAGTGGCACTTGGGAGTTCCACGGGGGCAAGTGGCACCAGCTGACCCCCGCTACCTCCCCCAGCCTCCGGAGGGGTGCCGCGATGGTGTTCGATCCCGTGAACGGCTACGTCGTTCTGTTCGGGGGAATGGCGTTTTGCTGCCAATATCTTCAGAACGACACCTGGAAATTTGCAGGCGGGAAATGGACGAACATTTCCAGCTCACCATCGCCATCGGGCCGGTCCGAAGCTGCCGTCACGTTCGATCCGAAACTAGGGTGCGACGTTCTATTCGGAGGGATCGTCGAGTCAGGACTGGCGACCTATAGCACAGCGAATGACACATGGACGTTCGTTAACGGCGGTTGGACTAACGTCACCCCCACTCATTCCCCGCCTGACCATCCGTACGGAAACGGGCCCCTCGTCTACGACGGCGCGAACGGGTACGCGATCATGGTGGTGCCGAAACTAGATCACGGCCTGATGACCTGGAAGATCACGTAGCTACGTTTGGACCTGGGTTGCCTCGGCTTGCGCGCTCCTCGCGGTCCTCCCTCGACCGCGCGCGCCGCTCATGAAGGTCCTGGCACCAGAATTTATTCACTCCCGGGCGTACGATAATCCGTGAGTTGGAACAGTCCCCGCCGTGCAATTGATCGAGTGGGCCTCGGAGTGGCTCTGCTGATTCTTGGTATTCTGGTCGCCGTGGGCGGTTTCGCTTGGAGCTACTGGCTTTGCAATGATGCCACGTACCATTGTCTTTCCAACGGGTGTGACGGTGCGCCCCAACGCAACTGCCAGTCAAGTATCGTACTCATACCTCCCGTGGCGGTCGCCGGTGCGTTGGTCGGAGCTCTCGGTACCGTGGTGCTGGTCGAGCCGTGGTTGCGTGCGAGGCGTTTGCGATCCTATTCTGGAAACCCCGGATCCGTCGACGCGCTCCTTCGGTCGTCTGGCCTATCAGGCGGGGGTGCCCGTGCCGACCATTCAGCGGATCTTCGGCCACGTCTCGATCGACCAGACCCTCCACTACATCGGGGTCGGTCAGGAGGAGATGACCGAGGGGTTCGCGGTGTTCGACACCCACCTCCGGGCGGAGATGGCGGAAGGGCCGTTTTCGGAACCCTAACGGCAAACGGTGTTTTTTCGATGGGGCGATTCTCTGACGTGAAGTGGGCCCAGTCGGATTTGAACCGACGACCTCCCGGTTATCAGCCGGCACGTCAGGGAATCTGCCGTTCGGAAGCCCACTACCCGATTTGGGACCCGGATGACGCTCCCGTGGATGCCCTGGATCGCTCGTTCGCCTGGCTCGCCGAGTTCGCGTACTCCGAGGCCGCTCGGTCCTCCACCGAAAGCGACCTCGACAACCTAGACTAACCGCTTCGCCCCGGGGCAACCCGGGGCGCACCTATTTTTCACCAGATTGAGCTGCCCGAAGTAGGGGTGGGACACCCCCAGAACGGCTGTGGTCGAACAGGTCTTCGAACCATCGGCGACAGCTCGCGCGAGGTCAGTTCCTCGGGCGGTGAGGAACGAACGATGCGGTCGACATCCCTTCAGTACTTGCGCTTCCCGAGCCGAGGGGCCGCGGCCAGCAGGGTGCTCGCCCGTCCGAAGGGTCTTATAGAGTCTGCTCAATCACCTTTTGTGATGATTCCTCCGGACAAGCATCTTGTCTACGTGCTCGGCCACCCCGAGGCATGGAGGGTGCTCGCCATCCTGGACCAAGGCCCCGTCGATCGATATGAGCAGGTCCGCAAGGCCCTCGGGATGCACAGCCAGGCCTTCCAGCGGTTGCTGTACTGGATGCGGGGGTATGGCCTCGTCCGAGTTCGCGCGGAACGCACCGGACGGGGTCGCCGCGGCGCGGTCCCCGTGCACCTCGAGATCTCCCAAAAAGGTCGGGCCATGCTGAAGCTCCTTCGAAGTCTCGAGAAGGAGGTTCAGGGTCGTCGTGAGGAGCTCGGGGTACGAACCGCCGATCTCCTCACGACGGCCTGAATGGCGCTGATTCTCCTCGGACCTTCGGCCTGGGTCCGGAGATATCGACCGGCGATTCCCGCGTGGGTCGTGGATATCCTTCCCACCGGACGAACCGTGGAGGGAGAGCCGATCCCCACTCCCCGGGACGTTAGGTTCGGCCTCGTGGCGCGCTTGCGGCTCGCGGACCTAAGGGCTACCGCCCTCGAGCTCCACCACGATCGCTCACAGGAGACCCCGGTCGACAAGCTCCTTCGGATCGCGCACGAGGCTCGCATTGATCGGTACGCCATCTACTGGCCGTACGGAGCGGTCCGGCCCGCCCTCGACGTCGAGATCGGCTGGCTTCTCCACTCGCTTCAGCGGAAGGAAATTTACGGCGAGAGCATCGGCCTATTCTACGAGTCGAACTCGGAGGGACGCCAAGCGGCCCGCGAACGCTCGCGTACTGATGGCCGGGTCGTCTTCGAATCCCTGGAACGGGGCCGGAGAACGACGTACTATCAGAGCCTCGCAGCCTGGGGCGCAATCCCCATCCCGTGGTCTAGCTACGAGGACCTGATCGAATTCCTGGAAGTCTTTGCGAGCTAGGCACTCCGCATCGTCGTGCGCACCTTCCGATGCAAGGCGTACGCCTGTGGCAAGAAGTTCATGCCCAAGTCCGACGACGTTCGGAGCGGACATCCGCACCTCCGAGGGACGTGGGTGTTCCTCGCGATCTGCCCGCGCTGCAAGGTGCTGTTTGACTTCCAGGTCCCGGCGAAGGGGGACTACGGATGTCCCGCGTGATGAATCGGGCTTAACACGCGTGACCGTTTCGGTCATTTGATGTCGGGACCGCCCGTCAATCAACCTAGCGGGAAAGAATGCCCGAACTGTCACCTGTCGATGGAGGTAGGGTATCTCCTGGGAGAGTACGGTTACTTGTTCTGGAGTCCACCAAAAATCGGGCCCGACGGGCCCCACTACTCGGGATGGCAGAAGACCGAGCATGTCTACCCGGGAATCACGCCGACTCCCCCGCTCTCCTATCGATGTGTCGCCTGCCGAATCTACTGGCTCGGACAGCCAGGCAAGTGATCTGATTCGACGGCCGGTTCCGGAGTCAGGACGGTAAGAGCCCCATGATGGGGAACTCGCGAAGGTCTACGCCAGCCTCTCATACATTGGTGCGCGCCCCTCGCGGTCCGCCCTCGACCGCGCGCGTCGCTCAATCGGGCCGCGATTTCGCGGAATCAGTTGATGTCGAACTCATTTCCTTCGGGATCCAGCATCGCTACGGCGTAGTGGTCGATACCCGTCTCAAAAAGTGCCTGAATTCGGGTCGCGCCTACGCGGGACAGCCGGTCCGCTTCGACCTCCACGCGTTGCTTGCGGGTCTCAAGGGGCACACTTCGGCCCCCACTCACTCCGAGGTCGAAATGAAACCGATTCTTGGTTGTCTTGGTCTCCTCCACTACCTGAAACCAGATCGGTGGTCCCGCCCCGGAAGGATCCACCAGGCGGTCAGGCCCGGACCCCAGTTCGCCCTCGGGTACTCCCACGTCTCGGTAGTAGTCGTCCCAGCTCTCAAACCCCTGGGGCGGGGGGGCGATCTCGTATCCGAGCGCCCTCGTCCAGAACTGACACATGCGGGCAGGGTCCTTGCAGTCGATTACAACTTGGAACTTCGCAGCCATGGTTTGCTTCCGCCATCCCCCAGTGATTAGGCTAACTCGCTCATCGCGGTCCCGTCATCGACTGCGCGCCGTTGAAGAGCGCCCGGGGCCCTGGGGGTCGGTGACTCCCATCTGAGAGGAGTCAGGCATCCGATTCATCGCCGTATTCTAGGGGATTAGACTCGCCGTATCCGCATGGGCAGCACGCTTGACGAGTCGATCGCCCAAGAGTTCGACCTGAGAGAAGAAAACCAATCCCTCGACCGCATTAAGCGAGGAAAACGTCGGGTAGGTTTTGCGCTCGCTGGGTTCCTCGGAGCCCTCATGGTACTATTCACAGCGTGGGAGCTGCTTTCGGTGGCCTCTGGACACCCCTCGACCATTCGATTGATCGGGGCCCTGATTATGGTCCCGTGGGGGGGGCTGATACTCGTCTGGGTCGGACAAGGAATTCGCGGACGGGCAAGAGGGGCTGAGTGGCTTCGCACGAACCCTACGGGGTTCGTACTTCAATACCCTGGAACCCAAGCGAACTCGCATGTTTGGACGGATTCGGCCCTGGCGTTTCAGCTCCTCGATTTCGGATCCGTTGAGAACAGAATACGACTCACATCCACTCCTTTCTTCATCCAAGCGGACGGTCGTATGTCTGCCCTGACCGAAGATGCCTATCGGACCGTGTATCGTACGGCGGAGCAGCGCGGTTTGTTAGCACGTAAGGACGGGCGGAACCTCGGGGCAACGCCCATACCTGGGCGAACTGAGGTCTACCTCGTCAAAGGTGCCCTTGGATCTCCACACCAGAAGAGTTGGAACTCGTATCGAGGGCCGCCGTAGGTCGAGGCACAGCCTCGAAGCGCACCAAATGCCCGCCACAAAAGGGCCATCTCCCCTCACCGCGGCCACGCGCGCTCATCGCGGTCAAGTAATCGACCGCGCGCGTCGACCATCAACGTCGGGACGCTCTTGCGGAGTCGAACTCGGGAAACCCGTCCCTTGGCCTCGGCTCGGGGTAACACTCACGCAGAGCTGACTTCCTCAGGAACAACCTGCTGAGGCGGCGGGAGCCGAGGTATCTCAAGATCCCTATGCTTCGTCCAGTGTCGCCAGCCCAGCCTGCTATCCGCGATGCTGAATTCCAGAACCTCCGCGTTGCTGTCTCGCTCGCGCAAGCCCCCCTGAATCAGCAGCTTTCGACCCTCCCCCGGCCTTATGTCGAATCCATAGCGATCTACGGGCTGAGAAGTGGTCCTGTCGGACATTCGCTCGTCAATCAACGATGACCATGCGAACTCGTTCTCTCGTCGAATGGTGGGAACTAAGAGCGAGCATTGGAGGCGCTGAGTTTGCGATGTTCGATTCCACACGGTGAAGTTGTACAGGAGGTTGAGTTGCATGGTCTCTGCCAATGCGCCGGCAAGCCCGAACCGATGCGAATTGAGGGCCTCATGGACGAACTTGTACGAGAGCCATGGAATCGCCTCGTAGAGGCGCTGCCAAATCAGATATAGGACGCCAACCGCCGAGAACGCACTGATAATCAGACTAGCCCAAGCGACGGAATCCGCCATCGGCCCTCGAGCAGGCCGTTTCCGTCTTAAACGTCCCGTTTCCAGCCAGCAGACGTAAGCAGATGAAGTGGGGCGGCACGACACGGCCAAGGGAGGAGTAGGGTTCCCGTCCGTCCCGTACCCGCTATGGTCGGCACGTGGACTTGCCCAAAGACCGTGCCGCGCGCGCTCATCGCGGTCCCGTCATCGACCGTGCGCGCTGCATCAAGGTCGCCCTCGGCGAGCATTCCAGGCTGTCGACCGAACCGGCTGGGTAGTGCGAAGGGGCAATAGACTGCGGTGGCTATGCCCAAGGGTAGGCCGTGAAGCGCAAAACTTGGGTCCTCTCCGCGACCGTCACGATCGCGTCGGTACTGGTTGTGGCGGGCCTCCTCATCGGTGGCGGACTTTTGACGCCCTGGTCCGCTGGACATTCCGTTGCCTCTAAATCGAACTGCAGCCACGTCGGCGGTGGAACCTGGGAGACGACTTGGAACAACGCATCAGGATCGGCCCCGACCCAAGTCTGGGTTAGCGGTCCCGGCTATTACTGGGCGACCTACAACAACTCAACCTACGCAGCAGAATCAGTAGGGTGGGGATCTCCCGGCACCCTCGCCGTGGCGCCAGCAGGCTCAACGCTGGTCAACATGACCTCGGAGACATCGACCGCGGAGCTCATGATGCAGGGAGTTTGCGCAGCCTCGGGAACGACGATCCCATGGCACTTCGACTCCGCCACGCAGACGTTCGTTCGAAACTAGATCGCCCCCCGAGACCTCCTAGAGACGGGCTGCGGGCCCATGGCGCCGCCCCAGAGGCCTGCTCATCTGCATAGGGGCTCTTAGCCCGCGCTCATCGCGGTCGCCATCGACCGCGCGCGCCGCTCATCAAGGTCGCGCGGCGCTAAATGTAGGCGTTTCGATGCGTCAACATGCCACCCGTCCGGGGTAGGGCAGCCACGACCCGGGTCTCTGGCAAGGTCTGGAGAAAGATCGCCGTCGCATGGGCATTCCTGGTCTTCGTCGTCGTTCCAGTCACCTACCTCGAGGGCGTTAGCGTTCACAGGCCAACGTGGATCACCCTGGACGTCGACCTGGTCCTGATACCGGTACTTGCCATCGCTCTCCTCGTTGGGATATTCTGGGCTTTCACTCGTTGGATCGAGGTTTCAAACGAGGGACTTAGGATCGGGACCTTCCTGCGGAATGAGGTAAGAGTCCCTTGGAAAAACGTTCAGCCACCCCGGCAGCCCTATTCGCTCGGGAGCATCGTCTTCAGATCCAAGGAGGGCGACCAGGAGCCGGCCAATCCGTTCGTCCTGACCCGCGCCCAAGCTCGCGCGATTCTCGAAAGCCCGTCGTGCCCTGACTGGCACCTCTCGCCCGCGATACTGACAAGTGTCGGCCTCCGCGCCGACCGAGCCTCATAGGGAACGAAGCTGCCGCGGACGACCGGCTACTCGACCCGCGCGCTCCTCGCGGTCCGCCCTCGACCGCGTGCGCCGTTCATGAGGCCCGCGCGGTCCACGGTGCAAATCTTGCGTGGACGCGGAACCTCGGGCTTATCCGCGAAGAGACCTGTCCCACCACCGCTCGAATCGCCATGCGCTCCCATACGTATCGGCTAACGGCGCTAACAGTGGTCGTGGCTACCATCGGGCTAATTGCCATCCCCTCGATTTCCCCGGGCGGGGCCTCCGCGAGTCAGGCTAGTCTCCGCGCCTCCAATGCGCCGTCGGTAACAACCCTAGTCAGCTGGTCAAAGATTCCTATCGGCGATTCCCATCCGAATCTGTGGGATCCAGTCATGGCCTATGACAGGGCCGATGGCTACGTCCTGCTCTACGGGGAGACTCCCTTCTGTTGCGGCTTCCCGTACGCCACTCAGACTTGGGTCTACAACTCAGGCGAGTGGAGTCGCCTCAACCTGACCGTGGCTCCCGGCGCTCGGTCTGGGGCCAGCATGGCCTACGACGCGCGCGATGGATACGTGGTCCTGTTTGGAGGGTGTGACCACACCCTCTCTCCCTGCGAGCTGAACGAGACGTGGAAGTTCCACGCGGGAGGGTGGACAAACATCACGAAGGCCATCGCCCCGCTCCCTCGAACTTGGGGGAGCATGACCTATGACGCCAAGGACGACTACGTCCTGCTTTTCGGTGGCTCGGGGCCAGTTGGCGGAACGTGGGCTTTCCGTGCGGGTGCGTGGCGGGAGCTGAACACTGCGACAACCCCGAGCAACCGGACCGGTGCCGCCATGTCCTATGATGCAACGGATCGCTACGTACTGCTGTTCGGTGGGTTTCCGCCCGGCGGCAGCGGTCTGTTGAACGACACGTGGAAGTTCGCCGGCGGGAATTGGACGAACATTACGAGCTCACCCTCACCTTCAGCGCGTTCTTACCCTGCCGCCACCTTCGATCCAAAGTTGGGGTGCGTCGTTCTCTTCGGGGGTATTATTCAGCCGGTGTCCAGGTACGGCACCGTGAATGATACTTGGACGTACTGCAGCGGGACGTGGACGAACGTTACCCCGGTGCATTCCCCGCCTGACAACCCTTACGGAAACGGGCCCATCGTGTACGATGGCGCCAATGGCTACGCGATCATGGTGGTGCCGAAACTGTACCACGGACTGATGACGTGGAAGCTGACATAACGACTGGATCACAGAACGTTGCCTCCGCCCGCGCGCTCCTCGCGGTCCACATCGACCGCGCGCGTCGCTCAATCGGGCCGCGATTTCGCGGAATCAGTTGATGTCGAACTCATTTCCTTCGGGATCCAGCATCGCTACGGCGTAGTGGTCGATACCCGTCTCAAAAAGTGCCTGAATTCGGGTCGCGCCTACGCGGGACAGCCGGTCCGCTTCGACCTCCACGCGTTGCTTGCGGGTCTCAAGGGGCACACTTCGGCCCCCACTCACTCCGAGGTCGAAATGAAACCGATTCTTGGTTGTCTTGGTCTCCTCCACTACCTGAAACCAGATCGGTGGTCCCGCCCCGGAAGGATCCACCAGGCGGTCAGGCCCGGACCCCAGTTCGCCCTCGGGTACTCCCACGTCTCGGTAGTAGTCGTCCCAGCTCTCAAACCCCTGGGGCGGGGGGGCGATCTCGTATCCGAGCGCCCTCGTCCAGAACTGACACATGCGGGCAGGGTCCGTGCAGTCGATTACAACTTGGAACTTCGCAGCCATGGTTTGCTTCCGCCATCTCCCACATGATTAGGCTTACTCGCTCCTCGCGCTCCACCCTCGACCGCGCGCGCCGTTCATGAAGGTCGCGTCAGAACCACGGACACTAAGTCGGGGATTCCGTCCCTATCGGGAATCAGAGATATGGCCGAAGGGCCGACTCGATCTTCTGCCAAATCGCAGCCTCGGTGTAGAGGAAGATTCCACGCCGGACGGTCACCGTCAGCTGATTGCCAGTGCGAAAGAAGTCGACAAGCCGGGTCCCCACAGCGTCTATCGCACCTCGGGAGGAGTTCCCAGTCACCGTCGCGGCCGAGGGTAGGCCAGCGACGAGGGCCCGGAACATCTGCTCCGGATCGCCCCGAATCGAGTACTCCCGAGTCTCCACAGCCGCCTCAGCCGAGGAGACGATTGCGGTGGATAAAGGGACGGATTCGCAAGGCCCATCTTCTCCGGGCGTGTCACCCTGGTAATGGACTCTGGGATAATGGCCGACGATACGTACAAGGTCTTGGGATGATCGAGGAAACGGCCGACGGCAAGACCACGTTAAGGGCCGGGACCGTGGTCTACGATCTGAGGTATGTGTCGAAGAGGCGACAACTGATGCTACATCGTTTAGCTTGGGTCACTCTGGCAACCACTCTTCTGATGTTCCTCTTGGCTGCTATCGTTCTAGTCTTCACCCTCCCTCACATTTGGCACGGCGACGGGGGGTCCGCCGCTTGGTACGGATTCGTCCTACTCGTGCTGACGCTTTCGATAGGGAGCACCTTCCTTTACATTACGAGGGTCCTCAGTCAAGGGCCACCCGAGAGTGTGAGGGTCGACAACGAAGGGATTCATTTCACCCTTCCAGGGCCGCGTGAGAGACTCGTGCGGTGGGACGACGCGAAGTTGCGCATCATGATTGCCGATTACGGATCTATGTCGGGCTCAAAGGATCCAGAAGACCCCTCGATTACGTGGGCCGACCCGACTCCTCCGATCGCGCCCCTCACAAGGGAGGCCTTCGACGCGATTCTAGGTGTAGCTGCCAGCATGGGACTCAGTATCTCACAGGAGGAAGTGCCGCGACCTCCTAGTGGCTCCCCGCATGTCAAATGGATCGTAGAAAGCCGCCAAAGTCACTGAGCGCTGGTTGCCTGCTCTTGGCCGATTCGCAGAGGTGCACGGGGTGATTCGGCCTGTCTTGGCCATCTCGGCTGCGTGGCCCGCGCACAGCGTGAAGGTGGCGATCGAACCTTCGATGTACGCGCCCCTCACGCTCGTCGCCACTAACTCTCCGCTGCACGGCGCCTTGATCCCCCCGAACGGTCCCGGCCGACGGTTGGCGGTGTAGGCTTGGGCGAAGGCGATGCCGCAGTGCGGGTTGGTTTGCCTCACGGCGGACTCCAAGTCCTGTCCACACGAGATGGGCGTCGCGACTTAGGTTAACCTACTACGGGCCGAGACGGGATCGGCGCGCTCATCGCGGTCCACCCTCGACCGCGCGCGCCGTTCATGAAGGGAACGCACGGACACGGCTTGCCTTTCACGCTGGAGGGCTCGAACTTCCCGGCCTTCGCGCGCGAACCACGACGGTACGAAGCGCCGGATTGGGCACGTCCCAATCCGGGGGAGTGATCTCCAGTCCACGACGTGCCGCGGCTTCCATGATGACCTGAAAGGCCGCCGGCGTGACGGGTCCGTTTGCATGAATCAGACCCCCGAACTGCGTGAGTACGGCATAATGCGCCCTCTCCGGATGGTTCTGATAAATTGGCGTGAATCGCGCATCCAGGAATCTCATCTTGAGTTTGGGATCGTCCCAACGAAATCGCAACACTCTCCCAGAAGGGTAGGTGTACGAGATACCGAGCTCGTCGACCTCGACTCCTTGCGGACTGGCCCCCGACTTGAACAATGCCATGCAAACGGAGAACGGGGCTTGAGCGAGCAGGATCACCGTGATCTCCAATCCGGCGGGAGGCCGGGGGGACGGAAGGTAGTCGACCAAAATCGCGTCGACGGGGAGAATGAACCCGAGGACGAACATGACCCCTCGAGTGATCCACAACCAGCGCGAGTAGCGCTTCACAATCGCAGTCAGGTCGAAGACGTCAGACATCGGCTCTGAATCCTGACTAGTCGGGCGACTGTAGTACCAAGATTGACCCCTGCTCCCCTGGGAGGTGCGCTCCGGTAGGCGCGCTCATCGCGGTCACGTCATCGAACGCGCGCCCTCCACATCAAGCCGCCGGGGCTCGCTCGATCTCGCGGCGCGGCAGACTCGGCGACTTGGGCCGCGGTACGGTGCCAGTCCACGTGTCCGGAAAGGGGTGGCTCGTGTCAAGGGGAGGTTGGGAAGGGATGGTTTGCCTTCGTACTTGGGGGCGAATCCTCGAAACGACGCAAGCAGCCAAAGGTTGCGATGGCAGCCCCGGCGGCGAGGATTCCAAGCAGCCAGAACATCAAGAACGGGCTGCTGCCATCGGCGTTGACGAATATCAGGCGGTCACCGTAGGTGAATCTCACTCCCCAAAGGAAGATGGATGCCCACCCGACCAGCACAGCACCGGATGAGCCTACAATTCCAATCGCCCGTGATGCGGACCGGTGATCCAATGCCACTATGAGAGGTAGAGCCGCCAGCGCCAGCATTGCTGAGATCTCCCGGGCGGTGTACACTGAGTACGGAATGAAAAGGCAGGCCGTGTGCCCGTCGCACGGACCCCGATAGAAGCCGACTGTCGTACCTGCCAGGGCAGCTGTTACCAACACCATGATGGCACAGCCGAATATTGCGGGGACACCAGTTCTCGGCGTGAAATGAGAGAGTAACCACTGCCAGGGATGTCGACTCGGAAGGAAGACCCGGACCATTGAGGAACACGACGCCGAACTCCTATTCAGTGCTTTCCGGCGGGCGATCCTTGCAGCAACCCAAGACCTCGCCGTCGACCCCACGGTGCCATAGCTGAGAGTGGGATCGCGCGATGGCGAGTCGAGCGCGACTCACGGTCGCCGCGCGACCTCGTCGGTCCGCGCGCTCCTCGCGGTCTTCATCGACCGCGCGCGCCCCTCACCAAGGTCGCGGCGGACTCCGGGAGTCGAACTCGGGAGACCTGCCCGCTGCGCTCGGCTACTCGGTAGCGATCGCCGCCAACGCGTCGATTACTGGCGGCAGCTCCTCTAGGACCTTCTTCTTCGCGGCGGTCAGCTCGTGGTACGCAGTAACGAACTCCAAGCTCTGGCTGTCCTCTTTCGTCCACCCACCGGAGTCGAAGGATCGATTCCACACGACTTGCCTGACGTGAGCGAGCTTAGCGGCGAACACGCCGTACGCTGACATCGCACCCATCGCCTTTGACTGGAGATCTTTGGGCAGGTCCATGAACGCGTCGAGTAGGACGGCCCCCTGCAGGAGTGGGACCGCCGGGGGCTCGAGGTGTTTGGACGGATTCTCGATGTCCCCGACATCGGGTGGGAGTGCCGTTGCGAGCTCAACGAGGGCCTTGAAGTCGAAGACCAGCTTGACAGCAGATCGACGGGCACGTTGTGCCGCGGCCCGGTGCTCGGTCTCACGTGTCTGGCGTCGGCTGAGGTAGTAGCCTAGTGCGGTCCCACCGAGCGAGCTTCCTGCAGCCGCGACGATCGCGATCCAGTAGCCCAGAGTCGTGGGGTCGACCGCCGGCAGCCAGCCCATTCCGTGAACGGGACCACCGCCGTGATTTCAGCCCATCGGCCCAGCAGCGATGCCCTCGGCTAATGGACCAAGACTCGCTCGTTCAGGCCAGTTCGAGTTACTCGACCCGATCCGAGCCGATATCGGCGCGCTCATCGCGGTCCGTCATCGATCGCGCGCGCCCTTCATGAAGGTCGCGCGGCCGCGGCCCCCCGCGCGACCATCATGAGGGCACGGCCGTCCTCGTCGCTCGCATCGCTCCTCGGACGGCCTGCGCGCCTGCTCCGCATCGATGACCGCGATGAGCGCGCAACGCGCCTCCGGAACTCCTTCCGCCGATTTCGCCCACGTCCGGATCCCGGGCAGCGACCGCACCTACGCGGTGCGGGACGTGCTCCGCGGGATGGGTCTCCGATGGGACCCCGTCTCCCACGCGTGGCACGGGACCCTGCCCCTCGCCCAGCGGCCAGCCCTGGCCCGGCAGTACGGCCTGAAGCCCCAGATCGTCCCCACGATCGAGGCGTTCGGAGCGTCCGAGGGAGCGCCGGAGCCCCCGGTTCGGCCCCGATCGCCCGTTCCGGCTCCGTACCGGCACGACGGCTCGCGGACCCGCGCGGCGGCGCGCCTGGCGTTCCCGGAGGGCGTGCCGGAGGAGACCGAGAACGATTCACGAAGGTTCAGCCTGTGGGAGATCACGAGCGGCCTCCCGGACGACTCGCGGGACGCGGACGAGCGGCTGGAAGCGCACCGGGTACGCGACATCCGTGGACGGGTGAAGGCGGCCCGAGCCATGGTTGCGACCACGCCCGGCCTCGCCGAGGCGCTCAAACGCGACTGGCGCAAGGCGGCCGGTTTCCACGCCCGGTTCGGAATCACCGAGGCTGAGCTCAGAAACGGGGTTCCGCCCGCGCGGCCCGAGGAGGTCTAATCCCTCCCGACCGCATTGACTAACCGGGCGGCACGGTCAATCTCGGGAGGAATCGTTGCCAGACGCGAATCCACCGGATCCCACATACTGGATCGATGAAGAGGGCAACCCGAAGGGCTTCCGCGGAATGGTGGGAATCATTCTCGCTTTCACCTGCCATTTTCGTGGGCCTTTTCAGCGAGGGGCTTGGGCCGGGTCTTAGTTTCTTCTACGAAGGACTAACATTTCGAGCGGGGCCCGGATGGTGGTCGGTTTCCGTCGTTGTCTACCTTGCACTGATTGGGGCTGGCATCATGGCCGCCATGACTCTCAATTTCCGCCTGAGGGAACAGATCATCAAGGTCGGAATCTCAGACGCTGGGGTCGCTTTCCGCTCGCGAACTAGAGCGTGGTTCGTGCCGTGGACTAGGTTCTTCCCCGGCTCGTACGCAGTGAAAAATCACGAGGGATTCATCCTTCAAGCACTCAAACCCGGAAGCTCCTGGAGGACGCTGCTCCTTCCGGTGGGGCCTCGCTCGGGCTCCCTGATTGTCAAGCATCCGAGATTTCCTCCTCGGCGGTAATCGACTCCCGTCGCTGGCGATTCGGTGCAGGCGACAGAACGCACCGGGGCGCGCCGGCTTCGCCACACCCGCGGCCGCGCGAAAGCGGCGCGGTCCCTCGTCGCGACCACTCCCGGTCTCGCCGAGACGCTCCTGAGCGAGTCGTGCAGAACCACCGCATTCTACGCGGGTTTCGGAATCTCTGAGGCGATGTACCGTGGAGGGGTCTCACTTGGAGCTGCTGTCGAGGATGACCCGGGTCTGCCTGGTGATGGATAACGCGGTTCCGAACGAACCCTATCGACTGCCTCGAATGAGGTCCTCGAATGCCTTTCTCGACTCCTCGGCGCGCATTCGGCGGGCGTCCCAGATTCTTCGAGGAGCTAGGGTGCCAAGTATGGCGGCTCCCGTGATGACCCCGGACAGAGCCACGATAAACGGGAGGCTCGATCCAAGGACGGGGAACCCACTCAGGGGTGGCGGCGAGGTGAAGCCGTAGGTAAGGTTGATCAAGCTGGCATCGGCGGAGTAAGCTCCGGCTTCGCCGACGAAGCCGAACTCGTCGAGCTCTGGATTCCAGGTGAGAGCGTATACGACCCGACCCGGTTCGATTGTCGTAGTAATCTCGTCCGTTGAACTGTTCAGTACCAGGATCCCTGAGTCGCTCGCGAAGTACACGTTGCCGTGGAGGGGATCCGTAACAGCGGTGTAGATCATGTGCGCCGAAAGATTTCGGTCGGTGTGGACAACGCCCAGCGGCGCTGTTTCTAGTAGTGTTATGTTCGAGCCAGTCCCGCTAGCGGAGGATGTCGCGGCCCAGAGTCGATCACCGGACCGATCGAGCGTCATGCTCGTCACAAAACCCGGCACTTCTGCGCTCGCGAGTATCTCCCCCGTAGCGGGTCTTAACGCGACGACGCTGTTGTCGAACAGATCGTCATAGTATAGGATGCCCGTCGCGTTGTCGTACACTAGTGATTGGGAGTTGGATACCCCTGCGGGGACGGGCACCTTCGAAACAAAGACCCCTGTAGTCAGGTTCGTGGCGGACAAGGTAGTCGGAAAATGTCCCCTCGCCGCACCTTGGTACGTTTGATAGTAGACCAGTCCCGCAGCGAGATTGAACGCGATGTTATTGCTCGAAGACCCGCTGAGCGACACCGAACGGATGACCTCCCGGAGCTCCCAGTCGAAGATCAGGATGCTCGCCTGCGATTGCGTCGTGTAGCACTCGAAATACACATCGGGACCAGTTCCGGGGTAGAACTCGGTCTCAAGCGAGCAGTTGAGGGAGTTGGCGCCAAGTAGCGACCCATTAGTCGCAGATAGGACGACGATGGGTCCTCCAGAGACGCCAGCAACATAAATATCGCCTCCCGGGATGTACTCAATCCCGATAGTTTGGACATGAGAGTGGGCTGAGCAGAAATCCATCCCGCAGAGGTCGACAATCTGTTCAGAAGACACGAAAGTGGTGGGAGAAGGACCGGCCCTCGCATGGCCGTAGTTCTGAGACATCTCCCATACGCCGGCCCCAGCCAGTGGAAAGCCAACAATCATAGCGACGGCCACGATCAGCCAACGCTTAGTTCTCAGCACCATTTCTGCGGGTGACCGAGGATACGCTCCATCCACTTGAGCATTCTTTCAAGCGCCCTCAATCAGAAGCCCGAATTTCTGACCGAAGCGGGAGGGCCCCTGAGCAGGTCAATCTCGACGACATCCGACGACCGCGACCCTAGAATGGGATCGGGTCGCTTCCAGGTATCCGCTCCCTGCCCCGAGACGAGCGGCTGATGGAGCCGGGGCTTCGTGACCTCCGCGGCCGCGTGAAGTCGGCGCGGGCGCTCGTCGCGACGACTCCTGGTCTCGCCGAAACGCTTCAGCGCGACTGGCGCAGGTCTGCCCAGTTCTACACTCGCTTCGGAATCACCGAGGAGATCTTTCTGCGCGGAGGTCCGCCAGAGGGACCCACCGATGGCATCGACACCCTCATCGGGCCAGCCGGTTTGTCCGACGACGTCATGCCTAGTGTCCGGGCCGAACTTGCAGTCGAATAGCCGCGCCAAGTTCGTCGCGGCCGTGATCGTGGTCGTGTCGTTCGTCGTTACCTCAGCAGGGCTGATCGGCGTGGGCTCAGCGCTCCACATAGAGGAGGCGCAACTTCAGCAGACAATCCATAGCGGAAGCGACACCACAGCCCAGCTCTGTGGCGGAAACGGAATCCCGCGACAGCCACATTGCAGTCCGTACGCTCAACCGATTGCGGTATTCGTCCCCGGGGTCGACCGCCTCGTCGTGGCTTTCGGCACGCCCGCCTCCGGCCCGATCGAGGTCGTCGAGCCCGCGAAGCTGACCATTCTCGCTTCAATCGAACCCAATTGCACGATAACTCGGTCGAGCTACCCTGGATCCGGGGTTGACGTCTACTTCGCCTGCTTCTCCGCCACAAACGAAACGGAGATCCTTGACTATAACGCGCAATCGAACATGATCGAGAGCCGGGTCGCAATCCCAGCGATCGTCGGCTGCACCGCCAAGCTTGCGGTAGATCCGCCCGCGGGCCTCTTCTTTTGTCAGGCGTGGAAGACCAACCTCGTCGCAATAGATCTAGCTGGGGCCGGAATCCGGTGGAATGTCTCTGTACCCGGAGCGGTGTGGTCAGCCCCTCTAGCGTTCGACTCCGTTCTCGATGGCGTAGTGGTTGCCGATGGATTCAACCAAACCCTTCACGTCTTCAGCGCGACCTCCGGGGACGCTCTCCTGTCGGTCAATGGGGTCGGGCACGTCGCCTTGATGGTGTTTGACAACCGAACCGAGCGACTTTATGACTGGAGTTGGGCAGCGACATCCTCAGGAAATTTCTCCGTCTTTGATGGACGGACGTTTCACGAGCTCAAACGCACCGGCTTCTCCGACACCATGGTGGGGGGCTGGGATCCAATCGTCGATCTCGCTCACGGCGATGTGTACTTCCCGATGTACTCGCCCTCGGGGGTTGTAGCCCTGAACCTCTCCTCGGGGGCAGTGGTAGGCCCCGCACTCACAATCTACGGCTTCGATGCCGAGGCGTACGACCCCACAACAGACTCATTCTACGGCAGTGACGGGCTTTCCGACAATCTTGGTTCGTTCCCCGTCTATCACGGGCTCACCTCGCCGCCCCCGTTCTCAGACTTTCCGGGAGTCGGGTCTCTCTTCCCTTGGTTCGCGGGGGTCGCCGTCGCGGCGGCAGTCGCCGCCATATTGATTCAGCGGAATCGTCTGACCCGCGAGCAAGGGCCAGTATGACGTCCCGTTGAATGCGAATCGCCGCGGCCGTGTGAAGTCGGCGCCGGCCTTGGTGGCCACTACTCCCGGGCTCGCCGAAACTCTCCAACGCGGCTGACCCACGGCCACGCGGTTCTACGCCCAGTATGGGATTTCGGAGGAGGACGTTCTCCGCGGGGTCCCAGCCGGTCGTGGTCTGGAAACGGGCTCAGAGGGCGTGAGCAAACCACCTATCCAGCGAGGGCGTCGCGGGTCGGATGAGGGGGGCTGCGCTTTTCGCAGGAGGGCTTACCCTCCTGATCTTTGGCATCGCGATCCTCTTCGCGCTCTCGCCGGGGCTGGGGATTCTTCTGATGGTATTCTCGTCGATTCCATTGGCCTTGGCCTATCAGGCCTCGATGAGACGGAGCTGACCCCCCCCGTTCGAATCGGGCATCTCCGGCGGGGAGATCGAGGAATAATTCCGACGTGGCTTGATATCCCCTCAACACGGTCGGGAGCCGGTGACGCACTCTAGAGCCCCCACGGATGGGGCTTCACCCGTGCGTTCACCTAGTGTCGGGCAATCCCCTGGTTCGGGATTCCTGGTCATCGCGGCCTGCGGGCTGATGCTCTCCGGGTCGTTGGCGATAATCCTCCCTCTAGCGCCACCCCACGCCGGGACCTCGCCGATTCTCGCCGCGACGGGCCGAGGGCATTCCGCTCAGGCTTCCGCGGCAATTACTGGCGAGCCGTCGCTTCCAACTAACATGGCAGCCGGCTGGACCCCCGCGGGGGGTTCGAGCTGGCGACCCCACTATGGGCTCTTCGGGATGTCAAGAGCCTCGGCGGCCTGTCCGTCGTACTACAGCCTCCCGCCCGCGTGGCTTGCCTACGATCCCGCGAACGCCACGATGTGGGTCGCTTCTCCCCCGTCCTGCGTCGACGAGATCACTCCCGCAAGCACCGGGTTCAGCTGGAACCTGACCGCAGCGATTGCGGTAGGGACCGACCCATTCGGCGTGGCCGTGGACAATGCGACGAACGACGTCTTCGTGACCAACACGGGTTCGGACAACATTACCGTCATCGACGCGGCGACGGGTGCGCCGATTGCCTCCATCGGTGTAGGATCGAGCCCCTACGGCGTCGCCTACGATTGGGCCTCGAACGAGATCTACGTGGCGAACGGCGGCTCCGACAATCTCTCCATCATCTCCGGGTCAAACCTGACCGTCGTGGGCAGCGTCGGGGTGGGCTCAAGCCCGGTCGGGGTGGTGGCCGATCCGCAGAGCCGACAGGTGTTCGTGGCGAATCGATACTCCGACAACGTTTCGGTGGTCTCTGACCGCAATCACACGGTGGTCGCCACGGTCTCGGCGGGCGACCAACCGTACGGCGTTGCCCTGGACAATCGGACCGATGCGATCTACGTCACCAACGAGAACTCCTCGAACATTTCGGTCCTGAACGGCAGCAGCGACAACCTAACAGCGACGGTCCCGGTCCTGAGCCCGGGGATGGACTTGCAAGGGGTAACGTTCGACTGGGCGACCAGCCTCCTCTGGGTCGGGGCTGGCTGGAGCGTGGCGGTGGTCGTGAACACAAGCACCGAGACCGTGGTGGGGTACGCCGGAACGGACCCTTCGGGGGTCGCATACGACCCGAACAACGGGGACATTTGCGTGACCAACACCGGTAACGAGACGTTCGAGTGTTTCACCTTCAATTTCTACTCCGGTGCTGCGCTCTTTGCGTTCAACGAGACCGGACTCCCGGGGGGCACTTCCTGGGGCGTCACGGCGAACGGTACGTATCCGGCCAATTTGACAACCCAATGGTCGACGGGAGCGCAGATCGACTTCGGGGCAGACCCCGAGTATTCGCCACAGACACTGTACTCCTACCGGATCGACACCCCGCTCGGGTACGGAGCGACGCCCGCGGCCGGCGTCCTTAACGCCGGTGACCCGTATTACGGTCCGTACGCGGTTACCGTCAACGTCACCTTCACGCCGCTACACGGAGTGTATCCCGTTTCGTTCCGGGAGGTGGGCCTACCGAGGGGGACCAATTGGGCTGTGGAACTCAATGGAACATGGAACCGCACGAACTCCACGACGAACCGATTCCTGGTACGGAATGGCACGTACGAGTTTGCGATCGCGCAGAACACCCTTTACGTTCCCAGCCCCGTCAACGGCTCCGTAACCATCGCCGGAGCCTCTGTGAACGTCTCGGTCGCATTCACAGCCCCGCCGACCTACCTCGTTTCCTTCACCGAGAGCGGACTCAAGTCTGGCACTGAATGGGACGTGAAGCTTGGCGGCGGCACCTATGCGTCCCATTCTTCGACTATCGACTTCCACCTTAGGAACGGGACGTACGCCTTCATCGCCGGAGCCCCGGGATACGTGACGGCGGATTCGCCGGGGAATCTCACCGTGAACGGGTCCGGGGTCAGTCGGACGATCGATTTCACTCGGGCCCCGTACTGGGTGATCTTCCATGAGACGGGGCTCCCCATCGGGGTCCAATGGACCGTGACGTGTAACGGGCTGAGCGAGTCCGGCGCGTCGGAGATTGGGTTTTCCGAACCGAACGGGACGTTCCCATTCTCAGTCGGGGCGGCCGCCGGCCTGAACGCAACCCCATCCTCAGGGAACGTTTCTGTCAACGGCGCCAACGTCACGATACCAATCGACTTCGTCGGCCCAGCCAGCCTCTTTGCCGTAACATTCGAGGAAACCGGGTTACCGGCCGGTACCTCCTGGTCCGTCACTTTGAACGCTTCAACGCGGTCGGCGACCGGACCGTCGATCGAGTTCAGCGAGCCCAATGGGACCTACGGATTCTCGATCGGGGCCGTGGCCGGGTACATGATGCCGACCCGTGGGTCCGTCCCTGTAACGGGTTCCAACGTCACCATCCCAGTGGTCTTCACGGCGGTCGAGTTTTCCCTTACATTCCACGAGACGGGGCTCCCGAACGGAACCGGGTGGGGGGTCGTCATCGGGAGCCAGATAGAGAGTGGGCTCACCAGCAATGTGACATTCCGGGATCCGAATGGGACGTATGGCTACGTGATTCTCACGGTCACAGGATTTGTAACGAAGTACTCTGGCATCGCGTCCGTGAACGGTAGCGATTCGTTGGTCGTCGTGCCGTTCCACCCGGCGACCTATCCGATCGTGTTCGTCGAATTCGGCCTCCCCGCCGGGACCAACTGGAGCGTGACGGCCACCAACGCCTCGCAGAATTTCAACGAGACCCAGAACTCCACGACCAACTCGATCGTCCTGTTCCTACCAAATGGGACCTACACGATCTCATTCACGGTGCCTCCCGGGTTTGCCGGGGCGCCCGCGTCGACGCAGATCACCGTGGCCGGTCGGGGCACGAGCGGTCCGAGCCTTACGGTTCACACGATTGGTGCGAGCCCCGGGGAGCCCGGGCTCGCGAGTTTCGACCTTCTGGCGATAGCGGTCGTCGCGATTGTGGCGATTGGCTTGGCTGCTTGGGCGTTCCGGCGCCGACGACGACCCCCGAGCCCTCGCTCGACCGCCCCAGATTGAGCCCGATGAAGGGACGGGTCGCGGTTAGCTCGAGTTGCCGACCACGATCACGCCACGTCCTTTGCCGTTCTTGTGGAATCGAACCGAATCCGCTTCGATCACGAGGCGGCCCTGCCGAATATCGACGACGAGCTGGTTCCGGTCGTACTCAATTAACTTGACCCTAGGTTTCTTCGCCATGGGCGAACGACCAAAGTGTCGCGTATCTCAGCTTAACGGCGTAAACAGTCGGTTTGAGGAGTTCCTCGCGTACTGATATTCGAGAGTCCTCAGTCCGTCGCCCGCTTTCCAGGCGGTGCCTTCAGAGAGACAGGTATAGCCTCGGAACGCCATCCATGTCGCGTGCGGCGGCAGGGGGTAGTCGTAGCGGCCGTAATTGCCGCGGGAGTAATCCTCTCCGGTGTCGGTGTGTATTGGGAGTGGCTGAGGCCCATGTCTCAAGGCTCGACACCCCCCTGCCCTTCGTCGGCCGGCGGTCTCGGGGGCGCCCCGCCCATCGTCTTCACCCTCAACAATCCCGCATCTTGGAGCTGGGAGCAGACCTCCTCGGGCTTCCTCTACAACGTAACTTTCGCCTATCTTTTCTCGACCGCGTCCACGAATTGGACTTCCTTCAATCTGATCAACAGGACGTTCCAGCACTCCCTGATCGGATACACGGTCACCGTTCTCAACGCAAGCCTCGACACGCAGGCTGTCTTCAACTCCTCTCACTCGGGATGGCGAGGATTTGGTCCGATTCCGTCGGAAGCGATTGACAACTGGACCCCTGTAACGGGTGTTCCTATTGGAGTGGCCGATATCCTTGAATTCCGGAGTTCTTCAAACCTGACGGCTTCCGGCTTGTACTTTCAAGTTGCAATGAGTGAGTCTTCCTGCGGACCGTCCGAGGAGCAATCGCTCGTTCTCTAGCGAACTCCCCTGGTAGACCCGGCCGGCTCCATACGGGTCATCTGAGCGACCATCGCTTCGCCCGAGATCTCAACTCTAGCCGTCGTCTCGCCAGCCTGAGGAGCGCGGCCGTGCCATCCATTGTGCCATCGCTCCCCGTCGCTCCTAATCCATAGGTCGGCACACTGGAACACCGTCGGCACGCAGTTCGCCTCCGGGATCATCCGGGACTGCCTGTCCCCGAGGGTGCGGGGGCGAAGGTGGTGAGGGCAGGGTGGCCCGGAGCCACGGGCACCATAGATTCCGGGGGCGCGACCCAAAGCGGGTGAACGTAGTACTCACGGACGTGGCTTCCTTCCTGGCGAGTCCCGCGCGCTTCATTCCCGGTCGGAGGTCGGATTCGACCGCCATAGCTCGTAGTGCGGCGCGGGCTCGGGGATACCGGCGGCACCGAGTTCGACTCCACTGCACCCAAACAACCACTGAAGGGTGAACGATGGCAACTACCAGTGTTCAGCGGTCTCACGCCGCGGATAGACCCGAATCGACTACAGGATTCTGGTGGCGATCGGGATGGCTCACGGAGCGTTCCCCTCCGAGACGCCCGCCTCCGCCACGTCCAACCGCTCGCCGCCCCCAGGCTCTCGCGACTGCAGCGCGGAGGGGCCGGACCGAGAATCCTTCAACCCCTGTCGCTCTCGGCTAGCCTTGGAGGACACCGTGCCGACAACGGCGCGGTGGTGGACTGAGAGGGCCGAGGAGTACGTGGAATGGTTGAGACAGGAGAGCGAGCTGAGCGAGGGGTATCTGACGCGAAACCGGAGGTACCTCATCGCGTTCCGAGCGGACTGCGAGCGCGCAGGGGCTACCGCACCAGAGGGGCCGACCGACGTCAGCCGCGACCACATCCGTGCCGTGAAGGGCTCCGGGCTATGGGGACCTCGGACACTGAAAACGACCTTCAGCGTCCTGCGAGGGTTCCTGCGGTGGGCCGGGAACCCGCTCTCGGACGGGAAGAACCCGGTCTGGCGCCTCCCTTCGGGATTCGCCGATCGGAGGAACTGGGTCGACCGCGACGAATTGGTCGAGCTCTATCGACACGCCGAGAGCCGCACGAGGGTTCGCGTGGTTCTCCAAGGGTTCAACGGGCTCAGGGAGTGCGAAGTGAGGAGGTTGCGGGTTCGCGACCTCAGCCTTGCCCTGCCGCGTCCGACGCTAACCATCCGCGGGAAGGGTCGATTTGGCGGGAAGATCCGGACGATCCCGATGGATCCGATGACCCGGGCCGTGCTGGACGAATGGGTTCGGGGCAAGGGGCCCGACGAGAGCCTCTACCCCGTCGGGCACACGGTCGCCGACGGCGAGCTGGCCGAACTCGGCCGGCGGGCCGCGGTCTCGGTCCGAGTAACGGGGCACGTCTTGCGCCGCTCCTTCGGTCGTCTGGCCTACCAGGCGGGGGTGCCCCTGCCGACCATTCAGCGGATCTTCGGCCACGTCTCGATCGACCAGACCCTCCACTATATCGGGGTCGGGCAGGAGGAGATGACCGAGGGGTTCGCGGTGTTCGACACCCACCTCCGGGCGGGGATGGCAGAAGGGCCGTTTTCGGATCCCTAACGGCAAACGGTGTTTTTTCGGTGAGGCGATTCTCTGACGTGAAGTGGGCCCAGTCGGATTTGAACCGACGACCTCCCGGTTATCAGCCGGGTGCTCCAGCCAAACTAAGCTATGGGCCCGCTCACCAGTCTCGCTGCTTGGATGCGACGGGACGCGGGTGGGGATAAAAACCGTGGCCTCGCGCGACAGAATCCCCGGTATCCCTGAAGGGCTGGACTCACCCTGCCGTCGCTCCGGTCCTCCCGCCCCCGCGACAAGTACCCCTACCCAATCGTTGGAGCTCGGCCCGGTGCGTTCGGAGACTCTCTGTTGGGACTTCGGCGGCGGGGTGGGGTTCCCCCGAGGAGGTTGCCCCCTCCTTCGCCGCGGTCACTCGACGGCTCCTGCGACGGTCCGGCTCGTTGGGGACTCATTCTGGCAGATGAGACGAGCCAAGGGGGCCTGCGCCCGAATCGGACCTTGGCCATTCCTGCGAAAGCTCGAACGGAAGCGCTGCCGAATCGACCTTTCGGCGAGACCATCTCCACGGATCCGAGCTCTGGGACGAATGGGTCCAAAACGGGCGCAAGCCGTCCGTCACGAATATCTTGTTCCGCGGCAAAGGCCGGAAACAAGGCGATCCCTAGTCCGTCGATCGCGGCTTGTCGCATTGCGGCGTAGCTGTTGGTTCGATAGCGTCCGGCAGTACGAACCCACCGGATGCCACGGACCGATCGGAACGGCCACAGCGGACCGACTTCTTCGAGGATAAGTTCGATACAGTCTCGCTCCTTCAATTCGTCCGGAGTCGAAGGCGAGCCGTGATTTTCCAGGTACTGCGGGCTCGCGCAGTACCGGACCTGGGCCGCGCCCAGATTGACCGCCACCAGCGATCGCGTTGGCGGGTGGCCGATCCAGAACGCAATGTCGAACCTGTCCTTAACCAGGTCAAGGAATCGTCGAGTGACGATGAACTCCACGCGGGAGCCCGGAAAGCGCAGTAGATAGTCGTCGATGAGCGGGGCGATGAACTGCTCTCCTAGGGTCACGTCGGCCGTCACCCTCAGGAGCCCCTTCGGCGCCCGGAGGGAGCCGTTCACGGCGAGAACGGCCTCGTCTCGAGCTCGTTCGAGGTCGCGGCACCGCCTTGAGAATTCGATCCCAATCTCCGTCAGGCTGAGTCGGCGCGTGGAGCGGTGGACGAGCTGGGCTCCCAGATCGAGTTCCAGTTGAGCGAGGCGACGGCTTACGGTCTGTTTGGGCAGGTCGAGCGACCGTGCTGCGGCGGTCAGGCTCCCGGCTTCGGCGATTCGGGCGAAAATCACCATGTCGTCCGGTCGTATCATTGTCCCACCAGTGGGACAGTGAGTTAGTAAGCGGTTATGAATGTCGCGCCGCTACCGACAGACGTGGACGTGGAATGCGAGGTCTTGATCGCCCGAACTAGGGGGGACGTTGCCGCCTACATGTTCGATCCCGACAACGACGGAAAGTGGACCGCGGCCGTCCTCGCGAGTCGCCCCCTTACTCCGGGCAGGCTCCGTACGGGATCTCGTGTCGAGCGAACGGTCAAGTTCGGCGGAAGGGAGTTCACCTACGAGTACTCAGTAACCGGCGCCGAAGGTGACCGTTTCGTCGAAATGAAGGTCGATAAGCCGTTCCCGATGCACATCCGTTACGAACTGGACGAAGTGCCCGGGGGCACGAGAGTCCGAATACGCACGTCAGGGGAACCCAAGGGTTTCTTCCGTCTGGCCGCACCCCTGATGAAAGGGCAGGTGCGAAAGTCAATAACGAACGACCTGGGCCAACTCAAAGCTCAGCTCGAGACGAATCGAAGCCTCAACGGTTAGGATCCGTTGGCCTCCTTCTGGCGCGTACACAGGCGGACCATCGCGGAACAGGCTCGAACGGACGCATCGTGGAGCCACGGTGACTCCGAGCTGGGCTGGGTCCCTCGAACGAAAGGGACGAAAGGCCCCAGGGGCGAGCGACGGCGAACTATCGGGAGATGGACCCGCTTTGGGCGGGACGATTCGACCTTGGCGCTTCCGTCCGTGCCCGGGTTCTTGCTAGATCAGTTACCGAGCACGGCCTTCGTGGCCGCGCTCTTGGCCTCCTCCGTGAGGGTCGGGGCCCGCTCGTAGATCAGGGCCACGACCCCGGAGGCGAACTTCGTGCTCGAGGCCAACTTGAGGGTCTTCTCGCCGGTGCCCTCGAAGAGTCGCTTCCCCTTCCCAAGCAGGACCGGGTAAACGAGGAGCCGTAGCTCATCCAGCTGACCGTCCCGGATGAGCGACTCCACGAGGGTGGCGCTCCCGTGCGCCATCACATCGCCGCCGTCTTCGGCCGTGACCTTCGCGATCAGCTGGGGCAATTCACCGGGGCGGACGATCTTCGAGCCGGTCCAGCTCGCGTTCTTCAGGGTGGACGAGACGACGTACTTGGTCATGCTGTTGAACCGGTCCGCGAAGCCGGCGTCATCCTTTCGCTGGGGCCAAGCGCCCGCGAAGACGTCGTAGGTGATGCGGCCTAACAGCAGGGCGTCCGTCCGCCTCAATTCAGCGTCTTTGAATTTCGCGATCTCGTCGTTCCAAAAGGGAAACGACCAGGTATGCGGATCCGCGATGACACCGTCCAAGGTCACGAAAAGAGTCGCGCTGACTTTTCTCGCCATGGCCCTCGTCCATCCAGGTGTGCCTTTGAGTGTTACCGCGCGTTCGGAGGGGGGGTGAAGGGCCGCGGGTGGGTTGAGAGAAGGTCGTTCCGTTGCGGAGTGATGTTCGGGCGTGTTCCTTTGTCCATGGAGGCTTCTCGAGAGGGGCGGGCCTCCGGACCTCGCGAACGCGCGGTTCAACCACCTGCTCTTCCCACGGTGAAAGTGGCTCGGGCCCTCCGGGACCATCACCGTTCGACCACCACGGACCGCCGTGCCCGTTACGGAGGGGCACGTCCCCTGCGACTTCGCCCGCCGGGAGATGGGTATCTTCGAAGGGCGATCCGGCGCCTCACGGTCTGGACGATCGGGCTGGGTTGTCGCCCGACACGTCGACGGACCCCCCTACCCGACCTACACCCCACCTTTGTGCTCCTGTGGACATAGGTCTGAGGATGTTGACAGCAAAGGGAGCGATTCGTGACCACTGAATGCGAGACGCCGGGGTGCCTCCACCAACGGAGGCTCCACGATGCGGAAGGCCACTGCCGCGCGTGCGCCTGTACCACGTTTACTCGCAACCCTCCGCGCCACCAGACGAAGGCCGCCCGAAAGCAGGTGGCCCAAGCGCTTCGGAGTTGGTAGCCTCCGAAGGAGCGCCGCCCTCCCGCCCCATCCATCGTGGCTGACGGCCCGGGCCGTCTCTCCAGGACCCGCCTTTAGACCGTGGTACTCCCTACCAGCTAGGTCGGTCGCTCAATCCACGCGATGGCGGCACGCTCGCTCCGAAGACAGTGCCGGACGCCGAGGTGAAGTGGCGCGCGGAGAATAAGCAGTCGACAGGAGGAACCAGCGCTTCACCGCGGCGATTGGAAGTTCGATCCAGTTCGGGCGGTGTTCCTGCGGAGAGAGACTATGTGCCCCGTCGAATTCGCACCCGATCGGAGGGTGGCTCTCTGAACCCGCGCCTCGAGGGGTTGCTGCCGCTGTGCGCCGGGACCGTCCTGGTTCTGCTCCTGCTGGCCCCAGTTCCTGGAGTCGGGACGGCGCCTCCGGCTCCCCCCGCCCCCACGCCCCACTCTCCAGGCGCCCACCTTCAGGTTCACCCCGTGCCCCGCTCGTCGACGGTCACGGCGCCCCCGATGACCGGTCCGCGCGAGTTGCCCCGGTTGCATCCGGTCAACGCCACCGCCCTGCAGCAGCTGCGTCGGGCGGCCCCCCACCCAACGCCCATTCCGATCCTTTCCCATCCCGCGTTCTACGGTCATTACTACCAGGGAGTCAACTACACCGGCCCCGCCCAGAACGTTTCGAGTATCGAAGTCTCGCTGCGGGTGCCCGCCGATCTCCCCGAGACGTCGGACTTCTACTACGTGCTGGTCTCGATCTGGGACGACGCGGGCTCCTACGACCAGATCGGTTTCGCGAACAACTACGGGGTCTGGGGGCTGACGTACTCCTACACCTCCCAGTGCGCCGGGACCTACTACTTCAACCCTAGCATCGTGGAGCTGCAGCCCGGCGGGCTCTACTCGTTCTACATGTCCATCGCGTCGGGCAACGTGACGTACATCGCCTACAACGAGAACGCCACCGTGGCGTGGAACAGTACCTTTCAGACGGGGGGCACCCGGTTCGTAGAATCCGGGACTGCAACGTGTAACGGATCGGCCTACGTCGACTACACCGACTACGAGGAGATCTACTCGACCAACGCCCCGGTGCCCCCCTACGAGTTCGTCTTCCAGCACAATCTCGCTGGCGGAACCGAGGTGAACGCGTGGAGCAACCTCTCGTTGTACACGTCGTTCCCGATCGCGGTGCTGGTCCAGAGCAACGCCGTGGCGATCGAGAACGAACCGTACTCGGTGGCGGTCGTGAACTGGCAGAGCTTCTACGTGATCGAACGGAACGGCACGAGACCGTTCCTCAACGCTTCGGTCAACGTGATCCGCGACCTGGGAGCCGGGGCGGAGGTCAACCTGACCAGCTACTATCTCCCGGGAGGGTGGAACGTCTCGTTCCAGCCGAACACGGGCCGGACCCCGTTCACCACCCATCTCACGCTGAAACTCCCCGCGAACTCACCCCCGGAGTCCGACTATCTCGGGGTCAACGCCTCTGACGGGAGTGGCTCCTACACGCGCACGACGCTCGCCGTCGAACTTCTCTCGCACGTCCAGGTGTCGATTCGGGACAACACGTCGAGGAGCTTCGCGGACGTGGGCCAATCGGTCCGGTTCCAGGTCACTCCTAGCCAAGGCCTGGGGCCGTACTCCGTCGCGTGGGCCAACCTTCCTCCCGGGTGCGCTCCGCCGGCGGGATTCACCGTCGCCTGCGTGTTAGCCGCCCCCAGCGCGTCCCCGATCCTGGTCAATGTCACCGACGCGCTGGGAGAGACGAATCATACGCTGCTGCCCTTCGTCGTCGCCCAAGCCCCGACGCTCGAGGTCGCCTCTATCTTTCCGGTGAGCCGGTCGCTCGACGTCGGCCAGACGTTGTACGTCAACCTCACGGCCGTCGGGGGGGCAGGAGGCGTCGCCTACTCCTGGGGCGGCTTGTCGAGCTGCCCGACCGTAAGTACGCCGAACTACGTGTGCACGGTGACGACCTCGGGCTGGTCGAATCTGACCGTCTATGCCACGGACCTTGCCGGAGTGGGCGCCTCGGTCAACCTCGTGATCCAGGTATTTGCCGACCCGGTCCTGCCCTCTCTTTCGATCTCGCGAACCTCGCTCGACGTCGGTCAACCCCTCTCTATCTCGGCGGCTCCCGTCGGCGGGTCCGGAGGGGACGACATAACGTGGTTCGGTCTACCTCCCGGTTGTACCGGAACCGGGCCCCGCCTCACGTGCACCCCCAGCGCTCCGGGAAGCTACTCGGTCACGGCGACCGTCTCCGACTCGAACTCCTACCGTGCGGTCTCCCCTCACACGAAGTTGACGGTGACGCAGCCGCCGTTGCTGAGTCTTCCCCCGGTCGGAGGCCAGGTGTACGTGGGAGGCCTCTTTTCGATCTCCGCCACGGAGTCAGGGGGGCAGGCTCCGTTCCAGTGGCGGTGGCTCGGCCTTCCGCACGGTTGCTCTTCTCCCGCCGCGGCCGCCCTTTCGTGCACGCCCGACCGGACCGGCTCGTTCAACGTGACGGTGGAAGTGGTGGATGCCAACGGGGCGAATGCCACCAACGGCACCCGCCTTCAGGTCCTACCGGTCCCCGCGGGCGCGGGCAGTCCGGCCACAGGGGGTTCCTCCTTCTCCGGCCTCACTGTGCCTCTCGCTGTCCTCGCAGTTGGTCTCCTGGTCGCCGGGGTGGGCTGGGTCGTGTGGCACAAACGACGAGCCCGGGGCGTGGACGGGATCGACCGTCCGCCCGCGGCAACAGCCGGAGCGTCGGGCGAGCCGGACGAGGATACGAACGCCCACGAAGTACCGGCTCCGCAACCGTACGACGCGACTGAGGGAGGAGGTCCGCCGTATCGCCGGTCTTAGCGTCAGCGGGGCAACTCGGCGCAGGGTGGGCCCCCGGGGCGTTCCTCGGAAAGAGGGAACCCGGACATGGGTGCTGGAACCTCTCGATCCGCTCCTCGGCTCGGACGGGCCCAGGTTCAAATGCCGGAACCGCGTGACCGCCGACGTGGCTCTGCCTCCGGCGGAGATCGACCGAAAGCCCTGGTACGAGGCGGAAACCCGCGGGTGGTCCGCGCTCACGAGCCGCGCGCAGTCCCGGGTGATCTCCGGGATCGCGCTGATCGTGCTTTGGTTCGTCTTTGCGATCGTCCCTGCCCTCGACTACGGGCACGAGGTGATCGTCTGCGGCCGCCTGCACTGCACCGTCCTTCCAACCGCCTACTTCGCGCTCGAGGAGGGGCTCCTCGCTGCCGTGATGCTGGGGTTGGCCGGTTCGTGGTTCTTCCGCGTGTACCGCGAGGTGCACGGGTATTACTGGCGAGGCTCCGATTTGGAGGATCCAAGAACGCCGTCCGTCCTGTGTTGATCTAGCGTTCTCGGGCCTCCTCGCTGGCCGCGTGTCGGCGAGACGAATCGTTCGGTCCCTCGATGGAGGGAGCGGCCCGGGGGCCCCCTTGTGTCGGGCCTCGCTCAATTTCCGCCGGGGGCAGTCGCTCCTAAGACTGGCCGGCACCGTCGGTCGGAGCGGCCGACGTTTTAGGTCCCAGGAAATCGAGCTGGGTACCGATGCTGGATCAGCTCTTCGAGGGCCTCGACCGGTTCAACGAGCACTTCGGCCCTGTCGAGGTGGTGGTCCACGACCGACATGACGGGTCGGCGCGCCGAGGGGACCGGGACTCGACCGGGTTTGGTCGCGTTGGTTTGCCCTAGGCCGGCGAGCAGCACCTGCCCGCCGGATTCGGCAAACAAGAACGGATACACCCCGCACTCGTTCGTGAGCAGATTGAAGAATTGGGTGGGGCTCGAGGGGGTTCGGAGCTTCCCCCGGATGAAGATGACCTCCCCGATCCGCCGACCATCGAACGGTGGAACAAGCGAGTGCCGAAGTACTGTGCGCGACTGGATCACCTCCTCGTCGCGTCTCTCGTCGTCCGCGCGAGCCCGACGGGTGAGCTTCCCCCACGGGCCCGGCGACGAGCGGTCCGGTTCGACCGACGCCATCCATCGTTGGGCGTCCGAAAGGGCCCTCGAGCTCGCCCGTGGCGAAGACAGGGCGAGGCCGACGGGGTATCGCCCCGGTCGGGGCTGGCCGCCGAACCGCGCCCACAGTCCTGAGTAGTCGAAGTAAACCGGAATGATTCCGACCGCCGGACCGGTCCGGATCCACTGCACGTCGGACTCCTCACCGGTCTCGACCCCCGACGCGGGTGCGGCGGCCTCTTGCCGAAAGAAGACGCCAAAGAGCGCGTGGACCCCAGACCAGAAGAGCGCGCACTCAGGATCGCTCCCCCAGCCCCTCACGATCGCTTGCCGCTGAGAAACGGTCGGCCTCCCGAGTGCGAAATCGACGCCTTTTAGTCCGCAGGGCCCCGGGTTCGGGATCGAGATGTCGCGGAGCCACCCTTCGCTGAATACTCTCCGACGAGCGACGTTGTACGTCGAGGTAGGGAGACTAGAGAACCGAATGCGCTGACGCTCGGTCCCTCGGGGGTACGCTAGGATCGACAGAACGGTCCGATGCTCGGCGGGCGTAAGGTCTCGCACGCTTCCCCCGAGGTCCCCGAGGCAATGGCGGTACAAGTTCCTCTCAATAACTTGTAGACCCGTTGAAACCCCCCCTCCGCCTTCGGAGAGTTGATGGCCCGTCCTGGATCCGTGCGGCTCTCGTTCGGCCGGGCCCTGCTGGTTGGCGGGGCGCTGGTGCTCACCCTGTTCGCCGCTCTCTCCTCGGCACCGAGCTCAGGGACCGCCTCGGGCCCGACCACCCTCCTCAACTTCGGCGAACCCGCGGTGTCGCCAAGTTCGGCCGCTACCTATCCGGTGAATTTCACCGAGCACGGGCTTCCCCAGGGCGCGGCATGGAACCTCACGCTCCTCGGCCACACCTGGAACTCCACGGCCTCCTCGCTGCAGCTCGTCGAGTCGAACGGGAGCTTCAGCTACTCCGCGGCGTCCGCCGCTTTCCCAGGAAACTGGTCGGCGAACGGAACGTTTGTGGTGGCGGGCAAGGGGGTCACCGTCCTCGTCCTCTTGACCACCCCGAGCCCATCTCACGCGCCGACCGCCGGCGCCGCTGCGACCCAGCCGCTCGCGCCGTCGTTCTGGCTCTTCACGGCGGGTTTCTTGGTGGTCGTAGTCGTGGCGGTCGCCGTCGGGATTGCGGCAAGGCGGAGGAAGGGGGACCTGCCGCGGCCCCCCACCCCACCCACCTCGTCTCTTCCGCCGCCGGTCGTCGATGCGACGGTCCAACCTCCCGCCAGCGACGACTCCGACCCGCTTAGCCACATGTTGTAGGTGGAGAGAGGGAACCGTGGAATCCAGCGAAGCAACGCGTGGGCCAGGGGTGGGAGGTCCGGGAGAAAGGGGTCGGCATCGTCGGGCTTTCCCGAATCGGCCGTTGCGCCGACCCGCGGCTGTAACGCTCGCGACCGTCCTCCTCCTGGGCGGATTGACCCTGGCGATCGGCAACGGTTCCACCCCCGGCTACCACGTCAGTTCGCTTGCGACTTCGGGCTCGTTTTTCGCTCTCGCCTCCTCAGGGGACACGCTCTACGCGGCCTCCGACAACGGCGGTTCGATCCTCCTCGAGACGAGCCACGACCGCGGGGTCGACTGGGCCGCCAGTCCGGTCCCGTACTCGGCGGTGGCCGGGGGAGCCCCGTGGGAGTACGCGGCGGTGGCGGTCGACGCGAACGCTCTGATCCTGACGGCGGCGACCGGCGGGACGCTCTCCGTCTACACGGGGTATCCCCCGTACGTCCCCGGTCCCCAGTTCGTCGCGCAGGCGGGGCAGTGCGGCACGAACTCGACCATCCTCGTCGCGTCCAGCGTGGACGGCGGACTCACGTGGAACACCACGACCTTCCCCACCGGCAATCTGAGCGTCAGTTCCCTCCAAGCTGGGATCGAGGGCTCTGCGGCGGCCGTCGCTTGGCTCGGGACGACCACCGATTGCTCGTCCCAGGTCGGACGAGTCGGAGCCCTTTCGAGTCGAGACGGGGGCGGAAGCTGGCCGTACCTTCAGGAGCTCGCGGGCCCGAACGATTCGGTCACGACCGGCTCCGGATTGGAAATGGCGCCGGAGGAGAACGGACTCCTCGTCGGGTTCCCGATGAGCTCGGCGACGAGCGGGACGAGAATGCTCGGCCTTTGGGAGCTCTCGAACCGGGGCCCGGGCGGTTTCTCGGCCGTCACGGAGATCCCGGCGCCGTCGAGCTGGACCCTCCAGGGCGACCCGGGGAGGCCCGCCTACCTTCTGACCCCGACCTACCTGATCCCTCTGACCTCCCCGCCGTATACGGCGATCCCGTTCGACCAGCTCCAGACGGACGGCGGCGGAATCGGTGTCCTCCCACGGGTGGTCGGTCTCGTCGCTCGAGGCCCGGGAGACGTTGAGATCGCGGCGACCACCTCCGATAACCTCGGGGTCGACTGCTGGCAGTTCGACGTCGCCCACGGCCGGGTAAGCCAGTCGTGCCACGTTCCGGTGGGCTCCGCGCTCCTCCCTTCCGGCCCCGCTCTGCCGATCGTCGCGCTGATCGATGGCGGGGGGTGGTGGGCGGCGATCGGCGCGGCCGGAGGGGGTTGCTACCCAGGCTGCGGTTCCTACGGAGGGTTGCCCCCGGGCGCACCGACCGCGGGCTCGGCGTCCGTCGGGACATCAGTCTGCTTCACCGGTTGCTCATCGGCCGAGGGGCTTGCGGCGTACTCGTACACTCAGGGCGCCTCCCTGGGGACGGCGGCCCTGAACTCTGTTGCTGCGATCATCACCGGGATCGGCGGACTCGTTCTCATCGCGACGGTGGTCTCCTTCCCTCGCCGTGGCACCCCGAACGTGAACCCCGAACGGCGCGCACCGGAGGCTGGAGAGCCGCGCTCCGAGAACGGGGAGTCCCTCCGCACCGTTCGCCTCGCCTACCTCGCCAGTCTCGGGGCCTGGGCGGCCGTCTGGATACCGCTCGCCGTGCTTGCGTTCCTGCCGGATCAACGGCCCGTCCCTTCCGGTGTGGAGCTCGCGGTGTTGTTCGGGGGGATCGGGGGGCCTCTGATCACCTTCCCGATCCATCACATTCTCCGAGCTCGACTTCAGCGGATGCACGGTGTTTCCGAGGACCAACTCTTCGGGGGCATGGCGTCGGGCCCCGTAGGTCGCGAGTTCGAGCAGATTCGAACGGCGAGCTACTTCGCGTACGCCAGCTGGGCGGCCGGAGTCGCGGTCGTCGTTGCGCTCGGTACCGCCCTCTGGAGCGGGAGCGCCGCCGGAGTCAGCCCACCCAATGGCCCGGTTGTTTCCGGGCCGTCTCCCGCCGCTGTTGGCGTAGTGGTCGCCGTCGTACTGTTCGGCATACTGCGCACCCTCTACCACCTGGGTCTGGAACAATCGGTCTCGGCGACGGCCACTCCTCCGGCCGACGCCGAGGTGGTCTTGAGGAGAAACGCCTCGGACCGCCGCGCTCGACTCGGTGCCGCGTTGCTCCCATGGAACCCGCTCACGGGGCTGATCGTTGGGGCCGCCATGGCCCCGACGACCTCTTGGAGCCCTTTCTTCCTGGCGTGGGTGTTCCTGCCGATCACCTTGCTCGGTATCGCGTTGCTCAGCGGCTGTTTCGGTTCGTCGACGTGGTCTTCGTCCGCCCTGTCCCCGGAGAGTTCGAGCATCGTGCCCGGCTAGCGACTCCCGTCCGCCGCCCGGAACGCGACCGGGGTGTCCCGGGTGGTTAGGGCCGCCACACTTCCCCTCGCACCGCGGTCGCTCGCCCTCGATAGACGAGCATCGCATGCGTCGGGCGGAGTGAGGCTTATCACCCACGTCTCCGCCTGAGCCGCCATGCCCGATGATGCCCGACGCGTCGCCCTCCCCTCACGGAGCAACGTCCTCGCACTCGTCGTCGTACTGCTGGTTCTTCTCCTGACCAACTCAACGCAACTGGGAGCCACTCTCTCCTCAACACATGCGGCGCCTTCCACGGCCGCCCACCTGGCGAATCTCTCGCCGGCATCCACGACCGCGGCGCCCGTAGGCCCAACGGCCCGCCCCTTCACCACGACGTTCTCCCCGTTCTACAACTCCTCCGCGGTCGATTCGGCCGATTTTCCGGGGATCTGCTCCGGCTTCTGTGCTCAGCAGGCCCAGAGCCCTTCCGTGATGACTTTGACCAACGGTCACCTCGGCGTCGCGTTCTCCGTCGTGACCAATCAGACGCCCTCGACGTGTTCCAATGCCGCGGGCAACTCCACGATCCAGATCGGATTCGCGCTCTCGTCCGATAGCGGGAAATCGTTCGCCGCGCCGAAGCTCATCGGCGACGGGGGGTCCTCCGCCTGCCCGAACAACCAATTCCTTGAGCCGTCGTTCGCTTCGGCCTCGACGGGTCACGTGTTCGGAGCCTACGTCGAGGCGAACGCGACTCGGGCCCAGATGTTCCAGCAGTATGGGGAAGTGATCTACCCGTTCGCCGTGCGCTCTAACGACAGCATCGCGTTCGTCTCGTCGACGGCCAACGGGACTACGTTCTCGAACGGCAAGGTCCTGGTGACCGGCGCGAACCTCAGCCGGCCCGCGCTGGCGGCGTTCGGGTCGTCGGTCTACATCGTCTATCAGAACGAAAGTCAGAACAACAGCAACGGGACCCTGACCATCCCCGGCGGCCACAATCCCGTCGTGCTGGACTTCCTTTACTCGACCGACGCCGGGGCGACCTGGCACGGGCCGTCGCAGATCCCGACGGAACCGAGGGGAGATCCTGCGGAATTGAACACCACCCTCTCCCCGTCGATCGCGGTCAACGCGACCGGCACGGTCGCCGTCGGCTTCGCGGACAATCGCAGCTGCCTTGCCTGGTGTACGGGCGCCTACGGGCAGGCGTACGGCTACGACATCGTGGTCGTCACCTCGACGACCAACGGCACGAGCTGGAAGGGTCCGTACCTCGTCGCTCAGGGGGCCGGGGAGGCGCCCGGAAATTCGGCGTACGGGCTCTTCCAGGAGAACCCTACGACATCGATCGCCTTTGGCCCGACCCCCGGCAGCCTCTATCTCGCCTCCTCCGCGTCGGTGAATCTCTCCCTGAACGACACCCAGTTTGCCTTCACCGTGCCGGGCGCCGATTACTCGAGGCCGACGATCCTTGCCTCGGCCTCTACGACGAACGGCGTGACCTGGTCGACCTCCGTCGCGCTGGCCGCTCCGCTTCGTGCGGCCGACGGTTTCCAGCAGCTGTTCGGCGAGGCGAACTTCAACCCCGGTCTCGCCGTCTCCCCCTCGGGGACGGTGTACGCAGAGTGGACGTACTTCACGTGGACGAACGGCGCTTGCGGCTTCACGGCGTTCACCGCCAACTCCTACGCGCAGTCCACCGAGCAGTACGTCGCGACGAGCCCGGACGGGATCAGCTGGAGCACCCCGTCCCTTGTCAACGTCTCCACCCCGAGCGCGGGGATTGACTACCTGAACTACCTCGGCTACCAGGGATCGATCGCCTTCACAGCGGGGGGCCAGCCGGTGCTGGCGTACGCGATGCCCTTGACGTTCCTGCAATACAACTTCACGACCGGGAACAACTGGGACATCTCCGCCGTCCTCGTCTCCGTGCCGTACCTCGGCCCTACGACGACGCTTACGTTCATGGAGAACGGCCTCACTGCAGGTACCGCCTGGACGGCGATCGTCCAGGGCGTCGGCGTGAACACGACCGCCTCGTCGTTCACGGTGACCGACGTTCCGAAGGGGCGTCCTGTCTACATCCAGTGGCCATACGGGTTCCCGCGCCCGGGCAGCTTCACGCCGTTCGTCGCCCCGGTCGTGAGCGATGCGCCGCTGGTGCAGACCTCCCCCGCGGCGATCTTCAACGGCCCGTCGACGATCTACTTCAATTTCACGACGTTCTATCCGCTCGGGATCCAGGTCGTCCCGCGGGCCAACCCCTCGTTGAGCCTGTTCTGGCAGAACTACGGCCCGAACGCGTCGTTCCAGTACAACCGGTACGACTACACCTACTTCTTCGGCGCCACGGTCTACTCGGGGTCGAGCGGTTGTCCCGGGCCCTGGTTCTTCCCGAAGGGGATGACCCTCGACATCGGCAGCTCGGTGGGCAACATGAACCTGGGACTGTCCGGGAGCACGCCGATCGGCTACTGGACGGGCACCGGCCCGGGGAACTACACGGGGACGGGCCCGAACGCGAACCTGACCATGAACGGACCGGTCAACGAGACCGCGTGGATGTCCGGCGCGGGGACCTATTCGGAGCTGTTCCGAGCTCCTGAGCTTCCGACTACCTCGACGTTCACGATCCACGTTGACGGCGCTCCGTACTCCGGCCTTGGCCAGACCAATCTCTCCGTCCCCGACCTCGGGACAGGTCCCCACCTGCTCTCGAACCTCACGGCGAACTCCTCCCGCTCCGGATGGGAGTACTTCGGACGGGCGGATACGGGCGGTCGGTTCATCCTTCCCGAGCAGCCGGTCGTGAACCTGTCCTTCGCCCTCGTCAACGTCACCGCGGCCCCTGGGATCGTGGCCTTCCACGCCCCCCAACTCTCGGCGGGGACCGTGTGGCGCCTGGAGGTCAACGGCACCGCCTACAGCTCGAACACACCGTGGATCAACGTGACCACCCGCCCCGGAAACTTCTCGATCCTCGCTTCCCCGATCGTTTCGGCCACCGCGGATTCGACCCTCGCCCCCGTCACCGCGTCGTCGAGCGAGTCGGTGACCCCCGGCCATACCTACGACGTCAACTACACCGCGGCCTACCGGGTTCAGGTCTCCGCCTCAGCGGGGGGGACGGCCTCGATCCGAGGCGTAGCTCAGACGTTCTACCAACCGGGTGCGTCGGTCTCGTTCAACGCCGCCCCGTCGCCGGGGTACACGTGGGGCGGCTGGACCGGTTCGGGGGCGGGCTCCTACTCCGGTCCGAACGCGAGCGCCACGATCACCGTGCAGGGCCCGACCGTAGAGGTCGCAAGTTTCGTTCCGCTCGCTCTGGACCGGTTCAACCTCACGGTGCAGGAGACCGGCGTCCCGAACGGGACCGAATGGTCGGTGAACCTCAACGGGGTAGGCTACTCCTCGAACTCCAGTACCCTCGTGATCGGCAACCTGTACTCGTACGCCAGCTCAGGGAATCTCGGTCGGTATACCCTCCAGGTGCCCTACGCGTACGCCAACGGAACGACCCCAGGCACCCGGTACGTCCCCACCGTCTACAGCACGACCGCCTTGGGGGGCGGTACCGCCCTCGTCCAGTTCGTTCCTCAGTACTACCTCCAGGTACAATCGACCACCGGCGCCCTGGCCGTGACCCTGCCGGGTTGGCAGGCGGCCGGACAGGTCGTCACCCTCTCGGCGCTGGCGAACCCAGGGTATGTCTTCGACCGTTGGGTGGGCTCGGGCCCGGGGAGCTACTCCGGCACGGTGCCTGACAGCGCCATCACCGTGAACGGGCCGATCACGGAGACCGCGATCTTCCTCCCGGAGGTCGCGCCCCCCGCACCAAGATACTCGGTCACCTTCCAGTTGACCTCTGCGCTCGACTCCGGCACGGCGTGGACCGTCCGGTTTAACGGAACGAACCTGACCTCGGTCGGATCTCAACTTACCGTGCCCGGCCTTCTTCCGGGCAGCTACACGGCGACCGTCTATCCTGCGCTGGCCCCGAGCGGCCTAACCGAGTATCTACCTGCGTCCCCGACGGTGCAGGTCCAGGTGACGGCGAATCGGACCGTTTCCGTCACCTACGACGCCCAGTACTTCGTGAGCGTCCGAGCCACCGGGCCCGGCACGGCGACGCCCGCGAGCGGCTGGAGAGCCGCAGGAACCACGGTAGAGTTCTCGGCGACGCCCAGCGGCTCGAACCTTTTCCTCGGATGGTCGGGGACCGGGGCCGGAAGCTTCTCTGGAACCGAGCTGCAGTGGAACTTGAAAGTGACCGGACCGGTAACGGAGATCGCGTCGTTCGGCACCCCGGCCCCCGTCGCGGCGAAGACGACCAGTTCGTCGACGTCGCTTTGGAATAATCCGCTCCTCTGGGTCGCGCTCGCGGCCGTCGGGCTCGCGGCAGGTCTAGGGCTCGGCTGGGCGCTGGTACGTCGGCGCGGCGGACCCCCCCCAGCCTCCCCGGTGCCGGCCTCCGCGGCCGAGGAGCCCGCGTCGGACGATCCTGCCCCCCAGGACGGTGGCGCGTGACGCACCGGGGGCGGGTCCTCGCGGTCGGGAGCCTCATCGCACTCCTACTCCTGACCGCGCTCCTCCCCGGCTATGGTTCGGCCCTGGGTCGGGCCGCGGTCCTTCACACGGGGGCGCCGTCGACCCTGCGCCCGACCGGAGCTCCCACCGCGAGCCTGGCGGCTGTCCCTCACGTGCTAGCTCCGCACGGGCTCGGAGGCGTTCCCCCGGCCACGGGCCGAGGAGAGTTCTTCCGGACGAGCGACGAGGGGCTCGTGCCCTCGACCCACCGCACCTGCTTCAGTGGGACCTGCGTGAACGTGACCGACGACCCGTCGCTCAACCTCACTACGCAGGGCATCCTCGCCGTCGCCTACACCGAGTACACCGACGCCTCTCCCTGCGCGGCGATGGCGGCCTCCGCGCTGAGCGAGGTCGGAGTCCGGACCTCCACCGACGGGGGAGTGACCTGGTCGAACGCCCAGGTCCTCGGCAACCCGGTCTGCTCCGCAGGGGGCGGGCAGAACTATCCCAGCGCCTGGGAGCCGTCGCTGACCTCCCTCTCCAACGGGACTCTGGTGCTTGCGTACGTGGAGTACAATGTCTCCGCCGTGGGGCTCTCCCCGCTCCCGAACGTCGCGTTCGGTCCGTCGAGCTGGAACGTCAACTACGATCGACTGGTCGTCACCGAGAGCTACGACAACGGAAGTCGTTGGACCAGCCCCTCCGTCCTCAACAGCTCGACGAACCCGAGCCTCAACAACGGTAGCTTTGCCCCGCAGCGGCCCTGGATCACGGCGACCGGGAAGACGGTGTACCTGACGTGGATGAACTGGACGGAGAACTTCGGCACCGTCTTCAACTACACGACCTACACGTACCATCCGGTCGGGTTCGCCTCGGCCGCCGTGCACCTCGTCGTCTCCACGGACGGCGGCAGCACCTTCGGCTCGCCCGTGACGCTCGCGTCCACGGCGACGGCGTTCGGCGACTATGCCATGAATCCGTTCGTGATGGTCGAGCCGTCCGGCGAACTCCTGGTCACCTACGCCACGAACCTCACCTTCCACCCGCTCTTCGATTGCTCGAACGGCTGCTTCACGGCCGTGTGGACGGTCGACGTCGTGCTGGCACGGTCGACGAACAACGGCTCGACCTTCGCCTACTCCGACGCCGTCCCGAACGCGCCGGTCCCGATCCTCGTGAACGGGCCGTTCACCGACCCGTCGCCGCAGCTCGCCTACTCCCCGGCGACCGGCCAACTGTTCCTCGCCTTCACGACGATGCGTTTCCACCCGTGGTGCACCGCCCAGTACGGGTGCCTCTCCTACGAGGACCCTGCCGTCGTTGTCGTCACCAACTCCTCCACCGACGGTGCGACCTGGTCGACGCCTTCCGTTCCGGCCCTCGCCGACCTCGCCGAACTGATCACGACCTCGAGCGCGTTCCTCCTGCCCGCCGTGGCGGTGAACGCTACCGGCGTGCTCGAGCTCGCGATGACGTTCGTCGACGGGAGCCAGTGTCAGGCGAACCCGCCGTATGCCTGCCGTCAATACGAGGCCTACCTCTCAAGCTCGGACAACGGGGCGACGTTCACCCCGCCGGTCTTCGTGACCGGGAACTCGAGCTCGTTTCCGTTCATCGGCTTCGGAACGAGCTACGGGACCATCTCCCCCTTAGGCGAGTACGCCACGATGCTCACGGCCGGGGGCGCGTCGTGGTTCGGTTGGACGAACGCGCTTTGCCCGCCCGGACTCCTTCCCGCTTCGTGCAACTACCCCTCCTCCAACGGAGGATCCGGCATCGAGGTCAGCCAACCGTTCCAAGGGCTCGGAGTGACCCTCACCTTCCATCCAGCCTTCCTCCCCGTCGGCGCCTCGTGGCAGGTCAATCTCCTCGGCAACGTGCGCCAGGGGACCGGCAACCTCGGCTTCTCGGGCCTACCGGTGGGGGACAACGTTAGCTGGGCGCCGCTTCAGAACGTCTCCAACGGTTACGGGGTCCGGTCGTCCCCGACCACGACGGCCGCTTCGCCCACGACGATCTATGCCAACAGCACGATCTCGGTCCACTTCTCGACCCAGTACCTGTTCGAGGTGAAGGCGATCCCGCCGTTCACACCGCCGCCGGGAGGTATCGGGAACTACTGCTACAGTGGTCCGATCGTCTGGGACAATCCCTCGTGCATGACGGCGACAATGAACATCACCCCCATGCCGGGCGCGAACTGGGAGGCACCCGGAACGGTAGTTCCGCTGAGCGTCGTCAACACGACCCTCTACTGCGCGCCGACCGCGAGCTGCGGCTCGACGGACTACGCCAACGTCACCTTCCTCTCCTGGAGCGGGGCGGGGAACGGTAGCTACAGCGGACTCTCCCCGAACGCGAACGTGACCGTTAATGCCCCGGTCAACGAGACGGCGAGCTTTCAGGTGAACGGCTGGTGCTACTACTCCTACTCGCCACCGACCACTCCGGCCTGCATCCCCAACACACAGTCGATCCTGTTCCAGGAGACTGGACTCCCGGCTGGTACCAACTGGTCGGTCACCGTCAGCAACGCGAACCAGAGCAATACTAACACCAGCTCGTCGAGCTCGCTCGTCGCCACCGGGTCGTTCACCTCCGGAGTCGCGGCGTTCTCCGTCTGGTCGGTCCCTGCGCCGGGGGGGAAGTTCTGGGTGCCGACGTCCAACCCCATCTCCCCGGTCGTCCTGCCGGAGGGGTCGGTCGTCCAGGTCGCCTTCAGTCTCCAGTCCGTCACCGGGAGCTCGTTCCCCCTCGAGCTCGTGGCGAACGGGATTCCGGCGGACAGCAACTGGTCGTACTCCGTCGACGGCGCGGTCGGCGCCGTCGATGGGAGCGACCAGGTCGTCCTCAACCTGACCGGAGGCTTGCACAACGTGAGCGCACCCGCTCTCGTGCTGGCGAACCAGACCGCCTACAGCTTGACCTCCGCGCAGCTGATCGAGTTCGTCGTCAACCAGACGGCCCAGAACTTTACCGGATTCCCCGCGCGCGCGACCCTCGAGGGTCCTGCCGTGTTCGAGCTCAACTTCAGCCTCGCCTACCTCCTCTCCGTCGAAGCGACCGCGGGCGGGAACGTGACCCCGTCCAGCCACTGGGTGGTCCCGGGGCAGGGCGTGGTCCTGAACGCGGTGCCCAGTACGGGATACTACTTCGTCGGCTGGACAGGAACGGGGCCCGGGACCGTCTCCTCCCAGTCCCGCCAGATCACGGTGAGCCCGAACGGCCCGGCTCGCGAGCTCGCGACGTTCGCGCCCATTCCGGCGCCCACGTGGACGGTGAGCGTCGTGCCGAGCGGGCTTCCGCCCGCGGTGCTCTATTCGGTCACCCTCGGCAACCGCACGTACTCAGGCACCGGGTCGTTCTCGATCCCCCTGCTAGCGACCGGCTCGTATCCGCTGAGCGTTCCGTACGCGTACCGGAACAGCAGCGACCTCACACGGTTCCTGGCCGGGCGGATCACCCCGACCTTCCCCTTCACCGGCGGGGCGCTCACCATCGCGACCAACGGGACGATCGACGTCGATTTCGTCACCGAGAGCGTCGTGGGCTTATCGGCCAATGCCGGTGGCAGTGTCTCCTGGTCGGCCACGAGCGCAGCGAGCTTCGGCAACACCTCCGGAATTCTCGGGACCGCCTGGGTGGAATCCGGAACTACGGTGAGCTGGTCCGCGACCCCGAACGCGGGGTTCACCTTCGTCGGTTGGTCCGGCACCGGTGCCGGGTCGTTCAACTCGAGCAGCCTTACCGGCTCCTCGACCGTCGCCGGGCCGGTCGCAGAGTCGGCCTCGTTCGCCGCCGTCCCACCGCCGCCGTTCGCGGGCTACGCGCTGACCCTCACCCCGATGGGCCTCGCCGCGGGGGCCGAGTGGAACGCCTCGGTCGGGAGCACGGGGGGCACCTCTCCCGGCGGCGCTGTCGTGATCGCGGGTCTCAATGGAAGCTACACCGTCGTAGTCCCACCGGTGTACGTTGCGCCGGGCATCCGGTACGTGAACTCGTCCGGCAGCTTCCCGGTGACGGTCCACGCGGCTGTCTCGCTGAACGTGAAGTTCACCGAGGAGGTCCTCCTGAGCGTCACCGTCTCGGCGGGCGGAAACGCGACGCCCGGCACCGAGTGGGTGACCGTAGGCACGACGGTGACGATCACGGCCACGGCGAACGCGACCAGCACCTTCTCCAACTGGAGCGGCACCGGCGCGAACGCCTATTCCGGCGCGAGTAGCTCCAGGGCGATCACCGTTACCGGTCCGGTCGACGAGGTCGCCTCGTTTACGCCCGTGTATCCCGCCCCCTCGACGCCGGCCCCGGCCGCGTCGTCGAGCGGATTGCCGATTTCGCTCGGTCTGCTCGTCGCCCTGCTTGCTGTCGGGCTGGTCGTGGGCCTTCTTGTCGGCCGACGACGGCCACCGAGGGGCCCGTCGGATCAACTCGCGCCGGAGGGTCCGGAATCCGCCTCGTGGGAGGAGACAAGCCCCCCCGAGGACCCTCTCCCAGAGCCGGAGCCCGCGTCCACCCCGGAGTACTCCGAGCAGTAGACCCGGGCTGCGGTCCCCACAGGCGCCTGGACCGTCGGACCCCCCAGAGCCGCTCTAGGGGGGCTGGCGCGTACGATTTCGCACCCTGCGACGGCGAGCGGCGACTCTCATCTGGCGATCGTGATGGTGGCGTTTCTTCGCACCCGGGGAGGGGGCCTTACGCGGTTTCTTCGTCACACTGCTCCACTCTTCGACCTGCCGCAACGACGCCTGGGTCATAATAGCTGACGATGACGACCGGATTCCCTCCCCGGGAATCCTTCCGCGGTCCTCGGCCGTTTCCCCGCGAGCAGCGGCACCGGGGGCTCGGAGCTTTGGTTTCTCGGGGGACTCCCGCGACGACCTAGCAACCCAGGCGTACGTCGACGCGGTGAACTCAGTTCGCTGAGGGGGGGATCGAGCGTCCATTCCGGAGGCGCCCTCGAGGAGGCGATCCTTCGGGACTGTCCGTCGTGGCGCCCCCCAGATTAATAATGCGGGTCCGGTCACGATGCGCGCGGGAAGTCGTGACCGGTGCGCCCGACCTTCGGACCGTCCTCGCCGTCGCCACGCTCGCCGCGATCGTGATCGGCGGCTACGCAGCTTCTCGCGCGGTGTCCCGAGCTCTCCGGCGACACGGCGCGGCCCCGTCGGCGGTTCGGGGCGTGCCGATCTCGGTGTCGATCGTCATCGTTCTCCTCGTCCTCGGGGTCCTCTACGCGTACTTCGGGCCCCTCCCCTCGATCTCGGGCCTAACGGTTTCGGCCGTAGCCGGCCTAGTCCTCACGCTCGCTCTTCAGACGACAATCGGGAACGTCATCGCCGGCTACATCCTGCTGCGAAACGGAGTCCTACGCATCGGCGACAAGGTCCAGATCAGCGGCGTCCACGGCAGGGTCGTTCGGCTCGGTCCGGTCACGACCTGGCTCCGTCTCGAGGACGGAGCCCTCGCCTCCGTGAGCAATTCGACGCTCCTCAGCGGGCCTCTCATCAACCAGAGCGTCGGAGAACGCCTCAAGGGCGAGTACTAACGCTTCCGGACTCCGACGCCGCCTAAAAAGGACTATATCGGGGGCCGCCATCCCGGGATTGCCCGCTCGATCTGCGTCGAGTCGAGCCCGTTGGTCCGGGAGTTCGTGGGGGTTGGTCAGCAACCTAGGGACGCCGATACCCTCTCGGTCCCCGGACAGCTCACGCCGGAGGAGACGGTCCGTCGGATCATCGAGCTGGCCAACCGGGGGCTCTATCCGGAGGCGTTGGAGTACTACTTGGAGGAGGCCCGCCTCGAGCTCGGTGGCGGCGGGCTTCCGGGCGACTACACCGGGAGCGAAGGGATCGGCGAGCTGATCGAGGTCGCCATCAAAGAGTACGGTCGTCCGCGCGTCCGCATCAACGAGCTCCACGCGGCCGGCTCGAAGGTGTACGTCGAGACCAGCACGCGGCTCGACCGCGCCGACGAGCAAGTGACCGAATCCGAAGAGCTCCACGTCTTCGAGTTCGAGCACGGAAAGGTCCGCCGACATCGCATCTTTTCGAATTCGACCGCCCCCGCCCGGCTACGCCCGCCGCCCGACTAGGGCGGTGTCGATCCCCCTGACGCTCCGTCCGGGGCCTCCCGTGCGGCCGTCGAGAGTTCGTTGCCTGCACCCGGGACTGGGTCCCCTCCGCGGAGCCTCGTAGCGAAGGCGATAGGTCCTCTCCCTACCCTCTCCGGGTACGACCTACCGCGGGAGCAGATGAGCGCCCAAGCGACCTTGGGCTCGTCGTGGTCGCCCTCACTCCGAGCGGGGAGGTCGACCTCGACCTGGTGCTGGTCTTCGGCACCCTGATCGCGACGGCGCTGTTCGCCCGATTCCTCCAGCTCCCGATCACGGCGCTCGAGATCGTCGCCGGGATCGGCCTGGTGGGACTGTTCTCCTTCCGGCTTCCGGTGGCGACGGACGGGATCCTCGTCCTCGGGGGGCTGATCATCGTCTTCCTCGCAGGTCTTGAAACGAACCTTGCGTTCCTTCGTGCGAACCTGCGCAAGGCGTTCACCTTAGGACTCGTCGGCTTTCTCGTCCCCTTCCTCGGACTGTTCGCCCTGTTCGAGTACGGCGTCCACGCGCCCCTCTTGATCTCCGTGATCGGCGCGACCGCCCTCGCCGATACCTCGATCTCGATCGTCTACACGACGCTCCACCAGTTCGAGCTGACCGACCTACCGTTCGGCCGGCTCGTGCTGGCCGGAACGCTCGTCGTCAACCTCATCGAGGATTTCTCGATCACCACGACGACCTTTCTGACCACGCCCGGGCTCCTCTTCACGCTCGGGGTGCTAGGAGCCCTGGCCGTCGCAGCGCTGGCCCTGCCCGCGTTCGCCCGGAGGGTGAACCGTCGGTCCCACCGTGTTGGTTTCACCAACCTCCCGGCCCGCACGCTGCTCTTCTCGCTGGCGGTCCTCGCCTTTCTGTCGACGTTGGTGGGGGTTCCCGGCATCCTGTTCGTCTTCCTCATGGGCCTGATCTTCTCCCGGTGGGCCGGCGACGGGTTCCTCAAGGACGTCCGAAAGCTGGCGTTCGCGCTTTTCGTTCCCCTCTACTTCCTTGCGGTGGGGCTTCGCGTCGACCTCGGTTTCGTTCTGGCGAACTGGCCCCTCCTTCTCGTCACGGCGGCGGTCGCCTCGGCGCTGAAGGTCGCCGCCCTGCTCCCGGTGACTCGTTCCTACTTCGGGCGCCGGGCCGCCGGTCCGGTGACCGCGCTGATGAACACTCGCCTGACCAGTGCGACCGTCATCCTGACGCTCACCGCCGGACTGGGACTCCTCAACGTAGGGTGGTACTCGCTGTTCATCGCGGTCGTCGTGGTGCTCGCGCTCGGCTCCGCGGGTTCGTTACGACTGTTCCCGGGCTTCCAAAGTGCGGCGAGCGCTCGGGCGCTCTTCGGGGATAGCGAACCACCGTCGGACGCACCGCTCGCGCCACCGGTTCCCGCGACGACCGCCGGACGGTGGACCGGTCGCTGAGGCCCGGGCGAGGGCAGGCCCGAGCCATGGACGGGATCCCGTGGAGGGACCGCCAGGAGCCGCGCTCGAGCGGTCCCGACTAGGTGGGGCTGTCCTGGGAGGCCCCGGACGCTGAACGCCGGCGCCCGGTGGGCGCGGGCTTCGTCGCCGCACGTCGTCCCTCGGCGAACTGTGCGGTCTCGGTGGACCCGGACATCGCGAGCGTGGTCGTGAGACCCCCGGAGAGGGTCTGGGCGACGTCGTCGAAGTAGCTCGTGCCCACGAACGATTGGTGCTTGACGGCCTGGTAGCCCGCCTCGACCGCGGCGAACTCCCGTTCCTGGAACTCGGAGTAGGCCGCCATCCCCTGGTTGGCGTACCCCTTCGCGAGCTCGAACATCGCGAGATTCACCGCGTGGAATCCCGCGAGGGTGACGAACTGGAAGCGGTACCCGAGCTCCCCCAGCTCACGCTGGAACCCGGCGACCTCGGCGAGGGTGAGCTGCTGGCGCCAGTTGAACGAGGGCGAGCAGTTGTAGGCCAGCAGCTTGCCGGGCCATCGAGCATGGATGGCCTCCGCGAACCGCCGGGCCTCCGCAAGGTCCGGGGTGGAGGATTCGAACCAGAGCAGGTCGGCGTACGGCGCGAAGGCGAGCCCGCGATCGATCGCCATGTCGAGACCTCCGGCGATCCCGAAGAAGCCCTCGGGGGTCCGTTCCCCCGTCAGGAAGCGGGCGTCGCGGGGGTCGACGTCGTTCGTGAGCAATTTCGCCGAGAGCGCGTCGGTGCGTGCGACCAGCACCGTGGGGACTCCGAGGAGGTCGGCGGCGAAACGGGCCGCCCAGAGCTTCTGGCCGAACTCCCGGACCGGGACCAAGACCTTGCCGCCCAAGTGACCGCACTTCTTCGCCGAGGCGAGCTGGTCCTCGAGGTGGAGCCCGGCGGCCCCGGCTTCGATGAGCGCTTTCGTGAGCTCGAAGACGTTCAGCACACCCCCGAAGCCGGCTTCGGCGTCGGCCACGATCGGCACGAACCAGTCCGTCGCGTCGCCGCCTTGCGCGTGCTGCTTTTCGTCCTCGCGCCGGAAGGCGTTGTTGATGCGACGGACGAGGTTCGGCATGCTGTCGGCCGGGTAGAGACTCTGATCCGGGTACGTCTGGCCGGCGTCGTTCGCGTCGGCGGCGACCTGCCAACCGCTCGCGTAGATCGCCGGCAGTCCGGCGGCGACCATCTGCACGGCCTGCGTCCCGGTCATCGCCCCGAGCGTCGGGAGGTACTCTTCGGTCCTCAGCTGATGCCAGAGCCGACGGGCCCCTCGCGTAGCGAGCGTGTGCTCGATCTGGAGGGAACCGCGCAGCCGCTCGACGTCCTCCGGCTGGTACGGTCGGCTGATCCCCTTCCACCGTTGTTCAAGTCGCCAGACGCTGGCCAGGTCGTCACGTTCGATCATGGTGCATCCATCAGCTCCGGGTACGCGCGGGCGGTGAGGAACTCGACGAGGTCGGGCGCCGTCACGACCTCCTGCAGGATCGCCCGAGCGCGGTCGCAGTTGGCGGCCGACCCGTCGGCCCGCCGGAGCTCGGCGACCCGCGAGGCATGTTCGCTCCTCAACAGTTCCCGGACCACCGTCTCGGTGATCGCGGTGCCCTCGGTCGTCGTCGCCCCGTGGCGCACCCATTGCCAGAGCTGCGACCGGGCGATCTCCACCGTCGCGGCGTCCTCCATTCGGTGGTCGATCGGGACGCACCCGACCCCGGAGAGCCACGACTCGAGGTACCGCAACGCAACGCGGACGTTCGCCCGCACGCCCGCGTCGGAGATCTCTCCGGGCGGAATCTCGAAGAGCCCCGCCGGGTCGACCGGCCGACCCGGCGGCGGGGCGTCGATCTGGTTCGGGGTCGGCATCCCTCGATCGAAGACTTGACGGGCCACCGCCACCAGGGCCGGGTGGGCGACCCACGTGCCGTCGTGACCGAGACGGACCTCCCGTTCCTTGTCCGCCGTGACCCGGGCGATCGCCGCGGCGGAGGTGTCCGGGTCGCCGCGGATCGGTATCTCCGCGGCCATGCCCCCCAGGGCGTGGGCACCGCGCCGGTGGCATGTGGCGATGAGGAGGCGCGCGTACCGGTCGAGGAACGGTGCCTCCATCGAGAGACGACTGCGGTCGGGGAGGACCGCGCTGGGATCGTCGCGGAGCTGCTTGAGGAAGCTGAAGATGTAGTCCCACCGACCGCAGTTGAGTCCCACCGACCGCTCGTGGAGGGCCCAGAGGATCTCGTCCATCTGGAAGGCAGCCGGGAGGGTCTCGATGAGGACCGTGGCGCGCACGGACGCCGGAGGGAGGCGGAGTCGGCGCTCCGAAAAGCCAAAGACATCGTTCCAAAGGATCGCCTCGCGGTGGTCCTCCAACTTCGGGAGGTACACGTACGGCCCGCTGCCCCGGTCGACCAGTTCGCGGGCGTTCAGGTAGGCGAAGACGCCGAAGTCGAAGAGGCTGGCCGAAACCGGGGCGCCGTCGACGACGAGATGCCGCTCTTCGAGATGCCAGCCCCGCGGCCGCATCATGAGGGTCGCCGTGTGGCGCCGGAGGCGGTACCGCCGGCCCCCCGGCGCCTGGAAGCTGATCTGTCGGCGGACCGCGTCGTAGAGGTTCCGTTGACCCTCCAGGGTACCGGACCAGGTAGGGGCGTGGGCGTCCTCGAAATCGGCCATGTAGACCGAGGCGCCGGAGTTGAGGGCGTTGATCACCATTTTTCGGTCGGGGGGGCCCGTGATCTCGACTCGGCGGTCGATGAGGTCGGGCGGTGGCGCGGCGACCTGCCAGGAAGCCGACCGCACCTCCGCCGTTTCGGGGAGGAACCCGGGTCGCTCGCCCGAACGCAGTCGATCGCGGAACCAGCCGCGACGCGCGAGAAGCTCACGACGACGAGGGTCGAATTCTCGCGATAGGTCGACCACGAACTCGACGCACTCCTCGGTCAGCAGCTTCGCGAGCGCGGGACGGGGGAGGCCGGCGAGTCGGACTCCGGGAGGGCCGGCCGAGACCCGAGAAGGGGGACGCAGGCCACCGGTAGCGGCCCACGGTGGAGGGATCAGCGATCCGGAGGAGCTGTCCGCGAACATCGGCCTATCCGTACAGGTGCGTATCGCAGCTCGGGGCTTCGGCTCACATAAACCCCCAAGGAGCGCGGCGACCGGCCGGATACCGCCTATCCACTAGCGTCGCGACGGGGGGGACGGCGCCGGTCAGGGCGAGGGCTCGGCTCGGGATCCCCACGCCCGAGACCCCGCAACGTCTCCCAGGACCACCGCGCGGTTCGCAGGCGCGGCGGCAGCACGCGGGTGGACGCGCCTCGGCCTCGCCGGAAGGCAGAGAAGGATCGCGCGGTCTCCGAGGCCGAGCGCACCTCAGCTCGGCGGGCGGGAGGTCGTCGGGCCCGGTGCGGGCTTCAGCAGCAGCGAGATCGAATTGACGCAGTGTCGACTGTTCTTGGGGGTCATTCGTTCTCCCTCGAAGACGTGGCCCAGGTGCGCGTCGCACCGGGCGCACCGGATCTCCACCCGCTGGCCGTCGTGGTCGGGGAGTCGTCGGACGGCGCCCGGGATCTCCTGGTCGAAGCTCGGCCAGCCGCACTGGGCGTCGAACTTGTCCTCCGAGCGGTAGAGGGCGGCCCCGCACCGTTTGCACAGATAGACCCCCGAGGTGCTCGTATGCTCGTACTCGCCCGAGAACGGCGCTTCCGTCCCGCCCCGCTCGATGACCGCGGCTTCCATCCGGGTGAGCTTTCTCCAGGGGGTCGTCGGGGCCTCCGGCATGCTCCCGCCACCGCGCGGCCGATAATGAAGACGCGAGTCCGTTCCCGTGCTCAGAGATGCCAGGTCGGCCCGCCGTACCCGGAGGGGACCCGGGGCGCGGGGGGGTCTCGCGCGAACGGGTCCGGCCGGGGGATCGGCGCACGGCCCCGTTTCTTGGAGAGGTACGCGTCGATCGCTTCGGCCGCTTTGCTCCCGGCCGCCATCGCGTAGACCACCGACTTCCCTCCCGAAGCGAAGACCCCGTCGACGTCCGTCATCCAGTCCTCGTGCTTCCCTTCGGGCCACCCCTGGGCGGAGAGTTTGAAATTGATCTCGGTGGGAAGTCCGGTGAGGTCCGCCTTCTCCCCCGTGGCGACGATCACGGTGTCGCAGGGGATCGTCTCCTCGCTCCCGGGAACGAGCACCACGGTCGGTCGGCCCGAAGCGTCCGGCGGGCCCAGCTGGGTCGCCTGGACGACCAGGCCCTGGGCCTGCCCCGTTCCTTCGACGCGGACCGGGGCCCGCTCGAAGAGGAAGGAGATCCCCTCCTCCTCGGCCCCGGAGATCTCCTCCTCGCCGGCCGGGAGCTCCGCCCGGGTCTTCCGGTAGACGATCGTGACGTTCCCCTTCGAGGAGAGGCGGAGACCGGAGCGCGCGGCATCGAACGCGACGTCGCCTCCCCCGATCACGACGATCTTGCGGTTGTTCCGTCCGAGCAGCCCTTCGGAACCCTTGTTCACCGCGAGAAGGAACGGCAGGGCATGGAAGACTCCGGGGAGGTGCTCGCCGGGGATCCCGAGGTCGCGGGCGGTCGAAGCCCCGATCGCGACGTAGACCGCGAGGTAGCCTTCCGCGAGGAGCGTTTCGGGCGTAAAGTCGACCCCCGCTCGCTTGCCGGTGACGAACGTCACATCGAGGTTCTTGAATCGGGCGAGGTCCCGGTCGAGGTCGTCCTCATCGAGATGGTACTTCGGGATCGTGTCGACCTGGCCCCCCAGGAACGGCTCCGCCTCGAACAGGGTGATCGAGTAGCCTCGCAGCGAAAGCTCCCAGGCGGCGTTCAGCCCCGCGGGCCCTCCCCCAACGACCGCCACACGTTCGTGCCGGGGAGCGGAGGGGACGTAGAGGCGGGTGGCATCTCCGAACTCGAGCGCCGCGCGCTTCAGGTGGCGGATCGCGATCGGGACGCCCTTGCCGCCCATCACGCAGTCCTCCTCGCAGTAGTGGTAGCAGGTCTTGCAGAGCACCGTCGCGAGGGAGTTGTCCTGCAGGGTAAGGGTCGCCGCCTCGTCGAACTTGCCTTGGGAGATGAGAATGATGTAGCCCCGGCAGTCCTGCGTGATCGGGCACGCCTGGACGCAGAACGGCATCGCGCACTGCAGGCAACGCTGGGCCTCGAGCACGGCCTCGTCTCGGGTGTACGCATGAAGGATCTCCCCGAAGCCCGCCGCCCGCTCGCGGCCCGCGGCCTCGTCGATCGGCTGTCGGATGTACCGGTCAGCGCACATGCTCGTGGAAGGGTGGACCGCTCAGGAGCGGCCGCGGATATCAGGTCGCCGTCGGGAGCGAACTCGAACCCCGGTGGCCGGCGGGCGCTCCCGAAGCGGGGTTCGCAGCGACGCGCGACACGGTCCGATTGCTACGTGAATTTCGCCGTGAGGGTCCCGGGGGCTCCGAGGGTGACGTTGGTCGAGGCCTGTGTCTTCGAGAAGAGATTGAGACCCACCGCCGAGGAGCTCCACGTGGAGAAGCTGACCGTGGTCGAATTGATGGCCGCGAGCCCAATGTTCGTGCCGTTGATGTACCAGCTCGTGCCCGACGGGCTGACCTGTCCCCCGACCGTGCCGCTCGCGATGATCGTCACCGAGACCTCCTTCGTGTAGACGACGACCTGCAAGGTCTGGAACGGAACGCTCATCGAGCCGGCCGAGCCGCGGTCGAAGTACGCCACGTTGGTAGCCCCGGTGCTCACCGGGCTCACCGCCGTCCAGTAGTCGCCGGAAGAGCCGGCGATCCCGTGCAGGATCAGCGTGGTCTTGTTCGTGTAGTACGAAACGTAGTTGAACGTCACGCCCCAGGTGGTGTTCTTCGGCAGGTTCACCTCGGAGAACGTGACCGTGTTGAGGGAGTAGGCAAAGTTGCCGGTGACCGAGCCGGGCCCCGAGATCGTCAGGATCGTCGACGCATTCTTGTGGTTCGCGAACGTCAACTGAGAGCTGTTCGAGGTCCATCCCGCGAACGAGGACGTATCGACGACCTGAGAGTTGATGCTGAGGAGACTGCCGGCGGGATACCACCCGGACGAGGGGGTGACGCTCCCGAGCCCGTAGGTCGGGACCGCGCTGAAAGTGACGTAGTCTTGGGCCGTATAGACGATCATCTGCACGCCCTGGTTGGGTACGTACAGGTAGCCGCTCGTCGTATCGGGCGTGTAGGCAACGCCCGGGGTCCCGCCGGAGATCGGCGACGTGGCTGACCAGTACACGTAGGTGTTCGGCGTGTAGCCGTTCAGCTTGATCGACTTGCCGGTCGTGCCGTAGAAGACGCTGTTCACGGTGACCCCCCAGGCCGTCCCGGTCGGCAGGCCGACCTCGAGGAACGTCGCGGAGCAGGTGGTCGAGCACGGACCGGCCGTGCTGAACTTGGCGGTGATCGTCCCGGAGGCCCGAACCGTGACGTTCGTGGAATCCGAGGTCTTGCTGCCGAGGAACAGCGACGTGGCGCTCGAGGTCCACGACGAGAAGACCGTGGTTGCCGTACCCTGCGCCGCGACGGGGAAGCTCGTGCCGTTGGGGTAGAAGGTGGACGTGGTGGGGTTGGTGCTCCCGGAGCCCGACGGAGATACGGCGAATTGGACCAGGAACTGCTTGCCGAAGACGAGCGTCTGGTGGAGGGTGTACGGCACGTACTCGTACCCGGAGAACGGGGCCGGCACGTAGGTCACCGTGCCCCCCACGGTCACGGAGGCGCCCTGCCAATACCAGTTGCCGATGTTCTGTCCGGTGACGAGAAGCGTGGCGGTCGTCGAGAAGTAGGTCAGCGAGTTGAACGTGACCTGCCAGGTGCTCCCCTTCGGGAGACCGACTTCCGCGAAAGTGACCGTGTAGCTCTTGAGCGTGAAGGTCGCCGTCACGTTGCCCGGTCCCCCGAGCGTCGCGACCGTCGAAATGGCGGTGGTGCTCGTGAGGGTGATGCTCGGCGTCGAGCTGGTCCACTTCGTGAACATGTAGCCCGCGGAGGGAGACGCCGAGATCGCGATCTGCGAGCCCGCCGGATAGTAGGTCGGTCCGGCCGGCGTGGCCGACCCGCCGTTGGCCGGGGTCACGAGCAAGCCGACCTGGACCTGCTTCGTGAAGACGATGACCTGGGTGAGCTGGTTCGGGACGTACATGTACCCGTACGTGACGGACGCGACGTACTCGATCCATGCGCCCTTCTGGATGGGGCTCGTGACGCTCCAGGAGTAGGAGCTGGTGAGGAACGAGCTGAACTTGATCGTAGGGGTGGTCGCGGACGACAGCGATCCGTTGAACGTGACCGACCAACTCGTCCCCGTGGGAAGGCCGATCTCCTTGAACTGAACCGAGTACTTCGTCACCGACGGGGTGATGTGCGCGGAAGCCCCTCCCACGATGAAGAATACGCTCGCCGCCGCCGCAAAGATCAGCCACCGGTTCACCGTGCGCCGCATTGTTTCGTTCTCCGCCCCCGAGGGGGCGATGCTCGCCGCCGACCCTCGAACGCCCGAAAGCGGGAGGAAGGCGACAGCCGCTCCGAGAGGGGCCGAGTAGAAAGCCGCAGTTCTTGCGCCATAGGAAGAATAACCTACCCCCTGTGGTTTCATCTCGCGACCGTGGAACGGGCTCTGTGACAGTGCGGATACGTACGGATGAGCTCGCGCCGCTGGTTCGCGAGCTACTGGCCCTCGACCGGAGCCTGAATCCCTCCGACCGGAAGGTCCTCGAGTGCCTGCTGCTCGAGCCGGAGCCGACGACCGCGCGGGAGCTCGCGCGCCGAACGAGGTGCAGCGTGCAAGCGCTCTACCTTGCCCTCGATCGCCTCGAGAACCGCGGCGTCATCCTCCGCGAGCGGCGATCGACGGTGACGACGTTCCGGGCGGCCCACCCGAGCGCGGTGATGCACGAGCTCCTCGGTGCGTGGCGCAAAGCCGGCGATCTCGCGGAGCGGATCGAAGGCCCGCTCCGCCTGCTGCACGAGGAGCGGGTCGAGCGCGGACCGGATCGGACCGCCCGCGGCGCGACCGTTACGACCTCTCTCACGAGCTGCCTGAGCGCCCTGCTGGGCCACATTCACGGGGTCACCTCCGAGGTGTGGGTCATCGGGAGCGAGGCCCCGTGGCTGACGCACTCCCCGCTCTTCGAGCGCGAGCTGCTCAGCAAGAGCACCGGGCGGCCCGGCGTTCGAGTTCGACTCCTCGTCCGCAAGCCGCCGCCGAGCTCGGAAGAGGCCCGGCGCCTTCGGCAGCTCAAGGAGCGCGGCCTCGAAGTTCGCTACTCCACCCGGTTCGCCACGCCGGCCGTCGTGGTCGATCGCCGTTGGTTGTTCTTGGAGAACGCCGCTTCGCCCGACCGCAGCTCGGACACCGTTTCCTACCTCCAGCTGGAATCGCCGGGACTCTGTGCCGACCTCGTCGCCTCCTCGGAGGAATCCTGGGCGCGTTCCACCGGCCCCGAGTAGGGCCCTCGGCAGGCTCTCCAACAGCTCCCTCGTAGGGGGGAGAACCAGGCGAAACCGTTTCCGTGGGACAGGCTCGTAGGGCAACGTGCCGGGATCTTTCCCGCCGGTCCAGTTCCTCGAACGGCGAACCGGTGGGCCGCCGTCGATGCTCCGTCGAAATCCCTTCGACCTGGTCCGGCCGGCCGCACCCGCCGTCGGTTGGATGGCCCGTGCCGAGCCGGCAAGAACGAGACCGCGGGTCTCGAGAGGCCGTTGTGTACCCGGGGGTCTGACTCGTGGACGGCGCTGAACGCCTTCCGATGCGCTCCTCCGTTCGATCGCTCGCCCGGATGACGCCGTTCCGATGGTTGCTCCTGCTCCTCACCCTGTACGCCGCGGCCGCGTTCACGCTGTCGGTGGCCCGCCTCTGGGAGCTCCAGACGGACGCGTGGGACCTCGGAATTTATCAGCAATCGCTCTGGTCGACCTCGCACGGCGCCCCGTTCTTCGAGGCGCCCGACCTCGAGACCGGGGCGTTCGCGACCTTCCTGGAGGTCCACTCGGCGTTCGTGCTCTACTTGTTGGTGCCCCTGTACTCCGCGGCTCCCTCTCCGGTCACCCTGTTCGCCGTTCAGACGGGCATCGTGGCGGCCGCCGCGATTCCGCTCTTCGTGCTCACACGCGACCTGACCGGGTCGGGGCGCCGCGCCCTCCTCGTGGGCGGACTCTACCTCCTTTGGGCCCCGACGATCGGAGGCAACCTCTTCGACTTTCACGTCGAGTCGTTCCTACCCCTCGAGTTCTTCGCCCTCGCGGTCCTCTGGAACCGGCGTCAGTACGGCTGGGGGTTCGCCGTGGCGGGCCTGGCCTTCCTCTCCTTGGAGGTCGCCCCAGTCCTCGCCGTCTTCTTCGCGCTGTTCTTCCTCGCCCGATCGGCCTGGCCGGACGACGCGACGAGGCGACCTCGGGGGGTCGGGGGGACCCCCCTCCAACGTCTGCGACGCTTCCTGACCGGGCCAGATACATGGCCCAACGTGGCCCTGATCGTTGTCGCCGTCGGTGCGTACTATCTGCTCCTCTTCGTCCGCATGCAGGTGCTGGAATCGCTCTTCCATCTCCCGCCGTTCCCGCCGGCTACCGGCTACGTCATCGGCGCCACACCGGGTCAGCTCGGCCTCCAGTGGAGCTACCTCTCGATCGACTTCCAGAGTAAGGTCACCTACTGGATCGTCTTGTACGCCCTCGTCGGCTTCATCCCGCTTCTCGACCGGCGCACGCTGATCCTGCCGGTCCCGTGGGTCGTCTTCACCCTTTTCACCTGGATCCCGCACTACTCGTTCCTCGCGAACCAGGACGGCTTCGTCGCGGCCGTCCCGGTGATGATCGGTCTCGCTTTCGGCGCGGTCCGGCTCCCGAAGGCCGTTCGATTCCTCGAACACCTCGTGGGCACGGGCCTACCGCCGTCCGAGAGCCCGGCGGCCCCTCGGTCGGGCCGTTGGCGGCGACTCGCCCGGCGCGCCCCGGCGTGGACGGTTCCGCTGCTAGTCCTCGTCGCGTTGAACGTCGGTCTCTCGCCGTTGAATCCCTATATGCAAGGCGTGGCCAACACCGGAGGAGGCTACCGGATCTCCTACTCGATACCTCCCGGCTACGGTGTCGTGCAGGATCTCGCCGCGATGGTCCCGGGAACGGCGACCGTGGTCGCTTCGGACATGCTGTTCCCGCTGATCGCGAACGACCCTCACGCCTACTCGTTGTTCACTTCCCCCAACCATCAGCTGTTCCTCCCGTTCAACAGCTCGGCCCTTCCGACCTACGCCTTCCTGGCCGAGGCGCGGCTCAGCGCTGTGCCGGTCTGGCTGGCCATTGCCGTCTACAACGCGTCGGAGTACGGCCTTGAGGGTCTTGCGTGGCAGACCCCTGCGGGGCCCGTCCTGCTCTTCGAGCGAGGCCTTGAAGGTCCGACCGTACAGTTCGGTACGCCCCCCTCCCTCCCGGCGAACTATTCGTCGGCCAGTTTCCAACCCGGTCCCGACGGTTTCCAGACGACCGACCCCACGGCCTCGTGGTCGTCCGTCGTGAGCAGCATCCCCGGGGGCCTCGGATCGACCTGGAGCGGGCCGGGCACCGAGGCTCCGTCCGGCAACTTGAGCGTCCTCGTCGAAGTTCGGGTCGCTCCGGTCGCCGGCGCCTATCCGTCGTCGAATCTCACCGGGGCGCTGACCGTTGCCCTCAAGGCCTTTGGCGCACAGTCCCTCTTCCAGCATACCTACGCCTACGGGGCTCTGGGGGGCGGACGCTGGGTCGCCGTCTCGTTCTCGGTTGGTTCCCCTCTGCCGTTGCTGGACCTCGAATTCCAAGGTAGCTGTGACTCGACCTCAGTGGTCGTAGAGCTTGGTTTCCTCGTGATCCTTCCCGCCTGACGGAAGGGGCAGACGGGCTGTTCCCGCCTCCCCAGCCGCCCACCGCGGGCGTTCCCGGGGAGGCCCCACCAGCTACTCCACCACCCCCGGCCCGGGGAAGCGCTTTACCCCTCGACGGTCCGTAACGGACATGGCGTCCTCGAAACCTTCCAGCTCCGGTGCCGGCCCAGCCGCCGAGACGGCCACCCTCGCCGGCGGCTGTTTCTGGTGTCTCGAGGCCGTGTTTACCGAGCTCTCCGGCGTCCTCCGGGTCGATTCGGGATACGCGGGCGGTCAACTCGCGAACCCTAGCTACGAAGACGTGTGTACCGGACAGACCGGTCATGCCGAGGTCGTTCAGGTGACCTTCGACCCCGCGAGGCTTCCGTACGACCAGCTACTCCGGATCTTCTTCACGATCCACGATCCTACGACCCTCGATCGCCAAGGGGGAGATGTCGGTACCCAGTACCGCTCCGCGATCTTCTACCACGACAGCGCCCAACATCAGGCCGCGGAGGCGGTCCTCCGCGAGATCTCCGAGGCGAAGATCTGGCGAGGGAAGATCGTCACCGAGATCGTCCCGTTCACTCAGTTCTTTCCAGCGGAAGAGTATCACCGAAACTATTTCCAGCGGAATCCGACCGCCGGGTACTGCCGAGCCATCATCGCCCCGAAGGTCGCCAAGTTCCGTCACCAGTTCACGAGCCAGCTGAAGGCCCGCTGACCGACCGCGACGCGTGCGTCGGGGAGTTCAGATCCTCCAAAACTCGCTCGTCAGACCGACGTGTCGAAACAGATCGACGAGCTCATCGTGCGAGGGGCGCGCGAACCCGAGCTCCAGACGCTTCCCGTACAGCGGTTCGCTCAGCCGGAGCATCACCTCGATCGGAACGTCCTCTCCCTCGGCGTGCGGATGGGCCTCGCGCCACGCGGTGCGGTGTTCGGCGGAAGCGAAGAACACCATCGTGTTCGAGCAGGTCGTGATGATGTCGTCCCACCAGAGCGCGGCCGGGAGCCCCAGGTGGACCAACGGAGGGTCCTCGGTCGGTCGCACGGGCGCCCCGTCGATGAGGCCGATACGGATCGACGCACCGCAGTGAAAGCAACGAGAGTCGACCTGGACCGGCTCCCGAAGCATCGTGTGAAACCCCAGGGCATCCCAGGCACAGTTCGCGAAGAACGCGCGTCCGTCGGCCGTCACCACGCGGTGCGGGGTGACGATCGCGGAGAACGGGAACGCCATCAGAATGCGGTGGGTTCCGGGGAGCAGCTTGATCTGGCGCCCTGAATCGAGGCGCTCGAGCGTGTGTTCGATGACTTCGCGTTCTTGGTGGAGTTCGTCGATCATCCGTTCCACCACGGGCGGCGATCCTTCTTCCAGAAACCGCGCGTAGATGTACCGGCGGAGTTCCGCATCCGACTGCGCCGTCGCAATCATCTTTCGTTGCCTCGAGCCGGCGTCCGGAGGTGCCTGAACGGAAGGAGTTTGCCTCCACCTTCGTCGAGAGAATCGCGTGCTCAGGGACCACGAGGACCGGCGTGTCTCGTCGAGACCGGTCGGAGCTCTCCTTGAAGGAGCCCGAGCGTGAGCTCATCGACCCAACGGCCTCCGACCCAGGCCGCGGACCGTGACCGGCCCTCGAGCCGGAACCCGGCCGACTCCAGCATCCGCAGCGACCGTCGGTTCCCCTCGACGACCGTCGCTTCGATCCGGTGAAGCTCCAGGTGGTCGAACCCGAACCCGCAGAGGAGGCGCAGGGACTCGGAGGCGATCCCCCGACCCCAGTAGGTTCGGCCGAGCCAACAACCCACCTCTGCCCGCTTCTCCGCCCGAGACCAGTTCACGAACCGGACTTGGCCAGCCACTTCGGAGCAGTCCGCGACGAGCACGGCGAACGTCACCCCCTCGCCCTTCCGCTGTTCCCGAAGGACCCGGTCGACCCACGCCGAACCGGTCTCGCGTCGTACCCGGGTCGGCAGCATGCGCACGACCTGAACGTCCCGGAGAAACCGGCCCAACACCGGAGCATCCGCCCGACGCAAGGGTCGTAGGACCACACGGGATCCAGGGAGGGTCGGCCACCGCACGGAAGGACCGGACGGCAGGTCCGCGAGATTATCCTATGTCACCGCTGCCAAACTCCCGGTCGCCCGGATCCGACAGGGCCCAGTACTACGAATTCCGGATGCGACATACTTGAAATATCGCGAAGGGGTCCCGGCCCGCACCCATGGAAGTCCGGCCGGGCCGCGGGATCACCTTGTTGCCCCGCGACAAGGCCCTGTTGCTCGCCCTCTACTCCGCGATCGTCGGGGTAACGGCCGTGGCGTTCGCCCTCTTGTTCTACTTCTCCTCCCGGTACGGCTCGGGGAACATCGCGAGCGTCGGGTCGACGTTCGCCGGCCTCGGCTTTATCGTCTACGTCTTCGGGCTGCGCCACGGCCTCGACGCCGACCACATCGCGGCGATCGACAACACCACGCGCAAGCTGCTCCACGAGAAGAAGCGTCCGCTCACCGTCGGCACGTGGTTCTCGCTGGGCCACTCCACGATCGTGGTCGGCCTGATCGTCGTACTCGTGGTGGCGGCCCAGGTCGTTACAAGCCACTTGGGTGCGCTTCGGACGGCCGGCACGCTCATCGGGACCTCGGTCTCCGGGGTCTTCCTCTTCCTCATCGGGCTCGTCAATCTGATCATCGTCGTCGAGGTCTACCGGATTTTCCGCGGGCTCCGACAAGGGCGCTTCGACGAGCAACAGCTGGAGGAGCAGCTCAGCCAACGGGGCTTCATGAACCGGTACTTCGGCCGACTCTTCCGGGTCGTCTCGACGCCCCGCCAGATCTACCCGATCGGAGTGCTGTTCGGCCTCGGCTTCGATACGGCGACCGAGGTCGCGCTGATCGCCATCGCGGTCACGTTGGGGCTCACCTTGCCGCTGTACGCGATCCTCGTTCTTCCGCTCCTGTTCACCTGCGGGATGGTCCTCGTGGACACGACCGACTGCCTCGCGATGAGCATCGCCTACGGATGGGCGTTCCTCAAGCCGATCCGGAAGATCTACTACAACCTGACCGTCACGATCATCTCCGTCCTCGTCGCCTTCGTGATCGGCGGCGTCGAGGTACTGCAGGTGGTGGCGCTCGAGCTGGGCCTGCACGGGGGACTATGGAGCGTGATCGGGCGGCTCGACTTCGCGGCCCTCGGCGCGCTCGTGGTGCTCGTCTTCGTCTCCACCTGGCTCGGAGCCACCGCCTACTACCGGTACAAGCGATTCGACGACACCCCGTTCGGCGCCCGAACCACCGCCGCCGAGCCGGGGGCCTGAGGGCCCCTTCCGGAATCGTGCGTGCCGCCCCGACGAACGAGCGTCACGCGCTTCGCCATTTCCCTCGACCGGGACCTCGCCGCGCGTCTCGACAGCTGGGTCGCCCTTCGGAACTCCCGGAGTCGGTCCGAGGCGATCCGTTTCCTGGTCGACCGTGAATTGGCCGAGTCGAAGCTTCGGAGCGACCCGGACGCCGATACGCTCGCCGTGGTCCTCCTTCTCTACCGGCACGATGCGCCCAACGTGTTGCGGCGGCTCGCGTCGGCCCAGCACCGATGGGGCGAACACGTTCGTTCGTCGACGCACGTGCACCTGCCGGGGGATGCCTGCGCGGAGATCATCGTGCTGCTGGGGAAGCGACGCGAGATCGAGCGCGCCGCCGAAGACCTTCGTGGGGTCAAGGGAGTACGGGAGGGGCGCTCGATGCTCACCTCTCCGAGTCTTGCCGGGGGCCGCTCGGGCCACCGCCATCCTCACCGATCGTGACGCGCCGCCCGCTCGGCTCGCTTTGAGGCGGTAGCCTGTAGGACCGGCTCCGCCACGACCTCCCGGTCGGGCTGGGCCGTTCCACGCGATTCCTGTCCGCAGGGAGCGGAGGTCCGGAGACTTCCCGCTAGAGACCTCGCCGGAGTCTGGCGGGGAGATACTTGATCGCTTCACGCCGCGTCAGCGGCGACACGACGTCCGAATGCCGCCGGAGGAAGGCGGCGACCGGGGCGGGGTCGTGCTTGCCCGCTTCCCGCAGGATCCATCCGAGGGCCTTGCGCATGAAGAAATCGCGCTCGGAGAGTCGGGGCACGGCCACCCGGTCGAAGAGGCGAAACGGAATCGTCCCTCGCTTCAGTCCCGGGAGCAGGGCGAGAAGGCCTCCCCGCCGCACCCAGAGATCCGGGTCGCGACTCCAACGCTCCATCGTCCGGCAGGCGACGGCATCCCGTTCCACGATCGGGCCGGCCACGTGGACAGCCAGGTCGTCGACATAGTTCCACCAATGTCCGCGGAGGATGAGCCGTCGGACGAACGGAAGGTCCCGGCGATCCAGCGCGTGGGGATACGACTCGAGCAGCAGTACGCCGACCGTCCAGCGCTCGTAGACCCTTCCCGACCAGAGTCCGTCCACGACCGCCCGCAGCTGCTCCCGAGTTGATTCGCGGTGCTGCCGTACGAGTCGCTGGGTTGCGCGTCGGAGCTCTGGGACCGAGTTGCCGAAGAAGGTAAGGGAACTTTTCAGGTACGCTTTCGCGGCGGCGGCACGGCGTGGCGAGGCCATAGAACGGAGTCGCCGTTCCATGTCGCGCAGGTCCTGGTCCCAGGCCGCCCCCGCGCCGGATCGACGCGCTCGGGGTGGGGCGTGCGCCGGTCGTTTGCCCTCGGTCAACGACCCGAAGCTCCGGTCACCCGGCGGCGCTGTCGGTCCGCTTCGGCCAAAGCTCTCGCGCGGCGATGTGGTGCATGATCTCCGAGGAGCCGTGGGCGATCGCGCCGCTCCGTACGTCTCGCCAACGTTGCTCGTGGGGAAACTCCCTCGAGTACCCCCGTCCACCGTGGAACTGGATCGCGTGGTCCAGCGTTCGGAGCGCGGCGTCCGTCGCCATCCATTTCGCGACGGCCGCGCGGCCGGCGCTCCCGCGGCCTGCCTGCAGCTCCCCGAGCACACTCTGGACGAACAACCCCGCGGCCTCGAGGTTGGCCCCGTCCTCCACGAGAGGAAAGGAGACCGCCTGATTCCGCGCCAGGGCTCGCCCGAACGCTTCCCGCTCCCCGACGTAGGCGACCGTCTCCTCCCAGGACGCCTGGGCCACCCCGAGGTAGATCGCCGCGAGAAGCGCCCGCTCCCGGGTGAGCTCGTCCTTCAGATAGTCGAAGGCACGCCCCTCCTCACCGAGGCGGTAATCCTCCGGGACCTCCACATCGGCGTAGGTCACCGTGCCGCGTCGCATCCATTTCTCCCCGAGATCCGGGGTCGTGGACCGGTGAATGCCGGGAAGGTCTTGGGGCACCAGGATCGCCGTCAGTCCCGGACTGTCGGGCGCGCCCGGGCTCCGGGCGTACACGATCGCTGCGTGGGCGTCGACCGCGAACGCGGCTTGGGTTTTCGTGCCGTTCAGGACGTACAGGGCGCCTCGCCGCCGCGCGGTCGTTCGGAGGGAGGCAGCGTCGGACCCGGCCCCCGGTTCGGTGATGTGGTTGCCGACGAGCAGTTTGCCAGCGAGCATCGGGGCGAAGTAGGTCTCCCGGAGGGTCGTGGATCCGTGCTCGGCGAGGACGCTGGAGAACTCAGGCTGGAGCGCCAGCTTGGCGAAGGCGGTGCCTCCACGGTACGCGAGCCGGTGGAGCGCAGCCCCCGCGACGGGCAGGGGAAACTCCCGACCGCCGAACTTAGCGCCTACCGTGAGACCGAGCAGCCCGTGGGCGCCCAGCGACCGGAACTCCTCCCAAGGGAATCGGGGATGCTCGTCGAGGTGGGCGTAGCGGCGGGCGAGGTGGAGACGACCCGCGAGATCGTCGACATCGCGCACCAGTTGAGCGGTGAGCACCGCGGGGTCGAGCTCGCTCACGACGACTCCCGACGGAAGTAGGGGGGCGCGCGCACCGAAGGGCGTGGCGTCCGGTCCTCTCCGACCGTCCCGGTCGCGACGAGCTCCTCGATCCGTGCCTCGTCGTACCCGAGCAGGTCCCCGAGGATCCGCCGGTTGTCCTGCCCCAGCCACGGAGCCCCACGCCAGACTCGACCGGGCGTCTCCGAGAAACGAGGTGCGATGCCGGCCCCCTTGACCGGTCCGGCCACCGGATCCTCCCACTCGACGAACATGCCTCGGGCCCGGTAGTGCGGGTCGGCGGCGATCGAGCGAATATCGTAGACCCTCGTCAGCGCCAGGTCGTTCTTCGCACCGATCCCTTCGAGCTCGAGGCCGGTATGCGCGGCGCAAAACTGCGCGATGGCTTCGTCGGCTTCCGCCCGGTGTCCGAGTCGATACCCCGTTTCGTCCCACGCCCCGTCGTTCAAGCCGATGAGCGCCCGGAGCCGTCGCCAGCTGTCGGGGGTAGGAGCTGCGACGACGACCCATCCGTCGCTCGCGCGGTGGAGGTCGTAGGGGTGCAGACGGGCGTGAGCGCTTCCGTGCCGCGCTCGGACGACGCCCCGCATGAAGTAATCGAGCGCGAGATTTTCGAGAAGGGTGAAGAACACTTCGTACTGGGCGACGTCGACCGCCTGACCTTTACCGGTCCGCAGGGCGCTCAGGTGTCCCATCATCGCCCCCGCCGCAGCCGCTAGGCCAGTCACGGTATCGTTGAGCGCCGTGCCCGATCGGGCCGGTGGGGCCGGCTCCGGCTCGCCCTGCAGCGAGAGGAAACCGCTGTAGGCCTGGCCCACGAGGTCGAACGACGGCGTGCTGAGTCGTGCGGGGTCACCGCTCTGGCCAAACCCGGAGACGTGGACGACGGTGAGCCGCGGCTGTACTTCCCACACGGCCGCGTCGGAAAGGCCGAGGCGGTCGTAGGTGCCGGGCCGGGACGACTCGATCCAGATGTCGGCCGTGCGGATCAGCTCCAGGAAGACCTGGCGTCCCTCGGGACGGCGGAGGTCGAGGCCCAGGGAGAGCTTGTTGCGCGCGTACTGGACCCACGACTCCGAAACCCCGCCCGAGGGCCCGGCCCCTTCCGGAAGCATGGGGGGGAGGGTACGCGTCGGGTCGGCGAACGGAAAACTGAAGGGCGGGCTCTCGACGTGGATCACCTCGGCCCCGAATTCGCCCAAGTACGTCGCCGCCCACGGGCCGGCGACGAACCGGCCGGAGTCGATCACCCGGAGTCCCTGGAGGGGGCCGAACGCGGGGATCAAGCGTCGAGGCGGCGGGGGCTCGACCACCCCGCGAGAGCCGCCGGTTTCGGCATAACGGTCGAGGTTCACCGGCAAACCCCCGTGTCCAAATACCCCGGACCGGTCGTTCGTCCGATGTCGGAGGCGCCGTGGGACCGTTGGGAAGGCGAGGCGTTTCGCCGGGAGCTCGTGAGGTACAAGATGGCGCACCACCCGTTCAAGAGCCATCCGTTCTTCGCCCAGGTCGAGCGCGGCGAAGCCCCGCGGGAGACCGTCCACCGATGGGCGGTCCAGTTCTACCCCTGGCTCGCCTGCGTTCCCCTCGCGATGGCCGAGCGGTTCGCTCGGTGCTCCTGGGAGCAGAAGTTCGACCCGTTCCGCAAGATGATCCTGGACCAGCTGCTCGAGGAGGCCGGCGACCCGAAGGGCGTGGCGGCCAGTCACCCGGAGTTGTGGCTCCGGTTCTGCGAGGGTCTGGGGCTCGCCCGCGCGGACGTGATCGGCGGGACGCTTCTCCCGAGCACGCTCGTCGCGATCGACGACTTTCTCTACATCAACCGCGAGGTACCGTTCTACATTTCGGCCGCCGGCTCGTCGGAACCGCCGAACGTCGAGCTCTGCCAGCGCCTCCTACCGGCGTTCCGTCAGCACTACAAGGTCGACGAGGACCATCTCGAGTACTACCGACTGCACGTGACCGCCGACGAGGACCACAGCCGATGGGTCGGCGAGATGGTCGCGGCGTTCGCCTCGACCGCGGAGATCCGGCGCCAGATGTGGGACGCGATGCTGCGCGGGTTCGCGCTGCACCGGCTCCTGGTCGACGGCGTTCTCCAAGGGCCACCCCCGCCTTTCGCGAGCGGGTAGGAGCCCGTCCGCAGCTCTCGGGCCGACCCGCGGACGGAGGCGCGCGATGTACGGCAAGCAGCTTCGATTGGCGCGGATCTTTCCCGATCCCGGGCGCGGGCTGTTCTCGGTCCCGCTGGACCACTCGGTGTCGATGGGACCGATCGACGGGCTCGAATCGGTCGCGAAGGTCGCCCAGGAGCTCCAGGAGGGCGGGGTCGATCTGGTGATCGTCACGAAAGGCGCCGTGCGCGAGCTCGCCCCAGTCCTCCGCCCGTCGACCCTGCTCGGTGTCCACGTCTCCGCGTCCACGACGCTCAGCCCGCACCCGAACCATAAGCGTCGAGTGGGCACCGCCAACGAGGCGGTGGCCCTCGGCGCCGACCTGCTCAGCGTGCAGGTCAATTTCGGGGTCCCGGAGGAGGGCGAGATGCTCGCCGACCTCGGGACGTCGGTCGACGAGTGCCGGGCGCTCGGGTTGCCGCTCCTCTGCATGACCTACCTGAAATCCCCCGACGGCAGCACGCCGGACGACCTCCGCCACGCCTGCCGCGCGGCGGCCGACCTCGGCGCGGACATCGTCAAGACGAGCTACCTCGGTTCGGTCGAAGAGTTCCGACGCCTGACCCGCTCGACGCCGGTACCGGTCGTGGTCGGCGGAGGGATCCGGACCGGGAGCGACGAGGAGTTCCTCCGTCAGGTGACCGACTGCCTCTCCGCCGGTGCCCGTGGCATCTGCATCGGTCGGAACCTCTTCCAGCGGGCGCCGCTCCTCCCCTTGGCGCGGAAGTTGTCGGCGCTCCTGCACCCTTCCAGCGGTGCCCGTTCGTGACGTTCGAGCGGGTCGTTGTCGCCGTTCGGGCGAAGGGGGAGCCCGAGATCGCCGCGCTCGCCGCGCGCGCGGCCCGGCGGGGGTTCCGCCGAATCGCACTGCCCGTCGGCTCGACGGTGGCACTCCCCTTCGAGGTCGAGCGCTGGACGTACTCCGAGGAGACGCTGACCACACCGGAGCGCACGGTGGCCATCGAGACGATCCGCGAACCGGAGGGGTTGGTCCTTGCCCAGCGGCGGGCAGCGACCTCCGGCGGGCCTCTCGCGGTACGCTGGGTCGGCGAACGTGTGCTGCCCCTCGAGAATCTCCTCGCCGAGCGGCGCGGGGGCTTCCAGGTCTGGGTGGTGCTCCAGCGGATCGAGGAGGCGGGCGCCGCCCTGGGGAGCCTAGAGAAGGGCGCCGATAGGGTGATCGTCGAGGTCGCGAGCGAAGCGGACCTCGATCGGGTCGAGGCGCAGACAGAGTCGTCCGCCTCGCTCGAAGGGCCTCTCCAGCCGGTGAAGGTGGTCCGGGTCGAGGCCGGGGGGATCGGGGACCGCGTCATCGTCGACACGACCTCGTTGCTGACCGGCGAGGAAGGGCTGCTCGTCGGCAGCTCGGCGTCGTTCCTCTTCCTGGTCGTGAGCGAAGCGGTCGGTTCGAGGTACACCCGACCGAGACCGTTCCGGGTCAACGCCGGCGCGGCCCACTCCTACACGCTCCTGGCCGACGGCACGACCCGGTACTTGAGCGAACTCGAGGCCGGGGACGCCGTCTTGATCGTCGCCGCCGACGGTCGAACGAGGAGAGCCCGTGTGGGCCGGCTCAAGATCGAGCGTCGACCTCTGCTCATGGTCCAGGCGGAGGTCGACGGGCTCCGCCCCACCGTGTTCCTTCAGGAGGCCGAGACGGTCCGACTGCGGACCATCGAGGAATCGGTGGCGACCACCGCGCTCGTCCCCGGGGCGTGCGTCCTGGGACTTCGGCTCCCTCCGGCACGGCACCTCGGGACGGTCGTTGACGAGGCAATCGTGGAGCGATGAGCGCTCTCCGCGCCCTTCGGGTGGTCGTCTCGCCGGCGCGGACGATCGACGGAATTCGGAAGGAGCTCCCGGCCGACGCCGCGGCGGGCGCGGACGTCGTGGAGGTCCGTGTCGATCGCCTCGCACCCTCCGAGCAGGGCCACCTGGACCGGCTATTCCCCGCGCCGCTGCCCCTTCTCGGCACCCTTCGGTCGCGGGCCCACGGAGGGGAGGGGCCGGACGAACCGGAGGAACGGCGCGGACGGCTCGCCGCGATGAGCGTTGAACCGTTCGCGTACGTCGACCTCGAGGTTCAACGGGATCGAGTGGCCGATCTCCCGCGCCCCTCGCCCGAGCATGCGAACCGTTGGGTTCGGTCCGTGCACCTGGCGAACGGGGAGGCGTGGCCGTCCGCCGTCGCCACGCTCGCCTCGGATCTCCCGTCCACAGCGTGGACCAAGATCGTGTTCCCCGCTTCGACCAACGAACTGCTCACCCGCGTGATTCCGGCGCTCCCGACCCCTGGGACGACCCGATTCGTCGTGCACACCACCGGAGCGAGCGGCGCGATCCTTCGAGCGTGGGCGGACCGGCTCGGGATGGCTGCCGTCTATTGTGCTCCGGCGGACGGAGGCCGAAACGGCCTGTCGCGCGTTGAGCCGACGCAGATCCCCGTCGACCGGCTCCGCCCGGCCGTAATGGACTCCGCCGGCCCGTTCTACGCCGTTCTTGGCCAGCCGACTTCGCACAGCTGGTCGCCCTGGATCCACAGCCGATGGATGCACGACGCCCACCAGAAGGGGTTGTACATCGCCGTGGACATCGCGACGGAGGGAGAATTCTCGACGGCTGTGCCGGCTCTGGTCAGAGGAGGATTTCGGGGGTTCAGCGTGACGAGCCCCTGGAAAGTCGCTGCTCTCCGTCTCTCGTCGAGTTCGAGGGCCGAAGCGACCCGGGTCGGGTGCGCGAACACCCTCATCGCCAAAGGGGAGGAATTGACGGCCGCCAACACCGACCAGACGGCCGTAGTACGACGGCTCGGGGAGCTCCGGGCGAACGGCGTCTGGTCGGACGGACGCGTACTCGTGGTTGGAACGGGCGGGGCGGCGCGAGCGGCGCTGGATGCGGCTCGTGAGCTCGGCGCCGAGCGTTGGGTCGCTGGCCGGAACCCGGTAGAGACCGAGCGCGTCGCGAACGAGTTCGGCGCCCAGCTGTGGCGCTCCGCACGAGATCCCCAGTGTTCGGTCGTTTTCCACGCCACGACCGTCGGGCGAGAGCCGGGCGTCCCGCTCGGGATCCCCCTTTCCGGCGCGCTTGCACGAGGCACGCATCTCATCGATTTCGTCTACGCCCCCGCCGACCCCGTCCTCGGCGCCACCGCGCGAGCCGCCGGCGCGACCTACGAGGACGGGGAGCGACTGCTCACCTACCAGGCCGCGGGCGCCTACCGCCTCTGGTGGGGGGAAGAGCCGCCGAACTCCGAACCTCCCTTCGGCGCCGGAGCGCTGCGTTGATCGGGATCGGGTCGACGTGGGGAGCGATCACGTTCGTGAACGCGTTGGCGACCGGGGTCGGCTCCGCCGCCGCCATCGACCTGCCGGTCCGCGCGGAGGTCGAGGGGTGGACCTCTCAGGGCCGTCGGGCAACCGATTCGATCGAACCGGCCTGCGACTCGGACTTGACGCGCGCCGCCCTGGCCGCCGCTAGGGGGCTTTGGTTCCCCGGAGACGGCACCTCGCTGCGACTCTCGGTCCGGTCGACGCTCCCCCCCGGACGAGGTCTGAAAAGCTCCTCGGCCGTCGCGGCGGCGATTCTTCTCGCGGGGGCCGGCGCGGCGGGGGCACCGGTCGACCGGGAAGCGATCGCTCGGACCACCGCGGAGGTGAACCGGCGGGTCGGCTTGAGCGAGACCGGGGCGTTCGACGATGCCCTCGCCAGCCTCGAGGGCGGAGTCGTCGTGACCAACAATCGCCGGCAGCTGGTACTTCGCCGGGACGTACTCCCTCGCGACTGGAAGGTCGTTCTGTGGATCCCCCCTACTTCGCATGCGCCTTCTCCGAGCCTGGCGCATCGCTTCGCGGAGGAGCGGGAGCGTGGTCAAGCAGCCGTCGCCGCCGCCGAGCTTGGGCGGTGGCTCGACGCCCTCGAGGCGAACAGCGCGCTGGTCGAGCGAGTGATGGGCTACGACTATGGACTCCTTCGAGGAGATCTCCGTCGACGAGGAGCTCTTGGCTCCGGCGTCAGCGGCATGGGACCGTCCCTCGCCGCCATCGTCCGGGAGGAGCATCTCGCCGAGATCCGCGCAACGTTCCCGTCCACCCTCGGCGACATCGTTCCGGTCGGATTCGTGGCCCCCGCTCGGCCACCGAGCGCGCCGTGAGCGAGCGGCGCGTCGACCCTGGGGTCCTGGTCGGCGTGGTCCGTGCTCCGCCGTCGAAAAGTTACACGCACCGTGCCCTGATCGTTGGCGCTCACTCGGGACGACGCTTCCGCATCGAACGCCCTCTCGATTCGGACGACACCCGCGCCACCGCGGCCGGACTTCGAATGCTCGGGTACTCCGTCCGAACCTCCCGCGAACGCTGGACGGTCGGGCCGATCCGGAACCCGCGAACCCGGCGACGCCCCACCGTGGATTGCCGGGAGTCCGGCTCGACGCTGCGATTTCTGGCACCCGTCGCCGTCCTCGAGGGCGGAGCCGTCCGGTTTGACGGGCATCCTTCGCTGGCGCGACGACCGATGGAGGGGCTCCTTCGAGCGCTCGGCCGACTGGGAGCCCGGGTCAGCACCGCCTCGCGCGGGCGCACCCTCCCGCTCGACGTGGCCGGCCCTATTCATGCGGGGTCGACGCTGGTCGAGAGCCACCGCTCCTCGCAGTACCTCAGTGCGCTGTTGCTTACGCTCCCCCGCCTGCCAGGAGGCACCGAACTCAGGGCCGGGAGTGCGATCGTTTCACGGCCGTATCTCGACGCCACCCTGCGGCTCCTCGAGCAGCACGGCGTCCACTGGAGGGAGGAGGGGCGCGTGTTCTCCGTCCACGGACCGGCTCAGTATGCCGGCGACACCTTCCACGTCCCGGGGGACCTGTCCTCGGCCTCTTACCTGTGGGCCGGGGCAGCCGTCACCGGCGGGCGGGTCCGAACCGTCGGGATCGACCTACGCTGGCCGCAGGCCGATGAGAGATGCCTCGACGCCCTCGAACAGGCCGGGGCCCGCGTCCGCCGCGCCCGACAGTGGGTCGAAGTCTGTGGACCGATCTCTTCGCCGTTCTCGATCGACCTGACCGACGCACCCGACCTACTCCCGCTGCTCGCGGTGGTCGCGTCGGGCATCCCTGGCAAGAGCCGTATCCTGGGCGCGGAACATTCGAGCTGGAAAGAATCGAATCGTCGCCGCATGAGCGAGCGCCTCGTGCGGGGATTCGGGGCGGTCGCTCGCTTGACCCGGCGGCGGTTCGAGGTCCAAGGCTCGGCCCGGAGAAAGTTCCGTACTCTCCCTCCCCTCCCGGACCACCGCTTAGTGATGGCCGCGGCGATCGGCGCTCTCGGAGCGGAGCGTCCGACCTGGATTGGACCGGCCGAAGCAGTGCGGAAGTCGTTCCCTGAGTTCTGGTCGACCCTGGAGTCACTGGGGGCGGGAACCCGAGTGCGGGCATGATGGGCTTCGGTCGTCGCCTGAAGGTGACGCTGTTCGGTTCCAGCCACGGCCCCGAGGTGGGCGCTGAGATCGAGGGGATCCCGAAAGGCTCGGCGATCGACGTGGCGCGGCTGCAGGAAGATCTCGACCGACGGCGCCCGGTTGGTCGCACTCTCGCGACCAAACGACAGGAGGAGGACCGGTTGATCGTCGACCGCGGGTTGGTCGCGGGACTCGCCGATGGCGGTCCGCTTCGCGCCCACGTACTCAACGAGGACGTTCGACGGGAACCGTACGATCGCCTCCGCAATACGCCTCGACCGGGCCACGCGGACCTCCCGGCACTTTTGCGATTCGGTGCGGCGGCCGACCTTTCGGGGGGCGGCATCTTCTCCGGCCGCATGACGGTCGGTCTGGTCATCGCCGGAGGCGTCGCACGTCAGCTCCTCGCCCGCGAGGGGGTCGAGGTCGCCGCCTTCACCCGGGCCATCGGGACCGTCGAGGCGGCGTGGTCGGTCGAGGAGCCGCTCGCGACGTTGCGGGCGAGCGCCCGATCGAACGAGGTCGGGTGTCCCGACCCGATGGCGGCTCGGCGGATGGAGGAGCTGATCGCCGAGGCCCGTCGGGCGGGCGACAGCGTCGGGGGGCTCATCGAGGGGGTGGCGACGGGCCTTCCTGTCGGACTCGGCGAGCCGTTCTTTGACTCCATCGAGAGCGTCGTCGCCCATCTGGCGTTCGCGATACCGGCCGTCAAGGGCGTGGAGTTCGGGGACGGCTTCCGGGGGGCAAGAATGCGCGGGAGCGAGCACAACGACCCGTTCGAGTGGGAAGGGGATCGCGTACGCTCCGTGACGAACCATGCCGGGGGGATCCTCGGAGGGATGGCCACCGGGGCGCCGCTGGTCGTACGCGTGGCGGTGAAGCCGACCTCTTCGATCGCCCGCCCCCAGCGGACGATCGATCTGAAGGAGCGGACGAACGTCGAGATCGTGGTCACGGGCCGGCACGACCCGTGCATCGTCCCCCGCGCGGTCGTGGTGGTCGAGGCGGTCACGGCGTTCGCGCTCGCCGACCTCGCGCTCGCGGGAGGGTTCCTCTGACGCCGGACGGACGGATCCCGACCGCGATCCTCGGCGCGGGCGGGTACGTCGGTCAGCAGTTTGCCCGGCTGTTGGGCCATCATCCACTCTTGGCTCCGCCGCTCCTCGTCGGCTCGACCCGTAGCCGGGGTCAGCGCCTCGGAGAACTTTGGCGACTCGTCGAATCCGTTCCCACCGAACTCGAGGACGAACGACTCGAGCCCCTCGGACCCGCGGCGTTGGCACGTAGCGGCGTTCGGATCGTCTTCAGCGCCCTTCCTTCCGGGACCGCGGGAAAGTTCGAGTCCGAGCTCGCGCGACGGGGACTCCATGTCTTCACGAACGCCAGCGATCACCGCCTGGACCCGTCGGTGCCGCTCCTGATTCCGGAGGTGAACGGCGACCATCTCGAGTTGCTCCGGCACCGCACCACGACCGGGGTCATCGTCGCGAACCCGAACTGCACGGCGACCGGGCTCGCTCTCGGCTTGGCGCCCCTCGTCGATCTGCTCGCCCCTCGCTCGGTCTACGTGGCGACGTATCAGGCCCTCTCGGGGGCCGGTTTGTCAGGATTGGCGTCGGTAGCAACCTCCGACAATGTCCTCCCGCTCATCGCTGGAGAGGAGGAGAAGGTCGAGCGGGAGACGGCACGGCTCCTCGGGCACCGGCGCGGCGGGCAGCTTCGTCCGTGGCCCCCGCCGATCGTCTCGCACTGCGCGCGGGTCGGTGTCCGCGACGGCCATCTGGAAGCGGTGACCGTCGTCGCCGGGCGAAGACCACGCGTAGAGGCGATCGCCCGCGCGTGGAAGGCGTTCGACCCGCTCCACCGCTTGCGGCTCCCGACCGCGCCGCACCCCCCGGTCGTGCTCCGAAGCGAACCGGACCGGCCTCAACCGCGGCTCGACCGGTGGGCCGGGGCACCCGCGACCGCACGGGGGATGGCGGCCGTTGTAGGGCGGGTCCGCTGGAACGCCCCCCACCTCAGGTTCTTCGTGCTCACGCACAACGGGGTTCGCGGGGCGGCCGGTGGATCGGTCCTGAACGCGGAATACTTCCTCGCACGGCAGGGATTGGTCGCCGAGGGGGGCGGGGATAGCCGTGCCGGCTGAACGTCCTCGGGTCGTCGTGAAATTCGGCGGCGCTGCTCTCGAGAGGGCCGACGGCGTTCTCGAACGCGTGCGCTCGCTGCTCGAGGAGGGGACCTCCCCCGTGGTCGTTGTCTCCGCTCGCGAAGGCGTCACGGACCGGCTCATCGCGAGCGCCGAGCATCCGCGGGACCGACGCCAACACGCGGACGCCGTGCGATGGATCGTGCGTCGCCATCCGGGCCTGCCTCGGGGCGGGGCGACGCTCGTCACCGGCCTGCGGCGAGCCCTGTCCCACGTCGAAACTGGTAACGGCTCCGACGACCGCGTCGATCGGCTCCTGAGCTACGGCGAGCGGTTCTCAGCCTCCTGGGTCAGCGTCGCCCTTCGTCGGGCCGGAGTGGACGCCGTGCCGGTCGAGACCGACCAAGCGGGTTTGATCGTGCGCCGAACCTACGACCGGACGGAGATCGACCTCGAAGGGTCCACGACCCGTTTTGCCCCGGCGCTCCGCCGCCTGCTCCAGCGGGGGCGGACCCCGGTGCTCACCGGATTCTTCGGGGCGTTGCGCAACCGTCGCGTCGCGACCCTCGGTCGGGGAGGCTCGGACTACTCCGCCACCGCGATCGGTGCGTTGTTAGAGGCCCGCCGCGTCGAACTGGTCAAGCGGCACGCGTCCGTTCTAAGCGCGGACCCGGCCCAAGTCCCGGGCGCGTTCGTCGTCCCGCGACTCTCGTACGACGAGGCGGAAGAGCTGGCCCGGTTCGGAGCCCGGGTTCTGCATCCGCTGACGCTCGATCCCGTCCGTTCCTCCGGTGTCGAGGTGTGGGTCCGGGCCCTCGACGACCCTACGGCCGTGACGGTGATCGGACCTCCGCGGCCCGAAGAATCGTGCCGGGCGGTAACCTCTCTCCCCGCGCTCAGCTTGCTGCAGGTCCGAGTACCCCGGGGACGCACTCGCGCCCCTGCCGTCGCGCGGCTCGCGGCCGAACTGCGCCGGGACCGGGTGCCCGTCATCGCCTGGCTCACCGCGCCGGTGGGCGTTGGCATTGTGTTAGACGCCGCGTCCGGAGGAAGGCTCGGCACGAGTCGTTCGGGCTCGGTCTTCACCGGCGCGCCCCGGGAACCACCGGTCCGGGTCGACCTCGTGACCCTAGTCGGGGACGGGGTCGTCACGGAGTTTGGTCGCGTCCCGAGGACCGTGCTCCGCCGGGCCAAGGGTGTCGCGGTGAGTGCCCGGTCACTCTCCTTTGCCATTCCGCGACGGCAGAGTCTCTTCGCCATCCGGGCGCTTCATGAGGCGCTCGTCGCGTCGCGAAGGGCCGACTATTCCCTCCGCGGTTTGACGGCCGGACGGCCCGTTCGGAGGATCGACGGACGACCGCCGGCGGCGCCCTCTCGACGTTCGACTCGACCATTGCCGTCCTCCAGCGCCGTCGCTTCCGTGCTCTCCCAACCCCTCTCGGCGCGAGCGGAAGGGTGAAGCTGGGCCGCGCGTCGTGGTCCAGCGTTGGTGCCGTCTGCCCCCTCAGCATCCGGACAGAGCCTCATCCTCGCGCTCGTACCTCGGGGCTAGGACGGAGGGACTCGCGTGAAGCTCTCCCTGAAGCTCGGTGCCCTCACCCGGGCCGAGGATGTCGCGCTGGTCCCGTCCGGAGGCGTGGCGGGCTTTCTCATCGGCGCCGCCTCCTCTCCGAGGAACCTGACCAAGGAGGCAGCGGCTGCGCTCATCGAGCATGTGCCGAAGGAGGCCGAGGCCTGGGCCGTGGTGGTAAGCCCGAGCGCCGACGACGTCCACGCTCTCTTCGACGAGGTCGGCGTCGATCGGGTCCAAGTGTACGGAGCGACCCCCGACGGGCTCGAGTTCCTCGAGATCCACCATCTGGTCCCCTCGCTCCCGGTGCCGCCGGTCGGCGTGGAGGGCGAGTCGCCGAAGGTTCCCCCGGCCGAGGATTACCCCCGACTTCACCTGGACGCCGCCGGCGACCCGATCGCTACGGGAAGTGCGCTCGTTCCGAACTGGGAGATCTGCGCTCAGATTGTCGACGCACAGCCGGGGCGGAAGTTCACGCTCGCCGGCGGCCTTACGGCAGAGAACGTAGCGGAGGCGCTCGGAATCGTCCACCCTTGGGGCCTCGACGTGACCGTCGGCGTGGAGCAGAACGCCGGGGTCCTTGATCCGGCCCGCCTCCACGCGTTCGTCGCCGCCATCGAGGCGTTCGAAACGGGCGGCGCGTAGTCACCTGCTCCTAGTCGCAGTGATGGCCGCCGGCCGGAGAGTCACCGGAAGGTCAACGGTGAATCTCTCCTTGAGCGGGGCTAGGGACGGCCGCTCGCCCACACCCTAAATACTCACGATTGGGTGCCTAAATCCAGGTGACCTAGTGGCGGGACCGGCCGAGTGGCAGATACTCGGTCTGGGCGCGTTCGCGGGCTTCACGATCTTCCTCGGGTTGGTCTTCGGGCTCCGTCGCCAGTTCTCCCCCGCCACCCGGGTGTTCCTCAGCGCCCTCGCCGCGGGGATCCTCCTGTTCCTGTTCTATGACGTCCTGAAGAACGCGAACGAGATCATCACTCCCCTCGTCCCGACCCACGGTGGCGGCAACGGCCCCCTCGCCGTCGCGTACATCGCGATCCTGCTCGTGGGCTGGAGCGCGGGGTTCCTCTCGCTGGGGCTGTTCGAGCGGCTCTACATGGCCCGGTTGCATCGGCGGCCGCTCGCCGTCGGGGCGGCGCTGCATGCCGGGCCCGACGCGTTCGAGATCGACCCGCTCGCGGTGTCGGTGATGATCGCCGTCGGCATAGGGCTCCACAACTTTTCCGAGGGACTTGCGATCGGAACGGCGTACGCCGGGGGCGCCGTCGCCGCCGGTTCCGTCCTCGTGATCGGCTTCGCCGCCCACAATTCGACCGAGGGGTTCGGGATCCTTGGCCCCGGTCTCGTCGCCGCGCGACCGTACTCGGCCCGCCGGCTCCTTGCGCTCGGCGTCGTGGGGGGCAGCCCCACCTTCCTCGGGACGTTGGTGGGGAGCGTGTTCTATTCGGGGCTGCTCTCCGTCCTCTTCTACGGCCTGGCCGCCGGGGCGATCGTCTACGTCGTGCTGGAGATGATCCGGCCGATGATGATGCGCGAAACGCGAAGCTTCGCCTGGTTCGGGGTCGTGTTCGGTTTCATCCTGGGGTTCGTCACCGACGCGATCGTGACGTTCGGCGGGGCGTGACCGAAGGTCGCCGACGGGGCGAGTCGGCGCGCCGTTCCGGGACGACCGGCGGCGGCTAAGGGCGAATCCGTTCTAGGCTGAGGTAGCGGACCGGCCCTTCCTTCGGAACCTCGGCGAGGAGGAACTCCTTCCGAACTCCCTGGGCGACGCGGATGCCACCCGCCATCTCCGGCCACGTCCCCAAGTGGTCGGCGGCTACGGCCCGGATGAGGTAGCGAGCATGGGCCATCTCCGGATTCCTGGGATAGGCGCGGAAGTGGGAACCGTACTTGAATCCGGTCTTGACGACGAGGTTCTCCGCCCGTAGCGTTCCGTACGCCCGGAGTCGCTCGTCAAACGAGCGATCGAGCCGACGCGCCCGGGCGACAAGGCGTGCGTGCGGCACGGCTCGCCCGCTCCGGCCGTCCTTGAGACGGAGCTGGCCGTCGGCCACGAGGTGCGACGCCTCGAGAAGGCTCAGCTCAAGTCGGCCGCCGACCCGGCTTCCGTACGCGAGGTTCTTCCCGAGCGACTCGACCGCCTCCGGTTCGAAGACGGTCACTCGGTCGCCCACGAGCCATCCGGTCGTTGGGATCGCAAGTCGCGTGGGCGGCAAGGCCCCGGTTGGGCGAGGGCGCCGAACTCGGTAGTACGTGAGGTCCGACTCTTCGTCCACCACGCCGAGCAGGAGCGTCTTCTTCGCCGACAGCGCCCGGTCGGCGAGTGCTGAGAGGCGTGCGACATCGAAGGCGAGCCGCTCGCTGATCGGCTCGACCCAGAACCGGGCCGGTGTCTTGTGGAGGACCCCGCCCCGAGGGAGGACGGCGAAGACCGTCGGGGGCGGGCTCGGCCGGACGACGTAGCCGCGCTGGCGAAGGTCCCGGTAGACGAGGTAGCGAACGGCGAACGCCGGGTCGACCCGGTTCGCCCTCCGATAGAGATCCGGCCACTCGAGAGGCCTCCCGCGTCCGTCGGCGACCGGCAGCCGGCCCATTTCGAGGAGGTAGACCGACTCGAACCGGTCCAGATGGAGACCCTCGGGCGTCGGCGTCCCGAAGAAGCCGCGGCCGTACACGGTCGCGCCCTCGGCCGGGTCCGGGACGACGACGGTCGCGTCCGGGCGGATGGTGCCGGTCACGGCGCCGCGCGGCGGACCTCGTCGAGCGTCACCAACGGCTCCAGGACGACCCCCGCGGCGTTCAGCGCCGCGGCCGCGCCTTCCTCACGGTCGACGACGACGAGCACGCGCTCCACCACCCCGCCCGCGCCTCGGAGGATCTCGATCGAACGGAGCACGGAGCCCCCGGTCGTCGTGACGTCCTCGAGCAGGACGAACCGGGCGCCGGGCGGGACCTCGCCCTCGTAGAGCTGCTTCGTTCCGTGCTCCTTCGCTTGCTTGCGAAGAATGAGAAAGGGACGGCCGGTCTCGAGGCCGGTGGCGACGACCAGCGGCACGGCGCCCAGCTCCATCCCGGCGAGACGGTCGTCGCGACCGACCCGAGGGGCGAACGCCCGAGCGATGACCCGCAACCGACCCGGGTCCGTCCAGACCTGCTTCACATCGACGTACACCGAGCTCGACCGCCCGGAGGCGAGCGTGAACTCGCCGAACTTCACGGCCCCGCAGCTCCGGAGCAGCCGAGCAATCCCCGCGCGCTCCGACGCCACCTCGGGGGCTCCGGACGTTACCACGGCACCTTCTTCGTCCCGATCTTGAAGCCGATCCAGTTGAACCCGGCGTGGAGCCCCAGCGTGAACACCAGCAGCCAGAAAAGGGCCTCAAGGGAAAAGAACGTCGGGACGAACACCGACGGGAAGGCGAGCGCCCCGACGAGGATCGGGACGGCGACGAACGGCAGCTGGTCGAGGAGGAAGCTCCGGGCGCCGGCGGCGCGGTTCCACCGCCGCTTGAGGAACGAGCCGAGCGCGTCGCCGGTCATCCCGCCGGCCGTCAGCAGGAGGACGACCGGGATGGAAGCGAGCACGGTCGGCCCGAACTGCGGGACGAGTTGCAGGGACGGTGGCGCGATCAAGATCAGGTAGGCCTGGAGCAGCGCGACCAACGACCCGATGAACGTGCCAAAAAGAAATCCGGACCACGTCTTGGACGGCCCGAGGATCCGACGCCCGTCGCCGGGCCAGAGCCGGCCGAAGTCCATCGGCGGTCCTCGGCCCCGTGGGAGCGTAGCGGTCGCGCTCGCGACGTAGGTCGAGGTGAGGACCCACAGCACCTGGGCGGGGACGAGGAGATGAGGGTCGACCAGCGGCGATGCCCCCGTCAGAACGAGCGGACGAACTCCTCGATGGCGAGACTCACCGCGGCCAGGTAGCGAGGGTCGACGCTCTCCTCTGCGTCATGGATGTGGGAGGGTCGGTCCATCGAACCGAAGACGACGGCGGGGAGAGGTTCGCCGGAAGGCGTGCGAAGTTCCCGGAGGGAGCTCGCATCGGTGCCGCCGTACTCTCCGACGACGCCGTGCTCGCCCGTGTACTTTCCGAGGATTCGCTCCATCCGGACGACGACCGGGTGGTCGACCGGAAGGGCGTAGCCGGCTCGCCTCCGGGCCGGCGGCGCCTCGATGGTCGCCGTGGGCGCATGGACCTTCGCCCAGGAGCGGGCGACGGCGAGGGCCTCGTTGACGCCGGCGTCCAGCTCCATCTCGGGGATCAGGCGCAGGTCGACGGAGTAGGAGACCTGCACCGAGTCGTCGGAGGCCAACGTCCCGGATTCGGCGAGCGAACGAAGGAGCGTGAGGGCGACGGGAACCGGATTGCGGGCGGAGTGTGGGTAGCCAGCGTGCGCGCTCTGGCCGACGACCTGCCAGGATCGGGCGCCGGAAGGGACGGTCAACGACGAAGGTCCGGCCGACCGAAGTCGATACGGGGCGCGGACGAGCGCCCGGAGCCGACCGTCGAGCGTATCGAACTCGGCCTCGGTGCCGTGGAAGACCAGAGTGACCGACTCGGCGATCTGGTTCGCCGCGTCCGACTCGGCCCGCGCCGCGAGCAGCCACGGCCGGCCCGGACCGGCGACGTGCCCGGTCAGCTCGAACTTGGTGACCGTGGCTCTTCCGGTGATCACCGGCTCCGGCGCGCCGTGGTCCGGCCAATCCGGCGAGAGGTACTTGGAGCGCCACTGCCGTGCGGTCTCGTGGAGCCGGACGAGCGCTTCCCCGAGCCCCAGGGCCGTCTCGAGGCGCTGCTCTTGGGGGAAACCTGCGTCCAGGAACGCCAGCCCCGAGGAACCGGGCGTCGTCCGCAGGTGGCCGTCGGGGATCAACGCCGCTTCGGCCACGAGGAACCGTTGCGTGTCGTCGGGCGGAAGCTGGTCGTCGTGCGCCTTGATCGACTCGATCCCGCCGTCGCCGCCGGTCTCCTCGTCGCAGCATACGATCAAGCGAACGTTCACGGGAGGCGGGGGCCCCGAGCGAAGTCGTCGGAGCGCGAGGAGGGAGGCGACCACGCCGCTCCCCAGGTCGTCGTTCGAGCCGCGGCCATACCAGCGGCCGTCCGGGCGTTGGACCAACGTGTGCGGGTCGGACTGCCAGCGGGCTCTCTGCTCCACCGGAACCGGGACCACGTCGTAGTGGGCCAGTACCAGCAGCCTCCGGGGAGCCCTGACGTCGAGGTCCACAATGACGTTCGGGCGCGGGATCGACCGGAGCTCCGGGTCGGGGTGAGCTCCGGCGACCGGGTCGAAGATCGTGCTTTCGAGCCCCCACTCTCTCGCCGCGCGTGCGATCCGCTCGGCTGCGCGTGGGTAGTTTGGTTTCTCGTACCGAGCTCGGGGAGGGTCCTCGAGATTCGTGGGCGAGAGCGCGACGAGCTCGCGAAGGAGCTCGAGGCCGGCTCCATCGCCGAGCACCACGGCCGGGTCCAATGCCGGTTCGGGCAACGCGATCGACCCCTACCGGAGGGCCAGCCAGACGACGAGGGAGGTGGTGAGGACCAGGAGGAACGTCGAGAGCAGGGCGTTGGTGAACACAGCGAGCGTGTCCCCGAGCGAGGTCAAAAGCCGAACGGTGAACCCGGGCCCGAGGACAGGAACCCCATGGAGCGTGTCGGACGCCACCCCGATCTCGGCGGGGGCGAGCTCGCCTTTCGCCTGCTCGACCACCGCTCGGACATCGCGGGCCAGGAGCTCCACGGCGAACCGCTCTCCGACCGGGTTGATGCCGCCGTCGACCTCGTGCACGACGTGGTTGTCGGTGGTCATCACCTCGGCGGCGTCCACGACGCCCTCGAGCCGCTGGAGGATCTGGGCACGCTGACCGATCAGGAGGTTGTTCCCGTCCAGGAGGACGTAGGCGGTGGTCGTGCCGGCCGCTTCGACCACCAGCGCCCGGATGCCGAGCGGACCGATCCCGTGCTCGCGCGCCGAGTAATCCGTGCGCGCCGCGACGCCGACGCGCACCGGTCCCGGCCGGGAGGCATCCCGGGCGGCGACGACCGCCGCCAAGGCATCGTTGACCGCCTTCTCCGCCGCGGGGGTCCCGTAGACGATGTCCCCTCGGTCCTCGACGTAGGAGTTGTGCGCGTCGATGAGGGCGAGCTCGCCGTCGCCTTGCCCTTGAAGCTCACGACGGAGTCGGTCGGCGACGGCGAAGTCGATGTCGTCGGTGGGTTCCGGGGCTTGGGAGATGGTCGCGATCGTGACGGGGCCGAGCTGCTGGGCCCGCGCCCAGCTGCCGGGCGCGGGCCGAAGGAGCGGACTCGAGCGGGCGACCGGCGCCGCAACCGCCGTCCTTTGAAGGCGCCGGGCTAGCTCCGCCACCTGCCCGACCTCGGCGCCGGTCGGCAGGTCCAGGTCGTGGGTGCACGGGGTGTGGGGCACAAAGACCACGCCCGCCTCCTCCCCGAGGGCTTCGGCGAGTTTGCGCGGGAGGTCGCTCGCCCCGAGCGCCGCGAACGGGCCCGGGTGTACCGTCGGTAACGCCCACGTCGCACGACGTCGTCCGGCGGAGCTGAAGGTGACGATCGTGACGCGCAGGTCCGCCACGATCGCGAACCGACGGAAGAACCGCTCCAGGAACTCCGTCGCTCCGGGATCGCGCAGGTTGATGTGATCCAGTAACGGCCGGATCATCCCGACGCCGGAGGTGCCGAACTCCCGGCGGATCGGACGGTCTGCGGCCGCGAGCAGGAGAGCCGACGCGCCGAGACCGATCGCGAGGAACAACGCCGCCTCGAGGACAAGGAGGGGGGTGACCCCGAACACGGCGAAGACGCCGACGGCCGACAGCAGCGGTGGAGCGAGCGAGGCGGGCAACGCACGGGCGTGCGACGGCTGGGCGAGGCCGTAGAGGCTCATGTGTCGGAACCAGAGGACCGGCCCCTGTGCGAGCAGCAGGATGATCGCGGTGGACGGATTCGCCGCCCCGTCGAAGAGCCCCGCGAGTCGCCAGAGGGCGAGGATCGGAAGGACCAACGCCACGTTGGTCAGGCCGAGGAGGACGCTCCGTCGGACCGAGATCCGACCGCCCAGGGCGGTCGCAAGCCCCGTGGTCAGCACCGTGCCGACGAGCGCGGGAAGGAGGAGCGGCCCGAGGAACAACCACAGGAACGACCCGACGGCGAGCGGCACCGGCGCCACGACCGCCGCGTCCAACGCGCTGAGCAGGACGATCAGCCCGATCGAGGTACCGATCTGCGGTGCACGAAAGATCGCGCGCGTGTAGCCTCGGCGCCGACGGGGAAGACCCACGCCTTCGATGCTGTCAGTGGCCCCGGTCACGTCCCACCTCCGCGAGGATCCCTCGGAAACTAGGGCCGATGCCCTCCGTCTCGGTCACGGTGCCGGTGACGAGGATCTGCGCCCCCGCGTCCAGCACGCCCCGGGCGTCGGCGGCCGACCGGATCCCTCCTCCGACGATGAGCGGCACCGACAGGCAGGACCGGACCCCGCGGATCATCGGCGCCGGGACGGGGGCGGGAGCCCCCGAGCCGGCCTCAAGGTACACGAACCGCATGCCCAGGAACTCGGCCGCGAGCGCGTACCCCTCGGCGCCTTCGACGTCCGTGCGCTCGACGGCGTCCACGGCTCCCACTTCGCCGACGCGCATGCCGGGAGCGATCACGAGGTAGCCGAGCGCCAGCGGCTCCAGGTGCATCTTGCGAATCGCCGGGGCGGCCTTCGCGTGGGCCCGTATGACGAGGTCGAGGTTGCGCGAATTCAGGAGGCTCATGAAGAACACCGCGTCGGCGGCCGGGGTCAGCGACCGAGGGCCCTCGGGGAAGATGATGGTCGGGACGGGGACCCGCGCCTTGATCGCCGTCGCCGCGGCGCCCATCACCTCCGGGGAGATCCCGGTCGACCCGCCCAGGAGGATCGCGTGACTCCCCAGCTCGACCGCGGAGGCGGCGATCTCCGCGGCCTTCGTGCCGGGCGACTTGTCCGGATCGATCAGCGTGAGGTGGAGCGGGCCGCTCTTCAGTTCCTTGAGCAAATAGTCGACGACGCGGCCCACGCTCCTGCCTCCTACCGGACCGCCGCCGCGAGGAACGCGAGCAGAGCGACCGCCATCGCGCCCTTGCTCACGCTCTGCTCCCAGTGCAGCCGCGCCGGGAGCCAGGCAACGGAGGCCACGAAGAGAGCATCGGCGACGCCGACCGAGACGAGATACATAATCCCCGCGACGGAGAGAATGGCAAGGAAGGTGAAGAACGGCGCGACGCTGAGCACGACCGCGACGGCCACGGAGACGCGAGCGACCACACCGGACGCACGAAGGCCGTGCGTACGGGGGAAGGTCCGACGGTCGACGTCGCCGGCGAGGTCTTCCATGTCCTTGATCACCTCACGACTGAAGGTCGCGAGCGTGGCCATGAGCACGAACGGCACGACCAGCACGATATCGCCGCCCGCGGCACCACCGTACAGGAACACGGCGCCGGTCAGCCCGGCGACGACCAGGTTCCCGGGCAGGCCGGTCGCTTTCAGCCGGAACTCGTAGGCGATCAGACCCGCCACGGCGAGCAGGTAGATCGCCGGAAGCGCAGGGTGGGCGAGGCTGAGCGGCAGGATCAAGAGCCCCGCGACCACGAAACAGCCCACCACGAGGGCCCGGGCAGTGCCAGTCCGGACCGCTCCCGTGACGAGAGGCCGGTCGGGATGGTTGACCCGGTCAGAGTCCCGGTCGAGCAGGTCGTTGAGGACGTTCCCGCCCGCGGTCACCAGGGTGGTCGACGCGGCCGCGAGGACGAAACCAAGGGCCGTAGCGAACGGAAAGCCGATCCGAAGTGGTACCACGTCCAGCCCCGCGACGAACGTACCTGCGAAGGCGACCACCAGGTTGCCGGCCCGGACCAACCGCAGGAGCGGGTGCACGGGTCAGAATGCCGGGGGCGGCGCGATAACCCTTCCCCCCGACCGGTCGCCGGGGAGGGAGGGCTCAGGGCCATGGAAACCGTCCTCCCACGGGGCCGGAATCCCGGAGAGGGGTCGATAGGCCCGGACGGGCGCGCGGAAGGCATGGATGGAACCTCAGGGGCGATCGGTGTGACCGAGTCCGCGCCGAACTGATTGTTATAAACACGGCGACCTCGGCCTCGGGGTGCCCCGCGTCAGCGCGTTCGCGCCTCCCACCGAACGTTTTCGGCTCCGCAACGGGCTGAACGTAGTGCTGGCGCCGGAACCTGCGAGCCCGACGGCCAGCGTCTGGGTCTGGTACAACGTCGGCTCGAAGAACGAGTGGCCGGGAATCACCGGGGCTTCCCACTGGGTCGAGCACATGCTGTTCGAGGGCTCACCCAAGTACCGCAAGGGAGCGATCGACCGCCTGGTCACCGAGGTCGGCGGTACGCTGAACGCCTTCACGGAGTACGATTTCACGGCGTACTTCACGACGGTCCTGAAGGCCCATCTCGACCTGCCGCTCGACATCGAGTCGGACCGGATGACGAGGGCCTTCCTCACCGACGAGGAGGTCGAGCGCGAGCGAGTGGTCATCCTGTCGGAGCGCGAGGGCAACGAGAACTGGCCGGAGTTCCTCGCCGAGGAGGAGCTGTTCAAGCTCGCGTACCGCCAACACCCGTACCGCTGGGACCCCCTCGGGCGCCCGGAGGATATTCGTGCCATGACACCCGCGATGCTCGCCGAGTACTATCACCGATTCTATGGGACGCGCAACGCGACCCTGGTCGTCAGCGGAGCTTTCGACCCGCCTTCGACCCGTGCAACGATCCGTGCTCGGTTCGGACGCCTTCCGTTGTCGGGGGAAAGCCCGACGGTACTCGAGGTCGAGCCGAACCAGCGAGGAGAGCGGCGCGCGCTCCTTCGCGGCCCGGGCACTACGCCGCTCGTCGCCGTCGGCTGGCGGGCTCCTGCCTGGTCCGACGCAGCTACCCCGGCGGCGCTCGTGATCGACGTGCTGCTCGGTGGGGCTTCGCGCCTGTTCTCGGGTGGCTTCGGATTCGGTCGCGGGGCGGAACATCCCGCTTCTCGACTCTATCGACGGCTGGTCGAGCCCGGTCTCGCCGTCCGCGCGAATTCGGAGTACCGACCGAAAGCTCACCCCGGCCTTTTCCTGGTGAGCGCGCAGGCCGTGCGCGGGGTGCCCGCGGAGCGTGTCGAGACCGCCTTGCTCGAGGAGGTCGACCGACTTGCCCAGCACGGGCCGACGGCCGCGGAGCTGCGCGAGGCGCGAGCGAAACTCCTCCGCGGCGCGTCTCTCTCGTACGAAGGGGCGACCGTCGTCGGCTTCCGTTTGGGATTCTTTTCGACCGTGGGCCCCCCTCGATTCGAGGACCGACTGCTCCGCGCCATGCTGGCCGTGAGTTCGGCGGAGATCCAACGGACGGCCCAGGAGATCTTCCTCCCGGAACGCCGAAATTCGGTCGTCTACGAACCGTCCGAGGGGGCGTCCCGTGCCTGAGTCGGACGACCCCCGACGGGTCGAGCGAGCCGTCACCGGGTCGGGGCTCACGGTAGTTCGGCAACCGCCTCCACCGTCGACCCACAGTTTCGCGGCGACGTTCGTCGCCCCCGCTGGCTGGTCGGAGGACCCTCGGGGAGGAGAGGGACTGGCGCTGCTCACCAGCCGATTGCTGACCAGCGGTACTCGGCGGAGGGACCGGATCTCCCTGGCCCAGCTGTTAGATCGGCACGGGGCGCACCTCTCCGCGGATTGTGACGTCGAATCCAGCGAGCTCGAGATCTGGGGCCCTTCGAGCAGTTTTCCGGTGCTCTTCGACCTGCTGGTCGAGACGCTCGCCTCTCCGCGATTCGCCCCGGCGGACATCGCCCGGACCAAGCGCCAATTCCTCGAGCGGCAGTTGCGCGAGCAGAGCCAACCGGAGAGCCGCGTGGGTCGCGAGCTCCTCCGGGCGATCTATCCGAGCGGCCACCCGTACCGAGAGACGGGGGTGGGCGACGCCGCTTCCGTGAAGTCGGTCACTGGTGAGCAGCTCCGGCGTTTCCACGCCCGTCGCTGGCTGACCCACGGCGGCCTGCTGATCGTGACGACCGAGCGCCCGCTCTCCGAAATACTCTCGCGCGCCGAGCGACAGTTCGGTTTCCTCGACCAGAGCGTCGGACTAGCCGACAGTCCGAAGTGGCCGGCTCCTCGGCCCCCGTCCGACATCGTCGAGGTGCCCCTCCCGGGTCGCACCGAAGTCCAGGTTCGGCTCGGGGGCCCTTCGCTCCCCCGGTCGGCACCGGAGTACCCGGCGCTCCACCTCGCGAACGAGGTCCTCGGGGGCCGGTCGCTCTCCCGCTTGTTCCAGCGCGTACGCGAGAGGCACGGACTAGCCTACCACGCCTCGAGCGCGCTCGCGACGATGCGCTCGGGAGGGTACTGGTGGGCGCAGGCGGGCACGGGCCCGGAACGCCTCACGAAAGTGATCGACCTCATCGACCGGGAGGTCACCAAGATCGGCTCCGACCTCGTTCCAACCGACGAGCTCGACCGGATCCGCAACAGTGTCATCGGCTCCCTGCCGCTCGAGCTGGAGACGACCGCCGGCGCTCACGACCTGGCGGTCGACCTCGCGTACTTCGGTCTCGACGAATCGTTCTACCTGTCCTGGCCCGAAACCCTCCGGGCCGTCACGGCGCGCGACCTCAGGGCGGCCGTCCACGCGGGCCTCGACCGGAGACGCGCCGCCGTCGCCTGGGCGGGCCCTCCCCCGTCCCGACCCTGAACTCTCGAACGGATCGCACGGGTCTCGGACGACGGTCCGGCGGCCCCGGACGGTCGGTCGACGCCGCCCGACGCCGACAGGCGTGGCGTATATTGCCGGCGATGGGATATGTATTAATACGCCGACCGGGGTGGGTCGGCCCATGCCATCCGGTCGCCGTGGCGTACGGAATCAGGGGATGCAGCGCAAGAACATCACGATCACCCCGGAGGAGAACGCCTTCCTCTCCCGCCACCCGGAGATCAATCAGAGCGCGCTGTTCCGGCAGATCATCGAATCGATGATGCTCGCCGAGAAAGCCCCGCATGTCGCCTCGGTCCAGAACATGCGGCTCGGCAAGGCGGTCTACCGCAGCGGCGCGATCATGTTCCAAAAGCCGGGCCCCCGTCGCGGGACCAACGCTACGACGACCGAGTGACCGTTGTCCTCGGCTTGAGCTCCGAATCTCGAATCCTCGACGCTGCCTCCAGCCACTTGGGTTGGGCGTCCGCCGCGCGGGCGTAGACGATCCCTTCCACGCCGGCGGTCTCCTCCAACGCCGAGCGGATCGTCGGCCGTTCTACGTCCTCCAGAACGTGGCGGGAAAATAGGTGGCCGAACGCCACGCGTCGCTCGAGGGCGAGTCCTGTGAAGTGAGGAGCGTAGTGGCCGCCTCCTACGCCGACCGCGACGCGGTCCGAGGGGTCCTCCGCGAGATCGCGTAGACTCTCCGCCAACAGCTCGACCGTCTCGGCCGGGGCCGGATCGATCCCACCAGCGCCGATCTCGGCGAAGAACGCCGGCGTCGTGAGGAACGGCCCATGATGGGTCGCCTCGTACGTGGCAGACCACCCGAGTCGTAGGCCGCCTTCGGCCAGACGTCGGAGCATGGCGGCCATCAGCCGGGGTGACGAGGGGACCAAGCTGCCGGGTCGACCACCGACCTCCGCGGTCTGCGTGGGATTGCCGATCGGGTGAACCGTCAGCGCACGCTGCCCGGCGGCGCTCTCGTGGATCGACGGAAAGATCAGGGTCAGTCCGGAACGAGTCTCGGGCAGAATCCGCTGGTCGAGCTCGTCGTCGTGGATGTGAAGCGGACCTCGGCGGAGGGTTGCCGCGTGCGCGCCGAGCTCTCGCAACGCCACGCCGTCGATCGCCATCCCGAGCGACGGGCGCGGGCCGAGCCGGGATTCGACGGCCCGGGCCACCGGATCGGCCTCGGAAAGTACCACGAGGTACCCTAGCTTCGCCACAGAGCCACGGACGCTCGGGAAGTCTAAATGGCACCGTCGCTCGGCGCCAGCAGTAGGTAGGTGCTCCCGGCGGGAGTCTCCTCGACCGGCGCGGTCCGCCGGTCGACTTTGAACCCGCGTCAGGGGCTCGAGAGGCCCCTATCCTTGACCACTAGACTACGGGAGCGCCCGGGCGCCGTTAGGGGGTGGTGTATCTCAGGCTTTCGTCCACGCGGGTGGAGCCACGGGAGACAACACCCCCGGTGCGGTAGGGGAGCCCGGTGTCGAAGAGCCGCGAGTTTTTATCTCGAACGTCATGCCCCGACCGAGCGGTGTTCGAGGCGTCGCAGCGGCGAAGCTGCGTTCGAACCCGGCTGAACTAAAGGAATCGACAATGAAGGTCGTGATGGTGCTGTACCCTGGTGGACCTGCGGCGAAAGAGAACCCGGAGCTACTGGGATGTGCTGAGAACGCCTTGGGCCTCCGCAAGTTCATCGAGTCCCAGGGTCACGAACTCGTCTCGATCACCGACACGGGGGCAGAGCTCGAGCGTCACCTCCCCACGACGCACGTCCTCGTCGCGACGCCGTTCTGGCCCGCGTACATGACGCGGGAACGGATCCAGATGTCGCCGGAGCTCCGCCTCCTGTTGACCGCAGGGGTCGGCTCCGACCACTTTGACCTCGCCGCCGCTGCCGAGCGGCGGATCACGGTTGCCGAGATCACCGGCAGCAACGTGGTGAGCGTCGCCGAGCACGTCGTGATGCAGGTGCTGGCGCTCGTGCGCAACTACATGCCGAGCTACGAGGACGTCGTGCACGGTGGCTGGAACATCGGCCCGCTCGCCGCGCGCTCCCACGACCTCGAGGACAAAACGGTCGGGATCGTCGGCATGGGACGGATCGGCCAGCGCGTGGCGGCGCGGCTTAAGCCGTTCGACGTGCGGATGTTCTACTACGACAACCGCCGACTGAGCGCGGCCGAGGAGCAGGTACTCGGAGCCCGTTTCCTCCCCCTGGATACCTTAGTGCCCGAGTGCGATGTCATCAGCATCAACGCTCCCCTCACGCCGGCGACCGAACGACTGTTCAACCTCGAGCGTTTGCGGCGGATGAAGAAGGGAGCCTACCTCGTCAACACCGCCCGCGGGCGCATCGTGGATACGCAGGCGCTCGTCGACGTGTTGAAGGACGGCCACCTCGCCGGCTACGCGGGCGACGTCTGGTACCCCCAACCGGCGACGCCGGACCATCCGTGGCGGACGATGCCTCACCACGCGATGACGCCCCACGTCTCCGGCACGACCCTTGAGGCGCAACGGCGGTACGCGAACGGCGTCAAGGAGTGCTTGGCGGCCTTCTTCGACGGCCGGCCGATCGAGCGAGAGTACCTGATCGCCGAAGGCGGCAAGATCGTAAGTCCCAGCTACAGCTACGCCTACACGTAGATCGAGTCGGCGCCCGCCGGCTCGGCGCGGGAAGACGATTCGCAGCGCGGAGCGCTTGAGGCCCACCCTGCTCGACCGGCAAGGTTACGTCCTTGCCTCGTCGGTTTCGCAGGAACATCGGATTATGTAGGATGAACCCAGAGCGGCGGTCGTGGAGGCGGAAACCGATGCCAGAGAGCTGCGCACAATGCGGTGCCTCCTTCGGGTCCGTCGCGGACCTGGTGGAGCACACGAAGACCGCCCACCCGACGGGCGCCCCAGCTGAGACGACAGCGACCTCGCCGCTGACGACGCCGCCCCCCAAGGCGGTCGAACTCCCGGCGGCCGAGCCGGCGACAGCCGAACCTCCCCCGCCGCCCCCGGACCCCGAGTTCGCCGTGGTCGATGCAGCGGGAGAACCGGAGTCGACGCCGAAGCTGAACTGCCAGTTCTGCGGGGCGTCGTTCACCGACGGCCAGCGGTTGGCCGAGCACAACCGAACGCACCATCTCGCCCCGACCGAGGGCGTCACCGCGGAGTGAGCGAGCCCAGGAGCGCACGACGGAAGACCGTGACGGTGCGGAGGTCGGAACATGCAGTTCTCGATGCTCACAGAACCGGTGGTGATCGCCGCGGCCCTGTTCGCCTCGGCGTTCGTCTTCCTCCTGTGGGTGGTGGGTAGCCGCTCGAAGTCGACGGTCGGCACGGTCGTGCTCGACATCGTCTCGATGCTGGTCGGGGTCGCTGGCCTCAGCGTCGCCGTGTACGACGCGGTGTACGCCCAGACCCCCGCCGTCTACCTTGGGATCCTCGGATTCGCGGGCGTCGTGCTCGTCGGCAAGTCGCTCCGTGACCTGCCGTGGATCGGGCTTCTCAGTCTCGCCTCCGCCGTGGCAGCGGGCTTCGCCTTGAACGCCCTTCTCCCCCTCGGAACGCCGCTCTGGGTGGTCGTCGGGGGTGCAGCGGTCGTCTTCCTGCTGGCGTACTTCCTGCTCGGGGCGGTCGGCGGCCTGTTCAAGCTCGTCGCGCTCCTGGCGATCCCCCGGATCGTTTCGATCCTGATGGCCCTGGCTGCGGCGGCCGCGGGGATCCTCGAGCTGTTCCCGAACGTCGCCGCCGGAGCTCCGTAGGGAGCGCGGCCGGTCGATATGTCCGAGCCCGCGGCCCACGGCGACGGGGGCGGAACGACAATATACGCGCCGACCCTGAATCAGAGTGTGACCCCGCCCGTCAAGGCCCGGAGTGGCCACATTCTGCTCGAGGGCCGACGCTCGTACAAGGACCTGACGAGGGTGTATCCTGACATCCACCGGAAGGTCGTCGAGGTGAATCGCCCGTTCACCAAGGAATCCGAGCCGCTGATGCCCGAAGTCCTGCTCGAAGAGAACCTTCGCGACCTGCGCGCGGACCGCAAGCCGGGCGGCTACAACCGGCAAGATGCCTTCGGCCTGCGGCTGATATTTCCGATTCCGGGGGATGGCCGGCCGGAGTTCTACTTCTCGAAGCCGGCACGGTGCCAGGAGGTCGTCCAGATCACGGAGCAGGTCTCCCAGTTGCTGAAGCGACGCGGAATCCGCCACACGGTGGAGTACGACCGTCTCGCGTTGGGTGTCCCGCGGGGGCTCCCCGGGCTACCCCCCATGGGCGCGGCGGCCGGACCGACCGGACTCGCCTAGGCGGTTCGCTTTCGCCGGTCCGCCTTCGCACGCGGAGGAAGGGAGCTCCCCTCGGTCAGTAGCTCCAGGTCCCCGGGACGCTCCCTCCGCAGAGGACCACCGAGTTGGCGAGCGGGTCCGTGACGAGGTTCAGTCCGAGATCGACCCCGGGATCCGTGGCGGGGAACAGCTGGCTCCATACCAGGCCCACGAACTCCCCGGTCTGGTTGGCGTTCCCGCCGTACGGATAGTTGTCGAACCCGCTGAGGCTGGCGAGTAGCAGAGGATGGAGTATCCAACCAGAGGTATAACTCGGGACGTTTGGAGTCGCACGGGGCGAGGGCCACCGCCTCAGGGCGGCGAGTTCGAGGCCTGCTCTCAGCTTCTGTCTGAAAGGTCAGGGTTTGCCGGGGGCCCGCCGAAGCGGCCAGAAACCGCTCGGAGAGTCCTGGCCGCGCAGGAGCTCTTGGAGGAGTTTGAGCGCCTCCCGTGCTTTCTCGAGCGCGGGGTCGTAGTCGGTGGCCTGGAGTCGGATCGACTCGTTGATCAGCCTGCGCGCCGCCTCGATGTCGACGTGGCGCTCCGTGGCGCGAGTGATCGCGGCGTCGATGAGGTAGTGGAGGTTCATCAGCTCCCGGTGAGCCGCTTTGCGGCGGTTGAGCTCCTCTTCGGCATCGAGGAGCGCCTTGGCACTTTCGACCGGCTCCTTCGCCTGGCGCAGCTTGGCGGCCTGCTCGAGCTTTTCGGGCACGCGCCCCGGGGTCACGTGCAGCCCGTCGCGCGCGTACACGAGCTCGGTCTCGAGGTCGCGCAACCGGTCCGTGAGCCGCCCTTCGACGAGCTTGAGCAGTTGGGCCTCCCCGCGGTCGAGCAGCGTTTCGATCGGCTCGAGGCGGCCGGCCTCGAGCTCGAGCTTCCCCTCGCTGAACGCCTCCATTGCGGGGGTGGTGTCGACGCCGAGCTTCTCGCCGATCCACAGCCAGTCGCGCAGGCCGTTCAACCGCTGGAGGAGCCCCTTCCGCCATAGCTCCCGCCCTCGGGCGAGCTCCTCGTCGACGAGCTGGAGGGCCGAGCCGTACGCCTTCGAGCTCCGCAGCTCGCCTGCGCGCCGGACGACCTCGGCCCGCGTCTGGAGCTCCGGATCCGTCGACGACGGGACCTGGGCGTGGAGCGCGTCGAGATGCTTGAGTCGGGCGGAGAGGAGCTGGTCGAGGACCCGGTAGGCGGCCTCGCGTGAGGCGGTCAGAAGCTCCGTCGCAAGGGCCCATTCGCGCGCCCCGAGAGCGCCTTCGGCCTCGGAGAGGTGCCCTAGCGCCTTCTGCAACTGCTCGGGCGTCGCCGTCGGTCGCGCCGTCTCGATCAGCTGGCGCAGTTCGGCGAGGGCGCCCGCGTACGTCCTCTCGATCGCCCACCGCGCCGCCTCCGCCACCTCGCGGGCCCGGGCGATCGACGTCCGGTAGTCGCCCGCGTGGGCGGCCGACCGGGCCGTGTCGAGCTTGGGGATCACCTCGGTCGCATCCGCGCCGAGGTCGACGGCCTCCTTGAGCTGACGGTCGGCGGCCTCAAGCGCCTCGCGCGCCCGCCGGTGCTGCTCGGCGGCGAGGCGGACCGCGTCCGAGGCTTCGATCGATCGGTCCAGCACCGTCGGGTAGTCGCGACGCTCGAGCGCGGTCTTCGCCGCAATGGCCATCTCGCGTGCGGCCGGAGCGACCACTTGCTCCCGCTCCGCTTCGGCGAGCTTCCGTTCGATCGTCGCGTACGACCCCTGGGCGATGCGGAACTGAAGCTCGACCCTCTCGAGCTCCGCCTCGCTGCGGGCCGCGAGTTGCACGGCCTCGAGCGGACGGTTATTTTCCAGCGCCTGGCGCGCATTGTGCAGCAGGTTCTCGGCCAGCGTGGTGTCGCTGCCCTCTCGTCGGGCGCGCACGACCATCCCCTGGAACGTGGCCAGGGTCTTCGAAACCTCCTGGTACGTCGCCTGGATCAGCTCGCGCTCGAGGGTGGAAGCGCTCTCGATGACCTTGGGGTACTCCCGCTCCTTGAGCCACTGGTCGAACTCGTCGAGCCGGCCGCGCACGTGGGCGACGTTGACGCGGACGAGCTCGGCCTGGTTGGCTGCCTCCCGGGCCCTCTTCACGGCCCGCTCGGCGTGCTCGAGCAGGCCGCGGGTCTCGATGAGGCGAGTCCGGGCGCGCTCGACGATCTCAGCAACGCCTGTCGGGACCGGTAGCGCCAGCCGTCGTCGGGCCTCGCCGATCCCCTCGAGCACGTCGGGGGCCTCGAGCCCGGCGCTTCGCGCGATCTCGAGCTCGCGCTCCACCGCCTTGAGACTCTCCTCGAGGACGGGGCGGAGGTGTTGGACGACGTCGACGTGAACGTTGCGGACGGCCGTCAGCGCCTCGGCCGTTCGGCCGGCGTCGAGCGTCGCCCGGGCGTCGGCCAATCCTTGCGCGAAGCTGTCGGTCGGAAGCGAGAGTCGACGGCTATCCTCGACGAGCAGTTCGGCCTCGCCGAGAAGGCGGGCCGTCTCTGCGCGGTTCTGTTGCAGGTCGAGGTGCTCGATGACCTTCGCCAGGAGCGCCCGGGCCCGGTCGAAGTCGAGCGCTTGAACGGCCTTCTTAGCGTCCAGCAGCTGGGCGCGATCGACCTCGACGTCGACCCCGGCCTGCTTGAGGATCTGCCAACGCTCGGTCGACCGGGCCAGGTCGTCCAGCAACGACTGGGCGCTCGTCCGGAGACGTTGCGCCGCCTCCTCGGTCTGGGTCGCGAGCGTGTGGGCGTCGAGGAACTTCCGCGTCTTCGCGGCTGCCTGCGCCTCTTCGAGGCCCGACCGGAGCTCCGCCGCGTCGAGCCCCATCTGCCCGAGCTCGACCAGCGCGAGCTTGGCGTGCGAGACCGCCTCTTCGCTGCGGACGAGCTGCTGTTGGAGAGCCCGGACGCGGATCTCCTGGGAGGCCTTGGACGCCTGGACGAAATCCCCCATGTTGAAGATCTGTTGGACCTCGTCGATCTGACGTTGGAGGTCGTCGCCCGCCCCGCCCATCGACTCGAGGGTCCGTCGCTCGTCCTCGAGACCCTCGACGAGCGAGGAGGCGTGGGTGGCGAAGACCGCGGAGAACTCCCGTTCGGCGCGTCGGAGGCTCTCGATCGAGCCAACGAGGTCCTCCTTGACCCGAAGGTTGACGTCGGCGTCGGCGAGCAGCCGTTGGACCGGGGCGACGAGCGTTGCGTCGTGGAAGTCTTCGAACCCCTTGCCGATCTCCTCGACGCGCCGGGCCACGAACGGGCCGGCCGCCGTGCGGAGCTCGACCTCCACCGCGGCCAGCGACTCGCCCGCGTCGGCCAGCTGGCCCCCCTCGAGGGTGGAGCGGACCTGCCCGAGCTTGGCGTCGGCCCCTTCGGGAAGGAAACCACGCTCGCGCGCGAACTCCGCGACCTGACCGAGCTTGTCGAGCTGAGAAGCGATGTGGCCGAAGGCCTTCTCCCCGAGCGTTTGCGTCGTCTCCTGGAGGAGCTCGCGGGCGGGCTCGATCTCGGAGCGAACCAGGTGCGCGCGCGCTCGCGCGATCGGCTCGTCGTACGGGCCGGTCGGGAACCCGGCGGCCCGAAGCCGGGCCAAGAGCTTGGCCAGGGAGTCGAGCTCGTCGCGCAGGGAGTCGAGGTCGAGCGTGAGTTGCGCGGTGCGGTCGATCGCCTCCTGGCTGGCCGCCAGCGCTTCGCTGAAGATCTTGAGCCGGAGCGCCTCTCGCGCCCGGTTCATCGCCGCGAACACCTCCGAAGGGTCGCGTCCGAGGCGGCGGGCCTCGACGATCTTGGGCCGAACCTCGTCGAGCAGGCCGGCGACGATCCGAACGACCGGTTCCTCCGTCGTCAGACGGGCGTCGTGCAACACCGCGGGGAGCTCCGCCGGCGCCACCGAGCCGACGCGCGCTTGGAGCGCCTCCAGGGCGGCGAGATTGTCGGTCGGGTCGACCCCGTACTCCGGGAGGGAGCGGAGCGTGCCCCTCAGGCTCTCGAGCGTCGCGGCGACCCGGTCCCGAAGGGTCTCGCCGACCTTCTGCATCGACGCGTCGATCGCGGGGACGGTCGTCGGCCAGGTCAGGGCGGTCGCCTCTCCGTCGACCGCGATCGCCGTCTGAAGGCCCTCGCTCTCGACGCCGAGGTCGCGGGCGGCGCCCAACAGGGCCGTCGCCTGCGCCCGACTCTTCTCTCGCCGATCGACGGCGGCGTGGAGCTCGTTCCGGAGGGTCTCGTCGAGCCGTTCGAGCGCCTCCCGCGTCCTCCCGTGGAGGATCGGTTCGAGCGCCTGGGTGAACTGCCGTTCGAGCGACGGGAACCGGTCGTTCGGCTCCCCGGCCCAGGTCGCGAGCTCGAACGCCTGCTGGCGGAGGTTCGCCGAGTAGAGAGACTCGACCGCCCTCGTCGCGTCATCGAGCTGAACGAGGGGGCTGAGCAGGGTCGTCCACGGGGTACCCTCGGGGGTCGCCGCCATGCTCCCCCGCTGGCTCTGGAGCTCCGCCGAGACCGGGAGCCCCAGCTGGTCGAGCCGGTCGGCGCGGTCGAGCACCTCGAGTCGCCGACGATCGACGGGAGCCTGCGCCGCGGCGGCGAGGTAATCGAGCAGCGCCTTCGACTGGATCTCGACCTCCTCCCACTCGGAGCGCCGAACCAGCTCCCGGATCGCGGTTTGGCGTTCCTTCGTTTCCGGGAGGGTGATCTGCAGTTTTTCGAGCTGCTGGACCTTCTCTTCTCCGTCCTTGAGCGAGGTCTCCGCGGTCTGCCGCCGCTTCTTGAGCAGCTCGGCTTTCTCTTGGAGAATCCGGGTCAGGCGGGAGGAGGGTAGCGAGCCCATGCCGCCCGACCCGCTCATGGACCTTGCCTCATGGCCGGGCAGTCACCGGCCGGAAGCCGTCTCAGCCCGCGGTTGAATTGATGCGGTGGCCCCGATATAAATCGTGGGTGGGTGAGGACGCGTTCGGCGGGAGGGTCCAGCGGCTAATTCCGGGTGATACGCTTGCGCCCCATGGCGTCGAGGTACTGGATCTCGGTCCCGGGGGTCAGCTGGCCTTTCAGGTCCTCGTCGAGCGGGAGCGAGAACGTCTGGTACGACTCCATGTCCATCAGCTGCACCTCGGTGGACGAGAGGGAGATCACCTGCGCCTGGTGCTTGCCGATCATCGGGACCTGGACCTTGTGCTTGACCGGAAAGACGACGCTCCGCTTCGAGCCGTCGAAGATTCCCACGGCGTCGATCCGAGCCTTGGCCTCCCCGTGCTTGCCGGGTTTGGACATCTGGATGCTAATGATCCGGCACGGCTCTTCGTCGATGAGCATGTACCGCCCTTCCTTGAGCTCGCGAACCTCCGCCTGGGTCCACGCCATCGATCGATACCTCGAGGCGTCGGGGACGCGGCCGCCGTAAAAAGGCTTCTACCGACGCCTTCGCAGGAAGGATCTCCGGCGGCGGAGCGCACGAAGCGGGGGCGGGTCGACCCGTCGCGACAGCGCGGTCTCTCGTGGTCCGTCCAACCGGGTACCCGGCCGCGGCAGCGAGGCTCGAAGGCGTCGCCCTCTCCAATCATTTAATTCGGGGTACTCCCCATGCAGTCCGGGCCGAGGGTCGCCCGGGCCGGTTCAGCGGTGCATGGAGGTTCTTCCCCCGCAATTTGACCCGACCGCGCTCGAAGCGTCGGTACGGGCCTTTTGGTCGGCGCGTGGGCTTCCCAATCGCCGCGCGGTCTCCCGCCCGGCGGGTCCGCCCGTCCATGTGTTCGTCGGGACGTTCACGAGGACCGACTCGCTCGCGGGGGTGGTCCATCGCGCCGTCCTAGCGGATGTCCAGAGCCGGTACCTTCTCCCTTTCGAACGGGCCACCGTCGGAGCGCTGTTCGCCCGGGAGACCGGCGAGGAGGAGAGCCGGGCGGGACTCGTCGAGGAGCTCGGCCGGGCGGGGATCTGGTTCGGCGGCGGAACGCTCGCCGGGGTCGACCGCCTGGACGCGCCCGCGTTGCAACGCTGCCTCGATCGACTCGCTGAGACCGACGCGATCGTCGTCCGCGAGCAACCGACGCGGACCTGCGTCCGGTGCCGGAGCTCACGAACCCCGGAAGCGATCATCTACCAAGAGGAGAGCGGCGAAGCGTTCCTGGTCCGGTTTCCCCTCGCCGGCTCGACCCCTAGGACGAGCCTGGTCGTGTGGACCGACGCGGCGTGGAAGCTGCTCGGCACGAGCGTCATTCTGCTCAACCCGGAGCTCCCGTACGTCGTGGTCCGTTACCAGCGCAAGGACGTCGACGAGCAGATCCTCGTCGTCAAGGCGGCGCTCGACCGGCTGCGACAATGGATGCCCGGGAGCGAGTTCACCGTTCTCGAGGAGCGGCCCGGCTCGGAGTGGGCGGGGGCCGCCTACGAGCACCCGCTCTCCTCGGAGTACCCGCCGATCGCGTGGTTGCCGCGCCCGGGAGGGACGCTCGTCGCCTCGAGCGAGGTCGGTGAGAGCGGCACCGGGCTCGTCACGCTCGTCCCCGGGCACGGCGCCTCCGACGCCGTCATCGCGCGCGGCCTCCACCTCCACGGACTGCCCGTCGTCGCCATGGACGGGAGGGTCGAGCGCTCGACGATCCACAAGTACGCCGGGCTGTCGATCGACGGCGCCGAGGCGTTCATCCTCCGGGACCTCGCCGACTCCGGCTGGCTGTTCGCCCAACTGAAGGTCCGACGGGGCGTTCCGCGGTGCGCCGTCTGCGGCACGGCGCTGATTTTCGTCCCGCGCCGGGCGTGGGCCCTTGAGCCTGGCCGATTGCCCCCCGCCCTCTTGCAGCTGTTCCAGCGGCTGCTGCCCGACGAGCCGGTCCCGCAGCCCCCGGAGCCGGTGCCGTGGCCGGTCAGCGACGTGACCGAGGGGGACGGCGATTCGCCAAAGCTGCTCGAGTGCGAGGCGTGCGACCGGTTGGCCCCGGCGACGGCGACGGGTCGGTGCACCTGCGGGGGCGCTCGGAGCCCGATCCGACGACGCCTGGTCGTCGCGTTCCACGAGGCGATGGCCGCCTGGGCACCCCATCTAGGGCTCACCGGTGGGGACCCGGTCCGGTTGATCTTGCCGGAGCGCCGGCGAACCCCCGCCGTCGTCCACTTCCTTTCCGGAGCCCATGCGACCGGGGCCCAGCTCAGCGAGGTCCATCTCACGCTGTCGCCCTCCATCCGTGGGTCGAAGGAGGGGGAGACCCCCTGGGCGTCGACCGTCTCACACGATGCGGTCCGCGCCGCCCTGGTCCGCCTCGGCGACCGAGGGGTCCGGGGCCACCCGTTGACCGACCGCATCCAGCAGGAAACCCGTCGTCTGCAGAAGCTGTGGTCGGTCGCCCACGTGCTGACGACGGCGATGGCCCGCGACGGCTTCTCGCCGGAGTTCGACCCGCTCGCCGGTCACGCCGAGGAGCTGCTCGAGGAGGACCGGGCCTTCCTCTCCGGATTCGAGCGCCTGCGCCTCGAGGTGCGGCGGGCGTACGAGAACGGCGACGCCACCCTCGCCCATACGCTGCTGACCGATTTTGCGGAGCTCGAGCTCCGGAACGGCTACTATCCCCTGGTGGAGGGCCGGCTCCACGGCGACGGGCTTTCGCCTCCGAAAGTGGGGGCCTACCGGGTGCTCGGGCACGTGCTCACCACGTTCGCAGAGCTCTACGCACCGATCGCCCCGTTCACGATGGAGACCGTTCAACGAGCGCTCCGGGGCGACGGGCGGAGCATCTTCGAGCGGGGCGCGACGCCGATCCAGGAACGACTGCTCGACGCGGACGCCGAGCGCCAGTACGCCCACTGGATCTCGATCACGGGGGCGATCCGGCACGGCCGGGCCGAGATCGGCGTTCGCCTCTCCCGCCAGCTCCCGACGGTCGTGTTGTTCGTCCGCGACGAGGCCGTCGCACTCCAGTTGCGTCAGGGCGAGGCGGTCGTCCGCCGGCTGATCGGCGCGGAGAAGCTCGAAGTCGCCTCCCCCAATTATCCGTGGGAGGGGCGCAGCATCGAGGCCGCCCCGGTTGAGACGGAGATCCAGAAGGTCTACCCGACCCTCGTCCCGCGCATCGTTCGATTGCTCCGGGAGCTGCCGGGCCGGCGGGTCCGCGACGGCCTTCGCACGCAATCGCTCTCGTTCATCCTGGGTGGTCACTCGGTCCAGATCCTGCCGTCGATGGTCGAGGTGATCGAGACGCTGCCTGAGGGGTTCGTACCCGTCCCGTGGCCGTACGGTGAGATCTTCCTCCAGCTTCCACCCGAACTCGCCTCCGCGGGGAGCCGTCGCACCCCGTCCCTGTCGCTCGACGGCTTCCACCTGCTGCGGGCGGTCCGCCGGCAGCTGCGGAGGGCCGCCTCGGCGGCGAACGAGGTGGTCTTTGCCCTCCCCCCGGGACTCGCCGACGAGGTCGACCGGCAGGGTCCGGTCATCGCCCGGTACTTAGGCGTCGGTCGGGTCCGCCTCCTCCTTCCCGAGGAGAAATGGCCCGAGGGCTCGGACGCCTTCGGACGCACCGGCAAGGGAGAGCGATGGCGGTTCGTGCTTCCCGGCGTCGCCGGCCGTCGACGCACGCGGAAGGCCCGGATTCCTCAGGCCGCCGTGCGACGGATCGCGCTCCCGTCCGACGACCGGAGCCTCGAGGAGGACGAGCCTCTTCTCCAGGACGCCGAAGTCGAACGCCAACGGTCGGTCCGCGAGATCGTCGAGCGGCTCGACGCCGAACTGGGTCGACCTCTCGTGGGCCCGGGGAAGATCCGGAACGCCTGGGACGCCGGTCTTCGCACCTACGAGGATTTTACGCACGTACCGTGGACGACCCTTGCCGAGATCCCAGGGTTCGGACCGAGGGTGGCCCTCGAGGTCGTCCAGCGGGTCGGGGTGAATCCCCCGACCTCGGAGGCGGCGGCGGAGCAGCTGCGGGCGCTCGAGGCCGTTCGGGCCTCGGCGGCCCTTGAGCTTCGCCTACCGGCGGAGCCACCGCCCTCGATCTTCGAAGCTCCCTCTCCGTCGGGGAGCAGTCCGGTTCCGCCTCCGTCGTTCGAAACGGCTCGCCCAGCGCCCCTTCCCCCGCCGGTCGACGTCCCCAGACCCCTCCCGACGCCCCCTAGCCATGTCCTGATGCGCGACCTCGCGCCGCCGGCTGCTCCCGGCTCGACCATTTCCCCCCCTCGGTTCGTCACCGTCCCGGCCCGGCCCGTGCCGCAGCCGTCGGGGTTCGCGCTTCCGAAGTTCGTCAACGTCCCGCCCCCCGAGGAGGCGCCCCCGCCGGTGGAGGAGCCGTCGGGGGTCGCGATCTACGAGGCCGCCTCCACAGACCCTGTTTGGAACCGCTTCCTGGACACGACCGCGGCCGGTCACAAGGGGATCTGCCTCAGTCGCGAGTTTCCCTTCCGACTTCGGGCGCTGCTCGGTCCACGGAATGTCGAGGTCGTGTGGCTCTCGAACGCCGGCCGGGACAACGCCATGCGTCCGGGCGAGCTCGTTCCCATCGAGGAGCGGCTTCGGCTCGCGGTCCGGGACCAAGGCGTGACCGCCGTCTACCTCGAAAGCCTGGAGTACCTCGTCCGTCTCCATGGGGCGGAGAAGCTCGAGGTGTATCTCGCCGAGCTCGACGCTCTCGCCCGCGAGCACCACGCCCGGGTCTTCGTTCCGGTCAACCCTTCGCTCCTGGACCCCGCGATCGTCGAGTCGCTCCGGTCGAAGTTTCCATCCGTCACCGCTTGACCGTCCGCGACCCAGGAACGCGTTCGGAGCCCAGGGTCCGCCGTCAGCGCCCGTCGCCGTCGAAGGCGCGGGTATGCGTACCGGTGCGCATCCCTTCGACCCGAAGAACTAAGTAGGATACCGGACTCGGTCGCCCGGAGTTGAACTAGTGGACGAGCCGTCCGGATCGATCTCTGCGTCGGCCCTCGGGTCGTACTCCCCGGCGCCCCCCGACCTCGGTCGGCGCTGGGGCAGCCCTCGACCCCGGGCATCGATCGTGCTAGCGATCGCCGCGGTCGCCGCCGCGCTCGTCTTCGTACCCCCGGCCCTGATGCAGCCGGCGATGGCGACCGGCCTGACCGCAACTCCTCGGGGGCTCGCCCCCGGCTCGCACTTCGTCTACGAGGGCCTCGTTCCGAACCCGTCGACCGTCCCGATCAGCCACGTCGTCATCGTGATGATGGAGAACCACGTGTTCGACAACTACTTCGGAACCTACTGCACGACGACCAGCACGACCTGCGCCTACGTCCCCAACGGATTGCCGCCGGGAACCTGCATCCCGAAGGACCCCGCCCATCCGAAGAACGGGTGCATCAAGCCCTACGCGTTCGCGAACGACACCCCGATGACCGGAGACATGCAACACAACTGGATCTCCGGGGTGAAGGCGTACGACAACGGCCACATGGACGGGTTCTACGCCGCCGAACACTTCGACCCCCACACCTTCGGGTACTACACCGGCCAGCTGATCCCGCAGTACTGGGACCTCGCAGAGCAGTACGGGCTCGGGGACAACTTCTTCGCGAGCACGCTCTCCTACTCGCTACCGAACCACTGGCACCTGCTCGCCGGGGCCGCGCCGCCCGCGAGCGAGGACAACCTGCTCAAGTCCCCCGGAACGAAGACCCTCAGCGGGCCGCAGGAGCAGTACCTGAATCAATCGAACGCCACGACCGCCATCGACGACCTGCTCGTGAACTCCTCCGTCTCGTGGGACTATTTCGACGCCCCGCTCAAGGCGACCTACCACGCGGCCATCAACGACCATGCCGGCGGGGGCGGCGCCTTCGCCTACTGGAACGCGCTCGCCGGCAAGGCGGAATCGTACCAGACGAAGTTCAGCTCGCACTTCGTCGACCGAAGTGCCTTCTTCAAGGACGCCTCCACCGGCAAGCTGCCGAACGTGTCGTGGATCATCCCCTCCGCGGCGGATTCCGAGCATCCTCCGAACAACGTCACCCCGGGCCTCCGGTTCGTCATGAACGTCACGAACGCGATCGAGTCGTCCTCGGAGTGGAACTCCACCGCGCTGTTCGTGGTCTGGGACGACTACGGCGGCTTCTACGACCACGTCGCCCCGCCGCAAACGAGTAACTTTCCCCCGTTCGGGCTCAGCTTCCGTTCCCCGATCCTGGTGGTGAGCCCGTACACCCCGCAGGGGTACCTGAGCTCCCACTTCGGCTACTTCGAGTCGCTGCTCCGGTTCGTGGAGTGGAGGTTCGGCTTCAAGAACCTGACCCAGAACGATTCGGCGGCTCCGTTGCCGCTGGAGTACTTTGACTTCAACGCCTCTCCTCGGGCTCCCTTGCAGGTGGGAACGGGGACCTGGTCCTCGTATCCGGTCTCGCTCCAGCCGCTCCCCGCGCCTCCGGCGCCGACGAACGTCCGACTCTCGGTCGGCGTGGGTTCGGCGACCCTGAGCTGGAACTCTCCCACGGGGGGCACGGCACCGGCGTGGTACAAGATCATCTACCATCCGGGCGGCAACACCACGAACAGCACGACGGTCCGGGTCGACCAGGCGCTGACCTCGTTCACTGTGAGCGGCCTCCCCAGCGGCACGGTCTACTGGTTCTCGATCCAGTCGGAGACCGGAGCAAACCAGTCGGCGGCGGTGTCGGTCCACGGTACGACGATGGCCCCGTTCGGCTCGGCGTTGCTTCAGTCGCGGGTAGGGCAGCTCTCGGTCATCCTCGGCTTGTCGGCGCCGGCCGCCCGTTGGATCGACGGGGCTCATCGGCGGGAACCGGTGCCGTCGGAGCGAGCGCCGACGGTAACCGCTAGGTAGCGTACGACCGGCGGGGTTTTTGAACCCCTCGCCGCCCAATCCGGACGGGGACGACGATGTTCGGTCGTGGCTTGACCCATCTCGTGGGCCTCGTCGGCGGGGTGTTGATCGCGCTCGGTGGTGCGCTCGCCCTCCTGGTCGACCTGGCGCGAGGCGCGGGCTCCTCCCTCCTCACGGACGACGCACCCGCGGCCGCAGCCTTGCTGGCTGTTGTGCTCGGAATCGTCGCCGTTTCGGTTTCCCGCCCCCACCTGTTTCGATGGGGAGGTCGCCTCGCGCTCTCCGGTGCCGTGCTCATCGGCGTTGGGGCGATCGTCTGGGTGCTGATCGCGTTGAATCTGCTCGTCGTCGTCGGGGCAGCCCTTACGATGCTGGCGGGCGTGCTACTCTTTGTGGAGGGGCTCGCCGTGGGCGCCCACTCCTTCCGACGCCGCTTCGGACGACGGTTCTGAGCCCCCGGTCTCGTCGCACGGCTCGCCACAGGCGAGAGTGGGCGTCCAGCTTTCCCGGAACTTCTTCCAGGCCCCATTGGCACCCCCCTCTACACCGGCGGCCTCGGCGTGTTGGTCACGAACCCTCGTACCATCGGGTCCGGGATCCAATAGCGTCCATTGTCCTGCTTGATAATTTCCGCCTGGGTCAACGTACGCAGCAGCGTCCCGACGGTGTTGTCGTTCACCGGGGTTCCGCGACGGACTGTCAGTCCCGTGCGCAGTTCCCCCCACGAAGCGCCGCCGGCGAGGATGCGGAGGGCCGGCCAGTAGGTGGGGGCGTGGCGCCCCTCGAGGAAATGTGCCAGTTCGCTCCGGACCACCTTGCGCCCTTCCCGCACCGTGCTCCGCTCAGCCTCCTCTACTGACCGTCGGCCGACCGTCAGCTGGTTGCCGAACAGGGTCAACCAGCCGGGCAGGCCGTCGAGGGACCGACCGACGACCCGCTCGAGCTCGCCGGGGTCCACGCGGAGCTTCGATTCCCGCAATCCGCTCTGCAGGAATCGGACCGCCGTCGTCGGATCGAACGGGGTCAAATGCAACGTCGCGGGCGGTCGGCCGAACAGCGGGGAATCGTCGGAGGGATCGAGGAGCGCACGGACGACGCCAAAGCGGGAGCCGGTGAAGACAAACTCCACGCCCGGGTGGCTGTTGAAGACGTTCGCCAACATCCGAAGGATCGAGCCCGAGGCCGCCGCGACCTCCTGGATCTCGTCGAACTCGATCACGCTGCGCCCGGCCTCTTGGCCAATGACGTCGAGGAGGTCCCATACCGTCCGGAGCGGCCGGCGCGGGGCGCTCACAGAGACGCCCCGCGTCCCGACCGAAAGCCCGTCCAGACGCCGGATGGCTCCTCGGAGCTTCGTGAACAGCGACCCGCTCGAGTTGAGCCCATGTAGGAACGCCTGCACGAACCCCCCGGTCCCCCGCGCTCCCCACAGGTTCACGTAGATCGCAGGACGACGGATCTTGCGGTTGGCGGCCTTGATGAGGCTGGTCTTGCCGACCATGCGGGGGCCCAGCACCACGACCCAGCGGCCCGCGTCGATCAGCCGGACTAGCTCAGCGAGTTCTGCGTCCCGACCGAAGAGGGACGACGGTCGGTCCTTCGGGGCGAGGTCGAACAGCGGCACGACTTAGGTCCCCTAAGGACTTACCCCTCTTAAGTGACGAACCACGACACCCGCGGCGATTGGCACCGGATCGCCGCAGCGGGCGCGACAAAGCGACCACATACGTTTAAATACATTTCATATACATGATAGAATTGCTCAATTATGGAACGACGACATCGACCTTTCTCTCTGTTGGCCCCGGCGACGTACCGGATGCTTCGGGTCTTCTCGACCGCCGCGTCCCCGATGCTACAGTCCGAGATCGCCGGACAAGGCCACGCGAGTCCTGCTCAAGCCAGCCGGCTAATCCGCTGGCTGATCGCCCACGGGCACGCCGAGCGTCAGCCGGACGGGCGGTACCGCATCCGAGGGGCGGCCGGGCTGGTAGCGTCAGCCCTTCCTTACCAGCGCTCGATGTCCGATTCCCTGCGGGCCGTGATCCGAGTTCGTGGAACACCGGAGGAAGTAGCGGCCCGAGCGTGCGCGGCCTCCGGCGTACTCTGTCTCGAGACCGCCCTCGGCTACTACAGTCGCTTCTTCCGACCGGACCGAGTCGCGGTGTACCACGCCCGGCCGGCCGAGCTCGCGGAGACCTTCCGTTCGGAGGAGGGGGGGCTCTTGCCGCTGGCAATCTACGGAGTCGATCTTCCCTTGGACGGCGACGAGGTCGCAGCACCCGAACGACCCGACCTCCGCATCACCGACCGGTTCCGGACCGTCCTCGACATGGCCTGCGACGGGAAGGTTTACGCGGCCAAGGAGGTACTAGAGGAGCTGTGGGGGGCCGTGATCGGATGAACTCAGGTCCATCAGCAGCGCGGGGCACTCGTCCTGACTGGGAAGGAGACTACGAGAAGGAGGTCACGGAGGAGAGCTTTCGGGAGCTTTCCGAGCTCGTACGGTGGAGCTCGGAGCACGGCTCCGACCTCTATCTGATCGGCGGGTGGGCCTCGTACTTCTATCACCGGGGACTTGGCAGCCGTGACATCGACGTCGTCTTCGCGGACCGGGCGCTGTTCGAGAAGTTCTCGACCGAGTACTATCGCGAGAGCGGCTTCACGCAGGCGGGCGGCGGCTGGGACCGCCGGTTCCGGAAGAACCTTCGCGCCGGGGGCCGTAGCGTCCGCATCGAGATCGACGCCGCCCACCTCGACGACAGTCCGCCGTTCAAAGAAGACCCCGCGCGTGCTCTTCCGTTCCACCTGCTCGCGAACCATCACGCCATGTGGGACCTCGGACGCGTGAAGATTCGGATCCCGGAGCTTGAGCTTCTCGTGCTCATGAAGGTCAAGACGTGGCGTGACCGACGGTGGGAGGTCGACCATGCGGCGGTCGGACCCCTGGATCTTGCAACCGTCCAGGGGAAGATCCGAAAGGACGAGTACGACCTTCGAAACCTGACCCCGCATCTCCGGTCCTGGACGAAGCTTTGGGCGATCGCGGACGAATGCCAGTGCCGGGCGATGGCCACGGAGACGTTCCAAGGGCTGGGGATAGAAGCCGGCTAGTAGTCCCCTTCGAGTCCTCGAACGCCGGCGAGACGAGGCCGCGACCAGCATCCGCCCTAGGCGACAACGACCCCGACGCTCGCGGGATTCCTCACGCCCCGATCAGGGAGTCGGCGCCGGCTGCCAGAGTTCGATGGGGTTCCCTTCCGGATCTCGGAGACGCGCGAAGCGTCCGTTCGGGTACCGCTCGAGATCCGGCGCGACCTCGATGCCCGCTCCCCGAAGCTGCGCCACAATGGCGTCGAGGTCCCGCACTCGGAAGTTCAACATCCAGCGTTGGTGGACGTCGCCGAAGTACTCACTCGATTCCGGGAACGGACTCAGAACGGTCGGGCCCGCTTCTTGCACCCAGGGGGCTTGGTCGTAGCTGGTCGGAGCAGGATCGACTCCGAGATGGTCCGAGTACCACTTCGCGAGCGCGGCCGGGTCTCGCGCCCGGAAGAACACGCCACCGATGCCGAGCACACGCTCCTTCTCGACTCCCAACGACTCCTCCCCCCGATGGCTACGGTTGACCGGAGATAGGCCCCAGACACCCGAAGAGGCTCAAAGCCTCGCAGTGGGCGCGAGGCGTCCGACGGATCCCCATTGGAATGCCGAGTGAGCGAGGCGTTCAGGCGGCGGCTGGGGGCGCGGCCGGCTCTGGGGTCCTCCGCAGCCACCAGCCCAGCGCGAACAGGACGATGCCGACTCCGAGCATCAAGCTCGGAAGGATCTGGACCTCGGGTGTCAGAAGCACGAACCGTTGCGGGGCCTCGAGGGCGGAGGTCGAAAGGAGGGTCGCGGCGTTGAACAATTGTCCCGCTGCTGCGGAGACTCCTCCCGCGATCGCGAGCGCCCGGCCTGCTCGCCAGCGACGGGCCACCGTCGGGTCAGGCCCCGGCCCTCGCGACCTCCTTTCCCGGGGCTCGCGCGTCGCCCAGCCGAGCGCTCCGATCAGGATGCCCAAGCCTTGCACCGCGTAGGAGCCCCCTAGGCCGTCGTAGAAGATGGAAAGGCGAAAGGCAAACGTTCCCGTCGGACCGAAATAGCCGGCCAGAAACCAAAGGACCAGAGTCTCGAGAAGTACCCCGCCGGCCAACAGGGCCCCGCCCGTCAAGACGGCCCAACGCGCGGAGCGAACGGGGGAGACGCCCGTCGGCCGGGGAGGACTCGGTTCCGGGTCGGGCCAACTCGGCCAGGGCTCGGTCATCGGGTCACTGAACAGCTCCCGCGCTCGCAATGGGTTGTAGGAAACTGAGGTCGGAGGGGCGAGCCGGGGCGGGGAGCCGGGTCGAGCCGGAGCCACCTCAAGCCGGTCATTCTTCGAGCCCGCGGTACCGGAACAGGCACCACCCGATTCCGACGCCTCCCGCGACGGCCAGCACGATGGGATAGAGTACGGTCAATCGCCCTTCGACAAGGAAGAGGCTTCCGATTCCGGCGGCGACCACTCCGGCCAGGACGCCCGCCACGAGCGCCTGGGACGAGCTACGCGTGACGACAGCGGCCGCGGCGGTGACCCCCCCGAGGAACACCAACAACCCGACGATCCCGACGGCCAGATGGGAAGGGACCAGGAGCGGCGGCGGCGCGGCCGGCGACGGGGAGATGAGGGAATCGGCAAGGCCCACGACCGCGAAAGCGCCGATCGCGTAGACGGCGAGCGTGGCGAGCAGGACGATGCCGAGACGGCCGGCTAGCGAGACGGCCCGTCCTTGCGGAAGGGCGAGCGTAAGGTAGTGCGTGCGGAGACCGAGCTCCTCACCGACCGCGAGCGCCGTCAGGTCCAGGACGATGAGGGCGGCGAGGCCGGCGGTGATGAGAAGCCCGAGTACCGCGGCGGTACCCGGCGAAGGGACCCGGAGGTAGAGGTCGGCGACGGCGCTGCCGATCGGGCCGGCGACTGGGGGTATCAACAGTAACCAAAGGCGGCGTGATCGACGAAGCCGCACCAACTCCCAGCGGGCGTTGACCACCCAGCTCGCAAGAACCTCCGTCACCCAGCGTCCTCCCGGCCGACGCGCTCGAGGTACCGCCGAGCGAGGTCCCCTTCCGGCGTCGAGGCGCTGACGACCGGCAGCCCCGCGCCGAAGAGACGCTTCAACAGTTCTGCCTGCTCGGCGTCCCGACCCGTGAACCGGACCACGATGTTCCGAGGGCTATCGGTCGTGAGCTCCACACCCGGACCTAGCGCGTCGCGGACGAGTTCATCGCTCACGTCCCGAACGAAGAGGATCCGCAAGGCCCTCCTCGGAGCGCCATCGCCGGAGGCCGAATCAAGGTGCACCGGTTCGTCCCCCACGACCGAGCCGGCACGTAGGAAGAGCACACGGCCGCAGACCTCCTCGACGTCCTCGAGAAGGTGCGTCGAGATCAGAAGGGCTACTCCGCGGTCGGAGAGACTCCGGAGCAGGATTCGTAGGTCGTGTCGGGCAGCCGGGTCGAGGCCGAGCGTGGGCTCGTCGAGCAACAAGATGTCGGGTTCGTGGACGAGCGCCGCCGCGAGCAGCATGCGTCGGAGGAGGCCGGTGGAAAGCGAGCCGATCGGGCGGTCGACCTGGTCGGCGACCCCGGTCGACTCGGCGGCCCGACGGACGGCGGTGGGCCGCTCCGAGGCGGGCACGCCCTTGACCCTTGCAACATACTCGAGCAGGTCGGCGCCGTGAAGATACGGCGCAATACCGGGGGTCTCGATGAGGGCGCCAACCCCCCGCAGTGCCTTGGCCCGGTCCCGAGTAGGATCGAGCCCCATGATCCGCACGGTCCCGCGAGAGGGTCGGGCGATCCCGGCGAGGATTTTCAGCGTCGTCGTCTTGCCGGCTCCGTTGGGGCCGAGGTACGCCGTCGCCTCGCCGGCCTTCAGGTCGAATCGGACATCACGGAGAACATCGCGCTCCCCGTACCGCTTCCACACGGAGTCGACGCTCAGGATGTCGGAGGGCACGAGGAGGTCGAGCGAGCCGGGGGATAATCATGGTCGCGCTCGATGCGCGGGGTACTTCGGGGTTGAAGGAGGGGCGACCGGGCGATGACCGGCCCCGCGGTAACTCCCTCGGCGAGCGGCCTCCGGATCAGAGCGAAGCTACGGCCCCTGCGAAGTCAGACGATCGTAAAGCCGAGCTCTCCGGCAGGCATTCGGAGGTAGACCAGGGAGTCACTTCCCCGACGGTCGCGTCCGGTACGTCCCCTCCCCGACGCCCTCTCGACCCGATCCATGAAGCGAGGCATCCCCGGGGGGAGACTCGGTGACGGGCGGGCCGGACGGCGGCCCGCCCTCCCGACGCCACGGTGCCATTGCAGGCGAGCCGGGTCGGTTAGGGCGTCGCGGGCGGAGCGTTACGGCCCCGCCGCCGCATAGCGACGAGCGCGACCACCACGACCACGACGATGACGGCGACCGCAATGACTACCGCTTCGTACAGCGCGACGCTTCCGGCCGAAGAGGAGGCGGAGGACGTCGCCGCGAAGTTAACCGTGGTCGTCGAGGGGCTGGCCCCGTTGACGGTGATGGTCCCGCCCGGTGCCGAGAACCCCGAGACGGACGTTGAGTAGTCGTACGTCCCGTTCGAGACGGAGAAGTGGATCGTCGACGCTCCGTTCGACCATCGCGTCACAGCGGGGTTCCCGAGTCCGACGATCAGGACCACCCCGGATCCGGTCTTGGTGACCGTCGCCGACCAGTTGGTCCCCGCCGGCAGCCCGGCTTGGGTGAGGGCTAGCGGGTACACTTCGTAGTAGACGATCGGCGTCGTCACCGCGACGCCGCTGACGACCAAGGAGCCGTTCGCCGGCACGGGCGCGTACGCGATCAGTGCGAGCGTCTGGTACGTGTAGGTCCCGTTCGGGACCGTGAAGGTCGTTCCGGTGGTGCTCGTGCTCTGGGTCTGGCCGTTCAACGTCACTTGCCAGGTGGAGCCAGCGGGCAGTCCGGTCTCCGTGAATGTCACGTCATAGGTCGGAGCCCCGGGCCCGGAGAAGGTGATCGTCTGACCGACCGCGGCCCCCGCCACGGTGACCGAACCCGAGGCAGGCGTGGGAGTGTCGGTACCGGCCGCCGCGACGGTGAACGGGTACACTCCGTTAGGCTCGGAGAAGACCGCCGTGGTGGTCGTGGAGCTCAGCGGCACACTGTTCAGGGTGACCGTCCAACTTGTACCCGCCGAGAGCCCGCTCTCGGTGAACGTCACCGAGTAGGGGCCGGAGTTCGTGACCGTGAAGGCGATCGGAAGAGCGACTGCCGCGCCCGTCACCTGGGCCGTACCCGACGCGGGGCTCGCCGAGTACCCCGCGACGGCTCCCACGGTGTACGGGAAACTCCCGTTCGGCTCGGAAAAGACGATCGTCGAAGTGGTGGAGCTCAAGGTCGTGCCGTTGAGCGTGACCGACCAGCTCGTGCTGGTAGGCAGGTTGGATTCCGTGCACGTGATCGCATAGTGGGTGGGACCGCCAGTGCCGCCTCCGGGTGCGGCCACGGTCACATCGTTCGATCCGTAGCTCGTGACGAACGCGACGCCCTTGCCGGTGTCGAAGGCGATGCCGTACGGGGCATTCCCGACGGGGAACGTGGAGACGACCTTGTCGGTCGCGTCGGAGATGACGCTCACGTTCGCGGACCCGGAGTTGGCGATCAGGACCTCGCCCTGGCTCGGGTCGTACGCCACCGCGCTCGGGGATGACCCCACGTGCACGTTCGCGACGACGGTCCGGGACGCGGTCGAGACGGCCGTGGAGTTCGCCGAACCGGAGTTCGCCGTGAACACGAGTCCCTTCGCGGAGTCGGTCGCCAATCCGATGGGAGTGGTCCCGACGTGGACGATCGACGTGACGGCGTTCGTCGCGTCCGAGATCCCCCAGAGGTCCTGATCGTCGAACATCGACGTGAAGACCTGGCCGTGGGTCGCGTCGTACGTGACCGCTTGCGTCACGTTGCCCACGCCGACTGTCGCGACCACAGCGTTGGTCGAGTCGCTGATCACGAACACGCTCGTCTGGTCTCCGGCGACGAAGATCTCCCCCTTCCCGCTGTCGTACGCCAGGCCGATGGGGTAGTTGCCGGTCGAGACCGTCGCGACGACGGAGTTGTTCGTATCGTTGACGACGCTGACACTGCCGCCTTGTTCGTTGGCGATGAAGACCTCGCCCTTGCCGCTGTCGTACGCCGCAGCGTACGGCTTGGAGCCCACGCTGATCGTCGCGACGACCGAGTCGGTGGCGTCGCTGATGACGCTAACGTTTCCTGAGCCGGAGTTCGTGACGAATACCTCACCCTTGCCGCTGTCGTAGGCGACGCCGACCGGTTGGCTGCCGACTCCCACGGTGGCGGCGAGGCCACGAACCGCGAGGCCCCGGTCGAGCGAGATGGCCCCGGCGCTACGGAGACTCGGGTGCGTCGACCCGAGACCGAAGGAAGCCATCCCCACCAAGCCGCAGAACACCGCGGCCACCACTAGTCGGCGAAGGAACGATGTCTGGTTCAGGTTCGCATGGGCGCCCATTTCGACTCACCCTCGGCTACCCGAGGGAACGCGGCGTCCTACGGGGTCACGTAGTTCAATCTTCCGTCGGCCTTTGTTGGGGACGCGGGTCGTGCGCGTCGTCCCTCTCGGCCGCAACCCACCGGGGCTTTGGTGGACACCTAGACCGCGCTGCATCGGGCTCCCGTGGTGATTATCGCGGGCCCCCGGGGAGACGCGATCGTGCGGAGGATTAATGGGGTGCGGCGCGACGCCGAGGTCCGGTGCGCGCAAGCACTACCCTCGACTGGCTGCTGGAGCCGGACCAGCCGTCCGTCCGGTTCTTCGCGCTGACCGACCTGCTCGACCGCCCTGCGACCGACCCTGAAGCCCGAGCGGCGCGCAGCCGGATTCCCCACGCGGGCTGGGCCGGAGCCATCTTGAGGCGACAAGGGCCGAGGGGCTTCTGGGAGCGGCGCGAGCCGCGGACGGTCAAGGAATACCTGTTCTTCCTCTGGTTCCCGGAGTTTTCGGCGACCATCTGGAGCGCCATCGTTCTCGCCGACCTCGGTCTGACGAAGGCCGACCCGCGGATACGGAAGACCGCGGACCGGTTGTTCGAGTACAAGCTCGGGCTCAGCTCGATGATCAACCTCTACCATGAAGAGATGTGCGCCGTCGGAAACGCGGCTCGGACGCTCGCTCGGTTCGGCTACGGGGAGGACCCGAGGGTCCGGCGGCTGTACGATTGGATCGTCGACGACCAGCGCACCGACGGGGGGTGGAACTGCAGCCAAGGCACCCCGGGAACTCTCGAGCGGTGGGAACCGCTGGCGGCACTCGCCGCCGTTCCAAAATCCATACGCTCGAACCGGATCGAACGGTCCATCCAAAGGGGAGCGGAGTTCTACCTCCAGCGGAAGCTGACTCGGGAGGGGCCTCGGTACGCCCCCTGGTTCCGGTTCCACTATCCGAACCACTACTTCTACGACGTCCTTGTGGGGCTGGATCTCCTCACGAACCTGGGCCACGGCGGCGATCCCCGACTTCGGCCTGCCCTCGACCTGTTGCGGAAGAAACGACGGAGCGATGGCACGTGGGCGATCGATCGGGCGAGCCCCGACGCGCCCGCATCGGTCCTGCATTTGCACGTGAACCGAGCCCGTCCGCTCCAACTTGAGCCGCCGGGCCGGCCGAGCAAATGGATCACGCTCACCGCCCTTCGGGTACTGAAGAGGGTCGAGGAATCCAAGTAGAACCGGTCTCGCCCCCGGCGCTTCGGGTGGTCAACGTAGGGTTCTTTACATTCGCGAGCCCGAGGCCCGCAGGCCGTCGAACTCCTCGTGGTCGCGATCGACGTCGCGCGGACCGTAGGTCCGCCAGTCGCGGCAGTGTGCCGTTTCCGACCTCGCGCCACCCGCTCGACCCGGCCTGACTACCCCGTCCGTGGTAACGCACCGAACCGATTCACGTGGGAGCGTAGGATGGTGTTCACACGCCTCTGCTCAACGCCGACTCATGTTCGACTGCCGGTGGTCCAAGGTCGCTCGAGCGATTCCCGCCCCGAAGAGCACCAGAGCGAACCGGACGCGCAGCGCTCCGCGGGAATCCAGCCAGAGGTCGGGTAGTGGGGCACGACCGTGGGCACACGGCCGGGGGGGCTGCCGGTCGCCTAGCCGACGCCGACGGAAGGAGGCCGACGACGATCTCCGGTGTGCCGGTGAGCCCTGCGACACGATCGGCCCGCTGTTGAAGGCCGAGCGAGGGGTCCGTGATCGCCGCGGGACCGCGATCTACGGAGGCGGGTCAACCCGTGTACTCCCACGTGGTTCCGGAGCTGAGCACCACCCCGGAGACGGCGGCAGGGTCGTAGGCCCCGAGCGACCCGAGCGTCCCTCCCGGTGGGGTCGCGCTCGGGAAGATCTCGGCCCACGTGCTGCCGTCCCAGGTCCAGGTCTCGTCGAACTGTGCCACCCACAGGACGACGTACCCATCGTACGTGTCGTCGAACATCGTGTCGTAGACGGTGGCGGTAGACGGGCTGACCACGAATCCCGCAGAGATGTTGTCCCAAATCCCTCCCGTGAAGATCCACGTGTCGCGCGCGTAGGCGGTCGTTCCGGTGACCCCTTCGTAGAGGAGAACGTAGCCGTCCTCCGAGTCGTACGTGATGGGGGCGCCGTACCGTGGCGAGGGGGAGGTGCTGGGGGAGATCATCGTCCAAGCCCCGTTGAGGTAGGTCCAGGTGTCGTTGAGGTACCCTGAGCTGAGGGTGGGCCCGCTCCCCCCGAACAGCACCACATAGCCGTCGGCCGCGTCGTAGGTCATCGACGGAGCGGCCCGGGGCGAGGGGCCTACCGGCGCCGTCGACGTGCCCGGGCCCGTGACGTTCGTCCAACTACCGTGGACGAAGGTCCACGTGTCGCCGCACCGGTGACCGCAACCCGTCCCACCGAACAGTACGACGTACCCGTCCGCCGCGTCGTAGGTCATCCCTGCGAGCGCGCGCGCCGGTGGATAGGTCGCGGGGTGGATCGGGACCCAAAGTCCCCCTACGAACTTCCACGTGTCGCTGAACAAGGAGCTTGCAGAGGCACCCCCGAAGAGGAGCACGAACCGATCGGCCTCGTCGTAGGCCATCGCGGCACCGAGACGAGCGATCGGCTGGAGGGGCCCGACCATCTTCCAGACGTTCCCGGCGAGCGACCACGTTTCGTTGGACGCGACGCCCGCCGTGGTGAAGCCGCCGAACAGCAGGACGGCGCCGCCCGTCGGGGCGTCCGCCATCTCCGGCAGGTACCGTTTCGACGGATGGAGCGCCGTCGCGAGCCGGCTCCAGTTCCCGCTCGAGTAGACCCAGGTCTGGGGCAGGTAGCCGGTCCCGTCGAGGCCGCCGAACAACACGAGCCGGGCATCCGGGGCGCTGTAGGCCATGGCGGCGTCCTCCCGTGCCTGGGGGGCGGTCGCGGTAGTGAGGTTCGTCCAGTTGCCGCCGACATACTTCCAGCTGTCAGAGGCAAACGAACTGACGCCGATCCCTCCGAACAGAAGGACGTAGTTGTCCTTCGCATCGAAGCTCATCGTCGCGGCCGCTCGCGGGGGAGGGGGGGCTAGCGGAGTCAGATGGGTCCAGACGCCCCCCTTGAACTCCCAGGTCGCCCCGAGACGGGTCCCCGTCGCATTGTACCCACCAAAGAGCAGGACATAGCCGTCCCTCGCGTCGTAGGTCATGGAACCGAACGCCGCGGCCGGTGGGTGGGTCGGCGTGGTGAGTTTCGTCCAGGTGCCCCCGGAGAACTTCCAACTGTCCGCGAAAGCACCGGTGAAGCTCGGGCCCTGACCTCCGAAGAGGAGAACGTAGCCGTCGTGGCCGTCGTACGCGATCGCACTTCCCCAGCGCGCGGAGGGGGCGGCGCTGGGTCCGAGCTTCGACCAGAGACCCGACGCCGACAGGGTCCAGGTATCCCGGTACAGCCCCGTGACCCCGTTCCAGCCTCCGAACAGGACGTACTCGTGGTCCGCGGCGTCCCACACCAAGGAGGCCCCCTCACGTCCGCCGGGGGGAGGGTGGGTGATCTGGGTCCAATTCGGCCCCGTGGCGCCGCCCTTGGAGACGTGGGGCCCTGGAGCAGAGTTGAACGTGGCTTGGGCCTGGGCCATCAGGGCCGACCCAGCGGTGGAAGCATCGCCCGAGGCAGCGACCGCCGGAACGGCGAGCCGCGCTCCACGGTCGATCCACCCCGCCGAACGATCTCCGATCCCTGCGAGCGAACCGAGCAGGAGAACCATCGGCAGAGCCACGGCGAGCCAGGGAATCGAGGGGACGGATCGTCGGGAAAGGGAGCCCTTCGCAGTTCGTGGCCACGGTCGTCCGCTCCTCGCCCGTAGATCGCTCATCGACTGCTCCCCCTGAGGGAGGGTGCGGAGTGGCCCTGCGTTTAGTTGAACCTTCCGATGTGGACCGATGTCCCGCTCTCACCGTGGGGCCTCCGAGCATCCCCGGTTGTTCACCGAGGCCCGAACGGGTCGCGCCTCGGAGCGAGCCTGTGTCCGCCGACGGAGGCGGCAATCCAGGTCAGGCGTGAGGGCAACGGAGACCGCGCGTCTCCGTCCTCCCCGCGCCCTCTCCGGGGAATCCCGTGGTGCGAGGCGGCGCGGCATTTCGCCGAGCGATGGACGGCTCGAGGCGGGTTCTCGGCCCGTACCTCGTCGGTGCGCTGGGCCTTAGAGGAGCTTTCCGTCGCGGATGACGGGAGCTCCGTCCACGGCGATCTCGGAGCCGGCGAGCGAAAACCAGGAAAAGAAGTTCGATCCGTTGGAGCCTCCGAGGCCCCGGTTCCCCCCGAGTTGCAAGGAAACGCAGCCGCGCTCCCACTTCTCCAGGTTGGGGACGTCCTCGGCGGCCGGGTTTAGCCCGAGGGTGATCGCGCTCGCCCGGTCCTTGCCCGCCGTGCCGTTCTTGTACTGACGGGCAAACTCCTTCTCGCCCTCCTCGACGGAAACCGAAGTGAGCTTGCCGTTCGCGAAGTCGAGCGCTCCCCCCGCGTGCCAGGTCCACCAGATATTGGTCCGGCGGTTGGCGTGGAAGCTCCCCTCGGCCGTTTTCGAGTCGAGGACAACGTCCACGAATCCGGCGGGGATGTTTTCGAGCATGCCCGAACGGGAAGTATGCTTTTTCCACGGATGGGGTCGCCCGTCGCTCAACCGTGGAGCGACCCCCGCCAGGGCGACTTCAAGGTTCGTTCCGTTCGAGTGGGTAATGCGCACCTTCTTCCCGCGAGAGAGCGCCGTGCGGAGCCGAGCCCCGCTCGTGGCCATCTCCTCCGGGTCGACGAGGGAGGCCCGCAGCATGTTGTCCTCCCATCGCGCGTGATCCAAACCCCACCGACGCGCCCGTCCCACCGTCGCGAACCCCGCGGTCATGCGCACCCCTCGGAGCCCCGTTTTCCTTGCGACGGCGTACCAGGGCCAGTTCCAAGCGAACGCCTCGTCCCCGGTCTTATCGGGGATCGTTTCGAGGCGGTCTGCGTCAGCCGGGCCCCAGAAATTTACGTACACATCCGCGGCCTTCAGCGCCGCCCACTCCGGGGCGCTCGACGCCCCTAGAAGCTTGCTCTGCCGCCGGTCGAGGGCCCGCCACCACGCGTCCTCGTCGTTGCGGATGAGGAGTACCCTGCCGCCCACTCGGCGGATCTCATCGACCATCGCCGAGGCCAGCGGCATCGTGTGGTCCCACGACTCGATGATCGCGTTCTCCGCCGCTCGGACCTTGAGGTACCTGGTCACGACGTTGCGAGCGACGTCGCGCTGTAGCTTCGAAGGGGATTCCGCCATCGCCCTGACCCAGGCTAGAGTTTCTATAACGTGCAGGCAGCCTCCTGCGGCGGCTCGACCGGCGACCCTAGGTCGAGACCGACCGGGACCGCCCTCACGCCCGGCCGGGAGTCAGGCCGAAGCGAAGGCCGCGGCGCCCGAGCCGCCGCGGGCCGGTCTAGCGGATCCGGCCCCCGGCGACGATCGTCTTGCCGTCGACCTCGATGTCCGCGCCTGCGATCATCGCGAATCCCCGCATTTTCGCTTTGTTGCTCCCGCCGGCGAACGTGTTGTTCCCGACACTGATCAGTACTGCGCCCTCTTCGGTGTCCTCCGCCGGGGCCGCCGCCTCCCCCTCGGGATTCAGTCCGATCGAAAAGTAGCTCAGCGACTCGCGGCCCTTGCCGCCCTTCGCGAAGGACGCCTCGAACTCCTTGCCGCCGTCGCCGAACTTCCGCTCGGCGAGCTTGCCTGCCTCGAACGACCACGTAGCGTCGGCGTAGCGCCGAGCGGTCTCTAGATCGTACACCGCGCGGTTGCTGACGAGCGTCCCGACGGCGTTCGCCTTGTCGACCGCGACCATCAGAAGGCCCGTCGGATTGTTGCTCAGGACCCCGTACCGCCGCTTCCGCGCGGCGGCGTCGACGATCCCCGTGTCGGCGCGTGCGTGCACGCCCTTCAGCTGGAAGGTGAGATCGGTGCCGTTCGGATGCCGAAGGTGGAGCTCCGAGCCTTTCTCGATGAGCTTCCGGAGCTTCGAGCCCTTCTGGGCCATCTTCGAGGCGTCCACGGAACCCGCCCTCGCGAGCTTCTCGCGCAGCTCGTCGCCGGTCAAGCCGAACTTCTCCGCTAGCCCATTCGGAACGAGGCCCATCGACATTCGAGTGCCCCGGAGGCTCCCCTTGTGCGCGGCGTCGTACCACTCCTCGTTCCACGCGAACGGCTTACCACGAATCCCGCTCGGGAGCGAGGAGAGGCGGAGCTGGTCCTCGGGGCCAAAGAAGTGGATGTAGACGTCCGCCTTCCCGACCGCGGCCTTCTCCGCCTTCGACAACTTGGCGAACGGGCGGAAGTTCTTCGCCTCGATCGCCTTCCACCACGCCGGCTCGTCCTCGTAGAGGAGGGTCGGCACTGCGCCGAGACGGCGGGTCTCCTCGACGAACGCTCGGGCGTACTCGAGGGTGTGGGGCCACGTCTCGATGATCACCGACTCGCCCTTCCCGGCAGCAAGGTTCTTTCCCAGCACGGTCCGGGCCAACGATTCTGCGGCTGCGCTCATGGCGAGGCGAATCCCCCGCTGGTATTTATCGCTCGGACGGCACCCCACCCTACGAACGGGAGATACGCGCGATTGTGGCCGCACGCCACTCCTGGCTCCGGCCCTTCCCCTTAGCCTCGAGGACGTTCTACTTGGCCGGGACCTTGAACCCGTAGCCGTAGCTTCTCAGCATTCGGCGTTTCATGCGGGAGAGACCCAACCCCCCCGATATTCTTGGCTGGGTTTGGACAAGCTTCCACTTCCTTTGTTTTACGTCGACGGCCAGCGTGGCTCCGAGCCTACGACCTTTGTCCTAGCGAGATATCGCCGGGGCATCCATGAAAGGCCTCGAAGTTACCGTTCGTCCGTACGCTGAAGGAGACCGTTGGCTGCTCGACAGGACGCTCGGAAATCCCACCCAAATGGTGCATCTGAACGGGCCGGAAAGCGACGAGCGGATTCGGAAGCGACACGACCTGTTCCTACGGATGTCGGGTGACCCGCACGCCGGATGCCAGTACACGATACTCGCGGGACCACTCGGCTCGCCTGCCGGAAGTGTGGGATATTGGTAGAGCGGATGGAAGGATCAGACGGGATGGGAGATCGGATGGTTCGTGCTCCCCGAATTTCAGGGGCGAGGGGTCGCGACCTCCGCGACGAGACGGATCCTCGACGTGATCACGAGCCTCCAGAGATACAGGTTCGTCGTTGCGTCCCCGTCGGTCGATAATCACCCATCCAACGCAATCTGTAGAAAGCTAGGTTTCACGCTGACCGAACAGGTAAGCGCCGAGTATCCACCCGGGAGCAAACGCCCCCTCCAGGTGAACATCTGGATCCTCAATCTTCCGAGTAGCGGGCAGGACGGTACGGCCGTTGAGCCGTGAAGCCTGCGGGCAAGATTGGCGCCTCAGACCCTCCGACACGGCGAATCATCGCCGTTGCCGAGAACTCCCCGGTAGGCCAGGACCTCGGTCCCTCATCGCCGGAGGACGTGCGCTGGGGATGAAGCCTCCCGGCCCGCAGTTGTAAAAAAATTACTACATAACATCTAAATAACTGTTGAATACTGTTCAACGCCGTGCGATCGGCCACCGCGCGAGAGACCCAGGACCGATTCCTGGGCGTTCGACTGACCACCGAGGAGCTTCGGCTCCTCGACGACTACGCCGCGCGGGAGCAGAGCCGGAACCGTTCGGACGCAGTGCGCTCACTCGTCCGGTCGACCGGCGGGCCGTCCCACGACGCCGTCGCGATCCCGCTCCAGGTGCGAGCGGAGCTCGAGACGATCGTCGAGGACGGCTGGGCCCCGAACGTCGAAGCGGCGCTCGTCGCCGTCTTGACGCCGGGACTCGAAGCGTTCGCGCGCGCCCACTCGGAGACGCTCGACCGGCTTCGCGAGAAGGCCCGGGAGAACGCCGACCGACGGGAGCGCCGACGCCAGGCGGATCGCGAGGGTCAGGGGCGCCTCGGGCGCTAACGTCCCTGGGTGTGTTGCAACAATGGAAGCAAGCGGAGCGCTAGCGTGGGAAGACCGGAGCGGATTCGTCTGCCGACTGTGCCGTCAGGACGCCAAGCATAATGAGGTGCTGCACATCTCGTTCTGCCCGATCCACGGCCTGAGCAGTCCGCTCGACGTGCTCCCGTGGCGACCGGAGGCGAGGGTATCGCGCGTCTCTACACCCGCACCGGTGATCGTGGCGACACCGGTCTCGTCGGCGGTGCCCGCGTAGCCAAAGATTCGCTTCGGATCGCGAGCTTCGGCGCCTACGATGAACTAGGCGCCCAGCTCGGGTGCGCCGAGGCGGCCCTCCCCGCGGAGCTTCGTCGCACTCGGGAGGTCGTCCGGCAGCTCCAGCACGAGCTCTACGTCGCCCAGAGCGAGCTCGCGACCCCATCGACCGCTCCGCCGCCGGCCCGACGGATCGAAGCTCGGCACGTCGCCCGGCTCGAGGCGGAGACGGACGAGTTCGCCTCGAAGTTCGAACCGGTCCACACCTTCGTCCTCCCACGCGGGGCTCCGTCGGCGTCCGAGCTCCACGTGGCGCGAGCGGTCGCCCGTCGTGCGGAGCGAGCCCTGTGGGCCTTGAACGTGGTGGAAACGCAGCGCCCCGAGCTCCTCCAGTGGGCCAACCGGTTGAGCGACCTTCTCTTTGCCATGGCCCTGAGCGTCAACCACGAGCTGGGCGTCGCCGAGGTTCCGCCCGACTACTCCGTGTAGGCCCGGGTCGGTCGGGAGCATCACGATGGAGGTCGGCGTCGTCGGGAAGCCCAACGTCGGAAAATCGACGTTCTTCAACGCCCTCACCCTGCTCGACGTCCCGGTCGCGCCGTACCCGTTCACGACCGTCAAACCGAACCGCGGCGTAGCCGCCGTTCGAGCGAAGTGTCCGGAGGCCGAGCGGGGGGTCCACTGCACGCCGGGGAACGCGCGGTGCGTGGCGGGGACGCGATGGATCCCCGTGAGCGTGATCGACGTTCCGGGACTCGTACCGGGAGCCCACGAGGGCAAGGGACTTGGGCATCAATTCCTGGACGAACTCCGTCCGGCGGATGGGTTCATCCAGGTCGTCGACCTGACCGGCGGCACCTCCCCGGACGGCGCGATCGTCGCGGCAGGGACCCACGACCCCGCGGAGGAGGTCCCGTGGCTCGAGGAGGAACTCGTCTACTGGGTAGCCGAGATCCTGGGTCGCGAATTCGACCGGCACGCGAAGTCGATCGAGCTCCAGGGCGGGAAGGTCGAGGAGTTTCTGCACGAGCGGCTCACGGGTCTCTCGATCTCGATGTTCGCGGTGACGCAAGCCCTCCGCACCTCGAGCGTCGACCGGGCCCACCCGGCTCGTTGGTCCGCCGCGGACCGGAGGGACCTCGCCCGGTCCCTGCTCGAGGCGGCCAAGCCGCGGCTCGTCGCCGCGAACAAGTGCGACAAGGTTGAGCCCCCGAAGGCGGCCGCGCTCGCCGAGACGTTGGCGCCGATCCCCGTGGTCCCGACCTCGGCCGAGGCGGAGCTGACGCTCCGACGGGCGGCCCGAGCGGGCCTCATCGAGTACTCGCCCGGCGCGGAGAGTTTTGCCACGCCCGACCCGAGCCGGCTCTCCCCGGCACAGCGTCACGCCCTAGACGAGATCCGCGCGATCCTCGCACGGTGGGGAACGACCGGCGTGCAGGCGGCCTTCGAGCGCCTCGTCTTCGAACGGCTCGGCTACGTCGTCGTCTTCCCGGTGGAGGACGAAACGAAATGGACCGACTCGAAGGGACGAGTGCTCCCCGACGCGCTGCTCGTGCCCGGCGGCACCCCGGTCCGTGCGGTCGCCTACCGGGTCCACTCCGACCTCGGCGAGCATTTCATCCGCGCGATCGACGGCCGGACCCACCGCGCGCTCGCGGCGGACCACCCGGTGGAGAGCGGCTCGGTGCTCCGCTTCGTCGCGCGGCGCTGAGAGAGACCGGAGCCTACGCGTCCGGCGGTCCTGGTTCGGCGCCGGGCTCGGGATCGGAGAGCGGCTCCCCGGCGGGCGTCCACTCCGCGGGCTCTTCCGTGGCGGGCGGGGTCGGGGTGCGCGCGTTCGTCGCGCGGCCGCGTCGGCGGAGGAGGAGCGCGATCGCGGCGATGGCGGCCGCGGCGATCACCACGCCGATCACGAGAGGTAGGAGCAGAGCGGTACCGCCCCCTCCGGCCGGCGAGCTGGGGGGGGCGCTCGTGATCACCAACGTCGCGCTCTGGCTGGCGATGACCCCGTCGGCGTCGGTCGCCGTCACCTTGACCGCGTAGGAACCCGGCGTCGTGACCTGGCAGCTGACCGACGAAGAGACTCCAAGGGGGCATTCGGTGGGGAGGCCGCTCCACCGTACCGCCACCGGGTTGAGTCCCCCGGAGATCGTGGTGGCGAACGTGATCGTGGAGAACTCCGGGACGGTCGTCGTGCTGCCGACCGTCGTACCGTTGGAGATCGTGATCCCGCCGAGCGCGAGCGACGGGTGGACGACGAACGTGAGCGACGGGGAGGCGGGGGAAGTGACTCCGAGGGCGTCCACGACCTGAGCGGTCACGGTCAGGGTCGCCGCCGTGCCGAACAGGCAGGTCTCCACCGATCCCGACATCCCGCCCGTGCAGGCGCCGGAAGGTAGGCCACTCCACAGGTACGTCGTGTACGGAGCCGAGCCCCCCGAGGCAGCCGCCGTGAACGACACGGACTGCCCGACCTCGGTCGTGGGGGCGGACGGTTGCGGCGCCGAGACGACGAGCGCGGAGGCGACGGTGAAGAGGATCGGCGTAGCGGCCGCGAGGCCGCCCGCCGAATCGGTGAGGTTGGCGCCCACGACGTAGACCCCGGCGGCCGACGGGGTACACGGCAGGGTCGTCAGGTTCGCTGCGACGCAGCCGGGCGGCAGGGTGCTCCAGTAGACGGTCACCGGCGGGGTGCCGCCCGTGAAGCTGACGGTGAGGTTCGTGGTGCCCCCGAGGTCGAGCGCCGCGGCACTGCTCCCCACCGCAGCCCCTGCGAGGGGGGTGCGGGCCACGATCGACAAGTTCGGGGAGGCCGCGGCGTGGCGGCCTTGGCTATCGGTCACGTTCAGGCGGACCGTGAAGCTCCCAGCGTTCAGGTAGGTGTGACCCGGGGTGGGGAGCGAGCTAAAGCTCCCGTCCCCGAACGACCAGTTGAGGACGTACGGTTGGACGCCTCCGGTGACGGCGGAGCTGAAGGTGACGGCGAGCGGGGCTGGTCCGTTGGTGACCGACGCGCGGTCGCTCGCGAGGAGAGGTCGCGGGGCACCGTAGACGAAGAGCCGTACCGGATGGCTCGTCACCTGCGTGCCGTTCGTGTCGGAGACGGTAACGGTCACCGTGTAGGTCCCCGGAGACTGGAGGAGGCAGCTGAAGTTGGCGAAGGGGTACCCCGCGCACTCGGGCGGGACGTTGTTCCAGGAGTACGAATAGCCCCCGACGCCACCGCCCGCAGCGGCGGCCAGGGAGAGGGTCGACCCCACCGAGACGTTCGTCGGGTTCGGCTCGACGATGGGGCCATAGGCCACCAATGGGTTCGGGGTCGAGTTGTTGCTGAGGTACCGATAGTCCGAAAAGATCCGATACCCCGAGCCGAAGGTCGACGGTTGGGTCACGACCGAGCTCGGGTCGATCCACGGCGCCACGAGATTCAGCGTCTGAGGGTCGCGGGTGTACGTGTAGAGGGCGAGCCGGTTCGCGACCTGCTCGACCTCGTTGTAGAGGTAGGTCCGATTGGCCCCCAGCGGCAAGTTCGCCGCCTGGCTGGCGGCGGTCCCCAGCGCGGCGTACGCCGCGCCCTGGCAGCTGTCGTTGAGCGGGGCGCCGCCGAACGCGTAGGCGTACAGGGTCGCGGAGCAGCCGGTCCCGGCGAGTGTGGAGAACGACTCGGCGACCCCGCTCGAGTAGGTGTACGTGCTGTCCGGCAGGTAGAGGGGCGTCACGAAGTCGGACGGGTCGGCGTAGTCGGCGGCCCATCCGAGTCCGTAGATCGGCGTCGAGCCGGTTCCCGGGGACGAGTACAAGGCGGAGAGCACGACGTTCAGGAAGCTCGTGTTGTAGACGTACGGGACGATGGCACCGCCCGTCGTGACGTTCACCGCTTGGCTCCAGAGGGACATCTCCGCGTAGTCGAACGTCTCCGTCGGGAACATGGGGAAGGCGCAGGGGGTCGCCGCGCTGCAGAGGGCGGTCTCGTTATCGTAGTACGGGCCGCTCGCGTTGGTGATCTGGGCCCACCACCATCCGGCGCTGCCCACCACCAGGCTGCTCTGGACCGGGTCGCCGGCGGGCCAGGAGACGTTCGCCGGGTAGTCCGACATGTACGGGGGGATCGCCCCGCCGTAGTTGGAGGCGAACCCGCCGCCGTGCAGATCGCGAACGGTCGCTTGGGCGGTGGCGTAGGAGAAATCCGCCGTGAAAAGATGGCGCATCCCGAGGTGCGCGAAAAAGTCCGAGGGGATCGTCACCGGGTTCCCCCCCACGAGCGTGCTGGTCGCCGCCACGCTGAACGACATTTGGAACGGTGCGAAGTTGGTCGTGGTCGAAGGCTGCTCGACGACCCCGGCGCCCCCGCCCTCGATCAGCGACAGGAACGAGCTCACGTTGCCCGGGTCGGTGAACGCCACGTCGGCCGACCCGTTCGCGATGGCCGCGGCCGCGGCGGCGTCCCCGGTCGACGGGAACGTCTCGTTGACGAGGCGGATGTAGCTGCCCGACGCGGGGGGGCAACCGAGCGTCGTGCAGTTCGGGTTCGCTCCGTACTCCGGGTTGGCCTGGAGCGAGTAGCCCACGGCCGCCGCGTAGTGGGCGAGGAAGTACGGTCCCGAACCCGCCATCGCGTACTGGACGTTCCCCCAATAGGGGGGGACAGCGCCGGAAAATTCGAAGGCGTCCCACGAGGTGGCGTTGAGCCGCAGGAGCGACGCCCCGGTGATCGGAGGGATCGGGTGGTCACCGTTGCCCGAGACGTTGCCGTAGGTCCACCCCGGCAGCCCGGCCGCTTGGGCGGCGGCGCTGAACCAGGCGGCCGGGACGACGGAGGCGCCGAGCGGGTCCGCCAGCGTGGCGAGGAAGAAGGGCCAGGTGCGGTCGTCGCCGTGGGCGAGGAACGTGACGCACCCGTTCCCGACGAAGTGGCCACCGCTGGTCGGGCAGCTGCTTCCGTTGACCACCATCGAGGCGAAGATGTTCGACGGAGTGTTGTTGTAGGGATTGTGAATGCCCGCGTCCCACCCGAAATTCGAGGCGTTCGAGCTCGAGGAAGGGCCCGGCAGGAGCGTCTGGGCGAGGATCCAACCGTTGTTGCACCCGGCGCAGGGCAGGGTGGAGAAGGCGAGCGTGCGCGCGAACGAGAAGACCACGTCCGAGGGGTAGACCGACCAGTTGGCCCCGGTCGCCGGGTCGTAGAACCTGGCTGCGGGGCTGAGGACGAAGGTGTAGTTCCAGCCGCTGACGAGCGAAGAGCTGTAGAGCGACTGGCAGAGGGGCGTGCCCGGCACGCAGGTAGCGAGGGCCGGGACGAAGTCGTTGTTCGCGTCCCCGCCGGACGATCCGTTGTAGGTGATCAGCTGCTCGTAGACGTTCGCGATCGTCTCGGCATCCACGGTGTCGTACGCCAGCGCAGGGTCTAGGGTGCTCCCGCCTCCGGGTGGACCGACGACCCGGAGCCTGCCCCCGTTCGGGTCGACCGGGAGACGCTCGGGGAGCACCCCGTACCCGGTGCCGACCACGATGACGAACGTGAAGTTGCGGTAGGCGGGCGGCCCCGAATGGCCGATCGTCGGGTCGGCCACGCTCTGGAATTGCAGCCGATAGAACCCGGACGCGGGAGCGGGGGAGGGGAGGGTCAGATTGGCGAACCACCGGGGGCCGGACGGGTGGGCGCTCAGGTACGAACTGGAGAGGTCGATCATGGCGAAGGTCGTGGAGCTGACCGCGTAGGTCGGGTCGACCGGGGACGCGATCGTGAATCCCTCGAACTCCACCGTCTGCCCGGCCGCGAGAAGGGGGGCCCGGTCGTCGATCAGACCGCTGCTTTCCACCACGCCCCCGGCCACCCGGGCGTGCCGGAGGGAGGAGTCGTTCCAGTACGAGTCAACGACGTGGATCGTGACGAGGGACCCTTGGTCGTCGGTCGACGCCCCGCTCAGGTTGGTCGCCTGACAGTACACCGGGTACATGCCGGGGTCCCGGTAAGTATGCGTCACCGAATAGTTCGTCAAGTTCGCCCACTCGTGGTCTCCGAAATTCCAAGAATAACTCCCCGGCTCGGCCGTGCTTCCGTTCGGAAGATACCCCTGCAAGGTCACGGGGTCGCCCAGCAGAACGGTCAGGTTCGTCGCGGTCACGTAGAGGTCGTGGCCCGGCCCAGGAAGAGGAGGGGCGCCGGCGGCGGGGCAGCCGCGCGAGAGCGCCGAAGCGCACGGAGCCACAGCATCGGCCAGGGCACGGCCCGAGTTCGAGACCGGCAGCGAATGCGCCGCAGGCAGCGCAGACGATCCGCCGACCATGATCGTCGCGAGAAGCAACGCGGCCGCCGGCTTCCAGAGGCGAGGGCTCCGGACGGCCCACGGCCGTGGCGGTGTAGCGTGTCGAGCGGAGGCTCGCGGAGCTGCGTAAGGTGCGTCGGAGAGGCCGGGGGTTTCCGTCACGGTGGCACCGTCGCCCGGGGTCGGACCGTTTCGGCTCACCGTCTTTCCTCCGACGACCGCCCGCCACCGAATACAGGTCCGGCTCAATAAGGGCGACGGAGGCGGATCCGGGCGTCGCGGGGTTCCGCGCCCCCGCCTTGAGGCGGGAGCGCCGAATCGAGAGCGATCGAGGCCACGCGTAGCCTGGCGTCGAGCCGGACGCTAGGCCCGCCGGATCAGCCCGATCCCACTACGTCCACGCCCCGCGTCGAGGGCCGGACCGCCAAGGCCACCGCCCCCGCGCGCGCCAGGCGCCGAACGGCCTCCGCCTCCCGCCCCGGCTGCGGAAGCACTGCGATCGAGCCTCCGCAGCCGGCACCGGTGATCTTCGCTCCCTCGGCGACCGGAGCGACGGCCGAGATCAGCGCCTCGAGTCGGGGGTTCGATACGCCGACCTCGGCGAGGAGCCGCTGGTTCTCTTGCATGAGCCGCCCCACCTCGGTCCGCTCTTCCCGGATCCACGCGCCGATCCCGGCGGTCGCCACCTCTCGGAACCGCTGGAGGAGCTCCGGCCCATCGGGCTCCGCTAGCCGATGACCGACCCGCTGCACGGCGGTCGCTGTGCTTCGGGGGAGCCCAGAGTAAGCGACCACCCATACCCACCGTGGGTCGGAGACGCGTCGGACAGTCCACCGAGCGTCCCCCACGGTCGTCTCCCACAGCAACGTCCCGGAGGGACTGTTGAGCGCGACGCAGCCGCCGGCGACCACGGCGGAGGTGTCCCCTGGGCTGCCCGCGCCTTGCGCGCCGCGTTCTACCTCGAAGCTGGACTGCGCGAGCGCGTCTCGAGCGACCCCTCCCGACGCGCTCCCGAAGGCGGCCCCGAGGGCCGCGACGAACGCAGCGGACGAGCCGAGTCCCGCCGCTCTCGGGATCCGAGAGCTCGTCGTGATCGCCACGGGCGCCCCGCTCGGCCAGAATCGTTCGAGACCGCGGGCCAGGTAGGGGTTTGCCGACCGCGCCATCGGTTCTCGATTCAGTTGGAACTCCGGCGCGGTCGCTACCCCGACCTGCAGGTGGAGGTCGATGGCGACGAGGAGCTCGGGCGCACCGTGGACGACCGCGTGCTCCCCGAAGACGATGAACTTCCCGGGGCTTCGGACCGACATCGGCCACGAGCCGCCTACGATCGCGGTATCGCTCATCGCCGGCTCCGGCTCCGCGCCGTGCGTACCGATTTACCTCGGGCTCGAGGAACGATGGTGCATTCCGCCCCGACGAACTCCGAGGCTGGGACCCCACCCCGCACTCGGTCGAGGAACACGGCCGCAGCACCGACCTCGCTGTGCGGTTGGTGGCCGACCGCGACGTTCACCCCGGCGAGCCCGTAGAGCGCGGGGGGGACTTTCGCACCTCCAACGACGACGAGGAGATGGGAGGCGCGGGCGAGCCGAGGGGCTACCCGCTCGAGGGAGAGACCGTACATCGTGAGGTGGACGACGAGGCCGTCAAACTCCCGCACGGTCCGCCGCCAATCGTCCACCCCGACGACCTCGAAGGCGCCGCCCCAGCGACGGGCCACGGCGGCGAGCCGTTCGGCGATCGCCGGGTCGGGGGGATGCAAGTACATCCGCCGCGCACCGAAGGCGCGGGCCACGAGCGCGAGGTGCGTCGTGAGCCGGGGGTCGCGGCCGGCCCGGTGACCGAGGCGGAGCAGTTCGACGCTCGGTACGCCCCGACCCTTAGGTCGGGCTCGGCTCGGCATGGAACCTTTCGATCCGGTGCCCACGGTACTCGAGCTTGTCGGAGCGCTTGACGAGGCCCTTCAGGCGCGTCGGGCTCATGCCGAGCTCCTCGGCGACGTCGCTGAAGAACCGGCCGGTGTCGCCGACCGCCTCGTAGATCTTGTGCTCGAGCTTCTGGTAGTCCTTGTCCGGCATGCTCGCGATCGACAGGATCTCGGAGACCTCGGCGAGCGGCGCGGTCGTGTTGATGTTCACCGTCGAGTAGTAGAAGTGGAAGCTCTTGTCCGGCGTCCGCCGGCCCTCGCGGGCGACCCAGCGCGTGTCGATCAGCTTGAGCTTCTCGAAGAACTGGAGGGCCTTGATCCCCTCCTTGCCATACTCCTTCTCGATATCCTGGGCGGTGAGCCAGCTTTCGGCGAGCCGTTGGACCAGTGCGAGCTTCACCGGCGTGTCGACGGCACGCAGGACCGGGACGAGCTCGCTCATGTCGTTGACGACCTTGATTCGGTGCATGACTGCGGACATCACGGAAGGTTACCGGGCGTCAGGGTACGTGGCCGATTCGGCCGAAAGGAGCGCGCGGCGATACTTGCCCCAACGGTCCTGAGGAGAAAAGCGGGCGGGGTGGGGCGTACGGGTCGGCCCGCCGCACTCCGGGCACACCGGACCGAGGGTGTACCGGCGGCAGGCCGAACACCGGTGGAGCAGCGCCTCCGTCACGAGCGGGTGAACGTCCCCTGGCCGCCGGCGGCCTTGATCTTCGTGAGCGCCGCCTCGGTCGCCTTCTTGAGGACCTCCTCGGCCTGCTTGTACTGCGTCCCCTCGACCTTGACGCGGTACTTGGGGGCGCCGACGTACTGAACGGTGACCGAGGTCGGGTCGGTCTGCTCGGCCTCCAGGAGGGAGGCGCGGACCGAGTCGACGCCGGCCGGTCCACCGTCCGTGACCTCGAGGATGCCGCTGATCGTGACGTGGGGCGGGACGATGTTCTCCTCGGCGATCTTCACGATCGCGGTCACCCAGGGCAACTTCCCCCACTCCTTCTGGAACCGCTTGGTGTCGGCCGCTGCCGCCTCGAACGCCTCGAACAGGCTGCCGTACTTCTCGACGAGCTCCTCGGCGAACTCGCCGTGGGTCGCCTCGACCTCGACCTTCAGGTGCTGGGCGACGAGCGCGAGCAGGCGCATCGCCCGCTGCTCGTTCTTCCACGATTGGATCTTCTCCCGCCGCTGGTGGTCGTTGATCCGCTTGAGCGAAAGGTCGACCTGGCTCTTCGAGGTGTCGACGCGCAGCACGCGCGCGACGATCTTCTGCCCCTCGCGAACGTGGTCCCGGATGTACTTGACCCACCCCGTCGCGACCTCGGAGAGGTGGATGAACGCCTCGCGCGCGTTGTACTCGTCGAGCGTGACGAAGGCGCCGAAGTTCCGGATGGAGGTGACGGTGCCGACGATCAGTTCGCCTTCGGCCGGGTACTCGGCCCGCAGTGGCATGGCTCGCGCGACCTCCCCTACGGGGCGACCGTTCGGACGACTTCGCCGCGGAAGTTCCCGTGACCGCCGGTCGGGAGCACGAGCGTCGCGCCGCACACTGAACAGTTCACGGTGGTCGCCGGTCGGCTGAACACGGTCTGCTCGCCGGAGCAGTCCGGGCATTTCACGACGACGAACGGAGCTGGTGCCATCGACGACTCCCTACTTGTGCTCCACGAGCTCGAGCTGGCCGGCGCGCCAGCTCGCAGGCTGGACGATGTACTTGCACTTCTTACAACGGTACCGTAGGTTGACCCGGCGCACGGCCTTCGCGCGCCCCTCCGGCTTCGGACGGGGAAAGCCTCCGTAGCCGCGCGTGGCGCGACGGAACCGCCGTTGCCCCCACTTGAGCTCGGAGGCGGGCCGCTTCTTCACCTTCTCCACTTCATGCTCCGTGTGCACCTTGCACTTCGGGCAGTACGAGGAGACGGCCTTGGGATAGTGCATCGGGCGCGGCCGAGACAGGTCACGTATTTACCCCTACCCCACGCCGGCAGGACGCTGCGACCCAGTCGGGGTCGGGGAGTGGACCGGGCGGCCTTTCGTCCTCGGCGGCGACCCTGCACCGGCTCGACGCCCGTTCCCCCCTCCCATCGGTGGCGTCAGGGGAGGGTTGATGCAACTCCCACCGATGAGCGCCCGGCAGTGGGAGCGGTCGTGACGGAGAGCATGGCCGCGGGGTAAGCGGGTGGGGGATAGGGGCAAGCCGGCGGCTACCGATGACTCGGGGCCCATGCCGGTCCTCCGGTCCGCAGGATTCAGATTCCTGCTCGGTTCCTCGATCGCTTCGGCGGTGGGGGGAGCCGCCTCCAGCGTCGCAGTAAACTGGCTCGTCTACCGGTACACGGGCAGCACGCTCGACGTCGCCTACGTGGGATTGACCGGGATCCTCCCCGGCATCGCGTTGGGACTGTTCGCCGGCGTGTTCGCGGACCGGTACGACCGACGCCGGATCATGATCGTGTCGGACGCCGTCCGGCTGCTCGTTATGGGACTCCTCGCCGCGGCCTTGCTGTTCACGGGGTTCTCACTCCTCGTCGTCATCGCCGCCATGACGCTGGTGTACAGTTTCTCGGCGTTGTTCGCGCCCGCCAGCCAGGCGATCCTGCCCCGCATCGTCCCGGCCGGTCAGCTGGAGTCGGCCAACGGGCTCCTCGCTGCCCTGACCCAGCTCGGCTTTACCGTCGGCGCCGGGGCTGGCGGGCTTCTCGTGGTACTCGCTGGGGCGGTGATCGGCGTCGGACTCAACGCGGCCACCTACGGCCTCTCCGCCGTGTTGCTGTTGCAGGTTGCGGCCTCCGTCGGGCGCCCGGATCCACGACCGTCGGGGAGCCAACGCTCCTTCAGGAGCGATCTCGCCGAAGGCGTCGCGTACATGCGAAGTCACCGACCCGTCCTCGAGGTTACGCTGGGCTTCATGCCGGCCAACTTCCTCCTGACGATGGTCGCCAGCTTCTTCGTCGTGTACTCCTCGGCCGTGTACGGAAGCGATGCAGCGGTGTACGGCTCCATTGTAGCTGCGATGGCCGCCGGAGCGGTCGTGGGGGCGCTCGTGGTGGCCCCCCTGCGTGCGCGGCGATTCGCCGGGGTGGCGATGGGCCTCTCCGTCGTCGCCCAAGCGGGAGGCGTCGGGCTGATGGTCATCGGACGAAGCGTACCGCTCTCTGTTGGCGGAGCGGCGGTGATCGGCCTCAGCATCGGGTTCATCACAACGGTCTACTACTCGACAATGCAATCAATCGTTCCGAACACGGTACTGGCGCGAGTCCTTAGCATCGACACGGTAGGTTCGTTCGTTGCCATCCCCGGCGGGCTCGTGGTCGGCGGATTCCTCGCCGCGAGCTACGGAATACTGACGGTGTACGCTATCGCCGCAATCGGCCTGCTGGCCAACGGTCTCGGCGTGTTGGCCCTGCCGGGGTTCCGTTCCGTCCGGTACGAACCCGGTCGCTCGGCATACCCGTAAACGCCTGCCGTCCTGCCTCGCCCGGAGGATGTCCGGGCCGCCGAAAGATCCCCCGCGGCGGGGCGGGAGAAAGCGGACTCCCGACCGATCGGGGCAACCTCGGAGCGCTTCGGAGCCAGCACACCGCCGACGGACCGGATTCTCATCGACCGGGCGGCGGAATCTTTAAGAACCATACCGAGGTGCGCGGCCGCGCCCGAGGTAAATCATGGCGGACCGCTCGTCGCTCGAGGTCGTTTCGGAGGTCCTCCAGAAGGCTCCGGAGCGGAAGTTCCCCGAATCCATCGAGATCTCGGTCAACCTCAAGGAGCTCGACCTTACCAATCCGAAGAACCGGATCGAGGACGAGGTCCCCCTCCCGAACGGACGGGGTCGGCCGGTTAAGGTCGCGGTGTTCGGAACGCCGGAGATGTGCCAGAAGGTGAAAGGCACGGCCGACCTGGCCGTGGCACCGAACCAACTCGACGAACTGTTCAAGGACAAGAAAGGCTCGAAGAAGCTCGTCGAGGAGTACGACTTCTTCCTCGCCGAGGCGCCGTTGATGCCGACGATCGGCCGGCGGCTCGGAGTCGTCCTAGGCCCGCGGGGCAAGATGCCCCGCCCGATCCCGCCCGGCGCCGACCCGACGAACATCATCAACGCCCTCAAACGGTCGATCCGGATCCGTTCGAAGGGGAACCGGACCTTCCACGCGCCGGTGGGAACTCGGACGATGGCCCCCGAGGCGATCGCCCAGAACGTCGACGCCGTCCTTGGACGTATCGTCGGCAAGCTCGAGCAGGGCCGTACCAACATCGAGTCGGTGTACGTCAAAACGACGATGGGCGCCGCGGTCCGTCTCTGGTAGGAGGTCGTCGATGCCGGGTCGAGGGAGCGTCCATCCGCAGAAGCTCGAGCACGTCGAGGCGCTCAAGCAACAGTTCCTCTCCGCGCCGTTGACCGCCCTAGTCGGGATCCGGGGCGTTCCCGCCTCCGCGTTGCAGTCGATGCGCCGCGAGCTGCGAGGACGGGGCCACCCGATCCGCGTGGCGACCAACAGCTCGATCGGGCACGCCCTCGAGGCGGCGGTGAAAGAGCGGCCGGCGCTGGAACCGCTCGTCGCCCAGGTCAAAGACCAGACCGCGGTCCTGACGGCCGAAGGCAATCCGTTCGCCTTGTACCAGGAGCTCGCGAAGACCCGCTCGCCGACCCCGGCGCGCGGGGGCGAGCTTGCCCCCAACGACATCACGGTACCCTCCGGGCCGACGAGCTTCAAACCCGGCCCGATCGTCGGCGAGCTGCAGCACGCCGGTTTCCCGGCGGCGATCGAGAAGGGGAAGGTCGTCCTGAAGAAGGACACGCTGATCGTCAAGGCCGGCCAGACGATCTCCCGCGAGGTCGCTTCGATGCTGACCCGCCTCGAGATCTTCCCGCTCGAGGTCGGACTCGAGCTGCGCGCGGTCGTCGAAGGTTCGTCGTTCTACGCCCGTGACGATCTCGCGGTCGACTTCGAGGCGCAACGCTCCGAGGTCGTGCGGGCGCACTACCGGGCGCTGGGACTCGCGCTGGAGATCGGTTTCCCGAGCGCCCTCACCACGCCGCTGCTTGTGGCGCGCGCCCACCGCCGCGCGCTCGCCGTCGCGACCGCGGCCGGCTTCGTCACGCCGGCCACGCTCCCCTCCATCCTCGCCCGAGCGCTGCGGGAGGCCGCCGCTCTCGAGCACCTCACAGGCGCCTAGAATCACGAGTAAGAACGAACGGAGAGGAGAGAGATGGAGTACGTATACGGTGCGTTGCTGCTCAACGCTGCAGGGAAGCCGGTCGACGAAAAAGCGCTCACCCAGGTCCTGAGCGCGGCGGGGCTCACCCCCGACGCGACGCGGGTCAAGGCGCTCGTCGCCTCGCTCGAAGGCGTGAACCTGACCGAGGTCCTCGCGAAGGCCGAGACGATGGCCGTCGCGGCCCCGGCGGCCGCGCCCGCCGGCGACAAGAAGGACGGCAAGGGCGAGAAGAAGGACGAAGAGAAGAAGGAAGAGAAGGGCGTCTCCGAGGAAGAGGCCGCCGAAGGTCTCTCCGCGCTCTTCGGCTGATCTCACGGCGCGCCGCTTAAGTCCCGCCCAAGGGTGGACCTCCCGGCCGGGAGGTTCCACCCGACCCACGCGCACATGACGCCCCGAGAGTTCTGCGGGGTCGTGGGGGTCTCGCTCCAATCAAAGGGGGCCGCCCCTCTCATCTACCGGGGGCTCCGCGCTCTCCAGCACCGCGGCCAGGAGTCGGCCGGCATCGCGACGAGCTCGCACGGCCAGCTCCACCACCGCAAGGGGATGGGCCTCGTGCACGAGGTGTTCGACCGCGACGTCCTCGAAGCGCTCCGCGGCCCGGTCGGGATCGGCCACGTCCGCTACTCCACCACCGGCACCTCCAACCTCGAGAACGCGCAGCCGCTCGTCGTCAAGCTGCGCGACGAGGACGCGGCGCTCGCGCACAACGGCGACATCGTCAACTACGAGCGGGTCCGCAGCCGCCTCCAGGCGCAAGGCGTCGAGTTCCTCGGTTCGGCCGACTCGGAGACGATCGCCGAGATGATCGCGGTCGAGTACGGACGGACGCGCGACCTCGAGACCGCCGTCCGCCGGGCGTGCACCGAGCTGGTCGGCGGCTACGCGGTCGTCATGCTCGTCGGCCAGAAGCTGATCGCCTTCCGCGACCCGCTCGGCATCCGCCCGCTCGTCCTCGGGGATGTCGAAGGGGGCCTCGCCGTTGCGAGCGAGTCGACGGCGCTCGAGCTGATGGGGGGCCACCTGACCCGGGAGGTCCTCCCGGGCGAGGTGTTGCTGATCGAGAAAGGCCACGACATCCACAGTTCGCGGATGCCCACGAACAACGAGTTCGCCCACTGCATGTTCGAATGGGTCTACTTCTCCCGTCCGGACTCGGTCGTCGAGGGCCACTCGGTGTACGAGGTTCGCACCCGCATCGGCCAGACCCTGGCGCGCGAGAGCCCGGCGGAGGCCGACCTCGTCATCCCGGTGCCGGACTCCTCCCGACCCCAGGCGCTCGGCTTCTCGGAGATCTCCGGGATCCCGTACGCCGAGGGACTGATCAAGAACCGATTCGTCGAGCGGACGTTCATCCTCCCCGACCAGAAGCGCCGGGAGGAGGAGGTCCGCGTCAAGCTCCACCCGGTCCCCGGCATGTTGAAGGGCCGGCGGATCGTCCTCGTCGACGACTCGATCGTCCGGGGGACGACGCTGCGAGAGATCATCCAGATGGTGCGCAGCGCCGGCGCGACCCGGATCGACGTGCGGATCGGCTGCCCGCCGATCATCGCCCCCTGCTACTTCGGCGTCGACATGAAGGACCGGCGCCAGCTCGTCGCGGCGGGGCGGACCGAGGCGGAGATCGCCCAGGTCGTCGGCGCGGAGTCGGTGCGGTACCTCTCTATGGCCGGCCTGGTCGACTCGATCGGCGTGCGAGGGGCCGACCTCTGCTTGGGCTGCCTCACCGGCAAGTACCCCGTCGAGGTGCCGGAAGAGCACCGACGTTTCCAGAAGAACCTCGAGGAGTTCTAGCGCGGTGGCCAGCGCCGTCCTCCTGCGGGGCGGGCGGCGGCTCTACCTGATCGGGCCGGCGGGCGCCGTCCTCCGCGAGATGGAGATCGGGACCGACGTCGCCACAGGGGCCGACTCCCTCGCGGAGACGTGGGCCGGCGAGGGTCTCGCCGCCCTGGGACGGCTCCGCGAAGGTGCGCCGTCCGGGATCTCCGTCGCTTCTCCCGACCCGGTGCTCCGTCAGCGCGCGATGGAGATGGGATGGCCGGTAGAGGTCGTCGCGGGGACGCTCGCCCGGGCGGCCCGCTCGGCGCTGCCTCCGCGTCCCGTCGTGCAGGAACGAGCCTGGACCCTCGCCCGAGCCCGTCGTGAGATCCTGCGCTTGGCCGCCGACCCCGAGCAGCAGCTGATCGCCTTCGCGCGCGAGGAGGAGCGAACGCAACGGTCGCTCGACCGGGAGGTCGGCGCGGCGACCGCCTGGATCACTGAGGGAGCCGCCTCCCTCAAGCAACACGCGCAGGAGTGGACGAGCTTCCGCGAGCACTTCTCTCGGCATCACTTCGACCTTCTCGGCCTCGTCGAGCGCTCCGCACGGTCGGTGGTCCCCAACCTCTGCGAGGTGGTCGGGCCTCGTACCGCCGCTCGCCTCGTAGCTGCGGCGAACGGTCGCGCGTCCCTGGCCCGGATGTCGGCGGGACGACTTCAGCTCCTCGGAGCACGACGCCGGCCCGGGCTCCATGGCCCCAGGTACGGGGTGCTGTACGGAGCGCTGCTCTCCTTCGACGTGCCTCCAGCACGGTTGGCCGCCTTCGCCCGGAGCCTGGCGGCCCTCGCCTCGATCGCGGTGCGGGCCGACGCATCGACAGGTCGGTCGATCGCCCCGGAGCTCGTCCGTCGGCGTGAGCGTCGCCTCGCGCGACTTCGCCGTGAGGGATCGTGACCCCGGCCTCCAGCCCGCGGGCCACCCTCTGGGAGCGGGACGAGGAGGGACGACGGGCCGTTTTCACCGCGGGGCTCGGCATCCCCCCCGCCACCTACGGCGAGCGGGTCGTGGCTCGGGGAGGGACGAACTGGCGACGGTGGGACCCGACGAGGAGCAAGCTCGGTGCCGCCCTGGTCAAGGGATGGGACGACCCGCTGCCCCAGTGGGGGGAGCGGTGGCTCTACCTGGGCGCCGCGACCGGGACGACCGCGTCGCATGTCGCCGACCTGGTCGGGCCCGGGGGAGGGGTCTACGCCATCGAGCGCAGCCTTCGACCGTTCACACGCCTTCTCTCGACAGCGGAACAGTATCCGAACCTGTTCCCGATCCTCGCCGACGCGCGGGGCGGGGAAGCGTACGAAGGTGACGTGCCCATGGTCGATGGCCTCTACATCGACGTCGCCCAGCCCGACCAGATCGAGATCGTGGTCGCGAACGCGGCCTTGTACCTCCGCGACCGGGGCGCCCTACTCTTTGCCGTCAAGACCTCCAGCATGGGACGGGAGCGTTCCGCGAAGGACCACCTTCAGGCCGTCGTGCAGAGCCTCGAGTCGGAGTTCGAGGTGCGCGCGACGCTCGCGCTCGACCCGATGCATCGACGCCACTACCTCGTCGGCGCTCGGAGAGGCACCGGCCGCAGGTCCACGCTGGAACCGCGGGGGCCTACTCGGCGGGACGTCCGCCCCGGTAGACCACGACGGTGACGACGTCCTCGTCCGAGAGGCCGTGTTCACGCCCGACGGTCTGGCCCGGGAATCGGGCGCTCCGACCCCATACCTGAGCCGCCTTGAACGCGGCGGCCAGTTCCTCGGGCAGGCGGTTGAGCAGGTCGGCGACCTTCTGGCCCTTCCGCAGGATGACGGGCTCCTCGCGGTCCGGAGGTTTGCCCGGCGGCTTGACGTAGATCCGGATGAACTGGAGGGCTTCGGCGATCCGGCGGACGAGCGTCTCGATGCCGGCCCCGGTCCGGGCGGAGACGAACGTCGCCTCGAACGGTCGCATCTTCTGGCGGAGCTTCTCGACCTCCGCCGAGCTGAGCAGGTCGCCTTTGTTCACGGCCAGGATCGCAGGAACGTAGACCCGGTTGGCCGCCAGCGCGTCGATCAACTGGTCGGCCGTCGCGTCCTCCCGGAAGACGATCGTGCCGTTGTGCAAACCGAACTCTCGGGCGATGTCGGTGGCGAGCCCCCCGGCGAGGTGCGTGAGCTTCACCGTGCTCGAGATGGTGAGCCCGCCACGCTCGCCCTGGTTGATCGCGATCCTCGGAGGCCGAGCGTTGACCCGAACGCCCGACCCCTCCAGCTCATCGACCAACGCGCGGAAGAGGGTGTGCTCGGGGTCGATCAGAAAGAGGATCAGGTCGACCGACCGCACGACGGAGAGCACCTCTCGGCCGCGGCCGCGCCCCTTGGACGCGCCCGGAACGAGCCCGGGCATGTCGAGGATCTGGATGGAGGCACCCGCGTAACGGAGCATCCCAGGGATGATGGAGACCGTCGTGAAGTCGTAGGCCGCCGCCTCGCTCTGAGCGCCGGTGATCCGCGTGAGCAAAGTCGACTTCCCGACCGAGGGATACCCAACGAGGCCGACGGTGGCGTGCCCAGACTTCCGGACACTGTAGCCGACGCCTCCTCCTTTCCCCTTGGCCCGCTTCTCCCGCTCGATCCGCAGCGCCGCCAGCTTCGCTTTGAGTCGGCCGATGTGGCCCTGCGTGGCCTTGTTGTACGCCGTCGAGCGGATCTCTTCCTCGATGGCTGCGACCTGCTCGTCGATCGCACCCATTCCGGTCCGCCCGTGGCCCCGGTCCACCGACGCCGCTACTTAGGGGTGCCCTGAAACCCCGCGGTCGGCTCCTCCTCGCGATTCATCGTTCACCGTTCGGCGGTAACGCTCGACTCCTCCCCCTGTCCGGACCTGCCGGCTGCCGTTGACAACTCGAGCGATGGGGCCAGACTGGTCGTCAATCGGAGTCGACTGGAGCGAGTTCCGCCCCGGGGCGTTCTCGCGCGAAGAGGCCGACCGGGCCCCGTTTCGCGCCCGTGTCGCCACGGCTCTCGCGGTAGCCGCCGCCCTGGGCGCGTCGGTACGGATTGTGTGGTCCACGGGCCGACACGGCGGAGTCCGTCTGGGCAGCCTTGGGCACCGGAGCCGGACCTGGTTTCGTCGGATTCTCTCGTGTGCCTATCCTCCGGGGCGCTGGTCCCCGGTCGGCCCGCGGACGAGCTTCGGAAGCTTCGCCCGGCTCCCGCGTGCGGTCGTCTCGGGTCTGGGGCTGCCCGAGGGACCTGCGGAGCCGAACGTTTCGAGGTGGACCGACGAACTCTGGCCTGCCCTGGCCCAAGTTCCTCCCGGATTGACCGTCGATTGGACTCTCACTGCCCTCCCCCCTAGGTCAACCTCTAAGATCCGGCCGAGGGCTCCCCCCGTCGAGGAGCGGAGTGTCCCGACGGGATTCCGTCTCGCGCCGCTGACAGAAGGCGAGCGTGAGCTCCGAGACCAGATCGACGCCCATCCGTTGCGCGCCCGGTGGAGAGTACGGGGGGAGATCCATGGACAGGGCGCGGCCGTGTCCGTATCGACGTTGGCCGGAATCCTTCGCGCGGCTTCGTCGGCGAGCCGGCTCGGGCGCCTCGAGGTGCGAAGTCCGGGATGGACCACTCGCCTCTCTGCCGGACTTCTCGCCAGCGACGACGAGGCAGCCGCCTTGCTGCCGCCGCCGTGGGCCCCCCTTCCGTGGTCCGCCCCGCCGGCGGACGGCCTCGCGGGACGGCCGGTCGCGTTGGGGACGGGGACCTCCGGCGTGGAGGTCGGCCTTCCGTGGAGTGCGACGGAGGGGCGGCACCTGCTCCTGCTCGGCGAGAGCGGTATGGGCAAGAGCACGCTCCTCGTTCGGCTCGGGCTGGACGTGGCACGTCGCCACGTCGCCGTCGTCCTCCTAGATCCCATCGGCGACACGGCCGACGCGTTCCTGCAGGCTCTGGGCCCGCGCGAGCTCGATCGAACGACGCTGATCGCCCCGGAGTCGATGCCGATTGGGATCAACGCGTTGGCTCCGTCGGGCTCTCGCGGAACTCCGGCCGCCCAGACCGAAAGGACGCTCAACGACCTCGTCACGGCTCTTCGTCGTGTTCGTGCCCAGCGGTTCCCTGAGACCCCATTCTGGGGCCCTCGGATCGAAGAGACAGTGCATCGAGCTCTCTCCGCCGCGGCCGCCTGGCCCGACGGGACGATCGCCCTGGGCGAGACCCTCCTCGACCCCAGCGCGCATGGACGCAACCTGGCGCCCCCGGAGGCTCGCGCGTTCGTCGACGAGCTCCGGGCCTGGGTAGCCGACCGACCGGAGGAGGTCGAAGGCTCGCGGCGACTGCTCGGGGAGGTGACGCGCAACCGGTGGCTCCGCCAACTGTTGTGCGACCCGGATCCCCGGTGGCAGATCGCTCGGGCGACCGCCCCGGGGGCGATCACGGTGATCTCCGGCGAGGCGAGCTTGGTGGGGGAGTCGACCGCGCGGTACCTGTTGGCGGTCTACCTTGCCCTCCTATGGCCCAGCGTCATCGCGCGGGGCGACCCTGCCAAGATCGTGCTCCTGGCGGACGAGGCCCAGCTGTTCGCGCACGAGAGTCTCGCCGAAATGCTCCGACTCGGGCGGAGGTACAACCTGCACGTCTGGGCTGCGACCCAGTCGCTCGACGCGCTCCCGGACCCCGTCGCCGAGGCGTTCCGAACGAACGCCGCCGACATGGTCCTCTTCCGAGGGTCGCCCGCGGAGGCACGCGAGATTGGCCGGTGGAACCCGTCGGTGGTGGCGTCGGAGCTGCTCGGGCTGCCCCGCGGGTGGTCCCTCGCGCTGATCGGAAAGGGCGAGCGAGTCGAGACGATCTCCACCAGCGCCGTTACGTCGGCCGGGTCGGCCGAGCGACTCCGGGAGTGGACCCGGGCGCGCCGCTCCGAACTACGGGGCACTCCGGAGGCCTCTGCGTCGGTGTCGGGTGGGGCCGAACGCGAGGCCCCGCACGGCGACCCGAGTCGCGCTGCGGACGAGGGCGTGGGCGTGGACAGCCTACTCGACCTCTTCGCGGTCGGCCTAGCCCCCTTACCCTCGGGTGCTGAGGGACGGCTGTCGCTCCACCGGCTCCGTGCGACGCTCGGCGTTGCGGACGCCGTCATTCGTTCGACGGGCTCCGAGCTCCAGCGCCTCGGCGCGCTCCTAGGCTCCGGGCGCGATGCTCAAGGCGGATTCTGGCGGATCGACCGAGACCGACTGTGCTCCCAGCGGCGGGAGCTTTCGGACCCCAAGCTGGTGGCTCACCTACGGGCGATGTGGTCCGCGTTGCACGACGAATAACCCGTGCCTTCCTCGGGAAGGAGTTAAGGCAAGGGGCCCGCTAGAACAGTCCATTGAACGCGACACCCGGTGGGATCTCGGGCGCGTTCGCAGGTGCCCTCGAGCGCTGCCGCACCGGCATCGAAGGCCTGGACAACATCCTGAGCGGTGGCTTTCCCAAGGGCAATACCGTCCTCGTCGCCGGCAATGTCGGCACCGGCAAGACGACGCTCTCGCTCGAGTTCCTCGTTCGGGGCGCGGAAGTGGGTGAGAAAGGACTGTTCCTCTCGGTGACGGAGGCCTCCACGCGTCTCGTACAGAACCTTTCGACGTTCGAGTTCTTCCGGCAGGAGTTGGTGAAGGAGGGGAAGATCGTCTTCGTCGATGTTCCCATTCTGTACGAGAAACTAGGCCTGAACCGCGACGAACTGACGTCGGACGACATCGACGTCTTCGTCCGCACCATCGAGAGCCTCGCGAAGGAGACCGGAGCGACCCGGGTGGTGGTGGATTCCCTGACCTCCATCCTCTATCGGATCCGGCAGCCCGAACGGGTCCGCGATTTCGTGTTGAAGTTGAGCCAGGTGTTGAATCGGAGCGGCTGCACCAGCCTTCTGGTGAGCGAGATCGGCCAGACGCCCGGCCCGCTCTCTCCGCACGGCGTCGAAGAGGCGATCGTCGACGGGGTCATCCTGCTCGGGAACACGCGGCGCCAGGGCGACATCCTCCGCGTCCTTCAGGTCGTCAAGATGCGCGGGACGCCGCACTCGCGTGCGCAGTATGTGATCGAACTCACCCCGATCGGCTTGCTGATGGCCCCCCACCTCAAGGGCGGCCGGTCGGAGGAGCGCTAACCCGTGGCGAGCACGGCCATCGCCGACCGACTGCGGGCGATGGCGGGAGGGTCGGCCGTCGCGCTCCGGCTCCGACCGGAGTCGTACGCCGACCACTACTTCGCAGCGTTGAACGCCACGCTCCGCGAGGTCGGGATGGAGACGCAGGGCCAGACGATCTTCGTCTCCGTGACGAACCCCGCCTCGCTGGTCTGGTCGCTCGCCCAGGCGCTCGACGTGCCGGCGGATCGGCTGGCGTTCGTGGACGCGATCTCGCACACGATGATGAACTACCGCGACCCGCTCCCCAACGCGACGTACGTCGAGAGCCCGCGGATGCTCGAGAACATCATGCTCCGCGTCGAGTACCTGTTGCGGAAGAACCCGAACCCCCGCACCATCGTGGTCGTCGACTCGGTCAACACGCTCGCGATCCACAACCCGCCGGACCTCCTCTCGGAGTTCTTCCACATCCTGCTCAACAATCTGAAGAGCCGACAGGTCCTCACGGTCCTGCTCGCCGTCTACGACGAGACGAACCCCGACCTCGACCAGATGCTCTCGCTGGTCGTCGACGAGACGATCGACGTGAGCTCGAACTAGAGCGCGTATGCCGACCGACCCGATCTTCAACATCCCCGAGATCGACGAACCGCTCTCCGCCTACCTCGCGAGTGGCTGGGTGGCCCTCGTCACGGGTGGCTCGGGGACCCACCTGCTCGCCAAGCAGTTCGCGCGTCATGGGATCGGCCGTGTCCCGGTCCTCTACTACACGACCCACGAGCGCGTCAGCGACGTCGAGCGCGCCTTCCACGATTTCGGTTGGGACGCCTCCGGGATTCAGGTGCGCAACCTCGCCGGGGAGTACTACGACCAGGTTCTCGCCCGCGAACTAGCGATCGCCCGGGTCCGGGAACGTGGCCTCACGCTCGCCGAGCTTGCCTCGCCGGTCGAGTCCCCTCTCGTGACCCGCTCGTTCGAGCTCACCCGGCGGCTGATCGGCGACCTCGCCGCGCTCGATGGGCGCTTCCGACTCGTCGTCGACTCCGTCGACTTCCTCCTGGACGTGTTGCCGGCGGCGGAAGTGGTGAACCTCGCCCGGCAGATCCGGTACCGCGCGCAGACCCTGGGCGGATGCGCGTGCCTCGTGCTCCGACCCGAGATCCACGACCGTCGGACGGGGGGCGCCTTCGAGGACCTCGCGGACCTCGTGCTGCGCGTCACCGCGGAGCCGAAGAGCGACACGGCGGCGCTGGCGCTGATCGTCGAGAAGGTCCGCAACCACCCGGAGCGCACCCGGTACACTCGGCTCACCGTCGGTCCCGACGGACTCGCCGCGCTCGGCCCCGATGGTGGTGCTGAGGCCACGAAGGGAAAGAGCTCCTAGCGAGGGATTATCTGCCGCCCCGGCTCCATCGCCGGAAGGACAGCGAAATGGAGGACGTGGTCATACGCCTCACCGAGAAGGTCCAGCTGAACGACCCGGTCTTCGTCGAGGGCCTCCCCGGGGTCGGCAACGTCGGCAAGCTTGCCGCAGACTACCTGCGGGAGAAGCTCCAGGCGAAGCTGCTGGCGACCATCTACTCGAAGTTCCTCCCTCCGCAGGTTTACGTCAACGAGGAGGGGATCGTCCGGCTCGTGGCGCACGAGCTCTACTACGCCAAGGGCAAGGGGCCGAAGCAGCGCGACCTGCTGATCCTCGGCGGCGACTACCAGGGGATCTCGCCCGAGGGCCAGTACGAGCTGACGCACCGGGTCCTCGAGCTGGTCCACGGCTACGGCGTCAAGGAGCTCTACACGCTCGCGGGCTTCGCCCAGGGGCATGTCGTGGAGACCCCGAAGGTCCTCGGGGCCGCGACCTCCATGGAGCGGGTCGAGCTGCTGAAGAAGCACGGCGTGGTCTTCTCGCGGACCGACCCCGGCGGCGGACTGATCGGGGCGAGCGGCCTGTTCCTCGGGCTGGGTCGGACCTTCGGGATGGAGGGGGTCTGCCTCATGGGCGAGACGAGCGGCTACTTCGTCGACCCTCGGAGCGCGGAGGCGGTGCTCAAGGTCGTCACCCAAGTGCTCGACCTGCAGGTCGACTTCTCCGACCTCGAGGCGAAGGCGAAGGAGATCGACCGGATCGCCCAGAAGATCCACGAGGCGGAGTCCCGAAGCTCCGACACTCCGACCGGCGAGCGCCGCGACGACCTCGGCTACATCGGCTGAGCGGACGGCTGCGACCGGACCTCGGGGGCGCCCCGATGGACGCTGGAGCTTCCGAGGCGAGCGACCTCGGGTCGGCGGTCGCGATCCCCCCGTGGCTGGTCGATCAGCTCGCGCGTCGCGCCGAGCCGGGCCGGTTCCTGCCGTTCGACGTGCTGATCGACGCCGTCCTGTACGACCCTCAGGGCGGCTACTACGCCTCCGCCCCTTCGCCGCTGGGACCGGAGGGGGACTTCTACACCGCCCCGCAGGTCGACCCGATGTTCGGCTCGGCGCTGGCCCGTCGGATCCTAGCGGAGTTCGATCGCCTCGGCCGCCCGGACGACTTCGTCGTCGCGGAACTTGGGCCGGGGGACGGCACGCTCGCCCGGGACGTTGCCGCGGCGCTCGAAGGGCTCGGGGCCCCGAGCGGTTGGCCGTACTACCTCATCGATCGCTCGGCGTCGCTTCGGGAGGTCGCGCTAGCGCGCGTGCGGGCCGAGGCACCCCGAGGCGTGGTGAGGGTCGAGGCGACGTCGTCCCTGGGAAACCTGGGGCCGATCCGGGGCCTCGTGTTCTCGAACGAGCTCCTCGATGCTCTGCCGTTCCGCCGGTTCCGCCGGCGCAGCGAGGGCTGGGAGGAGCTCGGCGTACGCCTGGCTGGCGATTCGCTCGTGCCGGTCGCTGATCCCCGAACTCCGCGGGTGCCTACCTCCGCGCTTCCCGCGTCGGCCGAGGAGGGGACGATCCTGGAACTGAACACCGTCGCCGAGGCGCTCGTCCGCGAGGTCTCCGACCATCTCGGAGACGGGAGCGCCCTCTTCGTCGACTTCGGGGCCGAGGAGACCGAACTCGTGCGCACCCGCCCACGTGGGACATGGACCGCCTTCGCCGACCATCGCGTGGTCGACGATCCGCTCGCGGCCCTCGCGACGGCGGACCAGTCGGTCTTCGTCAACTTCAGCCGTCTCCGAGCGGCCGCGAAGCAGGCGGGGCTGGTCGAGAGGTCGTTCCGTCCCCAGCGGGAGGCGCTGGTCGACTGGGGGCTCGAGGGTGCGAAGCTCGACGCGACTTCGAACGCCGAGTCCGAGGAGGAGAAGGTTCGGCTTCACCTCGCATCGAAGCAGCTGCTCTTCGGGTTCGAGCAGTTCTGGGCCTGGGAGCTTCATCCCCCAGAACGCGGCCCGCTCCGGGCGTGACGCCTAGGTCGTGGAGCGGCGGTTGTCCGGTCCGACCCGTTCCGCCAGGTGGGCGTGAATGAGGATCTGAGCGGTCCGTTCGGGCAGCGACAGCACGTCGTCCTTGCGCAGGTCCAGCGTCTCGCTTCCCGTATCGATCGGCCGTTGGTCCTTCAGGATCCGAACGAAGATCGTCGCTCCCGCGGCCCCCTTGGGTTCGGGTGAGGGCACCGCCTCGACGGCGGTGGCACGAGGCGGCGGAGCTGGAGCGGCAGGGGCTGGAACCGTCGCTTCGAGGAATGGGGCTACGGCGGCGCGGTGGGCGCCGAGAGTCCGCGTCACTTCCTCGAACAGTCGCTTCTCTTCCGGGAGGAGGTTCGCCACCTCGCGCGCGCCGCCGACCGCGGCCTGGAAGCTGAAGGAGAGGATCTTCGTCATGCGCGACTCGACCACGTCGCGGGCGATCTGGGAGGCGCGGTGGTAGGTCTGCCGGGCGAGGTCGCCCTTCCGTCCTGCGGGATTCTCGCGAAGCTCGCGCTCGAAGGTCGAGCGGGCCTCGCCCAGGTACGCCCGGGTCGCCCCGTAGAAATCGTGGGGCAGCTTCGCGAGCCCGCGCGACGTCGTCTCCACGCGTCGCCACTCGAGGAGCTGGGTGTAGTGGTCGGCCATCGCCCGGTCCGCGGTGTCGGACGAGGGGACTCAGGCTTTAGCCCTTATCGGCCGTGGCGGGCGGTGCGCCGCCGGGCACGGCGCGCCGACGACCATGGACGATGTCGACCCACGACGCCAGCAGTGGGAGGAGTTCCTCGAGCTCTGGCTGCCGTTCCTCTCCGAGAGCGGACGACCGGGCACGGTCATCGTCGTCGAAGGCGAGCGCGACCGACGATCGCTGCGGCGGCTGGGAATCGAGGGCCACATCGTCCTGCTGCACGACGGCCGCTCGCTCGCGCACGTCTCGCAATCGCTCGCCCGGCCCGGGACCCACGTCGTCGTCCTCACCGACTGGGACACCGAGGGCGGGCACTTGGCCCAGAAGCTCCGTGAGTTCCTCGAGGCCGAGCGACTGACCTTCGACCTCGACTTCCGTCGGCGGCTCGCCCGTGTGCTTCGGGGCGAGGTGGCGCACGTAGAGGGGCTCGCCGGCTGGGCGCGACGGACCGCGGAGCGGGAAGGCGCGCCCCTCGACCACTTCCTGGCCGGGCCGGGCGCGCTCGGTGCCACGCCGCCGCGACCGGGCGTCTGAGGCCTGGCGCGGCGAGACCTTACGGGATCACTTTGCGCTGCGTGCGCCGGTACGGTCGCCGGTTGCGGGCGCGGGAGGGGCGGAACCTCTCCGTGCCCTTGCCGCTCCAGCGGAGCCCGCGACCTTCCTTGCCGGCGCGCGTCAAGCCCCGGAAGACACGGCCCTTGTGGGTCGGGTCCGTGATCCAGTTCAGGCGCGGATCGCTCACGATCTCTGGGTGGACCGGGTCGACCAGGATCACCTCGAAGAACTTCTGCTTCCCGTCCTCCCCGACCCAGTAGGAGTTCAGCACTTCGAGGTTCGGGTAGTGCTTCTGGGCCCGCTCCTCCGAGATCCGTTGGATGCTCTTCTGGAGCGTCATGCGCAGGATACCCTTGTGCTTCGGGCGCCGGCCGGCGATGATCGCCCGCTTCCGCTGGCCCCCGCGTCGGGTACGGACCCGGACGAGGACGAACCCTCCCTTCGCGCGCCAGCCGACGGCGCGAGCGCGGTCGAGTCGCGTCGGGCGCTCGAGCCGGGTCACAGTGGGCTGCTGGCGCCAGAGAAGGAGCCGTTCGTGGCGAAGGGCGGCGCCCTCCTCCCCCTGCGTCAGCCGGAACGAACGGCCGATGTACCGGTAGGCGGAGGCGGTCATGGAGGCGCGGCGCCGACCCGGGCTCCCATTATAACGATACGCCCCGAGGACCACCGGCGTTCGAGCGCGCGGGTGCGTCGATCGCCGCCACCGTCTCCCAGGGGAGTCGGCTTCCCGGGATCCGAGAGACCTTCGCGGTCCCGTGGCTCTCGGTCAAAACGGATCGCTCGAGGTGGGCGAGGAGCTCGCGCGCGAACCGGTCCATCCGCGACCGCTCCGCGTCGCTGACCGCGGCGGGAAGCTGCCATTCGGCGGCGGCTCCGCCGCTCGTGGGGTAGACGCGGAACGCGAGCTCGCCCCCGCTTGTGGGGATCGCCGGGTTCAGGCGTGTGAGGTGGGCCCGGACGCGGCTCTCGGACGGCTCGGCCGACTCGACCCGCTCGACGCGGAAGCCGACGCTGCCGAGGAACTCGGCGACGTAGGCGGCGAACCGCTCCCGTCCGATCCCGCGGACACGGATCCAATCATGCGGGGCCATGCTTCTTCCGGTCGTTCCTAGAGAGGCTCTTGAGGAAACCCAGCAGCATCCGAAGCTCCGCTTCGGCGGGCGCCGCTCGGCCGAGTAAGCGGCGGACGAGGAGCATAAGGCCCTTGCGCTTGTGGGCCGGGTACCGACTGGCGCGCGCCAAGGCGTCGACGCGCGCTAGGACGAGCTCCTTCTCCCCCCCGTGGAGCTCCACGCGGTCGGGGGCCGGCGTGCTCTCGGGGTCCTCCCCTCCTCGGCTCCGGTGGACCGCGTACAGCACGACCGCGACCGCATGGGAGAGGTTCAGGGTCGGGGCGTCCCGCCGGGCCGGGATGTGGACAAGCAGGTCGCACCGCGCGAGCTCCTCCCTCCCGAGCCCGTTGTCCTCGGGCCCGAAGACGACGGAGACGCGACCGTCCAGCGTCCGCAGAAGGTCGCCGAGACGTTCGGGACTGACCGAATGCCGCAGGTAGGCGGTCGTGCGCCCGGTGGAGAGGTCGGTCGTCCCGACGACCAGGTCGCTGGACGCGACCGCCCCGGCGAGGGTCGAGTACCGGTGGGCCTCCTTGAGGAGGTTGAGCCCGACCATCGCCCGCCGGCGGGCCTCCGTTCCGACCCGAGCCCGCGGGGCGACCAACGTGAGCCGCTCGGCGCCGAAGTTCCTCGCGAGCCGTGCCACGGCCCCGATGTTGCCGTCCTCCTTCGGACGGACGAGCACCACCTCGAGTCGCGCGTTCAGCTCGCCTCGCCCTCCGCGAACAGGCGACGGACCATCCACTCCGGGTCGAACGGACGCAGGTCGCCGTACCCCTGTCCGACGCCCATGTACAGCATCGGCTTCTTGGTGACGTAGATCGTCGACAGCGCAGCGCCGCCCTTGACGTCGGCGTCCATCTTGGTGAGCACGAGGCCATCGACCCCGAGCGACGCTTGGAACTTGGTCGCCTGCTCCACGACGTCGTTACCGGAGAGCGCGTCGCCGACGAACAGCGTCATCTGGGGGGCGACGACCCGCCGGATCTTCTTCGCCTCCTCGACCAGGTTCTCGTTGGTGTGCTGCCGACCGGCCGTGTCGACGAGCACGACGTCGAGGTGGCGAGCCCGGGCGTGCTGGACGGCATCGTAGGCGACCGCCGCGGGGTCGCTCCCTTCCTGCTGCCGAACGACCTTGATCCCCAGGCGCTCCCCGTGCACGAGCAACTGCTCGATCGCTCCCGCCCGGAACGTGTCCCCCGCCGCGATGGCGACCCCCAGCCCTTGGTCGCGCAGAATCCCGGCCAGCTTCGCCACCGTCGTCGTCTTTCCGGTGCCGTTGACGCCGACGAACATGATCACGTACGGCTTAGGCTGCTGGGCCCGGACGATCGCGACAAGGTCCACCGGGGGGCGCGCGAGGATCGTACGGACCGACGCTTCCAGGGTGCCCTTCACGGCGTCCTCGACCTCGACGCCCCATCGTAGTTTCCGACCGGCGAGCTCCTTCTTCAGGTCCCGGCGAAGCCGTTCGACCACCGGTAGGGCGACGTCGGATTCCAGCAAGGCGATCTCGAGCTCGTCGAGCACGTCTTCGAGCCGGGCCTCTTTGACCCGAGTGCCGAGGAAACCCTCGGTGAAGTACTCCTCCTTCGCCGCCGCTGGGGCGGCCGAGGCGGCCGATTTCGGCTGGGTCGTCACATTCGTCGGGGGCGCGCTCTCTGGCGCGGAGTCCCGTGAGCCCCGAAGGCGGGCCTTAATCGCGGCCCACATCACCGGTGGCTGGTTGCGAAGTGCTTCGCGCCAGCGCTTCGAGGCGCTGCTGAAGCATGTCGATCCGTTGCTCGAGGGTTCCAATCTGGCCCTCCAGCTCCTTCGAGGCCGCCTCGATCTTACCGGCCCGCTGAGCGAGGATCTCGCTCACCTGGGGCGCGTCGGCCTCCATGACCACCCCCGACCCTACGCCGAGCAGTACCTTCGCGCCCGGGGCCGCCGAGCCTCGCAGGAACGTGTCGGCGCCGAGGGGGATCAGCAGCTCCGCCTCCTTCGAGGCCCGGTCGAGCCCTTCGAGGGCCTCGCGGGCTCGCTGGTGGTCGGCGCGGGAAGCGCCGAGGTACTGGTACTGCTGCATCATGGCCGAGAGCTGGTTCCGGTACGCCTCGAGGCGCGCGAGGTCTTCCTGGACCTGCTGCTCGGCGTCCGCGATCGGCCGACCCGCGCTCATGCCGCCAACTCCTCCACTGTCTCGATCGTCACGAGATGGCGGCCGACGTGATGGGAGCCCCCGATCGACGAGAGCGCGAGCTCCTTCGCCCGATGCTCGTCCGTCGCCTCAAGGCGTTTCGTGAACGTCTGCCAGTAGCCGCGCCGGGCGAGGAACCGCCCTTTGACCGCGTAGGTACGCCCCATAGCTGCCCAGTGTCGGCGCGACCACCCGAAGGCGGTCATAACCTTGCCCGGCCCGGGGAACCGTTCACGCCGGCGCTAGGAAGCGGCGTGCGCCGCCAACGACCGATGGATGAAGCCGGACGTTCGACGAGCCATGGCCATGATCGAGATCATCCGATCGACGCCCGGGGCCGTGCGGAAGATCGACCCGTCACCGATCCATACTCCGCTCACCCCGAGCACCTCGCCCTCGGCCGGGCGGTCGACCGTCGGGCGTCCGGTCCCGCCCGCCCGGAGCCTCTCAGAGGGGCGGAAAAGCGACCGACCCGATGGATCCGCGAAACACGCCTAGGACCCAGGGCATGGAGAAGTCGCTGTAAGTCGTGGGGAACCTCGGGAGAGAAGTACTCAGAGAACAGTCGGGCGAACTCCGCGTCTACACCCCTATCCGAGTCGGACCGGCTCGCGAGGGCCTCCCGGTCGTCCGGGCCTCTGGGGAGGAGCACGTCCACGATGCGACGAAGGCGCTCTCGCTCGAGCAGTGCCAGCTCGTCGGCGGCCGCGTCGGCTCGGTCGCCCCCGGTCCGCGTGCTCGCCGTCCCGGGGAGCGGCCTCACGTCTTCGAGGAGCCATCTGTCCCCGTGCCCCCTGCGGAGCCCGCCTCGGCCCGCAGCTTCGCCTCAAACTTGCGCCGCTCCTTCTCCCACCGAGCTTGGCGCTCGCGCAACGCGATCTCCGAAGCATGACCGGTCTCGGCCGCGGTGGCGGGGGGCGCCGTTTCCGGGTTCGGTACCGCAGCCGGAGAGGTCGTAGGCTCGCTGGACTTCCCGGCCTCGTCTACCGGGCGGCGTGGACCACGTCGTTCCATCGCTCGGTCACCTCCTCGTCGGTGAACGCCACGGTGGGCGAAAAGACGACGCGGTCTCCCCAGCGCACGCGGGCGGCCGGGTATTCGTCGACCCGAAGCGGGAGTACGACCCCGTCGACGCGCTCGCCCTCAGCGAGCCGTCCCAGGCTGACCATCGCCGCCTCGGCCGTGGGTTCGACGACGACGGTGCCCGAGGGGTCGAAGCGGTGCAACACCTCTTCCGCGAGCGACCCGGCGTCACGGGTCGCCACGACGCCGCACCGGCACCCTCGTTTCATCATGAGGTAGGCGCCCAACCCACCGCGAGTTCCGTCGACGAGGGCCACGACCCGACCGGCCACGCCCAGGGGGAGCCCGCCCGGACCACGGGCTCGGTCGAAGGAGAGGTAGGTCCGAGTGGATCGGACCTCCACGAACAGCTCGACCTGGGGATCGTCGAGTCGGACCTTGAGCTGCCGGTCCGGCCACCGCTCGAGGACGGCGGCGCCGAGGTCGCGGGCGAGTTCCTGACTCGTGAACGGGTGGTTGCCGGTTCGGCGCGCCCGAACGGCGAAGGTGACCCCCGGTCGAAGCAACGGCTCGGCCAGCTCGAGGAGTCGAGCGGCGATCGCGGCCGGCTCGGAGGTAACCTCGAACACCTCGGAGACCGACGTCACCCCAAAGACGCGCTGTAAGATGCGGAGCGCCGGCGCCGCCTCGGTGACCTCAACGTACAGATGGCCGCGGTCGGACCGAAGCCGGCAGGTCGAGCCGGCCGCGAGAAAGTGGGCGAGGATGTTCCGGGTGAGCGTCCGCTCGAACTCCCTCCGCACCGGGGTGGACTTGAGCGCCAGCTCGCCGTAACGAACGAGAATTTGGGGCGTCACGCCGGAACGGTTAAGTTGGGGCCGCCGTTTGAGCGTTGCTTCCGATGGCGGAGGAGTCACCGTCGGAGGACCGAGCGTCCTACCCCGCCGACCCGTGGGCCGGACTGCGCGAGGGGATCGCGGAGGCGTTTGCGGCGGCCCTCACTCGAGCAGGAGCTCCGGTCGCCGCCTCCGTCGCCGTCGACCTGCTCGACACGAGCGGAGGCGAAGAGTGGGACGTGGCCCTTGCGGTTCATCGCTTCGCGAAGGCCGCCGGCAAGTCTCCGAACGATCTCGCGACGGAACTCGCGACGGCGTTGGCCCTTCCTACCGGTGTGCTCGGCGCGGTTTCCAACGGCGCGTACGTCAATCTACGCATCGACGCGGACCGACTCGCCGACGCGACGATGGGCGCCGTGTACCAGCGGCGCGAGAAGTACGGCGGATTCGACGCGGACGGTAGTACGGTGTGTGTCGAGCACACGAGCGCCAACGCGACCGGTCCGTTCCACGTCGGTCGGGTCCGCAACGCGATCATCGGAGACACGCTGACCAGGATCCTCCGCGCGAGCGGGCGGACCGTCACGAGCCAGTACTACGTCGACGACATGGGACGCCAGGCCGCCATGATCACCTGGATCTGGTCCAAGCCCTGGTCAAGCTGGCCGGAGGAGATCCGAGCCGCGATCCCCGAGGAGAGCTCCGCTCCGGACGACCCACGACCCGACCGGACGCTGGGGCGACCGTACCCGCTCGTCAGCGCCTTCCTGAAAACGCACCCCGACGCGGACGCCGAGGTTGGCGCGATCGTCCGGGAACTGGAACGTGGGGAGGCTCCGGCGTCCCACCATGAGCTCATCGAGCGGATCCTGGGCGGCATGCTCGCCTCGCTCCGCCGGATCAACATCGGCTTTGACGAGTTCGTCTGGGAGTCGACGTTCGTCCGGGACGGCTCGGTCGCCGACGTCGTCCGGCGGCTCAAGATCGCCCCGCATGCCGTCGTCGAGCCGAACGGCGCCGGCGCGATCGATGCGACGACCTACCACCTCCCCAAGGAGGACGCGCGGATCATCTTCACGCGCGCGGACGGGACGACGCTCTACGTCACGCGGGATGTCGCGTACCACCTCTCGAAGTTCGCTCGGCATCCGCGGGTCATCGACGTGCTGGGCCAGGATCACTTGCTGCACGCGAAGACCCTGCTAGCCCTTCTGACGGAGCTGGGGGAAGCCCGGACGCCGGAGTTCGTGCTGTACCAGTACGTCGTCCTTCCAGACGGCGGGAAGATGTCCACCCGGGGAGGGACCGCGGTATTCCTCGATGATCTGCTCGACGAGGCCGTTCAGCGAGCCCGCCAGGAGGTCCTCCAACGACGGGACGACCTGGCGCCGGAGGAGGTCGAAGCGATCGCGGCCAAGGTCGGCGGCAGCGCGGTCCGATACCACGTGCTTCGTATCGCCCCCGACAAAGCCGTGCGGTTCGCCTGGGAGGACGCCCTTTCCTTCGAAGGGCGGAGCGGACCGTTCGTCCAGTACTCCTACGCACGTGCGTCGAGCATCCTGCGGAAGGCGTCGTCCGCCCCGTCGAGCTGGACCGGTCGGGCCTCCGACATCCGCTCACCGCCAGAACGGGCGCTCGTGCGGGCGATCTCGCGGCTCCCTGCTCTCGTCGCCTACGCCGCGCGTACCGCGCACGTCCACACCATCGCGGGCTATGCGCACGACCTAGCCGAGTCGTTCAATCGGTTCTACCAGGACGTTCCGGTGCTCCGCGCCGAGGCGGAGAGGGAGAGCAGATTGGCCCTCGTACAAGCGGCGCGCCAGACGATCGGCAATACCCTGGAGTTACTCGGTTTGGACAAGCTTGAGGCCATGTGAATTCCCGGGCTCCGGTCCGAGCTCGCCGGGCCGGCGGTATCCCGGGTCGAGAGGCCGGCGCTCGACTTTGCGAGAGATTATGTAACAAGAGTCGGTGGCAGGACACGGGGTAAACAACGTGGGTCTCTGGGCTGATTTCAAGGCGTTCGCGCTCAAGGGCAATCTACTTCAGACTGCCATCGGGATCGTCGTCGGCCTCGCCGTGGTCGCGGTCATCACGGCCCTGGTCACCGACCTCATCACGCCGCTCATCTCGGTCCCCGGGTCGATCAACATTGGCACCGCCCACCAAAACGTCGGCGGCGGCAACTTCCTGTACGGCGCCTTCGTCAACGCCGTGATCTCGTTCATCATGATCCTGATCGTCATCTTCTTCGTACTGGTCCGGCCTGCGGCGGCGTACGAAGCCCGTCAGGCCGCGAAGATAGCGGCCGTGCCCACCACGACGAAGGTCTGCCCCTTCTGCATCTCACAAGTGCCGATTCCAGCCACCCGGTGCATGTACTGCACGAGCCAACTCACCGTCTAGGGGCGTGCGGTCGCCGGGGTCAGCGGGTCTCGGACCCTCGCCTCGGCGAACCCTTTCGCCCTCAGGAGGCAGGCATCGCACCGGCCGCACGGTCGGCGGCCACCCGCATAACACGCCCACGTCAGAGCCCAGGGCACGCCGAGCGTTTCGCCAAGACGCACGATGTCGGCCTTCGATTTGCGAAGCAACGGCGTCACGATCTTTGGACGCCACTCCTCCTCGACTCCGTCCCGGGTCGCGAGTGCAGCGAGCCGCTCGAAGGCCCGGAAATATTCCGGCCGGCAGTCCGGGTAGCCCGAGTAGTCGATGGCGTTCGCTCCCACGTAGATTCGGTCCAACCCGCGAGCCTCCGCGTACCCGAGGGCCAGCGCGAGAAGTACCGTGTTCCGGGCCGGCACGTACGTGGCCGGGATCCTACCCCGTCCCGCGCGCGCGGTCGGCAGTCGCCGGTGAGGGTCCGTGAGCGCCGAGGGCAGGAGCCCCGCGACCGGGAGCCGGACCACCTCGTGCGAACGTAGGTGGTAGTGTCGCGCGAGAGCCCGCGCCGAGCGAACCTCTCGGTGGTGTCGCTGGCCGTAGAGGAACGTGAGCGCGTGCACCGGCCGTGACTCTCCCAAGGCGATCGCTAGGGTGGTCGCAGAGTCCATTCCGCCCGAGAGCAGGACGACCGCCCCCCGATGCTCGTGCCGACGGCTCACGGAGCGACCCCGAACAACGCGAGCAACGCTAGTGCCAAGACGACCGTCGCGAGCATGGCGAAGAAGTTGGTTGTGCCCTTGGTCAGGTACCCCCGATTCTCCAGGACCTCGCCCATGATGCTGTCGGCTTGGCAACCTGCGAACCCCGCGACGATTCCGACCACGAGGAAGGTCGCGGGCGCCGGCACGGGCGCTCGGGTGGCGTAGAAGAGCACCAGTCCCACGACCCCCGTCGCCCCAGCGCCGACGAACGCCCAAAGCTCCCCGACCAGTGAGACGCCGCCGTTCGTTCCGGGCTTGACGGGTTTGCCGGTCAGGATGCTGCGCGCGCCTCCGGAGAGGACACCGAACTCGCTCGCAAAGGTGTCCGCCGCGCCGAACCCCAGCGCCGAGGTGTAGACGACGGCCAGGACCGGGGCCGAGAGGCTTACCGGCGACGCCCACGCCGTCAGAACCAACGCGGTGGGAACGACGATGTGGGCCAGTACGTTGGCAACGCCCCGCTCGCCGTGGGTGCCTTCCTGCACCTCCTTCCGCCGCTTCTCTTCGAATCCATACCGGGTCGCGAGCACGCTGCTCACGACGAAAAGAACCAGGAGCGCGAGGAACGCAAAGCCGCCGAGCACCACGATCACCGACCCGAAGATCGTGGCGATCGCCCCGGCGAGCGAAGTGAGCGCCCCCGCACGCACCGCCCCCAGCGCGAGGGCGACGGTGAGCCCGACGCCCACGACAGCTAGAAGGAATGAAAGAACCACTCGGGTCCCTCGACCCGGAGGCACGCGGACGGGGGAAAAGGCTTCCGGAGGGACTCAGCCGAGCGACAGGACGCGCTGGACCGCGGAACGGAACGACGGTGCCGAGATGTCCGGCCGGAGGCCGGCGGAGATGAGCTCGGCTCGAGCCTCCGCGCCGTGACCGAGTTGGGGGACAAAGACCGTGAGCAGTCCTAACCGCTCACCCGCCAGGACGTCGAGAGCGCGGTCCCCGATCATCGCGCTCGCGGAGAGCTCGAGCGACCAGTCCTTCGCGGCCCGCGTGAACAGCTCGGTCCCCGGTTTCCGACAGGCGCACCCAGCCTCGGGCGTGTGCGGGCAATAGTAGAACGCATCGATCGAGGCGCCTTTCGCCGCCAACATCGCATTGAGCCGTGCGTGGATCTTGTCGACGTCTTCGGCCCGGTAGTAACCACGCCCGACACCCGACTGGTTCGTGACACAGATGACGCGGTAGCCGTGCTCGCGGAGCAGTCGGATTCCTTCCGGGACGCCGCGGTAGACTTCCAGCCGTTCCGCGTCGGCCAGATAGTGGAAGTCTGGGTTGAGGGTGCCGTCCCGGTCGACGAAGACCGCGCGGCGGCGTCCGTGCTCCAAGGTCGGGGAAGCGTCGGCAAGCGGACCACCGTTCCCCCCCATAGCCACAACGGGAGACCCGGTCGAATTAAGGCTCCGCGGGGCTCGGCATCGGCGGCTGTGCAGCGACCGCCCATCGACGACCCCGCTCCGCTCGCCAACGAAGCCGCCGAGCTGGCCCGGCTGCTACGGAAGGCCGTCGAAAACCTGGTCCCGCCCGGCACGCCGACCTCCCTCCTCTACTCAGGCGGACTCGATTCTTCGGCGGTGGCGCGAGCGTTTCCCCCCTCTACGACCCCTCAGTTGGTCGTGATGGGGGTGCGGGGGAGCCCCGACCTCACTGCCGCCAGAACGGGGGCCGCTCAGCTCGACCTACCCCTCCACGAGCACCTGGTGGACCGGACGGAGGTGGAGAGGGCGCTCGAGCGCTGGGCCACCGAGCTGGAGTCCGTCCGCGAGCCCGCGCGGAGCGTACTGGTCGCCTCCGCGCTCGCCGTGGCCGCAGCTCCGACCGAGCTCGTCCTCTGCGGCCAAGGTGCCGACGAGTTGTTCCACGGCTACGCGCACTTTGAGGGACTAACGCCACCCGCGGCGCAGGCCCGCTCCGCGGCGGACCTCCGTCGACTGCACGAGGTCGACTGGCCGTGGATTCGCCGCTGGGCGAGTGAGCTCGGCCACGAGCTCGCAAGTCCGTACCTGGATCTCGACCTGCTCGCCTGGACGCGGACGCTCTCGCCCGACGTGCACCGAGACAGCGGCGGCCGTAAGCCGCTTCTCCGGCGGGCCGCTCTCGAACTCGGCGTCTCGGCGGAGCTCGCGAATCGGCCGAAGCGAGCGCTCCAGTATGGTTCCGGAGTTCGTCGACTCGTCGGCGAGTTGGACCGAGCTCGCCGTGGGCGACGCCCACCTAGCGCGCGCTGATCCGAGTTCCCGCTTCGCCGCGCAGCCCTCGACGAAGGGACGGGATGTCGGTGATGATCACGCGACGACCTCCCCGGCGTAGGAACTGGAGCGCTGCCTCGACCTTGGGCGCCATGCTCCCAGCTCCGAATTCACCCTGAGCCAGGAGGCGGCCGAGCTCGCGGGACGTCACCTCGCCGAGCCAACGCTCCCAGCTCTTTTGGAACCCGACCGCCACCGCTGGAACGTCCGTCACGATCACGAGCGTCTCGGCGCCTACGACCTCCGCGATGAGCGCGCTCGTGAGGTCCTTGTCGACCACGGCATCGACCGGCTCGAGACGCCCATCGCGCCGTCGAACGACCGGCACGCCCCCGCCTCCCCCCGCGACCAGGACGACCTGCCGGCCGATGCCTGCGTCGAACAGGCGGCGAACGGCCTCCCCTTCGACCCACGCGACCGGGACGGGCGAGGGTACCAGACGCCGCCAGCCTCCCCGCGCGCCATCGAACGACATCGCCCACGAGGCACGCTTGCGGAAGAGACGGGCCTCGGCCTCGGTGTAGAATCGGCCTATCGGTTTCGTCGGGCGCTTGAACGCACGATCGCCGGGCCGAACTTCCACGAGCGTCACCATCGCCAGGACGGTCCGCGGTACGCCGGCCCGCCGCAGGGCCGGCGCAAGCTCCTGCGCGATGAGCAGGCCCAGCTGACCTTCGGTTTCCGCGTTTAGTATGGCCAGCGGCCGGGCGGGCACTTCCCGTTCGGCGATCTCGTTCTGCCGGAGCGCGGCGCCGACCTGGGGACCGTTGCCGTGAGTGACCACGAGTTCGTGGCCGTCCTTGACGACCTGAGCGAGCGAGCCTGCGGTGAGGCGCATCCGCTCGACCGCCTCAGCCCAGTCGTGCTCGCCGCCGGGCTTGGTGAGCGCGTTGCCGCCCAACGCAACGACGGTCCGTGGCATCGGTGTGCTCGACGCAACGAGCCGGGCGGGCTCAGATAATGGCTCTCACGTCCCCCGTGGGGAAGGCGGGAACGACCCCCCGACACACCAATATATCGGGGACCGGGTCCGCGCGCTGTGACCGCTGAGGGCGAGGCGCTGTTCTGTCCCCTGGAGTTCCGGTACGGTCGGGACGAAGTTCGCGCTCTGTTTTCGCGGGAGGCCCGACTGGCCCGGGCGCTCAAGGTGGAGGCCGCGCTCGCGGAGAGCGAGGCCGAGCTCGGGATGATCCCGAAGGAGGCCGCGAACGCCATCGCTCACGCGGCGAGCTCCGGAGCGGTCCGGTTGAGCCATGTCGACGAGCTCGAGCGGACGCTTCGCCATGATGTGATGGCGATCACCCGCGCGCTCGCGGAGGCCGCCGGGCCTGGGGGGGCTTGGGTCCACTACGGAGCGACGTCCGCCGACATCACCGATTCCGCGCTCGCGCTCGAGATGAAAGCCGCAGCGGCGGTCCTTCGCCAGGACCTGAGCGAACTCGCGGGCGTGCTCCTTGCGCTCGCCCGGCGGCACCGGGCGACGCCCGAGGTTGGCCGCACGCACGGACAGCACGCGGTGCCGATCAGCTTCGGCTACAAGGCCGCGGTCGGGGCTGCCGAAGTCTTGCGGCACCGCCGGAGACTCGACGAACTGCTCCCTCGCCTGGCGGTCGGCAAGATGTCGGGCGCCGTCGGGACCGGCTCGAGTTTCGGCGCGAACGCGGAGGCCGTCGAGGTTGCCACCATGCTCCGGCTCGGTCTCGGTACCGACGAGGCCCCCACGCAGGTCGTCGGACGTGATCGGATCGCGGAGTTCACCAACTGGATGGCGCTCGTCGCAGGCACCGCCGAGCGTCTCGCCACCGAGGTCCGCAATCTGCAGCGGACGGAGATCGGAGAGGTCCAGGAGCCGTTCGACGAGGCTCAGCAGGTCGGGAGCTCGACGATGGCCCAGAAGCGGAATCCGACGGTCTCCGAGAACGTCAGCTCGCTCGCCCGCCTCGTTCGCGCCTTCGCGCTCCCGCCGCTCGAGAACATGGTCCTCTGGCACGAGCGGGACCTGGCGAACTCCGCCAACGAGCGGATCGTCCTGCCGCACGCGATCGTCCTCGCGGACGATCTCCTCGTCAAGTTGACCACGATCTTCCGGCACCTCCACGTCAACGTCGAGCGGATGGCCGAGAACCTAGAGAGCTCCGAAGGCGCGGTCATGGCGGAGAACCTCATGCTCACCTTGACCGCGCGCGGGCTGCCACGTTCGGATGCGCACGAGATCATCCGGACCTTGACCGGACCGGGCGCCACGGGGAGCCTCGCCGAGCGTGCGCAAGGCGACCCGCGGGTGATGAAGGTCCTCTCGGCCGCCGAAGTGGCCGCGCTGCTCGCTCCGGATGCCTATGTCCGGGCCGCGGCGCGGAAGACGGAGCGCCTCGTCGACCGCCTCGAGACCGAGCTCGCCGGTTGACCTTGCGCGGCGCTTGGGTCGCGACGATCGAAGTCCGCCGACCGTCGGCGGTCTCCGCCGAGCGGCTTCACGCGGCCCTTACCCCCGAAGCCGGACGGGAAGTCCCTCGCTCCACCGCGACGATCGCTCGCCACGGTGCCCTGGTCACCCTGCGGCTGGTCGCCGCCGATACCGGGGCGCTCCGGGCGGCGGTGAATACGTTCCTGGGATGGGTCGACCTCGCCACCCGTTCGGAGGAATTGGTGGGCGTGGAGCCGGTCCCTCGCGCGTCGGTCGATTGAATCGCCGAAGGCCTTATCACCGAAGCGTCGGTCGCCGGCCCGTGGCAATCCCCGCGAAGCTCCAGAACGACCTCAAGCAGTTCCAGCGCCTGCAGCAAGACCTGGGGTCGATCGGTCAGCAGCGCCTACAGCTCGACCTCAAACTGCGGGAGACCAACCACACACTCGAGGAGCTCAAGACGCTCGCCGAGGAGGCGACGCTCTACCGGCCGATCGGCAGCCTGCTCGTGAAGGCGAAGAGCCGGCAGGAGGTCATCGACCTGCTCACCGAGGAGAAGGAGACCCTCGAGGTCCGGCTCAAGGCGGTCGAGCGTCAAGAGAACGCCCTTAAGGAGCGGTACACGACGATGCAACGCGAATTGTCCGAAGCTCTCCAGGCCGCCGGCGTGGTCACGGGCGGCGCGTCGGCCGCGGAGTCGTAGTCGGGCTGCTCAGACCGACCGCCGTACTAGGCGGTCCGCGATCTCGATCAGTAGCGCACGCGCTGACCTCTTCAGGTTCGACGAGCGTCGCACTCGGCCGAGCGCGCGGTCGCTGAGCCGCTGGATAAGCTCCTCGGAGTACGCGAGCGCGCCGGTGGCCCGGACGACCCCCTGCGCCGACTCGACCGCGGCGGACCGCGCTTGGGCGTTCCCGAGTACGGCCGAGAGTGCGGCGCGCTGCGCCGCCGAGGCTCCCGCCCACGCGCGCACGACCAGCAGCGTCCGCTTCCCCTCAACGAGGTCGTTCGCGCTCTTACCGATCGAACTCGAGCTGAACCCTGCACCGAGGACGTCGTCGCGGAGTTGGAACGCGGTCCCCGCGTCGAGGCCGAACAGCTCCAGGTCGCGGATCAATCCCGGGCGTGCCCCGCCGAGGAGGGCGCCGAGCTTGAGGGGCGAGGCCACCGTATAGACGGCGGACTTCAGCCGATGCACCGTGAGGACGTCTTCTTCACTGACCTGGTCGACCGGTACCGAGCCGTTGCGGATGTCGAGGACCTGCCCGTACGCGGTGAGCCGCGTCATGTCGACGTACTCCGCGAGGGCGGCGAGCCGCCGTCGCTCCGGCACCTTCGTCGCGAGGAGGCTGGCGACCGTGAACGGCTCTTCGAGGTCTCCGAGGGTGATGCCGAGCCCCTGACCGTAGGCGTCCGAATCCCCCAGACCGCTCCGGCCCCGGTGCCTCGCGCCGAGCGCGCAGTGCAAGGTGGGGCCTCCGCGTCGTTCCTCGGAGTGGTCGATGATGTCGTCGTGGATCAACATCCAGCTCTGAAAGTGCTCGAGGCCGGCGGCCGCCTCCAGCGCCACCGACGGCTCGCGCCCGCTCGCCAAGTGGTAGCCGGCGAGGACAAAGAGCGCCCGGAACCGTTTGCCGCCCCGAAGCGTGAACTCCCGCAGGGCAGCCAGGTCCTCGGCAAAGCGCGCGCCCGCCCGTCGACGTTCCCGATCGTACTGGCGAGCGAGCAGACGCTCGAGGCGCGGGCGAAACGCCGCGAGCTCGTCGAACTGCAAGGTCGCGGGGCGGACCGATTGTCCAACGTATATAACCGTCCGTCCGATGGGCCGCCGATGGCGGTCCCGAACTTCGGCGAGTTCGTGGGCCGGCTCGTCGACGCGTTCGGCGAGCAGATGGAGGCGGTCCGACCGGTCGGCGACAGCCTCTGGGTGAAGAGCCGCGACGGGTTCCTCTTCGCGTTCGTCGAAGACCCGAACCGGGTCTCGCTCGAGGAGGTGGGGCGTATGTTCCAAGAGGTCGGGTCGTCCCCGGCTCATCTCGTCGTCCTCTCTCCGGCACGGTTGCCGCTCGCCATCGGTGCGGACGTGGTGCAGAAGGGTGGGACGCTCGTCGAAGGTCAGCGGTTCCTCGAACTCGCGCGCGGCCTCGGTCTCGAGATCTACCTCGGCGAGGAACCTCGCGCCGCGGTGCCCCGCGACCGTGGCCGGCTGCTCCCGAGCGCGCAGCAGCTCGACCTCGTGATGGAGCGCGCGAGCGACTGGATGAACTGGGGCGTGCCAGCCCTCGCCCTCCGGTTCTACCGCCAAGCGCTCCAGTTGAAACCGGAGTTCACCCCCGCGCAGGCCGGCATGGGACGATCGCTGCTCGCCCTCGGTCTCCGCGAGGACGCCGACCGGACGTTCGACGAGATCCTGGCGGCCCATCCGGGCGACGTGGACGCACGACTCGGGAAGGCGTCCGTACTCGGAGCCCGAGGCGATGTGGCCGGCGAGGTGCGGGTCTACCGCTCCCTCCTGAGTGAGCGCGACGATCAGCCGACCGTCCGAGCGCATCTTTTGGCCGCGCTCCTGACCGAGAAGCAGTGGTCGGCCGCGCGTGACGAGGTTCGAACGATGCTCCGCTCCGCCCCGGACGACCCGTCGCTTCGGTTCCTCCTCGGGGTCGCCACCGCGCTCGGAGGGAACGAGTCGGTCGGCGAACGCGAAAAACAGGCGGCCAGGGCGCTGGGTCTGACCTGGGAACGAGAGAAAGCTCTCCTGGACCATCTCGGACTTCCTGCTCCGCCTCCCCCGGTCCCCGGCTCCGAGCCGCCTCCCAGGCCCCGCCGACCGGGGAGACGCTCGGAGCGTCGATCGTCCACTCGTCGGAAGGCGGCTCCGAAGCCGAAGCAGCCGGCCAAGCGGGCCCGTAAACGTAAGTAGCGCGCTCCCGAGTTTGCCCGCCTAGGGAGGGGTCAGAGGGCGGTGCGGATTCTTTCGGTGCTGCCGAGCGCCACCGAGATCGTGTTCGCCCTAGGGCGGGGCCGCGAGCTCGTGGGACGAAGCGCCGAGTGCGATTACCCACCGCAGGTCCGTCAACTCCCCGTCGTCATGCAGGCGAGGGGAGCTGCGGTCGACGACTCGTCGGGAGCCATTGACCGAACGGTGCGCTCGACGAGGGCGAGGGGGGAGAGCCTCTACCGGCTCGATCTTGACTTGCTGGGGTCCCTGCGTCCCGACCTGATCCTGACCCAGGACCTCTGCGGTGTCTGCTCGGTCACTCCGGAGGAGGTCACCGCCGCGTGTCGATCCACCGGGCTCGACCCTACGATCGTGGCGCTCACGCCCCGGAGTTTGGAGGAGGTGTGGAGCTCGGTCACGGTCATCGGAGAGGCGATCGGTGCCACGGACGAGGCGGTTCGGCTGGCCGCGGAGCTGCGTGAGCGCACCTCCGTCGCCCCCCCGAAGCTCGATCCCGCTCCCCGAGTCGGGGTGCTCGAGTGGCTCGACCCACCTATCCTCGCGGGGCTCTGGGCTCCCGAGATGGTCGCTCTCGCCGGCGGGAGCTATCTCGGACCGAGCCCGGGCCAGGTAGGCGAACGCACCAGCTGGGAGGATGTGGCGCAGCAGGCACCCGACTTGTTGGTACTGAGTCCGTGCAGCTTCCCGGTCGAACGGACCGTCGCCGAATTGAGGGTCCTGGGCACACTCTCGCGTTGGGCGTCGGCGCCCCCGGCTCTCGGGATCTGGGTGGTCGACGAGGCGTACTTCAGCCGACCGGGGCCTCGTCTCGCCAACGGCGTGGAGCTGCTCCGGGCCCTGACGCACAGAACCGCTGTGCCGGACGGGCCGCCGGTGTGGCGCTGGGGCACCGCTCCGGAGGAGGTCGCGGCGTGAGCGGATGGAGCTCGACCTCCTACGTGCTGGGGGCCGCACCGCGACCCACTCGACGGATCACGACCTCCCCGACCGAGATCGGTCATCTCCTGCTGGCATACGTCGTGCTCACGTTCGACATCACGTTGGTCCAACGAGGCCTGGGCCTCCTCGGCACCGGCTCGAGCACCGCGGGGCTGGAGTACTCGGTCGGCGTGGCCGCGGCCGTCGCGGCGACCGGGTTCGTCGCGCACGAACTCGCGCACAAGATCGTGGCCCAGCGGTACGGCTTCTGGGCGGAGTTCCGCATGTCCCCGATCGGACTTCTGCTCTCGGTGATGACGGCCTTCGTCGGCTTCCTGTTCGCGCTCCCGGGGGCGACGATGATCGGGGGGATGGGCGACGCGCGCCAGTGGGGGAAGACCAGCGTCGTCGGGCCGCTCCTGAACCTGGCGGAGGGGGCGGTGTTCACCACTTCGGCCGCCGTGGTCTTCGTCGTCGCCCACAACGCGACCGCGGCGTACTTCCTGCTCGTCCTGGCCCTCTTCAACGGGATCTTCGCGGCGTTCAACCTCGTGCCGTTCGGGCTGCTCGACGGGCGGAAAGTGTACCGGTGGAACCGCGGCGTCTGGGCCGCGAGCTTCGCGGCGGCGCTGGCGTTCGTCGCGTACGCCTACGCGGTGCTGAGCATTCCGTCGGTGCCGCCGTTCTGATCGTCATGCCGTCGGGACCGGTCGTAACGGAGCTCGGCTCCGGTCGACGGCTGCTCGACCTCCGCTTCCGGGGAGAGCCCGGCCTGATCGCTAGTTACCTCGTCCCCCAGAGCGACGGCTACTCGATCGTGGAGACCGGGCCGACCACGTGCCACGGTTCGCTGCTCGCAGCCCTTTCCGCGGCCGGAGTGGAGCCCCCGGAAGTCCGTCGCGTGTTCCTCACCCACATTCACCTCGACCACGCCGGCGGTGCGGGGAGCCTCGTCGAGGCGCTGCCAGCAGCTACGTTCTACGTGCACGAGCTCGGCCGCCGCCACCTGCTCGCGCCCGAGCGCCTTGTCGAGAGCGCGCGCCGGGCCTGGGGCCCGGCCGCCGACGCCTTGTGGGGGCCTATGGTCGCGATCCCCTCCGAGCGCCTGATCGCCCTACAGGGCGGCGAGAGCTTCGAGGTCGCCGGCGGACACCTCGAAGCAATCGCGACGCCCGGTCATGCCAAGCACCATCTGTCGTTCTTCGACTCAGGATCGCGGGGGCTGTTCACCGGAGACTCGGCGGGGGTGCGCCTCGCCGGCTCCTGGCGGCCGCGGCCGGCCGTCCCGCCACCGGACCTGGACCTCGAGCTCCTCTTCGGCAGCCTCGACCGCATGGGCGAGTTGGCTCCCGAGCGTCTGCTCTACAGCCATTTCGGCGCGAGGGACCACGCCTCCGAGGAGCTTCAACGGTACCGCGCGGCCGTCAGCGGGTGGCGCGACGCCGCTCTGGCCGAAGCCAGGATTCGCCCTGAGATCGAGGCGATCGCGACGGTGCTGCGCGAGTACGAGGCGGCCGCCGCCCGCGCAGCGGAGGCGGTCCCACCGGACGAGCGCCGGGGCGAGATGATCTCCAGCTACGATCTCGCGGCCCAGGGCCTCTTGCGGTACTTTCAGCAACGTGGCCTCCTCTCGGGGTGAGCCGCGAGGTGGTGCTCCCGCCGGGTCAACGGACCCGACCCGCGGCCGCGCTGTTCGTCGCTCGTGTCGTCTACGCGTTCAACTGGTACAATGTCGGCGCCGTCCTTCCCCTGATCGGAGCTGGTCTCGGGGCCAGCACGGCGGAGCTCGGTCTCGTTCTTGGGCTGTTTCTTCTCGGCGTAGGGCTCTTCCAGGTCCCCGCGGGGCTCGCCTCGATCCGTTGGGACGCTCGTCGTGTCTCGCTGGCGGGACTCGCCGCGATGTCGGTGTGTTGCGCCCTTTCCGCGTTGGCTCCTACTTGGACCTGGCTCGCCCTGGCGCGCTTCGGAGCCGGGGTGGGGGCGGCGTTCTTCTTCTCACCGGCGCTGAGCTTGATCGCCTCGTACTATCCGCCCGGCGTCCGCGGACCGATCGTCGGGCTGTACAACGGCGGCTTCAGCGTGGGGGGCGCGATCGGACTGTTCGCGGGGGCTGCGGCGGGCACCGCCTTCGGCTGGCCGGTCACGCTCGGGGTGGGCGGTCTCGTGCTCGGGCTGCTCACCGCAATCGCGGCGTGGGTCCTTCCCCCGGTGGTCGCGACGAGCGTTCGTCGCTCGGTGAGCGCCGTTCTCGCGACCGGTCGCGTCGTCCTGCGGTCCCGTTCGATCTGGGCGTTGTCCGTCGGGTTGACCGGGTTCTGGACCGCGATCTATGTGGTCGCGCAGTACTTCGTACAATACGCGCACGACGTCCACCCCGAGTGGGGAATCGGGACCGCCGCGGCGCTCTCCGCGCTGACCGTCGTGATCTCCTTCCCCGGGGGGCCTGTGGGAGGGTGGTTGGCCGAGCGTGGATGGGATCGGAGATGGATGATCGGGATCCTGGGGGCCGCCACGGGCATCCTCGTCCTCGGTCTTCCGTTCGCGCCGCTGTGGGTCCTCTGGCCGTTGTTCGCGGTCCTCGGGTTCGTGGACGGGATGGTGTTCGCCGTGCTCTACCTGATCCCGGCTTACCTCCCGGAGAGCGAAGGGGAAGGGCTGGCGTTGGGGGTCGCCGTGATCAACTCGATCCAAGTGATGGTCGGCGGAGGGCTCGCGATCGGCTTTGGATTCGTGGCGGCCCTGCACGGTTACTTGATTGCTTGGCTCCTCACCGGACTACTCTGTCTTGCGCTGCTCCCCCTCCTCGTCTTGGTGCGGCCGAACCGGGCTCCGGCAAAGGCCTCTGCGACCCCGGCGGCGTGATTCCCAGTAGGGTGGGTGGCCAAGCACGAACCTTCAGCGCAAGAGCCGTCCCCACAGCCAGACGTGAGCGAGGCTCCTCGAAGGGGTCACTCCTCGGTCCACGCCATCGGACTCCGCGAGTTTATTACGCCCGGTCCTCCGTTGCGCTGACAGCCCCGTGGTGTAGTGGCCAAGCATGCTGGCCTTTGGAGCCGGCGACAGCGGTTCGAATCCGCTCGGGGCTATGGCTCGGATCCGACCGGGGCGGTCCCTTAGCCCCTTCTACGCCTTCGCTTCGCGAAGGCGAGAGAGGGCCCACGTCCCAAATGAGGAGCGCCTACCCAGCGCTTTTTCGACATGCCGCGCGTGAAGTAGGGTCAGGTCACCGACTATCAGCGGGGGGGGCCGCGAAACCTCCACGCGCGCACCAGGATGACGCTCCCAATCGCAACGATAGCCCAATAGCCCAGGCCCAGTTCGATGCCGGCTGTCACACTGATCCCGGGGTGCCAAAGGATGAGGTACGACCCGGCTCCCGCAGTGACGACCCCGAGGGGTAAGTAGTGAACAAGATGACGGTTGTCCGACCACCGTTCTCGAGCCTGCTCCTCCTCGAGAATGGAATCCAGGGTCCCTACTGGCGTAAATCGCCTCCTCACCTCCGATTCTGAAACCATGGAGCCTTCCACACACTCCGTCTCCAATCGCTGATTGGGGGCCTGCTCTGGCCTCGAGGAATCGTGCTACGTACTTAGGGGGTAGGTGGGACTCCGTCGTTAGCGACTCCCCCGCAATGTTCGTTGCAACCTAGGGCACCGCGGCCGCCGGAATCGGAACCGGGGGACGTAGGCGGTTCGAGTCCGCTCGGGGTTATTGTTCGAACGCGTCAGAGGGCCATCGGGTACTGCGACTGACCTCGATCCAAAGGGGCATCGTCACTCAATGGGTCCCTTGGGTCAAGTGAGCGTTCCGACAAGGTCGATTGCCTACTCGATCGGCAGGTACAGCAGTGTCAGGAGCCGGCTCTGAGCGTCGGCGGCATGGTCCTCGGGTCGACAGACAAAGACCTCCCCTGGCGGACCGTCCGGGGGGCCCGGATGCCCAGCTCGGACCTTTCGATAAAAAAAAGACCCAAGCTTCACCGAGCATGTCTAGGGGCCCTCTCCAGACAGTCCAGGCGACTCTACCTTGGACACGGGTCCATGACGGGAGGGTCCCAACACGGATTTCAGCGTTCGCGAACCGATCGAGCTGTTCGTGGACACTGTCGCAATCCGGCACCAACTTCCCCGACCCCAGCGATTGCGGCGTCGCTATAGAAGGGCACGGAGGGCAGTAGCTTCTCGTCGAGACCCATTGCCTCGAAGGATCTGTGGACGGTCCGGGCTCTGACGGGCCTGCGCCCCGAACATTTCTGGGCACTGCGGATCTCCGGGTCGGCCGTACCTTTACGGGGCGGCTGGGACGAGCAATGGCGGGAGACAGTGCAAAATTACGTTACCTATCCTCGTGGCGCAGAATACTCTCGCCCGTGGATTGTATCCCCTTGATTCTGTGGCAGCTAGCAGATCCGCTCGGGGCTAAGACTCGACTCCGTCGGGGGCTATCCCATGGTGAATCTCGTGTCGCCTCGGGCGGGCATCAGGATTCCGGGGGTAGTTTCTGTACCGTGGGGGTGGACTCAAGATCCTGGCGTCACCGTCGCCGATTCTTGCCGTCCAACTGTCTTGGTTTCGAGGGCACGGTGCGTACATAATGAAGGCCGGCGGTGCAGGTGGTCATGGCGGGATTGAGCCCGAACAAGCAGCTCATCGAGACCTACCTGGCCACCGCTGACAAATCGAAGCTCGGCTCATTGCTGGCCGACGATGTGGAATGGGTAGAGTGGGGCGACGGGGTACCCGCCTCAGGGGCAGTTACCCGAGGGAAGGATGCCCACATCAAGAATTACGGAGACGACGACCTCCGGAACGTGCTTCATCGGCTTACCGAAGAGAACAACGTCGTGGTCGCTGAAGGAACGGCTCACGTGACGAAGAAGGACGGAAGCTCACTCTCCGTCCGATACATCGACATCTTCGAGGTGGAGCACGGCAAGATCAAGCGCAAGCAGTCGTTCGGGGCGTTGATCAAGGGCTCGGCTTAGTCAGCGAGCCTTCGTTCGGTGTATCGATGGTTTCGGAGCTCGAGTCGATTCGTGCGTGGTTCGACTACCTCGCCGACGCCCGCCGAGGCTACATCGAGACGCTCGCGAAGCTACCCACCGCAGAACTGACCAGGGATCGTGGTGCATCGTACCCCTCGCTCCTCGACATCTTTGCGCACTCTCAAGGCGCACTCTATTTCTGGATGAAAGGCATCGCCACGTTTGAGTTTCCGCCGCAGGACGGGGACCCCGACGCCCCGCCCTCGATCGAAGTCCTCAGGAAGGACGAGGCGTATGTTCAGACCCAGATCCGGAGGGTCATGAAGGAGCTGACCGAGGCCGACCTCTCTCGTACGATCTTCAGGGAAAAGGGCAAGGGTTCTAGCCACGATTGTCACATTCCGATACGAGAAGCCCTGTGGCATTTGGTGGAAGAGGAACTCCAGCATCGAGGCGAACTCAATGCCTTACTCTGGCAGACCAACGTTGAGGCGCCGGTCTACAACTGGATCGAATGGGATCACAAGGTCGGCCGTATCCAAGACCCTAGTTCGAAGTAACCGTCGAGTCACAACGCCCGAGCCCTGGAGTCTCGCGAAGCCACTTGACGCGACAGTCCCGGCCGGGTCGGAACCGCTGGAAAAGCAGGCCCTAGATGGCCTACGCGAATTGTTCACGAACTTCCGCAGGAGGCCTACGAAATTCGTTCCACGCTGCCTCTCGGAATACGTGGCGTTCCGGCACGGCCTATCGGCCCTGGCGTTTGAGCTCCGCATGCGTCCGCTCGATGGACAACCTCGTTACGTCACGACCTCGACGCCTCCGTCGATCCATCTCGGCGATCCACTCGGGAGGGTCGTAGTCCTCCAGTAGATCCAAGAGGAACTCGTCCCAGGTCTTGCTTCCCGACTTCCTATCCTGAAGCCGGTGAAGCACGTCGGCGTGGACCGAACTGCTGGTCATGGGATTGGCGCTCACGCGTCGGTACTGAGTATCATCGAATTTATCATTGAACCGGGCGCCGGCTCATGCTCCTACAGGCCTTGGACTTGTCCGTCCCATGGCTCGGCGCGGGCGACAGGTGACCGTGGCTCTTTTGTCCAACCGTGTCGACGAGCCTGTCGACGGAACGCGTCGTTACGGAGTGCGGGGAACGCGCGGTGTCAGCGACAGGAACGCGATGTGACCTCGACTGCGACCGACCGTGATCGGCGTTCGACGGCCCGTAACCCGAGGTGGCTCCGGAATGAGGACCTCCACGGACCGATGACGTTGCACGCTTCGCCGAATGTTGAAATATCAAACCCCGACACTTGAACGCAATGGCGGACCGCCGAGCAAGGACACGTACGGTATTCCAACGTCGGTGCGGGGCGCTGGCCCTCACCGCGCTGCTGACTCTCTTCATCGCAGGACCGATCGGCGGAATCGTCGCATCGCCGGTCGTGGGTCGCGCGCTCGCGATGCCCGCCGCCACTCAGGTTAGCATTACTAGCTTTTCGTTCCAGCCGAGCTCCGTCTCTGCGAATTCACAGACGAGCGGGAGCGTCGCGTTGTCGGGGGGGATGGCGCCCTACTTCCTCTGGTTCAACAACACACCGAGCAACTGCGCCCCTACGTCCAATCCGGTCATGATCTCCTCCCAGCAGTACCCGTTCAACTGTCAGCCTTCGTCCACGGGCAGCTTCAACATCCACCTGGACGTGGCGGACAGCTCGAGCCCGGCGGGCCACACCTCGGCTTCGACCACGCTCACGGTCACCTCGAACAGCGGCAATGGCAACGGTAACGGCAACAACGGTGGAAGCGGGAACGGGAGCAGCGGCTTCTCCTTCCCGAGCGGGCTTTTCCAGGTCGCGCTGCTTCTCTCGATCGCCTTCATCGGATCGATGGTCGCGCTCGCCGCTGGCATGATCGCCACGGCCGTGATCCTTTCCCGACGGCTTCGCCAGCTGAAAGAGGCCCTCGAGCGGACCGGCCAGCTTCCCTCTACCCCGCCCAAGTAACCGGTCGGTCGCCGACCGGGCGGCTACCGGGGGAGACGCGCCCGGACCGGGTTACACACTGGTCCCCCGCCCGGCCTCGGTTTCATATCCTAGGTCGCCGGCGATTCACGTAGCCGGAGGGACCCGGCCCCAGCGAGGGAGGCGAGCGGCGGCGACGCCGCGGGCCGAGTCGATCGGACCGAAGGAGGGAGGAGCAAGATGACCGGATGGGAAGCGAATCTCCTCGCCCTGTTGCTCCACTTCGTCGCGCAAGCGGCCACGTTCCGGTGGCTGACCCCGGGGACCGAGACCTGGGAGGGGTTCTCGCTTCGAGCCGCGTCGGACTGGACGCTGGGAGGGCTCATTCTCGTCGCCCTTGGCTGGCTGACGCTGCCTCGACATGCCGGGGCCCGGTCGCACTGGTTCAAGAGCGAAGGGGTGACCGCGTTCGGCCGTGTCTTCCTCGGAATGGCTACGGCCGTCATCGCGGTGGCCCTCGCGACGCTGGCCTTCGAGCGGGTGACGGCGGCGTGGATCGTCGGCGTGACCTCCAACGTTCCCCTACCTTTCGCGCGGGCGGGGGGAGCCACCACCCCGGGCGTCGCCCACCTGGGCACTATCCTTCCCGCCTGGCTGGTTGGCCCCGCCCACACGTACGGCCTCGAGGTGCTCCACTACTGGTCGAGCCTCCACGCGAGCGGCTTCGCCGTGTTCGTCGCGCTGTTCCTCGGCGCCCTCGTCGGCTGGCTGAGCAGCTCGTCCCGCTGGACGCTCTCCGGCATCGCGACTTGGCTGGGACTGATCCTGGTCGCTGCGGGCCTCTTCGGCTTCACGATCCTGATCGTTCTGAGCTCGTCGAGCCTGTTCGCTTGGGTCTTGGCGGCGGTGCTCTTCATCGTGGAGATCTTTGGGCTCCTGCTCTTCCTTGCCTACCAGTTCTACACCGTCGAGTACATCGCCGGAAGTACACGGACCCCCGTGACGCACAGCGAGCCGGGGGCCACCGCGCCGCCGCGGTATCCGTTCGTGGCCGTCCAGGTCGCCTCGTACAACGAGCCGCCGGAGGTCGTGCTCCGTTGCTTGGAGTCGATCATCGCTCTCGACTATCCGCGGGACCGGTTCGTGGTCCAGCTGCTGGACGACTCCACCGAGGCCGGGACCGTGGAGACCCTCGGGGAGTACTGCCGGGCCCACCAGATTGACTATCGTCATCGGACCAACCGCCGCGGTTTCAAGGGCGGTGCGCTGAACGACGGGCTGCGCGCGTTGCCCCCGGAAGTAGAGCTGATCGCCATCGTCGATTCGGACTACATCGTCGACCGCGCCTTCCTGCGGGCGACGGTGCCCGCCTTCCGTTCCCGCGTGGTCGGCTTCGTCCAGACCCCCCAGGCGTACCGGAACGCCCCACCCGGGTCGTTCGCTCGCTGGTACGCCCTCGCGGACGCGTACTTCTACCGGGTCGTCCAGCCGGTGCGGGCCCGGGCCCAGTCGCTGATCTTCTGCGGGACGATGGGGCTCGTGGCCCGGGGCGCGCTCGAGGGCGCGGGCGGTTGGTCGGAGAGCTGCGTCACGGAGGACGCCGAACTCTCGATCCGACTTCTCGCCCGCGGCTGGCGAGGAGTCTACCTGCCGAGGACCCTGGGGTGGGGGCTCGCCCCAACCTCGATGAGCGCCACCCGGTCGCAGCACCGTCGCTGGGCCACGGGTGGCTGGCAGATGCTCCGGATGAACCAGCGCAACCTGGTGCCGTTCCACATGTCGCAGCGTCAGCGGACGGATTTCCTGATGAGCCGCGTCTTCTGGATCGACGGGCTCTTCCTCCTCGGCGTGGCAGCGGCGCTCGCGACCGTGGTCGTCGCCTCCTGGTTCGGCGTCTTTCTCTCCGTGCGGAGCCTCTCGGAGCTCGCCCTCGTCTCCGCAGCTCCGGTCCTCCTCCTCTTCGATGGCGTGCTGAAGCTCCGGGTGGCGCTCCGCTCGTCGACCGACGTCGGCTACTCGGATGTCGTCGGCGTGCTAGGCTTCTGGTACGCGATCAAGATCAACGACCTCTCCGCCGCGATCCGGGCGGCGTTCGGCGCACGGATCGGTTTTGTACGGACGCCCAAGACCCGCGAGGGCCGCCCCTCGCGCTCCGCGGCGTTCGCGGGGTCGCTACGGGGGTCGTGGTTCGAGTCGATGGTATCGCTCGCGCTGTTCGGGGTCCTCGGGGTGAGCGTGTACCGGTACTGGTACCTCCCGTCGGTGCACTTGAGCCTGCCGTCAGCGTTGCTCCTCGTCTGGCTGCTCTACTACGCGCTCGCCTTCGCGGCCGCGCCCGCTTTCGACTATTACTCGCGGACCGGCGCTGCGCCCGGGGAACCGGACGAACGACGGACGGTACCAACCCGGGAGGCAAGGCCGGCCGCCGAGCTCGCCACCTCGAACCCTTCGCGCGTTGGCGACTTGACGGAGTCTGGCGAGCCAGGGGCGCCCCCGCCCGCCTCCTCGGAGCAACGCTCGGCGCCTCCCGGCCGCGGACCGTCGGCGGGGTGACCGAGCCCCGCCTCCGGGACCCGCCGGCACTCTGTTCGCCGTCCGTGTCGACCGGCCCGGGCACCTCTCGCTCGAGACCCTCGCCGACGTGGGTAAGTTCCCTCCTTTCGCTCCGGACGTTGTGGTCGGCCCCAGGTGAGCGGTAAATCTACCGCCGATGTCGGGCGGCACGGGTCGAACGATGCGGTTCGAACAAGTTGGCCTGCGAGTAACGAACCTCGCTCGATCAGTGCGGTTCTACACTGAGGCCCTCGGATTGCGTGAAGTGCGACGGGGCGATACGCGCGGCTGGGGCGGGGGGATATGGGTCCGGCTGCGGGATCCCTCCTCGCGGCGCCTCCTCGAGCTCAACTGGTATCCGAAGGGATCGCGGTTCGGTGGCGCGTACCACCCCGGCGCCAACCTCGACCATCTCGACTTCACGCTCGGCGTCGCGAGCCGAGCGAAGCTGGAGCGGGTCTACGCCGAACTGCGGCGGCACGGCGGACGAGCGACCGGCTGGCATCCCGGGACCACCGAGGGGTGGATGGCGAGCGTACGAGACCCGGACGGTATTTGGATTACCGTGGGGCGGCGGCCCACAGCCGCCGAGCGGCGGAAGCGCGCGACCTGAACCAACTGTTACGTACCGAGCCGGCCTCGCAGACGGCAACCCATGCCACAGGAAGACCGAGCCGAGGCGCCGGTGGGCCCAACGTCCTCTCCCGCGGCGCGACTTCGGATGACGATCTTCGAGCACCGACTGTCGCTGGACGCTCTCCGCGCCTTCGTGGAGCTCGGCGTCGCCGACGTCCTGGGCGACCGCGCTGGCCGGTCGGAGGAGCTCGCGGAGCAGCTCAAGGTCGATCCCCCGTCGCTCTACCGGTTGTTGCGGGCCTTGACCGTCGTCGGCATCACGGAGGAAGTCGAGAGCCGCGTGTTCCGATTGACGACCGCAGGGGCCTGCTTGCGCACGGACCGTCCGGACTCGGTGGCGCCGTTCGTCCGCTTCGTGCTGCGGCCGTACCGCGCCCGGGCCGGCGAGAGCTTGGAGTTCGCTGTCCGCACCGGCCAGCCCGCGATGGTGGCGGTCACCGGAGGGACCTCCTTCGAGTACTTCGCCACCCACCCCGACGAGGCGGCCTTGTTCAACGCTGCCATGACCAGCGGCTCCCTGTCGAGCGTCGACGCGATCTTGTCGGCGTACGACTTCGGAGACTTCTCCGAGGTGGCGGACATCGGCGGAGGCCACGGGGCCCTGCTCGCCGAAGTGCTCGCACAATACCCTCGGGTGCGAGGGACCCTGTTCGACCTCCCGGAGGTCGTGGCGGGGGCGGCGCCGCTGCTCGCCGCCCGGGGGGTGGACGCGCGGTGCTCCGTCGTCGGCGGGAGCTTCTTCACGGAGGTGCCGTCCGGCGCGGACGCCTACGTGCTGCGTTGCATCCTTCACGACTGGCCGGATGCCGAGGCTACGAGGATCCTTCGGACCGTGCGCTCCGCGGCCGGCCCCTCGTCGAAGCTCCTCGTGATCGACGAGGAGGTCCCCGCCACGCTCGCGCCCCACCTTTCCAAACTGCTCGACCTCAACATGATGATCTCGCTCGGCGGCCGTGAGCGGACGCGCGCCGAGATGGGAGGGCTGTTCGCCGAGGCCGACTTCCGGCTTCGGCGCGTCCTCCCCGCGGGGGGACTCCACGCCATCTTCGAGGGCGAACCAGTGGCTCCGCGCGAGCGGTCCGTAGCCGATGGGAGAGTCGAACCCAGCCGATAGCCGCGGTCGACGCGCGCGGCCGAGGGCTCGACGAGCTCGCCAGCCTAGCGCCTCGAACTCGTCCGAAGGGCGACAAGGGACCCTGCGGGTCCGGGAGGCGTGGAGGGAGCAGGACCTACGGGAGGTTCGGCGCCTGCTTCGAGAGTACCTGCGATGGATGCGCGTTCATCGCGAGGTGACCGATTTCGAGACGTCGATCCTCGAGCGGGGGCTGCACCGGTTCCAGAGGGAGATCGACTCGCTCCCGGGCGAGTACGCTCCGCCCGGCGGTGCCATGTTCCTCGCCTTCTCCGGCGAGCGAGCGGTGGGCTGCGTGGTGATGCGGCGCCACACGGCGGGCGTCGCCGAGCTCAAGCGGTTGTTCGTGCGACCTTCCGCGCGCGCAGGCGGCGTCGGGCGGCGCCTCACTCTCGCCCTCCTACACAAGGCGCGGCGCGTCGGGTACCGATCCGTAGTATTGGACACGCTGCCAAGAATGACAACGGCGGCCGAACTCTACCGCCGGATCGGGTTCCGACCCACCACTCCCTACTGGCCGCATCCCGTCCCGAACGCCCTGTTCTTCCGATTCGACGTACGCGCGGTAGGGTCCCGGACCGCCGTCCCGGGCCCACACCGTCGCGCCCGAGCAAGGGGGGGACTGCGGACGGCGGCGTCCGAGGGATAGGCCTCGCGGCCGCATTTTCGGGCCCCGCGTGCCGAGGGGCACAACTCGGCCCACCACTCAGATTCCTGCGGAGGTCGCAGAAGGTGATCGGAGCGCGTGGCCGGACTTCGCCCGTCGATAGTTCCGCAGGAGGGTATGGAAGAACCACGCCATCAGGACGACCCCCAGCAGGTCGACCTCGACCGGAAATCCGACCAGAAGGCCGATCACCGCGAGAGGGAGGAGGAGCCCTAGTGCGAAGGCGATCTGCACCCCTTCGGCCCCCGGGGATCGAAGGTGGTTCCAAGTCCAGAGGAAGTAGCCGGCCTCTACGGCCAGTACCGCCGCTACGACGCCCACTGCGGGAAGACCCACCAGTCCGCCTGCCGCTTGACTCAGGAGAATCGCCGGGAACAGAGAGGCTCCGACGAGCACGGCGGTGCGGCGGCTCGGGAGGGCCGAGTGAGATGGGCGCTCCCAGCTCTTGGGAATCCGGTACGCGGCGATCACGAGTGCCAGGATCACGAGCATCGAAGCCGCCAGGGTCGGCCACCCCATCCAGAAGTGGGCGCCCCCCGCCGTTATCGCCAGCAGGGCGGCGACGTCGGCTCCGAGAACTGCGAAAGCGAGTGCGCAACCGCGCCGGGTCAGCAGCGGCCGGCCCCGGGTCTCGGGCAGGGCGAGTCCGAGGAGCAGAAGGGGGAGGGAGACGCTAAAGACGACGTGGACGAGCAGCACTCCGGTCGCCCACACCCAGCTGACGCCCATCCAGTGCCCGAAGCCGCCGAGCACTCCGACGACCCCGGCGTTGGGGTTGAACAGGGTGCTCAGCGCGACGCCCTCCTCCAAGAGGCCGTACGCCAAGCCGAGAACGAAGACCGTCAGCCAACCCTTCCGCCACCGGACAGCCGCTTCGCGAATCAGCAGAACACCAGGGGTGTACAGGGCGCCGTTCAGCGCCAGGAAGATGAAGAACACCGGGGGGGCGACGAGCAGTCCCCGGAGCTGGCTCGAGCCCGATAGGTACTCCGGGATGCCCGGCGTGAGGAAGAACAGCAGAAGGACCGGGTGACGCCCGAGGAACTGCCGGAGGCTGAGGAGCAACTTCGCACGGTTCGAGGGGCGCTTGGCGTCGGCGACCTCTCCCCGTGCAACGAGGACCGTCGGCTCCGCCTCCTGACCGTTCCGCTCGACGTGGGTCGTCACGTTTGTGGAGTAGAGAATCCTCGAGGCGGGCTATTTGAAGCCCGCAGAACCACACGGCAGGACCGGAGACCGGTTGCGGGCGGGGCGAATCGAAGCGCCTCTCGTTCCGCCTTTCCCCCTCCGCACTCAGCGTATAGGCCGCCGTCCGCTTGGGCCGGCCCCGATGCAGCCGGCCGAGACGCCGTTCGACAGAACCTTGCTCGACGGGTTCGACTTCGCCTGCCGTCCGGGATGCGCGCTCTGCTGCTACGGCTCTCCCGCGGTCTCCGCGGTAGAGGCGCACCAGCTGCTTTCGATCCGTCCCGAGACCGATCTCCTCCCGGCGTCCCAGGGATTCGAACAGCTCCCCTGCCGTCCGGACGGTGGCGCCTGCGTCTTCCTCGCCTCGGAGCGGTGCACCGTTCGGGGGGCGCGACCGTTCCCGTGCCGGAGCTTTCCGGTCGGTGTCCACATCGGAGCCCGCCTTCAAGCCTCTCTCGTCCTCGGTTGTCCCGGCGTGAATGTCGAACCTCTCGCGGATTGGCCGGACGCAACCTCCACGCCGTCGAAGGGGCTCGACGAGGAGCTCGCATCCATCGAGAAGGAGATCGCCGTTGCGCCGTTAGAGGCGTATCGGCGCGAGGCCGAGCGCCGAGCTAGAGCCTACGCTCGTCGTGTCGGGATGGACCCCGCGTCCATGGACAGCGAGCTCCGTGAAGCGGTTCAGGAAGAGCTGGACACCCTGCTCGATACGGGGCTCGATCCCTGGGAGCCTCCTTCCGCGGAGGCGGGACTCGCCGACCTACCGTTGTTCTTCGACCCCGACCACGGTCGTGTCGCCCTCGCCTCCGCCCCCGGGGGGTGGGAGCTGCTCGCCGTTGCCGAAGGGGGAGGTGTAGCGCGTCATCTCGGCACCTTCCTCCCACCGCTCGACCTCCCGTCGTTGGACCCGTCAGCCGAGCGCTTGCTCGCGGGATTCCTCCGGTACGTGCTCGCTCGGGACCACACACTCTGGTCGGTCTACGAAGAGAACCCGGACGCCCCGAGCGCTGACTGGCTGGCCGAAGAATTGGCCGAGCGGCTCGCTGAAGTCGCATCCACGGTGATCAGTCGCGCCGCCGTACGAGGCTTGGCTGCAGGGGCGCCGAGCGACCACCTGGGCGCCCTAGGTGTCGCCGACGGGATCCGGGCCACCGACATGGAACTCCTCGACCGACCGACGCTTGGACGGATTCTCTAACGGATGGCCCGGTCGTCTTGCGCCCCCGGGCCCGCGAGCGGCGCAATACGCTATCCAGCACCCCGGGGAGCCCGGAAGGTTCGCCCCATGGCCTCCTCGAGCTCTTCGATGAGCTTCTCGGTCCGGTGCTCCGTCCACGGAGAACGGTAGACCGGAGCTAAATCCCCAAAGTCGGCGGGGGCCTCCTGACCGAACTGGAGGCGGAACTCGGACCGCCATCCCTCCGGTAACGGGTGATCCAAGGAGGGAGGAGGACACCCGAAGAGCCGGAGGCCGGCGCGGGCCAGCGTTCGGGTCACGTTCTCCGGCGTGTATCCCCCGCCCCCGGTAACGAGGACCGGTGTCTCGCCGAGCTCATGGGCGAGCTCGAGGACGACGCGGAGGGCCTCGGCGTAGGCGCGATGGGTGTACTGGAGACCGGCGAGAGCATCCCCGGCGTGGCTGTCGACCCCGTGCTGGAGGACGAGGAGTTGCGGTCGGTAGGAGCGGAGGAGCTCCGGCACGACGCGATGGAAGATCGGTAGGAACGCTTCGTCGCCGGCGCCCGGAGGCAACGGGACGTTGACCTTGAGTCCCGCGCCGTCGCCTCGACCCGTTTCGCCCACAGCCCCCGTTCCGGGGAAGATCGTACGACCGTCTTGGTGGAAATCGATGTCCAGGAGCCGCCCGTCGTCGTAGAATCCGTACATCACGCCGTCCCCATGGTGCGCGTCGATGTCGAGGTAGGCCACCCGGGCTAGGTGCAGGGGTCCGTCGAGGGCGTACCGGATCGCGAGGGCGAGGTCGTTGTAGATACAGAACCCACTCGCTCGATCGGGGTGGGCATGGTGCAGTCCGCCGCCCGGTTGGAACGCGCGACGGCCCGCCCCGCCCATCGCCCATCGCGCGGCCGCGACCGTGCCTCCGGCCATGCGGGCGGCGGCCTCGTGGCACCCGGGGAACGACGGGGTGTCCCCTGCGTCGAGTGGCTCGCCCTGCCCTCGGGCGCTTAGTCGTTCAACGAGGTCGATGTACTCTCGGCGGTGGAAACGCTCGAGCTCCTCGCGCGAGAGGGGATCGACCTGCTCTTCCCACGAGACGCTCGCTCCCTCCGAAAGTCGCCGGAGAAGCTCCACCGCGAGACCGCGAGATCGTTCGGTGAAGGGATGTTGCGGTCCGAAATCGTAGGCGAGGAAGCGAGGGTCCCAGACGATCCGGGCTTCGGTCAATGGTTCCCCATCCTCCGAGCTCCCGAGGGCCTCGCGACCGCCGCTCGCTTAAGTACCGAACCCAGCTCGCCGCGCCCGGGTCGGCGGATGGGGATCGAGGACGAGCTGTCGGGCAACGGCGTCAAGGTCTACAAGGCGATGAAGGAGATGGCGATGCTCTCCGAACAGAAGATGGGGACCGCCGAACGGATCACCCAGTCGACCAAGCTCCCCAAGACGATGGTCATGAACGCCCTCCAAGAGCTCCAGACCAAGGGCTTCGCTCGCCGCAAGGTCCGCGAGAAGGCGGCCGGCTACCACCTGCTCAAGTGACCCGGCTCACGTTTTTTCGTCCGAACCGAGCAACCGCTCAACGAGTCGGCTCGTAGAGCGGAGCGTCACTTCGGTCACCGCGCCCACCCGCGCGACCTGCGCTCGTGAACGGCGCTCGCCGGAGCGCTCCGCCGCTAAGTAGATCAAGGCGGCGACGAGGCCGTGCGGCGAGAGACCGGAGAGTTCGGCGTTCTCGTTCGCTCGGTCGATCATCGAATCGACCGTGGACTTCACCCGGGGCGAGAGAGCGAGCTCCTCGGCGTACCGGGCCAGGAACGCCCGGGCCCCGAGCGAGGGCACCGGCGTGTCGCAGCCACGGTGGACGACCTTGAACGCGCGCCCGATCTCCGAGCGGCGTGCCCCGAGCGCGCGTGCCACTTCGCCCAGCGTTCGGGGGATCGAGTACCGCCGGCACGCGGCGTAGACCGCCGCGCCGGCGCTGGCCGGGAGACTACGGCCGCGGAACAGCCCTCGGACCTTGGCCGCCGCGAACACCCGCTCGGCCTCGGCCAGGACAAGGGGGGGTAGTCCGAGTCGGTCACCGGCTAAGGCGATCACCGAGCGGGCCTGGGAGCGCTCGAGCGGACCTTCGATCGCGCGGGACGTCTGCCGCTCCATCACCCGGCGCAGGTGCTGGAACTCGTACCGCTTCTGCCAGCCGAGCGGGCGACCCTGGCCGTCGCGGCGGATCGACAGGGTGGAGCCGAGATGCCGTCGCGTTCCGCCCGGGGCGGTGAACGGGCCGATCCCTCGGCCGCTGCCGTCCGAACCGCCGGGGGCGCTCGGAAGAGGGGGCGCGGCGACCACGGGTTGGGAATCGAAGACGAGCCCGCACTCGGTGCAATGGGTCTCCGCGGTCCCCGGGTCCGTCTCGCGGCCGAGGCTCTGGCAGAGCGGGCACCGAGGGCGTTCACCCGCCGGAGCGGCCCCCAAAGGGGCCTCGTAGGTCGGGGGAGACCCTGTCACGGGTTGGCATGCATTCGCTCGGGCGTATTTAGGCCGTCCTCTGCTTACGCAGGACGAAAAACGACCGTTTCGAGGGGACCTCCTCCGGGACGAAGTGTATTTCCGATTTGCCGGGCGTCCGAGGGTCGTGCGGCCCGGGCTGGTGGTGATCGGCGTGGCGTTCCTCACGCTTACCGTTGGAACGTTCGCGTCCCTCTACCTCCCGGCGGCCCCCGGTCCGTCGACCAGCGTTCACACGTTCACCGGCCTGCCCGAGCCAGCCCCGGCAAAGGCCGCTGGATCGTCCCCCGCGATCGACCCCGTCAACGCGTCGGCGACCTTCTTGCTCACCTGGCGATCGACGGTCGATCTCAATGTCTCGTGGCCCTGGGGGGCCGGACCTTCGTGCGGCGGTGGACTCCCGTGCGCTCCCTTCCTCCAGCCGCTCGCCACCTGGACCAATCAGAGCAGCGGCAGCTGGAGCTTTTCTGGTCGCCTCTCCGGACCTCTCTATCTCGAGTGGACGAACGCGGGGGCGTCCGGCGGCTCGATCTCCTTCACCCTCCGCCAGACCATCACCTCGGGATCCGGACTTGCCGGCGTGGGCGGACTTCTAGTGGATGCCTCCCTCGTGATCCTCGCAGCGATCGGAGCGTTGGCCCTCTTCCTCGGGGTCTTCCTCCGCGCTGGGGTCTACCGAGGTCCTCCTCGCCTGGTCTCCCGCGGCCCCGAGGACGCCGAAGCGATCGCAGCGGGCGGGACGGCAGGAGCTACTGGCCCCAGAACGGCTCCGTCCTCCGACGGATCCGGAGGACCTCGTCGAACACCCTCTGCTCCCCCGGGGAAAGCTCCTCCCTCTTGAAGGACCGCGCGGCGGATTCGGGGATCGAGACGTAGAGCAGGTCGCCCTCGTTCAGGCTCCGCCCGACCACCGCCCCGTCGATCGAGGCGGCGAGCTCCTTCGACTCCGCGGCCTGGGCGACGGAGACCCCGTCCTCCTGGAGCGACTTGAGGAGACCGACCTCGGTGCCGTCGATCTTCATCAAGCGGACCCCGGGGCGTAGCGTTCCCCCGAGGACCTTCACGCCGACGACCGCGGGCTTGGAGGTGCGGAAGACGAAGCCCGGAAGGACCTGGAGCTTCGCCGGATGGACGGTGTCGACCCGTCGTTGTTGCGCGAGGCTCGAGGTCTGTTCGGCGTACCACGTTTGGTACTCTTCGAGGATGTGGTACATCACCTCCCCGGGGAACACCTTGACCGCCGCGCTCGCCCCGGAGGCGAGCGCCTCCGGCAGGACCGGGACGTTGAAGGCGAGCACCGCGCGGTGTCGGGGGTCGCGGACCGTCGACATGAGGAGGAGGAGCGCGCCGTGGACCGGTCCGACGTGGGCGACGTGGACCGGGATCTTCGCTTCCCGGCACTCGAACGCCAGGGCCTCGAGGCCCCCGAGGGTGTCCGCGACCAACGCGACTCCGCTTTCCGCGGTCTCGGTCACCGGGTTGCTCGCCTTGGCCAGCTCTACCTGGACCCGCTCGAGGTCGGCGCTTCTCGGGACCACCTTCAGGAGCCCACCGGGCATGGCGTCCTCGATCCCGGGCGCCGAGAGGTAGACCCCCGCCGCAGCCTCCACCGCCTCGGCCGACACCAGCGCCGGATGCTTGCCACCTTTGCCCCGTCCCGGCGGCGGGGGCCGGTAGATTCCTCGAACCCGCGTCGCGAACGGACCGGTACGGCCCGTCACGACGACCTCGTCGGCGACGCGCAACCGGCCCCGGTAGACGATGACGCTGCTCACCGGGCCGACCCCGCGCTGATCGGAGCGCTCCAGGATCGTCGCCTCGCCGCCCTCGGTGGCGATCGCGAGCTCGGACTTGAGGAACCTCTGACCGAGCCCGACGAGGAGCGCGAGCAGCTCGGCGACGCCGACGCCGGAGCGGGCAGAGACCGGAACGATGCCGACGTTCCGCGTGAAGTCGCTGACCCGATCGTACCGGTCGGCCGAGAAGCTGAGCCCGTCCAGCTCTTCCGCGAGCGCGTAGACGCGAGCGTCGAGCTGCTTGCCGTACTCGTCCCCGGATTTGGTGATCTGGGAAAGGATCGAGAGCGGTCCGGTCGGCTTCCGCCACCCGGCGATCAGGTCGATCTTGGTCATCGCGACCGCGAACGGCGTCTTTTCGTGACGCAAGATCTGGATCGACTCTCGGGTCTGCGGCATGACCCCTTCGCGGGAGTCGACCACGAGCACGGCGAGGTCGGCTAGGGCACCGCCCCTCCGTCGGAGCGTTTCGAACGATCGGTGGCCGGGCGTATCGACGAACAGGAGACCCGGGACGGCGAAGTTCTCGGTGGAGACGATCCCCAGACTCAGCCGCTCGATGGCGGCGCGTGGGACCTCGACGGCCCCGATGTGCTGCGTGATGCCTCCGGCCTCGCGTTCCGCTCGCGCTGAACCGGCGATCCGGTCGAGGAGCGTCGTCTTTCCGTGGTCGACGTGGCCCAGCAACGAGACAATGGGCTGCCGTAGCTCGGCCATGTCCCTAGACGCCGGTCCGGGTCCATTACGCTTCCGCGGCGGCCAAGGGACCGCCCTACCCGCGGCTACCTCTCCCGGACGAACCGGTCGAGGGTACCCGCGACCAGGGGAACGATGAGTTCGTCGGCTTCGAGCCCACCGTGGCCACCGAGAAGGTACCGCGGCGGGTCGGCGGCGCCCGGGAGGCGATAGGTGACGGCGGCGGGGCTCTGGACGAGCGCGAGAAGGTCGCCGATCCGGTCGCTCAGCTCCGGGTGGTACGGCGGAGGGCCGAACAGGCCGGACCGAACCGCGTCCGACACGGTGACGATCCGGCTCCCTTTCGGAAGCCGTTGTTCGAGCGCCGTACGAAGCGCTGGCAGCCGGCCCGGGCGGGCCGCGAAGAAGTTGCCGCGCCGGTCCCCGGCGACCGGGCGTGCGAGTTCCCGCACGATCGTCGGTTCCTCCTCGACACGGATCCGTGCTCCGGGGGTCGTCGGCACCTGGCCGTGGTCGCCGGTGATGAGCAGCGTGGTCTGACGCCGCCGCCCCGCCGGGATCGCCCGCGCGACGCGAGCCAATAGTTCGGCGAAGCTGTCGAGCTCGAACCGGATCCATGCCGGGTCCGGACCGTGCAGATGCTGGATCGTGTCGAGCTCGTCCCAGTAGGCGAAGACCGCGGGCGGCGGGCGAGGCCGCGTGAGCACCGAGGCGAGGGCGCGAGCGAGATCGGTCGCGGTAGCGTACGGCACATACTCGGCGCCGTCGTACAGCACCCGGGTGAACCCGGTCGTCCGGAACTTGTCCCGGGAGACCGCGGCGGCGTGCAGGCCCCGCCGGAACAGCGAGCGCGAACCACTGACGTCGCTGGGGACGAACGCCGGGCCGGTGAGCGATTCGGGAAGGTAGAGCCCGGCCGGGCTCATGTGCAGCATGTCGGCCACGAGGCCGAACCGGGGCAGGTACTGGCGGTAGCCGACGAAGCCGTGCTGGGCGGGCGTGGTCCCGGAGGAGAGCGAGACCAGCGCGGTGGTCGTCGTCGACGGGAACACGGTCGTGATCGGCCGGGCGAGGCGATCCCACGCCGTGGCGTTCGGGCCGCCCCCGCGCGTCCAGCCTCGGAACGCGTTCCAGCCGAGGCCGTCCACGAGCAGCAGGACGACCGTCCCCGTCGGGGTCCCTCGGTCCCATGGGTCGAGGTCGCTCGCCAGCGGAGGCGCGAGCCCTTCGGGGTCATCGTCGGGCCGCAAGCGCCGGAACACCGTCGAGGAGACGTTGACGATCGACCGGCCGTCGTACGCAGGTCGGGGCAGCTGGAGCGGGGCGCGCGGCGCGGCAAGCTCGGCCGCGCTCCGGTCGCGCCGGTCGGTGGGTCCAGGGCGTCGGGCCGGCATCAGACGACGAACCCCACGACGATCGACACGACGAGCAGCACGAGCACGAACAGCGTGATCCCCGCGAACGGTCGGTCCCCCGATTGGGCGAAGAGCGTCGCGGAGAGCGCCACACGAACCAGAGGCGTGGCGAGGAGAACGACCACCCCCAGGTAGAGGTAGGCGGTCGCATCGGCGCTGGCGAGACCGTGAAGCAGACCGGAAAGGCCTACCCGCGCGGCGATCGCTGTGCCGGGACCCAGCGTGAACAGCAGCGTCAGTCCCACGAGCAGGAGCACGACCGTCGCCGCCACGCCCGTCTGAAGGACCCGGGTCACGATGCCTCGGAGGGAGGACGGAAGCTTCTCCTCCTCCGGCCGACCCCGCCGGAGCCGAACCGCGGGACGGAGCTCCGAAACGGGGTCGCTCAACCGACCACCCCGAAGACACGCAGCGCCATCAGGACCGCCGCGACGACCAGGACGACGGCGAACGTCGCCTTGAGCTGAGGGGCCGGGGTGGTCATCTGGACCCGGCTGCCCAGGTAGCTGCCGACGAGGACGCCGAGCACGACCGTGGCGGCCAACGGAAGCTCGACATCGCCGACGAAGAGGTAGACGAGCCCACCCGCGGTCGCTGTCAAGCCGATCATGAACATCGAGGTGCTGCTGGCCACGCGCATGGGGACGTTCATCAGGGCGTTCATCGCGGGTACCTTGAAGACGCCCCCGCCGATCCCGAGGAGGCCGGACGAGAATCCGGCGAGCGCAGCGAGCCCGAGCCCGGTACCGGTTCCGTGCACGGGGTAGGTGATCGAACGGCCGAGCTGGTCGTCGTAGTAGGTGCCCCCGAGATGCAACCGCCGGGCAACCGCGTCCGGGACCACGGTCGGGTCGGAGTCCTTCGCTCGGGTGCGGAACATCAGGAGGGCAGCGATCAGGACGGCCGGAATGAAGGCGAGCGTGAGGATGTCGGTGCGGGCCGCGAGCACGGTGACCGCGAGCAGGGCCCCGGCGAGGCCGCCGACCGCGGTCGCGGTCTCGAGGAACATCCCAATCCGAAGGTCGGTAAGCCCCTCCTCGACGGCGCGGGCCGAGCTCCCGAGCGAGTTCGCGACGATGCTGACGAGGCTCGCCGCCACCGCGAGGTGGAAGTCGAAGCCGAAGAGCAGCACGAGACCCGGAACGAGGAACGTTCCGCCCCCAAGGCCGAGCAGCGAGCCGACGGCCCCGGCAGCGCAGGCGAGCAGCAGGACGAAGAGGATCGCGAGGAAGGAGGGGGCGGTAGAACTCCAGGCGAGGAGAGGTTCCACAGGCTTCGGCCGGGCTGGGCCCCGCGTTACTTAAGCGCCCCCTGCGCGCCTCCGAAGCTCTCGATAGGTCGCTCGCTCCCGTGCCTCGGCCGAAGCCTTTCAACCCGCAACGACAGCCGCCGAGTCGGTCGCCGCGCTCCTCGTCCCTCCCGCTCGACGATCTCCGCGAGGAGGCGGCGGGCCGGGACTTGCAACGCGGCGCGTGAGGTGGCCGAGGCCGCGAGCGTGCGGCTGCGCTGGGTCTGTTCGAAATCGGCCCACCGCAGGGCCACCGTGACGGTTTGAAAGGCGAGATGTTCCTCCTCGAGCGAGGGGACGAGTCGCTCGACCATGCCGTCCAGGATCTTCTCGAGCTCGCCGAGGTCGCTCGAGTCCGCTTCGAGCGTGCAGTCGACGCTCCGCGATCGTGGCCCTGCCTCGTCGCGGCGAGGGTCCTCGAGGACGATGCCGCGGGAGAGACGGCGCAACCAGGCCCCGAAGTCGCCGAGTTCGCGTCGTAGGCCCAAGGGGAGGGTTCCGCGCAGATCGGCGATCGTCTCGACCCCGTACCGGTGGAGAAGTTCTCCGGTTTTCGGCCCGACGCCCGGGATCGCGCGCACCGACAGCGGCCCGAGGAACTCCGCGACGCCGTCCGGGGGCACGACCTTGACGCCCCCGGGCTTGGCGAGGTCGGTCGCGATCTTCGCCACGATCTGCGAGGTCGCCACCCCGACCGAGACCGGGAGCCCCAGCTGCTCGCGGATCGTCCGCTGGAGCGCTCGCGCTCTCTCCTCGGCGCTCGCTGCGTCGGGCACGTCGACCCGGACCGCCATCTCGTCGATGCTCAGCGGTGCGAGGTTCGCCTCGACGGCGGCGACGGCCGCGCGGACCTCGTGCGAGACCCGGACGTACTTCTCCATGTCCGGGTCGATCCACACGGCCTCGGGGCACAACCGGTGGGCGAGGCCGACCGGCTGCGCACTGCGAACGCCGAACGGTCGTGCCTCGTAACTCGCGGAGAGCACAACGCCTCGGCTCGGCCCCTTCGTCGGATCCGGCCCGACGATCACCGGTCGCCCCTTGAGCTCCGGCCGGTCCCGGAGCTCGCAGGAGACGTAGAAGGCGTCCATGTCGAGGTAGATCGTCCACTCCATGGGCCGGTAGGGTCGATCGCCGCGCGGACTTATGCGCCCCGCTCGGGGTCGTGAAACGGGGCGCGGAAGTGCCTACGCGCCGGGGCCGAAGTCGACGGCCTTGGCGTCGACCGTGATCCCCCTCGCCCCGATCGCGTACGGTTGCACGCTTCGGGCGTGGGAGGTCCGGCGCATCTTCAGGATCCGGAGGGCGAGCCCGATACGACGACCGTCGTCCCCCCGGTTGTAGCCCAGCACGACGACGCCGTCGGCCACGTATTCCGACAGGCCGTCGCGGGAGATCTCCGGGTGCTGGGGGTCGGCCTCCGCCGTCAGCAACGTCGTGGCCCCGGCTTGTCGGCAGACCGCCGCGAGGGTGAAGAGGGTCGTGCGGCGCGCCGGTTCGTCGTCGCTGAGCATGTTGAGGAGGGAGACCGAATCGACGACGATGCGCTGCACCCCGAGCGCGGCCAACTGCTTCGGGAGCTCGCCCTGGATGCGCGTGAGGTTCTGCTTCGTCTCCTTCGGGTCGAGTCGTAGGAACTGAAGGCTCTTCGACTTCACCGCGTCGTCGACCGGCCAGCCGAACTGTCGGGCGCTGGCGAGCAGCTCCGGTACATCCTCTTCCAGCGAGAGGAACAGGCCCTTCTCCTTCCGCGCGAGGCCCGCGCTCAGGAACTGGAGAGCGAGACAGGTTTTTCCGGTTCCGGGAAGTCCGGTCACGAGCACCACGTGCCCCCTCGGGAATCCTCCCCCGAGCATCTCGTCGAGACCGGCGATCCCGGTCGGGACCTTCTCCTCGGCCGGGTTAGATTCGTTCATACTGCGTGGTCACCAGACCGCTCACGTTGCTGACCCGGATGATGAACCGGCCCTGGTGCTCCTGGGGGATCCGGGAGAGGACCGGCATGAACTTCTCGATCAGCATCGTTCGCTGGCGGTAGGAGTGGACGGGGCTCGTCGACCAGGAGAAGGAGAGTACGCCGTCCACGGAGTCGAGGATCGCCGCCTCGACGGCCGGCGGCGCCACCCCGCGGGTCAGGAGAAGGTAGACGAGTCCACCCCATCCTTTCGAGCGTCGCCGAAGCCCTTTGACGAGCGTGAGCACTTCCTCCGTGTCGACGCCCCTTCGGACGAGAAGGTCCGTGAGCGAGTCGATGAGCACGAGGTTGCCCGCCCCGTCCGCCTCGAGGGCGTCGGCGAGGGCCGTGAGCGGAGGTGCCGAGGGCCGGACCGTCGCGCTGCCGGAGGCGAGCCCGGCGAGGAGGCCCTCCTCCACCGACGACCAGCTCGTCGGCACGACGGAGTCGGTGAAGTACGACGGCGAAAGGTCATGGAACCGGAGGTGGCGCAGGAGCACCTCGTGGTAGGTGGCATCGAAGGTCCCCCGCACCTCGCGCATCACCTGGTCCTGCGCCCGGGTCAGGCTCACGTACACGACCCCCGCGGGGTAGACGAACGGCCCTCGCGCGTTCCCCAGATAGATCCGGTGCAGCTCCGGGTCGTCAAAATGGAGCATCAGGTGAGCGGCGCTCGTGAGGGCGAACTCCTGGTGCCCGGCCCCCGGTTCCCCGAGCAACAGCACGGTCGATCCCGCCGGGATGCCGCCGGCGAGGTAGTCGAAGTCCGGGACCCCGGTCGGTACGCGCACCGGGCCGCCCCGGGTGTCGGCCGCGGTCGGGGCGATGAAGGTCGCCGTGTTCGCGTACCACGGTCGCGGCGCATCGATGGCCAGCCCCCCCACCTCCTCGGGCCGTCGAACTTCGACCGCTCCTATTAGATGGCTCGGTTCGAGGCGCGGCTCACGACGCCGATCGGGTGACTTCGGCGCCGGTTTTGAGGAACTCCCGGAGGAGGACGGTCGCGTAGCTGCCCCTCGGCAACGCAAAGGTGAGTCGAGGGCCCCCCTCCGCTCCTGCTTCGATCGCGACGGGGGGCACCGGAATGGTCATCGGCCGCCACGTCCCCTCGCTGGCGATCTCCGGCATCGACGGGAGGGAGAAGTCGCGCCGCGCCACCCCTTCCTCCTGGAGCAGTTCCTCGAAGAGCAGACCCGCCCCTCCCTCGAGGGAAGGCGTCTCCGTCCCGACGAGCGGGGCCGCGAGCACCCCGCGGCCGCGCTGGAGCAGCTCCCTCGCCTCGCTCAGATTGTCGAGCTCGACCGGGACCGCGGGGGACCGTGCGACCGTCCCGTCGGCTGCCCATCGGACCAGGTAGTCGCCGGGCTCCGGCGAGACGAGCGAGACGCCAGTCTCCCGCCGCGCGGTCAGCCAGCGATTGTAGAGCCAGGATTGGTAGGCGTGGACGAACAGCTGACGGAGCTCGCGGGAGAGCCCTAGGAGGGCTCGCTCCGGCGAGTGTCCACGTGCGAGGTGATCCAGAAGGGTCCGCTCGAAGCGGAACGACGGCGGGAACTCGCGAAGGGCCCGAGCGGGATCGTGGTGGCCGGCGTACGAGCGCCGGGCCTCCACCCCCGGCCCGTGGGACGGTTCGACCTCGACCGTCAGATACGCCTCGACCGCGCCGGCGGCATCCCCGCGGACCAGCCGCCGTCCGATGAGATGGGTGATCGGCCGGACCTCTCCGAACCGTTGAAGGCCGAAAAGGTTCGGTAGCGCTCCGATCGAGAGGAGCTCGGCGCGCGTGCGCTCGAGTTGTAGGGCGGCGTCGCCGTTCGCCTCGACGCCGCCGAGCCGGATCGTGAAGGCATTGCCGTAGTGGTGGCCTAGCGAGAGCCCGTCGCGTGAACGGTAGACCTCGAGCAGCTCCACCTCGTCGATCCCGAGAGGGCCCGGGGGAGGCGGCCCGCGGTAGGAGAACAACCGGTCGGCGACCGCCCGACGGTCCTTGGTTCCCGACCAAGCGATCGCGTGTCGGGGCAGGCCGAGGCGGGAGGCGATGCGCGCGGCGAGCTCGTGCTGCTCCCAGTTCTGGCTTCGGAGACGGAGCACGGTGAACGGGCCGTCCTCGACCGGCATCGGGTACCGCGAGATCTCCGAGACGCGAAAGTCCTCCGGCGTTTCCTTGAGCGTCGCCGGGACGCCGGGGGTCGTCGTGACGTAAAACCCGAGGCCCACCGCGCGCTCGGCCGGTGGCGGAACGTACGCTCCGCCCGCCACGCCCCTCCATCGAGAGTTCCTTAATCTCCTTGTCCGGTAGGGAATCTCGTTCTGGAATGATTCGAGCGACGGCCCGGGTGCTGAAGAACATCATCGAGATGGAGGTCGGCCCGGTCATCTGGACCTGTCGGCCGGTCGTCTCGCAGACCTCTCCGCTCGCCCGGAAGATCGCTTCGCTGTTCTCGGCGACCTACGAGACCGAGCGCTCCAACGAGCCCGGACAGGTCCACTCCACGGTCTCTTACAGCCCGAAGAAGGACGAGATCCTGATCCAGGTCGGGGAGCAGAAGTGGAGGACCGTCTCCTCGCTGTTCGGGCCGATGACGGTCGACTACTCCGGTACCCACTACGAGATCTTCGAGAAGCTCACCGGGAAGTTCGCGATTCTCAACGGACGCAACGTCGTCGCTACCGGAGAGCTCGGCTTCCGGTCGTGCATCGTCCGCGAGTTCCCCACGGACCTGGAGGGGTTCCTCGCGAACCTGGCGCTGGGGTACCTGATCCGAACGCTCGTGTGGGAGATGTTCCGCTAAGGGGAAGGCGAACCGGGCGGAGCCGAGTCCTTCGACTCCTTCCCCGAAGCTCCGAGTAGCTTCCGCATCGAGAACGACGTCTCCTCGAACCCGCAGGACCGGTACAGCTCGAGGGCGACCTTGTTCTCCGCGAAGACGTGCAGCGCGATCGAGCCGACCCCGGCGTGCCGGGCCTCGCGCTCGATGAGCTCCATCGCGGCTCGGCCGTAGCCCTTGCCGCGGAACGGAGCGTCGACGCCGACCCAGTAGACGAAGAGGCCGCGTCGCTGCCCCCCCGATTGATCGGGGGAAACGAACAGCCAGACCGTGCCGACATCGTGGCCGGTCTGCGGGTCGTTGAGGAACCGGATCGTGTGGCCGGGCGTGCCGGCACCCTGAGGAAGCAGGCGGGCGAACTCCTCTCGGGCCGCGGCCAGCGCATGGGAGGCGTCCCAGGTGCCAGCTCGGGTGTGCTCGAGGGCGTACCCTTCGATGAGCTCGTTCTGCCACCGGTCGAAATCGGTCGAAGGGATCGGAACGAGCGAGAGTTCGGGCATGGCTCGGCTCTCACGCCGAGGGGGGCGATATAGGCGGCGCCTGGGCGGTCGACGGGCTCGTAGGAAGCCCCCCGGTGGCGGACCCGGGCAGCCGAACCACTCCCAGGTCGTGATCCAGTTCTTCCGCCTCGTGCAACTCCTTGTGAGCGAGGAACTCGGCCCACGCGGGGCTCGCGTGGATGTCGTGCGACAGGAGGAGGCCGCCCGGCCGAAGCGCGCGGGCGGCGAGCTCGTACTCCGCCTTCATCACGGGGTACTGGTGGAGACTGTCGTGGAGGAACATATCGAGCTCACCGGGTCGAGCCCCCAGCAGCGCCGGAAGACGCTCCTCGCTCCGCCCGATGATCAATCCCCATTGGGACCGGAGCCTAGGAGGAACCAGCCAGCCGACGGAGCGGCCGGCGAGCGCGTCTGGGCGCGCCTCGCCCGGCTGGCCGAGAGCGAAGACATCGATCCCGATCGAATCTAGATGGCCGTGGCCGTTGCGGGCCAACGCCTCGAGGGCGAGGCGCGCGCTGTACCCCGAGGAGATCCCGGTCTCGACGACCCACTGCGGCTCGGTCGCCCGTACCAGCACGTAGAGCAGCGGCGCCTGGATCAGGGCGCCTGCGCTCGCCACATGACCGACCTCGTTCAGTAACTCGCGGTGGATCGGCCCCAGCTCGTTGAAGAAACCGTCCAGTTCGGTGCGCGAGAGCCCGAGGAGACGAAGGAGGCCGGGACGGCTCACCTCGTACATCGGCCGGAAGTCGAAGAACCGGGGGTTCACCGCGAACTCGATCTCTCGGTGGCGGAGCTCGCGTCGGTAGACGTACCGGGCCCAGGCGAGCGGATGAGCGAGCAGGTGGTGCGCCCGGCGTCGCCACCGAGCGCCCGCGCTCTCCAGCGAACTCTCCCTCCGAGAAGCGCCACGACCTCGAGGGCGCGCTTAACGGTGATGACCGTCGAGCACCGGGCTCAGGTCACGGGGCGGAGGCCGGACCGGGAACCGAGGGGGCGAGGTCGCGCGGGCACCCTTGAGCGGGGAGCGGCGGTGGTTCGCCTGCGGGGCGAAGAAGACGTGGAACGGAATCGGCAGGAGGAGGACCGCACCGGCGAGGACCGTCACCGCCGCGACCGTGTAGGCCGCGCTGAACCCGTAGGTGGCGAACAGGAATCCCCCGAGCAGCGTCCCGAACAGCCCTCCCGCGCCCGCGACCGCGTTGTAGAGGCCGAGGGCCTGCCCCCGCTTGGACCGTCCGACCACCCGCACAAGGAACAGCGTACTTGCGGTGCTGATGAACGCCCACGTGACGCCCATGAGGCCGTTGAGCAGGGTGACCCAGATCACGAGGTGCGGCGTCCCGAGCCCGAGCGCGTAGTACGCCGGGGCCCACAGGAAAAGTCCGAGCAGGAGGACGCGGCCCCCGAGGCTCTCGAGGAAGACCAACTTCGGCGAGGCCCACTCGACGACCTTGCCGGAGTGGAAGAACAGCAGCGTGGAGGTGAAGCTCGCCGCGAGGTAGACGATGAAGATGTCCGCGTCGCCCAGCTGCAGCGAACGGTTGAGGAACACCGGGAACGGCCCGTAGAAGACGTCGAACCCGACGGTCATCACGCCGAGGGCGAGCAGGAAGAGGATCTCCCGCCGCGGGAGCCGGCCCGAGGAGGGACGCGTCAGGTCGATGACGTTCAGGACGCGGTTGCGCATGTGTCGGATCCTCTCGACGACCCCGCGGTGCAGGTTGAGGAGGTCCGCGAGGGAGCGCCGCTCGAGCCGGACCGCTGGCTCCTCGATCCAGGAGTAGGCGAGGTACGCGGAGAGCAGGGCGAGAACGCCTGCGACGACCAGGAGGGCGGTCATCACCTGGATGACGCTCGGCGTGATCTGGAGGACGAATAACCATACGAAGCCGAGGCCCAGACCTGCGGTCGTCCCCACGCCCGAGATCAGGCCGAACAGGCCGATGTCCTGCGGCCACCACCGTTTGTGGCGGGTCTCGAGCAACAGCATCGTCCCGATCGGGGCGCTCGCCGCCGAGGCGAGCCCCTCCACGACGTTCAGCCAGAAGAACGTCGGAAGGTCCTTGGCGAAGGCGATCAGGATCAGGCTGACGCCGGTCGCGAGGAACGACCCGACCAGGAAGAACTTCCGATGGGCGACCCGGTCGGAGAGGTTTCCCCAGACGATCGTGAACGGTACCTGGCTCATCGCGCTGGCCGCGATGATGATCGTCACGGCGAAGGCCGAGGCGCCGAAGTGCTGGAGGGCGAGGAGCGGGATCAGCGGGGTCGCCACCCCGTCCGAAACGGCCAGCGGGAGGTAGGAGAGGAACCAAAGGTCGCTCGTCGAAGGGCGGAGCGTCGGGCGTGTCTGGATGTCCACGGACCACGCCTCCGACGGCCGGGTCGAACCCGGTAAAGCCGAACGAGCGACGAAAGGAACGATAAACTCTCGTCCGCTCAGGAAGGCGGAATTCGCCCCGGCGTCTCCCGGGGCGCTACGGGCCCGTTTGGTTCACGGCCAACCACAGCTGTTCGTGCTCGGCGGCGGTGATCCACTCGACTTCGAGGTACTCGCGGAGCACGGGGTCCGGGACGCCGAGCCGGCGACCTTCCTGAACGACAAAGCGGTAGGCCTCGACCTCGGTCGGACGGGTGACGTAGCTCACGCTCTGGTCCCAGAGTTCGCGACCGGCCTGGCGCTGCCGGACGTGGCACAGCTCGTGGAAGATATCCAAGAAGAGGATCAGGGCGGGGCTCTCCGCGAGGTGGCTGAGCCCCACCACGACGCAATCCTTCACGGGCACGACGACCGCCTTCCGGAGCCGGAGGATCGACGGTTCGTCGTGGGGGGCGACGTACATCCACATGTCCTCGGCGACGACCTCCACGAGCGTTTCGGCAAACAGACGTGCGCGAGCGGTAGAGTCGGGTTCGAGTCGCCGGGCGGTCTCGAGCCCGCCGAGCCCCGGGAACACCGACAAGATCGGGTAACGGCCGGGGGTCCGAGTTCGCTCGACCCGGAAGCCCGCCGGCAGATGCGGAGAGGTCTCGTCCGGAGTCGGGGGGTCAGCCACGGTGCGTCGCGGAAACCGGACGGACGATAAGCCTCGCCCCGGGTTCGCAGCTCTAATCCGCGAATCGGTGCATCCCGCGGCGTGACCCGGGGCCGCACCCTCACCTCGGTTCCCGGGGTCCGAGTCGGCCACGGCACGGACCTAGAGCTTCGGACGGGAGTCACCGCCTGTCTCTTCGATGCGGCGTCCCCGACCGCGCTGGACGTTCGGGGCGGCGCCTCCTGCACCTACGACACGGCCTCGCTCGACCTCGAAGCGACGTTCGGCCGCCGTTGGGCGATCTTCCTCGCCGGAGGCAGCATTTACGGGCTCGACGCGGCCCGGGGAATTCGAACGCGCCTCCTAGAACTGGGCGCCGGGACTCCTGTGCTCGGTGGCCGAGTGCCGATCGTCCAGGTGAGCGGGGCGACGATCTACGATCTTCCCCCTCGGGGCGGAGCGATCTCCGACTATCTGCCGCTCGGGTACGAAGCAGCTGAGTCGGCCGGATCCGGGCCGGTCCCCGAAGGAGGCGTGGGCGCAGGGGCGGGGGCGACGGTCGGGAAGTACGGGGGGCGGGAGCGGGCCATGCCGGGAGGTATCGGCTCGGCCGCCGAGAGGATTCGTGGGGTGGGCTGGGTGGGGGTCCTCGTCGTGGCGAACTCCGTGGGCGCCGTCCGTGACCCAGAGACCGGCCGCTGGGTGGCAGGGGCCCGAGGCCCGTCGGGAAAGGTCGCGCCGCCAGGACGCCTCTTGCGGCCCGAACTCCGATCGACGCTCGCCGGCAGCGGGACCACGCTCGCGATCGTCGCGACGGATGCGCCGCTCGATCGGCGGGAGTTGAAGCGTGTGGCCGTCATGGCTCAGGCCGGCCTCGCGCGCGCCGTCGCGCCGGCGCACGCTGCGGTCGACGGCGACGTGGTCTTCTCCGTGGCCACCCGCTCGCGACCGCGGCGGCTTCAGCCCGAACCGGACTTTCGACGCTCGGACGTGGTTGGGCACGTCGCCTCCGGCCTTGTGCAAGAAGCGATCGTGCGTGCGGTGCAACGACCGTGAAGCCTCTGCGACGGCGGGTGCAAGGGAGCTCCCGCCGACCCTCACATGGTCCGGACCCTCCCGGTTCGGCGCCCGTCCCGAGCGGCCCACGGCTATGGGAGGCAGTGGACCGGTATCTAGAATCGGAGCTGGGCCGTCCGGACCCTGCGTTCCGCCAGACCCTCGCCTCGAGCGCGCGGGCGGGCCTGCCAGGCATTCAAGTGTCGCCCCTTCAGGGGCGATTCCTTCACGTGATGGCCCGCCTCGTCCGAGCGCGACGGATCCTGGAGATCGGCACATTGGGAGGGTACAGCGCGGCCTGGCTGGGTCGGGCCCTTCCCCCCGGTGGCCGTCTCATCACGCTCGAGATCGACCCGCTCCACGCGGCGGTCGCTCGCTCCAACCTTCGGCGCGCGGGGTTGTCGCGGGCCGTCGAAGTTCGCGTCGGGCCCGCGCTTGAGTCCCTGGCCCGGCTCGCGAGAGAGGGCCAGGAGCCGTTTGACCTGATCTTCATCGACGCCGACAAAGAGAACGGCGCGGCCTACCTCGAGTGGGCCGAGCGCCTCGCCCAAACGGGCAGCCTGATCCTCGTGGACAATGTCGTACGCCAGGGCAGTATCCTTCGCCCCGCTTCGGGGGATACGAAAGGGGCCGGAACTCGGCGTCTGCTGCGACGGCTCGGGGCGGATCGTCGACTTACCTCCACCGTCGTCCAATGGGTGGGCGAGAAGGGACACGACGGCATCGCCGTGGCCGTGGTGGAAGAGCGGTTGCGGCCGCGAGCCAAGCGGCTCGCTACGCTGCAAGGCCAGCCGCGGTCGGCGCGCGCCTCAAGCTCGTCCCGCGCAGGCCCCGGATGAGATCGATCTTGGTGACGATACCGACCGGTTCCCCCCGACGGAGGACGACGGCGGCGGGGTATCGGGTCAGGATCGTCGCCAGCAGGTCGGCCGGGCACTCCTCGTCGACCTGAGGAAACAACCCCTCGAGGACGTCGCGGACCCGCGTGCGGCGTCCGTTCGGACTGGCCAGAGCTTTCAGGACCGTCGATTCCGAGAGCGAGCCGATCAACCTCCCCCCGTCCGTGACCGGGAGTTGGGAGTATCCCCCTCGCTCTAGCAGCTGGGCCGCCTGGGCGAGCTGGGTCGCGGCGTCGACGGTGACGAGCTGGGGATTCATCACCTCGCGCGCCCGAAGATGGGGGGCGGCCACGCCCTCGTGGGCCTCCAGGTATTCGAGGATCCGGCGCACGAGGTCGTACGACGGCCGGATCTGTCCGCGCTCGATGCGGGAGATCGTCGCATCGCTTCGTCCGACCGCCCGTGCGAGCTCACCGAGGGAGATGCCCAGCCCGAGCCGGCGCCGGCGGATCTCCGCGAGCGACTCCATCGACGGGGGAGGGGCCGTTGGATATTTCCGTTTGCGCCCGGCGAAACACCCGCGGCCCGAGCGGTTTCAACCCTACCACGAGCCGCTCGGGCCGCGTCCGGCGGGGGCCGCGGCCGTGCGTACCTCACCGTAAGGTAGATGGGGAGTCCCCCCGTCTTGGTGAGCGAGCAGCGTGTCTACCGCCCCCCGTCGCACCGCATGGGTCGTCGCCCCGCCGGAGCTCTGCAGCCTCTGTCGCGAGCCGCTCACGCAACCCTCCGAGGTCAGCTCCTGGAACGGGAATCCCGCTCATCGCGACTGCGTGCGCATCCACCTCATCCAACGCGACCCCGCCTTCCGCGAGGGCGATGAGGCCGGCGACGAGTCGCCCGAAACCCTCGACGGGGTCCTTCCGCGGGACGACGAGGACGCCGAGTAAGCCCCGACCGCGACCGGCCGTTCGACACGGGGCCCCGGGTCTCGGAGCTAGTTACCTCGCCGTTCGTAACTAATAAGAGGCGGACCCCCGTCCACCAGCCCGAGCTAACTGGAGGGTAGACGGTTCACCATGCCCGAAGTCGTGATGACGTGCGACTGGACGATGATGAGCAACCACCACGGGAAGGAGTTCCTGGGGTTCGGTACGACCACCCCGGCGTATCTGCTGCCGGAGAAGGCGTACCAGAAGCTGTTCTTCCCGACGATGCCGACCGACGAGAACGGCTTTCCGGAGCAGGCGCCGTACGGGATGCGCAAGGTCGAGGCGTCGCTGATCGACGGCGGCTTTGACGCGCGGATCGTTCACCCGAGCTTCCTCGATCGCTACCTGCCGGGCAAGACGAAGGTGCTCCTCGTCAGCGGCCACGACTATTTCGGGCTCAATCCGCCGTCTTCGACGTTCGCCGGCGTGATGAAAAAGGAGCCGCTCAACTGCGTGAACTTCAAACGGATGCTCACGCAGCCGTGTGTCGCGGAAGCCCGTCAGCAGGGAATGAAGCTCATCGCCGGAGGTCCCTGCGCCTGGCAGCTCGCCCCCGCAACGCGTCAGAAGCTCCCGTGGGTCGGCGAGTTCGTCGAGTCGATCGGCGGGATCGATTCGGTCGTCGAAGGCGAGGCGGACCTGTTCGTCCGCGACCTCGTCAAGAAGGCCCTCAACGACGAGTTCCTCCCTCCTCACGTCGTGCTGACCCCGAAGGACGCCCCGAAGGTCGAGCAGATCTCCTCGATCAAGTACCCGAGCGTCAACGGGCTCATCGAGATCGGCCGGGGCTGCTGCCGCGGCTGCTCGTTCTGCTCGGTCACTACGCGGCCCACGCGCTGGTACCCTCTCGAGAAGGTCGAAGAGGAGCTCAAGATCAACGCGAAGATCGGCGTGCGCAAGGGCTTGCTGCACAGCGACGACGTCTACTTCTACGGCAGCCCGAACGTCATGCCCCGGGAGGAGAAGCTCCTCCCGCTGCTCAAGCTGGCGAAGAGGTACTACAAGCAGGTCGGCTGGAGCCACGTGGCCGTCGCCTCGTTGATGACGCGCCCGCACCTGTTGCAGAAGTGCGGCGAGATCCTCCTCGACGAGCACCAAAGCTGGTGGGGCGTCGAGATCGGGGTCGAGACCGGCAGTCCCCGGATGATCACGGCGGCGATGCCCGGCAAGGTCGCCCCGTTCAAGGCCTCCCAGTGGCCGGAGCTCGTCGTGCAGGCGGCGGGGCTGCTCAACGACAACCACGTCTACCCGGCGTGCACGTTCATCGTGGGGCTTCCGCAGGAGACGGAGGACGACGTCATCAAGACGATCGAACTGATCGACGACCTCTGGGACTTCCGGGCGATCCTGGTCCCGATGTTCTTCGTACCCCTCGGGCACCTCAAGAATAAGGACTGGTTCACCCGAGACCGGATCAGCCCGATCCAGCAGGAACTGCTGAAGCGCGCCCTGACCCACGGGCTGCGCCAGTCGAAGACGCTCCTCCGTGAGTTCTTCGACTCCGAGGGGCCGAACACCGGCATCTACCGCTCGGTCTTTCGCGGGTTCATCGGCTTCCTCGACGGCCTCGCCCGCATGCACGGCCTCTACAGCCCTCCCAAGAAGGGGGCGCTCAACCTCGAGGACCCGACCCGGCACCCGGAGCGGTTGCCCGTCCCGACGATCCCCGTGCGGGAGTAGGCGACCCTACTCCTGGTCCGGGACCACCGACTCCAGGGGTGCCTCCCCGGGTCGGTGGACGGCGCGCGGTCGGTAGACGCCCGCGGCGGCCGACCCCCGCGGGGGGGCTCCGATCACGCTCAACGTGACCTCGAGGCCGTTGCCGTCGTAGGCACGCCAGCTCCCCGCGTCGTACGGGCGCCCGACGATCAAGTGGCGCCGCCCCCAATGACGGAAGAGCGTCGTGTCGGCCTCGGAAGGATGCAGGGCGCCGGACGGGTGGGAGTGGACCGTGCCCGAGACCGCGAGGTCGACGGGCAGCATGTACAGCTGAAAGTTGGCATGCCGTCGTCCCGCGGTCGTACCCGGTAGGAGCAACAGCTCAGAGATGACGCCGGGCGGGTCGGCGCGCAAGACCCCACCGAACTCGTTGGGCAAGGCCGAGCGGGCGCACGCCAGGGCGGAGTCGAGACAGTTGCGGGTGATGGCCGTCGGCGACGAGCCGAGCCGACCTGCGTCGGCCGGCCGCTTACGTTGAGGTCGGAAGATCGGCATGCGATGCCCCTCGGGGCTCGACGTCGGTCCAGGGGAGGATCTTCTTGCCCCGCAGGCGATCGAAGAAGTGCGGGTGGAAACGGACGAACGTCGCCTGCCGGGTCGACCGGTACACCGTTACCGATTCTCCCCCGGGCAGCGGGTGCTCGCCCTGGCCGTCCACGACGAGGACCCCCTCCTTGCCCGGATCCATCAGGCGCACGGTCACGGTCTTGAGGGGGTCGACGACGACCGTGCGCGGGGAGGCACGGAACGGGGCGAGCGCGGCGATCACGATCGCTGGAACGCCGGGGTCGACGATCGGGCCCATCGCGGAGAGCGCGTAGGAGGTCGACCCCGTCGGCGTCCCGAGGATCACCCCGTCCGCGCGAAGCTCTCCGACCGGCTCCCCGCTCACGGCGATCTCGAAGCGGCGCATCTTGGCGACCTGCGAGGTGTGGACGACGACCTCGTTGGTCGCGTCCGGTAGGTGCGTCCCCGCGACGTGCGAGGCGAGCTTCATCCGCGACTCGAGGAGGTAGTCGCCGCGCAGGAGCCGGTCGATCGCGGAGGTGAACGCCTGCTCCGACCCGCCGTCCACCTCGGCGAGGAAGCCGAACGTCCCTGCGTTGACCGGTAACAGCGGGACCGTCGTCTGCTGGAGGGCGTAGAGGAACGTCCCGTCGCCCCCGATGGCGATCAGCGCGTCCGCGGTGAGGGCCTCGAGCGGCGAGGACGGAAGACCCGTGCCGAGGACCGACGCGGTCTCCTCGCTCACGACGACGTCGGCCTTGTCGCCCACGCGGGCGACGGCCTGTCGGGCGAGCTCGACCGCCTTCGGTTTCTGCGGATTCGCCGTGATCCCGATCTTCACAGATACCCCATCGGTCCGGCTTCGGCGCGGAACTTGGGGTCGCCCCACCCGAGCACGCTGGTCCGTTGTCCGATCTCGAGGGGGAGGGCGGCCAGGTCCTCCCAAGCGCGATTGGCGATGGCGCCCCCGGATTCCTGGAGGATCAACGCCGCGGCGGCGATGTCGGTGACGCGGAGGTTCCGGCCCATCGTGTCGTTGTCGAAGAGGTAGGCGTCGCCCCCGCCTTGGGCCACCATGAGGAGCTCGAACGACGCGCAGCCTAGCGACCGGATCCGGCGGCCTTTCGCGGCGAGCTTGACCGCCGCCTCGGTCGCGTGGCGTCCGAGGTTCACGTAGAAGATCTCGGCCTTCGGGCTCCAAGCTCGGGTGTGGATCGGACGGCCGTCGCGGAACGCCCCCTTCCCTCGTTGCGCCCAGTACGTCGTGCCGCGGTTCAGGTCCCGGACGACCCCCAGCTCGATCCCGCCAAGATCGGACTTTCCGAGCGCGAGCGAGATGGTGGCGAACGGAAGGCCCCGGAGGACGTTGTGGCTGCCGTCGATCGGGTCGACGACCAACAGGTCGCCCCCGCCGCGCTGGACCAGTCCGGCCTCCTCGCTCAGCACGTCCCAGTCGACCCCCTCCGCGTCAAGCGACGCAAGGAGCTGGATCTCCGCGATCCGGTCGATGCTCTCGGTCGGGCTTCCGTCGGCACCCATCGCGACGACGTCGGCCCGGTGGGGGGAGGTCACCGCCTCCTGCACCACGCTTTGAACCGACGCCCCGACCCGGAAGAGGACCTCGAGGTCCGCCCTCCGGTCTGGTGCCATGCGCCGAGGGACCGGGGCTCCGCTAATATCGCCTCCTCCGCGCGGGGGAGCGCGGCCGGCGTTCCGCCGCTTACGTCGCCGAGATGGGGAAACCCCTTAAACCAGCCCGACTCGCGCGCTCCGTGGAACTTCAGTTTCTCGGCGGCGCCTCGGAGGTGGGCTCGCTCGGGCTCGTCGTCCGTGACCAAGGGCGCACCCTGCTCTTCGACTACGGGATGACGCCGTCCGACCCGCCGACCTATCCGCGGCCTTTGCCGCTCAACACGGACGCAGCGTTCCTCACGCACTCGCACCTCGACCACTCGGGCATGCTGCCGCTCCTCAGCCGGATGCCGCAGGCCCGCGCGGTCTCCACGCCGGTCACCATCGCGGTCGCCGACCTCCTCACGCACGACGCCTTGAAGGTCGCCAAGCTCGAGGGCTACCTCCAGCCGTACACCGTTCAGGACATCCGCGCCCTGCATCACCGGTTCACGGCGGTCGAGCAGCGCGGGGTCTACCGTCACAAGGGGATCGAGGTCGAACTCACTCCGGCGGGCCACATCCCTGGGGCGACGATGTACCGCTACCGCGGCGACCACGACCTGCTGTTCACCGGCGACATTCAAACGATCCCGACCCACCTGGTCGGCGGCGCCGAGTCGGTCACGTGCGACGTCCTCGTCATGGAGTCGACGTACGCCGGGCGCGAGCACCCCGACCGAGCTGAGACCGAGCGGAAGTTCCGGGACAAGGTCGCGGAGACGGTGGAACGCGGCGGCAAGGTCATCATCCCGGCGTTCGCCGTCGGGCGAGCGCAGGAGGTCGTGATGGCGCTCGCCTCGAGCGGCCTCACCGTCTGGCTCGACGGCATGGCCCGCAAGGTCAACGAGATCTACCGCGCCGCGCCGACCTACCTCATGGACCAGCGGAGGTTCGAGCGGGCCCTGGGGGCGGTCCACGTCGTGGAGGGCCAGGCCGAACGGCGCCATGCCCTCCGCGAGGCCGACGTGGTGGTCACCACCGGGGGGATGCTCGACGGGGGCCCGGTCCTCTACTACGTGGGCGAGCAGTATCGGGACGCGAACAGCTCGATCCTTCTCACCGGCTTCCAGGTCGACGGCTCGAACGGCCGCCAGCTCCTCGACCAGGGCACGATGACGATCGACGAGGTGACGATCCGTCCGGAGTGCGAGGTCCTCAAGTTCGATTTCTCCGCCCACAGCGGCCACTCCGAGCTCGTCAAGTTCGCCAAGTCGACGAGGGCCCAGAAGATCGTCCTCATGCACGGCGATCAGCGCGGCCACTTGGTCGAGGCGCTGCGGGACGAATTCGAAGTCCTCGTCCCCGAGAACGGGCACAAGTTCACGGTCTAGATCGGACCGAGCTCGTAGACCGGTCCTTCGGCCGGCGTCGGCTCGACCGAGTGCAACAGGGTCTCGACGCGGGTCCGCAGCTCGGCCAACCCTTCGCCGGTCTTCGCCGAGATCACCAACCGGTCCGTCGCGCGGTGGAGGAGGTCGGCCTTCGTCTCCACCTCGAGGATCGGCACCTTCGGGAACTCCGCGTGCCAGCGCACCGCCAAGGCCTCTTGATCCGCGAGCGGGTACCCGCATGTGCCGGACGGGTCGATCAGGAAGACGACGATGGCAGCGGCGCCGCGCACCGCGGTCGTCGCCTCGCGCTCGGCGGAGTTCGCACGACCCGAGCGACCGAGGACGCCCGGGGTATCGACGAACTCGACGCGGTCGAACCCCAGGTCGGCGTGGCCGACCGCGACGGCCCGAGTGGTGAACGGGTAGCTAGCGATCTTCGGCCGGGCGGTGGAGAGCGCCGCGATGAGCGTCGATTTTCCGGCGTTCGGAAAGCCGGCGATGACCACCGTCGAACCACCGGGGTCGAGCCGAGGCCGTTCCTTCAGGAAGTAGCGGGCCTTCTGAAGCGAACGGATATCGCCCTCGACCTCCCGCACGAAGCTCGCCAGCCGTCCGTAGAATCGCCGGACGGCTTCCGCGAGCGCGTCGCCGTCGACCAGTTTCGGAAGCTCCCTCTCGGCGTCCCGACGGAGGTTGCGGATCCGTTCCTCGGCGTGCCGGATGCGCAGGAGCGAGCGGGGCACCGTCCCTCCCCCGTAGGCCTGTTCGAGCAGCGCCCGCTGGAAGGGACTGAGGTCGTCGGTACCGAGGCCCTTGATCTCCGCGTGCAGACGTCGCAGCACCACGGCGCTGGAGCGGACGATCTTCAGTAGGGCGCGGCGCCGGGAACGGTCGAGGGGCGAGGTGCCGTGCGCGTTCACCCGGTATGCCCGTCGGAACGCCGCATCGAGGATCTCCGCAGTGATCGGGGTTCCCGGGCGTCGGGCGGTCGATGCCGTACGCTCCTCCCGTCCTTTCTTGGGGCGTGGGCGCGCGGGCATCCCGTTCCGCGAGCGGGGGGGGCCCTTCACCCTTGTGCCCTCGGCCGGGGCCTCGCCGGGCGCGGGACAGCCGCGGGAGACGCTCGGTTACCTCAAGGCGAGCCAATTCTTTTATGGACTTCCCGGCTCGAACGCCAACCGGTGTCACTTCGTGGCGAAGTGGATTCCGGACGAACCCGCCGATGAAGCCGCGCTGTTGAGCGCGATCGGCCTCACCGACATCGAGCGACTCTTCGAGGACGTCCCGAAGAAGCTGCGCGTCGGGAAGATCGGGGTCGCTCCGGGTCTGGACGAATCCGGAGTGGTCCACGCGATCACGAAGATCCTCGACCGGAACAAGCCGTACTCCGAGTTCGATTCGTTCCTGGGAGGTCGGCTTCCGACGCGCTTCGTCCCGGCGGCGGTGGACGGGATCCTCTCGCGGAGCGAATTCTACACCGCCTACACGCCCTACCAGCCCGAGGCGAGCCAGGGGATGCTCCAGGCGCTGTTCGAGTTCCAGAGCCTCTGGGTCGAATTGACCCAGCTGGACGTCGCCAACGCCTCGATGTACGACGGGGCGACCGCAGCGGGCGAGGCGATGCTCCTGAGCCGACGGATCCACGACGGCCGTCGGTTCCTGATCCCCGCGAGCCTCCCGTGGGAGGAGAAGAGCGTCCTTGCGAACTACGGTAGCGGCCACGGGCTCTCGCTGGTCGAGGTCCCGTTCGACCCCGCCACGGGCGGGCTCGATGTGCCGGCCGTGCGCTCGGAGCTGGCGAAGGGCGATGTGTTCGGGATGCTCGTCGACCTGCCGAACGGATTCGGCCTCGTCGACCCGGTACTGCCCGATCTCAAGTCCACGCTCGGCGAAGTTCCGCTCGTCGTCGCCGCCGACCCTCTCGGGCTGACCGTCCTCGAACCGCCCGGCGCCTGGGGCGCGGACATCGTGGTCGGCGAGGGGCAAGGGTTCGGTGCCACTCCCGCGTTCGGCGGGCCGCTTCTCGGGCTGTTCGCCTGCCGCCGCGAGCACGTCCGATTCGCCCCGGGCCGCATCGTAGGCGCTACGGTCGACCGGGAAGGACGCAGGGCCTACACGCTGACGCTTCAGACTCGGGAGCAGCATATCCGGCGCTCCCGCGCGACCTCCAACATCTGCACGAACCAGTCGCTCCTCGCCCTTGCCTTCCTCGCCTACGCCTCGGTCGTGGGGCCCCGAGGGCTCGCACGGCTTCAGGCTGCGAACGCCGAGAAGGCGCGAAGCCTCGCCGCGGCCCTGGCTCGGGTCGATGGTCTGCGCTCTCCGAGGCACACCGCGCCGTTCCTCTCCGACTTCGCGGTAGAAATCGAGCGAGGGACCGCCGCCGAATTCCTGGACGCGGTTCGCCGAAAGGGGGTCCTGGGCGGGATACCCCTGCGGGACCCTCGACCGACCCACCGGTCTCCGTTCGGCGAACTGATGCTCGTCTCGGCGCACGAGGGGACGGATGCGAAGTCGATCCAACGGTACGAGCGCGCCGCCAGCGCCGCGCTTGCGAGGGTGGGAGGAGCGGCATGACCTTCCGGCAAGCCCGTTGGGACGAGCCCCCGATCTGGGACATCGGGCGGGCGAGCGACGAGGCGGCGCCGGTGATCCCTGGGCTGCCGGAGCGGTGGCACCGGAAAAGTCCGCTCCAGTGGCCGGAGCTTTCGGAGCTGGAGGTGCTGCGGCATTACACCCGCCTCTCGCAGATGAATTTCGGGATCGAGACGATGACCTACCCGCTCGGGTCGTGTACGATGAAGTACAACCCGAAGATCTCCGAGCGGCTCGCGCGCCTGCCGACCGCCGCCGAGCTCCACCCGAACCAGCCGGAGGAGACCGTCCAGGGAGCGCTCGAGATCTTCTGGCGCCTGGAACGCGCGCTGTCGAAGGTCACCGGCTTCCCCGAGATCTCGTTGCAGCCGGCCGCGGGGGCTCACGGCGAGTATGCCGCGTTGCTGATGGCGCGCGCCTACTTCCACGACCGAGGGGAGCTCGAGACGCGCACCGAGGTGCTCCTCCCCGACACCGCCCACGGCACGAACCCGGCGTCGGCGATGATGGCGGGGTTCACCGCCCACGAGATCCGGTCCCGCGACGGGTGCGTCGATGTCGACGCCTTGCGCGCGGCGCTCTCGGAACGGACCGCGGCGTTCATGCTGACGAACCCGAACACCGCGGGCCTCTTCGAAACCGAGATCCCCGCGATCACCGAAGCGGTCCACGCGGCGGGCGGGATCGTCTACTACGACGGGGCGAACCTGAACGCGATCCTGGGCGTGACGAACCCCGGCCGGATGGGGTTCGATGTCGCCCACCTGAACCTCCACAAGACCTTCGCCACCCCGCACGGAGGGGGCGGCCCCGGCGCCGGAGTCCTCGCTTGCGGTGACAAACTCGCACCGTACTTGCCGGTGCCTCGGATCGCAAAGCGGGGTCGCCGTTTCGCGCTCGACTACGACCGACCCAAGTCGATCGGGAAGATCAAAAGTGGGTACGGCAACTTCGGCCTCGACCTGCGCGCCTACGCCTTCCTGCTCGCGCACGGTGAGGAAGGGCTCCGCCACATCTCACGGCGGGCGGTCCTGAACGCGAACTACGCCGCTCACAAGCTTGGCCGGCATCTTCCCCGTCCGTTCCGCCCGCTCGTCAAGCACGAGTTCCTGCTCTCCGGCGCGCCGCTCCGCCAGCGCGGCCTGCGCACGCTCGACCTCGCGAAGCGCCTGCTCGACGAGGGCGTCCACGCGCCGACCGTCTACTTCCCGTCCCTCGTCGAGGAAGCCTTGATGATCGAGCTGCCGGAGACCGAGAGCCGCCGGGACGTCGACGCGTTCATCGCCGCGGTCGAACGCTCGCTCGCCGACACGGATGCGAATCTCAAGACCGCGCCGCACAACCTCGCGGTCGGGCGGGTCGACGAGGTCCGAGCCGCCCGCGAGCTCCTCCTCTCCTGGCGGGACCTGCGGAGCCCGGGCGCAAACCTTGAAACGCCGACCCCGCCTGCGACCGGCCCATGAAGGGCCGGATCCGCTCCATCTTTGACAAGCTCGAGGTTGCGCCGGATGCGCTGATCCTGGCCAACGGTCTCGACACGCACCTCGACCAGTCGTTCTTCTACGTGTTCGACGTGCCTAGTGGGCTGTTCGAGTCGAGCTTCGTCGTCGCCCACGCCGACGGGAAAGCGGACATCATCGCCGGCCCTCTCGAGGAGGAGAGCGCGCGAAGGGCCGCGCGGGACGACCCGGACGTGACCATCCACGCGCCCTCGACGAAGGCCGAGCGGGAGGAACTGCTCCTCAAGCTCGCCCCGAAATCCGGGACCGTTGCGCTGAACTATCCGGAGCTGACCCACGAGCTCTACCGGCTCCTCGACAAGGTGCTCGTCGGCTCGACGTTCATCGACGCCTCCGAGGCGATCCGGCGGGCGCGCGTCGTGAAGGACAAGCGCGAGATCGAGCGGCTGCAGCAGGCGGGCGCCATCGCCTCGAAGGTGGCGAAGGAGATCCCCTCCATCCTCAAGACCGGCATGACCGAGGTCGAGGTCGCTGCCGAGATCGAGTACCGGATGATGCGGGGTGGAGCCTCCGGCCGAAGCTTCAGCACGATCGTCGGCTTCGGTCCGAACAGCGCCGAACCGCACTACTCCCCGCAAGGCGTCAAGCTCGCCCCGGGGATGTCGATCGTCTGCGACTTCGGCGCCTTCTACCAGAGGTACGCCAGCGACATCACCCGTTCGTTCCGGTTCGGGCCGGCCGACCCGGAGCTCAAGCACGTGCACGAGACCGTCCAGGCAGCCCAGAACGCCGCCCTCGACCTCGTCAAGGCCGGAGCCGCGGGCCGCGACGTCCACATGGCCGCCCAGAAGGTGATCGACGCCTCGCCGTTCAAGGGGCGGTTCATCCACGGGCTCGGCCATTCGATCGGCCTCGCCGTCCACGACGGCTGGGGGATGGGACCGTCCAGCGAGGGCCGACTGCTCACCGGCATGGCGGTCACGATCGAACCGGGCATCTACCTGCCCGGCAAAGGCGGAGTACGGATCGAGGACGACGTGCTCGTCACCGAGAAGGGCTACAAGTTCCTCACCGACGCGCCCCGGGAGTATCTCGAGGTCGCTGCATGAGGTTCGGCGTCCTCACGGGAGGTGGGGACTGCCCGGGCCTCAACGGCGCGATCCGAGGCGTCGTCTACCGCGCCGCCCACTTCGGACATACGACCGAGGGGTTCCTGGACGGCTGGAAGGGCCTCCGGGACGACCTCCATCGGCCGCTCACCCCCGCCGAGCTCGCCGAATCGGTGACGCTCGGTGGCACCCTCCTCGGTACGAGTCGGACGAACCCGTTCAAGGCCGAGGCCGACGCGGAGAAGGTCCTTGCGACGCTCTCGAAGAACCGGATCGATGTCCTCGTCGCGATCGGCGGGGACGATACGCTCTCCGCCGCTCGCGAGCTCGGCCGGCGCGGCGGCAAGGTCGTCGGCGTGCCGAAGACGATGGACAACGACGTCGCCGCCACGGACTGGACGTTTGGCTTCGACTCCGCGAGCAGCGTCGCCATGGACGCGGTCGAGCGGCTTCGCGATACCGCGCGCAGTCACCATCGGGCCATCGTCCTCGAAGTGATGGGTCGGAACGCGGGCTGGGTCGCGCTCGCGACCGGCCTCAGCGCCGGCGCCGACGCGACGTTGGTGCCGGAGGAGCCGTACGTGGAGGCGAAGCTGATGGAGCAGATCCGACGGGCCCACGCTCGGCGTGGCTACGCCCTCGTGGTCGCCTCGGAAGGGATCGACCTGCCCCTGGAAGGCGGCGGCAGAGCGGAGGGCGACCAGTTCGGCCACGCCCTGCTCCGCGAGCGCGGCGTAGGCGCCTGGCTCGCGAAACGGATCGAAGGCGCCACCGGCATCGAGACGCGCAGCGCCCAGATCGGTCACATCCAGCGCGGGGGTCCCCCGACGCTGTTCGACCGCCTCCTCTCGACGCGGCTGGGCGCCGGGGCCGTCGACCTCGCCCTCGCGGGAAAGTTCGGACACGTCGCCGCGCTTCACGGCGGTGAGGTGGTCGGGGTGACGATCGAGGACGCGACGCGCGCGACCAAGGTCGTCGACGCGGCGTGGCTCGACCTGCTCCACACCTTCGACGCGTAACCCTCTATGGCCGTCCGAGCGCTCTGGTTCGATCGGGGCCGGCTCCACCTCCTGGACCAGCGCGAGCTCCCCGGGCGCGTCCTCGTCCGACACCTCCGAACCGTCGAGGAGGTCGCGGAGGCGATCCGGACGCTCACCGTTCGGGGCGCCCCCTCCATCGGCGTCGCCGCCGCGTACGGGATGGTTCTCGCGGCGGCGCGTCGAAGGCACACCCCGGCCTCCGCAGCCCAACTTCTCGGTGAGACCCGACCGACCGCGCACGACCTGTTCGTTGGGATCGAGGAGGTCCGTGAGGCTTGGGCCGGCGGGAGGGATCCCCGAGCCGCAGCCGACGCTTACGCGCACAGGATCGTCGATGAATGCCACCGCATCGGAGAAGCCGGCGCCAGCCTGTTCCGGGGGGATCCGAAGGTCCTCACGCACTGCAACGCGGGGGCCCTCGCGACGGTCGAATGGGGGACCGCGCTCGCCCCGTTGCGGGTCGCCCATGACCGGGGCTCGAAACTGTTCGTCTGGGTCGACGAGACCCGACCCCTCCTTCAAGGGTCGCGACTCACCGCGTGGGAGCTCGCGCAAGAGCACATCCCCCACGCCGTCATCGCCGACAACGCCGCCGGTTTCTTCATCCACCGCGGCGACGTCGACGCGGTGATCGTCGGCGCCGACCGGATCGCCCGGAACGGCGACGTTGCGAACAAGGTCGGGACCTACGAGAAGGCCGTGCTGGCGCGCGAGAACGGCGTGCCGTTCTACGTCGCGGCGCCGATGAGCACGTTCGACGCCACCCTCGAGCACGGGGACCAGATCCCGATCGAAGAGCGAGGAGCGGAGGAGATCGCCTTCGCCGGCGACCGGCGACTTGCACCTCGGGCGAGCCCGGTGCGCAACCCGGCCTTCGACGTCACGCCGGCACGGTACGTCACGGGGTTCGTCACCCCGTTCGGCGTGGTCCGAGCGGCCGGGCTCCGTCGACTGCTCGACCAACACCCGGCGCGCGGCAATGCGCACTCAAAGTCGGAGAGTAACCCTGTTCGGCGACGAAAAACCCCCATAGCACGCTCCAAACGAACGTTTAAGTAACGGGTTTTTCTTCTCGCGATTGAGGAAGCCGAATGAGCAATAAGCCGACCGCAGCGTTTGTCCTAGCGTTGATTGGTGGAATATTCATCATGCTGGGTGGGATCGTTCTGATCGCGCTTGGCAGCATCATCGGGTCCCTCGGATTCGGTGCTGCCGGCGGAACGGTAGCACTCTACGGTGGAATTGGCGCTCTCCTCGGCATTCTGGTCATTGTTGGAGGCGTCATGGTATGGGTTCGCCCGCAGCAGCACGTCATTTGGGGCGTCCTGATCATCGTCTTCGCGGTCATCAGCATCCCCCTCGGCGGCGGCGGCTTCATCCTTGGGTTCATTCTGGCGCTCATCGGCGGAATCTTGGCCCTCGTGTTCAAGCCAATGCCGATGATGATGGGCGGCCCGGGCATGATGCCCGGCGCCCCGGGAACGGCCGGCGTGATGACCTGCCCGGCCTGCGGCGGCGCGGTCAACATGCAGACCCGCACCTGCACCATGTGCGGCAAGGCGGTCTGAACCCGGACGCCCGGAACGGGATCGAGCTTCCCGACGGTCGCGAACCCTCGACCGGGTTCGCGATCGCCCCAACCGGTTCACGACTACTTGGGAGCCAGCTCCGAAGGAGCAGGGTGCTGGCGCCAGTGATTCAGTAGGTCGCCGAGCGTTTGCTCCCACGGTACTGTCGGCGTCCATCCGAGCGCGCGTAGGCGGTCGACCTTCGCGTGGATCACCGGTTCGTCGACCCGGCGCAGGCGACGATCCTCCACCTCCACCTCGATGGGGGTCTTGGCAAGACCGAGAAAGCCCTCGACGATTCCCTTCATGCTTCGCGTGACGCCGGACCCTACGTTGTAGGCCTCGCCCGGGGTCCCCTTCTCGACGATCGTCCAGAGGGCACGAATAGTGTCGCGCACATCGCTGAAGTCACGGCGGGTCTCCAACGAACCGACCCGCAGGACCCGGCGTCCCGTGGCCCCCTCCAACCGCGCGACTTGCGTGGCGAAGTCGTTGGGCGCGTCGCCGGTCTTGCCCGGGCCGGTCGTGGCGAAGATCCGGAAGCGGTAGATCGGGATCGAGTAGCTCACGCAGTACTGATAGCAGATCACGTCGGCCGCGGCCTTGCTCGCGCCGTACGGGCTCGAGGGGAGCAGCGGTTCGTTCTCCGGGATCGGTTGGTGCTCCGCGATCCCGTAGGCCGCACTGCTCCCGGCAAATCCGAACTTGGTGCTCGGACTATGCTGGCGGATCCACTCGAGCACGTGGACCGTCCCGTCGACATTCGTCCGAAACGTACCTACGGGGTCGTCCCACGAGGGGCGGACGTACGGTTGCCCGGCGAAGTGGTAGATCACTTCGGGACGGACCTTCGAAAGGACGGTGTCGACCTCCTTCGCGTCCCGAACGTCCAGATGTACGATCGAGGTGGTCGAGGCGGTCTCTCGAAGGAATGGGTCCGGGTCGACGAGGAAGGTCGCCGTTACCTGGTCCCCTCGCCCGGCGAGGAATCGAGAGAGGTAGGAGCCGAGGAACCCCGTGCCCCCGGTGATGAGTACGCGCGCCATCTCTCGACCTGGACGCGACGCGCGACCCGAGGTCTTTCACTGGCCCGCGGTACAAATCCTTTGCAGACGCAGCACGGCCTCTGCTCAACAAGGTTTCAAGCCCGGGCCCCGGTGGGGCCACCCTCCATGGCGATGCTCGGCAGTGCTCGGGATCCCGCCGCTATCCCGACCACAGCTCCGCGGGGACCTTCGAGGGGGCCGGTCCGGTCGACCCGGCGATCACGACGGTCGTCGTCGCGCCCGGGGGACGGTCTCGACTTTGAGAAGGCCCCTCCGTGAGGATTCGGATCGCGGTGCACCGTTTCCGCCCTGATGTGGGGGGAACGGAGCTGATGGCGGAGATGATGGCCGGCGCGATGGCCTCTCGGGGTCACGACGTCGAGGTGGTGACCCTGCGGACCGGAGCTACGCCGCGCGACGAGAAGGTCGTCGTCCCACCCCCTCCAATGCTACCGGTGATTCCGATCACCTACCGCGTCCGTCGCCTCGACTTCGTCGGAGGGCCGATCCGCCTGCCGGTCGGCTACTGGCGGCTGCTCAAGGAGCCGACCGACGTCCTCCACGTCTTTGGGAACCGGATCTGGGACAGCGACCTGTTCCTGCCGATCGCCTCTAGGTTGCGATACCCGAAGGTCCTCACGGGACAGAATTTCTACCAGCTGTTCATGCACCCGAACCTTCTCAACCGATTCTACGCGGAGCGGTACTTTCCACGGGCGGCGGCCGCGGTCGATGCGTGCGTCGTGCAGACGATCCAAGAGAGGGAGCAGTTCCGTCAGTTCGGCTACCGGGGACGGATCGAGCTCATTCCCCACACCGTCGATGTCGACGAGTTCCCGCTCGACGACGCGCTGGGCCGGGGTTTCCGGACGGACCACGGGATGGAGAGCGATCTCCTGTTGCTGAGCGCGGGTGGGTATGCACCGAACAAGCGGATGGACCGAGTGATAGAGGGGGTCGCTCGGTCGAAGTCCCGCTGGCATCTCGTGATCACGGGGGCCGACTGGCCTAGGCAGCCGTACGACCTGGCGCACTGTCGTGCGTTGGCCCAACGCTTGGGCGTGCACGCGACATTCCTCGGGGACGGCGCGACGATTCCCCGGTCGGAGCTGATCCGCGGATTCCTAGCGTGTGACGCGTACGCGCAGGGGAGCTCCTACGAAGGGTACGGCGGCGCCGTGCAGGAGGCGATGACGGTTCGCCGGCCGTTCGTCGCGTTCGAGACCGGTGCGTTCTCTGAGTTTGCGTCGGCCGGGGCCGGGTTCGCGGTGCGATCGGTCGACGAGTTCGCGGCCCGACTGGACGAGCTCGCGGGTTCGCACGAACTGCGGCTTCGCATGGGAGAAAAGGGCCGAACCGATGTCCTCCAGCACCGCAGCAAGGAGGTGACCATGGCGGCCTATGAGCGACTGTTCCGCGAAGTGGGGGGTAGGCCCCCGGCGGGGTAACGAGCCGCCCCCAACCCCGGGGACGGGCAGGCTCAGAGCGGATGCCCTAGGAAGTGGGCCACGCCCCGCACGATGGTCGTGATCATCGGCCCGACCGATACTCCGAGTTGGCGCAACGCGAACATCCCGGCGATCAACATGGCGACGGCGGTCGTCCAAGCAAGAACGGTTCCCATCTTCGTTCCCCCCTCGCGGGACCGGAGTGCGCGTTTACCGGTTCATAAATCCCTACTAGGGAACTGCACCGCAGCTTCTCCGGCGGTGGACCCCTCCGCGTCCCGGCCCGTCGGAGTATATCCCGGTCCCACGAGCGACCTGCTCTCGAGCAGCGGTGCGACGGCGCGGCACTCGGGCAACGTTCAAGAGGTGCCGAGAGTACCGCGCTCGGGCGCTGCCCTGGTAGTCTAGTGGTCTAGGATCTAAGTCTGTCGAGCTTGGGACTCGGGTTCGAAAGCCGCGCGGTGGTCGCGCGACCGGATTTCCCGACCAGGGCGTCGCCCCCTCGCTCTCCCTGGCCGGACTCGCACGCCTTCAACTGATCCGCCAGGCGTCGGCCTCGCTCTGCGGGGGGAAGCTCCGCCCGGCGAGGATCGCGCGGTACACGGCCTCCAACCGGTCCGCGTGGAGCTCGGGGGTAAACCTCTCCAGCACGCGTCGACGCCCCTCGCCTCCGAGCCGCGAGCGCAGCTGCTCATCGGTCAGCAATCGACCGAGCGCCGCGGCCAGCGCCGAAGGGTCCGCGATGGGCACGAGCAGCCCGGTCTCCTCCGGGACGACGATGTCGGGAATCCCGCCGATGTCGGTTCCGACGACGGGGCGGCCGCGGACCAGGCCCTCGAGCGCGACCAGCGGGAAGTTCTCCCAGAAGTTGGAAGGGGTCGCGAGCACGTGGACCGAGCTGAACCAGGTCTCCTTCGCGGCTCCGCTCACCGAACCCACGAACTCAACCGCGCCGAGCAGGCCCTCGCGCTCGACCAATGCTTCCAGCGCTGCCCGGTACGGTCCGGCACCGGCGATAGAGAGGCGAGCCGTAGGCAGGGTTCGACGCAAGATCGCGATCGCCGAGATCAGGTCGTGGACTCCCTTGTACTGTTCCAATCGACCCAGGTAGCCGACGGTAGGCACCACGCCGTCAGGAGGCGCAACGACGGTGCCGGCAGCGACCTCCGGTGGGATCCGGGCGAACGAGGGCAAGTGTACAGCGGGGCGGTACCCGTGCGTCTGGAGGTACCCCGCCACCGAGTAGCTCGGGCACAGGTACGCGCGCACGTGGGGAGCGACCTGAGCGTCGAACACACGTTGCTGCCAGAGATTGTAGAGCCCTCCAAATCCGACGTGACACCCCGTGAACAGACAGCGAGGACGCACCCCTCCCTCGCAAACGATGTTCCCCGGGCGGACGAGCGTGGAGATCGGACAGACGAGCTCCGCGTCGTGGGCGGTCATGACGAGAGGGACCTGAAGCTCCGGCACCATCCGCCCGATGGAGGCGAACGCCGCATCGAAGTGGTGCAGGTGGAGCAGGTCGGGTTGGAAGGCCCGGACGGCCGCTCGAATCGCCGCTTCCACGTCGGGAGCGGCGATCACGTCGTGCGGCAGGCGACGCCCCCAGCCGGCGGGGACCTTCACCGAACGCTGGCCAGGGGGCGGATGGTCCATCGGCTCGCTCACCAGGTCGAGCACCTCGGTCGTGTGGCCCCGTCGGGAGAGCTCGACTCCGATCTCGCGGATGTAATCCTGGGCGCCCCCCGGCTGACCGTCCCAGCTGTCGATACGGAGGATGCGCACGAAGAGCCTACCGACCTCCCCGGAGCGAGGAAAGCGAGATAATGGGGGTGGTGGCCCACAGCGCCTTGACTCTCGCCAGCCCACTGGGTTAAGCCCACGCGCTTCTCGGCCGCTCGTGGCCGTCGTGGGTATCACCGGGGGGGCTGGCTACATCGCCGGACTGCTCGTCCCTGCCCTCGCGCGGGCGGGGCACGAGCTGCACCTCCTGGATGATTTCTCGGGGCCCTGGAAGGTCGAACGACCGGAGTTCCCCGTCGAACGGGCCGATATTCGCGACGCATCCGCCCTCGAGCGACTCCGCAGCTCCGACGTGCTTCTCCACCTCGCGGCCGTCCCGGGAGTGATGGCGTGCGCGGAAGACCCGGTTGGGAGCGCGGCGGTGAACGTCGCCGCAAGCGACCGCCTATTCCGGTGGGCGTTGTCGGGCGGCATGCCGGTGGCCTTCGCCAGCAGTTTCGCGGTAGTCGGAGTCCCGCGTCAGCTACCGATCACCGAGGCAACGCCTCCTCGGCCGACGCACGAGTACGCGCGCCAAAAGGCCGAGGGGGAGAGGCTACTCGAAGCGGCGGTCCAGGGCGGGAGAGCGTCTGGCGCGGTTCTCCGCATGAGCAACGTATACGGAAGGTACCGGGTCGGTGACCGACCGATCGTAAAAGGGAACGTTCTCAACGAGTTCGCCCGCCAGGCGCCGACCGGCGCGCTGCGGGTCAACGCGCCCGGCACCCAGCGCCGCGATTACATTCACCTCGAGGACGTCGTCGATCACTGGGTGTCAGCTACTCGGTATCTGCTTGAGCACCGGAGCGAGCGGGCCTTTGTTCGGTTCAATGTCGCCAGCGGCGAATCCGCCTCGGTGATCGAGCTAGCGGACCGGGTCGCCGCCGCTTGGTCGCAAGGCCACCCGGGGGCACCGCCCCTTCGCCGCGAGATCGTCACCAATCCCCGGGGAACGATCGAACTTCTGGCCCCGGAGTTCGCCGTGGACCGGAGCCTGACCGAGCGGGAACTTGGGGTGGCGTGCCGCCACACCCTCGCCACGGAGATCCCGCGCCTGCTTCGCCCCGACGAGGGCTAGCGCCGACCGAACGGAGCGAACGTAACTTATTGCCCTCGCGCTCGTTCCTAATCGCATGGCGAAGGAGGACGGCGACGCGGCCGAGCGGTCGCCGTACCTTTCTCACGCTATCGCCGGGGCCTTCCGCGACGCCACCGAACGGCGACTGTTCCAGATGGTCACAAGCTCGCCGGTCCCGCAACACCTCGCGATCATCATGGACGGCAACCGACGGTTCGCCAGGGGCAATGGCCTGCTGATCCACGACGGCCACGTCCAGGGGAAGGAGAAGCTCGAAGAGCTGCTCAACTGGTGCCTCGAGGTCGGCGTTCGAGTGCTGACGGTCTACGCGCTCTCGACCGAGAACCTAGGACGCCCCCCCGAGGAGCTCGACCCTCTGATGGAGCTGTTCGCGGAGAGCTTCCGGCGGATCGCGGTCGACGAGCGGGTCCACAAGAACCGGATCCAGGTGCGCGCCTTCGGCAACCTCGCCCTCCTGCCGGAGTTCGTCCGGGAGGCGATCGCCACCGCGGAGAACGCCACGAGTTCCTACCGGGACTACCACTACAACGTCGCGATCGCGTACGGCGGGCGCGAGGAGATCGTCCGTGCGATCCGCCACCTCGCCTCGGAGGTGCGCGCCGGGCGACTCGAGCCCGAAGCGATCGGCCCAGAGACCGTTTCGAAGGAGATGTACACGGCCGACCTTCCCGACCCGGACTTGATCTTCCGCACTAGTGGCGAGGAACGTATCTCGAACTTCCTGCTCTGGCAGTCGGCGTACGCGGAGCTGTACTTCGCGGACGTGCTCTGGCCCGGCCTCACCAAGGTCGATTTTCTTCGTGCACTTCGCGCCTTCCAGGACCGTCAGCGCCGGTACGGCGGCTGACGCATGACCGTCCCGCGAAGCTCCAGTACGACCCCCGCTATTTAATTTCGAAAGACGTTATATAATCCTAAGATTATAGATACCATCGCGGCACCGATCTGACCCACGCAGGTAGGTCGGGGTGGCCGCGGAGGAAGCGGAATGCAGCTGAGTCATGTGACCCTAGTGGTGAAGGACCAGACCACCGCGCTCGAGTTCTACACCCGGACGTTAGGATTCGAAAGGCGGGCGGACTACACGCTCCCCGGTCACCCTCGATGGCTGACGGTCGGGCCCAAAGGACAGCCGCTCGAACTCGTCCTTTGGGCGGCCGGGGCCGCCTCCGACGGGGTCGTTCCGGCGAGCCTACGGGATCCAGGGAACGGAACCGGGATGGTGCTGGAGGTCGACGACTGCCGCCGACTTTTTGCGGAACTCAAAGCGAAAGGAGTCCGATTCAAGGAAGAGACCCCGCTCGTGGCCGCCTGGGGGGTGGCGGCTCACTTCACCGACCCCGACGGCAATCCGTTCACGCTTCATGAGACAGCAAGCGGGCCGCCTCCGGCAGTTCCGGCAAGATCGGGCGCCTGAGCGGTAGGTCGCCGTGGACGTTTTCGGCGCGATCGCCGACCCGTGTCGGCGCGAGATGCTGGAGCTGCTCGCCCGCAGGGAGCGCTCCGCCGGCGAACTGACGAAGCAGTTTCCGCGTCTTTCCCAACCTGGTGTTTCGCGCCACCTGCGGGTGCTGCGCGAGGTCGGCCTCGTCGAGGCCCACCCCCGAGCGCGACAGCGCATCTACTCCCTGCGCCCCGAGCGGCTTCGTGAGCTCGATCGTTGGATCTCCCGCTACCGCGAGCTTTGGCCGCAGCAACTCGAAGCGCTGGCTCACCATCTGGACTCGAGGCCGGCTCGGTCCGCGCCCCAGCGGAGATCTCGCCCGTGACGAGCTTCGTGCAGGTACCCGTCGGAGAAGTGTCGAAGGAAGGCGAACGGGCGACGTTGACCTTCCGCGTGCGTCTTGACCATCCGCCAGAGGCGGTGTGGGCCGCTCTCACCGACCCTGAGCAGCTCGAGATCTGGTACAAAACTCGGGCGAAAATCGATGGGCGGCCTGGCGGCTCGATCGATTTCACGACCGGCCCGGGTCAACTTCACGCGACAGGTCGAATTCTTCACTGGCAGCCCCCGAGGCTCTGGGAGTACGAGTGGAAAGTCAAGCCGTGGACGGGCCAGCCGAGCGGTGAGGACGCGGTCGTGCGCTGGGAGCTGCAGCCTGACGGGACGCAGACCCTGCTGACGCTCACGCATCGCAACCTCAGCCGGCGCGCCGCAGCCGGCGCGGCGCCGTATGTGCGGATCGTGCTCGAGCGACTCGCCGCGGTGCTTGACGGTCGTCGCCCACCGGAGTTCGAGGAGCGGCTCGGAAGAGCCACGGCCCGGTCCGGGAAGTAGTTCGACCGACAAGCGAAGCAAGGTCCTTAGCTGGCGGAACGAGAGCGCCGGACATGGGGTCGGCCCAAGCTCCTGGTCCTGCCTGACCCAATAGGTATCATTAAATACAACCGCTCACTCAGTGCAATCAACCACCCAGTGAGAACTCGGGAGGAAATCGAACATGCTGACAGGACAAACGCCAATTCTGGTGCTGAAGGAAGGAACTCGACGCGAGAAGGGCCGCGGGGCGCTCGGGAACAACATTGCGGCGGCCAAAGCGATCGCCGACGCCGTCCGCTCGACGCTCGGTCCGCGGGGACTCGATAAGATGCTCGTCGACTCGATGGGCGATGTCGTCGTGACGAACGACGGGGTCACCATTCTCAAGGAGATGGACGTCGAGCACCCGGCCGCGAAGATGCTGGTCGAGGTCGCTAAGACCCAGGACCAGGAGTGCGGCGACGGGACCACGACCGCGGTCGTGCTCGCCGGCGAGCTGCTCAAGCGCGCCGAGGGGCTCATCGAGCAGAACATCCACCCGACGCTGATCAGCCAGGGGTACCGCCTGGCGGCCCAGAAGGCCGTCGAGGTCCTGGACTCGATCGCCGTGCCGGTCAAGTTCGAGGATATCGAAACGCTCCAGCGCATCGCGACGACCGCGATGGCGAGCAAAGCTGTCTCCTACGATCGCGAGCACCTCGCCGAGCTATCGGTGAAGGCGGTCCGTGCCGTCGCCGAGAAGGGGGAGAAGGGCTACACCGTCGACCTCGAGAACATCCAGATGATCAAGAAGCAGGGGGGCGCCATGACCGACACCCAGCTCATCGAGGGCGTCATCGTCGACAAGGAAAAGGTCCACACGGGTATGCCCACCCAGGTCAAGGAGCCGAAGATCGCGCTCCTGGACGCCGCGCTCGAGATCAAGAAGACCGAGATCGACGCGAAGATCGAGATCAACGACCCGTCCCAGCTGAACGCCTTCCTCCAGGAGGAGGAGAACATGCTCAAGCGGATGGTCGAGTCCGTCGTCAAGAGCGGGGCGACGGCCCTCTTCTGCCAGAAGGGGATCGACGACCTCGCCCAGCACTTCCTCGCGAAGGCTGGGATCTACGCCGTCCGGCGTGTCAAGAAGTCCGACATGGAGAAGCTCGCCAAGGCGACCGGCGCGGCCATCGTGAGCAAGGTCTCCGAGCTCTCCAAGGAGGACATCGGTCACGCGGGGCTGGTCGAGGAGCGGAAGATCGGGGAGGACTCCCTGACGTTCGTAAGCGGCAGCAAGAACGCGAAGGCCGTGAGCCTTCTCATTCGCGGAGGCACCGAGCACGTGCTCGACGAGATCGAGCGGTCGCTCGATGACGCGCTCAACGTGGTCGCCGTCGCCGTCGAGGACGGCCGGATGATCTACGGAGGCGGCGCGGCGGCCGAAGAGGTCGCCCAGCGCCTGCGCGAAGAGGCCGCCAAGATCGGCGGTCGCGAGCAGATGGCCTTCGAGACGTTCGCCGAGGCGATGGAGACGGTGCCCCGGACGCTCGCTGAGAACGCGGGCCTGGACCCGATCGACATCCTGATCGAACTGCGCAAGTCGCACAAGTCCGGTCAGAAGTACGCCGGGGTCAACGTCAAGCTCGGCAAGGTCGACGACATGGTGGCGCTCCACGTCATCGAGCCGATCCGTGTCGGGCGGCAGGCGATCGAGTCCGCGACGGACGCCGCGGTCATGATCCTGCGGATCGACGACGTCATCGCCTCGAAGTCGGGCCCCTCGCCCGGCGGCGGCGGCCCGGGTGGTCCGGGCGGCATGGGCGGTATGGGCGGCATGGGCGGCGGCGGCGACTTCGGCGAAGACTAAGGCGCTCGACCGACCCGAACTCTTTCCCGCCTCTGGGGGTCCGCCGGACCCCTGGAGGCACTGATTCAATCTTTCGACGTTTTTCCTAGACCCGCGACGAGCGCCTCCCCGGCGCGGTGAATCGCTTGGCCTCGGTGCGAGATGGCGTTCTTCTCGGCCGGGTCCAGCTCCGCGAAGGTCCGTCGCGATCCCTGCGCCCGAAAGATAGGGTCGTAACCGAATCCGTTCGAGCCGCGGGCACGGGGGACGATGATCCCCTTGACTTCTCCGGTGAACAGCCAGCAATGTCCGCCGCGACCCACTCCGGCCACCGTGCGGAACACGGCCGACCGTGGTCGGCCCCGGAGCAGCCGAAGGATACCCTCGAGCCCGATCGTCCGGAGGACGTAGGCGGAGTAGACGCCGGGGAAACCGTGCAGCCCGGAGAGGAACAGACCCGAGTCTTCCACCAGCACGGTGCCCGAGATGTCCGCTGCCGCCCGAAGTTTCTCTCGGACGACGCTCCTCAGATCGTCGGCCTGGGGCTCGGGAAGCTCCCGCCGGACCCAACTGGCCCGGAGTCCCAACCCCCCTAGGACGGCCTTCGCTTCCCGAAACTTGTCGGCGTTCGACGAGACAAACCGGAGGTCCATCACCAGGCGTAACGGTTGTACGCGATGATCTCGTCGGGGCTCTTCCGGCCCTCGGGGGCGACGGGGGTGTGCGTCCCTCCGTTGTTCTCGGAAGGAAACCCGATCGGAATCACCGCGATCGGGTGGATTCCCTCGGGCACCCCGAGGAGCGTCCGGATCTTGTCCTCATGGAAATCGACGATCCAGCTCGTACCCAATCCTTCGGAGGTAGCGGCCAGCCGAAGATGATCGATCGCGACGGCGACGTCTAGAGGGTACGCCGAGATGTACCCGCCGATGGTCACCGGGAGGTCCTCCTCGACGGAGAACGCTACGATCGCTACGGGTGCTTCCGAGACCGGCTTTCCCCGGACACACGCCTGGGCGAGCAGTCGCTTCTGCTCATCGTCCTGGACGACGACGAACCGCCACGGTTGCAGGTTGTTTTGCGAGGGGGCAAGGCGAGCCGCCGATAGGACTCCCTTGATTTTTTCCGCCGGGACCGGCCGCGGCTGGAACTGACGGCAAGGGCGGTACGCCCGTATCGTGTCCAGAAGTTCCATGAATGGGCTCAGCAGGGACTCGAGGGATACTAGCGGGGGGTTACCCTCCGCGGGACGAACGGCGCATCTGTACGTCTGACCAGCGTGCTTCCCTCTATAAGCGTTTTCGGCGGACGCGGAGAGCTCGCTGGTTGCAACCCCCGAGTGCTCGAAACTTGGACGGCCAGGGGAGGAGGGCGAAGTTTCGCGAACACCCGCCCGGATTCCCATGTCCGAATCACGTACGTCGACCACCTACGCCCGTCGGGCGGAGGAGCGGTCGTCCGGCTCGCAGGCCGGGGCTGGGCCGGAGGCATCGGCCGCGTGCGGGGCCGAAGTTCTGGCAAGAAGGTCGCGCACGTTCGGACCTTGTAGCCGAACGGTCGACGTTCCGCTGGCTGAGATCAGTCCACTTCCTCAGCGCGAATATGATTAAATATGGCGGACAGAGTGGGACACTTCCGCTGACATCTGTCTGACAAACAGGCAGTGCCGGCCGGACAGGCGGCCACCCGCAGGTAGGAGGAGGAACCGATGCACCTCAAACGAGTTCGGTTACGGAACTTCAAATCGTTCGCGGGGACGACCGACATCCCGTTCCAGCCCGGGTTCACGGGCGTTGCGGGCCCGAACGGGATGGGCAAGTCGAACATTTCCGACGCCATCCTCTTCGTACTAGGTCCGCCGAGCTCGAAGGCGCTTCGGGCCGACCGCCTCACGCACCTGTTCTTCAACGGTGGATCGTCGAAGAAACCTGCGACGGAGTGCGAGGTCGCGCTCGTCTTCGACAACACCGACCGGATGCTCCCGGTCGAGTCGGACGAAGTCGAGCTGACCCGATACGTCAAGCTGGTCGCGAGCGACCCGAACGGCTACTACTCCTACTTCTATGTCAACGGCCGACGGAGCACCCAGACGGAGATCGACGCCGTGCTCTCGCACGCCCGCCTCTCGGGAGACGGCTACAACCTCGTCCAGCAGGGGGATGTCAACCGGATCGTCGGAATGGGACCGGTCCCCCGTCGCGGACTCGTCGAGCGGCTCGCCGGGATCTCCCAGTACGACGAGGAGCTCTCCCGGGCGGACACGAAACGCGCGGAGTTGGGCCAGAACCTCGACCGGATCCAGACGCTGCTCACCGAGATCCGGAGTCGCATCGGCGCCCTCGAATCCCAGCGGCTCCAGGCGATCCAGTTCAAAGAGGTCCAGGAACAGAAGCGACGGGCCGAGGCCCAGCTCGCCCGCGCCGGCCACCTTCTGGCCCGCCAGGAGGTCGAGACCTGCCAGCGGCGTCTTCGGGAACTCGGGGCGGAGCTCGAGAAGCTCCGGACCGAGGCCGCCCGACTCGAGAACGAGAGCCAGAAGGTTCAGAGTGACCAGGAGGCGTTCGACGCCGAGGTCGCCCGGCGCGGTGGCGCCGAGGCGGCGAAGTTCAGGGAGGACATGGACAATCGCCGCATCACCGTCGCCCGCCTCGACGAGAACGTTCGTCAGGCCGAGGAGGAGCTCGACGGGCTGAAGGAGCGCGGAAAGACTCTGCAGACGGAGATCGCACGGCTGACCAAGGACGCGGACCGGCTCGCCTCCGCCGCCGGGACGCTCGCTTCGAAGCTCACCGCCGTCGAGGCCGAGGTGGAGCGGAGCTCGAAGGAGCTCGCGGAAGCCACGGGCGTTGCGGATCAATCCCAGGGAAAGCTCGTCGGGACGCGACGGGAGATCCTGGAAGGCCAACGGAAGCTCGACGGGCTGCAGAAGGGCTGGCAAGAGTCGGTCCAACAGCTCGAGTCCGCGAAGGCGGGGCTCGCCACCTCCGAGCAGGGACTCGCCCAGGCCGAGGACGATCATCGCAATCGGGAGCTGGAGCTCAAGGACCTCGAGCTCCAGGTCAAACCCTCGCGGGAGGGTCCCGGGGGCGAACCGAAGTCGACGGCCGCCCTCCAGAAGGAGTTCTTCGCGACGAAGACGAAGGAGAACCAGCTCACCGCAGAGGTGGAGCGCTACGCCCTCGAAGTCCTCGAACTCAACCGCCGCTACATGTCCCTCGACGCGCGCCTCAAGGCGCGTGCCGACCGGGGTGGCGGAGGAGCGCTCGCCGCCGTCGATTTCCTGCTCTCGCAGCGGAACCTCGGGAAGATCCCGGGCATCCGGGGGACGGTGGGTGAGCTCTGCAAGTTCTCCCCCGAGCATCAGACCGCGCTCCAGTTGGCCGCCGGCAGCCGGTTCCAAGCCCTAGTCGTCGAGACCGACCAGGTCGCCGAGGAGTGCATCCGCCTTCTCCGCGCCGAGAAGCGGGGTCGCGCAACCTTCCTGCCCCTCAACAAGATGCTGCCGGGCCGTCCGCACGGACGATCGCTCGTGGCCTCGAAGGCCGCCGGTTCGCTCGGATTCGCCCTCGACCTCGTCAGCTACGATGCCGAGCTCCAGCCGGCGTTCTGGTACGTCTTCGGAGAAACCGTGGTCATGCAGGACCTCGGCCACGCCCGCACCGCCATGGGCGGGGTACGGTTGGTCACGCTACAGGGCGACCTCATCGAGGCGACCGGCGCGATCTCAGGCGGCTTCATCGAGATCGGGGACAAGGGACGCGGGGCCGACTCCGCGCTCGAGCTCAAGCGTCTGGGCGACGAGCTTCGGGAACGCAGCGCCGCCGAGACCGATGCGCGCGCGGAGCTCCAGGATCTGACGGAGAAGGTCCGTCACCTCAGCGAGGAGCTCACCAAGCGCTCGGCACGCGACGAGGCCGACAAATCCGCCTTCAAGGTCGTCGAGAAGGAGCTCTCGCAGGCGCGCGACCGCGCGAAGGAGAGCCAGGCACGCATCACCACCGCCGAAGCGGCGCGCGTGGCCGCCGAGCGACGGCTGACGACTGCGACGGCCGCCTCGGAAAAACTCGCGGGCGAGCTCTCCGCGGCCAAGGAGGCGATCGCCAAGTTGCAAGAACAGTACTTGGGGCACCTCCCGGGCACGGTCTCGAAAAAGCTGCGCGCCCTTCAGGAGACGAGCGAGAAGCTCGCCGAAGAGCGCGTGGGGCTAACGCGCGAGGTCGAAGCGGCGAAGAGCGCCGCCGAGCAAGCGGCCTCCGAGCTCTCGAGGTCCAAGGAGGAGTCCACCGAGACCGAGCGATTGCGCTCGGAGAAGGAGAAGCTCCTCAAGAGCCTCACCGCGAACCGGGAAGAGGCTCGCCACGCGCTCGACGCCCTACGGGTGGTCGAAGCCCAGCAGCTCGAGGCCGTGAAGGGCCAGGTCGAAAAGCGCGCCAAGCTCGAACAGGCCCGACTCAAGCTCGTGGACCAGCTCGCCAGGGGCCAGGAGACCGTGCGCGCGAGGAGCCAGATGGAGCAGCAGGAGGCGACGCGCTTGGCGACCGCCGAGCTCCACCTCAAGGAGGTCGAGTCCGCCCTCGCCGAGCTCCCGCCGCCGACCCCCGACGAAAAGCCGCTCAGCCTCGACGAGCTCAAGCGGACGATCGCGGGCCTTACGAGCCAGCTCGACGGAATGGGCTCGGTCAATCTCCGCGCCATCGAGGAGTATGACGGGGAGAAGTCCCGGCTCGACGAGTTCGTCGGCGAGGTCGACCGGATCACGACCGAACGGACGGAGCTCGAGGGTCTCGTCCACGAGGTCGAGCAGCGCAAACGCGTGAAGATCAGCGAGGTCGTCGACGCGATCAACATCGCCTACCGGGAGATCTACGCCGACCTCTCCGGCGGCGGCGAGGGCGAGATCGCGCTCGAGAGCGGGGACGACCCGCTCGCGGGTGGGCTCCTCATCAAGGCTCGCCCGGTCGGCAAGAACGTCCAGCGCCTCGAGCAGCTCAGCGGCGGCGAGAAGTCGCTCGCGAGCCTTGCGTTCATCTTCGCGCTCCAGCGCTACGACCCGAGCCCGCTCTACGTGTTCGACGAGGTCGACATGTCGTTGGACGGGGTCAACGCCGAGAACGTCGGGCGGCTGCTCCGCCGGAACGCCGAGCGGGCGCAGTTCATCGTGATCTCCCTCCGGAAAGTTACGCTGAAGTTCGCTCACCGTCTCTTCGGGGTGACGATGCACGGCGACGGCTGCTCGCGCGTCGTCGGCCTCAAGCTCGACGAGATCGTCGACGTCGATGAGCGCGACCGGCTTCCCGAGCCGAAGGTCGCTCTGGCCCCCGAGGCCGCATGACGATCGCCGCCGCCGAGGCCCGAAGCCTCGTCACCGAGCCGGTCCCCCGAGAGGCCGCCGAGCGCGTGCTCGACTACCTGGTCTTCCACCGGTCGCTCCTGGGCGAGACGGACGGTCCCGGTCCTCTCCTCGAGCGGTACCTTTCGCTGGTCCGCGGCCTCAAGGAGGGCGTCCATATCGTCATCGCCGACCCGTACCAGAAGGCGACCGCGCTCCTCTTCGAGCTCGTCATGCAGGAGGAGTTCGACCCGTGGGAGATCGACCTCGTGAAGTTCACCCAGGCCTACTACGAGCGGCTCAAGGAGGACGGCGGGATCAACTTCGCCGTCACCGGTCGCCTCGTCTACATGGCCTGGAGCATCCTCAACCTCCAATCGAGGGAGATCCTCGCGCACCGCGAGCACCCGCCGGACCCGGCCCTCGCGGTCGACGACCCGCTCGACGACGGGTACCTGGGCGACCTCTCCACCCCCGAGGCGCTGGACGTAACGACTGCGGTCTTGGACGGGACATCGGCGCCGCCGCTCATCGAGATGGTCCGCCACCCCGAAACACGTCCGGTGAGCCTGCTCGAGCTCGTGCAAGCGTTCGGCGCGGCCGAGCGGGAGGCCCGCCAGTCGCTCCGCGTCGACGAGCTTCGCAACCGATTGCGGGAGGAGCAACGCACCTCGCCGGAGGTCCTGGTCCATGGAGATGTACCCGAGAAGGACCTGGCCGACGCCTGGGAGGCCGCTCGCTCGCACCCCGTCGGCGAGGCCTTCGAGTTTACCAGCCTCTGGCGCGCCGCTCAGGGGCGCGATCGCCTGGTCGCGTTGTTCCTCGCGGTCCTGTTCCTCGCGCGCGAGCGGGTCATCGACCTCAACCAGGAGAAGCTCTCCGAGAGCACTCTTCTCGTCACCCGGCTGGCCGAGAGCCGGCCCGAACCCGTGCCGGAGGCCTGAGCCGAGATGCCCTCGAAGGTCGATGACCTGGTCCTCAAGCTCGAAGCTCTCCTGTTCGCGAGCGGCCGACCGCTCTCGGTCCGGCAGCTAAGCGACGCGCTGGGCCTTTCGGACGCCCGCTCGATCGGTGCGGCGCTTCGCCAGCTCACCGCCGCGTATGACGGACGGCAGACGGCCCTCGAGGTGCGGCGTGTCGGTGACCGGTACGCGATCCAGCTCCGGGAACCGTTCGTGGCCGGGGCGCGGGTGGTGACCCCGCTCGACATGGCGCCGCGGACGCTGAAGACGCTCACGCTCATCGCCTACCACCAGCCGATGCTCCAGAGCGTGCTCGCCAAGATGCTGGGCGACGTCGTCTACGAAGAGGTCCAGCGGCTGCGCTCAGCGGGACTCGTCCGCACCGAGCCGCACGGCTCGACGCTCGAGCTCACCACCACGCGGCTGTTCGCCGAGCAGTTCGGCATCCCGTCGACGCGACCGGAGGAGATCCGCCAGTTCCTGGAGAAGAAACTGGGCGTCGTTCCCTCGACCACGCCCCCCGACGGGGCGGTCCTCGAGGGGGCGGCCGACGTCTCGCCCACCCCGGCGATGGTCAGCGGCACGTCCGACGATCTGAGCTCGTCGACCCTTTAGAGCCGTCCGCAGGACGGGCACGGGACCGGTTCGGCCGGCCGGATCCGACCGCAGTAGGGACAAGCAAACGTCCACCCGCCGGGCGTGAAAGGGTGCGTGGTCGGGGGAGGCGGGACGTAACCGCCCGTCGCCCCCGGCGGGGGTGGCACGTAGGTGCCGTACGGGGGGTACGGGGGCGGGGCGTCGACCTTCGGCCGGCGGCCGACGAGGATCACGACCACCACGACGACGGCACCGAGGAGGCCGACCAAGATGAGCACGACCGCCGACAGCGCGCTCGTCACCCCTTGGGGGGGTAGGATCGGGGGGGGCACCGGCGGGAGCCCTGGGGTAGGTCCGGTATACTGGTAGTTCCGTACCGCCGAATCGTTCTCGATCGCCAAGAACTTGCCCGGGTCGAGTAGTCCCCAACCCGTCGTCGCGTCCCACCCGGGTCCGGCCGTGAAGATGAAGTTCGAGCCCGAGGCGATGTCCACGAACGGGTCCATGGGACCGGGGTGCGCCGCGAAGTAGCTCGCCATGCGGTACAGTTCGGGGTCGAGGAATCCGAACGGATGGCCCGCGACCGCCGCGGCCTCCGCGAGCATGCCGGCGAAGAGCGGCGACGCGACGCTGGTCCCCTCCAGCACGTCGAAGTAGGTCCCCGAGACGTCTCGGGCCACGTAGGCGATCGTGGCGTTCGCCGGGAACGCCAGGTCGGGCTCGGAGCGCCCGAGAGCGCCCACCCCCTCCTGGGCCGAGGCGTTGGCGATCGTCGGTTGCGCCGCCGAGTGGAACTGCCAGTACGGCTCAGGGTACTCGCTGCTCACGCCGCCTTCCGAACCCGAGAGATTGCCCGGGCCGGCCCGCGTCTCGTACCAGGTCCTGAGCGAGGAGACCCCGGTCATGTTCCCGTCGAAGCCCGCTGTTAGGTTGGTCCCATCGAACGACCCTTCGGGCAGTCCTGTCGCGGTGAGGCTCACCCCACCGATGGCCAGCGTCCCGGTGCCGTTGTACGCCGCCGTCCCGGGCCAGGTCGGCCATTGGCCCTGGAAGCGGCCGCTGACCTCGTTTGGGGCGTCGCCCTGGTCCCCGCTCGCCGCTACGACCGTGACGCCCAACGCTTCAGCGTGCAGCATCTCGATGTCCCAGAGCGAGTCGTTGAGATCCGGGAGACCGTAGGAGTTCGTGACGGCGGCGAGCCGAGCCCCGGAGTAGTTGTGATCGAGGGCGGCCGCGAGGGCCGCCGCAAAGTAGTCGGCCAACGAGCCGACGGTCGCGGTCGAGCTCTGGCCATCGTACACGCTGGCGGCGAAGTAGAAGTTGACGACGCTCGCTCCGGGCGCCATGCTCCCGGCCATCTCGAGGTCGAGCGAGTTCTCCTCCTCATCGAGGGTCGTGTCGTTCGCGCCGTTGTAGAAGCCGGGCGACGGCGGCGTTACGCCGGCGACCGTCACCGGCACGCCCGAGACGTTCGGGTGGGGCCAGGATGGTGGGAAGGTATCGTTGAAGTACTGCTCGACGGCGACCGGATCGAACGGTGGCAGGTCCTGCTGGGTGGTGTCGTTGAAACCGCTCATCAGGATAGTGGCGACCGCCTCGTGCGAGGCGAAGGTCGCATTCGGCAGCGTCGATCGGCCGGGGAACAACGACGAATCGTTGAGCAGTTGGGCATAGTCGGAGCCTAGGAACCACTCGCCGCCGCTGTTCGGGTCGACCACGTACTGCTCGATCGATCGACCCACCGGCCGAGGCATCGGGAGGTGCGACGACACTGCCAGTCGAAGATACGATTCTTCTACGTCGCTCAGGCCACCGACGCCGGCCACGAGGGATCCGAAGGCTACGGGCAACGTCGGGGCCTCCGAGGCCGTGTAGACAGGTCGCGCTCCTGTCCTACCGAGGAGTACGAAGTGGGTCCCGAGGGCTTCGGCCAGCGCGCCCGACGGCCCGTCGAAGGAGACGCCGAGACGGTCGCCGGTCACCGTGAACCCATGGCCTCCGTACCCGGCGAAGTACTGCTCGACCGACCGCACGGCCGAAGGAGGAGGCGAGAATCTCGCCACGAACTGGGTCTCGGTCAGGAAGGGGGGAGGCGACCCCGAGCGCGCGGCCGCCAGCGCTCGGTCGAGCTGCACGAGACCGGAGGCGTTGAGGGGCCGGAGAACGACCGTAAGGTGCACTGAGGTCGCCGCGGGCAGGGGTTGGGACTCGACTCCTGGGGGGACCTTCGCGCGGTCGGTTGCGACGAGCTCTCGGGGAGGAGCCCCGGAGGCGCTGTGGGCTCCCATCGCCGGCATGGCGCAGAGCACCGAGGCCAGCAGGACCCAAGCTCCCGCGCTCCACCCCGCGCTCCCCACACCGTTTCTACGCAGGTGTTCGAGATAACGGGCGCGGCGCGGCCGGCCGACGCCAGCCTTTTTGCCCAAGGGGATTGTGCGTCGCCTCATGGTCCCCGCGGGGCACGGCCCCGAGGAGTGCATCTTCTGTCCGATCATCGCCCGTCGGGCTCCCGCGTACCTGTTCTACGAGGACCCGACGGCGGTCGCGTTCCTCGACATCTTCCCGTTCACGCGCGGACATGCCCTGGTAGTCCCCCGCCGGCACGTCGACCGGCTGACCGACCTCAAGGACGATGAACCCGGGAAGCTTCTGGCCAGCGTCGCTGCCGTGTGCCGGCGCATGGAGCGGCTGAGTCGAGACTACAACATCTCGCTCAATCAGGGCGCTTTGGCCGGTCAGATCGTCTTCCACCTGCACTTCCACGTGATCCCCCGGTACGACCGAAGGAACCCGTTCAACTCGACCTCACGCCCTCCGCTCGAACAACGGGAGGCCCTCGAGCTGGTCGGCCTCCTTGGTGCCGAATGAGCACCCCCGGTCCCCCTCGCCCTCCCGCGGTCGCGGGGCGGTTCTACGCCGGGGACGGTGCCGAGCTCGCGCGCGAGATCGAAGGTTGCTTCGTCGACCCGAGAGGTCCGGGGCACCTCCCCGTTCGCCATCGGAGCCCGGAGCGGCATATCCGGGCCGCGGTGGTTCCGCACGCGGGGCTGAGCTACTCCGGGGCGATCGCCGCCCACGCTTACGCCGCCATCGCCGCCGAGCGGCCGCCCGCCTCGGTGCTGATCCTCGGGGTCAACCATGCGGGCGAAGGGGAGCCCGCGGCCCTCTCCGACCGGGCCTGGATGACCCCCCTCGGGCCGGTGCAGACCGACTCCGCGCTCGTCAACGCCCTCGCCCAGCGACCGATCGTCGTCGACGAGGCGACGCACCTCCCCGAGCACTCCATCGAGGTGCAGCTGCCGTTCCTCGACTACGTGCTGCCCCACCCGAAGTTCGTCGCCTTGATGGTCCGGTACGGAACGCTGGGGTTCCTCGAGCAGGTCGCAAGGGTCGTGCGAGAGGCGGTGCGCGATCAGGACATCCTGCTTCTCGCTTCGACGGATTTCTCGCACTACATCCCACCGGCCCGGGCGGAACAGCTCGACCGCCGCGCGATCGACCGGATTCTGGCGCTCGACCCGAAGGGGCTGTACGAGACGGTGCTTCGGGACGACATCTCGATGTGCGGCATCGCCCCCACGACTTCCATGCTCGCGGCCCTCGAGGGCGAGCCGCTCACGGCACGACTCCTACGGTGGGGCCACTCGGGCGAGGTCGAGGAGATGTCCACGGTCGTCGGGTACGCTTCTCTTCTGCTCGAATCCGCCGAGCCGTTGTAGTCCGTCGCTACCTAGCGCCGCGGTCGACGGACGGAGGTCAAGCGGTCCGAGGCTACCCGCCGATCACCGTGCCGTGGGGGTCCCTGCGGAGGCGCCTACCTTCCCGAGCACGTACGGCAACAGCCCGCCGGCTCGGAAGTACGCGAGCTCGGCCGGACCGTCGATACGGCACCGCAGATCGAAGGAGAACTTACTCCCGTCCGCGCGCACGGCCTCAGCACGCACGGTCGATCGGGGGGCCAACGGCGTGGCCGGGTCGGTGGTGAGAGAGATCGTCTCGGTTCCGGTCAGGCCGAGCTTCTTGCACGCGCCGAGGCTGGAGAACTCGAGCGGGAGCACACCCATGCCGACCAAGTTGCTCCGATGGATCCTCTCGTAGCTCTCGGCGAGGACCGCACGGACCCCGAGCAGCAGCGGCCCCTTCGCGGCCCAATCCCTGGAACTCCCCTGTCCATACGAGGCGCCGGCGATGACCAACAGCGGGGTCTGGGTCGTTCGATAGCGGAGGGCCGCGTCGTAGATGGTCAGCAGTTCGCCGCTCGGCTGGTGGGTCGTCCACCCGCCTTCCTTGCCCGCCGCCATCACGTTGCGGAGTCGCACGTTCGCGAAGGTGCCGCGCACCATCACCTCGTGGTTGCCGCGCCTCGCGCCGTAGGTGTTGAACTCGGACTCGGGCACCCCGTGTTCCTTGAGGTAGAGGCCGGCCGGGCTGTCGGAGGGGATCTCCCCGGCCGGCGAAATGTGGTCGGTGGTGACTCGGTCGCCCAGCATTACCAGCACGCGACCGTCCTGGATGACCTGCCCGCCGGCCCCGACGACCGGGGCGGGAAGGTCGAAGTACGGCGGAAGGCGCAGATAGGTCGAGGCCGGATCGGCCGGGTACTCCGGCGCATCGAGGCTGTCGAGAGCGTTCCAGTGCGGGTCCCCGACCGTGATCTCCCGGTACTTGGCCCTGAACATCTCCGGGTCCAGCGAGCTCGCGACCGCGCGACGGACCTCTTCGGCGGCCGGCCAGATCTCGCGCAAGTACACGGGCTTGCCCTCCGCGTCGAGCCCGAGCGGGTCGCGGCTCACGTCGAGGTCCACGCGACCGGCGAGGGCATACGCCACGACGAGCAGCGGCGAGGCGAGGTAGTTCGCCCGGACCTGGTTGTGGATCCGCGCCTCAAAATTGCGGTTGCCGCTCAGGACCGCCGCCACGTAGAGGTCGCGGTCCTCGACCTCCTTGGCGACCTCCGGCGGAAGCGGACCGCTGTTGCCGATGCACGTGGTGCAGCCGTAGCCGACGAGATGGAATCCGAGCTCGTCCAACGGGGCCATGAGCCCCGCCCGGTCGAGGTAGCTCGTGACGACCTTCGAGCCCGGGGCGAACGAGGTCTTGACGAACGACGGCACCTTGAGCCCCCGAGCCAAGGCGTTCCGGGCGAGCATGCCGGCGCCGAGCATGACCATCGGGTTCGAGGTGTTCGTGCAGCTCGTGATGGCCGCGATGACCACCGAGCCGTCCCGGACCCCGTTCGATCCGCCGGGCTCGGCGCGCGAGGGATGACTCGTCCGATAGCCCTCGACGGCCCGCCGGAACGACCCCGGGACCTGGGGGAGCGGCATGCTCTCTTCGGGGTTCTTCGGTCCCGCCACGGTCGGAACGACGGAGCTGAGGTCGAAGGCGAGGTGCTCGGAGAACTCCAGGGGGGCGTCGTGCTCGGACGGCCACCAGCCCTGCGCCCGTACGTACGCCTCGACGCGTGCGATCACCTCGGGCTCGCGTCCCGTGCCGCGCAGGTACTCGAGACTCGCCTCGTCCACGGGGAAAAGCGCCGAGGTCGCACCGTATTCGGGGCACATGTTCGAGATCGTCGCGCGGTCCGGCACCGAAAGGGCCGCGACGCCTGGGCCGTAGAACTCGACGAACTTCTCGACGACGCCCTTGGTGCGCAGCGTTTTCGTAAGCTCGAGGACGACGTCGGTGGCGGTCGCGCCCTCCGGGAGCCGACCGGTCAGTCGGACCCCGACGACCTCGATCGGCGGGAGCAGCGTCGGTTCCCCCAGCATCACCGACTCGGCTTCGATCCCCCCGACGCCCCAGGCCAGTACGCCGAGCCCGTTGACCATCGTCGTGTGGGAGTCCGTCCCCACGAGCGTGTCGGGGAACGCGACGGCGGAGCCGTGACCGTTCGGGGCGGCGACGACGCTGGCGAGATATTCGAGGTTCACCTGGTGGACGATGCCGTTCCCAGGCGGGACCACACGGAGGTGATGGAAGGCCTGCGGCGCCCACTTGAGGAATCGGTACCGCTCGTGGTTGCGGCCGAACTCGCGCTCGAGATTCAGGAGCAAGGGGTGGGGGCCACGGAAGCTGTCGACCTGGACCGAGTGGTCGATGACGAGGTCGACGGGCACCAGCGGATTGACCCGGGCAGGATCGATCCCGCGGGCGCGGGCGGCCGACCTCATCGCGCCTAGGTCAACGAGCACGGGAATCCCGGTGAAGTCCTGAAGCAGGACGCGCGCAGGATAGAACGGAACGTCGAGCTCGGAGGGTAGGGCCCGACCGTTGGCGAGGTCCCGGACGAACGACGGGTCCACACCGGAGTCGTGCGCCCGGCGGACGAGGTTTTCGAGCAGGATCCGGATGGTCCGAGGGCGGCGGGCCAGCTTCTCGGCGTCCACGCCGTCGAGCTTCGACGGCCGGAAAAAGGAGAGGCGCGCGGTCGGGGTGGTCAGTTCGTCGAGGACGCCGAACGGGTCGTGGCTCGGCGAGGGGTTCATGGCGGCTCGACCCCCGGGCGCTTCATGACGCCTTCCCTTCGCCGCGGGCGCGGCGCCGCCTCCTCTTTAATTACTTCGCGGCCCGCCCCGGGGGGCGACCGAGATGATCCTCAGCGACACGCGCATCCTCCGGGCCATGCGCGAAGGCGAGATCGTCATTCGGCCGTTCCGGCCTCGTTGCCTCGGCTCCAACTCGTACGACGTCCACCTCGGTCCGTACCTCTCCACGTACCGCGACGGGGCGCTCGACGCCCGCCGTCCGAACGTGGTCGACGAGTTCCGGATCCCGAAGGAGGGGTTCGTGCTCGTCCCGGGCCAGCTGTACCTCGGCGTGACGGAGGAGTACACCGAGACCCATCGGTTCGTTCCTTTCCTGGAGGGAAAGTCCAGCGTCGGCCGGCTCGGCGTCGACATCCACTCGACCGCAGGGAAGGGGGACGTAGGCTTCTGCAACTACTGGACGCTCGAAATGTCGGTCAAGCTCCCGGTCCGCGTCTACCGGGGGATGCCGATCGGCCAGCTGATCTACTTCGAGGTCGCCGGCGACGTCGCCCACCCGTACGGGGTGAAGAGCTCGGCGAAGTACCGGAAAGTCTCCTCCCACCCCGTCCCGTCCCGGATGCACCTCAACTTCCCGAAGCGTCGCCGGCCGCGGTCGTGACCGCGCGCCCCGCGCCCCCGGGGACGAGATAGAACGCCGGACGACCCGGCCGGGCCCGGTGACGTCGCTCCAACGGGTCGTGGTCGGCGCCCAACGACTCACGGTGGACCCCTACGAAGCCGAAATTGAACCGTCGCGCAAGATACCCCTCGGCCGAGCGCAGGATCGCGGCCTCGTCGACCTCCGGAGGGGTGGGACTCGCGTCCGACCGGAGCTGGGGGAGCAGGCGCTCGACGTACGTCGGAATCTCAGCGAGGAAAGGGCGGAGGTCGGGGTGGGCCTTCGCGCGCTCCATGACGGACCGGATCGCCGGTCCTCCCGCGGGAGTGTTGAGTCCCTCGCGGAGCCACTGCTCCACCGTCCTCTTCCACGGTTCGGCGATGAAGAACGTGACCCCATCGGGCACCTCGCCCCGGACCTCGGCGGGTCGTAGGACGCTCCGAAGATCCTCCTCGACCCGGTCGAGGTACTCTTCGGCGGCCACCGCCGAAGGAGCGTGAGGGAGGTCCGCGGGATCCGGGAACGGAAGGGCGGAGACCAACGTGGACTCGCGGCCGTCCCCTAGCTCCTCGGCGAGGTGGGGGGTCATCGGTACGAGCATCCGCACCCAGACCCCCGCGAGCTTCTGAAGGGCCGGGCCCGGCGACCCGCCGCGGGCCAAGTAGCGGCGTTGGAGCGCGGGCAGGGTGACGTAGACGGCCTCGGCGACCTCGCGAAGCGCGAAGTCGGCATAGCCCGCCACCGCCCGCTCGAGCGCCGACCTCAGCGAGCTCAGGAGCCAGGCGTCGAGCTCCGGGGGGCCACCGGAGCCGTCGCCCTGGGCGGTCCGGACGAGCCGCTCAACGTCGACGAGGCGTCGTTGAGCCGCGTCCGCAACCTCGGGATCCCACTCCACATCCTGGTAGGGCGAGGCAGCCGTCAGGAGGAACAATCGGAGACCGTCGGCGCCCCAGCGATCGATCGCGGCGTCCACCGGGGGGATCTTGCCGCCCTTGCTCGAGATCTCTTTCTTCGAGATCTTGCTTCCGCCAGGTCCCGTGAGCCAGGAGTGGACGAACAGCCCGCGGGGTTGAAGCTCCGGGGGGAGGAGCTTGACATGCGTGTAGAGGAACGCCGGGAAGTGGACGCGCTTGTGCTCCTTTCCGCCGAGGTTGAGGTCGAGCGGGTACCAGTACAGGAATTCGCGACGGACCTCCTCGATCAGGGCCCGATCCACCGAGGGTTCGCCGGTACCTTCGCCCAAGAAGACGAAGTCGAAGAACGCGTCGGTGAGGGCGCTCAGTGGGAGGCGCCCGTCGGCGACGTACGGGCGGACGACGAAGTACGCTGGGTAGAACGTAGAGTCGGCGATCGGCTCGATCACGGCGTCGGTGGCGTACGGGAACTTCGTGCCCAGCCACCGACCGCGCCGCGTGCACGGGCGGTCCTGGAACCAGTCCAGGATCCCGGGCAGCTCGGAAGCGTACTCCTCGGGGTGCGTCGCGAGACGCGCCACGAGCTCCCGCGTGGCGTTCTTCCATTCGGGGTCGCCGTAGTGCAAGAACCATTGATCATCGATACGCCGAATGACGACCGCGTGCCCGTTGCGGCAGATGACCGGGCGGTCAAACTCGTGGAATTCGAACCCTTCGCCCGCGGAGGCGAGCGCCCGCGAGGCGGCGAGACGCGCCTCCCCCACGGGGGCGCCTCCGAGCAGGTCGGCGCGCATCCGGCCCCGGACGAACTCGAGCCGGTACAGTCGCTCCGTCGCCGCTTCGAGCTGCGCCTCGTCCGCGAGGGTGTTCGCCCCGGTCGCAGTCACGGCGCGCTGGGCCGGGGGTCCGTGGCCCTGCCTGAGCTCACGTTCGGAACTGGTGAGCGTCCCCTCGTCGGGAAGCTCGACAATGGTGGGGATGGGAGGGAGGCGATCGCGGTCGCTCGGAGGTAGGGCGGTGACGGCGAGCCAGTCGGCAGGAGCATGGGCCGGAACGGACATGACGACGCCGGTACCTATCGCGGCGTCGACGACGGGACTCCGGAGCACCGGGACCTCGTGCCCCGAGAGAGGGGCGCGGACCGTCACCCCGTGAAAGCCGGTCACCTCTTCAGATTTCCCGAGATGGCCGCCGAGCTGCTCCACGAGCCGCTGACCGGCCGCGGGGCTCACGAGGTACGTCTTTTCGTTCCAGGTCCAGGGCACCAGCCATCCGTCCTCCGTGATCCAAAGATTGGTGACGCCGTAGATCGTCTCCGGCCGCAGGGTGGCGGTCAGCAGGTACCGCCCGTCGGGCAAACGGAAGGAGATGGCGGTGTAGATGACCCGCTCCGCGTCCCCGCCGCTCGACAGGTCGGTCTCCGACGCGTCCACCGAGACCGGTCCGCACACCGGACAGACCGCCGCGAAGTACGGGCCCTTGACGAGGGCGCCGCGGTCGTGGAGCCGGTGAAACTGCCAGCGGATGAACGACCGGTAATCCTCGTCGACGGTCGTGACGTACGCGCGTTCGTCGATCAACAGGCCGAAGCGACGGAAGAGCTCGAGGTAGGTGCGACCTAGGAACCGGACCGCGGCCTCCGGGTCGGCAAGGGCCGCCCACTCCGATTCGGGGACACCGGCCTCACGCAGCTGCTCGAGGATGATCGGCTCCCGGTCCTTCACCCGCTGCGCGAAGGTGACCGTCGGCAGCCCCGAGCCGTGGGTGCCGTTCGGAAAGAAGACCCGGTACCCCTTCATCCGGTGGTACCGGTGGAGGACGTCCGCGACCGTCAGCCCTCGAAAGTGACCGACGTGAAGGAAGCCGCTCGGCGTCGGGTAGGTGTGGAGCGCGTAGAACTTCGGTTGTCCGTCCGCCCGGACGGCCCGCGCGAGCCCTGCCCGCGCCCAGGCCTCCTGCCAATGCCGCTCCCGGGAAGGGTCCATCGACGCCGAGAGGAGGCGGCGTCGTATTTGGCGGTGCCGAGGGCGCGGTGGGCGCCGCCGAGCGATTCCCTTTTGCGCGGCCCGCCCGTCGCCTCTGCGATGCGCATCATCGAGGTGTTCCACTCCATCCAGGGGGAGGGGCCGTTCACCGGACTGCGCACCTCGTTCATCCGCACGGCGCGGTGCAATCTGCGCTGCTCCTGGTGCGACACCACCTACTCCTTCGGCGCGGGTCGCGAGAGGTCGATCCCCTCCCTCCTCGCCGAGGTCACGCGTCACCGGACGAAGTACGTCTGCCTGACCGGCGGTGAGCCGCTCCTGCAGTCGGCCAGCCTCGAGCTCGTCCGGGAGCTCTCGAAGCGTGGGTATGCGACCGTGATCGAGACGGGCGGCTCGCTCGACGTCAGCCCCTACCTCGGGATCCCTCGGGTGGTGCTGAGCGTCGATGTGAAATGTCCCGCCTCGGGGATGTCGACGAAGAATCGGTGGGAGAACCTGGGGCTGCTTCGCCCCACCGACGTGGTGAAGTTCGTCATCCAGGACCGGACCGACTACCTCTACGCGCGGCGGGCGCTGCGCGATCGCCCGATGACCGAGAACGTCGTCTTCCAGCCGGTCTGGGGGACCGACGCAGGGAAGCTCGCCGACTGGGTCTTGCACGACCGGCTCGACGCGAGGATCCTCCTCCAGGAGCACAAGCTCCTCTGGGGGGAGGTCCCGGGCCGGTAGTGATTCTCACCGGCGCGGACTCTTATACCGGTCACCCTCCTCCTCGACCGGTTCCGCCGATGGTAGGAGAGTCCCCGGCGGCCCGGACCGTCGTGCAGGGGCCGGACAGCCCGTTCGGGCGGATCCGGTCGATGGTCTTTCCGCGCACGGTGCTCGCGGGGCACGGCGTGCTGAACGAGCTGGGCGCGACCTGTCAGCAGTTCGATTTCGCCGAGCGCGGCGTCGTCGTGACCGGTCCGAAGACCCAGGCGCTCGCCGGCGACCGTGCGGGGTCCATTCTCAAAGAAGCCGGCTTCGAAGTGACCACGATCCTCGCGCACGAGTCGACCGTCACCGAGGTCGACCGGGTCAGTCAGGAGGCGGAGGCCGCCAAGGCCCGGTTCCTGGTCGCCGTCGGAGGCGGGAGCAAGATCGACATCACGAAGGTCGTCGCGGCCCGCCTGAAGATCCCGTTCGTCTCCGTTCCGACCTCCGCGGCCCACGACGGCATCTCCTCACCCCGCGCCTCCATCAAGGGTTCCGAGACCGTCACGAGCACCCAGGCGGTCGTGCCGGTTGGCGTCATCGCGGACACCTCGGTGATCGTGCAGGCCCCCTTCCGCCTGCTCGCTTCGGGCTGCGCGGACGTCGTTTCGAACGTCACGGCCGTGCTCGACTGGAAGCTCGCCCAGCGGCTGCGCAACGAGGAGTTCTCCAGCACCGCCGCTACGCTCGCAGAGTACGCGGCGCAGGAGATCGCCGACCACGCGCCGCTGATCAAGCCGAACCTGGAAGAGTCGGTCTGGATCGCGATCCGACCGATGATCGTTGCCGGGATCGCGATGAGCGTCGCGGGCTCGTCACGCCCGTGCTCCGGGAGCGAGCACCTGTTCAGCCACGCGCTCGACCGAGCGGCCCGGCGGCCGGCGCTCCACGGCGAACAGTGCGGCGTCGGGGCGGTGATGATGATGTACCTTCACGGCGGCGACTGGCGCCGGCTTCGTACGGCGCTCCACGCCATCGGTGCGCCGACGACCGCCCGCGAGCTCGGGGTGAGCCCCGAGGAGGTCATCGAGGCCCTAGTGCAGGCCCACCGCGTACGCCCCGAACGGTACACGATCCTCGGCGACAATGGGCTCAGCAAGGAGGCGGCCGAGCGCCTGGCGACCGTCACCGGCGTGATCGGGTGAATCCATGGCCGAGATCACACTCATCGCGCGAAGCGAGGCCCACCCGGGATTCGAGTTCGTCTACCTCGGCGGCGCGCCGGTATGTCGGACCTGTCCCTACCGTCACGCGTGCCTCACGCTCGACGCCGGGCGCAGCTACCGCATCACCGCGGTCCGTCCGGTCACGCACCCTTGCGCCCTCCAGGAGACGGAGGCGAACGTGGTCGAGGTCGCGCCGATCCCTCGTTCGCTCGTGGTGGAGACGCCCCGGGCGATCGTCGGCAGCACGGTCGAGGTCGGGCGGTTCGCCTGCGTGCGGGTCGACTGCCCGAACTGGGGGATCTGCGCCGGTCCCTCCCTGCCGCCGAAGCAGCGGTTCGTCGTGGACAAAGTAGAATCAGGGCCGGCGGAGTGCCGCATCGGCCGGAGTCTCCGCAAGATCGAGGCACGGTAACCGGGATGCGGGGCTGTGGGGTAGCTACGGGGTCGGGCCCAACGCCCGTCCCGCTCTACTGGTCCATCCTTCGGGCTTTGGGAGCCCGGGACCCCGATTCAAATTCGGGCAGCCCCATGGCCGGGTGACTCCGTTCGCTGTTGGCCGAGCCCTTTCCGGGGTTCGTCGTCGTGGCGGCCGGCCCCGAACCTAGCTGGAGGGCAGGTGCCGGAGGCACCCGAGCTCCCAGGGTCACTTCGCTAGCGTCCACGACGTCAGCTTGGCGTCATGGCCGGCGGTGGCCATGTTCCAATGCGCCGAGGCGTGCAGCGAAGTACCGGAGGGGGCGTACGACCACTCGAGGAGTTCGACCCAGAAGATGCGGATGTAGTGGTGGCCGACGACGGTCATCTTCCCCGACGTGAACACGGTGAACCCCAACGGGGTCGAAAAGTATCCGGAGACGTTCCCGGTGGCGGTGCCGTTGGTCGAGGGTCCCAAGAAGGTGTTGATGTATCCCGCTCGGTCGGTCGAGTTCGTGAGGTCCCTGAGGTCGACTTCGATGATCGCGTCGACCGGGGCCCAGGCGAACGGGCCCCCAGCAAGGCTCTGCGGCGTCGCCGAAAGGACGTACGAGGCGTTCATGCGCCCCACGAGGCTGAAGTTGTGCGCGGTGGGGGCCGTCATGACCACGACCGAGCTGTCGAGTCCGGTCGTCGCGGCGACGGCCGCATAGTCCGAGAAACCTGGAGGACCGCAGCCGGTCGCGGACGACTTGATGAGTTCACGACCCACGCCGGTGGTCAAGTTGAACGAAGGGGGCACCGTCAGCGACGCGGAGGCCCCGCAGCCGCTGCTCGTCACGGTGGAAGCGACGTGGACCGTCCCGTGGAACGGAGCGACGTGCTTCACCGGAGTCGGCACGCCCATCGCCCCGGCGGGGAGCGCGAACAGCGCGGCGAATAGAACGGTCGGGAGCCAAACCCAACGAATCCCGGCGCGCGACGGGCGAAGCACTCGGCCTGAACTCATGGGCACCCTGTTGGGCCCTAAGGCGGTCGGGTATTACTCCTCCGTGGGCACGAGTAGTTCGACCCGTCGGCGAGCCGTGACCCAGTGGCGGGGAACCGGCGGGAGGGGCGGGCGGCCGGAGTGGCTACGCAACGGTCCGTCGACGACCGCGTCGTCCGAGGTCACGCGAGTATTCGGCCGGTGCGAAGAGGACCACGACACGAAGCTCCTGTTCGATCTTCTGGAACGAGTGCCGGGCACCGGCGGGGACGTAAAGGATGCTGCCCGGACCCACCCGGTAGTCGCTACGACCGCAACGGAAACGCGCCCGACCCGAAAGGACGACATACACCTCGTCCTCGGTGTGCGGCCCCTGCGGGTCCTTCGCGCCTGCCGGCAGCCGATAGAGTCCAACGCTGAGGTCAGGAACCCGCTTCAGCTCCCGGTAGCTTACCTTGATTCCGGCCGGTCGTGCGCGCGCCGGCTCCGTTCGCCAATGCGTCACGTTGGCCCCCGAGGTCCCCTCGCGAGATGAGCCGAGCGCCGCCCCCTCAGATTCCGCGGGCTGCGGGGTCTGCGCAAGGTGTTCGCTCGCGGAGGTGTGGGGCCGGCCGGTCCTACCGCGCGAACCAGCGACTGACGACGGTCTTCGGGCGGGTGTAGAAGAGAACGGACTCCCGCCCCGTCGCGGCGAGGTCTCCGTACACCGACCCTTTCCACCCGACGAAAGGGAAAAACGCTGGCGGCGCCGGCACGCCGATGTTCACGCCCACCATGCCCGCCTCGATGCGCTCGGTGAACTCGCGGGCGGAACGCCCGTCCGCCGTGAAGATCGAGGCAGCATTGCCGAATCGGGACCGGTTCGCGACGTCGATCGCATCGCCGAGCGAGGGGCTCCGGACGACGCAGAGAACCGGTCCGAAGATCTCCTCCTGCGCGACCGCCATCTCCGGGCGGACCCGGTCGAACAGGACCGGGGCGAGGAAGTTGCCCGGCGAACCCGGGGGAATTACTCCACGCGCGGCGATCTGGGCGCCCTCCGCCTCGCCCCGGCGGATCCACTCCTCGACCCGGGCCCGATGCTCTCCTCGGATCAACGGCCCCATCTCGCTCTCCGCGTCCCCGCCGGCGCCCAGGCGAAGCGAACGGACTTTCTCGGCGAGCCGCCTCACGAGTTCGTCCCCGACCGGATCGACGGCCACGACGACGCTGGCGGCTAGGCAGCGCTCGCCGGCCGAGCCGAAGGCGCTCGAAAGGATGGCGGGGACGGTGCGGTCGAGGTCCGCGTCCGGGAGGACGAGCAGGTGGTTCTTGGCCCCGGCGAGCGCCAAGACCCGCTTACCGCCGGCCGCCGCCCGGGTGTAGACCTCCTTCGCCGCGGGAGCCGACCCGACGAAAGCGATCGCATCGACGCCGGGATGCGCCACGAGAGCAGAGGCGGTCGCAGCCGCCCCGTGGACGAGACCGAAGGCGCCCGCCGGCAGCCCGCACTCCACGAACAGCCGAGCGATCGCCTGCGCGGAGAGGGCGGCCCGTTCCGAGGGCTTCAGGATGAAGCTGTTCCCGCAGACGAGGGCCAGCGGCGCCATCCAGAGCGGGACCATCACTGGGAAGTTGAACGGGGTGATCCCGGCGACGACTCCGACCGGCACCCGCATCGATTCCACATCGACGCCGGGGGCAACATTGCGCAGGGCCGAACCTTGCAGCAGGGTCGGGGCCGAGAGGGCGAACTCGGCGGCCTCCAAGCCCCTCCGGACGGATCCTTCGGCCTCCGCGAGGGTCTTGCCGTTCTCCCGGACGATCGTCCGCGCGAGGTCGCCCGCGGCCTCCTCGAGCTTGGCCCGAAACCGTGCCAGGCACCGGGCCCGCTCCGCGACGGGAACCGCGGACCAGCCGGGGAGGGCGGTTCGTGCCGCTCGCACGGCCGTGTCGACCACGCCGTCGGGGGAGAGCGGGACGCGGGCGAGGACCGCGTTGGTGGCCGGGTCGGGGAGCTCGACGCTCGCGACGCCGTCCACCTGCCGCCACGCGCCGTCGACATAGTTGGGCAGGATGGGGCTCTCGCTCGCCACTGTTCCGCCGAGGCAACGGGTGGGCGCCGATATGACGGCTCCGGCGGGGGCTAACGGAAGCAAGAACCGGGACGCTCGGTGCGGTTCGCCCGCCCTTGGGTCGAGGAGCGCGAACCGTTATGCCCGGCGGTGGCGAACGACCGGACGGTCAGGTATGGCGGGGAAGGAGGCCTCCGGTAGTACCTCCCGGCGGGGGCCTCCCCGCATCGGGGTGGCCACGCTCTGGTGCGAGAGCTGTCAGCTCGAAACCGGACACCGTATCCTTCGCATGTCGACCCCTGGGCGACGCCCCACTTCCGCGGTTCGTCAGGGGGTCGCCCGCTGCCAGGTCTGCCGAACGACTCATCCGTTCGAGGTCCGTCCTTCGCGCGCGGTCCGCGTCTCGGTCATCCGCTCAGTCGGACCGCGATCGGAGAGGAGTACCGTCGAGCTCGATCCCGGCGTCGAGCTTGCGGTCAACGAACTCGCGCCCGGAATCCTTCCGCCCGCTCGCGTTCGTAAGATCGAGCTCCAGGGCGGTCGATCGGTAGGTGACGCCACGGCGGGGAGGATCGCCACGCTCTGGCTCATCGATGAGACCGGCCCGAGGGTCCCGGTCTCGCTGATCCGGGGGGCTTCGACGGTCTCGCGGACCCTCGAGTTCCAGGAGGACGACCGGCTCGCGATCGGCGGAACGTTGCAGATCGACGGCGACCGATGGAGCGTCGTCGCCCTGCGCGCGCGAGGGCGGACCTTCTCCCGCCCCGGCGACGAGTTCGCGGCTGCCGAAGTTGGGCGGGTCTACGCCCGCAGGGCGGTCAGCCCTCCGGACGGCAGGAGCGACTGGAGCAGATTCCGAGATACCCCGAGCTCGCGGGCCAGTTCGGACTCCGACCGAGCACGTTCCCGTTCCTCGCCCGGAGTCAGCCGGAAACGGAGCGCCCCGCGGCCCTGAAGGGCCGACGGCGGCCCGACGGACCACAGCTCCACGCCTTCGTACTGGACGCGGCCAATGCCGAGCTCCGTCGGTAGGTCACCGAGCGGATGCCGGGTCCCGTGGATGACGAACGCCCCCCGAGGGACGAACTCCCCGCTCGCCCCCGCCTTCGAGACCTGCTCCGAGGTCACCCAGTACGCGGTCGACGACGCGAGCCCAGCCTTCCAAGCCTTGGAGAAGGCCACGCCGAACTGGCCGGCCTCCTTGAGCGTGACCTCGGTCGGGGCGGCGCCCGCGACCTCCCCCGCCCGGACCACCACGCTCGGCGCGCCGTGGATATCGGCGTGAACGTAGAGGTCTCGGGCGTGCAAGTACCGACGGACGAGCTGTTCGTTCGAGCCCGCGTCCCTACCCCCGAGGACGAGGAACCCTTCGGAGGAGAGGAACCAGCGGAACCGCTCGAACCAGAACGGCGTGCGGCGTTCGGGCTCCCCCGCGCGCTTCGCCCGGGCCTCGGTGGCGGAAGCACCCTCGCCCTCCGCGCGGAGGATCCCCCGGTCGGTCTCGGCCAGCGCCGCGACCGCCCCCTCCAGTTTCGACCGTACCCGTTTGGATTCCTCGTACAGCTCGCGCGCGGACTCGGCGAGCGGCCGTTGGCGATAGACGGGGATCTTCGTCCCGTTGAGCTCCACCTCGATCGTCGGCTCGCTGGCTTCAGGGTCGGCCTCGGAGGCAACGCGTTGGGCTTCGACCTCAGCGAAGTGGGAGAACAGGGCGTCGGCCGAGCTCACGAGCCGAGCCACTTCGGTACGGTGTTCGACGATCGCGACCTCCTGACGCTCCTTCTGACGCCGAAGTTCCTCGACGCGCTTCTCCGAGGGGGTGGGCGGGGGGGCCGGAGGGGGCGATCGGAAGTACAGGTGGGCCGCCTCCGAGAAGGTCGGGTGGGCGACCTCCTCGACGTCGGGCTGGTCCCGCCAGCGCCGCGCTTGGAACGGCTCGACGTCCGCGGAGACCTCGCCCCGGCGGTAGAGGTATCCCTTAGGGACCTCGCCGACCTCCGTCAGGAGCTCGTCCATCGCGGCCCGGAGCAGGGCAGCGCTCGACGTGGCCTCCGTCGGGCCCGGCACTTCCGCGGCGAGACCGGCCCGTACGACCAGTTCCTCGGCGAGGGGTCCTCCGAGCGCGAGCCGAGCGGCGAGCGTGCTGATGCGGTCCGTCCGTGAGCTGGCGAGCTGCGCCGCCAGCTCCGCGGTCGAGGCCGACCACGGATTCCCCCGCTGCGGTGGTCGCTGGTACGGAGCCCCCACGCGCAGGAGCCGGTGGGCCCAGGCACGGGGCCGGAGCACGGCGACGATCGTGGGGCCGCGCACGACCAGCAGGTTCCCGGTCCCGAACAGCTCGACGACGAGGTGGAACGGGTCGGGAGTGTCCCCGCGACGAAGCTCGAGCTCGAGCGCCCGCTCTCCCGCCGGGTCGGCGACCGCGGTGACGACCGCCCCGGTGAGGAGGCGACGAAGCTCCTTCGCCATCGGGCTGAGCTCTTCGGCGTGGTCGGGCCGCTCCGGGAGGAAGGCGGCGTATCGCCCCGGTTGGAGGACGAGCTCCTTGCGCCCCGCCCCCGGCGCGCGGAAGGCGATCGAGAGACCCCCGTCGGGCAGGTCGAACGCCTTGTCGACGCGGAGTCGACCGGCCGCGCGGAGCTCCCGGACGACGGCGAGCGTGTCGATGGCCGTGAAACGGTCCTTGGCCGCCGGCGTCTGCGGTGCGGCCATGGACCCTCGGACCTCCACGAGGGAGGGGCCATATGAGGCTGCGCGGGTCGGCCTCGCCGTGGGCGAAGAGCGGGAGTTGGAGGTCGCCTGCTGGCGTGCGCGAGCCGTGGAGTTCGCCCGGAGTTGGCTCACCCCGAACGCCGCCACCATCGACCGCGCCGACCGCCTCCCGGACGGCCTACTGCCGGCGCTTGCCGGCTCCGGGCTCATGGGTCTCGCACTCCCCGCCTCCTGCGGAGGCACGCCGACCTCGAACCGGACCCTGGCCGCCGTTCTCGAGGAGATCGCGTCGGCGAGCGCGGCCGTCGCCACCCTCCTCTCCGTCCACATCGCCGTCGCGGCGCAGCCGATCGTCCAGTTCGGCACGGAAAGCCAGATCGACGAGTTCGTTCCTCCGCTCGCCAAGGGCGAGCGTCTCGGCGCTTTCGCGCTCAGCGAGCCGGGGGTCGGCTCGGATGCCGCACATCTCGCGTGCTGGTACGCGCCGGCCCCCTCGGGGTTCCGGCTCACCGGCTCGAAGATGTTCATCACCAACGCCGCGACGGCGGGGACGATCCTATCGTTCGCCACGAAGGAGCCTGGCTCGGGGCACCGGGGGATCTCCGCGTTCGTCATCCCCGCCTCCACTCCGGGGCTGACCGTCGCCCAGCGCCTCGACAAGCTCGGCCTCCGAGGGAGCGAGACGACGGAGCTCGTCTTCGAGGAGGCCGAGGTGGCGTCGCGCTGTCTGCTCGGGGCCGAAGGGGACGGATTCAAGATCGCGATGGAGGCGCTCGCGGGAGGACGCGTCGGCATCGCCGCTTGCGCACTCGGCGTCGCCCGACGCGCGTTCGAGTTGGCGCGGGCCGCCGCGTCGGCGAACCCGGAGGATTGGAAGCGGGCGGAGGTGGCACGCGCCTTCGTCGAGGTCGAGGCGGCACGCGCCCTCGTCGAGCGCGCCGCCGACCGGAAGGACGCCGGCGTCGCCTTCGTGCAGGCCGCTTCAGCCGCGAAGCTCTTCGCCTCCCAAGCCGCCAACCGCAACGCCCAACGCGCCTTCGCCCTCTCGGGGCCTTCGGCCGCCCTCTCGGATTCCGAAGTGGGTCGAGTCCTCCGAGACGCGCGTGTCTTCCCGATCGTCGAAGGCTCGACGGAGATCCAGGAACTCATCCTAGGGCGCTCCCTGCTCACCGGCTGAGTTCACGCCCCCCCGCCACGCTTAGTACCGCGCACCCGTCGGTCGGTCCGATGGGGCGTCGGACGACAGGACCGGCCGTTCCCCCGTCCCCTTCCCTACGGCCGTCGACCGTCGATGATCTGCCGCTGGACCCCGAGATCCGCGCGGTGCTTCGCGCCCACGGGATCGAGGCGCTCTACCCGCCCCAGGCCGAAGCGCTGCCCCACGTGCTGAGCGGGCGAAGCCTGGTCCTCGCCTGCCCGACGGCGAGCGGAAAGTCGCTCGTCGCGTATCTCGCTCTGCTCCGCGCCGTGCGCGAGCACCGGACCGGGCTCTACCTCGTGCCGCTCCGCGCGCTCGCGCAGGAGAAGTTCGACGAGCTCTCCGAGTTTGCGTCGCTGGGCTTCAAGGTCGGCCTGTCGATCGGCGACTTCGACCTACCCGCCGCCAAGCTCGAGCGGCTCGATCTCCTGGTCGCGACGAGCGAAAAGGCGGACGGCCTGCTCCGTCGCGGGTCGCCCTGGCTCGACCGCCTCGGGGTCGTGGTCGCGGACGAGGTCCACCTCATGCGCGACCCGGATCGCGGGCCGACGCTCGAGGTCACGCTCACCCGGCTTCGCCGGCGCCACAAGGACCTCCAGATCGTCGCCCTGTCGGCGACGGTCGGCAACTCCGCCGAGCTCGCCTCGTGGCTCGATGCCGTGCACGTCGCGAGCGACTTCCGTCCGGTCCCGTTACGAAGCGGAGTCTACCTCGACGGGCGCGTCACCTTCACCGACCTCGAGACGCGCGAGGTCGGCCCCCCGGGCGACGGGGTCCAACGGCTCGTCCGGGAGACGCTGGCCGGAGGCGGACAGGCGATCATCTTCGTCAGCACCCGCCGCGGGAGCGAGCAGGCGGCCCAGCACGTCGCGCCGCTCGTCGCGGCGACGCTCTCCGCGGAGGAGAAAGCCGCCGCGGCCGAGGTCGCCCAGCAGTTGCACCTGGTCGCGGAGGAGGAGACCGAGGGTCTCCGACACCTCGCCGGCCTCGTGCCGCGCGGCGTCGCCTTCCACAACGCCGCCCTCGACAACGCCGAGCGCCGGCTGCTAGAGAGGGCGTTCCTCACGCGGAAGCTCAAGGTGCTCGCCGCGACGCCGACGCTCGCGGCCGGGATCAACCTGCCGGCCCGGCGGGTGATCATCCGCGACACGACCCGGTACGACGACCACCTCGGGATGCAGGCGCCGATCCCGGCGCTGGAGATCCAACAGATGTGCGGTCGCGCGGGCCGTCCACGGTTCGACCGCGTCGGCGAGGCGATCGTGATCGCGCGTCACCCGGAGGACGAAGCGCGGCTCCTCGACGACGTGCTCGGGGCGCCCCCCGAGGATGTGGAGTCCCGTCTCGCCGCCGAGCCGGCGCTGCGGATGCATCTTCTCGCGCTCGTCGCGAGCGGGGAGGTCCGTTCGCGCGAGGAGCTCGCGACGTTCTTCCGAGGCACCTTCTACGGCCGCACCCTCCCCCTCGACGCGCTGACGGAGAAGGTCGAAGCCGTCCGCGGCTTCCTGGAAGGCCACGGGCTCCTGGAACCGGGCCCCGGACTTCGCGCGACGGGCTTCGGCGAACTGACGAGCGACCTCTACCTCGACCCGATGAGCGCGGTGGCGCTGCGCCGCGCGATCGAGAGGGCTCCGATCGGGGTCCGCCCGTTCGCCCTCCTCGCCGCCGTCGCCGCGACGCCCGACCTCCCGCCGCTGTTCCTTCGGCGTGGCGAGGAGGCGGAGTTCGTCGCGCGGTACGCCGAGGAGGAGGTGGAACTGCTCGTCAAGGCCGAGGAGGAGCCGCTCGACACGCCGCTCGAACTGATGCTCGGCTCGCTCAAGACCGCCGCCGTGCTCGAAGCCTGGCTCGACGAGACGCCGATCGTGGCGTTGACCGAACGGTTCGGGATCGGCGCGGGCGACCTGCACGCCAAGGCGGAGGACGCGGAATGGCTCCTGTTCGGCCTCTCGCGGATCGCGGCCGCCTTCCGCAAGCCGCTCGCTCGTCCCGTCGACGACCTCGCGCTGCGGGTCCGGTATGGGGTCAAGGAGGAACTCCTCGACCTGGTCCGGCTGCGCGGGATCGGACGGGCTCGAGGGCGGCTCCTGTTCAGCGCCGGCTACGCCGATCGGGAGGCGCTCCGCCAGGCGCCGCTGGACCGGATCGCGTCGGTGCTACGCTCCCCCACGCTCGCCCGCCAGGTCGCCTTGCAACTCCGACATCCGGAGGCCGGATCCCCGCCAAAGGAGATTGCCATGGAGCCGCCGGCGGCTCCGGCCCCGTCGCCCGGGGCCGGTACGCCGCGCCGAGGGCATCGACGATTGGACGAGTATCCGGAGCACCCGGCGTAACCTCGGCCGCGTCCGTGAGCTCGACGATCGACTCGGTCCCGCCGACGCCACCGGGTCGGACCCTTCGCCGAAGGAGACCCGCCGCCTCCAGCTGCACCATTCGACGCCAGAGCGTGGTCGCCGGCATCGGACCGAGACCTTCCTCGTGGGCGAGCCGCGCCTCCCAGACTCGGACGTCACGGAGTCGAACGCCGTGATAGGCCCCCGCCCGGTGGAGCGCCGTCAGGACTCTACGCTCGATCGGGGCTTCCCTCGAGGACGCCGAGAGCGGCCCGAGCGGCGGACGCGGTTCGGGACCCAGGAGCTCTCGTCGCAGGAGTTCGACCGCCCGTTCCGCCCCGGCCCCTTCGCGCTGAACGCGAGCGAGAACGCGCGTCACGAGGTCGCGAGGTGCCTCGCGCCCCAACGCCCGCTCGGCGCGGTCGCGAACGATCTGGCGAAGGTCCTCGGCAGAGTACGGTCGCAGGCGGAGCACGTTCCCTCCCGGGAGTCCAAACGCGACCGACCGCTCCCAGGTCCCGACGGCCTCCGGCACTCCGCTTAGGAGGAGCCAGATCCGGTCCATTCGCTCCGCGCCCTCGGGCAGGAACCGGGCCGGCTGGAGGAAGGCGCGCAGCAGGTCGGAGAGATCCCCGACGCCCGGGGCGATGTCGTCGAGGAGGACGATGACCGGCCGTCCGTCTCGGCGTAACCGTCGGAGGAGGCCCGCGGCTATCTCCACGACCCGGAACCCCCGCCCCCGGAACCCCGGGTCCAGCTGGGTGAGCAGGCTCGTCGCGACGGCGTGCGCCCCGCGCAAGCCTCGGACCCGCACGGTGACCGTTCGGGCTCCTACACCCCCGTGCTCGCGGCGGATCGACTCGTTGAGACGTCGGGCGGCGAGCCGGGCGACCGTGGACGAGCCGGAACCCCGGGGGCCCACCACGGCCGCCGCCCAGGGGGGAGGGGAGGAGGGCTGCGGGTCGCCTAACCACTCGCTGATGGTCGCGAGCTCACCTCGCCGACCGACAGGCACCGGGGGCACGAACTCCGGACCGAACACCTCGGCGCGAACGAGGGGCATCATCGAGTATGGAATTTCCATGAGCTATAAGAAATCTTAGATTTCATCGTTCACCTCCGGAAACCCTATGGCGCAACCCCTCTCCGGGCCACCGATGGCGAAGCGTCGTCGTAGCGTCATCACGCGCCTCGCCGCGGAGCTGCTGGGCACGCTGGCCGTCGCGCTCGGGCTCGGGATCGCGCTCGCGCTGCTCGCCCGCCAGTTCTGCACCGTCTGTTTCGGGTCGAACCCTCCGATCCTGTTCACGCTGGCCGAAGCCGGCGCGGTGGTGCTCGTCGGGTACCTCACGGCGCGCGCGTTCGGTCGCGCGGTCCGGACCTCCCTCGATGAGGCGGGCAACGTCCGGTACGCCGGCACGGTCCGGCTGGTCGTGGACATCGTCATCGGTACCCTGATGTTCCTCGCGTTGCTCTTCGTCTTCCGCATCACCGACGTCCAGTCGATCCTCTTCGGGAGCGCCTTCGCCGGGATCGTCCTGGGCCTCGCCAGCCAGACCGTCCTCTCGAACATGTTCGCCGGGCTGATCATCGTCTTCGCCGGACCTTTCCGCACCGGCGACCGCATCGGGCTCGTGCTGGCGCCGTATCCGCAGATTGGACCGAGCTACCCGCACGAGGCGACGGCCCCGGAGATCCGCGGTACGGTCCGGGAGGTCGGTCTGCTCTACACGGTGCTCCGGCTCGACGACGGCCGGACCGCTCGGATCCCGAACGGCGTCGTCTACGGCGCGGTGGTGACCAACCTGAGCCAGACCCGGTACCGGCTGACACGGATCCGGCTCACGCTACCCCGCAGTCTTCCGGTCGCCGAGCTCGAGAGCGAGATCCAGGCCTTCGCTCGAGAGTTCGCCGTCCCGTCCGGCGTCGTCCCCCAGCCCCGATGCTTCGTGGTCGACGTAACGGCGACCACCTGGGACGCTCTCATCGAGGTGTGGAGCGAGACCCCACGCGATGAGCCGGTGGTCGACGGGGTGCTGCGACGCTTGGCGGACCGGGGCGGTACCGGCAAGGGTGTTCCCGCTGCGAAGGCGACGAAATCCACGTAGGCCCCAGCAACTCCCGGTCCGCACCGCCGCCGCCCCGCGAAGGATTTCGCCGGCCCGAGCGATCGACTTGGACGAACCTTTAAACCCGGCCACCGCTCGCGCGCTCGGGCGGGCGTCGATGGGCTACCAGGTGACCCTCATCCCCGGGGACGGGATCGGACCGGAGGTCACGGCGGCCGCCCGGACCGTGGCCGACGCCGCCGGCGTGTCGATCGATTGGACGATCGTCGACGCGGGAGAGAAAGCGATCGAGACCCGCGGCACGCCGCTCCCCGACGACGTGCTCGAGTCGATCCGGCGGACCAAGGTGGCGCTGAAGGGTCCGATCACTACGCCGATCGGGGGCGGGTTCCGCAGCGTGAACGTCGCGCTGCGCCAGCGCCTCGACCTTTACGCCTCCGTCCGCCCCGCGCGCGCCATCGCCGGGGAGGGGACTCGGTTCCCCGAGACGGACCTGATCGTCGTCCGCGAGGCGACCGAAGGGCTCTACTCCGGCGTCGAGAGCTGGGGGGACCCCGAGCACAGTCGGGCCGAGACGATGGCGATCGTGACGCGGAAAGCTTCCGAGCGGATCTGCCGATTCGCCTTCGAACTTGCGCGGCGCGAGCACCGCCGCAAGGTCACCGGGGTTCACAAGGCGAACATCATGAAGAACACCGGCGGTCTCTTCCAGGCCGTCTTCCGCGAGGTGGCGGCAAAGTACCCGGACATCCCCGCCGACGAGCGGCTCGTCGACAACATGTGCATGCAGCTGGTCAAGAAACCGGACGAGTACGACGTGATCGTTACGACGAACCTCTTCGGAGACATCCTCAGCGACCTCTGCGCGGGGCTCGCCGGGGGTCTCGGGATCGCCCCCGGGGCGCTCTACGGCGAGAGCTTGGCCGTCTTCGAGCCGGTTCACGGCTCGGCGCCGAAGTACGCGGGTCTCGACAAGGCCGACCCGGTCGCCGAGATCCTCTGCCTCGAGCTCCTTTACCGCCACTTGGGCGAGCGCGAGGCGGCCGAGCGGGTCTACCGGGCCGTCTGGGCGACGGTCGCCGAGAAGAAGGTCGTCACCTACGACCTCGCGCTCCCGGGGTACACCTCCCGACCGGTCCCGGCGTCGACCTGCTCGGCGATGGCGCGGGAGATCGCGCGTCAGATCCCCAACGTCGACCTCGACGCGCCGCGCCCCCGTCCCCCGAGACTCTCCGCGGCCCCCCCGGTCCAGGACGAGTCCCTGGCCAGCTGACCGCGGGGCCGAGGCGGGGGGTTACTCCCCTAGGACCTTGACGACGACGCGTTTGCGCCGCTGGCCGTCGAACTCCCCGTAGAACACCTGCTCCCACGGACCGAGGTCGAGGTCGCCGTTCGTGATCGGCAACACGACCTGGTGGCCGAGCAGGAGATTTTTGAGGTGGGCGTCCCCGTTCGACTCCCCGGTCCGGTGGTGCTGGTAGTCCCCGGGCGGTGCGAGCCGGTCCGCCCACGCTTCGATGTCGTGGATGAGCCCGGACTCGTCGTCGTTGACGTACACCGTCGCCGTGATGTGCATCGCCGAGACGAGCACGAGGCCGTCCTTGACCCCGCTCGCCTTCACGACGGTGCGAACCTTGTCGGTGATGTTCAGGAACTCGCGAGCGAGACGCGTCTCGAACCAGAGGTACTCCGTGTGGCTGGTCATCGGGCTCGCTCGAGCGCGAACGCAGAGTTTAAGCCACCGCCGAACCGACTACGAAGGTAGCGGGCTGTGTCGACCTCTCGCGCCGTCCGGATCGCGCGAACCCCGCTGGAGGCCTCGTCGGTGATCGTCGGGAGCGGGGGAGCGGGCGCGACTCCCTTCGCCCCCAATCGGGGCGGAGCCCAACGTGGGGTTCGTCTGTTCCTGCTCTTCGTCGTCGTGGCGCTGGCGGTCTACGTGACGTTCGTCGGGTTGGCGGCGAGCTCCCCTACGAGCGGCGTGAAGGACAATCCCGCGGTGTACGTCGTGCTCACGATGGTCGCGGCGCTCATCGCGCTCGTCGGCTTCTTCATCACCCTCGGCCGGGCCCCCCGGGCCGCGGCTTGGAGGAGCGAACATCTCCTGGTCCGGGAACGACTCGGGAAGCTGCGCCGGTTCCGGCGGGCTGGACTCCAGGTCTCGGTCGTCTACCGGTACACCCCGGGCTTCCTCTCCACGGACCCAACGGAACTCGTGACGGTCACCGACGCCGACGGCCGCCGGGGCAACTATCTCGTCGGCCGAGGCTTCCTCGACCCGAACGCCGACGTCTGAGACCGGCTCACTCGAGCAGGTCTTCGAGCTCGCTCGCGACCAGCGTGAGGAGCTGGTCGAGCGACCGGTTCTTGAGCTCGGTGATCTGGCCGCTGTCGCTCTCCAACCGGGCCAGGAACTCGTCGCCATCGCGCAGGAACGAGAGCGAGAGGACGTGGCGCCGCCCGTCGCCGAGACGAGGCGCGACCGGTGCCGCGAGGGCCTCTTCGGCCGCCTCGGGCGCCGCCTTCTTCGAGCCCTTCGCGAGGGCTTTGGGTTTCCCCGGGGCGGGCTTGGCGACGGGCTTCGCCGCGGGCTTGGCATGAGATGGGGGCGCCTTCTTCTTCGGCGCTGGACGGGTCGGCTTGGCCGGCCGTTTGGCCCTCGACGGGGCCGAGCGTTTCGCCGGCTTTTTGGAGGCCAAAGGGTCAAACCTCGACTCGGGCCCCACTTGGCCCCCCTATTTGAATGCTCGTAAACTCACGGCGCGCGACGCACGACGGCGCACGCTCCGTGGTTCTCCTCGACCCCGGAGCCGGCCCCGGGAACCTTTAGGCGGTCGACCGACCATCGCCCCCGGTCCCGCGGCCGCCGCGGGCCGGCCCTGAGATGAACCGGGCGACGTTCTGCTTTCTTCTCGCCGCGGTCTTCCTCGTAGCGTTCCTCGCGCTCGAGCCCCTGCTCTCCTTCGCGCTGTTCGGATCGGACACGGGAGAATACTTTCGGCTCACCTCCAGCCTCGTCGCCAACGGCGGGATCCCTCGCGGGAGCTCGTACCTCGGCTGGGGGTTCGCCTATCCGGACTTCCCGGGGATCTACCTGCTTGCCGGGGCCGCCGCCGGCGCCACGGGCGTGGATGCCCTCACCGCCCTGACCCTCGTGATCCCCGTCGTCGCCGTGCTCTCGATCCTCCCGCTGTTCCTGCTCTTCCGTCGCCTCATCGACCACGACGGAGTCGCCGTGCTCGGCGCCGCGCTCGCCACCGTGGCCATGCCCCGCCTGTTCTCGATCGCCCATCCCGCTCCCCTGGCGCTCGGCGACTTTCTCGTTGTGGCTGCGCTCTGGATGTTCGTCGAGGGCCGGCGGGACCGTCGGTGGTACCTCCCCCTCGGGCTGACCGCGCTCGCGCTGATCGCGACGCATCACCTCTCGAGCTACTTCTTCCTGGTCTCAGCGCTCGGAGGGCTCGTCCTCCTCGAGCTCGTTCGCCCCGGCGCGTGGAGCCGACGGTTCCCGGCCCGCGAACTCGCTTTTCTCGCGGGGTTCTCCGGCGTACTCGTCCTCTACTGGTTCGCGTACGCTCGATCGTTCGCGTCGGTCGTCGGACAGGGGGTCCCGGGATTGAACTCCCCGGCCGTCGTTCCGGCCGGACTCGCCGTGATCCTCGCGGCGCTGCTCGTCGGAAGCGGCGCGCTCATTCGTTGGCGCAGAGCCCGCCCGCGCCGCCGAGGTCCCAGCGTGAAGCTCCCTTCGGACCGGAGCGTCGTCCGCGACGCGGTCGTGATCGTGGGCGCCACCTTCGGGGGGATCGCGCTCCTGCTCGTCCACGCGATCCCGGGCACCAGCCAGACTACGACCCCCGCGGGCCTCCTGTTCTTCACGCCGTTGCTCCTCACCCTCGCCGGCGCCTCGGGCAGCCGGCGTCTCATCGCCTTCCACCGGCTCGGTCCTTTGGGCGCGACGTGGACCGCGGCCGTCGGGGCCTCGGCGATCCTAGGCCTCGCCACCGCGAACCCCGTGGTGATCCCCTCGCGCCACCCGGAGTACCTGCTGATCCCCGTGATGCTCCTCGTGGCCGTCAGTCTTGGACGGCTCGTCGCTCGCGGCGCGGAGGGCCGGAGCCGCTCGGCGTGGGTCGCGGGTGGGCTCGCGCTCGTGGTCGTCGTGGCCGCGAACGCCGCCATTGTCTACCCCCCGCCCGGCGACTTCGGCGGGTTTCAGGAGGGACTCACTCAGGCCGATGCCGGCCTGTGGATGTGGGTCGGGATCGGCATCCCGACCGGGGCGGTGGTCGCTTCCGACCACCGGCTCAGCTCGATGATCTTCGGGTTTGATGGGAATCGAGCGACCTGGGACTCCACGCCGGCGCTGTTCACGGGTAACCGCTCAGCGGCCGCCTTCGACGAGCTGCGAGGCAGCTACGCTCCGCACGCCGACCTGCCGTACTACACCTACCTCCCGGTGTGGGCGGTCGCTGTGGACGCGACCATGTACGGGGGGGTAGCTCTCGACCCCAGCGCCCAGGCCAACCCGCTGTCGACGGCCGCCCAGCAGTGGCTCGGCCAGCCACCGTTCGTACCGCTCTACGAGAACGGGCCACAGGTGGTCTACTGGGTCGACGGCGACGCGCTGCCCCCGTAGCGGTGCAGGCTTCCGTCGGGCGCCCAATTCCAGATCGACGCGCGCCCGTGCTCCGCGAGCTCGAGGAGGAGCCGCCGCGCCCAGCCGAGCTTCTCGAGCTTCCGGGGCGCCGACTCGGCTTCGTCGACCTGCTCGAAATCGAACGCCCAAAGCAGGATGCGGCGCGCGCCGACATGTTCGGCGAGGTACGCGGCGCGGTCCCCGTCCGTGAACCCGCCGACATCGAACAGCCCGTCGCGCGGCGGCCCGGCCCAGGAGCCCGCCAGCTCGCCGCCGAACTCCGGCACCCAACGCTCGATCTCCGCCAGGTTGTCGCCGTGGGCGTGGATGGCGACGAGGGAGCCGCGCGCGTTCGCCGCCACCTCGGAGGCGACGGGCCCATCGAGGTCGGTCGTCACGACGTCCGGGATCAGTCCGCCTTCGAGGCACCGCAACGTCGCCCCGTCGGCGGCCATGAGGACCGGACGAGGGTCCTCCGCGGGAAGCTTCCACAGCGGGGGCGCGTCCAACCGGGGGGCCTGCCCCACGACGACGACCGTTCGCCCCGAGAGCCGCCGTCCGATCCGCTCCAGGGAGTCGGCCCGCGCCTCTTCCGGAAGAAGGGCTACGAGCCGACGGGCCGAAAGCTCCTCCTTCTCGATCGGGAAGCCGAACGTGCTCTGGATCTCGCGGTACCGGGGGGCCCAGCTCTCGTACTCCACAGGGTGCCTGGCCTCACCACCCGTACGGGTGGAAAAACGGTGTGGGTCGGCCCGTATCGGACCCAGGGAGGGGTCGTAGCGGGTTGCCGGCTCGTCCGGGTCCACCGGTTCCGATTTCCTAGCTCCGCCGCAAAATTCTCGGGCCAACGATATATAAGGCGCCTTCTGCTCTCGAGCACTGAGGACGGACACCGATGCGACCGCTCGCGCAGGAGATTCTCGCTCACCTCCCGACCGAAGGAAAACGACCGACGGAAACTCCCCCTCCGCCCTCGAACGACGACGCCGAGCTCGAGGCCGTCCTCGCCTCGCTGAAGACGAACATCAAGGTGGTCGGCTGCGGCGGCGGAGGCTGCAACACGATCAACCGTCTCGCCGAAGAGGGGCTCGCTGGCTCGGAGATGATCGCGTGCAACACCGACGCGCAGCACCTCCTCGCGATCCACGCCCCGAAAAAGATCCTCCTCGGCCGACGCCTGACGCGCGGGCTCGGGGCCGGGGCGCTCCCTCAGGTGGGCGAGCAAGCGGCCCGCGAGGCCGAGGACGAGCTCAAGAAGGTGCTCACGAACTCGGACATGGTGTTCATAACCCTGGGACTCGGCGGCGGCACCGGGACCGGCTCGGCGCCGGTGGTCGCGCAGTCGGCCAAGGACTCGAACGGCGGTAACGCGCTCACGATCGCGGTCTGCACGCTCCCGTTCTCCAGCGAAGGGCTCGTTCGGACCGAGAACGCGATGTGGGGGCTCGAGCGGCTCCGCCAGACGATCGACACGGTCATCACGATCCCCAACGACCGGCTCCTCGAGCTCGTGCCTCGTCTCCCGATCCAGACGGCGTTCAAGGTCGCCGACAGCGTCCTCGCGCGGGCGATCCGCGGGATTACGGAGATCATCACCCGCCCCGGGCTCGTTAACCTGGATTTCAACGACCTGAGGACGATCATGAAAGGCGGCGGGGTCGCCCTGATCGGCATCGGAGAGAGCGAGAGCGAGAACCGGGCCGAGGACGCCGTGCTGGAGGCGATCAACTCGCCGCTCCTCAAGGTCGATATCTCCGGCGCGACCGGGGCGCTCATCAACGTCACCGGCGGGCCGGACATGACCGTCAGCGAGGCGCAGAAGGCCGCGGAGGTCGTGCAGAAGGCGGTGAGCCCGACCGCGCGGATCATCTGGGGGGCGGCCGTCGACCCGACGATGCAGAGCACGATCCGGGTCATGCTCGTGGTCACCGGAGTTAAATCCCCCCAGATTTTCGCCGGGGCGGCCGGCCCGAATCCGCCCCGCAAAGCGGGACCGGAGCTCGACGTCGTCCGCTAGGACCTAGCGATGGCCTTCCTGGACCGCGCACGGCACGTGCAAGACCAGTTCGACGGACGCCTCCGGGGCGTCGGCCACGGGAAGTTCGGCCGTATTCTCCGGATGGCCCGGAAACCCGCCGTCGACGAGTACGTCAAAGTGCTCGAGGTCACCTGGCTCGGCGCCGTGATCATCGGTACGGTCGGGTTCATCATCTACATCTTCTTCACGCAGGCCGGCCCCTGGCTGTGGAACAACGTTTTTAGCGGCCTGTAGCCGCCCCCCGTCACAGTTGGGGAGCTGGGCATCGTGCAGGGGAATCCGGACGACGAGGGTATTGGGCTACTGACCGGGGAGGAGGCGGCCCATCCTCGGACCGCTCCCGCGACCCCCGGCGCGGCTCCCACCCCGGCGCCCGCCGTCGCCCCGGCCGTTCCCAAGCCGGAGGTCCCGTCGCCCCTCACGCTCGTCGCCGCCGACGACCCGATCCGGAACGTGACCGCGGGGACCGTCACGACCATGAGCGCGGTCCTGACGAGCACGCACGCCGCGCCCGGTAGCGCCACCGTCCACGTCGAGATCCACTACACCTCGACCTATCCGGGCGAGGGCGCCGAGTGGCCCGTCGCCTGGATGCCGCCGGGCAAGCGGTCGTTCAACGAGCTCGTCGCCCGGAAGGAGAAGACCACGATGACGCTCCAGCCGAGCGTCCCGGTCCCGTTCACCTTCGAGGTCACCGCGCCGGTCGGCGTGCGGTACGGCGACCGGCTCGAGGTCCACCTCACCGCCGAATGGGCCGAGGGCGGGCGCCCGGCGAAGCTCACGCTTGCGTGCGTCGCCCGCCAGGCGGTGCTCGCGATCAAGACCTCCCGCGGCTACGAGCGCGAGGTCGCCGACACCCTGCTCGCCCGGGCGGAGGAGAAACCCGACGTCGTTTTCGCCCTGCTCGTTCCCGCCGCCCTGCGCGGCTACGTCTTCGCCGAAGGGATGAGCTTCGAGGGCGTTCGCGAGATGCTCAAGGGGATCCGCAAGGCCCGGGGCCTCGTCGCCGGCGAGACCACGCTCAAGGAGGTCGAGCCGCTCCTCGTCCCGAAGATCACGGTCGAAGGGTTCGTCGAGGGCGCGATCGTCGAGCTGATCAGCGGACCGTTCAAGGGCGAGAAGGCGCGCGTGAAGAAGATCGACCAGGCGAAAGAAGAGATCACGGTCGAACTGATCGAAGCGGTCGTCCCGATCCCGGTCACGGTCCGGGGCGACCACGTGCGGATGCTGGAGCGGGGAGGTGGGAAGCCTGGCGGATGAGGTGAGCGTCCTCGTCGAGGGCGGCAAGGCGACCGCCGGCGCCACGCTCGGCGCGGCGCTCGGACCGCTCGGCGTCAACGTTGGGCAGGTCGTCCAGCAGATCAACGAGCAGACCAAGGGCTTCGCCGGCATGCGTGTGCCGGTCGTCGTGCGGGTCGACCCCGCGACCCGCAGCTTCACGCTGAGGGTCGGTCGGCCCCCGGTGGCGGCCCTCCTCCTCAAGGAAGCCGGTCAGGCGAAAGGCTCGGGGAAGTCGAAGACCGAGACCGTCGGCGACGTGACGATGGACGCGGTCCAGAAAGTCGCGGAAGCCAAAGGCTCCGACCTCGAAGGCAACGACATGGACGCAAAGATGAACCAGGTGATCGGCACCTGCGTGTCGATGGGCCTCACGGTCGACGGCCAGGACCCACGGGCTCTCCTCAAGGAACGTCTCGCGGCGCGCGGGGCCCGATGATCGGCGGTCCGGGCGGGCAGGTCCCCGACCTCTCCAACGCCGAGATCGTCGACTACTCGGTCATCGAGGGCGACGGACGGGTCCGGTTGAAGCTCAAGGACGGCTCGATCATCGAGGTGAAGCTCGAGATCATGAACATCCTTCGGGCCGGCAACGACCCGAACACGGGGCTCCCCGCCTACGTCGTGCAGTCCGCGCCGATGATCCGGCTCGTCGAGTCACCGAAGGAGCTTCGGAAGGCTCCGCTACGGCCCGGCGGCAAGGACACCAAGTCGATCCCGGGCTTCGGTTAGCTCGAGCGAACCGCCGCCCTCGCCGAACGGATCCAAAAAGAAGGGGCCCCCGGCGTTGCCGGGGGCTGGGTTGGGTTCGCTTACGCGACGGGGACCTTGACCTCGGCGGGCTCCGAGGTCGGGTGCTCCTTCGGCAGCTCGAGCTCGAGAAGGCCGTTCTCGAACTTCGCGGTCGCTTTCGAGGCGATCACGGGCTCGGGCAGCTCGAAGTCGCGGAAGAATCCCTGGAACGTCCGTTCCCGGTAGAGGTACTCCTTCCCGTCGTTCTTGGTCTCCTCGTTCTGCTCGGCGCGGATCTGGACGTTCGTGCCGCGGACGCGGATGTCGAGACGGTCCTTCGGGATGCCCGGGATCTCCGCGACGATCTTGAACGCCGTTCCGGTGTCGGAGATGTCCGCGCGGGCCGCCCGAAGCACGGGGGTCCCGTCGTCGAACTCTACGAACGTCCACGGGTGGAGCCCGAGGGCGTTGAAGACGCGGCCACGGACGCTCTCGAGGAGCCGGTCCAGGTCGCTCAGGGGGCGGGTTCGTTCGGCCGTGTCGATGCTGCTGCTAGAGGTGTTTTCGGTCATGGTCGCCCTAGATTTACGTAAACAGTATGTTTGTAATTCTATATAAGCAAAGCAGGTGGCCGAAACTCCTGGTTCAGAGGTGCCAGCGGTCGAACGGGGCACCGTGCGAGGACCGTTGATTCCCGAGACGGAAGGAGCAGAGCCGACGGCCGGTGAGAGAGTTCGTAGCAACCCCTAAATCCGCGCTGACCTCGAACGGTCGCTGGTGACCGACCTCCAAGAGACGCCTGCGGTCCCTCCGGTGGACGAAGGGGCCGACGAGCGACTCGGCTATTTCGTGGCCGGGGGAGCCCTGATCGTCTTCGGCTGGGGCGTCGCGGTCGGACTGAACCTCCTTCTCCACGCCGCCGCTGCCGGAGGCAGCTACTCGCTCTGGACGATCCATCTCAGCTCCACTCTCGGCAGCTACGCCAAGGCGACCCTGGCGTTCGGGACCGTCAGCGGAATCGTGGGAGTCGTGTTGCTCGCTCTCGCGCGAGGCTCGCCGAAGGGACGGTTCGTACTTCCCGGCGCGCCGTACCCGTGGCCCGTCGGGGAAGCAACGACCGAGACTACATCCGGCGGGACGGCGGCATCCGGCCACCCGTAGGGCCTTTCTGCTGTTTCTGAAGCGCCTGGCAGTCCGGACAGTACCGTTCGTCCGAGTCGAGGCAGTTCCGGCACAGCGTGCGCCCGCACATCGCGCACCGAAGCGTCGCGGGAGCTCCGCAGCGGTAGCAGCTACCGACCAGCACCGGGAATCCTCCCACCGTTCGCCTCAGCGGGCGACGACTTTGCTGCGAATAACACCTTCCACGAAGCCGCGAGCGTTCGCCTCGCTCGAGACGAAGTCGGCGGCCGCGCGTGCCCGGGGGCTTGCGCGAGCAAAGCTGAGGGCCCAGCCCGCGGCCCGGAGCATCGTCACGTCGTTGTCGCCATCGCCGGCGATCAGACACTCCGACGGGACAAGGCCGCGGCGGGCGAGCGCCCGTCGCAGCGTCGGGAGCTTCCCGCAGCCCTTCTCGATCAGGTGGGTCGCGTAGCCCGTCGCCTCGACGCGAACCTTCGACGGGTCGAGGTGCTCGCGGAGACGACGCAACGGGACGGTCGGCTCGATCGCGACCTCGGTCTCCCGCCATCGGTCGGTGAACAGGCGCCGGACGGGTAGCCCGGCGGAGCGCAGACGCTCGAACGCTTCGAGCGCCACGCGTCGATCCGCGCACCTCTCGACCCTGGGATCGCCGTCGACGGTGTCGTACAGCAGCCCGCCGTCCTCAGCCACGATCGGCCCGCTCAGGCCGATCGACCGGTGGATGGCGAGCGCGATGGGGAGGACGTTGCCGGTGGCGAGGGCGACGGGGGTCCCTTGCGCTTCCGCGGCCCGAAGGAGGGCGACCACCTCGAGGTCGAGCACTCGCCGAGCGTCGGTCAAGGTGCCGTCGATATCGGTAACGATGGCACGGATCGGCGTGGGGGGAGCCCGCACCCTTCGGGCGGTCATGGAGAGGAGCCTGCTTCGGGAGGGACCTCGGCGAGTCTCCGGCGCAACGCCGCGGCCACCTCCTGGCCGTCTCGTCGGCCGCGGACCTGCTTCATGAGGTCGCCCATGAGCGGCGAGAACGCCCCGGGTCCTTTCGATCGGACCAGCTCGAGATTGGAGGAGACGACCTGCGCGGCCATCCGGTCGAGTTCTTCCAGCGTCACGCTCACCAGCCCTCGTCGCTTCGCCGCCTCGCTGACCGAGCCAGCCCCCGCCAGGAGGTCGTCCAAGAGTGGGGGTATCGCTTCCTTGGCGATCTCCCCGGATTCGACGACGGTCAGGAGCGCTGCAAGATGCTCTTCGGGAACATCGTCCGGTCCGTCGGGCCCTCTCCGGGCCGCTGCCGCCGGCAGCTCCTGGGTGAGCAGCCTCGCGACATTCCCGGGGGCCCGGCCGCCGTGGACCAGGGACTCGAAGCGGCCCACCTCTCCTAGCCGCAGCAGGTGATCGGCGACCTCGTCGGCGAGGGCGTACTCCGTCGCCAACCTCCGTCGCGTCTCCGCCGGTCGCTCGGGGAGAGCCGCGCGGAGTCGCTCGCGGCGCTCTGGGTCAATGATCGTCGGCGGGACGTCGGTCTCCGGGTACATCCGATTTCGGCCAGCGAGGGGGCGGGAGTACCTCGTGCTGCCGTCCGGCAACGGATCTCTCGTCTCGGCCGGGACCCCCTCGAGGGCGACGCGAGCACGCTCCACGATACGCTCGACGGCGCGGGCGATGCGAGCGGGGTCGGCGCCGGCGACGAGCACGATCGCGTCCTCGGTTCCGGCGTGGAGCTCTTGGCGCACTCGTTCGAGCAACTCCGCGCTGACACCATGGCCGGGCAGCTCATCGGAGTGGAGGATCCCCCGAACGCCGGCGGAGCGAGCGTGGTCGGCGAGCTCGCGTCCCAAGCGGGGACCTTCGGGCGTCCGCGAACGAAGCAGGCCACCGAACCCCGGAAGAAGGAGCCCAACGACGGTCCCGCGGCCCGCGTTTCGAAGGGGCCCGTCGGTGACCTCCTCCACCAGCTTCGTCAACGGCACCCCCGGGCCCGCCGGAGGGACCGCGCGTCGACTGCGCAGCTGCTGAGCGACCTCGAGAAGCCAGCGCTGACGGGCCTCCTCGGAGTCGGCGTACCGCTCGATCAGCCGCAGCTGTTGGACGCCCTTGATCTCCACGCGCGAGCCCCCCTGCGTCGAGACGTTGAGATCCTCGCGGATCGTCCCGATGCCGCGGCGGACGCGATGCGTTGAGCGCAGGACGGCACCGATCTCCTCGGCCACGGCCCGGGCCTCGGCACCGTTCGTGATCTCCGGGGCCGTCGCGATCTCGACCAGCGGGACTCCTAGGCGGTCGAGACGGAATCCTACTTCCGCGCCGTCGCCGTCCATCCGACGCGCTGCGTCCTCTTCGAGCGCGACGGTGTCGATCGTGTACCGTCGGCCCCGCACCTCGATCGAGCCGTCGACGGCCACGAGCGCCGTCCGCTGAAAGCCGGTGGTGTTCGACCCATCGACCACGATCTTGCGCATCACTTCGACCTCATCGAGAAGACGCGCGTCGAGCATCATCGCCACGGTCAGGGCCACGTCGAGCGCCTCCGGATTGATCGGACGAGGCGGCTCCTCGTCGAGGTCGACGAGGCAGCTCGACGGAACCGTCTCGTAGCGAAAAACAAGGCCCCGCGACGCCTGGAAGGCGGCCGCAGCATCGACAAGGTTCTCCTCGCCGCCCGTGGCGCGCAGCGTGCGGCGGAAGGAGCCGAGGACCGTTTCCGACAGCTCCGCGGGACAGGGGCAGAACAGCTTCGTCGTCGACAGTTGCTGGTGGACCTCGAGGCCCGCCTTCACCCGACCGCCTCGGTGTCTGTGCGCCGGGGCGCCATCTCCCCCGCCCGGTCCTCCAGGAACCGGCGCGTCACTTCGGCCGCGTCGTCGCTCTGCCCGAGGGCCCAGAGGAGCTTCGTGTAGGCCGTCTCGGGCAGCATGTCCCCTGCGAAGACCACGCCGGCCTTCAACAGTTCCCGACCCGTGGCGTAGACGTACGGGTCGACGCTGCCGGCGAGGCACTGGGTGGTCATCGCGACGAGCACCCCGCGCTCGGTCGCCGCCCGGATCCACGCGAAGTGGTCGTGCGCCGTGTGGCCGAGCCCGGTCCCGGCGATCACCACCCCCCGCAACCCGGCCACGAACGCCTCGGCGCGCGATGGCTCCAACCCGGGAAAGGTCCACAGCAGGGCCGCTTGACCGTCCGGCGGCCGGGAGACCTCCAACGACCGGCCAGACCGCTTTCGTCGATCTGACTGCCAGGTTACGGTCCCGTTGGCGAGCAGCCCGAGCGGGGGCCCGTTCCGGCTCGCGAAGGCGTCACGACGGCTCGAGTGCATCTTGCGCACCCGGGTTCCCCGGTGGATCGCCCAGCGGTCGTCGGAGAGACCGGCGTGCATCACCACCACCACCTCGAAGAGGCCTGCCTCGCGGGCGACGCGAACCGCCGCGGTCATGTTGGAGAACCCATCGGAGGAGGGCCGGTCCGGAGAGCGTTGCGCGCCGACCAGGACGACCGGACCCGGGAGACCGCCGAGCAGGAAGCTGAGCGCGCTGGCCGTGAAATGCAGCGTGTCGGTCCCGTGCGCGATGACGACGCCCCCAGCACCAGCCTGGAAGGCGTTCGCTACCTGGTGCGCGAGCGTCATCCAATCCTCCCGCGAGATGTCCTCGCTCAGCTTGTCGAGCACGTGGACCACCCGGACCGGGCCGGAGTGTTCGAGCTCGGGGTAGAAATTGAGGATCTCGCGCTCGTCCGTGACGGGCCGCACGCCGCCGGTGTGGTAGTCGATCCGCGATGCGATCGTCCCGCCGGTGGTAAGGACCACGACCGGCCGAGCCTCGGCCGGACCCGAAGGGGAAGGGGTGTTCGACGTAGCCACCACCGACGTCGGTTCGCGCGAAGCCCCGGAGTGACGCTCGATTTTGGCGCCGGGGTCGATCCTCACTCCGACGTTGTAGCCGCTCTCGAGCTTGAGCTGAATCACCCGGCGGTCCGAGAGCTCGTGGGCGGGCACGAGACGCCCACGCCAGGGATGTCCGTCGGGGTTCGTGACGGTCACCTCCTCGCCCATCGGAAGCCGCCGAAGGATTTCGAGCGGGTCGGTCGTCGCGCCTACCTCCTAGACGGCTCGGCCCGTGCGCCCACCAAGGCGCGGAGGAGTCCGCCCGGTAATAAGTGTAGGGGAAGGGCCGCACGTGGATTCTTATACCGCACCCACCTCGCGCGCCTACGCCGACGGCGGAAGGTCGCATGCCCGTGTGGGGTAGCTACGGGATCGGAACCAACCGATCCCGCTGCAATGGATTATCCTAGAGGCCTGCGGAGCCTCAGACCTGGGTTCGAATCCCAGCACGGGCGGTGTCCCGCAATTCGGCGGATTGGTTTACTTCCCGGTGAACCCCGCCCGCGCCCCGGGTCGACATTCTACCCGGATCCATCCGATATATTATGGGAAATGTATATTATGTAAATGCGACATGCTTCAAGGTCATGAGTACCTCCCGCCTGTTCGGGGGTCGAGTCCGGGCCGAGACCCTCGAGACGCTCGCTTCGACCTCTAAGCCCCTTTCCGCCTATCATCTGGCGAAGGTGATCGGGGCGCAGCCGATTCAGGTCCTCGGGATCCTCAAGGCGCTCCCGCCTGGCCTGGTACGGCACACCCACAACGGCTGGTCGCTTACGAACGATCACCTTCGGCACTTTATCCGGGACGAATTGAGACGCGAGGAACTGGAGCATCGACAGGAGAAGGACGAGCTACTGATCGGGCTTGGGTTCCGTCCCCGGAGAGCGCATGGACGCCAGTGAGTTCCGTAGGACGATCCGGACGGCGCGGTCGGCGGATGAACGGGTCGCTTGGTTTGGGGCGCTCCTCGGTCGCGCGGTCGGCGCCGAGATAGAAGTCGTCGGGGGTTCGGCCATCGAGATCTACCTCACCGCCTCGGCCTACACTTCCGAAGACATCGATATCGTCGGAGATCGAACGGCCATCGAGTCGGTCCTCCGCGCCTGGGGATTCCGAGAGGTCGAGGGCCGAAGTCGCCGCCACTATTGGACCGACATCTTGGTCGGCCTTGTCGACCTGGTTGGTTTGGCGGACCGCTCGGGCTTGCCTCCCCAGACGATCCAAACTCCGCATGGGCCGGTGAGGCTGAGCGCCCCTGAACCCCTCATCATCCGCCGACTGATGCGTGCGGAGCGAGAATCCTCGACCGCCCTCTTCGACCAAGCGGTCGCCCTCGCCAAGATGGGGAGTCTCGACTGGGACTATCTCGAGAGCGAGGCCCGATACGAAAAGGTCGAAGGAGCATTGGCTCGGCTGAAAAAGGCCGCAGGAGCCCGGCGGTCGTCCGCCGGGCGCCGATGAGAGGGGAGGAACCCGGCAGGACTTGAGCATCGGCTCCAGCTGCGGCGAATTCGGGTCCGGCCGGAAGGGGGCTCCCCCCGTCCGTGTTCCGCAGAGGGAGTCCCGTGGCCAGAATGCTTGGTCGAAGCCCATCGCGAGCGGGTTCCCTGCCTCGACGGGTCGATTGAATGGCCTCCGGTGGGGTGCCGTTACGTCGATTCGCGTGCCAAGCCTAACGAATCCCAGCACGGGCGCTTACCCTCCGGGCCCGACCCCCGCCTCGGTGGCCCCCCATGGGCGCAACGAACTTTGTACCCCGTTGACAGCGGTCGGAAGGTGACGGCCTGTGCCACGATGTGGGATCCGACAATCGTCGCCCGATGCGGAGGAGAGGGTAACAGTCTCGGGTGTTCGATCAGACACGGCGTTGTCCGTCACTCCCGCACCAAGGAGAGGCCGCCGCGAAAAGTACGGTCGGTTCCCGGAACGCGCCTCCTCCCCTCTCTACGGGAGGCACATCACAATTGACTTCCATTCAAGTCCGTGGCTTCGACCCTCGATCGCCCGACTACGATCACGGTCTCGGAGCGTACCCGGCGACTCCTCGAGGATCGTGAATGCCACGACGGCCGGCGTGGTGAGTTGGCACGGGTCCAAACACCTGGTCGACGACATCAACGCGACGCTAGTATCCACGCACTCCTACTACCTCCAACTGTTCGTCTACGGCATCGTGTTCGCGGAGACAGGTCCGGGGAGCAACAACGCCACCGCGAGCTTGAATCTCGCGACCGGGGGCAACCAGGCCAAGCTCGTCTCGGTCACCATGACCTGAGCGCCGATCGACGATCCCCTGGAGGTGGTCGGTCCTAGCGCGACGCGAGCACGTTCGAGGGCCCGGGGGAGTAAGGGCGAATCGGTGCGGTTCGGCGGCAGGGGCTTACGACGCCGCCAACCGGGAGCGGGAATCGCGGGAGGGGAGCTGAATCAGCCAAGCGAGCTCTTCCAGGCCGGCGGCACTCGCGCGCTGTACCTCACGTTCGTGGCACCGAGAAAGGAGCCCAATCGGGCGATCGTCTCTCTCAGACCAGCGGCCACTTCGCGGTCACGGGGCGCGTTCGGCTCGGCATGGACGGCGTTGATCTCTAGCGTCCTGCTCGCTTTGTCGAGCCGCGGGTCGATCCGCCCGATCAGTCGATCCCCCCAAAGGATCGGCAGCACGTAGGTACCGAATCTCCGTTTCTCCTTCGGCAAGAACTGCTCCCGCACGTACTCGAACCCGAAGATCCGGGACGTCCGGGCGGTGCTGGCGAGGAGATTGTCGAACGGCGGGAGCAGGGAGAGGCGCGGTTCCCACGCCGAGGCCCCGACCGAGTCGAGCAGTTCCACGTCCCGATCGTGCACGTACCGTTCGTCCCGAGGCCCGAGCTCCTTCACCGCCACACGATGGATCGTCGCTTCGGCTTCCAGGCGGGCCAGGGTCGAGCGCAGGTTCCAGTACCTCCCGCGGACGAAGTAGTAGTTGATCTCGGTGGGCGTGGCCGTGCCCAGCGCGCGGATGGCCCGCTGGGCGGCTTCGCCATCGACCTCCTCCTCCGACATCGTCGACGCCCCGTCCACGCCCGGGAGGAAATGGTCGCGGAGTCCCCAGAGGTTCTGGCCGCCCCGGTGACCCACGACCATCACGTCGCCGCTCATCGAGAGATGAAAGAGCATCAGCGAGACATCGCTACCGGGGCTCCACTCGCCGTCGCTCCGCTTGGTCCGACGGTGGTCGTCGAACTCGCCGAGTTGGAGCGGTCCGTCGCGGAGCTCGTTCAGGATCTTCTTTCGGAGCTCGGCGCGGCCGGCGAGGAACGCCCTCGCCGCCGCCCGTTGAGCACCCCAGGAGTTCGAGAGCGAATCGGGATACCCGCGCATCAGGGAGCCGTAGAGCGGGTAGTCCTGCGTCGCAACGATCGACGCGATCGGCGTCCAGTGCAAGAAGAGCGACCGGTCCTTCCACAGCAGCCGCTCGAGTTGCGCCGGTCGGAAGTCGCTGAGCCGGCTCCATAGGGAGAGCAGGTGCGATGGCGCAACGATGCTGACCGGGTCCCACTGGACGTACGGTAGTTCCCTCACCAGCGCGGGGATCGACGTCGTGGTAGCCCGGACCGGGCGCTTACCCCCCAGGTGCTGCTTGGTGACGGTGAGGCGGCGCACCGAGCCTAGCGTGGCAGTGACGGGTGCTCGGCTCAAGATCCCCCCGCCTTCACTCCGCTCGGTCGCATTCCCGGCGTCGCTCGTCGTCGGCTCTGGCGCGCCTTGCGTCTCGGGACCCAGCCATGATGGTCCATCCGTACCCGACCTCGGCGAAAAGTGACCCCTTCGAGCTCGAGCCGGAGCCGCTGCTCGCGACCTGGCTCGCCTTCGAGCGCGATCCGACCACCCGCGGCCACCACGCGGTGCCACGGCAGAGCTCCAGAGCCTTGGAGGGCCCGAACGGCGAGGCGTGCGGCCCCCGGGGAGCCTCCGGCTTCGGCCACCTGCCCGTAGGTGATGACCCGCCCCCTGGGGATTGCCGCGATCACAGCGCGGAGCCTCGCCAACCTCGACAGGGCGACTTTTCTCGCCAACACCCGCCCCGATCTGCCAGCGACCGTCATCCTGGGCCTTAACTCCCCCGACGAGGGAATACCGGGCCCGCGACCCTCGTTCCGGGAGTACGTTCCAACGGATAGGGAACCCGGCAGTTACAAGGACGAACGCTTTCGAGATGGAGGGGAATCTCTGCCCCCCGAGCCCTTCGGATCTCGAGACCCCCGGAGGGAACTACGTTTGGCGAGATGGATAAGTCACCCTGCCGGAGTTACAGGTCATCGTGGGCTTACACCCCCCTAACGGGTCCGGCTACGTGATGGGGACCGACGAGGCGCAACCACCCCTGGCTGCCGATCAGCGCGACCAATCTCGCCCCCACGGCAGGATTGTGAGGCGCCGTGGGGTCACGGGGACTCTGGGGCGATGGGCACGCTGCCGGGCGCTCGGAGCGTAACTTCGGACCATGCAGGTCGAAACGAACCCCGACGTGAGCTGGGTCGTGGAACTGGGCGCCGTTGAAGAGCGACTAGGTCGCGCAGCCGTGGTGGAGGCCTCCGGCGAACGCCGCCTCTTTCAGCATCTCGCCCGTCAACACCGGGCCGAAGGACGGACGAACTACATCGAGATCGATGCCCCTCTCGAATTGTACGCCTTGGCCCGGCTGTTGACGCCACTCCACGTCGTCGAGGTCGGCGTCTCCTCCGGAGTCTCATCGGCGTACCTCCTCCAGGCGCTGGACCGGAACGGAAAGGGGACGCTCCACTCGATCGACCTTCCGAAGCTTCCATCCCCCCGCCCGGCGGGGACCCAGAGCACCGACGCCTCCTGGTCGATCCCGGCAGGCCGCCAGTCCGGGTGGGCGGTCCCGTTCGCGCTGCGCAAGCGTTGGGACCTGCGGCTCGGGAACAAGCGCGACCTGCTGCCGCTCTTCGGTAAGGAGCTGCCCCGCATCGATCTCTTCGTCTACGACGTGCCGCACGACGACGCGGAGAGTTGGAAGGAGTTCCGGGGCCTCTCGCCGTTGCTTCACCCCGGCGGCGTGGCGATCGCGGACCACGGTCCGGGCGGAGGGCTGTGCCTCGCCCTCCGGAAGTGGGCGCGACAGCATCACGCCGCGCCGGCACGCCGCGCAGGTCTGGGGCTCTACGGGTTCCGCTGTCGGTGAACTCTGAGAGGGGAGGGCCGGTACTACCCGACGGCTCGCCGAGGAAGGGGCGCTCGCGCTTTCGCCTGCCGCGGGAAGCCGTCGGGTGAAGATCCTTCCGTCGGGCTGTCAAGGGCCTGAATCGGGGGCGAGCGCACCTCAAGGCCGAGAGAGGAGCCGCTCGCCAGAGTGCTCCCAGCCGTCGGAGCCTGCCGCCGTCCCTCGCTTTGTAGGGGGGCGAGTACCTGCCGGCTCGTCGAATGAGCGGTGGGGAGGCCCTGTGGGCAAACCGGAATTTCGCTCGGCTCTGGGCCGCCCGGGTCGTCTCCCGATTCGGATCAGCAATCTCCTACGTTGTCCTGCTCTGGCTCACCTTCGCGCAGACCGGCTCGCCGTTGGCGGTCGCCTACGTAGTGCTCGCCGGCTTCCTCCCCACGGTCGCCATCGGCGTGTTCTCGGGCGCCGTGGTCGACCGCTTGGACCGCCGCAGAGTGGTCCTCCTTTCCACCCTGGGACGGGCTGTTTCGATGGGCGCGTTGGTCCTGACGCTTCAGCTCCTCGGATTCCAGCTCGTTGCCCTGCTCGCAGCGAACCTCCTCTTCTCGGTCTTCGCCACGTTCTACGGCCCGGCGAGTCAGGCGCTCCTCCCCGAGATCGTACGCCGCGGCTCCCTCGCCGACGCGAACGGCCTGTTCGAATCCACCGAGGCGGTGGTCGGCATCGCTGGCAACTCTCTCGGAGGCGTCCTCCTCGTCGTCCTCGGAGCGGTCCCGAGTCTCGGGATCGATGCGGTCGCGTACCTCCTCGCCGCCGTGTTCGTCCTCCTGATCGGTACGGTGGCGACCGCCCCTCCTCCGACGCCGGCCTTGACCAAGTCCCCCTCGGTGCTGGCGGAAGTTCGGGAAGGCCTGCGCTACTTGCGCGGAGCGGTCGGATTGCTCGAGATGACTGTGCTCGCGTTGGTGCTAAACTTCCTGTTTGCCTTCGTCCTAACGTTCCTCGTGGTGTACTCCACGGTCGTCCTCCACGGCGGCCCGCTCCTGTACGCGATCCTCGAAGCCGTTCTCGCTGCGGGCTGGGGGATAGGCGGCCTAGTTGTGGGGCGATGGCGACTCACCCGGTACACTGGCCGGCTGTGGGTGTACTCTGCGTTCGTACAGGGCGTCGCGGTTGCGCTCCTTGTCGTCGTGCCCATCCCGGTCATTGCGGTCGCGATGTTCGCCGCCTTCGGCGTACTTTCGGGAGTACTGAACGTCGCCTGGCTGAGCACGGTTCAAGCGACGGTCCCGGAGCGGCTCCAAGGCCGGTACCTGGCGACCGACAACATGGTGAGCTTCGCTGCGATCCCCGTCGCCCAGATCTTGGGCGGCGTGCTGATCGTCACGTGGGGACTTTCGTTCACGTTCCTCCTCGCCGGGATCGGCTCGGTCGCGGTGGGCATCGCGTTCCTGTTCGTCTCGGAGATTCGGCGTGTCGGGTACGACCCCCACGCGATTCGACCTTCCGCCCCGGGCGCCGAGAGCGCGGGCTGAACGCCTTCGGCGAGTCCGGGGCATCCGACATTTCTGGAAGGCTCAGGACCATCTCTCGGCCCCCCCGGCTCTGAGGAAGGAGTCTCGGGTCGGTCCCCGCCATCCCCCTTGGTCCCCCGCCCCGCAAGGGGGAACCTGACTCCCGTAGCCCTACCTCGAGGCCGACGACTGCGAGGCATCGGTCGTGGTGAGCAGCCTCAGCCGGTGGGTGGAGGTATCCCAGGCGTAGCCGCGCCACCGGCTCGGGAGATCCCAGGAATTGGTGCCCAGGGTCAGGAGGAGGAAGTCCCGGTCCGGTCGGTGGCGTGCGAGCTCGGCCTCGACCCGGTGCTTCCACAGCTCGGTCGCTTCGTCGAGGTCGCGTGCCCCTTGCGGCATCGGGTAATCCGGGTAGAGCACCAGCACCCCGAGCTCGGCCCCACCGCTGAGGACGTGGGGGATCTCGAGCTCGGCCACCGCTTCGGTCGCCTGGTCCTCCTGGACGATCATGGCGGCGAGGGTCATCGGCTCGACCGGCCGGAACCACAGGACGTCCTGCCGTGGTGACGGGTCGGTCGTTTGGTAGAAACCGTACTCCCGGGCGAGGTCGCCCATGAGCCCGGTCATGATCGCGTTCCACTCGGCGGTGGTGTACTCTCCGAAGACCTCGGTCTCGGAGTGGGGACCCTGCTCGAAGCGTACATGGCGGTCGTAGAAGACCCCGAGCTCGGTCGTTGGGTCCGAAGCCGCGAGGTCATACCGCTCGCGAAACCGTGCGAACCAGTCCGTCGGAGCTAGTGACTCCGGGGGAAAGCTCACCGCCATGATCGCTCGGACCGAGGTGTTCCGTCTCGGTAGTTCTGGGTAGCCTGGGCTCGGTTTATCATCCTGTCGAGTCACCCGGCACCCCGGGATACCACGGCCCGATCGGGCCGGCGTGGGGCGCGACCGATCCTCTGGAGAGGTCGGGCCCTAGGGGTCGCGGTGCGGAGTCCGCCGAGGGGCGCGACTAGCGGCGGGCGTAGCGAGGACGCCCGCGGGGGGGCGGCCGGCCTCGCCCACCCCCGCCGCCCCGGTTCGACGGGCGACCGCGGTCCCGATAGCCGCCGGCGGGCGGCGCGGGCGCGGGTCGGTCGTAATCGAACCCGGGCAACCGGGCGCGGGGGATCGTTACGTTCAGGTGCCGCTCGATCGCTCGGAGGTCGTTCTCCTCTTCCGGGGAGACGAGGGAGAAGGCATCGCCGCGGCGCGTCGCGCGGGCCGTTCGTCCGACCCGGTGGATGTACGCCTCGGGCACCTCGGGCAGGTCGTAGTTGACCACATGCGAGACCCCCTCGACGTCGATCCCTCGGGCGGCAAGGTCGGTGGCGACGAGGACCCGGTGGCGGCCCTCGCGGAAACGGCTCAGCGCCGTGACCCGCTGGCTCTGGCTACGGTTGCCGTGGATCACCCCGACGTCGATCCGAGCGTCGCTGAGCTGTCGGGCCACCCGGTCGGCGCGATGCTTCGTGCGGGTGAAGACGAGCACGCTGCTCATCGTCGCGTCGTCGAGGAGCGCCTTCAACAGGTCGCTCTTTCGGTGCGCCGGGACAGGGAGCGCGAGATGGGTGACACCGACCGCGGCGGCGGTCGTCTCCCCGACCTGCACCGTCTTCGGATCGGTGAGGAACTCCCGGGCCAGCTGGATGACCTCGGCGGGCATCGTCGCTGAGAACAGGAGGGTCTGGCGACGGCGCGGCAGGCTCGCGAGGATCCTCCGGACATCCGGGAGGAAGCCCATGTCAAGCATCCGGTCGGCTTCATCGAGCACGAGGACCTGAAGGTCGCGGAAATCCACGTACCGCCGGCTCATGTGGTCGAGCAGACGGCCCGGGGTAGCGACCACGATCTCGACTCCGCCACGAAGGGCCCTCTCCTGGTCCGCCATGCCCACGCCCCCGTAGACCGCGACCGAGCGCAGGTCGGCATGACGCCCGAGCACGCGGAGGAACTCCTGCGCCTGGAGCGCCAGCTCACGCGTCGGGGTGACCACGAGGGCCCGGATCCGGCCCCGAGGCCCGCTGAGCAACCGCTCGAGGAGCGGCAGGAGGAACGCCGCCGTCTTGCCGGTCCCGGTCTGGGCGGTGCCGATGAGATCCCGCCCGCCGACAGCGGCGGGGATCGCGTCCTGTTGGATCTGGGTCGGCTCGAGGTAGCCCATCTCCTCGATGCCACGCCGCAGTCGAGGGTGGAGCGGCAGGTCCTCGAAGCTCGGGGTCCGCCGACGAGGCGTCGGTTCAGGAGCGGCGGGATCGGATTCGGCTGCGGGAGGGCTCATCGAGGAGGTTCCGCGATTCGGGAGGGGGGGTTAGCGTTTGGCCTTCGGCGCGTCGCGCCTCCGGGTCGTCCCCGGCGGCTGACACCTCGAGCGGCGCGGCGGTGTTCGCTCGCCGGCATGCCGGGGCGAGCACCGATCCTCCGCCGGGACGGTACCGTGTCGCAACGAACGCAGACCGAAGGTATATGGCCCGTTCCCACATCCCGCGCCACCATGGGGTCGCCCTCTGCTTCCCCTCGGGCATTAGGCCGAGCAGTCGTTTCCTTCGCCGTGGTGCTCCTCATGGTGGTGGCCTGGCCATCGTTGGCGAGTCCGCTCACCCACACGAGCCAGGGGACCGAGGTGGCGCATCTTTCGGCCGCCTCGTCGCCGCTGGCCGCCGCCAGCGCGTCGTTGCTGTCCGGCCATGGTCCGGCCGCCGGCGCGAGCGTGCTCTGTTCGGCGGCATCGTCCGGGACCGCGACCTGTGCGGCCAGCGCGCTCTCGCCCCACCCCTCCGCAGGGGGCGCGGAGAACTGGGTCCACCTCACGAGCCTCGTGGGCCCGAGTTCGCGCTGGATCGCCATGATGGCGTACGACCCGGTCGACCAGTATGCGGTCTATTTCGGCGGCCTTTCGCCGAGCCAGACGACGACCTACGGGGACACCTGGGTCTACTCCAACGGGCTCTGGACGAACCTGACAGGGAACCTCACCAACTCCCCCACCTCGCGGTACGCCGCCAACTTCGGCTGGGACGCCAAAGACGGGTACCTCGTCCTCTTCGGCGGCCGACAGTATCCTAACACCTACTACAACGACACTTGGGAGTTCCTGCACGGGGCCTGGACCCCGCTCTCCCCGAACACGGCGCCGTCGCCGCGGTGGCGGGCGGCGATGACGTGGGATGTGAACGACAGCTACCTCCTACTGTTCGGGGGCTCCGGCATGACCACCGGCAACATCTCCCAGCAGATCATCTTCAACGACACCTGGTCGTTCGTCGGCGGTCAGTGGACGAATCTGACGGCGAACACGAGCGGGCATCCGCTCCCGCGGTACCGTGCGAACATGGCGTACGACGTGGTGGGGAAACACGCGGTCCTGTTCGGCGGTTGCACGGACCTTACGTGCGCGGCCTCGAGCACCGAGACGTGGATATACAACAATCTGACCTGGACCGACCGGACCTCGAGCCTGAGCACCCACCCCTCCGGCCGGGTCTACTATGGGTTCACCTACGACTCCGAGATCAAGGCGGCCCTCCTGTTCGGCGGCGCCACGTCGACGGCCTCCGGCGCCCTCGGCGACACCTGGCTGTTCTCGAACGGGACCTGGTCGTCCCTTACGCTGACGACGAGGCCCTCCGCCCGCGGGTACGAGACGCTCGCGGACGACACCGGGGACGGCTACGTCCTCCTCTACGGGGGGTACGACTACACCACCTTCTACGCCGACACCTGGAGTTTCGGCCCGGCGATCGTCACGGCCCTCCACGCCTTGCCCCCGACCCTGGACTCCGGCCAGAACCTCTCCGTCGGCGCGGGCGCGTGGCCCGTGTCGAGCTCCGATAGCTTCGCGTACGCGGGCTTGCCCCCCGGGTGCGCGAGCGCGAACGTCACCTCGATCACCTGCGTGCCGACGACCGCCGGCACCTACCCGATCGAGGGGTTCGTGAACCTCACGGGCGGTGCGTCCTATACCCGCAACGTAACGATCGCGGTGAACCCTCCTCCGCAGATCTCCCTGTTCACCGTCGTTCCGTCCGCCCTGACCCTCGGGACCTCGACGAACCTCACGGTCACCGCCCTGCCAGGGACCGCGCCCCTCTCCTACGGCTACTCGGGCCTGCCCGCCGGGTGCAACGGCGCGAACTTGTCGGTGATCAACTGCCGGCCGAGCGTGTACGGCACGTTCACCGCGCACGCGGTGGTGCGGGACGTCGTCGGGGAAGCCAGCTACGCGAACGTGACGTTCGTGGTGTACCCCCGCCCCCACGTCGCTGGGTTCACCTCCTCACGTCCCTCGGTCGACGTGGGGCAGAGGGTCACGTTCCTCGCCAACGAGACCGGGGGCACACCTCCCATCTCCTACGTCTACACCGGGCTCCCCTCCGGCTGCGCCAGCGCGAACACCGACCAGCTCTCCTGCCGCCCGGGGGCCCCCGGCATCTTCGTCGTGACGGTGAACGCCTCCGACGCCTTCGGGGTCTACAATCGCTCGAGTGTCATCCTCAGCGTCGCGGCGGACCCGGCGGTCCTGGGGCTGGCCTTTGGGCCGGACAAGGTCGACCTGGGCGTCACCACGACCCTCAATTTCACGGTCGTGAACGGTACCGGCGCCTACACATTCGCCTACCGCGGGCTCCCGCCGGGCTGCTCAATTACCGGCGGTAGCGGGAACACCTGTCAGGCGACCTCGGCCGGCACCTTCACGGTCACGGTGATGGTCACCGACGGGGCCGGCTTCGTGGTGAATGCGACGACCACGCTCGTGGTGAGCCCGGTGCCGAGCATCTCGTCGTTCAACGTCGGTCCGACGGTCGTCGACACCGGCCAGAACGTGAGCTTCAACGTCACGGGGGCCGGGGGAACCGCCCCGCTGCACTACAGCTACACGCAGTTGCCGGCCGGATGCGTCGGGGCGACGACGGCTGGCTTCGTCTGTCGCCCGACGGAGAAAGGCACCTTTGCGATCTCCGTCACGGTGACCGACCTCTTCCGGCTCACGGCGACCGGCTCCGCGACCCTCATCGTTCACGCCGCCCCGTCGGTCACGACGTTCGCTGCCTCCCCCTCCCCGGTCGTCGTCGGCGCCACGACCGCGATCTCGGTCACTGTGACCGGGGGCACCGGGGTGTTGAGCTTCGTGTACGCGGGGCTCCCGACCGGCTGCGCCTCCGCCAATGCGTCGTCGCTGAGCTGCGTGCCCAAGGCCGCGGGAAGCTTCGCCCTCTCCGTCACGGTCACCGACCAGCTCGGCGCTTCGACGCAGTCGAACGCGACGCTCGTGGTGTCGCCCACGCCCCCCAGCTCTTCCTCGGGAGGTGGCTCGCCGTTCGGAAGTCCGTACCTTCTGCTGGGCATCGTGCTCGCCGTGGTCGTCGCGGGCGTCGTCGTGCTGCTCGTCGTTCGGCGGCGGGGCGGTGGCCGCGCGCCGCCCGCTCCTTCGAACGAACCGACCCAGGAAGAACCCGAGTGGGCCGAGAGCCCGGAACCGGCCCAGGACTAGCCGCCGGTCGGCCGTTCGACGTCCCGCCCGGGGATCTCGAGGGCCCGTCGCCAGCCGATGCTCAGCCGGCTCCCGATCGTTCGGGGCGGCTCGCTGGACGGGGCCCGCGCCTCGACCCGGCCGACCTGGGCCGAGCGTAGGTGGGTGACCGTCGTCTCCCCGGCGCGCGCGGAGCCGACCACTTCCCCCACGAGCTCCTCCGAGCCCTCCCTTCCCAGGAGCACATCGCCGGGGAGGACTCCGAAAACTCCGGCCGGGGTTTCGAGCACGTTGTAGCCGAGGAACCGTGCGACGGCGGGCGTGGAGGGATGCTCGAACACGGAGTCGGGCGTTCCGACCTGCAGAAGGCGACCGTCGAACAAGAGCGCCACGCGGTCCCCCAGGAAGAGCCCCTCCTCGCGGTCGTGGGTGACGAAGATCGCGGTCGCGCCCTGTGCTCTCAGCACGCTCCGGAACTCGGACGCCAGCTGGCCCCGCAGCTCAGGATCGACCGACGCGAAGGGCTCGTCGAGCAGCACAACGGCGGGACGGGGCGCGAGGGTCCGGGCCAGCGCGACCCGCTGCTGCTCGCCTCCGGAGAGGCCTTCGGGCGAACGTTCGAGGAGGGAGGCGAGGTGGAGCAGTTCTGCCAGCTCCGCGACGCGCCGTTCCACCTCGGCCGGAGGCCGCCGGGCCACCTCGAGGCCGTAGGCGACGTTCTCCCAGACGGTTCGGTGCGGGAACAGGGCCGGCTCCTGGAACAGCATCCCGATCCCTCGACGGTGGGCCGGGACGTCGAGAAGCGGCCGACCGTCGACGATAACGGAACCACCGGTCGGACGCTCGAGGCCGGCGATCGTCCGGAGCAGGGTCGACTTTCCGCCACCGTTCGGGCCCATCAGGACCAGGAGTTCCCCCGCCGTCACTGAGAAGCTCACCGACCGGACGACCGGCACGCCGTCCCACGCGGCGCTCAGTTCGTGGACCTCGAGCCGGTCAGAGGGCGACACGCTCTCCCCTCCAGGCGATCACGAGGAAGATGGCCAGCGTCAGGAGGACGAGCAGTCCGGCGAGCGCGTCGGCCGGCGCCGTGAGCCGCAGCGCCAGCAGCCGATAGAGGGCCACGGGAAGCGTGGTGAATCTCGGCGTGGCCAGGAAGTACGTCGCGGTGAACTCCCCCAGAGCGATCGCGAGAGCGAAGAGGGCGGCGGTGACGAGGCCGCGGCGCGCGAGGGGCAGGTCGACGTCGAGGTACGCCGCGAACGGAGCGACTCCGAGCAGTCGGGCCGCTTCGCGACGGTGTGGGGAGAGACGCCCCAACGCCACCGAGAACCCTTGGAAGGCGAACGGGAGGGCGAGCGTCGCTTGGCTGACCACGATCAACACCCAGACCGCCGAGGCGCCCCCGAACAGCGGCCGCCAGAAGGTCGCGAGAGAGAAGGAGAGGACCACCGGCGAGATGATCAGCGGGAGGAAGACCACGAGCGGTAGGAGCCGAGGCCCGCGACCCGGAGCTCCGACGGCGAATCCGGCGACGACCCCAAGCACGAGCGCGATGCCGCTGGCCAGCGCGGCAAAGAGCAGCGTGTTCGCCAAGGCCCCGCCGATCGAGATCCCGAGCGCGGCCGCTACCCCGGGACCGAACAAGGTCGTCCAACCGTGGCTGCCGCCCGCCGCGCCGGGGGCCACGCCGACGCTCCGGGCGAGCACCGAGCCGAGGACGAGGACGATCAACGCGACGAACACTCCCGTTGCAAGCAGCGCCGGCCACAGAGCGATCGAACGCCAGGGGAGACGGCGTAGGGGTGTCCGCGTCCCGCTCGTTCGGGTGCGGAGCCGCTGGGTGAGCAGTACGTACGCCGCCGCGGGCAACAGGAACACGCCGACCATCACGAGGGCCAGGACGGCGGCCGTCTGGGGCTCCAGGAACGTCTGGTCGAGGGCGAAGATCCGCGCCTCGAGCGTGTAGCAACGGGCGCCGCAGATCAGGAGCGGGGCCGCGAAGGCGAGGGCCGAGAAGATGAACGTGAGCAACGCCCCTGCGCCCGCCCCGAGCCAGGAGGCGGGGCCCCATACGTCCCTAAACCGACGCGCGGGCGAGCCACCGAGCAACGTCGAGGTCTCTTCCAACGCGACCGAAGCGCCGGCGACGCCGGTCGAGGTGAACAAGGCGACCACCGGAGCGTTGAAGACGACGTTCACTGCGACGATCCCCGGCACGCCGCGTCCGAACACGCCGACCCAGGGGGCGAGTTGGGTGACGAAGCCGCTCGCGCCGAACAGCGACTGCACTCCTGCGACGACGATAATCGCGGGCAGCAGGAACGGTACGAGGAGCACGCCGAAGAGCGTGCGCCGGCCGGGGAACTCGTACCGGCCGAGGAGGAGTCCCGCGGGGTAGCCCAGGGCCGTGGCGCCGAGGGCGCTCCAGGCGCCCTGTTCGAGCGAGTTCTCGAGCGCCCTCGCGTTGACCGGGTCCGAGACCGCTGCCGCGACGCCCGACGCTCCTCCGGACGCGATCCATCCTCCGGAGAACAACGCAACCGCGGGAGCCACAGCGAACAGAACGACGAACAGGAGCGCAGGGAGCAGTGCGAGCGTCTCGCCGCGCGGCCACCTCAGGCGTACTACTGGTTGGCGAGCCTCTGCCATGTGTTCAACCAGCCGTTCAGGCCGGTGAGGGCGGCCGCCGTCGCGTTCGGGGTCGCGAAATCGTTCAGCGGCTGGACCACCGTCGTGTTCGGCATCGCGGAGTACGCGCTCGGCAGGGGAACCGTCGCGTTCGCGGGGATCTCCCACTCCGAGGTGGGGAGCAGCTCCTGGACCGACCCGGAGAGGAGCCAGTCGATTAGCTCCTGGTCGAGCGCCAAGTGCTGCGAACCGTGGACGATGCCGGCTCCGTAGATCGTGCGCCAGCCGTACTCGCTCCCGTTCCAGCTGCTGACCGTCGCGTTGAACGCGCCCGAGCTGTTCGTGAACGCGGCGTAGGCGGGGTCGCTGAGGTAGCTCACCACCGTCGACGGAGCCGCCCCGGGCGACGTGAAGGCTCCGAACGCGGTCGACCAGTCCGGGGCGATCTGGACCGAGCTATCGACCGCCTTCCAGAACCCCGTCCAGGACTCGTGGAGCACGTACTCGTAGAACGCGATCTGCCACGCCAGGAACTCCTCGCCGGTGATGTCGGTGGTCGGGTCCTCGATCATCAGGCCCCGGGCCCAGGAGAGGTTCTGGACGAACTGCGGGAACGCAGAATGCGCCACCGCGCCACCGGTTGCGCTCGCGAAGCTCGTGTTGTAGTCGATAGCGAGGTACCCCGACTCGTACGGAGTCACCACGTGATCGGGGCTGATCTCGTTGACGAGCCCTGGGGAGACGTGGGCGAGCCCGGGGGAAACGTACGGGACGAGGAGCCCAAGTTGGTCGGCTTGAGGGGCGGTCAGCTCGTCCAGCCCTATGACGACGTCCGCGACGGGCGCGTTCGCCTCCGCTTCGAGCGTGCTGACGAGGGTTCCGCCGGGACAGAGGACCTGAACGTGCACACCGTGGGCGCGGCCGAACGCTCCGAAGACCGCATCGAACAGCGGGGAGCCGCAGTTGCCTCCCAGGAAGCTCGAGTAGGTGTAGACGGTGAGGGTCGCCGCCCCCCCGGGATGGACCGAGGTCAGTTCCACGTAGGCCGCGAACGCCGGCACGGCGAGCACGAGCGCGACGACGACGGCCCAGAATTTTCGACCGACGTGGCCGGGTCGGCGCCGGTCCACGGGCGGTACGCCCGGTGACTCGGACTGCATTCCTACCGCGTTCCCGCGGTCGGAGCTCTCAAACGACCCATCGCGATCCCTTCGCGGGCATTACCCCGGTCAGGTTCGTGGGGTCGACGGGTGCGTCCCGTCCTCTCAGCCGTTGCACAGCTCCCCCGGCCTCCGTCCGAGCCGGCCGGACCATATTACGGTGCGCCAGCCGACGAGAGCGACGGCCGCCCTCCGCCGAGATGCTTTTAAGTTCCGGCCGCCCAACAAGAGGGCATGGCGGACGTCACGTCGAAGCTCCGGTTCGGCACGGAGCTCGTGAAGCGCGGCTTCGCGAAGATGACCCAGGGCGGGGTCATCATGGACGTTACCACCGCCGAGCAGGCGGCGATCGCGGAGGAGGCCGGTGCGGTCGCGGTGATGGCGCTCGAGCGCGTCCCGGCCGACATCCGGGCGGTAGGCGGCGTCGCACGAATGGCGGACCCCCTCAAGATCAAGGAGATCAAAGAGCGGGTCTCGATCCCGGTCATGGCGAAGTGCCGCATCGGCCACACGGCCGAGGCACAGATCCTCGAGAGCCTGGGGGTCGACATGGTCGACGAGTCGGAGGTGCTGACCCCCGCCGACCCGTTCCGGCACGTCGCGAAGAAGAAGTTCAAGGTCCCGTTCGTCTGCGGCTGCCGCAACCTGGGGGAGGCGCTCCGGCGGATCGACGAGGGCGCGGCGATGATCCGTACCAAGGGCGAGGCGGGGACCGGTAACATCGTCGAGGCGGTCCGCCACATCCGGACCGTCCAGCAGGAGATCGAGGCGGTCAAGGCGCTCGCCCCGAAAGAGGTCGGCGCGTGGGCCGTGCACGAGCGCGTGCCGGACGCCCTCGTCAACGAGGTCCGCAAGTTGGGGCGGCTTCCGGTCGTCAATTTCGCTGCCGGTGGTATCGCTACCCCCGCGGATGCGGCGCTCTGCCGCCAGCTCGGCGTCGACGGCGTCTTCGTCGGGAGCGGGATCTTCAAGGCCGAGCAACCGCGCAAGGTCGCCCGGGCGATCGTCGAGGCGTCCCTCCACTTCGACGACCCCGTGGTGCTCGCCCGGGTCTCCTCCGGACTGGGCGAAGCGATGCGCGGGATCGACGTGGCGATCCTCTCCGATGCCGAGCTGATGCAGGGCCGCGAGGCGCAGCCCGCGTCGTCCCGGTAGGTGGTGCCGACCGCAAGCGGGGCGCCGGCGGGCTCCCGCGTCCGAGAGGGCCGGTAATAGGTTCGCCGTGCGCATCGTCCAGGTCGCTCCGTTCTTCTACCCGCACGCCGGCGGTGTGGAATCGCACGTCCGTTCGATCGCCGGCGAGATGCACCGGCAGGGCCACGAGGTCACGGTCGTCACCTCCCAGCACGACCGCTCCCTCCCCCCGAGCGAGGTCGTCGACGGCGTGCACATCGTTCGCGTCCCAGCGTGGTTCGTGGCGTGGAACACTCCGGTCGCCCCCTCGGTCGGCCGGGTCGTTCGCCAGCTCGCCGGTCCCGGAACGATCGTCCACGTCCACTACCCGCCCCCGCTGACCGCCTACTTCCTCACCCAGGCCCTCCCTCCGGGGCTGCCCGCGCTCTGTCTCACCTACCACTGCGACCTCTACTTGCCCGGGTTCGGCGGCCGACTCGTCACGGGCGTCTTCCGGCGCTTCTTCTGGCCCCCGACGCTTCGGCGCGCCTCGCGGATCGTCGTCCATACGCGGAGCTACGGCGTCACCTCCGGGGCGCTTCTCGGCCGTCCGTTCGAGATCGTGCCGTCCGCGGTGGACGTCCGCCGGTTCAGCCCGTCGGTCGGCGCCGACGAGGTCCGTCAGTCGCTGGGCCTCGAGGGAAAGCGGGTGATCGCGTTCGCGGGGCGGCTCGTCCCCCACAAAGGGGTGGACGTCATCCTCCGCGTCCTCCCGGATCTCCCCCCGGACGTCGCGCTGCTGGTCATCGGTCGGGGGCCGCGGCTCACCGCCTTGCGCTCGCTCGCGCGTCGGCTCGGCGTCGAGGACCGGGTCCGGTTCCTGCCGTCGGTCTCGGACGAAGCGCTCCCGGCCCACCTGGCGGTCGCGGACCTGTTCGTCTTCCCCTCGCAGAACCGGCTCGAGGGGTTCGGGCTCGCCGTGGCGGAGGCGATGGCGATGGGGCTACCCGTGGTCATCGCCGACATGCCCGGCGTGCGCGAGGTGATCGAGCCCGGACGCGAGGGTCTGCTCGTCGAGCCGATGATCCGCGGGGACTTGGTCGCCAAGCTGCTCGAGCTGCTCGACGACCCGGAGCGCCGGCGGCGGATGGGGCAGGCGGCGCGCCAGAGGGCCGAGGAGCGCTTCGCGCTCCCGGTGGTCACGCGCGAGCTGCTCCGGGTTTACTCAGACCTGCTCGCAGCTGATTGATCTGGGTCGAGAGCCGGAGCGCCTCGGTGCGGGCGGCCTTCTTCCAGTCCTTGCCGCTCGACGCGTAGAGGATGCTGCGCGACGCGTTCACCAGCAACGCGCGACCCTTCGCATCGACCCCTTCCCGGACGGTCGTCGACAGCTGTCCGCCCTGCGCCCCCACGCCGGGGACCAGGATCGGCACCCCGTTGCCGAGCGCGGCTCGGGCCAGTCGGACCGCGTCCGCGTACGTGGCGCCGACGACCGCGCCGATGTTGCCGTGGGCGTCGGCGAGTCGCCGCACCTCCGAGACGACCGCGAGCCAGAGAGGTCCGCGCGGGGTGGGGATCTCCTGGAAGTCGGCCGCGCCGGGGTTCGAGGAGTGAGCGATGACGAACACTCCGTGCGAGGAGCGCTCGAGGAACGGCGCCACCGTCTCCCAACCGAGCCAGGGGGTCACGGTCACCGCGTCGAAGCCGAGCCGGTCGAACGCGGCGTCCCGGAACAGTCGCATCGTGTTCGGAATGTCGTTCGCTTTCAGGTCGAGGATCCGGAGGCGCGTCGGTCCGATCCGTCGGGTGAGCTTCGGGAGGAGCGCGACGCCTTCCGGCCCGAAGGCGAGGTACGCCCCGAGCTGCATCTTGTAGGCGGCCGCGACGTCGTACGTCGCATCGAGGATACCGTGGAGAAAGTGGGTCATGGAGGCGATCTCCGAGCCCTTGCGCACGACCTTCGGGATCTGCGCGGGGTCGGGGTCGAGCCCCACGCACAGCAGGGACCGTCGGGCCGACAGGATGCGGTCGACCTTCGCCTGAAACTTGAGGGCCACGGTCGTCAGCAGGACCGACCGTGGAAAATGGTTGCGACCTCCGCGAGCCGCGGTTCACCGTTCGTTCGGGCGCTCACGCTTTTTAGCGGAGCCGCGGTCTCCTCCCTGTTCCCGGGTCGTCGATGTCGAGCACACCGCCGGAGAGCTCGGCCCCGTCGGAGGTTCGGCTCAAGGACCTCCGTCGGACCGACGACGGGATCGCGCTCCTCGCCCGCGTTGTGTCGGCGAACCGTCGGGAGATCACCCGGAAAAGTGACGGGGGCCGCCGCACGATGCTCTCCGGGATCCTGACCGACGGTACAGCCTCGGTCCGATTCACCTGGTGGGACCCGCCCCCCGAAGGGGTCGAACGGGGCACAGTGCTGCGCGCGGTGAACGCGAAAGTACGAGAGTTCCAGGGCCACCTCGAGGTGAGCTTCGACGGGCGGAGCCGCGTCGCGGAGGCGAGCCCGCTCGAGCTACCGGCACTCGCGTCCGCCGAGCTCCCGAGGCGGCCGCTCGCTTCGCTCCGTCCGCGGGACGAGGGGTTCTCGCTGGAGGCGCGGATCGTCCGCATCGGCGAGAAGAACGTGACCGTAGGGGACGAACGGCGCGTCGTTTACGAGGGCGTGCTCGGGGATGCCAGCGGCACCCTCGCGTTCTCCTGTTGGACCGACTTCCGGTTGAAGTCCGGGGAGGCGCTCCGGATCTCGGGCGGGTACATCGGGAGCTTCCGGGGGAGGCCCCAGCTCGTCCTGGACGAACGCGCGCAGGTCGACCGCATCTCGGGGGCCGAGCTGCCCGGCCCGGAGCGGTTCGCCAACGCCCCACCCCGCTCGATCGCCGACCTCGAGGTCTCCGCCGGGGGAGTGGATGTCTGCGTCGAAGGGATCGTGGTAGGCCTCTCCCCCCCGAGCGGGCTCGTCTATCGGTGCCCGACCTGCCGTCGACAGACGCAGGGGGGCCTCTGCCGTTTGCACGGCCGGGTCGAGGGCGAGCCCGACCTTCGGGCTCGCTTGGTCCTCGACGACGGGACCGGCAGCGCCACGGTGCAGGCCGGGCGAGCTGACACCGAGCTGCTCGGTGGATTCACGCTCTCGGAGCTGCTCGGCCGACTTCGGTCCCAGCCCGACCCCTCCCGCTTCGAGGAGGAGCTGTTCGAACGCACCTTCGGTGAGCGGCTCCGCGTACGGGGCGACGCCAGCCGCGACGACTTCGGCGTGAGCCTCTACCCGTCGAAGATCGAACGCGTACTCCCCGTCCGTGCACCCCCGATCGAGGAACTTGAGCGCCGGCTGAAGGAGGTGCTACCGTGAGCGGGCGTGAGCCGGCGTGGAGGGTCCTCGCGCTCGAGCTCAACGCGGCCGTGGAGGAAGAGAAGGGGAGCGGCGAGAAGGCTGCGAGCTACCTCCTCTCGCCGCTCGGCGCCCGGATGAGCCGGGTCTTGGTGACCGGCATGCTGACCTCGCCGGAACCGGTGGGCAAGCCGGACGGACCTCCCTTCCTCCGGGCGCGACTCGCCGACCCGACCGGGACGATCAGCGTCACCGCGGGGTCGTTCCAGCCGCGTGCCCTCGCTCAGCTCCGTGCGCACAGCGAACCGTCCCTGGCGTTGGTGGTCGGCAAAGTGAACCTGTTCCGCGGGCGGGACGGGAACGCCTACGTCTCGGTGCGAGCCGAGGGGGTTCGCCGGATCCCGGAGACAGCCTACCGGGAGCTTCTCGCCGAGACGTTGGGTCAGACGGTCTCCCGCCTAGATCTACTCCGCCGTCTCTCGGACGACCCCGCCCCCGATGACGCCACGCTGAGAGCGAGAGGCGACCCTCCCCATTGGGTACGGGCCGCGCGAGCCGTCAAGGCCCGGTACCCACCCGCCGACCCGTCACGGTACCGCACTCCTCTGACCAGCGTACTCTCTACTCTCCGTCCTGGCCCGCCCGCCTCGGTCCAGTCGGCCCGACCGGGTCCCGTTCGCATCACCCTCACCCCCCCACCGCCGGCCCCCACGCCACGGTCGGCGGCGGAGCAGGCCGAGGCGTCGGCCTTCCTCGACGTCATCGACGGACTGGCGGAGGGCTCGGTCGATGGCTACGCGGACCTGCGCGAAGCCGTCCAGGTGGCGGCGGGCCGCGGGGTCACAGCTGCACGCGCCGAAGAGCTGCTGAACTTCCTCGAGGAGGACGGCGTTCTCGAGGAGCCGATCGTGGGCAAGCTGCGCCGGGCGTAACCCCCGCCGGTGTGTGGATTTATATCACCCCCCGTGTCGGCGGCGGGGGAATGACGAACACCTGTCTCTCCGATCTCCGTGACGAGAGATGCGACGGGCCGACCCCCACCCTCGCCTAGGTGCTAACCATGGTCGACCGGTTCAGCTGGACACCCGCCATCGTGCTCATCGTCGTGGCCGTGGTCGCCGCCGGTGCCGGTTCGGCCGCGCTCTACCTCCACAACAAAGTGAACCTCCCGCCGGGTCCCCCGACGGTCGCTGTCGGCGACAACGTGACCGTCAACTACATCGGGATCTTCGGCTCCGGTCCCGACTCGGGGCGGGTCTTCGACACTTCGCTGTACTCCGTTTCCATCAACGGGGCCGCGTACCCGAAGTCGCTCGAGTTCAGCGCCCGGGCCAACGCCGCGAACTACACGCCGCTCCCGGTCCACGTCGGCGGCAATACGCCGCAAGCCGGCTACTCCCTGGGCGGGCAATCGTACATCCAGGTCGTGACCGGGTTCTGGCAGGGGCTCGTGGGCCTGCAGGGAAACCAAACGAAGGCCGTGGTTGTGCCCCCCGCCCTCGGCTACGGGCCGAAGAACCCGTCGTGCATCGGGACCGAGCCGCTGAGCTTTCAGCTCCCCGTCCTCCGCACGATGCCGGGGACGACCTTCCAGAAGCTGTACCCCTCCCAGCTCGCGACGAGCGGCACCGAGTTCCGCGACCCCAACTACGGGTGGAACGTCCTCATCCTTGCGGCGAACGCCTCCTTCGTGACGATCGAGAACCTCGCCTCTCCGGGAATGGCCGCCGACCCGTCCGGCTGGACGCTCCTGGTCACGAACGTGACCTCGACCGCCAACGGGACCGGGCAGATCACGCTCGTCAACCAGCTCAACCCGGAGTCGGCCGGACGGATCGTGGGGACCGACTACCTCGGTACGGGGCCGTGCTCCGCCTCCGCCCACGGGAAGTTCATCGTCACGGCGGTCGACCTCGCGAACGGCACCTACACCGCGGACTACAACAGCGAGGTGACCGGCCAAACGCTGATCTTCTTCGTCACCGTCGTCAACATCTTTGAGCCGGTCGCCGCGACGACGACGGCCTGACGGCCGCGCCTCAGCCGCCGAGCGTGATCCGTCCGCGTTTGAGCAGCTGCTCGAGCTGCTGGTCGGCGACGCTGGCGTAGGCGGTCTCCACGGCGACCCGGTCGCGGCTCCCTCGGCTGTACTCCCGGATCGTGCGTCGGGCCTCGTCGCGTCGGGCGCGGGAGCCCCGGTCGAGGCGAAGGATCTCGTCGTCGATCTCCCCGAGCTGGCGGCTGAACCCCTGGACCTTGTCCATCGTGTCCCGGCGGGCTCGGGCCTTGGCCCGGATCTCCCCGACCAGGGCGCCGACCTCCTCGAGCAGCGAGCGCATGTTCGCCATCCGGCGGTCGCGCTCGACCTTCAGTCGGGCCGACTCCGCCATCAGCTTCTCGAGCTCGGTCCGCTTGCCGGCGACCGACTTCTCCAGCGTCTTGACGCGGGACTCGTGGGCGTCAACCACGCTCGCCTCCTTCTGGACCCCGTCCAGCTGTCGGCGGAGCGCTCGCATCCGGTCGATGAGCGCGTTCTCCTCGGTCAGGGGGAGGGCGGTCGTCTGTTGCTTGAGCTCGAGCTGTCGGACCTCGCGTTCGAGCTGGTCGGGACGAGGTCGGTCGCCGCGAGGAAGCTCGCTCCGGGCATACCGGAGCTCCTGGAGCGTCCCTTCGAGCTCGTTGCGAACCTTGTCGCGTTGGTGGCGAAGGTCGGCGAGGTCGTGACCGATGGCGCGGTAGTCCTCGTGCAACTCCTCCAGCGTCTGTTGCTTCGGGGCCTGGCGGTCGAAGAGGAGCTTCTGGTCATCCACCAGCTGGTGGACCTGAGCGAGCAGCAGCTCCCTGCGGGTACGCAGGTCGCGGAACTTCGTTTCGAGAGCGCGCCGGTGGTCGCGGTACTCCGCCTCCTCCCGCTCGGCCTCTTCGCTGAGCGACCCGCGCACACTCACGCCGGCAGGACGCCACCGGGGGAAGAAAAAGGCTCGCGTCGCGCCATTTCCGCCTAGCGCTGCGGGGAGCGCCGGACCAGCTGGGCGGCGAACAGCGCGGCGGGGACCGCGGCATCGATATTCACGACCGCGATCGGGGCACAAGACTGCAGCATCGCGTTGAGCGCCGCTTCGCCTTTCCCCCCTCGACCGTAGCCGACCGAGGTCGGGACGCCGACGACGGGGGCTCCTACCAGCCCGGCCAGTACCGTCGGGAGAGCGCCCTCCCGGCCTGCGAAGACCAGGTAGACCTGGGGCCGGGCCCGCTCGAGAGCTCGCAGGGCCGCCTGGAGCCGGTGCACGCCAGCGACGCCCACGTCGTGCGCGATGACGGTCCGGACCCCGAGGGCCCGAAGCACCGCTTCGGCCTCGTCCGCGACCTCCACGTCGGCGGTGCCCGCCGAGACGATTGCTACCTTCCCGCCTCTCCGTTCGGCACCCAGCGGGCCTCGAAGTCGCCCAAACCTCCGCCCCGGAGCGGTCTGGACCGGAAGACCACGGCGCGCCTCCTGGCGCAGCCGGGACTGCTGCTCGCGCGAGAGCCGGGAGATCAGGGCGCCGTGACCCTTCCGGTGAAGTCCCCAGAGCAGCGAAGCGAGCTGGTCGGAGCTCTTCCCCTCCGCGAGGACGACCTCCGGAACGCCCGTTCGCGCGCCTCGACCGGCGTCGAACCGTACGTGGCGTCCGACCGGGATCACCCGCTCTCCGGGCGGTCGACGCGCTCGAGCTCGCCGACGCACGGGCTTCGAACGGACAGCCCTGATATAGCGGACGCCACTGGGTCGCGCCGCACCGGGGAACGATGGTCGATTTCGCCCTCACCGACGAGCAGCTCAGCCTGCAGGAGCTCGCTCGCAAGTTCGCTCGGAGCGAGATGGCGCCCCACGCCGCCGAGTGCGACAAGGCCGGACGGTTCCCGGAAGAGATCTACCGGAAGGCGTGGGAGCTCGGGCTGATGAACCTGAACGTTCCGACGGAGTTCGGCGGGAGCGGTCTCGGACTGCTCGAGCAGGCGCTCATCGTCGAGGAGCTCTCCCGCGCCTGCGCCGGGATGACCACCTCCATCATCGCGAACTGCCTCGCCCTCGAGCCGATCATCCTCGGCGGGTCGCCGGAACAGAAGCAGGCGACCCTGACGCCGTTCTGCGCCGAGTATCACCTCGCCTCGTTCTGCCTGACCGAACCGAGCAGCGGCAGCGACGCGAGCGCGATGAAGACCCGGGCGCGCAAGGAGGGAGACGACTACGTCCTCGACGGCGAGAAGTGCTTCATCACGAACGGGCCCCACGCCTCGCTCTACACCGTGTTCGCGTCCACGGACCCGGTGGCCCGGGCCAAAGGGATCTCGGCGTTCATCGTGCCGAGGTCCACCCCCGGCGTGACGCCCGGCCGCGAGGAGGAGAAGATGGGTCACCGCGCCTCCTCCACGAGCACGGTACGGTTCGAAGGGGCCCGGGTTCCCGTGGCGAACCGCCTGGGAACGGAGAGGGAAGGCTTCTCGATCGCGATGCGAACCCTCGACCAGACCCGGACGCCCATCGGCGCCCTGGCCACGGGGATCGCCCAAGCCGCGATCGACCACGCGGCGGCCTACTCGCTGCAACGGCACACCTTCGGCAAGCCCATTGCCGAGCACCAGGCGATCCAGTTCAAGCTCGCCAACATGGCCCAGGAGCTGCACGCCGCCCGCCTCCTCACCTGGCACGCCGCCTGGACGATCGATCACGGCTCGAAGGGCACGCTGGAATCGTCGATCGCGAAGTGCTTCGCCTCGGACGCGGCGATGCGGATCGCCGACGAGGCGATCCAGGTGTTCGGCGGGTACGGCTACATGAAAGAGTACCCGGTCGAGAAGTTGCTGCGCGACGCCAAGCTCGCCCAGATCTACGAAGGGTCGAACGAGATCCAGCGGATCGTCATCGCTCGCGAGCTGCTCCGGGCCTACGCCTAGGGCGCGTCGGCCATGGAGATCGTCGTCCTGATCAAGCCGGTCCCGGAACCGGAGACGAAGCTGCGGGCGACCCCCGACGGCACCGCGTTCGACGGGGAGGGAGTGAAGTGGGTCCTCGCCGGATACGACGAGTCCGCGGTCGAGCAGGCCCTCCTGCTCAAAGAGTCCGCAGCGGGATCGAAGGTGCGAGCGATCACGGCCGGCCCCGCGCCGCGGTGCGAGGAGGTCCTCCGGGCCGCGCTCGCCCTCGGATGCGACACGGCGAGCTGGGTGGAGACCCCGAAAGGCGTGGAGCTCGACCCCCTGACCGCGGCTCAGCTCCTTGCGGGTGCGGTCGAACGGTATCCGCACGACCTCGTGCTCGTCGGCAAGCAGTCGAGCGACGACGAGTCCGGGCTCGTGGGGCCGGCGCTCGGGGGGAGGCTCAAGGTTCCGGACTTCGGGTGCGTGAGCGAGCTCCGCGTCGATCCGACCTCGAACGGCCTGACCTTCCAGCGGGCCGTCGACGGCGGCTCCGAGTCTCTCCGCAGCTCGCTTCCGTGCGTCGTCGAGCTCCAGCAGGCGTGGAACGACCCACGAACGGCGAAGCTTCCCAGCATCCTCAAGTCCCGTAAGATGCCGATCGAGAAGGTCGAGGCGCCCTCGCCGCAGCCCGCTTCGCGGGTGCGCGCAGCGGGGTTCCGGCTGCCCCCGCCGAGGACCGGCGCGCGACTCCTCGAGTACAAGAGCCCCGAGGAGGCCGCCGAGACGCTCGTTCGGATCCTGAAGGAGGAGGCGAAGGTGTTCCCGTGACGACCGTCGTCGTGGTCGCCGACAGCCGAGCCGACACGCTTCCGGGCCCGGCGCGCGAGGTGACCGGCGTCGCTCGGGCCGCGGCCGGGTCCGGCGGGCGCGTGGTAGGCGTCTTCGTCGGGAGCGCGGCGGCCGCCGCCGAGTTCGCCCAGAGCGGGGTCGACGAACTCCATCACCTGGCCCGAACGGAGTCCGTCGTGCCCTCCAATGCCCAGATCGCCGAGGCGGTCGCGCGCGTCGGGACGGAGCAGAAGGCACGGATGGTTGTCGTGAACGGCACCAGTCGGGGTCGTGACCTGGTCGGACGGATCGCCGTCGCGTGGGATGCTGCGGCGGCGACGAACGTCACGAAGATCGACCTCCCGTCGGACGAGGCGGTCCGGGCCAGCCGCCCGGTGTTCGGCGGCCGGGCGACCCAGGAGGTCGAGCTCCTCGGCCCGCGCGTGGTGGTGAGCCTCAAGGGCCACGCCTTCGCCTTAGGCGCCTCGAGCAACTCGGCGGCCGCGATCGTGCCCCTGCCGGTCCCGGAAGGGACCCCCGACCAGGTCGTCGGCTTCTCTCCGTCCGGGGGTGGCTCAGGGCCGGAGCTCGGGGAAGCCACGATCGTGGTCTCGGGCGGTCGTGGACTGAAGAGCCCGGAGAACTTCCATCTGATCGAGGAGCTCGCCCAATCGCTCGGTGCCGCCGTCGGCGCCTCGCGCGCGGTCACCGACGCCGGCTGGCGGCCGACGGCCTTGCAGGTTGGTCAGACCGGAAAGAGCGTCTCCCCGCAGCTGTACATTGCCGTCGGGATCTCGGGAGCCATCCAGCACCTCGTGGGCATGATGAGCTCGCGCGTGATCGTCGCCATCAACGTGGACGCGCAAGCGCCGATCTTCCGGGTGGCCGATTACGGGATCGTCGGAGACGCGTTCAAGATCCTTCCCGCGCTGACGGCTCAGATCCGGAAGACCCGGGGTTCCGCCGGCTAGCGCGGCCGTCGCGGAGCTTCACTCCGCGGAGACGGCCGCCGTGGTCGGCATCCCCTCGTCCACCGGGGGCCCGGCACGGGTCACGCCGTGCAGTGCACCGGCGATGAGTGCGATCGCCGCGTACGAGAGGGCGAAGACCACGACCATGACCACCACCACACCGAACAGCTCGATCCCAAGCTGATGGACCGCGGTGGCGCCTCCCCCGAGCAGGAGGCCGTTGGGGAGCGTCAGCGCGTTGGAGCCGATGGCGTAGGCGTGATCGGCGAAGAACGCGATCATCGCGATGCCAAAGACCCCTCCGACGAGATGGCCGGGGAGCAGCCCCACGGGGTCCGCGAACCACTTGAAGCGGGCGAAGAACTTCTCGGCGTACACGAAGACCGGTCCGCAGAGCAGGCCGAGGACGATGGCGCTGCCAGGGCTTACAAACCCGGCGAGGGGCGTGATGACGATGAGACCCATGAGGACGCCGTTCGCCGCCTCGAGGTAGCCGGGCCGATTCCGGTTGACGGCCCAACTCGACAGCATCGTCGAGGGGAGCGAGAAGGCCGCGGCGAGGAACGTCGTCAGCACGACGACCATCGCCTCCCAATTGAACTGGAGCACACTGCCGGGATTGAACCCGAACCAACCCACCCAGAGCAGCAGCACCGCGAGGGTGAGCCATGGTGGATTCACCTTCGGAGGGACCGGTTCGCTGGTCGTCCGCCCCCGGGCCTTCTCCTCGCGCCAGATCTGGACGAGCAACGCGAGCCCCGCGGCACCCGCGGCCGCGTGGACGACGAGCCCGCCAGCGAAGTCGACCATGCCCATCTGGGCGAGCCAGCCTTGGGGGTTCCAGATCCAGGCGGCCGGCAGGTTCCAGATGAGGATGAAGTAGGGCACGGAGAACAGGGCGAAGGCGCGGAGCTTGATCTTGTGGAGCACGACGACGCCGACCAAGGCGAGGGTCACCGCGGCAAAGGCGGTCTCGAACAGGAAGTAGGTCCCGAGGGTGAGCCCGTTGGTGGAGTACGGCGGGACCATCGACCACCAGGGGGAGGCGTAGATCTGCGGGTTGCCGCCGAAGCCGCCCAGGAACAGTCCCTGGTAGGTGGGGTTCCCGATCACGCCGTGCCCGATCGTCGGCGCGAAAGCGGTGTTGAACCCGACGAAGGCCATGAACACGAGGGCGGAGCCGGTGATCAGGAGCGCCTTCATCAGGCTCCTCGAGAGTCGTTCGCCGAGCTCGCCGACCTCGAGGAACCCGACCGAGACGGTCATGGTGAAGACGAGCAGCGCGGCGAGGAGTACCCAGAGATTGTTGAGCAGGTCGCTCGGGAAGAGCATGCTTGGCGAACCCTGGGGTGTGGATGGGTGGGGAGGGGGTCAAAAAGCATGCCCCCGAGCGGAACGCCACCGAGCGGTCCGGTCTCGGGAGAGGGAACGCCCCGGCCCTCGCTCAGAGGTGAAAGAAGAGGTCGACCGCGTCCCGAGCGAGCGTCGAGCGCGAGACGTGGGCCGCCCGGCGCGCGGCCTTGAGCGCCTGGCGTGCCGTCGCTTTGGGCGCTCCCGTCTCCGTCATCAACTCATGGAACAGCGCCGCCGCGAGTTGGGGATAAGCTGAGTAGAACCTCGGGTTCCACTTGATCCGGTCCAACCCCTCGAACTCGCGAAAGTCGGGCAAGATGCTGGTCCGTTCGAGTCGTTGCTCGTACTCCGCGAGCCGCGCGGCGGAGGGGTCGTGGGCCGAACGGGCCGCCAGGGCGGTCTCGGCGGCCTCGAGCCCGCTGCGGACGGCGTAATTCATGCCCTGGATCACGAGCCCGTTCGAAAAGACGAATCCGGCGGCATCGCCCGCGATCATCCATCCGTCGCCGAAGAACGCCGCCGGCCGGCTCGCCCAACCGGAGGAGATCAACTTCGCTCCGTACTCCACGAGCTCCGCTCCGCGGAGTCGAGCGGCGATCGTCGGATGGAGCTTGAACTGCTCCATGAGGTCGTGGGATTTCGCCTTACGCCCGTACAGGCTCCCGAGGTTCAGGATCAGGCCGACCGAGAGCGTGTCGCGGTTGGTGTAGAGGAACCCTCCTCCCATGATCCCTTCGGGAAAGAATCCGACGACCCACTCCTCCGCGTGGCCTTCGCCCTCGCCGAGGTTGAACCGTTCCTCGATGCGAGCCGGGTCGAGGTGGTAGACTTCCTTGATGCCGAGCTCGGTCGCGTTCCAGTCGAGCCGCTCGTTCGGGCGGATCGGCGTGCCGAGCGATAGTCGGGAGTTCGCCCCGTCGCAGAGGATGGTGACCGGAGCGGTCATCGTCTCACCGCCCTGGACGATCCCGTGGACCCGGCGTCCTTCCCAGTTCAGGCGGTCCACCGGGACGGAGGTGACCACCGTGGCCCCGGCCTCTTCGGCCTTCTTCGCCATCCAGGCGTCCGTGCGCGCCCGGAGCACGGTGTGGGCGACGTACGGAGACTTCCGCCAACTGGGGTCCTCGAACTCGGTCGCGACCGAGCTGTCGGCGGTGAGGAAGCCGAACCGCTTGCGGATGACGTGCCGCTCGACAGGCATCTCCGTCCACCACGAGGGTAGGATCCGGTCGAGGTCGTGCCCCCAAAGGACGCCCCCGGAGAGGTTCTTCGCACCCGCCTCGGCCCCCCGTTCGGCCAAGAGCACGTTCGCCCCGCCCTGGGCAAGGCGAATCGCGGCGGAGCTCCCGGCCATCCCGGCGCCGACGACGATCACGTCGAAGTCGTCGGCCATCGTTAGGTCCGGGGCCGTCGATGCGGGGGACGCGATTAAACCCTTGGCCGCACCGAGGCCACGGGGCCGAGGGCGCTAGCTCCGGGCGGGCGGAGTCGGCGGCGCGGCGGCGGGAGGGGCGTACCCACCCCGTGAGAGGTTCTGATTCGCCGACTCGATCAACCGTTGGAAATTGAACGGGTGGGGGATCCCGGGCCAGTCCTCGTTGCCGATCGAGCTCGACGCTCCGCCCTCGGCGCTCACCCGGACCGTCCCGTACCGGAGGATGCGCTGACCCGCGGACTGGTGGACGTCGACCCCGCGGACCTGCTGGATAGGAATCTCATCGAAGTCGCGGCCCACGATCCCGGACTGCACGATGACCCGGTGGGTCGTGATCGCGTAGACCGTCGTGATCCACTTGAGGTAACGGACCAGCAGCCAGAGTAGGAGGATGAGGGTGATCGCGAGCAGCAGGATGAACATCACGTGGCCCGCGAGCCCTGTGCCGATGTCGCCGAAGACCGTGGTGAGCACCGGTATCGAGACGCCCCATCCGTAGACCGTCGAAGTCGATTGGAGGTCGAGGATCCCGAGAACGATCAGGAGGAAGACCGGCCCAGGGAAGAAGTAGAGCTTCGTCGCCCGGGTCTCTTCCAGCAGACCCTCGCCCTCGGCGAGGTACGTCGCCTTGAGCAGCCTCGGCATGTTGTAGCTCTTGCTTGAGCTCATGACGGGGAATCCGGGGGTCTCGCCGACAGATAAATCCTCGTTTGAGGGCGCACGCAGCGACTGACTCGCCTTATAGCTCGGGTCGCGTCGCGCGCGCGATGGGGGTCACGGATTGCCACGTCCACATCAACCCGGTCTGGGAGATGCGGCCCGAGGCGCGGGCGCTCGTCGGGCACGGCCCCTCGACCGAACGACTGGAACGGATGGTGCACCATCCGGAGGAGTTCCTCGCGTACCTTGACGGCTGCGGAGTGGAACGTGCTGTCTTGGTCAACTACGTGGCGCCCGAGGTGATCGGGTATACCGAAAAGACGAACGAGTTCGTCGCCGAGTATGCCAAGGCCGACCCGGAGCGCCTGATCGCGATAGGCTCCGTTCTCCCGTCCGCGAAGAACCCCGGCCAACGAGTGCACGCCCTGGTGGGCGAGCTCGGTATCCGTGGGATCAAGCTCCATCCCCCCCACCAGCTCTTTGAGCCCAACGCCTACGTTCGGGGCGATCTTCCGGGGCTTCGGGAGATCTACGGCGCTTGCGAGGACGATCGGGTCCCGGTCATCGTCCACACCGGGACCTCGGTGTTCCCCGGAGCGAGGAACCGGTTCGGCCAGCCGATGCTCGTCGAGGATGTCGCCGTCGACTTTCCGCGCCTCACGATCGTCCTCGCGCACGGTGGGCGACCGCTGTGGATGAACGAGGCGATGTTCCTCGCCCGGCGATTCCCGAACGTCTACCTCGAGCTATCGAGCATCCCGCCCGGCCGCCTGCTCTCGTGGTTCCCCGAGCTCGCCCGAGTACGGGAGAAACTGCTGTTCGGCAGCGACTGGCCCGGTCCGGGCGTGAAGGACATCCGCGCCAACCTGGATTCGTACCGCGCGCTCGCGCTCCCACCCGAGGTCATCGAGCAGAGCCTGACCACGAACCCCGAGCGCGTTTTCCCGCGGCGGGCCCCCGCTAAATAGAGGGGGGTTCTCGTAGCACCGTGCCCGACCCCGAGGAAGCACTCGCCACGCCGCCCACCCCCGGGTCCACCCCCGAACCGGAGGAAGCGCCGGCGGCGGTCGTGGTCGTCGAAGGCGGCGAAGAGCTCGGCCGGCTGCCGCTGCCCCGACGCAAGCGCGGCGAGATCTTCGGGATCGCCAACCAGCTTCTCGGCGCGGCGCGCATTCGCGTCATGTGCGAGGACGGGGTCGCTCGGATGGGCCGGATCACGGGGAAGATGAAGAAGAAAATGTGGATCCGCGCCGGCGACCTCCTCATCCTCCGTCCTTGGGGCTTCCAGGAAGGGAAGGCGGACATCCTGTTCCGATACAGCCGGACCCAATCGATGTACCTCTCCCGACGCAATCTGCTCCCCCCGACGATGGACATCTTCGGCGCGCCGGAAGCGAGCGCGGAAGGGACCCCTCCGCCGGCGTGAGCCGCATGGCTTCCGCCATCGCCGGGCCGCTCTCGCCCCTCGAGATGGCGGTCGTCGAACAGAACGCGGTGGCGCGCGGGGTCTCGATCGACGTCCTCATGGAGAACGCCGGGCGGGCCGTCGCCGAGGAGGCGGCCCGTCACGTGACCCCCGGGGCCGGCCGCGTCGTCATCTTGGCGGGCACCGGCAACAACGGGGGGGACGGCACCTGCGCCGCGTTCTACCTCCACCAGTGGGGGTTCGCGATCGAGCTCTACCTGGTCCGACCGCCTTCGGGCATTCGCTCGGCGGCCGCCCTGCGCGGTTGGGAGCGAGCGCGCCGGGTGATCCGGACCCACGTGGGGCTCCCCGGGCCGGAAGCGTTCGACGGCGCGGGGCTCGCGATCGACGCGATGCTCGGGAGCGGGCAGACCGGCCCTCTACGAACCCCCTACCGGGAAGCGGTCGAGCTGCTGGGCTCGACGAAAGTCCCGGTCCTCTCGGTCGACCTTCCCACGGGGCTAGGCTCGGCCACGTCGGCCCGACCGACGTGGACGGTGGCGCTCACGACCCTCAAGGAGGGGATGACCCCGGAGAGCTGTGGGGAGGTCACGGTCCGGGACGTCGGCGTCCCGGTCGCCGCGGCGGCGGAGACCGGGCCGGGCGAGTTCCTGTTCTTTCCCCAGTCGGGCCGGAGCCCGGCACCCGGCCGGGTCGGTCGGGTCGTCGTAGTGGGGGGCGGACCGTACGCGGGGGCACCGGCGCTGGCGGCCCTCGCCGCGCTGCGATCCGGGGCGGAGCGCGCGACCGTCTTCGCCCCGGAGCCGGCCGCCTCCGCCATCCGGGGCTTCTCCCCCGACCTGGTCGTGCATGTGCTCGGACGGGAGTCGTTCAAGCCCGACGACGCGACGCAGTTCCTCAGCGCAACGGCGCAGAGCCGGGTCGACGTGGTCGTGCTGGGCATGGGGATGGGGGCGGCGCCCGACGCCCTCGCCTTCGCTCGCCGACTGATCGAGTCGATCCCGAACCGCTGCCCGCTCGTGGTCGATGCCGAAGCGTTGAACGCGCTCGCTCCACCGCCCGAGCAGGCGCGTCGTTACCCCGTGGTGGCGACCCCGAACGCCTCGGAGTTCGACCGGACCTTTCACGGGGTGAGCTCCGCTCCGCGCGAGGAGCTCCTCGCGATGACCGACGAGCTGGCCCAACGATTCCACGCCACGTTCGTCGTGAAAGGTCCCTGGGACGTTCTGAGCGACGGGAAGCGCACGGCCCAGAACGGGCACCACCCCTCCGCGCAGAACGTCGCCGGCGCCGGTGACGTCCTGGGCGGACTGCTGGGGAGCCTTCTGGCGCAGGGGGTCCTGCCGCTCCACGCTGGACGCCTGGCGACGTACTGGGCGGGCGCCGCCGGCTATCTCGCGGCGGAGACGCGCGGGCAGGGTCTTCTGGCGTCGGACATCGTCGAAGCGCTCCCCGCCGCGCTCGTCAGCGGACTTCAGCGAGTCCGGGCCGACGGCGCCGGCTAGGCGTACCGGACCCGGCCTCGGATCTCGCGAGCCCGCTTGCGGACGGCTTTCGCACCGGCACGATTGCCCTCGTCGTAGCCGGTAAGGAATTGGCGAAACAGGGCCGCGCCGTCCGGATGAAGCGACTTCAGGTCCTCCTCGACGAGGTGAAGGTCGATGCCGAACTCTTCGAGGCTCGCGCTCCGGCTCCCCATCGACAAGTCGAGCAACGCGGGGGCCCCGGCTTCGCCGTCGGGGTAGAGGACGTTCGAACTCGTCAAGTCCCCGTGGCTGATCCCTCCGGCGTGCAGGCGGCCGAGGACGGTGCCGAAGGCCCGAACGATCGGCTGGAGGGCGGTTCGGTCGGCGGCGTGGCGCTCGAGCAGCTCTTTGAGCGTAGGACCGGGCAGCTCTTCCAGCGTGATCCGGTGCTTGTCGAGGTCGACGTCGTACACCAGCGGCGTGCGAACGCCTGCTTTGCGGGCCTCGACGAGCAGACGGACCTCGGTCTTGGTCCGTTCCCGACGCAGCCGGTCGTCCAGCGACTTCGGACGGTAGCTCTTCGGGTCGCGCTCTTTGACGAGCGCGGCAAAGCCCCACCAGTCCACGCGACGCAGCGCGGCTTCGGCGCCGCGCCGGTCGGCGCGAGTCGGGGGCGTGGGCGCGGGGTCGTCCATCAACTGGACCGGTGTCCCCGCTGCGCGGCCGTCACGCGGACGATCGCCTCCCGCGCCAAGCGGGCGGCGAGGACGCTCGTGTTCCCCTGGTCGTAGGGAGGCGAGACCTCCATGATGTCGAGGCCGCAGAGCCTCGGGGCTGCCTGCGCGATCACGGTCTTCACGTCGCGCGGCGAGAGACCGAACGGCTCGGGGGTTCCGGTCGCCCCCGCGAACGCCGGGTCGATCGCGTCGATATCGAGGGAGATGTAGACCTTCTCGGTCTTCAGCATGTTGAGCGCGCGTTGGACCGACGACTCGATCCCGTCGCGGGCGATCTCGTGCGCGGTGACGAACGACATGCCGATCTGCTGGTTGTCGTTGATCTCCTCCGCGCTCACCGAGCGGACCCCCATCACCACCACGTTCCGGGCCCCGACGCGCTCGACGATGCGGCGGGAGGAGCAGCCGTGGCTCCGGGGGTCGCCGAGGTAGCTCGACCGGAAGTCCATGTGCGCATCGAGGTACAGCACCCCCAGGTCGTCCGGCTTCGGGAACGCTTCGACGCAGGGGGGCGAGCAGGCGTGGTCGCCCCCGAAGACGATGGGCATCTTCCCCGCGGCATAGATCGGCGCGATCGCCGCCCTCACGCCGTCAACCATCGACTGGGAGGAGCCGAACTCCTCCATGTTGCCAAGGTCGTGCGTCGGGATCTCGCTCAGGTCGAGGCCGGTCTCCAGGTCGTAGGATTCGAAGTTCCAGGAGTGCTGGCGGATGGCGTCGGGCCCGAACCGGGCGCCAGGGCGGAAGCTCGTCGTCCGGTCGAACGGGACCCCGACGATGACGAACCGTGCCTCGTCCCACTCCGCGTCGGCGTCGGCGAAGATCCCGGGGCGTTGCACGCCGTTCGGACCTTGGTCGGATATTTCAGCGAATCGGGGACAGTCGGGGGGCACGAGGGCCGGCCCGCCCGTAGATCCCCTCGACGGCTACGATCGAGATCGCCGAGGTCCCGAGCGCGAAACCGAAGAGGCCCGCGGGCCCCGCCGCGCTGAACGCAAGCCCTCCCATCAGCGGGCCGGCACTCCACGACGTCGAGTTGATCAGCGAGAAGACGCCGAGGTACTCCGCACGGTGCCCCGCGGGGGCGAGCCGGGTCACGTACACCAGGAGCCCGGGATTCAGGAGCGCGAACCCGACCGTCCGTAGCGCCTGGCCGGGGATGAGAATCTCCCAACGGCTCGCGAGGAGGAAGAGGACGATGGAGACGATGGTGAAGGCGGTGCCGTACGCGATGCCACGAATGGGGCCTGCCCGGTCGACGTACCGGCCGCTGGGTAGCGCCGTGAGCGCCCCAGCCCCGAGTCCGGCGATCGCGATCACGGCGATGTCGAGGGAACTCGCCCCCAAGCCCGAGGCATAGGTGCCGTAGTACGAGCCTACGGCGCCGCTGCCGAAAGCCCGGATCGAGACGGCGATCGCGAACACCAGCAGCGCCCGGTACGCGCGAAACGGTTGGCGCTGCGGCGACGGGGGCAGGGGGAGGTCGGGGACCAGCACGACCGCCACGGTGATGGTGCCGACCATCACCGCGAGTACGAAGCCGAACATCGCGTTGTAGCCAACAATCGCGATCAGGGCGCCCGTGACCAGGAACCCCGCGATCCCCCCGACGTACGACGCGGCGTTCAGGAGCCCGAAGCCGCGCCCGCGCTCCCCCTCCGCGCTAACGTCCGCGACGTACGCGTTGAGCGCGGGCGACCCCATCGCGAGGGCGACTTGGGCCCCGGTGAAGGCGAGGCCAGCGGCAACGAACGAGGAGGTGAACGGGATGACAAGGAACAGCGGGAACGCGGCGAGTTCCGCGCCGACGAGGAACGGCTTGCGGCGCCCGATCCGGTCGGACCAACGCCCGGCGATCGGACCTACCAAGCTCGCGGCCACGTACGCCGCGGCGACGATCGCCAGCGCGACCGGGACGCTCGCGTGATCCTGGACGATCAGGTAGATCGGGAAGTAGACGAGGAACAACCCGGAGCGGTTGCTGGCGAGGAGGGTGTACAGCGAGAGGTAAACCAGTTCCCCCCGGGCCACGCCGGGAGAGCGAGGAGCCGTACATAGGCGGGCCGCTCATTACCCCCCGCCGACCTTCCCGCTCGGGTCTGCGTACGACCGACACCGAGCTCGTCGGGCGGAAGAGCGAGGAGGACCACGTCGAGCTCCTCGTCCTCCGACATCCCCCCGTCAACGCGCTCAGCCTCCCGTTGCTCGATGCGCTCGAGCGACGTCTTCTGGAGGTGGGACCCACGGCCCGGGCCATCGTGATCACCGGCGACGGACAGATCTTCAGCGCGGGCGCGGACCTCAAGGAGCTCGCGACCCTCGGCCTCGACCGCGCGCCCCAGGTGATCGCACGGGGCCAGGCGCTGTTCTCCTCGCTGGAGGCCTTGCGGCCGCCGGTCATCGCGGCGATCAACGGTCTTGCGGTCGGCGGGGGGCTTGAACTGGCCCTCGCTTGCGACCTGCGGGTCGCCGGGGAGTCGGCGAAGCTGGGGGCTCCGGAGGTCAACTACGGTCTGATGCCGGCGTACGGGGGGAGTCAGCGCCTCCTCCGCCTCGTCGGCCCTGCGAAGGCGAAGGAGCTCATCTTCACGGGTTCGATGATCCCGGCCACGGAGGCGGCGCGGATCGGCCTGGTCAATCGGACGGTCCCTTCGGGGCAGGAGCTTCGGGCCGCCCGGGACCTCGCCCATACGATCGCCCAGCGGGCGCCGAGGGCCGTGGCCGGGGCCAAGCGGGCTCTGGTCGGAGGGGCCGACCTCGACCTCGCTGCCGGCCTTCAACTGGAGGCGGAGCAGTTCGAGCGCGAGGTCCTCCGGAGCGAGGATCTCGGCGAGGGTCTCCAGGCGTTCCTCGAACGACGGCCACCGAAGTTCCGCGGGCTGTAGCCGTGCCGTTCGATTTTTCGTTCACCCCGGAGCAGGAGGCGTTCCGCTCGGCGGTTCGGGCCTTCCTGGAGAGGGAGGTCGCACCGAACGTCGCGGCGATGGACGAGAGCGAGGAGTTTCCGGCGGCCTCGGTGAAGAAGATGCAGGCGGAGGGATACTTCGGTGTCCCCGTTCCCGAGGCGTACGGGGGGTTGGGCCTCGGCAAGGTCGGCTACTGCCTCCTCCTCGAGGAGATAGGACGGGTCGACGCCTCCCACGCGGCGATCGTGGGCGCCCACTCCTCGCTCGGGACGTCGCCGCTGCTCAGCTACGGCACGGAGGAACAGAAGCAGCGATGGCTCACGCCGGCGGCCCGCGGCGAAAAGCTGCTCGCCTTCAGCCTGACCGAACCCGGATCGGGGAGCGACTCCGGCGCGGTCCATACCCTGGCCGAAAAGTCGGGGGACGGATGGACGCTCACCGGCACGAAGATCTACGTGACCAACGGGCGGGAGGCCGACACCGTCCTGGTGATGGCCGCCAACGATGTCAAGCTCGGGCCCAACGGGGGCGTCACCGCGTTCCTGATCGACAAGGGGACCCCGGGCTTCCGCGTCGGACGGTGCGAGAAGAAGATGGGGCTCCACGGTACCTCGACGGCCGAGCTCCTGCTCGACCGCGTGGCGCTCGGCCCGGAGCACGTGCTCGGCCAGGTCGGCAAAGGCTTCCACGTCGCCATGACCGCCCTGGACGTCGGACGGGTCTCGCTCGGGGCTGCCGCGCTCGGGGGGATGCAGGCCGCGTGCCGGTCGGCCACCGAGTTCTCCCAGAACCGGACCCAGTTCGGCCTACCGATCAGCGAGTTCGAGGCGATCCAGTTCAAGCTCGCGGACATGGTCATGCGCATCGATGCGCTGCGCTACCTCGTCTACCATGCGGCCGCACACCAAGACCGCATGGGGTCGGAGCCGGCCCAATGGGGACGACAGGAGCGACAGCAGAAGACCCGGGAATCCGCGGTCGTGAAGTGCCTCGCGTCGGAGTGGGCCAAGGAGGTGATCGACCAGTCCCTCCAGATCCACGGCGGGCTCGGCTACATCCGGGGGACGGCGATCGAACGGGCGTACCGCGATACCCGGATCTTGGAGATCTTCGAGGGGACGAACGAGATCCAACGCCTCGTGATCGCCCGCGACCTGCTCACGCGGGGCCTGTAGCCGGCGGGGCGAGCACCGCGGCAGCGGCTTCGGCGCGCAGCTCGCGGCGCAGCACCTTTTGCACCGAACTGCGAGGGAGCTTGTCGCGGAATTCGACGGTCCGTGGGGCCTTGTAGTGAGCGATGCGATCCCGGACGAAGTCGATCAGCTCCTGGGCGGTCACGGCGCTGCCGGGCTTGCGCACCACGTACGCTACCACCACTTCGCCGAGCCGGGGGTCCGGCTGGCCCACGACGGCCGCCTCGAGCAGCCCCGGATGTTGGTAGAGCACCTCTTCCACCTCGCGCGGATAGACCTTCAGGCCGCCCACATCGATCATGTCCTTCTTCCGGTCCACGATGAAGACGTAGCCGTCCGCGTCGATCGTCCCCAGGTCGCCGGTGAGCAGCCAGTCGCCCCGTAGGACCGCGCTGGTCTCGTCCGGTTGCCGATAGTAGCCGAGCATCACCTGCGGACCGCGGACCGCCAGTTCTCCCAGCTCGCCGGCCGGGAGCGTCCGTATGCCGGTCTCCACGTCGACGACCCGCTGGTCGGTCTCGGGGAGCGGTAGCCCGATCGAACCTGCCCGGCGCTCCCCTTCGACCGGGTTCGCGTGCGTCACCGGCGACGCCTCGGTCAGTCCGTACCCCTCGAGCAGCTTGCCGCCGGTGATCGATTCGAACTTCTGAGCGACCTCGAGGGGTAGCGGTGCCGAGCCACTGAGGCAGAGGCGAATCGAGCCGAGGTGGTAGCGGGGGGTTTTCGGATTCGAGTTGATCCCCTGATACAGCGCCGGCACGCCCGGGAGCTCCGTGGGTCGGTACTTGTCGATCAACTTCAGCATCTCCGGCACCTCGGGGCGTAGCTGGAGGACGATCGTGGCGCCTTGCGAGAGGGGATAGTTGAGCGCGACGGTCAGGCCGTAGATGTGGAAGAACGGCAACGAAGCCAGCACGACCTCGGCGCCCGGCCGGCCGGACGGAAACCAGCTCCCGCACTGCACGGCGTTCGCTACCAGATTCCGGTGGCTCAGCATCGCGGCCTTGGGTCGGCCGGTCGTCCCCCCGGTGTACTGGAACACGGCCACCTCGGTGGCGGGTTGGCCCGCGGGCGGGGCCGGGAACATCCCGTCGTTCCGCAGCAGCTGCTGCCAAGGGCGGACCCCGGGGCCCGTGGGGAAGGTCGTGGGAAGGCCTCTGCGCCGGAGGACGAGGTTGACCAGCGGCCGAGTCCAAACCGGGTAGAATCCCCGCAGACGAGCTACGTACCGCAACGGCGGGCGGGCGGAGGCGTCGAGGTCGGCGAGCTGGGGGTCGAGGATCTCCAGCGTCACGATCCCCTTCGGGTGCGCGTCGGAGAGCAACCGGGTCAGGTCCTGTCCGTGGTAGAGAGGGCTTACTTGGACGACCACGGCGCCGAGCCTCAGCGCTCCGAAGAACGCGATCGGGTACGCAGGGCAGTTCGGCAAGAAGAGGGCGACCCGGTCGCCAGCCCTCACTCCGTCCTTGGAGAGCGCGGCCGCAAAGCGACCGGTCTGGTCCCAAAACTGGGCATAGGTCAATCTCGAGCCGTAGAAGATGAACGCCGTGCGGGCGGACCACTTCTCGACGGCCTTTCCGATGAGTTCCGGAAGTCGCACCGGCGGAATCTCGAGGTGAGGGGGGACATTCGAAGGGTAGCGGCGCAGCCACGGCCGGTCGGCGTCGGTGAGGAGGGGCGGGAGTGGCGGGCTCACGGGGTCGGTGGAGCGGCCGCCTCGGTCGGCTCTACAGCGAACTGCACTCCGGGCCTATAACCGGGCGCGTACCGGACCCGCTGACCGAGGACGAGGTCGGTCTCCGCTCGGATGCCGGGCATCCACCCGGCCACCCGGCCGCCGCCGTCCAGGTCGACGAGGACGTAGGCGTACGGTGCGTCATTCAGGAACTCGTCGCTCGGGACCGTCTGGACCGTGAACGCCGCCAAGCGACCGGTCGTCGCCAGCTCCACCTCGGTGAACTCGATCCCCCCGCAGGTGGGACACCGAAGCCCCCAGGTCGCTGTGAGGAATCCGCAGCTGCACCGAAAGCCGCGCAATCGGTGCTCCTCCTCGTACCCTCGCCGGTACGCCTCGATGCTGTGGAGGGGGGAGGATTCGCCGGTCATCGTACGACTACCGGTGGCCGAAGATGTGGACCGAGCAGGAGCCACCGGTCGCGCCGACGTTGTGCGCCAGGGCGTACTCCACACGAGGGACCTGACGGCCCCCTGCCTGGTGATTGAACTGTTCGAAGATCTCCACCACTTGACCCGCGCCGGTCGCGCTCACGGGGTGGCCCTTGGCTTTCAACCCGCCGGAGGGATTCACCGGAAGCCGGCCGTCGTGGGCGGTCTCCCCGTCGGCGGTCAATTTGCCGGCCGCGCCCGCCGGAGCGAAGCCGAGGTCTTCGAGCGCCATGAGCTCGGCGATCGTGAAGCAGTCGTGGAGTTCGAGGAAGCTGACCTGTTCGGGGGTGATCTTCGCCTGGCGGAACGCCTTTTCGCCGGCGAGCCGCGTGGCCGGTAGGCCCGTCAGCGTCGAGCGGTCGTGCATGTCCGCGATCGAGCCGGTGCGGACGGACGCCCGAATGACGAGCGGTTCGGCCCTCGGGCGGTTCACCGCCTCCCGAGCCGCGACGACGACGGCCGCCGCGCCGTCGGAGAAGGGGCAACAGTCGTAGAGGCGAAGGGGGGAGGCGATCATCGGCGAGTGGAGGTAGGTCTCCATCGTGATCGGTTTTTGGAAATGAGCGTGAGGATTGTGAGCGGCATTCGCATGGTTCTTGACCGCAACGCTCCCGAGCTCCTCGGCGGTCGTCCCGAACTTGGCCTGATGGGCGTTCGCGAGCGTGGCGTAGAGCCCGGGGAACGTCGCGCCGTGGCGCGTCTCGAACGGATAATCCGCCCCCATGGCGAAATAGCTCGTAGCGGCGAGGGTGTCGAGGTGAGAGAGCTTCTCGACGCCGGCGACGAGGGCGACCTCCGCGAAGCCTCCGGCAACGTGGACGAACGCCTCGTGCAGCGCGGCGCTCGTCGACGAACACGCCGACTCGATGGTGCAGGACGGAACTTCGGGGATCCCGAGCCCCGTATTGAGCAGCGGCCCGAGATGGGCCTGTCGTTCGGCGACCCCGAAGCAGTTCGAGAGGAAGGTGTGGTTCACCGCCTGGGGGCTCACACCGGCCCGATCAAGCGCCTCGAGCGAGACCCGGGTGATCGCCTCGCGACCGGTCTCCGGCATCTTGCCGAACCGGTTCATCGCGGCGCCGACGACCCATACCTCGCGCATGGCCGATTGTCCGCCGGGGCACCCGGGACGAGGACTTACCGTACTAGGAGGGGGCGGCCGGCTCGGCGCCGGGGGAGCCCAACGCCGGGGCGACGGTGCTCTGCAGCTCGTGGAAAAGGCGCTCGGCCTCTCCGAGATCGTGGCACTTGATCAGCACCCGGCCGTCGCGCGAGACCGTCACCTCCTTTCCGAGCTGGGCGATCAGCAGCACCCGGGCGTCCACGACGGGTACGCCCTTCGCCTCGAGGCGCTGACGGACCTCTACCAGGTCGACGTCCAGGCGAGGTCGAGGGATCGCCTCGAAGGCGCCCCGCCCAGAACAGAGCCGCAGGCTGTAGTACGTCACATCACGATGGCGCGACGCACGCAGTCGTCGACGATCCCCTCCACGTCGAGCCGCTCTTCCTCGGCGCCGATCTGGACGAGCGCGCTGCGCGTCGCAGGCTTGTCCGGCACGGCCTGACAACAGAGCCCCGGGCGCGTCGAGATCCCGTACGTCCCGATCGACTTCGCCACCGCTTCGATCTCCTGCTTGTCGAAGCCGATCAGCGGGCGCACGATCGGGAGGCCGACCGCGGCCGTGGCGGAGCGCATGTTGCTGAGCGTCTGGCTCGCGACCTGCCCGAGGGCCTCGCCGGTCGCGAGGAACTCGGCCCCTTCCCTCTCGGCGATCTTGGCGGCGGAGCGCCACATGAATCGGCGGCAGAGGACGCAACCGACGTGGCGGTCGGTCGACCGCATGAGCGTCACCTGCGTCGAGCCGTGCGGGACGACGTAGAGCGGGAGCTTCTGGCCGAAACGGGCGCGCAGGAGTTCGAGGTGGTCGGTGACCTTCTCAAGCGGCGTCTCGTCCGTAAACGGCCGGTTGTCCATGTGCACGGTCAGCAGGTCGTGGCCCTGACGCAGCAGATAGTACAGCGCGACGGGGGAGTCGATCCCTCCGCTCATCATGACCACCCCCCGCGTCATGCCGGTGCGTAGCGGTCGGGCCGTATTTGACAGTCTCCCCGGCGCCGTCCGGCCGCCGGGAGCTCCGACGGCTGCCGACCGCGCCGCTCTCGCGGAGCTCCGGGCTTGCGGGGCAGGGCTTTGGGACCCGCCCCCCGGACGACGGGGAGGGGAGGGTTGAGGTACCGGTGAGTCGAGGGTTAAGAACGGAGGATGGCTCGGTGGCTCATGCGCGCGGTCGCGGTACGGGCGTTTCGGACGCCCATGGAGCTCATGGACGTACCGGTTCCGAAGCCCGGCGACGGAGAGCTCCTCGTCCGCCTCCATGCGGCGAGCATCAACCCGTTCGACTGGAAGCTCGCCGACGGGATGCTCGAGGGCCTGGCCCCCCATACGTTCCCGCTGATCCTCGGGGTCGACGGGGCGGGCGTGGTGGAGTCCGTTGGGCCGAAGGCCACCCGGTTCCGGGTGGGCGACCCGGTCTTTGGACAGTTCTCTCACCCTCCGTTCGGGATCGGGACGTACGCCGACTTCGTGACCGCTCCCGACGACCTGGGCCTCGCGACGTACCCCTCGACCCTGACTCCGGTTCAGGCGGCCGCGCTGCCCACCGCCGGGATGACCGCTCTCCTCGCTCTCGACACGCTCGGTCTTCAGCGAGGTCAGCGGCTTCTCCTTGTCGGCGCCTCCGGCGGGATCGGGTCGTTCGTGGTCCCGTTGGCGGTTGCGCGGGGGGCGGACGTGCTCGCCGTCACCCAGCCGGCGAAGGCCGGCTACCTACGGGAACGGGGCGCGACCGAGATCTTCGATCGAAGTCAGGGGCCCATCGCCGACCAGGTCCGGGCCGCTCACCCTCAGGGCGTCGACGCGCTGCTGGACCTGGTCAGCGATGCGGTCGGTTTCGCGTCCCACGCCACGCTCGTGCGCGACGGCGGCGTCGCGGCGACCCCAGTCTCGGCCGCGTTCAGTGGGCTGCCGTCGACCGAACGGATCCGGGTCACGCCGATCAATCTCACGCCGACTTCCGCCCTGCTCGAACGGGTGGTCCACGAGGTGGTCGACGGACGACTCACGGTCCCGTTGGAGAGCGTGGTCCCGCTCGAACAGGCGGCGGCGGCAGTGGCCGCAAACCGTGCGGGAAAAACGGCCGGGAAGACAGGGATCCGGATCCTCTGAGACCCGGGACCACCACGTGCGGTCGGTGGGCCTTCCCGACCCGCGGCGAGCCCCGTTCGCCTCCACCAGCCAGGACCCCGGGTTAAATATCGCTCGCCGGTCCGAACGTAATGTCGGAGCCTCGGCCGCCTCCCGCGACGTTGGACGCCCACACCGGCGGTACGGGACCGCCGGTGGTCCTCCTACATGGGCTGGGGGGCGACCGCAGCGTGTGGAACTCGCTGTTGCCCCTGCTGGAGCCACAGTATCACACGGTGGCCGTCGACCTTCGGGGCCACGGGCGCTCTCCCCTCCCCCCGGGCTCTTCGTTCAGCTTCCCCGAGCTGGAGGACGACCTCGTCGCGCTCCTCGACCGGCTCGGCCTCCCATCGGCGCATCTCGTCGGAATGAGTGCCGGAGGATTCCTCGCTCTCCGACTTGCGCTCGATCACCCCCAGCGACTGCGCAGTCTGACGCTCATCGGGAGCGCCGCGCAGTGCGACGGGCACACGCGGGCGATCGCGACCCATTGGGCGGAAGTATACCGCGACGAAGGGTTCGACGCCTACGCGCTGCGCCTGCTCAAGGACCTGTACTATCCGGACTGGATCGAAGCGCACTTGGAGGTCGCCGACCACCTCCGCGAGGCGGTCAAAGACCAGGACCTCCGCGGGGCCATCCTGTGGGGGGGGAACGTTCGCACGTTCGACGTCCGCGGCGAGCTCGGCCGACTCCGGCTCCCCGCGTTGATCCTGCACGGGATGGACGATCGCGTGATGGATTCCGCGCACGCCCGCTACCTTCGACAATCGATCCCAGGGGCCCAGCTCAAGCTGTTCCCCCGCACCGGCCATTTCGTCCCGATCGAGCACCCGAGCGAGGTCGCCGAAGCGATCGGGTCGTTCGTCGCTCGGGTCGAGAGCCTGAGGGCCGAGACGCCCTCCGCCTCGACGGCCGGGAGCGCCGATAAGTAGGGATTCGGCGGTGGAGGCCCCGACGCTCCGATGCCGGATCCGGCCAGCACCTACGAACAGCGATTGCGGGCGCTCGAACTGCAGATCGAACAGCTGAAGGACCGGCTCGAGGCGCTCGAGCGGCTCTCCGGCCCCCGCGCGGAGAACCCCACCGACACCGCGGTGGTCCGGAAGAAGGTCACCTACGACTGGCAGCGGTGAGCGCGGGTCCTTCTCCGGTCCGGGCGAGCGCGCTCGACGCTGAGCTCCGGCGGCTCCTGGGCCGGTGGACGAGCGCCGCGCCCCCGGTACGCTCCGCGGGGGCCGCCGTGACCGTCGTGCTGCGCGAGGGCCGGACCGAGCTCGAGATGTTGCTCCTGGAACGGACCGTGCGCGCCGACGACCTTGCTTCCGGCCAAGTGAGCTTGCCCGGAGGAAGGGTCGACCGCGCGGACGCGACCCTGACCGACACCGCCCTGCGCGAGCTCCGGGAGGAAGTCGGGCTCGGTGCGGCCGACCTCGCCGACCCTCCGACCTACGTATTGACCCAATCGGCCCCGGTCTTCGGGCTTGACGTGGCGGTGTTCGCAGCGCCTCTCGGCCCCCGCTCGTCCGGACCCCGCGTGGAGAGCCGTCAGGAGGTGGCCCACGTTTTCTGGCTCCCGAGGTCGGCCTTCTCGCAGCCAAAGCGAGTGATACGGCAAACCATGGTCGGGCCTCGGGAAGTGGACGCGCTTGTGTTCGACAGCCACGTGATCTGGGGTTTCACGCTCCGTGTGCTGAACCGCTTCTTCCGGAACGACGACGTTGAGCCACCGCCCCACCCAATCTGACGGGCGCTCAGACTCTCGGCGTCCCGCCGTCTTGGCGAACATCGTTCGCTGGGGAGAGGGGATTCGCGTTCACGCCAGGTACGACAGAATGGGCGATTGTGCCGTAGGGCCACCGGAAGCCGGACGCCCGTCCATCCCCGAACTATGGGGCGCCCGACCGAACGCGGCGCCGTACCGCCCACAGCGCAACGGCGACGGTGGACCCGGCGACGGCTCCCCCTAGGATCGGTAGCCAGAGGGGCCAAGCCGTTCCCGACTTCGGTGCGTGCCCAGAGACGGGCTGGGACGGAGAGGGGGACGGTGGGGGTGGTCGTGCAGTGACGTTGATCGTGAAGTCGACGCTCGTAGTGATGCCGGCTTCGTCGGTGACCGTCAGGTTCACCTTTTCGAGGCCGGGAGCCACATAGGTGTAGCTGGGGTCGGGGAGCGCGGAGGAGCCCCCATCGCCGAACAACCAGGTGAGGTAATGGCTCCCCGTTCCACCGACCGCCAGGGCGAGGAAGCGGACCGGCACGCCGACGAAGGTGGCCGTGGTGTTTGGCTTCGCGATGACTTGGATGGCCGGATTCACCTCGACCGTGATGTTCGGAAATTCGACCGCCCCGCCCGCGTCCGAGACTGCGGCGACGACCGGATAGAGCTGAGGCGCAAGGTACACGTGCACGACCGTGGCTCCGAAGCCGATCCGCCCGTCACCGAAGATCCACTGGACAAGATACGGCGGGGTCCCTCCGGTCAGGAGGGCCGAGAAGGTGACGGGAGTACCCGCGTCGGTCACGTTCGGGGCGATGGTCACGATCGTCGCCAACGGGCCGCTCACCTCGATCCGGAGGCTCGCGTTGGCCGACGACCCGTCGCTGTCGGCGACCGTGACTCGCGCGACATACCAGCCCGGCGAAGTGTAGCGGTGGCTCGCCGTGGGCCAGCTCGAAGTCGTCCCGTCGCCGAAGCTCCACGTAACGAAGACCGGGGAAGTTCCCCCCGTGAAATTGGCGAAGAAGCTCACGGCCATCCCAACGGTCACCGCCGACCAGTTGGCCGATGCGGCGACCTCGAGAGCCGGTACGACGAGGACGAAGGTCTCCGCGGCGTCCGACTCTTGGTACGAGGCGTTCACCCGTACCGTGATGACGTAGGCACCCGGCAGGCCCGGCGCGCAGTCGAGCGCGCTGACATTGTCGGTAGGACACCCGGGCGGAAGGCCCCCGAAACTGTACGCGAACGGCCCGGCCCCGCCGCTCACGTCGACCTGTAGCCCCAGATCGTGATTCACGTCGACGGTTCCTCGTGAGGCCGTGATCGTCGCGTGCATCGGTTCGACGAAGCGCCAGAAGTACATCGACGCAATCGAGGGCGGTCCATTGGACGCTACCAGGGCGAGAGTGTGATCGCTTGAATCGAACCCGAGATACTCGGTCGTCAGCAACCGGGAATCCGGCGACGCCGAGGGGGTGATGTTGAACCAGGTCCCGTTCGTGAACGACCAGGTGTCGTGGAACGTGGTCGTCCCCGAAAACCCACCGAAGAGCACGCCAAAGCCGCCGTCCGCATCGTAGGTCGCGAGCGCGTCGAGTCGGGCGGAGGGGTGTACGGATTCGTTCAGCACCGCCCACCGGCCGGCGGAGTACGCGTAGGTTACGGAGACCGGATTCGCCACACCGTCAAAGCCGCCGAATAGGACGTCATACCCGTCCGAGGGATCGTCGAACAGGGTGAAATCCGAGGATGTGGTCGGGTGGACCGTCGCCGGAATCGACGTCCACGTTCCATTCCGGAATGACCAGGTCGTCTGGTACACCGTGAAGAGAAGCACGTACCCATCGTGGGAATCGTACGCCAGCGCCCCGAACGGGCCGCCGAAAACTCGCCCGGGCGAGACCCCGCGCGTGACATTGGACCACGAGCCATCGTGGAACGACCAAGTGTCGTTCAAGGGCACCGGCTCGGTGTTCGTTCCCCCGACACCCCCGTAGATCACTACGTACCCGTCGTGAACGTCGAACGTGGCGGGCACCTCATACCGAGGCTCAGGGGCGGGCGAACAGTGGGGCGCGCTCGAGGTGCCCGAGCAAAGCTCCGTCCACGTCCCACCCCGCAGGGTCCAGGTGTCGCCCAGCGGACGGTTCTGCGCGTCGAGACCTCCGAAGAGGACGAGATACCCCTCGACCGGATCGTAGGTGACGGCCGCGCCCCACCGCGATACCGGCCCACCGGGCGTGCTCGCGTTGTACCACTGCCCACCACTCCCGGGCGTCAGGCCTGGGTGTTGAGAAGCCTCCGTCGACCTCGAAGAAATCCCTGAAGAAGGTCCCCCGTTCGCGAGGGCCGGGGTCTCCACGACGGTTCGATTCGGGGTGGGGCCGCTCGGGCGGCGCGCGTCCGAGGTCACCGCAGGGGGTAACGCGAGCAGTACCGCGATCCCGGCCAGCATCACGACGGCATAGACCCCGGGGCGATCGTGTCGGTCCGCCATGCCCGGCGCGACGCGAGACTCGCCCCCGCGCCTTGGAGCTATCGTCCTCCGACGCGGGTGCGGGCCGAGCCAAGGTATTTAAAGGGTACTTAAATAGCGGCGCGCGAGGGTTCCATGGCCAAGATTCGAATCGAGAACGTCGTCGCCTCAACGTCGTTGGGAGACGAGCTCGACCTGCAGTCGATCGCACTCGGTTTGGATGGGGCGGAGTACGAACCCGAGCAGTTCCCGGGGCTCATCTATCGATTGAAGCAACCGAAGACCGCCATCCTGCTGTTCCGGTCGGGCAAAGTCGTCTGCACGGGCGCGAAGAGCATGAAGGAGGTCGAGGACTCGATCCACAGCGTCGCGGCCCAGATCAAGAAGGGGGGCCAGAAGATCAACATGCGGCCTCGCATCGAGGTTCAGAACATCGTCGCGAGCTCCGACCTCGAGAGCGAGATCAACCTCAACGCAATCGCCGTGACGCTCGGACTCGACCGGGTCGAGTATGAACCGGAGCAGTTCCCCGGCCTCGTCTGCCGGATCGACGAGCCGCGCGTAGTCGTCCTCCTGTTCGGGAGCGGAAAGCTCGTCTGCACGGGCGCCCGCAAGCCGTCGGACGTCGAGGTCGCGGTGAAGAAGATCACGAAGGAGCTCCGCGGCGCCGGGCTCCTGCGCTAGGGCACCTCCCGAGGTCTGGGGGGTGCCGCTCCCGCGGGACCTCCCCATCGTCGACCACCACTGCCATCTCTCCCCGAACGGGGAGGGCGTGGCCGCGGCCCGCCGATTCCGCGATGCCGGCGGGACCCACTTGTTCCTCGCGACGCAGAACTACCGCCCGGGGGCGCCGACTACCCTGGCGGACTACGTCGCTCAGTTCGACACCACCGAATCGCTTGCCGAGCAGATCCGCCGAGAGACCGAGGTCGTCGTCTATCCCGTCCTGGCCCCATATCCTGTCGATCTGATCGGGGCGGCCAAGACCCTGGGCCTCGAAGCGGCCGCGGTGCTCCAAGAGTCCGCGCTCGACCTTGCGGGCCACCGGATCGAAGAGGGGCGCGCTGTGGCGCTGGGCGAGGTGGGCCGACCCCATTTCCCGGTGGAGGGCGACATCCAGGAGATGGCCGACCGAGTCTTCCGACGGGCGCTGGAGGTCGCTCGAGACGTGGGTTGCCCGGCGGTCGTGCACTGCGCCGACCTGGACGGAGAGGGCTACCGCGAGCTCGCGGCCTTCACGTCCCGTTCGGGCTTCCCCCTCGGTCGCCTCATCAAACACTACGCTCGGAGTTCGGTCCCGGCGGAGGAGCGCGCAGGGATCGTGCCGTCGTACCTCGCGAAGAGCGAACTGGTCGCCACGGTGGCTTCCGAGCCTAGCCCCTGGTTTCTCGAGACCGACTTCCTCGACGACCCTCGTCGTCCCGGAGCGGTGCTCGACCTAGCCACGGTCCCTCGGCGCGCCACGAGGTTGGTGGAGCTTGACCCGGCGGCGGCCGACCGGCTTCGGATTCCGTTCGAAAGTGCGGTGGCCACGGTGTATGGATTCACGCCGATCGTCGACCGTCAACGCAGCCCATGACGCCGCCCAAGCCTTCGCGAGGGCGCCTGCTGGTCCTCGAGGGGATCGACGGAGCCGGCAAGACCTCCGTTCAGCGCGCCCTCCTTCGACGCTGGAAGCGGGCCGGGTTCAAAGTCGCCGGACGTCGCGAGCCCTCCGACCCAGTGTTGGGGCGGCAGGCCGTTGCGGCAGGACCCGACCATCCTGCGTTGGCCGCCATGTTTTTCACGCTGGACCGGCTCCTCGCCCGACCGGCCCTCGAACGGGACCTCGCCGCAGGGATCGACGTCCTGCAGGACCGTTCGTTCTACTCGACGCTCGTCTACCAGGGCGAGCGGCTGTCCGCACGACCCCGTCGGGAGCTGGCGAAGCTCCAGCACCAGGTCGCCGTCGCCCCGGATCGCGTAGCCCTACTCGAACTTTCGGCCCCTGAGGGGCTCCGACGGGTCGACCGGGGCCGGGGCGAACGGAGCCCGATCGAACGGCTCGGTGCCCTTCAAGCCGCCGCAAAAGCGTACCGTCGGTTCGCGCGGCAGGGGCGTTGGATCGTGGTGGATGCCGCCGCTCCGCTCGCAGAGGTGGTCGATCAGCTCGACCGCCACCTACGCCCCCGGCTTGGCCGGACTCGGCGTCCCGCGCGCCGCCGGGCGGGCCGGAGAAACTAAGCCACCCTGCCGGTCACCCCCGACGGAATCACCATGGCCCGGATCTTACTGCACGAGGAGACCTTCGACCCGTCGTACGTACCCACGAAGCTCGTCCGGCGAGAGACGGAGGTCGGCCTCCTCCTCCGGCGGTACCGCGAGTCGCTCGGCAAGGGGCTCCCGTACCATCAGCTCGTCACCGGGGGGATCGGCAGCGGCAAGACGCTGCTGGCCAAACGACTTGGGGAGGAGCTGAACCGTGGCGGGAAGCTCAACGGCCTCGCGCCGCTGCCGATCTACATCAACTGCTGGCGTCGGGCGACGGACCGCACGGTCCTTCTCGAGCTGCTCCGCGGCGTCGGGGTGTCGCTGCCGGATCGGGGGTACGCCCTCTCCGAGATGCTTGACGTCCTCGAGCAAGGCGTGCGTCGCAATCCCCGACACCTGTTCGTCGTGCTCGACGAGGTGAGCGCGCTGGTCCGCCAGGGGACGAAACTGGTCTACCTCCTGTCCCGCCCATCGGAGGTGCGACTCGGCTCGGTATCGCTGTTCCTCGTCTCGCCGGAGGACGTGCTCCCGTACCTCGACGCGGCGAGCCGGTCCAGCTTCGGAGTCACGCACCGGCTCCAGCTGGCACGCTACGACCAGGAGGCGCTGCAGGAGATCCTCGCGTACCGTGCGGAGCTCGGCCTGCGCCCGGGGAGCTTCGACGCGGAGACCCTGGAGCAGATCGCGCGGACGGCGGCGACCTCCGGGGACGCGCGCTTTGCCCTCGAGATCCTGGTGGGGGCTGCCCGCATCGCCGAGAGCGAGGGGGGCGGCGCCATCGCCCCCGAGCACGTTCGAGCCGCGCGCGGCTCCCTGTATCCGACCTTGACGGAATCGAAGCTCGAGGAGCTGCCGCCGCTCTCCCTCCTGGTCCTACTCGCGGTGGCCCGGTCGCTCAAAGGGCCGAAATCGACCGCCCCCACGGAGAAGGTCCGTCAGCTGTACGCGCTCCTCGCGGAAGAGTACCACGAGAAGCCGGTCAGCCGCGTGACCTTCTGGCGAACAGTCAAGGAGCTCGAGCGGGAAGGATTCCTCACCGCGGAGACGGTCCGCGACGGCGAGTCGGCGCGGCTCGCGCTCGACGAGATCCCCGCGAGCTTCCTCACGACGCTCCTCGAGGCGCGGGCGGGGGCGAAAGGCGCTCGCAAACGCTAACATAGCCCCGCCGGTCGCACGCCCGTGGCCTCGGCCGCTTCCCTTCCGAACCCTCCCGCGCCGCTCGAGCGGCTCCCGGGCTGGATCCGCGTACGTCCTCCGGGCGGCGTCGTCTACCCCGAGGTCCGCGGGGTCCTACGCGAGCTCGGGCTCGGCACGGTCTGCCAGGAGGCCCGCTGCCCGAACCTCCCGGAGTGCTGGTCCTCCGGCCACGCCACGATCATGCTCCTCGGGACCGAGTGTTCTCGCCGGTGCACCTTCTGCGCCGTCGCCACCCGCTCCAGCCACGGGAAGGTCGACGCCACCGAACCCGCACGGGTGGCGGAGGCGGTCCGAGCCTGGGGACTCCGGTACATCGTCCTCACCCAGGTCTGTCGCGACGACCTGCCCGACGGGGGCGCGGCCCAGCTCGCCGAGACCGTTGACCGGATCCGGGCCGTGAGCCCGACGACCCAGATCGAGCTCCTCGCGGGTGACCTCGCGGGCAACCGGGGAGCCTGGGACCGGCTCCTTGCGCGACCGCCCGACGTCGTTGCCCACAACCTCGAGACGGTCCGGCGCCTCTCGCCGGAGCTTCGCGACCGGCGGGCCTCCTACGACCGTTCCCTCGAGGTGCTACGATGGGCGAAGGGCGCTCTCGGCACCGGACCCGTCACGAAGAGCTCGCTGATGTTGGGCCTGGGCGAGTCGGAGGAGGAGCTCGAAGCGGCGTTCCGCGACCTCCGGGACGCCGGCGTCGACCTGCTCACGCTGGGGCAGTATTTGCGGCCGTCCCCGGAGCATCGGGCGGTCCACGAGTACGTGACGCCGGAGCAGTTCGAGCGGCTGAAGGCACGGGCGCTGGCCGAGGGTTTCGCCGGGGTGGAGGCGGGCCCGCTCGTCCGCTCCTCCTACCACGCAGGGGCCCTGTACGACCGTGCGATCGCGGCGGCCGGGGGCCGCTAGCCGATGGCGAAGAAGGCTCGACGCCGGACCGAGGAGCAGGCGAAGGAGGAGGAAAGCCACCACTTCCAGTTCCCGGAGTTCGATGAGCTCAAGTGGATCGTCCACGAGCTCGAGCAGTCGCTCGCGCTCGCCGTCGCGTTCGTGATCACGGTAGGTCTCGCCGTCGTATCGTGGGCGTACGACCGGTCCACGACGACCTTCCTGTTCCTCCCGCTGCTCGTCGGGATCGGCGTGATCGCCTTCTCGCCTACCATCATCCAGAGGCTGCGACCGCAGGCGCACGAGTATACCCGCGGCGACTGGGCGGGCCTGATCGTGGTCGAACTTCTCGGTTGGCTCGGCCTCTGGTTCTTGTTCCTGAACGTGTCCCCGGTCTAGGGCGCCGTCGACCAGCTACGCCACGGGAGCTGCTTGGCCAATAGGTCGGCCAAGGCGCTCGAGAGGTCGGGGCCCTCGGCGAGTTCCGCGCACGCGGCGACGCGCGCGTGAGCGACCCGCTCGCGCAGGTCCTTTCCCAGGGGGAGCCGCCCGAGGGCCGCGCCGAGGAGCTCGGTCACGTTCGTGGTCCGCCGTAGAACCTCTACCCCGAGGTTCCCCTCCTCCGTCACGTAGGGGCCTTGCAGCACGTCGGTGCCCGTCGCAGACCATTTCGAAAGGAACTCGCCCGTTCGGTCGATCCCAGCGGGAGGGCCCTTGCGGACCTCCACGGGCGCCAGCCGTTCGGAGGTCGTCTCCAGCAGTACGAGGGCCCGCTTCGGGCCTGCGCCCGACGCGACACCTACGACGACGAATCCCAGGCGTTCGGCCTCGGCGGCCAGCGCCCGTGCGGCCTTGCGGATCTGCGGATAGAGGACATCGTCGACCAGCTCCGGGCGGTCCATTTCGAGTCCGACGACGTAGGTCCCCCGCTGGGCAATCTTTTCGAGCGCGGTCGCGCGCTCGATCGACAGGGGGAGAAGTCGATCGAACGCCCGGCGGTCGGGGCGGTCGACGTACTCCCCGGAGGCCAGGATGAACAGTCCGAGGTTCCGTCGGGACAGGGCGCTGGCGACGTTCCGGTGCGGATCGACCGGGTCGACCAGGACAAGAGCCACCTCCTCAGGAACGCCTTTCGGAGGAGGACGGCCTTCGAGCAGATGGACCGGGATCCGCCAGGAGCGAGCCTCGTTCAGTACGGACCGGAAGCTCCCGAACCGCAGGACCAAGAGCTCGACGAGGTAGCCGGAGAAGCCCGTCGTGCGTGACTCCGAGCCGTAGACTCCGAGCCCTCGAAGGAACTGTTTGAGGAGCCGCACCTCGTCGACCATCGCAGGGCTCTGGTGCGCGGCCAGGTACGCCTGATGGAACGGCGTTCGGTCGACGGCGCTCAACGGATGGGACGGGTCGGTGATCGCGAAGCCGGGGACCGTCTCGACGGTGAACCCTTCGAACGTCCCGCGAAGGTACGGATGCTCGGCGTACCGCAGTTCGGGCGCCTCGAGGAGCGCGCGCCCGAGCGCTAGGCCCTCTTTCTCGAGCCGTTCGCGCGGAGTGTCGGGAGGAAAGAGCAGGAAGCAGTCGATGTCCAGACGGTCGTTGAGGAACGTCCCGCGCGCCGCACTGCCGGCGATCACCGTCCGGACGAGGGGGATCTGCTGCCGACGCGCCTCCGCCTCCGATCGTTCGACCAGTCGTTGACGCGTGGCTTTGAGTCGCGCAAGGAGCGCCGCGTCCGGGGCGATCCGCTGCGATACCTCACGCTCGATCGCCTCCGCGCTCGCCGCGGGATCCGGGGACGGGCCCACGCAAGATGCACGTCGTCCGCCACTTGAACCCTTGCGTGCGGGCATGCGTTCGACCTTCGGCTCGGCCCGTACCCGACCCCGACCGCCGAGCGGAGCGCCGAACTTCGGGTAGGCATTGATTGTTCTCGGGACCCCGTACGTGGCCCCGCGAGATTCTACCGACCCGTGCCCAGCGGTGACGGCTATGGACGACAATGCTATCGCTCCGGCGGTCGTGTTGACGACGAGGGCCGTCGATGGCGCATCCGGCCTTGCTGTACGAGCCGCTCGCCGGTGGGAAGGTCCGCTGTACCGCGTGCGCCCGGTACTGCGTGATCCCCTCGGGCTCTCACGGCTTCTGCTTCGTGCGCAAGAACGAGGGCGGCAAGCTGGAGCTGCTCTCCTACGGTCGCGCCGCCGCTGTCCAGGTCGACCCGGTGGAGAAGAAGCCCCTCTCCCACTACCGGCCCGGCTCGCGCGTCTTCTCCATCGGCACGGTGGGATGCAACTGGCGCTGTCAGTACTGCCAGAACGCGGAGATCTCGCAGGAGCAGCTGGTCAGCGGCCGGGACCTTTCCCCGGAGGACGCGGTCCGATGGGCGGAGCGGCTCGACTGCCAGGGCATCACGTTCACCTACAACGAGCCGACGATCTTCATCGAGTACGCGCTCGACGTGATCGCGCTCGCGAAACGACGGGGCCTCTTCGCCAATTTCGTCACGAACGGCTACATGAGCCCCGAGGCCGTCGAGCTTCTCGCCCCCCACCTCGACGCCGTCAGCGTCGACTTCAAGGGAAGCGGCGAGGAGGGGTTCATGCGCAAGTACATCACCGCCAAGGGCCCCGCGCCGATCCTCGAGACGATGGTCGAGCTCCAGCGTCGAGGGGTCCACGTAGAGGTGACGAACCTCATCGTTCCTCAGGTGGGAGACGATCCTGAGACGCTCCGCCGCCTCGCTCGCTACGTACGGGAGCACCTAGGCCCGGAGACCGCGTTCCACTTGCTCCGGTGGCATCCGGATTACAAGATGCTCGACCTGCCCGAGACCCCTATCGCGACGCTGGAGCGGCTCCACGGGATCGCCAAGGAGGAGGGTCTCGAGTACGCCTACCTGGGGAACGTCTGGGGCCACCGGCTGGAGCATACCTACTGCCCGAAGTGCGGGGCGGTCGCCGTCGAACGGTACGGGTTCATGATCCGCGGCTGGAACCTCGACGCGCAGAATCGATGCAAGGCCTGTCGCCACCCCATCCCAATCGTCGGCCGCCTACCCTCCGACTACGTGCCGACCTTCGTCACGCCGTTGGCCTGAGGGATCGCGCGCGAGCCTAGGGCCGTCGTCACCTCGGGGCCGGTGTCCGGTTCGCAGGGCGGGCGCTCGCGGGAGCTTCCCGAGGCTCTCCATCGTCCGCTAAGAAGGCAAACCGCTCCGAGGGGCCCAGGCCACGTCGGCCTCGCCGGAAGGGGTCAGTCGAAACGGCCGACACCGGCCGACGCACCGTCGGCTTTGGCCCGGTCGAACTTGGAGCCCTTGAACCCGCTCTTCGCCGCGACGGCGAGGGCGATCGGGCGGTTCTTCATCCCCACGCGCATGAAGCCGGCGCCGAGGAATCCGGCGGCGGCCGCCTGCAAGGAGAAGTTCGCTACGCCCTGACCGATCACGGTGAGCGTTGGCACGATCACCGGCGCGGGCGTGGGGAGGGGCAACGGGATGCCCGGCGGTAACACCGGAGGCGAGGGAGGTCCGGTGACCGGGAGCGGGGCGGCGGTCGCTTCGAGGACGTGGACCTGGGCCGGCGGGAACGAGAGGTAAGTGAGCGTCGTCGAGTTGCCGGGCAAGAACGCGGCCCACGAGTAGTAGCCGCCGACCGGCGCGCTCCCGTCTATCTTGCACGCGACCGAGGCGCAGGCGATCACCGGAACGAACCCGTACGGAGGTCCGGCGTTGACCACATTGAACGACGCGAGCCAGGTGTCCCCGACGTAGAGCACGTTGTCCGTCGCGTTGGTGCTCCAGTTCCACCCCAGGTAGGTGACGCCGTTCGTGTGGATGATCTGCGGGATGGTTTGGCACGTGTGCAAGAATCCGGTCGGGGTGCTGCAGGCGGCGGTGAACTCCGGAGACGGAGCGAGATGGAAGTTCGAAGGGGGCACGTAGGTGAACAGAGGCTGGTTCCCGCCCTTCGCGACCAGGGTGGTGTAGACCGGTCCGAAGCTGATCTGGCGGATGGCCGCGAACAGCGAGGGGTTCTGGGTGTACGGCGAGCTCAGGGAGCCGTGCGGGACGTACTGGAGGGTTCCCGAGGCGCCGGAGGGGCAGGTGAAGTAGGCGGGCCCGTCCCAACTTCCGCCCGTGGCGGCGGCGAGGTCACAGCCCGCCACCAGGATGCGGTCGGCGTCGACGATCACCGTCGACCCTCCCGGACCGGCCCCGGCCGCCCCGGAAGGATAGCCGGGGTCGGTGGGCCATCCTTTGGAGTACGGGTCCGTCGGGGTATCCCAATAATCGATGACATCGACGGTGCAGGTGTGCCCGATCGAGTCGGTGCAGGTGGGGGAGGTCCGGGTCAGCGCCGCGATCGAGTGGGTGATGTTGCCGTCCTGGCTCTTGACCCACCCCTCGCAGTTCGGGGAGACGCCGGTGTCGAAGACGTACGACGGTTCGCACGTGCCGCCGTACGCTCCCGCGCCCGAGCAGCAGTGGTCGAAGCCGCTGACCCAGTAGTTCTCCTGGTAGGAAGGGTCGCGGGGGGCGGCGGAGCCCATCAGGACGATCACGTGGTGCGTGTTCGCCGACCAGGTTAGCCCGCTTCCGATGATGGTACCGTAGAGGGCCGTGATCGACGAGGAGTGGAGGAAGTTGTCGTCGAGGCCGCAGATGCAGCCGTAGCCGTTCGCCTCGGTGAGCTGGACGTCCTTGAAGTTCGAGATCACGTCGCTGGCGAACTCGGAAGGTCCGACAAAGTCGGCCATGTCGACGTGGTACTTCCACGAGTCGCCGGGGCCGTCGTTCCAGTCGTCGTCGGTGCCGAAGAAGTCGACCATCGCGAAGGAGACGTTCGAGTGAGGGTTCGCGATCTGGATCGCCGCCGCGATGGATTGGGCGTTGTTGATGAAGAACGGCACGCCGTTCGACTCCTCGCACAGCGGACCCTGCCCGCTCGAGGCGATGGCGCACGGGTCGTTGCCGTAGAACGAATTGTAGTGGTCGAAGGTGCCGTCGTAGGCGGTCGTCTCGATGACGAAGGCGACCTGGACGTCCGGCCAGTACGGCGCTGGAGCGGCCGTCGTCTGGGCGGCGAGTGTGACCCGGCTCACCCCGGTGCCGACCTGGCAGGTCGACGAGCCGAGAGCGCAGATGGTCGTAGGGGAGGCACTCGTGCCCAGCGCGAGCTGGGGAGAGTGGTAGATCGAGGGGGTAGGAGCGAGGCTCGGGGCCGCGGCGGCCGTGGTCGTGCTCGAGGCGACCCGCAGGAGATGCGGATGCGAGGTGCCGGGCAGCGTGGCCCCGCCGAGCAGGACGAGGAACGTCGCGGCGATCGCGATCGAGGCCCCCAAGGAGAGCGCGGCACGGCGGCCGGTCGGCGGGGGGCAGACACACCCTCGTGGCGCCGCCGGGAGCCCTCCCATCGCGGCTTCCTTGCCGCAGGGACTCTTAGACTTTCCTGCCCCATACGGCCTCGTTATCACCGGCGAGAATCGGTCGCCCGGACCGTCCGTCGCGCGGCTGGCGAGTCGCTCGCTCTCCCGTCGAGCGGGCTGCCTACGATTCGACCGGCGACGGGCCGGAGGCGGACGGCGCGGTCTTGGGCAAGCGTCCGCTCAGGAACAGCGAGGCGACGAGCGCGACCCCGCAGAGCACGAGCATGACCGTGAACACGTTCACGTACGACGTGACGACCGCGTTGAGCAGCGCCTGATTGTACCCAGCGGCGATCGGCCCGCACACGTTCGGAGTGCCGAGGCAAGGGGGAGGAGGGGAGGGCTTGAGGACGCCGAACCGCCACGACTGGGCGACCGAGAAGAGCGACAGGCCGACCGCCGCCCCCAGCGTGCCGAGGAACTGGATGAGTCCGGTCGCTTGGCCCACGTCCTTCGGAGGGACCCGGAACTGGACGGAGATGGTGGTCGCGCCGAACGTGAGGCCGAGGCCGAAACCGATCGGCATCAGCGGAAGGATCACCCCTCCCACCGGTAGGAAGCCGTGCCAGAAGGTCCACAGCGGCGTCGAGGCTTGGACCTGGGTGAGGAAGATGAGCCCAGCGATGGTGATCGCGATGCCGCCGGTGACCAAGGTGCGGTAGCTCACTCGCGTAAGGAACTGGCCGCCGACGAGCGCTCCGAAGACGAGGGGGATCGCGAGGAAGTAGAGCATGTTGCGGACGGCGTCGGCCGAGCCGGCGCCGCCGTGGTAAATGACGATCCCGACGTACACCGAGATGAGCGTCAGCAGCGGGAAGACCGTGCCCCGGGTCAGCGCGGAGACGGTGCTGCTCGCGGCGACGACCCGATCCCTAAGGAGGCGAAGCGGGACGAGCGGCTTTTCCAGGCGGAGTTCGAGGGGCACGAACACTGCGAAGAGCGCCACGGCCGCCACGAGAAGGCCGAGGATGCGGGGGTCGGTCCAGGCCCAACCCGCGTCGGAGACCTGGAACAAGGCGAACATCAGCGCCCCGACCCAGCCCGCCAGCAGGCCCGCGCCGAACAGGTCGAAGCTCTCCCTCTTGGCCGGTCGCAGCGCCCCGAGCGTCGTTCCGATGACGAGCATGCCGAGGACGCCGATCGGGATATTGATGTAGAACACCCACCGCCACGTCGTGTGCACGACGATGTAGTCACCGAGGAACGGACCGGCGACGGTCGCGATGCCGAACACGCCGGAGAACGCGCCGGTGAGCCGCGCGCGTCGCTCGGGACTGAAGGCGACCGCGATGATGCTGATCCCGACCGGGAAGAAGCAACCGCTGCCGAATCCCTGGATCCCACGGAAGAGGATGAGCTCGTTGAGGTTCTGGCTGAAACCGGCGAGGATCGACCCGCCGATGAAGATCCCCATGCCGATGAGGAAGATGTTCCGGCGGCTGCCGATGTCCGAGAGCCGAGCGAACACCGGCGTGGCGACCGTCGAGGTGATGAGGTAGGCGCTCACGACGAAGGTGATCCCGTTCGGCTGGCCGAGCTCCGTGACGATGTTGGGGAGCGCGTTCAGGACCACGAACTGGTCGAGCGCTCCCATGAGCAGACTCAGGAAGATCCCGGTCGCGGCAAACGCCGCCGCAGCGCCGGTGAGCCAGGTGACGTTCTCCCATTGAGCGTGATGTCCGCCAGCGCTCGCGTCGGGTGCGCCCGGCGAGGGGGACGTCGCACCGCTCATGCACCGCCTCTCCGCCTAGCTCGTTCCCTCGTGCAGAGGGCACACGGATAGGTCGGCACGGTTCGCGCGGGGTCGATCTCCTTCGCGATGGTGGAGAGCACGGCGAGGGCGGTCGATCGCTTCGAGCCCGAAAAGGCGCCGTTGATGGCCCGATGGATCGCATGCTGGCGGGAGCGAAGCCGCTCGAAATTCCGCCGCCCCTTGTCCGTGAAGGCGACGGGGACACGGCGGCGGTCCTGCTCGGAGTGCGCCCGGCGCACGAGGCCCTGCCGCTCGAGATGGTTCATCGCGCTCGAGGTCGCTTGGCGGGAAAGGCCGAGCTGGCGGGCGAGCTCCGACGGGAAGATCGGACCCCGGAAGCCGACCGCGAACAGCACCGAGGCTTGGGCATTGGTCAGACCGATGTTCCGGCAGTCCCCCTTCCCCCGGAGCCACGCCGCGCGCGCGGTGTTCCAGAACGCCTCGGCCACCGTGAGATGCTCGAACGAGGCGACGACGGCGGAGCGAGGTACGAGCGACGGGATCGGAACCATTTGACAGGTTGCAGAATAATTCCGCTATTTGACGGCTTTCCCGTCCGACAGGTTAGCACGGTCCTGCGCCGTCGGACCGACCCCGCCTACCGGGAAACGGTCCTCAGTCGAGCTCGGAGGGGGCCAGCCGAGACCCGCGGACGTTCAGGATCATCTCGCGGTTGCTCTCCTTCGCCGGGTAGACACAGAAGGTCATCGCCGTCCCCCACCTCCGATTCGTCTCCTCGAAGAAGACGCTGAGTCGACGGAAGTCCTCCTCGGTGAAGTGGATCACGCCGAGATTGAGGTCGAACTCGTACTTCGTCGGCTCCCCACGGTACTGTCGTCGAGGAATCCGCCCGTACAACTTGAACTCGAACTGTGTGAGGCCGTCCATGACCGCGGCGAGAAGCTTCGGGTCGGCGAACGGTTCGTCGGGGTCGAAGGACAGAGCTATCCCCCCTCGGCCACGGAGCGGACTCGCCTACATTTAGCCTCGGCCGGATTCCGCCGAAGGTCGGGTGGTCGCGCTCGCAGTTCGACCTGGGTTGCTAACGCGTTCCCGGCGCGCGCACGGTCACACCGCTCAAGTAGCGGCCCCTCGTGCCGCCGGCATGTCGGCGGCCGACAGTCGAACCGAGCTCGATCAGGTCGAGAAATACCAGTTCACGGTGCGATTCGCCGAGGCGCCGTTCGGCGGGCTGACCGTCGACGAACCGCCCCCCGTGGGGGCGGATCACGGTCCGAATCCGACCCAGGCCCTCGCGATGGCCGTCGGGCACTGCATGAGCTCGACGCTCGTGAACACCCTGGAACGTGCGCGGGTCAGAGCCACTCCGCTGCACACTACCGTCACGGTGCTCGTGGGCGTGAACGACCAGGGGCGACGGCGCGTTCGTCGCCTGACGGTCGCGATCTCGACGCGACCCTTGGACGAGGCGGACCGCGCCCGATTCGAGCAGTGCGTCCGCATCTTCCCCGACTACTGCACCGTGTCGGGCGCGGTCCGCGACGGCATCCCCATCGATCACTCGGTCGGCCCTGAATAGGAGGTCCCCGCCGCCGCACCGGGCTTCCAAGAGACGCTGGGTCCGGGAACTCCTCGAACCGATGCGAGCGAAAAGGGCAAGTCCGAGCCCGGTCCATGCCCGCGCCATCTATGGCCGAAGAACTCCCCGATGTTTCGCTGCCGGTCGAGGAACGCGACCACATCCTCGGACCGCTCAGCGCCCCGCACCAGCTGCTCGAGTACGGTGACTTCGAGTCTCCCCACTGCCGCCACGTCGCCGCGACGGTGCACGAGCTCCTCCGCGAGCTCGGGGACGGACTCTGTTTCGCGTTCCGGAACTATCCTCAGCCGAAGCTCCACCCGCGATCCCGCGCCGCCGCCGAAGCCGCGGAGGCCGCCGGGCTCCAAGGCAAGTTCTGGCTGATGCACGACCGTCTGTTCCAGCACCAGGGGGAACTCGGCGACGCCGAGCTTCGGGAAATCGCGCGAAGCCTTCCCGTGGACATGGTGCACTTCGAGCGCGACCTGAAAGCGGGCGACGCCGCCCGGCGCGTCGACGACGACATCGAGCTCGCGGAGGAGGACGCTGTGGGCGATACCCCCACGTTCTTCGTGAACGGCCGGCTCCACACCGGTCTCTACGAGTTCGTCCCGCTCCTCAAGGCCCTGCAAGCCTCGACGGTGAAGTGAGCTCGAGCCGGGGGTGGGGTCCGATCCGCGGCGCGGAAGGCGCGGTGATGGGGGCAGTCTCATTCCGGCTCCGGCCTCTCCCCCGCGCCACGGTCCGTTCCGTTCCTCGGAGATTCGCGCCGTGCTCGAACTCGCCGAGGTGGTGAGATCCCGTGGAGCTCGGCATCGATAGTTTCGCGAGCTCGATCCCGGACCCTGCGACCGGTCTCAACGTCCCGCCCGTGGAGCGGATGGACCAGCTCCTCGAGGAGATCGAACTGGCGGAACGGGTGGGGCTCGATGTCTTCGGCGTCGGCGAACATCACCGGGTAGAGTTCCTGGATTCCGCCCCGACCATTATCCTCGCGGCGGCGGCTGCCCGAACCCGAAAGATCCGGCTCACGAGCGCGGTCACGGTCCTCAGCGCGGCCGACCCGGTCCGGGTCTTCGAGGAGTTTGCCACCCTGGACCTGATCTCCCACGGACGCGCCGAGATCGTCGCGGGCCGCGGCTCCTTCGTGGAGTCCTACCCGCTCTTCGGCTATCGCCTCGAGGACTACGACGATCTGTTCGCGGAGAAGCTCGACCTCCTGCTCGCTCTCCGGAAGAACATTCAGGTCCGATGGTCGGGCAAGCACCGTCCCGCGTTGACGGGCCAGGCGGTGTATCCGCGGCCCGTGCAGGATCCGTTGCCGATCTGGGTCGGGGTCGGAGGCACCCCAAGCTCCTTCGAACGCGCGGGACGGCTGGGCCTCCCACTCATGGTGGCGATCATCGGGGGGCCTCCGGCACGGTTCCGGCCCCTCATCGACCTTTATCGGGAGGCGGGCCGCATCGCCGGCCACCCCCCCGAGCGGCTCCAGGTCGGGCTCCACTCGGTAGGTTTTCTGGGGGAGTCGGACCAGCAGGCCGCCGACGACTTCCTCCCCGGCTTCACCTACACGATCAACCAGATCGGGAAGGAGCGTGGATGGTCCCCGATGTCCCGCGCTCGTTTCGAAGCTGAGCGCGGGCCGGACGGCGCCCTTCTTGTCGGGGACCCGCCCACCGTCGCAAAGAAGATCGTTCGAGTCAGCCAGGACCTCGGAGGCATCACGCGCCTGACCTTCCAGATGGGAGTCGCTACCATCCCCCACGAGACCATGTTACGATCGATCCGACTCCTGGGGACCGAGGTAGCACCCGTGGTGCGCGACCGACTCAGCTCGTCCAAGGCCCCTCCGCGGTCCGAGCAGAGGCGGTAGGGCCGGCTCGGCGAAGGCCGTCGTTCTCGAAGAATTCGGTTGCACGGTTATCGGCGGCGCTCCCGGCGGACACCCGACCGTAGGACCTCCCTTCCAGACCGCCATGCCCCGGTCAGAGGAGTTCGGCGCGACGCGATCGGTCGGGATGCCGGGGCCAGGATTCGAACCTGGGTACTCCTTCGAGAGCAGATCTTGAGTCTGCCGCCTTTGGCCGCTCGGCTACCCCGGCACCGAGGGCCGGACGGACGGACTGGGTTATTCCTCTTCCTCCGACTCTTGGTCGGCATCGCCGGGCCCGGACGGTGCCTCGCTCAGCACGGCGGCCGACTGCGGAGCCACGCGAAACTCTCCGCTCGGCGGTCGCTCCGATAGACGAGGCGCGGCGCGGATCCGTGCCCGGCGGGTGGCGCCGCAGAGAAGGCAGGTTCGCACTCGGCGTCCCTGGCGCAGCCGAGTGCGAACCGTGACCCCCTCCGACCAGAACGACGAGCACGCTCGGCAGTAGAGTTCACGGTACTCCACCGGTAGTCGAACGTTGTACCGCATGCCGATGCGCCGAGCGAGCCGGACGTACCGGTGGGCGAGCTCGGGGTGCGGTCCCCGCGACTCCACGGCGGCGGCCGCGAACAGGTCTCCGATCCGTTCGTGCGCGATCCGGATCATCCCGGAGGTACGGAGCCCCCGGCGTCCGCGGCCGGTAGCGGCAGGGCGCTGAGGCATGCGGGGCAGACCACGGCCCTCGTCGATATGAGGGTGTTGCAGCGAGGGCAGTGGAGGGCCTTACCGACGAGCCCGGGGGGGATCCAGTCCGGCGGGGGAGGGGCTGCGGGAGGGGGTGGCGACGGCGGCAGGCCGAGCCCCCCGGTCGTGGTCGGCGAGAGGACCGGGAAGGCGGTAGGGCCGAGCTGAGGAACCGTCCGACGGCAGGCCGGACAGAACAGGGCACCTTCCTCGACCGGGGCTCCGCACGAGGGGCAGGTGAGCATGGCCCGGCAAAGTATAATGCGTATAGTCTCGTCGGAGCGACCGTTGAGACCCCGCAGCGTGGCCCTCGTAACGCGAGACCCTGCGCTGTATGCCGAGCTCGCGGCGGTGTTGCGTGAACGTAGAATCCCTGCCGTGAGCCTCGTGCCTGGCGAACGGATCCCGGATCGGGCCGCCGCCGTCCTGACGACCCCGGAGGAGGCACCGCAGATCCATCACCCCAACGTCGTCCCCGTTCCTCCCGAGGGCGACCGCACCGCCCTCTGGGCGGTGGTGCAGGCCTCGCTCAGCGCCGCCGGCGCTGGGGAGTTGATCCTGGGCATCGATCCCGGGCCACGCCCGGGCTTTGCCGTCCTGCTCGGGGACGCCCGCATCGCCGAGGGCAACGTAGAGACCCCGGAGGAGGTCGTGCGGCTAGGCCACCAACTCCAACGCGCCTTCGCAGGGCGGAGCGTCCGCATCCGAGTGGGGAGCGGCGACCGACCGTCGCGCGACCGGATACTGAACGCCCTCCACGGCGCGCACCAGCGGATCGAGCTCGTCAACGAAGCTGGAACAACCCCTCGAGGTCGACGGCGACCCCGGGACGCGATGGCGGCCGCGGCCATCGCTCGCACGGAAGGTCGACCGGTCTCCGGCCGAATTCCGGTTTCGATCACTCCGGGGGACATCGCCAACCTCCAACGACTCAGCCGGGAACACAGCGGCGGGCAGCTGACGATCTCACGATCGGCGGCCGACCGGGTGCTCCGTGGCGAACTGACGATCAGCGAGGCGATCGCGGGTCGACGTCCTGCGCGCGAGGAGCCCGCCCCAGCTCCCGCGCCGCGACGCCAACGTTCGCGCGAACCGTCTTAACCCGAGGGCCGGTGGCAGGCCGATGGCGGTCGCCCCGGAGGTCGAAGCTCGGATCCGGCGGCTCGTCCTGGCCAACGCCCTAGAGCACGGCGGGAGTCCTCGCCCCGGTCCGATCCTTTCTCGGATCCTGGCCACGTACCCCGACCTCCGATCGGACACCGGTGCGGTCGGTGTCGCCATCGGCGCCGCGGTGGGTGCGGCCGCGAAGCTGACCCCGGCCGAACAGCGGTCCGCGCTCGACGCCCTCGGGGGCCCGGAGCCCGAAGCCCCGCGACGGCCCACATCGTCGACGGGCGAGTTTCCCCCGCTGGAGGGTGCCGTGCCGGGCAAGGTCGTGCTCCGGCTCGCGCCGTTCCCCTCCGGAAGTCTTCACATCGGCAACGCCCGGATGCTGTTCGTGAACCAGTACTATCAGGAGAGGTACGGAGGAAAGCTTCTCCTCGTCTTCGACGATACGGCCGGTTCGGAGCAGAAACGGGTCGACGCGGAGCTCTACGACGTCATCCGGCACGACATCGAGCTGGCGGGCGTCGTGCCGGACGCGGTCTACTACAAGTCCGACCTGATCCCGAACCACTACCCGTGGGCCCGGCGCGTCATCGAACTAGGCGCGGCGTACGTTTGCCGTTGCCCGGTGGAGCTTCTCCGGGAGAACCGCAAGCTCGGTCGGGCCTGCCCCGAGCGCGCTCAGAGCCTCGAGCAAGCGCTGGAGGGATGGGAGGCGATGCTGGGCGGGTCGCTCCAGCCCGGCGAGGCGGTGCTCCGGCTCAAGACCGATATGGCCGACCCGGACCCGGCGTTCCGGGACCGGGTCCTGTTCCGCATCTCCGACCTCGACCACCCTCGGGTCGGTCACAAGTTCCGCGTCTGGCCTTCGCTCGAGTTCTCCTGGGCGGTCGACGACGTCGAGCTCGGTGTGACGCACGTCCTCCGGGGCAAGGACCTCGTCATGGAGGACCGGATGGAGCAGTACCTCTGGAAGCTGTTCGGCGTCACCGGCCCCCCGTTCCTGCACTGGGGCCTCCTCATGGTGCGCGAGGCGAAGATCTCGAAGAGCAAGTCGTACCAGGAAGTGAGGTCCGGCCTCTACGACGGCTGGGCGGACCCGCGAACCTGGTCGATCGGCTCGCTGGATCGCCGGGGGATCTCACGCCAGGCGCTCCAGCGATTCACGCTCTCCTTCGGCCTCTCGCTCGCCGACATCCAGGTGCCGGCGGAGACGCTCTACGCCGAGAACCGGTCGATCATCGACCCGGTCACCCCCCGGCGGGCGTTCGTGGCGGAGCCGGTCCGCGTCGAGGTGCAGGGGTACCCGACAGGGCTCGACCACGTCGAGCTCCCGAACCACCCGGAGCGCGAGGAGCTGGGGCGACGTTCCGTCGCCGCCGGACCGGCATTCTTCCTGGCCCGACGCGACCTGCTCGCGCACCCGGGCGAGGAGATCCGACTCAAAGACCTGATCAACCTTCGACTTCCGACCTCGGTCGAAAGCACGGAGAGGGTCGTAGCCGAGTTCACGAGCCGCGAGAACCGGCGCCTGCCCCGCGTCCAATGGGTCGGCGCGTCGGAAGCGGTGCCGGTCGACCTGCTTCAGGTCGACGGGAGCCACACCGCCGGCCTCGGGGAAGGCGCGCTCGGCACGGCCACCCCGGGCGACCTCGTCCAGTTCGAACGCGTGGGGTTCGCACGGATCGAGAGGAGCTGGGCGCCGGGAGCCACGCCCGTCCGAGCCTGCTACGGACACCCGTAGCCGACGCCGAGCCGCGGGGAAACTTTTCAAGGCCGGGGCCCGCATACCCTCGGCCGATGCGCTTTCTGCACACCTCGATCACGGTCCGCGACATGGACGCGAGCCTTCGGTTCTACACCGAGGTCCTCGGGCTCACCTTCGAACGCCGCCGTCGGATCGAGGAGAACCACGCGGAGATCGCCTTCGTGGTCGATCCGGCGACCGACACGCGCGTCGAGCTCACCCACTGGGACGGGAAGAACGACTTCGAAACGGGCGAGCAGCTCGACCACCTCGCCTTCGAGGTCGACGGGATGGACGGGTTCCTCGACAAGGTCCGGAAAGGGGGAGGGAAGGTCGCCAAGGAGCCGTACCGCCTGAAGGGCGGGACGAGCCGCATCGCCTTCATCCTCGACCCGAACGACGTATGGATCGAGCTCATCGAGCGCTCCGCGCCGCGGCCGTGACGCACCGGTCGTGGACGAGAGCGAGCCGCCCGACGCTCCGAAGCGCGAGCTGAGAGCGGTCCTCGGTGCGACCTTCTTCGTCCGGTTCGGCTTTGGCCTCACCGTCTCGGTCTTCGCTTCCTACATCCTCGGGCGGTCCCAGGGGCTCGACACCGGCTCGGTCGGCCTGGTCGGCCTGATCGCCGCGCTGTCGCCGATCGGGGAGTTCTCCACGGTCCTAGCTTCCGGGCTCGCGGCCGACCGGTACGGTCGCTTCCCGGTGCTTCGTCTGGGGATGGTCGTGGCCGCGGCGGCGCTCGCCGTGGCCTCGTTCTCGCGTTCGCCCTGGCTCCTCGGCTCCCTCAACCTGATCTTCGGGGTGGCGAGCGGGGCGATCCTGGCCTCCAGCCTCGCGGTCGTCGGCGACCGGGCGAAGGCGACCGAGCGTGGGCGGGAAATGGGGCTGTTCGATGCGATGAACCTCCTGGGCTGGATCCTCGGCTTTGCCATCGGCTTCGGGCTGCTCGACGCGGTGCCGAACGACAGCCTTCCGTGGGTCTTCCGGCTCGGTTCGGCAGCGCTCGTCGCAGGCCTGGCCTTCACGCTGGCCTCGGTGACCGGCTCCGCCTTCGTGGCTCGAAAGGTCGTCTTCGACCTGAGTCGGGTTCGGGCCGCCGTCCTCCGGCGGGACGTGCTAAGCGTCGTCCTACCGTGGCTGGTGATCTACATGCTCATCGGCACGGCGTTCGTCTTTCTCGGGACCGCCTCGACCGGAGCGGGGCTGCCGGCTCGGTATCTCGCGGCGTTGATCGGCGGCGGCGGTCTCGTGCTGCTCGCCACGCAACCGTACCTCGGCCATCTGGCCGACCGGTTCGGCCGCTTCCGTCTCATGAGCGTGGGAACGGTCGGCTTCGTCCTGCTGATGGTCATCGCGGCGCTGCTCGCGAACTTCGGCGCGCAGCCCGTGCTCCTCGGGGCGGCCGGGGTGAGCATCCTGCTGGCCCTCGCCTACGGGCCGGCGGCGCTCGCCGCGCTCGCCGACCTGAGCGAGTCGTTGACCCGGGCGACCACGATGGCCGTCTACACCTTGATGATCAGCCTCGGGATGATCCTCGGACTGGCGGCTTCGACCGGCCTGTTCGCCGCGCTAGGGACCACGGGCCTGGACCTGTTCTTCGGGGCTATCGGCGCTGCGCTCGTCGCCCTGACGCTCTTGCGCTACCGCGACCTCCGGCGAGCGAGGGTCGCCGGCGCGATGGTCTAGTCCGCCCTCGTCGGATCGCGCGCCTAGGATTCGGGCTCGATGATCAGGTGCCGGAGCGCCGGGAACGCCTGGCGCATCGCCTGACCGAGCTCGTCGATCGCCTGCTCGATCTGGTCGGTCGTCAGCCCGTTCTGAAAGTTGATCCGCATCGCCACCAGGACGTCGTCCGGGCCGAGCATCATCGACTGCACGCTCCGGACCTTGCGCACCCGTACGTCCTTCTCCGCGACCTGGATGATCGGCCGGGTCGCCTCCGGGGAGAGCGCCTTGCCGATCAGGTACTCCCGGTTCTCCGCGGCCAGAACGAAGCCCATCGCGATCAGCACGACGCCCACAATGGCGGCGGTCCAACCGTCGATCCGCGGGTTGTGGGTCACGTAGACGACCGCGATCCCGCCGAAGGCGACGACGCTCCCGAGGACCGAGACCAGGTCCTGGTAGAAGATCGTCTTCAGCCCCTGGTGGGCCGACTCGAGCAGGGAGGCGATCGTCGTCGCATCCCGCCGTAGCTCGCGCAAGGTGATCTCGATGCTCGCGAGGCTCACCGCCAGCGTGCCGCCCACGATGAACAGGGCGAGGTCCAGGTGGGTGACCGGGGCTGGGGAGAGCACCTGCTGCACCCCGCTCGTCAGGACGAGCAGTCCCGCCACGCTGAAGGCGACGAGCGACGCGGTGAACGCCCAGAAGAACCGCTCTTTCCCATGGCCGAACGGGTGTTCGCGCGTCGGCGGTCGGCGGGCGGCGACGAACCCGCCCAGCAGGAACACCCCGCCGGCGAGGTCGGTGATCGAATAGACCGCCTGGGAGAGCACCGCGTGGCTGCCGGTCTGGGCCGCGACGATCAGGTTCAGCACGAAGAGGATGGCGTCCAGTACGATGGTACCGACGATGACCACCTGGGGACGCATCGGGACGAGGGGACTCCCGGAGTCCGGAACGGTGTGCGAGGTTAAGGATTGATGGTCGGGCGCGGGTCGAAACGTGTCGGGGTTGGAGAACCGCCGGAGCCCTCCCCGCGGATCACTCGAGGTCGCGGTTCCGGCCGTCGCGCGAGCGGAAGTGGATCCAGCCCTGCCGGGTGTCGAGGGTCAGCGCCCCGTCCACGGTGGCCTGGCGCGTCCCCCGAGCGATGACGAACTCGACCCGGAGCGGGTGGTTCGAGCTCTCCGACCCCTCGGCGAGCGTCAGGGCCCGGATGGCGTCCACCTTCTGCCAGTGGATCTCGGCGAACCGACCCTCGAGGACGGACGGGGCATAGTCGACCTCGCTCTGGTCGAGGAAGACACGGACATCCCGCACGACTTCCGGGCTGCAGTTGTAGAGGAACACCCTCCAGCTGCCCGACGCTCGGAGCCCCGAGGTCGCGAAGGTCGGTTCCACCTCCTTGCGCTGACGTTCACCGACCGGCCAGACGTAGGGGAACAGATGGCGCACGCCCACCCCAGCCCCGCGGCCCCGGGAGCCGATGCGCCAGCGCTGGACCGCTCGGAGGCGAGAGCGAAGCTGCGGTGTCTCGTCGATCCAGCTCCCGTAAGCGAGCGGCGCCCGCCGGGCGAGCTCCTCCTCGACCTCGGAGGCCGTCCACTCCCCGTGCTCGCGCTCGAGGGTCTGCACGACCCGCTCGAGCTCCTCCCGCGCTTGTCGCGACACCGTCAGAACTCCGACAGTTGTCGCGATTGTCGCCGACAGTTCAAGAACCTTCCGCTCTGACGGAGCTCCCCCCCCGACGCGACACCCGGCAGGAAAGAACGGACATATGATAGGTCGAGGTCGTCTGAAATGCCATCGAACAAGACCCGGAGAATCAACGCCAACCGCCGAACGATCCAGGCCGACAACGCGGTACGGAGCGACTGATGGTCGCCGAGTTCGCCGCGTTCGCGGTCGAGGACGCCCTGTTCAGCTGGGACACCCACGTCCGAGGGTGCCGCTCCTGCCTGCGCGCCGGCAACAATCTGTGCGGTGAAGGAGAAAGCCTTGCCGACGGCGTGATCGGAGCCCGGACCCAGTTTGAGCTGCGGGAGCAGGGGCCGACGAGCGACGCGACCAGCCGCTCGCGGCCCCGCCCGATTTCCCTGCTGCGCCGGACCCTTCTGCCCTTCGGAGGCCTGGCATGAGCGTTCCCTGGCTGTCCCACAGCCTCGCCGCGGTCGCCATGTTCATGGCGGTCGGGGCGGCGCTCACCGCGCTCCCCGCGAGCGGCGGGAGCCCCATCTCGCACTCGCCGATCGCGGTCCCCTCGCCGATCAGCGGGCCGGCCTCCGGCGCCCTGGTCGCCAACGCGACGTGCACGGCCAGTGTGGCCCTCGTCGCGCTCCCGTCGACGGTGCCGGTGGGCCAGCTCCTGACGCTCCAGACCCAGGTGTTCTTCCACAAGAGCGCCCCGAGCGCGGTCTGCGCGGCCCCGCTGGGCTTCCTCTACACCAACGTGCCGATCGGGTGCGTGACCGTCTCGATGCCCCAGATGTCCTGCACGGTGCGGGGCGTGGGGATCTTCACCCCGACGGTCCATGTCTTCTTCCCGGCGATGACCCTGAGCGTGCCGACCACGGTGACGGTGTTCTCCCCGTAGAAACCACGGGGAACTGAGGACGAAACCCTTCCCAACCCCCCATCGACCCCCCTTGGGGGAGGGCGGCCCCCCCCGCCCTCCCCCGATTTTTTCTCGGGCTCGTAACGAGCTTCGGACCAACCGTTAAATGTCGAGGTCGGGTACTCGACCTCGGTAGGACGTTCATGGCGGAACCGAGCGCTCACGCGACCCCGACGGTCGCCTCTCTCGCGGCCGAGCTCCCCCCTTCCCACGGGCCGCGCGTCGCGCGCCCCCGGCTCCAGGACATGGGCCTCTCGCCAGGCAAGCGGACGCGGCTCAAGCGGCTGCTCTACGATTACGGACCCGGCGGCGGGACGCTGCTCGTGCTCCCCATCGACCAGGGGCTCGAGCACGGACCGGTCGACTTCTTCGACAACCCCGAGGCGCTCGACCCGACCTACCAGTACCAGCTCGCGCACGACGGCCAGTTCTCGGCGATCGCGTTGCACATTGGGCTCGCCGAAAAGTACGGACACGAGTTCTCCGGTACGGTCCCGCTGATCCTCAAGCTGAACGGGAAGACGGCGATCCCGTCCGATGCCCAGTCGTTCAGTTCCCTGACCGGGACGGTGGAGGACGCCGTGCGGCTCGGCGCTGACGCGGTCGGGTACACGGTCTACGTGGGCTCCCCCGCTCAGGACCGCGATTTCCGACAGTTCCTCGACGTCCGGCGCGATGCCGAGCGGCTCGGCATGCCGGTGATCGTCTGGGCGTACCCTCGAGGCGAGGCGGTCGCGAAGAAGGGGGGCAAGGAGAGCCTCTACGCCATCGACTACTCGGCGCGCGTCGCGCTGGAGCTCGGCGCCGATATCGTGAAGCTCAACTATCCGGTCCACTCCGAGAAGGACAAGGAGAGCCCCCCGCCGTACAACACGCTCGACCTGACGCCGGAGGCGGCGTTCCGCAAGGTCGTGGCGAGCGCGGGACGAGCCCTCGTCCTGGTGTCCGGTGGCGAGAAGGTCAGCAACGGCGAGCTCCTGGCGAAGGTCCGCCACTCGATGGACGCCGGGGCGACGGGGATCATCTTCGGCCGAAACCTCTGGCAGCGGCCCCGCCACGAGGCCCTGACGCTGACCCGCGAGCTGCATGCGATCTTCCGCGAGTACGCGCAGCCGCTCGCCTGACGGACCGCTCCTCCTACGCCTCCTCGTCGTCGGCGAGGACCACCCGAAGGCGTGCACCGGTCGGCGCCTGCTTCGTCTTGGACTAGCGGTTCCGCTGGGAGCCGCCGGAGCTCGGGGGGTCCTGTTGGACCCGTATGCTCGAGAGCCGCTGAGCCAGGCGGACCTGCCCAAAGCGCGGCGCGGGGGGCTCACGGCGATCGACTGCTCATGGAACCGGCTCTCGGACCGGGGCGAGTTCCCGGAGATGGCCCGCGCCGCGACAGAGCGGGCCGTACGCCGACGCCTGCCCTGGCTCTACGCCGGCAACGCCCAACATTACGGACGTCTGGGGCAGCTCAACACCGCGGAAGCGCTCGCCGGAGGGCGGTCCGTCCTGGGGGACCTGGCCGGCGCTGCCGAACTCGGAGCTCGGGTATCGGGGGTCGCGTCGTTCCTGAAGCTCAACGAGCGCCTCCTCGAGAGCTACCGAGCTTGCCCAACGGCCGAGACGATTCTTCGTTGTGAAGGAACCCTGTTCGCGCCGAACGGCTGACTTTCGTGATCGGCCCGACAGCGGGTAAAAAAGGCCCGCGGCCTCGGGAGGGCTCCACAGGACGCTTTACGCCGGAGCCTCGAACTCCTTCCCCTCGGTCTCGAGGTGCTCGACGCCGATGTCCTCGAGATCTCGGATCGGGCGGTCGAGCGGGACCTGAGCGAACAACACCCCGCCCATCCGCTCGTAGATGCGACTCGTGTGGAGCGTGAGACAACGGTTGTCGAACACGGCCTTCCCGTTCAGGTCCGGGTCGTGTCCGCGAAGAAAGACCGTTCCTCCCAACGCCGCGAGGTACGCCTTCAACTCGCGCTCGGTGAACGGCGCGCTCACGCCCCGGTGACTGCGCGACGCCCCGCTCTCCCCCCAAACGATGTCGACGATCTGGTCCTCGGTGAGCCGCTCGAACGCCGCCGCCACCGGGACGCCTTTGGCGACCCGGGGGAATCCTCCGTGGGCGAGGTAGGCGCCGCTGGAGGTTCGAACGGCGAGGGGACCGCGCTCGAGCAATCCGGCGAGTCGAGCGTAGCGACGCACGTCCGGGCCCCACAACTCGTCGACCTCCGTGTCCAGGTCGTGCGGGAGGACAGGCAGAAGCCGATGGAGCTCGTGATTGCCTTTCACGAGGAGCACACGACCCGGATACCGTGCGACCAGCTGGAGGAGGTAGAGGGCGTTCGCGACCGAGCCTTCCGCGCAGTCGTCCGGTGCGCGGTCGACGTAATCGCCGAGACCGATCAGGTAGCTCGAGTTCGGCCGGGCCAGGAAGCGCGCCGCGATCGCCTCGCTGGAGCGCCAGTCGCCGTGGGTGTCCCCGAAGACAAGCGCCGTGGCCTTGGCGACGAGCGGCACCTCGACGAGCGTGGGAGCGACGGGGACCCCGGCCTCGAGGGCTCCCAGAAGCTCGTCGGCCTCCTCCGGCTCGAGGCGGAGGATCTCCAACGGAGGCACGAGGGGCGGCAGCGCCCCGCCCGGCGCGGCCGCACCGGGGATCATGGCGGTCGCGGGCCGGATGCGGGGGGCCGGAGTTCCCGGACCGCGGCGCGCCGCCGCAGCCCCTTTGAACCGGCGCATGCCCTAAGCAACAGGGTCCTAAGCCCTGCCTCGGTGGCCCCGCCCGGGTGGCCGGGCGGCTTGGCCGAGCTGGAGCACCCCCGCACAGTGAATCGCCGCGGCGAAACCGACCCGAAGTAGCCCCGGCAGGAGTTCCGGCTACCGAGGCCGGACCGCCTCGGAGCATTCGAACCTGCGTCGCGAGATCCAGAGTCTCGCATGATTGGCCACTACACTACGGGGCTACGGTCGATGGGAGCGACGCCTGACTCATAAGTTTGCCGCGACACGAGCGATGGCTCCTCGGCCGCACGACGCTTCCCGGCGGTCGGGACGAGAGCTCGCTCGCGGGCCCGAGCCCTGGCCTCCGCGTCGACTCCGCCACAGGCCATATAACACACCGAGGAGGTCCGCTCGGTAGCGGCCCATGCCGGGGGAATCGGGATGTGGGGCCCAGGTCGCGCCGGAGCAGCCTTCACGACGGCCACCGCTCGACGTTCGGACGGACGCGATTCAACGGTAGCGACACACTCGGGCACTGGGGCCGAAGCCACCACCCGGCGCTCCCTGGGATTGGGCGTATGGGTGGCGCTCGCGGGCGGTCCGGTCCTCCTGACCCTGGCCGGAACCACCGCCCTCGGGGCGACCGAAGCGCAGCTCCCGACGGCCGCGGTCGACCTGCTGTACTCGTTCATCCGGATGGTCAGCGCGTACGGGCTTTCGCTCCTCTTCGCGATCGGCTACGGCTACTTCGCGGCCACGCGCAAGTTGGGCGAACGGGTGATGATCCCGATCCTCGACATTCTCCAGTCGGTCCCGATTCTCGGGTTCTTTCCGATCGCGATCACGTTCTTCATTGCCTTCCCCGGCGCCGGCGCGGTGCTCGGACCGAACCTGGCCTCGATCTTCCTGATCTTCACCTCGATGTCCTGGAACATGGCGTTCGGGGTGTACGAGTCGCTCAAGTCCCTCCCCGCGGAGCTGAGGGAGGCCGCCGACACATTCCAAGTGAAGGGACTTCTTCGCGTTCGCCGCGTCCTGTTCCCGGCGACCGTCAACCGGCTCGTCTACAACTCGGTGCTCTCGTGGACGGCCGGCTGGTACTTCCTCGTGGCCGCGGAGTTCATCGCTACGTCCAATTCACGCCACGCGCTGCCCGGGATCGGGAGCTTTCTCCTCATCTCCGCCCAGCACCACGCCGTGGGGGCGCTGTACGCCGGCCTGCTGCTGCTCGTGATCCTCATCGCCGCCCTCGATCTCCTCGTCTGGCGACCGCTCGGGCGGCGCGCCGAGAAGTACCGCTACGACAGCTCTCCGAGCGGCGCCGGTGAGGCGGTCCAATCCCGCTCGGTCCCTCGGCCCCTTCGACGAGCGGTCGGTTTCGTCGCCCGAGGGGTCCGGACCGGAGTGAGCCGAGTCTCCGTCCCGTTCGTGGGGCTGGCGTCGTACACGATCCGCCCTATCCGGGCGAAGGAGCGACCGCTCGCCCGTACGGCGGTGAACTATTCGATCCTGGGAGGAGTCCTGGTGGTCGTCTGGCTCATGTTGATCACGGCCGGCGTCGCGATCTTTCTCGTCTTGAAAGCTCCGATCTCCCCGTTCGTCGTGAGTCAGATCAAGCTCCTGCCGCTCGCGGCCCTCCTCTCCTTAGGCCGGGTGGTCCTCGCCTACCTTCTTTCCCTCTCGATCGCGCTGCCGCTGGCCATCTACCTGGTCAGGCGGCCCCGGTTGTACCGCGTGGGCCTGCCGGTCGTCGAGGTCGTGGCGTCGGTGCCGGCCACGGTGCTCTTCCCGTTGTTCCTGATCACGCTTCTCAGCTTCGTGGGATTCCAGGGCGTGGCGATCCTCGTGCTCCTGACGGGGATGCTCTGGTACCTTTTCTTCAACATCCTCTCCGGCGTGCGCAGCATCCCTCCCGACCTCGACGAGGCGGCCCAGGCGTTCGGACTATCGCGGCGCCTCTACTACCGCAAGCTCCTGATCCCGGCGATCCTCCCCGCGCTCCTCACGGGGTCGATCACGGCCTTCGGCGGGGGATGGAACACCCTGATCATCGCCGAATACCTCCCCTTTGGTTGCGGCTCCGCGGTCACCGCCTGCCGGACGCTGGGCGTCGGGGAACTGCTGAACCTGGGGACCAGCGAAGCGGGGGGCGCGGCCCTCGTCGTCGCCTCGCTCTTCACCTTCATTATCGTGGTCGTGCTGCTCAACGAGGTCCTTTGGAAACCGCTCTACCGCAAGGCGGTCGAGAAATACCGGTACGACTAGGCGGCGTGTCGTTCCGTTCGGGGGTGCAGCGTGTCGATCATTGAGGTCGTGGACGTCGACAAGAGCTACCCGTCGCGCCACGGCACGATCTCGATCATGAACGGGATCTCCTTCAACGTCGCGGACAACGACTTCCTCGCCATCGTCGGCCCGTCCGGCTGCGGTAAGTCGACGCTGCTCCGCCTCATCATGGGGCTCGACCGGCCCTCGGCCGGCACGATCCGGTTCCGCGGCAAACCGGTCGACCGCGTGATCCCCCAGATGGCGATGGTGTTCCAGAGTTTCGCGCTCTACCCTTGGCTCAGCGTCCACGACAATGTCGCCGTGGGCCTCGAGGCGCGCGGCCTGGACCGGGCGAAGATCGAGGCGCGCGTCGATCGGTACATCACCGCCACCGGTCTGGTCGGCTTCGAGGAGGCGTATCCCAGGGAGCTTTCCGGGGGGATGCGCCAGCGCGTGGGCCTCGCGCGGGCGCTCGCGGTCGAACCTTCGGTGCTGTTGATGGACGAACCGTTCAGTTCGCTCGACCCGCTGACGGCGGAAAACCTCCGCGAAGAGGTCCTCCAGCTCTGGCAGGATCCGCAACTACCGCCGGATGCGGTCGTGCTCGTCACGCACAACATCGAAGAAGCGGTCCAGATGGCCGACCGGATCATCGTGCTCTCCCGCCGCCCGAGTAAGGTGCTCTCCGGCGTGCTGGTCAATCTTCCGAGGCCCCGCGACCGAAAGTCGCAGGCGTTCTACGACCTCACGGACTATGCCTACTCGCTGATCACTGAGGGGGCCTCCGCCAGCGACCGGGCCCCCGAGGCGAAACCGGCCGGGGCCACCTCGTGAAGCTCCCGGGACGAGGCGGACCACCCGGCGCCCCGAAAGACCTTATACACCATCCATCCGCTTGGAGCTCCGACTCTCCCGTCCGAGAGTGAGACACGTGCCTACCACCTATCCGAAGTGCACACCGACCGAGATGCTAGGTCTCCTCGTGCTCCTCAACGAGCACAAGGGGGTCGAGGACCTCGCCCGGCTAGCGTCCGACCTGGACCTGGAGATCGACGAGATCCTTCCGAGCGTCGATTTCGCGGAGGCCCTCCAGCTGATGAAGGTCTCCGACGGACGCGCCTCCCTCACCGACCTGGGTAAGAAGCTGCTTGCGAAGTCGATCCGCGAGCGCAAGACGATCCTGCGTGAGCAGCTGAGGAAAACGACGTTGTTCAAGGCGCTCCTCCGAGCGCTCGAGAGTTCGCCAGAGCACCGGCTCACGGAGGAGGAGATGAACCGCCTGATCGAGTTCACGACCGCTCCCGCGGACGAGCTCGTCCAGAACATCATCAACTGGGGACGGTATGCCGAGCTGTTCCGGTACGATCCTGACCAGCGGCTGCTGTTGCTGCCCAGGTCGCGCTTGGCGAGTCGGACGTCGGGCCGCCCGCCGGCGTCGCCGGGGGTCGGAACCTCGCCGGGTTCGGCCGCGATGCCAGAGTCGGTCGCGAGCGATCGCGGCGGCAACGGCCTGCACACCGCCGCCGTCGCCGGCGGCTAGCGACCGACGCAAGCCTTTTTCCCCGAGCCCCCTCCCCGCCGAGAAGGGCACGTAGATCAGCGGAAGATCGCTGCTTTCGCAAAGCAGAGGCCGGGGGTTCAAATCCCCCCGTGTCCACTAGTGTCTAAACCCATTCCGGTTCAAATCCTCGGAGCGAGCGCCCCTGGATTCCAGGAACGCGGGTCGGTCGGGGCGGGGTTTACTCGCGGCGCGAAGCATCCCCCAATCGAGGTTTATCACGCGAAACTCCATTAGACCGGGAGGGCTCTGAGTCCCGTGGCCGGCTCGCCCCTTCGAGTCGAATGGGTTCCCGGGTTTCCTCGATCGATTTGGGGTATTGGGTTCTTCCTTGTGTTGTGGGGGGGCCTCCTTGCGGCCCAGCTTCTAGAGAACGCTTGGGGAGTGTGGGCAGCCCATCCACCTCCGATCACGGCTCCCTTGTTCGCGATTATTGTCTCTGCGGCACTCGTGGTCCCATTGGCGACCGCGTACTTTTTTCTAATGCCCTCTCCCGCAAATCTCGGATTCACAAATGAAGGAATCGTGGTCGAGATCGGCTCGCCCAGCGCCCCGCGGTGGGCATTTCGCAACGGATACTTCTGGAGCGAGGTCCGCCTTACTGGCCGCCGATTGAAACTTTCACGAAAGCACCGGAACGCCCCTTTTGCTCTGCTCTTGACGAAGCCGCAGCTCGACAAGGTCAGGAGCCACGTTCTCCCGAGGTGACAACGTCCCGTACTTCCACCCCGGCCAGGAGGTTCCAAACCACCTCAGGGGCAGAACCCCCCGTGTCCACTCATCTCCGAACCGTTTCGGGATCGACTCGTGTGGGCGTCGGACCGACGCTCGGCGACTGCCGCTTTCTCCGGTGCCGGGACTCGACCTTGAGCTCCCCTCAGGTCGCAACCGTCGCAGGCAGGATCCTTCGCCGCTAGTTCGCCGGCTCGTTCGGTTCGCGGATGGGCGGAAGACCGACGCCCTTGTCGTGAAGGTCGGCCTCAACGACCGGATCGTCGAGCACTTCGCTCCAGTCACTCTCCAGCTCTCCGACCGGGACCGGCTCCAATCGGGCCACGATCCCCGCGACCCCGCCGACCCATCCGATCACGGCCCCCGCGAGGAATCCGCCCCCGACCGGCAGACTCAACAGAGAGAACGTCAGGATCAGGATGCCGAGGCCTCGATGCGAGTCTGGCATAGCGGCCAGGGACACAGCCAGGACGACGACGAGGGTCCCGAGAAAGACCGCCAGGTAGCCGGCGCCTTGCAGAAACACCCCGAGACCGGTGGGCGAGACCCCCTGCACGTCCGACCCAACGAACGCGTAGACCAGCCCATCGAGCAGGATCAGCACACCGCCCAACGCCGAGAGAACGACGGCGCCGAAGGGAACACGGGATGGACGCATACGATCAGCCTCCCTCCTGAGGGAGGGAGCACCCAGGGCCCGAACACTCCTCGACGCCTCGGAGCGTTCGGCGAGGAGCCGGGCACGGTCGGCGGGAGCGGAACGTGGCGGGTCAGTGGTCCCTTCAGGCTTCAATGTTGCCCCGAGGGCAACCGCCCCAACGCCTCCCCTGGCTCACGTGCCGTGCGTACGGCTTGACTCAACTAGTTCTCACCTTCGAAGTATCAACTCCGTCGCCGTTGCGGAGCCAGGAGGCAACCATGGAACCGGAAGGCGGCGCGGGGGGCGGGCTGTGGGCGCGGAACGCTTCGACGATCAAGACCCTCTTCCGGATTCTGTTCGGGGTGGTCTGGCTCTTCGCCGGCTACTTCAAGTTCGTACCCGGATTTGCGGCTAACTTCTCCGTTCCGGACGGCTCGAACCAGCCGTTCTGGTTGGCGGGCTGGTTCCACTGGTGGGCGGGGGTCGTCAACCCGAACCCGGCTCCATGGGTGTACCTGACCGGGTCCCTCGAGCTCCTCATCGGACTTGCCCTCATCTTCGGCTTCCTGCGGAAGATCGCGTACGTCGGGGCCGCACTCCTCGCTCTGTTCATCTGGGCCGTCCCAGAGGGGTTCGGCGGACCCTACGGCGGCGGCACGAACACGGACATCGGCACCGGCTTTGTGTACTCCATGCTGGCACTATCGCTGCTGATCATCAACGGTGCCTACGGGCCGAGCCGTTGGAGCCTGGACTACTACATCGAGCTGCGCTGGCCAACTTGGGCGAAGCTCGCCGAGGTCAGGGTCGACCGTAGGGGCAGCGCCTCCAAGCCCGCCGCGATGTAGCAGCCGCCCGCGCCGGTCACCAACTGACTGGGGAACTCATACGAAGGAGAGGAGGGGATTCGCCCATCGACAGAGGGATGGTCACGCTAGCGCGGAAGGTTCTCGCGCGCCCGTCGCGGAGCACTTGCGCCTAGCATAACCCGGTGGGCGCCGGATTCAGCGACCGGCAGCCTGGCTCACGCTTGCCCGGGCCATGGCGTGGTTCCTCAGCCCGCTGAGTGAAGGTGTCGGCCATCCCCCATTTCCACCGGACATCAGGACCCCGCCTTCGGGCGTGCACCGATAGACATCGTCGACCGCTTCCCGAGCGTGCAAGGTGAGCCAACGCGCCCCGCAGGGAAGTTGGCTAAGCCGAGTCGGACCAGCGTCCACTGGGGCCGGCCGCCGGCGGCATCTCTCGGTTCGGCGAGAGGATTCCGCCCTCTCGAGCGACACTCCTGACCGTTTCGGGACGCGGGATAGCGCCGTTGCCTCGCCCGATGGTCGGAAGCAGATCCGCGCAACTCCCGCGCTCTGCGGACTTCGTCGCCGAAGTGGACGGAGGATTATCGCGGGTACTCGTCGACCGGCTGTTCTTGCGTTAGAACGGCACGGGCGCGTCGACGCCGAAGGAGAACGATGGCGACGGCCAAGCCTCCGGCCCCGAGGGCTCCCACCGCCACGAGGGGGACGGCGAGTCCATTGGTGGCGTTCCCAGACGTCAGCGGGCCCCGACCCGTCGTCAGTAGGGTGACCGGTTGGGGGATCGAGAACCCTCGAGCCCCGACCGAGTCCGCGACCTCGACCTGCACCGTAAAATTCCCAGCTCCCGGTGCGTTCAAGCTCGCCGACGGGGCCGTCGTTGCGTTCACCTCGCCACCGTCGATGAGCCACCGGTATCGGTACGGTCCTTGGCCCCCCATGACCACCGCCTTGGCCGGAATCGGTGAGCCTGCCGGTAGAGTTGAACTGTCCAGCAGCAGCCTCACCGTCGGCCCCGCGAAGACGTGGTACGTCAGGTTCGAGACCGAGGCGGTGCCGCCAAGCCGATCGACCACCGACACCGTGAGGCGTGCCGCGTGGGCCGCGGCAAACGCGCAATCCAGCTCCGGGGTACTGGGGGGGCCGCACGACCCGCCTCCCCAGACGTTCCAGGCAAAGGAGTACGGCGGCGTTCCGCCCGCGACCTGCGCTAGGAAACTCACCGCGACTCCAACCTCGATCCGGGTCAAGTTCGTCCCTACCCCTTGGAGGACCGGACCCGGGAGCACGCGGAGTCCGGCCGCGGGTGCCACGGAGAGCTGACCGTTGGCGTCGACGGTCCGCGCGGAGAGGTTGTACACCCCCGCGGAAGGGAAGACGCAGCCGCGGACGATCGCCCCCGTGGAGCCACAGCTAGGCGGCAGCCCGTCCCAGACGACGAGGAACGGCGGCTCGCCTCCCTGCGCCTCGACGTCGACGGTGGCCGGGGTTCCCGGTTCGATGGCTACCCTAGGTAGTCCGATCAGAGTTCTCAGGGTCGGATGCACCAGGATCGCCCCTGCGGTTCCCAACGCTCGTTCTCCGTTCGCGTCGATCAGAGTAGCCGTTGCGACGAGCGGTCCACCGGCCTCCGCCCCGATGCAGGTCAGCACCGGACTGATCGTGGGGGCACAGATCGCCCCGGACCCATTCACCTGCCAAGCGAACGTGTCGGGTCGGACGCCGGGCGCAATCACATCGGCGGAAAACGAGAACGACTGTCCCCCGTCGGCCGACGAGCGACTCGCCGCCACGAGGCCCTCCACCGGCGCGTTGACCACCACCACGGGTGCGGAGGGGCTCGCCGAGCTCGGGCCTCCGCCGGAATCGTTCACGTAGAGCTCCACGCGGTAGGTGCCCGCGGTCGTGGCGGTGCAGTTGATCGCCGAAGCCGGTCCGGGCGGCGTGGTCTGGCAGCCTGGGGGTAGGCCCGACCAGCTGAAGGTGTAGACGCCCGTGGGGCCGCCCTGGGCAAACGCCTGCACGAGCAACGGGGTGCCCACGGCCGATGGGTTGGGGGTGACTTGTGCCGGGGCCGCGGTAAGCGGGAACGTCGCGAGCCAGGGAGGTACCGGCAAGTGGTTCGTCGTATTCTCGCCGCCGATCAGGAGCACCCCGTGCAGCTGTGGGTCGTAGGTCATCACCGCCCCGCCGAGCTGGCCGGGGCCACCGCTGGCGCCGACGAAGCTCCAGCTTCCGCCGGCGTAGACCCAGGAGTCGTTGCATGCACCGCCGGCCACCGCGATGGAACAGCGGCCCCAACCGCCGTACACGAGGAGCTCTTTCGCGGTGGGGACGTCGGCGATAGCGGCATTCCATCTCGACCCCAGTCCCGGCCCATAGATCGGCGACCAGCTGCCGTTCGCGAAGCCCCAGTTGACGCTGGACTGGTCCCCGTACCCGCCCGCGAGGACGATCTCCCCGACGTACGAGTCGAACGCCATCTGGAGATCTCCGCGAGGCTGGGGGCCGCCCGTGGCGGAGGCGGTCGCGGTGATGTTCGTCCATCCTCCCCTCCCGAACGTCCATGTATCGTTGAGGGGCGGATGGTACGACGAATCGGTACGATAGCCCCCGAAGAGGACGATCGCTTGCATGATCGGGTCGTACGCCATCCCGCCGGAGTACCGGGCGGCGGGAGAGTTAGCGGGCGAGAGGTTGGCGGGTGTTACATTGGTCCAGTGTTGGTCGTCGAACGTCCAGGTGAACCCCTCCGAGGCGGCGCCGGAGAACCCCCCTCCGAACGCCACAATCTCCCCCAGGTCGGCGTCGTATGCCATCTGGGTCCCGACAAAGGACGGAAGCCCCCCGCTGGCAGTCGTGGCGTTGACGAGACGCGCCCAGGTGTGATTCGCGAGCTCCCAAGTCGCTGTTCCGTCCGACCCAGCGGGGGCGTTCGGAACCTGAGCGAGAATTACCAGAGCACCGTCCTCTGGGTCGTACGCGATCGAGGGCCAGTCGGTTACGTTCGGGGGCGTGCCGATCGTCCCACCGAGCAGCGTCCAGTTCGGTGCCACCGGGGCTGGGACAAACGGCGCGGGGGTCACCACGGCCGGGGGAGCGCAGCGCGCCAGCTGGGTCATCGGAAGAGGCGTGCCGCAGGCCCCGAGAGACCTCAGGTCCGGCGACGGGGAGCGCTGGCCCTCGAATACGGCAGGAGGCGTCGAAAGGGCCGACGGGGCGAGGCCGCTCGGCGGCAGCAGGATATCGGGACGGCTCCCTTGTCCCGGGGGGAACACGAAACGATCTGAGGAGGACCGGAGCGTCCCGGGAAGCGCCACGGGCAGCACCAGGGGGCCGAGCCCCAGGGAGACGAGCACGAGGAAGGTGAGGAGAATCCGACCCAGGGTTCGCCGAGGTCCCAATCGGCGGCCCGAGGCGAGACGGGGTTTCGAAGCCAAGGACATCCCCGTTCGTCGAATTCTCGGGGGGATAACTAATTCACGCGGCCCCTACGCCGGAGTCCGGCTCGGCGGGTTTCCCCTTCACCGGTGGAAGGAGTTGCCGAGCCCCACGTTCGGAGAGGGCTGCAGGATTCCCGTCGTGAGCCTGGAGAGTTCGCCCTCTGACCCCAGCGGGGGGGTACGTCCGGGATTGATGAGGCGCGAGGCCCCCCGCGAACGTCTCGGACTGGCTGGGGAGGATCGGAACGTGACCGGGGGGCCCGCGTCCCGGCGGAAACCGGGCGCTGGCTCCGCCTAGAGCTTGCGAAATGATTCCCCTTCCGACCTGAGCGGAGGGCGGTCCACGGGTTCCAATGCGTGCTGGCCCCACGGCTCTTGGCTGGGGGGGTGCCGCGGTCCCGGCTCACATCTTCTTTTCGAAGTCGAGGATCGCCGCGAACACGGCGGCGTAGAGGTGATTGACCCCGGCCTCCAGCTGGAGCTGCCAGACGTCGCGGATGGCCAGGATCTTGTGCCGGACGTGGCCGATCTCTCGGCCGCTGGCATCAACGATCTTGTACTTTCTGCGGATGATGTTGCCCTTCGTGTGCATCAGTGTCTGGCCAGCGCCGGGGGCAACCCACGCCGCTTTGAGGCCCCCGATCAGACTCCGCTTCATCTGGATGGTGCCGATGGAGACCTGCGTGCCGACATCGACCAAGTCGAACATCGCCTTGTTGCCGCCCGAGCCCTTGTTGATCGTCAGGGCCAACTGACCCGCGGAGTCCTTGACCGTGTACGTGTACTTCATCGACCGCGCCGCCCAGCGCCCCACATAGTCCCCCGCCAACGACGAAACGGCGCCCTTCACCAACGAGCCCGTAACGTTCTGCCCGGCGTCCAGACCTATCGTGCAGAGCACGTTGCTCTGCTCATCCATGACGTCGTAGTTCTTTCCCAGCGAAAGGATCCGCATCTTCATCAGCAGGTTCGGACGCTGGGCGAGACTCTGGACGAGGTTCTGCGCTACGGGGTTCAAGCCGGCCATCGGTGTCGGCGAGCCAGTCCTAGAATATCCGTCCTCGCCTATCTCGTGCACCGCCACCTCAAGGAGGAGGTACGCGACGCCGACGCCGCGAGGCAGGGTACTCGATCACAATCGCGAAGATCGCGCCGGTCGGCGAGGGGGGGATGTGAAAGGGACGAAGAGCTCGAAGCGACCCGCAAGGCGGTCCAGGATCTCCCCAAGGGACTGACGACGGTGGCGCTCGGGGTAATCGACTCGAACCCCCAGCTTACTGCCGAGGAGAAAGCCTTCCAACGCCAGGCGGCGCAAGGCCTCCAGCAGATGCTCCGGGGAATCGTCGACCTAGGAGCCGTGGCCGTGGCCCTTAACCGCGAGAGCGAGCGCGACTAGCCCGTAGCGCCGGCATGGGGATCCCGGATCCTCCGGGCGATCCGCTTCGGACGCCGTGCCCAATCCTCTGATGGGTACGGCCGAAGGCCGGCGCACTCCCACGCCTGGGCTGCTGAACTGGCATTGGCCTCATCCTCAATATCCTGCGGGCGGGGGAGTGGGTGACGGGGTTGCCCCCCCCCCATTTCCAGTGGAAACTCGCGAGTTCGTCGGCCATTTGTCGGTCGAGGAATATAGAGGTGGACACTGTCGAAACCCCCCTCCTGCTTCAGGAACTTTGGGCTTTATGTATGACAGCTGTCTGACAATTGAAGGGGATATACATGGCCGTGGCTGAATCGGCACTAATCCCGCTCGCCGCTCTCGGAGTCCCGGAACATCCCGACCTCGACACCGACGCGCCTCTCGCCTACGTTCCGAGGATTCCCGAGGCAAGCTCCTACCAGCAGCTGATCGAACGCGCCGTCAACTGGGGGCGCCGGTGAACCGGTCCCCCGCGGATTGGTTCATCAATCCTCCCGGACCCCCCCGTCCCCGTACGCTCGAGGGCTCGGGGAGTCCTCGAGGGGTAGGGGTCCGCCCCCGCCTGAGCCCGGCGGCCGCCGCAGAGTTCGCCACTTTCGTCGACACGGCGCGTGCCCGCGCTGCCCTCGAGGGGCGGACGCTGGTGTACACCGTGCGCTGGGGCTGAAAGCCACCGAGCGGCTCGGTCCGCCGCTCCCGATCAGGGTCCGTCGGACGACGGTCGAAGCTTCCGGGCGAGCGGTAGCGCCTCGAGCAGCGCTTCCTTGGAGAGCCGGTCCGCCTCCACGTTCTGCTCTCGTGGGATCCACGAGAACCGGACGTCCTCGAACTGTGCGACGAGCCGGGCAAGTTGGGCATGGTACTCCCGGAGATGCTCCGCCCGGACCTCGTACTCCCCCTGCATCTGTCGAATCACGAGCTGGCTATCGCCGGCGACGAGGACGATCCCACGGTACCCGCGTTCAAGGAGCCATTCGAGGGCCCGCGTCGCCGCGACGTACTCGGCCACGTTGTTCGTGGCGTGCGGCGACCAGGGGGGGACGGCGAGGCCTTTGTCTCGGTGTTCCAATCCCTCCCCCTCGACCACGAAGCCGTACGTTGCGACGCCTCCGCCCTTCGGCGGCTGGCAGGCGCCGTCGAACGCGACACGGACGATCGGCTCGTGGACCACGGTCCCCCGTGGTATCCGCGGCTCGAGGGGCGGCTCGGTCATCGGGTCCCCACGCGGGCAGGACCGGTCGAGGCCGTTCCCCGTCGAAGGCGTGGGCAGTTACAGTACACCTCGTCGTGCAAGCACGGGGCGCATCGGACCGCGCCGGCGAGGTAGAACAGGGGCTTCCCACAGCCCCGACACTCGCGCCGCCGCCCGCACCGGGGGCAGTCGGCGAGGTCGGGCGGGATGAGGGTGTAGCACTGACGGCAGTTGACCGGCTCCTTGGGGCTCGGCCGGTACCGAGCCTGGGCGATGGCCGCGCTTCGCTCCAGACTCCGGGCAACGATGTTCTCCTCCGGGTTGCCGAAGACGCCCCGGACCGTCGTGACCCGAGGGTCCGGCGCGGACGCCCCCCATAGGATCACCGAAATGCCGCCCGGCAACGTCAGGAGGCCCACCTCGACCTCGAAGTCGAGCACCTCAACCCCGCTCAGCAGGTCGGGGTAGGCGATCAAGACCCCGGAGACGAGCAGCACTCCCAGCCCCAGGTACGTGATCGCGCGATTCATCGGGGCCCCCCGGCCCGAGAGCTTCTACGTGATTCCACCGAGGTTCGCATATAAATGCGGTCGGCCGCTGGCGGAGCGGTAAGCGAGGTTTTTTGACCGAGAAGCCGCGTCGTTCTTTGCGGGAACGATGTCCGCTAGCTACGGGTCCAGGGACCTACCGCTGGGCGTGGCGCTCCTCGCCGTGCTCATCGGCATCGTCGGGGCGCTGCTGCTCATCGCCGCGTTGATCCTGCTCATCTTCACCGGCGTCATCGTCGCCAACGGATTCGCGATCTTCGGCGGAGGCCTGCTCGGCGGTCTCCTGCTCTTGATCTTCGGCATCGTCCTCCTCGCCGTCGCGAGCGGGCTTTGGAACCTCGAGCTCTGGGCGCTCGTACTCTCGATCATCGTGGTGGGACTGCTGTTCATCGGCTACCTTCTCTCCGGCTCGCTCTTCGGCACGCTGCTCTCGTTGCTGGTCCTCGTTTACCTGCTCGCCGTGAACCGCCACTTCCGCTGACGCCCCCGGGCCGACCGACGCCTTTTTGGACCGGGGCGGTTCGACCGGGCGTGGCCGCAAATCCGCAGGCGACCCTCGCCACGAGCGAGGGGGAGATCCGTATCGAACTGTTCGCCGACCGCGCACCGAAGACCGTGGGCAACTTCGTCGCCCTCGCGAAGAAGGGGTTCTACAACGGGACGACCTTCCACCGCGTGATCCCCGGGTTCATGATCCAGGGTGGCGATCCCAAGGGCGACGGGACCGGCGGTCCCGGGTACGAGATCCCGGACGAGTTCCACCCGGAGCTTCGGCACTCCGGCCCCGGCATCCTGTCGATGGCGAACGCCGGGCCGAACACCGGCGGGAGCCAGTTCTTCATCACGCTCGCCGCCACACCGTGGCTCGACCGGAAGCACGCCATCTTCGGGAAGGTCGTCGGTGGGCAATCGGTGGTCGACAAGATCGCCGGGGTCGCGCGCGACGGGCGCGACCGCCCCAAGAGCCCGATCCAGCTCACGTCGGTCATGGTGACCGGCTAGCGCCCTCGCTACCGCCACCCCGCGCTCGGCGCGGGGAAGTCGTACCGAAGGCGCTCGAAGGGGTGCCGAAGGTCCTCGACCGTCGTCAGCGCGGCCGCGACGAGCGCGAGCAAGGGAATGGTCATCGCGACGAGCAGCAGATCGCCGTAGGTCACGGTAACGTTCGCACCCATGATCAGGGCGCTGAGCGAGCCGAACGGGGCGAAGGCGAACAGATAGAGGACGCCCGTCACCGCTTGAACGACTCCGACCGGACCGTACGCTCGGGTCGGCCTGACCACGTACCGAACGGCCGAAAGGGAGGCGAGGAGGAAGCCGCCCGCCGTCACCGCCTGGAGAGGCAGGGCAGAGGTGACCCCGAAGCTGCCGAGCGTGGTCAGGGCGGCATACGGTAGCGCCACGAACAGCAGAAGCAGTCCAACGAGCAGGACCGCGCCGAGAATGATTCTCCCCAGCAGGGGCGGTCGCACGGGCCGGACCTCGGCTGCTTCGGCGGCGATGGTCCTCCCCGGCGTCACGGCAGTGGCTCCGGAGGTAGGACCAGGTAGACCGAGGGCCCGGCGAAAGCGGCGACCACCGAGCCCCCCTGAGGGTTGCAACCGGAGGCGAGGTCCACCTGCATCGTTCGGTTGAACCCAGCGTGCGCCGGCACATTCGCGGCGAGCGACCCCGCCCCGCAGGCGACCCCCGCGGCGTCCAAGACGCGAACGTCAAACGATCCGGTCAGGTCGAACCGCGCGTCGTTGGTGAAGTTCACGCGCACGAGGTCCAGAACGGAACCGTTCGGCTGTGCAACGGGGGCTGCCGGCGTGATATTGAGGCCGGCGAGCGGCGCTCCCCACGACAGGTTCGTGGGCGCGTCGACCACGATCTTGAACACCGAGGCGTAGGTCGCCTGCAGCCGCACGTACGACGGCAGCGAGGTGTCGTGGGTCAGGAGCGACCGCGCCCCCGGCACCGTCGCCAGGTCGACCTGGAACCGCAGCAGGATCGAGGCCGTCGTCCCGGCGGGGATATCCGACCACGGCGAGGAGCCCGACGCGAGCTCGGCGCCGTTCGCCTCCCTCACGTGCGCCTCGAGCTTGAGGTCCGTGATCGGGTAGAAGCCCGGGTTGGTGAGGTTCACCAACGCCGTCACCCGGAAGCTGTCGTTGCCGATCGACGCGATCGACACCGGCCCCGCCGAGGCCGAGGACGGGCGCAACGACGCCGCGGAGTACACGGCGCTCCCTAGGAACACGACGAAGAGCACCAGGGCGATGGTCGACAGCCGCCAGAACGCGCGGCTCGCGCGGTACAGCGGCGGTGGACGGAGCCCCACACCCTTGGGACGCGTGGAATGTGGATATATACTGAACCGAAAGGGCGGGATACCCTCGGACCCTACGGCCTGCTGCGCCGGTCACCGTTAAGCCCCGGACCGTGGTGATGCAGCTTCGGGAGGAATCGCGATGCCGGAGTCGGTGGTCGTGGCGAACGACGTGTGGAAGGTCTATGGCACCGGCGAGACCGAGGTGGCGGCGCTGAAGGGCGTCGACCTCAACATCCAGCGCGGGGAGATGGTCGCGATCATGGGGCCGTCCGGCTGTGGGAAGACCACCCTGCTCAACTGCTTCTCCGGGCTCGACGACATCAGCAAGGGGCAGGTCACCCTCGAGGGGACGGACATTCACAAGATGTCCGACAGGAAGAAGAGCGAATACCGCGCCCGTCGCACGGGCTTCGTCTTCCAATCGTACAATCTTCTCCCCGTCCTCTCCGCGGTGGAGAACGTTGAGATGCCGTTGCTCATCGGGGGCCTCTCGGCGAAGGAGGCCCGCAAGCGGGCCGAGACGATCCTCTCGGAGCTCGGTCTCGGCGACCGCCTCCACCACCGGCCCTCCGAGCTCTCCGGCGGGCAGCAGCAGCGCGTCTCCCTCGCCCGCGCCCTCGTAAGCCGCCCGGCGATCGTCTGGGCCGATGAGCCGACCGGGAACCTCGACCAGGAAGGCTCCCTCCAAGTGATCGAGCTGCTCCGTTCGCTCAATCAGAACTACCAGCAGACCATCGTCGTCGTGACCCACGATCCGGAGGTCGCGGCGAAGTGCGACCGGACCCTCAAGATGCGCGACGGCAAGTTCGTCGCTTCGTGAGCGTTCGTCCGACGAGCGTCCGACCCACGCGCCGACGGCGCTGACCCCTACGGTGGGTCGTCGCCCGGGGTCTCCGGGTCCGGCTCCGGTGATTCGTCGACCGGCCGTCGGGCCCGCCGTCGGAGCAGCGCGACGAGGACACCGACCGCGACGGCGGCCACCCCGACCCCGACCAGCAGCAGGGTGAGGGGGACGGTCGAACCCGGGCCTGACGAGGAGGTGGTCGACGGCGGGGGGGTGACGAGCATAGTGACGGAGCCAACGACGCGGACGCCGTCATGGTCCGAGACGGTCAGGCTGATCGTGTACGAACCCGTCGCATTGGGGGTGCAGGTCAGGCTCGGCGCGGGCGCGGTGGGGCATCCGGGCGGCAATCCGGACCAGACCAGGCTGAACGGGGCGGCTCCCCCTGCGATCGTCGCGGTGAGGTTGTCGCTGGAACCGAGCACGACCGAAGGAGCCTGGTCGACGACCGAGACGGTGAGCGGCCGGACCACCCCCACGACGATCGACACGGTCGCGTGCTCGGCGAGCGCGTCGTTCGCGGAGAGACGTACGGTGAAACTTCCGGCTTGAGCGTAGCTGTGGTTCTCGGAGAGCCCCCCGGTCGCCGAGGTCCCGTCGCCGAAGTTCCAGCTCAGGTTGATCGGGGCTCCGCCGCCGGCGAGGTGGGCGGTGAACTGGAAGGGCAGGCCTACCTCGCCGGTGGTCGCGGCCGCGCTGAGACGCACCGCAAGCGGTGCCACGACCGTGACGACCACCGAGGTCGTGGCGGTGTGATTGAGGTCCGCGACCGTCACCTGGACGGTGAAGCGCCCGGGCGCCCCGAACACATGGTTCTGCGCCGGGCCGTAGCCCGGGGAGCTGGCATCATCGAAGATCCAGGTGAAGTTGCCGAGCCCGTTCCCCCCGGCGCTGCTCGCGCTGAGCGACACCGGCAGAGGGACCACCCCGAGGCTGACGTTCGACGCCACGGAAACGGAGAGCGGCGCGAATGCGTGCACGACCGTGGAGTAGCGGCTGGCATGCCCGAGGCGGTCGGCGACGATCAACGACGCGGTGTAGGTTCCCGCGACGGGGTAGAGGTGACTGGCATTGGCCGTCGTGGCGGTCGCTCCGTCGCCGAAGCTCCACGAATAGCTGTACGGAGGATTACCGCCCCTCGGTGAGGCCGAGACGTTCACCTGGAACGGGACGATCCCGGTGGTCGGCGAGGCCGCTGCGGAGACCACCAGCCGTGGTGCGACCTGGATCAGAAGAGCGCTCCGGTTCGAGTCACCGTAGGCGTCCCGAGTGATGCAGCTCGCCGTGAAGTTGCCCGCGAACGTGTACGTGTGACTCGGGGCCGGCCCGATCGCGGTCGAACCGTCCCCGAAGTCCCAGCTGAAGTTGTACAGGCCCAGACCGCCGGTCGCCGAGACGGTGAAGTTGACGAGGAACGGGACCGCCCCGACCGTGCTCGAGGCGGAGGTGGAGGCAGCGACCGGCCGAATGACGTGGACCGTGAGGTTGGTCGAGTTGTTCCGTCCGAGAAGGTCGGTGACTTTGAGCGAGACCGTGTAGACCCCCACGCGCGGGTAGGTGTGGGTCACCTTGCCGCCGGCGGTAGAGTAGTTCCCGTCGCCAAAGCTCCAGTTGTAGTCGTAGACGTAGGAACCGCCGGTCGCATTCGCCGTGAACGTCGCGACGAACGGGGCGCTGCTCACGTTGCGCGAAGCGGCGAACTGGGCTACGACCGGCTGGATCCGGTAGACCCACGTGTCGCTCATGTAGCCCCCCAGCGAATTTCCGCCGAACAGGACGACCTCCTGGTCGTGTGCGTCGTACGCGATGCCGGAGAGGTAGCGCGCCGTGGGGGGAAGCCCTGCCGCGGCGGTGATCTCGACCCAGGTCCCGTTCGCACGGACCCATGTCTCGTTGGTCTGGGGGCAACCGGCGGTCTGCATGAGCTCCCCACCGTACGCGAACAGGAACGGCCCGAGCGGGTCGTAGGTCATCATTCCCTGGCTCACGTTCTGCGGACCGACGCTGCTCGGGTACGACCAAGCTCGATCCGTCCGATACGCCGTGACCGGACTCCCGACGACGCACCCCTCCGCTGGTGCGCCCGCTTCGACCACGACCGAATTGTTCCACGGGTCGTACGACGCCTGCCCGTCGATGCGGGGCGGCAGGGTCCCAGTGACGAGACCCGAGATGTTCGTCCAGGTCCCGTTGCTCCAGGACCAGGTGTCGTTGTAGAGGCTCCAGGTGCCCGTGCCGAAATTCTCGACATCACCGCCGACGAGCAGGATGTACTGGTCCACCGGGTCGTAGGCCATCTCGTAGTGGGCCCGCGGCGCAGGGGCCACCGAGCTCGATACGTTGACCCAGGCGGTGCCGTTGAACGTCCAGGTGTCGTTCAGGAACTGGGACTGGGTTCGTCCCCCGAACATCACGAGGAGCTGGTCGCTGGGGTCCCAGACCATCTGCCCGCCCCATCGGGCCGACGGAGCGCCTGTCACCGAGGAGGTCAGGTCCGTCCAGGTGTCGTTCTGGAAGGTCCAGGTGTCGCCCCGTTGTGTGTTGCCGTTCCCGTCGTAGCCCCCGAACATGACGACCTTTCCGAGGTTCGGGTCGTAGGCGAACGAGGGCTGCGTCCGGTCGCCGGGGGTTGGGTAGACGCCCGGTAATTGGACCCAGCCGGTGGTTCCGTTCGCGCCGCCCCCCCCGCTCGAGTTGTTCGAGGGGGTCGGACGGGCTGGCGTCGGCACGGGGGAGGACACGCCGCAGTCCGTCGCTGCGGGGCAGGCATGGATCGGCGCCTCGGCCGACGCTCCCCGAGGCGCGCCCGAAGGACGCCCTATCGGGGAGGCGGAGGGAGTGGTCCATGCGAGGAGCAGCAGGATCAGAAGAACGAGGACCACGGCGCGGACCGGCGTTCCAACCATGGGAGGGTCCGGGGACGCAGCCCGTGTGGCCGTATAAGCACCTGATGGCCGGTTACACGCCCCGGGGGACGGTGGCCCCCGGCGGGTGGCTCACCCATGCGCCCCGCACGGGCGTACGGCCGCAGTCATCGCTGTTTGTGGAGCCTGGCGCTTTGCCGAGCCGGTTCGCTCAGGCACGCCGCCCGGTCGGCGTGGGAGGAGCGTACGCGCACGAGGAGGCCGGCGCCGGGCACGCCGTGGACGAGGGGGGCTGAACGATAGCGTTCAGGAAGTAGGCATACGCGTACGGAGGTGGAAAGGCGGTGTCCGTACCGCGGTACGCCCCGACCTCGTCAAAGTAGTCTCGGAACACCGTCTGGCAGTTCGGTCCGCACGGGTCGCACACTTCCGGGTTGGAGAGGTCCGCCTTCGGGTCCACGATCATCTCCGCGATCTCGTGTCCCAGGGCGAGCGCGAACTGGTCCGAAGGGTCGGCCAGCGTGAACCCGGAGCCGACCACGTTGACGAACGAGTAGGGTCCGTTCGCGAGTCCGTGGTAGCCCAGCACGCCCTGGGACGGGTCTGCGTCCGTGTTCACCACCCCCGGTGGGTTGAGCAGGATCACGGCGGTCGTGGCGGGCGGCAGGCTCGCACCCGCCAGATAGGCGTTCACCCAAGCCTTGACGGCGCTGTCGTTGAATCGTCGCGGCGAACCCGGAGGGGCGAAGACGCCGGTGACCGGATCGACGGCCGCTGAGCAAGCTCCGTACTGGGTAGCGTACCGCACGATCGCGGGGGCCGCCTTCTGGGCATACTGTACGCAGGTCGCGGCGTCGACCGCCCCGACCGAGGGGGTTCCGGGGGCGGAAGGGTAGGAGAGGGCCACGACCCGCAGCGTCCCGCTGAACAACGGACCGGCGGCGAGCGGCTGGGCAGCGGGCAGCTTGCCACGGCTGGCGAGGTCCCTGAGCTGGAACCGAAGCGTCGGGTCGGTGCTCTGCAGGAGGTCCTCGAACCCCTCCGGAGGCTCCTCCTTGGGAACGAGGTCGGGCGCCACTCGCTGCAGGTGCCAGGCGAGCTTGAGGTCCCGGGAACGGCATCGGTTCAGCATGAGGGACCGGAGCGGCCGGGCTGACTTACGGGTTCCGGTGGTCCGGGCGGGGGAGCTCGAGTCGCGGCCGAGAATGTTGAAGTACGAGGGTCGGTCCCTCGGTACCCGTGCCTGTTGACTCGTACGACGTCTTCCTGTCCCTCGCCTCGGCCGATGAATCGTTCCAAGGCCACGTGGAGATCCACCTCGAGGGCGAGGCGCCCACCTTCCGCGTGAACACGCGGGACCTCGAGCTATCGGAGCTCCTTGTGGATGGCCGACCGGTGACGTACGCCGAGCGCCCGGAGTCCGAGGCGGTCGAGGTCCCCGTCCCTTCGCCCGGTCGCCACACGGTGCGCGTGGCGTTCCGCGGCCGGGCCCTGGCGTCCGGCCTCACGGGCGTCTACCGCTCGCCGTACGGGCCGTCCCGGACGATCCTCACGTCCCAGATGTACCCGACCGGATGCCGACGTCTGTTCCCGTGCGTCGACGTGCCCACCGCGAAGGCCGTGTTCCGGTTCCGGATCGAGCTCGACGCCGGGGCCGAGGTGATCTTCAACACTCCGCCCGAGCACGAGGAGCGACACGACGGACGCAAGACGGTCCGCTTCGCGCCGACGCCCAAGATGTCGACGTACCTGGTCTACCTGGGCGTCGGCCCGTTCGAGCTCCGGGAGCAGCAGGCCGACGGCGTGAAGGTGATCGTCGCCACGCCGCCCGGGCGGAGCGACGCCGCCGACGTGGCCCTCGAGGTCGGCGGGCGGTGCGTGCTGGCCTACCAGGAGTACTACCGCCTGCCGTACCCGCTCCCGAAGCTCCACCTGATCGCTGTGCCGGCGTTCTGGGCCGGGGCGATGGAGAACTGGGGGGCGATCGCCTTCCGGGAGACCGCGCTGCTCGTCGACGCGAAGACCGACCCGTTCCTTCGTCGGTACATCGTCGTCACGATCGCCCACGAGATCGCCCACCAGTGGTTCGGCAACCTGGTCACGATGAAATGGTGGGACGATTTCTGGCTCAACGAGAGCTTCGCGACGTTCGTCGGCTACGAGCTCATCGACCGTCTCTATCCCGACGGCAACTACTGGGCGGACTTCCTGATCCGGGAGACGGGCCGGGGTCTCGGCCGCGATGCGCTCGCGACCACGCATCCGATCCAGGTACCGATCCGGGACCCGTCCGAGATCGCGGAGATCGCCGACGACATCTCCTACGGAAAAGGGGCGAGCGTGCTCCGGATGATCGAGGCGTACATCGGCCCCGAAGCGTTCCGCCGCGGCGTCACCGACTACCTGCGGCGGTTCCAGTACTCGAACGCGGCCGGCGGTGACCTCTGGGAGGCGCTCCAGGGCGCGAGCCAGAAACCGGTCGCGTCGATCATGTCGCACTGGGTGCGGACGACCGGTCACCCGGTGCTCGACCTGAGCTGGTCCGACGGGACGCTGACCGTTCGGCAGGAACGGTTCACGCTGGGTCGGAGCCCCGACGGGACGCTGTGGCCCGTTCCCCTGATCCTGGTGGCGGACGGCGAGCGGCGTTCGATGCTCCTCGAAGAGCGGTCCGCTACGCTCCCCCTCGCGTCCGCTCGCGGTCTCCTCGTCAATCCCGGGCGCACCGGGTTCTACCACGTCCGGTATCGCGGCGCGCTGCTCGAGGAGATGCGCCGGTCGCTCCCCACGCTGCCGCCGATCGACCAATGGGGGTTCCTGGTCGACGCCTACCTGTTCCTGGTCCAGGGGGATCTGACCCCGGGGCAATTCCGTGGGCTCTGGCTCACCACGGAGTCGATCGACAGCTACCTGCCAGCACGGACTGCGGTGGGGTTCGGGCGGGACGCCTTCCCGGTCTTCGGTGATCGGCCGGCGTGGCGTGAGGCGGCGAAGCGCGTGTTGCGAGCCCATATCGCCCGCGTGGGCCTCGACCCGCGGCCCGGCGAACCCGAGACCGCCAACGTCCTTCGCTCCCTCACGAGCCAGTTCCTCGTTCTTTGGGACGACGACTTTGCCCGCGAGGTCGGCGCGCGGTTCGCCAACTTTGAGACTGCCCCCGGCGGGCTCCGCGCGGCGATCGCCGAAGGCCGGGTCAAGACCGGCGGCGCTGCAGGGTACGCTGAGGTGCGCGCCCGACTCCCCTTGGCCCGGAGCGATGAGGAAGCCGAGCTCCTCGCCTGTTCGCTCGTGCGGGCCCCGGGCGCTGCCGAGCTCCGGCAGACGCTCGAGCTGCTCGACTCGGGCGAGTTGTCGAGCTCGCGCATCTGGGACGTGCTACGGTACGCGACCGTCTTCCCCCCGGCGTACGAGGGCCTCTGGGAGTGGCTCGCCCGGCGGCTACCGGAGCTCGACCGGAAATGGACCGGGACGGCTCTCCTAGGGCCGCTGCTCGCCGACTTCATCCCGTTCTTGGGTCTGAAGCTCGAGACCGAGATTCGTGCCTACTTCGGCGCCCACGCGTTCCCGGAGGCGAAGCGAGGGATCGAGGAAGGGTTCGAGCGGTTGGCGCTGCTGCAAAGGGTGCGCAAGGCGCCCGATCCGCCGTAGGACCCCTTACCTCGCTCGAGGTTGCGCCTCGCGGAAGCTAGCCGGACGCGGGTGTCTGCTCCTCCACGTTCCCGGGCAACCGGGTAGTCTGAACCGCCGACGCTGTCGGTCAGCTTCCCACGACGAAGTCAACCCCGGTGATATTCGCGCCGCTGACCGTTACGTTCTGGGACGCAGAACCACGGCCGTCCAGCGCCGCCGAGAGCACGTAGCTACCATCCGGAAGGGTCATCGAGAAGTTGCCGAGGACGCCGGTCGTTGCCGTCACTCCAAGGCCGTCGGTCACGTTCGCAGCGACGAGGGGCTGACCGCCTCCGTCCGTGACCGTCCCGCTGACCGTGTGGGTAGGGGCGAAGTCGAACAGGTCGGTCATCGGCGGGTTGACCGTCCAGTTGTCGTGGTGACCGGTCCGACCGAGGCCCAGGAGCCACTCGGCGGTCGTGAGGAGGCTTACGGTGTTGTAGAGGTGGGGCGAACTGTAGCCCATCCGCGCGTAAGGACTGACGAGCGCCATGTAGAGGTGACCCCCGAACGAGCCGTTGTACCCTGCGTTGGTGGTCCCCTCATCGTACGTCACGAATAGGGCGGTGCTGGCGAACAGCTTCGGATAGGCCAGCAGTCCTTGGGTGAAGTTCTCGACCCACTGGTCGGCGGCGGCGAGGGTGCCGTTGTGGGTGTCGTGGTAGGTGTTCGGGCTGACGAACACGTAGTTCGGGAGCTTGCCCGAGAGGAGCGAGGAGTTCCACGCCGAGAGGTCCACAACGTGGGTGTCGCACCGCGTAGGGCTGCTGACGACGTTCTTGTACCAGATGAACGGGTCGTGGGCCGTGTCGTAGCCCGCGCTCCAGGCATCGGTCCGGTCGCATGCCTGGGGCATCGACTCCATGATCCCCTTCCACCCGAGCCCCCGGGCTTGGACGAGGTCGCCGACACTGGTCGTTGCTACCGGCTTGCTCGGCGTGGACACGAGTCCGGAGGTGGCGGCCAGGTAGTCGGGAAGGGAATAGTGGTGGGCGGAGTAGAACTGGCCGGCCGCAGCGTAGTGGCTCGCGAGGTAGGCCTCGTACGGCCCGCCGGAAAGGACCGCGGCGAGCTCCTGGTTCTCGAGCATGACCACGACCACGTGTCGGATCGGGGTGGGAAAGCCTGAGGTGGCACGTAGGCCCGCGGCCGCCGGCCCAGAGGAAGGTTCCGCCAGGACGGACGGAACACCGGCCGCGACGAGCGCCATCAGCGCGACCCCGACGATGGCCCCGGGTGCGAGGAGGCCGCTTCGGCGCGCCCTCAGCCTCCCGAGCTTCGGCCCCTTGCGGAAGTACGGGCTACGCGCATCCATACGTGTTCAATCTCTCAACGGTCCTAGGGGATAAAACTCTCGGAAGTCTGGCCCGTCGCTCGGTTGGAAAGTCGGACGACGACTGAATCACGGGTTATCGAGCGGGCGGCGGAGGCGCACGGGCGGAAAGGTAGGCCCGATCTTGCGCATCTATCCGCCCCAGCGCGACCCGAGCGATCCTTCGTTGGAGGAAGCGGGGGAAGCGGACCACGGTAAGCTCCCCACGGCTCGCGATCATCGTGCCTCCGACGGCGTCGGAGTACTGATTTTCGAGGAAGCTGCCGGGGGCCATGGGGCCGTCGCCCGAGACGATCTCCCAGCGCGCCAGGGAGGGGCGATGGTAGGTGATCTTCCAGGTAGAACGGAGGACGTCCCGTCGAAACCGGATCGACCGCTCTACCGTAGTGACCTCACCCTCTCGGCTGACGGTGCGTTGGCCGACGATATCCGGGTGGATCTGGGTCACCGTCGCGTCGTCGAGGTGCGCGTCCAGGAAGCTCCACAGCTGGTCGAGCAGGAGAGGGAACACCCCTCGGTCTTCGTAGATCGCCGTCGTTCTGCCCCGCCGTTCTGAGAGTCGCCCCGCTTCGCCATAACGTGAGTGGTCGGGCGCGCGGCGGGACCTCCTCGCACGATCCCACCGTGGACCGCGAAGCCGGGAACACGTCGACCCCAGCCTCCAGGGTCGACTCGACTCGTCTGGATCTCGAAGCTCGGGTTCCTCCGCGATCTCGGGCAGAGGAGATCGGCCGGGCCGTCGGTGGGTCTGTACCCCTCCGGGAGGCAACCTCGGCGGCCGGTCCGACGGGAGAGGGACTAGACCTCGCGTCGGAGGATGGTGACCCGGTGCCCGTAGAGGCGGTCGGAGCCGAAGCGGGTCCAGCCGAGCTTTCGGTAGAACGGGGCCGCGCTTTCGGTAAAACAGTAGATCGTCGAAAATCCGAGGTCGGCCGCTTTCGACTCCACCGTGCGGACGAGTCGACGCCCCACGCCGCAGCCCCGGAGGTCGGGGCGCACGATGACACCCGCGAGCCATGGGGTGAGGTCCCTGCGGGAACGGAGGTCGTGCTCGATGAGTTCGGAGGAACCCACGGGTTGGTCCCCCTCCATCGCGAGGTATCCGAGCGGTACCTCGTCCCGGGAGAAGGTCGCGAGAAGATCGGCGCACCATTCGGCCGCGGAGCCGCCGGGGTCTTCGAATCCGAACTCCGCCCACTGCCATCCGACGACGGATTCGAGAGCCGAAGGATGGTCCACCATCGGTTCGATGCGGATGTCGCGAGGGGCGAGCGGGGCGACCCGGCTCGCTCGCCGGGAAGACGGGTACGGCCTTCGTTCGAGCGAACTCTCAGGTCGTGTGCGAGGGGTCATGCGGGACCTTGGCGCGGCCACCCACCCATCGAAGGGGAGCCCCACGCTCGACCGGCCCTACGCCCGAGGTCGCTTAACGGAGCAAGGACGCCGCCTACGTCGGAGCGTGCTACATCGGCGAGAGAAAACGGTCGTACGGCAGCAACCTATCGATCAGGGTAAGGAGAACGACGACCACTCCACCTACGATCGCCACGGCGAGCCCAACCACCAGGTAGAACGAGGCCCCATCGGTGATGCCGAAGGCGAAGGCGGCGGCCAGCGTGGCGAGGGAAGGGACGATCCCCACGAGCGGCAGCACTCCGATCGGGCTGCTCATCCCTTGGCGGGGGGTCGAGAGCGCCGTCCAGTACATCCCGACCATGGCGGTGAAGGCGGCCGAGCCGTACCCCATCGGAAGTCCGTAGACGCCGAGACCCACGATCAAGGCGAGGGGCACCGGGTGGCCTGCCGCGGCGAGGACCACGACGTCGACCGCCACGGAGGTCGCGACGACGATCGTCGCCAGAATCAAGGTCGCTGCCAAGATGTTCTCGAACAGGCGCCGCGGCGAAAGGCCGTACGCGAGGAGGTACTCGAAGACCCCTTTCTGTCGATCGCTGGTGAACACGATCACTCCCCCGAGAGAGCCGACGACGACGAACGTGGGTAGAAAGAGGGTAGAGACAACGGCGAACGTCGTCCCGCCCGTGAAGCTCGTCGCGACGGCTAGGAGAACCAGGTACGCGGTACCCACGACGAGGTACAACCGGCCGAGCGCGATCGAGCGTCGGACGGTCAACCAGAGCAGGTCGGGCGCGCCGTCGGTTCGGAGCGGCAGGCCCATGGACCGGGGTCCGAATGGGAACGCACCGATAAGTCGATGACCCGAGCCGCGACCAGCACCTCTCTTGGCCGCGGCTCCGGGGACGATGGTGCGGCTCGGAAGTCCCGGACCGGCATCGACCATGGGTCGCAGGGATACTCCCCGCACAAGGATCACTTGGAAGCTGGCGTCGACGCCTTACGTCGAGCCGCTACCGGTCATCCGACCCGAGAGAGGACGATCAGTGCGCGGAGCGTGATCATCTTGCTCGGCCGGCCGACGGGCTCGAACGCGAGGGGGGTCGGCCGCCGTTTCGGATGCCGGTCGTACCACTCTGCCATCTTCCCGACGACGTCCGGGTGGGCCGCGTCGAGATTCCATCGGCCGTCCGTTCGTTCCCGCTTCCGAAGTTGATCGAGGGCGAACCGGAGTCGGGGGTCGTCCGCGTACCCGAGCCCTGTCAGGACGTCGAGCCCGACGAGAAGGTCGTAGTAGTAGTGGACCGGCCAGTGGAACCGGTACCACGGTGCGTACCGTTCTCCTTGGCGGTGGAGTTCGCGATCGAGGTAGTACTCCGCCGCTCGCTCGACGCAGGACTTCATCGCGTTGTCCCACTTGGACCGCGGGTACGCGGCGAACGCGCTCAGCCCTTCCCAGGAGTCGAGGGTCCGCCCCGGAGACGGGCCGTCCCCGAAGGCCCAGCAGGTCCAGCCTCCCTTTGGATGCGCGGTCCGGACCAGCCACTCCATCGCTTTCCGGACGCGGGGGTCGTCTCCGTAGCCGAACCGGATCAAGGCACGGGCCATGTTGCCGGTGAAGCAGTGGTGGCCCTGCCCGTTCGAGTTGCCGCCCACCCCCCCTCCGCGGAGGGGGGAACGGGCCATCCACAGTTCGCACGACGCGCGCACCGCAGGAACGGCGCGGGAGGCCCCCAGATCCGACAGGGCGAGGAGGTTCCAGTTGGTGCTGGTGTACTTCGGCACGTAGAGATTATTGCCGCTCGCCCACCACCCGCTAGGGTCACGACGCGCGAGGATCTCTGCGGCCCAACCCGCGGTCGGGATCTTGGCCCTCGCTTTCCGGACGTCGGAATCGCTCGGACGACGGCCCAGAAGCTGGGTTAGGGTGAGATACTGGACGGACGGTTGATCGTCCCCCAGAAGCCATTCGACGACCTTCCCCCGAGCCATGAGAGACGAAACTCACCCGACTCCTCATCAGTCCTCTGGGTCCGCCAAGTGGCGACGGCGACCGGACCCCCCCAACGGGCGGAAGCGGCGGCCCATCGGGACGTCGGCTCGCGGCCTAGGCTTTGGCCCAGGTGGGGACTGCCTTAGGACGGGCGACCGGTACTCCATCGGCCGACGAGATGCCGAACGAAACCGATCCGGTAGGGGCGAACTCCCCACGTCGCTGTGCTTGGGCCCTCGGCGACCCGCTCTTGCAAGCGTACCACGACGTGGAGTGGGGCGTGCCGGAGTACGACGGCCAGAGGCTTTGGGAGAAGCTCTCGCTCGACGGGTTCCAGGCGGGCCTGTCGTGGCTGACCATCCTTCGCAAGCGGGAGGCCTTCCGTGCCGCGTTCCGCGGTTTTGACCCAACGATGGTGGCTCGGTTCGGCCCCCGCGACGTGAGGCGGCTGCTCTCTGACGCGGGGATCGTTCGGTCTCGAAGCAAGATCGAAGCGACCATCGCCGGGGCTCGCGCTTACCTCACGCTGCACGCGTCCGGGACCAACTTCGCCGAGTTCGTCTGGAGCTTCACCGGCGGTCGTTCGATTCAGGCTACCGGCCCCGTACCGGCCCAAACGCCACTGTCGGCCCAGATCTCCGCCGAATTGAAGCATCGAGGGTTCCGCTTCGTGGGCCCGGTCATCGTCTACGCGTGGATGCAGGCCGTCGGGATGGTCAACGATCACTCACCGGGGTGTTTCCGTCGGGCCGAAGTTCGGCGGCCGCCCTTTCCCGTCGCCGCGTCGTTCGGACGGGAGCCCCGGGTGCGGACCTCTAGCGGTCCACGAGTTCTAGGCGTGCGAGGACGCTGAGCGCTTCGACCGTGGCCCATTGGCTCGGGGCGCGAAGTGGCTCGAGCATCACCGGCGAGACGAACGGTGCGTCGCCGGGCCACTCCGCGTCCCGTGGACCGGCGAGCGGAAGCTCGAAGTCCGGATGCGCCGCGTCCAGAGCCCAGGTGCCGTCCGCGTGTCGCTTGTCCTTGAGCCATCGAAAGGCCCGACGGGCCCGAGGGTCGGCGCCGTACCCCAGGCGGCTTAGGACGCGAAGTCCCACCAACAGGTCGTAGAAGTAGTGGTTGGGGTAATGGATCCGGAACCAGGGCGCGTGCGGTGGCGACCCCTCGTCCATGAGTCGGCGACGAAGGTAGAACTCGGCGCCCTTTTCGATCGCCCGCCGGACCTCCCCTCCCCGAGAGCTCTCCGGGATCTCGGCGAGTGCGGCGAGCCCTTCCCAACCATCGAGCGTGCCTGTGCGGGAAGGGAAGCAATGCCAGCCACCGTCCGGTTTCTGGGCGCCCAGGATCCAGTCGATCGAGCTCTGAACGCGGGGATCGTCGAGGTAGCCGAACCGGATCAGAGTCCGGACCGCGTTCCCGGTCACACAGATCTCTCCTGCCTTGCCGCTCAGGTCGCCCCCCTTGGTACTCCACCGAGCGAGGATCAGTTCCGCCGTCCGACGAACGCGTGGATCGCGGCGAGTCATACCTAGGTCCGCGAGGGTGATCGCCATCCAGTTCGTCGCGGTGAATTTCGGCCGGTACAGCTCCTCGGCCGAGGTCCCAGGAGTGATCCAGTGGCCGTCCGCCAACTGTTGAGCGAGTAGCGACGCCGCCCACCCAACTTTCCCGATCGCTTTGGAGGCGGCGCGGACCCGTCGATCCGACCCTGGCAAACCCTCTACCTCCGTCCAGAACCTTGCCCGGACGCTCGGGTCGGCGTTGCGACCAGTGAGCCACTTTCGTATCCGCGGAGCGACCTGCATGACGCTACGGCAGTTGGCTCCCGGAACTTAGCGCCGGTGGGGGAGGCCCAGCCCCGGTCGGTGACGGGACCTCGGTCGGGCGGCCCGGCCCACCTTAGCCCCTTCCCCGGTGGCCGCGCGACGCGGTCCGCGGTCCCGAGCTAGTGCGCTGCGGCCGCCGCAGGAAGAATCTCACGGTCGACGAACTCCCGGAACGCCGGGTCGACCCAGGCGTTCATCTCGGCCTCCTTCCAGTACTTCCCCAATCTCCCGTGCTGGAACGCATTCTTGGTCCATTGGAGCCAGCCCGCCCAGTCGTTGTCGCCCAGGATGCCCCGCTGGCGCATGTGGAAGCAGTGGGCGCAGAAGAACATGACATAGTACGCGAACGCCGCCTCGGCTTCGAACACGGAGCCCGGGCCCGGTTCGGGCGGCGCGTCGTAGAGGACCCGAACGAACTCCGGCTTCTCCATGAAGATCTCGCCCATCCGGTGGAGCTTCTCGTCCAGGTCGTTGAGCACTCGGGCCTCTAGGTCGGCCGAGAGCGCTTGGATCTGGCGGCGGGAGAAGTAGACCGCGATGACGATCGCTACGATGATGGCGACGGTTTGAACGAGGGTGAGGAGCTCGGGGAACCCCAGGTCGACCATACGCGACCGACGCGAGGGGCGGCTCATCAAGGTTGAGGCTCCACCGACCGATCCTGCCCTTGCCAGGAACCGGGCGGTGTCCGATGAACTCACCCGAGTGGTTACCAGCCCGCCGTCGGCGGGGTCTTGGTGGTTTGTCGTCGACGAACCCTGGGCGCCCGCCCGCCGCCGCCCCGTACCTCCGTCGAGGGAGGCCGATACGTGCTAGACACGGCGATGGACCGTTTCCGGGTCCGTTGAGAACGCGCGATTCGACTAGGGGTCGTAAGATCGGATCGCCCAGGAGAGATTCTTCCTCGGCGACCGCCTCAGGGGGACGATCGTTCGCCGGTCCGCGCTCGGTGCAGGTTGGACGGGGGGCTCTGCCCTCCCCGGTCTACGGACGGTTCGTATCGAGGGCCAACGAATCAGACGAACCTTACCGCGGGGAGGCCCTTCAAGGCCTCATCGCTCGTGAACAGTTCGGCTTCGTGACGACGGGCGGTGGCGTACACCAGGGCATCCGAGAAGTGGATCCCGTGTTCTAAGCTGTAGTCAGCGGCGGCCAGCGCGATCTCCTGGTCGACCGGAACCACTACAGTATGGCCGAGCGCGGCAACGCTTTCGAGGGCGGTGTGCTCTCCGAGCAGGGCCTTCGCTTTCTTGTAGACCTCGTACACAACGACGACCGAGGTGAGGATGTCCGACGGCGCCACGGAGTCGAACACTCGATTGTACTGAGCCTGCTTTGGTCCCCCGGAGAGCCTCTCGATCCAACCGTAGCTGTCGATCGAGATCATCGACCCCTCACGACTTAGAGGCGATCGCGCCGGTCGCGCAGACCCTTCGTGTCGAGCCCGGGCGTCATCCCCTTGGTGTGATCGTAGGGCCGGATCGGAACGTAGTGGAGGATCCCGTGCTTGACGATCACGGCCATCTTGTCGCCCGCACGAATGTGAAACTCCTCGCGAACGCGCTCGGGAATCACGACCTGGAACTTGGGCGAGACCGTCACCGTGTCCATCGATACAGCTCCAAGGTAACGATTGAGGCATCGATATTTGATGATTCGTACGAGGTAGAGATCCTTCGCCCGAGCTTGCCTCGGCGACGAGGAGGGCTCCCACCCACCCAAGACCGGGACCCCGGTCATCAAGGAGCCACTGGAGGGACTCGAACCCCCGACCTGCTGATTACGAATCAGCCGCTCTGCCAACTGAGCTACAGTGGCGTTCCGACGCGCGACGGTGAGCCAACTATAATGCCTGCGCCACGGCGGACCTAGCTCAACTGGTCGAGAGCCTCCGTAAGGTCCCGGACCAAGTCGTCCGGCTCCTCGATGCCGAGCGCAAGGCGGACGGTACCGGGTTCGATGCCGAGCCTGCTCCTCTCGTCGGCCGACAGATGGCGGTGGGACGTCTCGCTGGGCGAGCTGGCGAGGCTCTCGACCCCTCCCAGGCTCGAGGCGACGTGAACCAGTCTCAGGGCGTGGAGGAACCGCCGAACGCCCTCGCTCCCGCCGTCGACGGTGACGGCGAGGAGCCCGCCGCGGCCCCGCATCTGGCGCCGCGCGGCGGCTTCCTCCTCGGCGCTCGCCCGTCCGGGATAATCCACGCGTCGTACGCGCGGATGGGCCGCCAGGCTCTCGACCGCCCGCTCGCCGTTCAGGTTCTGACGGGCCACCCGCAGCGAGAGCGTTCGCATCCCTCGGGCGAGCAGGAAAGCAGCGAACGGGTCGAGCGTCGACCCCAGGTTCAGCGTGCCGACCCGGACGCGATTGACGAGCTCGGAGGGGCCGACGACCGCTCCCGCGACTAGGTCGGAGTGACCCCCCAGGTACTTGGTGGCGCTATGAACGACGAGGTCAGCGCCATGGGTGAGAGGGTTCTGGTTCACCGGCGTCGCGAAGGTGTTGTCGACCACCAGCAAGGCCCCCGCGCGGTCGGCCGCCGAGGACCACGCCTCGAGGTCGTGAACGTGGAGGACCGGGTTGCTCGGAGTTTCGAGGAAGACGATTTTCGGTGAGCCCGCGACCGATACCGAGGGATCGTCGGGCCGAACCGTGTGGACCCATCGGACCCGGATCCCCAGGCCGGGGAGCAGGTCGCTGAACAAGCGACGGGTCCCGCCGTAGAGGTCGTCCAGGACGACCACCTCGTCGCCCGCCTTCAAGAACGTGAGCAGGGTTCCGCTGATCGCCCCCATCCCGGAGGCGAACACCGCCGCGGCCTCGGCGCCCTCCGACTGCCGGAGCAGCTCCTCCGCGACCTCGTGCGTCGGATTGTCGCCGCGCGTGTAGAGATGGACGTCCCCGCGACCGTTCGCTTCCGAGAATTCCGCCGGATAGTGGTAGGTAGAGGTTTGGTAGATCGGGGGCACCACGGCCCCCGCGTTGAGGTCGGGACGGCGCGCGCCGTGGACGAGGCGGGTGCTCAGACCCACCCACTCCGGAAGCGGCTCGAACGTCGGCCCTTTGCGGGCTGGGCGGGGGTCGGTGGTCGAGGGGTCGCTCATGCCTCGCCGACGTCGGGGGGGCCCGGGCTCTCCGGTCCTAGCAGTCGCACGCGGGCGGGCCCCCCGAGCGTCGTCAAGAACTTCGCCACCGCCGAAGGGACGGACGGCTCCCAGGGAGCCTGCGTTCGCATCGCCGCGCGGATCACGGCGCCTTGGAACTGCGCCCGCTCGACCCACGGTACGCTCTCGACGGTCACTCCCGCCCGCTCGAACAGCAGTCGGGTGAGCGGGTTGTTCGTGAGGAGCACGTCAAATTGAGGGACCAGCGCGACGACATGGGCGGCCCAGAGGGCGTGCCGATGGATGTCGGGGATCGGCACGACCGTGACCTCGGAGAGTCCGGCTTCGCGCAGCGCGAGTTCGATCATCTCCGCCCGTTCGCCCGCGGTGAACGGGTCCGTCGGGGTGAAGCTGGCCTGGGCGCTCCCCACCCCGAGGATCACCGCCGCCCCGGGGCGCTGGCGACGCGCGGCCTCGACGACCGCGAAGTGGCCCCGATGGAACGGTTGGAACCGTCCGATGATGAGCGTCCTGGACAACCCGACCGCCTCCGAGGAGGATCAGTCGGGCATCAGCTCCTCGACGTCGTCGAGGAACTCATCGATGTGGGGGCAGCGGGCGGTCAGGTAGTACCGGCAGTGACTGCAGTGCGTGTCGTTGAGGTTGGAGCGAAGCGACGGGTTGAACACGTAGCAGGAGCGGCCGACGAACCGGTCGTCGTCGGACGCGTCGGTCGGCCCCCGCGCTTCGAACACCGGCCCCGGCCGGTGGGCGGGCGGGCGGGTCGAGCTCCTCACGATCCGGCCGGCCGGAGCGGGGGGACCTTCGTCGAGCTGTCCGGACCGTCGGTCCGGTTCGTAGCGTGGACCATCGCCGCCAGGCGCTCCAGGAGCGACTCCTTCTTCGAGCCCTGGCCCACGAGCGCGTACTTGAGCACGTCCCGCAACGTGCGGACCGGGATCACCTCGATCGCGCCGCGGTAGCGGGACTCCAGCACCAGGTCCTCGAGGTTGTCCTCGGGGACGAGCACGCGCTTGAGCCCGGAGTCGGCCGCGGCCTCGACCTTCGCCGTCACGCCCCCGACCGGGAGCACCTGACCTCGGACCGAGAGCGAGCCGGTCATCGCGAGACCCTGGTCGACGGGCACGCCTTCCAGCGCGCTGATCACGGCCGTCGCGATCGAGACGGAGGCGCTGTCGCCTTCGACGCCGTCGGAGGTCCCGACGAACTGGATGTGGATGTCGTACCGCGAGATGTCCTCGCCGGTGTACTTCTTGATGAGCGCGCTGACGTTCTGGACCGCCTCACGGGCGATCTCCCCGAGCTTGCCCGTCGCGACGACGACCCCTCCGTCCTTGGTCTGCGCGGGGGTCACTTCCGCGACGATCGGGAGCACGATCCCGGAGAACTCGGCCATTCCGGACTGCGCGTTGATGGCCGCGAGCCCGTTGACGATGCCGATGGCGGAGCCTTCGGTGCTGAACATCCGGTACTCCTTGCGCCGTTCGATGTACCGGTCGGCGATCTGCTGCTCGAGCGAGCGGCTGGAGCGCTTGCCGCGGACCACGTGCGCGGCCGTGACGAGTCGGGCGCCCTCGGAGTTCGCGATGTCGCCGGAGACCCGCACGAGCCCGCCGAGCTCCCGCAGGCGGAGGGTCAGCTGGCCGCTGCGGCCCGCGCGGCGCTGAGCCTCGCGGATGACCTCCATGACCGCCCCCATGTCGAAGTGCGGGATCTTCTTGTCCTTCACGACCTCCTGAGCGACGAACCGGACGATCTTCTGCCGGTTCTCGATCGTGTCCGGCATCGTGGTCTTGACGTACAGTTCGTAGCCGTACCCGCGAATTCGCGACCGGAGCGCCGGGTGCATCGATTGGACGCTGTCGACGTTCCCGGCCGCGACGAGGACAAAGTCCGCCGGGACCGGCTCGGTCTTGACCATCGCGCCGGCGGAGCGCTCGGACTGACCGACGATCGGGAACTTCCGCTCCTGGAGCGCGGTCAGCAGCGAGTGCTGGCTCTCGATCTTGAGGAGATTGATCTCGTCGACGAACAGCACGCCGCCGTTCGCCTTGTGGATCGCCCCGACCTCGACGCGCTCGTGCGGTGGGGTCTCGAGCCCACCGGACTGGAACGGGTCGTGCTTGACGTCGCCCAGGAGGGCCCCCGCGTGCGCACCGGTCGCATCGATGAACGGCGGGCGCTCGTCGAGCGAGTGCGTGACCAAGAGCTTCGCCACGCCGGCACCGCCCTCGGAGCGGCCGGAGCTTAACCGGAACAGAGCGTACAGGATCAGGATGATGAACAGCGCGAAGAGCCCCGCCGTCAGGTCGTGCGACGGGCTGACGATGATGATGTAAGCGGTCAGCGCGATGATGATGAACACGGCGACGACGAGGAAGATCATCCGCTGCTCTTTCTTCTGGGCGGCCTCGAGCTTCTGGGCCGCGACGATCTCTTTGCCCTTGCCCGCGGGGACGACCCGGATCTTCGGCTCGTTCGGGTCCTCCGTGTTCGGATAGGCGAGGATGTCCTGGAGCTGCTCGCGTGGGAGGAAGTCGACCATGGCCCGGGCCAGCATGCTCTTGCCGGTTCCAGGCTCGCCGATGAGGATCATGTGCCGCTTCTGGGTGGCGGCCTTCTTCGCGACCTCGACCGCGTCGTCCTGCCCGATCACCTGGTCGAGCAGCCGCGGCGGCACCTCGACGTTCGCGGTGGTCTCGTACGGCAGCGACTTCGCCCAGGTATCGAGGTCGGCGGCGGGGCCCTCGACACCCTCGGCTGGTGTTTCCGTAACTGCCTCTGGAAAGGGTCCCCGTTCTGGAATCGACCGGCGACCGCTCCCTGACAAATTCAGAGGGGTCCACTCTATAAAGCATTAGCCGGCAAAACTTCGCCGTGGAATCACCGGCCGTGCGCCGAATTCGCACGACGCCGGGGGACGACGCCTCGCCGCCTGCTTATCTTTCAGGTCCTGTTTCGCGCGGTTGCGATGGTCGTCACGCGTCCCCTTCTCGGCGCTCCGCTCGCGGCCGAGATTATGGCCGCGGTGCACGAACGCGTGGAGGCCGGGCGGACGGCGGGGCGACCGACGCCGTGCTTGGTGAGCCTCTACCGACAGATTCCCGGTTCGCCGTTCGTCTTCTACGCTCGCCAGCAGGAGAAAGCGGCCCGTCAGGTGGGCATCGAGTTCCGAGGAGAGATCATTCCACCTGAGATGGACCGCGTCGCACTGGCCGCTCGGCTCCGGGAGCTCGAACGAGCTCGGGATGTGCACGCGGTGTTGATGGAACATCCTCTTCCCTCCGAGCTCGACTTCGACGGCGCCGTCGCGGAGCTCGGGGTCGAGAAGGACACCGACGGGGTGGGGCGGGCGAACCTCGGGCGGCTGGCCATCCAGCGCCCGGTGCAGATTCCCGCGGTCGCTCTCGCGGCCGTCAAGACCCTGCGCCATTACGGGTACGAGATCGGCGGGTCACGCGTCGCGGTCGTCGGCCGATCGCCCACGGTGGGGCTTCCGCTCGCGGTCCTCCTAGCCTCCAAGGGCGAGTGGGGGAACGCGACGGTCACGCTCGTCCACTCGCGGAGCTCCAACCTGCGCGGCCTACTCGCCGAACAATCGATCATCGTTCCGTGTGTCGGTAAGCCTGGGCTTCTCGACCGTTCGGTCGTGCCCGAAGGCGCCGTGATCATCGACATCGGCCTGAGCTCCGTCCCGGACCCGTCACGACCGGCGGGTCACCGCGCCGCGGGGGACGCGGACATGGCCTCTCTCGAGGGGTGGGCGTCGGCGCTTACGCCGGTGCCGGGGGGGGTCGGCCCGGTGACGGTCGCGCAACTCATGGCCAACGTCGTGCATGGCTGGGAGCTTCTCGAGCCCGCGAAGCGAGGATGACCGTGGCGGAGGACAGCTCGCAATCGGCGCCAGCGAACCCTACCCAGCTGCACTGCCGCGACTGTCCGATGTGGTACGGCGCCGAGGACACGGGCTGGGGCCCTTGCTCGATCAAGCACCGCCGGGGGGACGTGCGCTATCTCACGCACGGCTCGCACCCGTGCGACGAGGGTTACGTGCCGCCCACGCGGGCGTGGCCGGGGAATGCGGCCGTGTTGAGCGGTTCCCGCTCGACCTCGAGCGCGTCGGCGGTAGGGTACTCCTCCACGACGAAAGCGGGATCGCGCAGCCGCCCGGCTACACGGCGGAGGCTGGGAGCAGCGAGCTCGACGCGTCGCCGCGCGAAATCCAAACGGTAGTCTCCGGGGCGAAGGCGCGCTAGCGCCGCCACGCGCGTGCCCAACCGGGTGACCGAGCGGGTCCCTCGAGCCTCGACCACGCCGAAAACCACGGTGCCGTCGTCCGTCCGCTCCACGAAGGCCGGCGACGTTCGTTCCGCACGCCGGATGAGCCGTTGGCGGAGCTGGACGCCGTCCTTGAATCTCGAGGAACAGTAGTGCAGCGGGGTCGCGAGGCGCATCTCCCGCACCACGCGCTGGGCGACCTCCCGGCTCCCCGCGACGCTCCAGGCGGCGTTCCGGGAGGTGTCGTAGCCATGCTCTCGGAGCTTCGCATCGTTCGTCTCGGAGAACTCTAGCTCGTTCAGGTTGACAAAGTCGAGTCCGATACGGTCGAGCGCGAGCAACAGGCGGCGCAGCTCCGGTTCCTTGTCGGGAAGAACGGGGATCTCTACGCCCCGACGCAGACCCCAGGCGGGCGCCTGCTCCAGGACCTGGCGGTAGGCCCCACCGTCAGCCGCGAGCGGTCCCCACAGGTAGTGCGGAATGTGGAGGCGGAACTCGTCGAGGCCCGCACGTGCGAGTCGTTGGAGCTTCTCCGCGTTCGGTTCGTGGGTGTAGAGATGGATGTGGTGCTCGGGCCCAAAGGTCGCCTTCAACAAGCGGACGTAATGCTCGGTGCGGTCGATGACCCCGAGGGGGTCGCCGCCCGTGATCCCTGTGCCGGCGGCGCCGATCGCCCGGGCTTCGTCGAGGACGTCGTCGTCGGTGCGGACGAGCCGCTCGTTCGCGTAGGTGTCGTCCTTCTGGTTGCGTCGCTCGGAGACCGGGCAGTAGAAGCAGCGGAACCGGCACACGCCGGTGACGAACAGGACCATCTTCCGCCCCTCCGCGCACTGCGTGCAGGCGGGCGAGAGCGCGCCCCGGTGGCTCGACGCCATCGGTAGCAGCTGCAGCGGGGGCGCGTCCATCGACCGGAGCGAACCGGGGCAGGGCAAAACCTTGCCGCGCGTCGCCGGCACCGTGGCGATGGGTTACCAAGTGAATCGAGCGCGAGCCCGAGCGGTGGGGCTTTATCCCCCACCTGGCTGGGCCGCGCGTTTCCGAGGGGACAAGTTCGATGGAGATGCAGCCGGGCCAGATGGCGTACGACCGCGCGAGCACCGTCTTCTCCCCCGATGGGCGACTGTTCCAGGTCGAGTACGCCCTGCAGGCGATCCAGATGGGCGGGACCGCGGTCGCGGTCACCTACGACGGGGGCATCGTCTTCGTCGCGTACCGCAACTTGCCGGTGAGCAGCCTCGCCGAAGCCGGCTCGATCGAGAAGACCTTCGCCCTCGACCTCGGGCTCGGGTGCGTGACGGCCGGGCTCATCGCGGACTCACGGGTGCTGGTCGAGTTCCTCCGGGTCGAAGCCCAACGCCACCGGATCCTCTACGGGGAGCCCGCGCCCTACGGTCTCCTGGGCCACTCGCTCGGCGCGCTCCTCCAGCAGTTCACGCAGTTCGGCGGCACCCGGCCGTTCGCGGTGTCGCTCCTCCTGGGCGGATTCACCGACGGAGTCCCCGGCCTCGTCGAGCTCGACCCGAGCGGCGCGACGATCGGCTGGCGAGCCTACGCCATCGGCCGCAACCGCCGCGCGGTGGCGGACTATCTCGAAGAGAAGATCGGGGAGAGCCGCACCGAGGAGACCGCCTTCCGCCTCGCGGTGAACGCGGTCGCCGAGGGCTCACCCACGCCGTTCCCGGCGGAGGCGCTCGATGTCGCGATCTTGGAACCCGAGAAGGAGCTCCGCCACCTATCGGCAGCGGACGTAACCCGTCGGGTGACCGGGCTTGCCTTTATCGGGCCGGCCGAGCGATCGCGCCCGGCAAAGTAGGTTCGTCGTCCGGCACGCCGGAGCGCACCGCCTCGACCTCTTCGCGGAGCCGGATCCGACGCCGCGTGCGGTGGTAGGTCACCGCGAACCGGTGGGCCTCGTCGCGGACCGCGCGCAGGAGCAACATCGGGGGGGCGTTCGGGTTCGGGCGCCGGGGCTCCGCCTCGTCAGGCCTGTAGAGCTCCTCTTCCCGCTTGGCGAGCCCCACGACCGGGATCTGGTCGGCGAGCCCGAGCTCGGCTAAGGACTCCATCGCGGCGGCCACCTGGCCTCGGCCTCCATCGATGAGCAGGAGGTCCGGAAGGATCTCGGCCTCGCTCAAGCGTCGGAAGTACCGGCGGCGTACGACCTCGGCGATCATCGCAAAGTCGTTGGTCCCCTCCACGGTGCGGATCCGGAACCGCCGGTACTCGTCCTTGTCCGGCACGCCGCCCTGGAAGACCACCACCGAGCCCACGGCTTCGAACCCTTGGAACAGCGAGATGTCGACGCCCTCGATCCGGTTCGGGATCGTCGGCAGCTCGAGCAGGTTCTGGAGGGCGATCAGCACCTCGCGCGGTGGCTTCCGGACCACGACCTGCTCGACGTGCGCTCGGGCGAGCCGCTCGGCCAGCCGGCCCCACGACGCCGCACGACCCGTGGGTCGGAACCGGACCTCGATGCCCCGTTCCCCTTCCAACCAGTCGACCGTCTCGTCGATCCCCGGGGGGCGAGGGCCGTGGATGTAGATCCGTTCCGGCCGCTCGAGCTGCGTGGCATAGTACTGAACGAGGAACTGACGCAGCAGCTCCCCCGCGTCCGGGATATCGTCCGCGGGGATCGCGAGCAGGTGCGGCTCGGTCCGCCGGACCTCGCCGTCCTCGACGCGGAGGAGGCCGACGGCGACCCGCAGGGTGCTCGCGTCGTTCGGGAACGCGAGGGCGAGGACATCGACCCTCCCGCGCCCTCGACCGACGACGTGCTGCGACTGTTGGAGCGCGGCAAATCCGGCGAGGGTGTCCCTAAGGAGCGCCGCGCGCTCGAACTCGCGGGAGGCCGCCGCCTCGTGCATCTGCTTTTCGAGGGCCGGGCGGACGCTCGCTCCGTGGCCCCGAAGTAGCTCGAGCGCCTGGTCCGCGCGCTCGCGGTACGCCTCTTTCGAGATCGCCCCGATGCACGGTGCGCTGCACGTCTTGAGGTAGTAGTAGAGGCAGGCGCGCTTCGGCAGCCGGACGCAGCGGCGGAGTTGGAACGCCTCGGCCAGAAGTCGAGCGACGCTCCGGGCCTCACGCGCGCTGGTGTACGGGCCGACGAGGGCGCTGCCTGAGCCTTTGCGCGGACGACGCACGAGCAAGATTCGCGGGTACGTCTCCCCCGCGGTGACCGCGAGGTAGGGGTAGCTCCGGTCGTCCTTGAGGAGCGCATTGTACCGGGGTTGGTACTGTTTGATCAGGCTGGCCTCGAGCAGGAGCGCCTCGCGCTCGGTCGAGGTCGGGACGAACTCGACGGTCGCGCTGTCGGCCAGGATCGAACCGTCCTTCTCGACCCGCGCGTGGAGATGGTCGAGGACCCGCCGGCGCAGGCTGCGGGCCTTGCCGACGTACACCACCTCGCTGCGCGCCGTGCGGAACAGGTAGACGCCGGCGACGTTCGGACCCTTACGGAAGCCGTCCCCGGCCGCGGCCCCGAGCTGGCTCGCCGGGACGAAGCCCGGGAGGGCCGGGCTCGGTTCGGTCATCGACGGGCGACCGGCATCGGTGCTCGGAGCCGAGCGGGGCGGAGCAGGGGTGCGAGGAACTGTCCGGTGTAGGACCGTTTCACGGCGGCGATATCCTCCGGAGGCCCGGCGCCGAGGACATGACCGCCGGCGTCGCCGCCCTCCGGTCCCAGATCGATGAGCCAGTCGGCGCACTTCAACACGTCGAGGTTGTGCTCGATGACGACGACGCTGTTGCCGCCGGAGCGCAACCGGTACAGCACGTCGAGCAGCTTGCGCACGTCCTCGAAATGGAGGCCGGTCGTCGGCTCGTCGAGCAGGTAGAGCGTCTTGCCGGTCGGGACCTTCGCGAGCTCGAAGGCGATCTTGACCCTCTGCGCCTCTCCTCCGGAGAGCGTCGTGGCGCTCTGACCGAGGCGGATGTAGCCGAGGCCGACCTCGGCGAGGAGCGCGAGTCGACCGGCGATCCGGCGGTGGTTGACGAAGAACGCGAGCGCCTCGTCGACCGTCATCTCCAGGACGTCGGCGATCGTCCGGCCCTTGAACCGGACCTCGAGCGTCTCGGAGTTGAACCGCTTGCCGCCGCACGCCTCGCAGGCGACGTAGACGTCGGGCAGGAAGTGCATCTCGTAGCGGATGACGCCGTCCCCCTCGCACGTCTCGCACCGCCCGCCTTCGACATTGAAACTGAAGCGGCCCGGCCCGAAGCCTCGGGCCTTTGCGTCGGGCAGCCCAGCGTACAGCTCCCGGATCGGGGTCATCAGCCCCGTGTACGTCGCCGGGTTGCTCCGGGGGGTCCGGCCGATCGGGGACTGGTCGATCAGGAGCACCCGGTCGATCTGGTCGATCCCCTCGATGTAGTCGTGCTTGCCCGGTGCCTCCTTCCCGAGACCCAGGTGCCGGCGCACCGCCTTGTACAGGATCTCCTGCAGCAGGGTCGACTTGCCGCTCCCCGAGACGCCGGAGAGCGCCGTTAGCGTCCCGAGCGGGATCCGGACCGCCTCGCCTTTGAGATTGTTCTCGCGGGGGGCGTGGACGACGAGCCACCGGCCCCCCGGCGCGGCTCGGGCCTGGGGGAGTTCGACGGAGCGCCGTCCGGAGAGGTACTCTCCCGTGAGCGAGCGGCGGGCCCCGCCGATCGCATCGGGGGGACCGGCGTAGAGGAGCTCGCCGCCCTTCACGCCCGCGCCGGGGCCGAGGTCGACCAGCCAATCGGAAGCTCGCATCGTCATCTCGTCGTGCTCGACGACGAGCAGCGTGTTGCCGAGGTCGCGGAGCGTCTTCAGCGTCGCGAGCAGCCGCTCGTGGTCGCGCGGGTGCAGCCCGATCGACGGCTCGTCGAGGATGTAGAGCACGCCGACGAGCCCGGAGCCGATCTGGGTGGCGAGGGCGATCCGTTCGGCCTCGCCGCCGGAGAGGGAGGCCGACGCCCGGTCGAGGGTGAGGTAGGTCAGTCCGACGTTTCGGAGGAAGCCCAGGCGCGCACGAATCTCCTTGACGACCTGTCCGACGATGAGCTCGTCGCGGTCGTTGAGCTCGAGCTGCTCGAAGAGATTGGCCCCCTTTTCGACGGTCATCGCCGCCACGTCCGCGATCGAGTGGCCGAGGACGGTGACGGCCAGGCTCGCCGGTCGCAGCCGCTTGCCGTGGCAGGAGCGGCACGGCGTGAACGTCATGAAACCGAGGTAGTACTCCTTGAGCCCGTCGCTCTTCGCCGCCTTCCACCGCCGTTCGACGGCGGTCGCGAGCCCCTCCCTCAGCCAGCCACCTCCCCACCAGTGGGAGTTCCAGTGGGTGTTGCCGCTCAACGTCCGGTCCGACCCGTAGAACAGCGCCTTCCACCCTTTCTCTCCGAGCTCGGCGATCGGTTTCTTCGGGTCGTAGTCGAACAGGCGACCGAACCGCTCGAGGGAGTCGTCCTCCGGCGTGAGCCCGAAGACCGAGATCGCCTTCTTCATCGGGCGGGATTTGTCCGGGACGATCAGGTTCGGGTCGGCGTGCAACGTCGCCCCGATGCCGAGGCACTCGGTGCAGGCACCGAACGGGCTGTTGAACGAGAACATCCGGGGCGAGAGCTCCTCCATCGAAAAGCCGCACTCCGGGCACGCCCGCCGGCCGGAGTAGCTGGCCCGTGCCGCCTTCGGCCCGCGCACGATGACGAGGCCGTCCGCGAGCTCGCGCGCGACGGTGATCGCCTCGGCGAGCCGGCTCGACTCCGCGTCGCTCACCGTGAAGGAATCGACGACGACCTCGATCGTGTGCTTCTTGTTCTTCTCGAGGCGGAGCTCCGTGCCGGGCAGCTTGACCTCGACGCCGTCGACGGTGAAGCGCCGGTACCCCTGGCGACGCAGCTTGTCGATCACCTCGCGCTGCTCGCCTTTCTGGCCGCGGACGACCGGGGCGAGGATGTCGACCTTCTCGCCGGCGGAGTCCCGCCGGACCGCCTCGCTGACCTTGTCCACGGACTGCGGGGCGATCTCGTGCCCATCGTTCGGGCAGTGCGGCACGCCGATCCGGGCGTAGAGCAGGCGCAGGTAGTCGTAGATCTCGGTGACGGTACCGACGGTGGAACGCGGGTTGCGGCTGCCGGCCCGCTGTTCGATCGCGATCGCCGGCGACAGCCCGTCGATCCCGTCGACGTCCGGCTTGTCCATCTGGCCGAGGAACTGGCGAGCGTACGACGACAGGCTCTCGATGTACCGCCGCTGGCCCTCGGCGTAGAGCGTGTCGAACGCGAGCGACGACTTCCCCGAGCCGCTCACGCCGGTGATGACGATGAGTCGGTTGCGCGGGAGGTCGAGGTCGAGGTTCTTGAGGTTGTGCTGCCGGGCCCCGCGGATGCGGATCAGGTCGGTCGGCGGGGACACGGTCGATCGTTCCTTCAGGCCGGCAACAGGTCGCGAACGACCTCGCGCAACCGCTTGAGGACATGGGCCTGCACCTTCGCGCCAAGCTCCGCCGAGGCCGGCCGTGTGTCGCCCTGGACGCTCTCCGACCACTCGGCGGCGGTGGGGGCCGCAGGCAGGAACGGCGAGAAGTGTGGGGTGACGACCGGCCGCTCGGCGCCGACCGACTCCGGGGCAAGCGCGAGGACTCGGGAGGTCTCGAGCATCCCGCCGTGGCCGTCGGTCGCCGGCGCCAGCTCGCCCCGAAGCTCGTAGACGAACTCGTAGTCCGACACGACGACGATCCGCACCGCGGGATGCTCGCCCATCGTCCGAGCCGCCGCGTCGCGGAGGGCCGCCATGTGGCCCCGCTCGGCGTGGCCGGAGAGCACCAGAAGACGGCGGGCGCCCATCCTCACGAATTCGGAGAGGACCTCGTGGAGGAGGGCCGTCAGCGTCCCGAGCGTGAGCGACGCGGTCCCTGGAAACGGGCGGCTCGCAAGGCAAGCCCCGAACGGGATCGACGGAGCGATGACCGCGTCGAGGTCGGGGGCGAGCGCTTCCGCCGTACAGCGCGCCTGGATCTCGTCGGCCCCGAGCGGCAGGTGCGGCCCGTGCGCCTCCAGCGCGCCGACGGGGAGGATCAGCAAGGCGCCGGCGGCTAGTCGCCGCTCGAAGCTACGAGAATCCAGACGGTCGATCGCTCGACCGGTGGAGTTCACGACCGTGGCACCGTCGTTCCGTATTTAACGCGGGGTCGGAGGTCGGGAAACGGCGGACCGGGCGCGAGGAGTCAAGGCCCCCGGCGGTATCCGCCCGGATTTTCACGCAGCGGCTCCGTCTTCCTACGCGGCGGGCGTGTCGCTCGCGGGCGGCGCGGACGTGGCCGGCGGACTCACCGACTCGGTCGCGGCGCTTCGTCGTCTCGGAGCGCGCGGGGCGGACGGAGCTTTGGCGGTTTTCGTTCCGGCGGTTTTGGCGCGAGCGGTCTTCCGCTTCTTCGGCGCGGCAGCGGCCTTCTTCTCCGCCGCCTCGAGCTTGGCGGCCGCTTTCTTCTCCGCGGCCGCCGCCTTCGCCGGGCATGAGGGGTTCACGCAGAGGGTCCAGGGAGGCCGACCGGCCTCGATCGCGGTGACGATCGGTGCGTGACAGGTGGGGCACGGGCTCTCGCCCTTGTCGAGCCGGCCCCGCTGCGGCAGCGGGTAGGTCACGGTGCACTTCGGATACGCCGAACAACCGAGGAACCGCTTGCCGGCGAACGAGTACCGGATGTTCAGGGGCGAGCCGCAGGTCGGGCAGTCCCCGAACTGGAAGGCCGCGCGATGGGCGGCGCACTCCGGGTTGATGCAGTACAGCTGCGGCCGCTGGCCGCGGAAGACGATCTTGACGCGGGGCACCTGGCAGGTCGCGCAGAGGAACTCGGGCGCGGGCTCGATGAAGCCGGCCGCCGGAAGGGCGTAGCTCGCCGTGCACGTCGCCGGGTTGTTGACGCACTGGACCCAGCGCGAGCCCCGCGGGCTCCGGGTGAGGCGCAGCGCCCCGCCGCACTTCGCGCACGGGCCGACGAACCGCTGTCGGTCGAGCGCGCCGGTGAGCGTCTTCGCGACCCCCTCGGCATTGCGCGCGAGGAGGTCGTGGGCCTCCCGCAGCATCTCGCGCGAGTCGGAGATCACCTCGCTCTTGGGCTTCTTCGATTCGGCGACGAGCTCCATCTCCTCCTCGAGGCGGTGGGTCATCTCCGGCCGCGTGATCACCGGGGCGTGGGCCTTGAGCGCCTCGGTGACGGCGATCCCGGTGCTCGTCGGCTCGAGCGACTTCGCGACGACGTACCGCCGGTCGAAGAGCTTCTGCAGGACGTCGTGCCGGGTGCTCTTCGTTCCGAGGCCCAGCCGCTCCATCTCCTGGATCAGCGTCCCCTGGGTGTAGCGGCGCGGAGGTTTCGTCTTGTCCTCGGCGAGACGAAGCGCCGTGATCGCCACCTTCTGCCCCGGGGCGAGGACCGGGAACGGGACCTGCTCCGGTTCAGAGTACGGGTAGATCCTGTACCAGCCCGGGTCGGTCAGATGCTGACCCTTCCCCTCGAACGGCTCGTGCCGGATCTCGACCTTGGCCTCCCGCGCGATCCCGAGGGCATCGGGCGCGAGCGTCGCGAGGAAACGTCGGACCACGAGCTCGTAGATCCGCGCGTGGTCGGGTTTGAGCTTGCGAGGGTCGGTCGCCTGCGTCGGGTAGATCGGAGGATGGTCGGTCGTCTCACTCCGACCGCGCGTCGGATGGAAGGACGGCTGGGTCAGGACGAACTCCGCGGCCTCTCCGAACGGACCTCCCTTGAACTTCTCGACGAGCGACCGGAGCCCGACCCCCCGAGGGTACACCGTGTTGTCCGTCCGCGGGTAGCTGATCAGCCCCTGCGTGTAGAGGTCCTCCGCGATCCGCATCACCAGCGCCGCGCCGAGGCCCATCCGCGTCGCCTCGGCGACGAACAGGGTGGTGCTGAACGGGATCGGCGGACGACGCTTCGTCTCTTTCTCCTCGAAGGCGGTGACCGTTCCCTCGGTCGCCCCGTCGACCTTGGCGAAGGTCGTCTCCGCTTCCGCCCGGTCCTGGTAGACCCCGTGGGCGTGCCGGAGGAGGAACTTCTCGCCACCGTGCTCGGCGTCGGCCTCGAGTTGCCAGAACGGCTCCGGGACGAACTCCTTGATCGCCTGGTCCCGCTCGACGAGGAGCGCCAGGGTCGGCGTCTGCACGCGGCCCGCGGAGAGGAACGACTGGCCCCGCTGCTGGGCGGTGAGCGAGAGGAACCGTGTGAGGAGCGCTCCCCAGACGAGGTCGATCTCCTGGCGCGACTCCGCCGCCTCGGCGAGCGCCCGGTCGAGCTCGACCAGGTGGGAGAAGCTCGACTCGATCTCCTCGCGGGTCAGGGCGCTGTAGTGGGCCCGCTTCACCTCGAGCGCGGGGTTGAGTCGCAGGAGGATCTCGAGGATCTCGGCCCCGATGAGCTCCCCCTCGCGGTCGAAGTCGGTCGCGATGACGACGCGGTCGAATTCGCGGACGATGCGGCTGAGCGCGTCGACGATGCCGTGCTCGGTGACGCGCTTGAGCGGCGGGGTGTCGATCAGCTTGGGCAGGTCGTGGAGCGTCCAGTTGGCGAACTCCTTCGGATAGTCGAGCTCGACGATGTGGCCGCGGAGGCCCACCACGGCGTAGGGACCCTCGGGGCGTTCGAACTGAAAGACGTTCGTCCCGGCGATGCGGGAGCGCTTCATCCTCCCGTCGGAAAGGACGATGGCGATCCGCAGCGCGGTGTTGAACTTCTCGGCGACGACGAGCGTTCGGACCACGGTGAACGGCTGAAAGGTGGACGAGATTACATAAACTCAAGGGGTCCGGAGGGCCATTTTCCGCCGAAGAACGTGGGCGCGCGCGCGTTCAGCCAGCGCCCTTGGACCGCCACCGCGCCCACCGCCGTTGGGAGCGACGAGGCCTGCCCGACGCTCTTTAAAGCGCGAGGCGCGTCGGCCCGCTCGGCGCCGCGGTAACTCAGTTTGGGAGAGTGCAAGACTGAAGATCTTGAAGCCGCCGGTTCAAGCCCGGCCCGCGGCACTTCCCTCGGGGCCCACCGACCCCCGCTCCTCACTCAGGCCCGAGATCCGACGTGGGCGGTTCTCCCCGGTAGAGATCTGAGTCCACACCGTCGGCTCCCGTAGCTTCGTCGGCGAAGAGCGGCGACGGTGGGTCGTCGCGAGGTGCTCCCTCCCCGGGGAGACCCCTCGCGCGGCGTCGTCGGACCAGCAAGGCCCCGACCCCAGCGATCACCGCCGCTGAGCCCCCGACAGCGGCCGCGGCCAGGCCGAAGGAGTCGGACCCGCTCGGCGCTGGAGGGAGGGCTGGGCTCACGATCAGACTCACGTTCGACCCTTGCGTTGCCCCGGAGGCGTCGGAGACCGAAACGCTGACATTGAATTCGCCGGAGGCGGCGGGCACGCAGCTGAACGAGGCGTTAGTGGTCGTGGGGCAGCCCGGCGGGAGACCGGAGTACGCGAAACGCAACGGTCCCACACCGCCCTGCGTCACCGTCAGGAACTCGGCGGAGTCCCCCAGGGCGATCGAGGCAGGGCGGTAGGCAAACGAGGTCACCAACAGTCTGGGTTCGACGTTCACGGCGGTCGTGGCCTCGGCGGACCTCAGGGATGCGTCCCGAACGACCACCGTGATCCGACCGAACTGACCCACCGCTTGGGGATGGCAGGTTATCGACGATTGGTTCGCCCCTTGGCATCCGAGGGGGAGGTTCGAGTAGGTGAATCGGAGGTCACCGACCCCCCCCACGGCGTTTGCCGTGAGGAGGAAACTCTCGCCGAGGTCGATCGCCGCCCGGGAGGCTACGAGGGAGAGGACGGTCGGGTCCTGGACGACCGCGAGCGTCGCGTTAGCGGTCACCGTCCAACCCGCCCCGTCGGTCAGGACGGAGCGAAGGGAGAAGGTACCGAGCGAGAGCGGCGTGCAGTCGAAGGCGGTCAGGTTGTTCTCGGCTGCGCATCCCGGCGGGAGACCAACGTACTGGACCGACCAGAGTCCGGTCCCGCCGACCCCCGCAAACGTGAACGTCGCGTTCTCCCCGAGGTCGATCGTGCTCGGGGTCACGTTGAATGCCGAGATGATCGGGTCCGGGTTGACCTGAAGGGCGACGGTACGGTTCTGTCGAACTCCGGAAGCATCGACGATTCCCACGACCACGGAGTATGTCCCCGCCGCCACCGGTCGACACACGAGCGTGGAGGCGTTCGCTGACATGCAACCGGGAGGCAGCCCCTCGTACGCGTACGTCAGTCCACCGATCCCGCCCGTACCGTTGATCCGGAAGGTGGTGCTTTGGCCCAGGTCGAGGGTACTCGGGGTGGCCACGGAGCTAGCGATCGAAGGGTCCGGCTGGACGAGTAGGCTCGCGTTGGCGACGTCGACCCAGCGCGCGCCGTCGGTGACGACGACCTCGACGGTGAAGGCTCCGATGGCGCGGGGTCGACAGGTGAGGTTCGAGGTGTCGGCGCTCGAGCAACCCGTCGGGAGCCCGTGAAAGAGGTACCCATACGGGAGGGTTCCGTTCACCATCGTTACCTGCAGCCCGACCGGCTGACCCACGTCGACCTCCCCGGGAAGGGTGCGGAAGTCCATGATCTTGGGCGGCGGGACGATGGAGACCGTCGTGTTGAGGACCACGTGGGTGCCCCACGGGGCGCTCACGTTGACCGTGACCAGGTAGCGACCGGTAACATTCGCCGTACAGTTGATCGTCGAGAGGTTCGCCGGTGCGCATCCCGGGGGGAGGCCGGAGTAGTTGTAGGTCAGGTTGGCCGGCGACGAGGCGGTCTGCAGTTGGAAGCTCATCCTCTGCCCGAGATCGACAGCGCTAGGAACCGCGGAGAACGAGCGAACGACCAGCCCCCCGTACGCCCAGGTCTCGTTGTAGTACGTGTAGCAGCACTGTCCTTCCACCATGAGCACGTAGCCGTCGGAGGAGTCGTACGTAGTGCTCGTGTCCTCCCGCCCGCTGGGTACCGTGCCCGGCACGACCTTCGTCCAATTGCCTCCCTCGAACGTCCAGGTATCCTGGTAGCCGCCGGCGTTGAAATCCCACCCACCGAACAACACCACACGGCCGTCCGGTCGGTCGTACGCCATCGCGGCCGATCCTCGAGGCGAGGGCGTGGTCGGCGGAGCGAGCTTCGACCAGGTCCCGTTCACGAATTTCCATGTGTCCCCGCGCGCCGAGCCGGGAAACAAGCCGCCAAAGAGGAGAAGGTAGCCGTCGTGGCCATCGTAAGTCATGGACATGTCAAACCGCCCCTTGGGCGCCACACCCGAGCTGACGTTCTTCCAAGCGCCGTGCGAGAAGGTCCACGTGTAGTTCTGGTCCGCGCCCCCGGGACCTGTTCCCCCGAAGAGGACGAGGCATCCGTCGTGATCGTCGTACGCCAAGCTCGCCGCGTAGCGACCCTCAGGGGAAACGTTGAGCGCGAGCTGCGTCCAGTTCCCGTGCAGGAACGTCCAGGTATCGTTCAACGCAGCGGAACCGTTCCAGCCCCCGAAGAGAACCACGTACCCGTCAGCGACGTCGTACGCCATCGCTAGGTCCTCCCGGGCCGACGGCGAGTGGGCCGGCGTGAGATTCGTCCACGCGCCGGCCCGGTAGGTCCACGTGTCCCCGTAAATTCCACGGGTGTAGTACCCGGCTCCGCCGAGACCGCCGAACAGAACGACCTCGCCGTCCGCCGGGTCGTTGGCGATACCAGCCTTCGCCCGGCCGGGGGGCGCGACGATCGACGTGAGGTTGACCCAGTTCGACCGGCCGGCGGCCGACGGATGGAGTAGAGGATGTACCATCGGGCGCGCGGGCAGGGCGGTGAGCGAGTGGCTCCCGGTGGCCGCTTCGCCCGGCGGGGATGCGACGAGCAGCAGCACGAGCAGTCCGACCGCACCGGCGCCGGACCACCGTCGATGGCGTCCTCGAGCGAATGCGGCGGCACTCCCGAGACAACCGATCAGGCCCGGCCGCAACGACCGAGCCCGCAATCCTGATCCGAGGCGCCTATCGGAGGGGGTTCGGATGGGCATCGTGAACCCCCACCCCTCGGTTGGTTGGTCATACCCCGTCGAGGACGAACCCGTGCGGACGGTGGCTTCTCGGGAGCAGGCTTCCGGAAGCGGGGTGGAGCTCCCTGCGGGGGGTCGGGCCTGATCGTCCGGCAGGGCAACATTGCATCCGGGCGGGCGGACCTGCACGTATGGGTCACTGGAATCAGGAACAAGTTCGCTTGCACGTTCTAGCTTGGCACTTCGGACATGCTCCGGTCAGCGGGGCAGGCCCCAGAGAGTGCGGACTTGCGTAGGTACCGAACGACCAACGACCGGTGCAACCCGATCCCCCTCCGGGGAGCCGCCGGGCGACCCGACGTCGAGGTCTCTGAACCCGGCCGTCGGAGTTCAGCCGGCCCTAGGCCGATTCGCCCTTCCGTGCGCGCGCTGGCCGATCAACCGATCGAACGATGAACGAATCTCGTCCGAGCGCAAGGGGGTGGTCATGTGCACCCCGACGATACCGTCCATGCCTACGAGGTCCCGGTGGAGGATCGGCATATCCTGACCGGTACGCACCGGCGCCAGGAATTGGATCGCTCGCGCCGGTGTGGCCCGAAACTCAGGTGGGAGGAGCATCTCGGTCGGTGCGGAGGGAAAGGCGCTGACCCAATCCGGGCATCGTTGGGCCAACTGGCCTCGCACGCCCTCGAGCGACTCAGGATTCCGGACGATCACCGTGACGACGACCACGCTTCCCCGGGCCTTCGTGAAGTCGAAGTGCGGGAAGGCGAACAACGCATTCGAATCGATCAGACGGTCAAGCCGGCGGCGCAGCTGGCGTATCGAGAGGCCGACCCGTTTTGCCAGGAGCTCGGGGTCCAATTCGGGGTCGCGTCGTAGTTCGCCGACGAGATGCCAGTCGCCGGGGCGCATGGAGCCGTCGCACCGCGGGAACGTGATGGGGAAGCACGGCGACACGGGGACGGCTGGGCCGCTCGATCCCAACGAGCTCCCCCGTGACTTCGATCCTTTGGACGGTCGAAGAGGGACGAGTCGCACGGTTCCGAGCATGACCGTTCCGTCTCCGGTCCCCGTTTCGAACACCAGAAACATACCGGGCTGACCCTTCAGATGGACCAGGAACTCGACGAGCTTCCGTGAGTCGGACACCGCGTAGAACCGGCCTTCCATCTTGCGTCCCACGAGGGACGGATTGACGTAAACGGAGGTCATTCCGCGGAAACCGGTCTTCCGCCACGTGGCCAGACGCTCTCCCGCGGCATTCCGGCTGATCCCCACGTAGCGCGCCAGGGCGGTGGTGCTCCGCCGAAGGTCTATTCCCTGAAAATCGTAGGTGTGGTCTCGCATCAGGCCACGGAGGAGGGAGGCGTCGAGCGAGTCCACCGCCCCGACACCTCGAAGCGCCGTAAAGATATTCGCACGACCGATAGGGGGATCCGCGATGGAGTGTCCCCCCGATTCGTGCAAGCAGCGATGCTTCGACGCCTCGTAGGTCGAACGCCCCCGCTTCCGAGAACTCCCCGGCAGCGACCGAGCTTCGAACGGCCCCGGAAGCGATGGGGACGCGAGGGGGAGTTCGGTCCGAGACCGGGTCGGAGCCGGCCCGCGGGACGGGGGAGCGGGCCGAGTTAGGGCATCGATTCCGGGTATGGTCGGGCCGGAGCGTGAGCCGGCAGTGCGATCCACTCCCCGGAGCCGACGTGGGCCTTGACGCTCGCCGCGTGCTCGAGGCACGCGTAATGGTGCTTACCGGCGGGGTCCTCCACGTAACCCTTGGCGGGTTCTCCGCAGATGATTACGCGTTCGTCGTCCTCGCCGACCTCGACCCACTCGCACGTCGGATGAAGGTGCTCGACCATGATGTGCCTCCGGATCGCCCGCCGAGCGACTCGCGCCGGCGGGTTGAGCGGGCTCGAGGGATAAGTGTTCGCGACCCCTTACACCGAGACGGATCGCGAACCGCGCGACCTGCGCTCGGCCGTGAGACCGTCGAGGTCCGTGTCCGGACGGCTCACCTCCCGCCGAGGAGGGCCGGCTAGGACCTCGCCCCGGGTCCGGTTGACCGGCTAGGCGGACAGATAGGCCCGAAGGGGAGTCCAGTAGGACTCCCTCCAGCCGCTCGCTAGGTGGCCCACGTGCTCCTTCGGGACGTCCGAGTGAGTGAAAGTGACGCGCGTGCCCTTGGGAGTCGGGATCAGGTCGAAGCGGACCTTCGATTCATGGCCCTCGGGCCAGGTCTCGTCGGTCGGGACCCACGACTGCACGATCCGTTTCCCGGGGACGAGCTCGAGATTGGCGCCATGGATGTACCCGTCCCACGCCATGAACTTCCCACCGACTTTCGTGCTGATCCGGGCGTCCGCGCCGGTGAACGCCTTGTGACCGCGCGTCGTCATCAGCGCGTCGTAGACCTGCTTCGGCGTTCCCGGTAGCACGATCGTCTGGCGAATGGTTCCGACCTTCAAAGATCCACCTCACTTCGAGGGAACGAACCAGATGTCGGTGATCGAGTACTTGGGTTTGGGGTCGAAGCGCGCTTCGACCGGCATGCCCACGTAGCAGTCCGACTCGGTGCAGTCCTTCAGCCGGGCGAGCAAGAGGCTGTTCGCGCCGTCGAACTCCACGAGGGCCAGGTTGTACGGGGTCTCCTTCAGGAACGCCTCGCTCCCGAAATGGCAGGTCGTCCAAGAGTGGAGCCGGCCCCGGGTCGGGAGGTCGATCCAGACGGTGGGCGAGCCGCAGACCATGCAGTGGCCCCTCGGTGTCGCGTAGACCTGCGCACAGCTCTTTTTCGTGCACTTCGACCCGCGCAGCTTCCCTTCGGCGAGGCCAAGGAAGAAAGCCGAATCCTCCGCGTAGCTGTGGATGTACTGGATCGAGTACGGGGAGCGGATCACCAGGCTCTCGACCCCGGCCTTGTCGACGAACAGCGCCGACCCGCTCCGGTCGAGCTCCTCGATGACCTCACGAAAGTTCGTGAACTTCGGAGGCGTCATGCCCGGTACCCCCGCTCCAGGATCGAGACCGTCACGGCCGAGCCGGTCCCGGCGTGGCTGTGGATCGCGCCCCGGTGGGCGTCTTTCACCTGGAGCGTTCCATCGCCGAAGTGCTTCTTGATCGTGCCCTGCAACTGCCAGAACGCAAAGACCGCCTGCATGAGTCCGGTCGCGCCGACCGGGTGACCGCAGGCGATGAGCCCCCCGGACGGGTTGACGGGGATCGCCCCGGCGCTCGGCGTCGGGAAAGGGTACTTCACCGAGGTGAGGAACGGGTCCCCGCGTTCGGTGAAGTCGTACCCCTCGCCGTACCGGCACAGTCCCAGGTCCTCGTAGGTCTGGATCTCGCTGGAGGCGTAGGCGTCGTGGAGCTCGATGAAGTCGAGCTCCGTGTTCGGGTCCGTGATCCCCGCCATCCGATACGCCTCGAGCCCCGCCGCGCGTCCGGCGCGGAAGGAGTGGACGCCGGGGTACTCTAGGTGGGTATAGTCCGCCGACTTCTCCTTCGGCATGAGCGGCACCTGGCCGAACGGTCGGTCCGCGAGCCGCATCGTGTCCGTCCCGGTGCCGACCCCGATCACGCGGATCGGCTTGTCGGTGAACTCCCGTGCGACCGACTCCGAACAGAGGACCGTGACCGCCGCCCCGTCGCTCATCGTGCAGATCTGGTCCCGGGTCAGCGGGTAGGAGATCATCTCGGAGCGAAGGACGTCCTCGACCGAGACCGACTTCGGATACTGGGCGTAGGGATTGTGGAGGGCGTTGAGGTGGTTCTTCACCGACACCAGGCTCATGATGCGGCTCCCCTCGGCGACGGCGCGGCGCTGGGCCTCCCGCTCGTCAGTGATCCCGGCGAACTTCGTCTTTCGGATGTACTCGTAGATGTGGCGGACGACCATCAACGCGTAGTAGCCCGTGTAGAAGCCCCCCAGGGGAAAGTCGTAGTTCGTGTCCGAGGCGAGCGCGATGAATTCGTTCCCCTTCCAGGTGGCGACGCGGCTCATCGTCTCGAAACCCGCGGTGAGGCAGACGTCCATCCTTCCGCTCGCGACCGCTTCGTAGCCGGCTTGGAAGCATTCGCCGCCGGTCGCCCCGCCCCACTCGAGGCGGATCGACCCTTTCGGGTTCATCCCGAGGTAGTCTTGGACCATGCTGGCGGCCTTCAGCTGCCGGGTGAAGTGGTCGGAGAAGTAGGAGATCCGCGTGCCGTCGATCCGGTCCTTCGTGAGGTTCGGGATCCCCTTGAGCGCGTAGTCGTAGGCGCGCCGGACCATCAGCCGGAAGTCCATCGCGGGGTGCGCCTTCGCGAACTTGGTGACTCCGCCGGTGACCATGTACACCCGGCGACCGGACCCGCCGCTCTTCTTGGGCGGGGCCGAGGACCGACGCGCGGCGGCGCCGCTCCGGGGTTGCTTCTTCGTTGGGGCCAACTCGATCCCTCTGGGCGCGCGAGCGACGCGGCCTCATTAACCCTGCCGCGGCCGGGCGGCGTTGGCGCGGAACGGACGTCGCGGTCCTTGCGTCGGGGCCAAGGGGAATCCGCCGGCGCGGCCCCGGGGAGCCTTCCGTACCGAATCGTCCGAGATTGGAGCGTTACCGCGGATGGGCCAGCGGGTGAGGCCCCAACAGCTCATCGGGCCGGTTCCCTTCCACCGATCGCTCGAACTCCCGCATCAGCCCCACGATCATCCGCGCCGATTCGACGGGGTGTTCGCCGATCGCGGTCTCCGCGGCGAGCACGAGACCGTCAGCGCCGTCGAGCAGCGTGTTGATCACATCGTTCACTTCGGCGCGGGTGGGGGTCCGTCGGGTGATCATGGACTCCAACAGATTCGTAGCGACGTAGACCGGGACTCCGAGGGAGTTGGCTCGCCGGATGATCGCCTTCTGCAGCGCGGGGATCGCCTCCAGACGCACCTCGCGGGAGAGGTCGCCGCGGTCGATGATGAGGCGGTCGGCGTTGCGCGCGATCTCGACGAGGTTCCGTACCCCCGCGCGACTTTCGATCTTGGCCATGATCGTGTCGGTGGGGAGGACCCGTCGCCGGAGCTGTTCCACCGCCTCCCGACTCTCGCAGAACGAGAGGGCGTACTGATGGACGTGGAGTCGGCGACCGATGCGCAGGGCCTGCAGGTCCTTCGGCGAAAACGTGGGGAGCGAAGGGGATGGGTGCGCCGTCACCGCCTTGCGGGAGCCGATCTCGCCGCCGGTGAGGACCGTCGTGTCGGCGACCTTTCCGTGCACTCGATCGACGCGGAGGACCACGGAATCAAAGTCGACGCTGACGCGAGCGGACCGCTTCAGTCGTCCGATCGCGGTCCCTGGGTTGATCGGGACGATCGACCGATCGCCCACGACCGCGCCACCGACCAGGCGGACGCGGGTCCCCTTCACGACCTTCGAACCCGAACCCATCGTGCCCGTGCGAAGTTGAGCTCCCTCGGTGTCGATGCAGATCGGGACGTCCGTGTTCCGTTGGATGAGGCGGATGATCCCGGGGAGTTCGGCGATCCCCGTGTGGGACATGTTGATCCTGAGGCTGGTCACGCCGGCCGCCGCAAGTCGCGCGATCACCGGTCCCGTCAGGGAGCTGGGTCCTAGGGTGCACAACAGCTCGAGGTTCGACGGGAGACCCCCCGAGGTCGCTCGAGCACGGGTTCGGGGTGCCACGTGTTCATCCGCCAGCGCCGGTCATGGAGGCAGAGTCGTCGATTCGTGGGCGAGTCCCCGTTCGGTTTAGCCGTTCCCCTACCCGCCACCGAGCGTGGCTGGGGCTCGACCACCACCTCGGCTTCGTCCCGATCGGTTCCCGCCCCCTCCGCCGACCGAGCAGGTCCGGCGGGCCAACGTTTTGAGTTCCGGGCCGACGCGGTGAAAGTGAGCGTGACGACCCAGAAGCGCGACCTCCTGTCGATCGCGGATGTCGCGGACCTCCTCCCTCACCTTCTCGACCGTGCCGGAGCGATGCGGGCCCGCCGCCGGTCCGGCGACCTCGGCCCGACGCGGCCCGGGCGCAATGCAGCTCTGATCTTCGAAAAGCCCTCGACCCGCACCCGCACCTCGTTCGAAGTGGCGATGCACGACCTGGGGGGGCATGGGATCTACCTCTCCCCGAAAGAGCTCCAGCTCGGGCGTGGAGAGACGATCGCGGACACCGCCCGCGTGCTCTCCCGCTATGTCGACGTCATCGTCTACCGGGCGTTCCGTTCGACGGACATGGCGGAGCTGGCCCGGTACGCCACCGTGCCGGTCATCAACGCCCTGGACGACCGCGAGCATCCCTGTCAGATCGTGGCCGATCTGCTGACCCTGAAGGAGCGGTGGAGCGGAGGATTCCAGGGTCGGACCCTCGTCTACATCGGCGATGGCAACAACGTGTTCAACTCTCTGGTGCAGGGCGCGGCGATCGTGGGCCTCAATATCGTGGGGGCGATCCCGGAGGCGTACCGCCCGCCGGCGGACCTCGTCGAGTCGGCGCGCCGGTTCGCAGCACGCTCGGGCTCGACGGTGCGATTCGAGAGCGACCCGAAGGCCGCGGTCCGTGACGCCGACGCGCTGTACACCGACGTCTGGGTGTCGATGGGCGACGAAGCCGACCAGGCCCGTCGGGAGCGAGATTTCCAGGGGTACCGGATCGACGAAGAGCTGCTCCGCTTGGCCCGGTCGGACGCCTGGGTGCTCCACGACCTGCCCGCCCACCGGGGGCTGGAGATCACCGACGGCGTCATGGACGGACCAAGAGCGGCGATCTGGGACCAGGCGGAGAACCGCCTGCACGCGCAGAAGGCAATCCTCGAAGCGCTCCTGCCGCCGCGGGCCGGGGATCCTCGACCGGACTAGGGGCTCTCTCCGGGCACCGTCCGGAGTCGGATCTTCAGCATCTGCTCGATCTTGCGGATCTGTCCGTCCGGGGGACGGAAGTTCCCGGATTCGATCTTGAGGACGACCGACTTCTTCTCGTTGAGCTTCTTGGCCAGGTCCTCCGGCGTCCAGGTGAGCTTCTCGCGCGCGAGTCGCACCCTCTTCGGCCAATCCGGAGCGAGCTCCATCTCCGGCAGCTCCCGGAAGAGGTCGCGTTCGGTCATCCGCTGCGCCCGAAGTCCCATGCGGGACTCTACCGAGCCGGTGGGTCGGGCTGCCGCGGCTCGCTCGACGACGGGCGTCGCAGGAACCACGATGGTCCCGAACCGGCTACACTCGGCGCAGAGGGAAAGCGTGGAGCCCTCGAGCTCGACCCGGTTCAGCCCGTCGACATCCTTGCCGCACATCTCGCACAACATGTTCTCAATTGCCTCCCGTAGTGGATCAGTTAGGGCCGGGAACGCTCGGACGGGTACGCCGGCGCTCCTGCATCCGACGTTCGCCGTCCCGGAACTTCTGCATGTCCGCCGCGGTCGGTTGAGCGAGGGGCGGCACCTCGGTCGGTCGACCGTCCGCTCCGACGGCGACCATCGTGACGTACGCATGCCCCACCCGACGACGCGTCCGGCCCGTGATGTCCTCGGAGTGGACGTCGACGGAGACTTCCATCGAACTGCGACCGACGTAGGTGAGCTCCGCGTACAGCTGCAGGAGCTCACCGACATGGACAGGTTCGAGGAAATCCACACGGTCGAAGCTCGCGGTGACACAGTTCTGCCGAGCGTGGCGGCTCGCCGTCACGTACGCGACGCGGTCGATCTCCGCGAGGATGACGCCCCCGAACACGTTGCCGATGAAGTTCGCGTCGGTGGGCAGGGTGAGGCGCACGACGTTTGAGCGGCTCTCGGCCGAGCTCCTCGGGGCTACGTCGTCCACCTGACGTCACGCACCATCGCCTCGCACCGGGGCGGGGCGTACGGCAGGGGAGGACCGACCCATCTAAATCGGTTTCTGGAGGGCGGAGACGCCCGGGCGCATCGACTCGAGTCGTACGAACCCTCGGACCATCAGCTCGCTCTCGAGACCGGGCCCCTGCCAACGCGGTACGCTGACCAGCAGGTAGCCGCCCGGGCGCAACACGCGCCAGATCTCGTCGAGGGCCTGAGGGAGGCTCTCGAAGTTCAGGCAACACAGCACGCCGAAACTCAGGACGACGTCGGCCACGCGTGAGCGTAAGGGCGCGCGCGTAGCGTCGCCCTCGAGCGAGGCAAACTCAAACCGTCTACGACGACCAGCACGGACGAGGAATCCACGTTGAGGCTCCACCAGTACGAATCGGCTGGTCAGATCCCGGGGCAGGCGCTGACGGAGCAGCTCCGCGACGACCCCCGTTCCGGCACCTAGGTCCACAACGAGGGCGGGCCGGCCCACGACCGAATCGATCGCGGCCAGGCGGCGCCGGATCGTCAACCTCCGGAACGGTAGGCTCAGGAGCCAGCTGTACTCGACTCGCGACGGAAGCGGGGGAGGCCATCGCATGGAGCGGAGCCGACACGTCGGACGCGAGCAAAACGTTCGGGGCTGAGCCCGCCCACGTCCATAGTTGAGTTTGCCCACGCATGTCCAAGTTCGCCAACACCTATAGTAGCCTCTCGCGGTTGTGACTGACGAACTCGGATCGAGCAGAGCAAGCTCGCCGGGTTTCGCCACTCCAAATCGCTCGATCGCGCTTCCTCTGGTACGCTCGCCGGCCCTTACGGGTCGGTGGAGGCGTTCCATCCACGCGCCTGACTTCCGCCGCGCTCCGGCGTACCTCGATCCAGCCTCTACCCAGAATGTTCTTGGCGGCGTTCACGTCCCGATCTGCCAGATGGCCAGCGGGACATCGAAACATCCGCTCGTGCAGAGGTAATGGGGGGTTAGCAAGTCGCCCGCACATCGCACATGACTGGGTCGTCCCCGCGGCCGGGACCTCTGTATAACGGCGAGAACGGAGCGTCGCCTTGTACTTGCATAGCTGGCGTATTTGTCCCCAACCGGCATCGAGGATATTCTTCGCAAGCCTGTTGCCCTGCACGACTAGTCGTACGTCGAAATCCTCAAAGCTGAGCAAGTCGAATCGCCGAGTCCATTCGTGCGAGAGCTGATGGGCGAACCAACGTCGTTGTCTTCGGACCTTGGCGTGCAGACGGGCAACCCGGAGTCGCTGTTGCGCGTACCGCCGAGAGCCCGATTCCTTTCTCATGAGCCTACGATGCGCGCGCACTAGGTCCCGTTCGGAGGCCCGGAAGAACTTCGGGGCATCCACAGTTTCTCCCGTCGACAGGGTCGCTAGATGCGTTAGGCCAACATCGATCCCGACCGGGGCTATGGGATCCCCGGAGGGAGGGGGCGGGTCGGGAACCTCGTACTGGATCGTACTGTACCATCCATCGGTCTCTCGTGAAACCGTCACGGCTCTGGCGGTGGCGCCTTCAGGGGGAAGGCGGTGAAGGCGGACCGGGACGGGCCCCACGCGCGGGATATGAATACGCCAGGTGCCTGCGCGCGCTAGGCGGAGAGGGTCCGGAGGTGGAACGAAGCCGAAAGAGCGCGTTTCTCTCCTGAAACGCGGGAACCCCACTGAGGATTGTGCGGCACGAACTCCACCGAGAGCCGCGCGATACGCGAAGTCGAGCCGCTGGAGGCAGTCTCGCGCGATATGGTACGGAACTCTCCCGAGACCGCAGGCGTCGAAGGCTCGCCAAGCCTTGAGATTTGCCTGCTGTTCGTAGTAACCAATCCGATGATGCTTTGTGACCCAGGAATCCCGTCGCTGGGCGAGGGCGTGGTTCCACAGGTAGGTCAACTCGCCGAGGTAGCTGTGGAGGACCGCCTCTTGAGGTCGTTGCGGATAAAGCCGGTAACGATACGAGAGGAACAGGGCAGCACCTCCGCTCGAGGGCTCCAACCCATTTTCGGGGTAATGGCAGCGACGGGAGGATGCCGAAATGGTCGCGCAGTGACCCGTTTCTACCTTGAACAGCTCGGTCATGGTCGAGGCAACGGGATTCCAGGGGACTCCTCCTAGCGTGACTGCATTCTGAAAAGAGACCCCCATGACCTATATACGGGGACCTTTTCGGCGCGCCCGGAGCCTCACAGCATGGCCAACAAACCGCACTTGAACATCGTCTTCATCGGTCACGTCGACCACGGGAAGTCGACGACCGTCGGCCGACTTCTCGTCGATACCGGCGTCATCCGCCAGGAGGAGATCGACAAGTTCCGCGCCGAGGCCGAGGCCAAGGGGAAGGCGACGTTCGAGTTCGCCTGGGTGATGGACGACCTCAAGGAGGAGCGGGAGCGGGGCGTCACCATCGACATCGCCCACCGCCGGTTTGACACCCAGAAGTACTACTTCACCATCATCGACGCGCCCGGCCACCGTGACTTCGTCAAGAACATGATCACGGGCACGAGCCAGGCCGACGCCGCCGTGCTCGTCTGCTCGGCGGCCGAAGGGGTCCAGGAGCAGACCCGCGAGCACATCTTCCTCTCTCGTACCCTCGGCGTCGCGCAGATGATATGCGCCGTCAACAAGATGGACCGCCAGGAGGTCAACTACGCCGAGGCGAAGTACAACACGGTCAAGGAGGAATTGACGAAGCTCCTCAAGAACGTCGGCTTCAAGGTCGACACCCAGGTCGTCTTCCTCCCGATCTCGGCGTACAAGGACGACAACATCAACAAGGCGAGCCCGAACATGCCCTGGTTCAAGGGCCCGAACCTGCTCGCGGCCCTGGACAACCTGAAGGTTCCCGAGAAGCCGACCGACAAGCCGCTCCGACTCCCCGTGCAGGACGTCTATACCATCACGGGCATCGGCACGGTCCCGGTGGGCCGCGTCGAGACCGGGAAGGTCAAGGTCGGCGACAAGATCATCTTCCTGCCCAGCGGGAAGACCGGCGAAGTGAAGTCGATCGAGATGCACCACGAGCAGGTCACCGAGGCGATCCCGGGGGACAACATCGGTTTCAACGTCCGCGGGATCGACAAGAACGACATCCGGCGCGGCGATGTCGCCGGCCCGGTCTCGAACCCCCCGACCGTCGTCGAGAGCTTCACCGCCAACATCCAGGTGCTCAACCACCCGTCCGTGCTCACCGCGGGCTACACGCCGGTGTTCCACGCCCACACCGCGCAGGTCGCCTGTGAGTTCACCGAGCTTCTCAAGCGCCTCGACCCTAAGACGGGCCAGACCGCGGAGGAGAACCCCCAGACGCTGAAGACCGGGGACGCGGCGGTCGTGAAGATCACGCCGAAGCGACCGCTCGTCATCGAGAAGTACAAAGAGTTCCCGCAGCTCGGTCGGTTCGCCGTGCGCGACATGGGCCAGACCGTCGCGGCCGGCGTCGTCGTCGACGTGAAGAAGCGCGAGGCCTAAGCGTCCCCGCGCGGACGCTTGAGCTCGGGTGATCTCGATGCCACAGAAAGCCCGGATCGCGTTGAGCGGCGTCGATGCGAAGAAGGTCGACACGGTCTGCCGCCAGATCCGCGAGATCTCCCAGCGGACCGGCGTGGCGATCGCCGGACCGATCCCCCTGCCGACCAAGCGCCTCAAAGTCTCGGTCCGCAAAGGCCCGGACGGTGGCGGCACGAGCACCATCGACCATTGGGAGATGCGGATCCACAAGCGTCTCATCGACCTCGACGCCGACGAGCGGGCCCTGCGCCAGGTGATGCGCATCCAGGTGCCCGACGGCGTGAACATCGAGATCGTCCTCAAGTCGTAGCGGGCCCGTGTTCGCCCCGGGGACGGGCCGCCCCCTCATCATCGGGGGATCACTCCTCGCCGCGCTCGCCGTCCTTACGGGCGCGGCGGTACTCCCCCGCACCGTCGCCCTCGCCGTCCTCCTGGCCGCAGCCGGCGGGGTCTGGCTGTTCCTCGCGGTCTTCTTCCGCGACCCCGAGCGTGCGGCGGGCGAGGAGATCGTCGCCCCCGCCGACGGCCGGGTGCGCGAAGTCGGGATCGCGGAAGGAAGGCTCGTGATCTCGATCTTCATGAACGTCACCAACGTCCACGTCAACCGCTTCCCGATGGACGCCCGCGTGGAGCGGGTCGAAGAGGCGGGCAAAGGGTTCCGACCGGCGTACCGACCCGATGCCGCCCACAACCTCCGTCGCTCCTACCAGCTCTCGACCTCGGTGGGGGCCGTCGAACTCGTCCAGATGACCGGGGTGCTCGCTCGCCGCCTCGTCTCCTTCGTCCGGACCGGGGACGACCGGAAGAAGGGCGAGCGCCTCGGGATGATCGTCCTGGGCTCTCGCGTGGACCTGAACCTTCCCGCCGAGCGAACCTACCCGGTCGTCGTGCCGGGCGTGCAGGTACGCGCGGGGGTCACCACGATCGCCCGGGTGAAGACGTGAGCCGCGCGGCGCGGTACGGAGCGAACCTCGCGACCCTCGCCAACGGCGCCGTCGGTGTCGGGGCGATCCTCTACATCCTCGCCGGCAACAAGCTCTGGGCGATGCTGCTCATCGTGAGCGGCCTTGGCTTCGACGGCCTGGACGGGTACCTCTCCCGCCGTGCTGGAGACAGTTCGTCCAACTTCGGACGGTACGCGGACTCGATCGCGGACGCGGTAACCTTCGGCCTCGCGCCGGGAACGCTCCTCATCGTCCACTCCGACCGACCGGTCCTTTGGGTGCCGTACGCGGGGCTCTGCCTCGTGGTGGGGATCGTGGTCGCGGCCTTGGCCATCGCAAGGCTGGTCTACTTCACGGCCCGCGGCTACCAGCGGAGCTCGTTCCTCGGAGCCCCCACGCCTCAGGCGGCGCTGGCGATCGTGGTGCTTGTTCTGATGGCCGATGTGCCTGCCTTCTGGGGGACGGACCCGTGGTTCGTTCTCGCGGGGGCCTCGGTCGTGGCGCTCAGCATGGTGATCCCGGTCCCCTTCCCGAAGATCCGCCGAGGTTCTCCGCTGCGCCTCGCGATGGCGGTAACGGGAGTGGGGCTGATCGTGGCGCTCGTGCCGCTGCAGTTCCGACTAGCCCCAGGATCGGTCCTCTACGAGGTCGCTTTCGGGGCCACCGTCGTCTCCGGGCTCGGCCTCCTGGCCTACTATCTGTACGGGCCGTTCACGGTGCCCCACTCCTCACCGAAGGCGCCCACCCAGGCCGTCCTATGAGCGTCCGCTCCCACCCGGCGGCGCATCATCGCGCCTCCCTTTCGACCCGCGAGGCGCTGCTCTTCGAGGCAGGGATCAAGCTCGGTGGCCTGTTCCACCAGTACCTCGGCACACCGCTCGATCCGAGCACAGCGGCCGGTCTCGCACGAACGATCGAACAAGCGGTCGGCCTACAGCCCTACGTGGTCAGCGTGAAGGTCCGAATCCATCCCGAGAGGGGCGGTGCGGTCGGTCGCGGCGCCTTCGGCTACCGGTACCTCACAGCCGAGATGCTGTCGGTTCGAATTGTGCTCGGTCACGGAGCGGTCCGGGTCGTCGCCCGCCTCGAGCACCGACCGGAGTTGCGCTACCCGCTGATGAGCGTCGAGCGCGTCGCTCCCGAGCCCGGGCCGGTTAGGGCCGCGCGTCGATCGGGACGTAGGTCAGGTCCGTCGGCCCGACGTAGTTCGACGTCGGGCGGATGAGCCTCAGGTCCTGGTACTCCTCGAGGACGTGGGCGGTCCACCCCGTGACCCGGCTGACCGCGAAAACCGGCGTGAAGAGGTCCTTCGGGATGTCGAGCAGCGTGTACACCGACCCAGAGTACAGGTCGACGTTCGGGTACAGCCCCTTCTCCCGGTGGACGACCTCCTCGACCCTCCGCAGCCGGTCGTAGTAGCTCAGGTTCCCCTTCTCCTCGCCGACGCGGTGCGACCAGTCCCGGAGGATCGTCGCCCGGGGGTCTTCGACCTTGTACACGCGATGGCCGAAGCCCATGATCCGCTCGTGGCGGGCCAGCTTCGCTTTCACGACCTCCTCCGTCCTCTCGGGGAGCTGGATCTCCTCGAGGAGCTCCATCACCCGCTCGTTGGCGCCGCCGTGCAACGGGCCCTTGAGGGTGCCGATGGCGCTCGTGATCGCACTGTAGAGGTCGCTCAACGTCGAGGCGGTGACCCGGGCCGCGAACGTCGACGCATTGAGCTCGTGGTCGGCGTGGAGCGTGAGCGCCACGTCCATAGCTTTCTCGTCGAGCGGCGCGATCGGCCCGTTGCGGAGGACGGCGAGAACGTAGGCGGCGTGGGAGAGTTCGGGATGGGTCGGCGGCGCCGGTTGGCCGGAGCGGCGACGGTGGTAGTAGCCGAGGATCGACGGCAGGGCGGCGGTCAGTCGGAGGGCGCCTCCGATCGAGGTCACGCCGGGCTGCGACTCGGTCGGCTCAAGGAGCGCGAGGGCCGAGACCGCGGTCCGGAGCACGTCCATCGGCGAGCTCGTGGTCGGGAGCCGGTCGAGGATCGTCAACAGCTCGGGCGGAAGCGTGCGCAGCATCACCAGACGCTGACGGAGCTCGTCGAGCTGGCCGCGGTTCGGGAGCTGACCGTACCAGAGAAGGTAGGCGACCTCCTCGAAGGTCGCGTTCGCGGCCAGGTCGCGAATGTCGTAGCCCCGGTAGATGAGACGACCGCCCCGCCCATCGATGAAGCAGAGGCTCGACTCGAGCGCTACGACGTCCTCCAGCCCTCGCTGGACGGTCGGTTCGGGCACGTGGTTCCGTGTACGGCGCGCGGGGGAGTCGCCTCCCGCTTAATCGGTTTTGGAGGTCCGGAGAGCGGTGTCGCCTTTCTCCTCCGGGCGCACCGGTAGACGCTCGATCCGGCGGCGCTTCTCGGAGGCGACCTGCGCGGCGGTCCAGAGGGGCAGGGAGGCAAGGAGGCTCAGGGCGGCGACGAGAAAGACCAGCCGGAAGCTGCCGAACACTGAGAGCAGTCCGGAGACGGCGGCGCCCCCTACGGCCGCAAGTCCACCGAGCGCGCTGTTGAGACCGATCAGGCGCCCGGCGTCGCGCCCCTCCAGGGCCCGGAAGAGGAGGAGCGACGACGCCGTTGAGTAGAATGCGATGGCGCCCCCCAGGAGCGCGAAGGCGAACACGTTGAGACCGAAGGCGAGCACGGTGGCGAGCGGGACGAAGGTGAACCCGGCGGTGAGAAGGTAGCCCAGGCTACGGACGTAGGTCGACTGTTGGACGAGGCGAGATGGGCCCTCCCTCGTCGCGAGCGTCCCGGAGAACGGGAAGGTGAGGGTTTGGGCGAAGTTGTTGGCGAAATTGACCAGAAAGATGGAGGCCGCCCCGATGCCGACCGAGTACAGGTACGGCGTGTAAGAGATGTTGAACAGGTTCGAGCTGAAGTTGAACAGCAATGTTGCGGCGAGGATCAGCGGGAGCTCGTGCCGTGCCTCCTCCGCGAGCCAACGACGGAACCGCGAGAACGACCGCCGGTCCAAGCTCGGCAAACGTGGAAAGAACGGGACCGCGAGATGGAACGGCGCACCGTGCCGGAGCCGAGCGAGGAGACTTTCGGGGTGGCGAACGACCGTGGACGTCGTGACCGTGCGGGGGGCCTCGGCGACCCCGACGAGCACTGCGACGACGCTCGCCGCCGCGAGGCCGGACAGCACGAAGACGAGCGGAGCCAGCGGGAGGGACGCGGCCAACCAGAGGAAGCCGATCAGGAGGCCGGCGATCGATCCGAGCATCGCCATCTCCTGGAACGACGCGAACGCCGCCGGCCGTTCGTCCGTACGGAACTTCTCGAGGATCAACAGATTGCTCGCGTTCGCTCCGGCGGGGGCCAATAGTCCGACCACGGTGTAGAGGGCGAGCAGCGCGGCCGTGTTCCGTACCTCGGCGAGCGCGAAGAAGACGAGGGCGAAGCCGGCGTAGTTGACGAGGAGCAGGTTGCGCCGGGACGGGTACCGGTCGGTGACGTATCCCCAGAACAGCGAGGCACCGATGACCGCCGAGTTGAACAAGGTGGCCGCGAGGGCGACAACCGACCAGCTGCTGTGGAGCGTGACCAGGATCAGGAGAGGGAGCACGACGCCGAACCCGGCGCTGGCCGCGTTGATCGGCACGAAGGCGAGGAGCCACGGCCGTGCGAGCAGCCGGGTCGGCCACGTGTGGAGCCGGTGTTCCATGCCCTGTCCATCGAGGACCGGCGGACCCCCTAAAGAAGGTCGGCTGAGGTCGGCAGCCGCACGGCGTCGGTCCGTGAGAGCGCGGCGGTGCGGAGCCGCGAATCTCGTAGCGGTCGAGGTGGAGAGCTATCCGTCATCTCGAACGGCGACCGCCGCCTAACAACTCTTATAAAGCGCGGCCGTAGTCGCCGCGCGTCCACACTGAGGGAAATCGGTGGCGATCGGATTCGTACTGATCAGCACGGCCCCGGCGAAGGAGCACGAGGTCTACGCCGAGCTCCTGCGCGTCAAGGGGATCGTCGAGCTGCACCCGCTCTTCGGGGAGTACGACCTGATCGCCAAGGTCGAGGCCGAGGATTTCAATGCCCTGGGCCAGCTGGTCGTCGACAAGATCCGGTCGGTGCCCGGCGTGATCGACACGAAGACCCTCACGGGGATCAAGTTCTGAACGAACGCGGGAGAAACATCCGATGGACCTAGTAGTGTACGCAACGGAAGGCCTGAGCGTGGGATTCTACCAGTTCGCCACGATCCTCCTGCTGATCTTCGGGCTTTTCCTGATCCTGGCCGGACTCTTCACCGCCTACTTCGGGAGCGGCAAGAGCCGGACCATCGGGGTCGTCCTGCTGGTCGTCGGCATCGTCGTCGGCCTCGCGGGCGGCTACTGGTACCACATCGCCGGTCAGGACCCGACCCTGACCGGGCTCATCTGGCAGGCGTTCCTCGTGATCTTGGCCGGCGCCATCGGCGCGCTCGCCGCGGTCGCCATCTTCTTGGTGGCGATCATGAAGTCGTAGGGCGGGCACTTCGCGGGGCCGAGAGGTCCCGGTCCGACCGATGCGCTCGAGCTCCCGGCTCGTCACCCTCTCGACCGACCTGGGAAGCGCCTACGCCGCCCAGATGAAAGGGGTCCTCTACCGAGCTCTCCCCCCGGAACGCGTCGTCGACCTCACCCACGACCTTCCGCGACACGGCATCGAGGAGTCGGCCTTCCTCGTCCGGCAGATGCTGACTGCGTTCCCCCCCGGGGTGGTGCATGTCGTTGTTGTCGACCCGGGCGTCGGCGGGGCGCGAGCGCCCATTGCGATCCGGACGAAGGATGGCAGCTACCTGGTGGGCCCTGACAACGGGGTGTTGTCCCTCGCGGCGGAGCGACTCGGCATTGCCCAGGCCGTTCGGCTCGACCCTCGTCGGGTCGGTGCAGCACCCCGCGTCGGCCGGACGTTCGATGGCCGCGACCTGTTCGCTCCGGCCGCCGCCCGCCTGGCGCTAGGAAACCGGCTCTCGACGCTCGGACCGAAGTGGAAACCCTTCTCGTGGACGCCACCCACGGCCCTCGTGGGCCCTGCGCGTGCCGAGGGCGTCATCCTCCACATCGATCGTTTCGGGAACGCGATCACGAACCTTCCGGCTACGGCGATACCGGGCCGAGCCCGGACTCTCAGCGTGAAGGTCGGGGGGCGGCCGGCCCGACGAGCGTCGAACGTTTCGGTCTACGACGAACTGCGACCCCGCCAGCTCGGCATCCTCGCTTCGAGCTTCGGCACTCTGGAAGTTGCGGTGCGGGAAGGTTCCGCGGCGTCGCGGCTCGGGCTGACGGTCGGTGAGAAGGTGACGCTCCGATGGACCGGGGCGAGCCCTCGAGCCGTCGGCGGTAAATAGCGCGCGGAGTAGCACACTTCATTCCCACGCCCCGCGTGGTCGATTCTCTTCACTGAGCGATGGCGAAGCGCGACTACTACCAGGTCCTCGGCCTCGACCGGGAGGCGACGCCCGACCAGATCAAGACCGCCTACCGGCGCCTGGCCCGCCAGCATCACCCGGACATGAACAAGGACAACCCGAAGCCCGCCGAGGAGAAGTTCAAGGAGCTCAGCGAGGCGTACGAGGTCCTCGCCGACCCGCAGAAGCGCCAGCGGTACGACCAGCTCGGTTTCGGAGGCGTCGAGTCCGACTTCGGACCCGGCGGCTTCACCTGGCAGAACTTCACCCACGTCGGCGACCTCGAGGACCTCCTCGGCAACTCCCCGTTCTTCGAGCAGCTGCTGCGCAACGGGGCGGTGGGGGGGTTGTTCGGCGAGCTGGGCGGACGGAGCCGCTCTCGTCAGAGCCGCGTCGCGATGCGCGGCAACGACGTCGAGATCGCGATCCGACTTCCCCTGACCGTCGCCGTCACCGGCGCCGAGCAGAAGATCGAGGTCCCGCACGCCGGCCCGTGCCCGGACTGCAACGGCACCGGCGCGAAGAACGGCACCGCGCTCGAGACCTGCCCCCAGTGCGACGGCCAGGGCCAGATCCGTCGAGCGCAGAGCCGCGGCTACTCCCAGCTCATCACCATCAGCGATTGCCCGACCTGCCGCGGCACCGGGAAACGGATCCGGGAACGCTGCCCGAACTGCGGGGGCGCCGGCATCACGCGCGAGGTGCGGACCCTCGAGGTGAAGATCCCACCCGGCGTGGAGGACGGAAGCGTCCTACGCCTCGCCCGGCAGGGAGAGATGTCGACCCAAGGCGGAGTGCCCGGCGACCTGTTCGTCCAGGTCCTCTTCGAGGCGTCCGACACCTTCCGCCGCGTCGGCCCGGACGGCTACACCGAGATCCACGTCCCGCTCGGGACGGCGGTCCTGGGCGGCGAGACGAGGGTCGAGACGCTGACGGGCCACGCCGTCCTCAAGATCCCTCCAGGGACCCAGCCGGAGAGCCAGTTCCGTCTGAGGGGAGAGGGGTTCCCACGCCTCAACTCCGCGGAGCGCGGCGACCTGATCGTCGTCGCCCACGTGGAGATCCCCCGGTCGCTCGATGCACGGCAGAAGGAGCTCGTCAAAGAGGCGTTCGGCAGCAGCGGCACCGGGGGCAAACGCTCCGGCCTGTTCGGCCGGCGCACCTAGCCGATGCCCGCCGAACCCGGCGACCTGGCGACCGAGCACTACTTCTCGGAGCGGCCCTCGAGCCGCTCCGCGCCGCGGACTCTCCGGTTCCTCTACCGGGGGGAGGTCCTCCATTTCGAGGTCGACCGCGGGGTCTTCGCCAGCCACGGCGTCGACCCCGGCACCGCCCTCCTGATCGGCTGCCTTGAGCCACGGCCCACCGACCGCATCCTCGACCTGGGCTGCGGCTGGGGTGCGATCGGCGCCGCCGCGGCCCGCGCGGCCCCCCAGGGCCAGGTCCTGCTCACCGACGTCAATCGACGTGCGGTCCTACTGGCGCGCTCGAACCTTCGGCGGAATCGGATTGCGAACGCGGAGGCACGGATTGGCTCGATGTTCGAGCCGGCGGCGGGCAACGCCTTCGACCTCATCGCGACCAATCCACCCTACCACATCGGGCGACCGGCGATCCTCGCCCTTCTCGAGGCGGTACCGGCTCATTTGCGCCCGGACGGCTACCTGCTCATGGTCGGCAAGGGAAGCCAGGGGATCCGCTTCTACCAGGCGTGGCTCGAGGAGCGGTGGCCCGACGGCGTCGAGGTCGTGGACCGGGGCAGCGGCTACCGCGTCCTCAAGGCGCGACCGCGTCCGCGCGCCCTCCAGAGATAGAGCCGTCCCAGGTGACGGAGGTAGAGGCCCATCTGGCGGCGGTCGAGCTTGCTCGTCCCGGCGAGGCGCGGACCGAACACGAAGGGGACCTCAAGGACCGGCGACGGCCGACTTTTCACCAAGACCTCGAGGGCGATCTTGTAGCCAACCGGAGCGAGGTGGTCGAGGGAAAGCGCCTCGCGCCGGACCGCGAAGAACCCACTCATCGGGTCGCTGACCTTCGTCAGAGGCCGGGCGAGACGTCGCGCCGACCGGGAGATGAGCCGTCGGACCGCCGAGAGTCCGGGCGCGCTCCCCCCCGGGGCGAGACGGCTCCCGATGACGAAGGCCGCCTCCCCTCGGCGGATCGGATCGATGAGCTGAGGGAGGAGTTCGGGGGGATGGCTCCCGTCCGCGTCCATGACCACCAGAATGTCGCCCCGTGCCGACCGGAACCCTTCCACCACAGCGCTGCCCAGCCCTCGAACTCCTCGGCGGAGGAGAAGCCGATGCGGGGGGGGAGCGGCCCAGGCAGCGACCAGCTCCGAGGTACCGTCGCGCGAGTCGTCATCGACGACGATCACTTCGGCGGCGTAGCCCAAAAGCGCGGCATCGATCCGGGTGCGCAGCAGGCCCAAGGCCTCGTGCTCCTGGAGGGTGGGGAGGATGACGGAGACCTCGCAACCCGCCGGCACGGGGCGCGCAGGGGCCCCGGAAGATAGGCTTGCCGAGAACGACGGAGCTCGTCTTCCGAAGCGCTTAAGAAGGGAGCGCCACTCGGCGGCCCCGCCCTCGGACGGAGGGGTCCCGCCGGCGTCGTCGGCCCGACCGTACTCCGTTCCAACGGCCCCCAGCAACCCGAAGGAGCGTGCGCACCGCGGCGAAAGAGAAGAAGGACGCTGCCGAGGCAGCGCCTCAGCCCGCCCCGACCCCAGCGGCCGAGCCGGAGAAATCTCCCAAGAAGGAGAAGCCCGGTAAGTCGCGCGAGCCGAAGGAAGGGAAAGAGGGGAAGGAAAAGAAGGCGAAGCCCGGGGCTCCGTCGGAAAAGAAGGTCCGCCGCCCTCCTCCCGACAATCCAAATTTCCGCTACATCGTCCGACTCGCCAACTCCGACCTGGACGGGCTCCGCCCCGCGGCCCTAGCGCTGACCGGCGTCCCGGGCGTCGGTCTACGGATCGCGGAGGTCACCTGTCGTCTCGCCGGCATCAATCCCGGGGAGATGCTGGGCAACATCCCCGAAGCGACCGTCGACGGCCTCGAGGGGATGATCAACGACCTTCCCCACAAGCTCCCGCCCTGGATGCTCAACCACCCGGCCGACCACGCGACGACCGAGGTCCATCACTACATCTCCGCCGACCTCGAGACCTCGCGGCGCGACGACGTGAACCTGATGAAGATGATCCGGTCGTACCGAGGCGTCCGCCACGAGCGCGGGCAGAAGGTCCGCGGCCAGCGCACGCGCAGCAACGGACGGACCGGCATGGCCGCCGGCGTGCTGAAGAAGGTCGCCAAGGAAGCGGCCGCGGCGAAGTCGAAGGAGTCGAGCGCCCCGGCAGCCGCGGCCCCGGCCGCCGCCCCGGCCCCCGCCGTCGCCGAGAAGAAGAAGGTGTAGGCGGATGGGCGATCCGAAGTTCCTGCGACGTGGCTACGATCGGCCCAAGCATCCGTGGGAGGCGCAGCGGATGGACGAGGAGCGCAAGCTCCTCCAGAAGTACGGCCTGAAGAACAAGCGCGAGCTCTGGCGCAGCCAGTCGGTGTTGAGGGGTTTCCGCCGACAGGCGAGAGACCTGCAGGCCCGGCTCCGCACGGACGAACCGCAGGCGAAGCGGGAGGCGGAGGGGCTGTTGGGCCGTCTCACCCGACTCGGCATCCTGCCGGTGGGAACCCCCACGATCGATGACGTTCTGGCGCTGACCCCGGAGGTGGTGCTGCAGCGCCGTCTCGAGTGGATCGTCTGCGCTCGAGGGCTCGCGACCACGCCTTGGCAGGCGCGGCAGATGATCGTTCATGGCCACGTGGCGCTCGACGGTCGCCGGATCACCCGGCCCGGCTACCTGGTGGCCGGCGTGGAGGAGGGACGACTCGCCTACGCCCCGACGAGCGGCCTCAACAGCGACGACCACCCGATGCGCGTCGCCCTGCGCGAGAAGCTCCAGGCCCGGAGCGAGGCGCCCCCGCCGGTGGCCGAACCCGCCATGGAGGGACGCTAGGCGATGGGGAAGATCGGGATCGCGCACATCTTCGCCAGCTACAACAACATCCACATCACCGTGACCGATGTCACCGGCGCCGAGACCCTCACGAAGGCGACCGGCGGGATGGTCGTCAAGGCGGCGCGGGACGAGTCGAGCCCGTACGCTGCGATGAAGGCGGCCGATCAGGTCGCCGCGGCGATCAAGGAGAAAGGGTACGACACCCTCCACGTTCGCGTTCGAGCCCCCGGGGGCAATCGCTCTCGGTCGCCGGGCCCCGGCGCGCAGGCCGCGATCCGCGCTCTCGCCCGGGCGGGTGTGAAGATCAGCCGGATCGAGGACGTGACGCCGGTACCTCACGACGGCACCAAACCCAAGGGCGGCCGCCGTGGGCGGAGGGTGTAAAATGGACGTCCAGGTCGTAGAGCTGTCGCCGCGCTCGATGCGTCTCGAGCTCACGGAGACGACGGCGTCGCAGGTGAACGCGATCCGACGGACGCTGCTCGCCGACGTGCCGAAGCTCGCGATCGACGACGTCGAGTTCCACCTGGGACCGATCCGTGACGAGGCGACCAACAAGGACTACGACTCGTCGACCAGCATGTTCGACGAGGGGGTGGCGCTGCGTCTCGGCCTGCTTCCGATCCCGACCGACCTCGGTCAGTTCCGGCGGAAAGAGGAGTGCACCTGCGAGGGCCAGGGGTGCACGCACTGCCAGGTGATGTTCTCGATCGACAAGAAGGGCCCCTGCACCGTCTACGCCGGGGACGTCGTGCCTCTCGGCGACAGCTCGCTCGCCATCCTCGAACCGGAGATCCCGATCGTTCGGCTCGGCGCCCGCCAGGCGCTGCTCGCCTACGCGACAGCGGTCGTCGGGACGGCGAAGGAGCACGCGAAGTGGCAGGTCGCCCAGGCGGTGGGCATCAGCCCGCGACCCCACGTGAAGATCAGTCGCCAGAAGGAGTGCACGGACGCCTGCCTGAAGCGCGCGGCCCAGAGCTGCCCGGTGAACATCCTCGACTTCTCGAACGGGAAGCTCGCCGTCACGGAAGAGACGAAGTGCATCCTCTGCGGCGCGTGCGAGAAGGCCTGCCCGCACGGCTCGATCGAGGTGACGGCCGACCCGGCGAAGTACTTCCTCAAGATGGAGACCGACGGGAGCCTCAGCTGCCGCGAGGCGTTGCGGTTCACGCTCAAGGACCTCAAGCGCCGGTTCGAGGACCTTCGGGAAGCCGTCCAGGCGCTCCCCTAGGCGATCGAGCTACCGTCGGGGCCCAGTCGTACCGGAGCAGCGCGGCCACGCCGCCCAACGAGGCGAGCCGCTTGCCCGCGTCCCCGTCGTCGCGCACCACTACCACCTTCGCTCGGTTCCCGCGAGCTCCGTCGACGAGGGGGATGACCGCGGGGTCGCGAAGCTTGCCGTCCCCCACCAGGAGGACCTCGATCGCCCCCGCGCTGACCGCCTCGCTTACCTCGGACTGACCGACCGCCGCGCGTCGGCCACCGGCGACGGCCTCCATCAGCCGCTCGACCAGCGCCACCTCCTCGGCCGCCACGCTCGTGGCCAGCACCTCCGAGGCGCGCCCGCTCCGTAGGATCTCGTCGACGCCGGCGCGACCGCCGGCCGACGCCGAGAAGAGGCGAACCTTCCCCCCGACCTTGGGGGAGGCCTCGTGGAGCGACTTCATCACGGATTCCTTGAGGAAGCCGGGCCCTGCGAGGACGATCGCGTCCGCCCTCTCCCCCTCGCGCACGAGCAGCCCGACGAGCTCCTCGATGTACTTGCGGCGGTCCTTGTCGCTCTGGTCCCCCCCGAACTGTTTGCCGGCCAACGTCCGATTGACGTCCGCGACGCCCTCGACGACGCGGCCCCGCGCGCGGGCGATCGTCGATTCCCCCCAGTCGACCGCCGCGATCAGGACCGTCGCCTCGCCCTCCCGGCGCATCCCCTCCTCGAGGAGGGCGCGGTCCGAGGCGCTCACCGACGCCTTCTGCACCGTCAGGTCCTCCCGCTCCTCGAGGTCGAGCGTGTGGTGCCGGCCGATGTCGAACGGACCCTCGACGATCGGGCCGGTGACCCGAACGTGCTTGGAAAATCCGTGGAACTCGACCGCCTCGGCGAGCACGACGAGCCAGACCCTCCGTCGCTCGCGCTGCGCGGCCGGGGCGTCCTCCGGGGCCTCCGGGTCTCGCCGGGTCGTCGAAGCGCCCACCCGGTCCCCTGGCTGGACGATCCGCGAGATCCGCCAAAGGTCGCTCGGCGTCTCCAGGCGGAGCTTGAGGAGACCGGTCTTCCGGTCCTCGTGGATCAGGCGCACGTCGAGCTCCCCGTGGAGTCGAGACTCGGCGAACGTAGATAGGGCCTCGCTGGAGCGTTCGGCGCCGCCACCGGGGGAATCTGCGGTCCTACGAATGAACGGTGGAGGTCGAGTTCGGAAACCTTATGGAGCAAGACCACGCTCGGAGCCCGTCCCCGGGGGTCCTAGGTTGGGACAGTACTCCTCCCTGTTCGCTCGCCCCGGATTTCGTCCGTTCGCAGCGGCCGGGGCGTTCGCCTACTCCGCCCCCCTGGTCGTCAATATCGTCATCGCCTGGGCCGTCGCCGAAGCGTACCCTGGGTCCAGCCAGCCGGTCACCTTCGTCGCGCTGGCCCTCGTCTTTCTGGGCCTGAGCGCGACCCTTCCGACGCTGGCCTCCGCCGCGTTCTCCGGTGCGCTCGCGGACCGGTGGCCGCGGCGCCGCCTGATGGTCGCGGTCAACGGCGTTTACATCGCGGCCGCGGCTCTCCTCGTCCTCGACCTGCTCGTCCGACCGACAGCCTCGGTCCGGGCGCCAGGCCCCGCTGGGTTCTACCTACCGCTGTGGGTGCTGTTCGTCTATCCGCTGTGGGCCGCGATCACCACCGCGAGCACCATCTTCCGACCCGCGTTCAACGCCTCGCTGCCCCGCCTCGTCGACGCGAAAGACCTCGGTCGGGCGAACGGCCTCGTCTACGCGATCGCGATCGTCCTCGGGGTGGCCGCCTCGATCCTCGCGACCGACTTGATCGCCCTCTACGGGAACCTGGGCGTCGCCTTCGCGATGTCCGTCGCCCTCGTGCTCGGAGTGGGCGGCCAGTTCGCGTTGCAGGCAGTGCCCCGCGATATCGACCGGCGCGTCGAGCGCCCTCCGACCTCCTTCCTCCAGGACGTCACGGCCGGTTACCGGTTCCTTTGGGGCCGCCGGGCGTTGTTGCAGCTCACCCTGGGCGCGCTCGCGGTGAACTTCCTCAACGCCATGGCGTTCGTCCAGCTCGCGCTCTACGCGACGACCTGGCTCGGGATCGCGAACTCCCAGGCGTATCTGTACGGCGTCCTGCTCGGCGGCGCGACCCTCGGCGCGGGGTTCGGAACGCTCGTCGTCAACCAGCTCAACTTCGAGCGGCGCGCCGGAGCGATGATCATCGTGCTGATCGTGGCGCAAGGGCTTACCGTCCTCGGCCTCGGCGTGTTCCGCTCCCTCCCGTTCGCGCTGATCGACATGTTCCTCTTCGGCATGTTCCCGGGAATGTCCCAGACCATCTTCCTCGCGACGGTGCAGGGGACCGTGCCGGACGAACTGCTCGGCCGGGTGTTCGCCGCCGACGAGGTCGGCAGCTACGCGCTCGTTCCGGTGGGACAAGCGGTGGGAGGCACCGTCACCCTCGCGACGGGAGCCGTCCAGCTGACCTTTGTCGTCTCCGGCGCCCTCACTATCGCGGCCGGCGGTATCCTGGCCGCGTTCCGCTCCCTTCGCCGGCTCGCCGTGGCCCCCTCGGGTGGGATGCCCGAACCCCCCATCGGGGCGGTGAACCCCCCGGCCTTCGAGCCCGGGGATGTAGGGCCCGGTTAAGCGGCGAGATTCTCGGCGACCGGGGTGGCCGAGAGCCGGGTCCGGGGTTTATCAGGGACGAGTTCGTCGCGGCGACGGGTACGCTTCATGCCCGTAACTCCGCCCGGGGCCGAGCTGAACCTTGCGCTCCAGGGGATCGCGGTCGGGCTGCTGCTGGTCGGTCTCTGGGCAGGGATTCGAACTCACCGAGAGATGCGAGCCCCGACCCCGGCCGCGCCGCCCTCGTCGGAGTCGCTCCACAAGAACGTGATGACGGCCGCCGTCGGGGTGAGCGCGATGGGGGTCATCGTCTGGATGATCCCGAACCTCCTCTCGGGCTGGTACTACACCTCGACCGGCCTCGGCTACGGGACGGGCGGCTACGATTCGTACTTCACGCTCAGCGGGGCGGCGCTCCCCCACGCCTACCTTCTTTGGATCCACATCCCCCTCGGGGCGCTCGTCCTCGGGCTGGCCGTGTATCTCGTGGTCCGCATGCGGTGGGCGAAGTTCCCCCCGCGCCTCGCTGTCCGCAACTTCCGTGCGCTGATGATCGTCACGTGGGTGCTGTGGATAGTGAACTTCGCGATCGGGCTTGCCGTGTTCTACTACTTCGCCTACGTCCAGACCGGCTGAGGCGCGCCGGGGGTGGGCGCAGGTTCAGCTCGGGATCGGGGAGGGAGGGGCGGAGCCGGGCGGCGTGCCCTGCCGGAGGATCCGTCGGTGGGCGTCGACGAACGCGAAGAGATAGAGGAAGTAGGCTACGAACAGCAAGGAGAGCTCGGTGATGATCGGGCCGGCCAACCCCGAGGTGGAGAGCACCCGCGTGCGGGCCGCCAGGAGGTAGGTGGGAAAGGTGCCGGCGACGCCCAGCCCGACCCGGATCGACACCACCATCGACCAAGCCAGCGCGAGCATCACCGCGGCCTTGCCCGCAGCCCCGAGAAGATGGACGACGATGAGGAAGTAGGTGACGTAGGCGAAGAGGAACATCGCGCCGACGGCAGCTCCGAATTCGATCGTCACCCAGTACGGTGGTGTAGCACCGGTGACGAGGTAGGTGTAGACCCCGATGGGTATCACCGCGAGGACGAAGAAGGCCGCCACGAGCAGGAAGGTGAGGTGCGCGTGCCGCACGCGCCGTTGATGGAGCTCCCCCCACTCGCGGCGACCAAGGAACAGGAACAGCAGCCCTACGACGGTGAACACGGGGCTCAGGTACAGGAGGAACCCCTGCCCCGGCAGCTCGCTCGTGTGGGTGAGGAAGGAGTACAGGCTCCCGACCCCCTCGATCGCGAAACCCACCGAGAAGATCGTGAGGCTCAGTCGGAGGTTGACGGTCATTGGAGTCGACCCACGGGCGGGGGCGGCGTCAGAGGAGCTCGCCGCCCCGGCTCGACCGAACCGCCTCGCTCAGTCCCGACGGGGCCGGCGGCGTCGCCGGTCGTCGGAACCCTCGTCGTCCCGCGGACCCTCCCGGGGTCGGGGGCGGAAGCTGCCCCGGGGCGGACCGTCGAAGCGACGCGGCCCGCCGCGACCCCCTCCTCGAGGAAAGCCGCCGCCGCCTCCAAAGCGCGGCCGCGGACCTCGGCGATCGAAGCCGCGCCCGCCGCCTCCGCCTCGGGATCCGGGCCCGTCCCGCCTCGGCGGAAGGGTGAACCGGTTACCGCAAGCGCTGCACTCGCCCTGGACCGTGCCGTCCTCGTTCGTGGAGAACCGCAACGGGCCTCCGCACTCCCGGCACGGGCGAGCTGTCGTGGGTCCGCGATCTTCTCCCTCCCGCTCGGGGCGAGCCCGACGGGGTCGGAACGGCTCTTCGCGGGCCTCGGTCTGGACCGGGGTGACACGGTAGGTGAACGTCGCTTCGCAATCGGAGCACACCGCCTCGATCGCGGCGCCGTCCCCGGCCGCCTGGAACCGAAGGGAGGAGCCACAGTCGGGGCACTCCGGCATGTTCGCCGGCGGCGGCGTCGGGGCCGCGAGGGTCGGGCCGGCCGTGCCGTCGGCTCCCTCGGCGCCCGCGACGGCCCCGGACCCTCCGGGGACGATCGAGAAGCTATGACCGCAGGCGGCGCAGGTTCCGGCGAGCACGCGCGTCGTGTACGGGACATAATCGAGCGTGCCGCCGCAGTCGGGACAGTTGTGAGCCATCGTTCTACCTGGAGGTAACGACACGCGCCCCCTCATTACGAGTGGCTGCCGGGGCGGCGGGCCACCGGACCGCCCCGGACAGAGACCGCCGAAGAACCGGACCGGGACCGGCTACAGCCCGTGGACGCGCGCGTTGTGTTCTGCGAGAGCCTCACCGCTGGGGAGCACGGCGCCACAGATGGGGCATTTGTCCCCAGCTCTCTGGTGCATCTTCTGGAGCTCCGGGTCCCCCACTTCCGGGTGGGCCGACAGTAGGTGCTCCGAGAGCTTCGATTCTGGGAACAGCTCCTTGCAAACCGGACACGGGCGCTCCATGCCCTTGGCAAGCCGGACCGGGCCATGACCTTTCGTGGAGCGGCATTCCGGACAAACCGAACCGATCCGATAGACGGAGGGTAGGGGGGAACGGGTTGCCCCCGGGGCGCTTCGAGCGCGGGATCCCCGGGAGCGGTCGCCGTGGAACGGACTAACGAGGCGCGAGCGGTTGGTAGACCGCCTGCATCACGCCGCCGGGGATCTCGAAGACGGCGAACCAGCCGACCTTGGGGATCTCCTGCTTCGGCATGACGACCTTGCCTCCCGCGGCCGTGATCTTCTTCGTGGCGGCGTCGACGGACTCCACGAGGACGTAGTTCAGCGTCCCCGGAGGCATGCCTTGCATCGGCTTCATGAGGCCCCCACCGGGCCCCGAGCCGGCGTCCCAGCTCCAGTACTCCATGCCCATGTCGGCGGCCTCCTTCTTGAACTTCCATCCGAAGACGGTCTCGAGGAACTTCTGGGTCGCGGCGGGGTTGCTCGAACTCAGTTCGACGTGGACGATCGCTCCGGGTTTCATCTCGGTCATGGTTGCTTCGACTCCGTCGGCGTGGCCGACGAGCTTGGGGTCGCCGCCCGATAGATGAACGACCTAGGGGGGTCCCGAAACGGTGCGAGACGCGAGTCCGACGTCCCGAGCCCGCGCAGGCGGCCTCGGGTCTGGGTCGATGGTAGGGAGTGAGCGGAGGGGACGGCCCAACGGGACCGGCTCGATCTACGGGACCAGTCTAGGCTGCCGACGGCCGGCGACCGCGGCGGTCGTCGCCGTCGGCACGCTCGTCCGGGCCCAGGACCGCGGAATCGACCCCGGCAACTGCACGGCGTAGTAGGCCAACCACCCGGCCACGCCGAGCACGAGCGCGATCACGGCGAATGGGGCGACCCCCGGAGGGACTCGCGCGAAGTAGAACGTCTCCGCCAGGAGGGGAAGCGGTGCGAGGGCCAAGGAGAGAACGGCGGCCGTCCACTCTACGCGGAACGCGCCGAACAAAACGCCGAACAGCAATCGGCGTGCGCGCCCGGTGGGGCGCGGGGCCACCATGCTATCCTGTGTGCTACGTTCACCTATATAGCGAACAGGTTACTACGGAGTGACCGTAGACGGTTCGCGGGCGACGCAGCCTCGCTCACGCTCTTGCCTCCCGGCCGAACGGTCCGGGGGCTGCGGGCTGCGCCGCAGGCGGTCGGTCGACTCGTTCAGAACCGCCAGTAGTCGAGCACCAGGTGGGCGAGCACGCAACCGCTGCTCTTGCAGCCCATGCCGCCGTAGAGGAGGTAGTGCCCTCCGCCGCCGAGGGGCGCGAACGCTGCGCTCGCCCGGGGGATAGGCGTCGGGTTCGGAGCGAGCTTCGTCCAAGCGCCGTTCGTGAACTCCCACGTATCGCCGAGGTAGCCCTTGACCAGGCAGAGCGGTCCGGTGCAACCGTAGCCGCCGAACAACACCGCGCTGCTGCTGCCGGGAACGAAGGCGAACATCGCCCCGCTCCGGGCGGTGGGCATGGTGGGGCTCGTGACCGCCGTCCAGTTCCCGCCGACGAACGTCCAGGTGTCGTGCAGGTAGGTGGTCGTCAGGCAGAGGAGCGTGCAGGTGACGCCTCCGAACAGGAGCACGTACCCTCCGCCGGCGTCGTAGGAGAGGTCGAGCGCGGATCGCTTCGCAGGGCTCTTCGCGGGAGTGAGTTGCGTCCAGTGCCCGGCTTTGAACTCCCAAGTGTCGCCCAGCGGTCCGCCGTTCCAGCCGCCGAACAGCACGGTCGTTGCGTCCTTCGCGTCGTACGTGAAACCTGCCTGCCAGCGGGCCGAGGGGGATTTGGCGGGGTTGAGCTGGGTCCAGACGCCGCCCGCGAAGGTCCAGGTGTCGCCCAGGTACGTTCCGTTGTACCCGCCGAACAGGACCACGTAGCCGTCGACCGCATCGTAGGTGAGGCTCGCGCCCTCGCGGGCCTCCGGTGCGACCGACGGACGCAGCGACGTCCAGCTTCCGTTGAGCCACTTCCAGGTCGCGGCGGTGTCGTACAGCCCGAAGCCACCGGTCAGGACGGTGTAGCCGTCCTTCGTGTCGAACGCGGCCGAGGCGCCGGCTCCGACGACCGGGATCGCCGACGGCAGGATCTGCTGCCAGACACCCCCCGTGAACTTCCAGGTGTCGTCGGTCCAGTAGCCGTCGTAGCCGCCGAACAGGAGCAGGTAGCCGTCCCCCGCGTCGAACGTGATCCCGGCCCCGTACCGGGCCGACGGGGCGATCCCTGCGTGCAGGTAGCTCCACAGTCCGCCTGCGAACTCCCAGGTCGACTGGACGTAACCGCCCCAGCCGCCGACGAACCCGCCGTAGAGGATCAGGTACCCGTCGTTCGGGTCGTAGACCATCTGGGGCAGGAAGAGGGCCGGCGGGTCGTAGCTCGTCGAGATCGCCACCCAGTTCGTACCGGTGAACTTCCAGGTGTCGCCAAGGTAGCTTCCGTTGTAGCCTCCGAACAGAAGGACATACCGGTCGCTCGCGTCGTATGCCATCCCGGCGCCGTACCGTGCGGACGGGTGCGAGCCCGTGGCGATCTTCGTCCAGCTGCCGCCCGAAAAGCTCCAGGTGTCCCCGAGGTACCCGGTCGACAGCCCGCCGAAGAGGATCAGGTGGCCCGACCTCGCGTCGAGGGTGAAGCTAGCGTTCGAGCGTGCCGAAGGGCTGTGGGCCGGGCTCAGCTGCGTCCAGGTGCCGGCCTGGTAGGTCCACGTGTCCCCCAGAGCCGCTTTCGGTCCGAGCCCGCCGAACAGCACGACGTAGCCGTCGGTCGGGTCGTAGGCCAACGCCTCGCCGGAGCGGCTCGGGGGGGAGGTCGCGACGTTCACGGGCTGCCAGTTGCCCCCGGCGAAGCTCCAGGTGTCGTGGAACGTCCCCTGGCCCCAGCCGGTGATGCTCCCGCGCGCCCCGCCGAACATCAGTACGTAGCCGTCCCGGGCGTCGTAGGTGATCGGGGCCAGGGTCCGGCCCGGGGGCGCGGTGAGGGGGTAGATGTTGGACCACTGGCCGGCGGTGAACTTCCAAGTATCCGAACAGCCGGACGGGTTGGCGCCGCCGAACAGCACCATGTAGCCGTCCGCGGCGTCGTAACCGAGGGTGCCCAACTGGCGGGCCGCCGGAAACTCGGTCGGGCTGAGCCGGGTCCATACGCCCGCGTGGTAGGTGTACGTGAGGTCGAACAGCGCGCCCTTGTAGCCGCCGAACACGAGCACGTAGCCGTCGAGCGGATCGTAGGCGACGCTCGCTCCGTTCCCCTCGACCGGCCCGCGGTTGAGGTAGGTCCACTGCCCCTTGGCGAACTCCCAGGCGTCGTTGAAACCGCTCGCCGTTCCTCCGCCGTAGAGCAGCGTGTAGCCGTCGGAGGTGTCGTAGACGAGACCGGCATTGTCGCGACCGTTCGGGACATTCGTCGGGTCGATCTCGGCCCACTTGCCGGAGAGGTAGGTCCAGGTGTCGTTGTAGTAGCCGGTCGGGCTTCGGCCGCCGAACAGCACCATGTAGCCGTCCGCGGCGTCCCACGTCATCGCCGCGTAGCCGCGGCCCGGCGGCGAGAGTGCGGGGTACAGCTCGGTCCAGGTCCCCCCGGAGAATTTCCACGTGTCCGAGCTCGCGGTCGTGCAGGCCATGAGGCGCGAGGTCGAGAAGCAGCCGCCGAACAGCAGCACGTAGTGGTCGGTGGGATCGTACACGAGGCTCGCCCCACCGCGCGGCGACGGCATCTTCGCGGTGGCGATCGGTGTCCAGGCGCCGGCCGAGAACTTCCAGGTGTCCTGGAGGTAGGTGCCGAGCTCGTACTTCGTGTCGCCACCGAAGAGGACGTAGGAGTGGTCCCAGGCGTCGTACGCGCCGGCGGCTCCGTACCTCGGAGAGGGGGAGTTCGGCGTCAGGTTCGTCCAGTTCGCGATGGTCGAGGTAGACACGCAGGCGCCAGCGAGAAGTCCGTTCAGCGTGCAGTGGCTCGTCGTCGCGCTCGCAGGGCCGAGTCCGCGAGCCAGCGACTCGGTCGCGGCGGCCAGCGCGGCAGCGCCCTGGGCGAGGGCGTTCCGGTCGGTGCGCGCGGTTCCGGCCGCTTGGCTCAGGGGCATCCCGCCCACCACGAGGAAGGCTAGGACTCCCACCGCGAGGAGCGGGGCGATCATCTCTCGTCGTGTCCACGGTCGTCGGCGTGTCGTTGGGGTCGCTCGAATCGCTTGCAACGTGAGAAGGGGAGGGTCAGAAGAAAACGGCAAGGTCGGCGTCGGATGCAGTCGGGCCCGGGGGTCGCGGCGACCCTCGCCTGGAGGGTCTGAAGAGTGCACCGGTCGGAGCGACCGGGGACGACGGCGGGGGATCAGATCGAACGAGGAAGGTCGTGCTCGGCGCCGAACGGCCGGCGGCATTCCAACTGAAGTGTCACATGGGAGCGAATGGACCATACCTTCCTCACAGATTGCGGAGCTTCACCTACGGTTCGGCGCGAGTACCGAATGCATTGCTGCCAGACGAAATCGTCCGGTGAGTCACCGGGACAGCCATTCAGTTACGGTGGGCCGGTTATACATCATATACCTTTTGTTAGGGCGTAGAAACAAAAGGACGTAATCGGCCTGTAGCATCTTCGACAGCGGGCACGGCGGTCGGACCCCACGTTCGCCGTCGACCTAAGCGAGGAGCGCGCGGCTCGATCGGCGATTCCATCCCGGAGCACGAACGCGGCGACCTGTCTCGTTGCGCACGGCCCGCCTCGTCGGCCCGGCGGGTCCTATGAGTCCCGCTCGAGCTAGCAAGTCACTTCTTCGCGGCGCGTCGCGGAGCTTTCCCTCGAGCCTTGGGCGGGAGCTTGGCGGCCCACTCGTACGAGCGCGAGGCCCAGACGCACGCCCGCCCCGGTTCCGAGCGCCATTCGCTGGGCATGACCACGTACTCCTTCATCGGTCGCCCCGGCATCGGCTCGAAGAGCGAGGTGCCGGCTTCGGCCATCAGCTTCTCGCGCTCCTCTGGTCCGAGGCGCACGAAGACGTGAGCTCCGAACAGTCCGACGAACATGTTCCCGTGGACGAATCCCGCCAAATGCCCGAACATCGGCCGGACCTCGACGCCCGGACGCGCCGGCACGATCGATTCGAAGAATGACTTCGCCGCCGGGTCCACCTTGGGGAATCCCCCGCCCCCGGGCTTCATGGGGAGCGGCAACCCCTCGCTCACCATCTACATTGCGTCCCCGTAGGACTTGGCTGCCTCTCCGCCCTCCTTCGTTCTCCAGCCCCAACGGCCCCGCTCGGGACGTTCCCACCGCGGGAAGGGAGGACGCAAGTACCGGCATGGTTCCGTCGTGGACCATGGCGATGGGTGACGCACGCCCCCCCTCGGGGCTGCCTCCGGACCCGCGACCCCGCCTCGCTCTAGGGGATCGGATTCGGACGGCGGGTCGCGCGGCCGAGGTCCGTCGCGTCCAACAACTCTTGGGGTCCACCCCGAGCGAGCGACTGCTGGACGTAGGTGGGGGCACCGGCGCTTTCACTTCGCGGTTCGCCGGCACATTCAGTGAGGTCGTAGTTCTCGAGCCGAACGACGCCGTCGCGCGGGTCGGGGCCCGCCGTCATTCCGCGCTCCGATTCGTGAGCGGACCCGGCGAACGGATTCCGTTCTCGGACGGCTCGTTCCATCGTCTGACGGCGATCCGGTCGACCCACCACATGGACTCCCCGGAACGGTTCTTCACCGAAGCCCTACGAGTTCTCTCGGCCGGCGGACGCATTCTGATCGAGGAGATGGGGCCGGGTTCTCCGCTCGCCCGCATGTTCAACCGGCTAGGCCACCGCGGCCACCACCCGGGACTCGACTTCCGCGGTCCGGAGGCCTGGGGGGCCGGTCTGTCGAACGCCGGCTTCGATGAAGTACGTGTGCTCCCCGATCGACGGTGGTTCTTCCTCACTGGGCGGAAACCCGTGATCGCACCGACGGCGACCCCTCCGTAGGGTCCGTCGTTACTCGTGGACGCGTGGCACGCCCGATGCCGCTCGGGGAGCGTCCGGGGCCGGGTCGCGCCAACGCCGACAGACCCCGGTGGAACGTTGATCGGGACGGCGTTCTGGGACGAGCTCGCCTACCCGCGCCCCGCTCGCGGCAATGAGGGCGGAAATAATCCAGCAGCTCCGCAGAAGGCGGAACTGATGGTGGGACTTCAGAGCGTAACCCCGACTCGGCAAGTATTATGAGCCTCGTGTCGCATATGCCAAATGTCAGACAAAACAAGGGAGCTTGTCTGACATGCAATGGGCGACACGTCGGAGCGGGTGACCGTCCGGATCCCGCAAGATCTCCTCGAGAAGCTGAAGCTGATCCAGCAATCGAAAGGAACCCCGACGATCTCGGATTCCATCCGCGAGGCGCTCGAGCGGTTCGTCGACATGAACCTCCCGCCCCCGAACATCCGGAAAGTGGTGGTCGACCTCTCCCGCCAGGACAACCGCCAGCTCGAGGAGTTCGTTCGCGAAGGGGGCTCGGTGAGCGTCGACGACGCCGTCCGCTCGGCGGTCCGCGAGTACATTCGACTTCGTTTCGAGAACCTCGGAGCTACGCGCGCACGACGCGACCCGGTCTCGGTCACTGCGGGCGACGGCTCGACCACCCCGTGAGCCGCCCGGAGTAAGCCATGGCCTCGCTGCCGGACGAGCGGTTCGACGACCTCGCTCGCCCCTCGACCTTCGCTGTCGTCGGACTCGGGGGGGCGGGCAGCGACGCGGTGCACGACCTCGCGGGCCTCGGGCTCCCTAACGTGCGCACGTTCGCCGTCAACACAGACGCTCGCCATCTCGCCCAGGTAAGGACCGAGGAGCGGATCCTCCTCGGCCAGCGCCAGCTCCGCGGGGCCGGAAGCGGGGGGAACCGCTCGCGGGTCCTCGAGGCCGCGACCGAGAGCCAGGAGGAGCTCGGTCGGCGCCTTGCGAACTTCGAGATCGTCTTCCTTCTCGCTGGGCTCGGGGGAGGGACGGGCAGCGCGCTGCTCCCGTTCTTCACCTCTCTGCTCCGCCCCACCGAGACGGTCGCGGTTCCGGTCGCTTTCTTGCCGTTCCAGGTCGAGCTCGAGACCAATCCGGAGCGACGGGAGAACGTCGTGGCGACGCTCGCCGAGCTCGAAGCGCTCGGCGGCCTGCTGCTGGTGCTTTCGAACGAGAAGCTCCGCCGGTACGAAACGCTCCCCCTCCCGCGGATCTTCCACTTACGGAGCACCTACCTGCACAGCCTGGTGAGCAGCCTCGTCGACATGGTCGAGAGCCCCTCCCAGCTCAACGTCGACCTCGCGAGCCTGAAGTCCCATCTGCGGGAGTCGGGCGTCTCGACGTTGCTGCGCAGCGAGCATCACATTTCCGAACCCGAGCACCTGGTCCACCAAGCGCTCGCCGAAACGCTGCTGGATTTCGAGCTGGCCGAGGCACCGAGTGCGCTCGTCCACCTCGACGGCGGCTCCAACTTGACGCTCCGGACCCTCGACCGAGTGCTCCGGACCCTTCGCGGGCGCCTCGGCGAACCCCGGCGGCTGTTGTTCGGCACGCGGATGCATCCGGAGCGACGCGACGTTGTCCGGATGACCGCCGTCGTCGGCGGCTTGCGCCCGTGGCGGCTGGCGGAGCACGAGCCTCTCGTGATCTGATCGCCGGCGAGCTCGGCCTACGGCGGTCGGCCGGGGAGCTCGTTCCGGTCAAAATGGGCGTGGAGGAGGTCGATGCACTGGGAGGCACGCAAGCTCCTAGGCCCGACCGAGACGGCCCGAGCTCCGCTCGCCTCCAAGGCGGCCACCTCCTCCGGGAGGGGGTCGTCGGCATCGCTGACGATGGCCGCGAAGCCGGTACCGAGCTCCGGAACCTTCTCCAGGGGGGGCCCGCTCTCCCGCAGCCAGAGGGCGTCAGCGGCGGCGGCATAACGGCTCAGTTCGGCGAGCGGCTCGCTCGGGCCTACGACGAGGCCGGGGGAGGACTCGACCTCGACGTCGAGCCGGATCGAGCGGACGAGGGCATTCTTGAGCAGCGCGGCGGTAGAACGCTCGTCCGGATTGAGATACCGAAGTCGAGCGCCGCGCAGGACGATCCGCCGCGCTCTCGGTGGGGGGGAGGCCCGGAAAAGGATCGTCACCTCCGTGTCACGACGCAAATCGTTCGAGAGCGTGAACGCGGTGGAGACGGCGCGGGCGATCTCGTCCATCCGCCCTCCGCCCCCGGCGAGGTCGTTGAGGGTGAAGCCCCCGTCGACGGGCACCCGGTGGGCGAGGAGTAGGAACCGGCGCACCGCCCCGGAGGGCCCTGGTGCCCCTTTAGCTTCGCCGAGAACGACGGTGGCCCGAAGGCTCCGTTCAGCCGGAGGTGCTTCGAGGCCGGGGGGTCCGGACGGCCGGCGTGGGGCCGTCGGTCTTCGGCGTCCCCTTCCGCTCGAGCCAGATCTCGTCGCCCAGCTCGTGGTAGACGGCGTGGGCCGGCAGACCCGTCCCCCGCTCCCCGTGCGGCAGGTGGAAGGAGAGGGCGCGGGCGGTGTTCGGAGAGTAGACGACGTCCGGCTCGCCGGCCGCGGCGAGCGCCTCCGTCTCCTCCTCAGCGAGCTCGAAGATGCGGTCCTTGCGGAACATCCAGTAGTGGATCCGCCACTCGCGGCCGTCGTACAGCGTGGTCTCGTCCCGCTCGGTCTCCAGGATGCCGGAGTCCTCGAGCATGTAGAACGTGTCGCGGTCGTCCGGCTCGAGCACGTTGTCGATGATCCGCTGGTTGAACCCGAAGAAGTTCAGCACGTGCGCGGCGATCGACCGGGCGTCCTCCGAGCGCATGCCGTCGTGGCCGACGGAGCGCCGGATCGCCTTCGCGAGGGAGTCGTGGTCGACCGGGCCGGCCAGCACCAGGGTCTCATCGGCCGGAAGGCCGACCCTGGTCGTGCGGATGTCGGCCTCCGATCGGAGCGGGAGCGGATTGCGGAGCGTGTACTTCTTGGAGGGCGCCGCCCGCGTGGGCCCGACCGGTTGCGACATACGTTAACAAGCCTTGGAATCTCTAGATAAACCTTCGCCAGTGGACCGAGGGGTATAACAAGGGGAGCAGGATTCGCGCCCCCGCTCGGGCCGACATACGCCAGCTCAGCCCGCCTTCGCCCGCCCGCGACCGGCGCGCTCGAGCGCCTCCAAGCGGGGCCTCCACTCCTCGTGCTCGATCCGGGTCTCAAGGTCGCTCAGTTCCCTCGTGAGCGGGAGCATCGACTTCGCGAAGTAAACATGGGCGAAACCGCCGTGGGAGGGCCCGGACCAGCCTTTCTCCGAACGCTCCTGGGCGCGGTACTCGTAGTACTCGGGGGCTGGGAGGAACCAGATGATCGCGTCATCGGTCGCGCGGGCGCCGGATTCGCCTCGAGGTTCGACCCGTAGACCTAGATGGCGCACGACCGGGCCCGGGAGCGAGAAAACGAGCTTCTCCGTCAGGTGGGCGGGGGCGATGTACCGGTTCCTGACCGTCTCGACCGCGAGCACTTCTCGGGCTCGGAACGAGGCGACGACCCGGACGACCCCCGGCCCCCGTGCGAGGAACGCGACGCTCCGGCTCGGGTTGCGCAGCTCGCGGAGCTCGGAGGGGTGGTACTGGATCAGCGCCGCGACGTCACCGGGGAGCTGGAGGTTGAGCCAAGTAGGATGGGCCGCCCGGAGGATGACATACTCCATCGGCGAAGGTTTCGAGTTCGCTCAGGCTATAAGAATTCTCACAAAGCGGAGGGCATCTTTCACCGGGGTCTTGGCCGCACGGCGCCGAGCGCCCGGACCATCGGTCGTAGGTCCCGGAGGTGCCGTACCAGGTCGGCAGCGACCTCGACCTCTTTGAGCCGACTGTTGAGGGCGACGCCGGCCCCGACGAGCGGGAACATCGAGGCGTCGGCCCACCCGTCGCCGATATGCGCCGTCTCGGTCGGCTCGACGGAGAGTTTTCGAAGCAGTCGCCGGAGACCGCCCCGTTTGTCGGCGACCACCGCGCCGGGTGCCCCTACTCGGCCCGCTCGGAAACGAGGACCGTTGCGGACCCCGTCGGCGGCGTCGAACCCGAACCGCTTGCGCCACCAGTCGACGACGTACGGGGGATTGTGAGTCAGGAGGGCGACCTTCGCCCCGCGCGCGTGCCAGGCGCTGACCGCTTCGGCAATCCCCGAAATCTTCGGGGTGGCTTCGAGGATCTCCTCCAAAGTCGGGCGGTCGAGTCCCTCGGCGAGTCGGAGGAGGTCCCGGAGATGTTCGTTCTCGCTTGTCTCCCGCCGAAGGTACAGTGCCGTGCTCTCGCGCCACGCCTCCCCCATGCCGCGCTCCTCGGCGAGGAACCTCCAGCCATGAACCTTGGTGAGCGTGCCGTCGATGTCGATCGTCACGAGTCGCCAGGGGTAGTCCGTTTTCGTGCTAGCGCTCACGCCGCCGTCCCCGAGCCTTCTGCCCGTACGCGGTCCCCATGAGGATCCCGCCGATCCAGACGAACAGCGCTCCGGCCCCCACGAAGGCGGCCGCCCGCAGCAGGGCGCCCGGATCCAAAGGCAGCGAGTAACCGAGGAGGACGAATCCCCCCAGGCTGAGAAACATGCCGACGATCACTAGAAGCTGACGCCGGCGAGAACGCCGAGCGTCAGTGGGTAGGGTCGCGTCGGCTGCACTGGCCACCTGCTCAAGGACCCCGGCCGAGAGATAACGGTCGCTTCCTGGTCCGCCGTTCCGTGCGAGGGTCGCCCGTCGCCGACTCGAGCTAGATTCCGGTGTGCATCGGCATCCTCCCACACGCCTCGTTCCGCGCTCTTCGCACGCACCGATAACTGCCTACTCTAAGGACCGGACTACGCAAAGCCGGCGGCCTAGAGGTTCAAATACTATCCATCTATGACGATATCGGAATAGCGATATCGATGTACGGATTCGGTTCGTTCAGGAAGGCAAGCCGTGGGCTGCGATTCTGGATTCTACACCTACTCCAGCGGGGGCCGAAAAACGGGGCGCAGATCATGGACGACATCGAGGGAATGAGCCAAGGGTGGTGGCGGCCGTCGCCGGGCTCGATCTACCCGATGCTGGAGGACATGGTCACCGACGGTCTGATCGAGAAGCTCCCGGACGGCCGCTACCAGCTGAGCGAGAAGTCGAAGGACGCCGTGGGCTTCCCTCTCTTCGGGGCCCGTTCCCCGCGGACCGTCTCCGAGGTCCTCTCAGAGCTGCGAGGGTACGTCGCCTACCTTGAGGACGTGGGCCGAACCGACCCGTCCCGCCTCACCACGGAGCGGGCAAAGCTCGACGAACTCGCCCAACGGCTGAGTGCCCTCGGGAAAGGGACCGGCCAGTAGCCCCGCGTCGCACGATGGTCGTCGCCTGCGGAATCCGTTATCCCGAGCCCGGGTACACGCCGACCCGAGTGCGAAAGAGTCCCCAGAACCAGGTGGCGGCATGAGCGAGGCGGTCCGGGTCGAGCAACTGGAGAAGGTCTTCCCCGGGGGAGTCCGGGCCGTCGACAAGATCAGCTTCAACGTCCAAGAGGGCGAGGCGTTCGGGTTCCTCGGACCCAACGGGGCTGGGAAGACGACGACCGTCTCCCTGCTCACGACCCTCCTTCGACCGACCGGGGGGTTGGCGACCGTCGACGGTATCGACGTGACGAAAGACCCCCGGGCGGTGCGAGCCCGGATCGGCCTGGTGTTTCAGGAGTCGACCGCCGAGGACGAGCTGACCGGGCGCGAGAACCTGGAGATCTCCGCCGCCCTCTACGGCGTCGGCCGCTCCGACGCGAACCGCCGGATCAACGACCTGCTGGCGCGCATGCAGCTCACCGACGCGGCCGGCCGGTTCGTGAAGACCTACTCCGGCGGGATGCGCCGCCGCCTCGAGCTCGCGGCCGGCATCCTGCACCGACCGAAGATCCTGTTCCTGGACGAACCTACCCTCGGGCTCGACCCCCAGGGGCGCGCGGGCCTGTGGGAGTATGTCCGGGAGATCCGGAGGGAGACGGGCACGACGATCTTCCTCACGACGCACTACCTCGATGAGGCCGACCAGCTCTGCGACCGCGTGGCCATCATCGACCACGGCAAGATCGTCGCCGCCGGCACCCCGGCCGAGCTGAAGGAGAAGATCGGGGGCGACGTGGTGACCCTCGTTCCCGGCGAAGGCGCCCCCGACCTGACGCCGATCCTCGGCCACGTGGCGGGGGTCCTCCAGGTCCAGCGTCAGGACGGCGGCTACCGGCTCAAGTGCCAGCGCGGCGAGAGCGTCGTTCCCGCCGCGGTCGAGGCGTGCTTCTCCGCCCATATCCAGGTCGCGAGCGTGGCGCTGAAGAAGCCCTCCCTCGAGGAGGTGTTCCTCGAGTTCACCGGTCGCGCGTTCCGAGAGGACGAGGGGCCGTCGGCGACCGATACCGCCCTGCGGATGAACCAGTTCCGGCAACGGAGGCGCTAGTGTACCGAGACCTGATGGCCCTCATCCGTCGAGAGCTGCTCATCTGGATCCGCAGCCCCACGGGGATCATCTCGAGCCTGATCTTCCCGATCATGTACCTCGCCCTGTTCGGCCAGGCGCTCAACCTGGGCAAGCTCCTGCAGCTCGGAGGCCCGCAGCCCCCGGCCGTGACGCAGGCCGCCTTCCTCGGCGCCCCCGACTACTTTTCCTACTTCTCGGTCGGCATGGTCGGCTTCGTCGCGTTGACGGCGAGCCTGTTCCTCGGGGCCCAGCTGATCTTCGATAAACGTCTCGGCTACGTCAAGAAGTCGATCGTCGCCCCGATCCCCCGGATGTCGATCTTCGGAGGGCGGCTCATCGCCGGGGCGATCCGGCCGCTCGTCCTCGGCGCCGTCGTCTTTACCCTCGCGCTCGTCTTCGCGCACGTGAGCGGCCTCTCCGGGCTCACCGTCAACGGCAACGTCACCCTCCTCGGAGTCGGTGAGATCGTCGTCGCGCTGCTCCTGCTCTCGCTCTCCTTCACCGCCGTCTTCCTCGCCGTCGGCTTCCTCCTCGAGCAGCCGCAGTCGTACTTCGGTATCGTGAACATCCTCAACCTGCCGCTCTTGTTCACCTCCGACGCGATGTACCCGCAGACGATCATGCCGGGCTGGCTGCAGAGCGTCTCGGCGTACAACCCGGTGAGCATGGCGGTCAACGTCATGCGCGAGAACCTGTTCGCACCGGGGTTCTACCCGCACCCGGCAGAGTTCTACCTCGGCGAGCTCGCCCTGTACGCCTTCGCGATCGGGGTGCTCGACTTCCTCATCGCCCGACGCGGGCTCTCGGCGAAATGAGCGACCCTGAGCGGTCGGCCTCCAGCGAGCCCGGCAGCCCCCGTCGCCGGCGCGCCGGGGAGGCACCGCCTCCGGACTCGGCCGCCCGCCCGCGGGAGCCCCTCGACGTCGGCCCGGTCGACCCCCCGGCGCCGTTCCCCCTCGTCGAGGTCCGCAACCCGAGCCACGGGACCCGGTATCGGGTCGCGCTTCCGGAGTTCCCGGAGAGGCAGGGAGCGCTCTGCAGCTGCGAGGACTTCTCCCGACGCGGCAAGGGTACGTGCAAGCACATCGAGGCCGCCTGGCTCGCCCTCCGGGCGCAGCCGCCGACACCTCTCCCCGCCCCCACGGCCGACTGGGCCGTCGCGCTCTGGGCTGAGGTCGATCGTCGACAGTCGGAGACAGAGGTCGGGCGGCCGACCGGACCTCGCGAACTGCGGAGGGCCGGCCGAGCCCTGCTCGAGGCGCCGGAACCGTACCGGACCGCCCCAGCGGCCCCCGAAGGACGGGCGGTTCGGCCGAGTTAGCTCGGCGGCTTGGGGCCCGGGGCCTCCGAGGGGGCCCCGTCCGTCGCTCCGGGCGGCGGCCCACCCGAGGCGCTACCCGGCGCGGCGCTGTCCTGCCACGGCTGGGGGGGCGGACGGCTCCGCCGACGGCTCACGACCGCCGCGATGATCCCGATCACGACGAGCGCCGCGACGAGCGCGATGATGCCGTAGTCGAGGCTCGAAAGGCCCCCCGTCGTCGAGTTCCCGCCGTTGTGTGGCGGTTTGACCACCGGCGCCGTGGCCGTGAAGCTGGTCGACTTCTGACCGCTGACCTCCAGAGAGTCCGTCACCGTGACGGTCACGGTAGAGGTGCCGGCCGCCGACGGCGTGCAGCTGAGCGTCGCGGAGTTCGCGCTCGAGCAGCCCGCGGGAAGGCCGGCGTAGCTGTAGGTGAGCGTTCCGGTCCCGCCGGTGGCGGTCACCGTCAGGGTGGTCGTGTTGCCCAGCACGAAGTTCGTCGCCGAGGCGGCGAAGCCCGTCACCGTCGGCGCCGGGTTGACCTGGAGCGTAGCCGAGCCGGTCGCCGTCACCCCGGAGAGGTCGTGCACGGTCACGTTGACCGTGAACGCCCCGCTCGTCCCGGGGGCGCAGCCGAAGGCGAGGGTCCCGGTGTTCGCCGAGCCGGCGACGCATCCCGCCGGGAGGCCGGTGAAGCTGTCGGTGAACGGCGACGTCCCATGGGCGACGACGACCGTGAAGGTCGCGCTGACGCCGAGGGTCACCGCGCTCGGCGCGATGGTGAACGAGGTGACCTGGGGGGCCGCGTTGACGGTGACCGAGGTGTTGGCGAACGCCGACCGGCCCGCCTGGTCGGTCACCTGGATCTCGATGGAGAAGGTGCCCGTCGCCGTCGGCGTGCAGGGGAGGGTCGCCGCGTCGGCGCTCGCGCAACCGGTCGGGAGCCCGGTGTAGGCAATGGTGTAGGGGAGGAGCCCTCCGGTGATCGTCGCCCGGAAGGTCGTCGCCGTGCCGAGGGTGAAGGCCGGAAGCGAGGCGTTGAACTGGTCGACGGCCGGGTTGATGACGACGGTCAGCACGACCGGGAGGGAGGTCGCCGTCGAACCGTCGGGGGTCGAGATCGTCACGCTGACCGGGTAGACGCCCGCGATGTTCGGCGTGCAATGGACCGTAGAGTTGTTGAGCGACGGGCACGCGCTGGGGAGTCCGCTCCAGTTGAACGTGAACGGTCCGGAGCCGTTCACGAACGCTTGGAAGGTGACCGGGGTTCCGACATCGACCGAGGCGGTCGGTGAGAGCGCCACCGACGCGACGACGAATGGCGCTCCGAGCGCGTACACCGTTCCCCCCGTCGTGACGGTGAGCGTGGTGTTCGCCCGACTCGCGTTTCCGACCGCGAGCCCGCCGGCCGTCGTCCAGCCCACGAACGAGAAGTTCGTCATCGTGACGCTGGCGTTGAGCGCGTAGGTGCCCGCGAGCAGGAGGACCGAATCTCCGACGCCGACGACCGTGCCGTTCACCTGGGCGGTGAACACCGTCGGGGGGTCTCCGGCGAAGGAAACGTTGTAGCGTGGGGTCGGCAGAGGCGGGAGGAGGCTGAAGTTGGCCGTGATCGACCCGCCGGCCCCGACGACGGTGACGCGCCCTCCGCTCACCGTGGCGTTGCCGCTCCAGTTCCAGCCGGTGAAGGTGTAGCCGGGGGCCGGTAGAGCGGTGACGGCGAACGTCCCTTTGGCGAGGGTCGAATTGACCGTGTCGTTCGAGTAGAGGTCGTGGAAGTTGAAGGCGATCGAGCCGCCGGCGGCCGGGGCGTCGAAGAACGTCAAGTTGACCGCCGGGGAGGAGAGGTAGTGAGCGGTCACCGTGCCGCTGTGGTTGACGATCAGCAGGGCGTTGGACGCGCTCGCAGGGAACGCCCACAGATTCGCTCCGTTGTCGACGCTCCAGCTCGAGAAGCTGTACCCGGCGGCCGGGACCGCCTCGATCGAGGTGATCCCCGAGTAGACCGCGTTGGTGGTGCCGTTCGGCTGGGAGGAGAATCCGGTCGAGATACCGCCACCGGCGGCCGGGGAGTCGTCGAGCGTGACCGTCAGGTTGGGCGCCTGGAAGAAGTAGGCCGCGAGGAACGAGCTTCCGTTCTCGAAGGCGATCTGGGTGTCGTTCGACTGGTTGGTGAAGACGATCGGGTCGCCGCCGTAGTTCCAGCCGGAGAACAGCCAATGGTCCGCGCCCGGAGTCGCCTGGAGCGCGTAGGTCCCCACGCGAAGCGTGAGGACCGCCGAACCGAACGTCGAGGAGCTCTCATGGACCGGAGTCCCGTTCAGGGAGACGGACCCGTTTCCGTAGACGTAGAGGTAGACGGTGTCGTTCGAGGTCGAGGGGACGTAGTGCGCCGTGACGGTCGCCGCTCCTCCCCCGCCGTCGACGATGAGGTCGGAGATCGGGAACGGCGGTGCGGCGACCGTCGTCGCGCCGCCGGCCTCGCTCCAGTAGCTAAAGTTGTACCCTGGGGGCGGCTGAGCGACGACCTGGTAAGCGCCCGAAGCTAGGTCGAGAGAACCGCCGGAGGCGAGCTCCGTCGGGCTCGGGGTCCCGAAACCGGGAACGATGCTCCAGAGGAAGCTCACCGTCCCTGGGGCCCCCACGTCGTCGAGGGTGACCGTCGCCGTGGGAGGTCCGCTGCCGAAGACGGCGTTGACCGTCCCTCCGGCCGTCACCGTGACGGTCGTGAAGGCGGAGGTCGTCGAGTCGACCGCCACGCCGCCGGAGATCGACCACTGCAGGAATGCCGCGCCCGGCACCCCGAGAGCATGGAGCGCGTAGACGCCCGGGAGCAGGTTGTTGTACGTCGAGGTCGTGGTGACCGGCTGGGAGAGGAAGTAGACCGCGCCGCCGGGGGTTCCGGAGGTCGACACCGTCAGCGAGTAGCTCGGCGCCCCGCAGGCGGGCACGGAGAAGTTGGTGCCAATGGTGTACCGATAGCCGAGCGGGCTCGGGACAAGCTCGGAGTTGTACTGTTGGTACTTGCCGAAGTCCTCGGAGACGCCCGGGTAGTCGGTCGCGCCGAACTCGAAGGCGTGGAGGGCGCAGGAGTAACTGTACCACGGGTAGCTGCACCAGGCGCTTCCCTCGTTCCCGACGCACGGGGTGGTGTAGCCGAAGTTCGTGTCCACGAGGGCGATCCCCTGCTGATCGTCCTCAAAGCCGACCGAAGTGGGGGTCGTCCGCGCGGTGGCGTTGAAGAACTGGGGGACGCTGATGTGCCAAGGCTCGAGCGAGTCGTTGATCCAGCTGCCCGGGTCGTAGCTCGGACAGGGCGTGTAGGGGTTGCCGGCGGTCGGGGGCGGTGCGCCGGCCGTGCAGAACCGTCCTCCTCCGCCCGCCAGGAAGGTGTGGCCGGTCTCGAAGGAGAAGGTGACGGGCGTCTCGCCGTAGCCCCACTGCAGGCTGTTCTCGTACTGGTTGGTGGCGTAGGCCGGGTCGACCGGGTAGTTGCCGGTGGCATTGAACATCGTGATGTTCGCCCACTGGCCGTTCGTGTAGTCGACGATCGACAGGTTCTCGCCGTACGGGTCCCCGACCCAACCGGTCATCACCACGCCGATCCGGTCGCCCTGGGACATGTTGAGGTAGCTCCCGTTCCCCTGGCCGTAGGTGAGGTTGTGGAGGAAGGCGGGCTGGTAGAAGCACGCGTTCTCGAAGCCGTTCGTCGCCTCGATCTGCCAGGCGACCGCGGCGGCGTTCCAGGCGCCGTTCACCGTCATCGCCGGGTTCGGCGAGCCCGGGCCGTTGTACCAGGTCTGGTCCGGGTAGAACTGGAGCTCGAGGAAGCACTGGTCGAGCCACCCGAACGGGTCGGTCATCGTCATGCCGAACCACATCGCGACGTACAGGTCCGACTGGTTCTGGGTGGCGTTCCGGTCGATCGGCAAGGTGACGTTGTAGGAGATGTTCCCGCCGCTCCCCGGTTGGTTGGAGTAGAACTCCATCACCGGCTCGTCGTGACCGTAGCAGTCGTGGATGTACGCCGACTCGCCGACGAGCGGGTAGAGCCCGGAACAATGGTCGGTGTTGAACACCTGGTTGGGGTCCACCCCGTTGGAGGAGGAGGGAGCGCCGGACGGCACCGGGCCGACGGGGTAGGGGGAGCCGGGGGGCAGACCACTCGGCCCCCAGGAGCCCAGATGGGCGTACGGCGAGGCGAGGCTGCCCATACGAACCTGAGAGAACGACGGATTCGCCGTCACGGGTGCCCCTGGGGCGGGGTGGGCCGTCCCGGGGAGCGGCGACCGAGCGAGCGGAACGAGCGGAGGGGCCAAGGAGTTGGGTGCGGCGGCGTGGCCGGCCGTCGGAGCCGGGGCCCAGGCGCTGGGCGTGGCGCCAGCGAGGCCCGGGACGATGAAGCCCAACGTTGCCAGGCCCACCACGAGCGCGACGACCCCAGGAGAGCCGAGGAAGGACGGGCGGGGGAGCTTCGTCGACCGAGGCGCTCGGAGGGCTACGCTCAGCTGCATGAGACCTGACCGTCCACGGAGGACGGGCGGGGGGACGGGGCTGTTCCCAGATAATACCGCCGGCGCGATGGCAACGAGCTCTCGCACCGGTCGGATTTTCACCAGAAAGAGACGCCGCGCAGGGGAGCGGCGCTTCGAGCCTCGGCCCAGCAAGATCAGCGGCCCGCCGAAGGGGCGGGCGGTCGAAAGGGTTGGCCCAACTCGAGGAGCCGTCGCCGCGCTACGTGCTCATGCCCGGCGCGCCCTTGAGCGCGCGGACCTTGTAGTACTCGGGGTCGACGATGACCTCGCCGTTGACGCCCATCGTCTCGATCGTCTTGAGCTGGAGGCCGCTCTGGGCCTTCGCCTTCTGCCAGTCCGGGATCGGGATCGAGAACTTCTTCTCGACCTCGGTCCGGTAGATCGGACCGGAGTTGTACGAGCAGAACGGGATGATCCGCCCGTCAGGGACCGAGTAGTGGATATCGCAGCGCATCAGCCGCTGGATATCGTAGTCGTAGGCGTCCTGGAAGTGCATGTTCCCGATGTAGAGCGTGCGCCAGGTGAACTTCGCGAGCGCCTCCTTGTTCCCCTCGGTGAAGATCGCCGCGATGACCTTGACGCAGTTCTTCTCGCTCAGCCCTTCCGGGGCGCGGGAGAAGTCGAAGTACTTCGAGACATCGTGGAGCAGGCGCGCCCCAGCGACCGCGGTGCGCACGCGCGCGAACCGGGCGTCCCGGTACTTCTCGATCATCGCCTCGACGTTCTCGAAGAAGCCGTCGACGTCCATGAACCGCGGGAGCGGCGTCATGGTCTGGCCGTCCTTCGAGACGAACGCGAAGGTGGCGCAGCCGCACCCTGGGTGCGTGGTCAGGGTCATCTTCTCCTCGCCGTGGATGATCGAGACGAGCTCGCTGATCGGCGCCACGGACGGGACGGGGAAGAAGTCCGACTTCTCGAACGGTCCCTCGGTGCAGAGGATCCGCACCAGGTCCGACTGGGTGAACCGCATCTGGAACCGGTCCTTGTCGGGGATCCGCGCGGTCAGGGCGACCGGCTGGAAGTTGACGCCGCGAACGACGTCGATGTTGTCGATCGCGAACTTCACCGTCGGCCAAATCTCCTTCTCGTTGAAGCCGCCGACAAGGGTCGGGACGAGCACGACGCTGAGCGGCTTGTCCGGCTTCCCCTGGGCGAGCTCCGCGGGCGAGGTGTGGGTCTCCCGAGCCGCCTGGATGGCCTTCTGCTTGACCTTCAGGAGCGGGACACCCCGCACCTTGCGGTAGATCTCGTCGTCCAGACCGTCGAACTGGAGGTAGAGGGTATGGAGTCCGTTCTCCCGGCACGCCTGGGCGAAGCCGGGCTCGTTGGCGACCCGGATGCCGTTCGTGGCGACCTGGACCTGCTTGAAGCCGAGGTCCCGGGCCATCGAGCAGGCGTCGAGGAACAGCGGGCTGAGCGTCGGTTCCCCGCCCGAGAACTGGACCGCGACGGCTCCGACGGGCTTCTGCTCCCGGAGCGTCTTCAGCATGAAGTGGATCTGCTCGCGGGTCGGCTCGTAGACATAGCCGGCGGCGTTCGCGTTCGCGAAGCAGACCGGGCACTTCAGGTTGCACCGGTTCGTCAGGTCCATCAGGGCGAGTCCCGTGTGGGACTTGTGGTGGCTGCACATTCCGCAGGTCGTCGGGCAGCCCTTGAACTTCTCGAAGTACGGGTTCTCGTAGCCGACGCCGTCGTGGGCGTAGACCTCCATCCGGAGATAGAAGTCGACGTCGTTCGAGATGATGTCCCAGAAGTAACCGTGCACGCGGCAGGTCTTCTCCATGATCACGCGGCCTTCCTTCTCCCGGACGACCGCGGGGATGACCTTGATGCACTCGGGGCAGACGCTGGCGGTCTTCCGGGGAAGGCCGCGCGGCGCTTGGAACTCCTTCATGACCCTTGCCGGCATGGTCTTACTCTACCTGTCCGAGCGCCTGCTTGCGCGGCGCTCGACACCGGGCCACCATCTCCATGTTACTTAACCCATCTGTCGCTTGTCGGACTACACTACCCCTGTCCCGTGAGGTGGGTTCGCATGGCTTGTCGAGCTACAACTCGAGATTTTGGGCATGCGCACCCGCACGTGCCCTTATCCTCGCTGGGGACTCCCCCGACCGAACCTCCCTATGGCTCCCAAACGTACCAAGCGAAAGGCCGCCCAGCCGAAGCACCGACCGGCCGCACGCTCGACCGTAGCTCCCACCCCCAAGTTCGTTGGTCGGGCCGCGTCGCCCGTATTTGACCATTACATCACGAAAGGCCCGAACGAGCCGGTCCGCCTCCCAGGGTCGACTCCGGCGGGGACGCCCTCCCCGCCAGCGGCCCGCCCTCCAACACCCGCCCCGCCAACAGTCCCCCTGCCCTCCACAGCCCCAGCCGCCACCGTGCCCCCCGGAGCGCCGTCCGCCCCGTCGGGCGGCCTGCCCAAGGCCCTGATCGCACTGGAACCACCGTTCGACCTGGACGAGTTCGCCGGGCTGCTCGGCCAGACCACCATCCGGGTGCAGGTCCCCAAGGAGGACCTCTCGGAGGCGCTACGCCGAGTGACCGATTTCATGGGCTTTGGGATCTACGTCTACGCCTTCTCGGTCCGCCCTGCGGCCGCCGACCAGCTCAAGAAGTTCGTGCTCGAGCTAACCCGGGTCGACTTCTCCGCGAGCCGTGGCGACTGGGTCCCGTTCCAGGACCGAGGCCGCTCGGAGAGCCCCTTCGGCCCGGACGACAAGAAGTGACGTGCTAGGCCGACTACCCGTTGCGCCTATCTTCCCCCCGTAGGTACTTGCCGTCGAGGGTTCCTGATGGCGAACGAAACGGATTCCGGTGAGTTGGCCTCGCAGCTTCGTGCGGTGCGGGAGGAGCTCGCCCAGCTTCGCGCCGAGCAACGAGAGCTGGCGCACTCCGTCGAACAGCTGACCCAGACGTTTCGTGCGCTCGCGACCCATCTTGGGATCGTCGCCGAGCCGTACAACAAGTCCTCGGGCAACGCCAAAGGGAAGGAGATCCCCGGCTTCGCATAAGGCCCCGCGGGCGGCGAGGCCGAGCGTCGCGCAGGGGGACCGAACCGTTATCGTTCCGACCCGGCGTCCGCCGAGCCGGTTCGAGGGCCCTGGGTGACGATCGAGTACGACGTTCGGTTCGACCGGACCGAGGAGCATCGGATCAAGGTCCACATCACCCTGCCAACCGGCGGCGCTACTACGGTCGACCTGGTGCTCCCTTCCTGGGTCCCCGGGAGCTACTGGATCCAGGAGTACGTCCGGAACGTTCGGAGCCTACGCGCTTCCGCCGAGCCGGGCGGAGCTCCGTTGGCCGTCGAGCGCGCCAGCAAATCCCGCTGGCGAATCCCCGCCGCCGGGCTCGAGCAGCTCCACGTCGACCTCGAGGTCTACGGCCATGGGTTGATCACCGAAGGGCTCGACCTGACCTCCGAGCACCTGCTGCTGAACGCCGGAGTGTGTCTCCCGTACGTCGACGGACGCAAGGAGGAGGCGTGCGACCTCGTCCTCCACCTCCCGGACGGTTGGCGGGTCTACACCGAACTCACGGAGGTCGGTCACCATCCCGCCCGGTTCCGGGCCAAGGATTACGACGAGCTGCTCGACTCACCCGTCGATTGCGGGACGCCGCTCGAACTCACCGCCAGCGCGGCCGGGATCCCTCATCGCATCGTGCTCTGCGGCCGGGGTGGGAACTTCGAGCCGCATCGTCTCGAGGAGGAGGTGCACCGGATCGCCGAGACGACGATCCGCCTCTTCGGGGAATGCCCCGTGCCTCGCTTCACGATGTTCTTCCATCTGACCGACGAGCCCGACGGGGGTCTCGAACACCGGGCCTCCTTCTCCGCCGTGATCCCGCGCACGGCGTTCAAGCCGGCGAAACGGCACGAGTACTTCCTGCGGCTGACCAGCCACGAGTACTTCCACCTGTACAACGTCAAGCGGATCCGCCCGAAGACGTTCTTGAATTTCGACTACACGAAGGAGCAGCCGACTCGGCTCCTTTGGGCGATGGAAGGGACGACGAGCTACTACGGCGACCTTCTCCTCCGGCGGGCGGGCCTGGCCACTCCGGAGCGCTACCTGGCCTGGCTGGGCGAAGACCTCGCGCTCTACCTCAACACCCCGGGCCGAACGGTGAAGAGCCTCGAACTGGAGTCGACCCTGAGCTGGGTAGACTTCTACCGACCCTACGAGGAGACGGTCAACCAGAGCGCGAACTACTACCGGAAGGGCGCCCTCGTCTCGTGGGCGCTCGACCTGGAGCTGCGCCACGCCACCGAGAACCGCGCTACGCTCGACTCCGTCTGGCGCCGCCTATGGACCGACTTCGGCCGCGTCGGCCGTGGTCTGGAAGAGGACGAGATGCCCCGCGTGGTGCAGGCCGCGACCGGCGTCGACGTCGACGGGTTCTTCGCCCGCCACATCGGGGGGACCGAGGAGGTCGATTACGCCCGGACCGCGCGGTTCGCGGGGCTAGAGCTCAGCGCCAAACCGAAGTCGCCGGAGCCCGAGGAAGGCGAGCCCGGCTACTTGGGGATCGAGTTCCGGGACGACGGAGGGATGGCCCGGGTCACCCAGGTCCGCGACGGCTCTCCCGCACGGCGGGCCGGCCTCGACCCCGGCGACGAGGTCGTGGCCCTCGATGGGGTCAAGGTCAAGGGCAGCGCCTTCGGCGAGGCCTGGAAGAGGTATCCTCCAGGTTCCGCGGTCGCGCTCACCGTGTTCCGGCGGGGATTCCTGACGACGGTGAACGCGGTCACCGGCCAGGCGCCCCCGGAAAGCTACCTGCTCACCCCCCTCGAGCGACCGACGGAGCTGGAGCGCGCGATCTACGAATCGTGGCTCGAGACGGCGTGGACGCCCCCCAAGAAAGAGAAAGCTAGCCCCGCGCCGGCGCCGACCGCGTGACCGCGTCCGTTGGAACTGCCTTCAAACCGTACCTCCAGGCGCCCTCCATCGCGTAGAGCCGGCGGAGCTCGAGGTCGACGCGGTCGCCGAGGGCGATCGTGCCCGCGATCGCATCGGTGACCTGCGCCGTGACCCGAACTCCTGGTACGACCTCGACGATCACCACGGAGTAGGCCCCGAGGAGCGCGACCTGAGGGTCGAACTCGGTCGGCTGAGCGCCCGGCGCGATCGTGGTGACCGCCGCGACCGTGCACCCCCGCCGCGGCAGCTCCGTCGGCTGGAGCTGGTCCGTGCGCCCGCAGTTCCTGCACCGGGAGCGAGGCGGGAAGGTGACCGCCCTGCAGACCCCACACGTCGCTCCCAGCAGCCGCCAGCGCGCGGGGAGGCTCTCCAGATAGCTGGCCCTGGGGACGTACGCTCCCTCGGAGACGGCATCGAGGCGGACCGGCCAGCGGACGTCCCCCGTCGGAAGCTCGATCAAGGCGCCGGGTACGTCCTCGGGAGGAGGGGCCCCCGAACGATCCGACGCACTCTCTCGCAACTTGAGTAAGGTCGCCCCCGTCGGCTCCACGACTCCCACGATCCCTTCTGTCCCGTTCGGCCACTCTTGGCGGGCCTGGTGCACCAACGACAGTAGCCCGGTCGCAGCGTCCTTTCCAAGGTCGCCGGCGGGAGCGAAGCTCCTCCATCCTCCGGGGGCGGCACGAGCGACCCAAAGGTCCGTCCACTCCGCCGGGACCTCGCCGGGGAACTCGAGCCAGATCGACGCGGGCCGTCGGGGCAGTTCGTCGATCATCGACGCGGACCGCGCGAGGACCAGAGCGGCAGCAGGGGCGCTCCCGTGTCGGCCCGGGACCCGTAGGTGGCCCTCGAGGCGGAGGCCCTCTCGGGCCTCCACGAGCAACCCGACGGTAGCGCTCCCCGATCGTCGCTCCTCCGAGGAGGGCGCGTCCAACCCGACGATCACGTCGACCCCCTCGCCTTCGGTCGGGTGCCCGGCGCTTTCGATCGCCGCCGAGGCACCGTCCGGCGAAGCGGCGTACCGTCGGACCGCTAGGCTCTCCATCCCGAGGGCCGAAGGCAGGGCGTCCTCAGCGAACTCTTCGGGGGCGCCGACAAGGTGGAGCTTACGGACAGCGACCTCTCGCGGCGTCGAGCGGGTCTCCAAGAGGCGCTCCACGGCGCCGACGGTACGGGTGAAGGCGTCCTCGTCGGGACCCGCCACCCGCCACGGCCCTTGTCGGTAACGAGGTCGAAGGCGGATCGAGCGGGTGACCGCGCGCGTCCCGCTCATTGGATGCTGAACAGGGAGACCGTCGCGCTCGCCCCCGAACCCCCCACGTTGTGCGTGAGAGCTCGCTCGGCGTGAGGGACCTGCCTAGCCCCGGCGGCGCCTCGAAGCTGCACGAACGCCTCGTACGCCTGGCTCGCGCCCGTGGCGCCGATCGGGTGACCCTTCGCTTTCAGGCCGCCGTCCGGGTTCACGGGCAACCGCCCGTGGAGCCGGGTAGCCCCTTCGAGCGTCAGCGCTCCGGCTCGCCCTGGCTCGGCAAAGCCCAGGTCCTCGATCGCGAGCAGCTCGGCGATCGTGAAGCAGTCGTGCACCTCGAGGAACTGGACCGAGCTTCGTTCGAACCCGGCACGTCGGAACGCCTCCTTCGCGGCGATCTGGGTCGCCTTCAGGCTGGTCATCGATTCTCGCTCCTGGAGGGCAAGCCGGTCGGAGCCGGCCCCGAGCCCGGCTACATAGACCGGAGTGTCGGTGAACCGGTGCGCCATCTCCTCCCCGACGAGCAGCAAGGCAGCCGCGCCGTCCGAGACCGGGCAACAGTCGAACAGCCCGAGCGGCGTGGCGACGCGGGGGGCCGCGAGCACCTTCTCCCGGCTCACGGGTTTCTGGAACTGGGCGTTCGGATTCAGCGCGCCGTTCGCGTGGTTCTTCACGGCGACCTCCGCGAGCGCTTCAGGAGGACAGTCGTAGTCGTGGAGGTACCGTCCCGCCATCAGCCCGTACACCCCCGCGAACGTCAGTCCGCTGAGCCGCTCCCACTCCGTGTCGCCCGAAACGCCCAGCCAGTACCGGCGGCGCGTCGAGGTCGTGTCGTTCATCTTCTCGAAGCCGACTGCTAGCACCACGTCCCGCTCGCCGCTCTGGATCGCGAGCGCGGCATGGCGCAGCGCAAAGCCGGCCGACGCGCAGGCGTTCTCGACCCGAGTGACCGGTACCCCGACGAGACCGGCCTCCTCGGCGAGGACCGCCGAGGCGTTCCCGAGCTGCCAACCGGAGAAGCCTAGCGTGCCGAGGAACGCCTCGCCGACCAACGCGCGTTCGAATCCACGGTCCACGCTGGCCACGGCGGCGTCGACGGCCTGGCACAGCAGTTCTCGGGGCGTCGCCGGCAGCACGCCAAAGCGCGTGTGCCCGGCCCCGACGATCGCTGCGCGACGCCGCCCCACGCGCCTTCCTCCCCCAACGTCATATCGGCCGAACCGTTCCGACCTATAAGCCCGGGGAAGGAAGCTGTCGGAGGATCCACCGTACGTGATCGGCGTGACCGGCGCGAGCGGTGCGGCCCTCGCCCGGTGCGTGCTCGAAGGGCTCAAGGCGGCGCGCGCCCCGGTAGCGCTCGTCGTCACCGACGGCGGTGCGGCCGTCCTTCGCGAGGAGCTCGGGGTGAGCGTCGACGAGCTCGCACCTCTCGTCCGCACGGTCTACAGCGACCGCGCGCTCGATGCGCCGATCGCCAGCGGATCCCGTCCTACCCGAGGCATGGCGATCGTCCCCTGTTCGGGCACCACCGTCGCCAAGATCGCCGGAGGGTTCGCCGACACGCTGCTGAGCCGCGCCGCTCAGGTCCACCTCAAGGAGAGGCGAACGCTCGTGCTCGTCCCTCGGGAGACGCCGATGTCGACGATCCTGCTCCGGCAGCTCGCGGAGCTGAGCGCGCTCGGCGTGGTCGTGCTCCCGCCCGTCCCCGCATTCTACCTCAAGCCCGCCAGCGTCGAGAGCGTCGTCGACTACCTCGCCGGGAAAGTGCTCGACCATCTGGGCGTCGCGCACGCGCTCTATACCGGGTGGAAGGCCGGGCCTGCGTGAGGACACGGGAGCGGCTGGCGGCCCTGTTCCCGTGGCCGTTCGTCGGGGTCGCTGTCCTCCTCCTGCTGCTGATCCTGGTGACGCCGAACCTGCTCTCGAGCGGACAGCCTACCGCGGGCAGCCTCAGCGCGACCGCGGAGTTCGTCGTCGACCGGGTCCCGGGCTCGAGTTTGACCCATGTCTACCTTTACGGCCTGAGCACCGTGCGCTACCAGTTGCTCGAACTGCACATCTCCGACAACGTGAGCTGGCCGCCTCCGGCCGCGGTGCGGGCGATCCACTGGACGAACTCGACGAACGCCTCCCACGCGCTCGTCCTCGCCTACGCGACCGCCGCCAACCCGGTGGCGTTCAACGTGACGGCGCTCTACGTCGATTCCGCCGGGGCGACCGTCACCTACGCGGGGACGTTCGAGATCTACTACCTGCCGCCGACGCTCTACGTCAACGACCTGACGGCGGGCCGGCAGGGGACGACGACCGAGACGATCAGTTCGACCTCCGCCCCGCTCAACATCCTTCTCCAGGCGGAGTAGCGAAAAGACATGCGCGCAGGTCGGGCCGCCCTGTTCTGGATCGTCATCATCGGCCTCTTGCTCCTCGTCGAGTTCGCCGAGCTGACGCACCTCTTCACCGTCCCGTTCCAGATCGCCTTCGCGAACTTCGTCTCGTTCATCGTCGCGCTGGTGTTCACCACGATCCTCGCGCTGGTCGGTGCGGTCTTCATTGGCATCTACATCTCCCACCGGATGCAGTCCCCGACCGGCTTCACGGTCTTCGAGGAGGAGATGCTGAAGATGCGAGGGGACGTCCAGGCCCTGCGTCACGACCTCGAAGCGATCAAGGAGCGCGTCGCCCGGGACCCCCCGAGCCCTACCGACCCCCGCCCACCGCCCCCGGAGCGTCCGTGAAGATTCCCGTCATCGACAACGGGGGCCAGTGGACCCACCGCGAATACCGCGTCCTCAAAGAGCTCGGCGTCGAAAGCTCGATCCTCCCGAACACTGAGCTGCTTCCGGCCGACGCCGACGGAGCGGTCCTCTCGGGCGGGGCGTTGAGCCTCGAAGGGAAGGACGCGGAACTCGGGCGCGTGGGCGAGTGGATCGACGCGACCTCGGTCCCCGTCCTGGGCATCTGCGTGGGGCATCAGTTCCTAGCCCGGCACTTCGGGGGCAGCGTCGCCGGCGGCAACCAGCCGGAGTTCGGCCGCGTGAGCCTGGAGGTCGACGGCCCGGACGACCCGATCTTTCGCGAGCTTCCGGCCCATCTGACCGTCTGGGCGAGCCACAACGACTCGGTGGTCCGACTGCCCGACGGGTGGAGGAAGCTCGCCCACTCCGAGGCCTGCCCGATCGAGGCGATGGCGCATCCGAGCAAGCCGATCCGCGGCGTGCAGTTCCACCCGGAGGTCGAGCACACCGAAGGAGGCCGTCGTATCTTCCAGAACTTCCTCGACCTCTGCCGCCGATGATCGGGCCTCAGGCCCCCAACCCTTAGTAAGGCCCTCGCGATTCGACCGCCGAAGGGCGAGGATGCGGGTCCGACGAGGCTCCGGGGGCCGGGAGGGTGAGTTGCTCAAGAGCGCCAAGAAGCTGCGCGAGAGCGTCGACCCTCTCCTTCCGGAGCTCCGGGGCGAGGCTCCCAAGGAGCGGTTCGGCAAGCTCCGGGAGGAGCTCGAATCGGTCCGTGGGGACCGGGACGACGAAAAGGCGCTCGAGCGGGCGAGCGGGCGGTGGGGCGAGCCGCTGGCCCGCGCGTACGCTGGCCTGTTGAAGTTCTACCTGGAACCCGAGCTTCCGGCGCTGGTCGTCGCGCCGTTCCCCGGCGGCGACGTCCCGTTCGCCCCTTTGGGGAGGGCGCCTCCCGAGGCCCACATCGCCGTCCAACAGTTCTCCGACCCCCGCCGGCTTCTCTACGGCTATCTCGAGTGGGCCCGGAAGGGACTCCACTTTTTCGCGTCGCCCGACACCCTCTACTGCACGGGGCGCTCGCCGCACCCTCCTCCGGAATTCCTCACCACCCAGCTCGCCGGGCTTCCCTACCGCTTGACCGCCGCGGACGGAGGGCGGGTCTTCCAATGCGCCCACCTCGGAGGAGGGGGCGCACCGCCGTTCCTCGAGGTCGACTGGGCGGGAGCGGAACGAAGCTTCCGCGTCTGCGCGAAGTGCGTGCGCGACGACCGCCAGCTGTTGGCCCGCCTCACGACCGGGGTGGCGGGCCCGTCGCCGGAGGACGAGTTCGTCGTTCGGGTCGACCTCAATCTGCGGTGCGACCTCGGTGCACGGTGCGTCCACAGCCGACTCCCCGAGCTCGCCAAGGCGACCCGTCGCTCCTACGTCCTCGGGCGGATCTCCGACCGCGAGCTCGTCGATTCCCAGAAGGCGGAGGTAGGCCGGTTCCTGGACGGCGTCCGTGAGCCACTGTTCGTCGCGGGCGGCCGTTGTTACGGGAGTGACCGGGCCGCCTTCCTGGCGGCCCTGCAGGCGTCCCCCGACGAGCGACGGGCCCTCGAGGAGGTGCTCCCTTCTGTGAGCGGCCGGTTCGAGATCGATGAAGCCGTCGCGAGCCGGGCCCTGGAACGGCTCTGGCCCAACCACGCGGACGAGATCGTGCGGGCGATCGTCCCGGACGAGGCGGAAGCCGAGCGGCTCGTGAAGGAGGCTCGCGCCTCCCCCGGGCGCGTCTCCGAACTGCTCCGCCGGGCGGCCGAGTCTGGCCGCGCTCGCGCGCGCGGCGATGCCCTGCCGCAGTACGAGCAGCTCTCGCGCGAGGCCCAGTTCGTCGACGGGGTCGCCCGAACCCAGCGCGTCGACGGCCCCGCCGCGGCGGAGCGCAAGCTGCTGCAAAGCCTTCCGCGCGAGGGGAAGGAGCGAGGCCTCGCCTTCGGCCTGCTCCGGGCGCTCGGTCGCGGGGAGGCCCACGCCTGGCAGTTCAGCGACACGGAGCGCCAGTTCGGCGCCGCGCTCGAGCCGTTCGCCACAAGACTGATCACCGGGCCCACCGAAGGGTACCACGAGGCGTTGACCGCCCTCCTGGGCGCTGCCGGAGTGGCGGAGTGGGGACGGCGGCACGATTCTCCCGGATGATTCCATATACGTACGCCGTTTCCCTCGCTCGTCGCGCCGGGGCGACCTAGATGGTGGTAGCAGAGCCGGATCCAGCACCGACGCCCAAGGTCCCTACCGCGATCGTCGTGGCGGGCGACGAAGAGACCCGCGTCCTCCTCCGGGGTCTGCTTCGGCTCCACCACGTCCAGGTCCTGGGCGAGGCCGCGGGCTCGACGGCGGGCGTGGGGCTCTTGCGCACCCACCATCCCAACCTGCTGATCGCGGACTCGAGCCTGGCGGAGGGCAGTTGCGCCTCGCTGGTCGCCGAGGCCCGGGACGCCGGCCCCCCCATCCGCGTGGTCGTCCTCACTCCCGACCGTCGTCGTGGGCTGCCCGAGATGGGGGCCAAGCGCCCGGACGCCATCCTCACTCGCCCGTTTCGTATCCGCGAGTTCGCCGAAGTGATCGGTACGCAGGCCGAGGGTGCAACGGCCAGCTCGGCCGCGACCTCGGCCTAGCGCTTCGAAGAGCTCGTTCCTAGGGGACCCGCCACCGACGAACCGCCGCCGCCTCTTCGAAATGCAGCTCCGGGGCCGGGACGATGACCGCGTGCATCGGTGGTCCGAAGTCAATCTTCAAGAGTCGGGATAACGAACCCCACCACGCGCCCGCCTCGGAACGACCGACCCGGGCGACCACCCCCACCGGATCGCTCTCGCCAAGGATCCGGGTCGGCAAGTCGACGCTCGCCATTCTCGCGAGCAGCTCTTCGGCCCGAAGGAACCGTCCCTCGGCCGGACGAAGGTCGAGGAGCACGAGGGTATGGAGCCCGGCTGCGCGGTTACGGGCGACCCACTCCCACGGCGACGCGGGGTCGAAATTCGGCTCCGGGAACGGGACGGTGACGGTCCTTCCGAACCGGTAGTGGATCAGCCCGAGCAGCCCCGCGGCCGCGGTCAGCACGCTCGCGCCGGGCAGGTACCTCCAGCTGTGGCCGGCCTCTTCGGCAGCGAGCCGAAGGGCGAGGTGCGTGGTGGCCGCGAAGGGGTCGCCCGGCGTGAGGAACGCCACGGTCCCCGCGCCCTCCAGCGCCTCGAGGATCGACCGCCCCCCTTCGACCTCGGGCCGAGCCAGGCGGTTCACGCGTTGCCCGATCTCCTCCGCGATCCGTTCGAGGGCGCCGCGCGGGAAGACCGCGGTGTACTCCTCCGTGAACACCTTCCGGGCCCGGCGAAGCTCCTCGACCGCCCGACGGGAGAGGTCCTGTTCGTCCCCGAGGCCGGCGCCGATGAACAGAAGTTCGCCCATCCGCAGGCCCTAGCCCCGGATCGCCACGACCGGGCACGGCGCCCGTCGGAACAGCTCCTCGAGGAACCGTCGGGTGAGCAGCGGCCCCTCCCCGTGGACCGACTCCTCCCCGACGAGGAGCAGCCCGTACCGCAGCCGCGCGGCCGCTTGCAGGATGAGCTCCGGCAGCCGGTGGCGGCGGCCCAGGATCGCCTCGGAGAATCCGGAGTGCTCGTGGCTGATCGGCACGCCGCGCGGCGACCGGGTGGTCGTTCCCGGGAGGCTCTCGGCCTCCCCGTGAGGACCGAGGGCGAGCGTGATGATCGGCGTCCCGTGTCCGTAGAGGGCGATCTCCTCCGCGGCCCGAAGCGCCTTGGCGCTGGGGGCGGAGCCGAAGGTCGGCACCAGGATCCTCTGGACCTTCTTCTCGACGAGGGCGAGCCGGTTCACGACGATCACGTCGACGGCGGAGTGGTGCAGCAGGCTCGACGCCGTGTGGCCGAGGAAGATGCTCCGGGTCCTCCGTTTGCTACCCCGCAGCGTCATCAGGATCGCGTCGACGCTGTGGGTGTCGGCACTGTCGAGGATCTCCCCGGCGATGTCCGGCGCCGACCGGACCTCGGGGTCGACCCGGACGTCCAGGGCGGCCCCGGTCTCGTGGGCGGGGACGACGATATTCACCGACTCCCGCCAGCGACGCGTCACCTCGGGGAGCTCCCGGGTCGGGATCACGTGCAAGACCCGGATCTCCCCGTCGGCGTCGAGCAGCTGGGCCGCGAACCGGATGAGCGGCTCGACGTCGGCCGGCTGCTCGATCGGCACGAGGAGTCGTCGGTACACGCGCCTACCTCCCCAACGAGGCGAGCAGCGCTCGGTCGAGGTCCAGCACGTTGACGTAGGAGGGACCGAAGAGGCCGGCGGTGGGCGAGGTGATCCACGCCTGGACGAGGGTGGTGAGGTACGCCTGGCTGAGCCCCGTGTGGGCCGCGACCCGGGGGACCTGCACCAGGGCGGACTCCGGGGTGATGTCCGGGTCGAGACCGCTCTCCGACGGGGTGACGAGGTCGACCGGTACGGAGACGTTGGCCAGACCGTACTGGGCGATGTAGTACAGCGTGAGATTGCGTAGCTCCGGGTTGGTCGGCCCGTACGGTGTCTCGTTCCCAGCGCCCGTGAAGGGTTGGTCATCGATGAGCGACGGGCGCAGCCAGAACAACGAGGCGTTCGTGATGTTCTGGCCGAGCAGCTCCGAGGCGATGACGGTGCCGTTGGCGGCGACCACGAGGCTGCCGTTGGCCGTCCCGGGCGTGACGTACTGCGCGAAAGCGGTGACCGCGATCGGGTAGCCCAGACCACCGACCACGAGGAGGAAGACCACGAAGAGGAGGCTCGCGCGCAGCGAGGGAAGGCGGAACGGTGGCTCCGGCGCCATGCGACGGTCCAGCGGCTCCGGGGACGGCTCGACGGGCGTGGGCGACGAGGTGGGGGTAGGGGTAGGGGTAGGGCTAGGGGCTGGGTCTAGCGCCGGCGACGCGGGGTCGGGGCCCATCTCCGTCGGGGCGGGCTGCGACGCCTCCGCCGGGCCGGGAGGCGGACTTCGGGTCGTCACGGGAGCCCTCCCAAGAACTGGTGGACCGCGGTGGCCCAGCTCACGATGGTCGGCAGGGTGGAGGCGTAGGCGAGGAGCGTGTAGAGGAGCTTGATGCCAACGAAGGCGCTGACGAGGCCGCCGACGCCGTAGAGGATCAGGTTCCGCCGGAGCAGTTCGACGGCGGTCGCGGGTCGGAAACCGACCCCCCGGAGCGCGAGCGGGATCAGGACCGGGATCATCAGCGCGTTGAACAGAAGTGTCGCGAGCACCGCCAGGGACGGATTGGTCAGCTGCATGATGTTCAGGAGCGCGACCCCGGAGACGCCGACGAACATCGCCGGGATGATGGCGAAGTACTTCGCCACGTCGTTCGTGATGGAGAAGGTCGTCAGCGCGCCGCGGGTGATGAGGAGCTGCTTGCCGATCGAGACGACCTCAATGAGCTTCGTGGGGTCGCTGTCGAGGTCGACCATGTTCCCGGCCTCTTTCGCGGCGGAAGTCCCGCTGTTCATGGCGAGTCCGACGTCCGCCCGGGCCAGCGCCGGAGCGTCGTTCGTCCCGTCCCCGGTCATCGCGACGAGGCGGCCGTAGGCCTTCTCCCGGCTGACGAGCTGGAGCTTCGTCTCCGGGCGCGCTTCGGCGATGTACTCGTCGACGCCGCTCTCGTGGGCGATCGCCGCGGCGGTGAGCCGATTGTCCCCCGTGCACATCACGGTCCGTATCCCCATGACGCGCAGCTCGCGCAGTCGGTCGCGGATGCCCGGCTTGACGACGTCCTTGAGGAGGACGACGCCGAGCGTCCGGCGCTGGAGCGCGAGGACGAGCGGGGTCATCCCCTCCTTCGAGGCCGCCTCGACGGCCGCCCGGAGCTCCGGGGGAAGAGGCGAGCCGGCCTTCTCCATCGAGCTGATCGAGCCTTTCATCACTTCCGTCCCGTCGGAGAGGACGACCCCCGACATCCTCCGCTCGGCCGAGAACGGCACGACGCGGGCATTGTCGAACTCCGTCCGGCCGGCGGTCGCCCCCCGCAGGGTGGCGAGGCGGACGACCGACCGCCCTTCCGGCGTGTCGTCGAGCATGGAGGAGAGCACCGCCGTTCGCAGCAGCTCCGACATCTCGACGCCGGCAGCCGGGACGAACTGGACCGCCAGACGGGAGCCGACCGTGATCGTGCCGGTCTTGTCGAGGATGAGCACGTCGAGGTCCCCCGCGGCCTCGACGGCCTTGCCGGACTTTGCGATCACGTTCGCGCGGGCCGCACGGTTGATCCCGGAGATCCCGACGGCGGAGAGGAGGCCCCCGATCGTGGTCGGGATGAGGCAGACGGTGAGGGCGATCATCGTCCCCAGGTTGAGGAGCCCTTCGCCGGTGAACTGCACGAGATAGGAGAAGGAGACGACCACGATCAGCAGGGCGACCGTGAGGGCCGTGAGCACGATCGTCAGCGCGATCTCGTTCGGGCTCTTGTCGCGGCGGGTCGACTCGACGAGCCGGATCATCCGGTCGAGGAAGCTGGTGCCCGGCTCGGACGCGACGCGGAGCTCGATCGTGCCCTGGAGGACCCGGCTCCCCCCGAGGACGCTCGTTCGGTCCCCGCCGCTCTCCCGGACCACCGGCGCGCTCTCGCCGGTCATCATCGACTCGTCGATCAGCCCCGCCCCTTTCACGACGTCCCCGTCGACGGGGACGATCTCGCCCGGGCGCGCCTCGATCCGGTCGCCGAGGTGCAGGGTAGAGGCGGCGATCGCGACGAGTTGGCCGTCCGGTCGGATCTGGCGGGCCCGAAGTCCCGTCCGGACCCCGCGCAGGGAATCCGCCTGAGCGCGGGCCTGCGCCTCCGCGATCGCCTCGGCGACGTTCGCGAACCAGAGGGTCAGGAACAGGATGATCGTGATCAGGAGGTAGTAGTCGGCGTCGTACGCCCGGCCGTGGATATCCGGGAACGGCTGGGGGACGAAGGTCAAGAGGAGCGTGAGCCAGAAGAACACGTAGACGACGAACATCACCGGATTTCGGACCTGGGCGCTCGGGCGGAACTTCGTGAAGGAGGTCGAAAGGATGCGGCCGAGGCTCGTCCGCCGCTGCTTGCGGACGCTGACGTGAGCACCGACCCCCGATGTCGCCGATACCTCCGACTCCTCCGGCATCGTGCTGACCTTACAACCCGAACTGGGAGAACGGCCCGAGCGCGAGCACCGGGAGGAAGAGGAGGCCGGTGATCACCAGCAGAAAGACGGCGAGGTAGCTCGTGAACGTCACCGAGGTGGTCTTGAGCGTCCCCGGGCCGGGAGGGTTCGGCGCCTGGCGCGCGAGAGCGCCGCCGACCGCGAGCATCGCGACGATCGGCAGGTAGCGCCCGACGAGCATGATCAGCGCCCCGATGACGTTGAAGAACACGGTGTTGTCCGAGATCGGCGCCATGCCGCTCCCGTTGTTCGCCGATTCGCTCGTGAACTCGTAGAGAATGACCGTAAACGGCTGGGCGCCGGAGCCGACGGCCGGTAGCGCGAAGCCGAGCACGTAGGCGACCGCCAGCGGGACGAAGATCGCGAACGGGTGGGAGAGCAGCGTGACGGCGGCCCACTTCACCTCCTGGCGTCCGAGCTTCTTCCCCAGGTACTCCGGCGTGCGGCCGACCATGAGGCCGCCGACGAAGATCGCCAGGACGGCGTTGAGCATCAGCACCCCAAACCCGGTGCCGACGCCGCCGGGCGTCGACTGGAGGAACATGCCCCAGAGGAGCACCATCTGGGCGCCCGGGGTGAGGGCGCCGAGGGACATCGAGATCGCGCCGACGTTGCCGTAGATGCTCGTCACGTTGAACAGCGCGCTCTCCGGGAGGGTGAACCGGGTCTCCGTCCCGAGGAGGTACCCTTGGCCCTGGTCGACCGGGATACCCCGAAGGAACGTGTTCCCCGACTGAAAGTAGATGAACAGACCGAGCGCCACGAGGAAGATGCTCAGGATGACCCCCAGGTAGGGCCACGCCTCGCCGGGGCGCCGGACCATCGCGCCGAACATGAACGGGGTGCCGAACGGGATCAGCATCATCAGCAGGACCGAGAGGAAGTTCGTCACCGCCGTCGGGTTCTGGAACGGATGGCCGGCGTTGGCGGCGGTGAACCCACCGCCGTTCGAGCCCAGGAACTCGATGCTGTCCCACGACGCGTAGGGACCGAGCGGGAGCGACTGGCTTCCCCCCGAGAGGGGGAAGATCGTGACGCTCTGGTGCCAGGTCTGGGGGACCGAGGCGAGCGCCAGGAGGCCCGCACCGAGCAGGGAGATCGGAAGGAGGATCCGGGTCGTGCCGCGTAGGAGGTCCACCCAAACGTTCCCGACGGTCCCGTCCCGGCGGATGAAGCCGCGGATGAGACCGACCACCGCCGCGAGCCCGCTCGCCGCGGAGAGAAACATCAGCATCTGGAGGCCTAAGAGGGAGGCCAGCAGCGAGGCGGAGGACTCAGGGACGTAGTGCTGGTAGTCGGTGTTCGTGACGAAGGCGGAGGAGGTGTGCAGCGCGAGGTCCCAGTGCATCCCGGGGGCGGCGAAGGCGTTCCACGGGAGGGAGCCCTGCTCGGTGAGCAGCACGAAGACCAGGACCAGCGCTGCGACGTTGCAGAGGATGAGGGACGCCGCGTACTCCTTCCAACCCATCATGCGTCGCGGGTTGGTGCCGAGCAACCCGTAGATCCCGCGTTCGATCGGGTTGAGGACCCGGTCCATGAGCGAGGGCCGGCCCAGGTAGACGCGGGCCATGTAACGGCCCACCGGCCACGCGAGGACGAAACCGACCAGCAGGGTCAGGATGACGTCCGGGTACAGGGCGAAGGAGAGCATGGTGCGGTTCCGGGAGATCGCGCCGCTCCGGGCTAGAACCGAGCCGGATTGAGCATCGCGTAGAACAGGTAGACGAACAGCACGGCGGCGAGGGCGGTGAAGACCAGCAATCCGAGGTTCTGGGCCACGATGGTTACAAGGTCCATGCGGCGCCTGGTTGGGGCGACCGAGCCGCGAGTCGGTTCATAACCTTCGCCTTGGACCGACGCAGGCCGTCACCGGGGGAAACGTTCATATCCGCTGGTCCTCGCCGCGGCGGCCCCGCCCGAACGGGGTCGGACGTACTGCCTAGTGAGGCGTCTCGGAGGACCGTTCGTTGTCCACGGAGGGGTTCTTCCGAGCCGCGGAGCGGCGCCGCCCCTCGGCCGAGAGACGCCGGACGATCCGGCCCATCGCGCGCTCCCGCCGGGCCTCGGCGGCCTGGTAGCCGGCGTCTCGGGTTCCCTCCGTCAGGAGCACGAGCACCCGGCCGACGGAGCTCCGGCCGGTCCGGCCCCGCCGTTGGATCGCCCGGATCTCGCTCGGGACCGCCTCGAAGAAGACCACCAGGTCCACGTCGGGGACGTCGAGGCCCTCCTCGGCGACGCTGCTCGCGACGAGCACCGGGAACGCCCCTTGGCGGAACGCCTCCAGCACGCGCCCCTGCTCCTTCTGGCTCATGCCCGGGTCGTCCTTGTCCCGTTTGGACTGGCCGACGAACCGCCCGACGGTCAAGCCGTCGCGCGTCAGCCGCTCTTGGATACCCAAGATCGTGTCGCGGTACTGAGCGAAGACGAGGATCCTTACCGGTCGGGTTCGCTCGGACGACGTGAGCTCCTCGACCACATTGGCCAGGGCGTCCAGCTTCGGATGCGACGGCGTGTGGGGACGGGCGAGAAACGCCTCGGCCTCCCCTCGTGCTTGCTGCACGCCGGTCAGCTTGAGGACGGCGAGGTCCCCACGGCTAGGCTTCTCCTTGGCCGCGAGCCGGTTCAGGTACTGCACGAACGGCTCCACCCCCTGGGTCTCCAGCCGCTCGAGGGCGTGGTGGAGGTGGAGGAGGATCAACTGGTGGAACAGGGGGCCGAACTTCCGGGTCATCGGGCCTGGTCGGGCGAAGATCTCGGCTCGGAGCGCGATCAGGTCCTTGACCGACAGGTTCGCGATCGGCTTGGTGCGCAAGTAGCCCATCTTCTGGAGCTTCCTCGCGACCTCGTGCGACGCGGATCGGATCGCCGTTTGGATCCGCACGGCCTCGGGGGGCAGCGTCACCCATCGGTAGTCGATGGTGACCTCCTGGACGTACTGGCGGACCCCGTCGTCCTCCCGGCTTCGGGCCTCGATCCGAGCCACTCCGAGGTGGCCCACCACCTCCTCGATGCGGGCGTCCTTTCCCCCCGGCGAGGCGGTGAGCCCGAGGACCCGGCCTCCCCGGGGTCGTTCGGCCCGGTACCGCTCCGCGATCGGGACGTAGGCGTACTTCCCGACGGCGTGGTGGGACTCGTCGAAGATGACGAGGGCGACCTCCTTGAGGTCGTACCGCTGAGCCGCGAGGTCGTTGACGACCACCTCGGGCGTTGCGAACACCACCTCCGCCCCGTCCCACGCTCCTTCTCGAACCGGGCGACGGAGGGTGCCGGTGAAGCGGGCGCGCCGCAGGGGACCGAACCAGCGCCCGAACGATTCGGCGTGCTGGACGACGAGCGGGCGCGTCGGGGCCAGGAACAGTACCTTGCCCTCGCCTCGCCGCAGGACCTCGGCCGCTTCCAGCGCGGCGATCACCGTCTTGCCGAGTCCGGTCGGGAGGACCACCAGCAGGTCCTCCTCGAGGCCGATGCGGGCGAGGTCGATCTGGAACGGTAAGGCGCGCAGGGTGCGAGCTGAGAGGAGCGGATGGACCACCCAGCCGTCCTCCACGCCCCAGACCCCCGGCAGGGGGGGTGGCCGCTCGACCCGTCGCGGCGGCAGCTCGGCTTCCTCCGTGCCGCCACCGCCGAACTCCTCGAGTCGGTGCTGCTGGCGCGCCGGGACTCGAACGCTCATGGACGGCCCACCCTCTACGATCGTTGCGTCGGCGCGGGCCCGACTAGAGGAACTTCACGTCCTTCGGAAGCTCGCCCACGTACTTCCGGAAGCGGTCCGGCCAATCGTCGGCGTTGAGCCCCTTCTGCGCCAGGAACGCCGTGAGCCACCGTTCGAGCCCGATCCCGCTGCAGCCGGACCAGAGTTCGCCCTTCTGAGCGCGGATCGTGAACGCTCGAGTGTACTTCTCCCCCACAATGGAGAGGTTCTGGAACTCGAGCCACTCGGCGGTTTCGCGCGGGCCACGGTAGGGGAGGTACGCTTCGAAATCGATGGTCCCCCGGATACGCTGGCCGGGCTCCTCGAGGCCCACGCCCCCGCTCTGTTGCAGGTAGAACGGCGTGACCCAGGCGGTGCGCCACTCCAGCTCGAGGATCGTCTCGAAGACGTGGCGGTACCGCGCGAGGAGCGCTTCGCGCAGCGCGACCAGCTGCTCGGGGGTCCCGAGGTAGACCGGTTCGATCCGGTGAAACTCATCCACCCGCTCGAGACCATGGCGGCCACCGCTCTCGTACCGGTTCGAGATGGCCGCGCGGTCGTACACTTTGAGCGGCAGGTCGTCGACCGCAAGCGTCCGCCCGGAGAGCCACCAGTAGATCGTCGGGCACTGCGCGTAGCAGGCGACCGCGGACGGTGGGCTCACGAGCTTGGCAAGCTCGTCGTGAGGCACCTTGCGCGTGATCGCCACGAGGTCGGTGAACCTTTCCCAGTCGGCCGGGTCTCGGGATTTGGGCTCGGTGACGTAGTAGAACTCTCCCGGCAGACCCTCGAGATGGCCGGTCTTGACGAGGATATCGAACGAGTCGTGGTGAGGTTGCATCACTTCGAGGAAACCGAGGGGCGCCAGCACCTCCTCCCGCGCGATGCGTTCCATCGTGCGGAGCAGGTGGGCCGGCAAAGGCCCGAGGAACCACTTGCCCTTGGTCGGGCCGCTGCGCACCCAGTTCCGCTTGAGCATCGCTTCGGTCGGGTCGTCGCGTCCGGCGTGCTCCCGCTTGGGGCTCTGTTCGATGAGCTCCCACGCTTGCTCCTTCCCGGCGTAGGATTGCCGCCGGGCCTTCTCCTCGACGAGCGTGGCCGCCCGGTCCGGCCAATTGTCCCGGAGGGCCTCCTCCGGTAGGTCGAGCAGTTCGAGGGTGGCGCGTCCGTCGGCGAAGCTCAGGTGGTGGGGGATCGCGAGCGGCACCGGCTTGGTCGGCATCGGCTCGACCGCGAAGGTGAGGCGGTAGCGGAGGACGGTGACGGAGCGGACGCCCACCTTCGCCCTTCGTCCGAGCTCCTCGCCGAGCTTCCGCACGACCGAGAGCAACGGCTGGTGGGGGCGTCCTCCCGTGGAGGCGATCTCGAGCGTCAGTTTGTCGCCGTGCAGCTCGTGCCGGATCAGGCGGCCCTCACCGCGCGTGCCGAGCGCCTTCCCTAAGGCGTCCCCGGCGAGCTTGGGAAGAAGCTCGTCGATCAGCGCGGCGGGGACATCGGGAGAACTGAGCGTGATCTCGGCCCTGAGCTCGTTCTCCATTTCGGCGCCAAATCCGTCAGGGCACTCTTAACCATATGTACGCGGCGGGGGCGAACCTGGCGGGGGGCGGTCACGAAAGCGTCGGCGGTCGCTCTCGGGGGGGCAGGCCAGCCCCCCTGACATCACCCTTTTACCCCTGTTCGACTCGCTCGCCCCCGCGGGGCGACCAACGTGAGTTCTCCTCCTTCCTACGGGCTGTTCATCGATGGGAAATGGGTCGAGCCCCCGGGGCGCTCCCGCTTCTCCACTCAGAACCCGGCGACGGGAGAGCCGCTCGGCTCGTTCGTGTCGGGAACGCCGGAAGACGTCGACCGGGCGATCACCGCGGCCGCGAGGGCGTTCCCCAGCTGGCGGTCCACCCCCGCCCCCCACCGCGGGGAGATCCTCCTTCGGGTCGCCGAGGTGTTCCGACGACGGAAGGACGAGTACGGCGCGATCGTCACCCGCGAGATGGGCAAGGTCATCGCGGAAGGTCGCGGGGACGTTCAGGAGTCGATCGACTTCGTGGAGTACATGGCGGGGGAAGGGCGACGCCTGGCCGGCGAGACGGTCCCTTCCGAGCTCCACCAGAAGTTCTGCCTGACGGTGCGACAGCCGAAGGGCGTCGTCGCCTGCATCACCCCGTGGAATTTCCCCACGGCGATTCCCAACTGGAAGATCGCGGCCGCCCTGATCTGCGGCAACACGGTGGTCTTCAAGCCGGCGTCCAACACGGCGCTCTGCGGCACGAAGGTCGTGGAGGCGTACGAGGAGGCGGGGCTGCCCAAGGGCGTTCTCAATCTCGTGACCGGTTCGGGGGGCGTCGTCGGCAACGCGCTGGTCGACGACCCGCGCGTTCGCGCCATCTCCTTCACGGGAGGCGTCGAAACGGGCCGGGAGGTGTACGTCCGCGGTGCCCGCGGGCTCAAGATGGTCCACCTCGAGCTCGGCGGGAAGAACCCTCAGATCGTCCTGGACGACGCCGACCTGAACCTCGCCCTCGAGGGGGTGACCTTCGGGGCGTTCGGCACCTCCGGTCAGCGGTGCACGGCGACGAGCCGCCTCATCGTCCACGAGAAGGTGTACGACGAGTTCCTCGCGCGGCTGGTCAAGCGGGTGGAGGGGTTGAAGGTCGGCGACCCGATCGACCCGACGGTCGACATGGGACCGGTCGCCTCCGCGGACCAGGAGAAGAAGGTCCTCGAGTACATCGAGATCGGGCGCCACGAGGGGGCGAAGCTCGCCACCGGGGGCCACCGGCTCACCGAGGGGGCGTACGCGAAGGGCCACTTCATCGCACCGACGATCTTCGAGACCCGCCACGGGACTCGGATCAGCGTGGAGGAGATCTTCGGTCCCGTGCTCTCCGTGCTTAAGGTCAAGGACTACGCGGAGGCCGTCAAGGTCGCCAACGACGTCCCGTACGGCCTCTCCTCCTCGATCTACACCCGCGACGTGAACCGTGCGTTCCAAGCGGTCGAGGAGCTCGAGGCCGGGATCACCTACATCAACGCCCCGACGATCGGTGCGGAAGTGCAGCTCCCGTTCGGGGGCGTCAAGAACACCGGGAACGGCGGCCGCGAGGCTGGCTCGGTCGCGATCGAGGAGTTCACCGAGATCAAGACCGTCTTCATCGACTTCTCCGCCCGGCTGCAGAAGGCCCAGATCGACCTCGCGGAGTGAAGGTGGCGAGCTTCCGTGGCTCCGACGACTGCCTCGAGGGGGAGATCGCCACGCTCGAGGCGATCGCCCGCATGCGCGTACGACGCTACGCACGCGACCTGCAGGAGCTGAACCGGGACCTACGGGAACTGAAGGCCGAGCGGGGGCGACGGAAGGCGCGGGCCGCCGTCCCGGAATCGATTTTGGTCGGCGAGACCTCGACCGTCTCCGAGTAGCCCACGCGCCCGAAGGGACCCGCGGTCAGTACGGGCCCGTGCGGCTTGGATTGTCGAAGTTCGTGAGGATCGTCTGCGAGAGGTTGCGACGGCGGGCGAGCTGGGCGAGCAGCTCGTCCTCCTCCAGCGCGGGGATCGTCTCCGCGGTCGGGACGTCGACGACGATCTCGCGCGTCCGCCCGCCACGGCCCTTCGAGACGATCGTGGCCCGGATCAGCCCCAGGCTTTCGAGCTCCGTGAGGTAGTTCGAGATACTCCGGGAGTGGAGCGGCGGAAGTCCCAGCTTCTGGGAGAGGCGGGCGTACCCCTCGTAGACCTCGCCGGTGAGAACCCCGGAGCGTCGGCGCTCGTACGCCTGCAAGATCGCGTAGAGGAGCACCTTGCAGTGCTGCGGGAGTGTCCGGACGCAGTCGAGGATGATGTCGCGCTCGAGCCGGCTCTTCGCCTTGATCACATGGTCGCCGGTGACCCGCTTCGATTTCTCCCGGTCGGCGACCTGGGCGGCGACCCGGAGCAGCGAGAGCGCGCGGCGGGCGTCGCCGTTCTCGAGGGCCGCGTAGGCCGCGCACCGCTCGATCACGCCCGCGTCGAGCACGCCCTCGCGGAAGACCTCCTTCGCGCGGTCCCGCAGAATATCCTGGAGCTGCGGCGCGTCGTACGGTGGGAAAAGGATCTTCTCCTCGTTGAGCCGGCTGCGGACCCGGGCGTCGAGGTTGCTCGTGAACTTGAGGTCGTTCGAGATGCCGACGATCGCCAGCCGCCCCTTGTCGAGCTCGTTGTTGAGCTGGCTCAACGTATAGAGGACGCTGTCGCCGCTTCGGCTCACGAGGCGGTCGATCTCGTCGAGGATGAGGACGAGGATGCCCCCCCGTGCGTCGAGCAGCGAACACATCGCCTGCTGGACGCGGTCGAGGGACCAGCCGGTCGGGATCCGTTCGTCCTCCTGGTTGGCGAACTCGTTGCCGATCGTCTGCAACAGACTGTAGGCGGTGTCGATCGAGGCGCAGTTGACGTTGATGAACGTCACCCGTCCGTTCGCCTCCGCGCGACGTTGCATGTCGAGGCGCACCTGCCCCACCACCGCTGTCTTGCCGGTGCCGATCTTGCCGTAGATGAGGAGGTTCGAGGGGACGCTGCCTTTCAGCGCGGGCGCGAGCACTTCCGCCACCTGCCGGATCTGGTGTTCGCGGTGGGGAAGCCGGGAGGGCACGTACGACTCTCGAAGGATCTCGAAGTTGCCCTTGAACAGCTCCGAGGAGTAGTTGACGACGGCATCGAAGACATCGGCGGCGGTCCCTCGGAACGCGGGGGGTGGGGGAGGGCCTCCCGCAGCAAGTTCCCCTCCCCCGGCGGCCGCGCGCTCGGCGAGCGGCACCGCCGCCTCGTGGGCCGCGGTCGACGGCGAAGAGCCGTCGGGCACCTCCGGTAGCTTTCGCTCAGGAGATGGCTGCACCGCGACGCCTGCCCGGGTGGCCTCGGGCGAGCGGTTGCAGGGGCGGGTGCCATATCTACCTTTTGCCGGAATGCCGATATTTTTCCGGCGACGACGCTCCGGAGGCGCCGTCGGACGAGTAGCGGTTGGCCGGCGGTAAATACGGACGCGCGATTTCGCTATCGCTTGCGGAAAATGCGCGCCATCCTCGCCACGCTGTCCCTTGTCGGGCTTCTCGTCGTGGTTCTCCCCCCCGGGAGCCTCGCGTCGGCGACGACCATCGAGGCTCCTGCCCATTCGTCGGCGTCGCCGTCTTCCGGAGGACTCGGTCGGGCGCCGTCCGCGATTCCTACTCCCCTACCCGATAGGTCGGTCGCCCTGACCCCGGCGCCCAGCGCGGGCGCCTACCCTCGTAACCTCCTCGTCGATACGCCGTGCACGTCGAGCGGCAATGCCGAGGTTCAACAGGCGTTCGATCCCGGGCGCAACTACCTCTACGAAGCCTGGATCGGCTGCAGCGGGATCGGATTCGCTCGCTCGCTGGACGGCGGCTACTCGTTCCTGCCCGCGATGCCGGTGCCCGGGAGTCTAGGGGCGCTCAGCTGGGACCCGTCCATCGTCCTCGCGCCCAACGGGACGGTGTACGTCGGCTACATGCGCGATCTTCGGAATACCGGGGACGCGCCGCAGATCGCCTGGTCGTGGAACTTCGGGGCCAGCTTCGCGGGGAACACGACCGCCTTCCACCCGAACCCGGCGGCGTTCGCGGACCGCGACTTCCTCGCGGTGGCGCCCAACGGCACCGTCTATCTGAGCTGGGACTACTCTCCGCCGGGCTCTCCCGACAGGATCAACTGCGTGCCGGGCGCCAGTTGCTACTTCGTCGCGGGCGCCTACAACATCCTCGTGATCCGCTCCTCGGACGGGGGCGTCAACTGGTCGAACCCCGTCCCCGTCGACCCGGAGTATCCCTCGGGAGGCGCGACCGCCGGCCCGTTGCTCGTGGAGCCGAGCGGGACCGTGGCGCTCCTCTACCAGGACGCGCCGACCAACGTCTCCCACTACCTGCTCCCGGGCGGGAACTACTTCACGCGCTCCTTCGACGGCGGCCGAAGCTGGAGCGCGCCGGTCCCCGTGGGCAACGGAAGCGAGTCCCCGACCGACTGGTGGATCAACGGCGCTCTCTCGCGCGGCAGCGACGGCACGCTCTACGCGGCGTTCGACAACCAAAGCGCCGGCACCGACACGGCGTGGTTGGCGCTCTCCAAGGACGACGGCGTCACGTGGGGCTACCCGATGCGGGTCAACCCGGACGTCGACGCGGCCGCCCATCTGATGGTGACCCCGGCGGCCGGAGGCGCGGGGGCGGCGTTCGTCGCGTGGATGACGAACAACTCGACGGGGGCGGGATGGACGACCTGGCTCTCGGAGCTCGCCCCCAACGGCACCGCGCTCGAGCAACCCATCCGACTGTCGTCTCGAATCGGCGCCGCGGGATTCTGGGTCGGCGACACGCTGGGCCTCACCTACTTGGGACTAGGAGCGGTGGCGGTCAGCTGGTCGTACGGCGCGCCGCTCCCGAACGGCACCCTCGCCTCCGAGGTCTTCGCGGCGGTGGTCGGCGACCCGGCCCCGAGCGCCCCTTCGATCAACGCCGCGACCCCGGGTCCGGCCTCGGTGAACCTCTCGTGGTCGCCGGGTGCCGCCGCCGGACCGGTGAGCGGTTACAACGTCAGCTGGAACGCCACCGGGGTTCCCCCCATCTTCCACCTGGTGGGACCGACCCCGACGAACCTCATCGTCACGGACCTTGCCCCCTCGGTGACCTACAGCCTGCACGTGGCGGCGTTCAACCCTTCGGGGGTGGGGCCGGTATCCATGCCGGTGCAGCGACGCCTATCGGCCTGGGGAGCCGTCAACGGGACGGTCCAGCCGGGGAGCGCCTCCGTGGCCCTCGACGGCCAGCCGGTCCTCGTCGCGGGAGGTGCGTTCGCGATCAACACCACCCCCGGCCTCCATTTCGTCGCGGCGTCGGCCACCGGCTATGCCGGCTCCAACGCCTCGGTGGAGCTGGCGTGGAACACGACCGTCCCTCTCGCCTTCGACCTCCTCGCGCTCAACGGCACCGTTCGGGGCCGATTGGATCCCGCCACCGCCTTCCTCTTCTGGGACGGCGCCACCGCGGGCGTGAGCCTCAACGGTTCGTTCCGGCTGTTGGGAGCGGGGTTCTCCAACCATAGCCTGCGGGTCGACGCACCGAACTATCTTCCCTTCCAAACGACCGTCTTCGTTCCCGGGAACCAGACCGTCTGGCTGAACGTGACGCTCGTCCCGACGGACGGCTCGCTCCAGTTGGCGGTCTCGCCGATCGGGGCGACGGTCACCGTCAACCGGAGCTCGGTGGCCCTCGGGCCGGACGGACGGGCGAACGTGACGGTCCGTCCGGGCCGGTACGCGGTCGAGGTGTCAGCTCCCGGCTACATCTCGCAGAACTTCTCGGTGGGAGTCGGACCCGGGCAGTCGGTCCCGCTCGTCGTGACGTTGCTCCCGGCGCCTACCCTTCCCGAGCGCAGCACGAGTACCCTGCCCAGCTGGGCGCTCGACGCGGGGCTGGCGGCGTTCGCCATCGTGGTGGTCGCCGCGGCCGTCTACGCCGCGCGACGAGACCGAGGGCGGCCGCCGACCGCTTCGAGACCGCAGTTCGAGCAGGTTCCCGAGAGCGACGTGGAGGTCCTACCCTCCACGAGGCCCCTCGGCGGGGACGACCTCCCCCCCTGACGGGGGCGGAAGCGCGGGACGGCTCGCCCCGACCGGGAACGGGTCCCGAGTGGCGGCCTCTTCCTCGGCGGTCAGCGGCGGCGGGGGCCCTTTGCCTCGCTCGACCACCCAAGCGATCAGCCCGAAGGCCGCGAGCCCGGCCAGGACGCCGATCGTGACCACGTACGGTGTGATCGAGGCCCCCCCGGAGCCGCTGCCCGTCGAGCCGAGCACCAGCACCACGGAGGCGTTGGCGGCTCGGCCGGAGGGGACGTCCACGGCGGTCAGGTTCACGACGTACCTCCCCGGACCCGGGAAGTCGTGGTTGACGTGGGTCCCCCCGCTCGTCGCGCCGTCGCTGAACGCCCAGGCGAAGGTGGTGAAGCCGCTCCCGCCGTAGTAGAACGCTGTGAACCGGAAGGAGAACGAGCCGTTCGGTCCCGCCGTGCCGGTGATGGCGACCGTCGGGACGCCGAGGATCGTGATCGTGCCGGTCCAGAGGGTGCCGCCCCCGGTCACGTTGTCGATCACGTTCAGGCGGACCGTGAAGTTTCCCGGGTTCGCGTAGACATGGCTCGGGTTCGACGCGTTCGCCTGCGTGCCGTCGCCGAACTCCCAGAAGTACGAATAGTTCCCGCTGCCGCCGGTGACCGTGGAGACGAAATTGACCGCGCTCCCGACGAAGACCCCGACCGTGGCGCCGGTGGCCAGGCTCACGGAGACGGCCGGGCCGGCGCCGGCCACCACGACGATGTCCGTCGTGGCGATGGCCACGTCGTTGAACGCGTCGACAACGTGGAGCGTCACGACGATGAGCCCAGGGATCGTGAAGGTCGCGGTCGCGTTGATGAAGAACGTCCCGTTGGCCCCGGCGACGCCGGCGTTGACGAAGTTGCCGCCGGTGAACGAGTAGATCGCCTGGCCGATACTGTTGTTCGTGCCGGTCGTGACGACCGTCGAGAAACTATCGAGGTAGGGCGCCCGGCCACCGGGTCCGGCGACGATCGGTCCGACCGCGAGCGGAGCGGGGATCGCGCTCAGGTACTCGGTACCGTTGGCGAGCCCGCCGGCGCCGTTCGGATTGAAGGCGATCACGCGCGCCGAGAGGAGGACCCCGTTGTTCGCCGGGATCAGCAGCGTGGTCCGGGTCGTGTTCCAGATGTGCGTCGCGGACGGCCCGCTGCCGTTGTTCGGCCAGCTGCTCGACAGGTCGAGCGGCCCGGCGGTTGCCCCTTCCACATAGAACACCGCGTAGGTGCGAACCGAGCCGCCCGGACTCACGGGCGGGGTCCAGGAGAGGTCGACGAACCCGTCGCCGGCCCCGACGGAGGCGCTCACCCCCAGCGGAGTCGCTTGGAGGAGCACCAACACCGGCACGGAGGCGGCCACGTCCCCGCGCGCATCCACGACCGTGGCGGTCAGACGGGCGAGTCCGACGTCGAGGGGGAAGGTGTGGGACGTAGAGGCGAGCGGACCAGAATTTAGGAGGTCGAGCGTGCTCCCGTCCCCGAAGTCGAGGCTGACGTTGTACGGCGGCTCCCCGCCGACCACCGTCGCGGTGACGGTCGAGCTGACCGTCGGCGCGACGAGCTGGACCGGGGAGCTCGCGACGCTGACTCCGATGGGAGCGAGCGTCGTGGGGCCCACCACGGTCCCCCCTACGGCTGAGCTCGCTCCCGCGATCGTGGTGGCAGATACGGCGACATCGTAGACCCCCCCACCGACCCCGGAACGGACGACCGCCGAACGGCCCGGACCGGTGACGAACCGGAAATGCGTTCCCCCGGTCGTCGCGTTCAGGTAGACCGTATGGCTCGCGACTCCAGGCGCGGGGTCGGTCCAGTTGACCGAGTAGCCACCGGCGACGGCGGTCACGTTTGCAGCGGTGTAGACGGGCGCGGCGACGGTGCCGAAGCCGCAGGCGGACAGGGCTCCCGCGACGCTCGCGTTGCCGTAGCGGGGAAGGCTCCAGAGGCCGGAGCTCGACTCAGCACGGACCCAGTACGGATACGTGCCAGGGTACCCGGGGAACTGGGTCGAGGTCGTCCAGTTCGCAGATTCGCTCGTATTGTCAGGGCCGGGCCCTCGAGTGGCGGACACCGTACTGACCACGGGCGAGCTGGATCCGGTGCACCCCAAGACGCTCAACGATACCGCCGCCACCCCGTCGGGAGCGGCCGCTCGGGTGCTGACGTTGAGATAGACCGTGCTCGGGGAGGTGTCGACCGGGAGGGCCAGCCCGACCGCGGCGACCGCGCCCGTCACATTGTCCGGCCCGTACTCGGTGCCGTTCACTGCGAACGGGTTTAGGCCCCCTGGCACCGCCGGTGTCGGTTGCCACCCGACCGCTCCGTGGGATGGGACGACGGTCCAATTCGGGTACGCTCCGCTCCCACCGAACTGGTGGACGTTCTGACAGGAGGCTCCGGTACCGGACGCTCGGCCGCACCCAAGGGAGGTCGAAGTGGCGGTGACCCAGGCGTACGGATCCGAGTACTGGCTCCGAACGGGATCCCAGAACGCAGCTCCCGTGACGGAGGGGGAGCCGATCGCGCCGAGCAGCGCGGCGTCGTAGCTGTTGCAGGCGCTTGGCCCGGTCGCACTCGGACAATCGTTCCATCCGACGGAGACCGGTCCGCCGTACCCCCAACCCGTCGAGCCGTTCCGTGCTCCCGCGAAGAACGGCGTGATCGGTCGACCGAGGCTCGACGAGCCCGGGCCGAGACTGACGGCCAGAGCCCGTCCGGGCCGAGAGCTGTCGTTGACATACACGCCGAGCCCGCTGCCACCACCCGCGACACCTACCACGTCGACGCTCAGCGCGTCCCCCGGAGCGAATCCGCCTCGGGGAGCGACCGGAGCGCGCTGGGACGGAAGGAGGCCCACCTGATCTTCGCAGTAGAGCCGCCCTTGGATGGTCAGGCTCGCGCTGTCGTTCTGGCAGGGGCCGTCGCACGAGGCGACGGGAGCGAGGTCGAACACCGGGACCCTCACGCTCCAATTCGCGGGCGGGTTCGGCCCCGGAGCGGAGAAAGGTGGGACCAGGGCGACCTCGAGGAACGACTTCGAGCCGTACGAACAAGGTACCCCGCCTACCCAGAGTCCGACGAAGAACGACTGGAGAATACGCCCGGTATCGGTCCCCAGGGGCAGGGTAAGGTTGATCCGGAACCGCTCCGCCGAAGAGCCGCTCGCATTGTAGAAATTGAGGATCGCCGCGTCCGCGCCGCGCGCGCAAGGGAACTGCTCGGCGGCGAGGACCGCCGGGGTCTCGGGATCGGGGGGATTCGCCAGGGACGAGCACGCCGGTAGAACGGTGGACCGGATCGCACGGGTTTCCGAAAGCCACGGAGCAGAGTGCGAGCCGCCCGGCGGACGAAGGCCCGGCCCACTCCCTACGGCGATCCCCGCCACGGAAGGTGAGCGAACCGAACCCTGGGCCAAGCCGACGAGCATCAGCCCGACGAGGACGACGGCCACGACGGTCGGAAGAGCGCTCGCCAACGACGGTCGACGCATCGGCCCGAACCACCGGACGGGTTGCTAAAAACCCACCCCTTCACCACGCCGCTCGTGGAGGGGCCCGGGTGGGCCCCCCGCTACCGTCCGAGCCCTAGCGCGGTGCCCAGGGGTCCCCTTCCGCCGCTACCCCGGGGGCGGGTTCCCACCGAAGGAGCCGTCGGACTGCAGTTTCGGGAGGTCAGCTGTCGGCGACGACTGATAGGTCGTGTCCTCGGTCGGCGCCTCTTCCTGACCGCCGCCACCACCGCCTCCACCGCCGCCGCTCCGCCGGCCCCGCATGAGGAGGACTGCGGCGACGACCGCGGCGAGGACGATGACCGCAATGATGACCCCGTAGAGGAGCAGGTTGTTCGATGAGCCACTGGAGTTGCCGCCCCCAGTCGTGCCGCCGCAGGGCGGGTTGGGGCACGAGTTCGTCTGAGCCGTCAGCGTGATCGACACCGGCGAGCCCGCCGAGGCGTTGCCCGCGGTCACCGCGACGTTCTTCACGACCGCCGTGACGTATCCCGTGGCCACGACGGTGAGCGTGTAGTTGTACCCTCCCGGGACGGTAAAGTTGAACGTCCCGGTCGCTGCGTCGATCTGCTCGTACCCGGGCTTGATCGTGTTGTTGGTGACGAGCAACGTCCCCTTGCCGACCGTGAGCGCCGCCTGCGGGCTGATGAGGCCCGTGATCCAACCCTTGTTGGTCAGGGTGACGTTCACCAGGGTGCTCTGACCGGGCCGGACGAGCACATCGATGGTCGACAGGTTGTACCCCGTCTCCGTCGAGGTGACGCGGTGGAAGCCGCCGCGGACCGAGACGTTGAACACCCCGTTGAGGAGCGTGGTCGAGTTGAGCGCCATCCCGTCGACGCTCACGCGCAACGACGATTTCGGCTGCGAGACCGCCCCGTCGATCCACCCACCGTTGAGGAGGATCGACACAGGGGTCGTAGTACCGGGGTTGACGCTGACGTACGTCGAGAACGACGAGAGCCCCGGAGAGCTCGCGTTGACCCAGTAGTCGCCCCACTGGTACCCGGCGCTGAAGTTGTACAGCCCGGTGGTCGGGTTCGGCGTAACCGCCGTGCCGTTCACCTGAACGGTGGCGTTCATCGGGCTGACGTGACCCGCAATCCAGCCGACCGTGCGCAAGAGGTGCACCTGCAACGGGGACGCCTGGCCCCCGTGCGTCGAGACGAGCAGGTTCACGATCGGTTGGTACCGGGCAGCGCTCGCGTTGATGGTGTAGGTCTGGTTCGCAGCCACGGACCAGTTGAAGATCAGGGTGGTCGCGTTGCCCGCGGTCAGTGTGACCGGGATGTTGTCGACGGTGAGACGGCTCGAGGGCACGCGCGGGAAGAACGTCCCGGTGATCCACGAAGCCTGCACCGCGGCGAACGTTACCGTCAGGGTCGGCGCCCCCGACTCGGTGAAGAACGTGTTCTGGTTCGCGGAACTGACCGCACCGCTGTAGCTCGTGAACGCCCAGACGTGACTGGGGGGGTCGGGGTAGCTCGACGGGGCCGACAACGAGACGACGATGCCGTCGTCAAAGGCCGTCGCGTTCGGCAGGGTCTCCGAGAGCGACCATCCGGCCACGGTGACCGTGAGGGGCACTCCGACCGCGTTGGTGGCCAGCGTCATCGGGAGAATCTGCGCTACGAACAGATACTCGATGTACGGCGACGTGCCGCACTCGATCGCGCGGCAGTCGGTCCAGACCGCGAACGCACCGGCACTCGTGACGACGAGCGCCTGGTTGAGCCCAATGCGGGCGATGGTCGTTCCCGGGATACTGTCCGAGTCCCCGATCACGAACTGCGCGGACCAGGTGGCTCCTCCGTCCGAGGAGTAGACCCCGTACATCCGATAGTTGCCGCTGGTGACGTCGTTGCCGATGTAATCCACCCAGACCTTGCCGTCCGGTCCGACCGCCACGGTCGGCTGGAAGTAGGTCTTGCTGGAGCCCGGAAGCGAGATGACGGTCGGGGTCCCGAAGTTGACCCCGTCGGGGCTGCGGAGGAAGGCGATAGCGGCGCGGCCCTCGAGGCTGCCGGTCTGGTTGTCCGCCCAGACGACGTAGACGCTTCCCTTGTGAGCGGAAGCGGACCAGTTGTCCACGGCAAGGCTCGGGAGCGTGACGGCGAGCCACACCGCGGGGGAAGTGACCGGGGCGGTGTGGACCGCCAGGGTCCCTCCGACGTCCTTCGCGGCCGACCACGTGGTACCGTTGTCGGTCGAGCGTTGATAGAGCAGCGAGAGGTCGAGCTCGCTGTTGCTCGACTGGATGGTGGCGTTGAAGTAATCCAACCCGACCAGGGAGATCGCATAGGTAGGTGCCGGCCCCACAGCGACCTGAACGGACTCGTAACCGTTCGGAGCGATGGTCCGGACGGCGCCCCACGTAAGCCCGCCGTCCGTGGAGACGGAGATCTGGATCGAGGCCTGGGTCGCCTGTACCGCGCAGAGCGTGGTGTTGAACTGGAAGTGGACGACGTCCCAGCCCACGATCGCGTCGTGGTTGACGCTGTTGAGCTCCACCCACGGCCGCTCGGTGATGTTCGAGTAGTAGACGAACACGGTTCCGTTCCCGGTGCACCCGGACGGCACGGTGTAGTTCTGTATGGCCGGCCTTGCCTCGACCTGGGCCGAGTTGTTCCAGGCTACGCCTCCGTCGGTCGACCGCGCCACGACGACGCCCCAGCTACGGAAAGCCTCCGTCAGCTGCCCGGTGGAAGAGCAGTTGGGGTCCAGGGAAGCGCTGTTGATGTACCCAAAGATGAAGCACTGAGGTTCGAAGGTCGTTGCATACAACGAGAGGTTGCTCGGGGAGCTCACGACATTGCCGTCGCCCGTCAGGAAGGCACCGTACGAGCCGGAACTTGAGCTCGTCCAACTCGAGTTGGCTTCCAGGTAGTTCATCGTCCAGTTCCGCCCTCCGTTGGTCGTCAGATAGGCGGCGCTGAGGCCGTGGCTGAACACGAACGGCGTGGTGGCGGCCGAGGAGCACGGGGTGCCGCCGGAACCGTTGAAGAAGCCGTAGATCGAGTTGCCCGAGGCCAATAGGTCCTGAGGGTTGGGTCCGTCCTGGACCACCGTGGCCTGGCTCGAGCAGTTCGACCCGGTGACCAAGAAGTTGGCGTTGGTCCCGGCGACGGTCGGACGGGGTGCGAGCGCCGACAGGGGAGTCGCAACAGGGGAAGATTGGACGGAGGGGAGACGAAGGTCCGAGCCCGCTGGCAGACCGAGCGCCCCGCCGAGGGGTTGACCGGAGGCGCGTGCGGCCGCCTCTTCCCGAATGAGCGTCAACGCAGGGATCGCGGCTCCGAGGGGGATGGAGCTAGCGCCGGCCGAGCTCGGCAGCCGGAAGGTGGTCGGAGCCGTCGGGGGCGACAGGACCGAGGTCGCCGTCAGCGCGGCATGGCGCGGCGCAACTGAGGCGCTCGCCAGCCCGGGCACGGCGGGAACGAGGCTCCCGACGAACAGGGCCGAGAGCGCGACGACCCCGAGCAGCGCGAAGAGCCGGCGGCGGTCGGCGAGTTGGAATCGGATCGGTGGGACCGTGTTCGACAACATGGGGGCCAGCGCTCGGTTGGGCTTTCCGTACTTCATGGTTTCGGCTCGTTTTCTTCTGGAGAAACGTCAGGTCCCTCGGACTCGGGGGACGGCGCGGGGGAGGCGGGCTCCGCCTCGCCTTGAGGGTGTCGGCGACGCCAGTAGCCGACAAAGGCGAGGGCGACGACGAGCACCCCTACCGCGATGCCGACCGCGGTGAGCCCCGGGAGGAGCGTGCCGCCGGCGACCGCGGAGCCGGGGTTCACGACGTTGATCGAGGAGTTCGCGCTCGCCGTCCGGTTGTAACCGTCCGTGACGGTGACGCCGACCGTGAAGGTGCCCGGGTGAGTGTAGACATGGTCGGTGAAGTTCACCACGGTGCTCTCCGGTGGGCTCCCGTCTCCAAACCGCCACTGGTACGAATAGTTGTACGGGGGCACGAGGACGGCGACCGCCGCGATGAGGGCTACGGGGGAGTTGATGAAGGAGCCGGAGGCGACCGCGAGCGTAACGGTCGGAGGTACCGGCTGGAAGGTGGCGGTGACATTGCCGTCCCCGGTGACCAGCAGCCGGCTCCCGTTCACCGCCACGCTCCCGTTGCTCGACCAGCCGCTCAGGTGGTCGCCGGCGCACGGCGTCGCCTTGATCGGATAGCTTCCGAGGGGCAGCGCCAGCGACGAGCCGTTCACCACGACCCTACCGGAGACCGTGATGTCGCCGCAGTTCGGTGGGTTGATCGTGAATCCAACGATGTAGCCGACCTGGCTGAACACCGCCGTCAGGATCGAGGTGGTGGCGAAGGTGATGTCGTTGCCGGTGATCGTCGCGCCGCTGGAGTTCTCCCAGGCGGTGAGCGCGTACCCCGCGCAGGGTATGGCGGCCAAGCTGTAGACCGCCGTTTCCGGCACGGTCAGGGTAGCGTTGTTGCCGTAGACCTTTCCGCCGAGGTCGATCGAACCGCAGGCGGCGGGGTCCGTGTAGAGGAAGACCTGGGCGAGGGGGCGGAACACCGCCGTGATCGACCCGGAGGTGTTGACGTAGGCGTTGGAGCCGACGATCGTGATGCCGCCGGTCGTGACCCAGGTGACGAAGCCGTAGTTCGTGCAGGTCTTCGGTGAGATCGGGACGACGGCGCCGGGGACTTCGCGGGTGTAGTTCGCGTTCACGAAGGTGCTCGAGCCGAAGTTGATCGACCCACAGAACGGCGGGTCGGTGATGAAGCCGACGAACACCGAGTTGTTCCCGTTGATGTCCACGGCCGTCAGGATCCCGGAGTTGTTCACCGTCAGGACGCTGCCGGCCGCACTGAGGCCGGGGGTCGTGTTCCAACCGAAGAAGTAGTACCCCGGACAGCTCGCCGCACCGATGATGTGCGTGGAGTTGTTCTGCACGACGACGACGCTCCCGTTCCGGTAGTTCGCGCCGTCGAACGTCGTATGGCCGCAGAACGCCGGGTTGGTCGCGAGCGTCACCTCGGTCAGGTGGTAGTAGATCTCCCGGAGGGAGCCGACCCCGCTCACGGTCATCGAGGTGCCGGTGACGCTGACGCCCCCGGTGACGTTCCACTCCAGGAAACCGTAGTGGGCGCACGGGTCGGGAGAGATCGCGAAGCTGCCGAGGGTGAAGTTCAGCGACTCCCCGTTCGTGTAGCCGGAGTTGTTGTAGAGGATCCCCCCGCAGTTCGACGGCGAGGTTTGGAACAGTACGTTCACGGCCGACGACGTGGAGATGAACGTGGCGATGATCGTCCCGTTGCCGTGGGGCGTCAGGCTGCGCCCTAGTACGGTGAAGTTCCCCTGGATCCCCCAGCCGGCGAACGAGTAGCTACCGCACCCGGCGGTCAACCCGAGGAAGTAGGGCAGGTTGTCGAGGAGCGGAACCACCGCGCCGTTGGTGTAGAACCCCCCGTTGATGTTGACCGTCCCGCAGAAACTGGGGGAGGTCTCGACGGTGACATTGTCGGTAGGGCGAACGTACTCGAAGATCGACTGGAGCGTCCCGTTCGAGGTGACCAGCCCTTGGGCGATCGCGGTGAAGGCGTTGACGGTGACGCCGCCCGTGCGGCTCCAGTTGAAGAAGATGTACGGCCAGCACGGCGCCCCCGTGATCGGGTAAGTACCGGGCAGCACCGAGAGCGTCGTGTTGTTCCGCTCGAGCGTGCCGTTGAACCGGATGTTGCCGCAGTAGCCCGGGTTCGTCTTCAGTAGGACGCTGAAATGGGGGAGCGGTCCGCGGGAGATCGTCTCGTTGTGTCCGAGGAACACCGTGGCGCTCGCGTTGTTGGTCGCGCCCACGTAGTAGTGGATGAGGCCGTTCCCCCCGGTCCCGGGGACCGAGGCATTGTAGAAGCCGGAGGTCCCGTCGCCGCTCAGGCGCGCCATCGGTTCGCTCGTCCAGCCGCTCCCGGGAAGCTCGTAGTAGAGGCTCACGGAGCTCACGTTCCCCAGGTCCTGGACCCGGGTGCTCACATTGAAGCCGCCGTTGGGGGGAACAAAGCCCCCCCGGCTCGAATTGCTCAGCTGATCGATCCAGAGCGGAACGAAGTCCTTCTGGGCGGTGGTCGACAAGTACTCCTTGATCGCCCCGCCGAAGTCCTCGGTCGTCCACGGCCAGGCGGTACCGAAGTCCAGGGAGCTGCCGTTGAAGGTGAAGGTCGGGTAGTAGCCCGTGCCGCCGGAGAAGTCGGCGTTGAAGCACGGCGCCACGGTGCCGGCCGCCGCGAAGGCGTTGCAGACCCCGGAGGTCGACTCCGGCGCAAACGTGTGGTAGTCGCCGCGCCAGTCGGTCCCCGTCCAGAAGTGCGGCACGCCCCAGGCGACTGGCGGGCCGCTCTCCCAGTTGTACTGGTTGTAGGAGTTGCACGCCGGCGCTGAGGTCGGATTGAACGCGGCGCACAGGTTGGCCCCGACCCCGAGCCCGAAGGAGGTCGACCAGTTGAGCACGCAGGCGTCCAGGCAGGAGGAGTGGAAGTACGGGTAGTAGGTGTGGTTGCCGGTGTTCGCCGCGTTGAAAGTATAGCTGTAGCTGTAGCTCGAGCCCGCGGTGGTGTTCTCAAAGAACCCCAGCGGGTTCGACGGTCCTACGCCCCCGACGAACGTAAGGTTGTACCACGTGGCGGAGGGGAGGTTGCTGCCGAGCGCCGCGCCAGCGCCGCTGGAGATCTCGTTCTGTTCGCAGTAGTAGGAGTCGTCGCGGGTGAAGCTTTGGCCGCCGTTGGGGCAGGCGAACGTCGCCGCCGTGACCGGCCACATCTTGGACGCGTTGAACATCCCCCAGACCATCGCGTTCTCGCTGTAGGTGAGGCTGTTCGTGGTCTGGTTCTGGCACGCGGCGTTCGGCGAGAAGGTGATCTCAGCGTACGACTGGCCGCCCACGCTGACGCCGTCGCCGCCGACCACGATGCCGAGGTTGATGTCGAGGTAGTTGCAGGGCTGGCCCTGGCTCCCGAGGGCCGGCAGATAGACGGGGATCGTGAAGCGGGTGCCAGAGCCCGCCACGTTCGAGAAGAACGTCGAGTGGACCTGGTCGTCGCCGAGGGGGGCGCAGTTCCCCTGGCTCCCGAAATCCGGCTGGAGCGGCCAACCGTTGCCTACCTTGGCGTACGCCGGGTAGACGATGTTCGGCGGCGGCGGACACGGCACGAGGGGGTGAACGATCTTCGGGAGCGTAGCCGCCGCTGGAAGGAGCCCGTGAAGGCCGTGCGAGGGGGTCGGTGCCGCAGGGGAGCCCGGGGTGAGCGCGGCTGTCGACAACCCGACCCAGAGGCTGGTGACCATCGTCACCGCGACGAGGACCCCGACGCCGAGGCGGAGCCGGCCGTTCACGGTGGGCTCCCGGGAGCTAGCGCGGGCTCAGGGAGGCGGGCGCGGTGACTCACGGGGGGACGGTGGAGAGCGCTCGTCCTCGGAACGCGGGTCGTAGATCTCGAAGCTCGAGGCCTGTCGTACCCCGTCCCGCTCCGCGGCGAGAGCCTCGGGCGAGGGACCCTGCGGGTGGCGGGCGTCGTACCAGCGGCTGAAGCCGAAGACCGCGAGCGCGCCGCCCCCCGCGGCGACGGCGATGCTGAGGTAGCCGCCGTACGGTAAGCGACCGAGCACCGGCCGGAAGATGCCGACCAAGAAGACGACCGCGCCGACGACCCCCAGGGCGAAGAAGACGTTCGGCTCGACGGGCCGCTTCTCAGCTTCGGCCATCGGCGTTCGGCGGGACGACCCCGTTTCTCCGCGACGGCGGAGGCGCTACGGGAGCGCCGCGCCGCCGCCACGGTCGTTCGGTCGTTCCTCATCGGACGTTGCGTAGCCTCCCGTTACTTCGTCCTTTAGCCCCGTTACGCGCGCGTCCCGTAGCTCCGGATGAACTCTTCCGCCCAGGCGAGCGTCTCGCGGGTGATCGACGTCTTGGTCTTGCCGACCGCCTCGAGCAGGTTCGCCATCCGCACGCCGACGACCTTGCTCACCGGCTCGATCTTCGCCGCCGCCGTCGGGGTGGAGGAGGCTGTGAACAGCCCGCCCATCGCCGCCGAGCGCGCGTTCGGGCCCTCGCTCAGCTCCACCGCGAGCTGCTCGCGCAGCGCGATCAGCTTCGCCTCGTCGACCACGGACGCGATGTCCGCGCCGCTGAACCCTTCCGAACGGCCCGCGAGGTCGCCGAAGTCGATGGCGCCCTCGGCCGGGACCCCTTTCATGTGGATCCGGAAGATGTCCTGCCGCGCGTCGAGGTCGGGCGGGGGCACGTAGAAGATCTTGTCGAACCGGCCGGGCCGTAGCAGCGCCGGGTCGAGCATCTGCGGGCGGTTCGTCGTGGCGATGATGATCACTTTGTCCTTCGGGCGGAGACCGTCCATCTCCGTCAGGAACTGGCTCACCGCACGCGAGACCTCAGGGGTCTTCATCGATTCCCGGCTCGCGAGCGCGTCGATCTCGTCGAAGAAGACGATCGACGGCGCGTTCTCGCGGGCCCGGTAGAGAACGTCCCGGACCGCCGCTTCGCTCTGGCCGGCGAGGGCGCTCACCAGCTCCGGCCCGTTGACGATCTGCATCGGGACGTTGAGCTCGTTCGCCGCGGCGCGCATGATGTGGGTCTTGCCGCAGCCCGGTGGGCCGAACAGCAGGATCCCGCGGCCGGTCTTGATCTTGTAGCTCTCCATCAGTTCCGGCCGGGTGAGCGGCAGCTCGACGTACTCCCGGATCGCGGTCTTGATGTCGATGAGCCCGCCGACGTCGTCCCACTTCACCACGATCTTGCGCTCCATGCGCTGGACCTGGTGCATCTTCCGCTCGTAGTCGAGCTTCATCGTCTCGTAGTCGGCGATCATCCGCAGGGAGATCGACGGCTTGATCCGACCCATGATCTGACGGAAGTCGTCCATCGCGATCGGGGCCCGGACGCCGGTCATCATCTCGCGCCGGACGGCGATCGTCGCCCCTTCCCGCACGAGGTTCGCGAGGTCAGCGCCGCTGAACCGCTCGGTCTTCTTCGCGATCTCCGACAGATCGATGTCGTTGGCGACCGGTCGACCGACGAGGTGCACGTGGATGATCTCCATCCGCTCGTTGAAGTCGGGCGGTGGGACGTAGATGATCTTGTCCAGCCGGCCCGGCCGCATCAACGCCTGGTCGATCAGATCGGGCTTGTTGGTCGAGCCGACGACCATCACGCCCGCCGACTTGTCGATCCCGTCCATCTCGCTGAGCAGGATGCTCAGCAGCCGGGGCGTGACATCGTCCGCGGTGTACATGTCGCGGCGCTTGGCCACCGCGTCGATCTCGTCCATGAACAGGATGCACGGGGCCCGCTCTCGGGCGGTGCGCAGAAGGTCGGCGACGCGGTTCTCCGACTCGCCGTACCACTTGCTCATCAGATCGCTGCACTTGATCGAGATCATCTCGACGCCGAGCTCGCTCGCGAGCGCCTTCATCAGC
>JAKIWE010000010.1 GCA_022750195.1 Thermoplasmata archaeon | reverse complement strand
CATCAGACGCAAGGAAGGCGAGGGCAGCGTTCAAGCTCTGTCGCGAAGTCGAATGGCCCCATTCGGCCAGCTGCTCCAGGAGTTCGTTGCGGCTCATCGGCTCGCCCTTCGCCCGCAGGGCAGCGCGGATGAACTCGATCGTCCCTAGGGTCGGATTGGCCCCCGGCCGAGAGAACTCTAGGGTAGGGGGGCGGGCGGCTTTCGCCATGGGATACACATATGAATGTACCCCACATTTGAGTATTCCCCCTCACGCGGGTTCTGGGTGATGAGGTCGTGAGTATGAGCTCAGGGCGCCGAATCACCAAAAAGCAGGGGCGGCTCTTGGCCTATGACTACTGGAACTCGATAATCCCTCGAATCCCCGCTTCGGAAAACGAGATCGCAGAGTTCCTCGGGGTCCGGGGGCCTTCTGCCCACCGGATGTTCCCCACGCTCGAGCCAACGGGGGCTTTGAGCCGCTAACCAGGCGCTCCGAGAACCATCAGGGTGCTCCTGACTCCACCGGAGCTTCCGAACCTCGACTGAGGTCGTTTCTCGAACGACTCTCCTCAAGTAGAGGGGATTCGAACTTTTAGGTGGTGTTCCCCCCGACAGTTGAACCTCCTGCGGACCTGTCTCCCCCTCTTCGGGATGAGCTGCTTCCTTAGGCCCCTACTTGGGCAAACCTACGTACACCTGACCACGTGGACCAAATCGGACGAACCGAATCTCCTGGCCATCCCACCGGAAGATGCCTCGGAATCGACTAACCTTCAGAGTCCATAGGTTTCGGCCGCCCTCGAGTTGATGGACCGACCAGTTTCCCGGGAGACGGATCTTGTCGGACCGCTCCATCTTCGAAAGGAGTTGGTCAAACGTCTCCTTAGCATCTGACGGGAGTCGCCGAAAGGAGGTGATGGCCTCCGGGGTGAAAGTGACCCTGACCATCTAGGTCCGTCGGAGTCCCAAGCGAGGCCGGACCGTCGAGTACGGCACGGTGTCCCGCTCAAGCTCCCGTTCTGCCCACGCGAGGAACGACTTCGGAGGCACGGCGTCCATCAGTTCTTCCAGCACCTCGGCGAAGGTCCGCCCTCCAGTCTTGTAGAGTCGCAGTCGGCGGACCACGGACGTGGGTAGGGTGACGGTCGTCGGGGGATCCGCAAGCATCGCGATTACAATTGTCACAATTGTAGTTAAGGTTGCAGGAATCGGGCTCCGGGCCGGGCGAGGTTCTCCGGATGGGGGGGCCCTAGCACAGGGACTGAAGGCCGGCCCCGGCCGTGTGTCAACTGAAGGGATTCGAACTTTTCGTCAATGCACCCCCCCAACAAGTTGAGCGCAATGCCATCGGCAGATCCCGTCCGGGGACTGGAACAGGACAGAGGTTCGAATCCCCCCTCGGGACTTGAATACCGCGGTGAAGGAGGGTCGTGAGTTCAGGTGAGGGGGTATTCAGAAGCATGCGCCCGGCCCGCTTCAAGACCCGAGTTCGTCGGACTCGCGCCAGGGGAGTACCGCCGACCGGTCGCGCCTGCGGGATTAGGATGGGCGGAACCTCGTTCTGGTTCCAGCGGTAATGCCACCAACCCTCTCAGACAAGCCTTGTTTCAAGAGCACTCGCTCCTCCCGCCGTTCCCGCGAAAGCGTGCCGCAACGGCCCGGGTCAGCCTGTCACGGTCGCTTGATAGATGTCCTGGTCGACGCAACCGTAGATCGCGCTCACTTTAGCGCAGGCGTTCCGGTTGTCGGTCCAGATGACGTGCCACCCGTGCGGCGTGGCGGCGATGGTGATGTAGTCGCCGAACCAGACGAAATAGGAGATCGGCTGGTTCGCGTCGGCAAAGTCTACTAGGTTCGGGTTCGAGGTCACGCTGCTGACCCGGACGTTCTTGGAGAACGTATGGCCTCCATCGGTCGACTGAGCGAAGTAGACATCGAGACCGTCGACCACCCCGTTCGCGAGCTGCCCGTTGCGGCTGTCGTACCATGCGATGCCGATGACATCGTGCGACACCGCGATGGTCGGCCACATGTGCTGGTCGCGCGGATCGTCGCTGACGTTCACGGGCGCGCTCCAGGTGACCCCTCCATCCGTCGACCGGACCAGCTTCACGAACCACTGGCTTCCGTTGAAGTCGTCATAGGCGAGAAGGATAGTGCGGCCGTCCGCCGCGAGCCAGTTCACTCCCGGGCCCGAAATTGTGTTGTTGACGGGGAGCGGACCCAGGTTCTCGGTGACCGCGACCGCGGGGGAGCCGAACGTGCGGCCTCCGTCGGTCGAGACGTAGATCAGCTGGGGGTGGACGCTGTACGGACACGCGAGCTGGCACGCGCTGGTCGCGACGACCGCGGCCCCCGTGCCGCTCACGGTCATCGTCATCGGCACCGATCCGTTCAGCACGGCGGTCTGCGCGAAGGTTCGGCCCCCGTCGGTGGATCGGAAGAAGGCACTCGTTCCGTTGTACGTCGAGGCGTTGGTCGAGACCACCTCGTAGACGTTCCCACTGGTGGCTCCGGCGCTCACGTCCACGGCGAGCCGCGGGTAGTCGCCGCAGCCCCGGAAGACGACGGATTCCCGGACGTAGTGCGCTCCGTCCTGGGAGTACTTTGCGACAAACATGGCCGCACTTCCGGCGCAGGCATTGGTCAGGTTCAGGATCGTGCCCGGGGTCCCCGCCTGGAGGGCGCCACCGGACAAGTACAGGTTGCCGGCCCTATCGAACTGGACCATCGGATCGGCGGAAAAGTTGTACGCTCGAAGAGGCGAAGCACGCCCGGCCGAGGAGTTGTCCCCCGGGAAGCCCGGGATAAGTCCCCCCGTCCAAGTCTGCCCGCCGTCGGTCGACCGATAGTACGCCAGCCAGTGATGCCCCCAGGAGGGCATCGCGCCAGGAACCAGACGGCCGTCGATCTCCGCGGCGGCGAGAATCTGCGGGTTCCGAGGATCGACCGCGATGGTGGGCTCCCGCTTCGTCCAATCGGGGTGCACGCCGGCCCCCACCTCGAAATTGTGGCCCACGTCCACGTCGCGGGTCGCCGGCTGCCCCGCCGCTGCGGCTCCCACGAACGGCGGCAGGGCCATCAGCACCGCGATCCCCGAAGCTAGGCAGACCACCCAGGTGAGACGGGCCTTCCTCGTGAGTCGACTACCTCGCCGAATGTTCCAGGTCCCCGAGGGCTCGGACCGGGGTCTGCGGGTTAATGACTTGTAATCGTCGAGTTGGCAGAACGGACGCGGGGCGATACAAACCCGGGCCGCGCGGCTCGGGCACTCGTCGTCCAGTTCGTATTCGGTCGTCCACCAGACTCGGGGACGTGGAAGGCGCGGGTCCGGGGTTAGGTGCGGGCGAAGCCGCCGGCTCCCCCCTGGAGGGCCGTAGCCGAGGAGCTGCCTCTCGAAATCTCGGATAGGGGAGGTCGGGAATGAGCCAGGACGAAGCTCCGGGGGGAATGGCCGGGGCGACGACATTTATGTCGGGAAATCGGTTGGCGCCCGTGGACAGCCTCGATTGTGCGATTCTTCGTGGTCTCTACCGGAATCACGCGCTAGACTTCCAAGGGATTGACCCGAGGCGGTCCGCTGCCGAGATAGCCGAATATGCCGGCGTTAGCCGGAATTCCATTGCCCATCGAATGGAGGCTTGGACGACCTCCGGATTCTTGTTCCGGACCTCAGTATTCCCGAACCCGGATTTGTTTGGCCTATCTTTTGGGGGCCAGTTCTTCCAGGTGCTTGGAGCCGGCGGCGTTCCACAAATGGAGGACCGCTTGAGGCTGTCGGGGGTCGCCCTTGTCTACGAGGCAGGCGCGATTAGTTACGGCGATACCCTGGTGGGGGGAATCTGGCCGACCCGGTCGGGTCAGCCCTTCGGGATCGGCTCGGATCCGGAGGAATCAAAGCCCGATCGACGGCCCATCTCCAAGCCGTTTCCGGTCGTGTTCCCGGCGTCAACTGCGATTCCGCACGCTACTGATTGGCGAATCGTCCGAGAGGTCCGTTCAAACCCCGACAATTCGAGACGCGTCTCCGCAGAACGCATAGGGACGTCAGCTCGAAACTTTCTTCGACGACTTGACACCCTGCTCGATGGCAGCTGCATCTTCTATCTTCCCCACCTCGATTTTACGCGCGGCAGGGGAACCGTCCTCTTGCTGACCGTCGTCTCTCCGTGGGGTGCCGGCACGGATGCTGTTCGCGCGGCAGTTACCGAGAGCTTCCCCGATCGACTTCCCGTGCAACCGGTCGCGATGAGTCAGCACCTCTTCCCGGCGCCTGAGGGCGGCCCCGAGCTGGATTCCACAGAGTTCCTCTTACCGGTCCAGACCGCTCAAGCAGGTTTGAACATTGCAAAGCAAGTCAAGGAGTTTGACGGCGTGTTGGATCTGATTGTGACGTTTCCGATCAAGAACTACGAAGAACCCGCCGCGTTCGATCATCTTCTGGTTGACCATCATTAGAGGCAGCTTTCCTCGCCGCACCGACTCCGTTCCTCGGCGTGCCAGCCGGTACTGTTGCACCTCTCCTCCTTGACTCCCCTTTGAACCACGAGGCAAACCGGATCGAGGATGCTTCCGTCCTTGGGCTTCGAGCGGTTGGAGGCCGGGCAAGCACTCACATCGACACTGACCCGGTCAAGGAGAGCGCGACGGATGCGGCGAGGAGGTTAGGGGTCGCTCATCGGACTGGTTACAACTTGCCCCGTCGACTCCGGCGGTCGGGGCCGTCTGCCCCGCGCCCTTCAACGTCAAAACAGACCAATTCCTGCAGCGACGTCGACGCGAGAGGAACCCCGGAGGAGTTCTGCTCACATGCGCGCGAGCCGGGATTGACCACGTTCAAATCCCGGAGGCGAAAGCCCTGAGTGCTCCGGTGCGTCGACTGCCGCCATCTTGACCGTCGTGGCCCCTTCGTGGCGAAGGCGTAGAAGCGGGGCGTACTCTGCGGACCGATACCAGGTTTGGAGGGAATCCATGTTTGGAAACTCCACGAGTACTACACGGGGCGGGTGCCAGTCTCCCTCGACCGCCTGTGCCGGGCCTGCGCCCAGGGTCTTGCCCCCGTATTTCTCCAGCGTGGACCCGGACTTTGTGTGGTACTCCTTCGACTTCTCCGCGTTATGCCACTCGACCTCAGTGATCAGGTAGGTCGGCATCCACGACTCCAACCCCGCGAGGATCCCGCCATGGATAGGGTGGTGGGCCGTCGGCACCGCCGGTGCGGGGGGGCGTCCGAAGGGCTGCTCTGAAAGCGGAGGGAGGAGGGTAGTGCAAGAAACCTCGAATTGGGTACACCCCCTGTCGAAGTGGGCTCGGCCGGATTCGAACCGGCGGTCTTCGCTGTGTGAGAGCGACGTCTTCACCGCTGGACTACGAGCCCACGACGACCGAGAGCAGATTCTTCACCGATAAGCGTCTCGGTTGTCGCTTCGCCATCGAGAGGGTGCCTCGGGAATGCAAGTGGCTTCCTTGCGGAGTACGATCGCCGGTTCGTACTCAGCTCGACCGCGGAGGGGGGTCTCCCGTCAGCTCGACCACGGGCTCAGGCTGGCGGCGGTGGGTGTACGGGCGCCGCGCCCCATCCAGACGGTTTCGTCGCGCCGAGGCCCGTAACTAACCCACTCCACCGGGACTCGGGTCTGGACGGCAAGGAACTCCAGAAATCGACGGAGCGGGTCGGGCAGCGCGTGGGCTCCCTCTCGTCGGATTCGCTCCCGCAGACGCTCGTTGAAGTCAGGCCAGCCGGCAAATCGGCGATAGACGGGGGTCGCCTTGGCCAGCTCCTCCGCGATCGCCGGTGGATAGGCTTCCACCTCGGACCCGTCCGAGAGTCGATAACCGACGGCGACGGGCACCTCGTCGAGCCCACCCAGGACATCGACCTTCGTGACGGCGAACGAAGTGAATCCATTCAGTCTCGAAGCATACTTCAGCAGTACCAGGTCCAGCCAGCCGCACCGACGGGGACGCCCGGTGGTAGCGCCCTGCTCCCCTCCGACCCGGCGAAGGTACTCCCCCATCTCTCCCCCCACCTCCGTAGGGAAGGGTCCCACTCCGACCCGGGTGGCGTACGCCTTCGTGACGCCGATCACCTCGTCGAGCTCCTGCGGAGGGATCCCGCTGCCCACGAGCGCACCGGCCGAGGTTGGGTGCGAGCTCGTGACGTACGGGTACGTTCCGTAGTCGACGTCCAAGAGCGCGCTCTGCGCGCCTTCGAGGATGATGTTCTCCCCGCGCTCGATCGCGCCCCAGAGGATGGGTTCGGTCGCCCGTACCTGGGGCGCCAACCGACCCCCGATCTCCGACAACTGCCGCTGCAGCTCCTCCCTCGACGGGAGGTTCGATAGGTAGGGTTTCGATGCGTAGAGCAGTTCGAGACGTTGCTCAAGAAGGTCTGGGCGAACCAGTTCGGCAAAACGAAGCCCCCACCGGCCGTACCGGTCTCGGTAGGCGGGGCCGATCCCCCTCTGCGTCGTCCCCAAACCTGCGCCACCCGACTGGTTGCTCCGTGTCTGCTCCTCCCAAGCATCTTCGAGCTGGTGGAGCGTGAGCAGCACGTGGGCGCGCTCGCTGATCACGATCGAGCCGTGGAGCAGATGTCGGTCGTCCAGGGCTTGGATCTCGGATTCGAGCTGGGCGGGGTTCACGACCATCCCAGGTCCGCAGACCCCCGTCACTCCGCGCCGCAGTACCCCGCACGCGAGTTGGTGGAGGACGACCTTCTCGTCGCCGACGTGGATGGTGTGGCCGGCGTTGGGACCTCCGCCCGTTCGGACGACGTACTGGGCGTCCGAGGCAAGGAAGTCGGTGATCTTCCCTTTCGCCTCGTCGCCGAACTGTGCCCCGACGATGACGCGGACGGTCGTCGCTCTCCCTCCGTGAGTTGCGGAGCTGTTTGGGTAGATGTGGGTTGTGATGTCGATAACGGAAGGAAATTGTCGGCGACAGCGACGCACGGCAGGACAGCCGTTATGAAGTGAAGGTCGGTCGAGCGGCTCCGGTGGTCGCGCAGCGGGTCCGCGAGGTCGAAATCTCGGGCATTCGCAAGATGTTCGAGGCGGCGCCCCCCAACGCCATCAACCTCGGTCTGGGGGAGCCGGACTTCGATCCCCCCAAGGTGATCGTCGACGCCCTGTGCGACGCCGTCCGGAACGGGATGAACCACTACGGCCCGTCGGCCGGGCTACCCGCGCTCCGGGAGAAAGTGGCGGAGCGCTATCACGACCGAGTTCCGGACACCTCGCGCGAGAACATCATCATTACCGGGAGCGGCTCGGAGGGCCTCATGACGGCCGCCCTGACCCTGTACGACCCCGGCGACGAAGTGTTGGTGCCGGACCCGGGATTCGTTCTCTATGCGCCCCACGCTCGCCTGGCCGGGGCGACCCCGGTGCCTTACCCGCTAGACGAGTCCCGGGGCTACCAGCCGGACCTCGACGAGCTCGCCAAGCGCGTCACGGCTCGTACGCGGGCCTTGGTGGTCAACTCCCCGTCGAACCCCACGGGCGGCGTCTTCTCCAAGGCGACCATCGAGAGGCTCGTCGCCTTCGCCGAGGCGCACGAGCTCACGATCGTCTCCGACGAGGTCTACGAGGAGATGGTCTACGAGGGCCAGTTCCAGTCGGTCTGGGGTCTGACGGAGCGGGCGGTCGTCGTCCACTCGTTCTCGAAGATGTTCGCCATGACCGGCTGGCGTCTCGGGTTCCTCGTCGCTCCGCGGTCGCTCGCGGTCGAGCTGAACAAGCTCCACTACCACATCATGGCGTGTCCCTCGACCCCGGCGCAGGCGGCCGTCCTCGCCGGACTCAACGCGGAGCCGGAGGAGAGCCGAGAGATGATCCGCGAGTTTCGGGCTCGCCGCGAGCTCATCACGCGCGGGCTGAATCGGATCCCGGGGCTGAAGGTCGTGCCGCCCGCCGGGGCGTTCTACGCCTTTCCACGGTTCAGCTGGCCGGGAACCTCCCAGGAGATCGCCGGGAGCCTTCTCCAGCGCGGACTCATCACCACGCCCGGGGACGCCTTCGGAACTCTCGGCGCGGGCCACCTCCGGCTCTCCTTCGCCGCCTCGCGGGAGAACCTGCGGAAGGGCATGGGCATCCTCCGGACCTACGCGCGCGAGGCGCTGGCCGCATGATGGCCCGACTGCTGGCGTGGCTGCTGCGTTCCCTGGTCCCTTTCCAGTCCGGGGACGAGAAGGCCGCGCTCGGAAAGATCGCCGAAGAGCTTCGCCAGCTGTAGAAGTTCTAACCCGGTCCGCCGCCGACGTGGCGGTAGAGTTCCAAGTGACGGTCGACCGCCTGCTCCCATCCGTACTGGGTCACGCGTTGCGTGCCCCGCACGGCGAATCCTTGTGCCTTCGCCGGGTCTTCGAGGAGCTCTTGGATCGCGCCCGCTAGTCGGTCGGGGTCCCCGTACGGTACCAGTCTCCCCGCTCGACCTTGCTCGAGAACCTCGGGGACGGCCCCCACCTCCGTGGCGACGATAGGGCAGCCGGCGGCCATCGCCTCCAGGAGGACGAGTCCGAACGCCTCCCACTCCGACGGCAACACGAACAGGGTGGCGCGGCGGAAGACCTCCCGATGCTGCCGCTCGTCGGGGACGTGCCCCAACCAAACGACCTCCTTCGAGACCCCCAGCTGGTCGGCGAGGTGTTCGAGGGCCGCCCGTTCACCCCAATCGGGTCCCATCAGCACCAACGGGACTCGAACGGAGGGAGGCAGGCGCGCCAGCGCCGTCACCAGGGTGGGGAGTCCCTTGTTGGAAGCGATTCGGCCGGCGTAGAGCAGGTACCGTGGAGGGAGCTCCTGGGAGGGAGGAGCGCCGGCGTCGGCGGACCAGGGCTCGAGGTCGATCCCCGGGGGGATCACGTGGATGAGGTGACGGGGGGCGAACTCGCCGACCAACCGAGCTTCGAGCTCGGTCTCGACGACCAGGGCGGCAGCGTGGCGGTAGGCGGTGGCGCCGAATCCAACGTCCTGAACGCGCAGGAGCCCGCGCTTGATGGGCGGTTCGCGACGGTCCGCCGGGTGGTAGTGGGTCGAGATCACTACGGGGATGTCGCGGTGGTGTCCGACGGCGGCCGCCTGGAGGACGTGACCATACCGGTGTGAATGGGCGTGGATGACGTCGGCCTCCGAATCGGCGAGCGCGGTCATGAGGCCGGGCCAGAGCGGGAGCGTGAGCCCGGGGATCACCCGCTTGTAGACCGGAAACCGGTGAACCCGCGCTCCGTCCACCGTCGCCCGGAAGTCGGCGCGTCGATCCCAGTGCGCCTCGTCGTACAGGTCGCTCGCGTAGACGTCCACCGAGTGCCCGCGCCCGACGAACCGCTTGGTCAGTTCACGGACCGTGAACTCGACGCCCCCCGGAGCATCGAACCGCAGCGTCACCTGGGCGATCTTCATCCGGCGACCACGGAACCGTAGATCCGTTCGAGTTGCTCGACCACGACGTCCCACCGGTACCGTGGAACCACCTGCGATCGACCGAACTCGCCGAGCGCACGACGACGGGGTTCGTCGGTCCAAAGGCTCTCGAGCGCCGACCCTAGGGCCGGCACGTCGAGCGGTGGAACCAAGATTCCTGCCTTTCCGTCCGGTACGAACTCCGGGATCCCGCCCACGCGCGAGGCCACGACCGGCGTGCCGTGCGCCAAGGCTTCGAGGAGAACGAGCCCGAACGCCTCGTACTCGCTCGGCAGCACGAAGAGACGGGCCTCCGAGAAGGCGGAGGCGAGCTGCCGTTCGTCGCGAAGGAAGCCGGTGAGGTGAACCACGGTGCTCACGCCTAGATCCGCAGCCCGTCGTCGGACCGCGTCCCCCATCCCTCCGTCCTCGCCTACGAGCACCAGCTCCGCCTCCGGGTGCGCTCGGCGCAACGCCGCAAAGGCCTCCACCAACTCGACGAGACCTTTGTTGGAGGCGAGGCGACCGACGAACAGGAGAAACGGACCTTGGATACCGAGGCTCGCCGCGAACGGCCGCTCGCCCTCCAACGGCGCGGGCAGCGGAGAGAAGCCGGGCGGGACTATCTCCACGGGGGGGAGCTCGAAGCCATTGACGCGCAGGAGGCGTTCTTCCTCCCGGCTCTGCACGATGAGTCGAGAGGCATCCTTCACGATCGGCCCGGCGAGGCGTCGGTCGTAGAAGCCGCGGATCTGATGCCGTAGCCAGCCGCCGTAGATAGACCAGATGGGATGGTAGTGGGCGGTCAAGACCCAGGGGACCCGGTGCGCCCGAGCGTACCTCCGGGCGACAGCCGCTTGGTTGGTCCCGTAGGTGTGAACGTGAAGGACGTCCGGTCGGTCGCTTTCGAGGGCGGCGCCGAGCCCGCGAAAGAACGGATAATGGAGTTCCGACGGGAGGGAAAAGACCGGTAGCCGCCGGACGTGGACACCCTTCACGACCTCCCGTCGGGGGACGGTCGGGTCCAGTCGGTGGAAGGGGAACTCGGAGTAAAGGTCGCTCGTGTAGACGGTGACCGCGTGGCCCCGGGCGGCGAGACGCGGTGCGACCTCGGCGACGTGGCGCTCGACCCCCCCGGGGCCGGGCGGAAAGCGCGTCGACAGTTGGGCGATCTTCACGGTCCGGCGCTAGCTCGCGCGGGCCGTGGAAAGCCTCTGGGCGTACTTCTTGAAGACCTCGGTGGCCCGGGCCACGGCCTCGACCTTCACGTACTCGTTCGCCTGGTGGGAGAGCTCCTCCTCCCCGGCGCCGAAGATCACGACGCGCGGGTTCACCTGGCTGTAGTGGACCGCCTCGGAGGCGTGGACGAGGACCGTCGTCTCCGCGCTTGCGACCTCCCGGAGGACACGGATGTGCTCGCTGGCCGGGTCGATCTGGACCGAGGGCATGCTGACGATCTTGCGGAGCGTGAACGGGGTCTTGATCCGGCGCAGGTGTTCTTCGATCTCCCGGTAGAGCTGGTCGGGGGAGTACGGCGGAGGGAACCGGATATCGACCTCCGCGGTCGCCTTGTTGGGAACGACGTTGATCCGGTTGCCGCCGGCGAGCGTGCCGATATTGATGGTCACCGCGCCGAGCTCGGGGTGGGCAATCCGCCCCTTGAACCCCTCGAGGCCCCGGAGGATCCGCATCATCTTCGAGATCGCGTTCTC
>JAKIWE010000026.1 GCA_022750195.1 Thermoplasmata archaeon | reverse complement strand
GCGCGGGCCATCGGCCGCCGTCGAACCGCACAACGGTATAACTCGGGCGGACCTGCGGGAGCGGTCGCGACCGTCGGCGGGGACGGCCGACGGTCCGGAATCGCCCGCTCGGTCGGCAGCAACGTCTTTTTATAGTAGGGCAAACTAACTTAAGCTGACCCGCCGGGTGGGGGCGCACGACGGCTCTCTCGGCCGGAGGGTAGGTACACAATGACGAAGATCATCGGAATCGACCTCGGAACGAGCAACTCCGCCGCCGCCGTGCTGGAAGGCGGGCGACCCGTCCTGATTCCCAGCGCCGAAGGGACGACGGTGGGAGGCGGGAAGGCGTTCCCCTCCTACGTCGCCTTCACGAAGGACGGGCAGCTCCTCGTCGGCGAGCCGGCCCGGCGCCAAGCCGTCTCCAACCCGGAGAACACCGTCACCGCCTTCAAGCGGAAGATGGGGACGGACTCGAAGTACCGCCTCGCCGGGAAGGAGTACACCCCTCAGCAGCTCTCGGCGTTCCTCCTCCAGAAGATCCGCCGGGATGCGGAGGCGTTCCTCGGCGAGAAGGTCGAGAAGGCGGTCATCACCGTCCCCGCCTACTTCAACGACAACCAGCGCCAGGCGACCAAGGACGCCGGCGCGATCGCCGGTCTCGACGTCGTCCGGATCATCAACGAACCGACGGCCGCCTCGCTCGCCTACGGGCTCGACAAGGGCGGCAAGCAGCAGAAGATCCTCGTCTTCGACCTCGGCGGCGGGACGCTCGACGTCACGATCATGGAGTTCGGCGACGGGGTGTTCGAGGTCCTCTCGACGAGCGGGGACACCCAGCTCGGCGGCACCGACATGGACAACCTGCTCACCGAGTGGATCTCCGGCGAATTCCAGAAGGAGTCCGGGGTCAACATTCGCGCCGACAAGATGGCGATGCAGCGGGTGCGCGACGCCGCCGAGAAGGCGAAGATCGAGCTCTCCTCCGTGCTCGAGACCCAGATCAACCTCCCGTTCCTCACGGCGACGAACGAGGGACCGAAGCACCTCGCCCTCACGGTCAACCGGGCCAAGCTCGAAGACCTGGTCCGGCCGATCATCCAACGTTGCCAGGCGCCGCTCGACCAGGCGATCCGCGACGCGAAGCTCGAGAAGAAGCAGATCGACACCATCGTCATGGTCGGCGGTCCGACGAGGATGCCGATGGTCCAGAAGTTCGTCGAGACGGCCGTCGGCCGACCCCTCGAGCGGGGCGTCGACCCGATGGAGTGCGTCGCGATGGGCGCCGCGATCCAAGGAGGGGTCCTCGCCGGCGAGGTGAAGGACGTTCTGCTGCTCGACGTCACTCCGCTACGGCTCGGCGTCGAGACGCTCGGCGGGGTGTTCACTCACCTGATCGAGCGGAACACGACGATCCCGACCCGGAAGAGCCAGACATTCACGACCGCGGCGGACAACCAGAGCTCAGTCGAGATCAAGGTCTACCAGGGCGAGCGCCCGCTCGCGGCGGACAACGTCGCGCTCGGCGACTTCATGCTCACCGGGATTCCGCCGGCCCCGCGCGGCACCCCGCAGGTCGAGGTCACGTTCGACATCGACGCGAACGGGATCCTGAGCGTCTCGGCGAAGGACCTCGCGTCGGGGAAGAAGCAGGGGATCACGATCTCCGCCTCGAACAAGCTCTCGAAGGAGGACGTCGACAAGATGCTCCGGCAGGCGGAGCAGTTTGCCGACCAGGACAAGGTCCGGGCCCACCAGGTCGAGACCCGGAACAAGGCGGAATCGCTGACGTACGAGGCCGAGCGGGTCCTCGCCGACTCCAAGGAGAAGATCTCCGAGGAGGACCGGGTGGACGTGACGGCGAAGGTGCAGGCGGTACGCGACACGCTGGCGGCGAAGGAGTCGACCGACCTCGAGGCGAAGGTCGACGCGCTCACCCGCGCCCTCCACGCGGTCGCCCAGAAGCTGTACGAGGCCGCGGCGGCCGCGAACACGCCGCCCGAGGGGACCCCTCCGCCCGCCTCCGCCACCGAGGAACCCCCGAGCCCACCTCCCTCGAACGGTTCCGGAACCGGACCCGTCGACGCCGACTTCAAGGTCGTCGACGACCGGTCCGAGTCCGGCAAGGGCCAGTCGTAGGCCCGGCGCTCACGCGGCCGGAACGGTCCACTTCCGGCCCGGCGCCGGCCCGGTGTAATTCACGTCGGGGCGGATCAACCGGTTGTCGGCTGCCTGCTCCATCGCGTGCGCCGCCCACCCGGCGGTCCGGGCCACGGCGAACATCGGAGTGAACAGGTCCCGGGGGAGCCCGACCGCCTCGAGGACGACGGCACCGTAGAATTCGACGTTGAGGAACAGCCGGGC
>JAKIWE010000025.1 GCA_022750195.1 Thermoplasmata archaeon | reverse complement strand
CCGGCGATGGCAAAGGTCACCCGGACGCGGGTGGGGACCCGGTGGGCCTCGTGCACGTGGGGTGCGCCCGACGATTCGCCCGGGACACCCACCCGCTCACGCAGGGTCTCCGCCCCGTCCCGGTCCGCGACAGCTACCGCCATTGCCCTTGAGACGGCAGAATCGGGTCCCAGATTGAGTGGTGTCCAGAGAATTGGACGGTCGTCGGGGGCCGGATCCGCCCTCTGACCCGGGTTTCCAGGCGGTGAACCCGTCTCGTCCGGCGGCGACCTACTCGCCGACCTCGTCGTTTCTGTCGGGCTGGGGGTCAGGCGGCCCGGACCAATCGGAATGGGGGTCGGAGGCCGGGAACGACTCCTGCTCCTGTTGATCGACACGGTTCGGCTCGGAAACGAGCTCGTCGTCAGCACCGGGACTCGGGTCTTCGTGGGTCACGGCCCTCCTCTCGGATTTGGCGTTCTTCTCCGACGGTCGGTGGTTCTCTCGGTGGTCCACTCTGCCGCACTCAGGCGAGCGCGGCCAACCACTCGGCGACGATATCGGCCACCTCGGCCTCGCTCTTCCGCAACGAATGATCGCCATCGACGAGCTCGCGGGTGACCGGCCCTCGAATCGCGGCGGTCTCCCGTTCGAGCTCCTCGGGCGTGGCAAACGCGTCGCGCCGACCAGAGACGAACAGGCACGGGAGGTCAAGGTCGGGAAAATGCTCGGTCCGGAGGCGATCGGGCCGCCCCGGCGGGTGCAGGGGGTAACTGACGAGGACCAGCGCGGACGCCTGCAGGCCCTCGGCCACGGCCATGGAGCACATCCGGCCCCCGAAGGAACGGCCCCCCACGGCGATCCGGGCGACCGGGACCGAGAGGCGCTCTGCGAGCGACGACGTGGCGCTGCGCACGGTTTGGATGGCCACCGCAGGAGTGTCGGGGCGGCGCCTCCCTTCGGCCTGTCCCGGGAACTCCACCCGCTCCACCGCAATGCCACGCGGCGTGACGGCGTGGTCGATGGCCACCAGCCCGGAGTGGTCGCGGCCTGCACTCGCACCAGGTGTGAGCACGAGACCGGCGACTCGGCGTCCGCTCATCTGACCATCATGGCCCGACGGGCTCATGCGGAGATGGCCCTCGGGACCGAGGATGTCCGCTCGCTCGGCCGCTGCACGTCAGGCCTGACGATCCGGCCCGACGGCGAATCGACAGAAGAGGAAGCCCTCATCCTCGAGGAGGCGCACCATGGCAAGGCCCAACGGTCTCTCGAGCTCCTCCCCGGCCAGGACACGAGGACCGTCACCTGCCACGAGGCACGGGGACAGCGTCAGGCAGAGCTCGTCGAGTAATCCGGCGTGGACGACGTCTGCGTTCAAGCCGGGGCCTCCCTCGAGCAGCACCGAGTGGTACCCGGCACCGTGGAAATATTCGAGGACCTGAGCCGGGTCCACACGGGCATCGCCGGCGACGACAAAGTCTGCGACCCCCTCGCCCCGCCGACGCTCTCCCGGGTCACAGTCGATCGTGGTGAGGACGATGGTGCGTACCTCCGCCTCCGTGAACAACGGCGAAAACCAGTCCAGGTTGGCCGAGCGGGTCACGAGCGCGATGGGAGGCACCGGCGGCTGCCCCCGTCGCTCACGCAGTGCCCGGAGCTCGGGGGCAAGCAGCACGGGTCCGTACGCTTCGGCCCGGGCGGTCCCCGCCCCGACCAGGATCACGTCGGCAAGGGAGCGGAGAGCCTGGAATACCCGCCGGTCGGCCGGTCCGCCGAGCATGCCGGAGCGGCCGTCCAAAGTGATCGCGCCGTCAAGGGTTGAGATCATGTTGCACCGGACGAACGGTCGCTCGTCACCGACCCCTTCGGGAAGCGCGTAGGCGAGGACCGGGTCGACATCGGTTTCGGGCCGAGGGAAGAGAGCTCTCATCGGTCCGGCTCGGTCGGGAAGTGCCGCATAGGGTTCATTACAGCATCCGCTCACCCACTCGCCGGCCTCGCCGTCGGCTGCGTCACGCCGGGATCAGGCCGACGCTTTGGACCTGGGGAACGAGCCGACCGATCTGCGCTCGCCGTCTGACCGAAGACGGAGCCGGCCACGGACCCCAGGCGCGAGACCCGATCAATGACCGCGACGCGTGGGAGACCGCTCGCGACCATGCCTGCGTTCAGATGGCCCGCATCCGATTGTTGCGCGGGTCGTGCGTCACCTCGGCGAGTCCGAGTGCCTCCAACAGGGGCGGGAGATACATGCCAAAACGGCCGCGGTAGCCCTTCCGGAGGCCGTACCAACCCCCGACGGGATTGGTCTCTGCTCGTCCCCAAGCCTCGACGGTGCCGGGTGCAGCGGACTTCTTCTCGTCGGCTGCGCCGAGCGGAA
>JAKIWE010000024.1 GCA_022750195.1 Thermoplasmata archaeon | reverse complement strand
TCAAGGGCTCGACCGGCGGGAGGCACCTCAACAAGCCGATCGTCGGCGTGGCGGCGGCCGGCGACGGAGAGGGCTACTGGCTCGTCGCCTCAGACGGCGGCATCTTCACCTTCGGCTCGGCCCGCTACCACGGCTCGGCCGGCAACATCAGGCTGAACTCGCCGATCGTCAGCATGGCGGCCGCTCCCGGCGGCGTCGGCTACTGGCTCGTGGCGGCGGACGGTGGTGTGTTCACCTACGGTTACGCCAAGTACCGCGGCGCCCTCGACGGCGCGGCGGTCGCGGCCGCCAAGGCGCAGGTCACGTCGCTCGTCCCGACGCCGGACGGCGAGGGCTACTGGCTCCTGCCGCTCGCGCTCCCGCCGCCCCCGCCACCGCCCGTCGTGCCCCCGGAGCCGACCGTCGGCCCCGGCGACAGCGGCGCCACCGTCGTCAAGCTGCAACAGGAGCTGGACGCCCTCGGGTATTGGGTCGACACGACCTCCGGCTCTTTCGACGACAGCACCGAGCAGGCAGTCTGGGCGCTGGAGAAGGCGGCCAACCTCACCCGTGACGGCGTCGCCGGCTCCGCGGTGTGGGCCGCGCTGGCGCACCACCTGCAGCCGCACCCGCGCAGCACGTCCGGCTACGTGATCGAGGTCGACCTGACCGACGACCTCGTGATGTTCGTCGACAACGGCCACCTGCAATACACGCTCAACACGTCGACGGGCGGCGGGTACACCTACGTCGAGAGCGGTCAGACCGACGTCGCCACTACGCCGACCGGCGTGTACAACACCTACGCGGCCAAGAACGGCCTGGTGACGGATCCACTCGGACAGCTCTGGATGCCCCGCTACTTCTTCGAGGGCTACGCCCTCCACGGCGACGGGTACGTCCCGCCCTACCCGGTGTCGCACGGGTGCGTGCGGGTGAGCGACGAGGCGATCGACTGGATCTGGGCGAACAACCTCGATCCGATCGGCGCCGAGGTCTGGGTCTACAACTAAGGCGTCCCGCACTTCGGTGCGCCCATCGAGTCCTTAGGGTGGGGTCGTGGTGCGTCCTAGAAGCTGGACAAGACCAACGGGTGCAAGTCCCGTCCGGGTAATCGCCGGAGAGCCCGGTAGCAGGCCCCGGTTCGTCGCCGAGAGGCGGCGGGCTGAGCGGGGTGTCAAAAGCCTCTTTGGAGGGAGCAAGCGTGCGGGCCGTAGGACCACCCGGTCCGAGTCCTGCAGCCTCGTCACACTCACAACGGGGGAGCCGAGCCGCTCACGTCACGGCGAAGGCCCACGTCCGACCGACTGGCAAGTTCCGGAGACGCCCCTGGTCGGGTCCCCCCGGGGTAGGGGGAGCGGCACGCACGCACGGTCTTGTTCGGAACAGGAGAGACCCGTCTCGCCAGCCTCGTCAGCAAAGACCGGACGTATAAGCCAGTGGTGAAATCGTCCGGAGGCGAGCGGGAGTCCGACGGGGTCGTAGTACCTGGGAGGGTGATGTCTGCCCGAGCACCAGGGAAGGACCCCGACTTCGGTCATTCCGGCAACGGAGGTAAGCGCGAGGGCATGACGGGGACCGCCCCGTCCAACTTCCCCGAGGGGAAGCATCTTCCCCCCGCCAAAGTGCGACAACTCCAGAACCGGCTATGGGCTGCGGCCAAGCAGTCTCCGGGTCGTCGCTTCCACGCCCTTTACGACCGCATCTACAGGAGTGACGTCCTGTGGGAGGCGTGGGAGCGGGTGCGAGCCAATCGTGGAGCCGCCGGGGTCGACAAGCTGACCCTGGGGCTGGTGGAGGCCTTCGGCGTCGATCTGATGATCGAGCAGTTGCAGGAGGACCTCCGTGCAGGCATCTACCGCCCACGCCCTGTGCGACGGGTGGAGATCCCAAAGCCGGACGGGCGGATGCGCCCGCTCGGCATCCCCACTGTCAAGGACAGAGTCGCCCAGCAGGCGGCGAAGATCGTCCTCGAGCCAATCTTCGAGGCCGACTTTCTCCCTTGCAGCTACGGCTTTAGGCCGAAGCGCTCGGCGACCGACGCCCTGGAGAGGTTGCGAATCGGCTTCATCGAAGGCAACGAGTACGTCTTCGAGGCCGACATCAAAGACTTCTTCGGCTCGATCGACCACGAGCAGCTGCTCGCACTGGTCACCGAGCGGGTGTCGGACCGTCGTGTGCTCAAGCTGATCCGGCAGTGGCTCACAGCAGGTGTACTGGCGAACGGGGAGCTGACCGAGACGGTCGCGGGAACTCCTCAGGGCGGCGTCATCTCGCCGCTCCTCGCCAATATTTACTTGCATGCGTTCGACCGGGCCTGGGCCGAACACGGCGTCGGAGAAGTCGTCCGCTACGCGGACGACTTCGTGGTGCTGTGCAGGTCAAGGGTCGAGGCCGACGACGCCGAGATGCGGGCAGC
>JAKIWE010000009.1 GCA_022750195.1 Thermoplasmata archaeon | reverse complement strand
GGACCCGGAAGGCAACGAGTTCGACATCAACTGAATTCGCACGAGGAATACCTCGCGCCGAAATGAGACCCGAGCGGAATCCAGCCGAAGGCCGCCGCGGTCTTGACGTGGGGACCGCGCGGCCACTGACGGGCGACCGCGACGAGCGGGGGCGCTAGGTCACTGTGGAGGCCGGCGACGAGCTCGCGATCGCGGCCAAATGAAGGCGACGAGAGCGAGGAAGAGCAGGACGACCCCGATACCCGCCGCAAACTCGCCGAGGACAAACGGCCCTTGGTCAGAGGCTGGCGACAGCGTCACGCACCCGGCCGAGACGTTGTAGCGCTCGCAGCTCTGGATGCTCTTGGATCGCTCGGAGGGATACACGCTGGAAGCGTAGTACTGGGCGTAGACGGATCCGACGATGAGGAGGACGAGGCCGATGAAAAGCAAGATCCAGGCTGCCCGCATGGCGCGATTGAAGCCGGAAGTACGATAAGAAACACGAGCACGCCCCTTCGCGGCGCCCGGAAAACCGACGCGGGCGATGAGATGACCCCGAGCAGCGAAACCGGGTGGAGCTCCCCTCGGATTATCAATTCGGATAGGCTAATGTTGAACCTCATCGGTGGGCAGAGGATGGCCGCGGTCGAGCTTCCCTTCCCTTCTCGCAAGTGCGGAATCACTTCGACGATTCGGTACGACCCTCGAGAATCGGGGGCGACTTCGATGCGGTGTCCTGCCAGCGGGAAAGAGACTCCCGTGGAGTTCGACGTCAAGGTCATGACTCTCCTATAGTGGGCCTCGCCCGACCGGATTGCACACGACCGCAGGCGCGCGGTCAATGACGAGACCGCGAGGAGCGCGGGCCCGACCGACGGACGTCTCGCGGAACGGCCGGGCTAGAGAACGGTGAGGGATGCGCCCGGAAGGCCATAGGACCCGGGCGTGGTCGGAACATCGACGGGAACCCCGAACGATAGATTCCCGCCCGGTGCGATGGTGACCGGGGCATTCGGAGAATATGAGGCCAAAGAGTACGGCGGCAGCACGGAGAGAGTCTGGATCACGTGCGAGTTGTTGAGGTCATAGCTGTGGAGACCGAATCCGAGGGAGATGTTCGAACCCGGCGGAGCGAAGCGGGCATAGCAGACGAAGGGTTCCGGGAAGCATCCCGTGGAGAGAAACCCACTCCGGTTTCCGAGGTAGCTGATGTTCACAGCGCTACCAAACGCGCCCGGACAGATCTCAATGTAATCGCGGGAAGGTAGCTGTGGTCGAGCCAGAGTCCAGACGGCGGCGCCAACGCCCGCGACCGGAAGACGACCACGGTGAGGACGAATCCCTTTGACCACGTTGCCCTCACCCAATCCCCGCGCTCCGAGAGCCTTCCCAGGCTACATCACTGTCGCAGGCAGCCGCCGCGCGAGCTTGAAGTAGGGAGCGCGCGGTCGTGGGCGGACCGCGACGAGCGCGGCCGGTGGGGTCGTCCCAACCCACACCGTCGTGAGTTGTGAGACGAGATACCTCGAGGCACTCGGGTCAGACCACGTGCCAAGTGCCGTTATGGAACGCCCAGGTATCGATCGTGTAATTCGTGCTGCTCTGCCCCGCCCCGCCGAAAAGCAGCATGTACCGATCGGCACCGTCGTAGGTCATGGCGGGCCAAAACCGCGCCGGGGGAGTTCCCTTGCACACTTGTGTAACCGACCAGATTCCACCCGAGCGCTCCAACGTCATGGATCCAATTTGGCCGGGACAATAAATCTGGATGTTGGTCTCGAAAAGGACGAGTTGACTTGAGTGAGCGTCGTAGGCCATCGCACCCGTGGATGCACCTGACCAACAGGTACGATTCGCAGGAAGTGTGCAGAGGCTGGTCCTGCTCCAGAGACCGGCGGAAAAAGCCCACGGCTGCTGGGCGCCGAGTGCGCGCCCGGGCCCAGACTTCACCAAACCGCCGAGGAGGTAGACCCCGTGGCCGGATGGATTGTCGCTCAGAAGTCCCTCGGCCCGCGGGGCGATGGGATTTCCACGGCTCGCCGTCGGAGCGTTGTGCCAGTGGCCGCCCGAGAATGTCCAAGTGTCGTTGTAGTAGACCGTCGAGTTCTGGAGGGGAAGGGGCCGGGTGTGAGGCTTCACCGCCCCTCCAAACAGGACCACGTACCCATCCGTGGAATCGTAGGCCATCATCCCAGAGTCGCGTGCGCTCGGATGGACGGACAGGTGGAGCTGGGTCCAATTCCCCCCCTTGAATATCCAGGTATCATGGAGATCGTGGTACGCCGGCGAGGCGTTCAATCCGCCGAAGAGGACCGCGTAGCCGTCCGACGAATCGTAGGCCATCATGGCCCAAGCGCGGCCCGGCGGCGACACGGCAGGGTGGAGCTGCGACCACGTTCCGTTGCTATACGTCCACGTTTGGTTCGATCCACCAATCCCGGATGTGGCCGTCAGTCCGCCGAAAAGCACGACGTACCTATCCGCCGCGTCGTAGACCATGTTGGCCGAGGAAGAATCCGGCGGTACAGCGACGCTTGCGAGCCCACGCAGGGCGGCGGCGTACTGCAGCCCACTGGGCGGAACCACTGGACCCGGCAAGCCCAGACTGATGGCGAGACTTGCAACCGCCACCACGACGGCGACCGACACGAGCGTTCGCGAATTCCGGCGGAATCCGGCCACGCCGCATGGCGGTCGCTCGGCACCGGACGACATTCGAATTTCTCCCCGGGCACGCCGACGACGTTTGCTCAGCACTTAGGAGTTCCCCTGGCGACCGCCCATCCTCCGAAGTTGAGACGGAAGCGCTTTCTTTCCCCCACCGTCGAGGGCAGGGGCGCGGACCCCGTCACCCTCAGAGTTTGGGCCGCGGATCCTCTTCGCGAGATTTCTCGAGAGCGCGCGCGTTCGATGACGGGACCGCGAGGAGCGCAGGCGGCCTGGTGGGATCGGATGCGCGACGGCCCGATTACCGGAGCCGCACCGTCTCGGCTGCGGACGCAGCAATCTGGTGCCGACGGACCGCGAGGAGAGCGAACTTCCGGATGAAGCTGTCCGTGCACTCCGCGGCAATCCTCCCAAGCAGCTCCATCGCTTCGGTGTCGCGCCGGAGGAAGGCCGCCGGGGGGGCGAGTGCCTCGTCGGCAAGCAGCCGGAGCGAGAAGAGGCGGTCCATCCGATCTGCATGCTCGTTCAGAACTACGTCGGTCAGGTATTCGAGCGTGACCCGGTCAAGGCCCGTCATGATCGAGCCAATGTCGTCCGGGTATATGGCTCCGAAAGGAGCGCGACAACCGTGGGCGAGGTCCGCCGCGCCTGGATGCAGGGACCGCGGGGTCGATGACAGGGCCGGGATGAGCGCCGAGGATCGAGACCCTGTACGGCTCCGGCAGAATCCTGATGAAGGGAGAAGACCTACCGGATCCGATGTCCCCGGGCCGATTCACAGCGTGGAGCATCCGCTGGGTTCCCCACTTCTGCGCGTTCGTCGCGGTGACTCAGCTGGCGAATCTTCTCGCCGATGCGTTCTTGTGGCATGTGGACGCGGCGGCGCTCGTCGCGGGAGGCGTCCTGACCGTGTTGTTCGCCGGCGTCTCGGCGGCGGGATTCTGGTCTCGGAGAGCTAAGGTGTCCATCCGTTCTCCCTCTCCCGCGTAGGGATCGACGGACATTCCCCCGACGAGGGTCGGCAGAGATTTCACGCGACGCGCTGCGGTCGCCCCCAACTTCGCCGCTAATCCAGCAGGTCGGTGACCCGGGGGGGAGTGAGATGCGCGGCGGTCGCGGCGGACACGACCATGACGGGAACTCCCAGGACGACGAAGATCAACGAACCATTTCCCGCGAGGGCGAGGGTAACCCCGGCGAGGGCTCCCGCGAACAGGCCCACCGCGATTCCGATCACGAGCAACCCTCCCCAGAGGGGCGAGAGTCTCTCGACCCTTCCTCGGAGTCTGCGGGTCAGTCCGACCGGTCGGCGGTCGATGCCGCCGAGGATGTCGTAGACCCGGGATGCGGCTGCAGTGTCCTGGACCGCTTGCTCCATGGACCCCGCTCCCCCGATGGGGGTACCCCGCGCGCCCGTATCTGCCTGCGGGAACGACAGTCTCCACGTAGAACCCTCGACGGTTAGGCCCAACGACGAGGGCCGCAATCGCTCGGAATCCCGCTGCCGTCTGGACCCGCGAGCTCATCATGTGCAGACCGTTAACGTGCCGTGGCAACCGCGCTACGGTCCATTGGCGCCCGTTTGCCCCTCGCGTGCCGTGGAGGCCCGCCCGGGATCGTTTCCGCGCTTGCCGTCGTCCTTCTGGCGCTCACCGCCATCGCAGCCCCCTTGGCCTCGGCGGCCACCCCCACCATACACACCTGGGATCGATTTACTCCGCCCTTTACGCGAGCGGCGGCGTTTGCCAACGCGCGGGGACCTTCGCTGTATGGATGTGGAGTGGCTGCTCAAGTTACGTCGGCGCCGACCTTCGATGTGACGAGCGGAAAGGCCACGATGGCGATCCTTGCCGACATGACGGCCTGCTCGAACGGCTCGGTTGGGTACGCCATTCAGCACGCACACGCAGGCATCACCGACGTGAACTTCACTGTGCCGACAAACGGTACCTACAAGTTCAATGCCCAATGGAATGGATCGTTCACCTTCGTCTACAATCTATCTGCGGGGGCCAGCAGCTCGAACGGTACGTTTTACTCGGAATATTTCCTCCTCCCCATCGATTGCCTGTTTGACCGAACTTCCCACTATGGAGGTTGCGACTCCGCCGTGGGGGCGGTCGCTCAAGGGGTCTACACAACCGGAAATGGATCTGCACCCGCGAACGGCAGGGTACAGATGAACTTCTCTGACTATGTGCACTACCACGACAACGGACTGGTCTCGGGCCATCAGTACTATCTCCGTCTGTATTTGTTGGCGTTCGTTCAGGTCGGTGACTTCGGTGGGTTGACCACGGGATCCGCGCGTGCCGCCTTCAGCATGGCAGGGAGTGGTGGCTCCGCGCACCTACTCGCAATAAGGGTGTATCAATAGGGGGTCGCGGCGGACTTCCTCCCAAGGAACGAATCGGCCCGTTCCTTGAGTGCGTCGGACAAACCGACTCCGAGGTGCTTCGCGAGGTCCATGATGGGTCCGCGAGGAGCGCGGGGCGGGAGCTTGGAGCCGCGATTCAGTCGAACGAGCTGTCTTCGCCCATTCGCGTGATCATCGCGCCGCACTTCGAGCATTGGACGAGCCGCCAACTGGGCTCCACCACCACGACGGTTTGGCAGTTCGGGCACATCGTCTGGGAGTTCGGTTCCGTCATTTCGTGGCTGCGCACTTCCCCATCCCGCGCGAGCTTTATCAGCGACGCGCGCGGTCGAGGGGCCACCGCGATGAGCGCCCAGGGGGTGCGATGTCCGCCCCGCTGGACATGACGGAGAAGACGACGAGCGGGGCTTCCTTCGCCGGGTCACGCTGCGGTGCCCGATGGTCAGCGACAACCGAGGGGTGTCGGGGACGATACTCGTCTGCGCCGACTTGCCCCCGCTCTACGGGAGTAGCGTCGAGGTGGACGGCATCCGCTTCATCCCCGCAATCTCGGGATCGATTTCGGTCACGGTCACACCGAGCGGGAGCCACAAGGGCTTCGGATGCGTGGAGTGCGGTTGTGGCCGCGACGACCACTCTCGGGGCCGTTATCTGACCGACGTCCCTCCCGTGGACGTGGCCGGAATGAAGATGCCGAAGGCCGGCGGCGACGCGGTAGCGGCATTCCGAGTACTTCTCAAGGAGGTTCCCGAGGCCGTCGAGCGTCCGGTCTTCGGGCAGCCCGCAGCGTTCGTTCGGGGCAACATGTTTCTCGGTGTATTCGGGACCAGCGTCTTCGTTCGACTCTCGGAAGCCGACCGAGCCCTGGCCCACAAGGAGCTCGGAGCTCGGCCCTTGGAGCCCATGCCCGGGCGTCCGATGCGGGAGTACGTCGTTCTTCCGGAGAAGGTGCTTGTCGACCTGCCGCTCGCAGCGTCTTGGACCGCGCGAGCACGGAAGTACGCGACCGAACTTCCGGTGAAGAAACCGAAGAAGTAGCTCTTCCCGAGCACCGGCGCGTTCGGCGCGGGGCTCCGCGCGAGAATCGTTATCAGGAGTGGTCCGCGTTCGACCTCGGATGCCGTTCACGCCCGATGCCCGGGGTCGGGTGCGGATCGGGGCCCCGATATCGATCCCCGTCGTCGTTCTCTACCTGATCCTTGTCGTCCTGATCGTCTACGCCACCGGGCACACCCGATTCAGCTCCAACCCCATCGTGCCGGAGTTCCTCGTCGCGGTCATCCTGCTGTTCCTCGCCCGGTTCGCGTCGACCTACTATGTCCTCGACGACCGGGCGCTCTACGCGCGCCGAATCTTCGGCTCGCGAACGGTCCGCCTCGAGGAGGTCCGCATGGTGCAGCTCGCCAATCTCCGGGACCTCGGCCCGGTGAGCTTCCTCGGAGGGTGGGGGTGGCGGGGTCGGATGTGGAGCCCCTTCATCCAAACCTTCGACGCGATCCACACCGTGTCGCCCGGGGTGCTCGTGACCGCCGGGGATGTCCCGCTGTTCATCTCTCCGAAAGACCCCGGAACGTTTGCCGAGGAGCTCGGCCGTCGCGTCCGCTCGTACAATACCGAGGTTCGACTCGGATCGTTCGCGCCCGTCGCGCGAACCGTCTCCTAGGCCCGAGTGGGGGCGGGGATCGGCCGTCTAGTACCGCGGCATCTTGGGGTCGACGGTCTCCGCCCAAGCATCGAGACCGCCGGCGAGAGACCGGACGTTCGCGAATCCGTGGGAGGCCAAGAGTCGGACCGCGTCGGCGGACCGACGGCCGGACTTGCAGTACACGACGACCGGTCGGTCCCGCGGGACCTCGACGAGCCGTCGCTCCAACGTCGCACGAGGGATCAACTTCGCGTTCGGGAGGTGCGCGATCTGCCACTCCCCTGGCTCACGGACGTCGATCAACTTCGGGCGAACTCGGCGACGGAGCTCGGTCGCGAGCGCGCTCGCTCCGACGGTCGGTACGCGCTCGCCCTCGGTCGGGGCTCCGCAAAACGCGGGGTAATCGATGAGCCCCTTCTGCGTCGGGTGGCGGCCGCACAGAGGGCAGCGCGGATCTTTGCGGACCCGAACTTCCCGAACCCCCGCGCTCAAGGCGTCGATCAGGAGGATCCGACCGATCAACGGCTCGCCGGTCCCCAGGACCAACTGGAGCGCCTCGGTGGCTTGCCAGATCCCGATCAGCCCGGGGACCACGCCGAGGACGCCGCCCTCCGCGCACGACGGCACCAGCTCCGGCGGCGGCGGTTCGGGAAAGAGGCATCGGTAGCACGGTCCGCGCTGCGCGTCGAACACCGACACCTGGCCCTCGAATCGGTAGACCGAGCCGTAGACGTACGGCTTGTGGAGGAGCGCGCATGCGTCGTTGACGAGGTAGCGCGTCGGGAAATTGTCCGTTCCGTCGAGAACGATGTCGTAGCCGCGGATCACCCGCAACGCGTTCTCGCTGGTCAGACGGCCGGGATGGACGACGACCTGGATGTTCGGGTTGAGCGCGCGGAGCCGCCGCGCGGCGGCGCCGGTTTTCCGGGCGCCGACCTCTCGGGTCGTGTAGAGAACCTGGCGCTGGAGGTTCGACGTGTCGACCCGGTCGCCGTCCACGAGGCCGATTGTTCCGACCCCCGCCGCGGCGAGGTAGAGCGCGGCGGGAGCGCCGAGGCCGCCGACGCCCACGATGAGGACCTTCGCGTCTCGGATGCGGCGCTGACCGGTCTCGCCGACCTCCGGGAGGAGGAGGTGGCGACTGTACCGGTGTCGCTCCTCAGTGGACAGGGATTGGCTCGAAGGCCGGGCGCGCCGGCGTCTCGTTGGCGAACCTCCGGCCAAGGCCGGGACCAGAACGAGGCGGTCGCCCGGCTTCACGGGTGTGCGCCCGCGTTGACGGTATCGAACGTCATCGTCGTTGAGCAGCACGATGAGGCTGGTCCGAATCGTGCCGGCTGGTGAGAACAGGTGGGGGGAGAGCACCGGAAACTCCTCGCTCAGGGCGCGAAGGACCTCGTCCACGGTCGCGCCGGTCCCCTCGATCGTGTCCGGAGGCTCCTCGAGGAGCTCCCGAAGGTTCGGCGGCAGTGCCACGAGGATCGGGGGAACCTTCGCGCTCACTCCGCAAGCTCCGGCTCCGATCGCACGTCGAGGTCACGCAGTGGGGTACCGGGTCGCTCCCGGACGAACAGCCGAAGGTCGCCCGATTGACCGATGATCCCGTGCCAGTACCCGCACGCCGCTGCCCGCGAATCCAGACTCGAGGGGCGGGCCGGTGCGGCGGGATGGGAGTGAAAGAAACCGACGGCGAGGGACGGGCTGCGACCCGACGGATAGATCCAGGAGCGGAGTTCGCGCGGGTCCGCGCGGAACGCCGAACCCCCGTCGGCGATGTTGCGGAGCTCGACGTACGAATCGATTCGAGGGGCCCGGGGGCGTTGCGAACCCAACAGCACGCCGCCCACCTCGCGCGGCGCTCGGCGCCGTGCGAGCTCTCCCAACCGCCGGGCGACGGACGGCTGGACGAGCACCTCGTCGCGGGCTACCGCAGCTGGATCAGGTGGGTGCATCGCATCCCGCCGCGGGTGATCGAGTCCTGCAGGTCGAGTCCGACTTGGCCGAGGAGTTCTTCGGTGAGGTGCTTGTCGAATACCTCGCACAGCAGGTAGGAGTGAGTGAGCGCGTTGTGGCGGAACACGCAGTTGGTCCGGACGATCTTCAGCTCGCCGGTGGGCGAAGACGCAACGGTGCATCGGAACCCCAGGTGATTGAGCGCCGCGGCGAGCGCCTGGGCCCGGTCCACGGGTGCCGCGTCCGGAGGGATCTCGCGGGCGATCTGCTTCGCCATCCGCTTGGCGGCCTCGGCGAACAGCGCCGACACGAACCCCTCGCCTTCCCGAGCGAGCAGCTCCTCCATGACCGAGTCCAAGAGGAGCTCGTACCGGCGCGGGAACAGTTCTTGTCCCTGAGGGGTCAGGAGGTAGCGCTTCCGCGGCCGACCCACCCCCTCGCGTCGGAACGTGGGAACGACCAGGCCCCGCTCCTCGAGCCGGTCGAGGTGTCCGCGGGCAGCCGACTCCTGGATGCCGAGGGTGCGCGAAAGGTCGCGCGCGGTCTTCGGGGAATGGGCGAGCTCCTCGATGATCTTGCCGCGGGTCCCTTCGCCGATGCGAATGTCGCCCGCGGCCATCGATCTGGATGCTCCCGGAGGCTCCGGCTCCCCGTAGGAGTTTAGACACCGCGCCATGCTTAAATAAGGCTATCGGCTCGTTCGATTCGGAGCAGATTTGACCTCGAACGGCGACGCCCCGGCGACCCACATTTTGGACGTCCAGAACCTCCACGTCGAGGTCGGCGGGAAGGAGATCCTCAAGGGGGTCAACCTGACCCTTCGGTCCGGCGAGCTTACGGTGCTGATGGGCCCGAATGGCTCGGGGAAGAGCACCCTCGCCTACGCCCTGATGGGCCACCCGAAGTACAAGGTGACGGCCGGCCACGCGTTCCTGGACGGGAAGGACCTGCTGACGATGCCGGTCGACCAGCGCTCTCGCGCGGGCCTGTTCCTCGGATTCCAGTACCCCCAGGAGGTCTCGGGACTGTCGCTGTCGAAGTTCCTCTGGACCACCTACATGCAGCGCCACACGGCGGAGAACGCCGATTCCGACCAGTTCGGAAAGGACCTGAAAACGCACCTCGCCTATCTCGAGATGGACGAGGCGCTCCTGAAGCGCTCCCTCAACGAGGGGTTCTCGGGCGGCGAGAAGAAGCGAGTCGAGGTGCTCCAGATGGCGACCCTCACTCCAATGTTCTCGATCCTCGACGAACCGGACAGCGGGCTCGACATCGACGCGGTCCGCGCCGTCGGCGAAACCGTTGCGAAACTGCACAATCCCGGCGCGGGGATCCTCGTGATCACCCACTACCAACGGATTCTGAAGTACCTGAAGCCCGACGTCGTCCACGTGATGGTGGACGGGGTCGTCGCCCTTTCCGGCGGCCGCGAGCTCGCCGAACAGCTCGAGGCGAAGGGGTACGACTGGGTCCGGGTTGGTATCGCCGCCGCGGGCGGGAACTGAACGGGGCCGCCGCCTCTCGGACCCCCATGGACGTCGCGCGCTGTCGAGACGACTTTCCGATCCTCACGCGGACGAATCAAGGCAAGCCCCTCGTTTACCTCGACTCGGCCGCGACTTCCCAGAAGCCGCTCGCCGTCCTCCGCGCCGAGGAGGAGTTCTACCGCCACCAGAACGCGAACGTCCATCGCGGCGCCTACGAACTGAGCGAGGAGGCCACGGCCGCGTACGAGGCGGCCCGGGCGCGCGTCGCGCGATTCCTCCATTCGGACGACCCGGACGAGGTCGTCTTCGTCCGCGGGACGACCGAGGCGATCAACCTCGTCGCCCACGGCCTCGCGCACGGCTACCTCCGCAAGGGGGACCGCGTCCTGACGACGGTGATGGAGCACCACTCCAACATCGTCCCATGGCATCTCCTGCGGTCCGAGATCGGGATCGAGCTCGAGTTCGTCGACATCGACGACGAGGGCCGGCTCCGCATGGACGACCTCGAGGCGAAACTGTCGAAGCCGACCAAGGTCGTCGCCCTGACCCACGTCTCGAACGTCCTGGGGACCGTGAATCCGGTTCGGCAGATCGCCGACCGCGCGCACGCCGCGGGAGCGGTCGTCGTGCTGGACGCGGCCCAATCGGCGCCGCACCGCGCCGTCAACGTCCGCGACCTGGGCGTGGATTTCGTCGCATTCTCCGGCCACAAGACGCTCGGCCCGATGGGCATCGGGGCGCTCTGGGGCCGTCGGGAGATCTTGGGCACCCTGCCCCCGTACATGGGTGGTGGCGAGATGATCTGCGAAGTGCACACGGACCGGGTGACCTACCGCGAGCCACCGGCCCGGTTCGAGGCCGGGACTCCGAACGCGGCCGGCGCCGTGGGTCTCAGTGCGGCACTCGACTATCTCGAGGGGGTCGGCTGGGAGGAGCTCGCCGCCCACGACCAGGCACTGGCTCGGAAGGCGGTCGAAGGGGCCCGCTCCCGGTTCGGGGACAAGATGCGATTCTACGGCCCGCCACTGGGGCGAGACCGGGAGTCGGTGCTGTCGTTCTCGCTCCAAGGGGTGCACCCGCACGACGTCGCCAGCATCCTCGACGCCGAGGGCGTCGCGATCCGCGCGGGACACCACTGTGCCCAGCCCCTGATGGAGCGTCTCCGAGTCCCGGCGCTCTCGCGAGCGAGCCCCTACCTCTACAACACGCCGGCCGAGGTCGACACCTTCCTCGATGCGATCGGGAAGGTGTTCCAGGTGTTCGCGAGCTGACCCGGCCCCCCATTTTGGCTGTCGCGCTGGCACCGACAATCGTGCTAGGGAACCTCTCGCCTGACGAGGGCGGGCCAAATGTCGCGTCGGGGGCGACGGCTCATTTAAATACGCTTAGGTGCTGGAATCGGTTGAGGCATTCATGGCGCAGTCGTCCCCCGAGATGCAGCCGCTCGATTACACTCGCTACGACTTCAAGGATCCCGAAACCTACCTCGTCCGGACCGCGAAGGGTCTGAGCCGCGAGGTCGTCGAGAAGATCTCGGACCTGAAGAAGGAACCCGACTGGCTCCGCGAGTACCGCCTTCGGGCGTACGCCCACTTCGTGGAGCGTCCGATGCCCGACTGGGGCCCGTCGCTCGACGAGATCGACTTCGACGCCTACACGTACTACGCGAACCCCCTCGCCGAGGGGGACACGAAGAAGAGCTGGAACGACCTCCCGGCCGACATCAAAAACACCTTCGACAAACTCGGCATCCCGAAGGCCGAGCGCGACTACTTCGGCGGCGTCGGGGCCCAGTACGACAGCGGCACGGTCTACCACAAGATCCGCGAGGACCTCACCGCGAAGGGGATCATCTTCACCGACACGGATACCGCGGTGAAGGAGCACCCGGACATCCTCCGAAAGTACTTCGGCAAGATCGTTCCGTACAACGACAACAAGTTCTCCGCCCTGAACAGCGC
>JAKIWE010000023.1 GCA_022750195.1 Thermoplasmata archaeon | reverse complement strand
GGGCGGGTCCCCTCGGGCCCGGTTACCGACGTAACGTGTGGAGAATGCCGACCACGCGAGCGCGCCCCCCTTCGTCAGGAGGAGGCGGGAGCGGGGCGCGGTCCCCAGCAGGAATCATCTCGAGTAACGCTTGACGCAGAACCCGCGAGAAGCGTATGTCACAAGAGGACGATTTACGTCCTTCTGTAATATGACATCAAAAACCTCCAGCACCGCTCTCTGGGAGGTACCCGTACGAGAGGGGCGCAAGGTGCTCACGTCGGAGGACCTCGCCGAAATGGCTCGGCGCATCGGGGCCCGGCCTGCGCACGCCCTCCGACACCTCCGCCGGGAGAGATACCTCGTCCCCCTCTTCCGTGGGTTCTACTACGTCCGGACCCCGGAGGAGGTCCGACTGAATACGGAGCGCCACGACCCGCTCGAACTCTTCGCCCTCGCAGCCCGGGCGAAGGGGATCGGGGAGTGGTACTTCGGGCTCACCACGGCTCTTCGCCTGAACGGGCTCACCCACGAGGACCGACGCGAGGAGACGGTGGTGAGCCGGACACTCTACCGCATCCATGGTGTCCCCATCGGGAGTCGACGCTTCGTGATCCACCGGTGGGCGAAGGAGCTCTTCGGCTTCGGTCTCGAGCGGCGGAGAACCTACCTCGTCAGCGATCCGGAGAAGACGGTTCTCGACCTTGCTTACCTCGATTTCTGGCGAGCGAAGAAGCGACACCCTATGACACGAGCGTGGACGGAGCATCTTGCGTCCGTGAACTCACGGAAGGTCCGCCGGTACCTCGTCCATTACCCCGTGGAGATTCGTCGGACCGTGGAGCGACTCCTATGATGGCCCTCATTCCGATGCTCTCGGAGCATCTAGGGGTGAACGACCAAGAGCTCGTAGAGAAGGATGTCCTTCTCCACGCGCTCTTGGGAAGCCTCGCCCGAGATCCGACGTTCGGGTCTCATCTGGTCTTCAAGGGCGGCACGTGTCGCATCAAATGCTACCTCGATTACCCACGGTTCAGCACCGACTTGGACTTCACTTGGCTCTCGGCGGCCGGTTAGGAGCCGAGCGGCCTTGGCACCCAGAAGCTTCGCCGGAAGATTCGTCCGACCCAGCGGGTCTTGGAAGCATGGTTCAAGGATTGGGCCACGCGCGAAGGGTATTCGTCAGCGGACCCCCAATTCTTCAACTGCGGACGAAGCAATCGGATGATGACGGCGAACCTCCACTATGCGTCAACCTGGGCTCGAGACGGCCTCGTGAAGGTTCAGATCAATTTCGAGGAGCTTCTTCTCGATCCGATCGTGCCGACTCGGGCGAGGAGTCTACTTCGCGGGACTGTCCCCGCTACGTTTCGTCTCTTGGAGGGGGATCCGGCGACCGGTTATGCGACCGCCGTCCCGGTCATCGCCTACGACCCGGGGGAGATTCTCGTTGAGAAGTGCCGCGCCATACTGACCCGGACGGCGGCGAAGAGCCGGGACCTCGTGGACCTTTTCCTTCTCGAGCGGGATCCCGGCCTTCGTGTAGAGAACCACGAGGCTGGAGTCGTGGAAAAAACGCGTCGATCGGTGCATGGGTCCGCTCGCTACCCTGCGCAGGCCCGGAGTTTCAACGAACGCGAGAACCTCCCGCTGGCCGAGGACGTGCGGCCGCTCCTGCCCAAGCCTATCGATTTCGATGCCTTCCAGCGGCACCGGGAGCGAGTCATCCCTTTCCTGAAGGGACTCTTGCCGAGAATCCTGGCCTGACTCGGCTCCCTCGGATTCTGGCTGGCCCCAGCCGGGGCGAGGTGACGTATCGCACGACCCTGGTCAAAACCGTCGAGGAAGGCGACCTCTTCCTCTATCCCGGGGAGCACCACCTCTTCGCGGACAGCAGCCTCGCTGATTACGATCCGAAGGCGGCGGCCCAGCTGACGGAGCGTGTGCTCAACTTCCTCGGGAAGTCAGACGCGAAGAAGTGAGTTGCTCGGAAAGTGGGCCGACCCTTCCTCCTAGAACCAAGCGAGTCGCGATAGCCCTCGGCGTACCCCACTCCGCCGCAAGGGCGCGAGCATGATGCCGGGGCGGGGACGGGCGCACGCTCGAAGATATCACCCCCGAGGGGTGTATCGGGTCTCGACCCCCCGGACGCACGATGCCACTCACCTCGGGACCGCTCTCCTCCCAGACCTGGCCCGCGTTCGCTCGCCTTGTCGAGAAACACGGTGGAATCTTCGGCGGGTGCTGGTGCATATCGTTTCATCTCGAGCCCGGCGAAGGGAAGCGTGGGGCAGCCACGTACCGATCGATGAAGGAGGCGCGAGTTCGCGAAGGCCGGGCCCACGCAGCGCTCGTCTTCGACGGCCCAAACGCAGTCGGGTGGTGCCAGTTCGGCCCTACTACAGAACTCCCCAACATCCGGAGCAAGAAGTCCTACGAGCAGGGACTGGGTAAACTTCCCGACTGGCGCATCACCTGCTTCTTCATCGACCGAGAGCGCCGGGGGGAAGGCATCGCCACCGTCGCCCTACGCGAGGCGGTTCGATCCATTGCTCAACTCGGCGGCGGAACGGTCGAGGCCTACCCCGAGGACTACACGGACGAAAGGACCTCCTCCTCCTTCCTGTGCAGCGGAACTCTCGGTATGTTCGAGAAGGTGGGGTTCCGGAAGACGCGAAAGATCGCGATGCGTCGATGGGTCGTG
>JAKIWE010000022.1 GCA_022750195.1 Thermoplasmata archaeon | reverse complement strand
AGTAGTTCGCCCCGTTGAACGCAAACGAATACACCGACGTGCTCGGGAGACCCACCGACTTGAACGATTCCGTGTAGATGCCGTACGAGCCGACCCAAGCGGTCTCGTTCACGGGGTTGGTGAGGGTGAGGTTGAGGTAGATGCCGCCACCCGTGTAACTACTCGGCCCCGTGCCGTTCCAGTAGGTGATCGGCGGCGTGCCGTAGGTGGTGAACGTGATCGTCACGTTCGCCGGGAAGTACCAGGGGAGCGCCGGAGAAATGAAGGGAATGCAGGTGGTGCAGACGTTCATGTCGTAGTACTGCGTTCCGTAATGCGTCTGGATGCTCGCCGAGGGCACCGACAACGGTTCGATCGAGAGCCCCACGCCATAGTCGGTCGAATAGTTCACGTCGGCCCGCGTGGGACCGGTGAACGTGTAGTACGAGGGCAGGGAGAGCGCCGAGGTCTCGATCGTCCGGTATCCGCCGCCCTGGGCGATAACGGAGAGCAGCGTGCCGACGCTGACCGGAACGTTCGTGACGTTGAGGAGAGTTGCGTTCGACGTGAGCGGGTAGCCGTCGACGACGACGCCCCAGGAGGCGCCGACGGTGAGGTTGTGCTCCCGGAAGACGGCATACGTGCGGTTCCCGGCGAAGGGGTAGCCGATCGAGACGTTCCCGTAGTAGGTCTCCTTATAGACCGAGGCGGACCCGTTGAAGCCGACGTTCGTGAACGTGTAGGCTCCGGGAAGCGTCGTGCCGGTGACCGGAGTGCCACTCGCCGAGATCGTGACGCTCGATTCCCATCCCTGCCAGCTTGTCTGGGCGTAGTAGGTCGACGGCATGCTGGCGAGGTCGGAGTAGCTGCTCCCCCAGGTCCTCGCGTTCGACGAGGTCGCGACCCAGGAGCTGAAGCCGTGGTAGAAGGGCGCGCAGGGGAGCGTGTAGCAGTAGGAGTTGTTCAGCCAGACGTAGGCGATGTACGGGGTGTTCCCCGAGACGGCGACCGCGGGCGAGTACATCTGGTCGTAACTGTTCGTCGCCAAGGGAGCGTTGACGGAGGAGTTCGTCCACGTCCCGCCTCCGTCCGAGGAGTACGAGGCGAAGATACCGGAATAGTACCAGTTGTAGTATGGGTAGGAGAGCGACTTGACGTAGCCGCCGTCGTACGCGACGTAGATCCCGGTCCCCGAGGAGGTGAACGCGATCGAGGTCTGGGGCAGCCACGCCCACGGGTAGTAGTAGTAGTGGTAGTACGAGTACTGGTCGTAGTAGTTCATCGCGTTCGTGAGCTCGCTCGTCACGTTCGGCTCGACGGCCGTCGGCCCGGTCCACGTCGTGCCGTTGGTGTTCGACGTCACGACGACGACCTGGTCGCCGTACCGGCTGCTGATGGTCGAGTAGCAGTACTGGACACACGTGCGGTTCGTCGAGTAGGCGACGGCGATCGTGCCGGTCGCGTTGACGGCGATGCTCGGGCTCGAGGACCAGAAGCCCATCGAGGCGTTGAGGCCCGGGAGGATGGTAGGGTTGCTCCACGAGGCGCCGCCGTTCGAGGAGTGGATGAACTCCACCGCCGGTGCGGCGAAGTTCGACGAATAGTACCCGCCGGGGTAGATCGCCGTACTGTTCAGCGTGTAGACGTAGACGACGTAGATGTCCTGACCAAAGATCGCGATCTGGGGTCGGACCGCTGCGGTAACGTTCGGGATGATGCTGACCCCGCTCCAGGTCGAACCATTGTTGGCCGACGCAACGAAGCCAAGCGCATCGCCCGACGCGTTGTTCCAGTCCATTGGGAACATTGGCTGCTGGTGGAGCTGCGTGAAGTTGAGGGTCTGGTTGGACAGCACGAACGCGCCGTAGACGGCGCCGCTCGAGGCCGCCGCGAACGTCGGCTCCGAGGACGACGGCCACCGGCACGTCGAGGTTCCGAGGATCCTCGGGGCTCCCCAGCTCGACCCGTTCGTCGTTGAGCGGGCCCAGCCAATGCTCGTGCTGGTCCAGGACGAGAGATTCGTTGTCAGGCTCGTCGCGTTGCACATGGGACCGACGGTGGTGTAGACGGAGTAGCCCACCCCGATGTCGCCGTTCGCGAGGGTGACGACCGAGGGGTTCTGGGTCTGAGGGTAGCAGTACTGGTAATTCGCGAACGAATAGTTCAGCCAGTAGCAGGGAGCTTTCGGATTGGAGGCGAGGCGCGTCGAGGAGTAGGTGGGTCCGATCGTCGCGTTCACGACGCCCAGACCGGGGTGGGGCGTCGAAGATCGGACGGCGTGGACGATGGTTGGGGCAGCGAAAACGGCAGCGTGGGACGATGCGATGGTCGATGCAGCGGCCGGCGCCCCGGCGACGACCGGCACCGCGGAGAGCAATAGCCCCGCAATCAAGGTCACGATCGCCCAAAACCCAGTTCGGCGCGTACGCCCGGTGGCTGCCCGGCCGGCCATGCGCGGCATGCGGGATACCCGCTTAAAAACCTCTCTAAGGAGCTCTCGGGCGGGAACGCAAACTTCGACGGCGAAATCCGCCGCGGGGTGGCGACGGGCCGTTCGACGCTAGGAAGGGAAAAGGTTCCCCGTCCCGGGTCTACGGGACGCTCTCGTCGTACTCCGCCGCGGGCGCGCCCGGCGCTCCCGATGGCGCGGCTCCGTAGGTGTCGTCGGCGGGCATCGCTTCGGGGGGTGCGTCGCCGACCTCGG
>JAKIWE010000006.1 GCA_022750195.1 Thermoplasmata archaeon | reverse complement strand
CCTTGAACCCCTCGAGGCCCCGGAGGATCCGCATCATCTTCGAGATCGCGTTCTCGCCGAGATGCGGCATCGCCCCGTGGGCCGCCTTGCCGCGCGTCTCGATCGCCAGGTCGAGGACCCCCTTCTCGGCGTAGGCGACGCGCAGTCCGGTCGGCTCGCCGACGACCACGGCCTTCGCGCGGCGCAGGGGCAAGGTCTTGGAAAGGGCGACGGCCCCCTGCATCGACGTCTCCTCGTCGGTGGTCAGGGCCAGGACCACCGGGATCCGGCGGGCGACCAGGTCCTGGGCGGCTTGGAGCATGGCGATGACGGTACCCTTCATGTCGGCCGCACCGCGACCGTACATCCGGCCGCTGGCGAGCTGGCTCTGCGAGAAGCTCCAGTAGTCCCCGATCGGAGGCGTATCGAGGTGGCCGGAGAGCACGACGCCCCCCTGCCCGAACTCCGCCAGGAGCGCGGGCGCGGCGGACTCGCCGAAGAGCGTGTTGCGCATGTGGATCTGGTCGGTGAACGACTGGACGTAGTCGAGGATCTCCTGCTTGTCGGAGAACGGGTCGCTCGGGATCTTGATCAGCTCGCCGAGCATATCGACCATCTGGCGTTTCATCGGAAGTTGGAACTCCTCCCCGCCGGACGCGATGTCCAAATGCCGGGAATACTTTCAGCCGTACAAGGAAACCGTGGCTTAATGCCTCTGGATTCGATCGTCGACCCTCGTTCCGGGTGCCCTGCTAAGAGAGATTCTTCACCCGAGGGGCGGTCGCTCCACTTTCGCTCGGCGAGCTATACGTCCACTGGGGATCGGCTACGAACTCCGTTCCGCCCAGGCAAGCGTCCGACGAAGCGCGCGGTGGAACCCGTCCGGTGAACCGACGCTTCGCCACTCCCCGGAGGAAGCGCTCAGGGCGAGGGCGTCGACCCGCCCGCCCCGCGCCATCACTTCTTGGATGGCGTCGGTCAGCTCGAGTTCGGCGGTCGGATGGCGACGGCGCACCGCCCGAAGCGCGGCGAAGATCGAAGGCGAGAACGCGTAGACGGCCGTCGCGGCCCACGAGGAGCGCGGGCGCGTCGGTTTCTCCTCCACCCGGGACACGTGAAGGCGGCGGACTCCGTGGGTTCGTCCCGCGGCCGTAGCTTCCACCACACCGTAACGACGGGCGTCCTTGACGCGTCGGACGAGGAGCACGGCGTCGAGGTCTTCACGGTCCCGAAGGGCCATCATCCGGCGAGGCAGCGTCCCCCGTTCGGGTTCGATCAGGACGGCGTCGGCCGCGTGCAGGAGGAACGGGTGGTGCCCAACAGACCGTTCCGCGCGCTGGACCGCGTCGCCGAACCCCCGCGGGGCGGGTTGGACGGCGTACCGAAGCCGCAATCGGGACAGGCGTTGGTAGAACCGTCTCGTCTCGATCAATCGGTCCGGGTGGTGGGCGTGGCGGCGTAGGAATCGGCTGTCGACCGAGAAGTACGTTCGGACGAATTCCAGCTGATGGGCACCCACGACGAGCGTCACGTCGTCGACCCCCGCGCCGCTCAACGTCTCCAAGACCAGGTGGGCCACCGGTTTGAGGACGGGGCGTCCTTCGTCCCCCCGGTCGTATAGCGGCAGGAACTCCTTCCGGAGCCCTCGACTCCACGGAAGCATCCGGGTGCCCGCCCCGGCGAGGGTGAGGACGCCGCGCATGCCGGGTTATACTTCAGGCCGCTCGGGGGCAGGTGTCTCGGAAGGCGGTGGAACTTCCCCGGAGGACGTCGGGGGGTGCGCGACGGGAATCCTCTCGACGAGCTTGCCCCGGTTGTCGGCATCGCGCCAGTTCACCGTCGGCATCACGACGTGACGGCGGGCCTCGAGGCGACGGCGGTACCGGATCAGATCTCGGAAGATCTCACGCAGGTTGTCCTCGAGGGTCCGCGTGCGCTGGTACCCGAGCGCGAGGAGGTTGTCGTGGATGGGCTGGTAGTAGTGCTGCTCGGCCTCTACGCGTGGGTCGGGGGGGTGCTCGATGGTCGGGTGGAGGTCGAACTCCTCGGCGACCTTCTTCGTGAGCTCGGCAAGTTCGTTGACGCTGTAGGCGGCGTCGAACTGGTTCCAGACGCGGTACTCGCCCGCGGCGGGCGGGTGCTCGACCGCGAGCCTGAGCGACTGCATCGAGTCCTCGAGCGCAATGAACCCGCGCGTCTGTCCGCCGTGGCCGTACGGAGTGATCGGTAGGCCGAGAACGGCTTCCACGACGAACCGGTTGAGCGCCGTGCCCCACGTTTCGTCGAAGTCGAACCGGGTCAGGAGGGCAGGGTCCGTGATCTCCGGGGTCCTCGTCCCGTAGATGACCCCCTGCATCACATCGGTCGCTTTCAGACCGAAGATCTTGCAGGCGAACATCACGTCGCCCGAGTCGAACACCTTCGACCAGTGGTACCAGGATCCGGCCTGGCGGGGGAACGGGAGCCGGTCCTTGCGGCCGCGGAACTCGGCCTCGAAGAACCCTTCCGGGATCTCCATGTTCGGCGTGCCGTACTCGCCCATCGTGCCCATCTTGACCAGGTGGGCCCGGGGCGCGGCCTCCCGCAAGGCGTAGATCAAGTGCAAGGTGCCGGTCACGTTCTCGACCTGCGTCGCGACTGCGTGGTGGACGTCGATCATCGAGTACGGCGCGCTGCGTTGCTCGGCCAGGTGGACGACTGAGTCCGGGGCCTCCCGCTCGACGACGAACTTCACGAAGTCGTAGTCCGTCATGTCCCCCTTGTAGAATCGGAGCGTCTTGCCGAGATGCTTCTCGATCGCGGCTTGCCTCTTGGGGAACGGCAGGACCGGCGTTGCGGAGTGGCTCCCCACCTCGCGGACCCGCTTCCGCGTGACGAAGTTGTCCAGGCCCGCCACATCATGGCCCCGGGCGAGCAGGTGAAGGGCCAAGGGCCAGCCGGAGTAGCCGTCGACCCCGGTGATCAAGACTTTCATCGCCTCGGCCTTGGGAGAAGCGGTATTTGACCCTCTCCACCGACGACTGTGGGCTGTGAGAGAATTCGTCGGGATTCTTATCTGAATCCTCGCTCGTGTCGCCGCGGATGGAGAGGACGCGGGAGAGCGGTACTCCCGGATTCCGTCGGGCGGAGCACGGCCCCGAGGCCATCCAACAGTTCATTCTCCAGCACCTTCGGGCGAACCCCGGTCTGGAGTTCGGTCGGCTGGTAGGAAGCGCGCAGAACGCCTGCCGCGCCTCGCGGGCCACGGTGGCCCGTCACCTCGCCGCCTTGGTTGGCCAAGGCGAGATCGTTCGACGCGAGGACCGGACGTACATCTTGGGCGAGCCCTCCACGCTTCGGCCGCGACCGGTCATCCAGGTCCGGAGGTACGACGTCTCGTCGATCATTCGCCCCTCCGGGACGGCGAGATTCCTTTTCCATCGGGAGTTCCGGATTACGTCGGGAACGCTCGATCATTTCGAGTTCTTCTGCCCCGACCCTCCGGGGGTCTTCGATTGGTGGTGCACTGCCTCGAGCCGCGTCTCGCGGGCGCCCCGTGCCCGACCGCCCGGTCGACAATTTACCCATCGCGTCGATTTCGACCCCCCCCTGCGGGCCCGCAAATCGAACTGGCATCGATGGGACCTGCATGTGGAGTGCCCGGCCTGGTACCGGATGGTCGATGCCCCGGTCGGGCCGTCCGGTATTGGAGCTCGAAGCGACGAACGCTCGCTCGAGACCGAGTCGAACAAGCTCGAGTCGCAGCGGCCGGAATGCGTACAACGATTCGCCCCCAACGCGATGCTGAGTCTGCAGGTGGTTTTCCCGACGGGCTATCCGGTCGGAGCGACCGAATGTCGGGTCCGTTCTCTGGCCCAGCCGGACCGTATCGACGCCGTCGAACAACTTCGAATGGTGCGGCTGGGGAGCGAGGAGCGGGGACGCCATGGACTCCGCCGGCAAGGGAACACCGTGACCCTCTCGGTTCCGCGACCGCTCCTCGATCGGCACTACGAACTGCGCTGGGTCTTACCGGAGACCGACCAGTGGGACCGCTGGATCGCTAGCGGGAAGTCCCAAGGAGCGACGACTGGCGCACGGCCGCGCACCGTGACGCGCGGGGGGTCAACCGGCTAGGCCCCCGGCTCGAGGTCGGAGTTTCCCACCGAGGAGGTGGGCCCCGCGTCCCACGCGCACGTCCATGCCATGAGACGTCTCACTTCGCGGTGAACTTCAAGTTCTTGAGACCAGGTTCGACCGCTCGGTGCCCGGAGTGTCGTCGTGATCGTTGTAGGGGTCCCCAACATGAGGTTGCAAGCACCGTCCAGTGGTGAGCAGGGTTCACGCTCACGGATGAACGCGTGGACGAGGCACCGCCTCGTGAGGTCGACCGCGTACCGCGGCAAGCTGTCGTCCCTTCTGCACGGATCCGCCCCGGCATCAGTCCGCCTGCGCCACGGAGGTTGGATTGTCCTGCTGCTTTCCGTGATTGTCGTGAGCTCCATTGTGGGTAGCTCAGAGCTTCTCAGAACCCCGGTCTCGCACGGCGCGATTTCCCCATCGAAGGTCACGGCGTCCCTACCATCCAGCGTGGGGAGCGAACGCACGGGGGCAGTGGGTCACCCGGCCCCGCTGTCGTCCCCAGCGGCCAGCGGGCTGTTCTTCCAGAACGTCTCGACCGTCGCCAATGCGAGTTTCAATTCCACGAACTTAGTGTGCTGGCAGGTCGGGGCGACCTGCTACCCGAGGTCGGGCCCGTACACCTACGACGAATCGAGCTCCCCGGACCTCCTCGCCCTTCCCAACGGCGATGTCGGGCTATCGTACGAGAAGATCCTCAACACATCCCAGACGATCTGCGGGTGGTCGCCGAACCAGACGGTCTCCCACGTCGCCTTTGTCCGTTCCGCGGACAGCGGAGTGACGTGGGCGCCCCCGCAGTACTTGGGCGACTCGGCCGCGACCTGCCCCTATAACGAGGAGCTCGAGCCGTCGTTCACCACCAACCAGACCGGTGCGGTGGAGGGTGTGTACGTTGCGGCGAACGTGAGCCTCCTGCCGTTTGGGAACTCGTCGACGTTTCGGGGTCTCGCCCCGGATCCCATCGCCGGCTACACGAATCGGTCCTCCGACGCGCTCGTCTTCGTTAGCTCCTCGGACAGCGGTTCGACCTTTTCCAACGGAACGATCATCGCCGCTGCCGGAAGCGCCAACCTTGCACGACCGGCGATCGCGGCCTTTGGGAAAACGATCTACGTCGCCTACGAGGACATCAACAACTCCACCACGATGCTTCCCGACAACAGCTACCCGATCTCGGTCAGATTGGTCGTGTCGACCGACGGCGGCACCACGTGGAGCGCCCCCCAGACCCTCCCGGGTGAGAACGCGAGCGAGAACTACACGGCGATGTCGCCGTCGATCTCGGTCGCTCCGAGCGGGGAGGTGGCCCTCGCCTACGTGACCAACCGGAGCTGCATCGCCTACTGCGCCCCGTTGGGGCTCTGGTCGAACTTCGGGGAGGATGTGGTCACCGCCACCTCGACTACGAACGGCAGCCGGTGGGCCCTCTCGACCGTTTTCCGCGCGACCGGTGAGCCGGTCGGGATCGACTGCAGCTCGGGCTGTGTGAGATTCACCACCGTGTACGGCGACACCCGCAGCTACCCAAGCGGCGCGGGGGAGATGACGGCGCTCTTCGAGTACGCACCCCCGACCTCCCTCGCGTGGAACACGACAGGGAACTCGCTGTTCGTCGCCTGGGGTGGGTCGACGAACGGAACGAACTCCGGTGCGTATCAGTACGGCGGGTACGCCTTCCAGGGGCTCTACGTCGCCACCTCCACGGACGCCGGGTCCACGTGGACCTGGGAGCAGGTCGGCGCGACGGGTGGCACCGAGGATCCTGGGAACACGTTCCTCTGGGAGCAGCACACAGGATTCCAGGCGCTCAGCTTCTACGATATCGGCCTCACGGTGTCGAACGGGGTCGTCTACCTAGCCTACCAGACCGGCAACGACTCCGAGCTACCGACCCTGGCCAACCTAGAGGTCGAGGCGCAATGTGGTTTCCCGACGTTCAGCGGGTTCGATGGGGCTACCATTGAGTGGCTATCGAACAGCAGCGACGGCTTGCGCTGGTCGTCGCCCCTGCCCACCGCCATCCAGGGCCGCCCCCCTCTGTGGACCTACCTTCAACCATACCTGGGCTACGGTTCGTCCGTCTTGGTCGACAACGGCTCGCCGATCGTCGCCAGCGTCCTCCCCGGCAAGTGCCTGCAGGTCAGCGCCGGAGGCGGCTGTCAGCTGTCGTTCCGCCACCCGGCGTACGATGCCTCCGACCTTGACGTGGCGACGGTCTCCCACGCCCCGACGATCGCGGTGACCGTCCAAGAGGTCGGTCTGCCGACCGGAGCGACGTGGCCGATCGCGATCACCGGAAATCTGTTCACGCCCTCCGTCACATCGTTCGTGGTCGATGTTCCCCTCGGCCGCTCGTTCTACGTGCAGCCGAATTCCCCCCTCGAGGTCGGAGGGACGCGGTACGCGAGCTACGAGGGGGCCGGGGAGTACAACTTCACCGCCACCGCCACAGTGACCATCTCCTACGTTGGGCTCGCACCGTTCGACCTGACCACCAACGGGGGACAGGAAAACTTCCTCTACCTGCAATTCGCCAATGCGTCGTACAACTTTGGCTACTACGTGAGTTCCCAGACCATCCTCGTGGGAGGGTTCCCTGCTGCGGCCGGAGCCCTCTACGTGGGCTGTCCCATGCCGTGGTACTTCCCGATCGGTTTCGTCCTCAACGTCACCAGCTCTGATGTTCTCGACTCGAACCTCTCCGTCACCAGCAGCTCCCTCCCCACCTATTGGGCTGGGACCGGTGTGGGCAACTACACGGGGACGTCGCTCCCCTACACGGTCGTGATGAACGACCCGATCAACGAGACGCTCTGGACCCTCCCGTATGGCACGTACTCGGTCTCGGTAAATGCCCCCGGCCTGCCGGGTACATCGTCGTTCGACTTCGCCTGGGACGGGATGGCCCAAGGCCCGGGGACGGGCGGAGGTACGGTATCGGTCCCCGACGTCCCGACCGGCGTCCACCGTCTCTCGGTCGTTCGAGGGTCCTCGCCGCTGGCCGGGTGGGTCTATCTGGGGAGTGCTCCCGGGGGTGGGTCGGTCACGGTTCCGCAGACGATTTCCGTGAATCTCAGCTTCGCCTACGTCGATGTGGCCGCCCCGGTGGGGACCGTTTCCTTCCACGCCACCAACCTGACCAACGGAACGGACTGGCAGCTGTCGTTCAACGGGACCACGTTCAGTTCGACGACCCCCTGGATCAACCTAACCACCCATCCTGGGACCTACGCCTTCTCACCCGGGCCGGCGACCTCCGAGAACGGCTCCGTAGGGTACGTCGCGGAGCGGACCGGCGCCACGGTCTCGGTTACGACTGGCATCGTCATTCCGATCAACTACAGCCCGGCGTACAAGCTCACGGTCCTCGCTTCGAGCGGCGGCGTGGTGAGCCCGAACGGGGTGCAATGGTACCTCCCCGGCGATACTTCGCCGCCGCTCAATGCGGTGCCGGCGCGCGGCTATGCGTTCGTAGGGTGGTCGGGAACGGGCACGGGTTCGTACAACGGTACGTTGCCACACCCGGCGCTGGTGGTGGGCGGCCCAATCGTCGAAACGGCCGGGTTCGCGCCGCTGCCCTTGAACCGCTATGACCTCAACTTCACCCAGACGGGCATCCCCGGGGGCACTCCGTGGCAGGTGGACCTCGGGGGAACCCCCTACGGATCTACCGGTCCGGGGCTCGTGATCCCGAACCTGCTCGCCGCCCCCAGCCTGTACGAGTACGCGGTCCCGTACGTCTACGGGACCGACCCGAGCAACGCCACCCGCTACCTCGCCGCCCCGGGATCGGGCGCAGTGGTGGCGGGCACGAACTTCAACAATACCATCGCCTTCCGCGCCCAGCATTTCCTCACTCTCACGTCCACGGTCGGCGGGACGGCCGCAGTCCAGCAGGGCGGCCCGCTAGGGGGCTCGACCTGGTTCTCGACCGGCGTCACCTTGTCGCTGAACGCCTTCGCCGATGCGAACTACACCTTCAGCGGCTGGGTCGGCTCCGGTCCCGGAAGCTACTCGGGGTTGGACGCCACCCCGACGATCTCACCGAGCGGGTCGGTGACCGAACTCGCAACGTTCCTACCGGTGACGCTCCCGACGCCGACGACCTACGACGTGCACTTCCTCCTAGCGACGCCTCTCGCTCCCGGAACGCCGTGGTCGGTAAGCCTGGGTGGCTCGACCTACGACTCGACGGGGGGCGAGCTGAACGTCTCCGGCCTCGAGGCCGGCCCGTTGACCGTGAGAGTCCCGGTGACCTTCGCTCCCGATGGGCTCTCGCAGTACACGCCAGCGACCCCCGCGTTCCCGATCCAGGTCTCGAGCTCCACCGCCCCGGTAGAGGTTTCGTACGCCACCTCGGTGTGGGTTTCCGTCGCCACGGTCGGGCCCGGAGCGGTCTCTACGAGATCGACCTGGGTGGGGCTCGATCACTCGGTCTCGATCCAGGCGAGCCCGAACCCGGGTGACGTCCTCCTCGGATGGACCGGGAACGGTCCGGGCGGGTACACGGGATTGTTGGCGTTCGCGAACTTCACGGCCCGGGGGCCGATCGAGGAGATCGCCGCGTTCGGTCCGGCGCCGTCGAGCTCGAACAGCGGGGCCGCGGGGACCCAGTTCCTGACCTCGGACCTCGGGGTCGGGGTGTTCGCCGTGATCGGTCTGGCCGTCGGATTGACGCTGGCACTCCTCTGGCGTGGCCGCCGCGGGCGTCGACCGACCGCCTCCTTGGCCCCCCCTGCGGGGGACTCCTCGGACACGAACGCTCCCGTCGAGGTGGGAGGGGAACCACCGTCCTCACTAGCCCCGGTCCTCTCGAGGGTGGTTTCGTCCGGGCGGAAATGTGGGTTGAACCGTCGGCGCGGAGTTTCCGTCGCCCTTCTGATGGCCGGCCTCATGCTAGTCGGTGGGCTTTCGGGAGTCCCTTTCCACGGCAGCGCGAACCCCCCGGGCGGTGCGCAGCGCTCCGCGTCACCGGTTCACCGATCGATGTCCGTCGCGGGGGGCTTGCTGACCCCTCCAAGTTCGGGCGCCAGCCCGTTCTGGCAGAGCCAGGCGCTGCCGAACGCCACGAATACTTCGGTCTGTCTCGGGACGAACCAGAACAACTACCCGTACACCCCCCTCTGCGGCCCGACCAATATCACCAACGAACCGAGCGTGAACCTCAGCTCCCACGGCGTGCTCGTTACCGCGTATACCGCGTACACGAACGCTACAGCATGCGGGGCCCAGTACCCCCTTCTTCGGAACTACACCTACACCCAGGTGGGGGTGTCGACGTCGATCGACGGAGGAGCCACCTGGGCGACCCCGAGCTATCTAGGGAATTCCGACTGTACGAACGAGAGCGTGGCGGGCAACTACGTGAACGCCTGGCAGCCGAGCGTGACGTCGCTCGCGAACGGGACGTTGGTCGTGGCCTTCGTGGAGTTCAATCTCTCCTATCCTACCGGCTGCTCCTCATGCTACTACCCGTTCCCCGCCCTCTATTTCCGCGATTCGAGTTACAACTACAACCGACTACCCGACTACAATTCGAGTCAGCTGGTCGTTGCGTTCAGTTACAACGACGGGAGCTCCTGGACGTCCCCTTCGGCCGTGAACACCTCGAGCAGCGGCGGGGGACCTTGGTGTTCGTCCGGATGCCAAACGTATGCGAATTGGATCCAGCAGCGACCGTCGCTCACCGCCTACGGCCAGACGCTCTACCTGACCTGGACGAACATCACCCAGGGGTGGTTCGCGAACGGCGCTCTGGGACGATACTGCGCGCAAGGGTACACGAGCTTCTGCCCGACCGGGGACTCGGCCGTCCAGCTGGCGGTTTCCCGCAACGGGACGGCGAACTTCAGCGCCCCGATCCAGCTCCCGGTCGAGGCAGCGGCGGGCGCGCCGTTCTGGGTGGCCGCCAACCCTTCCGCGCTCGTGACCCCGAACGGCACCGTCGTCGTCGCCTACATGTCGAACCTCAGTTTCAACGGTTCCCTCCCCGCCATCAGCTTCAATTGCCCGTTTTCGGCCCCGTGCGGAGGCTACGTCTCGGACCTGCTCGTCGCGAAGTCGTCGGACAACGGGAGCCGTTGGACGGTGGCCGTCGCCGCCGGCTCGGTCGAGGACGCCCAGGACGCCACGAACGGGTTCTACGATCCGATCGAGGTCCAAACGTACATGAACGCCGGGGACCGACTGCTGCCGGCTCCCAAGACGACGTTCGATCGGGCCTCGGGCCAACTCCTTATTGCGTTCGTCGCTGACCTCGCGTTTCGGTACTGTCTCCCCGACTTCCTGGCCCAGCAGGAGTCGACCTCGAAATGTGCGGAATACACGACCCCGGACGTCTGGGTGGCGAACGGAAGCCTCGCGACGGACCGGTGGAGCGAGCGGCTCGTAACGGCGTGGTCGGACCTCGCTAACTCGACGTCGAACGGCGTCATGGACTCCTACTTCTACAATCCGGCCATCGTCACCACGGCGAGCGGCACGGCCTACCTGACGGCGCAGTTCGTCAACGGCTCGGCCTGTACGACGCTTCCAGGCAACTCCTACCTCGGGCAGAATGTGTTCACGATGGAAGGTTTCCAGAGCGGACCGTTCCCGTACTGCGGCGAGGGTCTCGAGATCTTCAGCACCAGCCTCGACAACGGAACTTCGTTCACCCCCCCGCGCGCGGTCGACCCGAACGGGACCTGGTACGAGGAGATCTCCCCGGGCCTCCAGGCGTCGATGGTCGCCGCCGGGAGCGAGGTGTGGGTCGCATGGACCCACACGAGTTGTCCTGGCTGGGGAGGTCCGAATGCGACAGCCTGCAACATGGGGCAGGACCGACTCGTCTGCTGCACGTCGCTTACGCCCGTGGCGGGGTTCACGTCCACCACTTCCGTCATCGTCTCGCGGCTCGCGACCGGGTCCGGGCTCACGGTCACCTTCCAAGAGACCGGCCTACCCACTGGCACGTCCTGGACGGTCGACTTCTCCGGCGAGCTCCGCTCCGCTTTCGCCCCAGGCAACCTCTCCGTCGGCGGTGTGCCCGGCGGAACGAACCAGTCGTGGTCGGCAGGGGTCATCCCCGACGGACCCGACGCGCGGTACGAACCGACGGCGAGCGTCGCGTCGCCCGGGAACTTTACGACCAGCACCGTGATCACCTGGACGTACACGCTCCAGTTCACCGTCCGGGTCTCGACCGTGCCGAACTATCCGGCCGGGGTCGGGACGAAAACGTTTTTCCGCAACGACATCGGCTGCACGAACGACACGTCGCTCAACTCCTGGGGCTCGTCGTACGGCTTCGACCCGAACGGGATCTGCGACTACGGGTGGACCTCGATCAACTACAATCTGACCCCGGCGCCCGGGGTCACCTGGGTCGATGCGGGCGCCCCCTTGCGGATCCAAGCCGTCCCCCTCAACGGTTCGCAGTACGGATGTGGCTCACCGTACGGTTGCCTCGACAACTACGCGAACCTTTCGTTCGAAGCCTGGACCGGCAATGGGTCCGGGTCGTACAACGGCACCGTGAACGCCAGCACGGTGACGGTGAACGGTCCCTTGAACGAGACCGCTAGCTTCGGGCTCAACGGCTACTGCGCGTGGGGCAACGGCTACTATACGTTCGGTGGCAAGTGGGCGTCGACCTGTCTCTCCGGCGGTTTCACCGTCGGCTTCTTCGAGTCCGGGCTGCCCACCGGTAACCCGTGGGGAGTATCGGTCTACGGGACCGGTCCGAACCAGACCGCCCCCCTGAACGTCCTCTCGACCCAGCGCGCCTTGGCGGTCAACGATACGGCGCTCACCGCGTTGGTCTACTTCGAGCCCTTTACGGTTCCGTCGAACACCCCCGGGATGGTCTGGGCGGCCACCCCCACCCCCCCCTCACCGTTAGCGGGGCCGGCGGAGAGTTCGTCGATCCTCCGTTACGCGCTCGTGGCCACCACGTCGCTCGAGCTCCCGTCGACCGTCCAGGAGGTGGGGCTGCCCAACGGTACCTCCTGGTCAGTCGCCGTCGACGGCATCGGCTTCGGGTGGGGCGGGACCGTCAACAACCTGACCATCGCCGGGGGACTCCACAACCTCACTCCCGAGCCCGTGTACTTCACGAACGGTACCGGCTACGTCCCGTCGTCGATCGAGATCGACCCTCTCGTGATCAATGAGACGTGGACGAACGTCACGGGCGGATCGATCGCCTACGCGTTCAACGGCTCCTCCGCCATCTTCGTCAACTACACGCCCGTGGACGAACTGACGGCTCAAGCGTCCGTGGGAGGTACGATCACCCACGCCGGCACCAGCTGGTGGGCGGCCGGCTCAACGGCCTCGCTGACGGCGGCGGCCAACGCCGGCTTCCACTTCGTCAGCTGGACGGGCACTGGGTACGCGGGCGTCACTCGCTCGACCCCAGAGATCAACGTCTCGTGGTCGGCCACGGCGACGCCGGTCACCGAGTTCGCGACCTTCGCCCCGAACGCCACGAGCGAGTTCGTCGTGACGGTCACGGCGATGGGCCTCCTGCCGGGGGGGACCTTCGCCGTGCAATTCAATGGTACCACGTACTCGGGGAGTGGGACCTTCGCGCTCCCACCGTATGCCGGTGGGGACTACCCGATCTCGATCCCGTTTGCGTTGGACAACGTGAGCTCCCAGATCCGCTTCCTTCCGCTCTCGTTCACGACCAATCTGCCCCAGACCCCGGGAGGGGCCTACGACCTCGGCGCTAGCGGAGGGGTCATCTCCATCGACTTCGCCACCCAGTTCGCCCTCGGGGTCGCCTCCTCTGGACGGGGGACGGTGACCCCAGCCGCCGGGTCATACTGGGAATCGGCCGGTAACCAAACGGCGCTCCGGGCGACCCCGGCCCCGGGGTACTCCTTTGCAGGGTGGAGCGGTACAGGTGACGGCTCGGTCAATAGCACGGCCTCGACGCTCAACGTGACCGCGCGGGCCCCGATCGTCGAGGCGGCCCTCTTCCTGCCCTCTCCGGCGAGGGCTCCGAGCTCGTTCGGCCTCACGGTCATTGAATCTGGGCTGCCCGCGGGCACGGCGTGGGCGTTCGCCGCGGGGAGTGGTGGGGCCGGGACGACGGGGACCAGCGCTACCGTGACTGGGCTCAACGGGTCGTACTGGGTGACGGTGCCCACGGTCCGCATCGACACGGGGGACCGGTATGTGTCGAACGTGAGCGGGAGCGCCATCTCGGTGCGGACGAACACTACCTTGGGAGTCTCCTTCTCCCTGCAGTACCTGCTGACCGTGGTCGCGGGACCTGGGGGGACCGCGGCCCCGAAGACGAACTGGTACACGGCACACGCGCTCGTCATGATCCTCGCGACGCCGGCGCCGGGGTATCAATTCGTAGGCTGGACCGGGAGCGGGGCCCCCGGCGACTATTCCGGGGCGGCTGCGTCGTGGAATGTGAGCCTAGCCGGACCGATCAACGAGACAGCGGAGTTCGCCGAGAACCCCGGACTCGCCGCTGCCCCAACCGCAGGCTCGGGTCTTCCCGGATTCCTGCCCTGGCTAGTCCTGAGCGTTCTCCTGATCGTCGGGGCAATCGCAGGCCTCCTCGTTCGTCGCCGGCCGAACTCCGGTCCCGCGGGTCCCCCTACGCCCGACGCATGGGAATCCGGGGACGAATCCGGGCCGACCGGTAGCCCTGCGACGGGACGCGGACCGGGCCGACGGTAGGGAGCCCCGTGCGCCCTCCCCACGGGTCCGTGGGCGAACGCTCGTCGGAGCGCCACCGCACCCACCGGATTCGGGGGTGACGTTGACCCTACCGTTCCGCCCTGCTTACAAGTGGGTGGCTCTCGGCAATACTACGATCGGGGCGCTCATGGCCTCGCTCGACGCGAACATCGTCGTCATTGCTCTTCCCTCGATCGGCAGGGACCTCCCGGGGATGTCGGCGCTGACCCTCCTCTGGATCCTCCTCGGGTACTCCCTCGTTACGGCGGTGGTCCTGATCAGCTTCGGCCGCCTTTCCGACCAGTTCGGGCGCAAGCGTCTGTACACGCTCGGCTTCGTGGTCTTTACCTTCGGATCGCTGCTCTGCGGTCTTTCCCAGACAGGGGCCGAACTGGTCGTCCTCCGGATGGTGCAGGCCGTGGGCGCCGGTCTGATCTTCAGCAATAGTGCCGCGATCCTGACGGACGCCTTTCCCGCGGACGAACGAGGACGCGCGCTCGGGATCAACCAGGTCTCGGTGGTGGTGGGGTTGGTCGCCGGACTCGTGGTCGGAGGGATCGTCACAACCCTGTGGGGATGGCGATGGATCTTCTGGCTCAACCTCCCGATCGGCGTCGTCGGGGTCGTTTGGTCGATGCTTTGGTTACGGGAGAGCGCCACTCGGGACACCGCCGGAGGGATCGACTGGGGAGGGAACCTCACCTTCGGTGCCGGAATGGCCGCGGTCGTGATCGCCGTCACGTTCGGGGCGCTCGGCTCGATAGGAGCCACCGAGTTCTGGGGTATCCTGACGATGGGGCTTGGGCTCCTCGCCCTGTTCATCGCGATCGAGAGGATCGTCCCCCATCCGATGGTCGACCTGTCCCTCTTTCGAATCCGCGCGTTCACTTGCTCCTCGATTGCGATGTTCTTGAGCGCATCGGCGCGTGGGGCCCTCGCGTTCGTCCTGGTGTTCTACCTCCAAGGCCCCGCTCTTCGGCTGAGTGCGCTGACCGCGGGCCTCTTCCTCGTCCCCCTCGCCGGAACTCTCGCCGTTTTCGGCCCGTTGAGCGGAATCCTATCCGACCGTTGGGGACCTCGAGGCTTAGCGACCGCCGGACTAGTGATCTCGGCGTTCGGATTCCTTACCTTGAGCCACGTCGGGGCCAACGTGTCGTTCGTTACCCTGCTCCCCGGGCTTCTTCTGGTCGGGGCCGGAATGGGGACGTTCGAATCCCCCAATCGTAGCGCGATGATGAGCGCCGTGCCTGCCGATCGCCGAGGGTTCGCCGCTGGGACGGGCATGACGCTCGCCTACGTCGGTACGACGACAAGTGTAGGGCTCGCGGTCTTGGTGATGCGGATTGCGACCCCGCTCCCTAACTTCGAGGGCCTCCTCCTCGGCTCCTCAGATCCGGGCGGGTCGGTCCCGGCCGGCCCCTTCCTCCTAGCGGTCCATCTCGTCTTCCTCCTCTCGGCGGCCCTGCTGCTCGTTGCCGCGCTATCGTCGGCCCTTCGGGGTCCCGCTCCAGGTCTGGGAGCGGCGGTCGGCTCGGCCTCCCGAACTGCACCGGCGCGCTGACGCGGAAGGCGCCCCACGGTCGCCGCAGCCGGACAAACTTACCTCCTGGACCGGAATGCTCTCGGCCAGGGAGTTCCGATGACCGCAGCCGGGAAGGTCCTCGTTCTTGGACCCGGCCAGGGGACGGAGTTCCGCATCGGCCCGGATCGATTCAGGACCAAAGGCGACCCATCGCAACGTTCCACCGAGTTCTCGGTGATCGAGTACGAGGGGGCGCCGGGGGTACCCGGCCCGCCGCCGCATGTCCACCGCTCTTTCGACGAGGTGTGGTACGTTCTCGAGGGAGAAGTGACGTTCGTCACGGAGTCGAAGCAGCTCGAGGTCGGTCCCGGTAGCTACGTGCGGGTCCCACGGGGTGTCCCGCACACCTTTCGGGTCACCGGAAAACGTCCGGCCCGATGGATCGGGATCTTCTCACCGGGAAAGTACGTCGGCCTCGTCGAAGAGCTTGGGAAGGTCGTCCCGTTGACCGGGCCCCCCAACTACGCCGCGCTCCGTCGGCTGTTTGCGAAGTACGACTCGGAGATCCTCGGCTAGGTTCGCCTGACCCGGATCGAAGGCGACCGTTCGGAGCACGACGGGAGCGTTCCTTGCGGATAGTGTCGGTCAACGTCGGCAGCGTCGGCGTGCTCTGGTGGGAAGGCCGAGAAGTTCGGACGGGGTTCCGGAAGCGCTCCGTTCGAGGCCGGGTGAGACTGGAAGGGGTCAATCTGGCGGGAGACGACCAAGCAGACCGTCGGGTCCACGGCGGAGTCCGCAAGGCCGTCTACGTCTATCCGTCCGAGCACTATGCGTTCTGGCGAAAGGAGCTCGGCGACCCATCGCTGGACTTCGGCGCGTTCGGCGAGAACCTGACCACGGCGGGATGGCTCGAGTCGGAGGCCCGGCTCGGGGACGTGGTTCGCATCGGCTCGGCGAAGCTCGAAGTGACGCAGCCGCGCAGCCCGTGCTACAAAATGAATGCGGCGTTCGGCCGACCGGACATGATCGAGAGGTTCCAGCACGCCGGGAGATCGGGATTCTACTTGGGCCCGGTCGAGGAGGGGGAGATCGGCCCGGGGGATGCTGTGGAGCTCCTCGTCCGGCGTCCGAGTTCACCTTCGATCGCCGAGCTCTTCGGCCCCGGCGAAAACGGCGAACCGACCGGCTCGGTCTGAAGGTGGAGCGGTTCCCTCCAGATCTTCCGGTTCGAGGGTCGCCGCCCTAGGCCAAAGGTAGGACGTGGTCCCCGAGGATCGCACCGACCCGGGGATCGTCCGTCGGCGTTCGGCAGCTATATCTTACGGATTCGGCTCCCGCGATCAAGGCATTTTTGACCGTCCGTCCGTTTCGACCTGTAGCTCCGCTCGTGGCCATGCTCGTGGTCGCTTTGGTGGCGAACGGGGCACTGGGTTCCTCCGTTCACGCTCGGGCGTTGTCGGGCGCAAATTTGGCCGCCCAGTACGACCGCATCGTCGGTGCTCCGCCATGGACGGCGTATACGAGCCTCTCGGTTCAGAAGCAGACGCAGTTCCATTTCGTACTGCACCTCGCCGGTGACCTGCCCAACCGGCCAAATCGGTTTGGCAATGCGTTGATCGAGTGGACGATCGCCGTCGACACGAACCGGAACACTGCCGCCACCGGTTGGCCTACGGCGAACCACTCTGCGGGCGGCCCAAACCCTTCCGAGTACCTGATCGAACTCTGGTGGGACGGGACGCAGTTCGGCTCCGATGTGGCCAATCGCACCCCGCTGCTCGTCCACAGCACGGAGGTTCTCACCCCCATCGCCGTCCAACGGGCCGACCGGACGATCACCTACACCGTACCTCCGTCCGCCCTCGGCAATCCCACCCATTTCGGGTTCCTCGCCTACTTCGCGGTTGAGCACGATCCGGTCGTCTCCCTCTCCCCTCCCAACAAGGTCGCCCCCGGACCAGGAAGCGATCGAGTGTTCGTGGGGGTCCTGAACGCCCCGTTCGACCCCCCGGCCTGCGCCTACAACGATACGCTCGTCCTTCCCAGCCAGAACACCCACGGCGGCAACTGCTGGGCACGCTGGTCACAGTCCGTCGACGGGCACCGGCTGGTCGTGGCCCCGGGGGCTCCCGCCTGGGCCACCACCACGCACAGCTCCGTCTCGGAATCCACGAAGCTCAACGTCGAGTGGACCCAGGCCCATGCCGTTCCGGCTCACCCTTCGATCGTGGGTGCGAAGTCGATCCTTTGGACCGAGTGGTTGTACGGTTCCAACGCGTCGGCCAACGTCACCGGTTGGCCGTTCCCGACGGGCTTCGCGTTCTGGAACTACACCTACGGGATCGTCGTCGGGTGGGACGGTTCGAAGTTCGGGGCCGCGGTCGTGAACAGCACGCCCACTACCTGGGGAGGCAGCCCCATCGTGACCCAGATCCCGTTCAAGATCGTGGGCGATGAGGTCTCCGTCTCGATCTCTCCCAGTCTCGTGGGGAACGCGAGCTTGGCGGGATCTGACTGGCTGGGTGTTTCGAGCACGGAGCAGACGTTGACGATCGACGCGCACGGGAACCTGGTGCTGCAGAACGGAATTCTGAACTGGGAATTACTGACGGACCCGTTCTGCGCTCCCATCGGGTTCGACCACTGTCCCCCCTATTCGTAACGCGGGTACGGGAACCGGCGGCCGTCGCTTCGGTCAGTCGCCCGGTAGGGCGGTCCGCGGTCGGGTCCTAGGGGCCGGGACTGCGCGGGAGAGGCTTGCCGCAGTGCCGGCAGGTCGTGCGGATCGGAAGATTCGATTCACCGCAGAACTCGCAGGTCTTCGATCCGCGGATGGTCCGCCGGGGATCGGTGGGCGGAACGTAGGGAGAGGCGGTCCGCTCCAGCTCCGCGGACTCGGCCCGTCGAGAGCGGACGAGGACAATGAAGGCGACGAGCAGCCCGAACGCCGCGGCGAGGAGGACGGCTAGCCAGCTCGTGAACCAATTGAACGGTGGCGGCGGAGTGGAGACGGAGATCGTCGGGAGGGCCGAATGGTTCGTGGCTCCGAGTCGGTCCGTGACGACGAGGCTCGGCGACTCTGTCCCAGCGTTCGCGTACGCGTGGGTGACCGACGCGCCGTACCCGTGGTTGCCATCGCCAAAGCTCCAGGAGTAGTTGTACGGGCCTCCCGCGCCTCCGGAGGCCGAGGCGACGAAGGGGAGCGCCGTCCCCGTGCGGGTCGACGACGAGGGGGGAGTCACGCTGACCACGATTGGGGAGACGACGACGCTCACACCGCCGGAGGCCCTCGCGCCGTTCGAGTCAGCCACCTGGACCATTACCGACGGACTTTGGCTCGTCGGGAAGGCGTGATGCACCTGGGCGCCGGTCGCGGTGACGCCCGCGCCGAACGTCCAGTTGTACCCGCTGTAAGTGCCCGAGCCGTTGGTCGCCGTCGCGGTGAAGGTGAGCGCCGTCCCGGGAGCCGCGGTCGACGACGAGGTCGACGCCGCCACGCTCAGCCGTGGGCTGATCACGATGGGCGTCGCGGGAGCCGCGCCCGCGCCGACGCTGTCGTGGACGAGGCAGGTGGGTGCATAGTTCCCTCGCGTCGCGTAGCTGTAGGAGGGTGAGCTCTGGGCGGAGGAAGACCCGTCCCCAAAGCTCCACGCAAGGGAGTAGGGAGAGGTTCCGTTGGAGACCGTGCAGGTGAACCCGATGACCTGTCCGACATCCGCGGCGGTCCGGTTCACGGCGACATCGACCGCGAGCGGTGGGTCGACCTGGACGAACGCGCTGTTGGAGCTCGTCGAGGGCTCGGCATCGGTGACCTGGCAGCGCACGGTCAGAGCGCCCGTGGTCCGGAGCGTGAAGCTCTTGCTCGCGGGACCCGCGACGAACGTGCCGTTGGCGAAGTCCCAAGCGTAGCCGAACGGGGACTTGCCGCCGTTCGGGGTGCAGGTGAAGAAGTCGGATTGGCCGAGGTCGATCGTCGTGTGCTGGGCGAAGACGGTCACCGAGAGCGTCTGGGGCGTTCCGAGCGTAATGAGGTTCGACTGCGTGACGCTCGTCGTCGGGGTCCCGCCGCCGCATCCGGAGGTGCAATCGGAGGTCTTGACGAAGAACGAGTAGCTGGTCCCGGCGAGAAGGGTGGCCTGGTAGGAAGTCGTTGCCTGGGTCGAGATCGTCGCGAGCTGCGACGGCGCGCCGCCGTTGATCTCCTGCCAAATGGTGTAGCCCAGGAAGGAGACGATCGTGCCGTAGGAGGCATTGTTGGTCCACTCAAGGGTAGCGCTCGTCGAGCTGACCGCCGTGTCGTTCAGGAAGGCGACGGGCGGTTGGGTCAGGTTGAGAACGTTGGTGGTCTGAGACTGGGCCGAGCAGCCGAAGATGATGACGCAGGTCTGGTAGTTCTCCTGGACCTGCCAAGCGTAGGTGACGCCCGGCGAGAGACCTAGAGCGACGTACGTCGTATTCGCCTGGTTCGTCTCCACCCAAGCCGTGCCGAAGTTCCACCCGGTCGCCTGGCTTGCTTCGAGGATTGTGAAATTCGTGAAGGTCCCGCTTGTGGCATCGGTCCAGCTGAGACCGATCGCAGCGGGCGATTGCCCGCCGGAGGAGAGCGTGGGCGCGGACGGGTGTACCTGGGCGGTTGGGGCCCTAATCTCGCCCGATGGAAGCGTGAATACGGGAAAGCTCTCGTGAGGACTCTGAGCCGGCACCGCACGGATTTGCGAGGTTAGGTGAGGTACCGAACCGAGCAACGACCCGATCAGCATCAGCACGACGAGGCCGGTCGCGACGGCCCCCACGAAGTGGAGTGCTCCGTGGATGGTCCGGCCCATATCCGCTTGCAAGTCTTGCAAAGTGCCTCCGTTTAAACCTGTGCCTCGTCCTTGAGGGACCGACGGCGGAATCGCCTCGCCCGGGGCCGCCCGTGCGCCGTTGCTCGCTGAACCCGTCAACGGGTTCGAGGACGTGGCGATCTGGACCGCCGAGCGGAGGCCGCGGGAGCGCGACCGTTCGGCCATGCGTCGCTGGCCGCAGCCAGCAGCGGCTCGAAAGCCTCGGGGAACGATATTACGCGGACCAACACGTTCGCCTCGGCGCTCGCCACTCCGGGAAGGTCGCGAGCCGTCCGCTCGATCGCCTCGACCCCTGCAGCCGACGGGGCGAAGACGAAGACGGTCAACAGCTTCGGGTCGAACACCGGACCGAAACCCGACCAGCCGAATTCGAGGAACCAGGGGAGCCGCTGCCGAAGTCCGGCGAGCACCGAGCTCCGGTCCTCCGCAGTCCGCAGCTGAAGCGTGAGGCTGACGATGGGTGAAGCGAGGGCGGTAAAATCGTACGAAGGGAGGAACCAGACCAAGGTCTCGTCGAGCAGGGCCCCGTACCGGGCCGTCATCGTGCGGGTCGATACTCCGACCGCTTTCGCGATCTCGGCGAGGGAGGCCCGAGGGTTGCGACGGAGGGCGCGGATGATCCGGATCTCGAGGGGGGAGAGACTCCGTTCTACCTGAAGGTCCGCCCAAGGGAACAGCGGCCCTACCTCGCTCACACCTTCCAACCCGCCCAACAATCGGACTCTGCGGTCGAGGGTGGGCGGGTCCGGTGCGACCAGCTGCACCGAGACCCAATCGCCGAGGAACTCGAGGCCTCCCACCACACCATCGACCAAGGCGATCCGACGGAACATCTCCGGCTTGCGGAGGCGGTCGGCGAGGCGAAGGTCGACCGAACCTCCCACGACCCCGAACAGTGCCGGGTTGGGCCAGACGTCGTACCCGCGCATCAGGCCCGAGCGTTCCCACTCGCGGATCCGCGCGGCCACGCGGGCCCGGCTGGTCTTCAGCCGCCGTGCGATCCGGCTGACGCTGATCCGGGGGTCGACCCCGGCGATCGTGACCCGACCGGTGTGGTAGAGCTCGGTGAGGATGTCCCGGTCGAACTCGGTCAGAATCAGCGGACCGTCGGACACAGCGCGCGAAGCACGAGCCGAACCCCGCGTTAACGGTTGCCTTGGCCCCGCCTCGCCACGCCGCACGAGATGGGTTCTTCGCTCAGCCACCCGAGGGCGGGAGGCCGCGGTGAGGCGCGGGCGGTCGAGGTCGAAGTTCAGCCGACGGCTCTCTTCAGCAACGCCGCGATCTTGGCTTCGTCGGCCTTGGTCATTTCCGTGAGGGCGTAGGCCACCGGCCACATGTGGCCGTCGTCGAGGTTCGCCTCGTCGCTAAAACCCAACATGGCGTACCGTTCCTTGAACTTCGAGGCGGCCTTGAAGTAGACAAGGACCTGGTCGTCCTTGGAGTAGGCCGGCATCCCGTACCAGGTCCTCGGTGTGAGGCTCGGTGCGTGGGCTTTGACGAGAGCGTGGAGCCGCTCGGCCATCGCCCGGTCCGAGGCGGTCATTTCCGAGATCTTGGCCAGGATGTCGCTCTCCCCGTTCTCCTTGCGGGCCTTCGGACCGGACCGGTACTCCCGGACCGCCTCCCTCATGGCGGCCTTTTCCTCGTCCGTGAATCCTCGGGCGGCCTTCTGCGCGGGCTTCGCTGCCCGTTTGTTTTCAGGCATGGCGGCGGGCACTTTCACGAGTCGCTTAAGGTACCATGCTCGCGCCGAGCCTTCCGCCCGTCAGCTCGCACCCGTCGCTAAGACCAGCGACCCTCCGTCGGGGCGAGAGACCCCCGGGTCTAGTCGGTCATTCGGCCGGTTTTTCCATTCTTGTCCGATACTCGTTGCAGAATCGGAAGTCGACCTCTCCCGGCTTTCTGTTCCCGGTCACGTCCCCGCGCAGGGGGTTGACCTCCCGGGGACGGCTCACCCCAATCATGACCGGGCCCAGCGAATCGGCACCCGCTACGCCTCACAACGCGTCGACGCGGCGTCCCGTTGCGGCGATACTCCTGGTCCTGGCGTCGGCGGCGTTGCTCGTAAGCTACGTGGAAACGATGCTCGTGCCTGCTCTGCCTCGCCTGGTGACGTTCTTCGATGGGGTTCCCTACACCACCGTTGCGTGGGTGATCTCCCTCTACCTGCTCGTCGGAGTCTGCACGCTCCCGCTCGTGACCAAGCTCGGGGACCTCGTCGGGAAGAAGCGCGTGCTCCTCACGATCCTCGCCATCTATTCGATCGCCGTCGCCCTCGCGCCGTTCACGCCTCAGCTCGGTGCGGCGCTCGGGCTCTCTCGAGCCAGCGCCATCTACCTGCTGATCGGGGTGCGAGGCCTCCAGGGGGTCGGGCTGGCGATGTTCCCGCTGGCCCTCGCGATGATCGGCGAGGAGCTTCCACCGGAACGCGTCGGACCCGCACAGGGAATCGTGGCCGCGATGTTCGCCGTCGGAGCGTCCGCCGGTCTGTTCGGGGGAGCGTGGCTGATCCAGAACTTTGGGTGGCAGGTCGCCTACGAGACGGTGATCCCCATTGCCGTCCTTGTCACACTCCTCGCCGTTCGCGCCTTACCTGAATCCCGCCACCTACTTGCGGCCCGACTGGACGTCCCCGGTGCAGGCCTTCTCGGCGCGTCCCTCGCGACGTTCCTGCTGGGCCTCACCCTAGGCCCCTCGTGGGGTTGGACCCAGTGGACCGGCGCGTTCGGCGGCTCGATCCCTCTCGGAACTCCGGAGCTCTTGCTGCTAGCGGGACTGCTCGCGGTCTGCTTCGTTCTGTGGGAGCGCCGGACGGTCGACCCGATGCTCGACCTGAAGCGTTTCGCCGAGCGAAACATCGGCCTAAGCTACCTCGCGGCCCTGCTGGTCGGCACCGCCCTGTTCACCGCGTTCGTGGGCCTCACTGTCCTGGTAGAGCTACCGGTGGTCGGACTCGGCCTGAGCATCTTCCAGTTCGGTGAGCTGAGCCTGCCGACCACCTTCGCGATGCTGATCGCCGCCCCCCTCGTCGGTCGTGGCGTCAGCAGGTTCGGGCCGAGGCCCATGGTCCTCCTCGGCTCCGCCGTCAGCGTCACGGGCTTTCTGTTGCTCCTGGTCAACCACGGGACGTACCTCGGGATCGTGCTCGAGGCGATGCCGACCTTCGCGGGCCTCGTCGCGATCCTCGTCTCGATCACGAACGTGATCATCCTGAGCGCACGGAAAGGAGAGACCGGGATCCATACCGGGATGACCGAGATGTTCCAGGATCTGGGTTCGAGCATCGGCCCCGTGCTGGTGAGCGCCCTTCTCGCCACCCTGACCACCACGCGGAGCTTCGTCGTCAACACGGCGCGCGGGCCGATCGTCACCGCCGCGGTGTTTCCAAGTGCGACGGCCTTCACCTGGATCTTCGCGGCCGGGCTCGCGATGGCGCTGGCCTGCGGCGCCATTGGCCTCCTCCTGCGGAACTACCGGTTCCCGGTTGGGGTCGAAGAGCCCCACGCTGCTCCCGGGTCCGCGGTTACGGTCCCCGGGACCGACCCGGCCGTGTAGGTTGGCCCAGGGGTCTGCGCCGACAGGGTGTCTCCGACCCACCCTGGAAGGGCGACCGGCGCTGAACCGAGGTTGCCCGGCCTACGGTATTTAACCCGGTCAGACTCTGCATCCGTCAGGGCGCGAATCCATGGCCACGCCGGAGCTGAAGATCATCGACACGCGCGACGAGTCTCTCCGCGGCGCGATGATGGTCGTGGGGTTCCCGACCCATGGTCTGGTGGGCTCGGTCGCGGCCTCCTACCTCGTCCACACGCTCGACATGTCGAATATCGGCTACATGATCAGCGAGTCGTTCCCCCCGACGGTGATCATGGAGGAGGGCGTCGTTAACGCCCCCGTCCGGCTGTACGCGAGCAAGCTTGTCTGCGGGGTCGACCGCAACTGCGAGCAGCTCGTGGTGGCGATCTCCGACATCCAGCCACCCCCGGAGATCCTCAACGTCCTGGCCCGTCGGCTCCTCGAGTGGTCCGAAGAGAAGGGGATCCAGCTCGTGGTCGCGGTCGAGGGCCAGCCGGTCGACGACGAGGTGAGCGGCGACGCCCGCGTGGTGGCGATGGCGAACCGGGCGGGCGCGCCGATCCTGGGCAAGTACAATTTCGAGCCGGCGAACGGAGTCGTCACCGGGTTCGCGGGGGGCTTGCTGCTGGCGGCGATCTCCCGGCCCACGCAGGTCCTCTGCATCGTCGCCCAGGCCCACAAGGACTACCCGGACGCCCGCGCGGCAGCGAAAGTGATCGAGACGATCAACCCCCTCGTACCGATGATGATGATCGACACCAACCCGTTGCGGGAGAAGGCGCGCCAGATCGAGGCGCAGGTCCGCAAGAGCCTCGCGCAGCAGCGGGAGCAGGCCTCCGAAATGCGGCAACCCCAGACGCCGGGGCCGGGTGAGATGTATCGCTGACACCGCGCCCCACCTGACCGCCGAGCCGTTCCCCGTCCCCGAGTACACGATCCGGGGCTTCCGATCGCGCGACATCCCCGCGATCGCCGAGATCGTCGCCGAGGCGCTCAACGAGCACTACGACCCGTCGCTGTATCCCTCGCTGAGCCAGCAGTGGCCGGAGGGGTTCCTCGTCCTCGCGGACGCTACCGACCGCCCCGCGGGATTCCTGCTCGGGGTCTCCCAGGTGGCCGGCGAGGCGCGGGTCCTGATGTTTGCCGTGGACCGGCGTCATCGGAGTCACGGCGTCGGCAGCCGGCTGATGGACGCCTTCCTCGAGCGCTCCCGCCTCCGGGGCTTGCACCGCGTGACCCTCGAGGTCCGCGTGAGCAACGCGACCGCGATCCGGTTCTACACCCGCTACCAGTTCTCGGTCGTCGACCTGCTTCGAGGGTACTACTCGGACGGCGAGAACGGCTACCAGATGGCCCGCGAGGTCGCGTAGGCCCCGAGGGCCGATCCGTTGCCCGTCGCTTCTCGATCTCGCGCGCGAGAGGGGCGACCGTGGGGCAGAGGCGGTCCCCACGGACGCTCTGGGATACGGAAGCTACCGGAAGACGGGTCGCGAGAGCATCTACGAGTGGGGCAGTAGGCGCGCTTATCGCTCGTGGGGCGACCGGCCTTCCGGCGGGACGACGCCATACTCGGCGAGGCTTCTCCGGAGCGCCTTCCTGCTTGGCTTCGTGCTCGGTGGTTAGGTCCGAGTCGGTCGCTACATCGCGTCCAGGGGGTGCGCCCGCGCTGCTCTCAAGCGTATGAAAATCCGCCGTAGAGTACTGGTCCTGACAGCCGCACGCCGGACACCGGACTCAATGGCCGCGGTTGATCACACCCTTGGAATCGGCCTTGGGCTCGTCGATGGGGCGTGGGAATTCGCAGCCACAGGCTCGACCTTTCGCAATGAGCGTCGGCCCTGGTCTCCCCAGATATCTCCCAGCAATTCATCTGAAAATAATCCATGCTGAGAAGGGCAACGGGGATACTCAGGCCGGGCGCCCTGCTCCCGCCGAGGGGTACTCCGCAAGGGTGTCGCTCCGAGGACCCACTCTGCACCGGAGGAGGCGGGTTCTACCCGGGGGAAGCCACCAAGCGGTCAATACTCGAGGCGAGGATGAAGTCGTTCTCCGAGAGGGCCCGGATGGCGTCGGTACGCAACGTCAGTCGCACCCGATTCCAGGAATGGATCAGAATGTCCGGATGGTGGCCCTCGGAATCGGCCAGTTGGCCTATCCGATCGACAAACTCGAGGGCCCTTGGGAAGTCCCGGAACGTGAGCGCACGACGGATCTTCCAACCGACCAGCGACCGAGGCGGGATCGATTTCAACAGGGGGCCTCCGGTCCGTTTGGACACGACCCGGGTAGTTGCATCGACGGGCGCACCCTGTAGCTTCCCGAGCTGCGTAGTTCTGGGGCACCGGTCCCCTCGGCGTGAGGGCTTCCCATTGCGTCGCCCCGGCCGGCCATCAGCGGATAGGCCCAGGCTCACACGTGCAGCATGAAACGACGCCGCGTCGGTGGGTGGGCTCGCTGGGACCATCAGTCCCTCTATCGATGGCTCGACTCTAACCGTTCGAACGAAGGCGACCGGGGCCGCGTTCGGCGCGGCCACCCTCCTCCCACCTCCCATCGATTCGCGGCAGACCCGATGCTTCCCCCGCCTCCCGTGTTCAAATAACCCCCTCCGGTACAGGTTCGAGCGGGGAATGCAATCGGTGGCATCTTGCGCGATCTTCCAAGGTCCCGGTCTACTGCGCGCTCGAAGGTCGGACGGCTGGACGCGGGCTGTTGCTCGGTGTCTGGCATGAAACGCACCGGGCGGCCAACGCGGCCGGAACGCCGGACCTTACTCGTCGCCTCGGCAATCGTTGCTCTGGTGGCTCTGAGCGGGATCGGACTCCATCCTGAATCTCGGCACCACTCGGGCGCCGGTGCCAACGGCCCCCTCCTTCCTTCGGGCCCGCTCCGAGCCGGCCTTCACGGACCGCAGGCTGCCTCCCAGGGCCACGCCCTTCCCCCGGCGCCCGGGGTGGGTCCGGGTGCCGGGCTAGTTCGGGCGTCGGCGGGAGCTCCGTTCGTCGCCGACACCTTGGTGCTGTTCAACAACACGCTCGTTCCCGGGAACTTCCTGGCATCGAACGGGTTAGGGCCGTCGGCCGTCGCGTATGACAGCGGGAAAGGGAGGGTGTTCGTGACGGGCCAGGGCTCGAGCAGCCTGACGGTGATCTCGGACACGACGAATACGGTGGTGGCGGCGGTAGGTATCCCGAGCCGCGCCTACGGTGAAGCGTTTGACAGCGGGAAGGGGGAACTCTTCGTCGCGCACGGAATTTCCAACACCGTGAGCGTGATCTCGGACACGACGTACAGGGAGGCGGCGACGATCCGCGTCGGGTCGTTTCCGTCTGAGCTCGTGTATGACAGCGGGAAGGGGGAGGTGTTCGTCTCGAATACCCTCTCAAACAACGTGAGCGTGATTTCGGATGCGACGAACACCGTGGTAGCGACGATCCCCGTCGGTTCGAGCCCTGAAGGGTTGGCGTACGACAGCAGCAAAGCGGAGGTCTTCGTGGCAAACACCGGTACGAACAACACGAGCGTGATCTCCGACGCGACGAACACGGTGGTGGCGAACCCGGCGGTGGGGCTTAGTCCCGTGGGCGTGGCGTATGACCGCGCCAACGGCGAGGTCTTCGTCACGAACGATCTGTCGGGGAACGTGACCGCGCTCTCGGACGCGACGAACACCGCCGTCGCGAACGTCGCGGTCGGAAGCAACCCCACCGGGGCGACCTACGACAGCGGGAACGGCGAGGTCTTCGTCACGAACGCCGGCTCGAACAACGTGAGCGTCATTTCGAACGGGACGAACACGGTGGTAGCGACGGTCGCGGTAGGGGCCACCCCGCTGGGTGCGGCCTACGACAGCGGCAAGGGAAAGGTCTTCGTCGCGAACGTGGGCATGGATACGGTGAGCGTGATCTCCGTCGCGGTGGCGACGGTCCCCGCCGGGAACGGCCCCTGGGGCGTCGCGTATGACTCGGGGAAGGGGGAAGCCTTTGTCGCGGATTACCTGTCGGCCGTCGTGAGCGTGATCTCGGACGCGACGAACGCGGTGGTCGCGACGGTCACGGTGGGGAGCTTCCCGGTGGGCGTGGCGTATGATTCCGGGAAGGGCGAGGTCTTCGTCGCGAACTCCGGCTCGGGCTCCGTGAGCGTGATCTCGGACGCTACGAACGCCGTCGTCGCGACGGTTCCCGCCGGGAGCTTTCCCTACGGTCTCGCCTATGACGGCGGGACAGGGGAGGTCTTCGTGGCGAACTACCTATCGAACAACGTGAGCGTGATCTCGGACGCGACCAACGCCGCCGTGGCGAAGGTCCCGGTGGGCACCTATCCCTGGGGCGTGGCGTACGACGGTGGCAAGGGAGAGCTCTTCGTCACGAATTCCGGCTCGAACAACGTGAGCGTGGTGTCGGACGGGACCAACCTCGTGGTGGCGACGGTCGCCGTGCAGAACAGTCCCTACGGGGTGGCGTACGACGGGGGGAAGGGGGAGGTCTTCGTCGGGAACGACGCCGCGCACAACGCGAGCGTGATCTCGGACGCGACGAACACGGTGGTGGCGACGGTCGCGGTGGGCGCCTTTCCCTACGCGGTGGCGTACGACAGCGGATCGGGCGAGCTCTTCGTCACGAACTCCGGCTCGAACAACGTAAGCGTGATCTCCGATGCGACGAGCACGGTGGTCGCGACGGTCGCCGTAGGGAGCGGTCCCTGGGGAGTCGCGGATGACCTCGGCAAGGGGGAGGTCTTCGTTACCAACTCCGCCTCGAACACGGCGAGCGTGATCTTGGTCGCGATCGCGACGATCCCCGTGGGCAGCCACCCGCAAGGCGTGGCGTACGATAGCGGCCTGGGGGAGGTCTTTGTGGCGAGCGCGGACCTCAACACGGTCAACGTGATCTCCGACGCGACGAACCTCATCGTCGCGTCGGTCCTCGTGGGGAGGGATCCCTCCGGGGTGGCGTACGACGGGGGGAAGGGGGAGGTCTTCGTAACGAACGCACGTTCGAACACCGTGAGCGTGATCTCGGACGCGACGAACACCGTGGTGGCGACGGTCCCGGTGGGCGGCTATCCCTACGGGGTCACGTACGACGACGCGAAGGGCGAGGTCTTCGTCACGAGCACCGTTTCGAACACCGTGAGCGTGATCTCGGACACGACGAACACGGTGGTGACGACGGTCGCGGTGGGCACGAATCCCAGCGGGGTGGCCTACGACAGCGGGAAAGGGGAGGTCTTCGTCGCGGATGCCGGCTCGCACAATGTGAGCGTTCTCTCGGACGCGACGACCACCGTGGTGGCGAGCGTTCCCGTGGGGATCACGCCCCAAGGGGTGGCGTATGCCAGCACGGGGGGGGAGATCTTCGTCACGAACTCCGGCTCGAACAACGTGAGCGTGATCTCGGACGCGACGACCACCGTGCTCACGTCGGTCCCGGTCGGAGTTACTCCCACCGGGGCAGCGTTCGACCGCGCGACGGGAGAGGTCGTTGTCGGCAACTCGAACTCAAACAACATGAGCGTCATCTCGGAGGTGACGCACACGGTAGTCGCATCGGTCCCGATGGGAGGCTTCCCGGTGGGGGTAGCCTATGACTCGGGCCGCACCCTCACCTACGCGAGCAACTACTTAGCCGGGAGCCTCTCGATCGTCCGGGACGATCCCCTGACGATCTCATCCCTCGCGGCGAATGCGTCGTCCGTCGTCGTCGGATCGCCCACGCGGGTTACCGCCATTGTCAGCGGCGGTGACGGCGATTTGAACTACGCCTACTCGGGACTACCGCCGGGCTGCACTACCCAGGACGCGTCCTCTCTGGCGTGCACGCCCACGGCGGTCGGGAGCTACCTGGTCCGAGTCGTCGTGAACGATAGCGCGAGCCACCGGGCCAGCGCCACGGCCCCCCTAACGGTGACCCCCCTCACGTACACGGTTACCTTCACCGAGACCGGCCTTACCCCGGGTACGCCGTGGTCCGTCACAATGAATGGGGTGGCGGCCGGTTCGAGCACACCCTCGGTCGCGTTCGTGATGGTGAACGGCAGTTACACGTACACAGTGGCGGCGGTCCCCGGATACGGGTCGATCCCGTCCGCGGGACCGGTGACGGTGAACGGAGCCGACACCAGCGTCGCCGTTACGTTCACCTTGACGCTCGCCCCGGGACACTATGCGGTGACGTTCACGGAAACGAATCTTCCAGGGGGAACGAATTGGTCGGTCACACTCGGCGGAAGCCGGCAATCTTCGTTGTCCGCCCCTGTCGAGTTCGTGGAGACCAACGGGACCTACCCGTTCACCGTCGGTCCGCTGAGCGGCTACGTGGCGGCGCCCGCGGCGGGGAACGTGATCGTCGATGGGTCGAACGTCGACCAGGCCGTGGCGTTCACGTCGGTTCCCAGCGGGCAGTATGCCGTCACCTTCGCTGAGACCGGTCTTCCGTCCGGTGCGTCGTGGTCGGTGACCGTAGGCGGGACCTCCACGAGCTCGACCACCGGATTCGTGGTCGTGACGCAACCGAACGGAACGTTTTCGTTCCAGGTGGGCGCGGCGAACGGGTACCGAGGGAACCCATCGTCGGGATCCGTGACCGTGAACGGCGCGAGTCAGAGCGTGTCCGTGAAGTTCGCGCCCCCGTCGGCCGGTGGGGGCCCACTCGGGATTTCGGGTGCGGAAGGGTATGCGCTCCTGGGTGGGATTGTGGCCGCGGTCGTCGCCGGGGTCGGGATCGGGATCATGATCCGACGACGTCGCGCCCGGTCCCCCGAAGTCACCCAGGGAGGTTCTGCGACTCCGGCGCCACGGGAACCTCCCGCGGACGAGCGAGAACCGCCCGAACCCGGATCCCCCAAGGTCGGACCCCCACCGGGGTGAATCCCCCCTAGCAGCGACTCGAGCCGCACGTCGACGGGCCGTTCGCGGTTTCCGGCTAGGATCGTCGGCAGGTCTGCTACCGGGCCGTCGGTCGCATGTACGAGGTTCGGAGCGACGCCCCACCGGTGGCCGCCCGTTGGTGGGTGGAGATGAAGTTCGTTCCCGTGGCGAACTCGGAGCACCGGCCCAGGACCCGCGCACCCGGATCTCATCGGCTCCAGGTTAACGAGGCCGCTCGCCGTGAACTGATCCGATCGTCGCACGGTCCTTCTCCCCTCGAACTCCTCCCTCGGACCCACCGATCCGTTGAAGGCCCTGCGGCGCCGCCCATTCCTTGGCCGGATTGCGGCGCTCGGACCTGTGGGTCCTTCCTCGCAACTCCGTGGGGGGCAGGCCTTCGGACGGATTCCGGTGGCCGGTAGCTGGCGAGGGTTCGCGTAACCGATCTGCTCCGGGGGCGCTGCTCGGACGGGGAGAACGGCTACCAGATGGCCCGAGAAGTCGCCTAACCGCTCCGGCCGCCCCCGCTCGCCAACTCTTAAGCGCGGAGATTCTCGGGGGGTCATCGTATGGTCAGTACTTGGCCCACCGCCCGGGACATGATGACGCCGAACCCGGTCACGCTCTCGCACGAGGCACCGCTCTCGAAGGCCCTGGGCCTGATGCGCGGCCGCGCCTTCCACGAGATCCCGGTGCTGCGAAAGGGCCGGCTCGCCGGCATGATCACGTTCGAGACGATCGCGCGACGTACGAACCTACCGCTCACGACGAAGGTCGAGCACCTGCTGGTCCTCCCCCCGATCGTAACCGGGGAGACCGCCTACCCGGAGCTCGCGGAGCAGCTCCTCGCCGCCGGCCTGAGGGCCGCGCCGGTCGTGGGGCGCAGGGGCGAGCTGCAGGGGATCGTCTCGCGCACCGACCTCGTGAAGGCGGTCCCCCGGCTCCCGACCATCGCGCGCCACGTGGTCAGCGAGATCATGAGCCCCCCCGGGCTCATCATGCGCGAGACCGAGCCGGTCGGCACGCTCTTCGGCCACATCCGGATTCTCGAGGAGCACCCGCTGCCGGTCGTCGACCGACGGGGGCTGCTCTCGGGGGCCGTCGGCGTGGCCGACCTCGGCCGCGTCCTTTGGCAGCCGACCACGAGCGGGAAAAAGGACCGAGGCCGCAAAGCGAGCGTCTTCCAGATCGAGGTCCGCACGATCATGCGCAGCCCTGCGCTCACCGTCGCACCGACGGCGACGGCCGGCGAGGCCGCCGAGCTGATGAGCCGCGAGAAGGCGAGCAGCGTTTTCGTCGAAGAGGGCGGCCGTCCGATCGGCGTCGTCAGCCAGGGCGACCTGCTGGGGCTGGCGGTCGGCGGGGACAACATTCCCGGGGAGGCCAAGCTCGGGGACGTCTACGTTCAGGTCCACGGCCTCCGCGGGTCGGGCGACCCGGCCGTCCTGACCGAGATCGACCATCTCGTGGCGAAGGGGCTCCGGCACATCTCCCGCCAGGTCCGCCCCCTGCTGCTAAGCCTGCACATCACCCCCCACGCGACGCACCGGACGGGCGACGCCACCGTGCACGCGCGTCTCAACACCGACCGGGGGATCTTCTACGCCTCGCACACCGGGTGGAACTTCTACGCGGGGATCTCCGACGTGCTCGAGGAGCTCGGCGAGCAGGCCCGGCGGATGCGCGAAGAGGGCGTGCAGAAGAAGCGCCGGCGCTCCACTCGCCAGGTCGACCCGGAAGAGATGCCGGTCGACCCCGAGCTCGAGGCGAGGATCCGGGCCGCCACCGGCCCCGACGAGGAGTAGGCGCGCACCGCGCGGAGGCGTTCGATGATCCCCGGGGGACCGCGGAACGCGCGGCAGATGGAGATGATGATGAAGCGCCTCGGCATGGCCACCGAGAACGTCGACGGCGTCGAGGAGGTCATCATCCGCACGCGCGACAAAGAGCACGTGTTCAAGGCGCCGGAAGTAACGATCCTCACCGTCCAGGGCGTCCGGACCTACCAGGTGGTGGGTAGCTCCGAGGTGCGAAAGCGCTCGGCCTCGACGTCGACCGCCGCCGGGCCAGCTCCCTCTGCCCCCGAACCTTCGGGCCCTCCCGAGGAGGACATCGAGCTCGTGATGGCTCAGGCCCAGGCGGAGCGCGACGAGGCGATCGCCGCGCTGGAGGCGACCCACGGCGCGCCCGCCGAAGCGATCATGCAGATCCTCTCCCGGCGGGGAGCCGGGCGTGGCTGACGAGGCGCCCGTCGACCAGGAGTGCGTCGAGGGCTACCTCTTCGCGGGCCGACCGCCCCAGTACCTGATCCTCCGCCGGCCACCGGAACGGGGCCGCATTTGGGTCCCGGTCAGCGGCAAAGTGGAGCGGAGCGATGCCGACTTCGCCGCCGCGGTGCGGCGTGAGATCGAGGAGGAGACCGGGTTCTCCCGACCTAAGAGCGTGTTCCCGCTGGGGTGGAGCTTTCGATTCCAAGGACCGGACGGTCGGAACTGGCGGTTGCATGCTTTCGGGGTAGAGCTCGACGAAGCGGCGTCGCCCCACCTGAGCTCGGAGCACGACCAGTTCGAATGGTTGGAGTTCGCGGCTGCGAGTGATCGGCTCCACTATCCGGACAATCGAGAGGCTCTCGCTCTCCTGGACCACCACGCCCGCTCTTCACCGTAGCCCGGTCGAAGGTTTCCTGCGCAAGGCCACCGGGCAGGTCCTGTTCGCCGAGACATCGATCTGCTGCGCCGTCGCGTCCGCCTCCTCCTCCCCCTCACCGTCGTCGCCGGCGGGGAAAGCCCAGACGGGGGCGTCTCGAGGTCGGCACCCTCCGGAAGGATGACCCACTCCTCTGAGAATCGCTAATCTGCGCCCGCGGCCGCTTTCTCGACCTGCCCGCGACCGAATCCTCGGCCTCGAAGCTCGACTATATGCTAGGCCGCGTTCACGGGCCCACGGAGGTACATTCAATGTTCTCCACCCTTCGAGCCAACCGTTCCGGGTCGACACGAAGAGTCCTCGGTCTCTCGAAGGCTACGGGGGGGCTCACCGGCCGGGGGCGCGGGCACGCCCTCGCCGTGCTTGCCGCCTTCACCACCGTAGCGCTCCTCCTCGTCCCCCCAGTCTCGGGCCTGGGGGTGGCCGGTCTCGGTCCGATGCCGACGGGTGGCCGGGCCCCGTCGGTGATCGCAGGAACCGCGGTCCACCGGACCTCGGAGAAAGGGAGTGTCTCCCTCGCTGCCCCGCTTCCACCGACGGCCGGTCGTGCCCCGGGCCTGCCGCGCCCGGGGGTGGGAGGGGTGGCCCCGTCGGTTCTCGACACGCTGGTCCTCCTCAACAACACCGTCGTGCCGGGCAACTTTCCCGCGGCGCTGGCTCTGGGACCAGAGGGGGTGGCCTACGACGCCGGGACCCATGAGATCTTTACGGCCGATTTCGGGTCGAATACCGTCACCGTCCTCGACGATCGGACCAACACCCCGGTCACCAGCATACCGGTAGGAACGGGTCCGGTGCAGCTCGCGTACGACAGTGGCCGCGGCGAGATCTTCGTCGCGAACCAGAACTCCGGCAACGTCAGCGTCATCTCCGACTCGAACAACACCGTCGTGGCCACGATCGGCGTCGGAAGTTCCCCTAACGGCGTCGCGTACGATCCGACCCTTGGCGAGATCTTCGTGGCGAACGGTGGCTCGAACAACGTGAGCGTCATCTCGGATGCCAACGATTCCGTCCTCACCTCCGTCGGAGTCGGCAACACACCCCAGGGACTCGCGTTCGACCCCGCCCGGAGCGCCGTCTTTGTCGCCAACGAGAATTCGTGGAACATGAGCGTCTTCTCTACCACGAACAACACTGTCGTCGCGAACTTTCTCGTCAACACCAACCTGAGCGTCGGCTACTACGGGCTCCCGATCGCCGTCGTCTACGACGCCGCCCTCGCGGAGATCGTGGTCGCCGATTATGCGACGAACAATGTGACGGTCCTCAACGACTCCTCCTACGCCGAGGTCGCGACGGTCCCGGTCGGGATCGCCCCCGCCGCGCTCACCATCGACAACGTCACCGGGGAGGTGTACGTGGCGAACCAGTACTCCCGCAACCTGACCGTCATCAACGCCAGCTCGAACCTCCCCGCCTTCAGCATCCCGGTCGGCCAGGGCCCGGTCGGGGTCGTCTATGACAGCGGGACCTCCACCGTCTACGTGGCCAACGGTGCGAACAACCTTCTGAACGTTGTGTCCCCCGCCACGTTCTCGGTCGTTGTACGGATCGTGCTCGCGGACACCCCGGGGGCCGTCGCCTACGATTCGGGAGCAGGGGAGCTGTTTGTGGCCAATGGGAACCTCAACACCGTCAGCGTCATCTCCGACACCACCGACCGGGTGGTGGCGCAGGTCGAGGTAGGGTCCAATCCCTCCGCCGTGGCGTACGCCGGTTCCAACGGTGAGGTGTTCGTCGCGAACTTGGGCAGCGACAACGTCAGCGTGATCTCCGATTCGAACAACTCGGTCGTTGCGACGATCAATGTCGGCCTGCTCCCCGGCACTCTCGCCTACGACGCCGCCAAGTCGGAGGTGTACGTCGCGAACTTCTACTCCGGCAACGTCAGTGTCCTCTCCGCCACGAACAACACCGCCATCGGGAACGTCTCGGTCGGCGGCGCTCCGGACGGCGTGGCGTACGACGCGGGCCAGGGCGAGGTGTTCGTCGCGAATCTCGGCGGGAACGTCAGCGTCATCAACGACACCTCGAACTCGGTCGTCGCCACCGTCGGCGTGGGGACGTATCCGGACGCGGTGACGTACGACCCGAACGGGGAGATCTTCGTGGCGAACTACTTCAGCAGCAACGTGACCGTCATCTCCGACACGAACAACACGGTCGTCGCGAACCCGAACGTCGGGCTCTATCCCTCGGCGATGGACTACGACCGGGGCGACATCGTGGTCGCGAACTATCTTTCGAACAACGTGACGTTCCTCTCGGACACGAACGACTCGGTCGTGACCACGCTGACCGTGGGTTCGGGACCGATCGGGGTCGCTTTCGATGCGGGGAACGACCTCGTGTACGTCACCGACGTGAACCAGGGCACGGTCTCGATCCTCTGGGGCCCCTCCCCGCCGACGTCGATCTCCTCGTTCTCGCCGAACCCGTCGGCGATCAGCCTAGGGAGCCCGGCGAGGTTCACCGTCACGGCGACCGGCGGCACCGGGAACTACTCGTTCCAGTACACCGGGCTTCCCCCCGGGTGCCACTCGCTGAACACCCACCTGCTGACCTGCACACCCTCCTCGGCTGGCACCTACACGGTCCGGGTCTACGTCAACGACACGACGGGCAGCGGCTCGGAGAGCCGGGCCACCGCCTCCACCACCTTGACCGTCAATCTTCACGACGCGATCTCCTCCTTCTCGGCATCGCCCGCGAACGTCACCTTGGGAGGCACGACCGTGCTCCGCGTCAATGTCACCGGTGGCACTGGGACCCTCGCCTACCGCTACACGCGCCTACCCCACGGTTGTCTCTCGCTTGACCTCGCGGCGCTACCGTGCGCGCCGTCGGTCCTCGGCACCTTCAACGTGACGGTGCTCGTCTCCGACGCGACCGGCAGCAGTGTCAACGCGAGCGTGACCCTCCTCGTCAACCCCCACGACGTGATCGCGACGTTCTTGGCGAGCCCGGCCACAGCCGACGTCGGTAGCACGACGAACCTCACGGTGGTGGCCAGCGGCGGCACGGGCACCTTGGGCTACGCCTACACGGGGCTGCCGGGCGGATGCTCCACGCAGGACCGGGCCACCGTAGAGTGCGCCCCGGCCTCGACCGGCACGTTCGTAGTGCGGGTCTTTGTCAACGATTCGACCGGGAGCGGGAGCACGGCTACGTTGACGCTCGTGGTCAACCCTCCGCCGTCGATCTCCGCGGCCAGCGCCTCCCCCGCGCAAGTGAACCTCGGAAGCTCGTCGAACCTCCTCGTGACCACGGCGGGAGGGACGGGGGTCCCCCAGTTCGTCTTTACCGGCCTCCCCCAAGGGTGCGCGACGATCGACGCCCCGACGCTCACGTGCACCCCCACCGCCGTGGGGACGTTCTCCATCGAGGTGTTCGTGAACGATACCGCCGGGGGAGCCACCACCGCGACGATCGCGCTCGCCGTCGACCCCACGCTGACCTCCGTCATCGTCCTCACCTCCGCAGCCACCGTCGCCTTCGCCGGGGAGATCGCCCTCACCGCCGTGCCCAGCTGTGCTGGCGGCCCCTGTCCGAGCGGAACGACCTACACCTGGAGCCTGGGCCGGAACCTGGGCACGCTCGGCGGGCTCACAGGGCCGACCACGACGTTCACCGCCGGAGCCACTCCGGGCCCTACCGCGATCTTTGTCGTGGCGACGCTGAACGGCGTGGTCTCACCGACCGCGAGCGTGGCGATCACCGTCGCCTCCACCGTCGGTCTCTCGCTCGCGTCGCTTTCGCTGGACGACGCCGCGGCCCAGCTTCTCTCGGGCGGAACTCAGACCTTCACGGTCACGCCGGTCTGCAGCGGGGGCCCGTGCCCTTCGAACCTCTCCTTCGCCTGGGCGTTGAGCCAGCCGCTCGGGAGCCTGAGCCACCCGACGGGTCCGTCGACGACCTTCACCGCCGGTGCGGTGGCGGGCACCGTCTACCTCAACGTGACGACCTCGCTGAACGGGATCAGTAAGACGGCGTCGGCCACCGTCACGATCGGCCCGCCGGCGTCTACGAGCCCGTCGTCGTCGGGAGCCTCGGCCGCGGTCGTCGACGGTCTCGTCGCCGGACTGATCGTCGCGTCCGCGGTCGCCGTCACCGCGGTGGCGTTGCTGCTGCGCCGCCGGGCCCCTAGGAACCCGCCCCCTCCCCAGGCACCTCACGACGAGGAGCCGAGCTCCGACGAGCACCCAGCTTAACGGACCCCCGGCGGACCGAGGCTATTGCCCCGAAGGGGGCTCGGAAACCGACTTCGTACCGCTCCTCGCCTAGTCCGGCCCGAGATGCGATTCGCGCTTGAGGATAATTTTCCCCTCGTCGACCACGTGCACCGTCGCGACGTGGACAGCCCCGAGCTCGCGTCGATCGCGCCGGATGATCCGCTCGTTGAGCCATTCTAGCTTCCCGAAGATCAGAGGGTCTTCCGTGGTCTGGCGAAGCCGGCCGATCAGGTCGTCAGGCTGCCGTACCGCGGCGTAGTAGCTCGTGACCCAGTTGCCGAACGCCTCCCAGACCATCTCCTCGTCCAAGATCTTGCGGAACGTCTGGGCACCGACGAGCTCGAAGAAGTTGAGCACGTCGAGGTTCGTGACGTCCTCGACCTTGCCCGCGAGCAGTCGCTCGCTCAAATGGCGGCGGGCGACCCGCATGCGGGCGGAGTCGAACTTCTCGCGGAGCCCCATCACGGTGTTGGCCGAGTTGAGGCGGCGAGATTCCCGGGTCTGCCAGTACATCAGGAACAGAGTTCCAATCGCGAGGACCCACGCACCGACCGCGGTCCACAACGCCAGGTTGCTCAGGTCGACCATTCGCTCGTCCTCACACGCGAAGCGAACATCACCTCATGAGCTCCCCCCGCCGCTGGTCGGGCGACGACCGCCTGCCGAACCTCCGTCGGAATCGGGGGACGGCGCGAGGAACTCACGCCCGGGTCATCCCAAGCCTTAACGAGAAGCGGGGGTCGGGTGCCTCGCCCCGATGGCCGCTCAGAACGGAGCCTCTCCTCACGCGACCATCGCCCCCCTGGCTCCCGCCGCGGACCAGGTCTTCGCGACCGTGGGCGAGCCGCTGTTCCGGGCGGTGCGTGCCGGTGGGTACCGAAAGATCGTGTTGCAGGTCCCGGCCGGCCTCGTCCGAAACGCCCACGACCTCGCCGCACGCCTCCGGAACGAGACGGGCGCCGTGACCTTGGTGCTGGCCCGAGCCTGCTTCGGCGCGTGCGACCTGCCCTCTCCCGACGAGGCCCCGGGGGCGGAGGCGGCCGTCGTCCTCGGTCATGCCCCGATCCCAAACGTGGCCTCTCCCTTACCGACCTTCTTCGTCGAGATGCGGGACCCCGGGGGCGACCCAGAACGACTCGCTCAGATCGTCAAGGACGCGGGGCTTCCTCGCTCGCTGGGCCTCGTCGCCTCGATCCAGCACCTCGACCTCGTCCCGCCGTTCGTCGCGGCGTTGAGCCGGCACGGGATCGCGGGGGTCACGGCGCCCGGCGATCGTCGGCTGATGTACCCTGCGCAGGCGCTCGGATGCAACTACACCACGGCCGAGTCCGTAGCCTCCCAGGTCGACGCCTTCCTCTTCCTCGGCACCGGCAGGTTCCATCCCCTCGGGCTGGCCTTCGCCGTCGATCGCCCGGTGTACGCCCTCGACCCGCTTCGGGGCGAGCTCGAGCCGCCTATCGACCGAGGGTCGATCGTGAGGCGCCGCCAGCTGTTGGTGGCGAGCTGCCGGGACGCACGTCGATGGGGACTGTTGGTGTCGAACTTCGTCGGCCAGGACCGGACCGCGATGGCCCGCGCCCTCCAGGCGAAGGCGGCGGCGCACGGGCGAGAAGCAGAGCTCCTGGTCTTCGGCCGCCTCGACCCAAACGACCTCCTCGGTCGGGACCTCGACGCGTACGTCTGCACCGCCTGCCCGCGGATCGCGCTCGACGACTCCGAGCTCTACCCGAAGCCGGTCCTCACGGCCCCGGAGTTCCTGATGGCGCTCGGCGAACTTCCGTTGGAACCGTACCGGTTCGACACCTACCACTAGCCTCCGGTCGCCGCGGAAGGCGGATGAGTCCCGCCGACCCTCACGGTACGCGCCATGATGCGATGGGAGCGCTCGGTCGCCCCGCTTCTTCTGTTTACCGGCGCCCTGCTCATCGCCTATTCGGTGGCCACCGGTCAGGCTCGGTTCTACCTCGTCCTCGTGGTCCCCGTGGTGACCGGCAGCTCCGTCGTGCTCGTGCTCGGGGCGGTCGCGCTGGTCGTGGGATTCTTGCTGCTCCCCTGGACGTTCTCACGAGAGGAGGAGGAGCGCTCGCACGATGAACCTCCGACCCGCCGACCGCCCAGCTCGCCGAACGAAACCTCCGGGGGCCTCGTCCTCGTCGGTCCCGTGCCGCTGTTCTTTGGGAGCTGGAGGTCGCCGACCCGGGCGCGCTACTGGCTCGCGGTCGCCCTCGGCCTGACCCTGATCGTGGCGTTCGCCGCCCTGCTGCTCTTCGTCTGACTCGACCGCTCGACGGCGGCCAGGAACTCCGCGATCAACCGGGGATCGGACGCGAGCTCGGGGTGGAAGGTGAGCCCCCAGACCGCACCTTGACGGACCCCGACCACCTCCTCGCCGAGCCAAGCGACCGGCGTCGCCCCGGTCCCGACCTCGACGATCCTGGGGGCCCGGATGAACACTCCGGGAAACGGCCGCCCCGAGAGACCCGCGATGCGAACCGGTGCCTCGAACGACTCGACCTGGCTCCCGAAGTCGTTCCGGCGCAGCGTCACATCGATCGCGCCGAACGTCGGCGGAGTGCGCCCTCCCGGCCCGGGGGCCAGTCGCTGGGCCAGCAGGATGAACCCGGCGCAGGTGGCGAAGGTCGGCAGGCCCGCCCCCAGCCGGCGGCGTAACGGCTCGAAGAGGCCGCTCCGCTCGAGCAGTCCCGCGATCGTGGTGCTCTCGCCCCCGGGGAGAAACAGTCGGTCGACGCTCTCGAGCTCGGCCGGGGTGCGGACCAGGACCGTCTCCGCGAACGGCGCTGCCTCGTGGGCCGCTCGAAGGTGCTCGGGGGCGTCACCCTGCACCGCGAGGACGCCGATCCTCATCCGCCGATGCCCTGGCGAAGTTCCGCGACGACCTCTTTCGCCCGGTCGATGCGGATCGCGTGCTCGGAGATCAGCCGCTCGACGACGCGGTCGACCTCGTCCGCGGTCGCGCCGGCCGTGACGGCGATGTTGCGCGCGTGCAGCGACATGTGGCCTCGCTGGATGCCCTCGGTCGCGAGCGCTCGGAGCGCGGCGAAGTTCTGGGCGAGCCCAACGGCGGCGAGGACCGAAGCGAGCTCGTGCGCGTGCTGCACGCCGAGGACCTTCACGTTCGCCTTCGCCGTGGGGTGGACGGCGGTCGCCCCACCGATCAGTCCTACGGGGATCGGCAGCTCGATCGTGCCGACAAGGTCGCCGTGGGCGTTCTTCTCGTACGTCGTCAGCGGCTTCAGGACGGCCCCGTCCTTCGCGGTGTACGCCGCGTACGAGTGGGCCCCGCTCTCGACGGCGCGGAAGTCGTTGCCCGTGGCCACGACGACCGCGGAGATCCCGTTCATGATCCCCTTGTTGTGGGTCGCGCAGCGGAACGGGTCGACGACCGCCAGCGTGTAGGCGTCGAGGATCCCCTCTACGACCTCGGGGCCGGTCGCACGATCGGTGGCCAGCGAGGCGGCCGGGAACGTCGCGGTGGCACGGGCGAGTCGGTAAATGGCCAAGTTGGAGATGATCCGGAGCACCACGCGGCCCCCGGCCCGCTTGGCGAGCTCCGGGGCGAGGGCTTCGCACATCGTGTTCACGGCGTTCATCCCGCCCGCGTCGCGGGCGTCGACGAGCAGGTGGACGACGAGCATCGTGCCCCGCGGCGTCGCGAGGGAGCGGACCTCAAGGTCCCGCGCTCCGCCCCCGAACTTGACCAGCATCGGGTCCTTCGAATTCGCCAGCGCCAGCAGTTCGTCCCGGGCGGAGAGGATCCGCAAGCGAGCGGCGGCTGGGTCGACGACCTCGAGCAGCTGGATCTGGCCGATCATCACCGGGGGGGTGGTGTGGGTCTGGAACCCGCCCGCGACCCGTGCGACCTTCGCCGCATTCGACGCGGCCGCGACGACGCTCGGCTCTTCGATCGCCATCGGGACCAGGTAGTCCTTCCCGTCGACCCGGAAGTTCGTCGCGATGCCGAGCGGTAGGGGGAAGACGCCCACGACGTTCTCGATCATCCTCTCGAGGAGGCCGGGGTCGACCCCCGGCGGGAACTCGTAGCTACGGAGCTCGATCTCGGTGAGTCCGGCCCATTCACCGAGCAGCTTGCGTCGGGCGGCGACGCTCAGCTTGTAGAATCCCGAGATCTCGCTCGAACGCTCCACGGCTCCCTTCACTCCGACGCGCTGGGCTCGGGGGCCGGGGGCGCGGTCGTCGGCGTTACCCGCTCCGGCGGGGGCGGAGCGCGGGCCACGATCACTTTCGCGGGCCGCAAAAGTCCTCCCGGGAAGCGATACCCTTGCTGGACGACCTCGACGACCGTGCCGTCGAGATGTTCGGGGGTCACCGGGGCCTCGCCGACCGCCTCCTGTTCCTCGGGATGGAACTGCATCCCAGGGCGGACGACGAGGTCGATCCCTTGGGCATCGAGGAAGGCGTTCCACTCAGCGGCCAGCAACCGAAGTCCCTTGCGCAGAGGGTCGGTGATGGGAAGGCTCTTCTCGGCCGCCGCGCGCGCGTTGATGAACGACTCGTAGAGCGGCAGGACCGCCCGAAGGACCCGAGCCTCTCCGATGCGCCGAACGTTCTCCCGATCGCGTTCGCTCCGCTTCCGGTAGTTGTCGAACTCGGCGAGCAGGTACCGGTAGCGGTTCGCCCAGTCCTCCTCCGGTGGCGCGGACTCCGGCGGTGCCGGTGGCGGCGGCCCGGCCGCGGGAGGGGGTTCAGGGGTCTCCTCGGCCATCCCCGGACGAACCGCGGCCGTCGCTTAAGGGCACTTCGCTCCCTGGACAGTCGTCCAGCCAAGTTTTTCCCCTCGGGCTGACGGTGGGTGGCCGGCGTCGGTTCCTCCAGGGCCCGCGTTCGGCCTGCCTTGCGAGCGACCCGCATTCTTAGGGGGGCGCCGTCGAGTCCCGTCCGTTCGGGTTCCTCCTGGAGGGGAAGGGGGGTCGCCGGAACGATCGCCCGGGGCGGGCGGCTCCCCGCCTCCTCGAGACGGATCGTTCGGCGCGAGACGGTGGAGAAGCTCCGAGGCGTCTCTCGGACGAGGGCCTAGTCGGTGTGCAGCGGATCCCGACGGTCGCTGGCCGCCTCGAACCTCTTCGCGAGCCCCCGGAGGAATTGGCTCCACTGCCGCTCGAACTCCGGATCGGTCGGCTTCAATCCGGTCACGGTCCGCGTCGCGGCGGCGAAGATGCGAGGGTAGAAGCTCGCGGCGAGGAGCAGGAGCGCGAGATATTCGGGGTCCACGTCGCGCGTGACCTGGCCCCGAGCCTGCCGGTCCCGTAGGTCTTGGACGAAGCTGAGGAGCACTGCCTCCCGTTCGTCCTGGAGCGCCTCGAAATGCCCTCCCGATTCGAGCGCCTCCTTCGTCAGGTACTGGATCCACCGCTCGTCCTCGTGGTGTACCCCGAGGAACTGCTGGACGACGTTGTCCGGAAAGCTCTCGGCCGAATCTCGGATCCCCTCGGCCCGATGGCGCGTCGCCTCGCCGAGCATCTCGTCAAAGAGCTGCCGCCCTACCCGACCTCCGCTCAGGAAGAAGAAGGAGTACGCCAGCCCGGCCAGCGGTCGTCGGCGGTGCCCGACGAGGAGGAGGTCCTTCGCCCGTCCGTGCCCCGGCCGCGGCAGTCCGAGCACCAGCCCGAAGACCAAGGCCGACACGAGCGCAAAGAGGGCCAGGACAGACTCGAGGGAGGCGACGTACCGGCCCGGGAGCGCGAGCGACGGGGTGGGGCCGAGCAGTCCGAAGAACAGGAGGCCGTAGAGCGCGACGCCCACCGTGTTCCCGATCTGGGTCGCGGTCGACAACATCCCCGAGGCTTGTCCGGCATCCTCCGTCCTCGCCCCGGCGAGCACGATGCCGATCAGGGGCGAGAGGCCGAACCCGTTGCCGAACCCGATCACGAACAGCGGCACCGCGAGCTCGGGGACCGTGATCGAGGTCCCGTACTCTCGCAACACGGCGATGGCCAGGAGGTAGCCTACCACGTCGAGTGCGTAGCCGAAGCTCAAGAGGTGACGCCCGAACCTCGGGACGAGGCGTGGGGTGGCGAGGGACGAGGTGATGAACCCGACGCCGACCGCGGTGAACGTCAGCCCGGCGGCGAACGGTGTGAATCCGAGCCCATTTTGCAGGAAGACGGCGAGCAGGAAGAACACGCCGCTGAGCGTTGAAAAAAAGAGGATGGTCAGCGGCAGACCGACGGAGAACGACCGCTGGGAGAACAGCTGGACGTTGATGAGCGGGTACTTTCCCTCGGTCAACCTCCGGCGCTCGTGCACGACGAAGAGGAAGAGTAGGGGAACGGAGAGGAGGAGTAAGCCGAGTATCCAGACGGGCCAGCCCAGCGACGGCCCCTCGATGAGCGGGATCACGAAGGAGGCCAGCGTGATCGAGATCAGACCGACCCCGAGGACGTCCAGCCGCGGCGGAGGCTCGGCCTTCGACTCACGGAGGACCAGCAGCCCCGCCACCGCCCCGGCTAGGCCGACCGGCACGTTGACGAGAAAGATCGGCCTCCAGGTGAGACCGTCGACGTTGAGCTGGATCAGCAGACCCCCGATGAGCTGACCCAACACCGCGGCGACGCCGATCACCGCCGCGAAGAGCCCCAGCGCGACCGTGCGGGCCTGGCCGCGGAAGGTGACCTGGATGATCGAGAGGATCTGGGGGAACATCATCGCCGCCCCGAATCCTTGGGCTGCACGGGAGGCGATGAGGAACTGCGGCGACGGCGCGAGCCCGCAGAGCGCCGAGGCGAGGGTGAAGGTGAGCATGCCGGCGAGGAACATCCGCTTACGGCCGAGGATGTCCCCCAGTCGCCCTCCGGTGATCAGGAAGACGGCGTAGAGGAGGGTGTAGCTGGCGAGGATCAGCTCGAGATCCGCGGAGCCGGCACCGATCGTGTGCTGGATGGTGGGCAGGGCGACATTGACGATGAACGCATCGAGAATCGCCATGAAGGTGCCAACCAGCACGACGGCCAGGACCCTCCAATCCTCCCGCGACGCACCCGGGGCGACCGGCCGCGGGGATGCCGCCTCGCTCACCGGTAACCTCGTTCTGCGAAGTCCCGTTCGCCCCGGCGTTCCCTCCGAAGCATCGTGGGCTTCACCGACCTCGCGGGAGCGAGGCGCGCGCCAACGAGCGCAGGTGTCGCTCGATGACGTTGAGCGGCTCCACGTCGCCTTCGGCCCGACACAACAAAAGTCCGCCTTCGATGGAGGCGAGCGCCGTCACGGAGAGCGCACGAGCACCTTCTCGGGTCATTCCTGCCGCCACCAGCTGCGCGGTGAGCAACGTCACCCAGGACCGAAAGCTGCGTCGAACGATCCCGAGAAGCTGGCCCTGCTCCGCGTACGAGTCGAGTACGACGCCCGCTACCGGACAGCCGGATTGGCAGCGCGAGGCGGTGAGCGCCTGTCGAAAGAACGAAACGAAGTGATCTAGGATCCCCGCGGGCGTCTCGGCCGAGCAGCTCCTCTGGTGGGCGAGCACGAGCCCGGTCGTCCGGCGAACGGCCTCGGCGACGAGCTGGCGCTTGCCCGCCGGAAAGTGGTGGTAGATCGACCCTCGTGGCGCTTGGCTCGCCGCCAGGACCTCCGAAAAGGAAGTGCCTTTCACGCCTCGGGAGCCGATCATCGAAGCCGCCGTCGCGACCATCCGTTCCCGGCTCGTACTCGACATGGAGCTCCTTGCGACCGAAGCTCGACGCCGTGCGGAACGGTGTCGGGCGGATCGGCTCAGAGACCCCCAGCAACTATATGACGGTCGTCATAATCGCCTCGTGGGGCCCTATGCCGATGATCGATGTCTACGCACGCGCCGACCTGTTTCCCGCTGGAACGGATCGCCAACTCGGCGAGGAGCTCACGAAGGCCGTGCTCCGCGCGGAAGGCGTGGCAACGCCGGGTCCGTTCCACTTGAACAACACCGCCGCCTACATCCACCGGATGGACCCGCACGCGGTCCATACCGCCGCCACCGACGGCCCGCGGACCGTGCGCGTGCAGATCATCACCCCGCCCGCGGCCCTCACCAGGGCCGGCCAGAAACAGCTCGTGGCGGAGGTCACGGAGATCGTGGCCCGGATCGCGGGTGACCCGACCCAGGCGACCCGCACGTGGGTGCTGCTGACCGAGGCCGCCGAGGGGGGATGGGGCCTCGCTGGGACGGCCTTTGGTCGCGAAGAGTTCGCCGCCTTGGCGGCCAAGGCGGCGGCCGCTCGCGGCACGGGCTAGCCCACGGTCACGGGGTCGAAGCCCCGCCGGGAGCGGGCCTCAGGCGACCGAACGCCGGCGCGGGGGTCGGGAATGGGGCAGGGAGCCGGAGGTTGCCGCTCCGGTGCGTGGGGGGTGTTCGAGGGCCGCCAGGAGCTCCTCAAGTTCGTAGGAGCCGTTGTGCCGGACTCCGTTGATGTAAAAAGTCGGGGTCCCGTTCACCCCACTCCGCACACCGCTACTGAAGTCCTCCCGTACCCGCTCGGCGTACGCGTGGCGGTCCAGCTCGGCGGTGAACGGCCCGGTGGCGACCCCCAGTCGGCTCGCGTAGCGGACCAGGTCGCTCGGGTCCAGGGCCCCCTGATGCTCGTAGAGCGTATCGTGCATCTCCCAGAACTTGCCGTGCGCACCGACCGCCTCGGCGGCCTCCGCGGCGAGCGTCGCGTGAGGGTGCATGTTCGCCAGCGGAAAGTTGCGGAAGACGAATCGCAGCTTATCTCCGAGCCGCTTCTGGATCGCCTTCACGATCGGATAGGCCTCCCCGCAGTACGGGCACTCGTAGTCGCCGTACTCGAGGAGCGTGGTCGGAGCGGTCGCCGGACCCTGCGTGTGGTCCCGAGTGCCGATGGGAAGGGTCAGGCGCGGGGACTCTTCGCTCGCGTTCATGTCCGGGGCGCTCCCTTCGAGATCCGCTCGAGCGCCGCCAGGATCCCGTTGGCCCCAGGGTTGATCCCCGTCGGCGAAAGGTAGCTCCATCGGATCGTGCCCTTCGGGTCGATCACGAAGAGCGCCCGGGCGCTCTCGCCCTCCCGCTCCATGTACGCACCGTACTGGCGGGAGACCTCACCTTTGGGCTCGAAGTCCGCGAGCAGCGGGAAGTGCAGTTTCCGGTCCCGGGCGAACGCGGCGTGCGACCAGATCCCGTCCACCGAGATCCCCATGATCTCGGCATCGAACTTCTCGAACTCCGGGAGCACTTCGTTGTACACCCCCATCTGATCGGTGCAGACCGGGCTCCAATCGGCCGGGTAGAACGCGAGCACGACCGGCCGTCCCCGCAGTTCCTTGAGCGCGACCTTCTGATCGGGAGTCGAAGGGAGCTCGAAGAGGGGTGCCGGAGTCCCCTCGGGCAGCAGGCTGGGCGCTCCCCGCATCGGGGCCGTGGTCCGTAGCTTCGCCAAACGATCCCCCCGTCGGAGCACGGAGCTAGTGCCGCTTAACATTTCTGAGAGAGCAGGTCTCGCCGAGAGGTCCACCGGCGAGCTGCGGCCGCAGGCACCGGGAGTGCCGTTCTCGGAGGACGGAAATTGTTACGCGGCACTGCACCGAGGCGGACGTCTCCCGACGGCTCCTAGTAGAAACCGCCCGCGTGCAAGATGTAGCCGATCAGGAACCCAGCGAACCCTCCGGCAAGGCCGATCGCCAGCATCTGGAGGCCGTTTCGCCACCATCGGCCGGCCGTGATCTTCGCCTCGTACCAACCGATAGCGAACAGGGCGACGGCGCTCAGAATCACGGCGAGGACCGCGCCCTGGAAGACGTCGATCAGGACGAAAAACGGAATGAGCGGCACCAGATGGCCGATCAGGGTAGCCGATCCGACGACCGACGCGCTGGCCCGCGGTGCGGTAGCCGCCACCGGGGATAGCTTGAGCTCGAACGCCATCATGAACTCGAGCATCGCTTTCGGATTGCCGCAAATGTGGTCGAGCAGTTCGTCCAGTTGGTCGCCCTGGTAGCCCCACTCGACGAGCACGGCGCGCACCTCGGCGCGCTCGGCTTCGGGTACCTCCCGCATCTCAAGTTCTTCGCGCGCCACCTCGGCGAGATACAGGCGCCGTCGCGAAAGGGTCGACGTGTACGCCACCGCACCCATCGCGATGGACTCCGCCGCGAGCGCGGCGAGCGTCGCGATGATCACGATGTTCCGTGTGGCGCCGGCGGCGGCGAGCCCGAGGATGATGCCCAACACGTTGACGATGCCGTCCTGACTGCCCAGGATGAAATCCGACAGCAGCGTCGGTTTCGGGTGCATCTCGTGGAGGAGGGCTGCTTTCGAACCACCCCCGGCCACGTTCGGTGCGTCCGCCATCGTCAGATTCCGTGAGCGAATCGGTTGGGAGACTCCGCGAGTCGCATGGGGGCTTAAGGGCTGGTGGGCCACCGTTGACCGGCACCGGTGCTGGGACTGGAGCGCCCTGAAGCCCCTCCCCCTCGCACGCGCTCGGCCCGGCCCGGAGCTCGAGCCGGTGAGGATTCGAACGATCAGGAAGGGCGAGCTCGCGGTTTCGTAACTTTGTGAGCGGCTTTCCTGGGGCGGACGCGGGCAGGACGCGTCGTCGTGGGTCCGATTCTAATGGCGTCGGCGGTCAGCCAACCAACCTTGACACGTAGCAACGTTGCATCGCTCCTAAATGTCGTGCGTTCCTCGTTGACCCGCACCGATGCCCGCAGCAAGCAGGAGGGGGCGCCCTCGCGGCTCGCGCGGAATGCCGGCCGCGGCTCGCGCTCTGTGGGAACGCCTGTATGCGGAGACCCCCCCTCGAGGGCTTCCTTGGGCCAGCCAAGGCCCTTTCCCGCCCTTGGTCCGAGTCGTGGAGCAGAGCGCGTTGAGCCCGCCAGGTCCCGTTCTCGACATTGGCTGCGGAGTGGGGACAAATTCCTACTGGCTGGCCGGCCGGGGCTTTCGGGTCACGGGGATCGACATCGCTCGAGGCGCGGTCTCTTCGGCCGAGTCGCTTCGAGGGCCTGACGCTAGGAATCCCGTCTTCTTGGTGGACGACGTACTCGAGAGCGCTCTCCCCGCCGCGGCGTTTCGAGCCGCGGTCGACGTGGGATGTTTCCAAACCCTCCCTACGCAGACACGGACGTCGTTCTCGACCGGTCTGGCGCGCCTTTTGGCTCCCGGAGCCCCTTACCTACTCTTCTGGGTCGGACGCGAGGAGACGGGGTCGTGGGGTCCGCCGCACCGCCTGTCGGTGCGCGACGTGGTGACCACCTTCGAGTCGTCGTTCCTTGTCGACCGCATCGAGTACCGCCCTCGCACGGTGCGCCTGACGCCCTCCCTGAAGCGGTCGGCTCGCCCGCTCGCGACCTTGGCGGGGTACACGGCTCGACTCGTGCGCCGACGTGCACCGCAACCTCCTCCGCGATGAACACTCCGGTGGCCGAAGGAGCTCGGTCGGAGTGCCGCCCTGGTCCGGACGTTCGAGTTCGGCGACAACGTTCCTGGCGCCCGAAATCTCCAGGGGCGAGCTCTCCTTTCCGGCCGCTTCCCCCTGTGGCTCCGGGGGGTCCCGGTCGTTCACGACCGGAGGGATTTTGGACACGATTCCTGCCCTTCTCATAGGCTGGTTTTTTCTCGCGGAGCCCAAGCCTTATAACGACACTCCGGCTCTGATTTTCTGACGTAAAATCGGGTGGTTTCACATGGCCCAAGAGAGCGTCGTCACGGGGGTGTACGACGCAAGTTCTATCCAGGTCCTGGAGGGCCTCTCGGCCGTCCGGAAACGACCCGGGATGTACATCGGATCGACCGATGCCCGGGGTCTCCACCAGCTGGTCAACGAGGTCGTCGACAACTCGATCGACGAGGTGCTGGCCGGGGCATGTACCGACATCTCCGTCATCCTCCACACGGACGGCACCTGCACCGTGATCGACAACGGTCGAGGGATCCCCGTCGAGGAGCACCCCCGCTACCACAAGCCCGCGCTCGAGATCGTGATGACGATCCTCCACGCGGGTTCGAAGTTCGACAAGAACACCTACAAGGTCTCCGGGGGACTCCACGGCGTCGGCGTCCACGTCGTCAACGCCCTCAGCGAGTGGTTCGACGTCAAGGTCCGGCGCAACGGACACGAGTACTTCCAGCGGTACGAAAGTGGGGTTCCAGCGGCGCCGCTCTCGATCCTGGGTCCCGCCGCAGGAACGGGGACGGAACAGCGGTTCAAGCCCGATTCCTCGATCTTCGAGACCGTCGTCTTCGACAAGGAGACGGTCGAGCGGCGCCTGAAGGAGCTCTCCTTCCTAAATCCGGCCGTCACAATTCAGTTCAAGGACGAACGGGACGGCACCGGCTCGACGTTCCACCACGCGGGAGGCATCGCCGAGTTCGTCCAGGACCTCAACGCGGCGACGAACCCGCTGTTCCCTCAGCCGATCTACCTCCACGCGAAGCGCGACACGACGGACATCGAGCTCGCGCTCCAGTATACGGACGGCTACAACGACACGACGCTCGCCTTCGTCAACAACATCCACACGATCGACGGGGGGACGCACGTCGTAGGCTTACGCGCGGCGCTCACGCGAACGTTGAACGATGTCGCCCGGAAGAAGGGGTTCATCAAAGGCGACAAGGAGGGGTTGACCGGCGAGGACGTCCGGGAGGGGCTCACCTGCGTGCTCTCGGTCAAGGTCCTCGAGCCGCAGTTCGAGGGCCAGACGAAGGCCCGGCTCGGCAACTCGGAGGTCAAGGGTCAGGTCGAGAGCGCGGTGAACGAGAAGCTCTCCGATTTCCTCGAGGAGCATCCGGCGGTCGCCCAGTCCCTCCTAGTGAAGGCCGTGCAAGCGGCCCAGGCCCGCGAGGCCGCGCGAAAGGCGCGAGAGCTCACACGACGCAAGGGCCTGCTCGACGGCGGTGGTCTCCCGGGGAAGCTCGCCGACTGCCACTCGCGCAACCCGGCCGAGTGCGAACTGTTCATCGTCGAGGGAGACTCGGCCGGCGGGACGGCGAAACAGGGCCGGAACCGGGAGTTCCAGGCGATCCTCCCGCTCCGAGGCAAGATCCTGAACGTCGAGAAGTCCCGGCTCGACAAGATGCTCCAGAACGAGCAGATCCGGAACCTGATCATGGCGATCGGCGTCGGGATCGGCGAGGAGCTCGACCTCGAGAACCTCCGGTACCACAAGATCATCCTGATGACCGACGCGGATGTCGACGGCTCGCACATCCGGACGCTGCTCCTCACGCTCTTCTACCGGAAGATGCCGGCGCTGATCACCGAAGGAAGGGTGTTCATCGCTCAGGCGCCGTTGTATCGGCTGCAGCGCGGAGGTCGGATCGAGTACGCCTACTCGGACGAGGAGCGCGACCGCGTCCTGACCGACATGGGCGGGAAAGGCGTCGGGATCCAGCGGTACAAGGGGTTGGGCGAGATGAACGCCGACCAGCTGCGCGACACGACTATGGCCCCGGGGCACCGCTCGTTGCTGAAGGTGACGGTGGAGGATGCGCTGAAGGCCAACGAGCTGTTCACCGTCCTGATGGGCGAGGCCGTCGAGCCGCGCCGCCTCTACATCCAGGAGCACGCCGTCGAGGTCACGAACCTCGACATCTGAGCCCGCCTAAGGAGATCCGCGTTCACCGATGCCGATCGGATCGATCGCCGAGGCGATTGTCGCCCTCGGGAAACCCGCGCAGGAGTCTCCGCGGCACCCGGTGCTCCACGGCCGCGCGGGAACGTTGCTCGCGCTGAGCGCCCCGGGCGAGGGCTCCGAGGTCGAATGGCTCGGGGTGTTCGTCGGCCGGGACGGGGTGGACTTCCTCGGCCCGCCGCTCCCCACGAACGGGCCTTCCTCCTCCGCGGGACTCAGCGGCGACTCCGCCCGGCTCTACGACCTGTTCTTCTCGCTCGCGCACCGGTACATGGAACGGGTCGAGGAGGTCGACGAGCGGCTCGCCGAGGCGCAACGGCGCGGGCGGCAGGTGCCGCTCGCGCACGTCTGGTCGCTGCAGCGCGAGACGGCGCTCGTGCGCGCCCAGCTAGGACGGGCCGTCGTCGCCCTCGTCGAATGCCAGGGCCCCCTCTCCGAATCGTTCCCGAAGTTCGCGGCCACCTCGGCGCCGATCGAAGGAGAGCTCGACCGGGCTCGCGCCTTCGCCGCGAATGTTTCGCAGTCGCTCAGCGACCTCATCCTGCTCCGGAACGCGGAGGAGTCGAACCGGATCGCCGAGGCCGCGAACCAGCTCTCGAAGACGTCGAACCGGATCGCCGCCCTCGCGAACACCTCCAACATCCGGATGCTGGGGATTACCTACGTCGCGCTCCTGCTCGGGTTGGTCAGCGCGGTGGTCCTGATTCCGAACACCGCGGCGACGATCCTCGGCATGCCGTCGGCCGCCTGGGTCCCGGGCCTCTGGGTCGACCTCCTGCTGGTCGGCCTTGCCGTCGTCCCGATCCTCGTCGTCTTCTCTCGCCCGTGGGTGCGGACCCTCCTGCGGAGCCTGACGGAGTCCGAGCTCCGGATCCAAGAGGGGATCGCAGACCTACCGGAACTGCCCGCCGAGACGCCCAGCGCGCCGGGGAAAGGGGTCACCTAGTCGGCCGAGCCGACGGGGCCTGCGCGTCTTTGGCACGGCGGAACCTCGGCGATTCGCCAAGCTTAAAACCCTGAGCCGGTCGGCGGCGTTCGCCCTCTGGGCTCTCATCGGAACGCTCCATGGACGACACCGTATCGAACCTCCCCAGCTCCCTCCCCACCCCGCCGGTGGCCGCACCCTCTCGTCTGCGCAGCGCGGGCATTCTCGCGGCCCTGATGATGGGGCTACTCCTCGGCGCGCTCGACAATTTCATCGTCGTGACCGCGCTCCCGAACATCGCGCAGGACCTGCACGACGTCTCCGGCCAGGTGTTCGTCGTCAGCTCCTACTTGATCGCCCAGACCGTCGCCATCCCGATCTTCGGGAAGCTCTCCGACCGGTTCGGCCGCCGGACCTTCTACCTGTTCGGGCTCGGGATCTTCCTCGCCGGCTCGGCCGCTTCTGGGCTCTCCCAGAACCTCGACCAGTTGATCGCCTTCCGCGCCGTCCAGGGCCTGGGAAGTGGGGCGTTCTTCACCGTCGTCTTCTCGCTCGTCGCCGACCTGTTCCCGCCGGAGGCAGCCGCCCGCCTCGTCGGCCTGCTCTCCGGGGTCTTCGGCATCGCGATCGTCTTCGGGCCCCTGATCGGGAGCTACATCATCGACACGACGACCTGGCGGTGGATCTTCTTCGTCAACCTCCCCGTCGGCTTCGCCGCCGTCGCGCTCGTGCTGACGACGATCCGTTCGGTCCCGCCGAGCGCCGACCGTCGGCGGTTCGACGTCGAGGGAGGGGGGCTCATGGTCGTCTGGGTCGGCGCGCTGATCTTCGCCCTCGTGGAGACCTCCAACGGTTGGGCCTGGACCGACCCGCGGACGATCGGCCTCCTGGCCGTCGCGCTCGTTCTGTTCCCGGTCTTCCTCCTCGTCGAGTGGCGGGCGAAGGACCCGCTCGTGCCGCTACGGCTGTTCCAGAAGCGGCTCGTCGCCGCGAGCAGCGGCGTGAACTTCCTGCGCGGGGCGTTGCTCACCGTCGTGGTTACGTTCGTCCCGATCCTGGTCGTGCAGGGCCTGGGCGGGTCGACCGACCTGAGCCGGGACATCCTCTACGCGTTCATGATCCCGATGATCATCGGAGCGGCGCTCGGCGGGATGATGGTGGCTCGCATCGGCTACCGGGCCCCGGTACTGGTGGGAGTGATCCTCGCCACGGTCGGCGTCGCCTTGTTGACCGCCGTGCCCACCACGCCTCCGATCTTCCGGTTCACCGCGCTCGTCATCCCCCTGGGCCTTGCCGGCGCCCTGATCCCGATCGGGTTCGGCGTGGGGATGACCTTCGCGCCGACCCAGCTCGCGATCCAGTACAGCGTCGCCGCGAAGGACGTCGGGACCGCGAATTCGCTCGTCTGGTTCATCAGCAACCTCGGCGGCTCGATCGTCGTCTCCCTGCTCGCCACCTTCCAGCTCTCCCGCTTTACCGCCCTCCAACCGACGACGATCCCGCCGGGGTCCCCCGCGTTCCTCCTCGCGATCCACTCGGCCGTGGCCGTATCGATCCAGGACGTCTGGTGGGCTCTCGTTCCCTTGGGGGTAGCGGCCATCCTGTTCGCGCTCGCGATCTCCGGGCGGTTGCCGAAGACCCAGGTAGCCGCCACCGCTGACACCGCCGCGCCGACGGAGGCGCCGGCCGTCGCGCGGAGCCTCCCCGGCACGCCGGAAGCCTCGGACTTAAGCTAACGAAAACGGTCCGGCGCGCGTGGCCCACCCCCGGCGTCTCGCCGCGATCATGTTCACCGACGTCGTCGGTTTCACCGCGTCGGCGCAGGCCGACGAGGCCGGAGCGTTGCGCCGCCTGGAAGAGCAGGAGGAGCTCCTCCGCCCTCTCCTGTCCTCCCACCAGGGGCGGGAGGTCAAGTCCACGGGCGACGGCTTTCTGGTCGAGTTCGAGAGCGCGTTGCGCGCCACCGAGTGCGCCATCGCGATCCAGCGGCTGCTCCACGAACGGAACACCGCTCGGGGGGTACCTCCCCTCGAGCTGCGCATCGGCGTGCATCTCGGCGACGTCGAGCCCCGAGGAGGCGACATCTTCGGAGATGCGGTCAACATCGCGGCCCGGGTCGCCCCCTGCGCCCTCCCCGGCGGGATCTGCCTCACGGAGCCGGTCGTCGACCAGGTGCGCAACAAGATCCCGAACGCCCTCGAACGGCTCGAGTCCCGGGAGCTGAAGAACGTCCGATTCCCGGTCAGCCTGTACCGGGTGCTGTTTCCCTGGGACGGAGCCGGGAGCGCGCCGTTCCTCCCCGACCGGGCCGAACGCCCTCGTATCGTGATCCTCCCGCTGCTCAATCTGAGCCCCGACCCGGCGGACGCCTACCTCGCGGATGGGATCACCGAGGAGCTCACGACGGCCGTGGCACGGCTGCCCGGACTGAGCGTCATCTCGCGGACCTCCGCGATGAAGTACCGCGGGGCGGCGAAGACGGTCCGGGAGATCGGCGCCGAGCTCGGGGTGGCCGTCGCCCTGGAGGGAAGCCTCCGCAAGTCGGGTACGACGGTCCGCGTGACGGCCCAGCTGATCGATGTGGCGAGCGACCGGCACCTCTGGTCGCAGAGCTACGACCGCGAGCTGAAGGACATCTTCGCGATCGAGAGCGAGCTCTCCACGCAGGTCGCCTCCGCCCTCGAGGTCCAGCTGGGTGCGGGTGGGGGGCGGGCCCTGTTCGGGAGGAGCACCGACAGCACGGAGGCCCACACCCTCTACCTTCGCGGACGGTACTTCTGGAACCGGGCCGCCCAAGAGTGGCTGCGCAAGGCGATCGTCGAATTCGAGAGGTCGATCGCCGCGGATGCGAACTACGCTCCCGCGTACGCCGGCCTGGCGGATGTCTACCTGATGCTCGGCCGACGCGGCGACGCGCCGCTCGCGGACGTCTATCCGAAGGCGGTCGCGAACGCCCAGAGGGCCTTGGCGCTCGACCCAGGGCTCGCCGAGCCTCACGCGGCCCTGGGGGCGATCCGCCAAGAGTACGAGTGGAACTGGGACGAATCGGAACGAGAGTTCCGGCGGGCGGTCGAGCTCGGTCCGAGCTACTCGCTCGGGTGGACGTGGTATGCGCTCTTCCTCGGCCACGTGGGGAGGTTTGACGAGGCGATCCGGTACGCTCGCCGGGCGCAGGCGCTCGATCCCGTGTGCGCCCGAGCGCACGCGGGGGCCGCGGAAGAGTACCATTTCGCCCGCCAGTACGACCACGCGATCGAGGCCGCGGTTCGGGCCCTCGAGGTGGACCCGGCGTTCGGCCCCGCCGAGGCGTCCATCGCGGCGGCGCTCGTGGAGCAGGGAAAGTACGACGAGGCCCTCGGTCGATTCGACCGGGCTATCGAGCGGGTCGGCGCGCAGGCTCTGCTCGGCCGGCGCGGTCACGCCCTTGCGAAGGCCGGCCGTAAGGACGAAGCGCGGGCGACGATCGACGAGTTGAAGCGGCAGACGACCTCGTCTCCCTCGGCCTCGACCTTCCTCAGCCCCGCCCCGTACGCGTCGCTCGACATCGCCCTGATCTTTCTCGGACTCCAGGAGATCGAACCTGCCTTGGAGTGGCTCGAGAGGGCCCACGAACAGCATGTGCCGGAGGTGGTGCACTACAAGTGCGAACCGATCTTCGACGGCGTCCAGGGCGAGCCTCGGTTCCAAGCCCTGATCCGCTCGATGGGACTCGGCCCGTGAGAGCCTGGCGGGTTCCCCCGAGGGGAGCGAGCGTCTCGGGCGATGGTGGCACCGTCCGTGACTTCCCGACACTGCTCGCGGAACGAGAAGGAAGCCCCCCCGGGGCCCGGTGCGCTACCCCGGTACTCCACCAGGGGCTAGGGTGTCGGCGCTTCGTCCGTGACCGTACCGGCCTCCTCGGGGGCGGGAGGGGACTCGGGCAGGGTCGGAGGCACCGGCGGGTTTGCCCGAAGCCTCCGTACGATGCCTGAGGTTCCGATCAGGATCAAGAGGGGGGCCGCCACGTCGGCCAGCGGTACGATGTACAGGATCGCCCCGATGCGGGTCAGGGTGGAACCGTACCGTCGGCCGACCCGGTAGAGACCGAGGACGAGCCCGATCCATCCGACCAGCCCGAGGACCAGCCCGAGGAACAGCTCGCTCACGAGCGTGATCGGGTCCGGGACCGAGGCGGCGAGGGTAACACAGCTCGCCTTCGCGACGCCGGGACCACCGCAGCTCAGCGACTGGAGGAGGATACCGAACAGGAGGCCGACCAGGCCCACGAGGACGAGGAGTCCGATCAGGCCGACGATCGCGAGCCCCAAGGGAGCCCCGAACCGCGGATCCGCTCGACGCAGCCGGGCGAATCCCGCGATATAGAGGCCGAAAGAGACCAGGACCGAGGCGACGCCGGCGAACAGAGCCACGAACAGCACCTCGATCGACGTGAACGCGACGGCGGAGGCGCCGCCGGTCGCCGTCGACGCGTTGAGCCCGGCACCGACGATGAAGAGCAGGTAGATCGGGGTCAGGGCGCCGAGGGCGATCCCGACGATCCCTGCGATCGCTCCCGCCTGGATCCGGCGGAGCCCGGAGATCTCCACTTCGACCGGGGGTGCCTCGACCGTAGGCGCCCCGACGACCGTAGGCTCTTCGTCCTCAGAGACCGGGGCCTCCGGCTGCACGAACAGGCGGTGCTCCTCGAGCGACTCTTCGGGTGCCGCCACGGCGCGGGGGACTGGGGGCGCGAGATAAGTTCGCGCCCGCGCGGGTCGAAGCCTCTCCTCGGGCCAGCAAGGACTTTGAGGGGCGGTCCTCTCGGCGGCCCGTGGCGGTGGGCACCCCCGGAGCCCCGTTCGTCGTCCGCGACGCGCTGCTCGTCACCCAGGACGCGACGCGGCAGGTGATCCGTGGCGACGTGCGCGTCGACCGAGGGCGGTTCTCGCACGTCGGTCCGTCCGCACCGTCCGAGGGGGCCGAGGTCGTGGACGGCCGCGAGTTCGCGTTGGTCCCGGGGTTCATCAACGCTCACACGCACGTCGCGATGTCGCCGCTCCGCGCGATCGCCGACGACCGGGACCTCCCTCAGTTCCTTGAGACTCTGTTTGCCGTCGACGCCCAACGGACCGAGGCCGACCTGGAGGCGGGCGCGGCGGCCGGAATCGCCGAGATGCTCCTCAGCGGTACGACGACGTTCCTCGACCTGTACTACGGCGAGGACGCGGTCGCCCGTGCCTGCGGACGGTTGGGGATCCGAGGCTACCTCGGCTGGGCGGTCCTCGACCCCGAACTCACTACGCAGAAGGGGGTCCCCCTCGCCAATGCCCGGGAGTTCATCGCTCGGTGGAAGGGCCACGACCGCGTCCTCCCCTTGGTCGCGCCTCAGGGCGTGTACGTCTGCAGTGAACCGACGTGGCTGGGCGCGCGGGACCTCGCCAAGGAGACCGGCACGCTCTGCCACTACCATCTTTCCGAAACTCGCCGCGAGGTGCACGAGCACGAAGCGAAGACCGGCGAGCGGCCCGCGAACTGGCTGGACAAGATCGGGTTCCTTGGCCCTGGCCAGGTCGCCGCCCACGGGGTCTGGCTGAACCGGCGGGAGGTCGAGCGGCTGGCCGTCAACCGCGTGGGGGTCGCGCATTGCCCGAGCTCGAACCTGAAGCTGGCCACGGGCGGTATCGCCCCGGTCGTCGAGCTTCGGGACGCCGGGGCGACGGTGGGCCTCGGTACGGACTCCGTGGCGAGCAACAACAGCCTGTCGATGCTGCGCGAGATGCACGTCGCGGGCCTCCTGCAGAAGCATCACCGGTGGGATGCCTCCGCCCTCCCCGCCTCGGCCCTGCTCGACCTCGCCACCCGGGAGGGAGCCCGTCTCCTCGGCCGGGACGCCGACCTCGGCTCGATCGAGGTCGGCAAGCAGGCCGACTTCCTCCTCGTCCGCCTCGACCACCCTACCCTGATCCCCGCGCGCCCCGAGGCGATCGTCTCCCACCTCGCCTTCTCCGCGAGCGAGGAGGCGGTGGACAGCGTCTACGTCGACGGGGAGTGCGTGGTACGTCATCGGGCGCTCGTCCGAGAGCCTTGGGCGGGCATCCGGGCGGCGGCGGAGCAGGCCGCTGAGTCCCTCTGGTCGAAGCGACCGGCGTGACCGCGGCTCGGGAGCCCCTCACCAATTGGGCGCGAACGACTCCAGCGCCGCGGCCAGTTGGCGGGCGAGGGCGGGAGAGGGCGCCGTAAGGCCGAGCTCTTCCAGCGACGTGGTCGTCCGGCGAAGTACCTCCGGAGGGAGGCCGAACAGCTGGGCGAGTCGTCGTCGGTCGACCCTCCGAACGATCAGCCCGTGGTGGAGGAGGGCCCGTGAGCTCCTGTGTTGGGCTGCGCCGCCGAACGTCCGTCCGGCCGCCACCAGCACCGACCCGCGTGGACCGAGCAAACAGAAGTCATCGGACTCGCGGAGGGGTTCGCCCCAGAGCGCATCGACCCCGGAACGTTCCAACCAGCCCTGGACGCCAGCACCGAGCCTCGCGTAGGCGTGCAACCGAGGTCGGTCGGGACGCTCGCGCTCGGTGGAGAGTACGAGCGACCAGACGAGGTCGCCGCGGCTCGCGAGCACGATCGTCCCGCCCGTCGTCCGAGTGGTCACGGGCAGGCCCGCCGCACGGGCGCGGGCGAGGGCCGGCCGTGCCGGGTCGACCGAGACGCCGGCGGAGAGACCGGCCCGGTCGACGACGCCGACGCGCCACCAGAGGTCGCCGAGGGCGAGGCGGCGCCGGTCCTCGGCGAGGTGTTCTGCGAGAGAGCCCACGGGGATGGACGGGAATCCTCCCCCGCGCGTCGCCTCGTCCCCGGTCACGCTCGTTCGCCCTCGCGACGGGACGGGGGAGAACGATAAGGGTCCCGCCGGTTGCGTGGGGCATGGCGGAACTGGACCGGTTCTCGCTCGCCGTCGGATCGACCGCGCCGCCGTTCGACCTGCCCGGCGTGGACGGACGACGCTACCGACTCGAGGACTTCGCCTCCAACCCGCTGCTGCTCGTAGCGTTCTGGTGCAACCATTGCCCGTACGTCCAGGCGTGGGAAGGGCGCATGATCGAACTCGCGAAGGCGTACCAGGGGCGGGGTCTGGCTACGGTGCTGATCAACGCGAACGACCCGGTGGCCTATCCCGACGACCGGCCCGAGCGGATGGCGGAGCGGGCTCGGTCGAAAGGCTACCCGTTCCCCTACCTGTGGGACGAGAGTCAGGCGGTCGCCCGCGCGTACGGAGCTCTCGTCACCCCGCACCCGATGCTGTTCGGAAAGGACCGCCGGTTGCTCTACCAGGGAGCCATCGATGACCGCCATGATGAGCCGGCGCGCGTCTCCCACACCTTCCTCCGCGACGCGGTCGAGGCCGCGATCGCTGGGCGCGCCGTGGATCCGTCGACCCGGCCGGTGCTAGGCTGCTCGGTCAAGTGGAGACCGTAAGGCCGGATCCTTCGAGGACCGTAGGCGGGTGTAGAGGTATTTTTAGCGTCGAATCGTTCCCGCGCCTGGCGCGGAAGCCCTAGGGCCCGAACTCCAGGGCCCTCCGGCTGGGCGCAGAGGGATCGGTCGTGACCAGCGGCGACAGGGACGCGGCAGCTCTCCTAAGGCGGAGGTTGGGTCGCGGATCCCCTCCGAGGTCTTTGGTTCGGCCGGTCGGGACGGCGCTTGCGGTCACGGCGCTCATGCTGATCGTCGCCGTGGCGCCCCTCGGGGGCTCTAACTACCCGCCCAGCGCCCCGCGCCCTCTTCGCCCCGCCGGAGTGCTCGTCGGGTCGACCCCCTCCCCGGGTCACGGCGAACGATCTGCGGTCCCGCCCGCCCCTCGTTCCTCCCTGGCTCCGCCGCCTCCAGGGTCTCCGTCCTGGTCGCGAGTTTGGAATCTGAACACGTCACCTTCACCGCGGGCCAACTCGATGACGGCCTACTCGTACGAGCGGAACGCGGTCATTCTGTTCGGGGGGATCGACAACTCGACGTACTACAACGACACCTGGCAGTTCGCGAACGGGAGCTGGACGAACCTTACCTCCGAGGTCGGCAGGGCGCCTCCCGCCCGCGCGAGCGGGATCCTCGTGGACAACCCGACGAACGGCTACCTCGTCCTCTGGGGCGGGGCGAGCTCCGTGTCGTACACGGACACCTGGGTCCTTAACACGTCGGGCTGGCACGACGTCACCTCCCACAGCTCCGCCCGCCCGCCGGCGTGCTACCTGTGCAACGCGGCGTGGGATGCGGCCGACCAGTATGTGCTCTTGTGGGATGGCTACGGCTACAGTAGCACTACGACGGTGGTGGAGACCTGGCAGTTCTCGGGCATCGTCTACCTGTGGCAGGAGATCAACGCCAGCAGGTCCGGCGGTCCCAACGTCACCGAAGCGGGCGGGATGGACTACGATCCCCTCATGCAAGCCGTGTTCTATTACGACAACTTCCCGAACACGTTCGACCAAGACGGTCTCTGGTCGTACGGGGCCTCGACCTGGACCAGCTTCGGAAAGGTGCCTACCCCGACCCGGGCCTGGCCGGGCATGGCGTTCGACGGGATCGACAACTACACCCTGCTGTTCGGCGGGAGCAAGTACTCGACCAACGCGCCGTTCCAGCTCAACGACACGTGGTCGTTCGAGAACAGTACGTGGACCAACCTCACCTCCATGGTCGGGCCCGCCCCGGCGGCTCGTTGGGGGATGAGCATGGTGTATGACGCTCACGACGGGTACGTCCTCCTGTTCGGCGGAGGCATCGAGTACTCGGAGAACAGCGTGACCGGCTACGTCGGCGGGTACACCAACGACACGTGGACGTACGGTCTCTACACCACGACGCGAACTCCACCGCCTCGGGTCTCGGCCTCCGCGAACTGGACCGCCACCGACGTCGGCCTGCCGGTCCGGTTCACCGCGACCCCGGGGAGCTACGGTACGCCTCCGTTCTCCTACACCTGGGACTTCGGCGACGGAGGCGGAGCGTTCAGCCTCTCGGCCGTCCATGACTTCGCCGTCGCAGGGACCTACACGGTCACGGTGACGATCACCGACTCGCAGGGGGAACAGGGACGGGCGTCGCTGGTGGAGACCGTTCAGCCTGACCCCGTGGCGACCTCCACCATCGCACCTGGCGCCTTCACGGACACCGGCGAGATCGTGTACTTCAACGCCTCCGTGGCGGGGGGGACCGCCCCGTTCGCGTGGAGTTGGAGCTTCGGCGACGGGGCCCACGCCGCGAGCCCGGAAGCGACCCACGCCTACGCCGCGAAAGGTCTCTTCCCGGTTCGTAGCACGGTCACGGACGCGTTCGGCCTGAGCTCGTTCACCGGGGCCGTCGAGAAGGTCGCTGCGATCCCCTCGGTCGTGCTCATCGCCAGCACGAACACGACGGACGTCGGAGTCCCGGTCAACTTTTCGGCGGTGGGCAGCCTGGGGTCGACGCCCTACCTCTACTTCTGGACCCCGAGCGCCGGGGGGATAGGCACGAGTCCGACGCTCTCGTACGTTTTCGCACGCTCTGGGCTCTACGCCGTCAATGTCACGCTGCTGGATGCCGCGGGGGCGAACGCCACCGCCACTGTTTCGGAACGCGTCAATCCGGAGCTAGGGGAGGTAGCCACCGTCCAGGCTCAACGGCCGGGAAGCGCGGCCGGAAACTCCGCCACCGCCAACGTGACGACGTCGTTCCTGTTCCGAGGCTTAGCGGTTGGGGGGACGGGCCCGTTCAGCTATGCCTGGGAGTTCGGCGACGGAACCATTGCTTCGGGCGCCCAACAGTACCACAACTATACCACGAAGGGGAACTGGACGGCGACGGTGGTGGTCACCGACGCAGTCGGCGGACAGGCGGCCATGACCCTCAAGGTGACGGTAACCCCGGACTCGGCCGCACCACATGGAAACCTGCCGGTGACGTCGCCAAACGGAAGCGCCTCCCCGCTACCGGCCTGGGTGCTGTGGGTGGGGATCGGTGCTGCCTTCGCGGTGGTGGCGCTCTCGGCCGTGTTCGCCCTGCGGCGGGCATCCAGGCGGGCGCTGGCCCCGGAGCCGGTCAGCTCGACGGACGAGCCGGTCGCGGGGGACGAGGAGTCGCCGGACGGTTGACGCCGTCGTGGCCCTTGGCAGGTCGGCGGATCTCCTCGGCCCGGCGGCGGAAGCTCTCGGCCAAGGAAGGGCGTAGCGGCGCGCGTTCCCGGTCGATGCGCGCCGCGATCGCGACCTTGCCCGCGAGAGCCCGTGCCAGCCTCCCTCGGAGGCGTCGGGGCGCGCCCTGAACGTCTGGGTGGAGGAACAGAAGCCCGTGGCGGGGAGGCGGCGCCTTGCCGCGAAGGTGTTCGAAGAAGGCCCGCTCGGCTCCGAGAACTTGGACCGTGCTCGCGGGGAGACGCGCTAGGCGGTCCAGGCCCCCGGCCTGGGCGATCATGCGCGCGGCGAGGCCAGGGCCGAGCAACGCCGAGAGGTTCGGTGCAGAGGTCGCCACCGCCTTCTCGACGGAGGCCTCCAGCTCGCGTCGGCTACGGCGAAGTTCGAGGTACCGCTGGGTCAATCCCCTCCGACCGTCGACGAGTTCGGGAACCATCGGGGCCAAAGGGTCACCCCGGTCCCGCTCCGCCGACGCCTCCAGGGCCTCGTCGAACGCCTTCGCATCCTCCGGGTCGGGGAGCGGCGCGTCGCGCGCGCTCCAGCTCGCGATCCGTTCGCGCAGCGTGTTGAGGATCCCGTCGAGGTCGTGAACCGCCCGCACCGCCTCGTCGACGTGGCTCGACGGGTCGAACGCGGCGGCCAGAGCGCGGTCCGCGTCGAGGAGCAGCAGCTTTCGCAACCCGTCCGGGTCGTGCCCGTACGCTGCCGGGTCAAGGTCGACGACGGAAGTGCCTCCTAGGGTCACCGGGCCGCCGACGAGCCGGCGGTCGCGGGTGCGGGCAGCGTGGTCGCCGAGATCGTCGATCAGCCGCTGCTCCTCCTCGGCCCGTTGCCCTTGACGACGACGCGCGATCCTGTCCGCAAGGGCGGCTGGCTCGGTCGGGAACGGGTAGGCCCGGACCACCCCGGTCGGGCCGATGGCGAACGCCCCGAACCAGGTGGTGAGGATCTCCGTAGCTTCGGCCATCCGGTGTCAACCCATCCGTAGGCCGCCGTTAACGTGGAGCGTCGCGCCGGTGATGTAGGACGCGGAGGGAGAGGCGAGGAAGGCGATCGCGTCGGCGACGTCGTTCGCGGTGCCCAGCCGCCCGATCGGGATCGTTCGGAGCCGCGCCGTTCGCTGGGTCACGGAATCTCCGGCCAGGATCGCCGTATCGACGCTCCCCGGTGCGACGACGTTGACCGTGACGGTCGGGGCGAGTTCGCGGGCGAGCGAACGCGCGAGTCCCTCGACCGCGGCTTTGGCGGCGGCGTAGTGGGCCCCGTGACGCGATCCGCTCGACGCGAGCACGCTCGAGACAAAGACGATCCGGCCGTTCCGGGAGTGCGCGAGCCGCGGCAGCAGAAGTCGGGTCAGTTCGGAGGCCCCGATCACGTTCACCCGAAGGCACCGTTCGAAGTCGTCCCATTTTCCCTCAAGGAACGACCGACGAGGGTACTCTCCGGCGTTGTGGACGAGCACATCGAGCCGGTCCCACTTCTCCGCGACGGCCCGTGCGAGCTCACGGACCTCCTCTGGGTGGCCGAGGTCGGCGCCGACGGAGAACGCGCTCCCGCCCTGGTCGGCGATCTCGGAGACAACCTTCTCGGCGGCGGGGCCGTGTCGGTGGTAGTGGACGGCCACCTCGCCGCCGTCTCGAGCGAACCGGCGCACCGTCGCGAGGCCGATCCCTTGGGAACCCCCGGTGACGAGCGCCCGCACGCGCCGCTCACTCCCTCCCCCCCTAAGCGGTTGCCCCACGTCGGTCGCTCGCGGGCGTTAAATATCGAGGGCCGGGTCGCCGGGCATGGCCCGGGCGAAGCGGAGCTCGTGGGTCCGGTACGAGCGTCAGGGCGGGGTCGCGACGCTCACGATCGACCACCCGCCGGTCAACGTCCTGAGCGCGGAAGTGCTGGACGACCTGGTCGGGGCCCTCGACCGGGCGGAAGCTGACCCGGCGACGCACGTCGTGATCCTCGCCGGTGCCGCGGAGAAGGCGTTCGCGGCCGGTGCGAACATCCGGGAGATGGCGCCGATGGGGCCAAAGGAGTCCCGAACTCACGGGGCAAGGGGCCAGTCGGTCACCACGCGCATCGAAGCCCTCCCCCTGCCCGTGATCGCCGCCGTGCACGGCGTCTGCCTGGGCGGTGGCTGCGAGATCGCGATGAGCTGCGATTTCATCCTGGCGAGCGAGGACGCGATCTTCGGTCAGCCAGAGATCAACCTGGGCGTCATGCCCGGGTGGGGCGGGACGCAACGGCTACCGCTGCGCATCGGGCGGCAGGCCGCTCGCGAATGGATCTTCACGGGGCGCTCCTTCCCGGCCGAGGCGGCCGCGCGGGCCGGGCTCGTCCTGCGGGTCGTTCCTCGCGCCGATCTCCTCGGGGCCGCGAGCGCGCTGGCCGAGGAGCTCGCGCACAAGCCGGCCACCGCCCTCGCTGCCGCCAAGTTCGCGATCCAGGCGGTCGACCGGAACCCCTTCGAAGGTGGGCTCCTAGCGGAGCTTGAGCTCTGGTCACGCCTTTTCGGCACCCCCGACCAGAAGGAAGGGATGCGGGCGTTCCTGGAGAAGCGCCCGTGGACGCCGCGCTCGCGCGCCACCTGGACCCGGGACGCTCGAGGGTTTCCTTGGGCCCGCCCCTCGTCCCGTCGTGGGAGGAAACGGTAAACCGACCGGACCGGCACGGCCGGGGGCGCACGCCGCGGTGGCTCAGTAGGTAGAGCGGCTCCTTGGTAAGGAGCAGGTCGAGGGTTCAATTCCCTCCCGCGGCTCGGCGCACGCGCCGAACCCCCCCCGGTCGGTTCGGTCGTCGGGCCAAGCTCGAGGCCCTCGGACGACCGCTCCCTTCGGTCGGGGCGCGCGAGGTTCGAGCACGAAGATGCAAGGAAGCGCGGGGGGTAAGCCCGAGGGGCGACGGGTCCCGGACGGCGCGCCCTAGGCCGTTCCGCGGCGAGGACGGGGGACGAGCTCCCCCGAGCAGTTCGGACACACCCGGTTCAGAGCTTCCGCACACGTCGGGCAAAAGGTGCATTCGAACGAGCAGATGAACGCGGCCGACTGCACGCCCCGTGGAGAGGAGCACCGCTCGCACGTGGTCTTCATCTCAAGGGCCACGACCGGAGGACGTCGGCGCTCGCGATATACCCAGGGGCCGACCGCGCCCCCGACGCTCGCAACCGTCACCGAGACGACGGCGGACCCGGTCCGGTGCACGGAGGGCCCTCTAGGTCACTCACCGGGTTCCGGGGCGGAATAATCCGGGATTCGGCTTATGAACGCGAACCAGGGTCAAGGCGCTGGGTAGGAGACACCGAATGTTGCACGTCAACGCGCACCGACGGACAAGCGGCCGTGGCCTAGCGCGGGCCTGCGTGTGGGTCGTCGTGCTCCTCGTTGTGCCCCCGCTGGCGCTGGTGACGGGATCCGGGACAGTCACCCAGCACTCCACCGGTCGTCTGGCAGCAGCTCACTCGGCACCCACTGCCGCCCGATCGTCCACGACGCTGCCGTCCGGTCCGGCCTCGGCGCCGCCCTCCCGGGAGTACTCCAGCATGACCTGGGACGCTGCGGACCACTACTTCGTCCTCTTCGGCGGATTCGGCCCCTCTCCCGGCGGGGGCGGATCTACGGGGGCGTTCGCCGACACCTGGGTCCTTGCGAACGGGACCTGGAATCAACTGCATCCTGCGACCTCGCCCCCACCCCTGGTCGGGGCCGCGATGGCGTACGACCCGAACTCGAGCGAGGTGGTGTTGTTCGGAGGCTACAATTGTACGATCCAATCTGCCTGTTGGCTAAACGCATCGAGCACCACCTGGGTGTTCCACGCGGGCGTGTGGACTCCGCTCACTCTCCCGCTCACGCCGTCCCCGCGCGTGATCCCATCGCTGGCCTACGACCCGCAGTATGGCGGTCTCGTGCTGTACGGCGGCTACGCCGCAGGTGGGTCGACCGGCAACGGCTCTGGGATGGCCACGGCGAACGACACCTGGACGTTCGTCAACGGGACCTGGACGAAGCTGACCCTCGCCGGCTCCCACCCGCCGGCCCGTTGGCAAGCCGGGATGGCGTACGACCCGAATGCGAACTCCCTCTACCTCTTTGGAGGGGCGCGGGACAACAGCGTGAGCACGCCCTTACTCAACGACACCTGGGCTCTGGCGAACGGGAGCTGGACGAATGTCGGTAGACCGTTCTCACCGCCCCGATCGGCGGGCATGGGATTCGACTACGTCAGTTCCGACAAGGCGATCGTGCTCTTCGGCGGCATCAACAACACCTACGATTTCCCGCTCAACGCCACCTGGGAGCTCGTCGGGGGGAGTTGGACCCGGCTCGTTACGAGCGTGGCTCCGCCCGCCCGATGGTCGACCACGTTCGTGAACGCTCCGTCCCTTGGGTACGGTGTGCTGTTCGGCGGCAACTCGTACTCACCGGAGGCGACCGATACCTACGGCGGACTCCTCAACGACTCCTGGACCTTCTCCCACGGGAACTGGAGCGCGCTCGGCTCGAACGCGAGCGCCCCGCCACCGGGGGGTTCCCAGATGGCGTTTGACGCGGTCGAGAACGAGACCGTCCTCCTCTCGCCGGGCCCTCTCGGGTCGACCAACGCCTCCGGGGCGACCTGGATCTACAGCGGTGACTCCTGGACCCCGACTCCTCCGCCTCCGTTCCCGATCGCGGAACCGTCCGCCCGCACCCAGGCCGCGATGGCGTACGACGCGAAGGACGGGTACATCCTCCTCTACGGAGGGACATCGGCCCGGCCCCACGGACCGCTCCTGTTCAACGACACGTGGAAGTTCCAGGGAGGATCGTGGTCCCGTCTCTACCCCGCGCACAACCCGGGCGGCCGGTACGACGCCGTGGCGACCTACGACGCGAAGGACGGCTACCTCCTCATGCTCGGGGGTCAGGGTTACAGCGCGGTGGGCCTCGCCTGGGCGTGGAACGGGACCGACTGGGCCCAGGTCGCCTCGACGGGCGCCGTCCCCCCGTCGGTCGGCTACGTCGACTTCCGGATCGCCTACGACGCGGTCGACGGCTACGTCGTGATCACCCAGGCGGCCAACGAGACGTGTGCCGGCGTCACGGGCAACTGCCTTCGCACCTGGTCGTTCGTGGGCGGAACCTGGACCGACCTGACGAAGACCACGGCGCTTCCGCCGCCGGTCATCGGCTACAGCCTCGCTTGGGACGCCGGGGACCAGGTCGTCGTCCTGTTCGGGGGCTACGTGGCGGGCTCGCTCTACAACCAGACCTGGGAGTTCTCGGCCGGGGCTTGGAGCCAGACCGGGGTCAATCCCGCTCCGTACCCCCGCTACCAGGCCGCCCTGACGTACGACGCCGGGGACGGCTACCTGCTGATGTTCGGTGGCTTCGGTCCGAACACCGGCAGCGGCCCTACCTACTTCGGCGACACCTGGAGCTTCGCGGCCGGGGCTTGGACGCAGAGGATCCCTTCGCTCGCCGAGAGCCTGGCCTCCGTGGACGTCGGGGTCACCGTGAACCTGTTGACGGTCAGCGGCTCGCCCGGCGGCGTTCCGACCTACGCCTACTCCGGTCTCCCCCCCGGCTGCGCCTCGCTGGACCTCCCCGGACTCGGATGCCGACCGACCGCCCCTGGCAATTACACGATCGCGGTGCGCGTGAGCTACCCCGGCGGGACCGCCGCTCAGGCGTCCGTCGAGCTCGCGGTCCGTCCCTCCCCCTCGATCGCCGCGTTCGAAGCGAGCGTCGTGACCTTCGCGCTGGGCAACCGGACCACGCTCACGGTGTCGGTGACCGGAGGCACGGGGCCGTACAGCTTCGCGTACCTTGGGCTGCCACCGGGATGCGTGGGAGCGAACGTCTCCTCGTTACCCTGCACGCCCGTGCTGAAAGGAAATTACACAGTCCAGGTCCAATCGACCGACGTCTTCGGCGAAAGCTCCAACGCCTCGCTCTTGCTTCACGTCACGCCAGCGGTGGTGCCGCCGGGACAGCGCGGTCACCCCCACGGCAACGGGTCCGCCCCGTCGTTGCTGGGCCTCCCGACGGGACTGGCGCTCGTGCTCGTGATCGGCGTCGCGACGCTCGTGATCGGAGGTGCCGCGGTCGCCGCCCGGAGCGTACGACGCGCTCGGCTCCGGCGCGAGGGCGAAGAGCTGATCCAGACGATGCGGTCGCTCGACGGCCCGGACAAGCCGCAGGACCCCGGTCCTCCCTGGTGACCGCCGCCCGGGCAGGGGTCCGGACGGGCTCCGGCAGCGAACGAAGGCCGCCTTCCCGTGCTTCGGCGTGATGCCCGAGGCGCTGCCCGACCTCAGCGAGGCTCGGGCCGCACGGCGACTCGTGCTCCGGCTCGCGCGCCTCCCACGGTTGGGGCCCGACGATACTCCGCCCCCGGAGTTCACCCAGGCCGGCCTCGCCGCGAATTTGGGCATCACGCAGGGCGCGGTCGCCAAGATCGTCGCGCGTCTCACCGCCGCCGGTGCCCTCGAGGAGTCGAGCCGACGGGTGCAGGGTAACTATCGTCGGTTCAAGGTCTACACGCTGACCGGCATGGGCGAGTCGCTCGCCCACGAGCTACAAACGAAGATCGATGCACGAGGCCCAGGGGAGGATTCCACCGTCCGCGAGAGCCCCGCACGACCACCCCCGGCCCCTCCGTGAGAAGCGAAGCGAACCGCCGCAGCGAGGTTGGCCCGGGACTCGGCGATGCGTCGAGCTACCTGAGGAGGCTCCCCGAGACCTCAGGCGCCGCCCGGCTCGCCTGAGTGGACCGCTTGGTTCCCGCGCGCGAACCATCGCCACCACCGAGGCCTTTCCCGGGGGGCCGGTCCGCCCCGAGACTCCCGCCGGGCCCTCGCGATCGCCGCCCGGACGTACAGGGGATCCTCGTTCGGGAATTCCAGCCGGGCCAACTCAGCCAGTTCTCCGGCCAGCTCTGCCTGCAACGGCCGCACTGCACTCCACATGGGACACCTTGAGGAGCCTAGGGCGAGTTGGAACAATGCGAACGAGCCCGCTTTGACGGCCGTTGTACGACGGCAGGCAGGCTATAGGTTACGAGACGGTCCGACGGGCCATGGCGCTCTGGGAGTTCGACGTCCGCAGCAGCTACGAGTACCCCTTCATGGACCTCACCCGGGAGGTACCCGGCACACCGATCTCGATGTGGTGCCTCTGGACCCACGAGATGCTGCAGGTCCCGACGCGGGATCCGAAGACGCTCGAGCGGGTTGCGAAGGCGATCCGGAAAGCCGGGCGCGTCGTCGACGAGTGGGCGGATGTCCGCGGGGGCCGCGTCTTCCTGCTGAAGTGCACGTGCTACGAGTACACCTCGATCTGGAACCTGATGAACGCCCACCAGTGTTGGGACGCTCCTCCCGTCGTGTACCAAGACGGCTGGGGGAGCTTCCGGATGCTCAGCTTCTCCGAGCGCAACGGGCTAGGTTTGTTCCGCGACCTCAAGCAGCGGGGACCGACCGAGCTGGTCAAGAAACGGGAGATCGCGCTGAGCGTCCTGCCGACGAGCGTCTGGACCGATACGCTGTTCGGGGCCTTGACCGAGCGGCAGATGACGGCGATGCTCGAGGCCCACCGGGCCGGCTACTATCAATCGCCCCGTCGTGTCGGGACCGACGTCATCGCCCAGGGGATCGGCGTCTCGCGCTCGACGTACGAGGAACACCTTCGGAAGGCCGAGAGCCGCATCCTCGACGCGGTCGTGCCGTTCCTCCAGCTGTACCGGTCGTCGGAGAGGCCGTCCGTCCACGGCCCGCGCGCGGGAACCGAGTCCGACGAGGCCGGAAGTTAACCCCGTCGGCCGCGACCGGCCCTCGCGGAGACGTCTCCCCCACCGTCCTCATATAGACGGACCCAATCCCACGCCCCGCAGCGGGGTGGGGTAGTCAGGAAAACGGCCGGGTCTCCCGTCCGTCCTGAAATCCCGACGGGCTCATAACCCGTAGATCCATGGTTCAAATCCATGCCCCGCTACGGTCCACCGCAGCGTAGCCTCTCTCCAAAGCCGAGCCGTGCGACCTGAGTTTTCGAGGTGGAACGTGGGCGAAGCCCCCGTCCCTGGCCGACCGTTCGACCCCGAGGGAGACGGACGATCAGGAACTCCCCGGCCCCGGCTCGCCCAGCACGTCCAAGCGTGACTCGTTCTCCAGGGCCTCGCGGGCCTCCCCGAGCGACAGGGTGTTCCTGCGCGGCTCGTGCAACCGCCGCCGGTCCAACTCCGCCATCTGTCGCGCCAGCCACTCGAACTCCGCGTAGATCAACGGGTCTCGGGCCTCCTCCCTCCAGTCGTCGAGGAGGTTCACGGGCTGGGTCATGAACGCGTAGTAGGCGGTGATCCAGACCCCGAACGCGTTCCAGACCATCCGCTTCTCGAGGACCCGGGAGTGGGTGAGGAACCCCATGAGCTCGAAGAAGTGCCCGACCTCCCAATTCTCGACCTCTTCGCCCCGGTCGGTCTTGAGGAGCCAGCGGCTCATGTCGCGGCGGGCTTGCCGGAATCGCGGGCTGTAGTACCGTTCGCGAAGGTCGAGAATCGTCGACGCAGAGTGGAGGCGTTGGGCCTGGCGGAGTTGCCAGAACGCGAACGCCAGCGTACCCACGACGAGGATCCACGTGCCGAGGATGGTGGCCCAGGTCACCAGATCGAGCATGGCCGTCGGGAGCGTGGAGCCGGCTCAAGAAATAAAGTCGAACGAACACGGCCGGTGCTAGGCCCGCCGAGCGCGAGGAGGGAACGGCGACGGTTCGAAAAGGGGAAGGAGGAGGACCGAGTAGGTCCACCGTGGCACGCCGTTCCGCTTCCGTCGAACCCCGCCCCGCTTCGTCCGCTTCGGTGGCGGTCGCCGGCGGCCGGTCCGTTCCTCGAGAGATCGCGTGCATGATCCGGGTCGACGGGAAGAGCTACTGCATCGACCCGGCGGGTGGGATCGCGGAGGCCCTCGGCAAGAAGTGGACCCTCCCTCTCATCGGCATCCTCGGCAACCGCCCGACCAACCGGTTCCGCGACCTGCTGCTCGGGTTGGACGGCGTCGGCGCCAAGGCGCTCTCCGACCGGTTGCGCAATCTCCAGGGTCTGGGGTTGGTGGCCCGGGAGGCGTACCCGGAAGTGCCTACGCGCGTCGAGTATCGGCTCACCACGAGGGGCGAGGCGCTGAGGCGAGCGCTCGTTCCGCTGTTGGCGTGGGCGGAGCGCGACGAGTCCCGACCGGCCCGGTGAGGGGCGGTCGACCTATTTCGAGCGGGACGACGCCTTGCGCCGAGGCTTCGGTTTGAGCACCGGGGCAGCCGGTTCCGGATCCATCAACGGCTCCTCTTCGGACTTGGGTGCGGGCTCGAGCGCGGGGAACGGTGCCTCGGGCTCGACGGGAGCGGGGGGTGGAGGAGGGGCGAGAGGCTCGGGCTCTGGCGGAGGCGGCGGGGGTGGGGGTGGCGGTGGGGGCGGCGGCGGTGCTTCCCGTGGCGGGGCGGGCTCGCTGGCCGGCTTTTCAGCGTGGTGAGCGGAGTGATGGGCCGCCGGGGCCGGCTTGGGGGCGATCGGGATGAACTCCCCCGGTCGCCAGAGGTTCGGCTGATGCAGGATCCCGAGCTCGCGAAGGAACAGGTCGGCGTGACCACAGGATCGGCAGATCCGAGTCCCGACCGGGATCTCGCCCCGAGGTCGCAGCGAAAGGGTCCCGCCGCCCGTCAGCCCGGTCTTGAGTTCGTTCGCCCAGACGAAGTCGCTCGCGCCGCAGTTGCTGCAGGTGGGGGCCACGATAGCGCCTTCCGAGCGGTTTCATCTCGACGGTGGGTTAGATAGTTTGCGTTGCCCCGGCACGTGCTCCGGCGGGTGCCCGACGCTCGCGCAACCGAGATAACGCGCCCCGCGCTCGCGGGGGACCATGGCGTTCCCCCCGAAGCAGCTCACGGTGGCGATCGACGGCTCGGCCTACGCCGACCATGGGCTCACCTTCGCGATCGACCTCACCAAGCGGTACAACGCGGAGCTCACGATCGTCGCGGTCGCCCCGCTCGTGCCGATGTTCGTCGGCCCGACCGAGCAGTGGGTACCGTCGGACGTCCCGGTCGCCGAGGTCGAGCACTACCGTGGTTTGATCGACAAGGCCGTGCACCGGGCCCAAGCGGAGGGACTCCCGCACGTCACCGGGGTCGCGCTCGAAGGGATCGTGGTCGACGAGATCCTCGGACACGTCGAGCAGCACCCGCCCGACCTGTTGATCATGGGGTCGCGGGGTCTCTCCACGGCGAAGCGGCTGATCCTCGGAAGCGTGTCGGAGGCCGTCATGCACCACGTGAAGTGTCCGGTCCTCCTCGTGCGAATGCCGTCGTAGTACGGGCCGGGCCCGTTCCGCTCCCCCTGCGGGTCGTCGGACCCGCCGACGATCCTAGGCGGGGGTTGGGACGGGGCGTTCGATCGAGAGCCGCGTGGGAACGGGCAGCTTGTGCTGCGCCATCTTCAGCGCCGCCTTCGCGTCGTCGAGATGCCCCTCGGTCGTATAGATCGTTAGGAGAGGTTCACCGATCTGCGCCCGGACGGCGTGCCCGACCGGCTTGCCGAACGCCCCGCGCATCCCCGAGGAGATACGGTCGGCCCCGGCCCCCATCGCCATCTTGTGTTCGCGCAGGATCTGGTGAGGGTATCTCCGGATCTTGAGGTGGTACTCGTTCGGGGCCCGAAGCTCGAGAACGCGGACCGCCTTCACGCGCGCCGCCTCCAGGGCGATGTCCCGCACCTGGGCCGCCTCCTCGACGCTCAACGTGAGCCGGAGCGGAAACTCCGTCTTGAGATTGCCCGAGTCGAACTGCGTGACGCGGCAGACCGGGATACCCCCCATGTACTCCTTCCGGGTGTAGACCTGGCCCTCGATCTCCCGGTACATCCGGTTCGGCTTCCGCGTCATGTAGGGGGCCGCCGACCCTCGTGCCGTCTAAAAGTGTTTCGCGCTCCGCGGGAGCACGGCGGCCCCCCGCCGTGACGCTGCGACGACAAGGGCCGTCAGGCCCAGCCGTTCCATCTTGCCGAGCAGCCGTTCGTGGGCGGCGGGGGATTCCGCGACCGCGAAGAGGCTCCGTCCGAACATCGCTTGGCTCACCCGGATGTCCGCGGCGCGCAGCGCCCTCAGCCCTCCCCGAAGCGTCGCGTCGGCCAACCCCAGGCGGTCGGTGAACCGCTCCGCCTCCTGCAGGAACCGGTCCGAGGCGAGGTTGGAGCTCAGGGCTTTCAGGCCGGTGCTGGCGGCGCTCTCGACCCGGGATCGGAACCGTCGGTCCCGGAGCAACGGCGGGGACGGCAGGGGCGGACCGGTCACGGCCAGAACGATGGGGCGCAGGAAGCTCCGGTGGGTGACGCGACCCCACGGCGGAACCCCGGCGCTCTTTCGGACCTCCATCCCGCCCCCGAGGATCGCGGCGACGCCCCCGAGTCCGCCGCCCCCGAACAGGTCCGCGAGGTGGGCGACGGCCACTGCGGCGCCCTTCGGAGTCCCGAGCACCTTGCCCACGGACAACGCGGTGGCGAGCGCCCCGGCCGCGCTCATCCCGAATCCCTGGCCGATCGGGAGCTCGTGCTCGAGGTCCACAACGACCCGTACGGGTCGATCACCGACGAGCCTCGTGGCCACGTCACGGGAGATGGGCAGGTCTCGGCGAGATCCGCTCCGAATCTCGACGGTCGCGCGGGCGGCGGAGCTGCGCCGTGCCCGGGCGCGAACTCCGACGTCGAGCACGATCCCGGCGCCGATCGACCCGCGGGCTCTCGGGTCCCGGGCCTCGAGGCGCGGCGCGAAGAGACCGGTGACGTGGCCCGGCGCAAAGGCGACGGCCGACCGTGGGGGTGTCGGCATACGCATTCCCTCACCGATGGACCTGTACGTAGTTATAAGCCGAGGCGCTTTGATTGCTTAGCGAACGGCCGCGGAGTCCGGCCGCACGCGCGACCACAATCCGATGTCCGAACCCGAAGCGGCCCAGCACGAGAGCTTCGACCGGGTCAATTTCCTCGAGCTGCGCAACAGCCAGCTCGCCGAGGCGATCAAGCGGGTCGAGAGCGAGCGGCACTACATGGAGGCCGAGATCCTCCGGCTCCAGCGGGAGGTCAAACGCCTCAAGACCGAGCTCGACCGGCTTCGGTACCCGCCGCTGATCGTCGGGAGCGTACGGGACATCCTGACCGACGGTCGCGTGGTCGTGAAATCCTCGACCGGGCCGGACTTCGTGGTCAACTCGGCGGAGACCGTCGAGCACGCGAAGATCACGATCGGCTCGCGCGTGGCGCTCAACAAGCAGACGCTCGCCGTCATGGGCGTGCTCCCGGCGTCGCTCGACCCGCTCGTGGCGGCGAGCGAGATCGTCGACAAGCCGAACGTCACCTACACGGAGATCGGCGGGCTGGGCGACCAGATCCGCGACATCCGCGAGTCCGTGGAGTTCCCGCTCCTCCGGGGCGAGCTGTACCGCAAGGTCGGCGTGGAGCCGCCGAAGGGCGTGCTCCTCATCGGTCCGCCGGGTACCGGCAAGACGCTCATCGCGAAGGCCGTCGCGCACCACACGCACGCCACGTTCGTCCGGCTCGTCGGCAGCGAGCTCGTCCAGAAGTACATTGGCGAGGGGGCGCGCCTCGTCCGGGAGCTGTTCCAGCTCGCGCGCGACAAGTCGCCGACGATCATCTTCATCGACGAGGTCGACTCGATCGGGGCGAAGCGCCTCGAGGTCGCGACCAGCGGGGACCGCGAGGTCCAGCGCACCCTGATGCAGCTGCTCGCCGAGATGGACGGCTTCGAGCCGCTCGCGAACGTGAAGATCATCGCGGCGACCAACCGCCCGGACATCCTCGACGAGGCCCTGCTGCGCCCGGGACGGTTCGACCGGATCATCGAGATCCCGGTCCCGAACTACATCGGCCGCGTCGAGATCTTCAAGATCCACTCCCGGGGCATGGCGGTCAAGGAGACGATCGACTTCGAGTCGCTCGCCGGACGGTGCGAAGGCGCCACCGGCGCCGACATCAAGGCGATCTGCACCGAGGCCGGCATGTGGGCGATCCGAGAGGAGCGCGAGTACGTGACGGCGGCGGACTTCGAGCGGGCGATCGAGAAGGTCGTCGGCGAGGAAGAGCTCCGGAAGGAGTCCGTCACGATGTTCGCGTAGCGGCCGCCGAGACGGGCGGTCGCCTCGTTCAGCGCGTCGAGTAGAACTCGACCTTCCCGCACTGGGAGCAGAAGAACAGCTCGAGGGTCACGACCGCTTCGGGGAGCTCCCCGACCGCCGCCGTCCGGAACGGACGAGGTCCCAGGGGGACCAGCGGGTTGGTGCAGGAGGAGCATCGGCGGCCGCTAGCTGGCGCGGACGGTGTCTCCGGAGCGAAGGTCGGGGGGTTCGCGGGGGCCGCCATCGACGTATCAACGTCGGAGGGTGGGAAAATCCTGCCGCCGCGGCCGAACCTAGCCGAGGACCGCGCTGAGCGCGACCCGGGGGCCCTGGGTCGCCGAAAGGTCGGCGACGAGCAGTGGGGCGCCGGGAGCGTAGGCGACCGGGCGGTCCGTCGTAAGACGGACGGAGGTCTCGGTCAGCTCTCCGAGCTTCGCGGGGACGAGCTGCAGGCCGACGAGCAGCTGGACCGTAGCGCCGGGGGCGAGCTTCCCCCGGTAGTACTTGCTCCTCCGCAGCGAGGCGCCACCCAGTTCGGCGCTCGCCCGGAGCGAGCCGCCCGGCGCCAGCACCTGACCTCGCTCCACCGCTTCGACCTCGATGTCCTTGAGGGCGACGCCCACGCGCTCCCCGCACTCCGCGCTGGCGACGTCGGCGTCGTGGACCTGAATGGAACGCACCTCGACGGCGCGATCGCTCGGGTAGAGCTGCAGCTTATCGTGCGCCGAAAGACGGCCCTGGGTCACCATCCCGAGAGCGACCGTTCCGACGCCCTTCACGGGAAAGACGTGGTCGAGCCGCACCCGCACCGGTCCCGGCACCACGGTCGCGGCCCAGCCGTCCGCCTCGCTCCGGAGTTGGGGCAGGTCGAGGCTCCTCGTCAGCTCCCCCTCCAGGCGGGTGCCCCGAACGAGGCGACGGAACTCCTCCTCCCCGACCGAAGGGCCGAGCGCGATCGTCACCGGCGGTCCGAACAGGTCGACGGTGGCGAGGATCTCGGCGAGCGTCCGGTCGAGGGCGTTCGCGAGCAGCATCAGCCGGTCGGCCATGGCGATCGCGTAGAGCAGCGACGGGAGCTTCTCCGGGAACTGGGAAGGGACCACGATCGTCGCCGCGTGCCCGTCCCGGACGGCGTTGTACATCGTGACATCGCTCTGGGTCCCTTTCTTGCCGAAGGCACGGGCCTGCTCGTCGGTCGCCCCGAGCAGGCCGATCGTGACCGACGAACCCATCGCGGACGACCTACCGGGCGGCGACCTTGAGCGGAGCGGTGGTGAGGGAGATCTCCCCGCCCTCGAGCCCGACCTTCACCTCGGCGCCCTCGGGGATCTCGCCGGCGAGCAGGGACCGGGTGAGCGGGTCGACCACGAGCCGTTGGATGGTGCGCTTGAGGGGCCGGGCGCCGTAGACCGGATCGAAGCCGGTCTGCGCGAGGAACCGCTTGGCGGGCTCGGAGGTCCGCAGGGTGATCCGCCGGTCCACGAGCCGTTCGGAGACCTGGGCGAGCTGCAGGTCGACGATCCGCACGATGTCCTCGGCGGTGAGCGACCGGAAGATGACGATGTCGTCCAGCCGATTGAGGAACTCCGGCCGGAAGTGGGCCCGGAGCGCGCCTTCGATCACTTCCCGACGCTTGGCGTCGTTCGTCGCCTCCCCGAGCAGCTCGGTCCCGATGTTGCTCGTCATCACCACCAGCGTGTTCCGGAAGTCGACCGTCCGTCCCTGGCCGTCGGTCAAACGTCCTTCGTCCAGGAGTTGGAGGAGGACGTTGACGACGTCCGGGTGGGCCTTCTCGACCTCGTCGAACAGGATGACCGTGTACGGGTGGGTCCGGACGGCCTCGGTGAGCTGGCCCCCCTCCTCGTAGCCGACGTACCCCGGCGGCGCCCCGATCAGGCGCGCGACCGTGTGCTTCTCCATGTACTCGCTCATGTCGACCCGAACGAGCGCCTTCTCCGAGTGGAACAGGAAGGAGGCCAGCGCCTTCGCCAGCTCGGTCTTCCCGACGCCGGTCGGCCCGACGAAGAGGAACGCCCCCATCGGCCGGTTCGGGTCACCGAGCCCGGAGCGAGAGCGCCGGACCGCGCGCGAAACGATGTCGATCGCCTCGCTCTGGCCGATGACGCGCTTTTGGAGCTCCTCCTCCATCGCGAGGAGCCGCCGCGTCTCCCCTTCCAGCATCCGGGTCACCGGAACGCCGCTCCATTTCGAGATCACCTTAGCGATGTCCTCCTCCCCGACCTCCTCGCGGAGGAGCGTCGGGGCGTCGCCCTGCTGCAGCTCCTTCTCCCGGACCTCCAGCTTCTTCTGGATCTCCGGTATCGTTCCGTACCGAAGTCGGGAGGCCTTCTCCAGGTCGCCGCCGCGCTCGGCCTCCTCCTCCTGGGCGCGGGCCGCGTCGAGGGTCTTGCGGAGCTCCCGGACCGACTCGACCACGACCTTCTCGCGGCGCCACTGCGCCCCGAGCGCCGCCTCCTTCTCCTTCAGGTTCGCGAGCTCCTTCTCGAGGGCCTTCAGCCGTTCCTTCGACGCAGGGTCGCTCTCGCGGACCAGCGCCGCGCGTTCGATCTCCCGTTGCCGGATGCGGCGCGTCAGCTGGTCGAGCTCGTTCGGTCGGGAGTCGACGGCGAGCCGAACCATGGAGGCGGCCTCATCGATCGCGTCGATCGCCTTGTCCGGGAGGTGGCGGTCGGGGATGTACCGCGCGCTCATGGTGGCCGCCGCGACGAGCGCCGCGTCGTGGATCTTGACGCCGTGATGGAGTTCGTACCGCTCCTTCAAGCCCCGCAGGATCGAGATCGTGTCCTCGACGGTCGGCTCGCTGACCACGACCGGCTGGAACCGGCGCTCGAGCGCGGCGTCCTTCTCGATGTACTTCCGGTACTCCTGGATCGTGGTCGCCCCGATGCAGTGGAGGCTGCCCCGCGCGAGCGCCGGCTTGAGGAGGTTCGAGGCGTCGAGAGCGCCCCCCTCGGTCGCTCCGGCGTGCACCACGGTGTGCAGCTCGTCGATGAACAGGATGACCTTCCCCTCGGACTGCTCGACCTCCTTGAGCACGGCCTTCAGTCGCTCCTCGAACTCGCCCCGGAACTTCGCGCCGGCGAGAAGGGCGCCCAGGTCGAGCGTCACCACCCGACGGTCGCGCAGCGACTCGGGGACGTCCCGGACGGCAATCCGCTGGGCCAGCCCCTCGACGATCGCGGTCTTGCCGACGCCGGGGTCGCCGATGAGGACCGGGTTGTTCTTCGTGCGGCGGGAGAGGATCTGGATGACGCGACGGATCTCCTCGTCGCGGCCGATCACCGGGTCGAGCTTGCGCGCTCGGGCCATCTCGGTCAGGTCCCGACCGTACTTCTCGAGCGAGCGGTACTGGGCTTCCTCGCCCCGCCCCGCGACCGGCTTCTCGGTGCCTCGCACGGCCTTGAGCGCGTTCTCGACCGCCGCCCGGCGGACCCCGAACTCCTCGAGGACGCTCTTGGCGAGCGATTTGGTGGTGAGGAGCCCCAGGAACAGCTGTTCGAGGCTCGTGTACCGGTCGTTCCGTTCGGCCGCCTTCGCTTCGGCCGCGTCGATGACCGACGCCAGTGTGCGGCCAATGTACTGGTCGGAAGGGGCGACGTGGTCGGCGGTGGGACGAGCCCCGAGCTCGCCTTCCAGACGTTCGACGATCTGGTTCACCGGGATCTGAAGTCCCTTGAGCAGCTCGACGACGGTGCCGGTCTCTTCCGTCAACAGCGACAGCAGGAGGTGTTCTGGCTCAACGGCCGGGTGACGGAGCTCGGCGGCGCGCGCAAAGGCTCTCTCGAGCGCAACGCGCGCGGCGTCGGTGAGCTTGTCGAGGTGCATCGCACCCGTACCCTTGGGGGCCCGATATAAGCGGCGGCCCCTGCACCGTAGCCGTGTCCGACCTTCGGGTCCGGCTCGCGGGCATCCCCCTCCGGAATCCGTTCCTTCTCGCCTCGGGAATCTGGGGCGAATCCGGCACCTCGCTCGCTGGGGCCTACGCCGCGGGCGCCGGCGGCGTGATCACGAAGTCGATCGGCCGGGAGCCGAGGATGGGCTACCCTAACCCCACCGTGGAGGCGTTCGGGCAGTGGGGATTCCTCAACGCGATGGGGCTCCCCAATCCCGGGATCGACGCCTACCCCGAGGAGGTCGCGACCGCTCGCAAGGAAGGGGCCACCGTGATCGGCTCGGTGTTCGCCCCGGACGCCCCCGGGTTCGCCGAGCTCTCGGGGCGGATGGCCGACCTGGGGGTCTCGGGGATCGAGCTCAACTTGAGCTGCCCTCACGCCGAGGGGCTCGGCTCGGAAGTGGGTCAGGACCCGGCAGCGGTCGAGGAGATCACGCGGGCCGTCGTTCGGGCCGTGAAGATCCCGGTCATCGCCAAGCTGACCCCGAACACGGCCGATCCCGCCGGGCTCGCGGAGGCGGCCGAGCGGGGGGGTGCCGCGGCCGTAAGCGCGATCAATACCCTGCGGGCGATGACGGTCGATGTCCGGCTGCGCCGGCCGACCCTTGCGCACGGGCTCGGGGGGCTCAGCGGTTCGGCGATCAAACCGGTCGGCGTCGCGTGCGTCTGGCAGATGTACGAACGTGTGAAGATCCCGATCGTCGGGGTCGGAGGGATCATGACCGCCGAGGACGCCCTCGAGTACGTGATGGCCGGTGCTCAGGCCGTCGAGGTCGGGACCGCCGTCGCCTTTCGGGGGATCCGCGTCTTCGGCGAGCTCGTTTCTGGGCTTGGGTCGTTGCTTCAGGAGCTCGGCATCGACCGCTTGGAATCCGTGGTCGGCGCCGCCCACCGGACGGCGGGTTAAGGTCGGGGCCGGAGCCGGGGCCCACACCGTTATCGAGGTATAGGAGCCTGAGGAGCCGTGCGAACCGTCTGCCCCGTCCGGTCGACCGAGACGGAGACTCCGAGCACGATCACGCTGCGTTTCGACTATCCGCCGGTGGCGCGCCCGGGACAGTTCGTGATGATCTGGATTCCCGGCGACGACGAACTGCCGATGTCGCTCTCCTACACCGAGGGCTCGAAGGGCGTGACCGTGAAGGCGATGGGCGACACCAGCCGACACGTCACCCAGCTAAGAACGGGAGATGTCGTCGGGATCCGGGGACCCTACGGCAACACCTTCGACCTCGGTGCCCGCAACATCTTGGTGGTCGCCGGAGGCTCCGGCGCCGCGGTCCTGGCCCCGGCGGCCGAAGCCGCCCACGCCCTCGGGGCGCGGGTGACGGTCGCCCTCGGGGCCACCACCTCCTCGGAGCTTCTGTTCCGGGAACGGTTCCTCGCGATGGGCGCCGACGTCCACGTTGCGACGGACGACGGCTCCGTAGGACACCGCGGCTTCGTGACCGCCCTCCTCGACCGGCTCCTCACGTCCAACGCGTTCGATGCGGTGTGGACATGCGGACCGGAGGTGATGATGGTCAAGGTGATCGCCGCGGGGGAGCGTCACAAGATCCCGACCTTCTGCGCCATCGAGCGGCACATGAAGTGCGGGCTCGGATTGTGCGACGCCTGCTCGATCGGCCCCTACCACGTCTGCGTCGACGGACCCGTCTTCCCGGCCCACCGGTTGATCGTCCTGCCGGAGTTCGGGCACCTGAAACGCGACCCTTCCGGACGGCTCGTCTCCCACTGAGGGGCGGCTCGCTCGGGACCCTGTCGGCCCCGCCGAGTGGGAAGGGGGAAGCCTTTTCACGCAGGCCGACTCGGACGACCCCATGCGCGTCGCGCCGCTACTGGCGGGAGTGGTCGCGGTTCTCCTCGGCGTCGTCCTCATCGCACTCACCTTCGTGAGTTCACCTGTGGTCATCCCCGCTTCCGGGTTTGCGCCGGTCACGGCCCACCCGTTGTCGAGTGGAACGATGACCGTGAGTTGGTCGGGCGCACCGTCGGGATACGCCGTTGGGGTGTACCACTGCAGCAGCCAGTGTACCTTCACGTCGATGAGCCAGTGCAGCGGGCTCCCGTGCACGTCCGCGGGAGGTCCGATCGCAACGGGGCACGGCACCTCCGGGTCGGTCACGTTCGCGGTCGATAGCAGCTCCACCTACGACCTCGTCGCCCAGGGCTCGAGCCTACCGATCGCCGCCTCGGCGAGCTTGAGTGGCCTGACGCTGCTGATGCTCCTTGGCGTGATCCTGGCCATCTTGGGCGTGGTGCTGTTCGTCCTCGCCCGCGGCGGCGGGACCAAGAGTCCGTCCGCGATGGGCGGCGCCGAGGGCGCGGAGGAGGAGTCGCCGGCCGAGGAAGAGGACGACGGGGTCCGCTGGGAGGCGCCCGTGGCGCCGCCCCCGGTCGTCGTGGCCGCACCCCCGAAGCCAGCCCGGCCCCCTGCCCGAACGGCGTACGTCGCCCCGCCGCCTCCCCCCCGTGAGGAGCCCGAGGAGGAGGAGGCCGCTCCCGCCGCCCCGTTCAAGGCACGTCCCCCCATCATCTGCGCGAAGTGTGGTGCGACGAACGAGCCGTGGCTCACCCAGTGCCGTAACTGCAAGCGCCCCCTCACCTCCACCGCGGCGCTCTGAACGTTTTCACCGTTCATCGGCGGGCGTTTCCGGACGCCCCCGGCACAGACATTATACCCGAGGCAATCTACGGGCGGCGTCTTTGAGATGAAAGTCGTTGTTGTCAGCGGCGGTGTCATTTCCGGCCTCGGAAAGGGGATCACCACCTCCTCGGTCGCGAGGCTACTGAAGGCGCGCGGGATCGCCGTTACGATCATCAAGATCGACCCGTACCTCAACGTCGACGCGGGTACGATGAACCCGTACCAACACGGGGAGGTGTTCGTGCTCGACGACGGGACCGAGGCCGACCTTGACCTCGGCAACTACGAGCGGTTCCTAGGTCAGAGCCTCGTCGGAACGCACAATCTCACGACGGGGAAGATCTACCGCACGGTCATCGAGAAGGAGCGCCGGGGCGATTACCTCGGCAACACCGTTCAGATCATCCCGCACGTCACGGGCGAGATCAAGCGGTCGATCCGGGAAGTGACCCAGGCCGCCGGGGCCGAGGTCGCCCTCGTCGAGGTCGGCGGCACCGTCGGGGACATCGAATCGATGCCGTTCCTCGAGGCCCTGCGCGAGCTTTCCTACGAGCTCGGGGAGGGACACATGGCGTTCCTCCACACCACGCTCGTCCCGACCGTCGGGCCGACGGGCGAGGCGAAGACGAAACCGACCCAGCACTCGGTCCGGGAGCTCCGCGCCATCGGGATCCGGCCGACGATGATCGTCGCTCGCGGGCCGACGCCGCTCACCCCCGAGATCAAGGCGAAGATCTCGCTGTTCTGCGATGTCCCGCCCGAGGCGGTCATCTCGCTACCCGACCAGTCGTCGATCTACGACGTCCCGCTCGTCCTCGAGGCGCAGGGTGTCGGTCGGCACCTGACCAAGCTCCTGAACCTCCCCGACCGGGAGCCGGAGTACGCGGCCTGGAAGGAGTTCCTGGCGACGTACCGCCGGGGCGACGGGGAGCTCGAGATCGCCGTCGTCGGCAAGTACACGGAGCTGCGCGACGCCTACCTGTCCCACACCGAAGCGTTCCACCACGTCCAAGGCCGGCTCGGCGTCTCGATCCGGCTCAACTGGTACGACGCCGAGGACCTGCCCCGCGACCCGTCGGCAATGGCTCGGCTTCGCCGGGCCGACGCGGTCCTGGTCCCCGGAGGCTTCGGCCCTCGCGGCGTCGAGGGAAAGATGGTGGCGATCGGCGTCGCCCGTACCGAGGGGATCCCGTTCCTCGGGGTCTGCTACGGCTTCCAGATGGCGGCCGTCGAGTTCGCCCGCGCGGTGCTGGGCCTCCCCCAAGCGACCTCCACCGAGGTCGACCCGCACACGCCGGACCCGGTCGTCTGTCTCCTGGAGGAGCAGAACGCGGTGGCCGACCTGGGTGCGACGATGAGGCTCGGCGCGCAGCGGGTCATCCTCGAGCCCGGCTCGAAGATCGCCTCGATCTACGGCCGCAACGAGGTCTGGGAACGGCACCGGCACCGGTACGAGATCAACCCCGCCTACCTCGACCGGTTCTCGTCGCACGGCCTTCGTGTCGCCGGACGCTCCGTCGACGGACGCGTCGAGGTGCTGGAGCTCGCCGATCACCCGTACTTCCTCGGGGTCCAGTACCACCCCGAGTTCCTCTCCCGGCCCGAGGCGCCCCACCCGCTCTACGTCGAGCTGGTGCGGGCGGCCCTTGTGCGCAAGGAGGTGCCGGCCCCTGTCGCCCCGCCGCCGGCTCACGCGTGAGCTCGCCGCCCTCGATGGGGAGGCCGTCCGCATCGCGGGGCACCTCGAGGACTACCGAGCCCTCGGGGGCGTCGCCTTCGCGCTGGTGCGCGACGGCACCGGCACCGCCCAGGTCACGCTGAAGAAGGGGGCGACCACCCCGGAACTGTTCGAGCAGTTCGCTGCCCTTTCCCGTGAGTCGGTGATCGCCGTGGACGGCACTGTCCACAAATCCGCGAAGTCCCAGCGAGGGGTCGAGGTGAGCCCGGACGCGCTCGAGGTGATCAGCCGGGCCGAGGTCCCGCTCCCGCTCGGGGTCGTCGACAAAGTGAACGCCGAGCTGGACACCCGGCTCAACCACCGCGTCCTCGACCTCCGCAAGCCGTCGGTGCGGGCGATCTTCGAGCTGCGCGCGGCGCTGTTGGCGAGCTTCCGGGAAGGATTCGTGCAGCGCGGCTTCCTCGAGGTGCAGACCCCGAAGCTGCTGAAGCAGGGGGCCGAGGGCGGCGCCACGTTGTTCCCGGTGCAGTACTTCGAGGAGACCGCCTACCTCGCGCAGAGCCCGCAGCTCTACAAGCAGATGCTCATCGGCGCCGGCTTCGAGCGGGTCTTCGAGATCGCACCGGCGTTCCGGGCCGAGCCGTCCGACACCGTCCGGCACATCACCGAGTTCACCAGCCTGGACGCCGAGGTCGGCTACGCTGCGAACTCCGAGGAGCTCCGAGAGATCCTGGAGGGGCTCGTGCTGGACGCTCTCTCGGGAGCGCGGAAACGCCTCGAGGGTACCGGCTATCCCAACCCTGAACACCTCGCCGAACCCAAGCACCCGTTCCCTCGGATCCCGTTCGCGACCTGCAAGGACATGCTCGGCGCGCCGGGGGTCGAGACCGACCTCGGGACGGAGGAGGAGAAGAAGCTCGGCGAGCTCGTCGCGAAGGAGCACCAGTCCGACTTCTACTTCATCACCGACTTCCCCACGGCCGCCAAGGCCTCCACGTTCTACGCCCGGCGGAGGGACGACCGTCCGGAACTCACCGAATACTTCGACCTCGGGCACCGGGGCGTCGAGCTCGCCAGCGGAGGGATGCGGGAGCACCGGCTCGACCGGCTCCTCGCGAACATCACCTCGGCGGGGCTTGAGCCCGAACGGTTCGCTGCCTACCTCGAGGCGTTCCGGTTCGGCATGCCCCCCCACGGAGGCTGGGGGTTCGGCGTCGACCGTCTGGTCTATTCGCTCGCGCGCCTCCCGAACATCCGCGAGTCCATCCTGTTCCCTCGAGACCGGTACCGGTTGGAGCCGTAGGAGCACTCCACGATGGTCGCTGTGACCCGAAGCCTCCCCGCCCCGCCCGAGCTCGTCAGCCGGTGGGCCGCCGTCCTCGAGGAGGCCGGCCTGCGCCCCCGGGTCCTCGAGATCGTCGACCGGTTCCCCGAGCTCCGGTCGCTGGAGATCCCGTTCCCCCAAGTAGAGGGGAGCGACATCGGGCTCGCGGACCTCCTGCTCGAGAAGCCGGAGGAGGTGCTGGCCGCCGGCGCGCGGGCGATGCGCGAGCTGCTCCCGGTGGCGGGGCCGGAGGCCGACGGGCTGCGGCTGCGGGTCACGCAGCTTCCCGTGACGGTCCGCAAGTCGATCCGTTCGATCCGGGAGTCCGACCTGAATCGGTTCATCGCGTTGGATGGCATCGTCCGCAAGGCGACGGAGGTCCGCCCTCAGATCCGGGAGGCGATCTTCTCTTGCCTCAGCTGCCGGGCCGAAATCCCCGAGCTCCAGGACGACGCGGGATTCGTGCTCCGTGAGCCGACCGAGTGCACCGGCTGCGGGCGGCCCGCGAGCCGAACCCGGTTTCGGCTCCTGCCCGAGAAGTCCACCTACTTCGATGCCCAGCGGATCGAGATCCAGGAGAATCCCGAGACGCTGAAGGGCGGGGCCCACCCCCAAGGGCTCGCCGTGCTGCTCACCGAGGACCTGACCGGCCACGTGATCCCGGGCAGCCGGGTCGTCGCGAACGGGCCGTTGAAGAGCCTGCAGCGGCCCGGCCTCGGGCGGTCGGGCGTCGCACGCTCGACGACCTTCGACATGATGCTCGTCGGCAACTCGGTGGAGTCGAAACGACGCGTGTACGAGGAGATCGTGATCTCCGAGGACGACGAGCGGCTCATCACCTCGTTCCGCAACGACCCGAATGTCATCGACAAGCTCGTCCTCTCCCTCGCCCCGACCATCAAGGGGATGGAGCAGGAAAAGGAGGCGATCGCCCTCCAGCTGTTCGGCGGGGTCGAGAAGCGGCACCCGGACGGCGTCCGCGTCCGCGGCGACATCCACGTGCTCCTGGTCGGCGACCCGGGGACCGCGAAGAGCCAGCTCCTGAGGTACATCTTCGAGGTGGCGCCCGGAGGCATCTACACCAGCGGGAAGGGCGCGACCGCCGCGGGCCTGACCGCCGCCGCGGTCAAGGACGATTTTGGGGGCGGGCGGTGGGTCCTGGAGGCCGGCATGCTGGTCCTCGCCGACGGCGGGATGGCGTGCGTCGACGAGCTCGATAAGATGACCCCGGAGGACCGGTCGGCGATGCACGAGGCCCTCGAACAGCAGACCGTCAGCATCGCCAAGGCCGGGATCACCGCGACGTTGAACGCTCGTTGCCCTGTCCTCGCGGCGGCGAACCCGAAGTGGGGGCGGTTCACGGATCAGCCGATCGCCGATCAGATCGACCTACCGCCGACGCTCCTCTCGAGGTTCGACGTGATCTTCTCGATCAAGGATAAGCCGGAGTCGAACCGCGACCGTCAGCTCGCGAACCAGATCCTGCTCTCTCATCAGGAAGGAGAGGGGCAGAGCGCGACGGGTCCGTGGGTCGTCATGCCGGGAGCGGCCCAAGCACCGTTCCCACCGGACCTCCTGCGGAAGTACATCGCCTACGCCCGGCGCAACGTTCGCCCCGTTCTGGCGAACGAGGCGCTCGCCACGATCGAGGACTTCTACGTGAAGGTCCGCAAGCTGGGGGAGGCGGAGAACGCTCCGGTCCCGATCACCGCCCGACAGCTCGAAGCCCTGGTGCGCCTCAGCGAGGCGAGCGCGCGAGCCCGCCTCTCGCCGGTCGTCACGGTTCGGGACGCCGAGCGGGCGACGCGCATCGTAGAGTCGTTCCTCCAGCGGGTCGCCATGCAAGCAGGCGGGGCGCTCGACGTGGACCTGATCACTACGGGGGTCGGCCACGGCCAGCGCGCCCAGTTCGAGACGTTGCTCGAGCTCATGCGGGAGCTCCAGGACGCTGGCGGCGGGCGGTTCACGATGGAGGAGCTCAAGGGCCGCGCGGAGAAGGCCTCGATCCCCTCGGCGAGAACCGAGGCGTTGTTCCACCACCTCCGGAGCGCCGGCGAGGTCATGGAAGTGCGGCCGGGCGTCTGGCAGCTCGTCCGCTTCTGAGAGCGCATCCCCGTCGCCGAGAGGGCGGATTCGTTAACCCACCCGCCTCTCGCCACCCGGGTAGGCCCTAACGCCTTGAAACGGAAGAATAGGGTACTCGGCGGTTCGATTTTCGGATTGTCCTCCCGTCCCGGGTCATCGGCAGGAACGGAGACGACGGGGGAGCATCGACACGGGCCGAGGAGGTTCCGAGGGATTCTCGGCCAGCGACCCTGAAGGATCGGCCCTCCAAGACGTGCCGATCGTGTGGTCGCCGGTTGGCGGGAGGTGGAAGTGCGTGCGGGGACCGCGCCACGGTCGCTGCCCTAGTCGCGCTCCTGTAGCGGCGCGAAGTCGGAAGGCGGTCGGGAGAGGACCGATGGGGTACCCGGCCATGAAGCGGGCGGAGGAAGCTCTTTCGAAAGTTGATCCTTAGCCCCATTCGAATGTCGGTCGCTCCCGCCCCTCGAAGAAGACCGCCGGGGGCGTCGGGTCCTGCGCTGATCCTCGTGGGGGTACTGCTCGCTCTCGGCGGGCTCGGCTGGAGTTACTGGCTGTGCGCCGACGCAACGTACAACTGCCCCGCCCACGGCTGCGACGGCGTACCTCAGTACAACTGTCTTGCCAGTGTCTCCCTCCTCCCCGCGATTTCGATAGCGGCAGCGAGCATCGCTGCGGTAGGTGGGGTGTCCCTCGCGCTCTCCGCCCGACGCCCCGGCCCGCTCGTGTCGAACTGAGGCGACCCGGGGCCGCAGGGCTCGAGTCCGGGTCGCGGGTTGCCGCGCGGGAGACACTCGGTCCGAACCCCATTGGAAATTCCACACCGGGCGCGATAGTCTACCGGGTCCCATCCCCGGAGGCTCGTGAACTACCCAAGAGTGGAGATTCGATTCCGGCCGGGGGGAAGAAGCAGACAACAGTCCTCCGGTGTCGACATGGAAGTCGGGGTTCCCTTCCGCGCGATAGGCGGCCCAGCCGTGTCGCAGTCCTGATATCCCGTGCAGCCGGTGTCGCTGGTGGAAGGTGGTCACCCGTGCCCGACGGCATCGTGATGCGGATCCATCGGGTCCGCGCGGAGTTCGTCGTCGCTGCGTGCGACGCGGAGCTCATCGGCCAGGACCTGCCGGTCGGCCCTACGGGCCACAAGGTGAAGGTGACCTCCTTTTTCTACGGAGAGCGGCCGGTGAGCCGGGAGGAGCTGGTGTGGGCGCTCAAGCGAGCCACGGTCGTCAACCTGCTCGGTAGCCGTGCGGTCGCCCTCGCGGTCGACGAGGGGCTCCTCGAGCCAGGGGGTGCCGGGAGCTTGGGGGGCGTCCCGCACGCGGAGATCTTCACGATCCCGGACCCCTGAAGGCGAGGACCCGACCATGTCCGGTGAGTTCTGCGCATCGTGCGGCCGGACGGACGTTCCCGTCGTCGACGGGGTCTGTGCGGAGTGCGCGGCGAAGCGCCAGCCGCTCGTCACCGTCCCCGAATCGGGGGTCCTCGTCGTCTGCCCGACCTGCGGCGCCCGACTCAGGGGGCGCCACTGGGAAGGGGAGGGAGCGCCGGAGAATCTGGGGTCGGCCGACCTCGCGACGTTCCTGACCGTGGCCCCCGAGGTCGGCGTGCGGAGGATCCACTGGACCGAGACGGTCGCCGGCGAGACCGTGCGGCGGTTCGAGGGCGAGGCGGACGTTCGGTTCCGTGGGCTCGAGACGAAGGTCCCCCTCCATATCTCCGTACGGACGGAACATCGTGTCTGCCCGACCTGCTCGCGACGGACCGGCAACTTCTACACGGCGATCCTGCAACTCCGCGGACCGGACGAGCGGCTGCGTTCGAACGCCGGCAAGCTCCGGGAGTATCTCGCGAGCGAGTGGGACCGACTTGTGCCGGAGATCCGGGGGGAGTGGCGGAAGGCATTGACCCGGCGGGAGGAGCTTCCAGAGGGTTGGGACCTCTACTTGACCGACACGCTCGCCGCGCGCGGCATCGCTCGGCACATCAAGAGCCGGACCGGTGCGACGCTGAAGGAGTCGGCCACGCTGTGGGGTCGGCGGAACGGCCGAGACGTCTATCGGGTCACGTTCCGGGTCCGCTTTCCGGTCCCCGCCTCCGTGGGGCGGAGCGCCACCTCGAGAAATCCCCCACCTGTCGAACGGTAGACTTAAGAGAAGAACCCGACTCTTCTCGACCTGCTAGCGAGGACACGCGGGCGATGATGAAACGGAGTGGAATCTTGAGGCGCCATCACGGTTCGGACACGCTCGAAGAGGGTTCGTTCCTCGATCTGGGCCAAATGAACTTCGACGACGAGGCCGCCGGCCTCGCCGGAGCGAAGGGCGCGGTCCGTATGGCCGAGATCCTCCGCTTCGAGGACCTCGGGAAGATCAGCCAACTCGCCTACCAGGGCGACATCGTGGTGCTCGACTACACGTCGATCGCCAACGACCAGGTGGCGGTCAAGAGGATGAGCATGGACCTCAAGAACGTCGCGAAGGACACCGGCGGGGACGTCGCGGGCATCGCGAAGAACCTGCTCTGCCTGACCCCCGCGGGGTTCCGCATCGACCGACAGAAGATCCGCCCGTCGTTCTGAGCGGCGTGCGGCCCGCATGAAGTTCGCCGTCGACCGCCGCGACGCGCTCGCCGGGTCTGTCGACGTGGCCGTCAGCGCGTTCACGGAGCGGGGAGAGAAGGACGAACCGCTCCCGCGACTGCTCGTCAAGGAGGACGAAGCGCTCGACGGTCTGCTCACAGCCGCTTGGAAGCGTCGGGAGATCAAGGGCCGCAAGGCCGAGATCACGGTGTTCCACCGCCCGGACGGCCGGGGGCGTCTGCTCCTCGTCGGACTGGGTGCGAAAGCCACGCACGACGCGGAAGCGGTACGGCGCGCCGCCGCCTCCGCCGTCAAGGCGCTCAAGGGCCGAGGCGCGCGGACGATCGGCTTCCGCCTGGCGACGTTCACGGGGGAGGGCGTACCGACGGAGACCGCCACGCGGGCGATCGCCGACGGCACCCTGCTCGGGGCCTACGAGTTCCTGCGGTATCGCGCCACGGCGGAAGCCGGCGTCGAAGAGGGGACGGTCTTCCTCGGCGAGGAGCACGGCCGCGAAGAGGCCGCGCTACGGCGTGCCCTCGACCAAGAGCTCACCCTCCTCGATTCCGTCATCTGGACGAGGGACCTGATCAACCTCCCCGCCGACACCGCGACGCCCGAGCGCCTGGCGGAGGAGGCCCGGCACGTCGCCAAGGAGTACGGGCTCAAGGTCACCGTCTTCGACGAGAAGAAGCTCGAGGAGCTCCACTGCGGCGGCATCCTGGCCGTCGGCAGCGGCAGCATCCACCCGCCCCGGATGGTCATCGTCGAGTACGGTGGCGGCGCCCGCAGCGGGAAGACCGTCGCGGTCGTGGGGAAGGGGATCACGTTCGATTCCGGCGGGATCTCGATCAAACCCGCGCTCGCCATGCAGGAGATGAAGTTCGACAAGTCCGGGGCGTGCGTCGCCCTCGGCATCGTCCGCGCCGCGGCGGCCCTCAAGCTGCCGCCGAAGGTGATCGCGGTCATGGCGTGCGCCGAGAACCTCCCCAGCGGCTCCTCCTACCGCCCGGGGGACGTCGTCCGGACGTACAACGGCAAGACGATCGAGGTCCTCAACACCGACGCGGAGGGTCGCGTCGTGCTCGCGGACGCCCTGGGCTACGTCGTCGACAAGTACCACCCCGACGAAGTGATCGACCTCGCCACGTTGACGGGCGCCGAGGTCGTCGCCCTCGGGGACGACACCGGGGCCCTGATCGCCACCGACGAGAAGCTCGCGAAGGGTCTGCTGAGCGCCTCGGCGATCACCGGGGAGCCGCTCTGGCGGATGCCGCTGACCGACTTCCATCGCGAGCTCGTCAAGAGCGACATCGCCGACGTGCGGAACCACACCGAGCTCTCGGTCGCCGGCGTGCTCACCGCCTCCGCCTTCCTCGAGACGTTCGTCGGCAAGACCGCTTGGGCCCACCTGGACATCGCGGGTCCCTCCTACACGACTCCCTCGACGCGGAAGTACCAGCCTCCCTACCAGTCGATCGGCGCGACCGCCTTCGGGCTCCGTGCGGTGACGACCTACTTGCGCGACGGCTCGCCCTAGTCCGCGCCGTTCGAGGTGAGGCGGCCGCCTCCCGCACCCCCCTGGAGCGGCGGGATGGGGCCGGAACGCTCGATGTGGCCCCCTCTTGAGGGGCGGATTCCCGAATTGTTAGGTGCTGGCTAGCTCCCCACTTTTCGATTGATAAAGCGACGGAGGGGTGCCCCCCGCATGTGGGTACCCCGGGCACGGTCCCGCGTTGCGCCAACTCCGATACGAACCCGACCGGCGATCGTCTCCCTTCTCGTGGCCGTGGTCACGTTGTTGGGCCCGATGTCGTTCGCCGGCGCGGAGACGGTTGGGGGTGCTGGACCGTCGAGTCCCTCCGCCCCGGCGAGGGCCCCCTCCGGCCTGTTCGGGGGGCCATGGGTCGACCTGGGTTTCAACGGGGAGACCGGGGCGGCGCTGCGCGGGATTCCGAGCGTGGACGTCGCGGTACCCCTGTCGACGGTGGCGAGCGTGGTCGTCAACCTTCCCCTCCAGCATCCTGCCGGATTACAGGAGTTTCTCCGGGGCGTCTCCGATCCGTTCTCGCCGTCGTACGCCCACTTCCTCACGCTGCCGGAGTTCACCCAGCGGTATGCCCCGACCGCCGACCAGCAGTCGACGGTGACCGGTTACTTCGCCGCCCATGGGCTTCGCGTCGTCTTCCTCGCCCCCGACCACCTGAGCCTCACGGTCGAGGGGACCCTCGCCCAGCTCCAGAACGCCTTCCACCTCCGGTTCGGCATGTTCCATCAGGGCGAGTCGAACTTTTGGGCCCCGGTCGCCAGCCCCGAGCTGCCGGCGAGCGTCGCCCCGTGGGTCTACTCCGTCGTCGGCCTGACCGACCATCCTAGCGCGCTGCGCGTGCTGGCCGCCCTTCCGTCGGGCAGTCCGGTCCCCGGCACGGGCGTCCAAGACTATCCGAACGAGATGCTCTACGAGTTCCAGCTGAACCAGCTCTACAACGCTACGGGGGACAAGGCCGCGGGCGTAGTCCCGACCGATGCCCGGGGCGTCACGATCGTCCAAGCGCTCTGGTCGGATTCGTCGAAGAGCTGTGGCTACTCGGTCTCCGACATCGGGAACTTCTTCAACAACTCGACCGGCTACCCGAGTGGTCTACCAAAGCCGGTGATGCAGCCGCACTACAAGATCCCCGGCTACCCCGGCGGTCCCCCGGCGAGCGGCAACTGCAGCACCAGCGGGCTCAACGTCTCGAACACCGGCACCCAGGAGGTCAACTCCCCCTCGATCGAGCTCACCATTGACCAGGAGTACAGCGGCGTGGATGCCCCCGGCGCCAACCTGGCCCCGACCTGGGTGAACGGCACCGGGGTCGCGGCGACGAACGGCGAGCTGGTGGCGCTCCTCAATTGGATCGTCAGCGGCAACGTCCCCGGCCTCAACGTCCTCACGCAGTCGTTCGGGGGCGGGGAGAGCCCGAATGCGACCGGCTCCTACGTCGCGGCGTTCGAACAGGACTACCTGACCGCGGCCGCGATGGGGGTCACCGTGCTGGCGTCCTCCGGCGACAACAACGGGGCGGAAGGCCCGAGCGGCGACGGCGCCGCGGTCTGCGGGGGCGGCCCCAACGACCAGGGCGTACCGGGGGTCAACTACCCGGGCTCCTCGCCGAACCTGTTGAGCGTCGGCGGGACGGCGAACAACGCCCTCGGAACGTCGATCCTGAGCGGCCAGTCGGTGTGGAACTGGTGCCCCAGCACCGACGCGGGGGTCAGCGCCGGGAGCACCGGTGGGGTCAGCTCGGCGTTCCCGGAGGCGTGGTACCAGAAAGGGGTCCCGCACGTGGATGCGGCGATGCGCAACGCGATCAACATCACCGAAACCGGCAACGGAAGCACGAGCAGTCCGCTCGGCGTCAACGACGGCATCGTCTACAGCAACAGCTCCGCCCGCCCGGTCCCCGATCTGGGCGGCCCCGCCGCCGACAACACGGTCTACTACGCGCACCAGTGGCTGTCGGGGTACGGCGGCACGAGCTTCTCCTCGCCGGCCGTGGCGGGGATGCTCGGTTCGATCATCGCCTTCGACGGCCATCCGCTCGGGGCGTTCGGACCGACGCTCTACGCGCTGGAGTCGAAGTGGCTCGCCGGAAAGCTCGCGTTGCCGCCGACCTACTTCGTTCAGAATTACAGCAACGCCTTCTTCAACGGGGCGACCGACTACAACACCTCCGCGGGCTGGGGCGTCCCGCTTGCCTACAACATCGCCCTCGACCTAGGCAAGCCGTTCGTGACCGCCGCCCCGGCCCCCGCCGCCTTCGCGACCGACGCCTACAGCGTGACCGCGCACGTCAGCGATACCCGGCCGGTCGCCCACGTCAACGTGACCTACCTCGAGCCGGGGGTCACGAAGTGGACGACCCTGACGCTGAACCGGACCGGGGGTACCCCGACCAAGGGGACCTGGACCGGGAAGATCCCGGGCGCCACGTCGAAGGGGACCTTGGAGTACTGCGTGTATGCGGTCGACCTGGGGCTCGGGAACTCCTGGACCCCCTACAATCTCTCGGGCTGGGCGGCGTCGCACGGCAAGACCCCGGGGTTCGGGTGCGCGAGCCCGTTCAAGGTCCCCGTACGTGCCGATCCCACGTTGCCGTCCGGTGCCCCCCCCGGCCAGTTCCCCTGGGCGGGGCACGGGACCCGGACGGCAGCCACCAGTGTGATCGTCGCCACCCTGACGGCGACTCCCCCGCCTCGGTTCCAGCCCCAGGCCGTGCCCATTGCCGGTTCGCGGGCCGGAGAGGCTTCGAACTCGCCTCCCTAGCGCGAAGCCGCGTCGCGGCGCCGTAGCGAGGGTGCGACCGCCGGCCCTTATGACCCCGACCCACATGCCCCGAAGGCGGGGGTTCACCGATGACAGATTCCGACAAGATCGACGAAGCAAAGCTGAACGCGTTCGTGGGAAAGTTCCTGAACGACCTCGGCGCCGTGATGCACGGGCCGTCGATCCTTATCGGCGAGCAGCTGGGCCTCTACAAGGCCCTGGGCGCTGCGGGCCACGTGACCTCCGAGGCGCTGGCGCAAAAGACCGGGACCTCCGAGCGGTACCTGCGGGAGTGGTTGGCGGGGCAGGCGGCCTCGGGCTACGTCGAGTACGATGCGGCGTCGCACCGATACTGGATGACGCCGGAGCAGAAGTTCGCGCTCACCTCCGAGAACAACCCGATCTACATTCCCGGTGGGTACTACATCGCGTCGTCGGCGTACAAGGACCAGCGCAAGATCGCCGAGGCGATCCGCACGGGCAAAGGGTTCGGCTGGGGCGAGCGCCACGTCGACCTGTTCAACGGGACGAAGATGTTCTTCAAGCCGGGCTATCTGGTCAACCTCGTCCAAGCCTGGCTCCCCAGCCTCGATGGGGTCGTCGCGAAGCTCGAGGCCGGCGCCAAGGTCGCGGACGTCGGCTGCGGGCTCGGGGCGTCGACGGTGATCATGGCCAAGCAGTATCCGAAGTCCCAGTTCGTCGGCTACGACTACCACGCGGAATCGATCGAATGGGCTCGGAACGCCGCCGTCACGGACGGTGTCTCCAAGAACGCGGATTTCGAGGTCGCCATGGCGAAGGATTTCAAGGGCAAGGACTTCGACCTCATCACCTTCTTCGACTGCCTCCACGACATGGGCGACCCGGTCGGAGCGATGAAGCACGCCCACCAGGCCCTGAAACCGAACGGGACGGCGATGGTCGTCGAGCCGTTCGCGAAGGACACCGTCGAGCAGAACCTTAACCCGGTGGGACGGGTCTTCTACAACGCCTCGCTGCTCTTGTGCGTCCCGTCCTCGCTCGCCCAGGAGGTCGGCAAGGGGCTCGGCGCTCAGGCGAGCGACGCGGAGCTGACCGACGTGATCAAGGCGGGCGGGTTCACTAAGGTACGAAAGACCGTCGAGACACCCTTCAATCGGGTCTTCGAGGCCCGGCGGTAGTCACCACTCTACCGCGCGAACTAGGTGCCCGTCGACGACCGGCCGATCGCGGCGGGCAGGTCTAGTTCTCGACGACCCGGATGCTCTCGCCGCCGTGGCGGGTCGCGCGGGGCCGCACCTCGCAGAACAGCGGGGTGTGGTAGCCGCCCCCGGTGACCAGCGCCACCCCGACGGGGAGCGACTGGATCATCTCGGTCATCCCCTCGGTGAGCCCTTCGATCGACTGCGCGATCGCCTTCAGGTCGAGCGGGTTCGTCACTTGAAGGATCAGCTGCGTGTTGCACTGCGAGAGCACGCTCTTGTCGATCCGTGCCGCCCGCTGGGTGACGATGCAGAGCCCGAGGCCGAACTTCCGTCCCTCCGCCGCGATGTTCTTCAACACCCGGGAGGACGCCGCGGACCCCTGCTGGGGGGCGAAGTTGTGCGCCTCCTCGATCACGAGGAACAGCGGCGGGATCTTGCCCTTCTTGCGGTTGTCGAAGATCGTCCCGGAGATCCGGGCGACGACGAGCTCCTGCACGTCGGGGGCGACCCCGCGTAGGTTGATCAGCGTGACGTCGCCCTTGCGCACGAGCTCCTCGAGCTTGGTGCCGTGCGGGGCGAGCAGGCGGGTCTGCTCGACGTACTCGAGCCGTTCGTGGAGCAGCTGGTACGCCGGTTCCTCGTGCCGTGAGGCGAGGTCCACGAGATCCTTGATCGAGTACTCGGGGCTCCGACCCGAAGCCTCCTCGAGGATCGTCTTGAGCGGGGCCAGGAACGATTTGACGTTCGTGAGCCCCATGAAGATGAGCAGCTCCCGGGGGTCGAGGTTCTTCAGGGAGAAGGTCAGCGGCTTCGCCTTCGGGTTCAGCGTCGCGTCCGGCGAGTACTCCTGGATCCGGTTGCCGAACCCCTGGACCTCCACCTTGAACTTCGCGTGGACCCCGTTCTTCGGCGCCGCCTCCCGGAGCGAGCCGTACTCGCCGTGCGGGTCGATGATGACGCACGTGACCTTGTGCCGGAGCAGCTCCTCGATGAGCACCCCCAGAAGGTAGCTCTTCCCGCCGCCGGTCTTCGCCAGCACGCTGACGTGGCGCTGGACGAGCTGGTTGATGTCGAGCTCGACGCGCAGCGCATGGCCGCGCAGCAGTCCCACGTACGCACCGACCGCCGAGTGGTGGCCGAGGCCCAGCACGCCGGCGATGAGTCCCTCTTCCGCCCGGAACACCTGCGCGCCCGGCCGGAACGGGATCGTCGGCACCTTGACCAATCCCTGGTCGTCGCGGTAGCCGATCACGCGCGCCAGACCGACCAGCCGTTCGTGGACCAACGTCGGTGCCCCGTGGCCGAGCTCGTCCGCCCGGTCGACGTCCAGGTCGCTCGTCCGGTGGAGGTCGTCGAGCTGGCAGAGGACGCTCCCGTGGAGCTCGTCGACCACCGAGAGGTAGTCGCCACGTTCGACCGGATGGGCGAGGTTCAGCTGGAATCGGCCGAGGCCGACATCGCCGTAGATGCGGCCAACCTCGTCCACGGCGAATTCTACCGATGGTGCCCATATTAGCATGATGCGGGAGTGGAAGCGAGCCGAGCGTCGAAGGCCTGCGCCCGGCGACGGACGAGGCCCGAACCGACGCTAGAGTCGAGTCCGACGGGGATCGACCCGAAGGATGACGATTTGCACAGGGACTTCTCCGTCGAAGGTGACCCGGACTCCTTCGAGGCAACGGCAGGGCTCGCCCCACGCGCCGACGTCGTCCTCAGGACGGAGGTCCACACCGCACAACTCGGGCACCCCCCCCGTGCGTGACAACGAGGGCGTGTCCGTTCTCCGGGAGATCCGCTGCGAGGCGCCGCAACGACGTCCCGAGCTGCTGCGCTTTGCGAACGACGGCCGAGACACGCAAGTCGAGGGCTCTCCGGTACGACGTGACCGGAGACGGCCACGCTACGACCGCTTCGACGCGCGCCCCGACCTACTCGAACAACGGGTCAACCTCGGGGGATGGGTACCCGAGCGCGGCGGCGGTCTCCGTGGCTCGGGGCACAGGAGTCGAAACGACTCGGTCGAACCTTGGTGCGAGGGTCGCGACGTCGCGAGCGAGGGCGCGGCCCGCGTCGGACACGTGAGGTTCCGGCTTGTCCCGAACACTGTTGCGCCGGATCTCGACCGAGGTCGCCACTGTTGCGCTCCAGCCCGTTACCCGGCCCGCCGAAAGCATTTATATCGGGCCCGGCCCTCGAAAGCTCCCCCGACTGGGCGACCTCGGGGAGTGCGCGCGTTTTGACCGAGGCGGTAGAAGAGCTCGAACGGAAGCGAGCCGAGTCGAACGCTCGGGCCGACGAGGCCCGGGCCAAGCGCGACCGGCTCAACGCCGAGGCCCGGGCCCTCGCCGACGAACGGGCCCGCATCATCGACGAGATGCGGGAGAAGAGCACGCTCGCTCAGGACCACCGCCACGGGCGGGACGACCTCAACGACCAGGTCCGCGAGGCGAAGAAGCTCCGCGAGGAGTGGAACCGGAAGCTCGCGATCGTCCAGGAAAAGGTCCTCGAGCTCCGCCGTACGCGGGCCCCCCGACCCGGCGCGATCCCGGTCTGGCGTCTCCGCAAGGACCTCAAGGAGCTCGAGTTCCGCCACATGACCACGGCGCTCACCCCCGACGCCGAGAAGCGCCTGATCGCCGACATGCAGCGGCTCGAGTCGGCGATCCGGGAGCAGGAAGACCAGATCAAGCACGACCCGGAGGTCGAGGTCGCGACCGCGGAGCTCACGTTGGCCCGCGACGAGGCCGAGAAGCATCACGCCGCCGTCGGCGAGCTCGCCGAGGAGGCCCAGGCGGCCCATGAGTCGATGGTCCAGCTCTTCGAGTCCGTCGACGAGCTGCGCCGTCAGGCCGACGGGGTCCAGGTAAAGCTCGTCGAGGCGAAGACCGCCGCGGACGAGGCGCACAAGGCGCACATCACGGCGATCGAGGAGGTGCGCGACATCGAAAAGCTCCTCTACGCGACGCGCGGCGGCCGCGCTCCTTCCCCCTACTCGGCGGCCGAGCCTCCCCGGGAGGAGGACTTCCTCGCCCGTTTGAAGAAGGGCGAAAAGGTCTCGACCGAAGACCTCCTCGAGCTGCAGAAGACCGGACGCGGGTAGCCGGGACCGACCGTGGCTGTTTCGTCCCCCGCGCCGATCGAGGCCGTCCTCTTCGACCTCGACGATACCCTGCTGCCGTTCCAGAGCCTCGCGCGCTGGCAGTGGGCCTGGCGACCGCAGGGCCCGGTCCTGAGCGGGCGGCACGTCCGTTCGGCGCTCCGGCACTCGCTGCACGCCTGGGACCGTCGTCGGTGGACGGGCCTCGCCAAGCGCGAGACGCCGGTCGATTGGGTGGCGTACCGACACCACCTTGAGGGAACGCTGGCAGCGGTCGCAGCTCGTCCCCTTCCCGAGGCCGAGGTGACCATGGTCGTCGATCGGTTCCTCAAGCCGGCGGGCGAGCTCGAACGGTACCCGGACGCCATTCCCACGATTCAGGCGCTCCTTCAGACGGGGTACAAGGTCGGGATCGCGACCCCGGTCCCCGAAGAGGTCGCTCGCCCGTTCCTGAGGAAGGTCGGGATACCCGATCTCCCGCTGTTCTCGCTTCCCGGGACGGCCGAGTCTCCCGGCCTGCCAGCCCTCGCGTCGTACCGCCAGGCGGCGAAGTCGCTCGGTGCCGCGCGCGATCGCACCGCGTTCGTCGGGGACCTGTACTGGAGCGACTACCGTGCCTCGGCTCGGGCCGGGCTCGCCGCCTTCCTGCTCGAACGCCCGGGGAGCGAGACCCGGGGCGAGGCGCGACGTCTCGCAAGCTTGGAAGAGCTCCCGACGGCGCTGAAGGCGCCGGTCGCCGTGCCAGAACCGAGCGGCGAAGCCCCCGAGTCGACCGGATAAGCCCGTCGAATCTCCTCGACCCAAGCCCTAAATAGGGTGACCGACGGTGGGCGCGCCGATGCGGTATGTGAAGCTCAATCAGGACGAGCTCCACAAGATCAAGGAGCTGTACGAGGGCGTGATGTCGCACGCCTGTCACGGCCTATTCTTCAAGGAAGGTTCTACCGTCGGCGCCGACATGGCCGAGGAGGCCCTGAAGGACAAGTCCCGGTACTTCGAGAGGGCCGCCCAGATCCTCAAGGAGCGGGGGTGGATCGAGGAGATCACCTTCAAACCGGGCGAGGCGCTCGTGAAGGGGTCGATCGAGGTCGCCCCCAGCGATATTCCGACCTGCCACCGCCTGCGGGGCATCCTCCGCGAGTTCTACGAACGTTTTAAGGGGTCCCGCGTTAAATGCACCGAAGAGGGGTGCGCTAGCCTCGGGTCACCTGAGTGTCGTTTCCGAATCGAGGAGATGTAGGGGTTCCGGGTACCAAATGATGGCCACGGGTAACGTAGGTGCGGTCGTAAAAGACCTCAAGACGCGGATCGGCGGAATCGCCACCGCGCTCGTCTCCCGGGATGGCCTGGTGCTCTACGCCGACGTCCCCGCCGGTGTGTACACCGAGACCTTCGCGATCATGTGCGCCACGATCCTCGGGGCGGCCGCCACGGCCAAGTCCGAGCTGAACCGGGCGGCCCCGGAACGGATCGTCATCGAGGGGAGCGACTCGAAGACGATCATCGTCGGTAGCGGCAAGAAAGCGCTCCTCGTCGCCGTCGTCGACCACACCGCGGACACCACCAAGGTGCTCGCCGAGGTCACGAAGGTCGCCGAGCTCCTCAAGACAAGCTGATCCGGCGACCGCGGGCTCGCGGTCCCCGTCGGGTTGTTCCGCCCTTCCTGTCGTTAACCGCGCCGTTTTCGGCGCCACAATAGGACGCTGAGGAGCGCCGTGACCGCCACCACGCCCACGACTCCTGCCAGGGCGACTTGCCCGGCGGGTCCACTGAGCCATCCCCCCGCATTTGCGTGGGGTGGGCTCGGAACCACATACTCGGACTGGACCGCGGAGGGGATGCCCGGGAACAGTCCCACGTGCCCCAACGTCAGCAGGTGGACGACGTAGTGACCAAGGAGTGGGATCTGCGCCCCGGCGTCGACGCCGAGCGCGACCGTGTAGCGGAGGCCCGACACCGTGGAGGCCAGGACGCTGCCCGGAGCGGCGTTCGCTGAGGCCGTTACCGGGAACGAGCGTTCCCCGGCGGAAGACCAGTTGAGAGCCCCGCCACCTCCACCGCCGGGTCCGGTGACACTACTATTCCCGGTGATCGTCGCCGAGAGGTTCAGGTACAGCGTGAGGGGGACGCCGAGGTACTGGAGGTTCAGCCCGGGGATCGGGTAGTTCACCAGGGCGCCGATCGGGGCGATCGACACCGACGTCGAGGTGCCCAGATAGCTCACCGCAACCCGCGTCGACGTCGGGACGGAGAGTGTGGCGGAGGCGTTGACCGTCTGGCCCGGGGAGATGTTACCGCCACTCAAGTCGATCCTGGCGCCGAATTGGAAGTCTACTCCTATGCCCGACCCTGACGAGAGATTCAGTCCGAAGAGAACAGGGTTCTCCGTGGATCGTGATTCGTTGAGGAATACATTCGCCGCTTCCGCCAGGCTCGACGAAGAACGAATCGGGGCCGGAAGGACCGCGAGAGTGACGAGTAGAACGGCGACCGTGGAGCTCGCAAGGGCCACGCCATTGCTCCTCATCCGACCTGCCCAATCTTCACGGCGTAAAGAGTCAGCGTGCTGGAAAGGGAGACTCAGTTCACTGCGGACATGCCGCTACGTGATCGGCTCCCTAGAGGCGGATGCCGCCCCCAGCAACCTCGAGCAGGGCGGTGCGAGCCTGGGTAGGCGGGCTAACCCGTACCCGCGGGACGTTCGTCGCCCGCCGCCGCGAGCGGGCCGACCGGGCTGAGTCGTCGATCCCCCCCCACGATCACTCGGCTGACGTAGCCGGAGAAGGCCGCCACGAGACGGATCCATGCGAGCACGGTACGTTGACCGGAGAGCAGGCGTCGTATCCGGTAGCTGCCCCAAAGACTGCCGTGCTTCTCGGTGAGCTGCTTGCGGCCGTAGCCGTTCCAGAAGGCCTGAATGAAGAATCGGAACAGCGTGAGCCGGTGATGGTGGTAGACGACCGCCTCGGGCAGGTAGACGAGGTGGGCCCCGAGCTGGACCGCCCGGAGGTTAAGGTCGATGTCCTCGGCGGTGATGAACCGCGGGTCGAACCCCTTCAGTCGCTCGAACAGCGTGCGACGGTAGGCGAGGTTGCAGGAGGGATAGGTGACGTCGCTCCCCTTCAGGAACAGCTCCACCCGCTCGAGGTTGGCGTAAGTGGAGCGGCCGACCGCGACGGTGCGACCAGCGAGGACGTCGCCCCGGGCGAACCCCTCGCGGAGGAACTGGACCCACCGGGAGTCCGCGAAGCAGTCGCCGTCGATGAACGCGAGGAGGTCCCCCCGGGCTATGGCGACCCCCTGGTTCCGGCCGATCCCCCGGGAGCCGAACTTGCGGACCGCCCGGAGCAAGCCCGGATGGGCCGCGGAGTAGCTTTCGGCGATGGAAAAAGTGCGGTCGTGGGAGAGGGCGTCGACGAGCACGACCTCGATCGGAGGCTCCTGCCCGACGAGACTGTCGAGCAGGCGGGCGAGGTGGCGTTCCTCGTTCTTGACGGTGATGACGATCGAGACCAGCGGACGGTCCGCCGGGCTACTTCCCAAGCTCCATCACGACGACGTCCTTGACCGCCCGCATGCTCTTGAAGGGGAGCACGAGACGACCCGCGCCGTCGGTCTGGAACAGGCGAGGCTCGACATCTTCGCCGGGGGAGACGAGCACGTGCGCGATCCCGCCGCTCGTGGTGTCGACGACAAAGTTCTCGATGAGGCCCAGGATCTGGCCGTCGTTGGTCATCACCGTCTTGCCCCGGAGCTCGGTCAGGAACTTGCGCATGACGCGTCCTCGGCGGTGGATGGCGGAGTTCGCTATTTAACGGTTCGTCGCGGAGCGAAGGGCCCGGGCGCCCCCTGCGCGTCAATCCGACGCGCGACGGCGACGCACGCTCCCCTCGGGGTGAAACTTGGTCCCTAGACGTTATATCGGGGGCCCGGGTCGAGCGCCCTCCGCCCCCATGGCCCGCTCCATCGAGAAAGGGAACCCGGAACTAGTGCGAACGCTCACCGAGCTTCGGCGTGCGACCCGCCACCACGACGCCCCGATCTGGGGCACCGTCGCGGAGCGGCTCAACCGGCCCCGCCACCAGGTAGAACCCGTGAACGTCGGCCAGATCGACCGCGTCGCCAAACCGAACGAGGTCATCGTCGTCCCGGGGAAGTTGCTCGCCGAGGGGAAGATCACGAAGCCCGTCACCATCGCCGCGTTCCACTACTCCGCCGAGGCGAGGGCGAAGGTCCGTGCCGCCGGCGGGAGCACCTTGAGCATCGAGGAGCTCCTGAAGAGCCGGCCGAAGGGCGCGGGGGTGCGCGTCCTTGCCTGACGCCCCCAAGGCGAAATCCGCTCCCGCACCGAAGGTCGCGGTCGTCAACGCCTCGGGTCTCGTGCTGGGCCGCGCAGCGAGTCTCATCGCCCAGCGTCTGTTGAAGGGCGAGCATATCGTCGTGATCCACGCCGAGAAGAGCGTTGTGACCGGCTCCCACACCGCGGTCGTCGACGAGTACACCATCCGTCGGGCCCGCGGCTCTGTCCGCAGCGGCCCGCACTACCCGAGGTACCCCGACAGGATCTTCCGCCGGACGGTCCGCGGCATGCTCCCGCACCTGAAGACCCGGGGGAAGGAGGCGTACCGCCGCCTCGAAGTCCACATCGGCTGCCCCCCCGGGGTCGACGGCGGTTCTGCAGAGTCGCTCGACCGCGCCAAGGCCCGTCCGACCCTCATCCCCCCCATCACGCTCGAGCAGGTCTCTCGCCTCCTGGGAGCCCGTGTATGAAGGGCCCCGTCGTCACGATCACCTCCGGCAAGCGAAAGGCGGCCGTCGCCCGTGCCTACCTACGGAAGGGCACCGGCCGCATCCGCGTCAACGACCTCCCGTTGGAGATCTACGACCCGGAGATGGCCCGTCGAAAGATCCAGGAGCCACTCCTGATGGTCGGCGAGCGGTGGAAGGCGCTGGACATCGAGGTCCAGGTCCAGGGCGGAGGGATCATGGGGCAGGCCTCCGCGGCCCGCACCGCCGTTGCCCGGGGCCTCCTCGAGGTCCTCAAGGACAATACGCTCCACGACATGTTCCGCCACTACGACCGGTCGCTGGTCGTCAACGACCCTCGCCGCAAGCTCCCGAAGCGACCCGGTGGGCGCGGAGCTCGAAAGCGCCGACAGAAATCGTACCGTTGAGCTGCAGGAAGGAAATCTGGCACCATGACGATGATGATCCCTGTCCGTTGCTTCACCTGCGGGACCGTGATCGGCCACCACTGGGACGAGTTCCGGGAGCGGACCGCTCGCGGCGACCCTGCCGGCCTCGTGATGACCGAGTTGGGGCTCAGCCGCTACTGCTGCCGCCGGATGCTCCTGACCCACGTCGACCTGCTCGACGAGGTCGGGCCGTACGGGTAAGCCGTCGATCGAGCGCCGTTAGGCGCGAAGGGGCGCGGGTCTGCGCCTACGGGAAGAGAGGCCCTAGGAGGGCCTACTCTTCGTCGTCGTCCTCGTCTTTGTCCTTGTCGTCCTTCTTGCTGCTGCCTCGCAGAAGGCCCGACCGTCCGCTGGACGACTTCCCGCCCGAGCCGCGGGAGCGGCGGCGGTAGAAGACGACGATCGCGATGATCACCAGGATGACCGCGCCCAGGATCGCCCCGTACTCCTCGTACTGGGTGGTCGGGTTCGGGTTCAGGGTGATCTGGACGTGCGCGACGTTCGCCCCGTAGCTCCCCGGGAACTCGTTCGACGCCGTGGCGTTGACGTATAGGTCCCAAGTGCCGGTGCGCGAGGGGGTCCAACTGACCTTCGCCTGGACGGTGTGGTTGAACTTGAGCGAGGTCGTGCCCGTCCCCTGCGGGGTGCTGTTGAGCACGCCGGGGCTGCTGTAGTTCCAGAAGGAGACCGACGCCGGCGAGTTGCCGATCCCGATCGGAGTGCCGCTGCCGCCGGTCGACAGGAGGTAGAACCGGACCTGGACACCCTGCGCCGTGGAGTTCGTCCCGAGGGTGTTCGTGACGTTCACCCAGTAGGTGTAGCTCGTACCCGCGGTGAGGGTCGACGCCCCGGTGAGGTTCGCCACGCTCAACACCGGCCGCGTCGAGGTGTTGATCCCCACCGTGAGCGACGCGACGTTGTAGTTCGAGTTCCCCGCCCGGTCGGTCACCGTCAGGTTGACGGAGTACGGCTTGGTCTGCGGCGCTAGCCAGACCCCGAGCTTGCCCGGGTAGGTGTAGGCCGACGCCTTCGCGGTCTGCAGGTAGGTGAGCTTCACCGAGCTGTTCGACTTGTCGGTGATCGTCCAGTTGTAGGTCACGATCGAACCGTTGTGCGGGTCCGAGGAGTTCGTGCCGGTCAGTTGGACGGCCGCCGTGCCGTTCGCCGCTTCGACGAGGCTCGTGGTGGCCCGTGCGGAGGAGTCAAGCACCCCAGCGACCGCGACCGGCTTTTCAGTGTCCCGGACGAAGATGATCAGCTGGGCCGTCGCGCTGTGGCCCTGACCGTCCCAGACCGTCAGCGTCAGGTTGTACTGCCAGCCGTTGAAGGTCCCCGTGACGTTCGGCAGCGCCTCGCTCAGGTAGTGTCCCGCGCCGAGGAACGCCATCGAGTCGTTCGAGTCGACGAGCGGGTTGCCGCCGGCGCCCGCCGAGACGTTGAACGGCTTCGGGTAGTACTTGTAGCTCGAGAAGTTGAACGAGGCGATCGAGATCACGCCCTTCTGCGTTGCGCTGGGGTAGAGCGTCGAGACGCTGGACGAGGCGTTGAACCGGATGCCTGTCGACCAGTTGACGACGACGAACGGCGTGCCCGCGAGGTTCCCCCGCGCGTACGGCTTCGTGTCGTTCTGGCTGATCACCGCGGTCGGCGGCAGGTTGCCGACGACCACGTGGAACCCGGTCGAGTTCTTGACCCCGCCCGAGCTCGTGACCGTCACGTTGCCGCTGAAGTTCCCCGTCGCGTTGTAGGTGTGGTAGCTCGTCGGCTGCCCGCTGACGGTGGGGGTCGCCGAGTCGCCAAAGTACCACTTGTACGACGTGCCGTTGCTACCCGCCGGGAACGTCGAGTTGATGGCCGAGAACGAGACGTTCTGGCCCTGCCCGACGATGACCGTGTAGCCGCTGCGCGTGGAGTTGACCACGTTCAGCTTCGAGAACGTGAAGTTCTGCGCCGTGATGTTGACGTTCGCCGACAGGCTGGCGTACTTGACGAAGGTGAACGACGCCGTTCCCCAGGTCGACGAGGACGGTTTGCTGACCAGGGTGAACTTCGTCCACGTCCCCCCCGGTCCCGCCGGCTTGAGCAGGCTCTGCGCCGGGACGGGGTTGTTCGCCGTCAGCACGTAGGTCGCGGGCAGCACCACGGTGTAGTTGATGGACTGGCCGTTGGTCGGATGGCGGAAGTTGAACGACATCGTGTAGGTCTTGCCGCCCGACGGAAGCTTCGCCGTGACGTTGTAGTTCTGGTACCAGGCGAGCTGGACCCCCGCGTTACTGGAGAGGCCGCAGTACGACGCACAGGTCGAGCCGAAGGCAAAGGTGTCGTTGGTGGGCTGGCCAAAGCCGGTGCCGTTGACCGTCGTCTGGGCCTGACCGGCTGGGAAGAATGGGCCCTCACCCGCCAGGAAAGTGTGCAGCCAGCCGAGGTTCGCGGTCGAGAACGTCAGGTTGTGCTGGGTGTCGAGCGCCAGCTGGGCCCAGAGGTCGCCGACGCTGGCGTTGGGCAGCTCCGTGAGCACCGCGTTCGGGCCGAGGGTGCCGATCGTCGTGACGTTCAGCTTGCCGAACCCCGCCGAGGTGAAGTTCAGGGTCGTCAGGTACGACGCCGGGGGCGCCTGGGCCCGGACGGCGACGTTGATCGGCGAGCCGCCGGTCGGGTTCACTCCGCTGACGGTCAGCGCGTAGGAGGTCGTCGTGTACCCCACCGGGGCAAGGATGACCGTGTAGGTCGCCGGGCCCCCGACCCCGTAGTTGAAGCCCGCGGGGTAGGTACCCACGGTGTAGTAGCCACCGGCCGGGTTCGAGGTCGTGTACAGGTATTGGTTGGTCGGGTCGAACAGCGAGACGTTCGCGCCGTTCGGGATGTGCGGACCGTTGACCGTGTTGACGTTGATGTACCCGGAGGTCTCGTAACCGTGGATCGCCGGGTTGAACCGGACGATCGGCGCGGCGATCGAGATCGCGTTGTACGATACGAGCGGCGGGTTCGACGGGATCGACGCGACGAGGACCCAGCTGCCCCAGGGGGCGCTCAGGTTGAACGAGCCGTTCTTGTTGGTGGTGTTGGAGGAGAGCACGAAGCCGTTGTACCGCGGCGCGATCAGCTGCACGACCGCCCCGGCGATCTTCTGGGCGCCGTAGGTGACGTTGCCGCTGATGGTCGTGTTGTACGGCAGGTAGCTCACGTTGCTCAGGTAGACCGGGTTGTTCGAGCCGGTGAGCGTCGACTGGTTCTCGAAGTACCAGGTCGGGTCCTGGCTCGCCGGAAGGACCGCGCACGGCTGGCAGCCGTACGCCGAGAGGTGGGCGACCTGGGGCGGGACGTAGAGGCTCCACCAACCGACGCCCAGGGCGTTCGAGGTCGAGGCGCTCGTGAAGTTGAACTGCCCGCTGGCGCTCGTCGTCAGCGTCGTGTAGGTCGCGTGAGTCGCCTGGGAGCTGAGCTGAACGGTCACACCCGCCGGGACCGGCGCGAAGCCGACCGAGGCGTTCTGCTCGACGTAGCCGAGCAGGGTGTAACTCGTCGACGACGACGTCCGCGCTCCCGCCGCCTGCGCCAGCGTACCCGCCAGCACGAGCGTAACGAGGGCCCACAGGACGAGTCGTGGTACCCATCTACCCATCGTGTTTCACGTCCCTTTTCCAGCCGTCCCCTATCGGGGGGCGCGCGGCGAACTTAGGCCCCCCTAATATAGCTTGCCCGGCGAAAAAAGTGCGGATAACTCCGTCAGAAAAACGGGGGAGCGGGCGGGCTACCGGTAGATGGTCGGAGCCGCCTCTTCCCGACGACGGGCGACGCGGTCGCGGTTCAGCTGCCGGCCGAACTCTTCGTAGAACTTGAGAGAGTCCGGGTCCACGGAGCCGTGCACCAGCTTGAGAGCGGCCTCGAAGTGCGCCGTCGTCACCTTCGTGGCCTTCAGGCTCTCGCGGATCGCCACGAGCCCCGCCTCCCGGCACAGGGCGGCCAGGTCGCTTCCGACGAACCCGGTCGTCCGTTGAGCGAGCTCCGGGAGCGAGACGTCGGCGAGTGGCATCTTGCGGGTGTGGACCTTGAGGATCTCGAGCCGTCCGGCGAGGTCGGGCGGCTCGACGAACAGGAGCCGGTCGAATCGCCCGGTGCGGAGGAGCGCCTCGTCGAGGATGTCCGGTCGGTTCGTCGCGGCGAGGACCAGGACTCGCTCCAGCGATTCGAGGCCGTCGATCGACGTGAGCAGCTGGTTGACGATCCGCTCGGTGACGCCGCTCGAGGTCTGCAGGCCGCGGCGCGGGGCGATCGAATCGATCTCATCGATGAAGACGATCGCCGGCGAGGCCTGGCGGGCCTTCTTGAAGATCACCCGGATCGCCTTCTCGCTCTCTCCGACCCACTTGCTCATCACCTCGGGGCCTTTCACGGAGATGAAATTGGCCTGACTCTCGGTGGCGGCCGCCTTCGCGAGCAGCGTCTTGCCGACGCCCGGCGGTCCGTAGAGCAGGATCCCGCGCGGGGGGTCGATGCCGAGGTTCCGGTACACTTGGGGACTCTTGAACGGGAGTTCGACGGACTCGCGCAGGGCCTGCTTGATCCGGTCGAGCCCTCCGACCTCCTCCCATTTCGTCGAGGGGATCTCGACCGCGACGTCGCGCAGGCTCGACGGCTCGATCTCCTTGAGCGCCTCGCGGAAGTCGCGGTCGATGACCTTCATCCGCTCGAGCAGCGATAGCGGGATCGGCTGCTCGAAGTCGATCTCGGGCAGGAAGCGGCGCAGCGCCCGCATCGCCGCCTCGCGGGCGAGGGCCGCTAGGTCGGCGCCGACGAACCCGTGGCTCTGCGCGGCGAGCTCCTTGAGCATCCGGTCGCGGTCCTTCTCGCCCCCTTCGATCGGCATCCCCCGGGTGTGGATCATGAGGATCTCGAGGCGGCCGGCCTGTGTCGGGACGCCGATCTCGATCTCCCGGTCGAAGCGGCCCGGCCGTCGCAGCGCCGGGTCAATCGCCTCCTCGCGGTTCGTGGCCGCGATGACGATGACGTTCCCTCGTCCGGAGAGACCGTCCATCAGGGTCAGGAGCTGGGCGACCACGCGCCGCTCGACCTCGCCGACGACCTCGTCCCGCCGGGGGGCGATCGAGTCGAGCTCGTCGATGAAGATCACCGACGGCGCGTTCTTCTCGGCCTCCTCGAACTTCTCGCGGAGCTCCTTCTCGCTCTCCCCGTAGTACTTCGAGATGATCTCGGGGCCCTGGATGCCGATGAAGTGCGCCCCGGCCTCGTTCGCGACCGCCTTGGCGATCAGCGTCTTGCCGGTCCCGGGGGGGCCGTACAGGAGCACCCCCTTCGGCGGGGAGATCGCGAGCCGGTCGAACAGCTCCGGATGCTTGAGCGGCAGCTCGATCATCTCGCGGACGCGACCGAGCTTCTCCTTCAGTCCCCCAATGTCTTCGTAGGCGACGCGCGGCGCGGCGACCTCGGTCTCGGTGACCGTCTCTTCCTTGATCGTGATGAGGGTCGTCGGTCCGACCTGGACCGTTCCTTTCGGATGGGTCGCGACGACCATGAACGGGAGCGACCCGCCCATCAGGAAGACCCCGGGAATGACGAAGACGTCCCCGCGGACGAAGGGCCGGCGCGTCAGCGCCTTCGAGACGAACTGCTCGAGCCCGGGGCCCAGGTCCATCTTCGCCGAGCCGGAGTAGATCGGGGCGATCGTGATCGATTCCGCGATCGGACAGTCGGCCCGCTGGACGAGCACGCGGTCGCCGATGCTCACCCCGGCGTTCCGCCGGACGACGGCCTCGATACGGACCAGGCTCTTCCCCTCGTCGTCGGGCGGGGCGCGGCTGACGACCGCGGCCGTGGTCTTTCGTCCGCGGATCTCGACCACATCGCCGATGCCGACCTTGAGGCGGGAACGCGTTCCGACGTCGAGGCGGGCGGTCCCCAACCCGATGTCCTGCTGGAACGCCTCGGCGACCCGGAGGGTGAGAGCCTCTACCATTCGAGGGTGGCGATTCAACCTCAAGTCGATTTAAATAGCTATGCTCGCACGCGCTCGCCCGGGCAGGCCCGGTGGACGTGCCGGCTTACCGGCGCTTGACGTAATCGTCGCCCAGAAGGTCGCGAATCGCTTTCGCGATGAACATCATCGCATCGTACCCCTTGGGGGTCAGGTCGATCGACTCGGCTCCGTCATCCACCGTCCTGAGAGTGACGAGCCCTCGCTGCTGCAGAAATTCCAGGTACCGAGCGAATTGGCTGTAGTTCACTCCCGAGGCCAGTTGGAGCTGGGTCCGGCCCAGCCGGCGCTCCCGGGTGCAGAGGGTCTCCAGGATACGGGCGACGACGTAGAGGTCCGGCCGCTGGATCGGCCCGGCCATCCGGTCAGTACCTCTGCCAGAATTCCCGTTGGAGGCGCCCGAGCTCCCCCCAACGCCAGGCGTTCTCCCGATCGAGCTCGCGAAGCGCGTGGTGCCGCCACCGCAGCAGCAGGATCGTTGCCACCACGATGATCGCCGCCGCCACGCCGAGCCCGACCAGAGCGACGACGAAGAGACCGAACCCAGGGATCACTCCCGAGAGCGTCGCGAACAGGCCCAGGACCCCGAGCACGGTCGCGATGGTCACGAGCACCACGAGGAGGATCGACGTCACGTTGGCGAGGGTGCTGATCTCCTCGATCTCGCCCTCGTTGACCAGGACCTGCCGGATCGCTTCGGCCACAACGCTCGACGGGGCCGGGACCGGGGGAGGTCGTAGGCGGAACAGTCGGGCGAAGCCCTCCCGAATCCACCGCGGAGCGAGCAGCAGCAGCAGACCGAGCGCGGAGGTGCACGCGACGACTCCAGTGTCGATGACGCGCCACTCACCGCTCACGGGGATGACGAACAGCAGGGGGACGGTCTGCAGATACGTCGCGGCGAGGACCACCAGGCCGATCCCTCGAACGAGCCAGTCCCGCTCCTCCTCGAGCCGCCCGCGTACCGACTCGCCGAGTCGGCGGATCTCGGTGGTCACCGTGCCCAACTCCTCCGGCGACGCCGGGGGGGTAGGGCTCGCCGTTGCTCCGCTCACCCGGGTCGGCCGACGGCCGTCACGCTCCACTCAGGGACCTGGCGCCCGGTATTCAAAGCAACCTCCGCGGGCCTCCTGACGACGGACCCGCGCCCCTCGGGTCAAGCTAGTCGAACGCGCCGGCCTCTCCGAGCTGTCGTTGCCCTGGAGCGGTCCGAGCCAGAGTCATGTCGAGCGGGGGGAGCCCGAGGACCTCGCGCAGCACCTGGGCGGTCCCGGGGCCGTAACCCATGAAGTGGTTGTTCACGAGGAGGAAGGCCTCCTGGGCCGACCGACCTTCGTCCTCGAGGTGCTTTCGCATCACTTCCATCTCCTCTCGGTAGTCGCGCTGAAGGTGGTCGAACTTCGTGAGCGCCCGGTCCCCGAGGAATCGGACGTACGCGGTGCTCCCCGTGATCCAGAACGGCGGACGGACCCCCGGCGCGACCGACCAGACGAGGGTCGCGCTCCTTGCCTGGAGCGCTGCCCGGGTCGCCGGCACCCACCAGCTGCCGTGACGGAGCTCGACCGCCAGCGGAAGGTCGGCCGGCACGAACTCCAGCATCGCCTCGAGCCGGAGCAAGCCGGTCTCTCGGCGGAAGGAAGGCGGGTACTGGGCGACCAACCCCCCCATCTTGCCGGCCTCGACGAGCGGCTCGATCGCCCGACAGAACGACTCGACCCCTGCCGGGATCTCGGCAGGGGTCGCATCGATGAGCGCCCGGGGAACCTTCAGCGTGAAGGTGAACCGGTCGGGGGTGGTGGTGGCCCACCGTCGGGTCAGGAACGGGGTCGGAGCACGGTAGAACGACGAATCGACCTCGGCGAGGTCGAAGACGCGGGCGTAGCGGCTGAGGTAATCGCCCGCGGGGGTCCCCGGAGGGTAGAACGGGCCGACCCAGTCGTCGTACCCCCACCCCGAGCAGCCGACCCGGTACCGCTCCACGCGAGCGGCACGACACCCCCTCCCTTGGAAGTTCCGACACCGGACGTCCGGGAGGCGCTGCGAATCCGGCGATAGCCAGATTAATCTGGCGCAGCGTCGCGCACATGATGGGCGAGTCCGGCACGCGCACGTCGCTGTTGCGCCGGCTCCTCGATGCTGCCGGCTACCGCCTCGAGGATCGCCCCGCGGGTCTCAAGGCGGTCCGCAATCGCGACCGACGAGTTGTTCTCGTCGTCGCGGGCTCCCCCTCCCCGGCGGAGGTCGAGCTCGAGTTTCCCCCGGATTCCCTGCACCGCACGATCATCTACACGGAGGACCCCGGCCCGGCCGCTCGCTCCGTCGCCTCCGAGCGCGGCCTCGAGGTGCTCGACGCTCAGACGCTCGGACCCGCGATGGGGGAGCTGCTGCTCCCCTCTCCGGTCGCCCTGGTCCGTGACACCGACGACGCCGAGGAAGGGGAAGGGCCGCTCGAGCCGCCCCCCTCCTTCGTCCCGACGCAGACCCGGACGGTGCGGCCTCGGCTCTCCGAGGAGGACGCTCGGACGGTGGCGGGCGTAGAGGAAGGTCGATACGTGCTACGACTCGTGCCGTTCTACGTGGCCCCCTACCGGGTGCGGACCCCAACCCCCCACGGGCGGCCGGGCACCATCGCGGACCACCTGGTCGCGGTCAACGCCTTGTCCGGGCGCGTCGACGTCTGGGAGGTCGGGGAGCGAGACCTGGTCGAGGAGATCGAGCTCCCTTCCGAGAGGCTCGAACCGACGCTCTCCGAGCACGAAGCACGCGAGCGAGCGGAGTCGGCCCTTCGTCGTCATCACACCGTCAGCGTCGACCACACGGAACAGCACGCGGGCGCGCTGATCATCGAACGGCGCAAGGTCCCGCCCGGTCCCTCCGACCTGGCGATCGGCACGGCGGTCGTGCTTCACGTGCCGTTCTGGTACGCCGAGAGCTCCGGGGGCCGCGTCGTGGTCGACGCCGTGAGCGGTGGCCCGGTGGCCGAGCTCGACGAAGCGCGCTAGCCTCGGTTCTGCCGGCCCCGAGACGCCCCGGCCCTCGGAACCCGAGGATGGCGAACCGTACGTCAAAGGGCGCGGGCCCCGGTACGGAGAGTTGAGAACCGAGTCGTCGCTTCGGTGGCCCCTAGGAAATTGGCGAGCGTCGCCACCTCCTCGCGGATGCGGCGCTGAACCTCCTTGGCGACGTTCTCGAACGGCTCGACCTGAACCGAAAGACGGGACCCCTTGCGGGCGTGGGACCAGACGCCGGCGACGCGACCGTCGACCAGGAGTACCGGGGCGATCCACCCTTGGTCGCGGTACACTCGGCGGTGGTGCTTCGCCTCGAGAAGGTGGCCCCGCTCCATGTGGCCCAAGACGAACGAATCGAAGTACGGCAGGAGCCGGACCGAGACTTCGTTAATTGCGGCGCGTTGAAGCTCGGGCAGATCGCGTCGTACGATCCAGGCCGGCGAGCCCTCGACGGCGACCTCAGCGAGCTCTGCCTCCACGCGAGCCCAGATGCCGCGGGCATCGGAGTGTCGCATCCGCGTCCACGCGACGAAATCCGCTACGGTGGCGGGTCCGAAGGCTCGAAGGTACCGCCGGAGGAGCTCCTCTTCGGCTCGCTCGGGGGCCCAATCACGAAACGACCGGATCCAGGCGTCGGCGCGGACGAAAGTCGCCTCGCCCCCTCGAGTCGGCCCGGAGCAGACGACCCCCCGGGCCCCGACCAGGTGAAGGAGATAGTCGGCCGGAAAGTACTGCTTGCCGACCTCGACGCAGGGCATGGGTCGTCGCCCCCCCCATCCGCCACCGGGTTGCTGGCGGAGCCGAAGCCCAAGCGACCGCCCGACCTTCTCGGCCAGCTCGGTCCGGGTCTGTGGTTCGTCGAGCGAGGCGAGGGCGGTCGCCAACAGGCGCTCGAGCTTCTCCGCTGGGAATCCTCGATTGAGGACCCACCGGATTTCCTTCTCAGCCCGACGGGCCGAGCCGCGTACGTAGATCGCGAGCTCCTTCGAAGGAAGCAAGAACAGGGTCCGCCGCATGCACCACGCCTTGGCCAAAGCCCTCCGTTTCCAGAGGGCGACGTCGACGGCTCCGGGGGGTAGATCGCGGACGCGGGCCCACAGAGACAGCTCCGCGGCGGCGAGGAGCTGTGCCTGGGCCCCACCCATGTCGGCCACGACGGAGGCGAGCGAAGACAGTGGAGCGCGATCGAGGAGGTGGTGGCGTTTCAGCCGAAAGGCCGTCACTTGGTCCGAGGAGACAGGGATCGCCGCCCGGGAACGACGGCGCCCTTCGGCCGACGCACTCACGCGCGGGCTATTCGGTCCGGCCGATAAACCGTGCGAATAGCTCGCACCCCACCGTCAAATATGCACAGGGAACTCGGCGAAACTGTGTTCCTCGAGCAGCGGCAGGTCGGGCCGATGCAGAACTTCACGTACCTCGTGGCCGACTCCGAGGGAGGGGAAGGGGTGGTCATCGACCCGTCGTTCGGGATCGAGCCGGTCCTTGCGTCCATCGATCGCCATGGCGTCAAGGTCCGGTTCATCCTCAACACGCACAGCCACCGGGACCACGTCGCGGGCAACGAGGAGGTCCGGGAGCGCACCGGGGCGAAAGTGGTCGCTCACCGGGTCGCTCCCCTCCGCCAGGACGTCTCCGTCGACGACGGGAGCGTGATCGAGTCCGGGCGGCTCAAGATCGAGGTCGTTCACACTCCGGGTCACACACGGGATAGCGTGCTCTACATCTTCGAAGGTCACGTTGCGACTGGCGACACCTTGTTCGTCGGCGAATGCGGCCGGACCGACCTCCCCGGAGGGGACCCGTCCCAGATGTACGACAGCCTCCACGGCAGGGTGAAGACCCTCGACGACGCGCTCGTCGTGCTCCCGGGTCACGACTACGGGACCAGCCCTACGTCGACGATCGGCCGGGAGAAGCGCGAGAACTACACGCTCGCGCCGCGGACCCGGGAGCAGTTCCTCGCCATCCTGAAGGAGTGAGACTCCCTTGGCGCCCCTTCCACCGGCCGGTGAGAGGCCGATCGTGGCCGTCGGCGCCCGTCGCCGCGTCGCCGGAGCGCCGACGACCAAGGAGCTCATCGTCCTCCTGCGTCGCTTGGGGTCGGAAGGCAAGGAACTCGTCGCGCTCTTCGACGCCGATGCGATCGCCGGCGAACGCCATCTGCTGTCGGCCTGGGCCCACCTCGGACGCTCCCGGTCCCGGGGCACGACCCGGTTGCGCGACCGCAGCGCCGAGCTGGCCCTGTTCGTCGCGGGCGACGACCAGCTGCCGCGAGCGTTAGCGAAGGTCGGATTCTCCGACCGAACGAGCGCGTTCGTCCTGGTCACGGAGCGACCGCGCCCCCTCGAGGCCCTGCTCGAAGCTCTCGGGCTGGAGCCGGACCCGTCCGCCTATCCCCGCGCGGTGAACGAAGCGCTGCTCGAACGGCTCGGGATAGCCGTGGAGGAACGGGCCGTGCTCACCGCGTCGTCCTGGGAAGGACTGGTGCTCGAGCGCGTGGCGCTCGTCGACCTCGGCGCGGTGCGCCACGGCGACGCGCCGTCAAGCGAAGACTCATAGCCTCGGACGCGGGTCGATGCCTCGCGTCCGGCGGCGATGCAGGTGTAATCTAGCGGTAGGATATCAGCCCTCCAAGCTGATCACCCGGGTTCGAACCGGTCGACCGCCCCGCGGCCGCCGCGGAACTCCCGGCACCTGCACTCCTCCCGCCGGACCGTCTCCCCGACGGCAGGTTAATGGACCGGCCGACGGCTTCCGGCGCGGCGAGGGTGCTGAGGTAGCCTAGCTCGGGAAGGCGCCGGTCTTGAAAACCGGTGGCGGCAACGCCACGGGAGTTCAAATCTCCCCCTCAGCGCCTCTCCCCTCGCGCGGCTCTGCGCACGGGAGTGAGTTCTAGGATGGGGACCGTTTGGCCGACGCTCCGCGCGTCGACACGACTCCGTGGTGGCAGGGTGTTTCAGCTTCGCTGAGAACGTGTTAACTCCTACGCTCGCTCGGGAGCTCGATGCCGTCCAGCGGCGGCGCTCTCACCCCGCTCCTCGAGCAGTACGAGAGCGTCAAGGCGCAGTATCCGGGCCACCTCGTGCTGATCCGGGTCGGCGACTTCTACGAGGCGTTTGGGGATGACGCGAAACTGCTCTCGAAGGAGCTCGAGATCGTCCTGACGGCCCGCGCCCCCGACGCCACCGGCGACCGGACGCCGATGGCAGGGGTTCCCTACCATGCGGTGGAGACCTACCTCGGTCGCCTGATCCGTCGAGGCCACAAGGTCGCGGTCTGCGATCAGGTCGAGGACGCCCGTCAGGCGAAGGGTCTCGTCCGGCGAGAGGTTACGCGCGTCGTCACGCCCGGCACCGTCGTCGAGGACCGGATCCTCCCCGGGGCGGACCACAACTTTCTCGCCGTGCTCATCCTCGGCGATTCCGCTCCGGCGGCGTACGCCGCCGTCGACATCACGACCGGCGAATGGTTCTCCGGCGTCGCCGCCCACCCGGGAGCGGAATCTGCTGTGGCCACCTTGGCGCCGTTCAATCCCCGGGAGATCCTGTTCCTCGGTCCGCCAACCCCCCGAGGAAGCTCGTCGGCCCTTTCGAGCCTCCTCCAACGCGAATTTCCCCATGCCCGCCTCGAGCCGGCCCCCGCGGCGGCCGGTGCGGCCACCCTCCGCCCGCATCCCGCCGCCGGTGCCGAAGATGCCGGGGTCGCCGACGCGGAGGGCCGATTGGCGGCGTACGTGCAAACCAGCCAGCCACGCCTCCTCCCGTACCTCGAGCGGTCGGTGCCTCGAACCGTGCGTCGACTTCCGCTCGACGGGAAGACCCTCCGACACCTGGAGATCGTCCGTCCGATGAACCCGGACGACCCCTCCGGGCCTACGCTCCTCGCGACGTGGGACGTCTCGGCGACCGCGCCGGGTCACCGGACGATCGCCTTCTGGTTGCGCAATCCCCTGGCGGACGTCGCAGCGATCAACGAGCGGCTGGACGCGGTCGAGCAGCTCGCTCAGAAGGGAACCGAGCTCGCCGTCGCCGTTCGCATGCTCCGCACCTTCGCCGACGTCGCGCGGATCGGCGCTCGGGTCGCCGGTCGGCGCGCCCACGCTTCCGAGCTCGGCGCGCTTCGGGAGAGCCTAGGTCTCATTGACGGATTGCGAGCCTGGCTCGCCTCCCCCCCTCCGCTCGGGCTTTTGGGAGCGGTCCACGAACGACTGGACCCGATCCCCGAGCTCCGGGCCCTTCTGACCTCGGCGATCGCCGACCCTCTCCCGGCCTCGATCGACGCGGCCGACCTGTTCCGCGACGGCTACGACGACGCGATCGACGCGCTGCGCCGTGAGGAGCAGGCGGGACTCGCCCAGCTCGAGGCGCTCGAGCGCCGGGAGCAGGCGGCCGCAGGGATCCGGGGGCTCAAGGTCGGATACAACCAGGTCTTCGGCTACTACTTCGAGGTCTCTAAGTCGAACCTCGCGCGGGTTCCCGCGCACTTCCGGCGCAAGCAGACGCTCGCCCAAGGCGAACGGTTCACCACGGAGGAGCTCGCAGGGATCGAGTCGACCATCCTCTCTGCCCGGGACCGTCGCGCGACGGCGCACGGCGCGAGGCTCGAGCGGTTCCTCACCGAGGTCGAGGCGTTTCTCCCCCGGCTCAGCCGTCTCGCGCGCGCCGTGGGCGAGCTGGACGCCCTCCTCGCCTTCGCCCGACTCGCCCAGGAACGGGGGCTGGTCCGGCCCCAGGTCGACGACGGTCACCGGCTCCAGATCCGCGACGGCCGCCACCCGGTGCTCGACCGGCTCCTCGCCGGCCGCTTCGTCCCGAACGACACGGAGCTCGATGCGGACGGGCAACGCCTGCTCGTCCTGACCGGCCCGAACATGTCGGGCAAGTCGACGTACATGCGCCAGGTGGGCCTTCTCGTCGTCCTCGCCCAAGCCGGCTCGTTCGTGCCGGCCCGCTTCGCCCGAATCGGCGTGGTCACTTCGCTGTTCACCAGGATGGGTTTCACGGACGAGATCGGCCGCGGCAAGTCTAGCTTCATGGTCGAGATGAGTGAGGTCGCGGAGATCCTCCGCTCCTGCGACGCGGGGTCGCTCGTGCTCCTTGACGAAGTCGGTCGAGGGACGAGCACGTTCGACGGGCTCGCTCTGGCCTGGGCCACGCTGCGACACCTGCACGACGGCATCGGATGCCGGACCGTGCTCGCGACGCACTACCACCAGCTCACGGAGCTCGTGCGAACCTTGCCGGGCGCATCGAACGGACACATGGCCGTCCGGGAGAGCGGCGACGACATCGTCTTCCTCCACCATCTGGTTCCGGGCGGGACGGATCGAAGCTACGGGCTGCATGTTGCGCGCCTCGCCGGCCTTCCGGCCCCGGTCGTGAAAGAGGCCGATCGGCTCCTCAAGCGCCTCGAGGCGGGTTCGACCGTCCCCCCGGGGGAGACGGCGCGGGGGAAAGGCGCGAGGTACACTCAAGCGATCCTGCTCGCCGAGCAAGGCTCGACGCGCTCCGAGGTCGAGGTCGCGATCGCAGCGCTCGACCCCGACCGGATGACACCGCTCGAGGCCCACGAGTGGCTCGTGGAATGGCGCAAGCGCCTCGCGCGCGAGGCGAAGGAGGCGACGACCGGGTGACCGTGGAGCGCGCGGCCGGCACAGCCACCGCCACCGGGTCGATCCACCGGCTCGGCGCAGAGGCGATCGCCGCGATCGCCGCGGGCGAAGTCGTCGAGCGACCCGCCTCCGTCGTCAAGGAGCTGGTGGAGAACGCCGTCGACGCGGGTGCGACGGAGGTGCTCGTCGTCATCGAGGGCGGCGGGATCGATCGGATCGAGGTGATCGACGACGGACAGGGGATCGCCGCGGACGACCTGCCGCTGGCGGTCGAGCGCCACGCGACGAGCAAGCTGACCAGCGCCGAGGAGCTGCCCCGCCTCCGAACGCTGGGCTTCCGGGGCGAGGCGCTCGCCTCGATCGGCGCCGCGGCCCGCCTCGCCCTCGTCTCCCGACCCCCCGGAGCCGCGGAGGCCCACGGCCTGATCCTTGAGGCGGGCCGACCTGGCTCGTCGTTCGTGGCCGGAGGTCCCGCCGGGACGCGGGTCGAGGTGCGCGACCTGTTCGGGGAGACCCCGGCCCGGCGCAAATTCCTCCGGTCCCCGGCGACCGAGCAGGTCGAGATTCGCGCCACGCTGGAGCGGTTGTACCTCGCCCGCCCCGGGGTGGGGCTCGAACTCCGTTCCGCCGATCGAGAGCTGGGAAGGTTCCCCCCGGCCCGCTCGGTCCGCGAGGCGGCCGACCGCGTCTTCGGCCCGGAGTTCAGCGTCGCGTCGTTCGCCGTCGCAGCCGACGACGGGCAAGGCCTCGCGGTCTCCGCCCAACTGAGCCGGCCGGTCCTCAGCACGTCGGGTTCTCAGCGGCTGATGGTGTCGGTGAACGGCCGTTCGATCGTCGCGCGCGCGCTCAGCTCGGCGATCCGGCAAGCGTACGTTGACTATCTTCCCCGGGGTCGGTTCCCGATGGGGGCCGTCCAGTTGGCCGTCGACCCGGCGCGCGTCGACGTCAACGTCCACCCGACGAAGCGCGAGGTCCGCTTCGAGCGGGAGCGGGACGTGGCAGAATTCCTCCGGAGCGCGGTCCGCCGAGCGTTGCGGGAGGAGCCTCACGCGGCCCTTCGGCCCGCGGCCGGAGCGCCCGCCGCATCGCGGGCGCCAACGCTGGTCCCCGGCGAGGCCCCCTCCGTCGCACCGCAGGTCCTCCGGTCCGCCTCGCCGCCGGCGGCCACAGCGGACCGTCAGCGGCAGCTGGGGGAGGCGACGGGCGAAACGGCGGTGGCACCGGACGCCCGCCATCCTAGGCTCGTGTTGCGCGCCTCGTTGTTCGACCTCTACTGGGTCGCGGAGGGGGCGGACGAGCTGGTCCTCGTCGACCAGCATGCGGCCAGCGAGCGCGTGATCTTCGACCACCTCCTTGCGACCGGACAGCTCGCCCGGCAGGAGCTCGTCGACCCCGTCCGGGTGGAACTGACCGCGCGCCAGTCGGAAGTGCTGCGGGGACATGCGGAGGAGGTCCGCAAGGCGGGGTACACGGTCGAACCGTTCGGGGGCACCTCCTGGCGGGTCCTGGCGGTCCCCGCCTACCGGGGCCGACGCATCCCGGCCGACCGTCTCGCCGGCCTGCTCGAGGAGATCGGCGAAGGCGGTCGGCCGACGACGCCGGACGGATTCGAAGCGCGTACGGCGGCGACGATCGCCTGTCACGCCGCGGTCCGCGGCGGGGAGCGGATCTCGGCCGAGGAGATGGGCCGGATCCTCGAGCAGCTCTACGCACTCCCCGATGCGGCCTATGCCTGCCCGCACGGGCGACCGATCCTGATCCAACTTCCGCGCGCACGGCTCGACAGCTGGTTCCTACGGTCGCGCGGATGACGCCGCAGCGGGTGCGCCTGCCCGAGCGGGCGCTCGCCGAGCCGGTCCGGCGACACCTCGAGAGCGAGGGGTACCGGGTCTGGGTCGACCCGGACGGTTCGGACTTCCTCGACGTCGTCGCGCGACGCGAGGGGGTGGTCGGTCTGGTCGAGCTCAAGGTCGCAGACTGGAAGACCGTCCTCGTCCAGGCGCTCCGGCGTCGCGCCTGGGGCGACTGGGTCGCGGTCGCGCTCCCTCGCCGGTCGCTCGCCGACAAGGTGCTCGCGCGCAGTGCCACCGGCCGCCCCGAACGGGTCGGGGTATGGGTGGTCTCGGGGGAGTCGGTCGAGGTCGTCCGCCCGGCCCTCCGGCTCTACGACCCGGGCGAGCCTGACCCTTTCGAAGCACCGCGGGCGCGTCTCCGCCTGTTCCTCGACGCTCTCGAGGAGGGCGGGTTGCCCGAGGGGTTCGAGTGGGGGCTGGCCGCCCACGCGGCCCACGTCACCCACCGGCGGCGACCGGCGCTCGATTGGACCCTCGAGGAGTTTCCGACCCCGAAATCGGGCGACTAGCTCGGCGGACCGAGAAGAGGGGCGAACAGCTCCTCGAACCGCGCCGCCATCTTCGCATAGCTGTAGTTGTCGGCGTAGCTCCGACCCGCCTCGCCGATCTTGCGACGCAGCGCCGGGTCCGCCAGCAGCTCGGCCAGTTCCGAGGCGTACGCCCCCGGGTCGTCGTCGGTGACCACGCGTAGGGTCTCGCCGGCCCTGGCACCGTCGAACGGTACGTTCCGGCTGACGATCGTCGCGACCCCGTACCGCATCGCTTCTCGGGGCGCGAGTCCGTAGCCCTCGTACCGGGCCGGGAAGACGAAGACGTCGGCGGCGCGCAGTACCTTGGCCTTCGTCGGTTCGTCCACGACGCCGAGGGAGAGAACGCCGGCCTCCGTCGGCACGGTGCTGCCCACGATGACGCAACGGGCTCCCGGGAAGAACACCCGGATACGTCGGTACGCTTCGAGGGCGGTGTCGCGTCCCTGGCGTTCGGCGTTGCGCCCGATGAACGCAACGACCGGCACGTCCCGGGGGAGCTTCAGGGCGGCCCGCGCGTCGTCCTTCGAACCGACGTCCATCGGGTCGGGCACCCCCAGCGGAAGCAGCGCGACGCGGTCGCCCGTGAGCGTGTAGTACTTTCGGAGCAGCTCGCGGTTGAGCTCCGAGGCGACGAGGACGACGCGGGCCCGGCCCAGGGCCGTGCCCTCCAGGCGCCGCAGCGTCCGCCGATCCAGGAAGTTCCCGACCTTCTGCCGCCAGCCGCGGTCCGGCTCGAGCGGGCGTAACGTCTCGAAGGTGTGCATCGCCACGTCGTGCACGAACATGGCGAAGACCGGCCGGCGCCCGCCGGCTCCGCGGGGGAGTCTCAACGCGCCCGCTTTCTCGTCGTTGCCGATGACCAGGTCCGCTCGCGGGTCCAGGAGTTCGCTCGCGTTCTTGCCGATCGCGATGTCCCGGCCGAACGGCCGCCGACCCTGGCCGATCGTCGGGACCGCGACCGCCGCCACCCCCCGGTGGTCGGGCCGCTCCGACGGCGCGTCGGCCGGGAAGAGGACACGGACCGCGTGGCCCCGATCGACGAGGGCGGCGGCGAGCTCCCAGACCGTTCGGCTGAGCCCGCTCGCCGTGGTCTCCGCCGGTTCCGTGGCGAGGAGGTCGATCCGCCAGCCCGCCATGGACGGGCCGACTTAGTTCGGGCCTAGGCCCAGCCAGGGGGCGAACGACCGGCCGACCATCGCCGCGGGGACCGGGAGGGCCATCCCCTCGAGGATCGTCGGGGCCACGTCCAGCAGCGAGAGAGGGGCCGTGCGGCGACCGGCGCGAACGCCGTCGCCGGCCGCGATGAGGATCCCGTTCATCCGGTGTACCCCGGTGCCGTAGAAGAATCCCGGACGTTCACGCAGCATCGGCTTGGCGTAGCTGAAGTCCATCCGAAGTTCCGTCTCGAGCTCGTCGATCTTGATGAGCAACGCCGGTGCGTTCGCCAAGTTCTGGCCGCGGTAGACCTCCTTCGGCTCGAAGACCTCGACGTGCGCGGCGGCGTAGTGCCGCAGCTTGTGCTTGATCTCGGCCACGACCTCGGCCGACCGCTCGGCTGTCAGGTTCGTGTTGTACCGGTTCAGGTAGATCCCTTCGGGGACGGGGTAGGAGAAGGCGACGGTCCGCCCCCAGTCGATCTTGGGCGCCATCGCCTCGAAGCTCGACTCCCCGGTGAACAGACGTCCGAACGCCTCCCGCTTCGGTCCCCCGCGCAGCCGGTCCGCGACCGGGCGGAGGAGCCGACGGGTCGGTCCCCACTTCTCCCCCGCCAGGAGGGCGCTCGAGACGAACCGCCGCCGAAGGCCGCTGCCGCGTCCTTGGAAGACGAGGTACCCCTCCTCCGCCAGCCACCGGTTCGTGAAGAAGTCGGATTGGGCGGGGCCGTGGCCGTGGTCGGAGATGATCAACGTCACCGCGGGGGTCCCCAAGGCTCGGAAGGCGCCGTCGATCTTCGCGAGCGCTACGTCGACCGCTCGCCAGAACTCGCGAAGGTCGCGGCCGACCCCGTCCCGCGGACCGGCGAGCTCAGCCCAGTGCTGGTGCTGGACCCGGTCGGTCTCGCGAAAGAGAGCGAACAGAAAGTCGGGCCGGTACTTCTTGCACAGGATCTCGGCGGCCCGCGCCCGTTGCTCGACGCCGTGGGTCGCCTGTCCGACCCAGCTCGCCCGCTCCGAACTTCGGTACGCCGGCAGCTCGGGGACGTACGGTTCACCGAGCTCGGCTTCGAGAGAGGCCCGCAGCGTCTCGGGGAACGTTGGCGGATTCTCGCTGATCATGCCGGGGACCAGGAAGCCGTTGAGCGGATAGCCGGCGCGCAGCGGGAAGTTCAGGACCCCGACGGGGACGCCGACGCGCGAAAGGTGGTCCCACACCGCTTCGGCCGGGCGAAACGTCTGCACGAGACGGCTGCGACCGGGCCCGCCGTCCGGCTCCGTGAAGCCGAAGATCCCCAGGCTTCCCGGGTCCTGACCGGTCGCAAAGGAGTACCAGGCCGGGATCGTCTTGGGGGGGTAGACCGAGGCGAGCGGAGCGGAGGCCCCGGACCGGACGAGCGAGGCGAGGAACGGGAGTTCGCCCGCGTCCATCCACGGGTTGAGGAGGTCGAAGGTCCCTCCGTCCAGGCCGAGGACGAGGAATCGACGGCGTAGAGGCGGCATCGCGTGCGGACCTTCCCTCAGTAGCGGGGGAGTCCTACCCCTATGCCCATCTTAAGCGCCTTGGTACGGACGACCTAGAGAAGTCGGACGGACTCGAGGTTGTACGGCGCCCGGGTCTCGATATTGAACCGCTTGTGGAGGCTGGTCGCGAGGTCGAGGATCTTCGACTCCTCCCCGTGGTTCAAGATCACCTTCTGCGGCCGGGGGTCGAGCGTCGCGACGTAGTTCATCAGCTGCACGCGGTCGGAGTGACCGCTGAATCCCTCGATGGTGGCGATCTCGAGACGGACCGGCACGTTGGTCGTGCGGCCGCCGTCCATGAACGTCGATTCGTTGAGGCCGCGCTGGAGGCGCCGGCCGAAGGTCCCCTCCGCCTGGTACCCAACGAACAGCAGCCCGTTCTTCTCGTCGTGCGCCCACGAACGGAAGTACTCCATCACGGGTCCTCCGCTCATCATCCCCGAGGTCGCGAGCACGATGCACGGCTCCTTGCCGTCGACGATCCCGTTCCGCATCTGGGAGGAGTCGACGCGGTGGAAGACGTCCGAGAGGAACGGGTTGTCCCCCTGCTGGAAGATCTGGGTGCGCAACTGGCTGTTGAGGTACTCCGGGTACGCGGTGTGGATCGCCGTCGCCTCGAAGATCATGCCGTCCAGGTACACGGGGACGCGGGCCAGCTTCCCCTCGCGCATCCGCTCTTCGAGGACGAGCATGACCTCCTGGGAGCGCCCCACCGCGAAGACCGGGACGACGAGGTGGCCGTTGCGGGCGAGCACCTTCGCCGCGAAGCTCGTGAACTCCTCCGTCGCCTGCTGCCGGCTCGGTTGGACGTCGCGGTAGCCGCCGTACGTCGACTCGAGCACCAGCGTCTCCAGGCGCGGGAACCGGTTCGCCGCCGGGTTGAACAGCCAGCTCCGCTCGAACTTGATATCCCCGCTGTAGGCGAGGTTGTGGTCGCCGTCCCCCATGTGGAAGTGGCAGATCGACGAGCCGAGGATGTGGCCGGCGTTGTGCAGCGTGAGCCGGAGGTCCGGGGCGATGTCGGTCGTCTCGCCCCACCGGAGCGGGATCGTCCGCGTGACCATGCTCCGGACGTTGCCGGAGTCGTACAGCCCCTTGCGCGCTTCCTGGTTCGTGACCTTGATCGCGTCGAGCAGCATCAGCGTCATCAAATCGCGGGTCGGCGCGGTGCAGTAGATCGGGCCGTTGTAGCCGTACTTCAGGAGGACCGGGATGAGACCGCAGTGGTCGAGGTGGGCGTGGGTGACGACGACGGCATCGAGCGAGTCGAGCGGCAGCAGCTCGGGGGCGTTGAAGTACGGCGTCCGGTCCGACCCGGGGTCGATGCCGGTGTCGATCAGCACCTTGGAGTTCTGCGTCGTCAGTAGGTGGGCGCTCCGCCCTACTTCCCGGTAGCCGCCGAGCGCGGTCGACCGCGCCCAGATCTTCTCGGGGAGGCGGTCGCGGGCGATCCGGATCCCGACCTTCTTCAGGAACTGCCGTCGGTCGTCGAACTCGTTGCGGAGGTGGACCCGCACCTCCTCGACGGTCTTCGACGGGATCGGAGGCGTTCGGACGACCGTCGGCACCCAACCGATCCGACGTTTGAGCTCGTTGAGGACCGAACCCTGGCGGCCGATCGCCGCCCCAGGGTTCGCCGCCTCGATGGTGACCTCGCCGGTCTCGGGTTCAAAAAACAGTCCGGAGATCTCCGCCTCGGGCGGGATCACCTCGCGGATCGCGCTCTCGGCCTCCTTCGGGTCGATGAGGCTGTCGGGGTCGGTACGGACGAGCACGCGGCGACGGAGCCGCTGCGCCACCTGCCGGAGGAGGTCGCCCCCGGAGAGGAAGCTGTCGAGCTGCTTGGTGTAGATTACGATGTGAGGCCCTTCCAACTCGATGTCGGTGACCTCGATCGAGTCGGGAAGGACCTCCTTCAACGCTTCACGCGTTTGCTGGATTAGAGTATCGAAACTCATCGTTGGGCAGGGAAGCGGTTGGCGGGAAGGGGTTCACCCGGACGCTAGGAAATGCACTACTGGAGCACGGGAGGCAACGGAATCTTGAGCGCTTTCAAGCGTTTATTGATTTCGTCGTCCCCGAACTCCTTGTAATCCTTGGGCGTGATCGTGTGGACGATGTACCCATCGCCGCTGGCGCTGTCGCGCTTCATGGCGACCGTGAGCCCTCGGATCGCAAGGTCGACGCCGTCGCTCACGCTCATGTCGCGCGCGTACCCCTCCTCCAGGACGCCGTAGGCGAACGGCGAGCCGCTGCCGACGGAGACGTACTTGTCCTCGATCGAGCCGCCGGCCGGGTCGACGCTGAAGACGTGGCCGCCCTTGCCGTCGACGCCGCCCAGGATCAACCAGGCGTAGTACGGGAACATCCGGTTGCCGTTGAGGATGTTCGCGAGAAGCGTGGCACCGCCCTCGGCGGTCAGCGCTGCGTTCCGGCGCAGGCGGTAGAGCGAGACTTCAGCACGAAGGTAGCGGGTGAGTACCTGCGCGTCGCCGACGAGCCCGGCGACCGTCACGCCCAGGTTGACGTCGATCTTGAACAATTTCTGGGTCATCTTGTTCGCGATCATGTTCCCCGCCGTGGCGCGGCGCTCCGTGGCGAGGACGACCCCGTCCTTGCAGACGAGGCCAATGGTGGTCGTGCCCTTCAGCAGATTCTCTTCCATAGATTGGGGAGCGGCTTGCATCGGATTCCTCGGTAAGCTCCGAAAAGCGAGCGGGAGACCGACGGTCGCTATATAACGCCACGCCGGGCGCTTACGTTCGATTCACTCGGTACCGCCGAAGTTCGGCGACGAGCGGCGTTTCAGCCCCCGGGCGGAACGCGATGTGCAGGGGTAGTTTCATAACGGGGGGCCGGCCAAAGCAGGCGTATGCGACGCTGGCTCCGACGAGCGACCCTGCCGAGTTTCCTCTTCGCGGCGATCCTTCTGACCGCGCCTGCTGCGCTCGCGAGCGGGTCCGGCTACAACCTCAGCTTCTCCCAGTCCTCCAACGGCTCGGTCAACTCGGCGGTGGACCTGGTCTCGCTGTCGAGCTCCACCAGCGGCTCCGCTCAGCTCTCGATCAGCTTCACCGTGGCCGGCTCCGTGGGCACGACCAACGCGTACGACACGTACTACGTCTACTTCGGCGGGAACTCGGCGTCGTCCGCGACCGGCTATTTCCTGCTCAGTGACAATGCGACCGCGGGCATTCTCGAGAGCGCCGGCTCTGGCTCCTTCGGCTACGGCGCCGCGCCGTTCACGGTGAGCGGCGGCGGGAGCACCTTGAGCTTCCTCGTCAACACCTCCGCGGTCGGCGCGTCGTCCGGCTTCTCGCTCAATGCGATCGCGACCAGCTCCAGTCCGAGCGGCACGTCGGACAGCTACCTCGGCAGCGACTACAACGGGGGCGGGACGTGCAACGCGGCCGGGTGCATTTCGGCGCCCGCCGTGGTGAACAACATCTTCTCCGGACTCATCTTGATCGCGGTCATCTCCCTCGTCGCCATCGTGGTGATCGTCGTCGTGGTCGTCATCGTGGTGACCCGCAAGAAGCGCATGCCACCCCCGATGGGATGGACCGCCGCCCCCGGGCAACAGATGCCACCGCCCCCTCCCCCACCCATGGGACAACCCCCGTCCCCTCCGCCCCCCGGCAGCAGCTGAGCCAGCGAGGAGCCTGGGTTCCGGCGCGGGCCGGATCGAACCCGGTCCGTCGGCGAGAGACGTCGCGGCGGCCGACTCGGCTGCCCGCGCTCCCGGGAGCCCAACGGCGAATCGTGCCACGGTGGCGAGCGCGGTGAGCAACGCACGCTGCGGGGCTCTCGCCCGGGTCCACCAACAATTAAGCCCGCCCAGGTCTCGGGGCGGCCGGTTCACTCAATGCAACGTCACGACGTCGTCGTCGTCGGCGCCGGTCTCGCCGGCCAGCGAGCGGCGTTGGCCGCGATCCAGGCGGGGCGCGACGTGGCGATCGTCTCGAAGCTCCACCCGCTCCGCTCGCACTCCGGCGCCGCCCAGGGGGGCATCAACGCCGCCGTCGGCAAGGAGGACTCCGTCGAGACCCACACCTACGACACGGTGAAGGGCTCGGACTACCTCGGCGACCAAGACGCGATCGAGTTCTTCTGCCAATCCGCCGGCCCGACGGTCGTCGAGATGGAACATTTCGGCACCATCTTTAGTCGGGGCGAGGACGGAAGCCTCGCTCGGCGGCCGTTCGGCGGGGCCGGCTTCCCCCGCACTATCTACGCCGCGGACCGCACGGGGCTCGCGCTCCTGCAGGCGCTGTACGAGCACCTCGGGACGCAGCCGTACACGCTGTACGAAGAGTGGGACCTCCTCGAGGTCGTGGTCCGCGACGGTCGGGTCCAGGGGATCGTCGCCCTCGACCGACGGACCGGCGAATTCGCCGAGATCGCCGCCAAGGCCGTCATCATGGCGACCGGACCCGCGGGACGGATCTACGGTCGGACCACGAACGCCCACAGCTGCACCGGCGACGGCATCGCGGCCTCCTACCGGGCGGGGGCGTTCCTGAAGGACATGGAGTTCGTTCAGTTCCACCCGACCGCGCTCCTCGAATCCGGTATCCTGATCACCGAGGGGGCCCGGGGGGAAGGCGGGATCTTGAAGAACGCCAGCGGGGAGCGGTTCATGACGAGGTACGCCCCGCACGTTCTCGACCTGGCGTCGCGGGACGTCGTCTCCCGCGCGATCGTGACCGAGGTGAAGGAGGGCCGGGGGTTCCCCGGGGGTTACGTCCATCTGGAGCTGATGCATCTCGGGAAGGAGAGGATCGAGTCCCGGTTGCAGGAGATCTGCGACTTCTCCCGGAAATTCGCCGGCGTCGACCCGGTGACGCAACCGATCCCGGTGATGCCCGCCCAGCACTACATGATGGGCGGGATCGGCACGAACCTGCGCGGCGAGACGAACGTGCCCGGCCTCTACTCGGCGGGAGAAGCGGCCTGCGTGTCGATCCACGGGGCGAACCGCCTCGGTGGGAACTCGCTGTTGGAGACGCTCGTCTTCGGCCGTCAGGCGGGCGAGGCCGCGGCCAGCTACGTCGCCACGGCTCCGAGCCCGGTGCTCCACGAGACCGACCTCGACCAGGCCGTCACCCCGATCCGGTCGATGTGGGGGCGGACGGACGGCGAAGACCCGCAGAGGCTCCGCACCGAGATGCAGACGACAATGGACTCGCTGGTAGGCATCTACCGGACCGCGGGCGAGCTCGAGGAGGCGCTCCGGCAGATCCGAGCGCTGCGCCAGCGGTTCGCGCGGGTCCGGATCGCCGACACCTCGGCCCAGTTCAATCTCAATCTGATCGACGCCCTGGAGACCGGCAACATGCTCGAGCTCGCCGAAGTGATCGTGGTCGGGGCGATCGCGCGCACCGAGAGCCGCGGCGCGCACTCGCGCTTGGACTACCCGAAGCGCGACGACGTCGCATGGCTCAAGCACACGCTCGCCGCGAGGGGGCCGGGCGGACCGGTGCTCAGCTACGCGCCCGTGACGATGACGCGGTTCGAGCCCAAGGAGCGGGTGTACTGATGGCGGTGGCCGGGACCCTCACGATCCCGTTCGACGTCTACCGGTTCGACCCGACGAAGGACAAGGAACCCCGGTACGTTCGCTACACGCTGGACCTGGCACCGCACACCCCGGTGCTGACGGCGCTCCTGCGGATCCGCTCGGAGATCGACCCCGGGCTCACGCTCCGCTACTCCTGCCGGAGCGCGATCTGCGGCTCGTGTTCGATGGTCGTGAACTCGAAGAGCCGACTCGCCTGCCAGACCCCGGTGGGACCGGAGTTCGAGCGTCACGGTCGCGTCGTGATCGACCCGATGCGGAACCTCCCCGTCCTGCGCGACCTCGTCGTCGACATGGGCAGCTTCTGGGGCAACTACCGCAAGCTCGAACCGCACCTCATCGGCGACCCGGACCACCCGCTCCCCAAGGGGGAGCCGTCGAAGATGACGCCGCAGCAGGTCGACGCGTTCCGAGAGACGCCTCGCTGCATCGCCTGCGCCGCCTGCTACTCGGCGTGCCCGGCCGTCGAGGCGGACCCGGAGTTCCCGGGCCCGATGTCGCTGGCGAAGCTCTTCCGATTCGTCGTCGACCCGCGCGACGGAGCCGCCCAGCAGCGTCTGCTCAAGATCCAGCCCGGGGGCCTTTGGCTCTGCCTCCGGTGCCACCTGTGCACCGAAGCCTGTCCGAAGGACGTGCAGCCCTCTGAGCGGATCCGCGACCTCAAGGAGATGGCGATCGCGGTCCAGGGCGCCACGGAGCACGGTTCGAAACACGCCCTCGGGTTCAAGGAGAACATCCGGCAGCGCGGGCAGCTCAACGAGGCGAAGCTGATCCGTCAGACCTACACGCCGCTGGAGGCCCTCCCGCTGCTCCCCCAGGCGGCCCGTCTGATCCGCAAGAAGCCCGAACTGCTGAAGTCCCCTCGGCCCATCGAAGGGGTCGAGGAGGTCGAGAAGCTCTACGAGCTCCTCGACGAGGAGAAACCGACGTGAGGATCGCCTACTATCCCGGCTGCGTCGCGCAGGCGTCCGGCAAGGAGCTCGACATGGCGACCCGGTGGGTGACGACCGCGCTCGGGATCGAGCTCGTCGAGTCGCCGCGGTTCTCCTGCTGCGGCTCCGGCTTCGTCGACGAGGCGAACATGATCCTCAACGTCGCGCTCAACGCCCGGAACCTCGCGATCGCCGAGGGGCAGGGGCTCGACATCCTCACGGTCTGTTCGACCTGCCAGGGGATGCTCAGCCTCGCCCGGCAGAAGCTCGCCGACCCGGCGATCCGCGCCCGCGTCGACCCCGCGCTCGCCCAGATCGGGGTCAGCTACAAGGGGACGGTGAAGGTCCGCCACCTCCTGAGCGTCCTCACCGAGGAGTACGGGCTCGCGGCGATCGCCCAGCGCGTGCGCCGACCGCTCACCGGCCTCAAGGTCGGCGCGTTCTACGGCTGCCACCTCCTGCGTCCCCAGGCCGAGCTCGGGTCGGAGAGCGCGGAGGAGCCTCACGCCTTCGAGGACCTGATCACCACCCTCGGCGCGACGCCGGTGATGTACCGCGGGCGGGTCATGTGCTGCGGCTTCCCGATCCTGTTCGTCAAGGAGCCGACGGCCAACCGGATCGCCGCCCACCAGATCGAGGACGCTGCGGCGCACGGCGCGGACGCGATGGCGACCCCGTGCCCGCTCTGCCACATCTCGCTCGACTCCTTCCAGAACCGGGCCGCCGCCGAGGTCGGTCGGCCGTTGCACATGCCGATCTTCCACCTTCCTCAGCTCGTCGGCCTGGCCCTTGGCGCTCCGCCGGAGCAGCTCGGACTCCCGCGCCATCTCGTCTCGGTCGACAGTGCTCTCGACAAGATCGGACCCGTCGCGGTCCCCACATGACCCGGAGCTCCCCTCGAGCGTCGGACCGGCAGCGGATCTCGAGCGGCGCGCCGTGGGAGGCGACCGTCGGCTACTCCCGGGCGATCCGAGTGGGGGATCGGGTGTTCGTCGCGGGAACGGTCGCTCCGGAGGCGGAGCGAAGGACCCGCGGTCCGGACGCAGGCTACCGTCAGGCGAGCGCGGCGCTGAAGATCGTCGAGTCGGCGCTGAAGGAAGCCGGAGCGTCGTTCGACGACGTCGTTCGGACCCGGATGTTCGTCACCGACATCCGCCGATGGGAGGAGTTCGGCCGGGCCCATCAGGAGGCGTTCGGGCGCGCCCGTCCGGCGGCGACGATGGTCCAGGTCGAGCGGTTCATCCCGAAGGACGCCCTCGTGGAGATCGAGGTCGACGCCGTGCGGGCTCCCCGACCCCCGACGCGGCCGCCCCGAAGGCGGGGGAACCGGGGCGCCTAGGATGGCCCTTTCGGCCTCCGAGATCGCCCCCACGGCGATCTTCCTGGTACTCGTCGTCGTCCTCCTCGCCCGCCGGGTCTACCAGAGCGTCCACGGAGCGTCGATCAACCCGACGAGCCTGCTCGCGCTGGCGGGTTTCTTCCTCCTGCTCTTCGTCGTGACCGTGGTCGAGGGCCTCTACCTGTTCCCGTCGCTCTCGCTCGTCGACCTCGGCGTGGACTCCGTGCTCATCGTCGCGTCGGCGTGGGTGGGGATCCGGTACACGCGCCGCCGGGTCGAGATCTGGCGGAGGCCGGACGGCGTCTGGATGTATCGGATGGGGATGGTCATCGCGATCGTGTACCTCACCCTGTTCGCGGTCCGACTCCTCCTCGACCTGTTCGTCGTGGGGCTCGATCCGTTCGGGCCGGTCGGCTCCTCCGTCACCCTCTCCCCGGCGGCGGCCGCCGCCTTGCTCGTGGTCGACGCGTTGTTCGCCGTGAGCACGGGCCTGTTCCTCGGCCGCAACTTCGGAGTCTATCTGGTCTATCGGGCCGCGCTGCTGCGCCCGTCCCCACCTTCGGCCCCGCCGATCCCCCCATCCCGGGGCTGAGGAGTTCTCCCCCCGGAGAGGACGGCTCAGGGCGGCGGTCAGCCGTGAGAGCCGCCGCCGGGAGGTCGCGTAACGACCAGATGGAGCCGGTCGCATTGGCGCCGGAAGTAGGTGTTCCCGTTCGGACCGTACTCCTTGGCGAGGTGCTGCGGCAGCGCCGACTCGTCGAGCGCCGGGTCGACCTCGGGCGTGAACATGCAGCTGAACACCAGGAAACGGTGCCCCTCCATGTTGATGCGCTCCGTCTCTGGGGCCCCACAGAAGGGGCACTGGACCTTGACCGGGTCTTCCGCCATGCGGTACCTACCCGCGCACGTCCTTCAGTCGATGTAGCCGAGCGATCGAAGCCGCTCGCGCAACAGGCGTTCGTCCTCTTCCGAGAAGGGGATCTCGGACGAGGTTTCGAGCAGTCGGGCCATGACGAACTCGACGAACGCGTCGATCGACTTGAACCCGGTCCCGGAGATGCGTCGCTCGAGCCCGCGAGCGATCTCCTCGGTGATCTTCACGGTCCGTCCGTCCACGACCGCGCTCGCCATCGATGTCCTGAACCTACGCTAGAACAGGTGACTCAACGGATAGGCTTTCCGGGCGGGAGGAGGCGGTTGATTACTCCCACTCGATGGTCGCCGGCGGCTTGTCGGTGACGTCGTACAGGACGCGGGTCACCTTGCCGTGGAGCTCCCGGGTCACCCGTTCGGCGATGCGTCGGAGGAGGGTCGGCGGGGCGGGGACGGCGGCCGCGGTCATCGCGTCCGTCGAGTCGACCAGCCGGATGCTCACGGCCTCCCCGTAGACCCGATTGTCCCCAGTGACCCCCACGGTCCGGACCGGGAGGAGGACCGCGAAGTACTGCCACGGCCGCGCCAGGTGTCCTTCGGCGACCGCCTTGTCGACCTCTTCTTCCACGATCCGGTTCGCGACGCGCGCGACGGCGACGCGCTCCGCCGAGACCGGACCCCCGACGCGCACCGCCAATCCGGGGCCGGGGAACGGCTGCCGCTCCGACCCGGGGATGCCCAGGGCGCGCGCTACCGCCCGGACCTCGTCCTTGTACAGGTCTCGTAGCGGTTCGACGAGCGTGAGCCGCGAGTCGGCGGGGATGCCCCCGACGTTGTGGTGCGTCTTGATCGTGTCCCGAAGGGCCCCCCCGCTCTCGATCCAGTCCGGGGCGATCGTTCCCTGCACGAGACGGTCCGCGCCGAACCGGTCCGCCTCCTCCTCGAACAATCGGATGAACGTCGAGCCGATCCGCCGCCGCTTCTCCTCCGGGTCGGTCACCCCGGCCAACGCGCCGAGGAACCTCGCCGAAGCGTCGACGACGTTGAGCGGGACGTGGGTGGGTCCGAACAGCTCCCGGGCGGCGTCGGCCTCTCCTGCCCGGAGAAGACCGGTATCGACGAACACCGAACGGACACGGTCGCCGAGGGCTTCGTGCGCGAGGAAGGCAGCGACCGTACTGTCGACGCCGCCGCTGGCGGCGACGATCGCGCGGGACGGCACCTCCGCTCGGATCTTCCGGACGGCTTCGCTCCGGAACGCCGCCGGGTCGACCATCGACGGCGCGGAACGGACGAACCACAAAACCCTTCGCGCCTCGATCCCCCGCCACAAGCTCCTTACCTCCGAGCGCCCCGCCTTCGCGGGATGCGGTTGCGGTTCCACCGTGGCGGCCGACTCCGCGGGTGGCTCGGCGCCAAATTCGGGGGCGATCTCGAGCTCGGGGATCGGATCTGGCGACGTTGTCTGCACCTCTCCGGCGCCTTCGTTCTGGTCTACTATCTCCTCCCGCCGCGGTTCTTTCTCGTCGTCCCGAACGTCCTTGCCCTGCTGCTCGCGCTCGGCGCGGTGCTCGTGCTCGAAGTGCTACGCCACGTCGCCCACGCCGAACTCCCGACCCTCCGGCCCTACGAGCAACACCGCGTGGCCAGCTTCGCGTTCTACGCCATCGCGTTGGTGATCGCGGTCGTCGTCTTCCCCCCGGCCATTGCGACCGTGGTGGTCCTGGGCACGAGCCTGGTCGATCCGCTCATCGGCGAACTCAGGGTCCGGCGCGTCGGTCCGCCCGTCCACCCCGCGCTGCCCCTGGCCGCGTACTTCGGCCTGGCCGTAGGGAGCCTGACGTTCGCGTGGCGGGTCGCCCTACCGGTGGCGATCACCGGCGGCGCTCTCGCCGCGATCATCGGCGTGGCCATCGAGGCGCCCCGCGTCCGTGGGGTCGACGACGATCTGGCGATGACGCTCGTCCCAGCCTTCGTGCTGCTCACCGTCGCGTTGACGGTGCCGTTCTTCCACCCGCTGTGGAACTGAGCCAGCCCGCTCAGGGCGCGCGGGGGTCGGGCCGGTCGAGCAGCTCCTTCGCCCGTCGGGCGCGGTAGGCGGCCAGACGTTCGCGGTACTCGGGGTACTTCCTCGCGAGGATGGCTGCAGCGAACAAGGCGGCGTTCGTCGCGCCCGACTTTCCGATACCAAAGGTCGCCACCGGCACCCCTCCGGGCATCTGGACCGTCGAGAGGAGCGAGTCCATGCCGTGGAGGTGGGCCGATTCCATCGGTACCCCCAGTACGGGGAGCCACGTGAGGCTCGCGCAGACCCCAGCGAGGTGGGCGGCCCCACCCGCCGCGGCAATGATCACCTCGATACCACGACTCTCCGCCGCCGTCACGTAGCTGCGGAGCGCCTCCGGCGTCCGGTGCGCGGAGAGCACGCGAGCCTCGTGCCCGACCCCCAGCTCGTCGAGGAGCTTGGAGGCCCCTTCGAGCGAGGGCCAGTCACTGTGGCTGCCCATCAGGACGGCGACGCGAGGCTCCAGAGGCTCACCGACCCCGGGCAGGAGCGGGCCGACTTAACACCGGCCGGGCAGAGAGCGCGCTCGGGAACGGCCAAGTAGCGGAGCGCGGTCCCTCCCTCGTGACCGAACTCGCCCCTCCCGAAGATGCCCCCGAGATCTGCCGGACCATCCTGAGCCAGACCCTCCATCTCCGGCGCGGCGAAAACCTGGTCGTGGAGAGCTGGTCCCACATGCTGCCGTGGGCGAACCTCCTCGTGCTCGAGGCCCGGAAGCTGGGGATCCGGACGACGCTCCTGTACGAGGACGAGGCCACGTACTGGCGGTCGGTCGAGGAGAGTAAGGCCGCCGACCTTGGGCGTATGCCCGACCCCGAGCTGGGAGCGATCGCGAAAGCTGACGGCTACGTCTTCTTCTGGGGCCCGGAGGACCGGCCCCGGCGCGCGGCCCTGCCGCCCGAGCAGGGTCAGGCGCTCACGGCGTACAACGGCGCCTGGTACGAGGCGGCCACGAAGTCCCGACTTCGCGGCTGCCGGATCGAGCTCGGCCGCGCCACCCCCGCGGCGGCCCGGTTCTTCGGCGTGAACCCCGTCACCTGGCAAGCGAACGTCCTGGCCGGGAGCCGCGCCGACATGAAGGGGATCGCCCGGGACGCGGCCCGTGTTGCATCCCGCCTTCGCAAGGGCAAGCAGCTCCGCGTCACCCACGCCAACGGGACCGATGTGTCGGTCCGTCTCCTTGGACGGAAACCTACGGTCGACGACGGCATCGTCGACGCCGACGATGTCCGCACGGGGAACAACATGACCACGTTCCCGGGAGGGGCCACCTACGTCGCGCTCGACGAGAGCTTCATCGAGGGCAAGGTCGTCGCGAACCGCGCCATCTGCTCCCCTCGAATGGGGTGTCTCGCCGGGGGCCGTTGGAGCTTCGAACAGAACCGATTGGCGAGCTACTCCTACGAAGCGGGGGGCGAGCGGTTCGCCGAGATGTACGACGCGGCCGGGACCGGCAAGGACAAACCAGGATTCCTCTCCGTCGGATTCAATTCGGCGCTGCGTGAGGTGCCGGAGCTTGAGGAGTTCGAGCGGGGCACGATCCTCATCGGCGTAGGGTCGAACACCTCGTTCGGGGGGAAGAACCGCTCCCCGTTCCAGTCCTACCTGGCCCTGGCGGGCGGCCACCTCGAGGTCGACGGAAAGGCCCTCGTGGCGGATGGGGAAATCCTGTAGGAGCGTCAGGGCAGCGACCCGGCGACTCCGCCCTCCAGGCGGGGCCCGGTACCGGGGGGCGACCGAGCGCGCCTTGGCTATCCGCCGCTCTTAGGAATCGTGATCAGCGCGACGACCGCGACGCGCCACTCCGCGCCGACCTTGGCCCAGAGGCGGAGCGCCCGGAACGCGAACGTGCGGTCCTCCAACGAATAGTCGGTCCGGCACGACACCGCCACGACCGAGCCGAGGTCGCGCACCGCGACCTCCGAGTTCACGACCTTCGTGAAGCTCCGTTTACGAGGGGGTCGATGACCCCGTAGCACGCCGGCTTTTCCTACCGAATTCCCGTTCTCCTGGACGAACAGAACCTCGTCGGCGAGAAGTTCGTCGAAGATGGCGCTCGTGTCGGGCTCGGAGCTCGCATCTCCGAGGCGAAGTCGCTCCTCGAGGGCGAGGATCTCCTCTTCCACCGTCACTAACGAACCGGGGGCCCACGTCGCGGACCGATAAATCGGCCGCGTGAACGCCCTTGGGATCCTCCCCGCCGGGAAGCCCCCCCGCCGCCGACGAGCGGCGCGGCGGGCTCAAACGATGGGGGTGAGCCGAGCGTGCGGTGGCCCGCGCGTCGTGTCGATCGAGATCGAGTGGATGGTGGTCCGGGGCCGGATCCCGTAGATGCACGGCGCGTTGTCGATGTTGATGATCCGGAAGTACGTGTCCATCATGTTCAGGATCTCGCTCGAGACGAGCAGACCGGGCTTCAGCAGACCGATGCCGAGGTTGCCCAGCAGCTTCGTCCGTCGAACGCCGTGGAAGTACATCCGGATCGCCACCTGGTCGCCCATCAGGCTCTCCAGCGTGTCGAAGGCGGTGTACTCCAGGATCGGCTTGTTCTCCGGGCCGCGGGCCGCCTTGTCGGCGACGCTCATCGCCCGGACGGCCTCGTCGCGGCCGTACCGTCCCATCGGGACGATGTAGCTCTCCTCGGTCTCGTTCGCGGTGTAGTCGGCGATCCGTACGCGGGTGTCGAACACGTGCGTCGGGATGTACTTCGTGATCGTCTCGCGCAGGCTCTCGTGCGACTCGCCCGCGGCGAGGACCGCGATGATGCCGCGGGAGTGGGCTAGGAAGTTGAGGAACGTCGGCGTGAACAGCATGTAGTAGTCGTCGATGCCCACGTTGACGTCGACCTCGAAGGCGTTGAAGCTCCCCCGCCGGAAGCCGCCTCCCAGGAGCTTGTCGAAGTCCGGGATACCGGTCGAGTAGAACCGCTCGGGGTCGCTCTCGGGCTTCCAGAGCTGGGGCGTCAGGTCCGAGTGGTTGTGGTTCGCGAAGCCGAGCGCCTCGAAACGGCCGTCGTTGAGCGTCACCGCGTAGCGCGGCCGCGCGATGGCGGTAGCGCGGAGCTTCTCGAGCCGCATGTGCCGCACGCGGCGCTCGTCGAGCTCCTCGCGGACGAAGGAGATCAGGCCGTCGACGAGGTACTCGATCCCCCCGGCCTCGGGTTTCTCCAGGATCATGACGACGTTGGTGTTGGAGCCCTCGACGAGGTCCTTCTGGAGGGCCATGACGAACTCCTCCATCTCGAGACCGTACTTGTGGGTCACACCCTCGAGGGAGTCGATGACGAGTAGGGATTTCTCCGGAAGCGCCCGCTCGACGCGGTTGTAGACGTTCTCGACCTCCGGCATCGGGCTGCGCTTGAGCAGCGCGTGAAGGTACGTGCGCTCGACGCGCGTCGGCGCGCCGCGCTCCTCGCCGAAGCTCCGCATCACTTCGCGGGCGGCGGAGATCTTCTTCTGCTCGGCCTCGGGCAACTCCGCGGAGCCGCTCCGCCCGCCGGCGTTGATCGCTTCGAGGAACAGCTTGCCGGCATCGAGGATGCGGGCCCGCATCTCGGTGGCCTTCAGCCAGGGGAACTGTCGGTACAGGGCTTCGTCCCCCACGCGGGTGGAGAGGTAGTAGGACTGCGCGGGCTTGCCGATCTGCTCGAGGAGCTCGAGGCCGAAGGTCGTCTTCCCGGTCCCTGCCCCGCCCTTGACGATGAGCGAGCGTCCGCCGCGACCCGACAGGAAGGCGAGTACCTCGGGCGGGACCCCTGCGCCCGCCTTGCCACCGTTCTCTTCGGCCATCGATCGTCTGGAGGACGTCCCCCCCACCCGGCGAAGGGTAGTTCGTCGGCCCCCGAGTGGGATTGAGGGCGGATGGGGGTAGTTAACCTTTCGTCGGTCGGGACGCCGTTACGGCGCCGACCCGGCCTCGGTCGTGCGCACTACGTCTAGGGCACCGGTGGCCGCGGCGGCGCGCGCTTGTTCGAGGGCCGCCCCGGGCTCTCCCACGCCGGTGGCTGCGGAGGCGTTCCCTCCCCCGCGCCCGGCGAACTCGGGGAGCGCCCTCGCGAACAGCTTGTCCGCCGCCAAGGCGGGGACGGACGAGGCGACGAAGAGGATCCCCCGGCCGTCGCGTTCCGACGAGAGAATGGCCACGTGTCCGGGGCGCCTCGTGAGGGCTCGGGCGACCTCCTGCAGCCCGTTTCGGTCGAGGTCGAGGTGCGTCACCGTGACCGTGACCCCCCCCTCCTGGTGCGTGGCCACCCCGTCGAGCAGGAGACGATCCGCGAGAGCGCCAAAGTCGTGCCGAGCCCCGGCCCGCGCCTCGCGGCGGGCCTCCTCGGCCTCGGCCATCAGACGTTCGACCGCCTTCGGCACCTCGTCGGGCCCGACGCCCAAGCTTCGCGCCGTCGAAGCCAGGGCTGCCATATGGTGCTCATAGACGTCGAGCGCCCGCTCGCCCGCGGCGAAGTTCACGCGGACGATGCCGTCCTGGATGCGCTCGGTGCTCTGGATCGTGACGAGACCTACTTCGCTCGTCTTGGTACAATGCGTCCCGCCGCACGCCTCGACGTCGAAGCCGTCGACCTCGACGATCCGAAGTTCCCGACCCGGCACGGCTCCCCCCTGGTAGAGGGTGAAGCCGAACCGTCGCTCCGCCTCGTTCCGCGGCTCGAAGTAGCTCTTCACGGGTCGGCTCTCGCGGACGACCCGGTTCACCGCTCGCTCTACCTCGCGCAGCTCCCCCGGAGAGAGCGCCTTGAAGTGCGTGATGTCGATGCGCGCGCCTTCGGGGCCCTTGTACGCGCCCGCCTGCCATACGTGGGGCCCGAGCTGCTGACGCAGCGCGCCGTTGAGCAAGTGGGTCGCAGTGTGATGCTGCATCAGCTGCGTGCGACGAGGGCCATCGATCCTCCCCCGCACCCGATGACCGGCTTGCAGGGACGTCGGAGCGTCCAATCGGTGCACGACCCAGGGCCCTTTCCGGAGCACCTCGACGACGGGCGTATCGTTGAGGTGGCCGGTGTCCGTGACCTGTCCGCCTCCGGTCGGGTAGAAGTAGGTCCGATCGAGGACCACAAAGGGGCCGGTCGCGAACACCACGTGCGCTTCGAAGGTGAGGGTGTACGGGTCGAGGTAGTACAGCACCTCGGTCGGCGGGACGGCCGCGGGGACCTCGGGCGCCCCTGCGTCGGTCCCGCTGTAGTCGGTCGCGGGTGTCTCCGCCTCGTGGAGCTTGGCGACCTGCTGGTAGAAGTCCGCCGGGATGAGCGGAGGATGCTGGAGCTCGCTCGCGGCCACGTCGGGGGGGACCCCGAGCGAGTCGAACCACCCTAGGAGGTCGGCGAGGACCACGGTCTTCTGGTCGCGCTGGAGCCGCTCCTCGGTACGGCGGATGATGCCCCGGGCCCGCTCGATCGACTCGCGGTACCTCTCGATCTCGGCCTCGATGACCCGGTGAAGGTCGTCGCGGTGCTCGCCCATCTCCGGAAAGACCCGGGCGAGCTCACGACCGGCCCGGTCGACCACGGCGACGAGCTCGGGCGCCTCGGGCGCCTTCGCGAGGACCCGCAGCATCCGACGGAGCACCAGGCGCGCGAAGTAGCCGGCCTTGCTGTTCGACGGCACGACGCCGTCGACGAGCAGGAAGTTCAGCGACCGAGCGTGGTCGACGAGCACCGCGGCGTCTGCGGGCGGAAAGGTCCGCCGAAGCTCGTCGTACGGTCCCCCGAAGACGGCCTCGTACGTCGAACGAGTCCCCTGCGAAAGCCAGGTGTTCCGCTCGAGGCCGTAGCCGGTGTCGACGACCGTGAGCGGCATCGGCTTGGTCGCCGCGCCGTCGCGGGTGTACTCCATGAACACGAGCGTGGCGACCTCGAGGCCGAGGATGCCCACGCTCAACGAAGGTCCGAGGTTCCCGCCGCCCTCCCAGGCCTCCTCCTTGTAGGTCAGGAGTCGCGGGTCAGCCCCGAGTTCGCTCGTGTACCACTCGTGGCAGAGCTCGGTACATCGATCCTTGAAGTAGACCTCGTGGTCCGGTCGGTTGAACGCGTGGTGCGCCATCATCTCGAACATCGTGTGGTGGCGCCCGGAGTGACCGACCTCGACGAGGTCGTTGAAACGAAGGCACGGCTGACTGATCGTCAGCGGATTGGCCGGAGGCGGGATCGCCCCGCTGGTCACCCACGGCTGGAAGTCGTAGATGCTCGCCTGCGTGAAGAACACATCGTTGCGCCACCGGGCGACGGTCGGGTAGCGGCGAAGCCGCGTGTGCCCGCGACGCTCGAAGAATCCGAGGTAGGCTTCGCGCATCTCGTCGGCCGAGTACGGCCGCTTGAGGGGGGAGTGGCCGAGAAATCCGTACGGGGTGCACGGCTCTTCTTGGCAGCGCGTGTGGTCGCCCAGCGTCCAGAACGCCTCTCCGCAGCCCGCGCAGGCGCGCCGCTGGAACCCTTCGCGCTGGAAGAACGCGAGCTGGTACTCACTTGGATCCATGACCGGCGCGGCCGACAGGGGCCGAGACCAAAATGCTTGGGGGCGAGAGCGGGCCGGCTGGGACCGAGCGTCGCGCCGGGGCCGAGTTCGACCCTCGGCCGGGTTTCGCTGGCGGAAGTCGGTCCTCCGGGCGGGGGGTGGGGCGACCGAGTCGGCGTGCAACACCGGTCGGGCAGAGCTCCTCCAACGGGCAGCGCGAACAGAGCGGGTTGCGGGGCCGACAGAGGTTCTGGCCGTGCTGGACGAGCAAGGGGTTGATAGGGATCCAGAACTCGCGAGGCACCGTGGCGCGCAGCGCTAGCTCCGTCGCCTCGGGCGTCCGGGTCTTCACGACCGCGAAACGGTTGGCGATCCGGTGCACGTGCGTGTCGACGGGCATCGCGGGCACGCCGTAGCCGAACACCAACACGCAGTTCGCGGTCTTCGGCCCGACGCCCGGCAGGGCGACCAGCTCTTCGAGTGTGGAGGGCACGCGACCACCGTACTGGGCCAGGAGGGTACGGGCGCAGGCTCGGATCACGCGGGCCTTGACGTGATAGAACCCCGTCGACCGGATCAGCCGCTCGATCGACGGTAGCGGGGCCCGCGCCAGTCGTTCGGCCGTCGGGTACCGAGCGAACAGGAGCGCGCTCGCCCGGTCGGTGTTCGCGTCCCGGGTGCGTTGCGAGAGAATGGTACCGATCAGGACCTGGAAGGGGTCCTCGGCATGATCTCGGAGGTAAGGAACCCGCCAGTCTCCGGTGCCGTAGAAGGCCGAGAGCCGGTCGAGTACGGTCTCCCAATCGAAGCTCGTAGCGGATTTCATCGCGCTACCGACCCCTCCCGCGAGGCGGGGGGCTCCAGGACCGCGACGCCGGGGTCTGAAAGGTCCGGCTCTTCGGACGGCCGGCCCTCGACCTCGTCGAGCAGCTCGCCGACCAGGTAGTCGCTTCCGGTCACGAGCGTGTACCCATCGGGCCCGGTCGCCGCCCGCGCGAGCCGCAGCCCATCCGCCAGCGACCCCGCGACGACGATGCGCGGGAAACGTCCCACCGCGTGGCGCCGAAGGTCGGCGGTCGAAGCAGCACGGCTCGAACGGACGGGGACGAGGACGATCGTCCGCGCGAGGAGGGCGAGCGAATCGAAGATCGGATCCACCAGCTTGTCCGCGAGGCAGCCGAAGAGCACGGCGCTCTCCTCCGGGGGGGCGAGCGGACGGAGCTCGGCCAAGGTCTGGCCGAGCGCGCGCGCACTGTCCGGAGTGTGGGCGACGTCGGCAAATAGTTCCGGCCGTCCGGGCAGCCGTTCCGCACGGCCCCGCCAACGTACCTTCGCGAGCGCGGCGCGGAGCTTCTCGTCCGGGACGCGGAAGCCGACCGCCTCCCCGTAGACATCCGCCGAGGCGATCGCCAGGGCCGCGTTCCCCGCCTGCTGCGGTCCATGAAGCGGGACGCTGACGTCCGAGATCGATCGGCCGGGGTGAACGACGTCGAATCGCTGGCGGTCGGGTTCGATCGTCCGGTCGCCGATCCGAACCTCCTGGCCCAGATGCCAGACGGGGACGCCCTCCGCTTTCGCGTGGCGCTCGATCTCCGCGAGAGCGGTCGGGGGGGTGACGGCCGTGATCGCCCGCATCCCTCGGTGGAGAATGCCCGCCTTCTCGTGGGCGATCGCCTCGACCGTTCGACCCAGGACCTCGGTGTGCTCGAGCTCGATGCTGCTGATCACCCCGACCGGCGCGTCGATCACGTTGGTCGAATCGAGCCGGCCTCCCAGCCCCACTTCGACGATCGCGTGTTGCACCTTCCGCCGGGCGAAGTAGTCGAACGCCAGGGCGGTGGTGATCTCGAAGAACGTCGCCGGTCGCTCGATCGCGCCCCTCCGGGTAAGTTGATCCGCGGCCTCCTGAACTCGGGCCACGCCGCGCACGACCTCCGGGCGGGGGATCGACCTGCGGTTCACTTGGATGCGCTCCGGGTAGCTTTGCATGTGGGGGGAAGTGAACAGTCCTACCGGCTCGCCCGTCGCCCCGACGATCGCCGCCGCCATCGCCGCGACCGAGCCTTTGCCTTTCGAGCCGGTGATATGGATCGCCCGGAACGACCGCTGAGGTTCGCCGAGCTCGAGGAGAACCGCGCGGATGACCTCCAATCCGGGGCGCGTCCCGAAACGGCGGAGACCGTACAGCTGCTCGAGGGTGCGGCGGTACGCGTTGGGGGCCACGGTCGTCCGGGGGACCTACGACCCGGAGCGCGGCTTAACTCTGCCCCGCCCCGAAAGGCGGGTCAGAACATCGAGCGCTCGCGGTACCGTCCGAAGACATCCTGGAAGGCGTGGACGATCTCGCCGAGCGTCGCCTCCGCGCGCAACGCCTCGAGCACCGCGGGGGTGGTGTTCCCCGCTTCCGTGCGGGCCACGCGCCGGAGCTTCTCGAGCGCGCGGGCGTGGCGGGCTGGATTGCGCCGGGACCGCAGCGCCCTGAGCCGCTTCGACTGCGCGGTGCGGGCAGCCTCGGCGATCTTGAGGCGGGGCACCTTGATCGGCTCGTCGACCGTGTAGGCGTTGACCCCGACGATCTTCCGCTCGCCCGACTCGACCTCCCGCTGGTAGCGGAAGGAGGCCTCTTGGATCTCGCGCTGGAAGAAGCCCCGCTCGATGGCGGGGATGACGCCGCCGATCGTGGCGATCCGGTCGAAGTACTTCTCGGCCTCCGCCTCCATCCGATCCGTCAGCCACTCGAGGTAGTAGCTGCCCCCGAACGGGTCGACCGTCTCCGCCACGCCGCTCTCGTGCGCGAGGATCTGCTGGGTCCGCAGCGCGATCCGGACCGCGTCCTCGGTGGGCAGCTGCAGCGCCTCGTCGTAGGAGTTGGTGTGGAGCGACTGACTGCCGCCGATCACCGCGGCGAGAGCCTGGACGGTCGTGCGGACGACGTTGAGCTCCGGCTGCTGGGCGGTGCACGAGCAGCCGGCGGTCTGCGTGTGGAAGCGCATCCACCACGATCGCTCCTTCTTGGCGTGGTACTTCTCGCGCATCGCGCGAGCCCAGATCCGGCGGGCCGCCCGGAACTTCGCGACCTCCTCGAAGAAGTCGTTGTGCGAGTTGAAGAAGAAGGAGAGCCGAGGAGCGAACTCGTCCACGGGCAGCCCCCGCTCGACCGCCGCCTCGACGTACGCGAAACCGTCGGCGAGGGTGAACGCGAGCTCCTGCACGGCCGTCGAGCCGGCTTCTCGAATGTGGTAGCCGGAGATCGACACCGGATTCCACCGGGGCATCGATTTCGTGGCGAACTCGATCGTGTCGACGACCAGCCGAAGCGCAGGCCGCGGCGGGTAGAGGAACTCTTTCTGAGCGATGTACTCCTTCAGGATGTCGTTCTGGGTCGTCCCCCCCAGGCGACCGCGCCGGACTCCGTTCTCCTCGGCGGCGAGCAGGTACATCCCCCAAACGATGTTCGCCGGGCCGTTGATCGTCATGGACGTCGTGACGTCCGCGAGCGGGATCCCTTTCAGCAACCGTCGCATGTCGTCGAGCGACGAGACGTTGACCCCGCACTTTCCGACCTCCCCGAGCGCTTCGGGGTCGTCGGCGTCGATGCCGTAGAGCGTTGGGTCGTCGAACGCGATCGAGAGCCCGCTCTCGCCGTGGTGGAGTAGGTAGTGGAACCGGCGGTTCGTGTCCTCCGGGGTGCCGAACCCGGAGAACATCCTCATCGACCAGAGGCGACCCCGATACATCGTCGGATGGACGCCGCGCGTGTAGGGGAACTGGCCGGGGTAGCCGATCCGGTCCGGCCGCGCCGGCACGGTGTCCGGTCCGTAGAGCCGATCTACGGGGATACCCCCCAACGTCGCGAACGGGTCCTGGCGCTCGGGAGACTTCGCCAGCGCGGGACGGAGCAGCTCGTTCTCCCAGGCCTCCCGGGCCTTCGCCACAGCTCCTGACCGCTTGCGGGAGCCCTCGGGCACGGAGGGGGAATGCGGGGTTTCCGCGCGGCCCGACGCCATCCACGTCGAGGAGGTTACGAACGCCATAACTCCTCCGGCCACGGCGACACGGAGGGTCTTATACCGCACCTTCCTCGCGCGCGGGAGCACGTGGGGGAACGTTGAACGGGGAGCGCGGGCCGCCCGCCGGTTCCAGGCTCGAGGTCGGACCGGAGCACCTCGCATCCGCTGGCCGTTCCGCCGCTCGACCGCCGGCACGCAGGTTGATTCCAGTGCTCGCGGGCGGACCCTCCGGCGCCGTCAGCGCCCGTCGCGACCTGTAGGATTGCGGGGGCCGGCGATGTTCAATCTATCCGTGACGCGCCGGGTAACGCCGACGCTGGCGTACGAGCTGTACCACCATCCGGTCGCGACGGCTCGAGCCCTGTGGGGGGGCTTCCGCTTGGAGGCTTCGCTCGCCGGATTCCTTGGCCTGCCTCGCGCCCAGCTCCGGAGCTGGTGGGTCGAACTCCTCGAGCGGGACCGGATCTACGAACGGATCCACGAGCGGGAGCGGGAGATCCAGAGCTCGGGTCAACCGGTCCTCAATCCCGGCGGCCGGGCCGACGCCTCGAGCGAGGTCCTCTACCTGTTCGTTCGCGCCCTCCGGCCCAAGGTCGTCGTGGAGACGGGCGTCGCCCTAGGCTATTCGAGCGCCTTCCTCCTCCAGGGCCTCCACGACAACAGTGAGGGCCACCTCCACTCGATCGACCTCCCGACGACCGACCCTCAGGGGCACGTCACGTCCGAAGGCGTGCTCGACCGGACCTCCGTTCCGGTAGCGCAGACCGGCGGGGTCGTCCCGAACGACCTCCGGGACCGTTGGAGCCTGACCCTCGCGCCGTCCAACCCGACGCTCGCCTCGCTGTTCGAGAAGGTCGGCCCCGCGGACATCTTCTTCCACGACTCGGAGCACACCTTCGAGAACATGATCTGGGAGTACCGGACGAGCTGGCCGCACCTCCGCTCGGGAGGGTACTTGCTCTCCGACGACGTGTCGCTGAACGACGCGTTCCCTCAATTCTGTCGGGAGATCAAGAGCCCCGGGTTCCGATGGTTCGGACCCCACGGCCGCCGCGGTGCGGTCCTACGGCCTTGACACCCCTCCTACTCGCGGTCAGCATCGCGCCGGAGCACGGCGGATCCGGCCGGGGCGGAAGGATCAACTCTGCTCGACGACCTCGCCGTCGGTCTGCTCGGCTGCCTCCGGTCCGGCGGTCTGGTTGTCCATCGCGGGCGACCTTGGCCGCCGACGGAGAGCAAGGACCAGCCCGACGACGGCGGCCACGACGACGACCGCCGCGATCGCCAGCCATGTCAGGGGGGAGGCGAAGGCGTTGGAGGCACCTTGCGATGGGCTCGGGGATTTCGGGACCGGGTCGACCTCGACCCGGGCGGAGGCCCCCGACCGGCCGCCGAGGTCATCCACCGCGAGCACGGTGACCGTAGAGTTGCCGGGGGCCGTCGGCTGACAGCTGAGGGTGGAGCGGTTGGCGGTGGCGCAGCCCGTAGGGAGACCGCTCCAGGTGTAGCTCACCAGTCCCGAGCCTCCATGGCTCGTGACGGAGAAGTTAACACTCTGGCCGAGCAGCAGGGTCGAGGAAGCGGGGCCTAGCGTCACGGTCAGCGGGGCCACCGCCTCGATGAGCTCGGAAGAGCCGGCCTGCTCCCCGAGCGCGTCCGAGACGCTCCAGCCCACGCGGAACTGGCCGGCGGTCTTGAAGCTGTGAGACGGAGCAGCGAGCGTGGAGGTCGTGCCGTCGCCGAACGACCAGAGGTAGGTGTACGGGCTCTGGCCGCCCAGGATCGTCGCGCCGAAGCTCACGTTGAAGGGGATCTCGCCGATGGTCCGGTTGGCGGTCGGGGCGACCGACAGAGGCCGGATCACGGCGATCGGCACCTTCGCCGACGCGGTGCGGGTGGCCGAATCGGTGACGGTGAGCGTCGCGTTGTAGAACCCCGCCGTCGTGTAGACGTGGCTCGGGTCGGAGACCGCGCTCGACGAGCTGCCGTCGCCGAAGTTCCAGAGGAACGAGTACGGCGGCGATCCACCGCTCGGCAGTGTGGAGAAGTTCGTGAACAACGGTGCGATGCCCGACGCGGGGACGGCCACGGTCTGTACCGCGAGGGGGGCCAGGACCGTGATGGCCACCCGAGCGGTCCCGACGTCGCCCAGGCTGTCGCTCGCCGTCACGACGGCCACGAAGTGGCCGACCGAGAGGTACACGTGCGAGACGTTAGCGACGCTCGCGTTGCTGCTCCCGTCCCCGAACGACCAGACGAAGGAGACGGGCAGCGTCCCCCCGCTCGATACCGCCGTGAAGTTGACCGTGAACGGCACCGTCCCCGAGGTCGGCCCGGTCTGCGCGCTGACGGTCGGACGCGGGTGCACGACGATCGCCACGTTGGGCGTCGCTACGGCCTCCCCGGCGCGGTCGACGATCCGGACCGAACTGCTGAAGGTACCGCCCGCGGACGGCGTGCAGTTGACACTCGGGGCGTTGCGCGCAGCGCAGCCCGGTGGGAGGGTTCGATAGGTGTAGTTGACACCGCCCGAGCCTCCGAGAATGGTGACCGTGTACTGAACGCCTTGTCCGAGGTCGATCACCGCGGGGGCGACGGTGAGGTTCGCCAACGGATCTGGGTAGACCTGGATCGTCAGGTTCGCGACGACCCGGGCGCCCGCCGAGTCCGTGACGGTGACGTTGAGCGGGAACGTGCCGGTCACGTTGAACGCGCAGGAGATCGACGTGCTGTTGCTCGAGGCGCAGTCGCTGGGAAGATTGCCGTAGGTGTAGGTGAAGGTGAACGTCCCGCCGGACGCGTTCGCGACCAGATCGACGCTCTGGTTCTGGTCGACCGCCGGGCGGGAGGCCACAAGGGTCGCGCGCAGGGTCCAGTTGAACGTCCAGGTGTCGTTCTGGTCGATGCCACTGGCGTCACGGCCGCCGAAGAGGAGGGGGTAGCCGTCCGCCCCGTCCCAGACGCCGGCGTTCTCGAACGTCCAGCGCGCGGAGGGCGCGAGCGAGAGGTTCGCCGTCTCGTTGGTCCAGCCGGAGGAGAGGTACAGCCAGGTGTCGTTGATCGGGGCGTTGCCGCCGTAGGTGTTGTCGTAGAGCCCGCCGAACAGAACGAGATAGTGGTACACCGGATCCCAGACCATCCAGGAGTCTCCCCGGTGACCGGGGCTCGCGGGGGTGTTCACGACGGTCCAATTCCCGCCGGCGAACTCCCACGTGTCGTTGTGGTGACCGTTGCCCGCGACGACCGCCGGATCGCACCCGCCGACGACGAGCAGGGCGTTGGCGGGCGGATACCAGAGCATCATCTGACCCCCGCGATGGCCCGGGTTCGTGCCGTTGTCGTTGAGGAGCGTCCAGTTTCCCGCGACGAACTTCCAGGTGTCGTTCATCGCCGAAACGCAACCCAGCGCCGTGCTGCCCCCGTACAGGACGAGATAGTGGTCGACGGGGTCGTAGGCGAACCCTGCGACGTACCGGGCGCCCGGGGTGTTCGAACCGTTCGGGGAGCTGGACGTGACGTCCGTCCAGTTTCCGGCCGTGAACGTCCAGGTGTCGTTGAAGCAGCAGCTGTTGCTGGCCGGAATGCCACCGTAGAGCACGAGGTACCCGTCGGCTGCGTCGTAGGCCATGGAGCCACCCCGGCGGGCGGGAGGCGCGACGGAGGGGGTGAGTTTGGTCCACGCCCCGTGGGTGTAGGTCCAGGTGTCGTTGTAGTCGTTGCCGTTGCTCGCGTTGTACCCGCCGAACAGTACGACGTACTGGTCCGCCGGGTCGTAGGCCATCGCGTAGAAGTCCCGCCCCGGAGGGACGGCCCCTGACACGTTGAGACTCCTCCAAGGGGGTGCCGGGCCCGCGACGGCCGGCCCAACGCTCTGCCCGACGAGCGGGCAGCCGTTCCGGGCGCCGCCCAAGGTTGGGCACGCCGTCGGGAGCATCGGGTCGCCCCCAGAACGGCCGCCTGCCGACGGCACGTGGAGGCTAACGAGGGGCGTCGGGGCGGCGGCGGCCGGCGCCGCGGAACCGTTCACCGAGCGAACGCGCTCGGCACCCACTCCGGAGAGAAGCAACACCGCCAGCACCGCGCCGATCACAGCGGCGTGGGCGAACTTGGAGCGGCGCACGGTGGAGCGCCCCGCCCCCATCCTCCGGCGGGACGGGCGCAGCGTATCTAACCCTTCCCGGCGCCTACCCTCGAGCGAATCGTACAGCATCGGCGCAACCCGCAGGAGGTAGGGTTTCCCGGAGCGCGCGGAGGCCAGCCGTCGGCGCGGACTTCGGCTGGGCTGCTCACCGGCGCTCCGGGACACGAACCCCCACGAGATCGCTGCGACGACGGCGGACCACCGGCGCGTCGATCGACCGGGCGAATCGCGGGAACGACTGTCCTGTCCACACGGTGTTGTCGGCGAGCACGATCGACCCAGGGTGGAGCCGTGGCCGCACGGCTTCGAGCTCGAAGGAGAGGTGCGCGGGCGTGTGGTGACTGTCGTGAAGGAAGATCGAGACCTCCGAGAGCTCGCGGACAAGCGCAGGCAGCAGCCGCTCGCTCCGACCCTGGCGGAGGTCCCATCCGCGTCGGAGGCCGGAAGGGACCGCCCAGCCCGAGTCCCGGCCCGGGGGGATCGCAACGGGAGACTCGTCGCGTCGCAGCTCCTCGGACGATTGCCGCGTCGGAAGGTCGATCGAATGGAGACGGCCGGTGCCGTTGCGGGCGAGCGCGAGGAGCAGGTGGGCGGAGGAAACGCCCGAGGAGACTCCGGTCTCGATGATCTCGGCCGGTCGCGTCAAGCGCACCATCGCGTAGAGGTCGAACGGGGCCCGGAACTGGGCGTAGAAGCTCCGTCCGCCCGCCCGGTGGGCCTCTCGGATCGACCGCTCGGTGGCGACCTTACTTCCGAGCTCGTTCAGGACCCGGAGCACCCGATCTTCCGGCGCGCCCGTGAGCCGCTGGATCCACCGAAGGTCAGGAACCGCGCGCCGGTCGCCCAGGGCCCGCGCCGCCTCCCGTGCCCCACTCGCGCTCCGCATCGACCCTTCGCCGCGGGCCCTGACGCCGTTCAGCAGAAAACCCCGCCGACGGTCACGAGGCGGCGCGGGAACGCCCGACCTTCTCCGCGAGGTGCGCGGCCCGGACGATGAAGGTCGTCGCCCGGCCGTCGCGTTTCACCTCGGAGTCGTCGATCTCGATCCGGCGCGCGAAGAACGGAGCGTCGACGACCAGCGTCTCATACTCCCCTCCTTCGCCCCCCACGTGGATCGGCCGCCGCTCGGCGCTCCGCCGCTCGAGCTCCGCGAGGAGCTCGAGGTCGAGTCGCTGTCCGGCGAGGTCGGCACCGAGCGGCTCGGCGGCGAGGTGCACGAGCCGGATGTCGAGCCCTGCGGCGATCTCCTCGCGGACCACGCGTCCGGCTTCCTTCCCCCAGAGGGGTGTGTAGACCTTTCGCCCCAGGCCATGGGCGATACGGTTCAGACGGCCCCACTGGTACGAGGAGGCGATCGCGCCGGCAACGATTCGATCTCCGCCCGTCGCGAGAGCGTCGGTGAGCGCCTTCGTCTCGGCCGCTTCGCCTCGGCCGTCGAACTCCACGTACCGGCAGGGCTTGCCCCAGGCCTCTGCCTGGAGGGAGACCAGATGCAGGTTGGGGGTGTGGAACATCATCGACTCGGGGTCGCTCGGCCGGAGGACCAGCAGTTCGTCGACCGGCCACGCCTGCGACTCGGCTAGGTACGCCGCATAGATCGAGTCCTTTCCGCCGGAAACGAGCGCCGTGACCCGTGGGCCGTCGGTCAGGGGATCCCCACCCCCTCCCGCCACCGCCCGTACAGCGACCCCATCGGCTCGTCCGCGAGGATCTTCGGACCCCAGCGCAAACGCGTCGACTCGGCGGTCACGACCCCGAGCTCCGCGACCGGGATTCCACGCATCGTTCGGAGGAACGAATGCCGGTGTTGTGGCGCGACCTCCACGACCCAGCGCGAGCCACCCTCCGCCGCCAGGGCGAGGTCCGGCCCGGGAAGGCCGGTCGTCTGGAGGTCGACATCGAACCCGAGCGCGCCGCCGAAGGCCATCTCGGCCAGGGTGACCGCGAGGCCACCCTCCGAGATGTCGTGCGAGGCGCGGACCCCTCCCCGCGAGGTGGCCGTGAGCAATCGGTCGCCCGCCTTCTTGACCCCGGCCGGATCCTGGGGGGGCAACGCACCTCCCCGTACCCCGCACGTTCGAGCATAGACCGATCCTCCGAGCGCCGGGAAGCTGGGTCCCACGAGGAAGAGTGGGTCGTCGATGGTCTTCAGATCGGAGGTCAGGCACCGGCGGACGTCGTCGACGAGGCCGGTCGCCATCACCACCGGGGTGGGGGGAATCCCCGCGCCCAAGCCGCCGTTGTACAGGCTGACGTTGCCCGAGGGGACCGCGAAGCGGAGCGCTTGCGCGGCGGCGGCCAGGCCGTCGACCGCCGACCGGAAGTCGCCCATGACACGCGCGTCCTCCGGGTTACCGAAGTTGAGACAGTTGGTCAGCGCGTCGGGGTGGGCGCCGACGGCGTACAGGTTCCGTGCGGCCTCCTCGACGACCTCCACGCCCGCCGCGCGGGGGTCGATCGCCCCGTACGACGGACGAGCCGCGACGGTCACCGCGAGGCCCTTCCAAAGGCCGGGGTGCGGACGGAGCACCGCCGCGTCGCCGTGCGAGGGGGAGACGGTGTGGCCGTGCAACGGTTTCACGACCGTCTCCCCCTGGACCTCGTGGTCGTAGACGCGGAGGACGGGCTCACGGGAGACGCACTCCCGAGCGAGGACCAGCCGCTCGAACAGCGCCGGGATCCCCTCCTCGGGAACGTGCGGCGGAAGCCGACTTTTCGGCGCTCGACGCGCGAGCGTTCGACGTCGGAGGGGAGGGGGAGCGACCCGGAACCCGACGTTGAGCTCGGCCGCCGGGGTGCCTTTGTAGAACAGCCGTTCTCGGCCGTCGGCGGTGACCTCCCCGACGGCCTGGGCCGGGACGTCGTAGCGGGCGAAGATCGCGAGGACCGCCGGCACATGCTGGGGAGGAACGTCGAGGAGCATCCGCTCCTGCGACTCCGAGATCCAGATCTCCCACGGCCGGAGCCCGGTCTCGCGCAACGGTACCCGGTCGAGGTCGATGCGAGAGCCGAAACCGCCGGCGTGGACCAGCTCGCCGGAGGCGCTCGCGAGGCCTCCGCCCCCTAGATCCTTGACGCCGGCAACGAGCCCCTTGTCGTACGCCTCGAGACAGGCGTGGATCAGCGGCTCTTTCATGATCGGGTTGCCGAGCTGGACGGCGCCCCGGGACTCGTCCTCGCTCCGTTCGGTGAGCTCCTTCGACGCGAAGGCGACGCCGCCGAGCCCGTCGCGCCCCGTGAGGCCCCCGACGAGGACCAGGCGATCACCGGCGGCGCGGGCCCGGTTCGGGACCAGTCGCCGCCTCGGGAGGAACCCGACGCAGCCGACGTTCACGAGGGGATTGACGGTGAAGGCGGGGTCGAAGAAGACGCCACCCGCGATCGTCGGAACGCCGACGCGGTTGCCGTAGTCGCGGATACCGCTGACGACCCCGGCCATGAGGTACCGCGGGTGCTTGACCCCCTGCGGCGTCGTGTCGAGGTCGAGCGGTCCGAAGAACAACGGGTCGGTCAGCGCGATCGGCTTCGCCCCCACGGCGAGCACATCGCGAAGGATCCCGCCGATCCCGGTCGCCGCCCCGCCGTACGGTTCGACCGCAGAGGGATGGTTGTGGGATTCGATCCGAAGTGCGTAGGCGTACCCCGGCGCGAACGCCATCACCCCGGCATCACCGGTCCCGAGGACCCTCCGGTCGGGGCGAAGCCTCGCGAAGGCTCGGAGGAACGGTCGGGAGCTCTTGTAGCTGCAATGCTCGCTCCAGCTTTGGGCCAATCCCGCGAGCTCGACGTCCGTAGGATCACGGCCCTCGACCCTGAAGTACCGTTGGAGCCGGGCCAATTCGGGCTCGGAAAACCCCCACCGAAACCGTGCCGACAGCTCGCGTAGCGCCCCCGCCGTCGCACGCCGAAGGGGCACCGACTGGACCCCTGAGGCCCAGGCCACGGGGGCCGAAGGCGCCGATCTTCGGGCCGGGGTCATGGGCGAGCGGGCGCGACGGTCACGCGGTGGACCACGGGGTTCGCCAGGAGCTGGTCGACCGCCCGGTCGGTGAGCGCGTGCGCTTCGGCGAGGTCGACCCCTTCGTAGGAGATTGCGTACACCTTCGCCGTGAGGACGCGGCTCACGTGGCCTACTCCCAACAGGCCGAGGGACTTCTGAATGCTCTCCGCCTCGGCGTCGAGGATCCCGGGCTTGAGCTCGACGCGCACTTCCAACGTGATGGTGGACGTAGTCGACCTCCCTCGACGCTTCGAATTCCGCCCGGCTATTAACGGTGAGGCCGCCGCCGAGGGGCGGTGGCACGCCGGGCGAAGATAGATAACCCAAGCCGACCTGCTCTCGGTGGATGCGTTCACCCCGCTGGGGCTCGCCCGGGCCGAAGCTCCGGCCGGTCGTCGCCGCCGCCTTCTTGGCCGTCGTTGCTCTTCTCAGTGTGACCCCCGCGGCAGGAACTCCTGTTTCGACCCTCACGGTCCGCCCATCCGCCGCGCTCGAGCAGAACGGAGTGGTAGGCACCCTCGACTTCGGGGGGTTCAACACCAGCGGGGCGGGGAGCCCGTCGACCGCCCTGACCATCGCTCCCGGGGCGGTCGCCGCGACGTTCCACTGGCTCCAAACCGTGAGCAGCGTGGGGGGCGGTCGCCAAGCGATCGCCCAGGCACAGCTCGTCGCCGTGGTCCTCGGCTTCTCCGCGTTCACGCGGGTCCAGGTCCTCTCCCCGCCGGACCCGAACGCGACCGGTTGGATCAATCTCTCGAGCGACTTCTCGGAGGTTCGGTACCTGGCCGAGGGACTCTACGAGGTGACCGGCAGCCTGGTCGCCCAAGGCGGCTCCACCCTCTGGCAGCAGTCGTTCTACGTTCACGTCGTCTCGCCGTACCATCTCGTCGCGATCAACGTCCTTCTCGTCGCGATCGCGATCTACGAGATCTACAGCATCGCGAAGCTCGGCTCGACGAAGTCGGTGCGCAGACCCGAAACCTCGCCGACCCCTCCTGAGGCGATGCCCGAAGAGCTCGCGAACGAAGCGGGCAAGGGGAAGCCGTGAGCGAACACCCGGCCATCAGCGGCGCAGCCAGCGGCGCCATTCTGTTCGTCGTGGTCGTCCTCCTGGGGCAACAGTTCGGCTACGTCGACCTCAGCAATCTGACGACGGGCGTCCTGTATCTCGTCGTCCCGGCGCTGATCGGCGGCATCATTTTCGGAATCTTGGGAGGCGCACTCGCCCGTCGTGCGCGCCGCAAGGTGCTCGCGGCCGAGATCAAGCAAGAGGTCGACGAGGCGAAGAAGGCGAAGTCCTAGATCCCTTCACCCCCGAAAGCCCGCTCTACGAGCCCCCGCCACCGCCTCCCGCTCTTTGGCAAAGTCGTTAACCCATCGGCCGGTGGTCGCGGTCGTCCGTGCCTTCCTCCGTTGCGTTAGGGTCCAAAGCCGTCGACGAGTATCTGGCGAAGGTCCCGCCCGCCTTTCGCAAGGAACTGACCAAGCTTCGGCGCACGATCCGAGCCGCCGCGCCCCGGGCGACCGAGACGATCAGCTACATGATGCCCGCTTTCCGCGACGGCGGCGTGCTCGTCTGGTACGCGGCCTTCCGTGATCACTGCAGCTTCTTCGTGGGGAGCCACAAGGTCCGTCGTCGGTTCGCGAAGGAGCTCAAGCCGTTCGACCAGGGCAAGGGCACGCTTCACTTCACCCCGACGAATCCTCTCCCGGCCGACCTGATCCGGCGGATCGTTCGGGCTCGGGTCTCGGAGAATCGAGCCCGAAGCGCGAAGTAGCCCCCCCCGGCCCGGGTCCCCTTCGCCGCTCACCCATATTCATATATAGCAGACCTTTTTCCGACCCCCGACGCGGGGGGGGCGTCGCCATCGATGGAGGAGCTCATCTGTAGCGTCGAGTTCCTGCGCAGCCCCGCCGAAGTGGTGGCCCGAGTCTCGAGCGAGGCGGGCGGCGTGCGTGAGTACCGCGCACCGTCGTCCGGGGCCGTCATCGACCAGGTGATCAACGACCTCCAAGAGGAGTTCGAGTCGGCGCCCGCGACCTAGTCGGCGTGGGTCACTCGGGCATTCGTAGCGCAGGGAGAGAGTCAGCTACCGCGTCCGCGAGCGAAACGGGGGGAGAAAGTTCATGGAGAAGCCCGAAACGGGCAAGCCGCCGGTGAGCCGCGCCGTCGAGAGCGCGTTTACGAAGGTCTGGGGGGACGAGCACGTCGCGGCGCTCATCGCGCTCAAGGTAGAGACCTCGGAGGCCGACAACGTCGCGAGCGAGGTCGCGAAGTTCACCGAGGTCGAGGACGTGTACCTCGTGACCGGCGACACCGACATCTTCCTCAAGGTCCGCTTCCCGCACTACGACGAGCTCAAGGAGTTCGTCCTGCACCGGCTCCCGGCGGTCCGGGGCATCCGGGAGACGAAGACGCTGCTCGTCGTCACCGCCTACAAGGAGGGCGGGGAGACCCGGCCCGCATGACCGGAGCCTCCGTCTCGAACGGCCCGGTCGACGGGACGCCCCCGGCGCCCGCGGAGTCGGCGGTTCCGGCGATGCTCGCACGGATCGTCGAATCGCTGGGCGAGCTCGCGGAGGACTCGTCGGTCCCTCGGAACATTCGTCGCGGCGCTCAGAGCGCGCGCGACGAGCTCGGCAAGAACCGCGTCGCCCTCGACGTGCGGATCGCGAGCGCGGTGTACGTGCTCGACGACCTTGCGAACGATCCTAACCTTCCGACGCACGGTCGCACCGCGATCTGGTCGATCATCTCCGACCTGGAGAGCCAGAAGTGAGACCGGTCGGGCCAAAGGTGAAATACGGCGACCGGGTCGACCGTTTCCGGCGCGGGTTAGGGCCCGTAGCTCAGGTAGGTAGGCCGGCGTCTCACGGCGGCGGCCCTACAAAGAGCATCTGGCTTTTAACCAGTTGGTCGGGGGTTCGAACGCGAGGCCGTCCCGTCGCTGGGACGCCCCGCCGGATATCCCCCCGGGCCCGTCTCGCACCCGGACAAGCAGCACCATGACCCCCGCAAAGAGCTCCGCGCGCAAACGGACGAAGAAGGCGGCGGCCGCGGCCCCGCCGGAGCCGCCCCGCCCGTTCGTCGCCCACCACCTGGTCCCGCCCCACACGCTCCTCTCCGACGCCGAGAGCCAGCAGGTCCTGGCCGACCTGCAGACGCTCGTCGAGCGGCTCCCGAAGATCCTCGTGACCGACCCCGGGCTCCGGACCGACCCGAACTTCACGAAGGCGCGCGAAGCGCAGGAGAACCTCTCCAACCGGCTCGTCCGCGTCGCCCGACCCTCCTCGACCGCCGGTACCGCCATCGCCTACCGGGCCGTCGTCCACAACCTGGGGGAGTGATTCCTCTCCATGCGCGAGATCGTCGACGCCTTCTTCCGGGAGCGCTCCATCGTCAACCACCACCTCGCGAGCTTCAACGACTTCCTGCCGACCAACGACAACCCGAACTCCCGGATGCAGCGCATCGTCGACGATGCGCGGGTCAGCGAGGACTCCGTCGAGCGCGGCGTCATCCGGCTCGACGTGCAGAAGACGAAGAGCTCGATCAACGTCCGCGTCGGACGGCGGCGCGACCCGCGCACGGGCCAGATCTCCCCCTCCTCAGAGCCGACGATCCTCGTCGGCCAGCCGTTCGTCAAGGAGCCCGTCGGCTCGAAACCGACGCTCACGCCGATGGAGGCCCGCCTCCGGAACCTCACCTACCAGGCCCCGATCTTCCTCAACGTCACGGTCGTCGAGAACGGCGTCGAGCGCGCCCCGGAGCAGGTGCACATCGGTGACTTGCCGATCATGGTCAAGAGCCGCCCGTGCAATCTGCACCGGGCGAACATCGAGCGCGACTCCGGGTTTCCCCTCTCCGACGAGGAGTACCGCGCGAAGCTCGTCGAGTACGGCGAAGACCCGCTCGACCCCGGCGGCTACGTGATCATCGGCGGTACCGAGCGGGTCATCATCAGCCTGGAGGACCTCGCCCCGAACCGGATCTTCGCCGAGTTCAACGAGCGGTACGGCACGCCGATCGAGAGCGCGAAGGTGTTCAGCCAACGCGGCGGCTACCGGTCGCTGACGGTCGTCGAGAAGAAGAAGGACGGCATCCTTCAGGTCTCGGTCCCGACGGCGAGCGGACAGATCCCGCTGGTCATCCTCATGCGCGCCCTCGGGATGAAGAACGACGAGGAGATCGTCCAGGCGGTCCTGGGCGAGCTGCTCCCGCTGGACGAACCGTTCGTCCAGACGATGAAGCATCTTCTCAACGTCAACCTCGAGGAGTGCGTCAGCAAAAAGCAGTACCCGCCCGAAGGGATCCTCACCACCGAGGACGCGCTGCTGTTCCTCGAGAAGAAGTTCGCCACCGGCCAGGCCAAGGAGTACCGTCAGCGGAAGGTCGACGGGATCCTCGACCGGTCGCTCCTCCCGCACCTGGGCGACACGAAGCCGGATCGGCTGAAGAAGGCCCTCTACCTCGCGCGCATGGCGCGTACGGTCCTCGAACTCAACCTCAAGGTACGGGGCGAGGACGACAAGGACCACTACGCGAACAAGCGCCTCAAGCTCGCCGGCGACCTCATGGAGGACCTGTTCCGCGTCGCCTTCACGCTGCTCCTGAAGGACCTCAAGTACCAGCTCGAGCGGTCGTTCGCCCGGAAGAAGGACCTGCGGATCGCGAGCGCGATCCGGCCGGACCTCCTCACCCAGCGGCTCGTCCACGCCCTCGCGACCGGCAACTGGGTCGGCGGCCGCGCCGGCGTCAGCCAGGTGCTCGACCGGACCAGCCACATGTCGACGATCTCCCACCTCCGGAGGGTGACGAGCCCGCTCACGCGCAGCCAGCCGCACTTCGAGGCGCGCGACCTGCACCCGACGCAGTGGGGCCGGCTCTGCCCGAACGAGACGCCCGAAGGTCAGAACTGCGGACTCGTCAAGAACTACGCCCTGAGCGTCGACGTCTCCGAAGGGTGCGACGAGGAGGAGGTGGCGCTCCTGCTCCGCGACCTCAACACCCGCGACATTGGTCCCGAGGTGTTCCAGGACAGCGCGGCGTCGAAGGGCAAGCGCGCGGCGCGCGTCTACGTCAACGGGAACCTGATCGGGCTCCACTCGACGCCGGTCGAGCTGGTCAAGGAGATCCGGGACCGTCGGCACTCCGGCTCGCTCTCCCCGACGCTCGGCGACAAGACCTACGAGATCAACGTCCGCTACGACGAGGAGATGAACGAGGTCATCGTCCACTGCGACCCCGGCCGTCTCCGCCGTCCGCTCATCGTCGTCAAGAGCGGCGTCCCCCGGGTCACGCGCTCCGACCTCGACGAGCTCGCCCAGGGCACGCTCTCCCACGGCGACCTGATCCGTCAGGGGAAGGTCGAGTGGGTCGACGCCGAGGAGGAGGAAGATTCGCTCATCGCGGTCGAGCCATACGTCTCGCCCGAGGTCTGCCCGAAGTGCGAGAGGGCGCTCTCCCGGGGCGACGTCCGCTGGGTCAACATGGGCGAGCGGAGCGACGCCGCGCTCGTCGCCTGCGGCCGGTGCGGCAACGAGTTCAACACGCCGCTCAAGATGAACGGCGAGACCTCCCACCTCGAGATCGACACGAACATGATGCTCGGGGTCTGCACGGGGCTGATCCCCTACCCGGAGCACAACTCCACGCCGCGCAACACGATGGGCGCGGCGATGGCCAAGCAGGCGCTCGGCGTCGAGTCGGTCAACTACCGCCGGCGGCCGGACACGCGCGGCCACCTGCTCCACTACCCGCAGGCGCCGATGCTCCGCACGCAGACGATGCGGTACGTCCACTTCACCGAGCGGCCGGCGGGCCAGAACTTCGTGGTCGCCGTCCTCTCCTACGAGGGGTACAACATGCAGGACGCCCTCGTCTTCAACAAGGCCGCGATCGACCGCGGCCTCGGTCGCTCGTCGTTCTTCCGTACCTACCGCGGGGAGGAGCGCAAGTACCCCGGCGGCCAAGAGGACCGGTTCGAGATCCCCCGGCCCGATGTCGCGGGGGCCCGCGTCGACACCGCCTACCGCAACCTGGGCGAGGACGGCCTGATCTTCCCCGAGCTCGAGGTCACGGAAGGCGACGTGCTGATCGGCAAGACCTCCCCGCCCCGGTTCCTCGAGGAGAAGACCGACCTGCTGACGCCGCAGAAGCGCCGCGAGACGTCGGTCACCGTGCGCTTCGGCGAGTCCGGCTGGGTCGACAACGTCATCCTGACCGAGGGAGAGAACATCTCCAAGCTGGTCAAGGTCAAGGTCCGCAACCAGCGGGTCCCGGAGCTCGGCGACAAGTTCGCCTCCCGCCACGGGCAGAAGGGGGTCATCGGCCTCATCGTCCCGCAGGAGAACATGCCGTTCACCCGCGACGGCGTCACGCCGGACCTTCTGATCAATCCGCACGCCATCCCCTCGCGGATGACGGTCGCCCACGTCCTCGAGATGCTCGGGGGCAAGGTCGGCGCCCTCGAAGGGCGGACGATCGACGGGACCGCTTTCTCGGGCGAGCGGGAAGAGGCGCTCCGCGAGTCGCTCAAGGCGCTCGGCTTCCAGCCGTCCGGCCGCGAGACGATGTACGACGGCATCACCGGCCGCCGGTTCGACGCGGAGATCTTCACCGGCGTGATCTACTACCAGAAGCTCCACCACATGGTCGCCGGGAAGATGCACATGCGCTCCCGCGGCCCGGTGCAGATCCTGACCCGCCAACCCACGGAAGGGCGCTCCCGGCAGGGCGGCCTTCGGTTCGGGGAGATGGAGCGCGACTGCCTGATCGGCCACGGCGTCGCGATGGTGATCAAGGACCGGCTGCTCGACGAGTCCGACGGGACGATCCAGTACGTGTGCGGGAACGCGGAGTGCGGCCACATCGCGATCCCGGACAGCCGCGCCGGCTCGCTCCGGTGCCCGTCGTGCGGGAACACGTCGTCGATCTATCCGGTCGAAATGAGCTACTCGTTCAAGCTCCTCCTGGAGGAGCTGATCAGCCTCGGGGTCATCATGCGGCTTCAGCTCGAGGAGATGCGGTAGGAGGCCACCATGTCGCAGGGACTATCGAAGAAGATCAAGAGCCTGCAGTTCGCCTTCCTCTCGCCGGACGAGATCCGCCGCATGAGCGGCGTGAAGATCATCACGGCCGACACCTACGACGACGACGGTTACCCGATCGAGATGGGTCTCATGGACCTCCATCTCGGGGTCATCGAGCCGAACCTGCGCTGCCGCACCTGCGGCGGCCGCGTCAGCGAATGCCCCGGCCACTTCGGGATCATCGAGCTCGCGATGCCGGTCGTCCACGTCGGCTACGCGAAGGAGATCAAGCGGCTGCTCCAGGGGACCTGCCGCGCCTGCGGCCGGCTGCTCCCGGACGCGCCGTCCTCGCGCAGCACCTTCGCCGCCGAGACCGAGGACGGGGTGGCGCCGGTCAAGACCCGGGAGCCGAAGGAGGAGCGTCTCTGCCCGCACTGCCACGAGGTCCAGCACAAGATCGTCCTCGACAAGCCGACGACGTTCCGCGAGAACGGTCACAAGATCACCCCGAAGGAGGTCCGCGCCCGGCTCGAGCGGATCCCGGACGACGACGTCCGCGCGATGGGGCTCAACCCGAAGTTCGGCCGCCCCGAGTGGATGGTGCTGACGGTCCTCCCGGTGCCGCCGGTCCAGGTACGCCCGTCGATCACGCTGGAGAGCGGGGAGCGGAGCGAGGACGACCTGACCCACAAGCTCGTCGACGTGCTGCGGATCAACCAGCGCCTGCGCGAGAACCGCGACATGGGCGCCCCGCAGCTCGTCGTCGAGGACCTTTGGGAGCTCCTGCAGTACCACGTCACGACCTACTTCGACAACCAGACGAGCGGCATCCCGCCGGCGCGGCACCGTTCCGGTCGCCCGCTGAAGACGCTCGTGCAGCGCCTGAAGGGAAAGGACGGCCGCTTCCGGTCGAACCTCTCCGGTAAGCGGGTGAACTTCTCCGCGCGCACGGTGATCTCCCCCGACCCGCTGCTGTCGATCAACGAGGTCGGCATCCCGACGGAGGTCGCCCGCGCGCTCACCGTCCCGCTCGAGGTCACGCCCCACAACATGGAGGTCGCCAAGGGGCTCGTCAAGCGCGGCCCGTCGCCGCCGTACGGGCCCGCGAAGGAGTACCAGTGCGGCGTGAACTACCTGATCCGCGAGGACGGCCAGCGGATCAAGGTCATGGACAAGAACGCGGAAGCGTGCGCCGAGCTGGTCGCGCCGGGCTGCGTCGTCGAGCGCCAGCTCGTCGACGGCGACATCGTCCTGTTCAACCGGCAGCCGTCGCTCCACCGGATGAGCATGATGGCCCACTTCGTCCGGATCCTTCCGCACAAGACGTTCCGGTTCAACCTCTGCGACTGCCCGCCGTACAACGCGGACTTCGATGGCGACGAGATGAACCTCCACGTCCTCCAGAGCCAGGAGGCGCGCGCCGAGGCGAAGGTGCTCATGAAGGTCGAGGAGCACATCCTCTCGCCCCGGTACGGCGGCCCGATCATCGGGATGCTCCACGACCACATCACCGCCGCCTTCCTGCTGACCTACCAGAACCCGCGGTTCACCCGGAGCGAGGTCACCTACCTGCTCTCGAAGCTGCGGTACCCGGTCCCGCCCCCGGTGGGGACGGAGAAGGACGGCTCGGAGTACTGGACGGGCAAGCAGCTGTTCAGCCTCACGCTCCCCAAGGACCTCAACCTCGAGTTCCACTCCAACATCTGGAACCGGTGCGACTGCGCCCCCTTGAAGTGCGAGCACGACGCGACCGTCGTGATCGAGAAGGGCGTGCTCCTCGCCGGCGCGATCGACAAGAAGGCGATCGCCTACGAGAAGGGCGCGATCCTGGACGCCATCGCCCGGAACGACGGGATGGACCGGGCGCGACGGTTCCTGGACGAGATGAGCCGGCTCGCGATCACGTCGATCGGCCTCGCGGGCCTCTCGACCGGGATCGACGACGAGGACGTTCCCGAGAACGCCCGCAAGGAGATCGAGGACGCGCTCGCGAAGGCGCGGGTCCTGGTCACCGAGTACGTCGAGCAGTACAATCAGGGCAAGCTCGAGCAGATGGCCGGCCGATCGCTGGAGGAGACCCTCGAGGTCCAGGTCCGGCGCGAGCTCGGCAAGGCTCGTGACCAGGCCGGTGAGATCGCGGGGCGGTACCTCGGGCTCGAGAACCCCGCCGTCATTCTCGCGAAATCCGGCGCGCGCGGCTCGATGCTCAACCTGACGCAGATGGCCGGCGCCGTCGGCCAGCAGTCGGTGCGGGGCGAACGGCTGCTCCGCGGCTACTACAACCGGACGCTCCCGCACTTCCCGCGGGGCGACCTGGGCGCGGACGCCCGAGGCTTCGTCTCGTCGAGCTACAAGAAGGGCCTCTCCCCCACGGAGTACTTCTTCCACTCGATGGGCGGGCGCGAGGGCCTGGTCGACACGGCCGTCCGCACGAGCCGCTCGGGGTACATGCAGCGGCGGCTGATCAACGCCCTTGAGGACCTCAAGGTGATCGAGGACGGGACGGTCCGGAACACCGCGGGGACGATCATCGAGTACAAGTACGGCGAGGACGGCGTCGACCCCACGCGCTCGTTCCAGGGCGCCGCGGTCGCGCTCGATGAGATCCTCTCCACCGTGCTCGGCCGGCGCATCCGGACGAACGCGGACGGCACGTTCGAGAACCTCACCGGCGCCCCGACGGTCGGCGAGGAAGAGATGGACCTGCTCGCCGAGGCCCAGCTCGAGGAAGAGGGCGAGGAAGAGGAGACCGAGGAGTTCGGCGCCCCCGAAGAGGGCCCGGACTTCGGAGGCTAGGTACCATGCCCGCCGAGAAGAAGAAAGAGAACGGCCCCGGGAAGACGCTGCGCGAACGGATCGTCGAGATCGCCGCGAAGGAGGGGGTCGTCCTCCCCGAGGCGCTCGCCGACGAGCTCCGCCGCCGGCTCCACCACCTGAAGGTCACCCCGGCCGAGCTTCCCAAGGTCGTTCGCGCCGTCGTGACGCGCTACGCGCACAACCGTGTAGATGCCCACGAGTCCGTGGGGATCCTCGCCGCGCAGTCGATCGGAGAGCCCGGGACGCAGATGACCCTGCGAACGTTCCACTACGCCGGGGTCGCCGAGATGAACGTCACGCTCGGCCTGCCGCGGCTGATCGAGCTCGTCGACGCCCGTCGCGTCCCCTCCACGCCGATGATGACGGTCTACGTCGAGAAGAAGCTCAAGAGCGACCGCGTCGCGGTCGAGCAGATCGCGCTCCAGATCGAGGTCACGACGGTCCCCGATGTCGCCTCGATCGGGACGGTCGTCGAGGAGCTCAAGGTCGTCGTCACGCCCCAGCCGTCGGCGATGCAGGCCCGAGGCGTCAAGCGCGCCGACCTCGAGGCGGCCCTCGCCGAGAACCTGGACGTCCGAAAGGTGAAGATCTCCAACGGGAGCGGCGGCGGCGAGACCCGCAGCTTCGAGATCCAGCTCGCCGAGGCCCCGACCCCTGCGCCGGGCAAGGTCTCCAAGAAGGAGGAGCCGGCCGAGGAAATGCCGTACAAGAAGCTCCTCGCCGCGAGCGAGGAGGCCCGCATCATCCGCATCAAGGGCGTGGCCGGGATCAAGCGGGCGCTGATCAAGAAGGAGAAGGAAGAGTACGTGATCTACACCGAGGGCTCGGCCCTGGAGGGCGTGCTCGGCATCGCCGGGGTCGACGCGTCCAGGACGACCACCAACTCCGTCTTCGAGATCTACAAGGTGTTCGGCGTCGAGGCCGCGCGCGCGGCGCTCATGCTGGAAGCGAACCGGACCCTGGCCGAGCAGGGGCTCGCCGTCGACATCCGGCACCTGATGCTCGTCGCGGACGTGATGACCAACGAAGGGGACATCCGCGCGATCGGCCGCCACGGGATCAGCGGGAAGAAGACCAGCGTCCTCGCCCGGGCCGCCTTCGAGATCACGGCCGCTCACCTGCTCCGCGCCGCGATCATCGGCGAGGTCGACGAGCTCAAGGGCGTCGCCGAGAACATCATCGTCGGGCAGCCGATCACCCTCGGCACCGGCGCCGTCAACCTGATCTACCGGCCACCGCCGAAGTCGTTGCTACCGCCGGAGCCGGTGGTCGTCCCGAGCGAACCGGTCAAGTCGGAGGCCTGAACGCCATGGACCTGGCCCACGCGCTCAAGGTCGCGCTCCAGACCGGCACCGTGAAGATCGGCGTCCGCGAGTCGCTCGAGAGCGCCCATGAGAAAAAGGCGAAGCTGCTGGTCGTCGCCACCACCTGCCCGGAGCCGAAGCTGACCCGTGAAAAGAAGGTCGACCGGGTCCCGGTCTACCACTACGAGGGGACGAGCCTCGAGCTCGGCGCGGCGTGCGGCAAGCCGTTCCCGATCAGCGCGCTCGCCGTCATCGACCCCGGCTCCTCCGCGATCCTCTCCGTCGAAACCAACTGAACCGGCGTGCCGCGCCCGGGACGTTCCCGGACCCCGGGCCGCAGAAGTTGCTGGAGGAACCTCTTCAACCCTACATGATTCCTCGGAGTCACCAACGCTTCTTCGGAGCGGGGGAGTCCACCGTGAATCTTGCCAAGCGAATCCGAGTGATCGCCATCGAGATCCTTGTCGTAGGTGGCTTTCTGCTGATACTGGCCGCCGTGGCCTTCTTCGTTCCTGGGGCCGCAGTCTCCTCCTGGGTCGCGGCGTGGCTCGACCTCGTCCTCGGCGTCACGTTGCTGCTGGTGGGCGGAGAGCTGGTGAGCCTCAGCCGGTTGGCGCCCTCCGTCCCGGCCCCGCTCCTCCCGTAAGCCGCGTCCGCGGACACGAGGCGTCACCGCTTCGCGCCGCCCTTCACCGGCGGAGGTCGACGACCCCGACCTCCGTCAGGAGAGCGCCCCAAAGCTGAAGATGGATGAGACGCCGTAGCGAGAGAGACCGTGACGGAGATCGCCTTCGACACCGAGACGCTCGCCTACCTCCGGCTCTTCGAAGAGCGGACGGGAGCCCGGGTCAAGGACTGCCTCGTCGCCGAGGACAAGCTCGTGTTCCTGGTCTACCCCGGCGAGATCCCGAAAGCCGTGGGCCCGGGGGGTGCGGTCGTCGAGCGTCTCAAGGAGATGCTCAAGAAGGAGATCCAGGTGGTCGAGTACTCCGACGACGCGGAGGTCCTCGTGAAGAACGTCTTCTTCCCGTTCACCCCGAAGAAAGTCGACTTCCTGCCGAAGGGCGGCGGCCGGCACGCGACGGTGACCGTCGACCCGGCGTGGAAGGCGCGAGCGATCGGCAAGGCCGGCAAGAATCTCAAGGTCGCCCGGGCGATCCTGATGCGGCACTCCGACGTCAACTCGGTGAGCGTAGCGTAACCGTCGGGAGGTCAGGCGGGCCGGGGCACCCGGTGCGCCCGTTGGGGAGGGCCGCCCGTCGTACGCTTCCTCCGACGGGCGTATATGGAAGTCTGCCCCCTTGCCGCCCCTCGCATGGCGCGACGGGGACGCGCGCATCGTCGCTCAGACCGCGACACCCCGTTCCTGAGGGGACGATGATCCGCGCGGTACTGTTCGACCTCGATGGGACCCTGGTCGACCTTCGCGACTTCCTCGGTTGGAGCGAAGAGGCCGACGAGCTCGGGCTGTTCGTCGAACCCGACCGGATGGCCCACTTCTACGTCCAAAAGCTCGACGAGTTCGACCGGGCCCCTCCTCCTCCGCCGGAACGCTCGGAGTTCTGGACAGCGGTGTTCGCCGCCGCCCGAGGGGATGCGCCGAGCGACGCCGACGTAATGAAGTTCCTGACGAGGATCCGTCGTCGACCGCGGCGCGTCCACCTCTTCTCCGATACTCGGCGCTGCCTCGACGCCTTGCGCCGCCGCGGCCACCGGCTCGCGGTGGTCTCGAACACCGAACGCCCCGAGGCCGCGGTCCGTGAGACGCTCGAGGAGGCCGGCATCAGTGCCTACTTTTCGGCCGTGCTCTCGTCGTACTCGGAGGGCGTAAAGAAACCCGCCCGAGAGATGTTCCAACGGGCCGCCGCACGACTCGGGGTCCGTCCGGAGGAGGCTTGCCATGTGGGCGACCTGCCGAACACCGACGCACGCGGGGCTCGCGCCGCCGGGCTCCTCGGTGTGTGGTTGCACCGCGGCGGCACCGGCTTCAGCGACGACCCGCCGGAGATCACGTCCCTGACCGAGCTCCCCCGGTGGATCGACCTGGTGTCCCGGGCGTAGCAGGCCCGCGAATCCCCCGGCGCCCACCGACCGGCACGCTGTCGGGGTTGGGCCTATCTCTCGTCGCGCCCTCGGTAGGGGGACCGATCGGTCGCAATCCCGTCCATGCCGATACTCCCGCACGGAGAGAGCGAGGGAGCGACGGGCGTCTCCCGCCGTCTCAAGATCAACCTTCTCCTCGCGGCCGTCGTCTTGGTGTTCGAGACGATCGGCGCCTGGCAGGGGAGGAGCCTGGCCCTCCTGCTGGACGCTTTGCACAACATCCCGGACCTTCTCGCGTTCGCGGCGGCCTCGCTGGCTGTCTCCGCGACCTTGCGCGGAGTCTCCGAGGAGTACACCTTCGGTCTTCACCGCACCGAGGTCCTCGCCGGATTCGCGAACGCCGCCGCGATCACGGGCCTGGGGGTCGGCTTCGGAGCCACCGCCGCTTGGAGCCTTCTCGACCATACCCCGGCCCTGGGCGCGGCGCCCAGCGCCTTCTGGGTCCTGGCGGTTGCGCTCCCTACCATCGGGGTGCGGCTCGCGGCGGCGCTGCTCTTGCGCCCCGGGCTCGCCGCGTCCCGGGACATCAATCTGCGGGGCGTGTTCCGACACGTGACCTCGGACTTGGTGGTCACCGGGACGGTGGTCACGGTCGGAGTCGTCCTGCTCCTGCGCCCCGCGCTCGGGTGGGTGGACGCGGGGGCCTCGCTGTTGCTCGGGGTGTTCTTGGTCGCGCTCTCCGCCCCGCTGTTCCGTGACTCGTACCGGCTGTTGACCGACAAGATGCCGCAGGGGCTTTCCGTGGAGCGGGTGCGCGCCACCGCCCTTCGCGTCCCTGGCGTTCGGGAGCTCCACGACGTGCACGTGTGGGCGATCTGCTCGAACTTCACCAGCCTCACCGCCCACGTACTGCTCGCTGACGTCTCGGTGCGCCAGAGCATGGTGGTGATCACGGAACTTCGGCGGCGGATGGCGTCCGAACTCGGCATCGACCACGCCGTCTTCGAGGTCGAAACCGGCCCACCCCCGCCGCACGTGGCGGCTCCGTCGGGGAGTAGGACGTTTCCGTCGTAGCGCCTCCTCTCGGGGAGAGAACGCTCCTCGCCGTTCCCGCCGATGCGCGGTCGACCGGGCGCTCGTCGCCTCCACCGTTCATCGACTCAGAACACGTTATTTCGCATGCAAGCATGCATCCTGGGAATGTCGTCGGCCGACACGTCCGTTCGAGTATCGCGGGAGACCCTTCGCCGACTCAATGAGCTCCGCACCGTCTTTGGCACCGGGAGCGTGGACGAAACCATTCAGAAGCTGCTCCGAGAGCGCCGGAGGCGGGCGCTGAACCGTCTATTCGGGAGCGGGAAGGGGGTCGTCTCGAAGTTCACCGAGGAGGGTCGGCTTGAATCTCACTATTGACACCTTCGCGTGGATTGAGATGATCCGCGGAACGCCTCTTGGCCGGGAGGCGAACGAGTGGCTCGCCCGGTCCGAAGAGCTCCTCACCCCGGCTATCGTCCTCGCCGAAGTAGCCCTCCGGTGCCGGCGGGACGGACTCGACGAATCCCAGGTGGGCCTACTGCTAGGTTCGATCGCGGAGGCGAGCCGGATCGTTCCCATCGACGGGACGCTCGCGATCTTGGCGTCCCGAGCGACTACGGACCTTCGTGCCGCCTCCAAGGCGCGGGGCGTGGTACCTCCGGGGCTCGCCGACGGACTGGTGCTCGCTACGGCGCGCCTGCACGACGCTCGGCTCCTCTCGGGCGATCGACATTTCCAGGGATTTCCGGAGACAGCCTGGCTAGGGTGATCCTCGGAGGCCGATCCCCTTCTGCTCCCCAGAGGAGGGTCCTCTAGCGTCAGGGAGAAAACCGGGAGTCGGGCTCGGTAGCGCCCGAGCCGAGGAGCAAGCGGATAACTGGACCGATCGTACGACGACCGATCGACATGCCTTGGCAATACACCGACGAGTACTACCGAGAGTACACTCGGACATCGTGGAACGAGAGTGCGGAAGCCTATGTGGCCCTGATGAAGGTCCTCGAGCCGTTCCGCTCCGACCTCGTCGGCCGTTTGGACCCAAAGCCGGGGGAGACGGTGCTCGACCTCGGCACGGGTCCGGGGGAACCGGCAATGACCATCGCCCGGCGCGTCGGGGAGTCGGGCCGTGTGACCGGAGTCGATCTCTCGGAGAACATGGTCGCGATCGCTCGGAGGGTCGCCGAGGCGCGGGGGCAGAGGAACGCGACGTTCGAGGCGATGGACTGCTCGAATCTCACGTTCCCGCCGGGGAAGTTCGATGCCGCGGTGAGCTCCTTCGGCTTCCAGATCTTCACGGACCCGGAGAAGGCCGCTCGGGAGTCCCACCGGGTGCTTCGCCCCGGTGGTCGGATCTGTGTCAGCGTGTGGAGCACGGGCGACAAGGTGCCGTTCCTCCACGCGATCATCGAGCCGATGCTTCGACACGCCGAACCGGACGAGAGCGGATACATTCCCACGCCATACGAGACGGGTGGACCCGGCGAGATGGTGGCGTTCCTGGAAGCGGCCGGCTTTCACGGGGCCCAGGAGGTCCACGTGGCCCACACGCTCCGCTTCCGCGACGCGGACGACTACCTCCGTTCCTTGCTGGAGGCTACCCCGATTGGCCACTCCCTGCACGAAGAGTCCGCCGACGTCCAGGCCGAGATCCTCCAGGAGACCCGATCGAACCTCACCCGTTGGCAGACCCCCGACGGCCTGGCTCTCCCGGCCGAATGCGTGATCGTCGACGCCAGGGCGTGAAAGGGAGTGCAGGTGGCCTTCCTTCGCTTCTTCGTGCGACGAGGCTGCCCTGCGCTCCGAAACGCCGACGTCCGGGCGGCTCCGTTAAATACGGTCCCCCACTGACAACGGGAGCCGCCGCGGCTGACCCTTCGGGGACGGCTCGGTGGGGCGTCGCCACGGCGAGCCGGGGACAGATGATCCGGTTCTTCCAGGAGGCGCCACAGATGGCCCGATCGGGCGTGGAGCCCCGAGAACCCCTCCCCGGAGACGGGGAGTGACCTCTCGGGACCGACAGGGGAGGAAGTTTGTCGAATACGCTCGTTAGCTCAACGATGCATAGAGCAATAGTTCCGCCAATCAGCGAGATCGGTCACGAAATCGTACGCCAAGAAGGATAATAATGTGCCAAGATAGATGTGCCTAAATCCGGTTGATCCTGCCGGCGGGCACCGCTATTGGAGTTCGCTTAAGCCATGC
>JAKIWE010000021.1 GCA_022750195.1 Thermoplasmata archaeon | reverse complement strand
TCATCACGTCCGTCTGGAACAACACCACGACATGGGCCATCCTCGGCCTCGTCGGGCTGTTGGTCGGCCTGATCGTCGGAATCGCCGTGATGCGGATGCGCCGGCCGCCGACCGAGGCGCCCCAGGGATGGTCGCCCCCGGCCGAGCCGATGGCCGAAGAGCCGGTGGAGGGAGGTTCACCATGATCACGAACGCGCGCGAACGCGCAGGCGGAACGGCGGGGACGAACGGACGGTCGATGGACGCTCGGCGGCGACACGTCGCGCTGGCGCTGACGGCGCTGCTCGTCGTCTCGGCGTTCTTCATCTACGGCCTGCCGAGCGCACGGGGGAGCCCGATGGTCGATCCAACTGGAAGCTCGACGACGACGCTCCACGGGGCTTCCGTGGCCGCGGCCTCGTCCGTGCCTGCCGTCCCGAGCTCGATGGGTGCCGCTTCCGGAGCGCTTCGATTCAGTCCGCATCCGGCCGGAACCCCGTCGGCCTCCGGCCGCGGGACGTTCTTCGACACGACGAACCTCTCGCATCCCGGGCTCCAGAACCTCTCGTGCGGGAAACCCTACTACTTCTATCCGACGTTCACATGCCCCAACACCACCTTTGACCCGTCGATCAACGTCACCTCCTCGGGAGTGATCGGGGTCGCGTACACCGTCTGGACCAACTACACCCACTGCCCGGGCGTGGCCAACCTCTCGAACAACACGACGCTCGACGTCGCCTTCCAGTCGTCCACCAACGGCGGCGTCAGCTGGAACCCGATGCTGTTCCTCGGGAACCAGAACTGCAGCGCCGCACAGAACCTCTCCAATTCGTGGGAGCCGTCCCTGACGAGTCTCTCGAACGGGACCCTCGTGCTCGCCTACGTCCAGTTCAGCGATACGACGTGCTCGTCCATCTACTGCTCGCGGCCGTACACGCCGGACATCTACCCCTACCAGATTCCGTACGCCGACCTGGTCGTCCAGGAGAGCTACAACGGCGGAGCGAACTGGACGGCCCCGGCGGTGGTAAACTCCACGTTCAATCCCTCGGCGGTCTCGGCGGTCTGCAGTTCCGCGACCGGGTTCCCGGCGTTCCGACCCTCCATCGCCGCGAGCGGAAACTCGGTCTACCTCGCTTGGGAGAACCTGACCGACGCGAACGGATGCTCTCGTGAGTACTCCGCGGGAGTCCATCTGATCACATCGAGCAACGGCGGGGTCAACTGGAGCGCACCCGTCAATTTCCCGACGATCGGCGATGGCGGTCATCCGCTCTACAACTACTACGCGACGGGATATTCGGTAAACCCGTTCGTCCTGGCCGCGTCGAACGGCCAGGTCTACGTGACCTATGCGACGGGGCTGAGCTACACGCAGAACTACTGCCAGCCGTCCGGATGCTACCCGTACGGGATCTCGACGATGGACGTTGTCGTAGCGAACGCCACCGGCGGCGTCGGCAACTGGACCGTCCGCACGGCGGTCAACAACACCGGCTTCTCCTACCAGAGCGGTTCGGGGAACTACGGCGGATTCGTGGGGATCTCCCCGCAGATCGGCTACAACGGCGTGAACGGCCAGCTCTACCTGGTCTTCCCCTCGGTCGCGATTGGGACGTTCTGCTACAACCCTTCGAGCTGCTATCTCGGGGACGAGGGGACGACGGCCTTCACGAACTCCTCGAACGGCGGCGCGAACTGGTCGCAGCCCCAGGAGGTCGGCCAACTCGTCAACCCGTATCACGGACCCGAGAACTACGAGTTCTACCCGACGATTGTCGTCGACCACAACGGCACGGCCCACGTCATGTTCGAGTACTACAACCAGTCGATCTGCGCGCCGTACTCGACCTACTCGTACTGCGGCGGGTTCGAGCAGATGTACTTCAACACCTCGGACAACGGCACGTCCTGGAACGGACCGTACGTGATCTCCCCGTACGTCGTCCCGCCGTTCGACTACCCCTACACGGGCGAGTACGAGTCGGCGACCACCGCCCCCTCGGGTCAGGTGCTGTTCGCGTGGACGAACTCGTTCTGTCCGCCCGCGACCACGACGCCGTTCTGTGGCTACCAGGACCCGTACGAGCCCGAGTCGAACACCACCGTCGTAGTTTCGTGGCTCTTCTCCGGGCCGGGCGTGACCGTCACCTTCAACGAGACCAATCTGACGGCGGGGGCGAGGTGGTCGGCCGAGGTCCTCGGCAATTACCGTGCGGCACTCGCGGGAACCAACTTGGCCGTCTCGGGGGTTCCGCCGACGGAGCCGGTCTCCTGGTCCGTGCCCTGGGTCAACTCGACTCCCGGGATCGCCTGGCAGTCGACCGCGGCACCAACGAATCCCACGGCCCCGAGTGCGTTCTCGGCGAACGCCACACTGAAGTTCTCGTTCTCGGAGCTCGTCGAGGTCCAGGTGTTCGTCGTCCCACCGCTGTACTACTACTACCTGACCTCGGGAGCCAACGGGGCGACGTACTCGATGACCCCGCTGCCCGGCTCGTATTGGGTCCCGGTGAATTCGACGATGACGTTCACCGTCGCGCCGCAGGCGATCACGTGCGGCACCTCCTGCTACTACTACAACCTGACCTGGCAGTCGTGGACGGGCACGGGCATCGGCTCGGTGAGCACCAATGCGACGTCGTTCACCCTGACGGTAGGGAGCACCCCGATCAACGAGACCGCGAACTTCCTGATGAGCGGCTACTGCTACGGGTACAGCGGCACGCTCCACTGCTACACCGCGAAGAACTACCCCCTGACGTTCCACCAGACCGGACTTCCGTCGGGGACTACCTGGGGCGTCACGACGGTCGTGAACTCCTCGGCGATCGGTACCGTGTCGAGCACGTCGACGAACGCGTGGCTGAACGTCTCGACGGGCCAGACCGCGGTCCAGTTCACGGTCTGGACGGTCCCCTCGGGAACGCCGGACATGTATTGGGTGCCCACGACGGACCCGGGCTCCCCGGTCGCGGAACCCGTTCAGACGCTGGTCAATGTGACCTACACCTTGCAGAACGTCACGACGGTGCAGTTCAGCGCGAACTTCACCG
>JAKIWE010000020.1 GCA_022750195.1 Thermoplasmata archaeon | reverse complement strand
CCCTCGCCGATGGCGAAGAGGAGCGCCCCCGCGATGACGAGGGCGAGCGGACCGTAGAGCAAGAGCGGGTCCCCGAAGGATGTGTGGATGAGTCCGAGGCCGAGGAGGGAGATCCCGAACGTCGCCGCGATCCCGCCGACCTTCGCGGCCGCGTGCCGGTACCGGTGGTGGAAGTACTCCTTGAGAGCGCCGAGGGCGAAGCCGAAGACGACCATCGCGATGCCGATGTAGCCGGCGAGAACCAGGTACGTCCCGACGTGGTCGATCGGGTCGACCGGCGAGTGGTACCCGGGGATCACCGCGGCGCCGAAGAAGGCGTTGAAGACGAGGCCGAGGGCGATCGCGAGCAGGCAGCCCGGGAGGAGGGCGTAGGCGAGCGAGCGCATCCCCGAGGGCGCCATGATCATTTTCAGGAAGTTCTTGATCGGCCCGGGGACGTACTTCCGACCGGGGAAGTTTGCGATCATCCAGACGCAGAAGCCGAGGATGACGAGCCCGTACCCCCAGTCGGCGAGCATCAGGCCGAAGAAGATCGGGAAGACGATCGCGAAGACAATCGTCGGGTCCCACTCGGTCGCCTGGGGGAGGGAGTAGAACCGGATGAAGAACTCGAACCGCCGGACCCCGGCGCGGTTCTCGATGAACGTCGGAGGCTCCTCGTGGGTCGGGACCTCGAACACCTCGGCCCGGTCGCTGACCGAGGCGAGCAGCGTCCGCTTCAGCTGGGCGAGGTCGCGGGTCGGGACCCATCCTTCCAGGTCGAAGGCGCGGCGGCTCGTGCCGAGACGGCTGTGGACGTCGAGCTTCCGGTTCTCGATCTCGAACGCCTCCGCGAGCGCGGCCACGCGGGGATACCATTCCTTCGCGAGTTCGGCGAGACGAACGTGGATCTCCGCGAGCCGCTGGTCGACTATGGCGAGCCGGGCCCGCAACTTCGGGGTCTCCTCGGCAGCGGTGCCCTCGAGCTTGGGCGCGCTGGTGAGGCGGACGTTGTGGGCCGCGGCCAATCGAGTGACCGACTCGATCTCGGTCGAAGGGACGGCCAGGAGGAAGCGGACCGATTTCTTGTCGGCCGCGTGAAGCGCGAGAGGGGCGGCCCGGAGGGACGGGGCCGCGGCCCGCCACTCCTCGACCGCGTCCGGTTCGCCTTCGCCAAAGAGCGCGACAGCCGACTTCGCACTGAGGTCGCCGTACCGGCCGCCGAAGAACGCGAAGCGGGCCAGGAGGTCGATGGTCTCCTCGAGGGAGCGGCGCTCCGTGGTGAGCTGATCTTCTTCGCGCTTCAGACGGCCGACCTCGGGGTCGATGGGGATGGTCTTCGCCGCCGCGGAGAGCTCGTCGATGTTGCGGAAGGCGAACGGTGCGCCGACCGGTGACTTCGGGAGGGCGACGAGCAGGCCCCGGAACCGGACCAGCTGGTCGGCGACGTGGCGCTGCAGCTCGCTCGCGCGTTCCGGTTCGAGGTATTCGAGTGCGTCCTTTCCGATCGGCTCGACCTGGAGGACCCCGAGGTCGTGGAGCACGGCGAGGATCACCTCGCGGTCCTCGTTGAGCCCGAGGATGGCGACCTTCGAGAACGGAAGCGGGCGCAGGAACGGCACGAACGACCTCGTAGCTCAGTCGGAGCGGAACTCCCCGAGCACGGCGTCGAGCAGTTTGGATTCGAGGCTCGCCAGCGCCGCCTTGGAGCGGACCCCGACCTTCGCCGCGTCGGCTTCTCCGACTTTGAGGAGTGCCGCGACGTCGACGGTGAGCCCAGAGCGCGCCCGTTCGATCGTCGCTTCCGCTTCGCGCTCGGCGGAGGCCTTCGCGGCCCGGACCGACTCCTCGGCGGAGAGCGTGAGCTGCTTGAGGTGCTCGGAGCCCTCTTCGCGGACCTGACGGAGCTTCGCCTCCGTCTCGGACTCCGCGGCCTTCAACCGCTTGAGTGCCTCGATCGACGCGTTCGTTTCGCCCGGCGCTCCCGTTGCATCGGTCAAGTTACGTTCCTCCCACGTACGTCAAGATCAGATAGCCCGCCACCATCAGGACGACGACCCGGATCAGCAGCGAGAGTGTGACCACACGGCGGAATCGGGCGACGGCCGGAGAAGGGTTACGCAGCGAGAGCATCGGCCGCCTTCGCCTCCTCGGCTTCCATCTTCCGCTTCACGGTCTTCAGCATGCTGAACGCATCCCGCTCGAGCTCGTCGAAACGGAATTTGATGTACCGTACCGTTCCCTGGAGCCGCGGGATGAGGACGTTCTCAATGGCGCTCGCCCGCCGCTTGGTCTTCTCGATCTCCTTGAGGAGCCGCCGCAGGGCATTCTCCTTCTCGGCGATGTCGAGGATGACCTGGTAGATCCCCTGGAAGTGGCGGATTGACTCCATGATTGGCGTCGGAAGGTCGAGCAGCGCCGGGGCGGCGACGGGCGAGTAGGCGCCAGCGTCCACCTTCGGCGTCTTCACGCCCATGACGTTCTTCGTGGAGACCTTCACGGGAAGGACCTCTGGCAACAGCATCGAGATCGACTCGAGCCGGGTTGGTCCTTCCATCATCTCCGCCTGCCGGATCGACGCGTAGCCGCGCCCAATCTTCTTCTGCAGGTCGCCCCGGAGGGCGAGCGCTTGCTTGGAGAGATTGAAGAATTCGGCGATCAGGGCGGAGCGCTTCAACTTGAGGAGGTTGAGCCCCTTCTTCGCGAGGACGATCCGCCGTCGGGTACGGAGGAGTTCGAGCCGCGTTGGGCGGATGTTCTCCTGGGCCACGTTCCGCTCCGGATGGGCGAGGGTCGACTTACGCCGCCTGCTTCGTCTTGTACTTCGCGATGAACTCGGGCTTGAGCCGCTTCAGTTCCGACTCGGGTAGCTCCGAAAGGATGTCCCAGGCGATCGCGAGGCTGTCGTCGATCGAGCGGTCCTCGTCGGGTCGCTGGTTGACGAACTCGTTCTCGAACCGCTCGGCGATTTTCAGGTAGATCCGGTCGACGGCGCTGAGCGAGTCTTCTCCGACGATGGCCGAGAGGGCGCGCTGGTCCTTTCCCGTCGCGTAGCTCGCGTACAGCTGGTCGGCGA